>NZ_JAJEJS010000004.1:0-406123 GCF_021390635.1 Paraburkholderia sp. HD33-4 | reverse complement strand
GCGGCTGATCGCGGTACGTCTAGCCCTAACCCGAATCCCTGTCTGACGAGCGAATGTGACGCGGCGAGCGCATGTAGTCGGCCTGAGAGTGTGTCGGCGAAGTCCACGGTCGAAGTCGCTGAACGTTTGCCAATCTGAATCATGGCGTCGACGATCTGGAACACGTTGTTGACCCGATGCTCCATCTCGCGCGCCACCATTTCCTGATTTGCGAGAGCGGCCCGGAGTCGGTCCTGACTCTGCTGCATGGCGAGCGCAATACCCACGAACGATGCCAGTTCCCGCATGATCCGGGCGTGACCGCTATCGAATTGACCTTCTTTTTTGGCGACGATCCATAGGGTGCCGAGCGGTTGGCCGTTTGCGACATAGAGAGGGACCAGAAGCACTTCGGGGCATACCGCACCGGCTTCTGCGATCCACGAATAGTAGCGCTCCGGACGGCGCGTTAATGTCGGCTCGAATCGATCAAGACACACGCCGCAGGGGCTGTAATTGCGCGGTGTCGTGGCGCCCTCGAACCGGGCCAGTTCACCGCGCAGATCGCGCCAGCGAAAGACCCCAGCAGCACCGTCCTCCAGATCAAGCGCACTGATTCCAGCCGACGATGCACCGGTCATCTGCATGGCCCTCTCGACAAGTTTTGGCAGCACCTGGTCCGGATGGTCCAGCATCTGCGCCCCAATGTCCTGTAGCGCAAGCTTTTCGCCAAGGTGATCTACCTCCCTGGGCACCCGGCGATGCAGTTCAGGGGTAATGTAAAGATCCCGAGGCGGCGCTGTCTCGACCGTACTCATGCTGCCCTCCTTTTCGTTCGCAAGGCGTCACGAATGAGCGTCAAAGCATACCCGGCAAGGCAACTTCGCAAAGTGTAATTTCTACCAGACGCTCGGCTTCCATTATGCCTCTGTTGCCGGGCGCGCCGAGGTGAAAACAGGACGAACGAGGTGTCAACCTTCGTTTTGAGAGTCCCGGATGCCTATGCGGAGTTTGTCGTCGTCGAGGACGTCGCTCTCGTCCGCCTGCACAGCTGGCCGCGGCGACGGCCAGTGCCGTGTCATTGCGGCGCCGATGACTGAAGCACCGAGCGGCGTTGACGCGGTGGCGCACAGCCTCGCGGCATAGGCGTTGCTCGACGTCGTGCATGACGCGCGGCACTCGCCGTGCGCGACGTTCCACACGCCCACTTGAAGGGCACAACCGGGAGAGCGACATGCCGTCCGACGAAGTTTCTCCGGGCCGCCGCAAGGTTATTCAAGGTGCTGCGGCGGGTCTGGCCGCGGCGTTCGCGGGCAACACGCTCGCGGATTCCAGCTCGCCGGATGCGAGCGGCAGCACCCCGTCGACGCCCGTGTCAGGCTCCGCCGTGCGCGATCCGCGCTCGCTATTTCCGCATCCGCCTTTTCCCGAGCAGCAGCAACCGTGGCCGGGTCTTGCCGGCCGCATGACGCCGCGTCCCGATCACGGCGAATCGAGCTATCGCGGCAGCGGGCTGCTTGCTGGCCGCAAGGCACTCATCACCGGCGGCGATTCGGGCATTGGTCGCGCGGTCGCGATTGCGTTCGCACGGGAGGGCGCGGATGTGTCGATCGTCTATTTGCCTGCGGAGGAACCGGACGCGCAGGAAGTGGTTCAGTTGATCCGCTCCGCGGGCCGCACTGCGCTTGCGCTGCCGGGTGACATCCGCGACGAGACGTTCTGCAAACAGATGGTCGACCGCGCGGCCAACGGCATGGGTGGACTCGACGTTCTGGTGAACAACGCAGGGCGCCAGCACAGTCACGATTCGATCCTCGACATTAGCACCGAAGATTTCGACTGGACGTTGCGCACCAATCTTTATGGAATGTTCTGGATTACCAAAGCCGCGATTCCCCATATGCCGGCTGGCGCTGCGATCGTCAATACGAGTTCGGTGAATGCTTACGATCCTTCGATCAACCTGCTCGACTATGCGATGACGAAGGCCGCGATTGCGAACTTCACGAAGTCGCTGGCGAAGCAGCTAGTCGCGCGCGGGATACGCGTGAACGCGGTGGCGCCGGGTCCATTCTGGACGCCGTTGCAGGTCAGCGGCGGACAGACGATGAAGAACGTCGTGCAATTCGGCGCGCAAACGCCGATGGGGCGTCCAGGGCAGCCTGCTGAAATCGCTCCCATCTATGTGCAGCTTGCAGCTGCGCGATCGAGTTACATTACGGGGCAGGTCTATGGCGCGTCTGGAGGCGAGGGGCAACCTTGAACATGGAAGGTGCGGCTGCACGACACAATAGTGGTTCCGGCAGGTAAACGAAAGGCTCGATCGAGGTACGAGGCTTGCTCCACTTGGAATCAGTCCCCGTCACTCGCGAGCCGTCATGAGCGCCCGATCCAAACTGGCTGATCCACGTCAAACCGTCGACGTCCGAAAAGGTCAGGTCACGGACCCCATGTCGCGTGACGCATTTCGGGAGCGGTTCATGGCACGCTTCTACGATCCGGCATTTCGCCAGGAAGACGAAGCACTCGCGCGCCTCGAAGCCATTGCATGGGATGCGTATTCGAACGCACGCAAATCGCCATTGACGGAAAAAGCAGGCGCCGGTTTTGCAGACCCGGACTACGATCTGTCGATCGAATGGCGCGCCGCCAGCGAGCGGATCAAGGCTGCCGAATCGCGCCAACGCGATCCGGCGACGCCATCGCGCGTACTGGTCGTCAACGCATCGGCGCGCAACGACTACACGTGTCCCGGTGAAATGTCGAAGAGCTTCCGGCTAGCTGCAATCGCGCAGGAGACGCTTGAGCGCCGATCCTGCGAAGTCGACTCACTCGACCTGTCGCGTCTGAACTCCGATCATGACCTGCATATTCACCCGTGCAAAGGATGCGTGTCGACCGCCATGCCGCTTTGCCACTGGCCTTGCAGTTGCTATCCGAATCACTCGCTCGGGCTCGTCAACGACTGGATGAACGAAATCTATGAGCGCTTCGCCGCGTGTCACGGTGTGCTGTTCGTGACGCCGGTCTACTGGTATCAGGTGACCGGTCCGCTGAAACTGCTGATGGATCGCCTCGTTTGCGCGGATGGCGGCAATCCCGACCCGACTTCCACGCACGGCAAGAATGCGGACGAAGCCAAGCGTCTCGAACTCGCAGGCTGGCATTACCCAAAGCATCTCGCGGGTCGGGCATACGGCCTCGTTGTGCATGGCGACGTCGCCGGCATTGAAGGCTCCCGGCGCGCACTGACGGACTGGCTAGACTGGATGGGCCTCATCGAGTCAGGCGCGAAGTCGCGTCTGGATCGCTTTATCGGCTACTACGAGCCTTATGCGACGAGCCATGTGACACTCGATCATGACGGGGACATGCGCACTGAAGTCGCCAACGTCGCCGAGGCGGTGGCGACCTGTGTCGAACAGATCCGTAACGGCCGAAAAGAACCCGACGACGGTCTTGACCCGCCGCGCGCTAAATGACTTGCTTGACTTCTCAAGCCGCTATTCCCACTTCAACCAACCTGGAAAGGCAACGCATGGCAGACGACGCAGCGGATACCCAGACACAGCGGCGCAGGCTAGGGGAGTGGTTGCCGCGGGACGAAGCCCACCTCGCACGCTACCGGTGCGATCTCGCAGCAAAAGCGCGCGAGCGGGCGGACAATTCGCCGCGCACGCGTGCCGTCGACGAACTTGCTGCACTCGTGCAAGGTGATCCCGTGCTTAGGATGGATATGACGCGGGCCATTGCTCAGGCGCAGGAAGCGGGCTATGTGCTCGGCTATGCGTCGATCGACGAGTTGATGACGATCGTCGACTACTTGATGACGTACGCGCCGCCTTTTAGCGAATCAGGCCTGATTCATTGCCCCCTGAACGCGGTGCTCGATTGGCCAATGTGCATGCCATCCGGCTATGCGCTGTTTCGCGATCCGGCTCTGAACGCGCAACTCAAGCACGTGCTGAACTGCTGGTGCGGCTTTCTGAGCGGCCCGCATTCGCGCGAACACCTGAACACGTCGTCGCCGGACGGATGGTTTTGTGCCGAAGCCGATAGACGCATAGCGCTGTCGCAATTCGTCTGCGATCCTCGTCAACGCTATTGGGGATTCACTTCGTGGAACGACTTCTTCACGCGACGATTTCGCGCTGGAGAGCGGCCTGTTGACGAACCGGACGACGATAGGGTGATTGTCAGCGCGTGCGAAGCCGCGCCGTATAACATCCAGCACGACGTAAAACTCTCGGACACGTTCTGGATCAAATCGCAGCCGTATTCGCTGCAGGACATGCTGACGTTGCATCAGCCCGAACTGCCGCGGCGTTTTGCCGGCGGTTCCGTGTACCAGGCATTTCTGAGCGCATTCAATTATCACCGCTGGCATGCGCCGGTAAGTGGCGTGATTACGCACGCTTATGCAGTCGACGGTAGTTATTATTCGAATGCCGACAGCGAAGGCGAGGACCCAAGCGGTCTGAACGATTCACAAGGCTATATCACCGCGCTCGCCGCGCGCGCGGTAATCGTCATCGCTTGTGACGACCCGGCAGTCGGTCACGTGGCCTGCGTATTCGTGGGCATGGCGGACGTGTCGTCCTGCATGATCGAGACGCTGCCTGGCCAGCATGTCAGGAAAGGCGACGAACTGGGCTTCTTCCAGTATGGCGGCTCGACCTGCTGCCTGGTTTTCGAGCCCGGCGTGATAAGCCGCTTCGTTGTCGAACCGCCGTTTGACGACAACGGCCCGCCGGTCAGGGTGAATGCGACCATTGCCACCGCGGCCGGTACGCGCGATCCAAGCCGACAGGAATAGGGCGTATTGGGGCATCCCCAGTCGCGCGACCGGGCAAGGTTACGGTTTCTTGCCGTGAGCCGTTCCAGCCTGCGCCGAAACGGCGATGTCTGTTTGAGCGCAGGTCGTCATAGAGTCCCTTAAGCCGCGGGTTTGAGCACCACCTTCGTCCAGCCATCGTCCCGTTCGTCGAAGTGCTTATATCCATCAGGGGCGCTCGCGAGCGGTAACTCGTGAGAGATGATCTGCGACGGTTTCGCCTTGCCCGCCGCAATCAGGTCGCGTAGCTTGCGGTTGTAAGCCTTGACGTTCGCCTGGCCGGTCGCAATGCGCTGTCCCTTCATCCACAACTGCCCGAAGTCGAGCGCAAGTTGGCCTTTCTTCTGCAACGGATCTTCGGCGTGGGGATCTTCGGCGACGAACACGCCGACCACGCCGATTCCGCCTGTGGGACGCACCGCCTTGATGAGGTTGTTCATCGTCAGATTCGGCACTTCGTGGCCTTTGCAACTGCACTGATAGCCGACGCATTCGCAGCCGCGATCGGCGCCTTCTCCGCCGGTCATCTCGAGAATCCGGTCAGCCGACGATCCGTCGCTGTCATCCACGGGTATCGCGCCGATCTTCTCCGCGAGCTTCAACCGGTCCGGATGGCTGTCCACCACCATGATCTTGCTGGCCCCCTTGATCGATGCTGAGAGCGCGGCCATCAAACCCACCGGCCCTGCGCCGTAGATCACAACGCTATCGCCGGGTTCGACACCGGCAAGCACGGTTGCGTGATAACCCGTCGGAAAGATATCCGACAGCATCACATAGTCGTTTTCCTTTTCTTCGGCGTCGGGCGGCAGAACGAGGCAATTGAAGTCGCCGAACGGCACGCGCAGATATTCCGCCTGGCCGCCGCTATACGGCCCCATACCGGCAAATCCATACGCCGCGCCTGCGACACCGGGATTGGTCGTCAAGCAGAACCCGGTCAGACCCCGCTCGCAGTTCTTGCAAAAACCGCAGCCGATATTGAACGGCATGCACACCCGATCGCCTGTCTTGATGCGCTCGACAGCGTTGCCCACTTCGACGACGCCACCGAGATTCTCGTGCCCGAGAATCCGGCCCGATTCCATATTCGTGCGGCCTTCGTACATATGCAGGTCCGAACCGCAGATATTGGTGGTCGTGATCTTCACGAGCACATCCGTCGGTCGCTCGATTTTCGCATCCGGCATTTCCTTCACGACAACTTTGCGTGGACCTTCATAAACCAGTGCTTTCATGCTGAACTCCTCGAGAATGGCGCGGCTCGTCGGTTGACTACCGTGCTCGGGTTCGAGCAGCACGCATGCCCGGTGAGCGAGAAAAGCGAACGGCAGATCGCTCTCAGGAAAACGTTGCGGGGTAAAGGCCCTCGCTGCCGTCGAGATTACCTGTCTGCGCATAGACGAGCGGCTCGCCTTCGGGACTGACAATCGCGCCATTCAGCACGCGCCCAACGACCAGCCTGTGATCTCCCGCTTCGACGTCATTGACCACCCGGCAATCGAAATGCGCAAGCGCATCGAGCAGAAGGGGCGCCCCCGTCATACCTGGCTGCCAGCGCGTCGATGCGAGTTTGTCGACAGTGCGGCCCGACTGCGTTCCGAAGTGGCGCGCGAGATCCTGTTGCTCCGCTCGCAATACGCTGATGGCAAATCCCTGTCCGTGTTCAAGAAGCTTGTAGGACTCGTGAGTCGGGCTAGTCCCGATTGCAATAAGCAGTGGAGAGAACGAAACCTGCATGACCGCGCTTGCCGTGAACGCGTCGCGGCGATCGCCGTCTGAAACGCCAATCACGTACACGCCCGCCGTCAGGTGCCTGAAAAGATCGGCGATGCTGCTCATAGCTCCTCCTGTCTGTCGTGATAGGGCGGATCGCACCGGTGGTCGGCTTAGCGCGGGAAGCTGGAGAGATCAGGGCGCACTTTTATGGCTTGCCGGCAAAGCGTGGCGACGCTGCGGGTGTCAGCCCAACACGATCGCCGTATTGATCAGCGCGACATGGGACAGCGTTTGCGGAAAATTGCCGCATTGGCGCTTTGCCCGGATGTCATATTGTTCCGCGAGAAGCCCCACGTCATTGCGCAACCCCAGCACGCGTTCAAACAGTGTGCGCGCGTCATCGTGACGACCTTGCAAGTGCCGGACCTGCGCGAGCCACAGGCTGCATGCGAGAAACGCGCCTTCGTCCGGCTCATGCTGAGCCCTCCCGGATGGGCCGCTGCGATAGCGAAACACGAGCCCATCCGCCATCAGTTCCCGCTCGATGGCGCTCACCGTTGCCTGTATTCTCGGGTCCTCCGCAGGAAGAAAGCCGAACAAAGGCATCAGCAGCAGGCTCGCGTCGAGCGGTTCGCTGCCGTAGGACTGGGTGAACGCGTTCACGTGCTGATTGAAACCGTGCGCCAGCACGTCGTTGCGTATCGTAGCGGCAAGCCGTCGCCATCTGGCAACGGGGGCCCGGTGATGAAACTCTTCCGCGCAGCGAATCGCACGATCTACCGCGACCCATGCCATGACTTTCGACAACGTGAAGTGCCGCGGCGCGCCGCGAAACTCCCACAGGCCGCTATCGGCGGCGCGCCAGATGGCCGCGACATGATCGATCAGGCTGCGTTCGAGCAGCCATGCATCCTCATCGGGCGGCAAGCCATGCTGCCTCGCGACATATAGCGCATTCATCACTTCGCCGTAAATGTCATGTTGCGACTGGTTCACGGCTGCATTGCCGAAACGTACCGGGCGCGAACCTTCATATCCACGCAGCGATGAACATTCCCACTCGACAATGTGGCGCGCGCCATCCGTGGTGTACATGATCTGGGTCTGCGCCGGATGCCCCGCGATGGCACGCACCAGCCAGTCCCGCCATGCCTGCGCTTCTTCGCTGACACCGCTGGCGGCGAGTGCCAGCATCGTGAAGCTCGCGTCGCGCAGCCAGCAATAGCGATAATCCCAGTTCCGGTCGCCGCCTATGCGTTCCGGCAACGAGCCGGTTGGAGCCGCGACGATACCGCCAGTCTGGCGATTCATCAGTCCTTTGAGCGTGACCAGCGATCGTGTCACTGCATCGTTATAGCGCCCGTGTACAGGTTGCGCTGCGGACCATTGCTGCCAGAAGGCGAGCGCTCCATGTAGCGACTCGGATACGTGCAACCGTCTCGGTGGAGGTTCGTGAGACCGGGTGCAGGTGAGTACGAAATCGCAAACCTCGCCGGCCGCGAGTTCAAACGCGCTGTATATGCGCGCGTCGCGAATGGACGATGCCTGCTTCGTATCGAACCAGATCGTCCAGGGTCCGCTGACCGCAGCGATCCGGTCGTCCAATGGACGCAGCCAGGGAAGCGCCCGGCCGTAGTTGGAGCGTACAGCCAACTCGCTCGTGATCCGCACCCGGCCCGATACGCATCGCACGCGCCGGCAAATGCGCGGCGGCGCCGCGGCCCATTCCATCCAGTCGGTCAGTTCGAGCGTGCCATTTGCGGCTTCTTGGGTCGTCTCAAGGACCAGCGAAGCGTCGAGGTAGCGACGGCGCGCGGACACGACGCCAGCATCGGGCGCGATCCGCCAGAAACCGTTGTCGGGCTCGCCGATCAGCGCGGCGAAGCAGGGGCTCGAATCGAATGCGGGCCAGCATAGCCAGTCGATAGAACCATCGAGGCCGGCGAGGGCTGCGCTTTGACCGTCGCCGAGCATCGCGTAGTCTTCGAGGCGCAACGCCATGATCAGATCCGGCGGCGCAGCACGCCCACACACAGCGTCGCCAGTGTCGCGATGGCGAGCATCGCGAAGCCTCGATGCGTGTCCAGCCAGAGCGCGGGACTGGACGACGACGCATCGGCGTCGAACCTGCCATGCACGCGATGAAGAGCCGTGACAGGCTCCCACAGGTTCGACGCGTGCTGCGCTCCACGGGCTACCGAATCGTCCTGCTGGGCATCGACACCGGTACGCCCGAGATAGCGGTCGAGCCAACCCGGTATCCACTGGTTGGCCACGATCGCCTTGATCGACGACGCGCCGACCCACACTTCGCGGCGTCGGTGCGTCGCCGCCCAATAGACCGCGCGTGCTGCGACTTCCGGCTGAAAGATCGGCGCCACGGGACGCGGCGCGAGCGGCATGCCGTTTTCGGCCCACTCGAACTGGGGCGTGTTCAACGCGGGCATCTGCACCATCGTGACGTGCACACTGCTGTGGCGATGATGTAACTCGCAGCGCAACGCGTCCGTGAAGCCGCGTATAGCGTGCTTGGCGCCGCAATACGCAGATTGCAGCGGAATCGACCGATAGGCGAGAGCGGAGCCCACCTGAACGATCACACCGCGGTCGCGTTCGAGCATGCGTTTCAACGCTGCCATCGTGCCCCAGACGAAACCGTGATACGTGACGTCGGTCACCCGCGCAAAATCCTTGTGCGAAAGCGCGTCGACGGGGGCAAACACCGTCACCATCGCATTGTTGACCCAGACGTCGATGGGCCCGAGGCGCGACTCGACGGACGCCGCCGCGGCATCGACGGCTTCGGCATCGCTCACATCGACCTGGATCGACAGCACACGTACTCCAGCGGCGCGAACTTCCTGAGCGGTTTGCTGAAGTGCATCGACGTCGCGCGCGAGGAGTGCCACGTCGGCGCCATGCCGTGCGAATTCGAGCGCGGTGGCGCGGCCCAGGCCAGCCGTCGCACCGGTGATCACGACCGTTTGCGGTGTGTGGCTCTTCTTCATGGCTTATATCTCCCCGGCGTTCATGCGGCGGCGTGCGTGCGTGTGTCTACAGTTCGCCCCGCGATGCCAGCACGGCAATCCTGTCCGCCGTGCGACAGGCGATCGCCTGAATGGTTAGCGACGGATTCACACCGCCTACGGTCGGAAACACCGAACCGTCGCAGATCCATAGGTTCGGAATATCCCAGCTGCGGCAATCCGCATTGACGACGCTCGTATGCGGATCATCGCCCATGCGGGCTGTGCCGTTCAGATGGCAGGTATCGTCGTGCTGGGCCCAGATCCGCGTCGCGCCGGCCGCTTCGAGCGCCCGCGTCATGAACGCGAGGCTGTGCGAGATCAGCCTCCGGTCGTTGTCGCAATAGCTCCAGCTCACCCGCGCGATCGGCAGTCCGTACTGATCCTTTTCATCGGCGAGCGTCACGCGGTTGCGTTCCTGCGGTAGCGTTTCGCCGACGATCTTGAGCCCGGCCTGATGGTTGTACATCTGCATTTCGTCGAGCAGCGGCTGGCCCCACAGGCCACGTCCCAGTTGTGTCTGCGCCCAGACCACTGGCAGTGGCCCCTGGCTCATATACGCGTAGCCGCCGAAGAAGTCCTTGCCCTTGTCCGTGTAGTTCCAGTGCTCAGTGATGGACAGCGAAGGCGGCCCCTTGTACCAGCGTACCTCGTCCTCCATTACGCCCCACACCGCCTGATTCGACTGCACCATCAGGTTCTTGCCGACGAGGCCAGAACGGTTGGCGAGTCCGTCCGGAAACTGCGCGTTGGCTGACATCAGCAACAGCCGTGGCGTTTCGATCGCATAGCCCGCGACGACCACATGACGCGCGCGCTGGAATTGCCACTGGCCTTCGCGCAGATACTCGACACCGGTTGCACGACCCGCGGGGTTCACGTCGATGCGTCCGACCATCGCGAGGTCGCGGATTTCGGCGCCCGCTTTGACGGCGCGCGGAATCCACGTGACGAGTGCGCTCTGCTTCGCGTTGGTCGCGCAGCCTGACACGCAGAAGCCGCGATAGACGCACGGATGCGCGTTGCCGCGCGGCGCCGATACGGTGGCGAGGGGCGTCGGGCTCCAGGCGATACCAAGTGCCTCCGCCCCTTTTGCGAGCACCAGCGCGGCTGCATTCATTTCATGCGCGCGATACGGATAGCGTGGCCGCTTCGGGCCCCACGGATAGCTGACCGGTCCGGCGATCTTCAACGCGTCTTCGACGTACGCGTAGTAGTGCCACATTTCCCGCCAGTCGAGAGGCCAGTCCGCACCGTAGCCGAGCAACGTGCGCGCCTTGAACCATTCGGGCCTGAAGCGCAGCGAGACCATCGCGAAGTGCACCGTGCTGCCGCCGACTGCCTTGCCGCTGTTGTTCGCGCCGAGCACGAGCGGATCGTCGCCGTCGACGATCCGCTCGTCGGTCCAGTACAGCTTCGACTGATGCGTTTCGTCCGAGGCGAACTCTTCGAGCGGCCGCCACCACGCACCCGCATCGAAGGCGACGACCTTGAAGCCCTGTTCGGCAAGCCGGCAGGCGAGCGTGCCGCCGCCCGCTCCCGTGCCGACAATCGCGAAGTCGACTTCCTCATGGCGCGGATACTCGCGCATCGGCAGCCAGCCGCCGCGCGTGAAGACGTCCGGGGCGCGGCCGTCCTTGCCGCGGGGATGGCGAAGGGCTTCATCGAGCACGCGTGGTCTCCTGCGATCCGGTTGCCTGCGAGGCCTCGACGGCTTCCCACGGGTCGCGACGGTTGAAGTACATGCGCACGTAACCACGCGGATTCGCCGGGCCGCCGAAGCCGATCTCGCTCCACGTCGATGGATGCGAATAGTAGGTCGTGCAGATGTCGTGCAGTACCCGCTCCCTGAAGAACAGGTCGCAACGCATTGCCTGCCACGCGTCGCGAGTCAGCGTTCCATGCTCCATCGCCTGAATGAGGCTGATGCGCGTACGCTCGTCGAGGTCCGCGAATCCGGCGCGATAGTGACGCAGACCTTCGTCCTCGAGCGCCGCGAGGCCGATGCGCCAGGCCTGCTGCAACGGTGGAAGCTGCGCGTTGCGATAGCCATCGCTTCGGCCTTTCGCGATCTTACGGTCCACCAGCGCGGCAAGCGGCACGCGCGGCCGGCTTGCCGGCTGCGGGACGATTGCATCGCACAGCGCATGCAGCGTGCACCATTCAGCGGGACTGCACCATGCGGGCGCGTCGGGAGTGCCGATGCGATCGTCGATGACGGTACGCGTCGCCTCGTCCCATGACGGCGTATCGCGTTTGTCGAGAACGTCGTAGTCCGGATAAGCAGGGACAAAATCGCCGTGGCTCATTTTTCCGTCTCCCTCATGCGCAATGCCGCGAGACCGGCCATCGCCAATGCAGTGAAGCCCGGCGGTGCTGGCAACGGCGGACCGGCGAGCACGTTTTGCGACCAGTTGCGCCAGCCGCCCTGGCTGCGCGCGACGCCGCGCGCGTGGAACAGGGCGCCGACCAAACCGAGTGTCGCCGTCATGCGCAACCATGTGCGCGTGAGCCAGCGCGGCTGCGGCGTGCACAGCGCAGCGTGCGTAAGCAGCACCGCCGCGACCGGCGGGACCGTTACCGGTACATACATCGCGCGATGCTGGAATGCCCCACGAAAATGAAGCAACGCGACCTCGGCGACGGTGCCCACGAGGCCGATGCTCGCCGCGAGCGCAAGCGCTTTCCCCGCAGGCATGCCGAACAGCTGGGGATCTTCGGCAGGCTCGTTGCGCAGCCGTTCGCCGACCGCGCCCAGCGCGCCGGACAACAACAGTGTCAGTGGTGCGCCCAGTGGCGCGCCGTAAAACAGGTTGTGCCAACTCCATCCACCCGGACGTTTGGTGACGTTGTACAGATGGAATGCGGTACCCGCCACGCCCGTCGATACCGCCGCGAGATAGACCGCATGCCGGACCGCATGGGAGGCCTCGGTTCTGTCCACGCCGCCATGCAGACCGGCGAGCAACGCGCAGGTCGCGGTGGCGAGCGGCGCATACATGGCGTTGTTGTCGAACGAGCCTCGATAGTGTTCGACCGCGCTATCGGCCAGTGCGGAAAAAGCGAGCAGTGCCGAACTGTGGTTGAAGCCACGCGCGGCCCTGATGTGTTCGTGCTCCGCTCCAGGTATCGCCGGTGACGCGAAGGGCGGCCGTGCCCGTGGCCATGCGCCTTCGCGGACCTCGCCACGCTTCCTCGTTGCCGCCAGCGCGGCGGCGCCGGAAGCCGCACACAGCGCGCCAAGCATATATAAGGTTGTCTGTTTCATCGTCAGCGGATCGGTTTATCAATCACTTTGTGGGCAAGCGGCCGATGGGGCACTGGGGCACTGGGCGTCGCGGGTCAACGTTTGCTCATGGCACGCCGGTCGCAAAGCGTTTCGCGTCCTCGTGCTTGAAGTCGAGGCCGCAGCCAGAGCGGGATAGATCCGGCGAGATGCTGCCTTGCATGACGCACGGTGCCCCGTCGAACAGCATCGACTCGATGCGCACGTGGTCGTGAAACCACTCCTGATGACGCAGGCCAGGCACCGCAGCGGCCACGTGCAGATGCAGCGCGGGGGCGCAATGCGCAGACAGCGGGATGTGAAAGGCGGACGCCAGTTGCGCGGCTGCGATGAATCCCGTGATGCCGCCGCAACGGCTCGCATCGGCCTGCAGCACGTCCACCGCACCTCGTTCGAGCATGCGTCTGAAATAGTCCGTGGTGTAGCCATACTCGCCCGCGGCGATATCCATGGCGGCAGGCGCACGGCTTCGGATCGCGGACAAGCCTGTCAGGTCGTCGGAGCTCACAGGCTCTTCGAACCATTGCACGCCTTCGCTCACGAACTCTTCGGCGAAGTGTTGGGCGGCCGTGATGTCGAACGCGCCGTTCGCATCAACGAAAAGACCGGCTTCGGGACCGATTGCGCTACGCGCGCATCGCACGCGCGACGGATCGCGCGCCGCGTCGCTGCCGATCTTGATCTTGACCCAGCGGCATCCGTCGTTCTGCACCCAGCCGCTCAACTGCTCAGTCATCTGCGCGTCGGTGTACGTGGTGAAGCCACCACTGCCGTACACCGGCACCCGTTCGCGCGACTGACCCAGCAGCTTGACGAGAGGAACGTCGAGGCGCTTCGCGTGCAGATCCCACAACGCGCAGTCCAGCGCAGAAATAGCAGTAGCCGCGATGCCTTCGCGACCCAGATTGCGTACGCGGCGCTGCATCTTTCGCCACAGATACGGGAGCGCGGACGCTTCTTCGCCGAGCAGCACCTCCGCCAGCGTGTTCCGGATCAGCATCGCCGCACAGGTGTCGCTGTAGGTGTATCCGAGGCCGCGGATTCCGCCCGCCTCGACCTCCGTCACCACGAGTGCCGTCGCGTTCCATTCGAAGGTGCCGTCCGCCTCTGGCGCGTCGGTCGGAATCGTATACGCGTGCGCCGTGATTTCCGTGATCGGAGCCGCGGCGAAACGATCGGAGTTCGAGTGGGGGGCTGCGTGGTTTTGCATGGTCGTCGCGCGTTGGATTGATCGCGAGGTTGATCTGTTATCCGCTTTGCTCTGCTAACGACTGCCGCAGCAAGCGCTATGCCTTACGGCGGCATTTCATCCGTGACGGGGCGCGACTCTTGCTGATTGCCTTGCATCGCAGGCCACTTCTTATGGCGGGAGACTCTCATGGCGACGACGGTAGGCGACTTTATTGTGGACAGGCTGCATCACTGGGGCGTGAAGCGGATGTTCGGCTATCCAGGGGACGGCATCAACGGCGTATTCGGCGCGTTGAACCGTGCGGAAGGCAAGATCGAATTCGTGCAGGCGCGGCACGAGGAAATGGCCGCCTTCATGGCGAGCGCGCATGCGAAGTTCACCGGCGAACTTGGCGTCTGCATCGCGACGTCCGGGCCTGGCGCGTCGCATCTGATCACGGGCCTGTATGACGCGAGGATGGACCACATGCCCGTGCTGGCGATCGTCGGCCAGCAGGCGAGGGCAGCGTTGGGGGCGCATTATCAGCAGGAACTCGATCTCGCGGCGATGTTCAAGGACGTGGCCGGCGCGTTCGTTCAGCAGGCCAGTGTGCCCGCGCAGGTGCGCCACCTCGTCGATCGCGCGATTCGCATTGCACTGTCCGAGCGGCGCGTGACGGCGCTGATCCTGCCGAACGATCTGCAGGACCTCGAATACGAGTCGCCCGCGCGCAAACACGGCACCGCCCATTCCGGCATCGGCTATTCGCGGCCGAAAATCGTCCCCATGCAGGAAGACCTGCAACGGGCGGCGGACGTGCTGAACGCGGGACACAAGGTCGCGATGCTGGTGGGCGCGGGCGCATTGCAGGCCACCGACGAAGTGATCGAAGTGGCGAACCGGCTCGGCGCGGGCGTCGCAAAAGCGCTGCTCGGCAAAGCCGCGCTGCCGGACGACCTGCCATGGGTGACGGGGTCCATCGGTCTGCTGGGGACGAAGCCCAGCTATGAAATGATGAACACGTGCGACACGTTGCTGATGGTCGGCTCAGGCTTTCCCTACTCCGAATTTCTGCCTAAGGAGGGCGACGCGCGAGGCGTGCAGATCGACATCAAGGCGGACATGCTGAGCCTGCGTTATCCGATGGAAGTCAATCTGGTCGGTGACAGCGCGCAGACGTTGCGGGCACTGCTGCCTTTGCTGAAGCAGAAGGACAGCAATGCCTGGCGAGGCCGCATCGAGCGCTGGACCTCGCGCTGGTGGGAGACGCTCGACGAGCGCGCGCATCAGCCAGCCAGCAACGGCGTGAATCCGCAGCGCGCTTTTACGGAACTGTCACCGCGTCTGCCCGATAACGTGATCCTCACGAGCGATTCCGGCTCGTGCGCCAACTGGTATGCGCGCGACCTGAAAATCCGCCGCGGGATGATGGCGTCGCTTTCGGGCGGCCTCGCGTCGATGGGCGCGGCAGTTCCGTATGCGATCGCCGCCAAGTTTGCCTATCCGGGCCGCCCCGTGATCGCGATGGTCGGCGACGGCGCCATGCAGATGAACAATATGGCCGAACTGATCACGGTGGCCAAATACTGGCAGCAGTGGGCCGATCCCCGCTGGATCTGCATGGTGCTGAATAACGAGGACCTGAACCAGGTGACGTGGGAGCAACGCGTGATGGAAGGCGACCCGAAGTTCAATGCTTCGCAGCAGCTCCCGAACGTGCCTTATCACCGGTTCGCGGAATTGGTGGGACTTACCGGGATCTATGTCGACAAGGCGGAGCAGTTGCAGGACGCGTGGGAGGCCGCGCTGGCCGCGCGGCGACCCGTCGTGCTCGAAGTGAAAACCGACCCGGAAGTCCCGCCGTTGCCGCCGCATGTGACGCTCGCCCAGGCGAGGGCGTTTGCGCGGACGTTGATGGAAGGCGATCCGAAGGAGGGCAGCGTGATAGCGAATACCGCGCGGCAGGTGCTGGGGGCGGTCATTCCCAACGGAAAAGGTTGAACGCGCGACGTGGCTCTGCGAGAAGAATTTTGTAAATATCACATTGTGAGTAAAACCTACAGCCGGGCGAGCGCTCACTGAAAGAGTGCTGTGTCGTGCTCGTGCAGACGGAGCGGTCCCCGGGGGCACAACGTGTCGGTCCCTGAGTCGCCGCCAGACGGGCATGTCGCTTCTGGTCAGCGTTGGCTTACCGTTGACAGAATGTTCCCGGACCCGTCGGCGAGCGCGCTCGTTTCTTGCTATGAGACTTCTTGCTACGCGAGGTCGGAAGAGTGGCTGGCCAACACGCAAGCAATGGAACTGGGAGCACGCCGATGCAATACAGGCCGGTTGTCCTGGATCGGGACCGGACAAATACACGCGATCGCGTCACGCTTGCTCGTTCCATTGCGCTGCCGATTGGTTTGAGCGTCGTCCACGCCGATTCGCAAGGTGCGCCGCTCAATTATTTCCTGCATGCGGCGGGTCCTGCCGCGGGGCCGACGATGCATCTCGGTTGGGCACTCGCCGCATTATCGATGGCCGTAATCGTGATCGTCGCCGTGCTGCTAGGCATTGCAATGACGCGACGCGGTCATTGCGAGCATGCCGCGAGCCTCGTGACAGGCGAAAAGGGCGCGTTGCGCTGGGTCTATACGGGCACCGCAATCTCGTCGATCTGCCTGATCGCGGCACTTGCGTACACGCTGGTTACGCTCGAATCCGTCGCGGCACCGCCCCATGCGCCCTCGGTGGTCCTGACTGTCACCGTGTATGACTGGTGGTGGAAGATCGAGTACGGCGACGCAGATGGGGGCCCGGCGTTCGTCACAGCCAACGAGATTCACATTCCGGTCGGCGAGCCGGTGAAGGTCGTGCTCAAGAGCGCCGACGTCATTCACGCGTTCTGGGTACCGCAACTCGCGGGCAAAACGCAGACGATTCCCGGGCAGATCAACGAACAATGGATTCAGGCGGACGCAGCCGGCGTATATCGGGGGCAATGCTCGCAGTTTTGCGGCGCGCAGCACGCGCATATGGCATTCGAGGTTATCGCGCAGGACCGCGCTGCTTTCGATGCATGGCGCGTCGCGCAAGCGAAGGCCGCCGCGCCGGAAGCCGCAGCAGAAGCCGGCTCAGACAGCACCGCCGTCACGCACGGCGCGCAAGTCTTTCAGTCGCATTGCGCAGGCTGCCACACGGTACGCGGTACCTCAGCCGACGGTACGCAGGCGCCCGATCTCACTCATCTCGATTCGCGACGGCTGATTGCAGCGGGAGCGTTGACGAACACGCCTGAGCATCAACTCGACTGGATTCGTCACGCGCAGCAGATCAAACCCGATTCGCTGATGCCAGACATCGTGCTGACGACGAACGAGACGGCGGCGCTAACCGCCTATCTCGCGACGCTGCATTGACTCCTCCGATCATGTGACATTCGTGCGACACACCTGCCGATGACCGACACCACGACACCTCCTTCTTCTCAGGCGCGGTTGCGATTGGATCGGCCCCTGGAGTGGGGCGAAGTCCCACGCGACAGCGCAGCCGAAAAGCAGTTGCGCGAGCTATGGGAAACGCCGCCCGGCTGGCGCGGCTGGCTCTCGACGGTCGATCACAAACGCATCGGTCTGCGCTATCTGGTCACGGCATTCATCTTCCTGATCGCGGGTGGCGTCGAGGCGTTGATCATGCGCGTGCAACTCGCACAACCGAACGCGACACTGCTGACACCCGAGCAGTACAACCAGCTGTTCACGATGCATGGCGTGACGATGATCTTCCTGTATGCGTTACCTGTGTTGTCGGGCTTCTCGAACTATCTCTGGCCGCTGATACTCGGCGCGCGGGACATGGCGTTCCCGCGTCTGAACGCATTCTCGTACTGGATCTTTCTGTTTGCCGCGATCTTTCTCTATGCCAGTTTTCCGCTCGGCGAAGCGCCGAACGCCGGCTGGTTCAACTATGTTCCGTTGTCGAGCCTTCAATACGACACCGGGCCGAATATCGACGTATACGCGCTCGGCATGGTCCTGCTCGGTATTTCGACGACCGTCGGCGCGGTCAACTTTGTCGTGACGTTGTTGCGCATGCGCGCACCCGGCATGTCGCTCGACCGCGTCCCGGTGCTCGTCTGGGGCACGATGACCGCGTCCTGCGGCAATCTCGTCGCGGTGCCGTCTGTGAGTCTCGCGTTTCTGATGCTGTGGATGGACCGTCGCCTCGGCACGCATTTCTTCGACGTGTTGAATGGCGGCCGCGCGTTGATGTGGCAACACCTGTTCTGGATCTTCGCGCATCCATGGGTTTATGTCGTCGTGTTGCCCGCAATGGGCATCGTTTCCGACGCACTTCCGGTGTTTTGCCGCAGGCCGTTGGTCGGCTATGGACCGGTTGCATTGTCGACCGTCGCGACGATGCTGATCGGCTTCGTCGTGTGGATCCATCACATGTTCGCGACAGGCTTGCCTGTGCTCGCGTTGTCGCTGTTCGGCGCCGCCAGCATGGCAATTTCCATCCCGAGCGCGATCGCGACGTTCGCGTGGATCGCGACCATGTGGTGCGGGCGGCCCGTATTCCGCGTGCCCTTCTATTACTTCGCGGGCTTCGTGCTGCTGTTCGTGATCGGCGGCGTGTCGGGCGTGATGACCGCTGCCGTGCCGTTCGACTGGCAACTGACCGACACGTATTTCGTCGTCGCGCATCTGCACTACGTGCTGCTTGGCATCAACGTGTTCCCGGTCATCGGCGGCGTGTACTTCTGGTTTCCAAAGTTCACGGGACGCATGATGAGCGAGCGGATCGGCAAACTCGCTTTCTGGGTGATGTTCACCGGTTTCAACGTGGCGTTCTTTCCGATGCACATTGCGGGACTGCTCGGCATGCCCCGCCGCATCTACACGTATGCGCCCGATATGGGCTGGAGCACGGTGAACCTGATTACGTCCGCGGGTTCGTTCGTGCTTGCCATAGGTATTCTGATCTTCCTCTGCGATCTGCTGTACAGCGCGCGGCATGGCGCCCCTGCGGGTTCCAACCCGTGGGACGCCGGCACGCTCGAATGGTCGACGACGTCACCGCCTCCTCCGTACAACTTCGCTGTTGTGCCAACCATTGCGAGCCGGCATCCGCTGTGGGAAGGGCGGGGCGAACCGGAGGAGCAGCATGAGGCGCGATCGTCGCTGCAGGAAGGCCTCATACTCGATCAGGGTAGGGAGGCCCTCGGAACGACGATCATGGAAGCGCAACCCGATGTGATCCTGAAGATGCCGGAAGACACCTGTACACCCTTTGTACTGAGCGTGTTCGCGACGCTGTTCTTCGCGGGTCTCGCGTTGCTCGAATGGTGGTTCGCGGCGTCGATGCTGGTCGGCTGTGCGGCGTCGATCATCGTCTGGCTATGGCCTGAGCGCAGCCTGATCCAGCGCGAACCGCAGCATGTGCAGGACGCCGGGAGCTGACATGAGCGACGCGTTGCGAGACGAGGCTTATCGCAGTCCGGCGCGCCTGCCGGTGGGCAGTGCAGGGCAGCGCTCGGGCGGCTGGTTCGGCTGTCTAGCGTTGATCGTCACGGAAGGCTCATTGTTTGGATATCTGATCTTTTCATATCTGTATCTGGCATCGCAAAGCGGCAACATGTGGCCGCCCGAAGGTTTGCCGAAGCTGGGACTCGGCGGAGCCAACACGGCGATCCTGTTGTCGAGCAGTGTTTTCGTCTGGTTATGCGAGCGCTGCGTGAAACGGCGGCGCATTCACTGGGCCGTGATAGCGATGAGCGTCGCACTGGTGCTCGGCGTGACCTTCGTCGGCATTCAACTCAAGGAGTGGCGCAATCATCCGTATGGCCCAACCGCGCATCTGTACGGATCGCTGTACTTTACGATAACGGGTTTTCACATGGCGCATGTGATCGTTGGTCTGGTAGTGCTGACGCTGCTGCTGCTGTGGACTGCACTCGGCTACTTCGACGAGAAACGCTGCCTCGCGCTGACGATTGGCGGACTGTACTGGCACTTCGTCGATCTTGTCTGGCTGTTCATTTTCACCACGCTCTATCTGTCGCCTTTTCTGTTGAGGGGACGAGCATGACCGGCGCTCCGTCACGGGCAGAGCGCAACGGCGGCGGCGACGGACATCGCACGGAAAATGCCGACCGCAACGAGGCGCCGCGCTTTCAAGTGTGGCGGCTGCTGATTGCCACGTTCGCGACGCCGCTTGCATGGTTTGCGCAAATGCTCATCGGAGAAGTGCTGGCCGCGCAGTCCTGCGCGCTTTCCGATGCGAATCAGCCGGTGACGCAACCGTGGTGGGTAACGACCGCACTGATCGCGCTGAGTACCGTTTGTTTCGTAGTCGGCGTCGCGGGGACGGTGGCCGCGTGGAGGACCGTTGCTTTTACGCGCGCGCAATTGCAGCAGCCGTTGCAGGGTCGACCGCGCCGGGTTGCCGAACTCGAAGCGTTTCTCGCGCGAATCGGCGTGCTGTGCAGTGCGATTTTCATGTTCGGACTGGTCGTCACCTCGATTTCGGTGGTGATGGTCACGCGTTGTGGCCCATGGTGACGGCAATGAACCAGCGAATGTTTTTCGCCATTGGCATCGCCGCCATTGCAGGTGTGATGTTCGTTGCGGCCGATGAAATCCCGCGCCGTGCGAATGCTGCCGCTAATGCGCAAACACCTGGTCTCCCTCCCGATAGCGAGCAGAGTGTGCTGATCGCCAAAGGCGAGTATCTCGCGAAAGCCGCCGATTGCGCCGGTTGCCATACGGCGCCGCCAGGCGGACCGTCGGGCAAGGAACCCTTGCACGCGTCAGCGCCATTCGCGGGCGGCCTTGCGATCAATTCACCGTTCGGCACGATCTGGTCGTCGAACATTACGCCCGATCCCGGTGCGGGCATCGGACACTACAGTTATGACGATTTCCAGCGGGCCGTGCGAGAGGGCGTGGCACCCGGCAACCGCCGGCTCTATCCGGCGATGCCTTATCCATCGTTCGCGAAGATCAGCGACGACGATATGCACGCGCTCTACGCGTATTTCATGCACGGCGTCGCGCCCGTTGCGCAAGTGCCGCCGCGTACGGCGTTGCCGTTTCCGTTCAATCAACGTTGGGCGCTGGGCCTATGGAGTCTGACGTTTGCGCCTGACCGCAGGTTCGTACCGGAACGACGTCGCGACGCGCAATGGAATCGCGGTGCTTATCTGGTGCAGTCGCTCGGGCACTGTGGAGCGTGTCATACGCCGCGTGGGCCCGCTTATGAGGAGCGCGGTTACAGCGAGAATTCGCGCCTGTACCTGACAGGCGGCGAGAACGATCACTGGTTCGCGCCGAATCTGAGCGGCGATAACGCGTCGGGCCTTGGCCGCTTTTCAGAGGACGAGATTGCCGCTTTCCTGAAGCGCGGACATGGCGGCGGACTGGTGACGTTCGGCAGCATGGTTCAGGTCGTCGAGGACAGCACCCAGTATCTGTCCGACGACGATTTGCAGGCAATAGCACACTATCTGAAGAGTTTGCCTGCGCGCGAGCCGTCCGGACACTACGATGATGGGCGCACCGCGACGCAGATGGTGCGCGCAATCGATGCGGGAGAAGTTGAACTGCCTGGCGCGGGGATCTATCGGGGATTCTGCGCCCGCTGCCACCACGCGGACGGATCCGGCGAAGCGCTCCGGTATCCGCGTCTCGCGGGCAATCCAGCGGTGTTGAGCGCGAACACCGACTCGCTCGTCAGGCTGCTGGTCGAGGGTGGCGAAGCACCGCATACGGAATCCGGCCCCCAGCCGAAGAAAATGCCCTCTTTCGCGGGCGATTTGACCGATGCCGAAATGGCGCACGTGCTGACCTTTGTACGCAACGCATGGGGCAACACAGCAGCGCCTGTTACGACACGCGATGTGGCTAGTGTCAGGCGATCACTGGGCAAATAGAAGCGGGAAGTACGAATTTCCCGTTCGGATTTTCGCGGGTCTGGAGCTTGCTCGATCATGGACCAAGGAACTATACGGCGACGGACAGGGGAGAAGCGGCGATCAAATCGCAACATACCCTTGACCAAACTTATCAGCGGAGGAAGAAAGTGGACCTGCAAAACAGGACTGCGCTCGTCACGGGCGCGGGCTCCGGCATTGGCAAGGCGAGCGCGTTGCATCTCGCGGCTGCGGGCGCCAAGGTGATCGTGCACGCGCACAAAGACGACGAAACGAAGGCGACCGTCGACGAGATCGTTCAGCGTGGTGGTGCGGCGTTCGGCTTTACTGCCGACATACGCGACGAGCTCGGCTTCGGACAGGAACTCGATCGCGCGTTTTCTCAGACGGGTTCACTCGACATTGTCGTCGCGAACGCGGGGATCAATGGCGTCTGGGCGCCGATCGACGAACTGAAGCCGGCCGAGTGGGACAACACGATCAACACGAACCTGCGTGGCGCCTATCTGACGCTGCATCTAACCGTGCCGCATCTGAAGCGTGCGGGCGGCGGCTCGATCGTCATCATTTCGTCGATCAACGGCACGCGAATGTTCAGCCATGGCGGTGCTTCCGCTTATTCGACGACCAAGGCGGGACTGCTGGCGCTCGGCCAGATGACTGCGCTCGAACTCGCGAAGCACCGGATTCGTGTGAACATAATCTGCCCCGGCAAGATCGACACCGAAATCGACGCGAACACGCAAGCGCGATCGAACGATGAGGCGTCGGAGCCGGCCAATTATCCGCAAGGAAAGATCCCGCTCACTGACGGCAAGGCTGGTAGCGGCGACGATATCGCCGAGATGGTGGTGTTCCTCGCGTCCGATCGTGCGCGGTTTATTACCGGCACGCCGGTTTGGATCGATGGTGGGCAGTCGTTGCTGGTCGGATAGCGGGGATTTGACGCGATGGCGTTTTCGGCGTGAAAAACCATCGGCACCGCGATATGCGGAGCGCTGTCGAGGCGGCTGTCGTTGCACCTGACTCGCGGACTACAGAATGGCAACTGCCGTGCTTCAGTTTCTTCGGTTTCAAAACTGTCCTCTATGCTGCCCCTCATCGGGAGCAAGGGTTAGGTCGACTGACGCCTGACGCGGCGCCGACCTTCCTGGAACCCGCTGCGATCTGGAACTCCGTTCGGGCATAATCGGGTAATACAACGACAACGCGCGGCATGCAGGGCGGTCGCTACTGCAGATTATCAAGGCGCCGCACCTGCTGCCGCGCGGTCGCATGGAATGCCCAACCGAGTTGCGGACAGGCGCTGCCGGCTTGCCGGAGCGCACTACGTTCGACGGCAACGTCAATCGAGGGGTCTGATGGACGGCGAGCAGAACCAGAACATCGATTCATCGTGGATGCAGTCCCTGATTGCGAGGGTTTCGGAGTACGCGATCTTCAGGCTCACGGGGCAAGGGAAAATCGCCAGTTGGAACCCGGGCGCGAGGCGCATCAAGGGCTACGAAGCAGATGAAGTCATCGGGCGGCACTTCTCCCTGTTTTACACGGAGGATGACCGGCGCAAGGGCGTCCCGGAGGCGGCACTACGCGCCGCGCGCGAGCATGGGCAATACGACACGGAAGGCTGGCGCGTGCGCAAGGACGGCACATGCTTCTGGGCCAGCGTGCTCATTACCGCTCTTTGTGGCGCAGACGGCACCTGCACCGGCTTCGGGAAGATCGTACGCGACACGACTGACAAACGTCTCGCCTATGAAGCGATGACCGAAAGCGAGCGGCGGTTCAGGCTGCTGGTACAGGGCGTGACTGATTACTCCATCTTTATGTTGTCGCCCGAAGGGCACGTGACCAACTGGAACCTCGGGGCAGCACGTATCAAGGGCTATGAAGCGACCGAAATTATCGGAAGGCATTCCGGCGGTTCTATACGCCTGAGGATGCGGCAGAGGGACTGCCGGAGCGCAACCTGAATACGGCCGCCATGGAGGGGCGTTTCGAAACCGAGGGATGGCGGGTCAGGAAAGACGGCAGCCGGTTTTGGGCCAATGTCGTCATCGACGCAATCCGCGACGAACAGGGAGAACTGATCGGCTTCGCCAAGATCACCCGCGACGTGACGGAACGCAAGACCGCTCATGAAGAGCTCGAAAAGGCGCGCGCGGCGCTCCTTCAATCGCAGAAGATGGAAGCGCTCGGCAAACTGACCGGCGGGGTGGCGCACGATTTCAACAATGTACTGCAGGTTTTACGAGGTAACCTCGAACTGCTCGAAGGACGGCACGGTCGAGATGTCTGGACCAGAGAGCGTCTGAACAAGGCGATCGAAGCAGTCGAGCATGGGGCAAACCTCGCATCGCAGTTGCTAGCGTTTGGCCGCCGCCAGGCGTTGCAGCCGATCGTGGTGAACCTGGCCGTCATGCTGCGCAGCATGGACGACCTGCTCAGGCGGGCGTTGGGCGAAATCGTCAACGTGGAAACGGTCATTGCTGGTGGCCTATGGAACACGCTGGTTGACCCGAATCACCTCGAGAATGTCGTCCTGAACCTTGCCATCAACGCTCGCGACGCCATGCCGGAAGGCGGCAAACTGACGCTCGAGTTATCGAATGCAATGCTCGACGATCACTACAGTGCGCTCGCCGCGGATGTTCTCGAGGGGCAATACGTACTTCTGGCGATCACCGACACCGGGACGGGTATGCCTGCCGAGGTGCTTGAGCGCGCTTTTGAACCGTTCTTTACGACCAAGCCAGAAGGGCAAGGCACCGGGCTGGGGCTGAGCATGGCGTATGGCTTTATCAAGCAGAGCGGCGGTCACATCAGGATTTACAGCGAGCCTGGACACGGAACGACCGTGAAGATCTATCTGCCTCGTTCGATGGAGAGCGCTGCCGAATTCGAGCCCGTGCAGCCCGTCGCCCTCACGGGCGGGTCCGAAACCATTCTCGTCGTCGAGGACGACCGGCGCGTACAGGCAACGGTCGTCGAAACGCTCAGGCAGTTGGGCTATACGGTGCTGAAAGCCGAAGATGCACAAAGCGCACTTGCGATCGTGCGAAGCGGGGTGCATCTCGATCTGATGTTCACGGACGTCGTGATGCCCGGACCGATGCGCAGCACGGAACTCGCGAAAATCGTGACCCGGATGCTGCCACACATGAAAGTTCTTTTTACGTCGGGCTATACGCAGAATGCGATCGTACATGGTGGCCGGCTGGATCCGGGCGTTCACCTGCTGAGCAAGCCTTACAGCCGGGAGCAGTTGGCCTCGAAGATCCGCCGGTTGCTTGGGCCGGCTCGCACGAAGGACGCGGACACTTCGACGGGAGGACAACCGGTTGGTCGTGCGCCGTTGGGAGCGACTCAGGCGCCAGCAAGTCTCTCGATTCTTATCGTGGACGATGACGGCGCCTCGCGGGAGGCGGTCAGCGAACTTCTGGTCTGCATGGGCTATGACGTGCAACAGGCCGCCAACGCAGAAGAGGCGATGCCGATGCTGTCGACAAAAAGACCGGATGTGCTACTCACGGACATTCTGCTTCCGGGACAGTCGGGCGTTGAACTGGCAAGAGTTGCGCTCGAGTTACATCCGGGAATCAGAATCGTGTTCGCGTCGGGCAGTGAAGCTCCGGCTCCTGAAGAGATCGGATTCGAATGTACGTCAATCCGCAAGCCATTCAGTGCAGAACGATTGCATGCGCTTATCGCGTTGATGCACGGACAGGCCAAAATGAATAGACAATAGTGAGGGCGAAGCCAGGCCCGCTGCAAACCCTTGGCGATTGTCCTGTCCATTTTTTTTGATGGCGTCCGCTGTGCAACCGACAGTGACCCCTGACGCGCGATCAACCCGATGACTGCAATGGCCGAAATTTGCCTGTAGGTCCCCGGGCGGCATTCAGTTGATCACCAGCCGTCCGAGCGGAAGGTATCATTGGATCGCCAAAAGGCAACGGCTGGTCGGGTCGGGTGCGAATCCCGGTCAATTCCGCCCAAGGCGGGCATTGAGGTCGCGTACCACAAACGAACTCCCATCATCCCTGTGGGAGACTATGACGAAAACCGAACAATCATCAGAACGGTTTCAAGTTCATCTTTGAGTTCTCGACCGTTACAACTAAAGCGGGTCCACCTGAAGGGGCGAGGAAGCCGTCCAGACGACTGTTGACGAGTGGCCGGCATACTCAGAAAGGCGACGGTTGCGTCAGCATGTTTCCGTTTTCCTTCGCAGTAAATCGCTGTCCTGAATCAGCGCAGCAAGCTGGCGGCCGAGCGAAGTTTTTTTTGCGCTCCTTTTCCAACGCCTTAAGAGCCTGTCTTGCGGCACTGTCACTGGCGAACAGTGCCCGATTGTCATTGAGCAGTTCCTGACTCGCCACCACGTCGTTCAGCGCGCCAAAACGTTTCTGGATCTTCTTCAACGCTTTCACCGATTTCAGTTGCTTGTGACCAAGCATTGGTTCAAAGAAATCGAGCAGGTAGCGCACTTTCTTGCCCGCTTTCCGGACTTCGTGATAAGCCTCGTAATCGGAACCAGTGCTGCGGGAAGCCGCGCGCATGCGTTTGTGCAATGTCCTTTCCGCTGATTGGAGCCGCTTTTGTGCAAATTTCTTCAATGGCATATGCCGGTGTGCATGGCTCAATGCGACGTCGGAGCTTTTCAAGGCATCATCCAGCTTCGCGCTGATTTCGGCGTGGCACAACGTTGCCCGACTTCTGTCGGAGGCCGCCGCCCGCGCAGCACGCAGGTGATCGAGAGGAATATTTTTCTCGGCTGAGACCTTGCCCAACAAATCGATAAGGATATCCCAGTCGCGCGTCTGGCCGGCCGCTGCAGCGAGGTCTTTGAAAAGCGCTCGTTGCCGGTCGTCGACTTCCTTATCAAGCAAAGGACGATACGCCCAAAGAAGTGACCTCAGACGCCGAAGTGCGACCCGAAGTTTGTGCAGCACCTCTGCGTCGGGATGCGTCTGCAGGGTGGCTGCATGGGAGACAGCCTGATTGATCAAAGGCGTGGCAAATACGGCGAAATGCGCTTCGGCGGTATCGGGCAATTCGCTGTTCGCATAGGGGCACATCGCATGTCACCTCCGCTGTAACTCCAACGACGCAGCAAGCGCGATTCCCGCGCACCGGTAGATGGGAATTGCGATGGCGGAGACAGATCTCTGCGCCGTCAGGTGAGGCGTCGCGACTGCCGAGAAGTATCTAAAAAATGCTCTCGTGAAACCGCCCCTCGTCACGACTTTGGAACGCTTTCGTTCGGACCGTTCGGACGCTGGCCCACCCTTAGCCCTCTATTCCATCGGAAGTGCGCTCGATGATCGAGCGCTCCATGCTGAGGACGGCGCCGCTCGGGGTGAGTTCGTCTGCGTTACGCTGATGGAGCGGATCTTCGGCCAAGGCTTTGCGGTATTGCTCATAGGACGCAAGCGTCAGGAAATCGATCAGGCCATAAGCGATATTGGTTGGCCCGGCGAAATCGGTCGGCAGCCAGTATCCAATGATCTTGCCGCCGGCATTGCGGATTGCCTGAAGCTCATGCTCGACGTAATGGCGAAAATGCTTCAACCTGTTCGGATCGAGCGTATAGCGGATGCATAACGTGTACACGTTTGGCCTCCTCAGAAATCGCCCGGGTTCATGTAGGGTTGCGCCCAGAGCGTGACTTGCAAGATCATCGATTTCCACCAGGCGTCCTGCATGCGCTGTACGACTTCAGCAGAATGGCCACCATTCGCCAGAAAGGGCCGCATCGGCGCGACCGTCGCGGCGGCGAAGCCTAGAACGTCGCGGCCGCGGATGTGAGCGGCAGTATTGGCGTGATCCGTGACATTTTTCTTGGCTCGGTGATGGCGGAGGCCGATTTCAAACTGATAATCCAGCCATTCCTGGTCGTATTCGGCCCGCGCGGTATCGAGCACCCGTTGGGCGAAGCGTTTGCCGACGGCAGCGCCGTACTCTTTGTCAGGCTCACCGGTATCGCGGTCGAAGCTGTAGCTGGCAAGGTGCACATGTTGCGCGATGATGCCTCGCCACATGGTGACAAGATCCTCGGCCTGGTCCTTAAGTACCTCGTAGCTTAGCCGCAAATAAATAATGTCCTCGTCAGTGAAGAGGCAGGTCGCCTTGAGGTCTCTGAGTTCGTCGAGGGTGATCGGCGATCTGGCGACTTCGGGCGAGCCGGGGTTGTAGCCGGCGATGTCCTTGCTCTCATGGTGATCCTGCATGACAGTGTCTCCTTGGGTTGGCATTGCCGGAACGGTGAAGTTGTTGCCTGCGAGGAAGGCGATGCTTTCGCGCCAAAGCGCAGTACGCATTTCTTCGAGATGCATGAGGTGCGTGCCGCGAGCGATCGTGACAATCCGGCGTTCCGCGGCGCGGGTGAGACGGTCGAACAGCCAGCGCAGGTCGGACTCGCTTGAGACACGGTCCCAACTGCCGCGAATGATTGCGACCGGTGCGGTCACTGCCTCCGGCTCCCAGGCAAGTTCGCCGTGCCAGGCGCGAAGAATCTCAACCAGTGGGCCTGTCGGCGTTTTCACCGCGGGCGGGTCACGTTCGCGCGCACCGGGATCACTGTCGAGATAGGCCTCGCCCCAGGCAGCGAAATCGCCGCGCGCCAGAACGGGATGCTCGCCCGGTGGCACATCCTCGACAAACCGGGCGTATTGGTCTTCGTTGGTAACGAATTTCCAGGCTGGGAGTGAGGGACGCGGCATGTAGCGTGGCCCTTCGCGGCGCCCGAGCGGCGCGAACATGATCATGCGGTCGACCAGCGTCGGGTGCTGAGCGGCGAATAGTCCTGCGGGCATCGAGCCCCAGCTGTGGGTAATGAGGGACACGCGGCCGCATCGACCGGCATCCAGAATGAAGCGGACTGCCGCCTCAACCTGCCCAACCGCCTGCGCTGCGAGTCCCAGCGGCGCTTGGCCGGTCGCGGCGATCTGCATCTCACGATAACGGTCCGAACCGCCAAACCCGAGAAAGTCGAGCGTCCAGACGTCAAAGCCATCGGCGCATAGCGCGTCACGCCACGACTGGCCGTTAAAGCGATAGGCAATGGAGAGCGCCGACGGGTTGCGCCATGCAGATAGAGGACCGGCGGACGGCTGGAAGGATTTCGCGGTGCCAATCGTCGCAGGCAGTCGCCGTCGCTATCGACCAGGAAAGTCTCCTCTCGAGGATCGAGTTTGGCCCGGTGAGCGTCCATGGGCAAGATTACCTTTGAGTTTCGGGTTCGCTAAAGTCGCGTCCGCATGTTTTGTTCCCGGTCGGACCATCTTCGGCTGGGGGAGACAAACCGTGATTCGAGTTCAGCTGCGGCAGTTCGACGAAACGTTCGACCAGCGAATTACTGAGCAACCTCATACTGCGAGACCGTGTTAGGTTGATCGCCTATAGGGGGTGCCTTATGTCCGTACTGTTTGGCATCGGCGCGGCGATGTGCTGGGGTCTGGCTGACTTTCTCGCGAAATCGATGGCGGAGAAGGGCGGAGTTGCCGGGACGATGTTCCTGTCAAGCGCGATTGGGCTGACCACCGTTTCTGTATGGCTGGGCATTCAGCCCGGTGCGATGCGGCCGCTTGTCGACGCGAGCGGCTCATTATCCATTGCGGCAGCGACGGCAGCATCAGTTTCCGCATCGTTCTGCCTCACGAGCGGTCTCGCTATCGGTCAGAGCGCGGTCGTTGCCCCGATCGCGATGTGCTACGGCGCGGTGACTACAGTCCTTTCCCTGTGCTCGGGAGAGTCGCTCACCGTAAGAGCGACGACCGGAGTGCTCATTTGCCTTGGTGGGATACCCTTGGCAGCAGGCCTCAAGCTTCGAGGTTCGGAGTCGCGCACAGGACGGCGCGCATTGATGTTTGCGTGTGCAGCAGCCATTCTTTACGGCATCGCGTTCTGGTTGCAAGGGCACTATGCGATCCCTCGACTCGGAACCTTGACCGTATTGTTAGCTAACTATGGCGTCACGTTTTGCGTGTCGGCTCTCGGGTGTATTCGTAAGGTTTCACAGACTGGAGGGTTGGCCCGCTCTCCCGTATTCATACTGCAATCAAGCACAAATGTCTGCGCATTGTGCTTTTTGGTTCTTGGGATGAGGCATGGGGGAAGCGCCGTAGTGACCGTTCTTAGCGCGTTGTCAGGTGGTGTGACTGCGATGTTCGGTCTCGTGCTTCGTAGAGAACGCCTGAGCCGCACTCAATGGGCTGGCGTTTTCACAACCACTCTCGGCGCCGCGATGATCGCCGCGTCGTCCAGGGCTAGATGAGCCGATGACCCGACACCGTCGTCAGCAAAGGTCGAGCGCTGATTTTGGTACTCGAGTAACCGAGCGATCGCTGCATCTCGAAGCCGCTCAAGGAATCGACGCGACTCGACAGGCCGCCACGGGCGAAGTTCGCCATTTGTATCGCCGTTGGCGGCCGTATGGGCGCCCGACGTGGCAGCACGAGTGGCCGTTGCGCCTTTGGAAGCGGTCTTCGAGCGATAACAACCGCGTATGTCCGAAGAGGGTCGCGAAGACTCACTCGTCACGAGAGAGGAGACATTCGTTGGCACGGGTTTGCGAAGGTCCGTGAAGCGAACTTCAGCCGGCGCACAGGCGTTGATCGGCGACCGTCAGCTTCTATGGGGAGTTGTTTGTCAAGCCGTGTTCGATCGTCAGGTAGACGCATCAGATTTCACCCCGGCACCTTTGTGTTGCGAGTGATGTGAAACGGTCGTGTCGCACGGTGATTCGATCTTGATCTGAGGTCGGGGGTGGCGAGCGTTCCAGTCAGTGCCGAAACGAACTTCTATCCGTGCAGTGCAAAGATGGCCTGCACCTCATGCAGCATGCGCGCAAGGCGCACTGGCAAATCCCAGTTACCGGCGCGCCCCATCTTTGGCTTCGGTCACCGTGCGGTGACCCGCCGACGGTACGGGTGTGTCGACCTCTCATCATGATGCGTTCCTTGCCAGACTAGGCGAACGATGTTGACCCGGCACTTCAGGGGACAACAGGGTTGAGCGAGGCCCCGGCCGGGATCTCGGCGTGTTCCAGGTAGCGCCATAGCGCAAAGGCAAGGCGCCGTGCCAGCGCGACGATGCCCACCCGTCGTTCGGCTGCCGTTGCCCGCAAAGCGCCGGTTGAACCACTCAGTCAGGAGGCTGCCTGGCTGGAGGCGCAGCCAGCGCCATCCCAGTTCCACGAGCAGACCTGCGGCATGCTGCAGGGCAAGCGTCCTAGCGAGGCCCTGACTTCGGACTCCAAGGCAGTCGTGGCGCCCCAAAGGATCATGTCGTGAGCGCAGTGCATGGATAGCGCCGGGCTTGAACGCCTGTGTCGCCGTTCGCGCATCCGCTGGCTGCAGACGCGCCTGCCTTGGGGCCTCATGTGAGGGGTGCGGCAGATCGCAAACAGGTCATTCGCGCCATGACTCGGCTGGCAAGTTGTCGGCCATAGGAGACGCTCAGGTGTTGGCATTGGTCGGTCAGCTTCGGAACACTCTCCGGCCGTTCGCACCTCAGCGATCGTGAGTGACGCGTCTCGCCGTCGCCAACGCGTACTTGCGACCCGCTCCGGTCAGACAACGTTCTCCAAACCGGTCAGTCAGCCAAATTCGGGATCTGCAAACTGGAGTGCCAGTAGGCGGCCGTTGGCGACCTCACCCAATCGGCCACAATCGGTCATTCAACATCGACGGCCGGATCGCTGACAATCGTAAGCACTCGATTCATCCCGCCACAGGCATATAGATGTCCAACACCGCGGCGCCCAGACGGGGGGCTCATCGAAGTTATTCTTCAAACTCGAACAGATCATCCTAGATCACGCATGTGTTGCCGGAGCGCGGCGATGTCGTTGGCTATGTTGTGAAGGACCCGTGGCGGTCGAACTACGCATCCGGAAGCATACTCTGACAACCGGCCGACTGATCTGACGCTTCTCAAAAGAGCGGCCCACTACTGGGTTGGTGATACACTAGACGCATCGCTTCCAGCTTCCTCCCATCGCCTGTCGTCCATTGGAGTGCCCTTGGGCGTCACCCGGTCCCGCCTAGTCCTGGTTAGCTTTCTGCCTCCTCCAGAGGAAGCGATATTCCGTCTCCGGACGCCGATCCCGCACGCTTCGCCGCTGCGATAACTACATTGCGGCCAGCAGGACGCATTGCATCGCCTTTTCGTTTGCCGCACCGCCCATTTGCCGCATGCTGGGCGGTCCCGATTGCTTCCCATCATGACACACAGCCTTGGACTACATCATGAGCGAGTGCATCAGAACTTACAGGGGGTTGGAGATTTATCCCCTCGTCTATCCCCACAATCCCCGCGGAGCCGTGGGATCTTTCGACTACGGTGGGGGGGGCTTCGACGCTGCTGTCAGGATTTGTCGCCGAGGCACCAACCATACATTGACGGCCAGCCGCGTATTTCGCGTTCCACATCGGTTGCCGTTTGGTGAGGCGGGTGAGGCGCGCAAGGCGTCAAGCGAATATGCCGAGCAACTGATCGACGGTCAGGTCGACGGGCAGTCGCTGCGCGATCTATAGGCGTGCAGAACATCTCACGATCGCGAGGACACACGAATGCAGCAATTGAAGCGTGGAAGCCAGCACTATGAAGTCGCTGCATCGTTTCGTCGGACAACGGTTGGCGTTGTTCCGACGTTGAAGGTGATCCGTCTCTCCGACAAGCGGGTCATTTATCCGTTCGACGGGTGTGCAGACATGCCCGTATGCAAAGATCCCCAGAGCGCCAAGGACTTCGCCACGGCCTACGGTTGGAAACTGGTAAGCGGCGATATTGCCGTTCCAGAGTGATCTGATAGCCCGAGGAACGTCGCCGCATAACTGTTATGGGCTTGCATGGCGCTAGTTATTAGCTCAAGCGCCTATTTTATGCCCTGCTCGGGCACAGTAATTGCGGCGGTTGATGGCTGTATGGGGTGACGAGGTATCTGACCTCCCGCGTGCAATGAACATAACTCTGCACATCCGGAATAGGACTCTTTGTTGCGTCTTGACGCACGTTTTCCGGGCTAATTGTGCCAACTATCCTTATCGTCGACGACGATCCATCTTTGCGCTCCGCGCTTGGGACAATCCTACAGCAGGCAGGTTTCTCCATAGACATTGCAAATGATGGAGCGCTTGCACTGGCGTCGGTGCATGCGAAAGCTCCAGATATCATAGTTTCGGACAACATGATGCCTGTAATGGGAGGGATTGAGTTGTGGCGGTCGCTGGCGACACATCCGGTCTACTCGCGTATTCCTTTCCTGCTGCTATCGGCGATTGATATGTTTCCAAGTGATGTCCGGCCCACCGCATTTCTTCGGAAACCCTACTCGCCCACTAAGCTTCTCGCGCTTATGGCAGACTGGACGCACCACTAATCAGACGCGTTGTTTGCCGCTTACTGGTCGAACCCGGGACAAGTCCGTCGGTCATCGCGTCGCGCCGCGTCCGACCAGTAGCCGCCGTTTTCCGTGCTGCTGCTTTGAAATGCGCCGGATGCCATGAGCCGTGGAGTGAGCTTTCGATGCTCCTCCGCAATATCAGGCAAACGCCCCGGAAATCATGCGAGCCAAGGAGAAATCATGAAGCTTCGCGTCGGATATGATCTGTCATACGAGTGCCCGCAGGTTACGCCGATGATGCTGATGCTCAATACCCATTTTTCGCATGCCAAAGACATTATCCTGGCGGATTTGCTCCTTACCGACCCGCCGTTATCAATCAGCCAGTATCGCGATCTGTTCGGTAACCTGTGCAGCCGCATTGTCGCGCCCATCGGACGAGTGGCGTTGCGCACTACGGCGCTGCTGAACGTGCCAGATGCCATGGAAACGCGCCCCGACGATGGTTGGTGGATAGCGTCAAGCAGGAAGTCCGGTTTACCGACAAACATCTTGGCCGGTCGGCCGAGGTGATTGTCGCTGCGTCAGGGGGTCATGGTTGTCGCTCCGTTCGGGGTGTCAGTGGGTAATTGACGGCGGCGCTCTTTCTGTTTGTCGCTGGCTGTGCGGCGCCGATAGCTTTCGACATTCAGCTCAAAGATGGTCGAGTGATGGACGAGCCGGTCGATGGCGGCCACCGTCATGCCGGGGTCCGGGAAGACGTCGTTCCAGCCGGAGAACGGCTGGTTGGCCGTTATCAGAAGACTTTTCCGCTCATACCTCTCGGCGATCAACTCGAACAGCACGCTGGTTTCGGCCTGGTCTTTCCTCACGTACGACAGATCATCGAGGATGATCAGGTCGAACCGGTCAAGCTTCGCCAGCGCCGAAGGCAGCTGCAGACTCTGGCGCGCGACCTGGAGCTTCTGCACGATTTCGCCGGTGCGCGTGAACAATACGCGATAGCCGGCGTCGATTAACGCATGGCCGATGGCGGACCCCAAGTGACTTTTCCCGCTGCCGGGCGAACCCACTACACACTGCCCATCATCATTGCGATGATGTGATCATCCGCTATCCGTTTCACCCTCGCTGCGGTGAACGGATAACCGTCATCGGGATGAACAATTACCGGGGCGAGTCGTATCTGACTATCAGGCAGCCCGATGGCACTCTGACGCATCTTCCGCCGTGGATGGCAGGCGAGGATGCTGCCCGCATGTCTGTCGTCGTCCAGCCGGAGTTGCCTCATGCGGTGCTGATCGAACTTCTGCGCCTGGTCGACACGGCGTTATCGTGCTTTGCGGCGGTAACACCTGAGGGAGGCAAAGATGCGCAACCAGATGACGAGGCAGAAGGATCTGTTCGAGGAAACTGTGCCGGAGGCGTTAGTATCAGAGGAGATGCAAGCCGAGCTGGTGACGCAACTGGCGCTGCTGATGTTCGCGTTGATCGACGTCATCGAAGCGGAGGCGCGTGATGAGCAAGATCGGCGCTGAACACCTTTCCCGTCGTGCATACGTGTACGTCCGTCAGTCAACGCTGGATCAGGTCCACCACAATCGCGAGAGCCAGTTGCGCCAATACGGGCTTGCCGATCGCGCACGCGGACTTGGCTGGCCAGATGCGACGGTTATCGATGACGACCTGGGTCGCTCCGGCTCTGGCAATCATCGTCCCGGATTCGAGCGCCTATTGGTGGCACTGTGCAGCGGCGAAGTGGGTGCCGTATTCTGCATCGAAGCCTCGCGTCTTGCGCGCAATGGTCGTGACTGGCACACGCTTCTGGAATTCTGCCGTCTTGTAGGATGCCTGCTGATTGACGAAGATGGAATTTACGATCCGAGACAGCCTAACGATCGCCTCCTGTTAGGCATGAAGGGCACGCTTTCCGAGATGGAGCTTTCGACGTTTCGCCAACGCTCACAGGCGGCTCTTGATCAGAAAGCCAAACGCGGTGAACTGTTCACGTCGGTGCCAATCGGTTATGTGCGTGCACAAGGAAATCGTATCGAGAAGGATCCTGATACCCGCGTCCGGGAAGCGCTCGATCTGGCGTTCCGGAAGTTTCGCGAGTTTGGTAGCGTCAGGCAGGTCCTCCTATGGATTCGACAGGAATGCATTGAGCTACCCGCGGTGAACTACGGCCCGGACGGTCGCCACATTGTATGGAAGCTTCCCGTCTATAACACCCTTCTGCACATCCTGACGAATCCGACTTATGGCGGCGCATACGCGTTTGGCAAGACCCGGACTATTGCTCGCATTGTGAACGGACGCAAGCGAGTGTTTGCGGGCAACCCCCTTCAGCGCGAGGAATGGCAGGCCTTGATCATCGAGCACCACGCGGGCTACATTAGCTGGGACGAGTACGAGGCGAACCGCAAATTGATTACCAATAACGCGAACATGAAGGGCAGCATGGTCCGCGGCGCTGTCAAGCGCGGGAGCTCGCTTCTGGCGGGACTGCTTCGTTGCGGTCACTGCGGGCGCAAGCTGCACGTTGCGTATTCCGGCACCAAAGGCACCGTCGCGCGGTACAACTGTCAGGGCAGCATGATCAATCATGGTGGCCCTCGCTGCATTTCGTTTGGTGCGGTTCGTGTTGATCAACGCGTTACTGAAGAAGTTTTGCGCCAACTTCAACCGTTAGGTATTCGTGCATCACTCGAGGCCATTGAACGTACACGAACAGAGCAGGACGAACGCGTGCGGCACAAGGAGCTGGCACTTGAACAGGCGCGGTATGAAGCTGCGCGAGCACGTCGGCAATACGATGCGATTGATCCTGAGAACCGGCTGGTTGCGGCGGAACTTGAGCGACGGTGGAATGAAACGCTGAAGACGCAGGTGCAAATACAGACCGAACTCGACCTCCTGCGCGAACAGTCATCGAGGGCGCTGAGTGCGGGCGCGCGTGATGAACTTCTGCGACTCGGTGAAGACCTGCCCCGGCTATGGCACCACCCGGCCAGTTCGGTCGAGATCAAGAAACGCATTCTTAGGACGGTCGTCAAGGAGATCGTTGCCACAAAGCAGGACGACACGATTCGTGCACTCGTGCATTGGCAAGGAGGCGATCACACCGAGATCGTGTTCGAGAAGAACCACACAGGTGAGCATCGCTGGGCCACCGATGTCGCAACGATAGACATCGTTCGCGCGTTGGCGAGAACGTTGGCAGATCAAGGCGTAGCGGCGGTCATCAATCGACTAGGCAAACGGACGGCGAAGGGCCACACCTGGACCGCCGCGCGAATCTGCACGCTGCGGAAGGACCATCGAATCCCTGCATATCGCGAAGGCGAACGGCAGGAGCGCCGCGAACTGACGGTTACAGAAGTAGCCACCCTGCTGGGTATCAGTGCGCCAACCGTCATCCGCCTGATTCGAGTCGGGAGGTTGCCGGCGTCACAGGCTTGTCTGGGTGCGCCATGGATCATCCAGCAGGTGGACGTCGACAATTATCTGGAGCGACGAGCTGCGGACCGTCCGCAATCAGATAACTCAAATCAATTATCCATTGATCTTCAATGACATAGGGAGGTGAGCATTATGTCTCGTGCCCGGGTGGACCGAACATCAGGATCGTGGCGCCTTTCTCAAGCCACGAATCGCCGGTGGCCAGCGCCATCACATGCGCCTTCGAGACCATCGGCACAACGCCGAAGTCGAAGGTGGCGAGCGTCTTGGTCAGATCCAGATGTGACTCGGTACGGTGACGCTCGATTCTTCGTTTGGCCCGCTCGGCGAGTTCATGTTCGAGCAATGCGCCGAGTAACCGGGACGCCTGCCAGCTTTCCTTGTCCGAGCGTTCAGCGAAGTCCGGCCATAATCGACTGATCGTTGGCAGGCGCAATTCGTTGAGCATCAGCGCGATACGGCCAGCATCGTAGGCGGTGTTCATGCGAGCACCTCCTCATCGAGCAACGTGTCATAGAGCGCGGCGGACGGCATCTCGACGACAACCACCGGACACTCGGCCTGGCGCGGCGCGAACTCAGCGAACAGCGCCTTCAGATCGGGCAGTTCACCGAGTTCCAGCAATGCGTCGAGTCTCTGCGCCAGTTGCGCCTCGACGCCGTGGTTTCCTGCCAGCTCAAGCAAGCCCACGATGGTCTTGCATGCGCTGCGCGGCGTCAGCGCCTCCTCCAGGCGCTCCCAGGTCCGTCGGTAGGCCTCACGCGGAAACAGATCGTCACGGAACGCGAGACCCCTGAAGGCCTGCGGCTTGCGTTTGAGCGAGTCGATGAAGTGCCGGTAGTCGATGCCGCGACCGCGCCGTTTGCTCGTGTGCGTGGCTCTCGCCGTGCTGTGCACGAGCGCGCCGGACAGATAGCAATCGAGCCGGTCACTGTAGAGGCGTACCTTCAGGCGATGACCGATCAGCCGCGACGGGGCGCTGTACAGGACGCAACGCACGGTGAACGTGCCGCAGCGTGTCACGCGTGCTTCCTCCTCGGCGAAGTCGGTGGTACGGTGCTCAGGCAGATCCAGCAGGTGTTCGCGCTCGATCTGGAACGCTGCAGCATTGCGCCGGTTGCGGCGCATCACCACCCCGCGCACGAACTCGTCGTACGCGGCCCGGTCCGCGAAATCGCGGTGACCGCGCAACTCCAGAGCCTGATCGACCTGATCCTTCAGATAGCGATGCGAGGATTCGACGCTGCCATTCTCATGACCCATGCCACGGTTGTTGCGCGTGCCTTCCATCCCGTAATGTTCGAGCAGTGCCGCATAGCGAACCGTGAAGTCTTCCTCTTCCTGCAGGTTTCTGAAGGCTGCCGACAGACTGTCGGAGCGGTGTTCGCGCGGGCAGCCGCCGGCCTGCCACAGCGCATTCTGCAATCCCGTTGCGAGCGCCTGGAAGCTCTCCCCGCCATCGACCACACTGGCGTACTCCCAGCGCGAGAACGCCAGCACGAAGTGATAAAGCAGGTGGTTAAACGGGACGCCGCCGATCGTTACACACAGCTTGTCCATGTGTGTGAAGTCCGATAGGCCTCGCGCGCCCGGCTGATACGTTTGAGGGAAGAATACTTCCTGGTTCGGCCCTTCGAGCGCGCGCCACTGGCTGACATGCCGCTCAAACGTGCGACGCATGCTGTCGGGAAAGCGCTCGGGATGGTCCTCCTGCAATTTGCGCAGCAGGGTGATCGCCTTCAGCCTTGGCGACGAGCGCAACAATGGGACGACTTCGATCTCCCACACGTCGGCGAACGGATCAGGGCGCGAGCGCCAGTAGCGCCGGGGCTGCTGTGACGGTAGTCCGGCTTCACGTTCGACGCGTCGCGCCGTGCGCTCGCTTATGCCCGACTTCGCTGCAGCGAGCTTCTGTGGATGAAGTTTGCGGTGGTTCATGTAGAGGCGGACCTGTTGGTCGGTAATGCGGGTTCCAGACATGGGCTGACCGCCTCTTTTTAGATTCAGTCAGCCATCCTAGACCTCGCCGACCCGGCGCCGCCGGCAGTTCGTCGTCTGCGGCGGCTACGCCGCCTCCGACTCCTCACTACCGGCCAAGATGAATGTCGGTACACCGGACGAAATCATTGTCGCCCCCCAGGTTGGGGACATCCGGTGGAACAGTTGCCCGACGATACGCTCGTTTTCCTGCTAGGGAGCCGCTATTGCGAAACGGATTTGCTGGCCGAAACCGCCTGGCAGATTTTTGGCCAATGCACACCAGGGCGCGACACTGTGCTGGCAATCTGCAACTTCGTACACGGGCACATCGAATTCGACTACGGGCATGCGCGGCCCACCAAGACCGCGTGGGATGTATATCGGGAGCGCAAAGGGGTATGCCGCGATTTCGCGCATCTCGGCATCGCGCTGTGCCGCGCAATGAACATCCCGGCGCGCTACTGCACCGGCTACATCAGTGACGTGGGCTTGCCGCCCGTTGCTGCGCCGATGGATTTCGCAGGGTGGTTCGAGGCCTATATCGGGGGTGCCTGGCAGACCTTCGATCCACGAAACAACGCGCCGCGCATTGGGCGTGTGTTGATGGCGTACGGTCGAGATGCCGCAGACGTTGCAATCAGCAACGCATTCGGGGCCGCCGCACTAACACACTTCGAGGTCCACTGCGACCAGGAATGACCGGCCCGTATTTCAAGCCGGCAGAGTCTGTGCGTTGCCCAGCGCGAGAGGCGGCCGCAAAGACGTTCAGTGTGCAGGCATCTTAAAGAGTTGCTACGTCCGACCTCGTCGAATGACCGATAATCAGGCCTCGCAGATGTCCCTTCCGGGTCGGGCCGCGTCCGTCCGCTCCTCAAATTCATAGCTGAAAAGCAGCCAGTGGGATTCCGCTGCCCCGAAGCGGCCACTCGGCAGTGCGTCCTCCCGACCCCATTGCTGTCATCCAGACCGCAGAGCCAACAACGACTGCTCTGGGATGTACAGCCGCCGCTCGCTTACCCGCATCACAACTTCGGCTCAATACAGCTTCCTCGGTGGCAACGACCGTTTGATCTGTTTTCCGAGTCGGGCCACAGCGGCAGCCTTTTTTCGTTTGCGTTTCGCAGTCGGTGTTTCATAAGCTGTTCTGGCCCGCAGTTCCTTTATCAAACCGGTGCTCTCGATCGAACGTCGGAAGCGGCGCAACGCGACCTCCACCGGTTCGTTCAGCTTGGGAATTACAGTAGTCAATTTTCTTCCTGGTTGTGAGTTTGCGCGGTGACTCGTCTGGACGTCCGCGACGAGGTTCGCTGCTCGGTTTCGTTGCGATGAATGTCATCTGATGCAGGGGTAGAGACACGATCGGTGCTCCTTGTGGCCCGACGCCTTTGCTCCGGTGGTGCGTACCATAACCCCTTGTCGATGTGAGACTCCCTTCAGCCAAAGCGCACGTCCAGCCACTCCTGCGCCCATTTTTTCGCATGGGCAATGGCGTCTTCGCGCACGTCGAAGCCCGCGAGATCACCACTTAGATGAACGGCGTACTGGCTCCCATCCGCACGGCTGCTACTGATGCGGGCATGAGCCATGTATTCGCCATCAGCCCTGCGGGGCGTCGGGTCGATGATGAATCGCGTCGAATTGAAGCGCACTGTCGTTCCTTGTTCGTTTGCCGCGCCGCGATCACCGTTGCGCCAACGTCGCGTGACTGGGATGGGCTGCGTCACGCATTCAGCAGGGCCATGATCCGGCCGGCCTCGCGATCCGAATCGCAGTTCGCCATGCCGTCCTTCCGCAGCAGTGCGCGAACTGACACAAACATCAGATAAGCATCCGCGTCGACCTCGTGGCGACCGTCGAGGATCACCTCTTCGAGCTCGGCGCGGGCCCCTGACGGCAGAAACCGGTCGACAAGTCCAGAGCCGTCGCGTCGAATCCACTTCAAGAGATCTGCTCTTTCCATGTCAAATCTCCGATGTTGCCTGCGTGTCCCGCCACGGACGTGTGGCGATGGGTTCCGGTGTGCAGCGAGGTGCGAATTACAACACCAGATTGAGGATGTTCGTGTCTTGGGAACACGTGTCGATGAGGCGTTCCGCATAGGCAGTCGACGCACGCCGCGCGTCGCCGGCGCTCTGGAAGGGCCTTGTCACCGCAAGCCGGAATACGCGGCTGCGGGGCGCTTCCCCTGAGCTTGCCGGCTCCAGGATACGCACGGCGGCGTCGAACCCTTCGTCGTAGTTGTGTCCACCTCCGGGCTCGGTGGCACGATGTGGATAAACCAGTGGACAAACTTCCAGTCCACGGTAGTGACGGAAACCGGTTGTCATGAAATTCCTTCAAGGCCGCGTCAACACGCGACGAAACGGGAAAAGAGTGTGAGCGACTGAGTTCAGTCTTCACATGATCGGCCGTGTTGTTCGGCCTGTGATGAAAGTGAGCGGCCCGATTCCGTTGGAAAAGGCAACTGGGGAGGTGCAGAGAAGGGCTGTGGGTCAATCAACGCTTTCATGCTACACCCATTGCCCTATTTGTACAGCGAATGTTTTGTTGTCTCTGCTTCGTTCACGAAGTCGGGAAAACGCATCACTGCGGGCATGCGCGTGGTGCCGCGTCAGCGGCGGCGAAATGCGGCCCGTTGCGTTGTGCCACTACTTTTTAGCTGAAAAGCTCATGTTGAATAGGTCCTCTGCCGAGGACGTCAGGTCAACATGAATCTCGAAACCCCGATCTGGGATCATCCGGTATATGAGGCGCTCCGTCTATTGACGAACCAGGTGCGTCGTCGACCTGGTGTCTCACATGTGTTGGTTGTCTCGAACCGGTGCGTCGCCTTTTAACCGCGCGTGTCGACCCAGTTGCGTGCCCAGTGTGTCGAGTGCTGCAGCGCCTGCTCTTCACTCGTGAAGTAATCGAGCGAATAGAACTGGTAGCGACCTTCGGTGCGCGCGCTATCGGTGCGTTCGAGCAGCAGGTTGGATGAAAAACTGCCGTCGGGCAAACGATGCACCGAGGCTTGGACGGCATAGCCGTTGTATTGTTGAATTTGTTCGTTGTGCATTTTAATTTTAATGATGTTCGATTGAGGGCGTGCCGTGCGAAATGTGCACGGGTACACCGATTCAAAGCTCTTGCGAGCAGAATCTGACGCAGCCGGAAAGCGAAAAGAGGCGTTGCGGCCGGAGGGAAATTGAAGCGTAACGAGGCGTGTAGCGCCTGGTAAGCTGATGAACAAACAGGTGCAACTAAGAGTGATCGCGCCAACTTTAGCGGACGAAGCTCCGCGCGGGTGTCGCTGCAACCCGGCCTCCATCGCGGGAGACCGGGCCCTTCAAACTTTACAGCGACTTGATGTTAGCCGCTTGCAGACCCTTCGGGCCTCGCTTCGTTTCAAAGCTGACCTTCTGATTCTCAGCCAGCGTCTTGAAACCGTCGCCGCTGATTTCGGAGAAGTGCGCGAATAGATCGTCTCCGCCATTGTCTGGGGTGATGAAGCCAAAGCCTTTGCTGTCGTTGAACCACTTGACGATACCGGTATCCATGAAGATTCCTTGAGAAAAAATAGAGAAATTTGCTCTGTTAAGGAGCGCGTGAAGCATCAAGGAGGGAGAGGACAAGGAATACCGCTGAGGAGCGAGCAATTGATGAACAGCAATCGAACTTCTTGAAGTTCAGACGACACCGTACCCGTCGGATGCTATCAGCGTCAATAACTATCTTGTAACTGTTTCACCAGATGGCCCGTTCTGCAGACAAAGCGACTGGACCTGCGTGGCATGGCGCGCAGGTTAGACAGGCAGTGGCCGGCAGGCGCAAGCTTGGGGCGGCACCGCACCTTCTGCGAGGGGATCGAACAGACGGAACTGCGCACCGCCTTTCCTGAATTTGCATCAGATCAGCGCACTGACTGGCCGTTTCCAAAGCGCAGCCGACGCCGGAATTACTGCGCGAGTTCAAAGTGAAGGGCGGCTCATGGCCGCGTTGAGGCAGTGCCCACCGGCAATTCGCTCGCCGGAAACCGGCCATTGAGCATGGGCGGACGAGACCTTGGATATTCAAATTGGAGGGTGACCTTGACCGACCGCTGGTGGCCGAGAGCACCAGTTCGATCAGCGTTCCCCGGATTGGACGTTGGAATCCCCAGCGGCAGCTTTCGGGCAATCTGTGTGAACAGGTACTACCGGCCACAAGCAGTCACCGAGCAGTCCAACAACCCCGACGTTCGGAGGTCTCCTGACCATCCATGAGGAGACAGTCGTCGAACTCCCGCGAGCGTTCGACGTGGACCATCGGGTACGTTCACGCCAACTCAGACGTCCGGCATGGGGCAACTCACCCGGATGCGGCTTTGCGCGATCGCTACGACTGCAAGAAAGATCCGCCGGCACTGCTCAGTGGACCTTGGATACCTGTCGTCGTTCACGAGCCGTTTCTGGATCTCGGTCGCCACCGTTGCCGGGGCATCCGCGCCGCTGGTGCGCGTTCAATGGAACAGCTCAGATGAAGTCAGGTAGCCTCCTCCCGCCGCGAGCACGCGCCCATCTGGGAGCAGTGTAGTGTGGGTCGACATCGCGCATTGAGCATCTATTGCCACCACAGGTCGCGATCAGCATCCTCGTATCAGTGGAAAAGTTCGGCGTGAGCGAATATTCCGCGACCGACTCCCCCGGCTATGAGCACGCTACCGTCAGCTAGCAGCGTCGCCGTATGCTGCTCGCGCGCCAGGCTCATGCTGGCTGTCTGCGTCCAGGTGCCCGTAGCGGAATCGTAGAGCTCATCAGAGTAGAGATCGCTCCCGGCCGCCAGACCGGCAGCGGCAAGTACTCGGCCGTTGGGCAGCACCGTGGCAGTCAGGAAGTCGCGCGCATGGATCAAGCTGCCGGTCTGCGTCCATGTACCGATGGCGGGGTTGTACCGTTCGGCTGACGACAGCTCGGTGTTTCCGTCGGTTCCCGCTATCGCCAGCACCGTTCCGTCAGGTAGCAACGCGGTGGCGAAGTCGGTGCGCACCTGACTCATGCTACCCGTGGGCGACCATGTCCCGGTTGCCGGATTGTAGAGTTCCGCCGAAGAAAGGATGCCTGAATCGCTCGTCCCGCCCACGACGAGGACGAGGCCGTTGGGTAACAGCGTGGCAGTATGGGAAAAGCGTGCTTGCGTCATGCTACCTGTTGGCGACCAGTTTCCCGTAGCCGGGTTGTACAGTTCGGCCGACGACAGGGCTCCCGCCTTGCCCTCGCCACCCGCTACAAGCACGAGGCCGTTGCGTAACAGCGTGGCCGTGTGCAGATCACGCGCATCGGTCATGCTGCCGGTGGACGACCAGCTACCCGTGGCCGGATCGTACAACTCTGCCGACGACTGTTCACTGCCCACGCCCGTTTTGAATCCGCCCGCCACGAGCACGCGGCCGTCGGAGAGCAGCGTCGCCGAGTGGGATTGGCGCGCCTGGCTCAGGCTGCCGGTCGATGTCCAGGTGTTGGCGGCCGGATCGTACAGTTCGGCAGAGGCAGTGGCTTGCTTTCTTGTTCCCCCGGCGACGAGAACCTGGCCGTTGGGCAGGAGCGTGGCCGTGTGCCGGAACCGTGCCTGATTCATTGAGTCAGCAGGTGTCCACTCTCCCGTCACGGGGTCGTCGACACCGATGACGATCTGCACCGTGACGCTGCCAGCGCTGTTGCCGCCGGTAATCGTATAGGTCGTCGGCGGCTGCACCGCGGTCGGCGTCCCGCTGATCGCGCCCGTCTGCGGATTCAGGCTCAATCCGGCAGGAAACGCTGGCGACACCGAGAAGAAGGTGATCTCGTCGCCAGTGAATAGTGGCTCGTCGTATGAGATGGGGTGGCCCACGACATAGACCGGAGCCAGATCCCAATAGCTGAGGCTCGCCGGTGGCTGAGTTACAGCGTGCACCTCGATCGTGAGCCGGGTCTCGACAGAATCGGCGCTGTTGCTGCCGGTCACCGTGTAGACGGCCGGTGGGCTGACTGCCAGGGGTGCTCCGGAAATGACACCGGTTTGCACATCGAACTGAAGCCCCACGGGCAGGGCCGGCGAGATGCTGTACAGGGTGATTTGTCCGCCGGTAGCGATCGGTGTGTTGGGAATGATCGGTGCGTTGGTCGTATAGATCACAGCGGCGTTCAAGTAGCTCAGGCTTTCCGGGGCGACCGCTTCGGGCTTGACCTCGATCTCGACCCTGATGGACTCGCTACCCGCCGCATTGCTGGCGTTGATCGTGTAGATGGTGTCGGGAGAAACGCCGTTTGGCGTGCCGCTGATTGCGCAGGTCTGCGGGTCGAGCGATAGCCCCGCGGGCAGAGGCGAGGACACGCTGCACTGCGCGATGGGGCCGCTGATGCTGCTGCTGCTACCGCTGCTGCTGCTGATATCGCTGAGCGTATTGGGAATGATTTCAGTGCCTTGCGCATAGACAACTGCTACATCGCGTTCGGTCAACCCGGCCGGCGCCACCAATGCCGTGCAATTGCCATTGCCATTGCCATTGCCATTGCCATTGCCATTTCCGTTGCCGTTGCCGTTGCCGTTGCCGTTGCCGTTGTCGAGACCGTTACCGCCACCTTGGCAACCCGCCGCCAGCATCGCGGCAAGCAGAAGCACGCAAGTCACGACTCGTCTGATAAGCATGGATTCGACCCTCGCTCACTTTTATCAGCTTAGGTCACGTGGAGAAAAAATCAGACAAAATTGCAGCGAGCGCTTGATGGCTTATTTGTCTTCTCTTCGCGTTGCCCACTGTGGGTGCTCAACTTTTTTTGCTTCTGAACGGACTATCCCAGCTTGCCTCGGTTCCGTTGGCTCCTTCAGAGATTCCGCGCTGGCTGCGCGGATACCCTGTGGTTAGGAAACAAATTGAAGGGCGGTTGTACCTCGCAAGCGCTAGGTGACGACCGACCGTTGAGGGTCGGTCCGTGACATTCGAAATCCGAAGACCACTGGCACATCCGGTGGATCTCCCTTGCCAACAGCAGTCCGCGAGCGGCTTCCGGCTCGCCAGGCAGACCCTTGCCGGACATTCCTGCGCGAAAGCGACCCCGACTCTGTATCGGAACCGAGCACGCAACCGGTAACGGTCAAAAAAAATCGGCCCGCTAAGGGCCGACAAACACGCTTATCCACACTCGGAAACGCTGTCCGCGTCCCGCGATGATTAGAGCCGGCGAATCCGAAAATTGCAAGCGCCCCCGCAATTGATGCGCCGCACATAGCGGCGTGCGGTGGACTGGCGGAATTTCACTAATCGCGGTGCGTGACGCACAAGGGGCGCGCTGCTTACACTTTGTTTGCCGGGTGCGTGTGTGTTCCCGGCAAGTCGGGTAGTCCACTTGAACGGCGCACCGTCGACTGGGCGCCGTTTTTTTGGCCCCAGCCTCCTGACGTCCCGCATGTCCGTGCGGAAAAGCTCGCGCTGAAGTCGCTGGAATCCCTTGTGGTCTCAACACACTACCCGCATCTCACGAGCGGTTCTAGCTCGCCACGTGGATGTCTGTCCGTCACCGTGTGAAGGGCAGGATTCCAGCATGTCACTCTGTGTGTTTCTGAGCCAACTCTTCGGCCACGTAAAGGCCATTTTCTATCGCAGTATCTTCCGTCTCGTAGGCGATTCCAGGCTGGTAGCGCCTTTCACGGGAAACGTCTCCGGAACGGTCAATATGAACGATCTCGAACGTGTATCGTCCCTCCGCCACGCCGATGGTGGTGACTCGGTATGTGTGGCTGCCTCTGACAACTGTACAGCCCGGCATCCCTTTCTCCGGTTCGTAGGTTGAGGCTGACATATTAACTACCTGCAACATGCGGACGCAACAGGGGCTCCTGGGGCACCAAGACGTGGTGAGCCGGGCCGCAGAAACGATGTTCAGTTGTTCGCCCGCTCACTCGGCCGGACATTCAAAAGTCACTTTCATGCTGAAAGCTGCCGCTCGTTTTGCTCCGTGACCGGAAGAGGCTTGCCGCTGAACCTCCGACTGTGGGTTGCGTGCGCTTCCGTCCACAACAGTTTGTCTAGGCGGCCTGGAGAGTATCCGTATCGCCGCTACAGCGAGCGTCTTCGATGGCCTGCATGAGTGCCTCGCAGGAGAACGGCTTCTGCAGACAGACATCGAAGAGCCGGGCAATGTCTCCCTGACTGTCAGCGTCTCCCGTCATTGAGACGAGAAAAGCTCCGGAGCGAGTCGGCGTTTCCCTCAGCGACCGTGCGACAGCACTGCCTTTGATGTCGGGCAGGTTCTCGTCAAGGAAAGTGATTTCAAAAGCGTCGGTACGAAGGAGCGTGAGCGCAGTTTCGCCATCGTAGGCCACAGCAGCTTGGTGGCCATAGCAGTCCAGCAGGAAAGCGAGACTGTCCGCGACAGACTCATTGTCGTCAACGACGAGCACGTTCATTCAATATTTCCTATTACGAGTCCGCACGAACTGTCATAAATTCTTCGAGTACCGACGCTCTCAATCGAGTGGGCGCTTTCGCCTACTCGACTTGGCTCGCCGGACGAGATCGGTTAGGAGCCACTTCGCGACCACGTCCGGGCGATCCATGCCAAACGAAGCGACCTTGATCTACCCTCCGTAGTTGACGATGACCGACCCTGTCATCACCCCATACGTGCCGTGTGCCTGGCGCCGTCGAAGAGGATTTCGAGGGGAGTCAGAGATTCGTAGGGAATACTCATGCCTTTAGCCCATTTGCTACGTGTCACCATATCAAATCAAATCCGTCCTAACATGCGCCGGTTCGATCGCGCGGATCCCGAGAGTCCGCCCGGAATGACTTTGTGAAACATCGGTTTCTCTATCAAAGTTGATTTGCATCATTGCAAAGTTGACAGTTCAACTATATAGGATGATGAAAGCAATTTGTATGCGTCAAGGCGCCGCCAATGCCCGTTTAATTCGCGCAGTCCAAACTATGCCGAGTAGAGTGAGACGCTTCCGAAAAGGCTGACCATGCGCCCGCAATCTTGGGGAGATGCGCGGGCTGTTCTACTCCGGGAAGCAGCCATTGATGTCCCGACAACTTGAGCAGCAGATGTGGGTCGGCTGCTGCCCGATGCGGAGGCATCATCGGTGGAGCGCACCGTCAGTTCATCGTCGGACCGGGTACGGCCACAATCCGTCATTCACATGCGTCGTCGGTCGGACGTTCAGGCGTCGGCTTTGCCCCGTAACCGGCCATCCGAGTGTCGAAGACGAACGCTCCTTCATCGGCCTTATGTGAAGCTTTCCATAAGGCAGAGGGATTTTTGGTTAGCGATTGCGGCTACGAACCTATGAGCGAATCCGTATAAGGCGCACCGCAATCGGTAACTAAAAATCCGTTTGCGCTGAACCGCTCCGCAGGCGGTCGCATTTATGGGCATTGAATGATCGGCGAGCTCGGTGGAACGGCCCCCTGAATCACCGGACACAGTCTCCCACTTAAAATAGCGGGTAGGCATACGACTGTGTTTTTGACTAACAACAAGCAAGAAGTGATGGAAGTGTTGACGGGGCCGGAGCGCCGGCGGCGGTGGTCAGCGGAAGAGAAGCTGACGATGGTGCGGGAGAGTTTCGAGCCGGGTAAGTCGGTCTCGGTGGTTGCACGCCAGCACGGCGTCAATCCGAATCAGCTGTTTCATTGGCGCAAGCTGTATCAGGACGGCAGCCTGTCGGCCGTCAGTGCCGGCGAGGAAGTCGTACCGGCTTCGGAGTTGAGCGATGCACTCAAGCAAATCAGGGAGCTTCAGCGACTGCTCGGAAAAAAGACCATGGAGAATGAGATTCTTCGTGAGGCAGTGGAGGTGGCGAAGTCGCGAAAATGGATTGCGCGCTCACCCTCATTGCCAGGGGACGACCAGTGAAGCGGGTCTGTGACGTTCTCGGTGTAGCGCGCTCGAATGTGGCGGACAAGCTGGCGCGTCCACCTGACTGGCGCGACGGGCGTACGGCTCGAAAGACAGGCGACGCCGGTCTGGTGGAAGAAATTCGACTAGCTGTTGCTGATTTGCCTAGCTATGGCTACCGTCGTGTGTGGGGCCTGTTGCGTCGGCAGCGAGAGAGCCGTAGCGCGGCGCCCGTCAATGCCAAACGGGTGTACCGGGTGATGCGCGTCCACGGTTTGCTGATGGAACGCCGCGCGGCACCGCCGCGCCCTCAGCGCCGACACGATGGCACGGTCGCCGTGGCGAAGAGCAATCAACGTTGGTGTTCTGACGGCTTCGAGTTTCGATGCGACAACGGTGAACCGCTGCGTGTCACGTTCGCTCTGGATTGCTGCGACCGCGAAGCGATGAGCTGGGCGGCAACGACCGGTGGCCACAGTGGCGACGTGGTGCGCGATGTCATGCTGGCCGCCGTTGAGAACCGGTTCGGTAACGTCCTGAAGGCGCCGTCGGAAATCGAATGGCTGACGGACAATGGCTCGGGTTACACAGCAGAGAAAACAAGGACCTTTGCTTCAGACATTGGCCTGAAGCCATTGACCACACCGGTATGCAGCCCACAAAGTAACGGCATGGCGGAAAGCTTCGTGAAGACGATGAAGCGCGACTATGTTGCCTTCATGCCAAAACCAGACGCAGCAACCGCAGCGCGCAATCTAGCCGTCGCGTTCGAGCATTACAACGAGCAGCACCCTCATAGCGCGCTGAAGTATCGCTCGCCACGCGAGTTCAGGCGCAGGACCGATTCATCAACTCAAGTGTGAGGCGGTGTCCGGAGGTACAGGGGCAAATCCACTCGGCTATGAGCTCGCGCTAAAATGAAGTGGGTAATTGCAAGCACATCGACACGCTTACAAGCTAACGGGTTTTGGGTGGCGTTTGGAAGTGGCAACTTCTTTCATTTGTCATGTTCGACTATCCGAAGCGCCGAACGAATTCGCAGCTCTCGCGCGGGGCAGAGGGTTCAGATTTTTGTCATCGTTGTAAGGCCTTCGCGTGTATCGATGTCTATTCGAAACGGCCCCACACGATGTGCGCACGCACAGAGTCGAGCGGCGTCGAGGGGCTGGCGTCGTCGCCGTCCGCTGTCTTACCGACCCACAGCGCACGACCCGCGACCGTTTGATCCGACCACAGTCGGCAGTGAAAGAAGACCTGCGCGTCCTTCCGGTAACCGTCCTCGTCCAGATACATGACGTCCGAGCCAGCGTTATGCAGGCGCACAGCCTGGATGTAGTCGCAGTGCATCAGGGAATGGATTTCCCGCAGTACACCTGGGGCGTCCACTGCGGTACGCCCTACCTCTTGCACTGTGCGCGTCCACGGATCGATGAGGTAGGCGATCCTGATCATAGCTGGAGGCCCTCAAAAGATTGGAGAGAAGGCCGTCCGGCACCGGGTTCAAAGACCCGAGCACGGGCGTCAAAGATAGCCGTTCTTTCTCGCATCGCTGATCGTGACCGCCCTCGCAAGCGCGCGTGACAGACGCTTCAAGTGATACATCGGCTTGGCGCAAGGACCAACCAGAACGAGCGAGCGCCCGCTTCGCACCGCATCTACGATCGCCTGCGCAACAACGTCCGCAGAGGCACCGGTCCTCTCATAGTACGCACGAAGCTTGTCGGTCTGGGCCACGGAAATGGCCGATGAGATTGCGCCTGCAGCGGTTGTGATCGGTGTATTGATGATGCCGGGGCAAACGGCTGTAACGCCCACCTTTGAATTCGCCAGCTCCATCGACAGAACATCGGATAGGCCCATCACAGCATGCTTCGACGCTGCATAGGCACTCGTGTTCGGTGTCGGCGCAATACCGGCGAGCGACGCGACGTTGACAATCTGCCGCGCACCGCCAGCATCCACCATACGTTGCCCGAAAACGTGACAGCCGTGCACGACTCCCATGACGTTGATATCAAGCACGCGCCGCCACGACTTCAGCGGGCTATACAGGAAGGGCCCATGGTAACCAATGCCAGCATTGTTGATGAGCACATCGATGGCACCGATCCTGACGTGCACCGCGTGGGCGAACCTCAGCATTGCCGCTTCGTCGGCAACATCTACCTGGAATGCAAGGCATTCGAGTCTCAGCCGGGCTATCGCCAGGCCAACTTCATCGAGCGCTTCCGGGTTGTTGTCCGCGATCACGAGTTTGGCGCCAAGGCGAGCAAACGCCATAGCCGTTGCCCGGCCAATGCCGGAACCCGCGCCCGTCACCAATACCCACTTGTCTTTCAGTTGTGGAACGGCCATGGCTGTCGCCCATCCCTTGAAGGTAGAGAGATCCTTCGGCGTAATGCCCACTCCAGCTAGCACGGCGACCGCAGCGCGATCGTGATCGCCTCGCCACACGTGCATACGTCAAGTGTCAGAAATTGCATGAGAAACACGATTGCTCCGATGAACAAACGCGCGCGCACCAGCCTGCGACAAACAATACAACGAGGGATCTCCGGATCGCATGCCGCCCGTCATGCTGCGAGCATCCATCGCAACGTGTCGACGAAGGGGATGGACTCGACGGCCGGCACCAGCGAGCGCAGCTTGGCCGCCGATCCGGCGAGCATCTTCACCTCGGTTTGTCGGACCAACGCAGGGTTCGCATGGATTTCCATTTCATGGCCCGTCAGATCGCTCGCCGTCGACAGGATGTCGCGCAGGGAATAAGGCTTACCTGTGCAGATGTTTACTGTCTCCGCTGCAACCGGCGAATCGAGCAGTGCTTCGTACACGCTCGCCACGTAACGCACGTCGGAAAAATCGCGCGCCACGTCGATATTGCCCAGTTCGATTCGACGGCTCACGACGCGCGAAATGTTCGACGATCTTCGGTACCAGGAACTCCGAGGCTTGCCCGCGACCGGTGTAGTTGAACGGCCGCACGATCAGGATCGGCAGTCGGTCGAACCAGGTGCGCACCATCTTTTCCATCGCCGCCTTGCTTGCCGCGTAGTGATTAACCGGCCGGAGCGGGAAGGTTTCGTCGATCGCGTCGCTGGTGACATTGCCGTAGACGTTCGCGCTGCTCGAAATCAACAGCTTGCGCGGCGTATGACCGATGTGCGCGCAGGCTTCCAGCAGATTCAGCGTGCCTACCACGTTCGCACGATAAAAGTCCTGAGGATCGCCGTGTCCGACGAAGCTGATCGCGGCCAGATGCACGATGCAATTGGGTCGCACGTGATCAATCGCGCGCCGGCACGCATCCGGCGACGTGATGTCTAGCCATAGCCGCATCGGCGTTTCCGCTTCGTCGCGGGCGTGTACCGTCTCGATCACGGTGTGGCCACGGGCGCGCAATATCTCGACCAGATAACGGCCCGTGAAACCGTTCGCACCGGTAACCAGCGTGCGGGTTGGCTGCAACGCCGGAAAAAACGACATGCTTTCCTCCTCCACGGAGATCGTCCTTTCATACCACTTACTACCTTGGCCGCCCGCTGTTCTACCTCAATCGTTCGCAAACGTTAAATTCGAAAGCTGAAGGTTTTCTGAAGACGTTGTGACCAATATGTGGCCGAGGACACATATGCCTCTCAAAGGCGAGTGGAGACATGACGGTCATCGAAAGCTCACTTCGAAACCGACACGGCAGAAATGCAGTCCTTGATGCCTTTACGCAATCTGGCGTCGGATCTTGTCAGCGTGCACCATCGGTTCCGCAAAGAAACCGGCACAAAAGTCCCACAAGAAGGCGCTAAACGCTGAGATATCGGCATGCATCCGCGGTTCCACCTGCTATTCTTCAGACGCTGCGACTCACGCGTGTCAGGCTGGCTCTGCGGGTCGTCGGCAGCCATTCCGCGCGCACGCGGAAAGGGGGCTGTATGTCACATCCAGGACTACCCCGGCCCGCGCGACGCGCACTGCACCGGCAGACGTCGAGAGCACGCATCTGGTTCGTCATCGGCATTTCGCTCACTGAGCTGTCCTTGACATCAGCGTTCGCGGCAGGACCCCTTCCGCAAGGCGGCGGTTACGTCGCCGGCACGGGCACGATAGCCGCCCAGGGCAACGGACTGCTGATTACCCAGCCAGGTTCGACGCGTGGCGTGATCGACTGGAACAGCTTCTCGGTCGGCAGGAACAACAGCGTGACGTTTGATAACGGCTCCGGTGCGACGCTGAACCGGGTGTGAGGGGGGCTCGCCGTCCGCCATCGTCGGCAGGCTCAGTGCAACGGGCAGCCTGTATGTGATCAATCCGCAAGGCATCGTCGTGGGTCCATCGGGCGTGATCAGCACCGGTGGCCGTTTCGTTGCGTCAACACTCGATGTCTGCGACGACGCGTTCATGCAGGGCGGTGGTTCCCTCACGCTATCGGGCGACCGGGACGCAAGCGTGGTCAACCTCGGCAAGATCAGCTCGAGCGGCGGCGACGTGTTCCTGATCGCGCGGGGCGCCGTGATCAACGCGGGCACTATTACGGCGCCGAACGGCACGGCCGAACTGGCCGCGGGCGACACGGTGCTGTTGCAGGACTCAGCCAGCAGCAGGCAGGTGTTCGTGCAGACGGGCAGTCAGGGCAGCGTCGTCAACAAGGGGCAAGTCGAGGCTGCGCAGATCAGCCTGCAGGCGGCCGACGGCAACGTGTATGCGCTCGCAGGCAGCGGCACGCGTATCCGCGCGACGGGCACCGCGAGCCGCGATGGCGACGTCTGGCTGGTCGCTGACAGCGGCCGTGTCGAGCAACTCGGCAAGATCGCTGCAAGCAATGCGGACGGCAGCGGCGGAACGGTCGATACGCAGGCAAGGCACCGGGCAGTGAATCATGCCATCGCACTGACGCTCGTATGAGCATCAGACGCGTCGCACGACGCGGCAGACGAGTTCTTCGCGAGTTCCGCGTTGCCGTGGTCGTTCTTCCTTCGGGATGCAAAAATGTGACAAGCGCTGAACGCGTGCGCGGCGGCAAGCGCCCATGTTCAGAAGCTCGGTTCTGCCCTCAAGCGGGGGATAGATTGAAGGAGTTTCACGAGTCTTGCTCGCTGCTCCGGGGTCAGGCCTGGCGTAGCGCTCACCTGCTCGACACGTGCTCGCCAGTAGGTCCGGCTGAAAAGTGATTCTGCGCCATCAGCGGACAAGATCCGCTCGAGATGGGCAATCGCGGCGTCCGCCGTAAGGAACGTATATGGGCTCTTCATCTCTGCAAGCCCCGTTTTGACATTTGTCATCATCTGCTTGATCACCTCCGTCCGTCGAGAAGTGCCAGATCTTGCAGATCGGAAAGCAATCGGGATGCCCGGGCGGTCATTGTCCGTGCTGCTATGTGATTCCGGTTTTTCCGGACGCAGCAGTGAATCGAGGACGGAGCCTGTCTGCCACCTCCCACGCCTGCAATCCCCTCAGCGCAGATGGCGAATTTGTCCTGGGTGGTAAAAGCTACAATGGCAATATGCCGGGTCCATCCGCTCCGGCACCAGCGCGAGAACGCGGCACTGGGCAACAACTTGCATATCGCTTGGCGCCGGTAAGCACCGGAGGAGCTATGAGCCTGTCGGACTTTATTGAAACCAATCTTTCTTCGCTGGTTGCGGACTGGACGGAGTATGCGCGGACGGTCAGCCTGAAGAGCAGCCATCTCTCCGATACCCAACTGCGGAACTCGGCTTGTGACATCCTGATCCGGATCGCGGCAGATATGCGCGAACTGCAAACCGATGCGCAGCAGATGGCCAAGTCGCGCGGCGGCCGGCACGATGCAGAATCTGATTTCAACAGGGTCGCCCGCGAGCACGCAGACGACCGTCTCGCGCATGGCTACGGGATCAACGATGTGGTGGCGGAATACCGTGCCCTGCGGGCCAGTGTGCTGCGGGGATGGCTGCCGACGTCGCCGAACGACGCTACGGCTGCGCAGGAGATGATCCGGTTCAATGAAGCAGTTGATCAGATGCTCGCGGAATCAGTCCGGCAGTACGCGCAACGCACGGAGCGCATCCGGGATCTGTTTGCCGGCGTGCTGGCGCACGATCTGCGTTCCCCACTGAGTGCGATACTGAATTCCGCGGAGGTCGTCCTGCATGACGACGGCCTGTCGTCATCCAGCGCAAGAGCGGCTGCGATCGCGCAACGCGGCGCTGTGCGCATGCAGCGCATGATTGAGGATCTTCTCGTCTTTGCGCGTGCCCGCCTGAGTGACACGCTTCCAGTCGATTTCACGCCGCAGAATGTCGGGCGCATCTGCAACAATGCGGCGGATGAGGTACGCGCTTCGTATCCGAGTGCATCCATCGACGTGCGTGTTGCGGGCGAGCTTGATGGCAGGTGGGACGGCGCCCGTATCGGTCAGTTGGTGGTTAACCTCCTCGTGAACGCAGTCCAGCACGGGTCAGGAAATATAAGCGTGAATGCCCTCGGTCACGACGGGCAGTTGACTCTCGTCGTGTCGAATGGCGGCAACCCGATACCGGCGGCCGCGCTGCCCACGCTCTTTGATCCGTTGACGCGGGAAAACCAGTTGCCCAGGCGAGGTGGACCATCTTCGAGCATGGGGCTGGGCCTTTACATCTGCCGGTGCATCGCACGTGCACATAGCGGCACCATACAGGTCGAATCGACAAAAGGCGGGACCAGCTTCACGGTGCAGATCCCCCGTTTTCCATCGCCCGTGCTCTGACATAACTGCCTTCCACCACGGAGTTGTCAGCGGAATTTGGCGCTCATGCTGCCATTCCAGATCGGTCGCCGACCGGGCCCGTGCTTCGAATGGCCGCTGTACTCAAAAAGCTGACTCGCTGTGGGCGCGCCGTCGAACGTCGGCTGCGGGTCGAAACTGCGCCTACGCCCGCGTGAGACCTGACATTCGCGGTTACCGAGGGGCGAATGTCGGGAAAGCGACGTGCTGCCGCCTCACGGGCGCCGATGCCTGAGTGTCGGGAATGGCCGAGAAAGTTACTTTCGTCTTTGCAGTCCAATGGACGTTTGCAGAGCTAAGCCGGCGCCTGAACGTCCGACCTTTGGTACCGCGAATGGCCCCGCTCATGGCCCGGATTCGGACTGTTGCAGGCTGCAGACCGCTGGTCGTCGCGGCCGATCATCATGCCCGCGAGCGAGCGCCTTACAATCGCGCCCAACTGGAACGACGACAGCGACTAACGGGTGCCATGCGTCCAACCCTGCCGCTGTCAAATAAGCGGGTCGCCCACTATCTCGAACAGGGTTCCGGCGAGCCGCTCGTTCTAGCTGCTCGCGTTCCTGATTGGTCAACAGGAACTCCTTGCTCAAAAGACGGCGAGGCAGGTCGCGGGCAAGACGCAGATCGTTGCGCGTCTGATGGTCGAGGAACTGCCGTTCTATGGGCTGGGCGATTTCCAAACCAATCGCAACGCTGCATTTGTGCAACACGCAAGTGTCGATGTGCGCAACACTGTCCTCGACGCCCGGGACGCTGACTATCCGCTAGTCCGCGTCCAGCGCATCATTTGCCCTATTGCCTGGGGAATGCCATTGCAGTCACCTGCTCGACACTCAGCTGCGCTCCCTCGCTGGCCAAACGATCGCGTTCCTCACGCGTGAATGCGGAGTCGACAACGTTTCGCGCTTGTTCGTAGCTAAACACCGCATGCGGCGGTATCCAATCGCGGTAGTCGTTGTTCGCCTGCAGCCGCCGGTTGTCGATCCAGGCTATGATCCTCGCGGCGTCGGCAAGACGGCCTTGCCGCACGAGTAACTGCGCCACATAGCAGTAGGGACAGGTCATCGGACCGCTTGCATGCATCGATAGCGTGCAAGCACTGCGCAACGCAGGTTCAGCCGCCTCGATGTCGCCGAGATGAACCAGCGCCGCGCCGCTCATAATCAGGGTTTGTGACCGCAGCAGGACACTCTCCGTCACGCTCGAGCTGTCAAGAATACGGTTACAGTGCCGCAACGCAGAAGCAAAGTCGCCTTCCAGCAGGTCGCAAGCGGGAAGCATGAGTTCACAGCGGTCGCCGAAGAAGCTGTCGCCACACCGATGGCCCTGCAACGCCGAATTGGCGATTCTTTTCGCCTCCCCCGGCTTGCCGTCGATGTAGTAGGCGAAAAGCACCCTGCACAAACTGATTGAGGTTTGCAACCACGACGGCCACGCGTCGTCGCACAGGGCTTCCGCCTCGGTCAGTGCTGCTTTCGCCGCGTCGCGATCGGCCAGCATGGCAAACTGGTACACAGCAAGCGTCATAGACCTGAAGACTCCGAATCGGTCGTTCAGGCATCGAAATAGGTGAGCAGCCTTGAGCGCCGACGCAGCCTGGCGCCTGGTTTGGGTGCGCATACGCAGGTCCGCTATGGCAAACCAGAAGCGCGCCGCCAGTCGAGTCGGCATCGACTCGTTCACCCAGGGCTCGATAGTGCGGTACAGCCGCGCACCCTCGTCGTTGAAGCCTCGTGCATCCCATAGCATGTCCGTCGCAGCAGCCAGTTCTACCGCAATCTGGCGGTCGCCCGTTGGCCCCAGTGCCCACGCCACGGCTGCGCGTACGTTGTCCAGGTCGGGCGCGATACGACGGATCCGCGCCAAAGGCTCCTCGAAGGGGTCGTCTCCGGTAAGGCTCTCCGCCAGCGCTTCGGCGTGGCGCCGGCGCGTCGCGTCGAGCGAACCAGTGCTGGTCAGCTGCTCCAAGGCAAAGGCCCGGCTGCTTTCGAGGAGCCGGTATCGCGGCGTCTCCCCGCCTTCAACCATCACCAGGGATTTGTCCACGAGCGAAGCCAGGTGATCAATGACTGCCCAGCTATCGATTAGCTGGTCGCTTGCTACGCACTGTGCAGCTTCGAGCGAGAAAGTGCCCATAAACACGCCGAGCCGATCGAACACAGTCTGTTCGGGTGCCGTCAGCAGCCCATAACTCCACTGCAGCGCGCCCCGCAAAGTTTGATGGCGGGGCAATGCGGTTCGCCTTCCGCCTGCGAGCAGCCTCAACCGCTCGTCGAGTCGCCGCCTCAGCCCTTGTATTCCGAGGACGGCGCCGCGCGCCGCTGCGAACTCGATCGCCAGGGGGATTCCATCGAGCCGCTGGCAGATCTCGACCACGTCGCTCGCATTGGATCTGTCGATCGTGAACTCCGGGTCGGCGGCCTGGGCACGTGCGACGAACAGTTGAATGGCGCCATAATCAAGCGCCGCAGTCTCGTTAGCACTCGTGGGCACCGCCAGTGCATCGAGCCGAAAGATCTGCTCCTGATCGATGTGCAGCGGTTCCTGGCTTGTGACCAGCGCCCGCACGCCCGGTGCCGCCGCCACAATCTGCGTGACCAGGTCCGCCGCCTGCTCGAGCACATGCTCGCAGTTGTCCAGCAACAGCAGCAGTCGCCGATCCTTGACCAACTGCACCAGCGACATAAGTCCGGTTGCTCCGAGCGTTATCTGGTGTCCAAACACGCGCGCTACAGTCGGCACGAGCAGCTGGCCATCCACAAGCGATGCCAGTTCGACGAGCCACACGCCGTCCGCATAGTCGTCGCGCAGCACGTGCGCTACTGCCTTCGCCACCCGTGTCTTGCCGATGCCCCCCGGGCCCACCACACTCACGACTGGGGACACCTGCAGAAATCCCTCCAGCGCGGCGATGTCTTCGGCACGTCCATAGAGCGGTGGCATCTGGGCTGGCAGATTACCGGCCGCCCTTGCCGATCGCGGCGAAGAAGCGCGCTCTGTCCCAGTCGACCCAGGGTTCAAAGAAGCCCCTCTTTTCGCGACCACATCGACCAGACCGCCAGGGGAGTGCTCAGGCACGGCTTCGCGAACCCATTCCGGCGAGACAACATCGCCGTTGAACGCCCGCGATCGTGAAGGTGCCGGCAGGTCCAGGCCTTCGCGGGAAACCGACCCGATGGGCCGCACATCGAAAATATAGCCTCGGCGCGGCACCGTTCGAATCAACCGCTGGTTCCGATCGCACAAAGCCGCGCGCAATTCACTGACGCACTGAACCAGGGAATCGTCGGTGACTACAACGTCGCGCCACACGGCCTCGATCAGCTCGCTTCTGCCAAGCAAGCGACCAGGATGCCGCGCCAGATGCAGCAATAGCGCAAAGGTCTTCGGTCTGAGCGCCATCGGCCGTTCCTCGACGAGTAGTTCGCCGCGACCTATATCGATGTCGAATCCTGGGTAGTGCAGTACGGATACGACGGCGCCGCTGACGGAGTCCGCCATCGCTACGAATTTCGATGATCGTTCAACGTTCATTCGGCTTATCGTCGCGTGAGTCGACGCCTCCCTGACCACCGGTGTGCGTGTCATCTATTGATCGAGCATATGATGACAATGACTCGGTCGCCAGTGTTTGACGTCATTTCGGACGTATTGCGTCTACCTGCTGAACACGCAGATCAGCGCGACGTCGTTCCGGCACCTATTTATTTTGTTGCCGCGCCGCAAATAGCCCGGACAAACACGTCTGCAAATGTGCCTTCGATCGTCGCCCATTGCCCGCTCTGTGAAAGACAATCTTTTATTGGAAAACTTGATTCAAATTGAACGATGGAGACGCTTGCCATGATCGGTGACAGATGCGGATAGCGAAGAATGATTGAGCACATCCGATCTCGACGTGTGTGACCCGTTTGGCGGATTTTGACTTCCAAAATCGCGGTCGTTTGCCCAGCCTATCAACTATTATGATTGGGACGCTTCCATTGTTGATCGGTGCTGTTGGCAGGACAAGAAAGATCGTTGGCTTGCACTCTGGTTCAATCTTGCAGGGCGTATGAACGAATCTCGACGAGCTTGAACCTTACGATTAACCGACTCGCTCCAGTCCTTAAGCTTTACTTTAGAGTGACATTCAACGAATACGGGTTAAAACGTCACTGAATGGAGGAAGCTATGACTTGGGCCGCTTCATCCGCAGAATGACCGGTTAAAGACAGGTCACTGGCGACATGGTCAGTCTCTACGCAATGCAGGCCCTCCACGGCCTGGTCTATGGGATGCTTCTCTTTCTGGTTGCGTCCGGACTGACACTTATCTTCGGGTTGCTGCGCGTTCTGAACATCGCTCATGCGGCCTTCTATATGTTAGGTGCTTACCTCGCCTATGCAATTGTCACACTCACCGAGAACTTCTGGCTTTCTCTGTTCGTTGCCCCCACTATCGTGGGATTACTTGGCGCCGCGGTGGAATACGGGCTGTTGCGGCGCATTCGTGGTCATGGACACGAATACGAATTGCTTTTGACTCTCGGTCTCTTTTACATGATCTCCGATGCGACGCGGTGGATCTGGGGCAACTATACCTTGGAAGTTCCGACACCCTCGCTTCTGGTCGGATCAATTCCCCTTTTGGGCGGTCTATACCCGAAATATCGCCTGTTCATTCTCGCATTCTCGGGTCTGATTTGCGTGCTGATGGGAGTCGTCCTCAAACGCACGCGGCTTGGCATCGTCATTCTTTCCTGCGTATCGGATCGCGAAATGGTAAGTACGCTGGGCATCGACACGGCCCTTGTGATGACCACCGTTTTTGGCTTTGGTTCTGCGCTCGCTGCTATCGCCGGAGTCGTTGCGGCTCCATTCCTGCAGGTCGATCCATCCATGGGACAGGCAATTCTCGTCGATACTTTCGTGGTCGTCGTGATTGGTGGATTCGGCTCGCTTTCCGGAGCACTGATCGCTTCCATCCTGACCGGAGAGATAAAGTCATTTGGGATACTTTTTGTTCCACAGTTCGCCCTTGTTTTTCAATTTCTTCTTATGGCGGCGGTGCTGATAGTCAGACCACAAGGTCTGTTGGGGAATAAGCCGTGATCCAGCTTGCCGGATGGATATCAGCGCTGATGGCGCTCTACCTTTTCCCAGTGATTCTGGACGTATCTTCTCTGCGACTTGTTATCGAGATACTTTACTTCGGACTATTTGCTGCCTCGTTCAATCTTCTCTTCGGTTATGGTGGAATGCTTTCTTTCGGTCACGCTGCCGCATTCGGAGTGGGCGGTTACGCAGTCGGTCTGACATGGAAGTTTCTCGGTGCTGTTCCCGTTCCACTGACATTGATTGGTTGCGCGTTCGCTGGCGCATCTTTGGGGATCGTCGTGGGAGTATTTTGTGTGCGTGCGCGCGGGACGGCCTTTTCGATGCTCACGCTGGCGTTCAGTCAATTTCTCTATGCAGTCGCAGTGAAATGGCGGACCGTGACGAGAGGCGACGACGGCCTGAGCGTTCGTCCCCCTGACTTGAGCTTGCCCGGTGGAATCGTCTTGCACATGAACGAGCCACGGCACTTTTATTGGCTTGAACTGACGGTGGTGATGCTGTGCCTTGCTGCCATATGGCACATCAAGCGCACACCATTGGGCAACTCCGCCGTGACGGTGCGCGAAAACGACGAGCGGGCTGCATTCCTTGGGTACAACGTTTTTGCTACGAGACTGATCGTGTTTTGTATTGCGTCTTCGTTAGCCGCGGTCGCGGGCGGACTCTTCGCAAGCTTTCAAGAGTTGGTGTCGCCCGAGGCGCTGGATTTCAATACCAGTGCAGAGGTGGTGCTGATTGCGCTTCTCGGCGGTACCGGTACACTTACCGGTCCTCTATTAGGTGCAGGAGCTTATATCCTGCTGCAAAACTGGCTGTCGAGTAACACCGAACACTGGACGTTCGTGATCGGTCTGCTATTCGTCCTTCTAGTACTGTTCATGCGTACCGGTCTGGTTGGCATCGTCGGGCAGGCGGGTCTAATCCAGCACCTGATCGGACTGTGGCGGTCGCCGAGGCGAACGCCATGAACCCCACGCTCGAACTCCGCGGAATTCATCACGATTTTTCAGGGTTTCGTGTGTTGGCAGGAATCGACCTGAGTATCTTGCCGGGTGAGCGGCACGCGATCATCGGACCGAATGGCGCAGGCAAGACGACGTTGTTCAATATCATCAGCGGGCGCTTGCGTCCAAGGCAAGGGGGCGTTTTCTACAAGCAAAAAGAAATCACGCGGATGTCTTCGTATCGTATCGCCCGCCTCGGTGTTGCTCGTTCCTTCCAGACTATCAACACCTTTCCTCGCCTCACAGTCTTCGAGTCCGTTCGGAGCGCTGTCTTATCCTGCCGTGGCAGCCGACTCGATCTCTGGCATGTCGTCAATCATCAGGAATCCGTAGTCCGGGAGACAAACGATGTTTTGGGACTGCTTGGGCTACTCGAGAAACGCGACACGCCGGTATGCGCACTTTCGTACGGCGAACAGAGGCAGCTCGAGATTGCCCTCACCATTGCAACGTCTCCTCAATTGATCCTGCTCGATGAACCGACCGCAGGTCTCGACGTCGACGAATCGCGGAAGGCCGTTGAGTTGATTCGCCAGATAAGCGAACACCGGACGCTCGTGATGATCGAGCACGACATGGACGTCGTTTTCGCAGTGGCCGACCGCATTAGTGTGCTTCATCATGGTACGTTGCTCGCTTGCGGAAAACCGGATGAAATTCGCAATGACAAGACTGTTCAATCAGCATACCTGGGGTCGAACTCGCGCGTAGGAAGATGATCATGATGCAAGCCACCGAGTTGCACGCCTACTATGAAAAGTCGCACATTCTTCAAGGCATGTCCTTCATGGTCGACGATGGCGAAGTGGTTTGCCTTCTGGGCCGCAATGGTGTCGGCAAGTCGACGACATTGAAGTCCATGATGGGTCTCGTCAAACTGGCATCAGGATCAGTCGTCTTTAATGGCAAAGACATAAGCAACCTGGCGACTCACTCCATTGCGCGGCTCGGTTTTGGATATGTGCCCGAGGAACGCCGTATCTTTCCTACTATCAGCGTGAAGGAAAATCTTCTGATGGGGATGAAAGACGCGCCACCGTCAGTCGGGGTCATGAATGGGAACCGCTGGACTCTGGAGCGCGTCTATCAGTTCCTTCCTCGCCTGCGGGAGCGCGCGGCGCAGCGGGCGGGCACATTGTCCGGCGGTGAACAGCAAATGCTCTGCACCGGTCGTGCGCTCATGGGCAACCCAAGCCTGCTATTGGTGGACGAGCCAACGGAGGGGCTCGCTCCCGCAATCGTCACGCAAGTCGAAGAAATACTCAGCGCCGCCCACCGCGACGGTACGGCCATCTTGCTCGTCGATCAGACCATGGGACTCGCGCTGTCGCTCGGAAGCCGCTTCTACGTGATGTCGAAGGGACGCATCGTCTTTGCCGGCGGCGCAGTGGATCTAATGGTGGACAAGGAAGTCAGAAAGCGATATCTGGAGTTATGAACCTGCGCACTTCAGGTCAGTGACTGCGTCTTCAAGGGAGCCAAGCATGAACATTCGAACTGATCGGCGCGCCTTCGTGAAAGGCATCGCTGCGGCTGGCGCCGTTACCGTTGGACCGTGGATCGTCGCGCGTCCTGCCTGGAGTCAGAGTAGTTCAATCAAGATTGGGATGATCGAACCACTGTCGGGTCCGGTCGCCTATGTTGGAGAGACTTTCGTTGCGGCCGCCAGATTTGGCGCTTACAAGCTCAATCGTGCCGGTGGAGTGCTCGGGCGGCGGGTGGAGATCGTACCGGCGGACAGTGAGCTCAAACCTGACGTCGCCACACGCCGCGCGAATGATCTGCTCTATCGCGAGAAGGTGGACATTCTTGCTGTCGGTCCGGGTTCGGCTGTAGCGAAGGCAGTCGCTCAGGTGGCCAACCGGAATCGAAAAATATTCATCACGTACGCTTCGGAGGCGGCTGAACTTACGGGCGAAGAGTTCCTGGACACAACTTTTCGCTGTTGCCTGAATACTGACATGCATTCACGAATGCTCGCTGTGTACTTCACTAGAATGGCGAAGCAGAAGCCTACGAGATTCTATCTTTTGAACCAGGACTACAATTTCGGACACGCTTGTGCCGACGGCTTCAGAAAGGCTTTTGATCAGGTCAAGGCGCCCAATCAGAGCATTGTCGGGGAGGAATACCACCCTCTTCAAAAGGTGCAGGATTTTGCTCCGTACGTCACCAAAATCATGGCGTCCGGTGCCGACGTCGTCATCACAGGAGACTGGGGCCAGGATCTTCGTCTGCTGCTTCAGCAGGGGAAGTCCTTAGGCTGGAACGTGAAGACGGGTGAATACTATCTCAACGACCCGACAATATTGCAGGCGGTACAGAAGGCCGCTGTCGGCCATATCACCGCGGACGCTTACCACGCGACGATCGACACGCCTGAAAACAAAGCGTATATCCGGGAATGGCGTGACTACTATCCCGACGCACCGATCAGTTACAAATATCCGGGCGGCGCTGTTAGTTTCACTGTAAATGCGATTCTGTGGATCGGTGACGTGATAAAGCGAGCAGCCACTCTGGATACAGCCAGTTTGATTCCGACCTGGGAGGGAGCCACGTTTGCAACATTTTGGGGCGACGTAGAAATGCGGGCATGCGATCACCAGATGCAGAGTCCCGGGTTCATATCAGAAATTCTCGATCCAGAACAGATACCCGCTGAGATACGCTACTACGGCAGCGCCTTTCCTTATATTGGCAGGCCGACCCGAATCCCGAAAGAAGACTTGACGGTAATTTCAAAGGACACAGGTAACCCGCGCTGCGCTTGACTTGTCGCCCTGTGCCGCCACGACGCGCAGACCATAAGTGCTCGGCGACGGGGTCGAGTTTCCCGGCTGCACCGTCGTGATCCGCCATAGGCCGGCGCAAGCGCCGATCGATACCATGTCGTGGCCTTCACCGACTTCGCCGTCGTCGTCTCGCCGTCCCCGCGAACGTATCGGCAAGAAGGCATTTTGCGCGCCAGATCAGCGTCCTCTTTGAGTTCGACACGTGCCCGAATGGAGCAGAGATCATAGCCGGATCGTACCGGCAGCTTTCAATGTCCCGTCGGCGTGATTCGCCTTTCGGCAGAATTTCGGAGTTTATTCGGTGCAACTTCGTGCGGCTCGAGTCCCCGCTGCCTATGCTGGTCTTGCCAATGCCTGCCATTGAAACGGTTCCGCGTGGGCGGACGGCCCCTGCAACCCAGCCAGGAGGTACACAAAAATGACACCTCATATTAAGCGCGCAGCGTTCGCCTTCGCAGCGTTCATGACGCTTTGTGCGGCATGCGGCATAAGCCAGGCTGCTTCGTCCGTGGAGCGTGTCGCCGCGGCCGGCTCGGATGCATCGATGAGCGCCACGGGGAACCCGCGCGGCGCCCGTCCGGCGGACGTTGCCGGCGGCCCGCTGACACTCACGCTGCAGACACCGTCGGGCGGAACGTCGCGGCTGACTTACGTCAAAGAAGATGGTTGGAGGCTTGAAGACCATGCCGCGCCCTTGAAGCAGCACGAAGCGCGAATCACTCCCGCTTCGACGGAGCGACAGCAGGAGATGCCTGAATCGGAGCGCCCTATGACCGTATTCATCGACGGTCCCACCGGCTTCACGTATGTGTGGGTAGCCGATCAGGGGTGGAAGTTCGTCGGCCGGTTGTCCGGTCGGATCCGATGATCGACGGTGCAGGCTTCGAGACACTGGGGACTGGTGGGTCGATGATCTGCCCGGGCACGCGCAAGCGGGCTGCACAGACCATGAACTCCCGTCACCGCTCTTCGAGACAACGCCGGAGAGCGGCCGCTTGACTAAAGAACCTAGGTGAACGTCCCCGCCGCCGGATAGGCTGAGATAGCTCGGGACGACTTGTGTGCGTTTTGTGCATGCTGACATTCATCCCCGCCGGGCTGAGAATGTCAGCCCAGCGACCTTCAGTCTCCGTGCGGCATCTGATCGGCAGGCGGCAGTTCGTCCCGCATCGTGTCCGTCGCTTCTATCTTCAGGTTCGGGGATGCTGCAGACATCCCAGGGCAGATTTCCCCCGCGCGTTGTGCGGGAGTTTGTGCCCGTCGTTACCGATGCAGGAGGCTTGATCGCCCGGAGATTTCGTACGGTCGTGACCGGCGGCACTCGGATCCGAAGCAGATGTTTGCTGCTGTGGCGGTCGGAACTTCGACGTGTAAGCCTGCAGGTGCACGTGGTCTCAAGCGGAACATGCAGGCTACGGACAGCGCAGCTCCCTGCGCCGATGCGGCCGGCAAAACAACATTGGGGAGTGCTCAGATGGCCCATAGCAATTTCTCGATCGGCAGACGAAGGCTTTTGGCGCAAGCAGGTGGAGCCATTACTGCCGTCGCCATCCCGAAAGGTGCCCGAGCTGCGAATGCAACTTCCCCTGTGATGCTTCGACTCAGTGCATATCTGGCTGAAGCGGGGAACCGCCCCCTTCCCGCCGACGTGGTTGAGATAGCCAAGCAACACATACTCGACACTTTCGCGGCGATGGTTTCCGGTTCGCTCTTGCCTCCGGGAAGCGCCGTATTGGGATACGCGCGCGCCGATGTAACAGCAGGAATGGCGACCATCGTTGCTTCGACACTGACCGCGACTCCGGTCGAGGCGGCTTTCGTGAACGCCATGCTTGCTCAGTCGGACGAGACCGACGATTCGAATGAATTCTCGCAATCCCATCCCGGCTGCGCGATTGTGCCGGCGGCATTCGCTATGGGCGAGCAATTCGGAGTCGATGGCAACCGCTTTTTGCATGCCGTTACGCTCGGCTACGATATCGGTCCGCGCGTGACGATCAGTTTCGGTGCGCTTGGTTTCCGCAACAATAGCCACAAGAGCACGCATGCGATCGCCGAAGTTTTCGGCTCGGCTGTCGCAGCGGGCTGTATCGTCGGACTTGGAGCACAGCAGATGCGATGGCTGCTCGACTACACGGCTCAGCAATCCGCCGGCATCGGGGCCTGGACGCGCGACACCCAACACATGGAAAAAGCATTCGTCTTCGCCGGAATGCCGGCGAAGAATGGAGTGATGTCGGCGCTTCTGGTCCACGACGGTTTTACCGGAATCGATGACATCTTTTCGGGCCCGGATAATTACTTCCTTGCTTACGCGCCCGGCGCCAATCTGGACGAACTGATCAAAGACCTTGGCGATCGCTACGAAATTGCCAGAACCAACATTAAGAAGTGGTCAGTCGGCTCGCCCATTCAGGCGCCACTGGATGCAATGGACAATATTTTCAGGAACCATCGAGTAGAGCCGGATAACGTCAGATCTATCGTTGTGCGCCTTGCGCACACCGAGGCGCGGATCGTAGACAACCGCGAAATTCCTGATATCTGCCTGCAGCACATGGTGGCGGTCATGCTGCTCGATAGAACCGTCTCGTTTCAGACGGCGCACGATAAGGCCCGCATGAGCGATCCCGACGTCTTGCGGGTGCGTGCCAAGGTCAAGCTTATTCCGAGCGATGAGTTGGAAGCCCTGGAGCCGGCCCGGCACGCGATCGTCGAAATTACGTTGAACGATGGAACGGTGCTGACAGACCACGTCGCACATGTCCGTGGCACGGCCGACAACCCCATGGACAACCGCGAGGTGGTGCGCAAGGCGACGGATCTAATTGAGCCGGTTCTGGGCAAAGCAAATAGCGCTGGGTTGATCGAACGGCTAATGACGCTTGAACGACTCAACGATGTGCGAGGCCTGCGTCCTTTTCTTCAAAAGGCTTAACACTGTGATTGGCCTGTCACCAATGATTGCAGAGAGCCGCAGATTCAACTCGCAAATGAACGGAAAGCGAAGCTGGGAGAGCAGCGGAGTATTGCCTCAAGAGTCGAATCGGCAATTCGAGTTTGGCTCAGAAGAAGAATATCTATGGTGTCGAAGGCGGTCAAGAAAAGCGAACCATAGGTTAATGCAAGGCTCGAAGTATAGACCACGACGGAGTCCCGAATGAATGCCGCGTTTAACTCAGTGATATTGGGCGTATCGCTTTCAGTCCTTGCCGGCGTGGCATGCGCACAAAAGAGCGACATGCCCCAGCACGGTAGTGCCACGTACGAAGGCTATTACCTCAATCACGTCTTATCCACTATGGATATGGGTGAGCAGGGCTCGGGTGCGGTGATCGAGGGATTCGGAATTACTCGAAGTAGCGACGGGCGGCAGCCCTTCGATAAGCTGTCAGTTCATTGTCTGTTTTTTGAAGGTTCGAGAGGTGGCCAGTATTCCGAGACAGGTTCATGCACCGAGACCGATACCGACGGCGACGTGATATACCTCACCGTGTCGACGGACGCCCAGACGTTGATCGGGGGAACCGGAAAGTACAAGAGAATCACTGGCGCTGGAACTTTTTCCGGACATCCGTTGCGTGCGCCTGCACCTGGCACATTTGCAGTCATTCTGGAACAGAAGGTGACCTGGGACATGAAGTAGCCACCGTCCGCATTGGCGTCGCCGACAGAAGACTTGGTATCTCGTGTTGCCAGGGTCTCAACGACAAACAGGCCAAATCGGCCTGGGCACATTTCATCGATTGGGTACGAGCCTCGCCGACGGATTTCACCTTCAACGACGAACCTCGCATCGGCGCCGGTCCCGCACGCCGCTGGTGGGATCTCAAGGCCAATCCGGGACTGGTGCCTGACCCACGGGCTGGAGCGGCCACCCACCACGGTTGGTGGCGAGGCGATGGAGACCAGGCCTCGCTATTCTTGTTCGGCTATGAGTCACAATGGCTGCCCGCGACGCTTCTCGAACCCGCACAACGCGATCGGCTCGCTGGGGCGCTCATGGAGGCAGCCCGTTTTCAGGCCGTCGAACTGCATGCCAACAAAGGACTCGCGGGCGCCCCCCGGAGGTGAATGAGCAGGCGCGTCAGTGCTCGATGAATCCAAAGGTTGCCGACGCCTTCGCCCTGATGATTGTGGCTACAGGCGGTCCGCCGCCGTTTGCGGGCCTCCCGGTCACGCCGACTGACTTGGCAGAGGCACATCGCCAAGCCGAACGTGTGGGGAAGGCTGCGGCTGTTCTTAAAGCATTGTCGCCAGAAGGGGGCGCCTATCTTTCGGAAGTCGATTTTCTTCGTGAAGATTGGCGCAAAGCGTCCTGGGGGGCGAATTATGCGTGGCTGAAAGCGATCAAGAACCGCTACGACCCCGAGGGATTCTTTTTCGTCCATCACGGGGTCGGCAGCGAGGACTGGAGTCCAGACGGTTTCACGCCGGTGCGGTCGTGATCTTTTGGGATGTCCGTTCATTGACTTGCAGCGGTCGCGCGTCGTCCATTCGGACCACAGACCGCTAGGGTCGCAACTACCCATTCGTTGGACGTTCGTCCCCCGGGTCTTAGCGAACGACCGGTGACCAGCAGTGAGCCGGCATAACAGCTTCGACGCGTGGCCGTCGGCTTTGGCCGATGAGTAAGCATCCGACGACGTCACGGCTACGGCAATGGATCGACCAAAGACGCCATTCGGGTAACCGTGCATTTTACCGCTCGTGAGTCGCAGCTTACGCAAGGACCGTATGATCTAATCGCCGTTGCGCCACCTTCGACACTCGAGGGAATCGACAACTCGATGCCGCAGATCAGCCTTTGAGCGACCGCTTATAGGTGTCGGCACGGTCGTTGGCCCAACGCGGTCTGATCGATGACGCGCGCCAAAGCGCGTGACGGAACCCATTGACCTCCCTGTGCCATGAATCGGGAAGTCGCGTCGACGACCGTTTGGTTGATGTCTTCATCGAATGCATCAAAGACAGGTGCGACGATCGACTCTACGAGGGCAAATTGCTGCCGTTCGAATCTGCTCGCGTCGATGCGACCTTCCGCATCGAAAGTGAGCATGGAAAACGTGTTCCGAACGACGCGCACCGGGCTTCTGGCCACGAGCTCGACTACGACGCTGGCCATTCGCGCTCGCTGCCCCGCAAAAACGGGCAGACTGTGGCTTGCCGGGTCTCGCAGCATCCGGTTGAGGTTGGTGCTTGAGAGCCGCCAGAGGGTATCGTCACGAGCGATCAGAAACGTTCGGCAAGAAAATCCCATGGTTCTACCTATTGCATTAATGCCGATGCTCACCGCGCCCGGCGAGATTCCGCAACGCGCATCCGGGCAGGCTGTTCCCCCTGTACCTTACATCGCGCACGCGACCACGCTTCGGGTCGTCCGGGTCGAGGTCCGGCTCCGGAGGTTCGAAGGAGGAGCGTTGAATGTCCGCGGGTCGGTCCAACGACACACTCTGCCACCTGGTCGTTTTTAGCAAGCGCAACTGATTTCCACCCCGCAGGCGGGAGCGGCCATCGGCATTCCATCTCGAATCACTCAGCTTTTGGTACCCTTTCATCGTGAGCCCTGTTGCTCCTGGCAGAATTCGCAAAATACGGAGGCCGCCGTGAAGGTCGAAGATCAGCCAGCCGGTGCCAGAGCGGGGGGCGAACTTCTTTGAGTCGATACATAGCAATCAGGTTGTCCTACAGCAGATGAAAAGACAGTTCACAAGACATGCTCAACGCAGCGACCGGACATACCCCGAACGCTTGACCCACCCCACATTCCCGGCGAACCAGCCGCAGACGGAACTTCGTACCGGTCGCACTGGGCGGATGGGCCGGCCAGTTGATTCCAGGGCCGCTTTCCCTGAAAACATGCGGCTTCAGCACTTGCTGCAACAGTGTGATGGGGACAGGCGCTTTTGACTGCTCCCGACATTCTCGCGCCACACCTGACTCCCGGTGGTCACCTGCTTGCGGTTCCAGAGGACGACGCGCCACCATTGGCGGATGAAATACGACCGCGGCTAGGCAATTCTTTTGCGCTCGGCACAGGACATGGTCTGCTGCATCTGGGAACGGCGGAAATCGGCCGCATTTTGCCGCCCGCCTGGGCCTGGTGGCGAGATTTTGCCGCGCGCTATGTCACCGCCTTGTGTGCCACCCCCGAGGGCGGCGAGATTGTGGTCGTCACGCCGTCGGCCAGGGACTTCGATGCCTTGATTGCCGATGCGCCTCCAATGACAGGCGGGGAGTATCTGACGCCAGATGTGCTGGCCACGCTGTGGAACGAGATCAATACCGCGTTGCACGAGGAACTGGCGACCGCAAAAGTCTCCCTTCAGGATTTCCTCAAGTTGCGCCACCCGGCCTGGAATCTTGTCGGCCGCGTGCATTTCAATCTCGCTGAGAACCGCAAGGATCCGGAGTCACCATTCGCCTTCCTTGCGACTTATACCTCGCGCCTGTCGGCCCATGGCAAAGCGCAACACCAGCCGCTGTCGCAAGCCCTCGCGGAATTTTCGGGAGCCCGGAGCAAGGCGCAGCTCCTGTCGTTACTGCTGCCGGTGCAACGCGCAGCAGAACACTGCGATTGGCTTCGCGAAATGGTGGATACCGGCGAGATATATCATCCGCTGCGCTGGACGCCGCTTGACGCCCATCGCTTTCTCTCGGACTTGTCCAAACTGGAAGCGGCAGGGATTGTCGTCCGCACGCCAGGCGTCTGGCAGGCGGGCCGCCCCGCCCGTCCCGTTGTAAGAGCCAGTGTCGGAGCAAGACCACCCTCGCTCCTGGGCAAGGACGCGTTGCTCGATTTCAGCATGGAGGTCTCCCTCGACGGCGAGTGTCTCACCGCCGCCGAGGTCAGGGATCTGCTCAAAGGCGCCGACGGATTACAACTCATCCGCGGTCGCTGGGTCGAGGTGGACAACAAGAAGCTCAGTCGCCTCCTGAAGCGATTCGAGGCGATGGACAAGGCGGCACAAGCCGGTCTGCCATTTAATGAGGCCCTCCGCCTTCTGGCGGGTGTCGCGCTCGACGAGAGCGGTGACCCCGCTGACCACGACTGGTCGCAGCTGGTTGCAGGGCCCTGGCTGGCCGACATCCTGCAGGAGTTGCGTCAGCCAGAGGGGTTAGCGCAGATCAGCCCGGGACCGGAACTCAAGGCCCGCCTGCGGCCCTACCAGCAGGCCGGCGTGCGGTGGTTGTACCTGCTCACCCGACTCGGACTGGGCGCTTGCCTGGCGGACGATATGGGCCTGGGCAAGACCATGCAGGTACTCTCGCTGCTGCTCGTGCTGAAACGTGAAAGCGCCGAGGCGCGGCCCAGCCTGCTGGTCGCCCCCGCATCGCTGCTGGCGAACTGGGCGGCAGAGGCCCAGCGCTTCGCCCCTGGCTTGCGCTTGCTGATTGCCCATCCGTCGGTCATGCAGGCGGCCGATTTGCGTTTGCTGGACGCCGCGCGGCTTGCGGATATCGATCTCGTCGTCACCAGCTTTGGCTCGCTTCTTCGCCAGCCGGTACTGGGGACCATCCAATGGCGCGTTGCCATCGTCGATGAAGCGCAGGCGATCAAGAATCCGGGCGCGAAGCAAACGCGACAGGTCAAGCAGCTCCATGCGCAATCGCGAATCGCGCTGACCGGCACGCCCGTGGAAAACCGTCTGTCCGATCTGTGGTCCATTTTCGATTTCACCCACCCCGGTTTGCTGGGCTCGGACAAGGTGTTCGCCAACTTTACCAGGCGGCTGGCGAAGGCCGAGCATTTCGGCCCGCTGCGCACGCTCGTACGGCCCTACATCCTGCGCCGCCTGAAGACCGACAAGCGAGTAATCGACGACCTTCCGGACAAGACCGAACTCAAGGCATGGTGCCACCTGAGCCCGAGCCAGGCCGCGCTTTACCAGCGTGCGGTGAAGGATCTGGCCGCCGCGCTCGAAGATGCCGAAGGCATCGGTCGCAAGGGTGTGGTGCTGAGTTTCCTGATGCGCTTTAAACAGATATGCAACCATCCCTCGCAATGGCTCGGCGACGCAGCGTGGAAGGCGGAAGACAGCGGCAAGTTCGCCCGCCTGCGCGAACTGGCCGAGGTCATTGCCGCCAAGCAGGAAAAGGTGCTGGTATTCACCCAGTTCCGCGAGACCACCGAGCCGCTGGCGGCATTTCTGGGTTCGATCTTTGGCCGTGAAGGTCTGGTGCTCCATGGCGGCACCCCGGTAGCCAGGCGCCGCGAACTGGTCAAGCGATTCCAGGACGACCAGCTGATACCCTTTTTCGTGCTCTCGCTCAAGGCCGGTGGGGCGGGGTTAAATCTCACTGCGGCTTCCCATGTGATCCACTTCGACCGCTGGTGGAACCCGGCCGTGGAAAATCAGGCGACTGACCGTGCGTTTCGTATCGGCCAGCAAAAGAACGTCCTGGTGCATAAGTTTATCTGCCGTGGCACGATCGAGGACCGTATCGAACAGTTGATCGAAGCGAAGCAGCAACTGGTGAAGGATGTGCTGGAGGGCGGCGCGGAACTCCTGCTCACCGAGATGAGCGATCGCGAATTGCTTGACCTCGTCAAGCTCGATGTTCATGCCGCGCAAGAAAACTGATCGTCAGGAGGAACCGCAATGAGTTACGGTCACGGGGGATGGAAGCCTTATGTCTCGGTCGCCGAGCGCAGGAAAAAGGCTGAACTGGCCGCCGCGAAGGCGAAGAAGACTGGTGCGACCCTGTCGCCAATCGCCTCGTATCGCGGCGCCATCGCCAGGACCTTCTGGGGCAAGGCCTGGTGTGACAATCTGGAAGGTTACAGTGATTATACGAACCGCCTGCCACGCGGGCGTACCTATGTGCGCAACGGCTCCGTGATCGACCTTCAGATTGCGGCAGGCAAAGTCCGTGCACAGGTCATGGGTTCGAGCCTCTACACCGTAGAGGTGACGGTGACGGCGTGTCCTGAAAAGCAATGGCGAACCATTGGTGCCGACTGCTCGGGGTCGATCGATTCGATGGTAGAACTGCTGCAGGGCAAGTTCTCGACTGCCGTGATGGAGCGCATCTGCAAACCCGGAACGGGTCTTTTCCCGGTGCCGAAGGAGATCAGGTTCAGTTGCAGTTGCCCGGACTGGGCGTCGATGTGCAAGCACGTTGCGGCCGTGCTCTACGGGGTCGGCGCGCGGCTCGACCAACAGCCGGAGTTGCTTTTTGCCTTGCGCCGCGTCGACGCCAATGATCTCGTCAGGCAGGCCGGCACCGGCCTGCCCAAATCCACAAAACGACCGGCTGCAGGCAAGGTGCTCGACGATGCGCTGGTGGCCGATGTGTTTGGTATCGAGATGGCCGAAGCTTACCCACCGGCGAAGCCTGCTGCTGCCGGACGTAACAAGCCACCCGTCGCTAAGGTGACAGAGAAGAAGTCGGCCAGGTCGGCTGTCTCGACAACCCGGAAGCCACCTGCGACCGCGAAGACTGCAGCGGACAATAAATCGGCAACCAGGAAGTTGCCAGTCAAGCCATCGGCCGGGCTACGTAAATCAACCGCTGGCATCGTTGCTGCCGGCAAAGCAAAAGTGGTGAACTCACCTGCAACGCCGAAAGAGGTTGCAACAAGGAAGCGCGCCAGTGCCCGACCATTAAAAGGTGAGCCCCGCTAAACTCCGCTTTCATCTCGCGTGGTTGCGCGGAAAGCGATTGACTTCGATGAATGAAACTCGTTTTATCGATGCTTCTACGACTGCGAATCGTCATCGCGTCAGCTGACCTGATCTCATCACTCGTTAGACGCCCAATAGCCGAATCCGACCATCATGGTTCATCTGGGTGAGCACCTCGCGCATGGCCTTGACCTCACGCTCGTCGACCTTGCGAATATCCAGTTCAAAGTTCCGCAGGCTGGTTGTCAGGCGCACTACGGCTGATTTCCTGTCAAGGTGGAGTGCTTCCAGCAATTCCTCATCATCTTCCACGTACCGTTCAAACGAAACGTTCACTCCTCGCTCGCACTCTCCAAGCAGGTGTTCGTATTTCGGCGTGCGCAGAAGGGTGAGACTGGCGATCTCAGTCGGATCTGCGGGATCGATGACGGCAAAGGACACAATCAGGTCGTCTCCGTTCTCGGTCGAAATGAACGCGACAGTTTCCATAATCTTCGGTCTATGGTTTCCGCAGTCACAAAGCACAATCATCGCGCCGCGACGATCCCTCTCTGACGAGGAGGAGGTCGAGCACGAGCAACGATAGCATGATGCATGAAGGCGGCCGACCGCCTGACTCGAGCGCCCCAGCTTCCTTGAGTTACCCCGGATTATCCGGCATTGTCCCCCTGATGTGGGGCAGTAAGCGGCCAACAACCGACATTCCTATCGCGCTGCATGTTGCCCTTCGAATGGCTCATGTTCGTGCGGAATGAGACGCTGAACGCAAGGTCAATGGTCTCGTTCTTCGACTTTGAGCACCTTTAACATCGTGGTGGCAGACGCCGGACACACGCCCAGGAACTGGCTGGATGCCAGCAGAGGCAGCGGCACTTCCTCGCGCGCAACGGGTGCGAAGCCTTGACCCGCAAAATAGTGCTCGGCCGTAGTAGTAAGCAACACCACCGATCGAACCGCGCGCAGTCGGCATGCTGCCAACAAATGGGCAACGATGGCTTTGCCGAGACCGACACCACGGGCATCGCCTGCAACGACAATCGAACGTATAAGGGCGTAGTCTGCGTAATATTCGACGCCGCCACACGCGTTGATCACTGACGACTTCACTCCTACAACGAAATTGGTCAAGTGCTCAGCAACGCCGACCGTGGGCAAATCATTGGCTGCGAGTAATGCCTCTATCGGGGCGAGGTCGGATGCGGTTGCTGATCGAAGATGCATGATGCGGGTTCTGGGTTGCCAGTGAGCCTCAAAGGCCGGAAGAATTTCGGACCGATGCTGAACGCGAGCGACGACCGGAACCCATCGCATTAGATGGTCGATTGATTCACACGCTTCATCAGTTCCTCGGCACTCTCCTTTCGTTCGCTGTACCGGTCTACGAGGTATGGACCGATGTCGCGCGTCAGCAGCGTGAACTTGACCAGTTCCTCCATCACGTCAACGACGCGGTCGAAATACGCTGAAGGTTTCATGCGGCCGGCTTCGTCAAACTCCATGAACGCCTTGGCCACCGACGACTGGTTGGGGATGGTCAGCATGCGCATCCACCGTCCAAGCACGCGCATCTGGTTGACGGCGTTAAACGACTGCGAGCCGCCGCTGACCTGCATGACAGCGAGCGTCTTGCCCTGGGTTGGCCGCACGGCTCCGACGGAAAGCGGAATCCAGTCGATTTGCGCCTTCATGATGCCCGTCATCGCGCCGTGCCGCTCCGGCGAGCACCAGACCATGCCTTCCGACCACAGTACAAGTTCGCGCAATTCGGCCACCTTGGGATGGCTGTCTGGCGCGTCGTCTGGAAGAGGCAAGCCGCTCGGATTGAATGTGCGCACTTCGGCACCCATCGCCGTGAGCAGGCGTGCGGCTTCTTCGCTCAGCAGGCGGCTGAACGAGCGCTCGCGCAGCGAACCATAGAGCAGCAGGATGCGCGGCGGATGGGGCGAAGCCTTCGCCGGCTGCAGGCGATTGATATCGGGCACGCGAAACAGCGCCGGGTCCACCTGCGGGAGGTCAGTAGCGAGATCGGACACGTTTGCCCTCTGTGATTGTTTCCATTTTCGTCAGGCGCACTCGTACCAGTCCTTTGAGCGGTTCACGATGCGCACCACGAGCAGCATGGCGGGCACTTCGATCAGCACACCCACGACGGTCGCGAGCGCAGCCCCTGAATTGAAGCCGAACAGACCGATTGCGGTGGCGACAGCCAGTTCGAAGAAGTTCGACGCGCCGATCAGCGCCGACGGACAGGCAATGTCGTGCTTCTCGCCGACCGCGCGATTGAGCCCGTAGGCAAGCGCCGAATTGAAAAACACCTGGATCAGGATCGGCACAGCGAGCAGCACGATAACGAGCGGCTGCTTCAGGATGGCCTCGCCCTGAAATGCGAAGAGCAGCACCAGCGTCGCCAGCAGCGCGGTGATGGACCATGGGCCGATCCTTGCCATCGCAGCATCGAATGCCGCCTGCCCCCTGACAAGGAGCACCTTACGGAGGATCTGCGCGAGGATGACTGGAATCACGATGTAGAGCACGACGGACGTGAGCAGCGTCGCCCACGGCACCGTGATCGCGGAAATGCCAAGCAGCAGGCCGACGAGCGGCGCAAAGGCGACCACCATGATGCTGTCGTTCAGCGCGACCTGGGAGAGCGTGAACAGAGGATCACCGCCGGTCAGGCGGCTCCAGACGAACACCATCGCCGTACAGGGCGCCGCTGCGAGGAGGATCAGGCCCGCGACGTAACTGTCGAGTTGCTCCGCAGGCAGCATCGGTGCGAACAGGTGCTTGATGAAAATCCATGCGAGCAGCGCCATCGAGAACGGTTTGACCAGCCAGTTCACGACGAGCGTGACGCCGATGCCCTTGACGTGCTGGCGCACCTCGTGCAGCGCGCCGAAGTCGACCTTGACGAGCATCGGGATGATCATCACCCAGATCAGCAAGCCGACCGGCAGATTGACATGCGCATATTCCAGCCGGCCAATCGTCTGGAAGACACCAGGCAGCACCTGTCCAAGCAGGATGCCGGCCACGATGCACAGCGCGACCCAGACGGTCAGGTATCGCTCAAAGAAGCTGATGGCCGGTTTCGCGGCCGGCTTCCCCGAAGCGGCAACATTGGGGGTATTCATGGGGTGACTCGATGGAAAGGGTTCAGCTCTGAACGATGTCGTTCAGCGCCTGCTGCAGTTGGGCGTTGTCCAGTCTTTCGAGTGGGAGCGCGAGCAGTTGCAGCATGCGGTAGCCGATCGCTTCGCGCGTGAGTTCGAAGGCATGCCGCTTGCCTTCATCGCCGCCCGGCGCGTTCGACGGATCGGCGTAGCCCCAGTGAGCCTTGACCGGGCTACCCGGCCAGAAAGGACACGGTTCGGCCGCGGCGCTGTCGCAGACCGTGATGACGATGCGCATCTGCGGCGCGCCGTCCTGGGCGAATTCATCCCAGCTCTTACTGCGATAGCCTTCCGTGTCGATACCTGCATTCGTCAGCGCTTCAAGCGCGAACGGATTGATGCGACCGCTCGGGGCGCTGCCCGCGCTGTACGCGCGGACGTCCTTGCCGAGCTTCTTCGCCCAATGGTTCAGCATGCCTTCGGAAAGCACACTGCGTGCGGAATTGTGCGTGCAGAGGATGAGTACGTTTGTGGTCATGATGTTGTCTGTGGGCAGCGTGATCAGCAACAGGCCGAACCGGCAGGTTTCACAGGGATGCCGACGGGTTTGCCGCCCGGCGCACAGCAGGACGTTGCCCCTGCCGACGACGATGTTTGCCTGCTCTCGCCATATACCGGCGCGCCGTCCAGCGTATGGAAGTGCTCCCACGCAATCCCCTGCGGGTCGAGAACCCAGTGCTTGTCGCTGCGCGCATAGCAGCAAGTTGTCTCGCCCTGGTCGAGCAGTGCCATGTCCGCGGCCTCCGCCCGCGTTGCGAGTTCGGCAAGCTCTGCCGCGTCGTCCACCTGGAAGCCGAGGTGGTCCACGCCGGCTTTGGTGCCGCGCGTTGAAATCGCAAAGTTCACGCGGGGATCGTCCAGCATCCATTTGGCGTAGTCCGCCTCGACGCGCGCTGGTTCGGCGGCGAACAGCTTCGAATAGAACGCGACACTGGCTGCGATGTCGTCAACGTGGACGTGGATGTGAAACCGCTTCATGGTGGTTCTCCGTCAACATTTGCATGAGTCCGCGCCAGGCTCAAGGCAAGGCTGCCCCTGACAGCAGTTTTCGGTCAGAAAGCCAAGCACCGCGCTCATCTGGTCATAGGCGGCCCGATAGATCAGGCTGCGCCCGTCGCGCTCCTGCGTGACCAGCCCCGCGTGCATCAGCTCCTTCAGGTGAAAGGAGAGCGTCGCATTGGGAACATCGAGCTGTTCTGCCATGGCGCCCGGTGTCAGGCCGGTCGGACCCGCTACGACCAACATGCGGAACACACGCAGGCGCAGTTCGTGGGCGAGCGCCGCGAGGGCGCGGATAACGTCTCTATCTTCCATAATTCCAATATATTCGAAATGACACATGAAAGCAAGCCACAGCGGCAACTGACCGGAAGCGTGCTCCCTCGACTTCCAAGCTCAGGCAGTGAGACAACGAGTGGCACCACTGACGCCGTCGATATGCGGCCAATGACGGCTCTGGTGTTGAGAGCGGACTTGGCCGACGCGATCGGTCGAAAGGCGGTTCCGGGTCGAAAGTGTGAGTTCGTTGATACAGGAAGCTGCCTCATGGCTGCTCAGTTCCGGCACCGTCCGCAGTCTGCCGCACTGCTGACGTAGAACCCAGCCCGCCCCAGAGGCGGCTTTGGCCGAGTCGAACGCATAGGCTGTCCGGCAGGTTTCTGGACCGAAGCGGCTGCTAAGACGGTTATCCTGCCGCGGCGACTCCAGCGCAGGTCCGCCAGCTTTGCACCGGGAGCGCCGCAGTGGAGAGTGGCCGCACAAACCGGGATGTTGCATCGTTTCGCGCGGCCAGAACCAGCTGCGCTAGATTTCAGTCTGTTCCGAAATCTCAAGCGCGTCGTCGACTTCGATACCCAGGTATCTGATTGTGCTTTCAATCTTGCTATGGCCAAGCAGCAACTGCACCGCCCTGAGGTTCTTGGTGCGTTTGTAAATCAGCGTCGCCTTCGTGCGTCGCCTATATCGCTGAAGATATAGAGCAGAGATTTTTTTGGTTGGCGATCGCGGCTACTGACCCGGGACCAGGCCGGTCTGGGCCAGTCCGCGATCGGTAATCAAAAAAATGTTTGTGCTAAACCGCTCCGCAGGCGCCGGCGTTTATGGGCGTTGAATGATCGTCGCGGTGATTTGTGATGCCCGGCGCACGGTCGGCGCATGCCGGAACCCGGTGGTCGTCCGGGCCCGTTGTGCGAGCGCAGCGGGAATACGGACGTCGATAGGCAGGCAATGCAGAGTTTCGCGGCATTCTGATGGTGCGACGACGTCAGGGCGCGAGTGGGTTCGCGTTGGCCGCATGGGTGAAGACCAACGTGTGCGTGAGTGGTGGTGTTGGCGGTCAGTGCACATGGCTCGGGTCAGGTGGAGCGCGCGGCAGGATGCCAGGCGTGTCTTCAGGCAGCGCGCCTTCGATACGGACCATGTGGCCGTTGCCGCACACGGGGCAATCGCGCAGTGATCTGCCAGTGAGCCGCTGGTAATGGTCACGGTAGTCTTCCCCGATGGTGGGTGAAGCTGCGGCGGGCGGCTCGACGCCGAGCAGCCGCCGGCAGATGGCAAGTCGTTCTGCCCGATGACAGTTAGCGAGCCACCCGTAGTTGCGGATGCGCTTGAAGCCGGCGGGCAGCACGTGCAGCAGGAAGCGGCGAATGAACTCGTCGGCCATGAGCGTCATGGTCCTGTGGCGGGCATCGTGACGGTAATCCTTCCACTGGAACAGGACCGAGTCACCATCAAAGCGCAGCAACCGGTTATTCGAGATGGCGACGCGATGCGTGTAGCGGCCCAGGTAATCGAGCACCTGTGCGGCGCCGCCAAACGGTGGTTTCGCGTAGACGACCCACTCCGCGTGAGCAGCGGGCGCGAGCCAGGCGGCGAACGCTCGCGGCTCACGCAACGGCTCGAGCTGGCCATGGAAGCGCAGCGCGCCGGCGTCGAACGCGCGGCGCAGCTGGTCGAGAAAGAGCCGCGAGAGCACCCGCACGGGCAGAAAGAAGCCCGGCCGGCAGGCGATCCAGCGTTCGCCGTCCGGAGCGATGCCGCCGCCCGGTACGATGCAATGCACGTGCGGATGGTGCAGCAGGTTCTGCCCCCACGTATGCAGGACCGAGAGGAAGCCGATCTCCGCACCCAGGTGTTTCGGATCGGCGGCGATGGTGCGCAGCGTCGCGGCGCTGGTGCGGAACAGCAGATCGTAGAGGGTCTTCCTGTTCTGGTACGCGAGTGCCGCGATGGGTTCGGGCAGCGTGAAGACGACATGGAAGTACTCAACCTCAGGAAGCAGTTCGGCCTGCCGGCGCTCGAGCCATTGCGCGCGGGCGAGCGACTGGCACTTCGGACAGCAGCGATGGCGGCACGAGTCGTAGGCAAAGTGCCGGATCGGTCCCTGACGGCAAGGGGTGCGAGCAGGTTCTCTCCGCGCATCCTGACCCACGCCGAGATTCGTCGGCTGCTCGACGCAGTCGACCATCTCGAGCCAACTGCGCGAGCCCCGCTGCGCCATCTCATCATGCCGGAAGTATTCCGGCTGCTGTATGGCTGCGGAATGAGGGTCGGCGAGGTGCTGCACCTGCGGGTGGCCGATGTTGACCTTGGCCACGGGGTCCTGATGGTGCGTGAAGCCAAATTTGGAAAGGATCGCTTCGTCCCACCAGCCTTACCGTTGGTCCAGCGCCTTCGGACCTATGCAGCATTCATGGGAAATCGTTCGCCCGAAGCCTACTTCTTCCCCTCACCATCCGATGGCCCGTGGAGCCACCCGGCCGTCTACTGGCTGTACCGGGAGTTACTCATGCGCTGCGGGGTCGCGCACGCCGGTAGAGGCAAGGGCCCGCGCTTACATGATCTTCGTCACGCCTATGCCGTCCATGCGTTGCTGCGCTGGTGCCGGGAAGGAGCGAACCTCGATGCGAAGCTGCCGGTGCTCGCGACCTATCTGGGTCATCGCTCCCTTGCCGGAACGCAGCGCTATCTGCATCTGATACCCGAACTGTTTCCAGAGATCGCGGTGCGCAGCAGCGCCGCCTTTGGTGACGTCATTCCTCGGTGGGACGGATCATGAAACCAACCGATTTCTCCATGCTCGTGACCAGCTTCCTGACGTACTATCTCGCCGCGCAGCGCAATCTGAGCCCCAACACCATCAAGGCGTATCGCGATGTGTTCACCCTGCTGCTTCGATTCTGTCGCGACGTGCGGGGCATTGCGCTGGAGCGCCTGTCTCTCGCGCAGATCGACGCATCCCTTGTGGAGGCGTTCCTCGATCATCTGGCCAATGACCGGCACGTTTCGGTCAGCACGCAGAATCACCGTCTTGCGACCTTGCACGCATTCTTCCGCTATGTACAGTCGGAAGTGCCCGAGCGCCTGCTGCAGTGCCAGCAGATCCTCGCCATTCCGCTGCGGCGACAGCCGCGTCCCTGTGTCGGGTATCTCAGCAAAGAGTACCTCGCGCAGATTCTCGCCCAACCCGATCTCCGTACTTCCGAGGGGCGCCGGGATGCAGTGATGCTGAGCGTGCTCTACGACACCGGCGCCCGGGTGCAGGAGTTGATCGACCTGAACGCTGGCGACGTGCGCCTGGATCCACCGTCTCAGGTTCGACTCATGGGAAAGGGTCGAAGGCTGCGCGCTGTACCCCTGCTGGATGAGACAGTCGAAGTCCTGCGCCAGTATCGGCACGATAACAGCCTCGATCGTCCTGAACATGCCGACATGCCACTCTTCCAGAACCGGCAAGGGGCACGGTTATCCCGCTCGGGTGTGCGCTACCTCCTGCAGAAGTATGTGGTTTCTGTACGCCGAAGTCACCCCGACTTCACACAGCGGGTGAGTCCTCACAGTCTGAGGCACTATATGCCCTTCCGGATTATGTCTGGTGACACCGTTGAGCTTCCGCGACCTTCCGAAGATTGCGGGTTCCGGCGCCGATGTGCACAGTCAATCACACGACATAGTTTCCTCTGTCCGACAAGGCCCAAGAGCTGGTTTGCCGGCTGGTAGCGTCCTGGTTAGCCGTGTGGGGGATGCCTTCGCAAGAGCCTGCACATTCATCTCAAGTGTCGCTTCAAGGGCGCTTGCGGTCTTTCAGCCGGCCGTGATAGCGAGATATAGTTAGGATGTCATACTGACATATTGACTCCTTCGCTGACTCAGGCGGCTGGTGCGATGAGTCAAGATTATGTCTATGCAATCTCACGCATTCCATCTAAAAACTAGGCTATTTGTCGAACTACAAGAAATAATCCTTAAGGGTAGATAATGGCGCAGCGTGTGCATGGACACGCGCTTGTCGATGTTCGCAGCCTCGGCGGCGGCATGGATGGCGCGGGTCAGTTGCCGCGTGCTGAGCGGGTCGATCGGATCGAGCCCGGGGAAGAGCCAGCCGCCTTCGAGCATGCGACCCTGTGCGTGAGCCACGCGCCACCAGACGCGCAGGCGCTCGAGCAGGACCGGTGAAAGCATTGCGTAGCGGTCGCGGCGGCCCTTGCCCTGCTCGATGCGCAGGGTCATGCGCTGGCTGTCGACGTCGGTGACCTTCAGCGCCACCACTTCGCTTGCGCGCAGCCCGGCACCATAGGCGACCGACAGCGCGGTCTGATGCTTCAGGTTGCCGGCGGCAGCGATCAGGCGGGCGACTTCTTCAGGGCTGAGCACGACGGGCAACCTGCGTGGCACCTGTACCGGCTGCATGCGGGCCATCAGTTCCGGTCGCTCAAGGGTGATCCCGAAGAAAAACTTCAGTCCGGAGATCGCCGCATTCAGCGAGATCGGAGAAATGCCGTGGTCGACCAGATGCAACTGGTAGCGCCGCAGGTCCTCGACCGTGGCGGTGTCCGGCGGACGCCCGAGAAAAGCGGCGAACTGACGGACCACGCGGACATAATCGGCTTGCGTCTTCGGCGTGAACTTGCGCATGCGCATGTCGTCGATCATGCGCTTGCGCAAGGGACTGACATTGTGGCTGGTGTGAGCTATGGCTGTGCTCCTGACGGGGAACGAGACGGATTGCCTCGTCCCTCCATCATGGGAACAGCGCGGGTTTCCTGGGACATACCGCTAACGCCCGCCGGAGCCCACAATACCGCGCGAGCGGTTTCGTCCTCCGATGCAGCGTCGGCAATAGTCAACAAGCCACAATGAAGCCATTTTCTGAAGCAGGTCCCAACCATGCAGTCTGGTTGGGCGAATCTTGCTCAGTCGAATCCCAGCTGCGCCAGCAGATCATCGACCTGTGACTGATGCTGCACCACTTCCGCCTTGCCTTGCGGGTCGATCTGCGGCCCGTTCATCAGCAATTCGGAACTGCTTTCGCTGGCGAGCGCGGCAGCTTGGGCGGCGAACTGCTCGCGCCGCTCAGGCGCAATGTTCTCCGTCAATACGCTGAGCAGTTACTGCTCGATGGACGAGACGATGTCGTTGATCTTCTTGATGACCTGTTCGGTCAGATCCTGGAAGTCCTGTGCAAGCATGATCTCGAGCAGGCCGGTTAGCGAGTGGTCGCTGACGGCCCAGTTGGAGACGTTCAGCTATTTCTCAACGCGAACGCTCTAACGTCTGCTCTACATACATCAAGGGACTTAGCTCGGGATCCCGTGACCGGAGCCTGCGCCTCATGGGCACATCCTTCGACGACGCCTGGCGTTCAACCCTTGCTGACCTGCTCCAAGCACGCGGCGAGCTGTTCGATGTAGTCCAGCGCCTTACGCGAGGGCGCCACGGTCTTGATTCGCAAGTCTTCACGGCTTTCCTCCCTCGACACACAGTCGCACTCCATCAGACAAGCCAGTTTCGGATGAACGGTCGCAGACACGCCCGCCGTGGATAACGCCATAGTCTCAGTGACCGTCGCTGCGTGACCCGAATTCCCCGACGCCGTCAGCACTTCGAACGGATGTTGTTCCGCCGCGTCAAGCTGGGGCGTCAAAGGCAAGGCATGAATGGTTTCGGACCGGTTGAGGAAACGGAAATACGCATCAAAGACGGCCTTGATCGCCATGCGTCAGTTCGCGACTATTCCGGCGAGAAGCGAGGATGTCGCGCTTGTGTGCCCCTGTCGGCTGCCTTGAGAAAGCACTCCGACTGTTTGTCGAAATGCCGAAGCGCGGCCCGGGTTAGCTCAATCTGTTTGCGTCGCGGATCTTCAGTATCGACGAGCGTGCCCCAGCCTTTGACGCGCATGGCGACTTCAGGCGGGCATGCAGTGTGGCCGGCGAACCCAGTTCCTGCTGCGCCATCATGTCCCTCACGACAGCCGTGCCCTGCCGCTTGCTGCGCGCGCAACGACGTGGAGCATCTTCTCTTCGAGCGGGTCGAGTGCGGGCAGCGAGGGCAAGCCCCGCAGCGCTTCCGCCAGCTGCAGGAAGCGAAGATAGATATCAGCTTTACGCGCCATGACGTTCATTTCCCATCAAGGACCTGCACAGGCCGCCAGCGCAAGTCGGACCTCCGAGGTTCTACGTGAGCGATTTCGTCACCTGTCGCGTCGGAGACGATATAAAAACTGGCACACTGCAAGGGGATGCCGCGATGTGCTCGGCTACGGAACGCGCGAGCAAAAATTTTTGGTGGCGTCCCTAAAGTAATCCCATTCCATGCCGATATTTGATTTGAAATTGTATCTGCGTCGTACTTGATATAGATATTGTAACGAATTTAAAAGCCAAATCACCCATGCGTTTTGCGAAGGCGACAACAAAAAAGATGCAGTCGGCCCTCTTTGTAGCCTGCGGCGCCTGTCTCCTGGCGGGCGCACCCGAGCTTCATGCGGGACAGCTTGACGTGGTTTCGGTGACCGCGACCGGGTTCGGTTCGAGCGCGGCGGCAGCAACGGTCGATGCCGTTCGCAACGGCGTCGCCTCGGTGAACGGGGAGCGGATCGAATCGACAGAGCGCGTCACGAAGTCCTCGACGTCGACGACTGGCGCCGAGACGCAAAGCTCGCGGACGATCGATGAAGACATTCGCCGAACCACCAACGGTGTTGTGAAGTCGTGGCGCGCGCTGTCGACGCAACCCTCCGAAGGCGGCTATCAGGCGACGGTGCAAATCGGCGTGGTGGTGCTCAGGCAATCGGAGCAGATGAAGCGCATCAAGATCGCGGTGGTTCCGTCGCACGGCCAGGCCGACGCCAATACCGCGGCGCTCGTCGATGGCATCACGACCGATCTCGTCGAAAGCCGCAAGTTCGCCATCCTCGACCGGCAGCAGAAGGAAGCCATCGAGGCGCAGATGGCGCAGATTCGTGCGGGCACGCAGATCGAGGATTTCGCGCGACTGTCTTCGGGCGTCGCGCCAGACTTTCTCGCCGTCGTCACGACGGGAACGCGCGCGGGATCGGAAGAGGGCGAGACTCAGCTGCGCGCGCAACTACAGGTCATCGATTATTCGAGCCGGCAGATCAAGTTCGCAGAGCAGAAGTCGATCACAATCAAGGTCGGCGACAAATTCCCGACGAGCAAGCGCCTGCTCGGCGTGGCGCACACGCTGTCGGGCGATCTCCTTCAGTCCATTTATCCGCCGCTGGTCGTTGGGAACGACAACGGCACCCTGACCATCGCCGAAGGTTCGAGCTATTTCAAGGTGGGCGACAAGTGCTCCGTCCGCCTCGTCGAAAGTGCGCTGAAGGACCCTTACACGAGGGAATTCCTGGGCTACAAGAGTAGCGAAGTCGGCACCGCGACCATCACGTATAGCGACGCGCGTATCTCCCAAGCGACGCTCGATAACCCGCAACCGCTCGATGCCGGCAAGCTCGCTGCAAGAAAGTATCAGGCGTGGCGAGTCGCAGCATCGGCGAACGACATCTTCAATTCGATGCAGGCCGACATGGGCGGAGGTGCCGAAAAGGCACATGCGGGCGGAGAAAGCCACTCCATCGAATCAGACTATTGACGTTTTTTTCACAGTCTTCAACGACGTAGACATTCCATGATGAACATCCAAAAAGTAGTCGCCTGTCTCTTCGGTTTCGTAGTCGTGTCGCACGCCTTCGCGCAGCAGGGCCCGGCGCCCGCAGACGGCGGCGATATCCCGCTCGGCGGATTCCCCGGCTGCTTCGTCGCGCCGCCCAAGGATTCGTGCGATGCCCGCATTCTCTGCACCGGCGTGGGCACGCTGTATGGCAATACCGGCCCGGATCTCCAGGCTGCGACGCAGGAAGGATCAATCGAAGCGCGCAACGAATTGGCGAAGTTCTACAGCAGCAAGCAGAAGGCGGAGCAATCACTCTCGACAATTCGCGAAGATGCGAGCCGCAGCACGTCGGATGGCGGCAAGGCAACGGCGTCGTCAGCGAAGCGCCTGATGGCGTCGGTGAGCAGCACGAGCGCGGAATCGATTCTCTCGGGCGTGCAGGTGGTGTCGCGTGAAGTCGACACGAACCAGCAGACGGTGACGGTCAAGGTCGGCGTGAGCTGCAAGAGCCAGGCCGCCGCCGCGCAATCGCAGGCTGGTGCCACGCGTTCCGCATATTCGGCGAAACCGGCCGCAAATGGCCAATCTGGTGCCCCTGGCGCCGAGGAATACAAGACGCCGCCGGGACAGTTGTCTAGCTTCAAGCAGACGGTGCCGAACGCCGATGAATTCTAAGTCGCTCGCGCTCGCGTGCTTGCTTGTGCAGACCGTGGCCCATGCATCGGCAACGCTTGGGCCGGACGTCTGCGATGACGACGGCTTTCGCAACGTTCGTGACGGTCAAATTCGCAAGTGGAGCGACGCGGGCGAGGACTGGATCGAGTTCCGCACGACGCGTGAACGGCTCGTCGAACGATACGGCACCGAGGGAGCGCTGCCCCAAGTGGCGGCACACGCAGCAAGAAATGCGATGTTTGTTGAGTTAGATCGTGCCGAACGCCGCCCCGATGCGGACGCTGTGCTTGATATTCGCGGCATGCAAAGCGTGGCCACGTCCTGTGGCGGCAACGAAGTCTTCGATTTCAAGCTTCCGTGGGCTGGCCTGAGTTGGAGCAGGGGATCATTCGACCCGGATTCATTGATGCCGCCTGTGAGGGCCTTTCTGAAACAGAACGGCGTGATCGACTGATCGGGCATATAGATTAAACAGGCTGCACCGAATTCATTCACTGACATGCAACACCGGCTACTCAAACTGATTCTCTGCGTGACCCCCTGCATTGGGGTGAGCGCGGCGAACGCAACGGACCTCTATTTCGCGGGTTTCTCCTTTTCCGGCGATTACTCGCAAAACTCGCAGCGCTATAAATACGCCGAATCGCTCCAAGAAGAAAAAGCGCCGAACGGCATGAACGTGCTCGATGCGGCGCTCAAGGACCAGGTCTCATCGCTCGATCGAAGCGACATCACGCTGAAGTACGATCTGGGCGACACAACTTCCGGCAATGCCAAGGCACTCGCGTTCGCGCTGCAACAGGAAAGCGTCGAAGACGTGCCGCGCGGCGACAAGGACGTGTACGTGTATCGCGTGATCGGGGACGTGCTCGTCTTCGACATGCAGACGAGAACCTTGCTGCTCGACATTCCCGCGATGGCGCAGTATCAGGATTTCGGAGCACCGGGGCGCACGTCGAGCGAGCATAAGAATGTCTTCCGGAAAATGTATCTCGACAAGACCTTCGGCGCCAATATCTTCGCTGAATGGGTGCGACGCCTCAAGGACGCGCCGGTCGGAAAGACCTATACGTCGTATATGAAGGTGCGCAACGTGACCATCGCGCCCGAAGCCGAAGCCGTCATTCCCGACGACCTCAAGCAAAACGATGCCTTCGAGACCGAAGTGGCTCAAGCTTTCGAGTACAGCTTGGCGTCCGCCCAGAACGTGGGCCTCGTGCCCTACACGAAGGGCCAGGCAATCGGCCAGAACATGGTCGAGCGCTTCGCCAATGGCAACAGCTACACGCTTAACCTGCCGGATCCGGACTTCGTCATCGATATCCGCGTGCGTGCTTTCCGTCAGGCCAAAGTGCAGACCAACGCGACCGACCAGTATGTGTTTGGCTCGTTCATCACGCTGGACGTCGAGCAGCCGCAATTGCAGACGAAATACGTTGACGCCGACTTCAAGAACCTCAATTACGTCGTGCTCGACCGTTCGGAAGGCTTCACGCCCAATGCGTGGGATGCCTATCAGACGAGCTTGCTCCACCTCTTCACCGTGCTCACGCAACAGATCTCGAAGCGCGAGTCGAAAACGCTCGCCGAGATAACCAAGGCGCCGGACATCGATAAGCAAATGACTGCGTTCAAGGGGGTAGTCGACAAATGCATGTGATCAAAAACGCACGACGCGCCTTGATGGGGTTGACCCTGATGGTCCCGTTGCTCGCATCGGCAGATGTGGTGCAGGTGCGCGGCACCGTGACCGTGCCCTATTCGACGGGACTGTTTTCCAGCGCACCGGATGCGGCATCCAACCAGGCTGCATTCAAGGCCGCGAAGCTGGCGGCGTGGGATATCTACACGTCGCGCTTCAACGACGCGAAGATGAAAACCTATCTCGCAAACAAGGAGCGCTTCACGGGCAACATCGACGAATACGTCAAGGATCTGACGATCGTCGATCAACAGACGGACCCGACTTCGCACACCTTGCGTGTCGCGGTGCGCGCGAACATCAACGAAACCGCCGTCGATGCCATCCTCAATTCGACCTCGGAGGCATCGCATCAGGGCAGCGGGAACGGCAGCACGCTGGTGTTCGTATTTCTCGCCCGCGAAGTCATCAAGTCGAAGTCATTTGATGCACGTGTCTCAAAGGTCGAGCGGATCGATTCGTCGAGCACGTCGATGGAAAAGGCCGCCGATTCGGATGACGTCGAAGCCACCGGAAGCCGCAGCTCCGACATGAAGGAAGTGACTTATGGCGGTTCCGTAGAGCGCAAGCGCGCAGAGACCGTCTACGACGTGACAAGTCCAGAAGATGTGACCGCGGCGATGAGCGACGTGCTCAGCACATCGGGTTTCGAGATCGCGGCTTACGACGATGTCGTCGGCAATTGCGGCGGTGTCGACCGGAGCGTCGTCATGAAGGAGTTCGGCGCGAGCGACGACATGACCATGCAGACGCGCCGCTCGATGATCGGGGCATCGCGTCAGTGCGGCGCGTCGCTGTTCGCGACGGGAACCATCGACGTGGGCGTGCAGGACACCGATCCCGTGACCGGCAACAAGCGCGTCTACGTCTCCGTGCGTGGTCAGGTCTGGGATATCAGACAGGCCCTGCCGAGAAAGGTCGCTTCAGTCGGTCCGGTGCAGTTCGAGGGACTCGGTCCCGATGAGAGCGTCGCGAAGCGCAATGCATTGAACCTGGCGAGTCGCAACGCCGCCAAGACGTTGGTTGATCAGTTGAACGCCAAGCAAATCCACTAGTCGCACCCATTCACATCAAGCTGCACACTTGACATCCAAAGGAACAAGAAGCCGTGAAACTCCGTAATCTTTCCGCTATCGCACTGGTTCTTTCCGCTGCTTATGCATCGCCTTCGATGGCGTTCGGCTTGCCCTCGATTCCTGGCATCGGCGGAGGCAGCAGCGGCTCGGCATCGAGCGTCAACGTCGATGCGCTGACGACCCAGCAGACCGAACTGGTTCAAGCGATGGCCGTGTCGCTGCTCAATCTGTCGAAGGCGCAGGTGATGATGTTCTCGGCGCTTGGCGACGATGAACACGCCAAGGCCGCGCAGCATACCGTTGACACGCTTGGCACCGGCACGATGACCGGCAACGACGGCATGAAGAAGGCGCTCGGAAGCAGTCTCGACCTTGTCGACTACCAAAAGCAGGATATCGCCAAGGCCGGAACCTTGAGCGACGCGAGTAAGGCGATGTTCGCGAAGTCGCTCGTGCCATACGGGCTGGGAACCGCGGGGATCGTGGCAGTCGGCAAGAAGGCAGCGGACGCGGGCCAATCGCTAGCGCACACGATGGACCCGACAATCCTCTTGAAGCTTAGCAGCTTGCTGTATGTCGCCAAAGAATCGCCGACGCTCATCTCGGCGTTCGGCAGCACGACGAGTCAGCTCGTGACGTATGCGACGTCGCAGGGCATCGATACGTCGGCGATCAAGAAGGTCGGCGCAACCCTGGGGGAATGAGTGGTTCGACGGTGAAATTTTTCACTGTCGCGGCGAGCGCATGTGAAGACGACGCTCGCCGGCAAGAGAGCCGCTGAGTGACTAGCGGGCGCTAGCGGGCGCAGCTTTCTTGCGGGCATCGTCACGTTCTGGCGGCGGGTCCTTCCTGAACGCCGTCTTGTACGACTCCAGCACGTTCGACTGCACCACGAGGGTGAGTTCGCTGATGCAGGATACTTCCGCCCGGCTGATTGATGCCGCCACCGTCAGCAAACCGCCACACTGCTGACGTAGAACTCAGCCTGGCCGAACGTCAGCTCAGGCCGAAATTTTGCCACCCGGAAGCCGGTGCCAACGACTGGAGCGCCTCCGGTACCTGCCGCTGCTGATCTTACGGCACGTTTAGTAGACGTGAGTCCGACAATCGGCGTTCGTTGGCGCACTCCCGAGCCGCCGCAACGCAACGCCAGATGAACGTGTATGACGAAGCGGGGATCGAAGCAGCCTGCCAAGGAAGCGGAATGGCGGCGGTCGCTATGACTGACCAGCGCTTAGCATCGACTGCCTGCACGCCGAAGCGCCACAACGACATGAGTACTGGGCGCGCACGTCTTCGGTGACCTCGCCGTCGACTGCAAGACCGTAGTCGATGAACAGCTCCTCACCCGCAGCAATCGCTACAAGCGCGTGGATGAACACACGGTCGCCGACCTCAATGGCTTCGCAGTTTGGCAGGCAGGCATGGTTGAGAAAACGCGCACTGTTCCCACCGCGGCTGCCATCGATCACGCGTCCGCTGCTCAGCCCGAACACGAAGGTGTGCCCGGCCGCCGATCGCTGGCGGGCGGCGGCACGCCGCCAGGTGGTGACGTCACCCTTGTATTCGATCAGGCGCTCGCCGGCGGTGAGGGGCCGCAATGCGAACAGCCCCTTTCCGTGCACCGGCGAGCGCCGTGCCGAGATGCGTCGCAGTCGCATTGCGTTGTCCTTCATTCCATAACCGGAGTTTGTTGATGTGTGTCCGCTCAGCGGCGAAGCATATCGCCGCCGCCGCGCATATTCAATCAGCCAATAAGATGATTGCGCGCAACTAACGGTCAGCCGCAAAACCCGCTCGGGTTCGCTCCGCCACAAACCTGCTTGCAGAAGCGAGGCGCAATGCTTCGTCCCCGGATCACGGTCGTGCGAAATCGTTCGCTGTCAGCTCAAGGTGCGTGGTGGGATGGGCAAGCACCTTGCGCTCGGCGATCGCCCGGATGCGGCCATAGCCGTTCCGGAAAGCCTTGAGGATACGACCGTCATCGGCGTTGGGTTCGAGCCAGAAGTATTCCTGCAGGGCCTGGACCGCAATCACGCATTCAACGAGGCCATGCGGTCGTGCGAGGCTGAAGGACACGCCGCGGCGCCCGTTTATCACCAAGGGTTCGAGTTCGAGAGTTTCCATGACAAGTGAGCGGACAATCCGGAGACACGCGCGAATGATTGTTGCATAGCCGATGCGTCCTGAATACCGGGATCATGCCGAAATCTGCCCGATCGCGCGGCTGCAGCAACCCATTGTGAAGTGTTGTCGACGGGAGGGTTCGTCGGCTTCGAACGCTGGATGGAGGTGTGGTCCGGACGACATCATTTGCGCGCTCCAAAAGCCTCCCCGATCTGCCGTGCCCGCTTCACCTCATCGCTATGCAGATAGATCGACGTGGTCGACACGGAGGCGTGACGGAGGTTGTCGCGCACGGTGGTCAACTCGGCGCCGCGACCGAGCGCATGGGTCGCGTGCGTGTGCCGCATCCAGTGCGGGCTCGCGCGGCGCAGTTTCTCTGCAAGGGGCGGGTGGTCGGCTTCAATGGTATCCGCCGCGAGCCGGAAGAAGCGGCGCAGCACGCCCCACAGGCGCACGCTGCTGATGGCTGCGCCGCTGTCGGCTTCGAGGCTGCCGATGACCGGTGTTTCCGGGCGCCAGCGGGTCTGCGTGACCGGCAGCCCGCGTTCGGCCAGGTAACGCGCGAGAGCCTCCCAGGCAAGCGGGGGCAGCGCGACCCGTGCGAGCTTTTTTCCTTTACCCGTCACGCGCAGCCAGTGTTCACCGCGCGCGTCGGTCTCCACGTGTCCGAGCGTCGCGCCGACCAATTCGCTTGCCCGCAGCCCGGTCGCGTAGCCGAAGTCGAGCAGGAAGCGTAGACGCTGCGCGGCGGGAGCGGCCCAGCCATGCGACCACTCGAGCCCATCGGCGATCGTGCGCGCGAGCGCCCATTCGCCTTCGGTGAACGCATGCGAGGCATCGAGCGTCGATGCGCTATTGCCGCCACGCACCTTTACACCCGCGAATGGATTGGCGAGCACATAGCGCTGCTCGATCAGCCAGCGGAACAGGGCGCCGAGAATCGAGAGCGCATGCGCCATCGAACGCGCGGACAGGCTGCCATTGAAGAGCCGCCACTCGGGCGACTTGCGTGGGCGCACCGGACCGATCCAGCGTCCGTGTGGCGACGGATGCCGCAGGAACGCGCGGTAGGCGATGGCGTCCTCGGTCGTGAGCGACGACAGGGCGCGGCCGCGCTCGACGATCGCCCACAGGATCAGGCGCTCGGCCTCCTTGCGGTAGGTACGACGGGTCGCAGGCGACTCCTGCAGCGCGAGCCAGGTCTGTACCGCCTCATAGTCATTCGATGCGTCCAGCGTGCAGCTTGCGTGTGGTGCGCGAAACGTGCCGCTGGTCCCGTCGACTTCGTGCGGCAGCTTCAGTGATTCCCACGGCACGATGTCGTTGCGCTGGGTCGTCGACACCAGGGCGCGCGCCTTGTCGGTGAGGGCGGGCCAGGCGGCGAAGAACTGTTCGATGGCACGCGCACTCGCCGGTCCGAGACCCGGCACCGCTTTCCACCACTGACGCCGCCGCGGAATCCGCACGGTCAGGTCGGCCAGCGTCGCGATGCCGTGGGCGCGCAGCACGCGGACCGCACGAGGGGCGAGCCATTGCGCGATGTCGTCGGCAATCTGCGGCTCGGCCGGTCGTGCCGTGCGCAGGACCTCAATCGCGTGTGCAACCGTTCTAGCGTGCTGTTCGCGTTCGTCGGCGGGATGGTCGAGCAGGGCGGCGAGATCGTCGCGATGGATCGCCCGCGCGACCGCCAGCAGCTGGCGGCGGATCTTGCCCACTACGCCGCGTGCGGACTTACCGTCACCCAATGCCGAGGGCAGATAGCGCGCCACCGCCTGCCGCACGGGCAGTCCCGCATACCATGCGCGCAGCGCGGCAAGTTCGTCGGCGTTGGGAAAGCCAGGCGGGTCCGCGGGGGCCGGGGCGGGCATCAAGGTATGGCACATTGTCATATCGCCAAGTTTAACGCGAAAACCGATGCCTTATGATAAGAAGACTTATCTTAATAGCACGGTGACGTTTCACGTTTCCCGGAAAAACTAGCCGCTCACACAACTAAAGTTGTAGCCACTGAAGTTGACAGCTATGACAACGCCCTGGCTGAAACGATCAACGGCTTGTACAAGGCTGAACTGATTCATCGCCGCACCTGGAAAACGCGGGAATCCGTTGAACTGGCAACGCTGCAGTGGGTGGCCTGGTTCAATCATCATCGGTTGATGGAATCCCTCGGCTATATCCCGCCCGCCGAAGCTGAGGCAAACTACTATCGGCAACTTGAAACAGCTGCCGCTGAACCCGCATCAACTTAAACCAACCAGCCTCCACGATTCCCGGGGCGGTTCAAAGTCGTGACCTCCACGGCAAAGGAGCGTTCATCATGAACATAGTGACTGTTGGACTGGACCTGGCCAAGAGCGTGCTGCAGATTCACGCAGTAGATTCGCCTCAGATATGGACCCCGCCATCGTAGACTGGCTGTCCGCACGCGCGGCCGAACCGAAGCGCGCGAGTGCTTGCACTGCAGCGCATTGACCGGTCTGAACTGAGGCGGCCACTCGAACGAACTCATCCCAGATGTTCCCGATCAGGTCCATCCGGACGTCGCGATCGGTGACGGCAATCAGTTCCGCAGGTACGGTATGGTGCTGCGGGACGTGCAAACGCCGGTCACGGAGATGCGAGAGTAGAGGACACAGGTCAAAGCCCAAGGTCCGTGCGAGACCCATCGCATAGTCCGTATATCCATGGGTATCGACTGCAAGCTGGGCAACATCGTCCGCCCCGCTTTGGCGAATCACGCCCTCAATCGCGGCGCCGGCCTGCCGCTCATTGAGGAGAATGGGTTGATCGTAAAAGATACCCCAGCGATCGCGCACAGTAAGCATTCGATCTACACCGTCGCGGATGACGTTGACGCGCGAGAGGATCGGCGGCTAGCGAACGGGATCGATGTGTGAGGCGGTGGGCAGCAAAGGAGCTACGTTCCAGGGTACCCGGTCATCCCGACGCGGATCTACCAGCACTTCCTGTCGACCTGCGAGCATGACCTCGGGATCGCTGAGAGCGTCGCGAACGCGCTGTCGGACTACCTCGCGCGCGCATACGCTGGCGAACGCCCCGACGTCTGTGCCGCACTGAAGAAGGCTGCTGTCCACTTCGGGTGCAAGGACTCCCTTTACGTCGTATTGTCGCTTGTGGCGTCGATCAGCGCGTTAACCCCGTGCCGCGTCGCGATGGAAGCCTGCGCATCGTCCCATCGCTGGGGACGCTGGTTCGCCGCGCGGGGTCACACTGCCCGGCTCATTCCCGCCGAATTCGTCAAGCCATTCAGGCTGAGCGGCAAGAATGATGCGGCCGATGCCGAGGCGATCGCCGCTGCAGCCCGGCAACGTACGATGCGCTTCGTGGCGATCAAGTCGGTCGAGCAGCAGACGATCCTGGCGTGGCATAGCGTGCGCGCAGGCTGGCACGAGGAGCGCACGGCACTGCTGAACCGCACTTGCGGCTTGCTGGCCGAATTCGACGTGGTGATTGCGCGTTCTGCGGACCGGATTCTTGGCGCATTGCCGACGCTGATCGAAGACCCCAGGCTGCCTGACCCGATGCGCGCCATGTTGCTGGAAGTGCGTGAACAACTGGCGGCGCTGAACCTGCGGCTTGCCCGATGCGACCGGCAGATTGCCACTCCCGCCCGCAGCAGCGACGTCGCCAGACGCGCCAGCGAACTGCTCGGCGTCGGGCCGGTGACCTCTAGTGCGCTGGCTGCCACCGTTCCCGATGCAAGCATCTTCCGCAACGGCCGGCAGTTCGGCGCGTGGCTTGGCCTGACGCCGCGCCAGCACAGCTCCGGTGGCAGGACGCGGCTTGGACACATCAGCCTGAGAGGCAATGTCTATCTGCGCACGCTGCTGGTTCAGGGCGCTCGCAGCACGTTGCAGTCGGCGCTGCGTGCCGACCCCACACATGCAAGCCGCCTGCAACGATGGATCAGGCAGCTTCATGATCGCAAGGGGTATCCCCGGGAAGCAACAGAATCAGCATGGGCGAGCGGCCGCAGGTTGGCTCTTATCCAGTTCGCTCTCGCCAGATCGTTCCGGAATCTGAACCGAGAACACCTGAGGAGCGTGTTCGAGGTCCGTCGCCGCATTCCAGGAGCTGGTTTAAATTGCCAAGAGGAATTTCCGCTTTTTTAGTTGCCCACCTATACTGAATCAGTCTGACCAGGACCCGAAAATTAGCAGTCCGTCCGACTCCCTTGCGCATTCGCTGTATGTTGAGCTTGGGGCACCCGGTAAGCGTAATTGACTGTTTTCTTGTATTCAGGCCGCTATCCACAACGAGCCGCTTGAGGATAGGAGAATTGCGTGAAAATACATCTCCGCCCTGTCTTTTGGGTTGAAACCGTTCTCGCCTCCATGACCGCCTTCCTGGCGGTGCTCACGGCGATATGGCCAGACTGGATCGAGGGCGTGTCCGGGTTCGATCCCGATCGGCACAATGGCTCGTTCGAGTGGGGTATTGTTATCGTGCTGTTCGCGACAACTCTGGTCCTTGTGATCATGGCGCGTCGCGAATGGCGCCGCCGATGGACACCGTCTTCTTAGCCTGCCCTTCGAAATCGTCCCATCGACTTCCTGTATCGCCTGGTGCCCATCATGGGTCGATCAAGACAGCGATTCTCCTTTTCCGGATGGAAGAGCGACGTAACCGCTTCCTTGCCGGTACATCGAGTCACAGCGTCGAACATCGACCCCCAGCGATGTCATGCAGTATCCGCATATCATGGCGGCTGGTCGCCGAATTCTTCGGGCGGCTCGACAGCCCGGTGAATGTCGCCGTGGATCCGCATCTACGACCTATACTGTTCTGGTGTCTGCTGGCTTGTCCATATCTTGGTGCAACCAGACACCCCAAGCCGAAACGGGTGCAAGGACTGCCCTTACCGTCGGAAGAGACAGGCAACGAAACTTGGACGCTTGTAGGCTCCGGCAGCGAGGTCTCAAGATGCAGCTTCATCGGAGCCGCGTGCAGATAGCGTCCTGAAGTGCGATGTCAGTGGTCGAATCCATTGACTGCGGGATGTCTTTGGCAGAGCGGGTTATGCCTCCTGCCCAGCCCAGGCGAAGCTTCGCTCAATAGTGCTGGCTCGGTTGGTTTGCGCGTTCCCAAACGATGCCCAAGGTGACGCTTAAAGTGTAAGGCAGCTTGCCGCTCGCACTTTTGACTGAGGCCTTTTTGCGGCAGCCCTAGCTTATTTTATATCTCCAGAAAGGAGACTTCGCATGCCGTCGATCGATGATCTCATTCCCGTCGCGGATACCTCCGCCTTCATATTTACTGGCTCCGTCGCCCGGTCAGCCGCGTCAACCGTGCCCACGCTTTCCGTCGACGCCGCCACGATCGTGGTATCGGTCGAGGATGTCGTCAAGGGGCCGCCGGGTCTGCGAGCATTGCGTGGGCAGGAGGTAACGGTGCAGTTGTTGCAGCCTCTTGCGGAAGGCCGTTATGTGTTCCTTGCCGATTTCCTCGCAGTCGGTGAAGGGATTGCCGTAAGGGAGCGGACGCATCTCGAGGCGGCGGCTGAAAAGCAGGTGCGGGCCGCGGTGGAGCGCGGTTATGCCAGACTTATCGAGCGCCGTGTGGAGGCCGCGTTCCTGGTCGCGCTCGGCACCGTCGGAGCCGTCCGCCCTCTTCTTCCGCCCGCGCAACGGCGCGGCCGGGTGCCGTGGGCTACGGCACCCTTCAACATCGAGCGTGTGCTGAAGGGCAGGGGCAAGCCGCGACACATGACACTCATCGGCCCTGGCACGGCATCCAAGCGGTTGCCGAGAGCGCCGGCACTGCGCGCTGAACTTCACGCCATCCTGATCCTGCAGCATCCGCCAGCTGACGCGCTCGAGCTTCTGCCGGAAGAGGAGCGCGAAAAGGCGGCGTTCATCGCCGAACCGCCGGACATCCAGCCTCACGAACGCCTTGAAGCCATCCTGAAGATCGTCGGCGCCCCGGAATAGGAGCTACGTCCATGCTTAAGATCGTCAACATGATTCCAAAGAGCTGGAGCGACGAAGAGAACCAGGACTGCGAACCCAACCTCTCGGTCAATCCATCGAATTCCGGCGAGATCATTGGCACGGCATTCACCTTCGACAACCCCGCGGGAACGTCGGCCATCAGCCCTGCCATGGTTGGAAACTGGGCGCCTCTGTTCAGTTCGGCCGACGGAGGCAGCACCTGGACGCTACAGTTCGTGATGCCCAGTGCCTCAGGCGATCAGCTTCCGACCTGGGACGTCACGTCCCGTTATGGCGGTACGAGTGGCGAAGTCTACTCCGGCCTGATCTCACCCGGTGGTTTCACCATTCTCATCAACCGCGCACCGGATGCCGTGACCCAGCAAACGACGATGGCTTCCGTGAACGGCGACCAGCCTTTTCTGGAAGCTACAACCACGGTAGTGGGCGGCGCCAGCCAGGATCGCCTATACGTCGGATACAACGCAGGCAGTGCCAATTCCACGATACTCGTATTCCTCGACGCCGCGGCTTCGCCGGCATTCACCACCCACAGTCTCGATGTGCGGAGTACGAGTGACATGCCGCCCACGCGGACTGCAATCCACCGTAGCGGGACGATCTATTGCGCGTTCTACATTTACAACGGCCCAGGTCCCGGTAGCACCCGGGATGTAGTAGTCGTCAAGGACCTAAACTGGGGGCATCGTCGCTGCCCTTCCAGGCGCTGGTCGACGCGGGAGATTCCAAGGCCGGTGTGCGGGTGGCGACCGCGATTTCCAACCCCTGGTACAACTCGAACTTTCTGGACCCGACCTTCGGTAATGACAGGTATGGACCAGACCTTGCGATTGCCGTGGATCCGAACGACGATCAGCGTGTCTTTATTGCCTATGTGACAGGCACTGGAGCCTCGGACGATATCCTGCATCTGCGCTGGTCCAGCGACGGCGGCAAGAACTGGTCGACGGATGCCCGCTCGATCTCCGTGGCCAAAAATCCGGGCGTTGCCATCAACACGCTCGGCATGGTTGGCTTCGTGTATCAGCAGGTCGTGGGCGCCAACTGGACGACCATTCTGGAGGTCAGCGACAACGGCTTTGTCTCCGGCTTTTCGTCGCACACGCTGGCAAGTACGCCGACGAACGCGCCGTCGCCGACCCCCGTAATGGCAACCTATCTCGGCGATTACATCAAGCTTCAGGCGGTCGAAAACGACTTCTACGGCATCTTTAGTGCCAGCAACGCGCCGGTCAAGGCGAACTTTCCCTCCGGTGTCACCTACCAGCGCAACGTGGACTGGTCGACCCAAACCCTGCTTGGCAATGATGGAGTCACGCCGGTTGCCGTGTCGATCGACCCGTTCTTTTTTAAACTGACTGTCAGGATGCCGAAGGTTGCGACTGCAATCGCAAATAGCGGGTTCTTCGGTGACGTTTGCCGGGAGTCCTTCGTGGACGAGATGCTGACCGTCAACAACAGTGGCACCGGCACGCTCAGGATATTCAATATCGCCTCGACCTCGGCGGATTTTGAAGTACCCGCCGTGCTGTCCTGGCCGCTGAAGGTGCGGCCCGGCGTGTCAGTCGAATTGCCCATCCGCTTCAAGCCGGTCGCTCACGGTTCCAGGTCGGGCAAAATCGAGATCTTCAGCAATGATCCGGCCAGCCCGCATGTCGTGGATGTCTCAGGCGAATGCCCATCGCCGCGATTGTCGCTGGTCATCGCCGACACCGGCAACCTAGGTAGAGCCTGCATAGGAAGCTTTGTGGATAGACCCTTGGTCCTCGTCAACAGTGGCAGGTGTCCACTCCATGTGACAGGGATCACCGTCACTGGCGAGTTCCTCGCCCCCGAGGTCCTTTCCTGGCCTGTCGCCGTGGGGCCTGGGGATGCACTGTCCGTGCCGGTGCGATTCCAGCCGCTTGGCTTTGGCCACAAGACCGGAACGATCACCGTTATCAGCAATGATCCGGCCGGACCGCGGACTGTAGACGTCTCCGGCGACTCGCCATCGGGAAGGCTGGTGATATCGGGCTCGACAACCTTTGGCGGCGTGCACGCATGTTGTTGCGCGGACCGCACGGTCGTCATCTGCAATGCAGGCGAGTGTGCGTTGCAGGTGAGCAGCGTGCAATTCAGACGCAAGAGCCGCCACTGGAGAATGATCCACAACCCGTTCCCGGTTGCGCTGCATCCCGGAGCCTGCATCCCGCTGGTAATTCAGTACCGGGCGACCGAGAAGTATCCTAGGGCATGTGAACTGGTGATCAGGAGCGACGACCCCGCCGCGCCAGAGAAGCGCATCGAGTTGCTGGCCTACACCATCTGGGACGACTGCCACAGGGAGGCCAGGGAGCAGTGCGAAGATTGCCGCAAGGGGTGTTGCGATAGGCATCGCGGTGAGTCAGGATGCCGGCAGGGCTATCCCTGCGCCTGTGAGGACAACGATGACGAAGAATCAGATTGAAGCCATTGTCTCGCGCGAGCGACGCACCGTGGGGAGCGTCAAAAGCCTTGGGGTATCGCAGATCTCCAGTCTGATACGTATGTTTTGACGCCGGCCAAACGGTTGTGATGTGCAAACTGAGTAGGCGGGCGAAGAATCGCTCTGTTTTCGGGACCCTCAGGCGCAACCGGCAAGATAGGGCTGACCGAGGTGCATAGAGAGGGCTGAAATATCAATGACGTCGTCCGCGACACCGGTAATGGAGAGAGACCAGTTTGAGCCCAAGGCACGCAGCGAGCGGTGGCTCTCAGTTGTTTGCGTAACTGCCGCGACGAGTTCTCCTTTGTCGTTGGGCTGGTAACGCATGGACGCCGTGAAGGGATGAACGTACAGGAGGTCAACGACCTCTGACTCAGCCGTGCGTGCGACCGATCTGGACGGGGCATGGCATCACGAAGCTCCATGATTGGGTCGGCATCCGGCGTGGCGCGCGTGAGTGTCACACCTCATGCGATCAAGATCTGTTTGCTTTGCGCAAGTAGATCGATGGACGTGCAAAGAGCGCGATCGCTACCCGCCTGCTCCCGCCAGTTTGCCTTCCCGGTCAGCCTTTACCCAATTGTACAGCGTCTGTTCAACCACACCCAGCGTCGTCGCCACCGCCGCCATGCTTTGCCCGGCCTTGACCAGCCGCACCGCTTCCCGCTTGAACTCCAGCGTGTACTGCGCTCGCTTTGCCTTGCTTGTCATCGTTCGTCTCCTTGCGTGAGTTTACATGCTCAGCAAGGGATTCGTTTTTCGAGGGCAAGCTCAAAGGGCTTCACGAACTGCCGCCGTGCGCGCTCCTTTCCTAATATGGGCAGCACCCAGCGACCTACGCTAGCCTTGGACAACTCCCGGTTCATCATCAAATTTTTCTAACAACGCGGGTAATCTAAGACGCTGCGGTCCGGAAAAGAAATGCATCATCTTGATCCCTGCGCGTTGCGCGTCTGCAATCGATTGGAAATGGGTCGGCGGGCAATTCCATGAGCGCGGCAAGAGCTGAACTTTGATCCCTGTCCGCACCAAAGCACGCACCAATGCACACTGATCTCGACCACCAAATCGTCTCCATTCCTCGTGCCAGCAATTGAACATGCGTTCAACTTTTTCGCTGCGCCGAAATAATAGAACCCCGCTGTTGTAGAAAGCGTGCTGAGCGAGTCCAGACCGATGCATATACGCTAGTTCTGGACGCATGCGGTCGGACCTTTCCCAGTAATAGTTGATAAAATCTCGTACTTGCGGAGATTCAAGCGAAATACAAAGCTCCGCAAAGCAAATATTTTCCCAAATATGATCGATCTTCGAGATAATCAAAATATCGGAATCCAAAAACAAAGTCACGTCAAATCCAAACTGATTGATTTGTGTCTTATACCAGCGCGGCGCGTGCTCTACTTTTATCTTTACGATCTCGCAATCGTAATCGTGTTCCGGCCAGACGGCAGCATCTGTCACCACGCGAATTGGACCCGAGTATCCGAATCGTCTAAGAAACGAGATACTCAACGCAGCCAGTGCGGCGTGCTCAGGACCAAGGGCGAGATACAAGACCCCAAATTCCGAATGTTGTGGCCACCGGACGTTAAGCTCATAACTCGCGCCGATGAGGTCGGGTCTATAGCGTCTTCGAAATTTACTGTACATAGAGGCTTCTGCCTTCACAGGTGGTCGCCACAGGGTAGGCGTGAGTTGGGGCGTAGTCAGCGTCGCCGTCCTTGACGTTGGAGAGCGTCTAATTGCCGTTCAGGAGAGAATGTCTCGCATTCGAGCGAGCTATTCCGGGAAACACTTGACGAAAATCACACCTTATGTTTGCGGGCCCGGGCGAAAGCGGCCGAGCGCCAAGCCGCCGCGCCGTTGACTGCGAATCGCTGGCCCTGTTGCTGGGTCAGTTGGGGGTGATGCGCATCGTTTTCCCGGTCCCCGTAAAGCATTGTGATGTTGATACGCCGATTTTCATAGCCTTTGCGAAATCGAAGGCCTGCCGTGACATGGAAAAGATCAGAGTTGAATATGATCGCGCGATTCTGTCGATATGGAATAACCATCGCACGCGCGTTGTTTTTGCTTAAGAAAGGGCCGAGGGTGTCCCATCTCGTATGCTGATATTGGTCAAAGCTCCATTGAATGGGAGCATCTACGTCGTAGACAACGAGACCGCCAGATTTCTCGTCGAGGTTTGCTTCGTCGGGGGTGATCCAGAAGTTCACATTTACGGCAGCAAAGTCCGCATGGGGTGAAACGTTGTCAGGAAGAGTGTTCTCGTACTTGAATCCCCACATCTGCCGTAGCGGGTATCGGTCGCCTAACACGCGAGGCAATGCCTGGCGAAGTTCCTCCGCGACCTGAAGCAATAGCGGGCAATTGAATCCTGAGTCAAAGAATGCTCCTAAGCGTCCGTGTGCGTATCGATTGGTCAGCCAAACGGTCGACTCTAGGCAGAATTGGTACAGGCTTGCCAGCGCTTCTCGGGAAAGGAAGTCGTCAAGAACCACAATACCGGGCCGATGAGCGATATATTGTCTTTCGACCGCTTGCGCATCCCAGCTATTTGACAGCGCTTGTTCGACTCGTGGCGTAGAACGAACATGCACGATACGGTTATAGACATGACCAATCGTCCGGACGTCTTCGACATCAAGAGGTGAGAAAACGGCCGATCCCCGTGCCATCAAGCGATCGATTACGTGCTGGTACTCATTGATAATTGGCCTGAACTCGTCGCCGATAACGCCAAGCTTTTGAAGGTACTCAAACTGCTCGATGTCGTGGCGTAGCTTCGGAATACTGAGAGTAACCGTTGGATGTTGGGCGGGGAGTGGGAGGCCTGCGTCCCCCGGGCAACTCGGATACCATGAGCTTCCCCAGCAGAGTTGCGCATAGATCGTTGCATATTCACCAGCAAGACTAAGGTTTTGGCTTTGCATTGCTGCAGAAATCAGACCGCGAAGCCAAGCTGCACCGTCTTCGGTGTGGACAAGTTCCTCGTGACATAGCCGAAAACCTGCATCGCTCTCGCCGATTGTGATCAGAAGCTTTGCAAGATTCCTTCGAGCGATCTGCAAGCTCGAATCGAGCAAAAGCGCCAACCGATAGCCACTTAACGCTGCAGCGATTTCGCCCCGAAGATGCAGCGTCCATGCAAGCTTCGCATGCGCCACCGCGTTGTCGGGCCTCAGCTCGATGGCTTGTCGATAGCACGCCTCCGCTTGAAAACACCTGTCTTTTGTGAGGAACGCGTCCCCCATGCTCACACACCGCTTGTCGTCTTGTATGCCTTCGCATCCGACCAAAGGCGAGCGGACCGGAGGGGCAATGGGATCACTTCTCAGGTCAGCGTTATCCCTCGACAGTTGAATCAACGAATGCTCCTCTTCGGCTGCAGCAATCGAAGCGATACGACGTAAGCGACGCGTAACGGCAGTCGATGTCACCCTGTTAGTCTTCGAAGACATCGATTGCGCCGAGTTCTTTTAGTTGAGCCGCATACTGGACGAGTTCATCGAGTACGGCCTGAACATAATCGGGTATGAAAGAGAATATGCCGTCGTCGGTTGCGCTTCCAGTAGGAGTGTCGCCTGTCGCATGGCCGGTAGCGTGCCCAGTAGGACTGCCGCCTGTCGCATGGCCGGTGGCGTGCCCAGTAGGGCTGGCACCTGTCGCATGGCCGGTGGCGTGCCCAGTAGGGCTGCCGCCTGTCGCATGGCCGGTGGCATGCCCAGTAGGGCTATCGCCAGTGGGGCTCTCAGAAATTCCTTGAGCACCGAAATCCAGAACAGGTAACAAGGTCAGCACTATCCATTCGAACGTTTCAAAGCCCGTACGCCCTTCTTTGTCAGATGCGGCGCGGAGGAGTGAAAAGACGCAGAATTTGTCACCGTGTTCAGCAAGAGCTTGCCCGAAGTCGGTGAGAAATGAGCGATGCGAAGGCGAGTCGATGCGATGCTCAATCGCATAACTGATGAGCCAGCTCCGTAATGACCTGTTGCTCAATACCGAATACAGAAGCTGGTTGGAAACAGAGGCATTTCCATACGAAAGCTCGACACCTCGAACGTATTCCGCAATAATTTTGGTGGGATCTGTAACAAATTGGTCACGTAACAAGAAGTCGCTCGCCATAGCCTTGAACAGCGAGTTCAGCCGGCGAGTCATCCCGGTTCGTTGCAAGGTCGAGCCTTCAAACCGGACTATGGATTCGGAATTAACGGCGGCTTGGTCGCTCACAATAACCTCGGAGGTTCAACGGTCACTATCCAATCGGAACGGCATTCAATATCTGAGATTTTCGACGAATAACGCGGCTCGTATTCGACCGTGCTTTGATTAGTTCCGCCTTCTCAAAAAATGAGTTCTCCACGCCGCCTTGTTAGCCGTCACGATGGCACCAAAGACCACTTTCAACAGGATAGACGCCGGCTAGCGAAGATCAAGCCCATTATATTGTTTGTTCAAGACATCGAGGGCGGTAGGAGTTCAACGCGATGTAAGCAGATATTGAGTATGTTGACTTGCCAACTGGCGGGCGCGACTTCGATTCCTGATTGAGAAGAGGGTAGAAGTCTGTCTGTATGCTTTACGGCTTGCTGGACAACCGATCGGGCGCCGTGTACCAGCAGCATGCGCAGATACCCGTTACTGCGCTTCGTAATACCGAACAGACGATCTTTGCCGCCTGATAAGTGCTGACGGGGCGTCAGGCCCGGCCATGCCGCAAACTGCCGACCGTTTGAGAACTCGGAGGCGCTTCCGGCCGCAGCGATGACGGCAGTTGCGATCATCGGTCCGACACCACGGATCTTCTCCAGACGCTGGCTTGCGGGCAATGCCTTGTACACTTTCTGGATCAGATCGTCATACCGCGCGATCTGCCTGTCGAGCAGTGCAAGTCGCTCGTACAGGTCGCGCATCATTGTTCGGGTCAGTCCCGTCACTTGTACTGCTTCCCGTGACCGTAGCGGCCAATTTGCAGCCCCAGACGTGGCGCCTCGCGGTTGTAGTTCTGCCTCAGCTTCAGGCATGCCGCGCAGCCGCCTTCACCAGGTGTTCGCGACACCGCTCGAGCAGGTGTGAATCGGTTGGATGGGCGATCGCTTTTTCCATCACTGTTGTGTCGACGATCACCCGCTTCACGCTCGCGGCCTTGATCACGCCGGCACGTTTCGCTGCTTCGATCGTCTCGGCCAGCAGCTCTTCAACGCCGGCTTTTCCCAGCCGTTTGCGCCAGCGCGTCAGGCTTGACGGGTCGATCGGCGGCTCGGTCTGCAAGTACGTTTCGCCTGTGAACACCTGCCAATACGATTCTCCACCCATTGCCAGACCACCTCTTCGTCCGACAGATCGAACGCATGCTGCAAATACAGTAGCCCCGCAATCAGACGCGGCGAGCTCGCCGGTCGACCTTTGCTGGACACGAAGCTCTCGCTCATCAACACGCCCAGCCGATCCCAGTTGATCAGCTCGGCCAACCGCACCAGCGGATGCTTCAGGTTGATCTGTTCGCGCAGCGGATGCCGGAAGAAATCTTGTTCCGGCATAGGTGTCTTCGGGCCCATCTGCACCTCGTCGAAAAATGCAGGGTTCTCGCATTAATGTGCCAGGTTCCTGCAAATCTCACAACACCATTTCGGCCTCAAAGCTCTGTCGCATAAAGCATTCCGGGTTATTCAGATGGAATGGGCACCACCCACCAAACGGCATCGGTGTGCCAAAGTTGAAGTGCGATGTTCAACTGAAGAGTGGAGGTGCCTGAAATGGATATTACCGCTGTCGGAGTTGACCTTGCCAAGCACGTTTTTCAGATCCACGCTGTCGATGCCCAAGGACATACGGTGTTGCGCAAACGTCTCAGCCGGTCCGGGATGGTGCTGTTTTTCACTCGCCTAGCGCCCTGTCTGGTCGGCATGGAGGCCTGCGGTAGCGCACATTACTGGGCACGCAGGCTGGCCTCGATGGGGCATACGGTGAAGTTGATGGCGCCGCACTTCGTCAAGCCTTACGTGAAGACGAACAAGAACGACATGAACGATGCCGAAGCCATCTGTGAAGCGGTGCAACGGCCGAACATGCGCTTCGTGGCGGTCAAGACGGTCGAGCAACAGAGCATCCTGCATTTACATGTCAGCCGGCAACTACTGGTCAAGATGCGCACCCAGGTCAGTAACCATCTGCGTGGACTGCTGGCCGAGTATGGCCTGATTCTGCCGCAGGGCATCGCTCACCTCGCCGAAATTCCGGCGCTCGCCGAAGACGCGACCAACGAACTACCCGGCGTGCTCAGGCAACTGCTGATGGACATGCTCGAACATGTCAGGGAGATCGATCGCAAGATCGACGTGATGGAAACACAGATTCGCAAGTGGCATCGGCAGAGCGACGCCAGTCAACGTCTTGCCGAAATTCCCGGGATCGGCCTGCTAACAGCCACCGCCCTGGTTGGCCACATCGGCACCAACGCGCAGGGCTTTAGCAGTGGCCGTCATCTGGCAGCCTACCTTGGCCTCGTGCCCCGACAGTATTCTTCCGGCGGCAAGCAGCGTCTCGCTCACATTAGCAAAAGGGGAGATCCGTATTTGCGCACCCTGTTGATCCACGGTGCGCGCGCTGTCGTCCGAATGTGTCAGGGACTACAGCGACGAGGACCGACCCCGATCGATCCATGGTTGGAGCATTTGCTGGTGCGCAAGCATCCAAACCAGGCCGCCGTAGCGCAAGCCAACCGGAATGCACGCATTGCATGGGCGTTGCTCGCGGGTAACCGCGCGTACCGCCCGCCAGTTACCGCAACGTGAATGAACGTATTAAATTGTTCGCAGCTCTCCTGACACAACGGTTGCACAAGGCAAGCAAGCATGATGGCGAGATAGGTCAGACCTCGGTGAGAAAAACCTGATAGTCCGCCCGGGCATCAAGCCCGATGTTCAGATGAGGATCTCACCGGCGCATTCCATCAAGGCCAGGGGCATGCCCCACAAACGGGCCGTATATAAGGATGCAACCGACCTAACCACCGGAACGCAAGCTCTCCTTGGCAAACGGGTGGTGCCCATATAAGGGCGGACTACTTCGTTTTTGGTGACGACTTTACTTCGCTCTACGCATCGGCATCCCACTGCGCCCGCTCGAGTAGGTGCTGCACGCCGTCCGGTGTTGCCTCGCCAATCCATTCGGCAAGTTGCCAGCTGTTCTTGCGTTCGACTGTGCCCAACAGCCCCTTCATATATGCCAGTGATCGCTGCCGGGGTTCAGGGCGTCTGAACAGGCGTCCGAGACGCTCATGCAATGCGTATAGTTCACGTTCCAACGCCTTCGCAATTGCCTGCATCTGCTTATACTCGCGTTGTAGTACTAATGAAATATAGCAAAAAAAATCTACGGCTGTAGTACTAAGAGACGTTAGAAAATATTGACGGCATAGATCCCCCTCCCGGGAGATCGGTAGGACTTTATGACAGCTACCCCAGACTGGCTTAAGAAATTCTGAAGGAGTGGGCGCTAACGACATAAACCGGACGCGTGACGGTTACTGACCAGTCATTTTCTATTACAGTTAGCTTTATGTCGGCACCGCTATCTAGGATAGAACTTAACAATCTTTGAAAAACATCAGAGCGAGATCTATGCTAAGACACGAAATCACGGACACTTTATCGGCTGGTCATAACCGTTAAGTTTACCTTCAGGGTCAACCGTGCACCGCGGAGTAACGGGCTGCTCTAAGCGTCGCTTCTACTACAGGCTTGCATTGTGACAATCAGCAACGAACGCTATAGGAGACGCACATGGCGAACGACATTAAGACGTTAGAAGACAAAATTGATCGGCTGACACGGACTCTTTCCGAGCTCGCCCGGATTCCTCCAGGACTCGGGCCGATCATTCATAAACCCGGATGGACTTCGATCGCTGAATCTGCGCTGTTTGAAGCTGGCATCGATGGCCTTCAGACGCATGCTGAAGCTATGACTGAGCAATGTAAGCGATTAACGGATGCAGCCAACAAAGTTGGAAATGAAAAGTCACGTTCTGAATGACTATCAACGGGAATCTGAAACTTCAGGAAACCGGAGCATCTCCCGCGATGCCCTATCGGTGTCCCGGCGGTAAAGTTCGCGACTTAATGATGGTTCATCAGAGTGTCTCGCGCGAGCCAGTATACGTCCACTACCCGACAACAAGGCTATCTCAAAACGGAGTTCTGAAATGCACCCAAACAATTTCGTGCTGAAGGGGGCGGGTGTCGAGGTTGATTACACGGTCGGCGGCACGCCTGGCGCCCCTAGTCTGGTATACAAAGACGGAGCCTTCGAGAGAGTGTTTGCACAGGCTCAAATTCAGTCAAATGACACGGATCTGGGGGAGCTTGTATCCATCCATTTAATTCCGAGCGTCGATGCCGGAGGCCAAAACTTTGGTTTCTTTCTACCGTTATTAGACATCGCTAGTGGTCAGTCTGTCGAGTTCCACACGGTCGGCATCTACGAGACCTATAGTGGTCCGTTCTCTATTCCACATAGGCCATCGACTTGGCGATGCATTGAAATGAGAGGCATTGCGCAGATTGTGCCCGTACCACTATAAGCAACCTTTGGTTTCAGCGCTGTGCACGTCTTGTGGCCCGAAAACGAAGGTGTTGTACTTGACACAACAACGAGTTTTACCCATTGGGAGAAGCACGCAACAGAGATGAAATTGACGTGCGGCGGCTGACTGATATTGACCTGTAGTTCTCGCTATGGGCACTTGTGGCCAGATTTAAGCACGTCCTCTGAAGGACTCTGCGCATCGCCAACAGGCGTAGAGAATAATCGTGAATACTGTCTCAGCGAAAGGAGCAGCTATGTCGAAGGTCAACGCGGTAATCGGCCTGAGTGGATTCCAGGCACGATCTGGCAGCTTTTATGCACGTAGAGAAAGATCGGTTGAGCTGGGTCTGCCGGACCAGTTCACGCCTGACCACATAAAGCGTATGCATCGGGACTTGGAAATTTTATGCAAGGTCGTGGGTGAACACGGCGACGAGTGGATGGAAATGCAGAACGCTGTATTAGGTTATGATTTCAATCGCGCGAGCGAGATCGCCAGTAAAATTGGACTTGACGAACACAGAATCACTCGTCAAGGGGGCGGTCTCAATTGGGTCGTTGTCGGAATAGCGATCGCGTGTGCCGTGCTACTGTCGTCTGACTCAGGCCCGAGTAGCGGAAGTGGCGGACAAGGTGGTGGAGAAAGTGGCGGAGAGGGTGGCAAAGACGCAGGGAACGATGGGCCACCACCTCCTGAACCTCGCACTACTCAGTGAGGTGGTTCGCTCGACGACCCAGTGGGTTTTGGCCAGCCCGCTGCCATGTGGCTCGCCACGTCGGGCTATTTGCAATGGCTGCAAGAAATAGGCTAAATTCGCCCAACCCCCGAAAACTGAAAATCTCCCGTTAAACCCGCGCGGACAAGGCTTCCGACGTCAGATGCACGGTGGACTGGGCGTCCTGAACGCATAGTGTCAGCCTTCCTCAACCTCCTCATCGGCCGCCGCCTGCACCATGCGGGCCCAGTACTCGGGGTCGGCCTAATACGAGCCGAGCGCATCGATGTCGACTGGCGCGCTCGCGGCGCCGAAATCCATCGCGCCGAACAGGTTGACGTGTCGCCAGGCGACTGGCGACATGCCTGCGAGGAATGCCATCGCGTCCTTGTCTCCCGCGGCCCGCTTCTGCTCGTGGACGCGTGAAAGCAAGGCCGTGTTGTAGTGGATGATGGCGTTCGCGATCGGGCGAGCGCACTCGTTCCACAATTGCTGCTCGCCATCGGTATGCACGCGCAGCTTGCCGCCGTTGACGAAGGCGACCGCGCGGCGCAGCCGGTGGTACGCTTCGCCACGGTTGAGGGCCCTTTGCACTGATTGGCGAAGATCGGCATCGTTGATGAAGCGCAGGATGTGGCCCGTACGGCAGAGGTTGTCGAGTTCCCAGAGCGCCTTTTTCGTCTGGTTCTGGCGCTTGTATCTCGAGAGCTTACGTACGATGGTGGCCTGTGAGGCCTGCTTCTGCCCGAGCGAGGCCATGATACGCTGGACGACGGGCCATTTGTGGATGATCAACTCGTCATTGACTTTACGTGAGGTTTTGACGAGCCACTTGCCGTAGTGGCCCGGTGCGTGGCGACCAACGAGGCCGCCGAGCTTCTTGTGCAAGTCGCGATAGCGCGGCGCGAATTGATAGCCGAAGGCATGCAGAATCCAGTAGTTCACCTGGTTGGTGCCGTGCGTGTCGGTCGAATGGAGTTGCGGACGGATGTCGGAAGTGTTGTTGTAGAGCAGATCGAACACGTAGTGGCTCTCGTGTTCATGAGCGCCGAAGACGGTCAGGTTGAACGGCACATGGTTGGCGACGGCGGTGTTAGCGCTGATACCTTTGTCGAGGCCGAAGTACTTCGGTGAATGGCGTGCCTGGAAGGTGTCAAACTGGGTCTCGAAGCGCTGACCATCGCTGCTTGAATGAATCTGGTCGCCGATATTGAAGAGGTGGAAAGCGGGCAGCGCTGCGGTAGCGTTGCTGATCGCGTCGTTGGCCGCATGGACAGTTTCAACGCGAAGATAGTTCCGCGCGCAACTCACGAGCGCGGCGTAACTGAGGCCCGAGATTTCGGCCATTTTGCGCAGTGCCATGTTGGTGCCCATCGCAATGATGCAGGCGAGGAGATCGCGTGGATCGGCCTCGTGTTTGACGTACCGGTCGAGCACATGCGTGAATGCCTTGAGAAATCCGGTGCTACCGGCAACGAACCAGAACAGCCGCGCGATGTCGATGCTGGGGATCTGGCCGTAGAAGGCGTGACTGACGTTCTCACCGGGCCCCGGATAGACCAGGCTCAGGCGAGGCTTGCCGCCCTGTTGCCGAACCCTGATGTAGGGATCGTCACCTTCGTTGATGTGATGGTTGACATGCTCGAGGAGGCGCTCGATGTCATCGTGAAGCCCGGCAAGCGTCTGCTCGATGGGCGCGAGCAGGACCGGCAGACCGAGCCCGTTGAGGATAGCGCTCTTGTGCCGCCAGCGTGCGTCGCTGATCAGGTCGTCTTCGAAACGGCGAAACTCGTTGCTGTCGTGACAGAAGACGTCGCCTGCCTCGAGTGCGTTGCGCGCCAGCCGGTAGACGAGAAACTCGAAGCGATCCACATCGAGCCGCTTTGCCTTGTCGGGTCCGGGGTGATAGAGATAGGGCTTGAGTGCCTTCGGGATGATCGCTGTCGGAAAGGACGATGGTTTGCATTGCCGAAGTGGGGTGCCGCTGCGCAGGCACTCTTGCAGAAAGGCGATGGCTTCGAGCAACGGCGTATCTTCGACACGGCCGGCCACTACCAGTTCGGCGAACAGATGTCGCAGATTGCGTTTGATGGCGTATGAGAGCGCGGTATAGCGTGACCACTCGAAGCTGGTCTTATCGAAGGTGACGTTGCACAGGTATTGTGAAACGATCTCAAACCGTTCGGGCGCGAGCAGCGCGAACGCTTTCTTGCGCACGCTGGCAAAGGGGGCATGATATGGAATCGACCCGTCGACGAAAAGGCGCAGGACCTCACCCGCCGCTTTCAGATGTGTGCTCGCTTCGGTGAGCGCGTTTTGCGCCGCCCCACCGGCAGCCTGCCGCGCCGTCTGCTCGTAGTGGTTGACGAGACGGATGAAGGCCTCGATCAGGCGGTCGTTGACCTGGCGAAGGCGGTGGCGGGTAAAGCACAGCAGGTACAGGCGCGCGACGCCGGGGTTCATGCGGCGCAGCTTGTAGACGGTGTAGAAAGTGACAAGCGAGGCGTAGTAGCGGATGCTGTCCGCGGAGATGCCGGTAGTGTCGAGAAACTTCTGGGCGAATGCGTAAAGCGGTGCAAAGAACGTTCTGCGTTCGGACTCCTGTTGTAGTTCCTTGTGGCTGAAGTCCTTTGGTTCGCGCTTGAGCAGCGTCACCTGATAGATCGACTCGTCGGCCTCGAGCATCGCATCGAGCTGCTGCGCGATGGACCTGGTTAGTGCGCGTTCGAGCAGCGTCGAGACGCGCTGGTGCTCCGCACCGACCACGCGGTCGACCATGTCCTGCAGGAATGAGTAGGTGGGCGCGACGACACGTTCGTGCTTCAGATACTGCAGGCATTCGCGCAGAATGAAGGCGGGCTGCATAGAATGCCTCGCGACGCGCTGTGCCCGCTTTTCGAGCTCGGCCTTCGTGGCACCCTCGCATAGCCGAAAGCCGAACAGATCAAGAATGCTGTGCTGTAGTGCGCGGCGCGTGGGTGCCGAAGGAATCTTTACGGCGGGAGGCTCTTTGTCGGGGAAGTGCCGTGCGACGATGTAGCGCAGATCATCTGCGACGGCCGGTGGATCGTAGTGGAAGAACTGGAATTTGGCCTTGAAGTACCCGAGTTGCAGGATGAGGTGGACCGCGACCGAAAGCGTGGGCGCCCTGACGAGCTGCTGTTCGGCGTTGCCGAGCTCGAAGTACGTGTGCCGGTCTTCGTCGGTAAAGAGCGGCAACGCGTACAGTTCGTCGATTTCGGCACGTGTGAGTATCGAGAGGCGGTGCGAGGCGGTCATGAGTTTATATTCTTGAACCCGCGCAGGAGGGAGTCAGGGTTTCGGTTTGCTTGAGCGTGAGCTTGCTGGCTAAGGACGGGCTTTGAGTTGCCCTTGGAGAACGCAGCACAGCCGACAGATTCAACATTCCACCGTAACCGAGGCCTCAGCGGTTTTCATTCTGCAGGAGGAGCGACGATGTCGAACGAGGAGAATCCGACCGATGCCAAAGCCCTGGCGGCTCTCGGACCAGAAAGACTGGCGACACTGCTGGCCGGAGTGGCTATGACGAACCCATGCATGGGGCGTCGGTTGCAATTTGAGCTGTCCGCACAAAAAGGCGAAAACCTTGCCGCTTCCGCTCGTCAATGGATCAGCGCGTTCGGCGCGCAAACGTCGTTTCTCGAAGCGGAGCAAGTCGGCGAACTGGCCGAGGAGCTCGACGCCATGCGGGTCACCATTACCTCGAATGTTTCCGGGGCGGCGCCGCATCTTGCGCCGGATCTGATGTGGCAGCTCTTCGCGTTGGCCGGAACAATATTTGAACGCACGACCGAAGAGGGATGGGAAATCAGCTGCGTTATTGACGAGGCCTGCTCCGATCTGGTCAAGGTAAGCGTCGACTCAGACGTCGAGCCGGTGGAATTCGCCACGAAAGTTGTCGCGGCGATCATCTCCGATCAGTACGGAGAGTACCGTGCCCTGATTCGGGCTATTGCGTCGGCTCAGCCGTGGGCACCTGCATACGTCTCTGGTTTGAAGGTCTTGCTGCAGCGATTGCTGGAGGAGCTGCCCGGACCGAATAGCGACCACAGCCGGGATTTCCAGCGTGCATTGCGGGAACTCAACTCGCTGTCTGCAACATAGTCTGGTTAGCGATTTGCGCTACTGCGTATTCCCGGAGCCTTGCCTGGTATGCGAGGGATTTTCAGTTTTCGGGGGTTGGGCGAAGATAGCCATGTACGTTTATAGGCATGCAGTCTGTCACGCCGCCAACCGTTCTCGTTGTAGTCCTCACTCAACGCTACAGGAATCAAAGATATCAATCACTAAACCCAACTTGCAAAAACGGGGAGGTCCTTATAGGCAGCTTATTGATGTCTATTACAGCAACTTGCCAGTCTGCACCCGTGGAGAGGGCCTCGCCAGCCTTTCCCCCTTCAGCGTCGGCGCTGGGCCCTACGGCGCTGGCACGAGCAAGAGCGCTCGCCGCAACAGGAGCAGCACCCCTCGGGCGGCTTCGGGACGGGCCTTGGCGGCCAGAAGGAGCCAGGCGGCAAGGTGAAGCCGAAGGGTGGCGTCGTCGGCCCGAGGGGATTAATCTCTCGATTGAGATAGACGAAATGGACAATCGCGCCTTCAACCAGGTGCTTTGTCGCGTTATAGAACGAGGAAAGATCGACGCCCAATCCATCCCCCGGCGTGACGTAGGGCGTGCGGACGGTTGGGCTCTCCAGCCAGGTGGCGCCGCCGTCCGTGCTGTATTCCATGAAGACTTGCCACGGGTCTCCGTCGATCGCAGGGAGCGTCACGCCGGGCGGTCCGGTCAGAAGTCCGTCGCTGCTGACCGAGCCCGCGATCCGCACCCTTTCCAGGTACAGGACGCCCGGGGTGAGAAAGGTCGGCGCCCAGGGGCCATAAAACGTGAACGGCATTTTTGTTCCCCCAATGTCTGGTCGGCCCCTGCGCAAACCGGCGCGGCGGCCTAAAGCTCGAGGCCCGTCTGGCGGGTGAAATCGCTACTGAACCCGTCGAGAGCGCCGTTTTGCGTCAGCGTCGAGAGCGCCGCGCGCCATTCGGCGAGCGTGCCCGTTCCCGCCGGCCCGAACCGGAATTCGATCTGTTGCTTCGTGCTGTGGTTCTGCTGTCCCCAATGCAGGATGCCCTTGATATTGGGATCGAGCGCAAGCTTCTCCGCGTAGTCGACGAACTGGATGCTGCCGAGGACGTCGGCGAGGCCCGCACACTCGATGGCGCAGGTCCGGGCAAAGGCCTCAGGTGCGATCGAGGCGTTCGACTGCTGGCAAAAGCGGAGCGAAACATAGCCTGCGACCGAAAGGCCGGATTGAAATTCCTGATCGCTCTCGAACAGCAGCAGGCGATCGACGAACGCCACGAGGTCGGGCTTCGTCGCGTCGAAAAACGATTCGAGCGACCTCACGTTCACGGTGCAGCTGACGTCTTGGTAGTTGTGCGAGTCCATGACCGCATAGCTGATCGCCGAAAAGGTCTGCTCCTTCTGTTGCGTCTCCCAGACCTTCTCCGCGATGGCGCGCCAGACGAGAATGCCCGCCGCCCTTTGGTTGGGATCTGAGGAACTGAGCAACCCGGCGCGAAGGTTGTTCAACGCCTGGCCGAGGGTCGAGCCGTCGTTCCTGAGCGAATTGAGGAACGCGGCGAGGATTGCGAGAATCGCGAGCAGGAAGGGCGCGAGGGCGAGGATCCCCGGTCCGGCCCCAGCGGCAATCGCGGCCGCCAGACCGCCGCCGATCGTCACGGCGTTGCTGCTCAGGAAATTTTCGATCTCCGTATAAATTCCGTCGACGATTCCATCCATGAAATTCGCGTCGGCGCAGGCGGCGTCGAACAGGTTGAACGACGTGACGCCGGACTCGTCGGGCGAGTAGCCAATGCTCTCGCCGGCCTCGGTGAAGCGCGGCGCGTTCAAAATGGGGTCCAGCGGAGCGGTTCCAGACGCAAAGCCGACGAGGTCGCCAACGCGTTCGGGCCGGCCGGCCGGATTGGCGCCCCCGCTCCAGTTCGTCGCGCGCAGCGGCGACTTCGGCACTGTCGACAACGGCACCGTCCAAAACCGGGTGATGCTGCAAATATGCGTCGTCCCGTTCGTCAGGGGGATGGGATTGACCACCATCTGGAGGAACCGCTGCGGGATGACGGCGCCCGAGGAGTCCGTGAAGGGTTTGATGTACAAATCGGAATTCGGGTCGGCGATCTTGGCCCGAACGTTCTCCCACGTGTCGTTCAAGAGTTCCGTTCGCAACCCGTACTGCGGTTCGACCTCGATCACCGCCGAATAGACGATTCCGAACCGGCCGACCTGGATTCGCGCGGCGCGCAGGACGTCGTCGTCGTAGATGACGTCAAAATTGCTTGGGCCGCCGTATTTCGCGTCGCCATAGAGGGCGCGGAGCTTCGTTTCGTCGGTGAATGGCGTTCGGTCCCGGTTGCTTCGCTCGATCCAATAGTGCTTGCCGCCGTCCGCGACGACGTGCAGCGCCACGACGCAATCGGCGACCGGGGGACGATCGAAATCGCCGCCGTGGGTCCCGGTCGAGAGCGCGCCGACCACGGTCTGGCCGCCAGCGCCGCCCAGCGTGTGAAAGGCCCAGGCCCCTTTGAAGGCCTGATTGCCGAATTGCTTGATCATCAGCGCGCAGAGGCTGTCCGGATTGGCGGCGTCGCCGACGTCCATCTCGGCGTACATCTGATAGATCCGCTTGCCGGACTCGAAATGGTAGAAATACGTAGGCGGGATGACGGCGATCGTCGGGGGCGGCGAATTCAGCTCGTTCAGGAATTCCGCCGACAGGCAGCCGGGAACGACTTCGTAGAGGGTGCGGCCCATCGCCGGAATGTTTTCATACCAATCGTGGGTCTCGATGAAGGTGTGGTCGCTGATGGCCGCCTCGGACAGGGCCCAATGGCTTCCGGCGGCGTGAAGTCGTTGTCCCGTCGGTCGGGTCTTGCAGATCTCGATGAGATCGGCGAGCGATTGGGGGTAGACGATCAGAGCGGCTTGCGGGACCACCGGCGTCCCGGGCTTGTCGTGCTTGCGTATCCAAGGAACGAATTGGGATTGCGGAATGCTCATCACAACCTCGCGCATTTTCCGTGACTTTGATCACTCATTGCGTTGTCGCGAACGGCGTCCGTTCCGGCACGGGATGTGTTGCCAGTGTCGATTACAACTTGACCACCTGGCTTGACACTTACGGAGACAACGCCACGTTTCACTTTTGCTCCCCTCTAGTTCTTCGGGCTGCCGAAGTATGAAAATTTCAAGATTCCGCGTGCGGACCTTATTGCCGCTCAGGAAACACACTCCCCAGCTCCCCCTATGCAACAATGCAGTCTGGGACGCATGCGCCGCGCTGACACCTAAACTTCCATGATTACATTTTGCGCAATACCTTTCATTTCAATGCATCGCCAGGTCGAGGGCCGACGGGGGATAGAATCCGGGCCACTGAAGGTCTCGTAAATGCCAACCGTGCGAAACTGGACAGTCTGATCACGAGTTGCGATGTCGACTAGCGGCAGAAAGAAACCGAAGCGTTGACCGCCTGTGTCGACGCTCAGGATAAGCGGTACGGATACAAGTTCTCCTAGACCCGTGTCATTGGACTGAATTTGAGTTGACGCAAATACTTTCTCAAAGACCCCGTCCCTATACACCAGCGAGGGGAAGCCAGGTGTGATGCCGATTGTGTAATCCACCTCGACCCCCGAACCCTTTAGCACGAACTTATTTGGGCTCATTTCAGAACTCCTCCCTTTTCGGGCGACACTCGTTGAGTGCTGGACCGATTTACTCCGCTTTTGCGAATGCTGCCGCTACCCCATCAATTGCAGCAGCAATACCGAATGCTTCGGCTATTGGCTCGCCACGGGGGACTACAGCCGCCATAACCACTCCGAACTCCGGCGGGAGTTTTGCAAAGTCGGCAATCCTCCCCTCCAGCCGCTTTATCTTCTCTTTCAACCTCCGATGTCGTGCGCCATGCTCGTGTCTAGAAACACATGCTTGCGTGCCCGAGCGCACGCACAACCCCACTCCAGCACGACCTTCGTTGACTAATTCGGGAAATCGGCGGCAAATTGCCGACGGTTCAAGGTACGCTGTTCAAGCAGTTAAGGCGCCCACATAGTTGCTCACATCGATTCGCTCTTTGCGGTTGCGCTTAATCCTATAGTAGAGTGCATGCCACCAGAAAGTGCTGCTCTATCTATATGTAATGGTAATTTGCATATGCATCTTTCTGAATTTGAGATCTTATGAATCGCGACGCTTTCGGTTTTGAGAACGAGAGCTCTTGGGATTCGGAACGTCGTGAGCATTTGTGCTGGGTCGTCGCTCCGTGCGATACGAATGAAGCAATGAAGGGCTCTGGTGCAGATAGGGTCGGCGAATCGGTTAGAGTTGTCGTAGCAAAACGAACTGATGCCCCGCGATGAGCAAGCTGAAGAGTCTGGAGGAACTGTTCGCGGGCCGTCATTTTGACCGCGATGTGATCATTCTGTGTGTTCGTTGGTACCTGCGCTACAAGCTCAGCCTGCGCGATCTGATCGAGATGATGGCCGAACGGGGTTTGTCGCTGGCTCACACGACGATCCTGTGCTGGGTGAGGCGTTACACGCCCGAGTTCGCCAAACGCTGGAACCGCTTTGCTACACCTGCGGGTCGCTCGTGGCGCGTCGACGAGACCTACCTGAAGATTCGTGGCAGGTGGGTCTACCTGTACCGTGCGGTGGATCGGGCTGGCCAGACGGTGGACTTCATGCTCAGGGCGAAGCGCGATGTGGCCGCGGCCAAAGCTTTCTTCCGCAAGGCCATCAGGCACCAGGGCCAGTCGCCGGAGACCATCACGCTCGATGGCTATGCTGCTTCGCACCGCGTGGTGCGCGAGATGAAGGCCGATGGTCTGCTTCCTGAAGACACGAAGGTCCGGTCCTCGAAATATCTGAACAACCTGATCGAACAGGACCATCGCCACATCAAATCCAGAACGAATGTGATGCTTGGCTTCAAACGGTTCAGGAGCGCCGCGAGCACGATTTCAGGGATCGAGTTGGCGGATCGCATTCGCAAGGGTCAGTTCCATCTCTCGAAGCTCGGGCTCAAGGGTGCCGCTGCGCCTGCAGTATGGAATGCTGTCCTGTCGGATCGACAAGGTATCCTCCATATAGAAAACTTCTCGACCCGCATGCATATTTGCACCAGAGCCTCGAATCGCACTAGAAGCGACCGAGGCGGAAGCAGATAGTGGGGAGGGCTGCTGTCCTCCCATTTATGCCCTTGTTCTTTTTTTTCAAAGATTCGGTAGCTGATGTTTGCCATGCAGTCGCCTTGCGACATCGCGGGCTCGCCAACATCCGAGGCACACTCAGCGCTTGTCGCTTTATGCTCGGCCAAAAAAGAGGGCCGCTTTGAGGCGACCCTAATGCGTGTACTTTCCATACTAGGCAAACAATCTTAAGGAAAGCTTAAAGATGGCTACTGTGGGGACGAAACGTGATTTTCCATGCACCGAAATGTGACATGTAATATTAATCAAATCAGCTTGCTTTCCGGTGGTTGATAACCTAATTTGAAGCACGATACATCTTATCAACTACCAATCGGCTTAGCGGATGGGAGGTTGTCATGGGTGTTTTTATCGTTGAGCTTAAAGACATCGTAGTAAAGAGATGGTTTCCTTCTATATTGCCTATCGAAGAACTATTGCTTGAGAATGGAGAGGGTTATCTAACCATTTTCGAAGAGGGTGTAATAGGGGCAGATTTTAAACTCGCCTATACCCTTCTGGTCGACAAGGCATCGGAAAGGAATCCAATGTTTATTGGAGAAGTAGTGGTTGCATGGGGGAAAGATCATCGTGGTAGAACGGTAGCCCCATCGGCACGATTGGAAGCTTATAGCTCTGGCGTACCTGCCGTCTTTCGCGCCACGGTAGGCTAGCCGTTCGCCTTAATTTTTCCCAATGACTGTTGTGCAGGAGGTTTTATGTCGTCCCAAAGTGAGCATGACTTGTCTGCACTCGACAAAGGTATGGAGGCGCTTGGCGGGACTATCCGGGAGCTTGCTGAGCAAAAGACTGTTGATGCGCTAAAGAGGATTGTTCACAAACCAGGCTGGACGTCTGTTGCCGAATACGCGCTGTTCGCCGCCAGTTTGGACGCTGTCCAACAACAGGCAGAACTATTGAAAAAGCACTGTCGCGCTCTCGTCGAGGCCGCTGAGAAAGTGGGATCGAAGTAGCGAATCGGCCAGCATACAGCCCAGCAGATTGGGGCGAATTGTCTTCTACTATCTTTAGTGGTAGACACACGCAAAGCAGTTAACTCCTCTGCACCCGCGGCGGGAGGTAAAGATGTCATCGTCTTTCAAATGCCCAAGCTCTCAGGCCGATCTCCCTGGCAGTGTCGTATTTGGGGTAGTGAATCGCGAATCGGGGGTCGCCCGCGTTGCATGGCTCACTCACGCAGTGCCGGTGGAGCGAATCGAGGGTCTAATCCCCAACTCCGTGCCCATCTCAGCCGTAGTGCGTGTCGCATCGCCATGCGCCGAGCACGCATGTCGCCATTTTTCGGGTAGCAAGTGCTCGCTCGCGACCAGAGTCGTCCGGCAACTGCCCGTTGTCGCCGACAAGCTTCCGCACTGCTCAATCCGGCCGGCTTGTCGTTGGTGGAGTCAGGAGGGGCCGGTTGCTTGTTATCGATGTCCTCAAGTAGTAACCGAGCCACTCGTGGCGTCGGACGAAATGAAGGCTCTCGCGTCACCTAACCCGTCTTGTGGCGTTCAGGCACGTTGATACAAAGTGGAGATGATGAAATGGCAACCGAAGATATCAGCCCTCAGCCGCTGCCAACTGTCCAAAGAGTGGACCTCGGAGAGCTCACCGAGGCAGTGACGAGCTCAGTGCGAAAAGCGTTAGAAGAGCGTCCCCCAACCGAAAACACTCCGCTAGTATTTCGTAATCCGAGGATCATCATCGGGATCATTGTGGAGCCGCCCGCCTCGACTGCCGAGGAATAGGGATCACCAAGCAATTTTCCTGCGTCGATCGGACCGAGAAGAAAAAACCGAGGGTCCCGAAATGCGCCCGCGGAGAAGCTCGCCGCGGTAGCGTCCGGTGAACGGTTATCTGCACGGTCTTAATACAGAAGGAAGGCAAGAAAATGAGGGGATGGATGGGAAAGTGACTCAGCGTTTAATTCCTCACTCAGAGAATTGACCCAAGCGAATTAGCGTGATACCACAGAGGGGCTTCTTTTATCGGAAACAGTGATAGCGACGCCTTGCATCGAGCACTGCCTTCGGCAGCGCTAAAACTGACGGAGAAATGCTATGGCAAACGGCTCTGGTGCAAATAGGCGATATGGACGAGATGTTTTGCGATATAAAGGATACCTGATCAGGCAAACAGGACGGCCAGCCAGACTGCGGGTGCAGCGGTATCTTTGAGGCCGAGTTTCGCGAGGCTGAATTGGCCCTTGCGAATACGATGTACCAGTTCAATACCTGAGAGAGTGATCGCCGCGTTCCGGAAACGTTTGAAGCCGAGCATGACTTTCGTCCGGGACTTGATATTGCGGTGGTCCTGCTCGACCAGATTATTGAGATGTTTCGAGGATCGGACCTTCGTGTCCTCCGGCAGCAAGCCATCGGTCTTCATCTCGCGCACGGCGCGGTGCGAGGCGGCGTAGCCATCAAGCGTGATCGTCTTCGGTGGCTGGCCTTGATGTTTGATCGCCTTCCTGAAAAACGCTTTTGCCGCCTTCACGTCGCGCCTGGCGCTGAGCATGAAATCGACCGTCTGACCCGCCCGATCCACCGCCCGATAAAGATAGACCCACTTGCCGCGCAGCTTAAGGTAAGTCTCGTCGACACGCCACGACTGGCCGGTGGGCTTGCCAAAGCGGTTCCACCGTTTGACGAATTCCGGCGCAAAACGACGCACCCAGCGCAGGATGGTCGTGTGCGCCAGCGACAGACCCCGCTCCGCCATCATTTCGACCAGATCGCGCAGGCTAAGCTTGTAGCGCAGGTACCAACGAACACACAGAATGATCACATCGCGGTCAAAATGACGGCCCGCGAACAGTTCCTCCAGACTCTTCAGCTTGCTCATCGGCGGTTCTCGATTCGTTCAGACCGACACCTTAACCGATTTGCCCCTGTGCTATTTGCACCAGAGCCGTCGGCTCGGCTCAGATCCCAGTCATGCCTCATGCGCCACAAAGCACGCTGGTTTTGCTCTTCCGAGAGGTTGAACCATTCGCGGGGCCATAGCAAGGTCTAAAAAGGCGCACATCCGACGCTTCCGTTCGTGCGCCGGCTGGTGACTGTTCTCAGCTCGGTCGCCTCGACAGCCAATGTACCTTCCAGATACGCCGCGTGTGACTCAGGACGATCTCGACTGGATGTATAAAGGAACTTCGCTGTGTGCAACGACTTCAAAACGACACTCACATCCGCATCTAAAGATCGGGAGTGCCATTCCGGGGGCTCGACCTCCAAACATGGTCAGCAAAAAAACTCCATTACAAGTTCACTTGCTAGCGACTACTGTAAACAGGTTCGACGAGCTCTACGCAAGAATGCCGACGTTCACGGGCCCGTCCGCGCGTTTATACGAATGATCGTGCCTGCACCTCTTCTGCGGAGATGCCATGAAATTCGCTTCCGCTTTCAAGATGACGCGTTTGGGTCCGGCGTGCGGCGCATGCAGGCGCGGACGACTTCCCGCACTGCTGCTCGTCGCGGTGATGAGCGACGTCGCTTTCGCGGACACATCCGAACCCACGATTCCAGACACTTCCACTGTCGAAGACGCCAGCCAGGGGACGCCTTTGCGCAAGCCGCTTGACATCGCGGTGAGTCTGGGCGTGGGTTATGACAACAACGTTAGCCGCGCTCGCGATTCCATCGATAAGCTTTCCGACGAGTCGTTGCAGGGCGAGGTCACGAAGACATTCTTCGTTCCACTCGGAAATTCCTTTCAGGTCATGCTCGACGTATACGGCGGCGCCGAAGGGTTCAGGACGTATACAAAATTGTCGAGCCTTTACGGGGGCCTGTATGGACAGCTTCAATATCGGCCGTCAATTGCTTTCTATGCGCCGGTGATCTCTGTCTTCAGCCTCTTCGAGGGCGACCAGTACGGCTCGGACCTGCGCAGGGGTTATCGCTATTCGGTGGGCGGCACGATCGATCAGCCTGTTACAGACCGGATTCGAGTGGTGGGTACGCTTGCCCATAACCAGCGCTTCGCGAAGAGCGATGTATTTGCAACCATCGACAACGCCGCGCAACTGAGCGTTAACTATCGGACGCTCGCAGGCGGTCGCTTCTACGCCAATGTGGAATACCGGCTTGGCGACACCGTGTCGTCCGGACAGCTGACGCTAGAGAACATCGACGTTGCAAACGTCTTCGTTCGTGACGACGCGTTCAATCGCAACGATTTCTTCAGCTACCGCTTCCGGGCGCATATGTGGTTCACGTCGCTGGGCTATGTCCACCCGATTGGTTCGAACGGATCATTGGATGTCTCGTGGCGCTATGCGCATGTGACGCCGACGGAGACGCCCGACTTCGAAGGGGCAAGCAATGTGCCCTATGTGTCGAGCGCGTTCGTCATCACCTACAAGCACCGCTTCTGAGGACAGGACCGTGACTTTGAGACCCTTTGCCTTGCTCCCGGCCCTCGCGCTGGCGTCGTGGCTCGCCGCCTGCACCGGAGGCAGCAGCAGCAACGATGTGTCGGCCTCTGCACCGCCCATCGCGGCGCCGACGAGTTCCGACCTGTTCCTGATCTTCCCGAACCCGCAGTTGCCGCCCGACGCCACGCAAGTGGCCCAGGCGCAGACGCTGTCCGAAGACTATGCCAAGGCGTATTACGCGGCTATCGATCCGCTCAACGAGCGGGATACGCTCGACAAGTGGAAAGCCGCAAACGGCTTCGGAAGTGGTACGGGAACCGAAGTCACCGCCGTATTCGGCGATGTGCGCGATCTGGGTTACGGGCGCAGGATGACGGCACGGCGCGATCCCGCGCGCAAGACCATTGCGTTTCTCGTCGAGAACTACCTGACGAGTCCGGGCGGCGTCTATGGCTACACGCCGCAAAGCCTCAGCGCCGCAATCGTGCAGGACACGCGCTGGCGCATTCTTTACAACGCCATCGAATTCAGTCCGAGGCCTGGCGCCGGGCCGAACGATGCACCGTTCGCGAAGTTTTTCAACTTCGATCCGATTACGGGGCAGCGCCAACTGACGGTCAATATCGACGGGCGAGGGAGTAAGGCGATGCCGACGGTCTGCTTCAGTTGTCACGGCGGACGCGCCGATGCACTGGACAGAAATGCGAGCGGTCAACTTTTCTTTGGCAGTCCATTGTTTGCAGCGTTGCCAGGGACTTCCAACGCTAACGGTGATGCACAGGCGCACCTGGCGCCGTTCGAGGTCGGTACCTTCGATTTCTCGACGATGACCGGAAACACGCGCGCCGATTACGAAGCCGCGCTGAAGCTGATGAACCGCTTCGTCTTGTGTTCATACCCGTCGCTCACCGGGAGCTCCCCCAACAACTGCCCCGATGAACCGGTCTTCCAGCGCGTAGCGAACGCGAACGAATGGCAGGGCGGCGCGGCGAATTTGATCCGTAACGCATACGGCGGTGATGGACTTCCCAATGCCGTTTATGCGGATACCTACATACCGGATTCATGGGCCAACAACAATCCGGACCTGTATCACAGCGTCATTGCGCAATCCTGCCGCGCGTGTCACATGTTGCGGGACGATGCGAGGTCTGCCGACTCCACTTTGCATCTCGACTTCGACGACTATGCGGCCTTCCAAAACTACGCCGCGCTGACACGGCACTACATGATCGATCTGGGGACCATGCCGCTTGCCAAGATCGTGTACGACAACTTTTGGCAAACGGACGGCCCGGAAAAGCTCGCTGAGTTTCTCGAGCAGACGCCCGTGTCGCCTTCCTTCGGACCGCAGCCTATCCGCGACGCATCGGGCAAGGTGATCCAGCCGGGGCGTCCGATCGCGGATCCCGGACCGCTCACTCGCACGGTGCGCATGGGATGGGTGCAGCTCAGAGCGGTTCAGACGTTCAACGACGCCTACAGCTGGACAGTCGTCTCCGCGCCCGCGGGCATCGCTCCGGCCGCGGTGCAGATCGAAAACGCAAACACGCCTTGGGCCCGTTTCAACGCAACCGCGCCCACGGGAACCTACAAGGTGCAACTCGTGACGAGCCGGGCTGGCGTGCAGAGCGATCCCGCGACCGTCGAGGTGGTCGTGAGCAACGACAACAGTCTTCTGCTGTACGATCAGAACACGATCCGGCTTGCTCAGATCAACACTATTCTTGGCAATATCAATAACAATTGCTTCTCATGCCACTCCTCGTCGCCGTTAATTCCGACGCTGACGCCGCCGGTGGATTTCGAGTCGGCTGCGGGCCAGTACGAAAGGATCACGAGCCGGATCAATTTCTCCGATACCCGATTGAGCAAGCTCCTGCTCAAACCGACCGCTCTCGTGCCGCACGCTGGCGATAGCGAGCCGTTCACCGGATTTGACACGACCGTCAGCCCGGGAGACCCTAAGAGAGTCGACTACGACAACTTCGTGAACTGGATTTCCAACGGCGCACCGCAATGACCGCGTCAGTCGGCGCGATGCGCCGACGCGCCTCATCGATAACGGCTCTGGTCGCGCTCATACAACGTGTCGAATCTCGGGAACGACGGCGGCAGCACGCGTCCCGCAATCGTCTCGATCACGGCCAGTTCCTGATCGGTGTGATTGACGAATGGCGCATTACGGATGCTGTTGCCGGCCGATTTCTTGCCCGCACTGATGAACAGCGGCCGGTCGTGATGGGTGGACACCACGGTCGTCCTGCTTTGCGGATCGTCCTTCGCGACGACATCGGTGGTGCCGAAGCAGGTGCAAAAGTAGGTCTGCTCCGGATCGGTCTCGAGATAGAGTCCGGTGCCGCGAACGCCGATGAGCGCGGTCAGCGTATCGATGCGGACCGGCCGCCCCGGCGCGAAGACGGACAGCACCTTGCCCATCGCAAGATTGAGCGACACGGGCGTGGAAGGCGCGTCGACGTCGGTCGACTTGTCGAGCAGCAACTGCGTGTTGTCGCGCATGAGCATGGCCGTGTCGCCGACGACGAAGATGAATTGGCTGCCCGGCCCTGTGACGATCGTGTCGCCCGGAACGATACGTGATTTCATCGTCGCGGCCTCGCCGTTGATCGTGCATGTTCCGTCGATGCTGAACACCGACTGGCCCGGCGGCAACTTGTGCGGTACCCCGCCGAACAGGCTCATCGCATAGGCCTGGCCCGCCGCCCCCCAAGCCGTGAGCGTACTGCCGATGAGGGCGCTAATCACGAGGCGGCGGCGCGGATCTTCTGCTTGACCAAAGCGTGGCATGGGGGGCTCCGTCGATGCGTCCGGTTGCGGGCTTGTCACGGCAGAAGACTTCACGTTCGCGCCGCGGATACTTCAAGGTATGTCAGTTTGGTTCGACTATCCATGCCTTTCTTCATTCACTCACGGCTTCGCGCGACGCGGTGCGTGCTTCGCTTGCCGGTGCTTGCTCACAGGGAACACCTTCGCACACGCAGTGAAAGGACGGTCGGCCGCCGGCGGAGATTGGCCATTCGGCGGAACGCAAATTTCGATTGACGATCGCGCAGGTCCGTTCGTGCAGCCCTGCGGGGTCGATATCCCAAAGACTCACCGAGCCGTCGAAGCCGGCCGCCGCGAGCTGTTTGCCGTCCGGGCTGACGGCGACAGCCTCCAGACGCGCGCTCGCGCCTCCGATCGTCAGGGGCGAACGAATTTCCCTCATGTCGCGCAGGATCACGTTGCGATCCCATCCGACCGATGCAAGATCGTCGGATGTTGCGCCGAACGCGACGCCCGTTGCCGACTTTTGATGTTCTTCCATGACTATGGGCTTGTCGAAGCTCGCCGTATTCCACGCATAGACGACGCCATCCCAGTCCGACGCCGCAAGCCTCTTTCCGTCATGGCTCAGAGCGAGACCGCTCACGGCATCGTGGCACTTGAACAGTTCGCGCGGTGCAGTGCCAGGTGCGGCACGCAAGTCATGTAGCAGAATCTTGCCGTCCGCCCTTCCGCTGATGAGCGTGTTGCCGTCAGCGCTAAACGCAAGCACGAGTTCCTCCTGGTTGTTGCCCTGTTTGGGATACCTCGCGACGACTTCGCCCGTGCGCCAATTCGTCAGCGTGGTTTCCGTCCCGGCGGCCACGGCCAGCAGCGAACCGTCGGGCGAGAAGATGACGCTCGTGACGCGGCCCGGCTGCTGGAAGACACGTAACGGTGCCGACAGTGGGTCGGCGTCCGCGCGCCATAACTTCACTGTGCGATCCCATCCGCCCGACGCGAACCACCTGCTGTCGGGACTGAAAGCGATACTCGTCACGACGCCCTTGTGCGCAGACAGCGCGACGCGGTGCATGCTTTGCCGGTCCCATATCACGACCTGATCGGAGCCGCTCGCGGCGGCGAGCCATTTGCCGTCCGGGCTATAGGTGAGCGCCATGACCACGCGGTCGTCGACCGGCAACCTGGTGACGACTCCACTTGCGTCGGGATGCCAAAGAATCACCGTCTGGTCCAAGCTGGCAGAGGCGATCTGGGCTCCGTCCGCGCGCCAGGCGACGCCGAAGACCTTGTCGGTGTGGCCACTCAGCGTGACGACGGGGTTGCTCGTTGCGACGTCCCACATCATGACGGTCTTGTCTTCGCTCGATGAAACGAGCTGCTGTCCGTCCGGGCTGAAGGCGAGACTCATGACCGCCTCCGTGTGGCCTTGCAAGGGCTTGCGCGGGCTTGCGCCGCCGCACATGACAGTATGCAAGTCGACGAAAACAGTCTGCGCGGCGCTGCCGCTCATGCAGCCCATGTCGAACATGTCGATGTATCCGCTCTTTTCTCCCATCGCGAGAGTGCGGTCGTCCGGGCTGAAGGCGACGCTATAGAACCCGTAGCTCCGTTTCTCGCTCAACACAGCGAGAGGCCGGTCGGGCCTCGCGACCCGCCAGACGACGATGCCCTGCGTCGTGCTGACGGCGAGCAGCTTGCCGTCGCCACTGAAGGCGAGATTCGTCACCCGCTGCGCGCCTTGATAAGCGGTGGCTTCCGCATGGCCAGCCAAGGGCCACACGAGGACGTTGCCCGCGGTATCGCAGGCGGCGAGCATCGTGCCGTCGCGGTTGAACGCAACGCTCACGACTTTCTCGCTGAAGCCACCGAAATCCCGGATCTTCATACCCGTGTCGGCATCCCATAACGTGACGGTTTTCGCGTCACCGTTCGCGGTGACGAATTCATGCGTTTTCGGCCGGAACGCCGCGCCGTAGAGTTCGGTGGCCGCGGGTGTGACGACGCGCAGCAGCCTGTGCGTGGCTGCGTCCCAGATCGCGGCGGTGTAATCGTAGCTGCTGGAAACGAGCAGCTTTGAGTCGTCGCTGTAGGCGACGCCAAATACGGTCGCTTTATGTCCGCGCAGAAAGGTGATCAGGTCGGGATTTGCCAGGATCCGCTGCATGAGACGCGCGTCGTCTCCCTCGTCGTGCATGCTCCGAGTTGCTTCAAGATGCAGCAGCAGTGCGCGATCGTAGTAGCTCTTTTCGACGCTGTCGGCGAGAGCCATCAGCGTGTCGTGCCGAACGCCTTGGCGGTACCGCTCCGACGTGACCATCAGCACTGCGATCACGGCCACACACAGCGCGGTCGCGCCGAATGCGCGTAGCGCGTTGCGGATGCGTCTGCGCCGCGCTTCGAGCATCGCCTCGCGAGCGCGCCGAATATCGCGGCTCTCCTTGACCACACTGGTGAGCACGTCGTGGGCCAGCTCCAGCCGGCGCATGCCGCGCCGCTCGTCGATACGCAACAGGCGACGTTTGACGAGCAATTCTAGCCCGTCGCGCATATGGTCGCCGCGCGTGAGCGCTTCGAGATAATCGCGGCTGTCACGGTCGCCGCGCGAGGTAATCAGTTCCTCTTCGACGAACTTTTGCAGGTCGTCCGGACACCCCTCCATGCTGCGACGATAGAAGCTCGACAGAATCTCGCGATCCGCGCCTTCCAGCAGTCCGATGTCGATAGACGGTAGCCCCCGCTCGATCCGCTTGCGGTTGAGTTCACTGCAGACCACGCTCAGCAGGGACGGGTCGATCTCCATGGACTCGAAGTTCGATCGTTCAGCCGGAGGAGCCGGTTCGTTCTTCCAGGCGAGCTGAATGATGCGCCGGGCGATATCATCGTCGACCAGCCCGCCGCCCGCGCGTGTGATGACCGAATACGCCTGGTCGCCGCTCATGGCGGTGAGCTGCAGCCGGTTGTACATCAACGACGGCATGAGTTTTCTGCGGCTCTCCAATTCCGCCAGAAAGTCCTTACGGAGGCTCAATATGACTTTCGCGCGAGCGTGCGTGAACTCGAAACGGCCCGCTGCTGCCGGATCGCGTTCCAGCAGCGAGCGGACGGCTTCTGACGGGCGGTTCTCGACCAATTCCGAGAGCGCGATGAAGAAATGGGCAGCGCGAGCGCGCGCCGCTTCGTCGTCGCGCTCTACCGTAAAGATCTCCTCGAACTGGTCGAATACCATTACCGGCGTGACTAGCTGAGTGCGATCGTTCCAGAACTCGACGTCGCGGCGCTGGAAATAAGACCACAGAGTTTCGTCCGGCGCGGACGGCGGACATCGCGTAGCGGCGCGTTCACATGCCGCCAGCAGGGAATCGAACACCTGTCGTACAAGGGGAGCCGCGTCCGGTGCATGGTCGAGGCGGATATAGACTGGCAGCCAGGCCTCGTCGCGCAGGAGAGGAAACAGACCCGCATTGAGCAGCGAGGTCTTGCCGAGTCCCGAGCGCCCGTGCAGAACCGTCAGCGTCTCGCGTCGCACGAGGCGCAGCAGAGTCTGCGCCTCCCGGTCCCGGCCGAAGAAGAACCGGCGCTCGCTTTCGCTGAATGATGCGAGTCCCGGCCAGGGATTCTCCGGCGTCAGCGGGTCACGCGCGAAGTCGTCCATGTCAATGCGCCGGTTGACGCCGATGGAATTCCCGCACGAGCGTCGCGAACCGGCTTATCGATGCCGCGTCGATCTTTCCACCGGGCGCGTCGATCGCCTGAGCGCGTCTGAAACAGGCGGGTAGCGCGTCGGCGCTGGCCACGCGAGTGCCATCGATCACGACAGGCATGATGAACGGTTCGCTCGCGGCGATGCCATCCGCGATTCGGGTTGCGCTGTTCCATTCTCTCCAGAAGTAGCGGCGGCGATTCGATTCGCTGAGCGCTTCGCGCGACACGACAGGCACGAACAAGGAACATCGCTCGACGTTGCGGCGGATTTCTTCGTCGAAGTCGTCGCCCGGCTTCAGCGCTTCGCGGTCGAACCACACATCGAGGTGGTGCATGCTCAGTGCATTGGCGAGCAGCTTCGCCGCGTCGCGGTTCTCGCTCGCATAGCTGATGAAGATCGCGCCACGCGCAACCATCTTCACGACACGCGCGGGGGCAACGGGGCGAGGCGACGGGGTGTCGTCGTGATGCCGAAGGCGCCAGCGGCGCGCCAGCTCTTTCACGAACGTGTAAGAACTCGTCTTGACTACGCGTGTCTTGTGGCTGAAGTTCTCGAGAAAGAGCAGCAGGCCGGCGGCTTCATCGGCCTGTTCGCCGACGAGCGTTTCGCAAAACCGGCGCGATTGCGAGAGCCCCGCGCTGCGCGACGCACGCAGGAAGAAGCGCGTCACCCAGTCGTTGAGGCCGCAGCCGAGAATCAGCAAATAGTGCTCGCGCAGCGCATCGAATAAATGTTCGGGTTGACGCTGCCGGTCCTGCAGCGCATGCAGAAATTCGAGCAGATCTTCTTCGCAGGTCACGAATTCGGGCGCGCAGCATGCCTTGCCCAGCAGGTGAAATACGACCGGCTCCGTCAGATCCTCGAACGGCACTGGCAGGTCGCTGATGTTGTTCGGCGCATAGGCGATTCTTTTGGCGCGTTGCTGAGGCCTTGTGTCATCGATCGCTTGCGCAAGCGCGGAATCGCAGGTCAGCAGTACGAACAGCTTGAATGCCTCGATGGACGCGAGATCACGCAGTGCGTGATCGTCGGCGAGCGCGATGCCCGGTTTGAGGATCGCGTAGATGTCAGCGTAGATTTCCTGCCGGTCGCCGCCGCAGCTCATGTATTTCGACACGACGTCATTGTACGTAAGCCGCTTTGGAAGATCGCATTCAGACAGGTTCAGCCTCTTCAGCAATCTTTTAGAAATCCACTGGTCAATTGGTACGAGCGTGAGGTCGTCGGGAAGTAGCACGAGTTCCGGGCCAATCACCGGGATGACGCGGCCATCCTCGATGGAATCGAGGAGCGTTTCCCATTGGCGCTCAGGATCTTCGTTCATTGCGTGTCCCATCTGCAACTCAGTGGCGCGCCGGCGTGCACCGGGCCTCTGACACGGGGTCGTGCTCGAATCCAATCATGCAGCAAAGCATATTGCTTGTCGAGCGAACGCCCAATAGAACGATCAGGTTCAATCCCCGAGTCAATTGAAAAGCCGTCTTTCGCGCGTTCCTCGGGTGCCACGCCAGGTGACTATCCTCTTAACGTGCCGATCAGGTCTTGTCGAGCAACAACGCGACGTTGCGTTCTGCCAGCGCAGCAATCGCGCGCGACGGATCCAGTCCGAGCGCTCACGGGACAACGGCACCATCCATCACGTACAGATCTTCGTACCCGAATACTTTTCCGTTCGCGTCAACGACACCATCCGCCGCTGTGTCGCCCATATTGCAGCCGCCTAATGGGTGAGGGGTGATCAGCTTGTGCAACTCGCTCCATGTTGGCGGGATGACAGGGCGGCCGTCCGTGGGCCGACAGGCGCTTGTGAGCATCGATCATCGCATCGATCACCACCTGTGATCGAGTGTACGACCAGTCGAGTCGCAACTCACGGCGCCAGGGCGCATACCAGCAGCGACCGAGGCGCATCCGCCCATCGCCCGGATCGAGCGCCTGGCCGAACCACGGCATCATGTTGTTGACGGGATCATCGGAATCGAAATGGCGCGCGAAGCTGCGCCAGAAAGCATGCAGCATCCCGCGCGGCGTGTGCTGAGCCGGCGCCGCACGAGGTCATGCGCGGGCACCCCGCCGTCTTCAACGAACAGCGACTGACCGTTGGCACCTGCAGGACAGGTCCCTTTGGAGCCTGCCTGGAGCCCGCGACGTGAATCAGGTTGCATGCGTGACCGTCGCCGGCGCGAAACGCGACAACCTCTTCGTGGGACATGGGCAACTCCTTCTGGGTGATACGAAGGTGCACTGTGCACAAATGTCAATGAACAACGCTGGCTGAATCGTGGCACTCTTTATTTGAATGCGTCAAGCAGAATGGCCGGGAAACTGGTTGCAATGAGCCCAGATGCGAATGAATGTCCGGTCGAGCTCGACAGTCTCATCATGAAAACGATTGATCCGGATTGTCTTTGAAATCGACACATTTTCAGAAAGAGGAACATGCAATGAAAAAGATCCGGGTCGCTCGCTGAAGGTAGGGGGCTGCGTGGCGTCAAATGGAACGTCCCCCGCCTGACTACTTCGCATGCGTCGTCACGCCTTGTAGCTTCAGCTCCACTACAAAGGAGGCATGCGGGTGCAAGTCAAAGTTGAGTCGCGCAAAAGCCCCTGGCTACATCGCCGGCGCCCCCGACATTTCAATCTGGCTTGCAAATCACAATAAATTAAGCTCATAACTAGATCGTAATTGTCTCGGAAGGCCATCCTGGCCCGGGCACCCGGCCGGGCTTTAGCAGGCTGAACGGACTGCAGGTTCGGTTATCAGCACTGTTTACCAAGAGAGCGCGCCGATTCAATTTCTCTGATCTCCAATCGTCTCTACTGCATCGTAAAGGTGCGTATGCAATTCATGAGCGCGCCAAAAGGAGACTTGAATGAGCACCGTCAAGATATTCCTGAGTCACACGTCGGAGTTCGTCAACATTGCGCGAAGTTTGAAATGGTCAAGCTTGGCTCTGGCGTCTCCCGGTTCGGTCGAGGTGAAGTTGAGTGAAGAAATGATGGGCGGCACCAACTGTTGGGGTTCTTAGTTTCTGCTAGCCGTGGTCACAGATATTGCTAATGACTTTTTTGCTTGAAAGCCGCGTCAGTAAAGGGGCGCAGCAAGATTGACCAATTCTTTTCTGATGTTGCCCGAACGCAACAGTTTGCATTCAGTTGCCCGCTAATTTTGCTAGTGCGCCTTGGGTGTCCTTAAATGCTGCTAATGCGGCGAGAGTGGCGCGAGGGCAACATGGCTTTCTCCAACGAAACGAAGAGTCGTGTCGCGAAGCTGGCAGCGGTCCTGCGGCCGCTCGGGAACGGGCCGCTAACACTTGCTCAGGCGAAGCGCGCCGGACATTTGCTTTGCGTGCACTGGACTACCGTCTATCGGCTGCGGCGGAAGTTCCTCTCCGACCCTGTCGCAAGTTCACTCAATCCCCGACACCGTGGTCCAAAAGTGGGCAGTCGCCGTTTGGATTTGGCTGTCAACGATGTCATTGAGAAGGTCGTGCAGGACTGGTTGCCGGCTCAGCAGCAATTAGCCCATCCTGCGACGGATCTGGTGCTTGAGATACGACGTCGATGCGTCGCGGCGGGATTGGCGCCTCCGAGTCGGTCAACTGTCGCCCGTCGATGGTCGGAACATCGCGAACAGGATGCTCTGCGACGTGCTGCACTTCCTGAAGCACAGGTCGCGCCAGGAACATTCACGGCACAGCATCCGTTGGACATCGTTCAGATTGACCATACACAGGCGGACATTCTGCTGGTCAGCGAGTTGGACGGGAGGGTGATCGGTCGACCATGGCTTTCAGTTGCGTTAGACGTCGCGACGAGGTGTGTGCTCGGCTTTTACCTTGGTATGGAAAGACCGGGAGCGGCTACGGTTGGGCTGCTTCTCACGCGAGTTGTGCTCTCCAAGGCCCCTTGGCTCGCAAAGGTCGGGGCAGACGCAGAGTGGCCAATGCGCGGCACACCGCGCGTTTTGCATCTCGACAACGCTGCAGAATTCAAGAGTCGGGCGCTTCGCAGCGGCTGCCGGGAATACGGTATCGATCTGATGTACCGTCCGGTTGGTCGGCCACATTTCGGCGGACACATCGAACGTTTTAACAGGACAATGATGGAACGCGTTCGTGGGTTACCCGGTGCGACTGGCTCTTCCACGAAAGGGCGCAAGGCGCGGCAGGCAGAAAAGAGCGCTGCGCTAACGCTTAACGATTTTGAGCGATGGCTTGCGATCGAGATCGGGAGGCGATACCACCAGAATCCTCATCGGGGACTACTGGGTGCGACCCCAGCGGACACCTGGCGAAGGCTCTCGTATTCGACTGCTGCGCGGCAGTTGCCAGCGGCAGTCGACGCGGAGCTGCGTTTCCTGATCTGGTTCCTACCAGTCGCTTCAAGGACGATTCAGGCGGACGGACTCACGATCTTCCGGATACGTTATTGGCATCCGTTGTTCGCCGCGTGGCGAGAAACACGACGTTCGGTGACCGTACGCTACCACCCGGAAGACCTGTCGCGCGTGTTTGTGAGCGCCGCAGGTAAAGACTATATGGAAGTCCGGTATGCTGACTTGCGGCGCCCGTCTATCTCCCTTTTCGAACACCGAAGTGCGTTGAAGGCGATCCGGGCCGAGGGCCAGCGTTCGATCTCGGAAAGCCAGATTTTTCGCACAGTAGAAGAGCAGCGGCGATTGATCGCCAATGCGGCACGCGAGACAAAGGGACGTCGACGTATACGGCCACGACGCATACCGACTATAGAGGCATTCAACGATCTGTCTCTCCGACGGCAGAGTTCAGAACGCGAGAGCGAGCACGTCGACTATGACGCCCCGGTGAAGGCATATGACGTCGAGCAATGGTGAGGTGCAACATGAGGCAGGACGTGTTGTCACATTTACTCCCAACCGCGAGAGAACAGGCACGGTTGGGGACCGAGGAACGAATACGTAGCCTTCTTCGTGACCGATGGATCGACTACCCTCGTGCCACCGAAGCGCTGCAGCTCCTTGAACGCCTTTACGAGACACCGCGGCGCGACCGCATGCCATGCCTGCTCATCCACGGCGACTCAAACATCGGCAAAACGAAGATCACCGCAAAGTTCAAACGCGCGCATCCCAGCGAATTCGATGAGCGAAGCGGTGTCGAGCGATGTTCGGTCGTCACCATGCAAATGCCTCCGACACCTGATCAGCACAGGTTTTATTCCGGCCTGCTGTTCGAACTCGGCGCTCCCCACAACGCCGCGGCTGGTCTTGCTTCGCTGGAGCGACTGGCTCGTGACATTCTGCGGCGGATGGCGCCTAGGATGCTGATTGTCGATGAGGTACATCACCTGCTCGCGGGCACCTACCGTGAGCAACGTGCTTCCCTGAATCTGCTCAAATATCTAGCGAATGACCTACAGATCAGTATGGTGCTCGTCGGGACTCGCGACGCTGTGCTCGCCCTCCAGAGCGATACTCAGATGTATAGTCGCTACCGACCGTTTGAAATTCCCCGCTGGAGGGAAAGCGATGGTCTCCGGCGTCTTCTGGCGGCGTTCGAGCGTGTACTGCCGCTGCGCAAGCCATCTGATCTCACGCGACGCGAAATCGTTCAGTTTGTGCTGAGCGCGAGCGGTGGATTGACGGGGGAGATATCGACGCTTCTGAACGATGCGGCAGAATTTTCGATTCGTAGCGGCGATGAGTTCATCGGACTGTCACATCTCGAGCATGTCGCGCGAGACACTGTCTGAGGCTGTGGTTCCATGGCCGGTCGCGCCGAGACCGTTTTTTGAAGAGGCGTTTGGTAGCTGGCTGGGCCGCGTGGCGGCTCGATACCAGATCAGCGTCAGAATGCTCTGGGAAAGCAGCATTCCGAACGCGCTGCCGACGCTCGGCACAGCGGGGTGGATATTGTTCCCGACACTCGCTGAGCCAACTCTTGAACGACTCTCGACGCTGGCTCGTCTAAAAGATGGCCGCTTGAAATCCATCCAGACGCCGGTTGGTTGGATGACGAACCGTCAACGCCTCCCATACTGTTTCCGCTGCCTAGTACTCAACGATGCCGACGTGTCCGCGCCGAGCTGGAAGAGGGAATGGCTTGATCCAACAGCGGACTATTGCCAGGCACATCACACTTTGCTCGAGACGATTCCGGCATCTGCTTTACGCAATGCGGCCAACTTCGCTACCGCTCTTCGAGCGATAAATCGTTATCGCGACGACTGCAGGTATCGTTATCCCCTCAAGGCGCGCTAGCCGAATTAGTGGGCACATTAGTGCATCTGTGAACACCATTAGCGGAAAATGTGAGCTGCAACAACTGCGTCTTAATAGACAGGGACAACGCGCTGCGGGTCCGGTGAGAACTGGATGCCGGCGACAGGGCAGTTAATGGTGCCCCCTACGACGACTACCTGGTCGACGTACTTGGCGAGGATCATGGGGTCTCCGACGTTCATGTTCCAGAGCAACATCTGCCGTACGGGCTTGCCCGTGCACGGGGAGATCTCCGTATTCAATAAATCGATTTGCGTGTAGTGACCGGAGGCGTATTTGTCCTGGCCGACAGTGATCTTGCCGACCAGGTATATCAGCTCGCCTTCTGGCATAGACCTCGGGCCTCCAATTGAGACGTTGGATAGACCGAGGGCGGAGGCTGCAATGGCCGGCAGAACAAGGGCGCGTCTAATCTTGGCCATGGTGCGTGGATCAGCGGAACTCGATATGCAAAGGCGTTGCCGTTGCCCGGTGTGCGTCGTGCCCGAAACGATATTGGCGTAAACAAGTATATGCCGCCTTACGTCCTCACCGCTTACTCAAAATTGTCTGGTCTCTGAGGTCTAGCGCAGGCACTGTCACGTTGCTGAGATGGGCGGGTAAGATCGCGTGATGAAGAATGCAAAATCGCTCTACCACGGTCATCGCTTTCCGGCGGCGGTCATCAGCTGCGCGGTGCGCTGGTATTTCAGGTTTCAACTCAGCCTGCGTGATATCGAAGAACTGTTGTTCGAGCGCGGGGTTGTCGTCAGTTACGAAACGGTCCGACGTTGGTGCACTAAATTCGGCGCGTGCTTCGCGCACCGTGTCAAGGCGGCTCGTCGCAAGCCCGGCACGACCTGGCACCTTGACGAAGTATTTGTAACGTTGCGCGGCGAGCCTTACCTGTTGTGGCGCGCCGTCGATCAGCATGGCGCCGAGCTCGATATCCTGTTACAGAAGCGCCGTGATAAGGCTGCAGCCAAACGATTTTTCAAGCGGGTGCTTGCCTCGAGTGCTGAAGCATCGCGCAAGATCGTGACCGACCAACTGCGCAGCTATGCGGCGGCGAAAGCCGAGATTCCCGAGCTCGCCCACGTCAGGCACGTATTCGTCAAAGCCAGTGCGCGGCTGAACAACAGGGCCGAAAACAGTCATCAACCGACGCGCGAACGCGAGCGACGCATGCGTGGTTTCCGCGATCCTGAGCGCACGCAGGCTTTCCTTTCGAGCCTCGGTCCGATCCGACAGCACTTCGCGCTCAAGCGACATCTACTGCGCGTCTCGCTCCATCGCAAACAACTCGCCGCACGCTTCGACGCCTGGCATCGCTTCACTGAGATCACCCGAGATCCGTCCGCTTTCTGAGCGAATGCGCGTCCTCTCCGCTATTGCGTCGCAAACGCTTTAACGTGACAGCGCCGCCTTGGCGAGAAAAAGCTAATGCTACATATTTCCTGTCTAAACAGACGCGTAACTTACATCGGGCACTCGCTTGACGAATCGCTTTAATATTCCTAAAACAATGAGCATAAGCTAGTTAGGAAGCTTACTTCATTGAAAGAACACGCTGACAGGATGGCTGGTCAACTCGAAAAAGACCATAGCGTTTTTTTTTGAATATCCCGATGGCCTGTTGTACGAGGTCCTGACTCGCGGCCGGTTGTTTCAACAAGAAGCGGAAGTCTCCCCCAGTTGTTGTGCCTGCACTCTAGGGAGTCAACAATGCCGTCGATCCTGGTCACCTCAATGAGAATGGTTTTAAGGTTGGTGTCCGCGGTCGGCGGGTGGGTGCCTCGCCTCGGCGCAATTGCCGCGGTATTCGCGTTATGCGCATTTGGCAACGCTGATTTTTCAGCGCTTATCCTGAAGCGGGAGTTGGCGGCACAGTGGCAGGCGCTGGACGCCACGCAACGCGCGATTGGTGACCGGGTCAAACCCGGCGACTGGTCCGCCGGTGTCTTCATCGGTTCCGCACAACTCAACGCCATCCTCAATCGGGTCGTCGGCTACAAGTTGCAGAATGTCGGCGATAACGACCTGAAGGATACAACGGTCACCGTCGAGTCCCTGAAGCTGAAACCGGCGCTGGGCTATGCTGAAGCGGAGGTTATGCTTCGTGCAGAGAAGGGTGACCTGAAACTCGACCTTAGACTGCTGGCGAACGTCTCATTTCAGGGCGTGCGTCAACCCGATGCGGCAAATCCCGCTGTTGCCGCATATTTCCGGATCGAGCCGCTGGAGATCGAACCTCAGGTGAGCTTCGGCTTTCTTCACGCGGGCCTGAGCGGTTTCTGGGGAAAGCTCGCCCCACAACTCGCCGTCGCTTTCGCAGACCCGCAATTTATCGAAATCCCGGTGCCGATCAGGGACGAATATCAGCTCCCGTTGGCAATTGACGAGCCCGGAACGCAGGTCGTTAATAAACAAACGAACGCCACGGTCGCGTATCGCATAACGATGCCTGAGACCCCGCTTGACCAGCACCTCTCCTTCTCCGCCCCGGTCTTTCGTCCTGAAGGGATTTCACTGCTCGCGCGGTTGACGACAAATGGTGAGCAACTTGTTCCTCCCGGCACGCCGCCGACACAATCGACCGCGGAGCTTCAATCGCTAGTGTCGACGTTGAAGGGCGAGGTCGACAAGCAGACCGCGGCCTTTACCGGAAAAACGGATGAAGCGACGGTCTGGCTCGCGAGCGGCGTCTTCGACGACATGATTCAGCGGATCGGGAGCCTCCCGGAACCCCAGCGGCAGGTGACGATTCAGGCTACAGGTTCCTCTGGGCATCTCGCGGAAGAGACATGGGTTGATCCCTCCCTGCTCGGGAGTGGCAACGTCTACGCAGACCTCCCCAACACCCAGGACGCGCACGTGATCATCACGTTCGGTTCGCCCCAGCTGCAATGGAACGCTTCAACCATGACGTTTTCGTTGCCGGTCACTGCGCAAGTGAATGCACTCATCCAAGTGAGTTTTGTCCCGAAGCTCCAGGGCCTGCCCAGCGCGCGCCCTTCGGTAGACATCAACGGAAGCGCCTCGAGCACGCTGGCCGCCACAACGACGCCTGCGATCGCCGCGTCGGCCGATGTGAAAGTGGCGGCACTCAAAACCACGGTCACATGCAACCCAGTGACGGCGGAGGTGGGCAGCAACGGACAGTTCAAGATCGACCAAGGGTGGATCTCTGTGCCAAAGGTTGGAATCAAGATGACAATGCCGCTCGGCGTATTTCAGATCGCGCCCATCGCGCTTCTCGACGACGGTCCGATTTTCTTCGCAATGCCTGCTCGTGATCCGCGACAGGGAGCAGACGCGGTGGCCATCAGCGAGTCGCTCAAGAAGAATCCCTGGACCGTCATTCCCCCCGTGGCTGCTTTAAAACTGCGGGCCATACCCATGTCCGTGACGCAAGATCAGTCCGGATATGCCATGAGTGTCACTTTCGACAGTCAGCCGATCAACACACAGCTAACAAAGGATGCACTTGACGATGCTCGACAGGCGGTCAAGGAAGAGGCGGCTGCGCATAAGAAGAAAGTCTCCGAATTGCTGAAGAGTCAAAAGCCTTCGAGCACGTGCAACGATGATACAACGATCGACGTCTTGCTTGGACCCGTGCAGATTGGGCCAAACAGCGAGATCGTTAAGTTTGCGCGTGGTAACATTGCATTGCTAGATCCGAGAACGCCCATAGCCGTGGCCGTCAAGGCAGAACTAGCAGCAGAAAAAGCGGCTAACGGCGGTGTGAACGTAGCAGTACCGAAGCCTCCGGGCAAAGTCCCACTGCCCCCACCTCCGCCCCCTATCTTAACGCCGGGCGTAAAGCTTCACTGGGGATAACTCGAGAAGGATGCCGACACGGGTAGCTGTTCGCGCACTCCATCACCGACACGACACAGGAAAGGGTTGTGTCGCGATAACGGAATGGGATGAGCAAACTCCCACAATGAGCAGGACTGCTTACATCGCAATAGGATAGAATTGATCGGAGACATTTTCAGCGACGCCATCGAGACGCATTTGCCCCCTTTCGGATCATGTGCATGATCTCGACGCCGGACAGGATGATGGGGTAATCGTCCTTTTCGTGCAAAATCCGGCGGTGGACGCCTACAGAGCCGCTTGCAGCAAGGCTCGGCGACTCCCCGGTTTTCGCGGAATATAAGGACGCGCAAATCGTTGATCGGCAACGGTTTTTAGAAACAAACCGCCAGATTTTGCACGAAAAGGACGATTACCCCAAGACGGGCGTCACGTGGAGCGGCCGCGGCCGTGAGCCATTCTGGATCAAGGGCAAGAAGCGAGAGCGTTTCCTCATCGCCGTGTGAACGGACCACACATCCTTGAAACCAGCCGCTACTTCTCGGAGTTATCGTCCTTTGGGCCCAGCGCTTTCCTTATTGCCAGCGATAGAGCTGTATCCGGTGCGACCAGCACGCGAGGGGTTCCAGTGCGCGCCATTCTAGGCGGTGTGGGGCTCCCTGCCCTTTGTGCATTGACCGCTGGGCGAGCTGCTGACTGAGAGCTCGTCCGAGCCGCCGACAATGCGTTTTGATTTGAGGGTTTTCGCTCGAACGCCGTACGCGTACCGTCTTTCGCGACATGGTAAAGGGTTTTGGCGACAGCGCTCGGACCGTGTTTGGGCGCTTCAAATGTCCTGGTACGAAGATGCGCGTGAAGCGCATGCAGTTCGGCAGGCAACTCGGTCACGGGACGCCGGCTCATCCTGGACATCAATCCACCAAAAAGGGGAGCTGCAAGCACATACAGCGGCACACCTGCAATGACGGTTTGCGGAATGCCCAACCCCACAAGCAACTCGCGGGACCGGCTGATACGTCCATTGCCAATGGGGCGCTCAAAGTCCTCGGGCCGAAGCAACTGCAAGCGCACGAAGGTTTCCTTGCACCGGTCGACAAGCATCTGCAGTTCGAAGCGCGAGATGCCTGGAGTGCTTTTGTAACTCCAGGTAGCGCGTGTATGCCGGGTCCCTTTGTACATAGAGTTATCACGTCCGCTGAGATACTTCATATTACCACGTGCTTACGGCCCATCTAAGCCGCCCCCAACGGCAGCACCGAAGGATCAAGGGCAACATGCGCGACAGGTTCCTAATCGCCGGTGTGAGCGGACCGCACATCCCTGCGCTCGGCGTTTTGAGGTTCTAAGGTGCTTCGCCGCAACCATGCCCATAACGCATCGATCGGCTCTTTCACACGCCCCTGATGGACGTTGTCCAGGCCCCGCACACCGACATACACACTGGCTGAAAGGAAGCCAAAAAAGAACGCGGGGTCCTCCAAGGGAATTTGCGCGTCTGTGGCTAATGCGAGTCGATACGAAACAATGAGCGCGAATAACGTTTCAGTAACGCCGTACACCATCCTGAACTTCAACCTAAAAACAAAAAGAAGAAGCGTGCAGAGTGCCGTTGCTGCAACGACAGATGGGACTTTTAACGCACTAGCAGTGCTAGGCGTTTGAAGCCATGCCAGGGTACGCAATGCCAGAGACGTCCCTGCCAGTAACCATGGTGCTATCACAAGTGGCAAGACAATAAAGAACGCGATGACCGTTCCACGATCCCAGTAGCGCCTTCTACGCGCGAAGTAGCCTGCCCATAAGAGAAAACCCATGCTCGCGATTGACAACACGTAGAACCCGACGGCGATCGCCATCGAGATTAGTGGATACGAAGCACTATACGGGGCGTCAGGGAAGTCAAACGACGGAAACACAATGCGCACGGCGAACGTCACCACGAGGATGCTCAAAAGCAACTGCGCAGGATCGTAGCGGTCAGTCACGACCGAACAGATTCGCCGTATCCAACGCTTCCAATTTGACATAACTAATTTATCACCTTTCGAACGGTCGTGCGTTTTACTCGTCTTTTTCGTCGGGATCGTTGGGCAGGACCCGCGGCCTCTGCGACGGCTGGCCGGGCAGGAAGCCAAGGGCTCGGGCCGCATGCGCTATGACCGGCTGTAACACCTCGAAGGCTGCATGACCGGTAACGTAACCGACGGCCCCAACACCGGCAGCAAAAATGGCATCCAATCGTTTCTCGCGTTTGTGTTCCGCAGCCTTCTTCGCACGTGTCCCAATCGGACCTGCGACCTTTGGCTTATTTTTCCGGTTCCGCCTCATGCGTCACCTCGTCTGCCAGCGACCACTCCACGTATTCGCCATCGCGCGGCCGGGAACTGCATTTCTGGAGCCCCGCCTCCATCCGGTCGCCACTTGGCTCGACCGGATTTTTTGCAAGTCTAGTTTCTCATCACTTTTACCTTTTGTGCGGAGGCCCATTCAAGGGATCGAAATCGGCACGGTCATTTTTACTTTTTCAGACACCCATGCATCGCATCAAGGACAAAGTCAATTTGCTTGGTTTTCTGCCAACGTAATTATTTCCTTTTCTGATTATCGACTGCTGCGACGCACCTTGATTTATCCGCCGTTATCTCGCCGTATCTCGCGCCGAAAGTGAAACGTAATGGCCGCTTTCTAAGCTTGCAGGGCGGCACTGTCGATTGTAACGGATGGTAATAACCAGTTTCCTTTTTGGAGATCGATCATGCGACGCGCAGTAGCAGCTGGGGCGATACTGGTCCTATCGTCATTTTCCAGCTTTCTTGAGAGCGCCAGCGCTCAAATATGTCCATACCAGAGTACCAACCTGCCTCCCGGAAGCTTCCAGAAATCATGCTTCAATTGCAAGGTAAACGGAGGGGTACTCTCGTGCCAGAATTGCGGCACTGGCGCAGTAGCCCCGCCCTTCAATGTCGGACAGAGTCAACCCACCTCAATCGATATTTGCTCGTGCCAGGACAGTAACGGCAATGTTGCAATCTGGAATGATCACGGGAACCTGACGTGCGGACCCGGCTGATTCCGTTTTCGCGATTCGGAGGTCAAATCGCTGCTTATCTCTGATCGCTGGCACGAGACCCCGTTAATAAACGTCTGCGCCAGTATCAGAATGCCGGCTACGAACTGCATAGGGAGCAATCATGGGTAATGTAAGTTTCAGAGTTTGCACGCCAAACGCCATCGGTGACACGACTATCGTCGTCAAGGATTCGAACAATAACGGTGCAGTCATATTTAACGGCGCGGTCGCGCAAGACACCTGTAGCGACCCGATACCGGCGACAGGCAATGCCTCCGGTGAAGCCACGCTTTCAATCTCGGTGAATGGCGGTGCGTTCTACGGGAAACCATTTGTCAAAGATGGCGACAACGTAAACGTGTTCTAGCGTTGCGGATTGCGCGCCCTTCTTCGACTGTTCAAATCGAGTTTGCCTTGCGTTGTAACAGCACGGTTAAAAATGAGCGCCGAATACGTTTCCAGTGTGGTAACAAGAGGAGGAGGTACGTCATGGATATCCCAAGAACTGCTGCTGAGGCTGATCACCGCGGCTGGCGAAAGGCCACCCCTGAGGAGATCGCGGCCATGCACGCTCACCCCGACACGGAACACTTTCAGCCAATGGATGAAGGAGACCTTTGCCATAACGGGCCTTGCAACAATGGAACTCGAACGGTCTGTTACCAAGATGCAAACGGCAATTGCACCGATTGTCGTTCTTCCAACGAAGGATGCGACTAAGCGATCGTGCGCGCAGTAGCGGACAAGCTCTGATGGAGCCTGCAGACGACAGGCTCCGCTCTCGTTGCGTGAAAAGGAAGAGTGGACACGGCAATGAAACTTCCATTTTCTGGCTCACCCGCCATTGGCTTTCTTGCGCTTGCACTGTTAGCGACAGCAGCTCCGGTACATGCCCAGACTCAACAATGGGTTTTGAAGGTGAAGGAGGCAAACTGTTATGCAGGCACTCTTTTCTGCCGTGCGGATGCCTACTACTACGAAACATCTTCGCTGGAAGCGTATCACTGCGTCGCCTACTCAAAAGGGAATGTTGGAGCAACATTTGCTCGAGCGCGCGTAGATAAAGTTTTCTGCACCCGCATGAATATCCCGCTGAGTTCCGACGGGAAGGTAGATATCGAACCCGCCGCTGGTCAGCCGGAAGACGCCGGCAACCCCTTGCCGCCAGGAGCTACGATGAAATTCGCGTGGGGCGATGGTTTCTGGGTGTCATCTGAAACCAAAAAAGGCGTAAGTTACTGTGTGAATACAGCAACGATGCCAGTTGCGCAGGTTTGCGGTCCTGCTACTGTCTGGAACTAGCACTACGACCGCTTGGTTTGTATCGAGAAACCGACATGGGACGCCCCAAGAAGAGCAAAAGACTTCGAAGGGTTGTGTCGCGTTAAGGGGGATAGGGTGAGCTAGTACCCGTGTTGAAGAGGACTGCTTACATCGCGAGAGAATAGAATTGCTCGGCAGCAGTCGATGCAACGCCATCGTCACACATCTGTCCCTTGCGGATCATGTGCGCGAGCTCGATGCCGGACAGGATGATGCGCGCACACCGGAAATCCTTGAACCCCATCATCGGTTTGATGATGCGTTTGACGGAGCGGTGGTCCTGCTCGACAACGTTGTTCAGGTATTTGTTTTGCCGGACCTTGATTGGCGTTGAACGCTCGGCATTGAGCGCCTCAAGCGCAGCCATATTCGCGCCGCTCTTGTCCACGGTAATTGTCTCAGGCTCGCCGTTCTGAGCAATCGCCTTTTCGAAGTGGCGGCGAGCAGCGGCCTTGTCACGCCGGGCGCGCAGCAGGAAATCCACCGTGTTGCCCGCCTTATCGACGGCACGATACAAGTATTTCCACTGGCCTTTGACCTTGACGTAGGTCTCATCGACTCGCCAGCTCTTGCCGACAGGCCGTTTGCGATTGCGGAATGCCTTTTCAAACACCGGCAGCAGCTTGATGACCCAGCGGTGCACGCTCGAATGATCCACTTCGATTCCCCGTTCGGCCATCATCTCCTCGAGGTTGCGCAAGCTCAGCGAGTACGCCACATACCAGCGCACGCACAGCAGAATTACATCCAGCGGATAGTGCAGTCGCTTCAGTACCTTGCCAATACCGGTGGGCAGCGTCTTGCGTGGCGTCTTCGTCTTTGACATCGTACTCATCATGCTTTGCGGTTCGACCGATTCTACTTCACCGCGTTAGCGCGACAGAACCATTTCGGCACGTGTGAGTATCGAGAGGCGGTGCGTGGCGGTCGTGAGTTTATATTCTTGAACCCGCGCAGGAGGGAGTCAGGGTTTCGGTTTGCTTGAGCGTGAGCTTGCTGGCTAAGGACGGACTTTGAGTTGCCCTCGGAGAACGTAGCACAGCCGACAGGTTCAACATTCCACCGTAACCGAGGCCTCAGCGGTTTTCATTCTGCAGGAGGAGCGACGATGTCGAACAAGGAGAATCCGACCGATGCCAAAGCCTTGACGGCTCTCGGACCAGAAAGACTGGCGACACTGCTTGCCGGAGCGGCTATGACGAACCCATGCGTGGGGCGTCGGTTGCAATTTGAGCTGTCCGCACAAGAAGGCGAAAACCTTGCCGCGTCCGCTCGTCAATGGATCAGCGCGTTCGGCGCGCAAACGTCGTTTCTCGAAGCGGAGCAAGTCGGCGAACTGGCCGCGGAGCTCGACGCCATGCGGGTCACCATTGCCTCGAATGTTTCCGGGGTGGCGCCGCATCTTGCGCCAGATCTGATGTGGCAGCTCTTCGCGTTGGCCGGAACAATATTTGAACGCACGACCGAAGAGGGATGGGAAGTCAGCTGCGTTTTTGACGAGGCCTGCTCCGATCTGGCCAAGGTGAGCGTCGACGCAGACGTCGAGCCGGTGGAATTCGCCACGAAAGTTGTCGCGGCGATCATCTCCGATCAGTACGGAGAGTACCGTGCCCTGATTCGGGCTATTGCGTCGGCTCAGCCGTGGGCACCTGCATACGTCTCTGGTCTGAAGGCCTTGCTGCAGCGATTGCTGGAGGAGCTGCCCGGACCGAATAGCGACCACGGCCGAAATTTCCAGCGTGCATTGCGGGAACTCAACTCGCTGTCTGCAACATAGTTTGGGTAGCGATTTGCGCTAGTGCGTATTCCCGGAGCCTTGCCTGGTATGCGATTGAGGGATTTTCAGTTTTCGGGGGTTGGGCGAAGATAGCCTCATTCGCGTACAGCGGCTCGTGCGCCGCTTATCGGCCTTTGCACACAACGAACGAGCCGTTCGTCAAGGACAGGTTACGAAGACGTCGGAATTAGTGCCGTCGGGCCCGGGGGCAATTGCCACGAGAACGAGCTGGACTATAGGAGTGCGAGCACGCGGCAGACAGGAACAGCGACGGCGGTACAGTTTTCGGCGTTCCTGTTGGTTGCTGACAGATCAAGGGCCAGAGGTAAAATTGCGCATCTGTTGGGACGACGTGGGCACTTATGAGAATCGATCCGTATAGCCTTGAACTCTTTCTTGCTGTTGCTCGGGAAGGCTCTATTACACGTGCCTCCAGGCTGGAACATATCGCACCGTCGGCGTTGAGCCGACGAATCGCCGATTTGGAAGAGGTAATTGGGTTACCATTGTTGATCCGTTCACCATCTGGCGTCGAGCTAACGGAGGCGGGTCATCACGCGTTTGTCCGTGCCACGAGGCTGCACGAAGACCTCCAGTCGCTTGCTCGCGAGGTTCAGTCGCTCAGCGGCCAGGTATCAGGTACGGTGCGTTTATTCGCCAATGCTTCCGCCATCGTCGGCTTCCTCCCTGAGAGACTCAAGCGCTTTCAGGCGCAATATCCACTGGTCCAAATCGCGCTGACCGAGCGTATCAGCGATGAGGTGTTGCGGGCATGCCTCGAAGATCGGGCGGATGTGGGGGTATGCGCAGCTTTGCGCGCCAAGCCGGCCGGCGTCGACTCGTGGCACTTCGCCGACGACCCTCTAATGGTGGTTTTGCCACCCGAGCACGAGTTGTCGGCGAAAGACACTCTGACGTTTGAGGACGTCGTACAGTATCCGCTTGTCGCGTTGCAGGCCGGCGGCGCGCTTGATCAGGCGTTGCGGGAGCGTGCCGTTGCTAGTCACGTAGGTATCCAGGTGAGCGTCACCGTGAACAGTTTCGACGCGCAGTGCCGCATGGTGGGGGTGGGACTGGGCATAGGCATTGTCCCAAGCAGCGCCGCGTCCGCCTTCGCAGGAACTAGCAACTTTGCACGACGTCCTTTGAACGAGTCATGGGGAAACCGCGAGTTGCACGTTCTCGCGCTCCGCAAATCATCTCGCCTCAAGGCTGTTCAGGCCCTCATTGACGCTTTAGTCTCCCGAACGACCGAGGGTTAATCCGGACGTCGCGAGCTGCGATACCCCTCCTGCCGAAGTAGCACTTCGTCTCGCTCCTCTTTGCAACCTACATTGCTTGCAAGGAGGCGGGACATGACACATCTGACATTGGCGAAGAGGGTTCTTTTCCTAAGCGCGGACCCGCAATCCATCAAAAGACAACTCGACGGTGAAGATCTCACGTTCGAAACCGCAGGCGCTCTTCGCGACGACGTTTCGACCGACGAAATCACGCCGATGAGTGTGCTCACGCAATATGACGAGCGCCTCGGGCGCTATCCCTATCTCGGTCTGCGGGCGGGTTCGGAATGTCCGATAGGGATCGACAGCGTCAAGTCGGGCGGATTTTCTGTAACCGTTGCGGGAAATCGCTACGGCAAAGGCTCATCGAGGGAGCATAGCCCGGTTGCCGAGCTGCGCGCGGGGATTCGGCTCGTGATCGCAAGGAGCTTTGAGCGCATCTACCGTCAGAACGCGGATAACCTCGGACTGTTCACGTCGACCGACTTCGGTCTGATCGATCGCATCCAGCGGGGGGAGCCAATCGACATCGAGGAGCTCGTCGCCTCACGTGATGAGCTTGCCGCCGCCATCCTGCGCAGCGGCGGCTTGCTACGCTATGGCGAAACGCATATGCGCAACGTTTCGGATTCCGACGTCGTCGGCGGCAGCGTAACCCCCCGAACCCTGACTGAAAAGATTCTTGCTCGTCATGCCATTCGTACTGAGCAGACCAACGCATCCGTCGAAGCAGGCAGCGGCGCGTTCGTGCGCGCCGATTGGCGCTTTATCCACGAGTACTACACCGGCATGGCCGCGCACATGCTGCATGCCACGTTCGGGCGGCCACTTCAGCTGTTTCAGCCTGAAAGCATTCTCGCTTTCGAGGACCACCTGTCGTACTCGCACCGCAGCGAACTGCACATCAGGAACGGCCTTTTGCCCAACGTGCACGAACTGTCGGCCGCGCACAGGAGTTTCGCGGACGACTATGGAGTTCGCAATCACGGCTATCTCGACGGCATTGACGGCAAGCCTGCCGAAGGCTCCGAAGGCATCTCCCACGCGATGATGGCCGAGATTTACGCGCTACCGGGCCAGGTGGTAGTCGGCACTGATTCGCACACACCGCATAGCGGGGCGTTGGGGTGCGTCGCATTCGGCGTCGGCACGACTGACATGGCGAACGCGTTCGTTACCGGGGCCGTGCGCATGACGGTCCCGCCGTCGATGCGCATCGAGATGCGTGGGCCGGTAAGTGCTGGCGTGACGGCCAAGGACCTGGTCCTTAGTCTGCTTGCGAATCCAAAGATCCGCGCGGGCGCCGGCGTTGGAAAGGTGTTCGAATTCACGGGTTCCGCCATTGCACAACTCACGACAGACGAGCGCGCGACGCTCACGAACATGACAGCCGAACTCGGCGGCTTCACGGGGATCGTCGCGCCGGATGAGGAGACGGTGCGGTTCCTGAAGGAGCGGCGCGGCATCGATTTCGCGCTCGAACCCTGGATGCAAAGCGACGCAGGCGCGCAGTACGCCGATACCATCGTGCTCGAGTGCGCGGCGATCAAGCCGATCGTTGCCTCGCCGGGTGACCCCGGCAATGGTGTGGCGCTTGATGAGCTGAAGGAACGGCCCAGGATCGACGTCGCCTATGGCGGCTCCTGCACGGCGGGCAAGCGCGAGGACTTTGACCACTATCACGCCGTGCTGGCGTGGGCCGCTGAACGCGGGCTGCGCGTGCCGGCCAATGTGAAGCTTTATCTCCAGTTTGGAACGACTGGCGTCCGCGACTATTGCGTAGCTCGCGGCTACATGAAGACGTTTGAGCGCGTAGGAGCCGAGGTCCTGCAGCCTTCATGCGGAGCCTGCGCGAATTGCGGGCCGGGTTCCTCAACCGAGGCGTCACAGGTCACTGTGAGCGCGATCAATCGCAACTTTCCAGGCCGGTCAGGGCCGGGCCAGGTTTGGCTGGCGAGTCCGCCAACTGTTGCGGCGAGTGCCATCGCGGGCGAGATCGTCTCGTTCGACGAACTCAAGGAGCGCTTCGCGTGAAGATCGCGGTTATCCCCGGCGACGGCATCGGCCCGGAAATCGTAGCGCAGTCAATGCGCGTTCTCGAAGCATTACGTGCTTTCGACTTTTCCTTCGTCGCAGACACAAAGGCCGCCGGCGCCTGCGCCTATGACCAGTTCGGAGATCCGCTTCCCGAGGCGACGGTACGAGCCGCGTTCGATGCTAACGCGGTGCTATTCGGCTGTGTCGGTGATCCACGCTACGACACCCTCGATCGTGAGCTGCGCCCCGAACAAGCCATTCTTGGATTAAGGAAAAAGCTAGGGCTTTACGCAAACTTGCGGCGAGTGCAGATCGATCCTTCCCTGGCAGAACTCTCGCCGCTGAAGCCGGAACTCGTATCGGATCTGGACATTGTGATCGTTCGCGAGCTTTCCGGAGATGTGTACATGGGGACGCCGCGAGGCCAGCGCGTCACGGCCGAGGGTGCATGGCAAGGTGATCGGGAAGGTTTCGACACAATGCGCTACAGCGAAAGGGAAGTGCGCCGGGTGGCACGCGTCGCATTCGAGTCCGCCCGCGGGCGTAGTAAGCGACTGTGCAGCGTCGACAAGGCCAACGTGCTGGAAACATCTAAGCTCTGGCGGCGCATTGTCATGGAAGTGGCAAATGACTATCCCGACGTGGCCGTGACGCATATGTATGCCGACACTGCCGGCATGGAACTGATTGCACAGCCAAAGTCATTTGACACGATCGTAACAGGGAACCTGTTTGGCGACCTACTATCGGATGCGGCTTCCGGGTTGACCGGATCGGTCGCGCTCGCAGCGTCGGCTATGTTCGGAGAAGCAGGGCCTGACATGTATGAGCCCGGTCACGGCAGCGCGCGGGATCTTGCGGGAAGAGATATCGCCAATCCTATCGCGAGCATTCGCGCGGCGGCGCTGATGCTCCGTCACTCAGGCGGTCGGCCGGACCTGGCGGATCGCGTGGACGTCGCGGTTAAGAAAGTACTGGAGCGCGGTTTGCGCACGGCGGACATCCATCGGCCGGGCACCACGCTGGTCGGCACCCAGCAAATGGGCGATGCGATCGTCCGGGCAATCGGCGAACACTAACCCCCTCTTCAGGCAGTTCCGTCCTTAATTTCAAAAACCAGCAGGAGACAAGCATGGCTAGTGCACACCCCGCCCCGCAAGGGTTGCGGCCGACGCTGAACGTTGCTGATCCAGCGCTCGTTCATCCTCGCACCGACGGTGGCGCAATTTCTGCGCGGATGGACAGATTGCCAGCAACACGCGCGATCTGGAAGCTGATCGCCTTGCTGAGTTTGGGCTTTTTTTTCGAAATATACGATCTTCTGTTCACCGGGTATATCGCGCCTGGTCTCGTACGCAGTGGCATTCTCACTGCGACGACAACAGGGCTGTTTGGCACGTCTGGCGTTGCCAGCTTCATCGCTGCATTGTTCGGCGGGCTATTTGTGGGAACGATTTCTTGCGGCTTCTTAGCTGACCGCTTTGGTCGGCGCGCTATCTTCACCTACGCCCTGCTTTGGTATGTGGTGGGAAACACGATAATGGTGTTTCAAACCACGGCACTGGGCCTGAATGCCTGGCGGTTCATTTCCGGGCTCGGCATCGGCGTGGAGCTGATTACGATCGGAACATACATGTCCGAGCTCGCGCCGAAACATCTGCGAGGCCGCGCCTTCGCGATTTGTCAGGCTATCGGGTTCTCCGCTGTGCCGGTGGTCGCGTTTCTATCCTATCTACTGGTTCCGCAATCGCCGTTCGGCCTCGACGGCTGGCGCTGGGTAGTACTGCTCGGCGGTGGCAGCGCGCTGATGATCTGGTGGGTCCGACGCAACCTGCCGGAAAGTCCGCGATGGCTTGCGAGCAAAGGTCGGGTTGACGAGGCCGACGCCATTCTCACAAAGCTCGAAGGCAAGGTGGAGAAGGAGTATGGCAGATCGTTGCCCGCTCCGGGTCCTTCTGAGCCGGTCGTGCGCAAAGCGAGTTTCAGTGATATGTGGAAACCGCCATATCGCACACGTACCGTGATGCTTCTTATCTTTCACGTGTTTCAGACCATCGGATTTTTCGGATTCGCTAACTGGGTTCCCACCCTGCTCGTCAAGCAAGGCATCACCGTGACGTCGAGTCTTCTTTACACGACAATTATCGGTCTCGCGGCGCCCATGGGTCCGCTCCTTGGCTACTGGATTGCAGATCGCTTCGAACGCAAGCACGTAATTGTCTTCATGGCGGGCATGAACGTCGTGTGTGGTCTCGTGTTCAGCCAGGTCAGCACGGCCGTTATGGTCGTCGCGCTGGGCGTTTGCCTGACGCTCGCTGGAAACATTATTTCCTTCACCTACCACACCTACCAGCAGGAACTCTACCCAACGGCAATCCGCGCTCGTGCAGTCGGATTTGTCTATTCATGGAGTCGAATGTCGGCGGTTTTTAGCTCATTCGTGATTGCGTTCGTTTTGAGGGACTTCGGTGTAGCCGGCGTATTCGTGTTCATTGCTGGCGCGATGATCGTGGTGATGATCGCGATCGGAACGCTTGGACCTCGAACCAAAGGCAAGTCGCTCGAAAGCATCTCGCACTAGCAGACAAGGCATCACTAGGAATTCCATCATGACAGCAGCCGTTTCCCTTTCCGACAAGTATGAGCTGCCAAAAGGCCGTGTCTACATGACCGGCACACAGGCATTGATCAGGCTTCTTCTGGCTCAAAAGGCGCGCGATGAATCCCAGGGTCTGAACACGGGTGGGTTTGTGTCGGGCTACCGTGGTTCCCCGCTCGGTGCGGTCGATCAGGAACTGTGGAGGGCCAAAAAGCATTTGGCGTCCCACAACATCAAGTTTGTTCCGGGACTCAATGAGGAGCTTGCGGCCACTGCGGTCTGGGGCACCCAGATGGTCAATCTGGACCCGAACGTAACCGTGGATGGCGTGTTTTCGCTTTGGTACGGCAAGGGGCCTGGCGTGGACCGCAGTGGCGATGTGTTCAAACACGGGAACATTGCCGGCACGTCCAGAAACGGCGGCGTCCTCGTCGTCGCCGGTGACGACCACAACTGCAAATCATCGAGCCTGCCGCATCAAAGCGAACATGCGTTCATTGCGGCCATGATGCCGGTGATGAACCCCTCAGGCGTTCGGGAGTTCCTCGAATTCGGCTTGCACGGCTGGGCCATGTCGCGATACTCCGGGTGCTGGGTGGGCTTCAAGACGATCACCGACACCATTGAAACGTCGGCGTCGTTCGAAGTTGATCCGAACTCCGTTGAGATTCGCGTTCCAGACACTTATCCAGTTCCACCCGACGGTTTCTCGATCCGCTGGCCGGACGCCCCGCTCGAGCAGGAAAACCGTCTGCAGCGTGAACGTCTCTACGCGCTGCTCGAATATGTGCGTCTGAACCGCCTGAATCGCCAGATCTGGGAATCCCCGTCTGCCCGCTTCGGGATAGTGACTACTGGAAAGAGCTATCTCGATACGCGGGAAGCATTGGCATTGCTCGGAATCGACGAGGCGCGTGCAGGTGAACTCGGCATTCGTGTACTGAAAATCGGCGTGTCGTGGCCCCTCGAACCTCAATGTGTTCGCGATTTCGCCGAAGGCCTCTCTGAAATTCTGGTCGTCGAAGAAAAGCGCCAGGTCATCGAATATCAAATCAAGGAGCAGTTGTACAATGAGCCGGTCGCGTCTCGTCCCCGTGTCGTCGGGAAGTACAACGAAGTGGGGGAGTGGGTACAGGTTCCGAAAAGCGGCGTCCTTCTCTCTCCCAACGGCGAACTCAACGCGGCGACGATTGCTTCGACTATCGCCGCGCGTCTCGCACGGCTTTTTGAACGCGACGAATTGCCCGCGAGTGTACAGGCCTACCTTACGACCGACGAATCAGAAGCACCGTGTATGAGCCTCGATGCCAGCCTCCCTCAGCGAGTTCCGTATTTTTGCTCGGGCTGTCCGCATAACACGTCGACCAAGGTACCTGAAGGGAGCCGGGCCGTGGCCGGTATCGGTTGTCACTTCATGTCAATGTGGATGGATCGGAAGACCGAAACCTTCACGCAGATGGGTGGCGAAGGGGTAACGTGGGTAGGCCAGTCTCCATTTACATCGACCCGTCACATCTTCGCCAATCTTGGTGACGGCACATACATGCACTCGGGATCCCTTGCCATTCGCGCAGCCATCGCTGCCGGTGTCAACATCACCTACAAGATTCTTTATAACGATGCTGTGGCGATGACCGGTGGGCAACCTGTCGAAGGGAGCCCCAGCGTGCAGCAGATCCTGCATCAGGTTGCCGCCGAGGGTGTTAAGCAGGTTCACTTGGTCAGTGACGAGCCGGAGCAGTTCAGCGGCGTAACAGTGCCGCAAGGCACCCGTGTGCTGCACCGCGATCGGATGGACGCGTTGCAGAAGGAACTGCGGGACGTCGAAGGGGTGACCGTGATTGTCTACGCGCAGACTTGCGCAGCGGAAAAACGCCGCCGCCGGAAGCAGAAGAAGCTGGTTGATCCTGCGCGCCGGGTGGTCATCAACGAAGAAGTCTGCGAAGGCTGTGGCGATTGCGGCGTGCAGTCGAATTGCGTCTCGATCATGCCGCTCGAAACGGAGCTGGGCAGGAAGCGCACGATCGATCAGAGCGCCTGCAATAAGGACTTCTCCTGTGTGAAGGGCTTTTGCCCGAGCTTCGTTACCGTCGAAGGCGGTCAGCTGCGCAAAGCCGCGAAAGCACGCGTTCCAGTTCCGACCGACTTGCCCGCTCCGACAATCGCCGGACTGTCACGGCCGTATAACGTCGTTGTCACCGGCGTCGGCGGCACCGGTGTGGTCACGGTCGGTGCGCTGATGGGGATGGCCGCGCACATCGAAGGCAAGGGGGTGTTGGTCCTCGACATGGCGGGCATGGCGCAGAAGGGCGGCGCGGTGATGTCCCACATCCGCATTGCTCAAACGCCGGAAGCGTTGCACGCTGCGCGAGTCGCGGCTGGGAAAACCGATCTTCTCCTCGGGTGCGACATGATGGTCGCTGCGAGCAAGGACGCGATGGCGTTGAGTAGCCCGCTGCGCACGCTTGCGATCGTCAATCTCGACGTCGCACCTACGGGCACTTTTGCACGAGATCCCGACTGGCAGGCCGCCCCAGCCGGCCTGTTGAGCCAGGTAAAGGCAAATACGCGAGCGACCGACGCGCTGGAGGCGTCGCGGATCGCGACCGCGCTGATGGGCGACGCGGTTGCGACGAATGTTTTTCTGCTCGGCTACGCATGGCAAAAGGGCATGATTCCACTCGAGGAGCAATCGCTGGTGCGGGCGATTGAGCTGAATGGCGCAGCCGTGGAGATGAACAAGTCAGCGTTTGCCTGGGGGCGACAGGCCGCACTGGACCTGTCGATCGCTCGCTCGGCAGCAGGTCTCGAGAAAGTTAGCATCATCGCGATGCCCCAGCGCAAAGCGACTCTTCAACAGATTGTCGCAGACCGGGTTGGCCGATTGACGGGGTATCAGGGTGCTGCATATGGGGGCCGCTATGAGCAATTCGTCCACGAGATCGCGGCGCTTGAATCCGGTCGTGTGAGTGGCGACAGGTTCAGTCGCGAGGTGGCGATCAGTCTGTACAAGCTGATGTCCTACAAAGACGAGTATGAGGTCGCACGCCTTTTCACAGAGACCAACTTCCTTGCACGACTGAACGGACAGTTCGAAGGGGATTTCAAGCTTCGTTTCCATCTGGCGCCACCCCTGTTGGCGAAGAAGGACGAGAAAGGCCACCTCATCAAGAAACAGTACGGCGGCTGGATCGTCCCTGCGTTTCGCCTTCTCGCGAAAGCGAAATTCTTGCGTGGCACCGTGCTTGACCCGTTCGGCTACACGGCGGAACGGCGGAATGAACGCGCTGCGATTGGAGACTACCAGACACTCGTGAAACGTCTCGCCGAAAATCTTGACGAAGCGCAGATGAAGACATCGACCGAGCTTGCGAAGTTGCCGCAGACGGTTCGTGGGTTCGGACATGTTAGAGAGCGCAATGCGGCCGCTGCTGCGAAGACCGCCGCTGCGTTGTTGAAGGACGGCGAGACCGCGCGACAGGGGTCGTCGAAAGTAGCGGCGTGATGCCGACCCTTGCGGCAAAACCGCCCGGCCGCACACGGAAGTCAACGATTCCTACATAGGGAGACATGAAATGGTACAGATTCCTGGACTCAAATTCCCGCTCGGCGAAGAGGTCGAAATGCTGCGCGACAGCATCGCGTCGTTCGCCGCCAAAGAAATCGCGCCGCGCGCGGGGGAAATCGATCGCACCGATCAGTTTCCGATGGACCTGTGGAAGAAGTTCGGCGACCTCGGCGTGCTCGGCATGACGGTCTCCGAGGAGTACGGCGGCGCGAACATGGGCTATACCGCGCACATGGTCGCGATGGAGGAAATCTCGCGGGCGTCGGCATCGGTCGGCCTGTCATATGGCGCGCATTCGAACCTGTGCGTGAACCAGATTCATCGCAACGGCACCGACGCGCAGAAGCGCAAGTATCTGCCGAAGCTCGTGTCTGGCGAGCACGTCGGCGCGCTCGCGATGAGCGAGCCGAACGCGGGCTCGGACGTGGTCAGCATGAAGCTGCGCGCCGAGAAGAAGGGCGATCGTTACGTGCTGAACGGCACCAAGATGTGGATCACCAACGGTCCCGATTGCGACACGCTGGTCGTCTATGCGAAGACCGATCCTGAAGCGAACTCGCGCGGCATCACCGCGTTCATCGTCGAGAAGGGCATGAAGGGTTTCTCGGTCGCGCAGAAGCTCGACAAGCTCGGTATGCGTGGTTCGCACACCGGCGAACTGGTGTTCCAGGACGTCGAGGTGCCGGAGGAAAACATCCTCGGCCAGCTCAATGGCGGCGTCAAGGTGCTGATGAGCGGTCTCGACTATGAACGCGCGGTGCTCGCGGGCGGTCCGACCGGCATCATGGTCGCGGTGATGGACGCGGTCGTGCCGTATATCCACGACCGTAAGCAGTTCGGCCAGTCGATCGGCGAATTCCAGCTGATCCAGGGCAAGGTCGCCGATCTGTACACGACCCTGCAGGCATGCCGCGCGTATCTGTACGCGGTGGGCCGTCAGCTCGACACGCTCGGCAACGGCCACCTGCGCCAGGTGCGCAAGGACTGCGCGGGCGTGATTCTGTACACGGCAGAAAAGGCGACGTGGATGGCCGGCGAGGCGATCCAGATTCTCGGCGGCAATGGCTATATCAACGAGTACCCGGTCGGGCGTCTGTGGCGCGATGCGAAGCTCTATGAAATCGGCGCGGGCACGAGCGAGATTCGTCGCATGCTGATCGGCCGGGAGCTGTTTGCCGAAACGCTGTGATCGCGAGCGAGAAAGAGGAGACACAGCGATGCCGATCATCGAATCAAAACTGAACCCACGCTCGGACGACTTCCGCACGAACGCGGCCGCGCTCGAAGCGCTCGTCGCAGATCTGCGCGCGAAGATCGAGCTGCTCGCGCAGGGCGGCGGCCAGGCCGCGCGCGACAAGCACACGAGCCGCGGCAAACTGCTGCCGCGCGAGCGGATCGCGCAACTGCTCGATCCGGGCACGCCCTTTCTCGAACTGTCGCAACTCGCCGCCTACGGCATGTATAACGACGACGCGCCGGGCGCCGGCGTGATCACCGGCATCGGCCGCATCGCGGGGCAGGAGTGCGTGATCGTCTGCAACGACGCGACCGTGAAGGGCGGCACCTACTATCCGGTCACCGTGAAGAAGCACGTGCGCGCGCAGGAGATCGCCAGCGAAAACCGCCTGCCGTGCGTGTACCTGGTCGACTCGGGCGGCGCGAATCTGCCGAATCAGGACGACGTGTTTCCCGATCGCGATCACTTCGGTCGCATCTTCTACAACCAGGCGAATCTGTCGGCGGCGGGCATTCCGCAGATCGCGGTCGTGATGGGCTCGTGCACCGCGGGCGGCGCGTATGTGCCGGCGATGAGCGACGAGTCGATCATCGTGAAGAACCAGGGGACGATTTTTCTCGGCGGTCCGCCGCTCGTCAAAGCCGCGACCGGTGAAGTGGTCAGCGCGGAAGACCTCGGCGGCGGCGACGTGCATACGCGTCTGTCGGGTGTCGTCGATCATCTCGCGCAGAACGATGCGCATGCGCTCGGGATTGCGCGCAGCATCGTCGGCAATCTGAATCGCGTGAAGCCGGCGTCGCTCGTGTTGCAGGAGCCGAAGCCGCCGCGCTACGACACGCAGAGCATCTACGGCGTGATTCCGGTCGACACGCGCAAGCCGTTCGATATCCGCGAGGTGATCGCGCGCATCGTCGACGATTCCGCGTTCGACGAATTCAAGGCGCGCTACGGCACGACGCTCGTATGTGGCTTTGCGCATATCTGGGGGCATCCGGTCGGCATCGTCGCGAACAATGGCATTCTGTTTTCGGAGTCGGCGCTGAAGGGCACGCACTTCATCGAGCTGTGCTGCCAGCGCAAGATCCCGCTCGTGTTTTTGCAGAACATCACCGGCTTCATGGTCGGCCGCAAGTATGAGAACGAGGGCATCGCGCGCAACGGCGCGAAGATGGTGACAGCCGTTGCGACCGCGAAGGTGCCGAAGTTCACGGTGATCATCGGCGGCTCGTTCGGTGCGGGCAACTACGGCATGTGCGGCCGTGCTTATTCGCCGCGCTTTCTGTGGATGTGGCCGAACGCGCGCATCTCGGTGATGGGCGGCGAGCAGGCGGCCTCGGTGCTCGCCACCGTCAAGCGCGACGGCATCGAAGCGAAGGGCGGCAGCTGGAGCGCGGAGGAAGAAGAGGCGTTCAAGCAGCCGATCCGCGAGCAATACGAGCAACAAGGCCATCCGTACTACGCGAGCGCGCGTCTGTGGGACGACGGCGTGATCGACCCCGCGCAAACGCGCGACGTGCTCGGTCTCGGCCTGTCGGCGGCGCTGAACGCGCCGATCGAAGAGACGCGCTTCGGCGTCTTCAGGATGTGATAGCTGACGGCGCCACGAGGCGACGACGCAAGGCAAAGGAGTGCTACGCATGCAATACGAAACGCTGAAGGTCGAGATTGCCGGCCAGATCGCGACGGTCACGCTGAATCGTCCGGAGGTGCGCAACGCGTTCAACGAAACGATGATCGCCGAGCTGAGCGCCGCATTCACCGCGCTCGACACCCACGACGACGTGCGCGCGGTCGTGCTCGCCGCGAACGGCAAGGCGTTCTGCGCGGGCGCCGACCTGAACTGGATGAAGAAGATGGCCGGCTACTCGGACGACGAGAACCGTGCCGACGCGATGCGGCTCGCGGGCATGCTGTCGGCCGTATATCGCTGCAGCAAGCCGGTAATCGCGCGCGTGAATGGCGACGCGTACGCGGGCGGCATGGGCCTGATTGCCGCGTGCGATATCGTCGTCGCGGTCGACAGCGCGCACTTCTGCCTGTCCGAAGCACGGCTCGGGCTGATTCCCGCGACGATCGCGCCGTACGTGATTCGCGCGCTCGGCGAACAGGCGTCGCGTCGCTACTTCGTCACCGCCGAGGCGTTCGACTGCGCGAGCGCCGTGCGGCTGGGTCTGGTCAGCGAAGCGGTGAGCGCGGAGCAGCTCGATGCGACGGTCGCGCAGCTCGCGCAGACGCTGTGCGCGAACGGACCGCAAGCGGTGCGCGCCTGCAAGCGGCTGGTGCAGGACATCGCGGGCCGGGAGTTGAGCGACGCGCTGATCGAGAACACGGCCGCACGCATTGCGAAGACGCGCGCCGGCGCCGAAGGCCGCGAAGGCGTCGCGTCGTTCCTCGAAAAACGCCAGCCGGGCTGGCGCAACTGAGATGCCCCGCTAACTACAACCGCCCCGCAGCGCCTATTTCATCGAGACACTCATGTTCAACAAGATCCTGATCGCCAACCGGGGCGAGATTGCGTGCCGCGTTGCGGCAACCTGCAAGCGGCTCGGCATCGCGAGCGTGGCCGTGTATTCCGACGCGGACGCCAACGCGAAACACGTCGCCGCCTGCGACGAAGCGGTGCATATCGGCGGCCCGGCGGCGGCGCAAAGCTATCTGCGCATCGAGCGCATCATCGAGGCCGCGCGCGCGACCGGCGCGCAAGCCGTGCATCCGGGCTACGGCTTTCTTTCCGAGAACGAAGATTTCGCGCATGCGTGCGAGGCGGCCGGCATCGTCTTTATCGGGCCGCCGGTCGAGGCGATTGCCGCGATGGGCTCGAAGGCAGCGGCGAAGGCGCTGATGCACGCGGCCGCGGTGCCGCTCGTGCCCGGCTATCACGGCGACGATCAGGACCCGCAACTGCTGCAACGCGAAGCGGACGCGATCGGCTATCCGGTGCTGCTGAAGGCGAGCGCGGGCGGCGGCGGCAAGGGCATGCGCGTGGTCGAGCGCGGCGCGGACTTCGCGGCGGCGCTGCTGTCGTGCAAGCGTGAGGCGGCGAGCAGCTTCGGCAACGATCGCGTGCTGATCGAAAAGTATCTGACGCGGCCGCGTCACGTAGAAGTCCAGGTGTTCGCCGATCAGCGCGGCGGCGCGGTTTACCTGTTCGATCGCGACTGCTCGGTGCAGCGGCGTCATCAGAAGGTGCTCGAGGAAGCGCCGGCGCCGGGGCTGTCCGCCGAGGTCAAGCGCGCGATGGGCGAAGCGGCCGTGGCCGCCGCGCGCGCGGTCAACTACGTCGGCGCGGGCACGGTCGAGTTCATCATGACGCCGACCGGCGAGTTCTATTTCATGGAGATGAACACGCGGCTGCAGGTCGAGCACCCGGTCACCGAGATGGTGACCGGACAGGATCTGGTCGAATGGCAATTGCGTGTCGCCGCGGGCGAGGCGTTGCCGCTCACGCAGCAGCAACTGAAGCTCGACGGCCACGCGATCGAGGTGCGCATCTACGCCGAGCATCCGGCGCGCGGGTTCCTGCCGTCCACGGGTACGCTCAAGCATCTACGCATGCCCGAGGGTGTCGAGTTCGCGATCGATGCAGCGGGACAGGGCGAGCCAGGCCGCAAGGCGCCGGTGCGTATCGACAGCGGCGTGCGCGAGGGCGACGCGATCACGCCGTTCTACGATCCGATGATCGCCAAGCTGATCGTCCACGGCGCGACGCGCGAGGAGGCGTTGGCGCGGCTCGCACGCGCGCTGCATACGTGCGAGGTCGTTGGGCCGCATACGAACGTCGAGTTTCTGCAGCGCATCGTCGCGAGCGAGCCGTTCGCGAGCGGCGATCTCGACACCGGCTTGATCGAGCGTCATCACGATGCGCTGTTCGCGCCGGCGAAAAAGCCGTTCAAGGAAGCGCTCGCGCTTGCATGCGCCGCGCTGCTCACGCGCGAGGGTGGCACCGCGCACGGCGCGTCGCCGTGGGATGCGCTGTCGCATTGGCGGCTGAACAGCGGTTACACGCAAACGCTCGGCTGGCGCATGATCGACGACGCCGCCCACGACGCCAGCAATGACCCCTTCATGGTGGTCTTCGCGCGCAACGGTGAAGCGCAGGCGCTCGTGCAAACACTCGAACACGATGGCGTGCGCGAGGACTTCTCATGGTCGGTTGGCGCGGGCGCGCACGAGTTCCGCGCGACGATCGGCGATGCACGCGTGACGGGGCGCGTGTTCATCGACGGCGACAGATTCCACGTGTTCTGCCATGGCGAGACGCTCGCATTCGAATGGCAGAACCTGCTCGCGCATGCCGCCGATGCCGAGCACGGCGAAGGCCGCCTGACCGCGCCGATGCCGGGCAAGGTGATCGCGGTGCTGGTCGAGCCCGGCGCGGTGGTCGAGAAGGGCACGCCGCTGATCGTGATGGAGGCGATGAAGATGGAGCATACGATCGGCGCGCCGACGGCCGGCACGGTCGCCGAGGTGCTGTATGCGGTCGGGGACCAAGTCGCCGATGGTGCGCAGCTGCTGATTCTCGAGGTGTGAAATGGACGAAATTCAGATGGCCGACCTTCCGAGGGGCGCAGCACTTCCGGGCCAAGTCAAAATTGTCGAAGTTGGGCCACGAGATGGCCTACAGGCAGAAAAGGACGAAGTGCCAACAGACATCAAGATCGAACTTGTCAATCGGTTGTCAGGATCCGGGTTGAGCAATATCGAAGCAGCATCATTCGTGTCTCCGAAATGGGTGCCCCAAATGGCTGATGGAGCCCGCGTGATGACGGCGATTGAACGTCGTCCCGGCGTAACTTATTCAGCATTGGTACCGAATCAGCGAGGTTTGGAAAGCGCGCTGGAAAGTAAAGTGGACGAGGCCGTGATTTTCGGGGCCGCTAGTGAGGCATTTTCCCAGCGCAACATCAACTGCTCGATCGCCGAGGCTAGCGATCGCTTTTCTCTCGTTGCCAGGGCGGCGAAGGATGCAGGAATACGCTTGCGCGGAAGCATTTCGTGCTGCTTCGGATGTCCATACCAAGGGGCGGTATCTCAGGATTCGGTTCTTGACGCTGTAAGGAGATTTGCTGATCTCGGTTGTGATGAGATTGATCTGGCAGACACCATCGGAGTAGGCACGGCAATGCAGGTTGCTTCGGTTGTCGAGGAAGCTGCGCGTGTATTTCCTATGGAACGTCTATCGGGACATTTTCACGATACCTATGGTCAGGCACTGGCAAACATTTTCGCGGCTATGCAGGTCGGCATGAATATCTTTCACTCCTCTGTTGCTGGACTGGGAGGCTGCCCGTATGCGAAAGGCGCGACGGGCAATGTTGCGACGGAGGACGTGCTGTACCTCCTCAACGGACTCGGCATCGAAACCGGTATCGACATACACACAATAGTGGCTGCGGGCGACTTCATCAGCCGTGCCCTTGGCAAGCCAAACGGCTCGAGGGTCGGACGTGCTCTGCTTGCCAAGGCCACGTGAGTTCCGGCAATTAGCCAGGGGAAGTCCAACTGTGACAATCCATCAGCTTATGAGTTAGGAATGCAGATGATAGAAATGAGCGGAAGGCTGGCCAGACTGGAAGCGGCGAATCTGGCAAATCGGGACGACGCGGATTTATGGCGATGGTTTTGTCGTATGTACGAGGAAAATCGCTTGAGATGGTGCGCATCGGGCTATGGCTGGCTAGTCAGCGTTGACCATCGGCACCTGGCCACTGAAGTTGATTTCGATGCTGCCATCCGGAATGCGCGGCAGCGTTTCGAATCGGGACGTCGCCAGACGCCTAAAGCGAGGCGTGAAGCGCATCAGGTGACTAACGTCGTTATTTCAATTGGGGTGGGGCGTGTCAAGGCGCAAGCGAAGTAGTTAAGCGCATGTTCAGTTGACTCCTGTTATTTGCGAGGTCTCGAAATGAAGGTGCTTGTTCCAGTTAAACGGGTAGTGGACTACATCGTGAAAGTCCGCGTGAAATCGGACGGTACGGGCGTCGACATCGCCAACGTGAAAATGTCGATGAATCCGTTCGACGAAATCGCCGTGGAAGAGGCGGTGCGTCTGAAGGAAGCAGGTGTGGTTAGTGAAGTGATCGCCGTGTCGGCGGGCGTGACGCAGGCGCAGGAAACGCTGCGCACCGCGCTCGCGATCGGCGCGGATCGCGCGATCCTGATCGAATCGGGTGAAGACCTGCAGCCGCTGGCGGTCGCCAAGCTGCTGAAGGCGCTGGTCGACAAGGAGCAGCCGCAGCTGGTGATCCTCGGTAAGCAGGCCATCGACGACGACTCCAATCAGACCGGCCAGATGCTCGCCGCCTTGGCGAACCTGCCCCAAGCCACGTTCGCTTCGAAGGTCGTCGTTGCTGACGGCAAGGCGACGGTGTCGCGTGAAGTGGACGGCGGTGCGGAAACGCTGTCGCTGACGCTTCCTGCTGTCGTCACGACCGATCTGCGCCTGAACGAGCCGCGCTACGTGACGCTGCCGAACATCATGAAGGCCAAGAAAAAGCCGCTGGAAACGATCAAGCCCGAAGACCTCGGCGTCGATGTCACGCCGCGTCTGAAGACGCTGAAAGTCGTCGAGCCGCCGAAGCGCTCCGCCGGTGTGAAGGTGCCGGACGTGAAGACGCTGGTCGAGAAGCTGAAGACCGAAGCCAAGGTGCTGTGAGGAGACACAAGAAATGACGAACCTGGTAATTGCAGAACACGACAACGCGTCGATCAAGGCCGCGACGCTGAACACGATCGCAGCGGCGCAGAAGATCGGCGGTGACATTCACGTGCTGGTCGCGGGTCACAACGCGCAGGCTGCGGCTGATGCGGCAGCGAAGATCGCTGGCGTTTCGAAAGTGCTGCTCGCCGACGCGCCGCAACTCGAAGCGGGCCTCGCGGAAAACGTCGAAGCGACGGTGCTGAACATCGCGAAGAACTACACGCACATCCTCGCGCCGGCGACCGCCTACGGCAAGAACATCGCGCCGCGCATCGCCGCGAAGCTCGACGTCGCACAGATCAGCGACATCACCGCAGTGGATTCCGCCGACACGTTCGAGCGCCCGATCTACGCGGGCAACGCGATCGCGACTGTTCAATCTCAAGATCCGATCAAGGTCATCACGGTGCGCTCGACGGGCTTCGACGCAGTGGCAGCCGAAGGCGGCAGCGCGGCGGTCGAAAAGGTCGAAGCGGCAGCCGATGCCGGCATCTCGCAGTTCGTGAGCCGCGAAGTGACGAAGCTGGACCGACCGGAGCTGACGAGCGCGAAGATCATCGTGTCGGGTGGCCGGGGTCTGGGCAATGGCGAGAACTACACGAAGGTTCTGGAGCCGCTGGCCGACAAGCTCGGCGCAGCGCTGGGAGCATCGCGTGCGGCCGTCGACGCGGGCTTCGTGCCGAACGACTATCAGGTCGGCCAGACCGGCAAGATCGTCGCGCCGCAACTGTACGTGGCGGTCGGCATCTCGGGTGCGATCCAGCACCTCGCGGGCATGAAGGACTCGAAGGTGATCGTCGCGATCAACAAGGATCCGGAAGCGCCGATTTTCAGCGTGGCGGACTACGGCCTCGTCGGCAATCTGTTCGCAGTAGTGCCGGAACTCGTCGCTTCAATTTGAGATTTCGCAGGCGCACTAAATACGCGAGACGGCTATCGCGAGATGCGATGAAGACATTTCGTATCTCGCGTTGATTGCATGCAAGGAGCTTTTATGCGGGACGAGCGCACACCAGTTATCGTAGGGATCGGTGAAATCGTTGACCGGCCGACGGTTCCATCGCTAGGTTTGGAACCACTGGCGTTGATGGAATCTGCGCTACGTCGCGCCGCCGAAGATGCAGTCGGGCAGGAAATGGCCATTCGTCTATTGGCGGCGATCGATTCTCTAGACGTGATCAACCTGGCGAGCTGGCGATACGATGATCCAGCAGGGCAGCTTTGTTCGCGGCTGGGGATCTTGCCCCGTCGCGCTGAATATGGTCCCCTTGGCGGGGAGAGCCCGGTCCGCCTGTTGCATGAGGCGGCTCTTTCTATCGCTCGAGGACAACAACATATCTGCGCAATTGTCGGCGCTGAGGCACGCAATACCCTTGTGAAAGCGCGGAAGATGGGCATAGAACTTCCGTGGTCGCCTCTGTCACAGAGCGCCCCGAGAATATTGCGGGGAGAGGAAATCTTGCGGCGACAGTCGGTGAAACTGGGTGTTGATCAACCAACTACCGTCTATCCATTCTATGAGACTGCAACTGCGGCGCACTGGGGACTGTCTCCTCGCGAAGCGTTGAAGGAGTCGGCCGAGTTGTGGGCTTCGTACTCGCAGGTAGCCGAGGCGAATCCAATATCATGGCTCAAAAAAAAGTTTAACGCTGACGCAATTGGCAGGGCGTCTCCGGATAATCGCATGATTGCGTGGCCCTATACGAAGCTTCAGGTTGCGAATCCAACAGTAAATCAAGGTGGGGCGGTACTCATCATGAGCCTCGCTCGGGCTAGGGCAGAGGGAATCAGCGAAGACAGGATCGTTCATGTCTTGGGAGGAGCGAAGGCCAACGAACCTCGCGACTATCTCGATCGCGACCAATACTACAGGAGTCATGCTCAAGAGGCAGTTCTGAAGGCCGGACAGGCAATCGCAGGAGATCGCGGCTTTGGCTTGATGGAGCTGTATAGTTGTTTCCCGTGCGTGCCCAAGATGGCACTACGATCTCTGGGGGGCGCAGGCAAAATTTCACCTACCGTCACCGGGGGGCTCACGTTCTTCGGCGGCCCTTTGAACAACTACATGACGCACGCAGCCTGCTCGATGGTCAGCCGCTTGCGTACAGATCGCGGCGTTGGCTTGCTGTATGGTCAAGGGGAATTCCTGACGAAACACCATAGTCTGGTGCTTTCGACCGATAGGCCGAAGCGGCCGATCGCGTGTTGGGATCCATCTGTCCAAGCCAGCGCCGACAGCCAGCGGTGCCCGGTACCCAAGTTTGTTGTTCGATATACAGGACGAGCGGCCCTCGAAACGTCTACGGTTATTTACGGTAAGGACGGGCAGATCGTCCACGGGGTGGTGATATTGCGCTGTCACGATGGCTCTCGGACGATTGCGCGGGTCCCGGCGGACGACCCTCAGACCCTACGGAGTATATGCGACCCTGACCGGACTCCGGTGGGCCTTGAGGGCACTCTTTTACAAGGCCACGACGAAGTCGCGAACTGGTCCGTCGGCAGTGACTAAATTGGCTCGACCTCTTAATGTTCGCTTCAACGGTGGATCTAGGAAGCGTTCACTCTTCTCGCAAACTAAACTCGAACGGACGGGGTTTTTTGCAAGTCGCCGACCGGGCCAAAGCTAGCCTCTATCCCGGAACAGATGTCACTGTGAGCCGATCTTTTTTGGTCAGGGCGACGGACGCATTCGTTTGCGCCTGTTCGTTCACCAAAGGAGGTGGGGCCAAAATTTTGCAATCGATTGGGCATGTATACATTTAGCAATCCGCCCACAATTTAACATAAAAGAAATTATCACCTTGTAAGTTGTAGGTCCCAAATAGAAATGTCGGGTTTCCGCTAAATAGAAATGTCGTGTTTTGGGTAGTTTGACTGCCGGACATCCGCTCAGGGAGCCGGCGATGAACGCGACTGGGACGATCACGATGACGATGCGTGAGATCGATCGGCTGAAGGTCATTCAGGCCGTGACCGAGTTCCGGCTCAAGCCGGGCCAGGCCGCCGAACGCCTGGGGTTGAGCGTGCGCCAGATCGAACGGCTGGTGTTGCGTTACGGCGCGGCCGGCGTGGCCGGGCTGGTGTCAGGCAAGCGTGGGCGTGCAGGCAACCACCAGCTGCCTGCCGGCAAGGCGCAGCGGGCGCTGGCGCTGATCCGCGAACGCTATGCGGATTTCGGGCCGACGCTGGCGCGCGAGAAGCTGCGGGAATGTCATGGTATCGAACTGGCGGTCGAAACGGTGCGCACGCTGATGATTGCCGCGGGACTGTGGGTGCCGCGCAGGGATCGCCCGCCGAAGGTGTACCAGCCGCGTAATCGCCGTGCCTGTCTGGGCGAACTGATCCAGATCGACGGCAGCGATCACCGCTGGTTCGAGGACCGGGCGCCCGCCTGCACGCTGCTGGTATTCATCGACGACGCGACCGGACGGCTGATGACGCTGCACTTCACGGCGACGGAGTCGACCTTCAGCTATTTCGAGGCACTGTCGAAGTATCTGGGCGCGCACGGCAAGCCGGTGGCGTTCTACAGCGACAAGGCCAGCGTCTTCTACGTGAAGCAACGCTCGGAGACGGCGGGCAAAGGCGTCACCCAGTTTGGCCGGGCGCTGTATGAGCTCAATATCGACGGATTCTGTGCCAACACGAGCCAGGCCAAGGGACGCGTGGAACGCGCGAACCAGACGCTGCAGGACCGGCTGGTCAAGGAGCTGAGGCTGCGCGGCATCAGCACGCGGGACGCCGCGAATGCGTATGCGCCCTCCTTCATCGCCGACTTCAACCGGCGGTTCGGCAAGCCACCCAGGAGCGACTACGATGCACACCGGCCGCTGCGCGACGACGAGGATCTGCGGCAGATCCTGGCCTACCGTGTCCCGCGCAGGATCTCGAATGCGCTGACGGTGCAGTACGATCGGGTGCTGTACCTGCTCGATGACACACCCGTCAGCCGGGGGCTCATGCATGAATATGTCGAGGTCGTCGAGTATCCCGATGGCGTGATCGAGGTGCAGGCCCGTGGCGAGGTACTGCCGTACCGGCAATATGACCGCATCACCCATATCGATCAGGGCGCGGAGATCGAGAACAAGCGCCTCGCGGGCGCACTGGAAGTCGCCCGCCGGGTTCAGGCCATCCGCGACGATCGCCGGGCAGCGGGCTCCCCATCACGCACGCACTGCGGCGAGCAGGTCCAGGCAAAGAAGGCGCTGATCGGGCTGAAGAAGCAGCGCGCAATCGAGGTCGCCGACCTTAATCAGGCGATTCTCGAAGTCAGCACAAAAATGAGGGACGGACGGGGGGCGGCTTCGCCGCCCCACCCCAAAACCTTGAAAAAAGACCGGAAACAGCGAGAAAAACCCGACATTTCTATTTAGCTGGCACCACGACGTTTGAACTTAGCGGGGACATAAGTATACAGTTAACACGCGATGTTGGGGCAAATTTTCAGGACCGCTAACACGGTTTCGTGTTGCCTGAACTTGACAAAACTTGACTGACTTCGGTCTAGTGAGTACTATTTGTCAACCATGCTGAACACAAATTTAATCCACGAGAAGATGGCGCGACTCGACCTGAACCAGGCCGACCTCGCCAGTGCGTGCGATGTCAGTCGCGAGGCCGTATCGAATTGGTTGTCGGGAGAGTCGCTCCCTCGACCTAAGAAACTTAGAGCACTCGCGGACACGCTCGGAGTCGACATTGATTTGCTGCTCTCGACGAGCATGTCGCTCCCAGAGCCCGTTGTTGCATATAGATCAAAGAAAAATTTGCCGGTTACTGGCGCCGCGATCGAAGCAGCGTCCGAACTGGCTCGGCATCTGCGTGAACTTGCTCGCTTGGTGCCGATTGAGAATCTGTTTTCCCCTGCCGTGTTACAGGCTCCATCGCAGGACGAAGCGTACATCCAAAAGGCTGCCGCGCAGACTCGGGAGCGCGCAGGCCTGTCCTCGATCGAGCCACTGACTCGCGATCATTTGATTAAGCTCCATGAGCTTTTCGGCTCGGTTCTTATACCCGTTATGTGGGGCGAGGATAAAGTGGGGCATGAAAATGCTTTAAGCGTTTATCTTCCAGATAGCAAGTCTTCGTGGGTAGTGTTCAGCCTTAACGCCAGAAGCGATGACTTCAACTATTGGCTCGCGCACGAACTGGCGCACTGTTATACCCTGCACGCATTGCAAGGTGATGAGGGTGAACTCTTTGCTGAGCGGTTTGCACAGGAATTACTATTCCCTCGGGTCGTTGCCGAAAAAGCATTGGGAGAAATTAAGGCGAGCGACGATCCGATGTCGAAGGCCCGCTTCTATGCGAGTGCTCACGACATTTCGATTGTCACCGTAGTTCGACAAATTGATCGCGCGGCCTTGGCGTTAAATGAAAATAAGTCCGAGCTCGAAACTGATGAATTTTGGGCTGAGTGGACTAACACACGAGCAATGGTGCCAACGGTGGGGCATGCACTTTTCGGGAGCGAAAAATTCGACGTTGCCACTTACATTGCGGGATGCGAAAAAATTTTCCATACGCCGTTTTTCAAAGCGCTTGCCCAGTGGCAGCATGAAGAAGGCGGTCGATCGCCCGCCTTTATCGCGTCAGTGATGAACATTTCGCTTCAGGACGCGCTTGAGATTTCTCATTTTCTTACAAAACACAGATTTCATTGAAGTCGCGGCGCTTGTTCCTTGAATAGTTCCAAATAGGTATCGCGCCATCCGCGAGGTAGCTTTTCGTCCCAGAGGAGCCACGAGCGTACGGTGCTCCGCCTTTCGTCGCTTGAGATGTGGCCGTTAGTCTCCAACATGTGAAGGACGTGGATGCTGGTGACGATTTCGATCTGGTAGTCGTCACCGCCACCGATCAATTCGTCGACAACAAATTTCAACGGCCATTCATCGCTCGCGATAACACTCTCGAATACCGCTGCCGTTGCTAGCAATAACGCGTCGCGCCGGGACAGTTGGCGGAGCCCTATTCCCGCTTTCTGGCAGAAGTTCTCAAGCAACTTATTCGCCCAAGGCCGCAGCTGGTTGAGTTCCGCAAAAATGTCGTCTTCGTCTTCTTTCGACGTGGCAATCGAAAACGCCTCGGCTGTTTCTTTCGCGATGTCTTGTTGTAGCCACGCGTAATCGGTCATCAAGCGCTCACTATGCAAAAATTCGTCGATCAATGATTGCAGAGTAACAACCTTGTAATCACCTACCTGAACTCCCAAGAAAGGCCGTAAGGGTGAGTGATAGATTCGCAGAAAACAGTTTGTATCGACAATCAAAAAGCGCAAAGTTCAGCCTTCTTGTTAATGGTTATTTCGAAGATGAAGAGACGTATCGCTGATGGTTGCATGCCGGTTGGCGAAGTATAACGGCTTGCTTGCACTTCCGAATCGAAATATCATCTTCAAAACGAAGTTATCCACAGATTTGGTGCCTATATTGGCACCAAGGGGGCGAAATGCCAGGTCCGACCTTCGAGTTGGCGCGAGAAATGTCCATAGAGGTAGTCAAAGAAAAACTCGCCGACAGAGTGCGCTTTGAGCGGCAGAGGCTCGGATTCTCGCAGGCTGCATTTGCCTTGCACTGCGGTGTGCCGCTGCGCAGTTACAAGCGCTTCGAACTAAAAGACAGCGATTCTTTAACGACCTTCCTCAGAATAGTCGCGGGATTCGATCGGATTATGGGTCTGGAGACCCTGTTTCCTGCGCAACCGCTTAAGTCAGAAGTGCGAACGGCTACTGGAATCCTTGATCGGTTAATGCAAAAGCGCGATGCAGACAAAAAAAGCACAGAGCGATGAGGTGACCAAGCGAGGTGGATGTAGACCCGAGCGCTCGTGCGCAAAGTGAGACGCATCCTCAATGCGCGGTGGCCTACGCCAGGTGGATTCTCGGGCGCATGGTGGTGTGGATACCGTCTCGCGTTCATGTCGGCTGAAGGGCGAGGAAGAGACGAATTGATCGCAAAATCGGCATTTTGGCATACCCTTCAACCCGAACCATCGTCGCCACTTGTCTTAACTGTGCGATTCCCAGACAAACCATTGCCTTACCATGTTCGTTGGAACGTTGTTTCCCTTCGTCTGAGGTCGACCGGTGGCTCAACCCCGCTGCCGCGACGGAGGCAAGGCAGTCTAACGAAATCTCGTCACGAATCCAGCGAGTGTAATCATCCTGGTGAAAGACGCAGGCCACGGCTGACCGAAAAAGCTTGCAAGCCATAGATTTTTAAAATCGCTGCACTCCGGCCAATGAGGAGGTCGGCGGCCCTGAGCCGCGTACTCTGCTATCGAGGCAAATCAAATGGCACCTGCTGCTCCGGCACCGATGCTCCACCCAACAACGGCGCCGGATCCTGACCATGCCTGATCAAAATGACGTCGTACGGTGCGGGAGGAAGGGCGGAGTTTGTGTCCAGGTCAGTCAACACGACCTCGTGCTTTTCCCCGTAGCAGAGTTGGGGGTCGCCAACACAGGTATGAGGCGCAACCGGCGCAATGGCGGCGATTTGATGCCTCAGCAGGAGAACAGGTGCGATGGGCGGCCGCAGCACGTGCTCCATCAGTTTGACCACCAGCATGCTTAGAAAGCGGTTGAGTCCGTAAGAATAGGTCGGTACTGCTTCCCGTATTACCCACCGAACGCGTGTCCCGGACGAGGTGAGCCCCAGCAAACCGTTCAACACCTCGGGCCTCAGCACACGGTTGGCGACCGATGACTGCTCGTGCGCAGTCCACCGCGTCCAGACCTCGTGTATCGCGCGAGCATACTGGTCATCCCAGTAGGCGAACGACTCTGCGAGGGAGGATCCGGCAGGTCTCCACCCGTGAGCCCGGCGCGCGTAGTCTTCGGCAAGCGAGGCGTCCAGCATCGCATTTTCGGGCGTGAACCGTCCGGGGCCGACGGAGCGCAATATCTCGTCGTAAAGGTCCAGGCCGAACAGCCGTGTGGTAGCCCTCTGGAAATCCTGCATGGCTCCATCCCCGGAGCCCGAGATGAGAATTGCGCTCGGTATCGCGCCCCCCGGCCCGGGTTTGAATCCGTTGACCCACATACCATCATCGTCCTGCCAGAAACCGTGGCCTTTGAAGCCGTTCCAGGCGGGCGCGTGGCCCTTCGGGGGCTTCTCGTACGTTATCTCGATGCCAAAGCCGATGCACGAAACAACCGCCGCGAACGGCTCGTCAACCCACGTTGGCAACTTGTTCCAGTGCGTCCTCACCCGAACAAGTGGCGTCTGCATGGTCTTAGAAACCGACATCATGAGGTCTCCGGGGTCACGCCTGGCTAGTTCGATGGCGGCTGCGCTGTCATCGATGGATAGCTCATTGGCGTCGTGGTCGTAAAGAATGCAAACCGAGCCATGGTTGTTGCCGTAGGCTACCGGTGCCCCGCCCGAATAAAGGATCGCGCCGTGCGTGTTCGTCCACGCCGTAACAAGCCCTACCCCTGATGCCCTGCTCGGCGGCAGCGCGAGGGGGCGGGTCGGTGGCGTTGGACGACCGGGTAGTTGCGCGGGCAGTTTGCTCTGGTTCCAGTGCGGATGTGGCCAGTCGTATTCGGTAGGGTCAACTGTTCGCCAGTTGCAGGTGCCCCAGGAACCGAACGCATAGGTCTTCGTTTCAATAACCGTGACATCAGCGCCCTGCTCGGCTGCAGTCAACGCGAGTGCAATCCCGGAAACGCCTGCGCCAAAAACGAGGAGTCGCTTCTTTTGGGCAGCTTCCGCTGCTTCGTCGGGATCGTCCGGGGGATCCGGGTCGACGACAATGATGCCCGATTTCACCAAGGCATCGGCTAGCAGAGTCGCCCTGACCAGTTGATCCTTGACGCTGCCGGTCCGAACGCTGCTGAGGTCGTAGCATCGGGGAGAAATTCGGTGGAGACTTAAGACCTGCGCAACCCTGTCGTCCGACATTATTGGCTCCTGTCGCGATGCGGCCGGAACTTCTTTCGGTTTTACGCTCGTTATTGGTCAGTCACTGCGTGCTGAGACCATGCGAGTGCCTCGCTATGCTCAGCGAACTGACGGTTGCCAGCAGCTTCGAGACTCTCGCCATCGGCGAGGGCTAGGGAAATGCGCCAATGCGCGAGGTTGTAAGTGCGCGTGTATCGGTCGAAATCAATCACCTGCGTGTCCGGCCATATCCATTCCCCGGCTGTGTCGAGGACCAGTCTGCCACCGGCCCCCGGCTTCCGTCGCCGGATCTCGTTCAGCTTTGTGCTGACGAGATGGAATGCGCCATCGAAGGCATAACGCGACGGCACAAGGGCAATCACGAGGCCGTCGTGGAGGGCCCATTCGACATCGTCATGGCGCCAGTGCACCGCGTAATCGGGTCTGCGCTCCCTGCGAATAAGTACCATATCAGCTCCGCGACCGATGCTCTCTGTCAGCGTACTCCGGGACGATAATCCGGTCTACCGGAGTGTCTCGTGAACGCGCGCAAGCCCACTGTGCGCGCAGGACGGCGCTCCGCAGCCATTCCTGCCCCGGCGGTGCCCATACCAGCTGCCAGCATTATCTGGGCCCACCTGGCGTTGCGGGCAAGCCACGATCCAAGGGGGTGTGTTGCACCCGGCAGCACCGCATTCAGATCGAGTCTGCGAGAAACTCGTCGACCTCGCGGTATTGTCGCGCGATTTCGGCTGTGGAATATATGCTGGTCGTCGTCAACGACGCGTGCCCGAGAAAGTTACGCGCCGTCTCCAGCGCCATACCCTTCGCCACGGCGTGCGAGCCGAAGGTGTGCCGCAGCCAGCGGGTCGACTCCTTCCCGAACTTCGTCCCGAGTTCAGGCGACTCCAGCGCCGCAGCGCTCGCCGCATTCCCGAAAAACCGCTTGACCGCGTCGTAGAGCTGCCCGGGCGCCACGGGACGCTCCCGCAGCGGCCGGCGCACATCGTTCACCGCCTCGATCACCTCAACGCCCGCGGCCGCCTCTGCGGCCTTGCGTGCGGCCTTCTCGCGGTTGTCCTCCAACGCCGGGATGAGTGGCGTGTCGGGGTATTTGTTTTTTTCGTGCATTTTCTGGCGGTAACGGCGCAAGAAGCTGCTTGCAGCAAGACTGAGCGGCCTCAGAGGCTTTTGCGACTTAACGTATTTTCACGTATTTGATTTGAAAGCGTTTTTTCATGCAAAACGCCGGAAAATGCACGAAAAGGACGAATACGCCGACTAGCGCCGAAGACTGAAGAGCCGCAGCAGCTCGTCACGCAGCCCGGAAATGTCGAGGACATGCTGCGCGCGCGTGACCGCCACGTAGAGCAGGCGAAGCTCATCGTCGTCCGGCATCGGGCTGCCGTCGGCACCGCGCAGGCGGAAATCGTTCGCCACCCTGACCCGCTTCCATTCGAGGCCCTTCGCGCGGTGGACAGTCGAGATCACATAGCCGACGGAGCCTTCCGCCGCCGAGCGCTGCGCCAGGGCCCGCAAATAGCCGGTACCGAGTTCGTCCACGATCTGCACCACTGGCAGCAGGTCCTGGCCAAACGCACTGCGCGCAAACGCCTGTGCGTCGCCCCAGTTCTCGAACAGCGAAAACGCCGCCGGGCGGAACGCGCGCTGGCCGGCCAGCAGCCGGTCCGCGCCATCGGCGTAGGCGAGAATCTCGGCCGGACTCATCCGGATCGCCGGGCGATGTCCCGCCTCGAGTCCCGCGGCAAACTGCCAGATCGCCGTGACGTTCTTGCGGCACAGGACCGCGTCGACCGGCGGCGCTATCGCAGGATCGTCCACCATGATCGAGCCGATGGTCACCTGCCCACGTATGGACGTGCGCTCACCGAGCAGTGCGAGCAGGCGGCTGGCAAGCGCCGCGAACGTGGTGCCAAAGCGGAACGACTCCGTGAGCGCGCATTCGGGCGCGTCGATCTGCGCCATCGCATTGACCGCGCCCCGCCACTCATAGATCTGCTGGTACGGGTCGCCCACGTAGATGATCTGCGCGTGGCGCTGCCGCCCGAGCACCGACAGCATGACACCGTCGCTGTCCTGCGCCTCGTCGAACAGGAGGTAGTCGGCTTCAATGCGTGGCTCTGAAAGCGCCCAGAGCTTCAGGAGCACGTCAGGCGAAACGGCACCCACGGCGCGCGCAGCCGCGCCCTCTTCCCACAGACGCTGGACGTAAGGCAGCAGATAGAGGCGCAACTGCGCGGCCACCGCATCGTCAATTTTTTCGTCGACTACGATATGCTCCACTGCCGGCTTGATGTCAGCGGACCGGCAGAACCGGTCCCGTCCATCGGCGATCATCCGCCCGATCTCGAACGGGGTGACCTCGACGGCCTTGCCCGTCACCGTTCTCACTTCCAGCGCGCCAAGCCCGTAACGTGCAGCCAGTTCATGCGGTGGCTCGCCATGAAGACTCATCCTGTTTCGCAGCGATGGGCTGACGGATGCCCACGCCAGCGAATGCATCGTCCGGGAGTCGACGTGAGGCGGGAATCGCCGGGCGGCGCTTGCTGCGATTTCACGGTTGAACGCGAGATACATGCCGCGCCGCTGGTCGAAGTGTTGGGCCACGAGTTGTAGCGTGGAGGTCTTGCCCGCGCCAGCAAATGCCTTGATCTTCAGGTCCCCGGCGCCACCCGCCGCCTCGATCACGGCCTCCTGCTCCGCCGTTGGAGTAAAGGTCCTCTTCACGCGGTACCAGACCTCATGCGCGCTCGCTCCTGGCGATGTGAAATCGCTGATTTTCGCACGGGCCGCAGTCGATCGGGCGCCCGACGCGTCGGCAGAACACTTCCGCGTTTGATCACAGCAGACGTCCCACCTGGCGTTGCGAAAACTGACAGCGCCTGTCACGTCTCAACAAGCTCAATCCCGTTCTCTGCACACCATTGCCTCAGCGCGCTTTCGACAGCATCGGCTTCAAACGCATACCAGCGCTCGAGAACGCCTTCACGCTCCAGCAAATCCTTGAAACGCGCACAAGCCCCCTGCCGCCGGAAAAATCCTTCGACCTGGTCATAACACGCAGGCAATTCCTGCCCGACAAAACGCAAGGCAAGACGTCCTCCCAGATCGAGCTCGTTCTTATGCGGTATCTCAAGGTAGCGGTCGGACGTTTCAATGTCGTCAGGAAGCTCCTCGTCGAACGCGTCGCTGGAATCGGAAATCCAATAGATTTTGCCCGTATCGAGCGAGACATACGCGTTATGCTCCGCTGGTGCCCCGTAGCTGACGAAGTCGAAAGCCATAGAAAGATCGTCGTGCCTGACTGCGACCATGGCTGTCCTCCCACAGGTTGTAAGTTTCGGGCAGCCGCGTTGGCAACCGGCTCAAGGACAGGGTTGGCCCCGCGTCTTGCCGCATCGGCTACGCGACTCAAAGCTCTTCGCTCGGGTCAGCGAGATCGAGCCGGAACTGCCATCCTTCCATGCTCATCAGCATTCGCCCAAGATCGTTCCACGAGACCTGCCTGCCGTCGACCACCACAAGTGGCAAATGCGCTGCCTGCGACTCGTCCCATTCGATACGCCCGCGCACCGTGCTGTCGATGATCTGGCGCTCATGAAAATCGATGTGCCTGACCGACAGTGCGCGACGAATCCTTTCGACGAGTCGCCCGAGCAGCACGAACACATCATCGTCGGCCTCGCCGATCACCTGGAACCGGAAACCTGCTGGAATTTCTCCGCGAAGCTCAAAGCCATCCAGAGCAATCCGGTCGCCCAGGAGGCGGAGCTGGAAATGGAACTGGTGGGACTCCCCCTGGCAGTCGATCATCCGGATGGCGTCAAGACGGACGTTCTCGAAATCGGTGAGTCCGGTGGACTCGGCGATCCTGGCATTGAAGCACGAAGTGCAGAGCAACTCATAGCTGCCATCGCCGGAGCCGCAGTGGATGGTGTCCCAGGGCGGGGTCTGGTTGCCACATTGTTCGCATCGCTCGTGTGCCGTGTCGTGCCTGCTGTAACGGTTCTACCTGCGATCGCTGCGAGGTTGGATTCCGGTTGCCGTCTGTGCCGGCACTCTTCGTCGCACGGTGCGGCAACATGCAGCCCGACGAAGCTGCAATGGTGTGCGCAGGAACTGGCGAACGGATGCCCGCCATTTTGACAGAGACCGCGAGCAGCGCCTAACTGGCGTCGAGCGCCTTGCGCCGCCTGACCGGCAAGGCGACACGCCATCCAGGATCGACGCGTTCGATGAGGTCATTCCAAAAAGGTGGCTTCCATGAGGACGCGCTACAGGCCTGATATGCCCGGATCTCGGTAGCCGGCATCGCTTCGCCCTCTAAATGGTCGCCGCTTACGATTCGCTGCTACGCGGCGTGGCGGACAAGCACACCATCGAGGGCTCGATTACGATCGGCTCGACCGTTTCATCGATGGGCTTTCTCGCGGCCAACGTGATCCGGCTGAAAGTACCGTATCCAGGATTGAACGTGCGACTCACCCATGACAGCAGCCCCGAACTGGAGCGACAGGTGCGGGCCGGCGAGATCGATGCGGCGGTGATCATCAGCGAACCGCGCGTGACTACGCTGCCGGAATCGTGGGAGCGCCTTTATGAGGAACCGCTCGTACTGCTGGCAAACCCGGCGATCGCTCCAGCCGATGCGTCGGTCACGTCGCTGCTCAAGCGCTATCCGTTCATCGGCTTCGAGAAGGTGTCGATCACCGGCAGACATGTGATCAGTGTTTTGCGACGCCTGCGTGTCGACGTGAGCCCCGTGCTGGAGATGAACTCGATTGCCGCGATTGCCGATCTGGTGCGCCAGAACGTCGGCGTCTCGATCGTGCCGCGCCTGAGGCACGCCGCGTGGGAAGACGATCCTCAGTTGTCCGTCAAGCCGATTCCTGGTGAGACGTGGCGCCGGCACGTTGCATGGTATGAGTTCGGCCGTCAACCGCGGGCGACCGCGATCGTCAAGAACCAGTTGCTCGCGGCGCTGGCGGAATAGGATCGGTCATTGAAAATCGAACGCAGCATTGTGTGAAATAAAGTCCCGCGACTTTTCGTTAACGCCAAAGGATTGCCGAGACGATGAGCGCAAAGCCGTTTGCGCTTGGCCGGGACCGTATCGACCCGTTGCTGCAACAGAAAGCCAGGATCTGCCCGATGCCGCCCGCCGGGAAGCAGGCCGCTCAGGTCGAAAAGATGCGCAAACGGCCGAAACCAGACGGCCGCGGAGAAACTGGGTGCCGCTGGGGATCCGTTCATCGATACCGACATTCCGCCACTCGAGCAGGAAACCGCCGAGCGGCGAGGTAACAAGGTCCGCGCCGGCAGCGCGGCGTGTTCGGCCGGCGCCAGTATGGGCCGGCACTTTTTGGCTGGACTGCCAGCGCAAACGGTTCCTGGTGCCGAGCAGCTATCACCGGCCTTGATAGATGATGGATACGAGCGTGGCAGCCGCGGGCCTCGCGGCCGTCGTCGTATCTGTTGACGAGCAGCGGCCACCGGTGGTCGCCGGGCCCCTTCCATCTTCGCCGCAAGACATCCAGCAGGATGACGCCGCCGTATACTGCTGCATCGACGGCGCGCGGCGAGGAGCGTTCCATGGCCACTGACATCGAGGTTGACGATCAAGGGCGGCAACTGTTGCCGTTTCGCGAGTCGGTGCTGGCGATGCTGGGCGTCGCGTCGGTGTCAATGCTGATCGCGCTCGACCAAACCATCGTTGGCACCGCGATGCCGCGCATCGTCGCGGAGCTCAAGGGTTTCGACCTATATGCATGGGTCGCGACCGCCTACATGCTCGCGTCCGTCATCACGATCCCGATCTTCGGCCGTCTTGGCGATCTGTTCGGCCGCAAGCCTTTCATGCTGGCCGCCATCCTCGTCTTCACCCTTGCATCGGTGCTCTGCGGGGTGGCTACCACCATGTTGTTCCTCGTGCTCGCGCGCGGCCTGCAAGGCATTGGCGGCGGCATCATGATGGGAACGGTGTTCGCCTGTGTGGCCGACCTGTTCCCCGATCCGAGGCTGCGCCTGCGCTGGCTGGTGTTCGTCAGCTCGGCCTTCGGCCTGGCCAACATGGTCGGGCCGACGCTTGGCGGCTTGCTGACCCAGCATGGCGGCTGGCGGCTCGTGTTCTTCGTCAATGTGCCGGTGGGGGTCGTGGCGTTCTTCTTCGTGCGTAGTTTTCTGCCCCATCTGCGCCACGCCCGCGACGGCGCGCGACTGCATCTCGACTGGCTTGGCGCTTTCGTCGTCGCCGTAACGTTCAGTGCGCTGCAATTGACGATCGAGCTTCTGCCGAGACAAGGATGGACTACACCGACGATCGCGCTTGGCGCCATCGCACTGGTCTGTTCGTTGACGCTGTTTTTCTGGGAAAAACGCATGGGCTATCCGATCATCCCCGTCGACATGCTGCTCGACCGCAAGCTCGGTGTGCTCTTTGCGATGTCGGTGCTCGGTGGGTTCGCGCTGTTCTCGCTGGTTTTCTACGTGCCGTTGCTGTTTCAGGGCGGCTATGCAATGTCGCCACACGCCTCGGGCATGCTCATCACGCCGCTCCTTCTCGGGACGACGATCGGAAGCGTTGTGAACAACCGCCTGATCACGCGCATCCGGCGCGCCAACGCGGTGCTCTACATCGGCTTTGCGTTGTCCGCTTTCGCGAGTCTCGCGGTGATCGCCCTGCGAGGCAACGAGCCACATCTCGTGTGGATGGCGTGCATGGGCGCCAGCGGCCTGGGGTTAGGCCTCGTGGGAACGAGCCTCACGGTCTGCTCGCAGCAGATCGTCTCACGAGACCATCTCGGCGCTGCCACCGCGCTGCTGCAGTCGCTGCGTACGTTCGGCGGCATGCTGGGCACGGTGATGACAGGAGCGCTGCTCGGTCATCTGTACACGATGGGCGTGCGTCGCTCGCTGGATTCGTATGAGGCGACACAATGGTTCAAGTCGTTTGCCAGCCCTGAGCTACTGGTGGACCGCGCCGAGCAGGCCGCGCTCGTCAATCGCCTCGTAAGCGCTGGCCACGCGGGCGACGCGATGATCAGCTCGGCGCGCAGCGCGCTCGTCGATTCGATCCACGTAGGCCTCACTATTGCGTCTGTGGCTACGCTAGTCGGTCTGTGTCTCGCGTGGTTCGTGCCGCCGGTGCGGGTTGGCTATCCAGAGGTGCAGCCGCAAAACGGGTAACGAGAGGCGCATTTGCGTCGACTACTAGCTACCAGGTCGTGCGTTGGCTCGTGAGCATAAGACTACCCATCAGATCGAATTGTGCGCCGAACATTTTTCGTTGCGTTCCCTGCATCGTTGACAAACGCCCGCGAGAAACAGTCGCGCGCCGGGGATTGTCAACTTGTTAGCCTGCGCGCGACGGAACACGAAGTACGTAAGGATAGCTAACCTATTCGGCAAGACGCTCCAGCATCGGAGCGCTCGCCACGCTTTCCCAAGCCTCGAAGGCCTGGGTGCGTAGCGCCCGCTTTTGCTTTGCCTCGGTGTGGTAACGGCAATGCGTGAACAGATTGGCTACCTGATCGTGGACCGAAGCGAAGCGTTGCAGGTGACGCGCCGACTTGAAGCGGCGCATCACCTTCTCGCGCACCCGGGTCGGCTGGTGCGAGTTTTCTGCCCGGTTGTTCAGCCCCTTGTGCTGGCGGTGTTCGACGTTGATCCCCAGATCCCGGTTCGCCGCCGCGTAGCTCCTGAGCTTGTCGGTGATCAGTACAGGTGGGGCGCGCCCATGCTTCCTGAGCAACTTGCGCATCAGGCGCCTGGGTTGTGTCGCAATAACAGATATAGGATGAGAAAACTCCCACAAAGAGCAGGACTACTTACATTGCAAGAGAATAGAATTGATCGGCGACGGTCTTAGCGACGCCATCGTGACGCATCTGCCCCTTTCGGATCATGTGCATGATTTCGATGCCAGACAGGATGATGCGCGCGCACCGGAAATCCTTGAACCCCATCATCGGTTTGATGATGCGTTTGACGGCCCGGTGGTCCTGGTCGGGTAGCCGTACCGCATTGCTGCGATACGGCCCCCTAAGAACCGTACGTGCGCCTTTAGGAGCATACGGCTCAAGCCTCTACAAAGGCATCTATCGACACCCGGTGGTGCAACTGCTTTTTCAGGCGTATTACGGATTTCTACGGCAACTGAGATGGTGCACTTGAAGGTTGCTTGCTGCATCCGTCCCGCCGTCGGTTCGCTTCACAATATGCGTGACATCCCAGCGGGTGTCCAATGTGAGGGGCTGCTGACAGTTGGAACACATGCCATCTTGCCTTAGCCATACACGGTACAGCTTACGGCGACCTCGCGCTGAGTTCAGCATCTTCTGGCCCGATCGGGATTCGAAGTACCGCGCCCATTGAGGATCGTGCGGATTGGCGCCCGCCTTGATCTTGACATGCCGTTTTATCGGCGTGTCCGAGGCCTTCAGCAAGGTGACCTCTCTTGTCGTGCCATCCTCTTCTTTTTCTGTGGCGGCAAATACCCAGTCCCGGAGACCCTTGGCCTTGAAGTATTTGATTTTTATCCATCGGGCGCCTTTGTTAGGGTGCCGTCTTGCCGCCCATCGCCATAGCATTGACCAGACCTCGTGATCGACCCGATTGAAGGCTTTCTTGGCGACTGCATGGCTGTGGTAATTCGCCCATCCTCGCAAAACAGGATTGAGCAGCCTTATCAGGTTCGCCTGTTTAGCCGTCTTGTTGGCCTTGATGATTTCACGGACTTTGTCAAGATGTGCTTTGACGTTCGCTTTCGACGGTTTCATCAAGAGCTTTCCGTTGTACTTGCGAATGTTCCATCCGAGGAAATCAAACCCGTCCTTGATGTGCGTTATCCTGGTCTTTTCTGGCGACAGGACCAGCCCGCGTTTCGCCAGAAATTCTGTTACTGCCGGCCTGACCTCATGTTCCAGCCACTCTTTCGAACGGCCGGTGATAATGAAATCGTCCGCGTAACGCACCATGTTCACTTTCAGTCCTCTCTGCCGGGCTCGCGGGAATCTCTCCGCGAGCATCGCTTCGAGGCCATCAAGCGTCATGTTGGCTGCCACCGGTGAGATGATTCCCCCTTGCGGGGTGCCGGCGTCAGTGGGGAAGAGTTCGTTTTGATACACGTAGCCCGCTTTGAGCCACTTCTTTAGGATCACCTTGTCCGTAGGGATATTGGCGACCATCCAGTCGTGGGAAATTTTGTCGAAACAGCCTTGGATGTCGGCCTCCAGCACCCATTCCGCACTCGCCTTTTTCGCCAGGGAGATGAAGCATTGTCCTCCCGCGTCAGCAGTTGAGCGTTCCGGCCTGAACCCATAAGAGTTCGAGTCGGCAGTGGTTTCCGCAACCGGCTCCAGAGCAAGCAGATGCAACGCCTGCATCGCCCTGCAGCGCATCACGGGTATGCCGAGCGGCCTCGTCTTGCCGTTTTTCTTCGGAATCAACACTCTCCGAAGCGGAAGGGACGAGTAGCCCCGCCTCTTCAACGACATAATCGCGTTGGCCTTTGCCGCCGGTGTTTTCCACATTACCTTGTCCACACCGGGGGTGTTCCTGCCTTTGTTTTCAGTCACCCGCTTGACGGCTAATGCACGGCCGCTGAACGAGTGGGTCAGCAGCCATTGCAGGGCTTTCACCCTGTTATGGCGACCGGCCTGTACCGCCTTCACCATACGCGACTGCAGCCTTCTTACCTGACGTTGAACATCGGCCCAATTGATGCCGTCCCACGTCACGCCAGAAGGTGCACGCGCCCGTGTTGCTGCACTCATTTGCTTTCCTTCCGTATAGATGGTTCTGCAAACTCTCTGGTGAGGAGAGACCACGAGGAAGTCTGCCCGCTTTCGCGTCGGGTGATGTTGCAACCCGTATCCCGTCCATTACAGCCGGGCATTCGCTTTTTCCCCAATCCTGTGCCCGCACCGCCATGGGCAGACCTCGCAGCCTGCTGTCCCCGAAGGGAGCGATACGGGGTTTCCACGTTCCGCTTATGGAAGTACGTCGGGTTAGGTGCCTGCTCTGGGCCGGGAGGTATATGGGTCACGACCGCGTAATCGAAAGACGCTGTTCCCACCCTTGTAATTACCCACATCTTCGCCGCGAAACCTGGTAACCTGGCACACGTGGTGTCCCACGTGCAAGCGAGATGGCCGGCAAGCGACAGGCGGATGATCGGTCGTGGTTCGATCTGGAGGTCCAGGGGAGCGAATTCCCGGACACCAGGTTGCGCCGCCGTTTCGCCTCCCTGCTGGAAAAGCTTTGGGAGGGCATGGGGCAGACTATCCCGTTCGCGTGTCAAGACTGGGCTTCGACCAAGGCTGCCTACCGGTTTCTGTCAAACGACCGCGTGAGCGAACGCGAAATCCTGAGCGGTCATTTCCAGGCGAGCGCTGCACGTGTCAAGGCCACCGATGGACCGGTGCTCATCCTGCAGGACACGACCACGTTCTCGTACCAGAGGGAGCGCCCCGAACTCATCGGCTACACGGGCAAGACGTCTCTCGGAACGCGAAAGAATGGCCGGCGCCTGCAACAGCCGCTCACACAGTGCGGCATCCTGATGCATTCGAGTCTTGTTGTCACTGCGGATGGCTTGCCTCTTGGCCTGGCTGCGGTGAAGTTCTGGACGAGAAAGCAGTTCAAAGGGTCTTCGGAGCTCAAGCGCCATATTAATCCCACTCGCGTACCGATTGAGGAAAAGGAAAGCTGGCGCTGGCTGGAGAATATGCGCCAGTCGACTGAGCTTCTTGACGATCCTGTGCGCTGCATTCACATCGGTGACCGGGAAAGCGACAGTTACGAGCTGTTCTGCACAGCGTATGACCTGTGCACTCACTTCCTGGTGCGCACCTGCGTCGACAGGCTCGCGGGAAATGGCCAGCACACGATCTCCAAAGTCATGCAGCAGGTTCAAGTCAAGGGGCTGCATCGCGTCGAGCTTCGCGACGTGAAGGGGCGTCCGATGACCGCGACACTTGAGTTGCGGTACCAGCGAATGACTGTGCTGCCGCCCATCGGCAAGCAGAACCGCTATCCTGCGCTACAGCTGACAGTCCTTCACGCCCAGGAGCGCGACCCGCCGCCCGGGCGTCCGCGTATTGAATGGAAACTGATTACGAACCTGCCGGTCTGCTCTCGTGCCGAAGCAATCGAGAAGCTGGACTGGTATGCGATGCGCTGGAAAATCGAGACCTTTCACAAAATCCTCAAATCGGGCTGCAAGGCAGAGGAGTCCCGGCTTCGTACAGCGGATCGGCTAGCGAACCTGATTGCAGTCTTCTGCGTCCTAAGCTGGCGCATATTCTGGCTCACAATGCTCGCACGCACGGCACCGCAGGCTCCCGCCGAGCTGGCGTTTACACGCACCGAAATTGAACTGCTCGACCGCGTCGTTCATGACGCGTCTCACAACGCTCAGGCACCGCCACTTCTGCGCAACGTGATAAGGCTCGCTCAACTCGGCGGTTACCTTGCACGCGTCAGCGACCCTCCGCCAGGCAATACCGTGATGTGGCGCGGGATGCGACGCCTGACTGATATCCAGCTCGGCTATGAGCTCGCGCTAAAAAGAAGTGGGTAATTGCAAGGTTCCCACCTCCGGTACCGTTTTGGTTCGAGCGTATTAGCCATTTCCGCTCGTTCAACATAACGACCCTATTGCAGATTCAAATGTTTTCACCATACCGACTATCTGGCACTCATCCGGCTTATGGCTGCCAGAAGGGTACGCCTCTCGCGATTGATACCCCGCACCTTACGGCGCTTCGTTACGTTGTCAGAGCCGCTCTTGATTCAGGCTCCTAGATTCACCGGGTGACACCGGTGGTTCACTCCTTCTATACGGCGAGAAGGGCGAACAACTTCTGTAAGCGACTTCGTGTCGCACCTCGATGATGTTGTTCAGATACTTGTTCTGCCGGACCTTGACCGGTGTTGACCGTTCGGCGTTCAGCGCTTCGAGCGCGGCCAGGTTGGCGCCGCTTTTGTCCACGGTAATCGTCTCCAGTTCGCCGTTCCGGTCGATCGCCCTCTCGAAATAGCTGCGGGCCGCAGCCTTGTCACGTCGGGCACGCAGCAGGAAATCGACTGTCTTGCCAGCCTTGTCGACGGCACGGTACAGGTATTTCCATTGGCCTTTGACCTTGATGTAGGTCTCGTCCATCCTCCAGCTTTTTCCCACCTCGCGCTTGTGCCGGCGAAACGCCTTTTCAAACAGCGGCACGAGTTTGATCACCCAGCGGTGCACCGTTGAATGGTCCACGTCGACTCCGCGTTCGGCCATCATTTCTTCGAGGTTGCGCAGGCTCAGCGAATACGCTACGTACCATCGCACACACAGCAGGATCACATCCAGCGGGTAGTGCAGGCGTTTCAACACGTTACCAATGCCTGCGGGCACTGTCTTGCGCAGTGTCTTCTTCGTCGTGGCCATCATGTTCGCCATCGGTGTCGGACCGCAGATTTTACAGCAGGGCCTTATTGCGACACTTCCACCTGATGTCCCATTTCAATCAGCCGCCGGGCCCAATGCTGCGATCCGCTGCACGCTTCCATCCCGACAAGGCATTTCTCCCGATTCGCGAAATACTCGAGAAACGCTGTCCTCTTGATCGCCCGGTTCACAATCTCTCCGGTACCCGGATTCACCCAGTGGACCTGCATCACGTTCTTGGCAATGTCCACACCCACAATCGTATCCGCCATGACAGATCCCCTTGGGTTAGCTGAGCGACCAGTATGACCAGCCGGCTCGGTCGAAGGCTTTGCTCATAGCATCGCACCGGCCGCGCCAAGCCCGCGACTAGGTGGGGGCGTTCATGTCATTCAAATTGACTACCGGCGACATTAACGGATGAGCAAAACGCCCGAGTTTCTGTTTCCCGCACCGCGCTTCAATGACACCGGGTAGGAAACAGGCCGCCTGGAACTGTACGCTGGCGATCGCCGACGAAGGCCTGCCGCGCTGGCCGCGCAACCGAGATGAATGACGCCGGGTACTGGTTCAGTCATCTGCGACGTTTCAACATTTGGTACAGGACACAGTGGCACGGCATCAAGAGAAGTGGTGCCGGGCTTTAAAACTGTGTACTTCCGAGACACGCCACCGGTTCGGTAGCGTGTCTACGAAACCTCTCACGAATTGGACCCGGCGCTATGTGGCAAATTCGGTTGCCAAGGTTCGGTAAGTCGGTTCGTTGTCGCGGCATACATTGAAATCGACGCGTTTTCACTAAATTGGGAATCAGTTCGCGGTGCTCCAGTCAGTGCTCCCCAGTAGTAAACACAGAGAGCAAGAATAGAGACCACAAGCGTGTCGTATGGATGCGCAATCAGGCCAATACCGTCGAACGGCCCGAGATATGACGCCACCATCGTCAGCAGATAGTACCCAACAAGCCATAGCGAACTACGAATTTGCTGGCCGAACTTGAGATGACCCACGAATGCATTCCTCATCGCAACCAAATAAATCACATAGAGCACGACTTGCACGCCGAGCAACCAGGACAGGTTTTTCCAGCCAGTCCAGTAGACGATGAGAGTCGCCACGACGAAAGACAGAGGCCCCACGAAACCGAGCGCTCTTACTCGGAAGGGTCGGGCCATCTCCGGATGGCTTCTTCGCAACGCTGCTACTGAGACCGGAGCGACGGCGTAGCTCACGACCAGTGCTGCAGACACCACTGAAATCATTGCTTCCCACGACGGGAACGGCAGCGTCCAAAAGATTGAAAGCGCCAAAGTAAGCCACGTTGCCCGGCGCGGGATACCCGATTTCTCGTCGACCTTTGAAAATGCACGGAAGAACGTGCCCGAGTTCGACCACGCAAAGATTGCACGCGGGTTGGCGCCAAAGAAGATATTTCCACATCCGGAAGGCGATATCACGGCGTCAATCGCGACTATGACGCTCAACCACACGGCGCCGAGCAACATCGCAATGTCGTAAAAGGGAAGCGAAAGGCTCTGGCTAACCACGTGCCATCCCTTACCTACCAGCGACGTGGGAACTGCTCCAATGAAGGCAACCTGCAAGAGGATGTATAGCAAACCGGCGAGAACGATTGACGAAACCAGCGCAATAGGAATCGAACGCTGAGGATTTCGAACCTCACTCGCGACCGCAACAATGGGGGTGAGCCCGAGAAAGGCAAAAATCACGCCGCCCTTTGACACGGCTGCTTCCACTCCAGCGAAACCAGCGGGCGCGAATCCTGCGACGTGAAAATTCGCGGGCTTGAAGTAGACGAGCAAGGTTACGATGATTGTCGCCGGCACCACGAACTTGATGACCGTGACGATGTTGTTCGCCAATGCGAAGGTTCGCACGCTGAAAAAATTCAGTGCAAAGAACACCAGTATCAGAGCTAACTGAAGAAACCATCCCAGGGTGCTCGAGTTGCTGGTGCCGGGTATGTTGAGCGCAGGCCACCAGGCCGCCGCGTACTGTCGCGCGGCCACGACTTCCAGACCGACGATGCTCGACATGTAGATTGTCGTCATCAGACCTATAAGGTATGTCACCATTGGTCCGTGCGAGAGTTCGAGATAGCTGATTGCGCCACCTGGACTCGGAATTGCCGCACCTAGTTCGCAATAGACAACGCCAAGGCTCAGCACAGCAATTGCGGCAAGGACCCACGAGAAGATTCCCGCTGGACCTGCCATCGAAGCGACATTGCTCGCAGCAAACAACCACCCGGAACCGAAAACCGTACCAAAGCCTATTAGCGTCAAGTCGAAGGCCGTAAGGCTCTTCTTGAAATGAGCAGAATCTGACACTTACTTGTCTCCTTAGACCATTGTTATCACCAACCGCGTGGAGCATACGCGGGGGCAATATCGAGCCAACGCCGCTGTGCGACGTGTCTCACATAACCAATTCGCTTGATTGAGTATGGCGGCTGCTCCAACACCGCGGCAAACGAAGTATGGGGTTCGAAAATCGGCCTTCGATGGCTCTTGTCTGCAGGGAATCTTTATTGATAAAGCTGTGGAGACGGCGACATCGGTGTAATGCTGCACAGAAGCTGTAGCCTTCTCGAAAGAGCTTCTGTTGTACACATCTTCGTGTGGTCTTCAATTCTGCCGCTACGGTCTCCAAACTCCATGCGTACCCCGGAAGCCGAAACATCGCTTGCGTCAGGGCCAGTCCAAACCCTCGCGAATTCGCCGATAGCGCCGTGGCGAGCGACTCCCAGCCTGGCTGTGACCCGCGCGCGGGCATATCGACCTCAAGCTCGATAGTTCCCGCTACCGCTCCCGTATGGTCTGGAACGAGGTAGATGTGGAACAATTCCTCGGGCCTGATGCGAGCACTCTTGTCCTTCTCCAGAACCTGCCCGCCAAGGCCTCTTTGAATGTGGTGCGCTCCACGCTCGGCATGCCACTCCATCAAAAACGGAAAGCGTATGCCCTTCAGTTCGGCCGGCTGCGTGGATGAAAACTGATATGTCAACATTTTGGAATCGGCTCGACGGCGACCTAAAGACGACGACCGGCTCAAACGGACGTCCTAATGTGAAGTGCTCAGCAGACACCGTTTGAATCAGCCGGTCATACCATAGCCAGGGGTATTCCCAGTCGGTCAGACCCGATAGTTTCCGCCGTCACGGTCCAGCAGCCGCAGCAATGCCGTCCATTCGCGGTCGAGATGAACCGTGCCCAGGTACGCATAGTCGTCATGCTGCTTGGCTGCGTGCTCGCATACTTCCGGCGACGGGATAACGACTTTCTGGCCAGCCGAGAGTGTTGCGACCTGAATCTCGCAGGCCTTGTTGAGATAGTACATACGCGTGAACGCCTCAGCGACCGAGCGGCCCGTGGTGAGCAGTCCGTGATTGCGCAGAATGAGGTAGTCCTTCTTCCCAATCGACTTCACGATGCGTTCGCGCTCATCGAGTTCGAGCGAGATACCCTCGTACTCGTGGTACGCGACACGGTTATAAAATTGCATGCTGATTTGGTTCAAAGGTAGAAGCCCGCACTCCATTGCCGCTACAGCCATACCGTAGGTAGTATGAAGGTGGACGACGCACTCGACGTCGTGCCGCGCTTGGTGCAGCGCGCTGTGGATGGTGAAGCCTGCCGCATTTACCTCGAAGCGGTCATCGCCAATCGGATTGCCACTCACATCGATTTTCACCAGCGACGACGCGGTAATCTCGTCGAAGAACCAGCCGTGCGGATTGATGAGAAACTGGTCGTCGGTTCCTGGAACTCGCGCGGAAATATGTGTGTAAATCAGGTCCGTGAGCTGGAACTTCGCCGCAAGTCGATATGCGGCGGCCAGTTGTACGCGGGTTTCCCACTCTGCCTGCGATATGTTGCGCGGCTTTCGATTGATGTGCGGGTCGGTAGTGGAAATCATTTTTCGAGGTTCTCCGTGTTTGGGACTCGACGATTCACAAGTGTGCGCTGAGCGGTCGTCGAGGGTTATGAGTAGACGACTTGCTATCAGAGCGATGCAACAAGAGCAGGAACGAGTTCAAACAGGTCACCAACGACCCCGAAGTCCGCCACACCAAAGATAGGCGCCTCTGGGTCCTTGTTGATTGCAACGATGACCTTGCTGTCCTTCATACCGGCCAGATGTTGAATCGCCCCAGATATACCGACTGCCACGTACAATTGAGGGGCGACAATCTTTCCGGTCTGGCCTACCTGGTAGTCGTTCGGTACATAGCCAGCATCGACCGCCGCGCGCGACGCACCAAGGGCGGCGCCAAGCTTGTCGGCGAGAGGCTCGAGAAGCTTCGTATAATTCTCTGCGGTTCCAAGCCCCCGCCCGCCTGAGACGACAATCTTGGCGCTCGTCAGCTCTGGTCGGTCCAGCTTCGTGATTTCGCGGCGTATAAATTGCGAGACTTCCGCATCCGCCGCGGCCTCAATTCTCTCGACAGAAGCATTGCCGCCTTCTGCTGAGACTGGGTCAAAACCGGTCGCGCGCACAGTGACGACTTTGATGCGGTCGCTCGACTGCACTGTTGCAATCGCATTGCCTGCGTAGATTGGGCGCTCGAACGTATCGGCACTGCCGACGGCCGTAATGTCGCTAATCTGTGCGACGTCCAGATGCGCCGCAATGCGCGGTGCGATGTTCTTGCCGTAGGCCGTCGCCGGTGCGAATAGGTGCGAATAATCATTAACGATGTTCAACGCTGTGCGTTCGACATTCTCGGCGAGGCCATCTGCAAGCTGAGGCGCATCAGCCAGCAGCACTTTAGACACAGCCCCTATCTTCGAAGCAGCCTCTGCCGCGCCTTGCGCGTTCGAGCCAGCCACCAGAACATGAATCTCACCGCCTACCTGCGCAGCGGCCGCAATCGTATTCAACGTCGCGGGTTTAATCGACACGTTGTCGTGCTCCGCAATAACCAGAATTGTCATCTCGCGCATCTCCTTACAGCACTTTCGCTTGGGTCTTGAGCTTTTCGACAAGCGTCTTTACGTCAGGCACGATAATGCCGGTGCTACGCTTGGGCGGCTCGCAGACCTTCAATGTCTTCAGACGCGGCGCGACATCGACGCCGAGGTCAGTGGGCTTGATGGTTGTGAGGATTTTCTTCTTCGCCTTCATGATGCTGGGAAGCGTCACATACCGCGGCTCGTTCAAACGGAGGTCGGTTGTGACCACGGCGGGCAATTTGAGCGACAGGGTTTCAGAACCTCCGTCAACTTCGCGTGCAACCGTGACGCGGCCGTCGGCTACCGTCACCTTCGATGCGAATGTCGCCTGAGGCAGTCCAGTCAGCGCAGCAAGCATCTGACCTGTCTGGTTGGAGTCATCGTCGATGGCCTGCTTGCCGAGGATAATCAGGCCCGGCTTTTCCTGGTCAACAAGCGCTTTGAGAATCTTGGCAACCGCCAGCGGCTGCAAATCCTCAGTAGACTCGACCAGAATCCCGCGGTCCGCACCGATAGCCAATGCGGTACGCAGCGTTTCCTGGCACTGCGGCACCCCACAAGAGACCACGATTACCTCTGAGGCAATTCCTGCTTCCTTCAAGCGAACCGCCTCTTCGACGGCGATTTCACAAAAGGGGTTCATCGCCATCTTCACATTGGCGATGTCCACAGCGGTGCAATCCGACTTCACGCGGACCTTAACGTTGTAATCGACAACGCGCTTCACCGGTATAAGTACCTTCATCGTCTTTCCCTTGATATGTGTCTCACAAGCTGGCCAGGCGGGGTTGCGCGCAGCTTCAACGTCTGCGTGTTGCGCTCAGCTGATAGCTCGGTGCAGGTGGTCCAACCGGGTCCTTGCTGAGCTTTCGCGCTCAATGAGCACGCAAATCCGACCGCCACCAATCACTTCGTCGGCTCCGGAGCGGGTGGCAACCGTACGGCCTCATTTTTCGTCCAAAAAACAAAAAAATCCAGATTTTTCTGAAATTTCTTCGCGATTTCCTGGCCCTCCCTCCGGCGCCTATCCAGCGCCACCGGGTCAACCAATATCGGCGTTAGTCCTTATAAAACAGCGCTTTACAAGCCAATGCCGTTGATGAAGAATGCTGTCAAACGGCGAAAAAATTTTATCCGCTTGACTTCAGATTACGACGTCACTCATCATATGTCAACGAACAAAACCAAGGCCTCCGGCGACTTGAAGGCGCGGGGCTGGACGAAGACTGATATATCAACCGGGCGCCGCACCGCCCTCAGCAAAAATGTTCGTCTGTTATCGGGAATCCGCGTTGAGCAGTCGCTCGGCGCATGTCATGGTTTACAAGGAGAGTCATGGTGGCCAGTCACGACAAAGCACGAGTTGGTGTCGACATCGGTGGGACCTTCACCGATGTCGCGCTTGAACTTGGTGGAAGCCTCTTTTCCACGAAGGTGCTGACGGATTACGAGGCGCCCGAGCGCGCCATCATCAAAGGCATCAGCGTCGTTGCAGAGAAGGCCGGCATCGAGCTTGAGGACATTGGGGTCATCATCCACGGGACGACGCTTGCAACGAACGCGCTCATCGAGCGACGCGGCGCAAAGACTGCCTTCATCACCACCGAAGGCTTCCGAGATACCATCGAGATGAGGACCGAGAATCGGTTCGAGCAGTACGACCTGAACATCAAGCTGCCGCCGCCGCTCATAGAGCGCGCTGACCGCTTTACGCTCAGCGAGCGCATTGATGCGCAAGGCGGCGTGCTGCTCGCACCCACCGACGCGCAGATTCAGCTCATCGTCGAGCGCATCGAGAAGGGCGGGTTCGAAAGTGTCGCCATTGGCTTCATTCACGCCTATGTCAACGGTGCGCATGAGCGTCTGATGCGTGATGCAATCCTGAAGAGACTGCCGAACGTTTCGGTGTCCATCTCGAGCGAGGTGTCGCCCCAGATTCGCGAATTCGAGCGATTCAATACGGTCTGCGCAAACGCGTATGTTCGGCCCGTCATGAAGTCGTATCTGGACCGCCTTTTGGGCAAGGTTCGGGAAGCAGGAGCCGTTTGCCCCATTTTCATCATCCATTCTGGCGGCGGAATCGTTTCGGTCGAGAGCGCTTCCGAATTTCCTGTACGCCTGGTCGAGTCGGGCCCGGCGGGCGGTGCAATCTTCGCCGCGCACATCGCGGCCCGCTATGACCTCAACACGGTGCTGTCCTTCGACATGGGTGGCACGACCGCCAAAATCTGTCTCATTGACGACCTGACGCCCAAGACTGCCAACACATTCGAAGTCGCCCGCACCTATCGCTTCAAGAAAGGTAGCGGCATGCCCATCTCCATTCCGGTCGTCGAGATGGTCGAAATTGGTGCAGGCGGCGGCTCTATTGCGTCGCTCGACGTGATGCGCCAGATTCGCGTCGGCCCCCACAGCGCTGCATCGGAGCCGGGCCCCGCCTGTTATCAACGCGGGGGTACTCAGCCAACCGTCACGGACGCAGATTTGCTCCTGGGTCGCCTGGACCCGGCGAACTTCGCGGGCGGCTCCATTCCGCTATCGACGGACAACGCGGCGAGCGCAATGGTGTTAGAAGTCGGTGGCCCCATCAGCCTCAGCGCGGAAGAGACCGCATATGGCGTAGCCGAAGTCGTTGACGAGAACATGAGTAACGCCGCGCGGGTTCATGCAGTCGAAAGTGGAAAGGACATCGGCGATTACACGATGATTACCTTCGGCGGAGCGGGCCCGCTACACGCCGCGCGTCTCTGCGAAAAGAGCGGCATCAAAAAGTTTATCGTCCCGCCGGGCGCCGGAGTCGGCTCGGCTATCGGGTTCTTGCGCGCGCCCTTCGGATACGAAAGTGTTCGCAGCGTCAGCATGCGGTTCGCCAAGTTTGATGCCGAGGCGCTCAACGAAATCGTCGAGCAACTCACCGAGGAGAGCGTTCACTTCGCTCGGCAAGGTTCGGGCGACGCAGAGCCCATCGTCGAAATCAAGGCTTTCATGCGTTACGTCGGACAAGGCTGGGAGATTCCCGTCGCGCTTCCGCGTCGGCGCTTCACTGGTGATGACCGCAAAAACTTCGCCGAAACTTTCACGATGGCGTACACCCAGTTCTTCGGCCGCCCCATCGACGGGCTGGACATTGAAATTGTCAGTTGGGCGGTCAAAGCAAGCTCGCCCCTGCCCCCGGTCGAACGCCTCAAAATGGTGACTTCACGCGACGCGGCAAAAGTGAGTACGACGCGCAAAATTTTCGACGCCGCATTGAGCAGGTTCGTGGACGCTGCCATCGTTGAGCGTGGCAGCTTGAAAGTGGGCGAGACCGTGAGCGGCCCCGCCATCATTGTCGAGCCGGAAACGTCCACCCTCGTCACGTCATCGTTCAATGCGACGGTCCAACCCGACGGATGCCTTCTCGCGGTTTCGAAAGCACTGAACGCAGCAACTGCAAATCAGGAGTAACAGAATGTCACTCAGCAACCTTGACACCATCCACATGCAGGTCATGTGGAATCGTCTGATTTCCGTAGTCGAAGAACAGGCGATGGCCCTGATTCGTACCGCGTTCAGCACGAGCGTGCGTGAAGCGGGCGACTTGTCTGCGGGTATCTTCGACAAGCAAGGCCGTATGCTGGCCCAGGCTGTCACAGGCACACCCGGTCACGTGAATACGATGGCCGAAGCGGTCGAACACTTCATGAAGGACATCGGCGTCGAACGCATGTACGAGGGCGATGTGTACCTGACCAACGACCCCTGGAAAGGTACCGGCCACCTTCACGACTTCACTGTCGTGTCGCCATCGTTTCACAATGGCGAGCTGATTGGCTACTTTGCCAGTACCGCCCACGTGGTCGACATCGGCGGCCGAGGCTTTGGCCCGGACTCGCGCGAAGTGTACGAAGAAGGCCTCTTTGTGCCAATTATGAAGTTGATTGAGCGAGGCGAAGTCAATCGCGACCTGGTCAATATCCTTCGCCACAACGTTCGTGAAGCCGACAAGGTCATAGGCGACCTGTACGCCCTGGCCTCCTGTAACGAGACCGGTCACAAGCGTCTCATCGAGATGCTCAAGGAGTTCGACCTGAAGGACATCGAAGGCATCGGCGAATTTATTCTCGCGCGCAGTCGCGAAGCCACCCTCGAGCGCATCGCGGCACTGCCGAAGCAGACGCAGACAAACGAAATGACGCTGGATGGCTACGACACGCCGGTGAAGCTCAACGTTACGCTGACCATCGCAGACGACCACCTCCTCGCGGACTTTGCCGGTTCGTCGCCCGCGAGTCCTTTCGGCATCAACGTTCCGCTTCTCTATGCGAAGGCCTATGCCGGTTACGGCCTGAAATGCATCATCGCACCGGAAGTTCCCAACAATGCAGCCTCGCTGGAGCCCTTCCGCGTCCAGGCTCCGGAAGGTTGCATCCTGAATGCGCAGCACCCAAGTCCAGTGGCTGTTCGTCACGTTCTCGGGCACTTCGTTCCTGACCTGGTATTGGGCGCACTTCACAAGGTCGTTCCGAACCGCGCCCCTGCCGAAGGCTCTGGTGCCCTATGGAACCTCCATGTCAGCGCGCGTCCAGTGCGCGAAGACTCGGGGCTCAAGGGCAGCGAAATTCTGATGTTTAACAGCGGTGGCACTGGCGCCCGACCGGAACTGGATGGCTTGTCCGCAACGGCATTCCCGAGTGGCGTGCACGCGATGTCGGTCGAAGCGACCGAACAAGTTGGCCCGATTGTCGTGTGGCGAAAGGAGATGCGTTCGGGTTCGGGGGGTGCTGGTGAACATCGCGGCGGCCTCGGTCAAATCGTCGAAATCGGCCCGCGCGAAGGCTATCAGTTCCGCTTCAACGCGATGTTTGACCGCATCGACCACCCCGCTCGGGGACAGTCTGGTGGCCAACCGGGCCAAGCCGGAGCAGTCACGCTGTCTGACGGCACCAAGATGCGAGGCAAAGGTACGCAAGCGGTCGGCGAGCATGAGCGCGTGACACTTTCCCTGCCGGGCGGCGGCGGAGTCGGCTCACCTCAACAACGCTCGAAAGAGGCGTTGCTTCGTGACATCCGCAACGAATACATCTCCGAGGCGCAGCTTCGCGCGGACTATGGCTTGTCGTTGGACGAGCTCAACGCAGCCGCGGGTAGATAAGGAGAAACAGATGACAGCAATCAGCAAGCTTCCGTTCGAGAATATTCTCATTACCGGTGCCGCTGGCGCGCTGGGCACGGTGCTTCGTGAAGCACTGCGCCCCTATGCAAACAAGCTTACCCTGAGTGACCGCGCCTCGATGGGCGCGCAGCGCGAAAACGAGGCTCTTCACGAATGCGACCTCGCGAATTCCGATGCGGTCTTCGAAATGATGAAGGGCGTCGATATGGTGATTCACCTCGGGGGCGCCCCCCGGGAGAACACCTTCCAGGTCATCCTGGATTCGAACATCGTTGGCAGCTATAACGTCTATGAAGCCGCGCGCCAGTCCGGCGTCAAGCGCGTCGTCTACGCCAGTTCCGTCCACGCCATTGGCTTCTACGAGTCGGCGCAGACCATCGATGCGAATGTGCCCCAACGTCCGGACAGCCTTTATGGTGTAAGCAAAACGTTCGTCGAGAATCTGTCGCGCTACTACTACGACAAGTTTGGTCTCGAGTCGGTGTGCGTACGCATCGGTTCCTGCTTTCCTAAGCCCGTGGACCGTCGCATGCTCGCCACGTGGCTCTCGTATGACGATTTCGCGCGTCTTTGCATTCGCGCGTTGATGACACCAAGCGTTGGTCACATGATTGTGTACGGCAATTCGAACAACAGCGCGAACTTCTGGGACAACACAGAGGCAGCGTATCTCGGATACCGTCCGCAGGATTCAGCTGACGAGTTTGCTGCGGAAGTCTACGCGAATACGCCTTTGCCGGACCCGAAGCATCCCGCCGTCAAGTATCAAGGCGGTCAATTCGCGGCAGATGGCCACTACGAAGACCCGAAAGCCAACTAGGCGGCTCGGACCTAAACGTCTTTCCTGGACAGCATCAAGATGGCACAGCAAGCAGAAAAGTCCCACTATGACGTCGTCATAGTGGGCGGCGCAGTGGTCGGAAGCGCGACCGCGTACTTCCTCGCGAAGAACCCGGATTTTTCGGGTTCAGTCCTCGTCGTGGAGCGTGACTGGTCGTACGCCCAATCGGCAACAGCACTTTCGAGCGCCTCGATTCGGCATCAGTTTTCCAACCCGCTGAATATCAAGATTTCCCAGTTCGGCACAGAGTTCATCCGCAACTTCCATGAACTCGTCTCGGTCGACGGAGATGCACCTGAACTTGGTTTCAAGGAAAACGGGTACCTGTACCTGGGCGATGTGACGGGTGCGCCAATGTTTGAGCGCAACTATGAGACCCAACGCGCGAATGGCGCAGATGTCGTGCTGCTCGACCCGCGGAAGCTCGCTTCGCGCTTCCCCTGGCTTAACACCCATGGGCTGGTCAACGGTGTGTACGGGCAAACAGGCGAAGGCTGGTTCGACAGCTACGGCCTGCTCCAGGGCATGCGGAAGAAGGCACGCTCGTTGGGGGTTGAATACATCGAAAACGAAGTCATCGACATTCGACGCGAAGGCTCCAAGGTTACCGGCGTCGTCCTGAAGAGCGGCGAAGAGATTGGCTGCGGCGTTCTGGTCAATGCTGCAGGTACCCGCGGTCCCGCAGTGGCTCGCAAAGCCGGTCTCGAAATTCCCGTCGAGCCGCGGAAGCGATGTCTCTTCGTGTTCGACTGTCGCACTCCGCTCGAAGGCATCGTCCCGCTCACCATCGATACTACGGGCATTTTCTTCCGCCCGGAAGGCAAGTATTACCTCACCGGCTGCTACCCGGAGCCAGACCCCCTTGCCGATGTGGACGACTTCGACGTCATCCATTCGGAGTTCGAGGAAGTGATTTGGCCGGCGCTCGCTGAGCGCGTACCCGCTTTCGAGGCGATTAAGGTCGTGAGCTCATGGGCAGGACACTACGATTTCTGCATGCTGGACCACAACGCAGTCGTGGGCCCCCACGACGAAGTGACGAACTTTATGTTTGCCAACGGCTTCAGTGGCCATGGATTGCAGCAGTCTCCCGCTGTCGGCCGAGGCCTGAGTGAGCTGATTACCTACGGTCAATATCGGTCTCTCGACCTCACGCCTCTCGGATATCAGCGTGTGGTCGAAAACAAGCCCTTCCTTGAGGAAGGGGTCATCTAAACGGTCATAAGCGTCGCCCCCCTCCCCTTAAACAATGAAAGCTATCCAGTATCGAAACGCGTTGGTAACCGGTGCGTCTAGCGGCATTGGACGGGCCATCGCAAAGCGGCTCGTCGAGGACGGTCTGCATGTCTACGCCGTTGGGCGCGATGCAGGCGCACTCGACGAACTCGCAGCGGGAGGTGGCGTCACGCCCATTCCGCTCGACCTACGAGACCCCACTCCGTTACGGGAAGTCTTCGCCCGTACGGAGGTCGACGTCGTCGTGAACAACGCCGGCCTGTTGCCTGCTGTCAAGAAGTTCGATGCGTGTTCCACTGACGACATCGACAGCATGATTGATATCAATCTTCGCGCTCCGCTTCGTCTGGCCCATATGGCACTCGAAGGAATGATGCAGCGCAAGCGTGGACATCTCTTTTTCGTCGGGTCAAGCGCCGGACGATTTCCACATCCCAACACCGCGGTTTACGGTGCAACGAAGGCCGCAATCAGTATGTTCTGCGACTCCTTGCGCTGTGACTTGCTGGGCAGTCGCGTACGCGTAACCGAGATTGCTCCCGGCCGCGTTCAGACGAGTCTCTACCGCACCGCCCTCGGTGAACAGGTAGCCAGCGAAAAGCTGTATGACGGCTATCGCTCGATTCAACCGGAAGACATCGCGGAACTCATCTCGACGGCTCTTAGACTTCCGGACTCGGTGGACGTCTCAAGGCTTGAGGTATTTCCAACTGACCAGGCACCGGGCGGTTCTCAGATTGTCGCCGTAGAGGCGTAACCAGGTCATTTTGAGAGGTTAACTGGATGAAGAATCAGAGAGTGGTTATCGTAGGCGGCGCGACAGGGCTCGGCTTGACCATTGCCAAGCTGATGCTAGCGGACGGAGCCGAGCACATTGCGTTGATTGATAAAAATGGAGCACTGCTGACGGAAACTGTCGGCAACCTCAAGGCTCAAGGCCACAACGTGACTGGAGTCGAAGGTGACATTACGCGTCGTGAGACCGCTCACGCGGCCTTCGCGCAGGCACTGGATAGACTCGGACGGGTCGACTGTCTCATCAACAGCGCCGCCATCTATCCGCGCAAGCCGATACTCGAAATTTCCGACGACGATTGGGACATCGAGAACGCGGTCAATATCAAGGGCACTTACCATATGACCGTTGCGGCGATTTTGCATATGCGTAGCCGTCAGAAGGTTGAACCGCATATTGCTGGACGTATCGTCAATATCACATCCGTGGATGCCTTCAAGGCACATCCGCAGAACGCGCACTATGCGGCAACAAAAGCCGCCGTTGTCAGTTTGACCAAGTCCTTTGCTCAGGAAGTGGCCAAGGACGGGATTCTCGTCAATTCGGTTGCGCCTGCCGGATTTGCAACGGAGAAGGCAAAGGCGGCAGGCTTCCTCGGTGAACTTGCCGCCGCAAATCCGCTTGGTCGCGCGGCAGAGCCAGAGGAAATGGCTCAGTGGGTAGTCATGATGGCCAGTGCTCGGAACACCTATGCGACCGGCGAGAACGTTATCGTGAGCGGGGGCTACATCTACGCCTGATGCTGCTCGGACACATGCGCGCAGTCGCAGCGGGCGACTGTCGCCTCACTGTGATAATGTCGTAATATGTCATACGGCGCAGGTCTGACGGCCTGCGCCCCCGCGGCACACATTCGAAGGTCGCGGTGCAAATTGTCCGGTGTGAGGCACTCGTAATGACTTTGGACGCGGAAACATTACTCAAGAATGCGGCAAGCTCTGGAAAACGCCGGAGTCTGACTGAACTAGTCATCCAGGCCTTGAATGACAGAATCGAGCGGGGCGACTACCCTCCCGGCTCCAAGATGCCGACTGAACCAGAACTGTGCACAGAGTTCGGCGTGAGCCGCACTGTCATCCGGGAGGCCGTCGCATCGCTCAAGCTCGGTCGGAAACTCATCGCGAGACACGGAATCGGCGTCTTCGTTGCGGACGCGCCTGGACAATCTGATGGCTCCAGCTTCATCGACTCCACAACGTTGAACAACTCGATGCATGTGTTGGAGTTGCGCAGCGGTGTGGAAACAGAGTGTGCTGCCTATGCGGCCCAGCGACGGTCCGAAGCGCATCTGCGCGCGCTCAAGGAGGTCTACGCACGTATGGAGATAGTCGCGGTCGACGATGACGCCGAGTGCGCACGCGCTGACTTCGAGTTCCACCTAGCCGTTGCAACGTGCTCGGAAAATCCGCATTTTTCCTCTATTCTCAGGTCGCTCGGACAAGAAATCATCATCGACCTTCGCCTGAAGCACGGTAAAGCGAGTACGAAGGAGCGCAAGACCTACATCCGACGTATTCAGCGCGAACACGGGGACATTCTCGATGCCATCGAACGCCAGGATGTGAGCGGCGCTCGCCGGGCAATGAGAAAGCATCTCAACGAAAGCCTGGACCGCTACCACAACCTCACAAGCACCCGCGAAGCGCCTTGACCGACCTCAACACCGAAGCGCCAAATATATTCGCACCACCAAAGAGCGCAGCCATTTTAGCTGCGCTTTTTCGCTTTCAGTTGTTCGGCTGGTCTCCTCGCATCGGCCCTCCTGTCCGGTCTCTGCACGCGAGCAACGCGATGACGCCAATGGCTGCTGCAGCAATCAGATAGTAGGCCGGTATCAGGCGGTTTCCAGTTACTTGAATCAGCCAGGAGTTAATCATCGGAGCCGTTCCCGCGAATAAGGCCACGGACACGTTGTAGCTAATCGCCATCCCGGTAAAACGCACCCCTGTATTAAACAGGGAGGGAATCTTCGAGTAGATACACGACAGCAGCGCGGCAAGGCAAAAATTCAATCCCAGCAACGCCAGCAATCGCACAAGCTCATTGTCGACCGTCAGTATATTGAAGCAAGGAACAGCGAGCACCATCAGGGCGACGCTGCCCGAGAGCATCATCGCCTTGCGCCCGGTTCGGTCAGCCACCCATGCCAGAATCGGAATTGTGACAATGAGAAAGCCCTGCGAAACCAGTGCGATTGTAAATCCGGTGGCCGCCGTGAGCTTTAACGTACTGACCAAATAGGTCGGAATGTACGTCACCACGATGAACAACGTCACGTTCGTGACAATGATGATGCCGCTTGATTGCAGCAGCGCCGCCGAATGCGTCGAGACAAGTTCGCGGAAGCCGCCTTTTCGATGAGCCGCCTTGAACGCGGGCGTCTCGTCGAGGCGATAGCGAATGTAAAGTCCAACCGCGCCCAAGGGCAACGCAAGAAGGAACGGCAGGCGCCACGCCCATGCGTCAATCTGCTCCGGGCTGAATACGTGCGCAAGCACTGCGGCCACCAGAGCTCCAAAGCAAAAGCCACTCATACACCCGACTTCAATCCAGCTCGTGATGAGCGTACGGTTCCTGTCGGCGCAGTATTCAGCCACAAAGATAGCCGCCCCGCTCGCCTCGCCTCCGGCGGAGGCCCCCTGGAGCAACCTCAAGAACAGCAACAGAAGCGGGGACGCGACGCCAATCGTCCGATAGTCGGGAACCAGGCCGATGCCAAACGTGGCGAACGCCATCAGGATGATGGTTACGGTGAGAACGCTCTTTCGCCCGTATTTGTCGCCAATGGGCCCGAATATCACACCACCGAACGGACGCGCGAAGAAAGCAATGGCGAACGCAGCCAGCGACGCGATGAGTTGCGTGCCGGGCTCGCTCGCGGGGAAGAAGACCCTCCCCATGACCGCTGCCAGATAACCGTAGACCGAGAACTCAAACCATTCTACGAAGCTTCCTACGACAGATGCCAAGACGACCCGTCGGAGCTCATCCTTCCCAACCAGTCGCTGGGTGCTCGAGATGCTCGAACAGTGCACTCCTTTGAAAATCATCTAGCGGGCCTCCCACCGCCGCCCCATGGGGCGGCGGGGTAAAGTGAGTCTGCACGGAATCACTTAACCAGAAGGAGGCTGAAGTGAAATATAGCGGAATTGACCTGCATTCGAACAACAGCGTGGTGACCGTGATCGATGAAACGGACAGAGTGCTCGCCGAGAAGCGTCTGCCCAATGACCTGACGAAGATTCTGGCCTTGCTCGCGCCTTGGCAAGCGGAGCTGGCGGGCGTCGTGGTCGAATCGACCTTCAACTGGTACTGGCTCGTCGACGGCCTCCAGGCGGCGGGCTTCACGGTGCAGCTCGCGCACACTACCGCAATCAAGAAATACGACGGACTCAAGCACAGCGGAGATGAGACCGATGCGCGTTTCCTCGCTCACCTGCTGCGATTGGGAATTCTCCCCACGGGCACCGTCTTGCCGGCACAGCACCGCGCCGTGCGCGATCTGGCCAGGAAACGCATGCAACTGGTACGCAGCCGAACCAGCCACATCCTTGCGGTTGAGAACATTACAGCGCGTCAATACGGCAACCGGATCACGAGTAATCAGGTCAAGCGACTGGACGAACAAGCCATCAATCAAATGCACCTGCCAGACGACGTGGCACTTGCAGTTCGGGCAAACGTCGCGGTCGTCACAACGCTCTCCTCACAGATTGACGTCGTGGAAAAGCGTCTTAATGAAAAAGTTGCACCGAACCCTGACTACGCATTGCTGACCACCGTGCCCGGTATCGGCCAGATTCTGGCAACTGTGATCCTGCTGGAATCCGGGACCATCGAACGTTTCGCCAGCCCCGGCAACTTCGCCTCCTACGCGCGGTGCGTGGACAGCCAGCGCATGAGCAACGGAAAGAAGAAAGGCGAAGGCAATACGAAGAATGGGAATCCGTACCTGTCCTGGGCGTTCGTCGAGGCAGCCGGTTTCGCGCTGCGCTATTGCGACCCGGCAAGGCGATTCTACGAGCGCAAGAAGGCCCGAACTAATCCGGTTGTGGCACGCAAGGCCCTGGCACACAAGCTGGCCCGCGCATGTTTCCATATCCTAAAGGAGCACAAACCATTTGATGTGACGCGCTGCTTCACATAGTTCTGATGACGGCGGCCGGCAAGCCCTGCCGACCCATTGGTGCTACAACCTAGTCACTTGAATGGGATGTCGTGCCGCCGTCCCCGATGAGCACTCAAAGCGGATCGCCCGCAATGCGAACCAGCCACCGATTGGTCCCTCCGCGTTTGGGGGTAGCCCGTGCACTTGTGCAACCACATGGGCGCATTGCGGTACCAACGTTCTTCTGGGGCGGCATGCCCGCCAGGGCGAGGGGCAGCTTGCATCGCCACTCGCTTGATCCTCATGGGTGTGTGGCATCCCTCGCAGCCACGATTTGAAGAAACGGGCGCGCTCAGCTGCTGCCATCGGCATTCGGAAATTGCAACTGGCCGCTAGCGCAGCCATGTTGTCGGCTGCTCGCTTGACATTGGCCCGCTAATGGGTGTGGGCCGAGCGAGAGGTGTTCGGGGCGATGCCGCTGACGCTTGCTGGAGTTTCCATAGGGGGCTTTTGACAGCGCTATATGCACGAATGCACATGGGGGAGCTCGCGAAGAATGACATCCAGCCGAGCATCGGGGCGGAAAATGTGGGCACTCGTCAAACCTGGATGCGTCCGCACGATTCGAGACGCATCCGGTTGTCCTGCTACTTGAGCGGCTTACTTGGTGATGGGGTCAACCTTGTCGCCCACCGCGACCGCTTGTGGCACCCACTTACCGTCGACGACCTTATAGAAGGTTGCAGTCGGGTCTTTCATGTCTCCGTTGGGCAGGAACGCGATGCTTCCGGAGACACCTTCAAATGACACAGATTTGACGAACGGACCGTAGACTTTCGGGTCCGTGGAGTTCGCCTTAATCATTGCGTTGATGAGCACCCACGTTGCGTCGTACGCCGCAGGCGCATAGGCAACCACGCCTTCGTTGTACTTCTTCTTCATCTTCTCATCGAACTCGCGGCCAGTCTTCATTCTCGACAGGGGAATTCCATAGTCCCACGACGTCGCGCCTTCGGCGCTAGGGCCTGCCACCTTCAGGAACGTTTCGTTCTCGAAGCTGCCCCCGCCTGTTGATGTTCACGCAGAATTGACCCACTAAGGGGCGTAATTTTCATCGAATTTTGACCCACGTGATTGAATGTCCTGCTCAATCTTTGAGCAGGGGATACAGAGGTGATCACGGTGGGCATATTGGCCAAGATCAGGCGGATGTATTTCCGCGAGCAGGTCCCGCTGCGCGAGATTGCGAGGCGTACGGGCCTGTCCCGAAACACGGTGCGCAGCTGGCTGCGGCAGACCGATTCTGTCGAGCCGAAGTATCCAAAGCGCGTCAGTCCGAGCGTTGTTGACGAGTGGGCCGCACAGCTGACGGGCTGGCTGCGGGCGGACAGTCATCGCCCGAAGCGCGACCGGCGCACCGCGCGATTCATGTTCGAGGCGATCCGCGGCGAGGGTTACGCGGGCAGCTACGGCCGCGTCAGCGCGTTCGTGAGGCGCTGGCATGAGGAACAGGCCGAAGCGCCGCGCAGAAAGGCCTACGTGCCGCTCGCCTTCGAGCCCGGCGAAGCCTTCCAGTTCGACTGGAGCTGCGAATACGCCTTCATCGGCGGGCTGCGGCGGCGCCTCGAGGTTGCCCACGTCAAACTCAACGCCAGCCGCGCGTTCTGGCTCGTCGCCTATCCCACCCAGAGTCACGAGATGCTGTTCGACGCGCACGCCCGCGCATTCGCCGCATTCGGCGGTGTGCCCAGGCGCGGCATCTACGACAACATGAAGACCGCCGTGGACAAGGTTGGCCGCGGCAAGGAGCGCGCGGTCAACGCACGCTTCGAAGCGATGTGCAGCCACTATCTGTTCGAGCCAGAGTTCTGCAACCGGGCGGCAGGCTGGGAGAAAGGCATCGTCGAAAAGAATGTTCAGGACCGCCGACGGCAGATCTGGCACGAAGCGGCGCTACGGCGCTGGGAGACGCTGGAGATTCTGAACGAATGGGTCGCCGGCCAGTGTCGCGAAGCCTGGCACATGCGGCACCCGCAATGGCCCGAGCTGACAGTCGAGGACGTGTTGCAGGACGAGCGCACCCGGCTGATGCCCAACCCACGGCCGTTCGACGGCTACGTCGAGCAGACCCTGCGGGTTTCGTCGACCAGCCTGATCCACGTCCAGCGCAACCGCTACAGCGTGCCTACCGAGTACACGAACCAGCTGGTGAGCGTGCGCTGCTATCCGGCGTATCTCAGCGTCGTCGCCGACGCGCACGAGATCGCCCGCCACGAACGCAGCTTCGAGCGGCACATGACCTTTTACGACTGGCGACACTACATCACGCTGGTCGAGCGCAAACCCGGCGCACTGCGCAACGGTGCGCCCTTCATCACGATGCCGCAACCGCTGCAGCTATTGCAGCGGCACCTGCTCAAACACCCGGGCGGCGATCGCATCATGACGCAGGTGCTCGCCGCGGTGCGCGAACACGGACTCGATGCTGTGCTGCTCGCTGTGCAGGCTGCGCTGGATTCAGGGCGCCCCAGTGGGGAGCATGTCCTGAACGTGCTGAGCCGGCTGAAGGCGCCTGTCACGAGTGCCAGTCTCGCCACCACGAAACTCCAGCTCAAGGAAGAACCGGCGGCTGACGTGAATCGCTACGAGACGCTACGCGCCAACCCACCGGAGGATCGTCATGTCTAACGACATCATTGCCCAGCTCAAGGGCCTCAAACTGCACGGCATGGCGAGTACCTGGCCGGAGCTACTGGCACAGGCGCGTCACACTGACTTCGAGCCGGAGCGCTTCATGAAGCAGCTGTTGATGGCGGAAACCGCCGAACGGCAGGTCCGCTCGATCGCTTACCAGATGACCGCCGCACGCTTCCCGGCTCACCGCGACCTGAAAGGCTTCGACTTCGCACAGGCACAAGTTGATGAAGCGCTGATTCGTGAACTCAGCGAACTGTCGTTTCTCGCAAGCGCACACAACGTCGTGTTCATCGGCGGCCCCGGGCACGAGACATAATGCTCACCTCCCTATGTCATTGAAGATCAATGGATAATTGATTTGAGTTATCTGATTGCGGACGGTCCGCAGCTCGTCGCTCCAGATAATTGTCGACGTCCACCTGCTGGATGATCCATGGCGCACCCAGACAAGCCTGTGACGCCGGCAACCTCCCGACTCGAATCAGGCGGATGACGGTTGGCGCACTGATACCCAGCAGGGTGGCTACTTCTGTAACCGTCAGTTCGCGGCGCTCCTGCCGTTCGCCTTCGCGATATGCAGGGATTCGATGGTCCTTCCGCAGCGTGCAGATTCGCGCGGCGGTCCAGGTGTGGCCCTTCGCCGTCCGTTTGCCTAGTCGATTGATGACCGCCGCTACGCCTTGATCTGCCAACGTTCTCGCCAACGCGCGAACGATGTCTATCGTTGCGACATCGGTGGCCCAGCGATGCTCACCTGTGTGGTTCTTCTCGAACACGATCTCGGTGTGATCGCCTCCTTGCCAATGCACGAGTGCACGAATCGTGTCGTCCTGCTTTGTGGCAACGATCTCCTTGACGACCGTCCTAAGAATGCGTTTCTTGATCTCGACCGAACTGGCCGGGTGGTGCCATAGCCGGGGCAGGTCTTCACCGAGTCGCAGAAGTTCATCACGCGCGCCCGCACTCAGCGCCCTCGATGACTGTTCGCGCAGGAGGTCGAGTTCGGTCTGTATTTGCACCTGCGTCTTCAGCGTTTCATTCCACCGTCGCTCAAGTTCCGCCGCAACCAGCCGGTTCTCAGGATCAATCGCATCGTATTGCCGACGTGCTCGCGCAGCTTCATACCGCGCCTGTTCAAGTGCCAGCTCCTTGTGCCGCACGCGTTCGTCCTGCTCTGTTCGTGTACGTTCAATGGCCTCGAGTGATGCACGAATACCTAACGGTTGAAGTTGGCGCAAAACTTCTTCAGTAACGCGTTGATCAACACGAACCGCACCAAACGAAATGCAGCGAGGGCCACCATGATTGATCATGCTGCCCTGACAGTTGTACCGCGCGACGGTGCCTTTGGTGCCGGAATACGCAACGTGCAGCTTGCGCCCGCAGTGACCGCAACGAAGCAGTCCCGCCAGAAGCGAGCTCCCGCGCTTGACAGCGCCGCGGACCATGCTGCCCTTCATGTTCGCGTTATTGGTAATCAATTTGCGGTTCGCCTCGTACTCGTCCCAGCTAATGTAGCCCGCGTGGTGCTCGATGATCAAGGCCTGCCATTCCTCGCGCTGAAGGGGGTTGCCCGCAAACACTCGCTTGCGTCCGTTCACAATGCGAGCAATAGTCCGGGTCTTGCCAAACGCGTATGCGCCGCCATAAGTCGGATTCGTCAGGATGTGCAGAAGGGTGTTATAGACGGGAAGCTTCCATACAATGTGGCGACCGTCCGGGCCGTAGTTCACCGCGGGTAGCTCAATGCATTCCTGTCGAATCCATAGGAGGACCTGCCTGACGCTACCAAACTCGCGAAACTTCCGGAACGCCAGATCGAGCGCTTCCCGGACGCGGGTATCAGGATCCTTCTCGATACGATTTCCTTGTGCACGCACATAACCGATTGGCACCGACGTGAACAGTTCACCGCGTTTGGCTTTCTGATCAAGAGCCGCCTGTGAGCGTTGGCGAAACGTCGAAAGCTCCATCTCGGAAAGCGTGCCCTTCATGCCTAACAGGAGGCGATCGTTAGGCTGTCTCGGATCGTAAATTCCATCTTCGTCAATCAGCAGGCATCCTACAAGACGGCAGAATTCCAGAAGCGTGTGCCAGTCACGACCATTGCGCGCAAGACGCGAGGCTTCGATGCAGAATACGGCACCCACTTCGCCGCTGCACAGTGCCACCAATAGGCGCTCGAATCCGGGACGATGATTGCCAGAGCCGGAGCGACCCAGGTCGTCATCGATAACCGTCGCATCTGGCCAGCCAAGTCCGCGTGCGCGATCGGCAAGCCCGTATTGGCGCAACTGGCTCTCGCGATTGTGGTGGACCTGATCCAGCGTTGACTGACGGACGTACACGTATGCACGACGGGAAAGGTGTTCAGCGCCGATCTTGCTCATCACGCGCCTCCGCTTCGATGACGTCGATCAACGCGAACATCAGCAGCGCCAGTTGCGTCACCAGCTCGGCTTGCATCTCCTCTGATACTAACGCCTCCGGCACAGTTTCCTCGAACAGATCCTTCTGCCTCGTCATCTGGTTGCGCATCTTTGCCTCCCTCAGGTGTTACCGCCGCAAAGCACGATAACGCCGTGTCGACCAGGCGCAGAAGTTCGATCAGCACCGCATGAGGCAACTCCGGCTGGACGACGACAGACATGCGGGCAGCATCCTCGCCTGCCATCCACGGCGGAAGATGCGTCAGAGTGCCATCGGGCTGCCTGATAGTCAGATACGACTCGCCCCGGTAATTGTTCATCCCGATGACGGTTATCCGTTCACCGCAGCGAGGGTGAAACGGATAGCGGATGATCACATCATCGCAATGATGATGGGCAGTGTGTAGTGGGTTCGCCGGGCACTGGCAAGACGCACCTTGCCTCGGCAATCGGAATCGAGGCCGTACAGCGCCACGGCAAGCGTGTGCGTTACTTCTCAACTGTCGAGCTGACCAACGCCCTGGAGCAGGAGAAATCGGCGGGCAAACAAGGCCAGATCGCACACAAGCTGATGTACGTCGATCTGGTGATTCTCGATGAACTTGGCTATCTGCCGTTCAGCCAGACCGGTGGCGCATTGCTGTTCCACCTGCTGTCAAAGCTGTACGAGCATACGAGTGTCGCGATCACCACCAATCTCAGCTTCGGCGAGTGGGCAACGGTGTTCGGGGATGCAAAGATGACGACAGCGCTGCTGGACCGGGTTACGCATCATTGCCACATCGTCGAGACTGGCAACGAATCGTGGCGCTTCAGGACCAGTTCTGCCAAAGCGAAGGCAACGAGAAAAAGGGCAGCAAAACCGGCTGGAAACGAAGAGTTATCCACACCGGAATAGATGTACTACGCTGTCTCGAGGTGGGTCAAATTTAGATGAAAACGGTGGGTTAAGACTCCGTGAAAATCAACACGCCCAGCTCATCGACGGATCGAACTGCTCGGCAGTCCATGAACTCAAAGAGGTCAAATCGCCGACGCCTTTCGCATGTCCCACAATGTTGCCGAAACTGTGACGCTTAGTTCCGAGCATGCCGAGGCACCAGCGCGGCTTCGTTGCGAGGTTAATAAGGTTTGCAAGCGTAGGCTTCGGCGGTGCCGACAAACCATTTTTGATGTCCTTGTGGCGTTGCCCGATAATCTGTAAGTCCAGCGTGAGCATCAAAGCGCTACAGCGTGCTGCCCGGGCTCGTTCGATTAGCCGTGCGATGAAGTCTCGGTCACGCATCATATATAGCTGGAACCAGAACGGTTTGGTGGTACTCGCAGCCACGTCCTCAATTGAGCAGATACTCATCGTCGATAGAGTGAAAGGAACGCCGAATTTTTCTGCTGCGCGCGCGGCCAGAATCTCGCCGTCGGCATGTTGCATTCCGGTCAGCCCGGTCGGCGCGATTGCCACAGGCATCGCAACGTCTTGCCCAATCATCTGGGTACGTGTACTGCGGTCGGACATGTTGACTGCAACGCGCTGACGCAATTTGATGCGCTGAAAGTCGCTTTCATTTGCGCGATAGGTGCTCTCCGTCCACGATCCGCTGTCGACGTAGTCATAGAACATGCGCGGTACACGCCGCTCTGCGAGAATGCGCAAATCTTCAATACAGGTAATCGTGGACATGAACTTTCTCAAAGCGGCGATAGACAATGACGAACAGCTTCATGAAACCACTGGTCATTGCGCGAAATTTGGGACTGATGTCGCCCGTAGCTTGGACCGCGGATGCATGAGGAGGAAATCGGAGGCCGCGCCCGGTTAGCCGTCAGGTGTACAAGTGAACCAAGCGTCAGACAGCTAACTCTCCATCGACCTAGACATCGATAATATTCGGGGGGTGACCGGCATTAACGCCTTCTCCTAATGCGGCAATAAGATTCTCAGCAGCAAGATCTGCCATCCTACGGCGAGTGAATTCGCTTGCAGGAGCCATGTGGGGAGTCAGGACGACATTGTCCAGCGTGAGAAATCCTGGATTGAAGCGCGGCTCGTTCTCGAATACATCTAGTGCGGCCGCCCCTATCCGTTTGTCGATGAGGGCATCTAATAGGGCGTCGTCGTCTACGATGCCTCCTCGCCCTATATTCGTGATGGTTGCGGTGGGTTTCATTAGCTGTAACTCGCGTTCTGCGATAGTGTGATGAGTGTCGGGCGAGTATGGCAAAACTAGCAGTACATGATCGGCGTTTTTCAAAAGCTCGTCCTTTGCCACATATCGGGCGTTTACCTCTCGTTCCACTTCCACGGGACAGCGACTGCGGTTGTAATAGAGGACGTTCATGTTGAACCCGACGGCGCGCCTGGCTATCGCCCGTCCGATCCTTCCCATGCCGATGATGCCCAGCGTCGATCCGTGTACATCGCCACCGAGGAACATGTCGTACGACCAGCCAGACCATGCTCCTTTTCGAGTCCATCGGTCAGCTTCTGCAACGCGGCGGGCCGCGCACATCATCAGTGCCCAGCCGAAGTCCGCAACCGTCTCGTTGAGTACGTCCGGGGTGTTCGTGGCCACGATTCCACGTTCGCGCAATGCCGGCAGATCCAGATTGTTGTAGCCGACCGACATGTTGCTCACCGCTTTGAGAAGTGGCGCTCCAGCGATTGCTTCCGCGTCAACGCGCTCACCTGCCAGAAACACTCCATGGGCCCTTCCGAGGCGGTCGCAGAATTCCTCGCGGGTCAAATTTCGATCGTCGCTGTTCGCGTCGACCTCAAAATACTCGCTGAGTCTAGCGATCGTTTCCGGAAAAATGGCACGCGCAACAAAGACTTTCTTTTTCATCGGTATTCTCTTGCAAAGTAATTAGTCTAGCTATGCGGTTTAACCGACCCGTTTCGGAAGTCGCGCAAGGAAGAAGTAGATCAGCGCTCCAGCCACTGCGACCGCGGCACTTATGAGAAGCGCCCCGCTAAACGAGTGTGTTCGTTCCACGACAATACCCGTGATTGTTGGGGCAAAAGCGCCGCCGAAATACCCGCCGAAATTTTGAATGCTGCCAAGAGACGCGACCATTCGCGAGGGTACGGCCACGCTAACAAGCGACCATGCGCCGGCAATCGACACGTTCAGCGAGAACAACGCACCGGAAACGCAGAAGACTGCCATCGGAGTGCTCGCCGTGAAAGCCGCCGGCACGATAAAACATGCGCTCGCCAACATCCCCAAACAGATTGGGATGCGTCGACTCGCCCCCACACTGACACCATGCCGTGCGAGAAAATCGACAAAAAATCCGCCGCTGATGACGCCAACCGCACCGGCAAGGAAAGGGATGCTCGCGACCCATCCGGCGTGGGCAATGCTTAATCCCCGGTCGTGCTCGAGATACCCCGGCAGCCATGTGAGAAAAAGCCAGAACATGTAGATAATGCCGACGTAACCGAGGGTGATGCCCCACGTGACCCTCATGCCAAAGAGACTCTTCCAGTCAGCGAGCGTGAGCTTCTGGTGTGCGTCCGACGCGGGGATCTGCCCGTCGAGATAGACCAGTTCCTCATTCGTCAGATGTACGTCACGGCGGCTTCGGTAGGCGGCATACCAGACGGCCGCGACAACGATGCCCAGGACTCCCATCGCAACGAACATGTGCCGCCATCCAAAAGCGAGCAACAGGCCGGTCAGGATCGGTTGAGATATCGCCGGCCCGAGTGACGAGGACAGATTGAAGATTCCGGACGGAAGCCCACGTTCCTTGACGCTGAACCATTCACTGACAACCTTGGCACCGGCCGGGAACTGAGGCGCCTCGCCGAAGCCAAGCGCAATTCGCGCACCCATGATTGCGGCAAGACTGTGCATGAAACCTATGCATCCCTGCGCAATCGACCATACGAACAGCCCCACCCCCAAGGTTACGCGGGCCCCGAAACGGTCAAGAATCCCGCCTATTGGTAATTGAGCGAGAGCATAAGCCCACGAAAAGACTGACAAAAGAAGCCCCATTTGCGTGGGTGACAGCCCTAGCTCTGCACTGATCGAATGGTTGGCGATGGAAAGCGTGCTTCGATCGAGGTAGTTGACAAGGCCGGCGGCGACTAAAAGGCCGAGTGCGATCCACTGTGTGGTCCTCAGTCTTTTCGATTTCTGGACTCGCCCCACAGGCGGGTTGCCAGGCGTCGACAACGGTGTCCCTGAAATCGGTAAGTCTGGGATTGGGGGCAATGATGACTTCATTTCCGTTCGTCTCCTGTGTTTTATGTCGCCACTCAAGTCAGGCTCATTAAGCGTGGAACCTGATGCCCAATCAATCCTTTATTGGCATCGTCCGATGCTAAAAGCGCAAGGGTCGCGTCCAACGCACCCAGCCACCGTTCTCAGACCCACGCGACGCCTTGCTGGGCGGGACACGGCTCGACGCGCGAACGACCATCACATGCAGATTTGCTATCGCTCCCTCTGATAATCGGATTGTTTGGCTTTCACCTCGCATCTATATTGATCAGGCCGAATCACGATAGAACCTAGGAGACACGGAATGAAATTGGTACGTTTTGGACAGTCGGGCAGCGAAAAGCCAGGGATCATTGACCAGCAGGGGCGTATTCGCGACCTCTCCGCACACCTACCCGACATCGCGGGCAATTCGCTCTCAGTGCAGGCACTCCGCGAGCTTGCCGACATAGACCTGGAAACGCTGCCGTTCGCTCAGCCCGACGCACGTTTGGGGCCCTGTGTCGGTGCGATAGGCAAGATGATTTGCGTCGGACTCAACTACTCCGACCATGCGGCGGAGTCCGGTATGGCGGTCCCAACCGAACCGGTCCTGTTTATGAAGGCGACAAGCGCCATCGTCGGGCCCAACGACGACGTCCGCATTCCACCCGGTGCGAAGAAAGTCGACTGGGAAGTGGAACTCGGAGTAGTCATCGGCGAAGAGGCGCGCTATGTGAGTCGAGAAGACGCGCTCAAATACGTCGCCGGCTACTGCATCGTCAACGACGTATCTGAACGTGCATACCAGATTGAACGCGGCGGACAGTGGGACAAGGGCAAAGGCTGTGACACCTTCGGACCGGTCGGTCCGTGGCTGGTGACGCGAGACGAAGTTCCGGATCCTCAGTTGCTCGACATGTGGCTTGAAGTTGACGGGAAGCGATACCAGAACGGCAACACGCGCACGATGATCTTCGACGTTGCCACCCTCGTGTCGTACATCAGCCAGTTCATGAGCCTGCAGCCGGGCGATGTGATCTCGACGGGGACGCCCCCCGGTGTCGGGATGGGACAAAAGCCCGAGCCAATCTACCTCGCAGCCGGACAAACGATGCGGCTCGGCATCGCCGGCCTGGGAGAACAACAGCAGCGCACGATTGATACACCTGTGAAGGGGGAATGATGAATCAACTCGATCTGAATAACCGCGCCGTCGTTATCACCGGCGGTGCACGCGGAATCGGCTATGCGGTGGCTCAACGTGCGTTGCGTTCGGGTGCGTCCGTGGCCCTGTGGGACATCGACGGAGAACGTCTTGAGCGCAGTCGCGCCGAGCTCTCGGAACTTGGCCAGGTCTCGACGGAGATTGTCGAACTGACCCAGGAAGAATCTGTCGCCGCCGCGACGCAGAATACGATCGAACAGCATGGGTCCATCGATGTTCTGATTAATAGCGCAGGAATCACTGGTGGCAATGGCACGACCTGGGAACTGGCTCCGGAAGTCTGGCGTCGAGTCATCGATGTAAATCTCGTCGGCACCTATCTGACGTGTCGTGCGATCGTCCCGCAAATGCTAAAGCAAGGCTATGGCCGGATCGTCAACATCTCGTCCGTCGCAGGCAAGGAAGGTAATCCGAACGCGTCGCACTACAGCGCCTCAAAGGCGGGGATGATCGGGTTGACCAAGTCGCTGGCCAAAGAGCTTGCAACCAGGAACATCCTGGTCAACGCGGTAACGCCGGCAGCGGCAAAGACCGAGATCCTCGCGTCGATGACGCAACAACATATCGACTACATGTTGTCCAAGATTCCGATGAATCGCCTGTTGGAGCCTGACGAGGCCGCATCGCTGATCCTTTGGCTGTCCTCCGAAGACTGTGCATTCAGCACCGGCGCGGTCTTCGACCTGTCCGGCGGACGCACCACGTATTAGTTGCACTAAAACAGGCCTGTCCCGACAGGCCTGTTTCGATAGAACCGACGATCAAGCCGGTCAACACCAGGAGACGAAAGTGGACATCACCTTGCGGACGTCCGTCGAGGAGAAAGTCGTTAGCAAAGCAATGCGGCACATCCTGCCCTTCCTGCTGCTGATGTACGTTCTTTCTTTTCTCGACCGGGCAAATATTGGCTTCGCGCAGAGAGCGCTCCAGCAGGACACGGGCCTATCCGACGCCGCGTTCGCATTCGGCGCCGGCGTCTTCTTCGTTGGTTATGCGTTCCTGGAAGTGCCAAGCAATCTATTGTTGCATCGGTTCGGGGCGCGGGCGTGGATGTGCCGGATCATGGTCACGTGGGGCCTGGTTTCCGCAGCAATGTCGCTTGCGCACACCCCGACCATGTTCTATGTGTTGCGCTTCCTGCTCGGCGTAGCGGAAGCCGGCTTTTTCCCCGGCATCATTTATTACCTTACGACTTGGTTCCCACAGTCCGCGCGGGCACGCGCCGTCGGCCTCTTCTATTTCGGTGCGCCACTCGCGTTCATCTTTGGCAGCCCGCTCTCGGGGCTATTACTTGATCTCCATGGAGTCATGGGGCTCGCTGGCTGGCAATGGCTGTTTCTGGTCGAAGGGGGCTTGGCTTCAGCTGTGGGCGTGTGGTCGTACTGGTACCTTGACAATAAGCCCACGGACGCGCGCTGGCTCAGCCCGTCGGAGCGTGACGCCCTTGCCGCGGCCGTGGCACGTGACGCGCGTGACGCGGGAGCGCATAGCCCGCACAGCGTCCTCGCAGCATTGACGGACCGGCGTGTGCTTCTGCTGGGGTTCATCTACCTCCTGATCCAGATGAGTGTTTACGGGGTCATTTTCTTCCTCCCGCAGCAGGTCGCAGCTCTGCTGGGCACCAAGGTGGGTATCAAGGTTGGCCTCGTCACTGCCCTGCCCTGGGTATGTGCCGTTGCGGTCACCTGGGTTGTGCCCCGGCGCGCTGATCGCACCGGCGCTCACCGAACCTGGGCCGTGCTGCTTCTGATATTGGCCGGATTCGGTATTGGACTCTCGGGCGCGGTCCACAGTCCCCTGCTAGCGATGCTCGCATTGTGCTGTGCGGCAAGCGGCTTCATCGCGGCCCAGCCACTATTCTGGACCTTTCCGACGCAATATCTCGCGGGTGCGGCGGCCGCGGGAGGAATTGCCCTCATCAATTCACTTGGCAGTATCGGAGGTTTCCTGGCGCCGAGCTTGCGCACGGCCGCAGAGCGGTGGTTCGCGTCAAGCGCAGCAGGGCTTGCAGTGCTCGGATGCGTCAGCCTTCTAGCGGCGCTCTTTATCGCGTTCTTCGTTCGTCGCCCGCCAGTCCGTGTCACCAGCCCTTTAAACCAAGCGGTTAACCGCGCGCCATAACGGCGTCTTTATCAACGGAGCAACAACATGGCTATGCCCACCATTCGGCACGTGCGCGCCTTCATCGTTCGTGGAGGCGGCGCCGATTATCACGACCAGCCTGACGGTCACTGGATTGACGACCATATCTCAACGCCAATGTCGCGTTACCCCGAGTATCGACAGAGCCGACAAACGTTCGGCATCAATGTGCTCGGCACACTGGTCGTCGAGATCGAAGCGAGCGACGGCACCGTTGGATTTGCGGTAACCACCGGCGGCGAAATCGGGGCGTTTATTGTTGAAAAACATTTGGCACGGTTCCTCGAAGGTCAGCTTGTCACGGACATCGAGAAGATGTGGGATCAGATGTATTTCGCGACCCTCTATTACGGCCGCAAGGGCATCGTCTTGAACACGATTTCGGGCGTCGATCTCGCGCTTTGGGACTTGCTCGGGAAGGTGCGCAAGGAGCCCGTGTATCAACTGCTCGGCGGTCCGGTACGTGACGAGCTCCAGTTTTACGCGACCGGCGCGCGTCCCGACCTCGCGAAGGGGATGGGCTTTATCGGCGGGAAGATGCCGTTGCAGCACGGGCCGGCAGAAGGCGAAGAAGGACTGGCGAAAAACATCGCGAAACTCGCCGACATGCGCTCGAAAGTCGGCGACGATTTCTGGCTAATGTTCGATTGCTGGATGAGCCTCGATCTAACGTACGCGAAGCGCCTCGCGAATGCCGCGCACGAATACGGCCTCAAGTGGATAGAAGAGGCACTTCCTCCAGACGATTATTGGGGTTACGCGGACCTGCGCCGCTCTGTGCCGCGCGGCATGATGGTGTCGACTGGCGAACATGAGGCGACGCGCTGGGGCTTCCGCATGCTATTGGAGATGGGGTGCGCAGATCTGATCCAGCCGGACGTCGGCTGGTGCGGCGGCATTACCGAGCTCATCAAGATTTCGGCTCTCGCCGATGCGCATAACGTTCTGGTCGTGCCACACGGTTCGTCGGTGTACAGCTACCACTTCGTAGTCACGCGACACAACTCGCCGTTTGCTGAGTTCCTGATGATGGCGCCCAAAGCCGATGAGGTCGTGCCAATGTTCACGCCGCTGCTGCTCGATGAACCGGTGCCGGTGAACGGACGGATGAAGGTTCCGGAGACGCCGGGGTTCGGCGTGCGGCTCAATCCCGACTGCGCATTGGCGCGCCCCTATTCGCATTGAGGACGACATCGTGTTGCTCGAAAACAAGGTAGTAATCGTGACCGGCGGCTCGCGCGGTATAGGACGCGCGATCGCGATTGCATGCGCAAGAGAAGGCGCCGATATCGCACTGAATTATTGGGGCGACAACGACAAGTCGTATGGGCGGATCTCGGCGGTGGAGGAAGTCGTCGGCGAGATCGAGGCACTAGGGCGTCGCGTGATCGCAGTCGAAGGCAACGTAGCCCATCACGACACCGGTGTGCAGCTGGTAAAGCGCACTGTCGACGCTTTCGGCCATGTCGATGTGCTCGCAAGCAACGCTGGCATCTGCCCGTTCCACGCGTTTCTCGACATGCCCGCATCGCTTTACGAGACGACCGTCGCAGTGAACCTGAACGGAGCGTTCTTCGTAACGCAGGCAGTCGCGAACCAGATGAAACAGCAAGGTACGGGCGGCGCAATCGTCGCAACGAGCTCAATCAGTGCGCTCGTCGGGGGCGGCATGCAGACGCACTATACGCCCACCAAGGCGGGAGTCCATTCGCTCATGCAGTCGTGCGCGATCGCGCTTGGACCCTACGGCATCCGCTGTAATTCGGTGATGCCCGGCACGATCGCGACAGATCTGAACGCTGACGATCTGTCCGATAAGGCGAAGCGCGCCTATATGGAAAAGCGCATCCCACTTGGTCGTCTCGGCGAGCCTGACGACGTCGCGCAATGCGTGATATTCCTCGCCTCCGACCGCGCACGCTACGTCACAGGCGCGTCCATCCTCGTGGATGGTGGACTTTTCGTCAATTTGCAATGAACGAATTCGCCGAGTATTTACGCAAAAGAGCGATGAAGTATTCGGCGGGTTCGCTGAGCGTTTCGTTTTTGCGTCGTAGAAGGCCGAAACCCGCGAGACTCTTGCCGATCTCGACGGGCAGTTCAATCAGCAGTTCCGCGCGCAGGTAATCGCGCACCACGGATTCAGGCAGCATCGCGACGGCGTCGCTGTTTTGCAGCAGTTGCAGAGTGGCAAAGATCGACGCGCATTCGACCACGTTCGACGGCGTCGAAAGTCCGGCACCTGCGAGCTCGCTTTCGAAGAGCGCCCGCGCAGGGCTCGTAATTGGCTGAAGAATCCAGGGCCAGGCGGTCAGCGCGTCGAGAGTCATTACCACTTCTTCGGCAAGCGGATGTGAAGCGCGCACGACAAGCCGCATCGCTTCGCGCGCGAGTGGTTCGAAGTCGAAGTCGTTATGTTGCAAAGGTGTGGTGAGGCGTCCAAGCGCGAGATCGACATCGCGCCGGTGCAGCAGTTGCACGACCTGATCACTCGTTTCGCCGAGGATGCGTACGTTGAGAAGGGGGCGCTCCGCCTTGAGTTCAGAGACCGCCATCGCAAGGACGTCGGGCGCGGCGCCCATTATCGCACCCACGGTCAACTGGCCGTGACCGCCGCGCCGCTTGCTTTCGAGATCGGCGGCAAATCGGGTGAGGTCCGCGAGCGAACGACGTGCATAAGCGAGCGTGACCGCACCCAGAGCGGTCGGCAGCATACCGCGCGCGTTGCGCTCGAAGAGCAGGAAACCGAACGCTTCCTCGATGTCCGAGAGCATGCGGCTTGCGCTCGGCTGCGCGACGTTAATCGCATCAGCGGCCTGATGCAGATTTCGAGCCTCGTCGAGCGCCACCAGGAGGGCCAGGTGCTTGAATTTAAGCCGATTCACGAGTGCAAGATGAGCTTGGTTCTGATTCATTGCAGTCCCGTTCAAGCGATACGGTTTTGCGATTGACCAATCCCGCAATCGGATTGTGGTGCTATCGGTCCGCGAATTATAGTCTCAACACACAGAGCCTCAAAGAGGCGGTTTCGACTACCAAAAAGGCAGGCCCCGATGGAGACAATTGCGTTTCGGATGACCTTGAAGTCAGGGATGCGCGACGAATACGAGCGGCGCCATCGTGAGATATGGCCCGAACTCGCCGGCGCGCTGCGCGAAGCCGGCATCGGCGATTACTGGATCTTTCTCGACGAATCAAATGGACATCTGTTTGCGACGTTCAAGCGAGACGCAACACATTCGACCGATGCATTGCCCTCGCTTCCGGTCATGCGTAAATGGTGGATCTACATGGCTGAGTTGATGGTGACGAACCCGGACAATTCACCCGTCACCACGCCACTCGCGCCCGTCTTTCACCTTCCCTGAATTCTTTTTCAGGCACGAGGCGCCGGCAAGCAGGTTGTTCGCATCGAATTTTTCATTCAATGGTTTGGTCAGGTCGTCGACGTTGTGGCATGCGTACGCGTCGATTGTTGACGACGCACGCGACATCGAACGAAACACGCCGTTCCAGCGCAATGCGGAAAACGTCTACCGGATCTGAATACAAGCGGCACTGAAGGAGACACGTATGACAAACACACGACAATCGCCGTCCGGACTGTGGCATGCAAGCAGGTTATCGGAGCGCGTGCGCGCACTGATGGACGCAATGATTAACGACTTGTTCACGACTCCACTGTGCGTCGCGAGTGGCCTCCGCTTTTTCGGCGCGTTCGGCTATCTCATGAACGTCGGCAGAAACAGGCATCTTTCGAATGACGACCGCTCCACTTCCATTTCCGAGCGCAGCACCCCCTCACCGGTATGAACAGCATGTCCACCATTGCCAACGATCATTCCGTGATACGGCTGCATCTCAACGACGATGTCGTGATTGCGACGCGACAACTGATGTCCGGAGCGCGCATCGCGTCGGAAGGCTTGCTCGTGACCGGGCTGATTCCGCCCGGTCACAAGGTCGCGACGCGCGCGATTGCGAAGGGCGAACCCGTCAAGCGCTACAACCAGATTATCGGTGTTGCGTGCCAGGCGATTGCACGCGGTCAGCACGTGCACACGCACAACCTGGGCATGGCCGAGTTTGCACGCGAGCACGAATTCGGCGTCGACGTGCGGCCAACCGTGCCGGCCCGCGATCCGGCGCATTTCATGGGGATCCGCCGCGCCGACGGCCGCGTCGCGACGCGTAACTTCATCGGCGTGCTGACGAGCGTGAACTGCTCGGCGACGGTCGCGCGGGCAATCGCGGATCGCTTCCGGCGCGACGTGCATCCAGAAGAACTCGCACGCTTTCCGAACGTCGACGGCGTGGTCGCGCTGACTCACGGACTCGGCTGTGGAGTCGATACGCGCGGCGACGGGATGAAGATCCTGCGCCGCACGCTTGCGGGTTACGCGGCGCACCCGAACTTCGCGTCAGTGCTGTTCATCGGGCTGGGTTGCGAGGCGAATCAGATCGACGGCGTGCTCGAATCCGCTGGTCTCGCCGACAACACCGCCCATTTGCGCAGCTTTACGATCCAGGACAGCGGGGGCACGCGCAAGACCATCGAGCGCGGTGTGGCGATGGTGCGCGAGATGCTCGTCGACGCGAACCGCGCCGTGCGGGAAGAGGTGCCTGCGTCGTATCTGACGGTCGGGCTGCAATGCGGCGGCTCGGATGGCTACTCGGGCATTTCGGCGAATCCGGCATTGGGCGCGGCCGTCGACCGGGTCGTGCAGCATGGCGGTGCGGCGATCCTGTCGGAGACACCGGAAGTCTACGGCGCCGAACATCTGTTGACGCGCCGCGCGGTGAACCGCGAAGTCGCCGAAAAGCTGCTTGCGCGCATCGCGTGGTGGCAGAACTACTGTGAGCGCAACGGCGCAGCGCTCGACAACAATCCGTCGGCGGGCAATAAAGTTGGCGGACTGACGACGATCCTCGAGAAATCGCTCGGTGCAGTGGCCAAGGGCGGCACGACAAATCTCGTCGAAGTGTACGAATACGCGCAACCGATCCGCGCAAAGGGCTTCGTGTTCATGGATTCGCCAGGCTACGACCCGACGTCGGCAACGGGCCAGGTCGCGTCGGGTGCAAACCTCATCTGCTTTACGACAGGGCGCGGCTCGGCATACGGCTGCGCACCGTCGCCGTCACTGAAGCTCGCGACCAACACGTCACTGTGGGAGCGCCAGGAAGACGACATGGACTTCAACTGCGGCGGAGTCATTGATGGCACCGCGACCATCGATCAACTCGGCGAAGCGATTTTCCGCAGGATGCTGGATTGCGCGTCCGGCGCTGCATCGAAGAGCGAATTGCACGGATATGGACAGAATGAATTTGTGCCGTGGCAAGTGGGCGTGGTGACTTGATTGTCAATGTTTCAATCTGGAGAAGATGCAAGTCGATTGCGGATCACGCGTGACGCGTCATCGTATGTTCGTCGATGGGTCATCGGCGTCGCGCTACCGCGACATGGCGCGATGACATGCGCGCGCACGGCATGCGAGAACGTCGCCGTGAAGCAAGAACGCGCTAGATGGCGCAATGTGCGACGCCTTTACCAAATCTGAAAACAAGCTGTTTTGAAGGAGACATGTATGACGAACACACGACAACCGCGGTTGGAGTTGCGGCATGCGAGCAAGTCATTCGGGCGCGTTCAGGCGCTCGGGGACGCCAGCCTGGAGCTGTGGCCTGGCGAAGTGCATGCCCTGCTGGGCGAGAACGGTGCGGGCAAATCGACGCTCGTAAAGATACTCGCAGGAGTCCACGCACCGGATACCGGAGAATTGCTGGTGGACGGCGTCCCTCGCCAGTTTTCGAATCCGGCTGAGGCGCGGGACGCAGGACTTGCCGTGATCTATCAGGAGCCAACGCTGTTCGCCGATCTCTCGATCGCCGAGAACATCTTTATGGGTCGACAGCCGCGCGACAAGCTACGACGGATCCGTTACGACGAGATGAATCGCGAGGTAGATGCCCTGCTCTCGTCCCTAGGTGTGAATCTGCGTGCAGATCGGCTAGTGCGCGGGTTATCGATCGCGGACCAGCAGGTGATAGAGATCGCGAAGGCGTTGTCTCTTGATGCCAACGTGCTCATCATGGACGAGCCAACGGCCGCCCTGTCGCTGACCGAAGTCGAACGCCTCTTTGTAATTGTGCGCGCTCTGCGGGAGCGCGACGTAGCGATTCTCTTTATCACGCACAGGCTGGAGGAAGTCTTCGCGCTCACGCAGCGCATGACGATCATGCGTGACGGCGTCAAGGTGTTCGACGCCCTCACCGCCGACATGACCATCGATGCAATAGTAAGCAAAATGGTTGGCCGCGATCTCGACACGTTCTATCCGAAGGCTGATGTCACGCCGGGCGAAGTTCGGCTGGCCGTACGCGGACTCACCCGTCACGGCGTGTTCAAAGATATTTCGTTCGATGTTCACGCAGGAGAAATCGTCGCTCTGGCGGGACTCGTTGGCGCGGGACGCAGCGAAGTAGCGCGTGCGATCTTCGGCATTGATCCGGTCGACGCTGGCGAAGTGAAGATCGCGGGCCGGCAGCTTTCGCTGGGCAAACCAACTGCCGCCGTTCGGGCAGGCCTGGCTCTGGTGCCCGAAGATCGTCGGGCGCAAGGCCTCGCGCTCGAACTGAGCATCGCCCGCAATACATCCTTAACGGTACTCGGAAGGCTTGTGAAGCATGGCCTGATCTCGGCTCGCAGCGAATCCGCGCTCGCCGCCGACTGGGGGAAGCGTCTTCGCCTGAAAGCAAGTGATCTGGAAGCGCCGGTCGGCACCTTGTCTGGCGGCAACCAGCAGAAAGTCGTGCTCGGCAAGTGGCTCGCAACCGATCCAAAGGTATTGATCATCGATGAGCCCACACGCGGGATTGATGTCGGCGCGAAAGCAGAGGTATATCGAACGCTTGCCGAACTGGTACGAGAGGGAATGGCAGTGCTGATGATCTCGAGCGAGCTGCCCGAGGTACTCGGCATGGCCGACCGTGTGCTCGTTATGCACGAAGGCCGCATCAGCGCAGACATCGCGCGCGAGGATGCGAATGAGGAACGGGTGATGACCGCTGCACTAGGCGCATCGCCACACATCTTGGGGCGGGCAGCATGACACGACACACTCCCACAATGCCGGCGATGGGCCGGCCAGGCGTCTGGCGGCGTAATGTCGTTACCGGGCTCGCGAAGAGCCGTGAAGCGACGCTCTTCGTCGTCTTGCTCGCGCTGATTGGTGCAACGACCGCCGCGAAACCCGAGTTTTTCAATCTTCAGAACCTCCGAGACGTGTTGCTCAACGTCTCGATCATCAGCCTGCTCACGGCTGGCATGACAGTTCTGATGTTGATGCGGCACATCGATTTGTCGGTAGCGTCGGTTGTCGGGGTCAGTGCCTATGCGGTCGGCAGTCTTTTCCTGATGTTTCCGCAGATGCCCGTGATGGTGGCAATGCTTGCGGGCATAGGGATCGGTCTTGCAGCCGGAGCAATCAATGGCACGCTCGTTACTTACGGTCGGGTGCCGTCTCTGGTGGCAACCCTTTCAACGCTATACATTGTGCGCGGCGCCGATTACGCATGGGTTCATGGCGGCCAGATAAACGCAACGAGTCTGCCTGATGCCTTCGCGCAGATAGCGACTGGATCCTTATTCGGTGTGCCAAATCTCGTGCTGATCGCACTCGTCGTCCTTGTCGTACTAGCGATCTATCTGAAACAGTACCGTGGCGGCCGAGAGCATTACGCAATCGGCTCAAATCCCGAGGCCGCTCGTCTCGCAGGCATTCGAGTCGAACGACGGGTGATGATTGGATTTTTGTTATCAGGCGCTATCGCGGGATTTGCGGGGGTGTTGTGGCTCGCCCGTTTCGGCACCGTCGATGCGAGTACAGCAAAGGGGATCGAACTCCAGGTCGTGGCTGCAGCTGTCGTCGGAAGCGTCGCAATTACTGGTGGAGTTGGCACGATAATGGGCGCGACGCTCGGTGCGCTTGTGCTTGGCGTAATCAACATCGCTCTCGTGGTTCTGCGCGTGTCGCCCTTCTGGCAGCAGGCGATCCAAGGTGCGCTGATTGTTGTCGCAATCACGCTCGATACTGTTTTGGCACGTTCCGTCGCCAAACGCATGATGAGGAAACGCGATCATGGCTAAGCCCGATTCTGCACTCTCCACGACAAAGCGGCGTCATATGAAATGGGAAGCGATGCTCGCGATAGTGCTCCTCCTTTCTGTAGTCGGCGGCCGCATTCTCTCCCCGGTGTTTCTCTCCGGCGCAAACCTTTCGAATATGCTGGCCGACTTCACCGAAATCGCGCTTATCGGCCTGCCGATGACTCTGATCATCATTGCCGCCGAGATCGATTTGTCAGTTGCATCAGTCCTCGGCGCTTCAAGCGCGCTGATGGGGGTGCTATGGCACCTGGGTCTGCCGATGCCACTTGTCATCGCGATCGTCCTGGTTGCAGGCACACTCGCGGGTCTCTTGAATGGACTTGTCATCGTGCGCTTCAACCTGCCGTCGCTCGCCGTCACCATAGGCACGCTTGCCCTGTTTCGTGGACTCGCATATGTCCTGCTCGGGGATCAGGCCGTCGCGGATTTCCCCGCTTCGTACACGGCGTTCGGTATCGATACCATCCCGGGTACGTTTCTGCCAATGCCGTTCATTCTGGTCATCGTCGGTGCAATTGTATTCACCGTGTTGCTGCAGGCAACGCCTTTCGGCCGCAGTCTTTACGCGATTGGTTCAAATCCTGTGGCGGCGCAGTTCTCTGGGATCGAGGTGCTGAAAACCAAGCTGAAGCTCTTTATGTTCTCGGGTGCTATGGCCGCGCTCGCAGGCATTGTATTCACACTGCGTTTCACGAGTGCTCGCGGTGATAACGGCGAAGGGTTCGAACTCTCGGTGATAGCAGCGGTGCTATTCGGCGGTGTCAGCATCTTTGGCGGGCGGGGATCGATGATAGGCGTGTTGCTGTCCTTGCTTATCATTGGAGTGCTGCGCAATGCGCTGACTCTCGCCGACGTCTCGAGTGAAACGCTCACCATCGTCACCGGCGGCCTGCTGCTCTCGTCGGTGCTTATCCCGAATCTCGTCGCCCGCTGGCGGGCGGTCCGGGAGAAACGGCTCATGGCTCAAGCGCTGTGACACAGTTTTATAACTGGCGTGCGGATCATTTCGATCCGGAAAGCCGTGCGCCTCAATCAGGAGACGGAAAAATGTTCAGAACAATTCGATCGGTTCGTCCACCGGTCCTCGCATCAGCGCTGTTGGTCGCAAGTATTGCACTGGGTGCAGCGTTTCAGGTCGCCGCAGCTGACGTGAAGAGCGGGCTGAAGATCGCATTTGTACCGAAGCAGATCAACAACCCCTACGAAGTTATCGCGGACGACGGCGGCATGGCCGCCATCAAAGAGATGAACGGACAAGGCAAGGTAGTCGGGCCATCCGATGCCGGTGCGTCATCGCAAGTGTCATATATCAATACACTGATCACGCAGCGTCAGGACGCCATCGTGATAGCCGCGAACGATGCAAACGCCGTAGTGCCATATCTTAAAAAGGCAATGGCGCAAGGCATTAAGGTCGTCGCGTTTGATTCAGACACCGCACCGGATGGGCGTCAGGTCTTCGTAAATCAGGCGGACGCCGAGTCGATCGGACGTGGCCAGGTACAGTTGCTTTCCAAGTTGACCGGCGGTGAGGGCGAGTTCGCGATTCTTTCCGCCACGCCGAATGCGACGAACCAAAACACGTGGATAAAATGGATGCAGGAGGAGTTGAAAAAGCCCGAATATGCAAAGCTCAAACTCGTGAAGATCGCCTACGGCAACGACGACGATCAGAAATCTTTCGTTGAGACACAAGGCCTGTTGCAGGCGTATCCGAACCTCAAGGCAATCGTTGCGCCGACGTCAGTCGGGATTGCTGCCGCCGCGCGGTACATCTCCACGTCGCCGGCAAAAGGCAAGGTCACGGTGACCGGTCTCGGTACGCCGAACCAGATGCGCTCTTTTGTCAAGAATGGCACAGTAAAGGCGTTTCAATTGTGGGACCCGGGTCAACTGGGCTATCTCGCTGCGTATGCTGCGGCGAATCTCGCATCGGGCAAAATCACCGGCAAGGAAGGCGATTCGTTCGACGCTGGCAAGTTGGGAAAACGCACCGTCGGCAAGAACGGCGAAGTCATTCTTGGACCGCCGACAACCTTCGATGCCAGCAACATCGACAAATTTAACTTCTGATGCATGAACGGTCCCCGAATTTTCATGAAGCCTGTGGGCACCAGCGCGAGTTTCACTGCGAGTGAAATGAATCCAGCTTCGGCAAGGCTGATCGTGCCCCCCGTTGACCCGGCGTGTTTTTGGCCGGAATTATTATCGGCTCGGGGACCGTTGCTAACGTATACAGACGTGTCGGGGCAGCCTGCAAGCGAGCGTCCATTCCATTTGACGTGCGACGGTCCCTCACGCGCCATCGTGCGCGGCGACTGGACACCGGATAAACGCCGGCGACTGAGGCTCGATCGCCGCAGAACGCAGCAAAGTCGCCAGCCGATGCGAAGTCAAGTCTTCAGGCGGATCAACACTTGGAACGGCGACTCCGAGGCGTGGATACGAGTAACTAAGCCGTCAACAGCATTCAATGTCAAGAAACGAAGGGTCGGACAGCTGCAGCTATCGGCCCCTTCAATTCCGTCCACGGCTTGTTCGGCCTACGTCCTACCGCGCGATCCCATCGTGATGACCTGCGAACGCGGAACGGTCCACGAGCCTCAATGGCGATAAGTCATAGTATCACCATCGCGTTTAAAGGCTGGCGACAAACAGATTCGGATACGCCCTTTCGACAACGGCGCGATCGTGTAAGTGCACCGACGGTGACGTGGACTTCCGTCTCTTGCGATTCGCACTCTGTCGTGTATCTTTGACGGCCCACGCGCGGTAGCCAGCTCTGATGTGATCGACGACTCCCGCTACCCCGCGAGAGTTTTATGCCAATCTATGGTCCACCCCATTTTTGCAACCCTGATTTTCAATGTCGAGTTTGGCTTGCTTAAATCTATTCGGCGTCGTTGTGGGGATTGTTCCCCGCGCCATGATGAGATTCGCGCCTGACGATCCTTAACAGTGGATCGGCTTCGAAAAGCCTCTTGGGCATTCAGGTTCTTCGTCAGGCCGGTAGGCCGTTCACGTCATCAATTTTCAGTTGTCGCAAAACCAGTTGGATGCTTTGTAAGCAATGGTAAAGCTGTACGCGTTCAGAGTGGATGGCTTGAGAAGCCTGCGTCAAATGTGGTTTGGCGCGCAACAATGGCCCAGGCGGTCCGGGCCAGCCTGTTGGCCAGCGCACACGCCACCACGTTTGAATGCCGCTGCGCGAGCATTGCGCGAACGCAGTCTGCCAGGCGACCGGTCCGTTTCTCCAGGCCTCGCATGTAGGCTCGGGCGCACAGGACGAGCAGGCGCCTGACATTTTTGTCGCCGCGTCGGCTGATCCCGAGAAGATTGTTCTTGCCGCCCGTGCTGTATTGCCGGGGAACGAGCCCAACCGATGCCGCAAAATCGCGACTGCAGCCGTACTGCTTTGCGTCGCCCATTTTCGCGGCCAACGCGCTTGCAGTGACTGGGCCGACTCCCGGGATGCTCATCAGGCGCTGTCCAACCTCGTCCTCCGCGAACTGACGTGCGAGCTCCTGGTAAATCTCTGTTCCTCAAGGTACTTGAAGTGCCCGTGGAGGCGTTCGAGAATCGCAATTAGTCGGGGCGGCAGTTCCTGCATGGCGAGCACGGCCGGCAGACGTGCGACGGTGGCCGTGCCCACTGGCAGACTGATACCAAACTCAAGGAGAAAGCCATGCATCTGGTTGACGGCTTTGGTGCGCTCGCGCACCATCGATTCACGCACACGATGCAGCACCGAAAGAGTCTGTTGCGATTCCGTCTTCGGGGTTACGAATCTCATCGCTGGGCGTGATGATGCTTCGCAAATCGCCTCGGCGTCGACGAAATCATTTTTGTTTGACTTCACGAATGGCCTGACGAACTGCGGCGAGATCAGGCGCACCGTGTGCCCGAATTCGGCCAGCTTGCGGGCCATATGATGCGAACCGGCGCAGGCCTCCATAACGACGGTACAGGCATGGAATGTCGCGAAGAATTCGATCAGTTGTTTCCGGCTCATCTTTTTACGGAACACAGCGTTGCCTTTAGCGTCCTGTCCATGAAGGTGAAAGCTGTGTTTGCCCAGATCGATACCAACGAGCGTTACGTCGTCCATGAGCGTCTCCAGTTCGGTATGAACACGGCCAGCCTAACCTATCCGGTGGGGCGGGGTGGACCATCCCATTAGTGGGCAAGTCGTGATGCCCACGGCAAAGGAGCGTTCATCACATCATAGCCATTTTTCCTAGATCTCCAAGTTAAATATAGGACTGCGATATTATTTAAAAACTGCTGCCATCAAATCCGACCTTCTAACTTCGGTCGTTTTTCTTATGAGACATCTGCGACCAGCGAGCGCCCAACAAGCGGACTGTCCTGAACGGGACCCGACTCGCGCTTCTCGCGCGCAAACTACGGTGCACGGATGATCAGTTCACTTTGGCTTTGATTCCACGGGTTGCCGCCGCGACAACAGGGATGTCGGCTGCCTCAAGCCAACCCCCACAGACCGCTTCAAACGCTTCGTCGAACCCGCCTTCGCTTGCTGGCCTTGAGCTTGCCTTATGCTGCTCGCAAGACCATGCTCCAATATAACCAGTTAATTCTGTGGCCTGATGCTAATTTCTGAGGCTGGACGGCGGGTTGTTGAAACGAAACGATCGAAATCGCCGCACAGGCAGAACGAACGTTTCTCTCCTCGTTTTTGTTAGGGTTTCTGCCTAGAGCGACAAGCGGTGAATCGCGCAGCAACCTCCTACTGGATTGCAATGCTTCACACACGAGGGCGGGATACGACACCGTGTCTTCGGCTGGCGTCTATTGTTTTTGGGACACCCGCCGTGCATTGGGGGTATCTCGTACGAAGCTCGTCTGGTCGGTCGAGCGAATCCGCCCCGGCGCCCGAAAAAAGCTTAGCTTGCGAGCGCCATGGCGCTGTCCTCACGCGGGCGGCGCGACCTCGGCTTTGATCTCATGAAGGATGAAGGACGTATAGATTTCGCCGACGTGAGGCAGGCTGTTGATGTAATCCATCGAATACCTTCCATAAGCGTTGAGATCCTTCGCGACTACCAACAATTGATAGTCGTACTGTCCGGACATGCGATAGCAGGACAGCACTTCTGCCAGTGAGCGAACCGCCTTCTCGAAAGCGTCGGGCGCTGGCCTGGCAAGGCGATCAAGCTTCACGAAGACGGAGGCTTTAACAGCATAGCCCAGAGATTCTGCATTCACTTTTGCGTGGTAGCCACTAATCACACCCGCGTCTTCCAGTTGCTTGACGCGACGCCAACATGGCGATGCGGTTAGCGAGACACGTTCAGCCAGTTCCGCACTTGAAAGACGCGCCTCGTTCTGGAGCTCTCGAAGGATCTTGATGTCAATGACATCCAGCTTGGGAGGATGAGCTGAAAACTGTTTTTGCGTCATGTTCGTGTACATAAGACGTAGGTGAGACCGTGGATGAGCGTGCGACCCAGCGGCAGCCGCGCTTCAATAGATGTCGTTCGCGTGCGCGAAGAATTGAAATGTACGTTCCAAAAAAGTGGATTTCGAGCCTCAATGTTAGCAAACTTTCGCTTTATTGCAGCCGTATCATTTCACTCATGGTTCAGCCCCGCGCTCGCTTAATGATCGACCGCAACCGGGTAACTTGCGTGTATAGAACGTCAAGGCAGCGGTCGGCTTTAGGAACGCCTGAGGCGTCCGAGCCTTCTGACCGCGGTAAAGCCGCCGTTGTCGGACGGTCGCGTCATCAATACGTTCTCGGAGATTCCAGCATGTCCAATGCAGATAGCGCAGGCTCCTTCCCTGCAATTGCACGCTCAACCGTCCACAGCCTACGTGCCTCCAAGATTCGCGAGGCCGCCAATGCCGGGATGGGACGTGAAGGCGCCGTGCCTTTCTGGTTCGGCGAGCCGGATGTTCCTACGTCCGAGGAGATTCGCGTCGAGGCTATCCAGAGCCTCCAGAACGGCGAAACCTTCTACGTTCAGACGCTCGGTCAGCCACAACCACGCGACGACATCGCCGCATTCGTAAGTCGACTACACACGCCACGCTCAGCAGAACATGTTGCGGTGACTGGGGCGCCCTTCAGCTAGTGTCCCGAGTTAGAAGTTCGCAGTAAAACGTTGGGTGCAAAGCCCTCGCGCCGTCGCGGTTCACCAAGGCGCATTCGGATGATTTCGAAGCAGGGCAAACGCTTTTGGGCCAGGCCGTCGCTTGCAAATGGGCATGGCAGAACCGGGGAACGTAGTCGAAGGAAAGTCAGATGAACACTACTGAGATGTCTTTACGTTTGATGGTTGAGAAATGGTTTGCCGCAAATTTGACCACAACGTTGCGGGTAACACGGTTCAGCCACGCACGCTGCGCTTACGGACGATACGTGCGGGTCGAAGCGGCGCGGCGGGAGGGTGGTACGTTTGCACTCTGCTTCTTTCGACACGCAGATGGTGCGTGGCGTGTATTTCCGCCTGATCGAGGCCGCGCAAACCCTATGCCTTCTTTCGGTCTATTCAACCAGTACGTCGCCAATTGGTGAAGCGAAATACTGAATCGAATTTCTAACTCGGGACACTAGCCATGCACCTCCGAGGAATCGTGGTCGGCTTAACAAATTTCCTGGTCGACAGGGAGCTTGAAGTAAAGCGGTATCTTAATCGTGAGGATTAGGACGTTCTGTAACGAAGTACATCAATTAAATACATTTTGGCGTCCTGAACGGAAGGCCGAACAACCTACTAATGTTAGGAGACACACCATGATCCGCAAGCTTGCGACCACCGTAGCCATTTTACTTGTCAGCAGCGTCGCTGTCGCAGCCGACATTAATGTGGCCGCCAACACAGCCAATGTGCCGTTTGAGTTTCAAGACGCCTCAGGCAAGTTGGTTGGCTTCGAGATCGATCTGCTCAACACCATCGGAAAGCGCCTCAACAAGTCGATTGAATTTACGGAGATGCCGTTCAATAGCCTGTTCGCTGCGGTGCAGTCGGGGCGAGCAGATATCGCGATCGGCTCGATCACGATCACGCCAAAGCGCCTTGAATCGGTTTCGTTTACCCAGCCATTTTTTGATGCGAACCAATGTCTGACTGTCGGCAAAGCGAGCGGCATCAAGGGCGTCGAAGGTCTTGCCGGAAAGCAGGTCGCCGTCGTCACGGGTACCACTGGTGAAATGTGGGCGACGCAAAACGATGCCAAATACAAGTTCGGTGGGATCAGCCGATACGACGACAACGTGAGTCCGATGCTGGACATCGCTACGGGTCGCATCGGCGGTCTCGTACATGACTGCCCTATCGACGCGTACTACATCAAGGACAAACCTCAGTACGCGATCGTTGCCACCATCCCCACAAACGAACAGTTTGGGCTGATGCTTCGCAAGGGAAGTCCGCTGTTGCGAGATGTGGATACTGCAATTGCGAGGCTCAAGCAGGATGGTGAGCTTGCGCGTTTGTACACGAAATGGTTTGGATCCTCAGCGCCCACTGGTTCCAGCACCGTCACCGTCACCCAAAGTCCCCAGCCTTAATCTCGGGACATCGGAATTTTTGCCTAACGAACCGCGCGCACGACGCTCATTTCTCGTTGCGCGGGCGGTTCGCATCCTGTCGCGCATGAGACTGTATATGGACATTGTCACCACATTTTTCAACATCGACGTTCTGCGGAATGCTTTCTCACTGCTTCTGGAAGGCTTTGGTTTCACGATCCTGCTTGGCGCGGCGTGTCTGTTCTTTTCAGTCTTCGGCGGGCTTCTACTGGCGCTTTCAAGGATGTACGGCGCCCAGCCCTTGCGTATGCTGGCGATGGCCTACATTGATGTGTTCCGCGCCATACCTCTTCTCGTACTCCTCGTTCTTGTGTACTACGCCCTTCCTTTTGTAGGGATCCGGCTAAGCCCATTCTGGGCGGCTACAACAGCGCTATCTGGAGTAGCCGCGGCGTACATGGCCGAAACATTCCGCGCGGGGATCGAAGCCGTACCGTGGGGCCAATTTGAGGCCGCGCAAGCGTTAGGTTTCTCGTGGTCGAGGCTGATGGTCGATATCACGTTGCCACAGGCCATGCGCCTTGTGATCCCTCCCGCAACGGGAGTCGGTGTTGGCCTCATTAAGGATACCGCCCTTGCGTCGGTTGTCGCCATGCCAGATTTGCTCAAACAGGCTACCCAGGCTCAGGCCTTCTATGCTAATCCGTCTCCGTTAATTGGTGCTGCGATTCTATATCTCGCTCTCCTGTTGCCGCTGGTCCGTTTGGTCGGAGCGCTTGAGAAACGCCGCAAGCGTCGCCGGTAAAGCGAGTCTTTCCAAGTACAACACACGGAGGCAATCAAATGAGTCGAATTTATCAGATCGAGCCCGGTGCGCCGGCGATCGTCAGCATAAAAAACCTCAATAAGCATTATGGGCCTTTCCATGCGATTAAGAGTATCAACCTAACAGTGAAGCGCGGCGAAGTTCTTGCGCTGATCGGTCCCTCCGGGTCGGGAAAGTCCACACTGATTCGATGCATTAACCTGCTGGAGGAGTTCTCGTCCGGTAGCATCGTGGTGGATGGCGTGAACGTTGAAAAAGGGAAAAACCTGGCAAAGGTTCGAGCTGAAGTCGGCATGGTGTTCCAACAGTTCAACTTGTTCCCGCACATGACGACGCTGCGCAATGTCGCGATTGCACCGGTTCGAGTGCGCGGAGCTTCATGGGTGGAGGCTGAAGTTCGAGCAAAGCAGCTTCTAGAACGCGTTGGGCTGGGGGAGCACACCCACAAGTTTCCTGACCAGCTCTCAGGGGGTCAGCAGCAACGTGTCGCGATTGCCCGTTCGCTGGCGATGGAGCCGGCTGTCTTGCTGTTCGATGAGCCCACGTCGGCCCTTGACCCAGAAATGGTTGGCGAGGTTCTCGACGTCATCCAAAGCCTCGCCGCGACTGGCGTGACGATGCTGGTCGTGACCCACGAAATGGCATTTGCTCGGAAGGTGGCGGATCGCGTCATCTTCATGGAAAAGGGAGAGCTGATTGAGCAAGCACCTCCGGAGAATTTCTTTGACAACCCCCAGACTGAGCGCGCGAAAAACTTCCTTCGATCAATCGTTCGAACCCCTGCAGAGGTACCAGCAACCGGGGCGGGACTGTAAACCCGCAGCGACGTCAGCGAGTTGAATATGAATATAAAACCGACAGATGAGGCGGTCCTGATCGGGCTCGACTGGGGCACTTCGTCTCTGCGTGCCTATTTGTTCAATGCAAATGGCACTGTCCTCGATTCGAGGCAGTCGTCGCAGGGCATCATGCATTTGCGAAGGACAGCAATCGAAGGCGGGTTCGACGAAGCGTTCGAAGCGATCTGTGGAGATTGGCTCGACGTGGCCGACATCCCTGTTGTCGCGGCAGGAATGGTTGGAAGTGCTCAAGGTTGGCTAGAGGCACCATACGTCCCTGCGCCGGTAGACTGTGCGCCCCTCACGCGGGCATTGGAGACGCTCAAGACGGCGCGTGGGACAACTGTTTTCATCGTGCCTGGGATCATCCAGAACGGTCCCATGCCAAACGTAATGAGAGGTGAAGAAACTCAGATCTTCGGCGCATTCGCGGCTTATCCGGAACTTAAAGAAGCCAGGAGGACGTTGATTGGCTTGCCCGGCACACACGCGAAATGGGCCTTTACATTCGACGGGGAGTTACAGCGTTTTCTTACCTTTATGACGGGAGAGGTATTCGCAGTCCTGCGCGACTATACCATCCTAGGTCGCACGATGCACCCGTCCAGCAACAATCTGGACGCGGCGTTCCTGCGCGGCGTGGACACGGCCATACGACACAGTCATCTCGGGGTTCTAGCGACGATGTTCAGTGTGCGAACGCTCGGACTGACGGGAGAGATTGGGCCAGAACAGCAATCAGACTATCTGTCAGGCTTGCTCATTGGACACGAACTCTGTGGACTATCTCATCTTCTCGTTGAGGAAGAGTCGACGCTTAACGACTGGACCGTTGGACTGATAGGTGATGAACGACTCTGCCGTCGCTATCAGCTCGCACTTTCGCAGATGGGTTACGCCGACGTACGAATTCTGCAAAAGACGACTGAATATGGCCTTTTTCAAATAGCGTGGGATGCGGGTCTACTCGCTGCCCCGTCCGCGCAAGACTAAACACTCGGGAACTCGGCACATGACAATTACCTCGCACAGGTCGAACAGTACGACACTGAAAACTCGTTTCGGATCTGCCTTGGAGAGATTTCCGTTGATTGCGATCCTTCGCGGGATCAGTCCAAGTGAGGCGGCCAGCCACGCAAATGTTCTGTATCAGGCTGGATTTCGGATCATCGAGGTGCCGCTCAATTCCCCGAGACCGCTCAACAGCATCGCGGCAATCAGAGGATCTCTTCCAAACGATACAATCGTTGGTGCTGGCACGGTTCTGAACCAATCGGAAGTGAAAGACGTAAAGGAGGCAGGTGGCGAACTCATTGTGATGCCTCACAGCGACAAAGATGTCATTGCTGCCGCGAAGAAGCTTGAGATGACCACGGCGGCAGGAGTGGCTACACCGAGCGAAGCTTTCGCAGCGCTCAAGCACGGTGCAGACGTTATCAAGATGTTTCCATTTGAACAGTTGGGAGGACCGGTGTTGAAGGCTTGGCGCAGCGTCATGCCATCCGGCGTCGCACTTATTCCAGTTGGCGGCATCGGTCCCGAGGACTTAGCTGATTTGACGTCTGTTGGAGCGACCGGTTTCGGTTTGGGGTCTGGTCTGTACAAGGCAGGGCAAGATCTCGAAACGACAAGGATGAGGGCACTCGCATATAGCGCGTCGCTACGCGAGTTAATTTTTCGGAAGGACGAGGAATCGAAGCCAGCGTGAGCCGATCTTGCGGTCGCCCCTTTCTCCGTACGGGCGGTCGTAAGCAAGAGCAGCCCAGATGGTTAACGTCGCGATATCGCTGGTGAATCACGCGGAGAGTGACGCTGGGCTAGCGGACCTCTCGTCATGCATCGAAATCCTGCGCGAGGACGACCTTCAATTCGACCATGTTCGATTTGCGCTGTCACTAGCACGGTCGGATGCCCCACTTGGTGTTGAAATCGAATGCGTAATTTTCGACGACGGCTCGCGCGTTACGATTTCATAGTAGCGCTCCGGAGAGACAACTCGACGGTCGGCGGTCGCGCCCGCGTGTAAGGTTCACTCCCGATAAAACAACCGATGGAGAATGGACCGTGAGCCAAGAGTTGACCTTCACATCGCCAACCGTTGTACCTGGTGACGGTGTGCGCTTTTCTGCGTACGTTGTTGAACGCGCATTTCACGCTCTCCTGCTGTCAGTTGACGCGGCGTGCTCCAAGTTGGGACCAGTAAACACCGAACCGCGGCAACTACTCCTCGCGCTCAACGTGAATCTGCCTCGCATCGCTCGCGCCATTGACGCCAAAAAGTTGCCCTCTGACGGACGCACCGTGGTGCTGCATGCAAGGGATTTTGTCTGACGTACCTGTCGCCAGCGCCAGCAAACACTGCGTATCGCGGCCATTGGGAGCACGGCGTCGGCGGACTCACGGCTCTGAGTTCGTCTGTCAAACTGCCGTCCCGATGTTCGACGATGATGCAGCTGTGGAAACATCAGACTTCGAGGTTGCAGTCAATCAGCTAGCTGCGGCGGCCGACTTGCTTGCAGCAGGTGTTCCGATAGACGAGCACATGAGCGCACATCGGATGCGAGCATTCTTCCGACTGCAACAAGGGCGCTCTAGCGAGCCCGATATTTGGCGAACAGCCGACGACGAATTCTTCAAGTCGACCGCTCTGCCGCGCTCACCATAGCCGGCCGCGAAACAGTGACGGATTTACCCGGTGGATGCAACACACTGGAGGCTGCGTGCGCAGTGGTAGTGCTGCAAATGAAACAGCGACGCTGGATTTACTACACTGAAGCCCGAAAGGCATTCATGTGGCACCGTAGGCAGAAACGGTGAATCTCTGCAGAGGATTGCGCAAGCTTTTGATCGGAACCACCTGTCAGTACCGAAACAATGGCTTGACTATGCCGTCAGTCAGCGCAAACGCAAATACAAATGCATCGACGATGCCCTTGGCTGGAGCATAGAGTCTGAAGGATTCGACCAGCGATGTATCGGATTCTGGAGCGAGTCGACCAGCCCTTTCTCCTGACTCAGCCGGCCTATAGCTAACGCACACGCGACGCTTGCCGTTCGCGCAGTACGAACGCGTAACAGGGAGAAGTCTCGACGCTAAGGAAACGCTGATTTATTCGGCTCGGTGGTCATCGCTGGCGTAGCTGAGGACGTTATAGGAGGCAACTCACGGAACAGACTCACAATGATGAAGAGGCAGATCGGCTTCGCGGAAGCGGAAGTTGCAGGCAAGAAGCGAGTGACGAGGCGCCAACGCTTCCTGGCCGAGATGGAGAAGGTCGTTCCGTGGCAGCGTTTGCTGTTGGCAATCGAGCCGCACTATCCGAAGGGCACGCGAGGCCGCCCGCCGATTGGCCTGGAGCGCATGCTTCGAATCTACTTCCTGCAACAGTGGTATGGACTTTCGGACGAAGGACTGGAGGACGCGCTGTATGACAGCATCGCGCTGCGAGCCTTTGCCGGCATCGATCTGGCAGTCGAGAACGTGCCTGATGCAACCACGCTGTTGAAGTTCCGGCGCCTGCTGATCGAACACGAACTGACACGGAAGTTGTTCGACGAGATTGGCATCTCGCTCTGCGAGCGTGGGCTGATGATGAAGGAAGGCACGCTGGTTGACGCGACGATCATTGAAGCGCCGCCGTCGACCAAGAACGCACGGAAGAGTCGTGCCCCGGAAATGCATCAAACGAAGAAGGGAAACGAATGGCACTTTGGGATGAAAGCCCACGTGGGAGTCGATGCCGATTCGGGCCTGATCCACAGTGTGGTTGGCACGGCGGCCAACGTGTCGGATGTATCGCAAGCGCATGCCCTACTGCACGGACATGAGGAGCAGGCGTTCGCCGATGCGGGCTACATTGGCGTAGATAAGCGCAAGGAAATGGCGGGCAAGACCGTGAAGTGGCACGTCGCTGCCAAGCGGGGAAAAATCAAGGCGATGCAAGAGGGAGTGCTGAAGGACCTGGTGATCGCGCTTGAGCGAACCAAGGCGCAGATCCGTTCGCGGGTTGAGCATCCGTTTCATATCGTCAAGAACCTGTTTCACCATCGCAAGACACGATACAAGGGCTTGGCCAAGAACACCGCGCAACTGTTCAGCCTGTTCGCTCTGGCGAATCTGGTGATTGCGCGAAATCTGTTGCGAGCGGTCCATGGGAGCAATCCGTCATGCGTATGAAAAATGCGACCAGGGAGGCTCGTTTACGCGTCCCATTCACCGAATTGAGCGTCGAATCGCTTCGTCATCCAGAAAATTCGACGCCATCTCGCCTACAACTTGGGCAGGTGGTCCATTGATCAGCGTTTCCCTAACAACACCTGAGTCACCGAGCTTTGCGCGTCAGTCATGTGGGATCCTCCATCACACTACTATTTCGAATGAGCGAGCGTGTCACGAAGGGATATTTGAACCGCCTGCCCGACGCAAAAGGATCAACCCACCTTCGACCCGTCAAATCCAGTGTGCTGTTTTCTGCTGAAGCCCTATTTTAGACCTGCGCAATCACAAGCCGAAATTGCGGACACTCTCGAAACAAACTTTCCAAAAATAGTACGACAATCCCGTCCATACGGCAAAACTTCCCGAGGCCTACCCGCTACCATTCTACATGCGAGCCGTAATTTCGGTGGCGGAAATGTCATCGCGAACACGAGCCACAGGTGTGATCGACAGCGCATTCGACATTCTCGTTGCTCTAATACACGGTCTCAAATCTCTGAATGGGGCGAGAATTCGCAAATATCGAAATAAGGATTCGTCATGAATAGCACTCCGATTGTTTCCGACTATCCTTCTACTGCGCGTGCAAAAGTACACGAGCTTCAATCATCCAAAATCCGGGAGATTGCAAACGCGGCTATGGGACGGCCCAACGTTCTTCCTTTCTGGTTTGGAGAACCTGATGTCCCGACATCTGACGAAGTATGCGCTGCGGCAATCAGGAGCCTTGAGGCGCGTGAAACGTTCTATGTGCAGACGCTCGGCCTACCGGAACTCCGCGAGCAGGTTGCGACCTACGTTAGCAACCTTCATAGTCCACGGTCAGTCGAGAATGTAGCCGTCACGGGATCTGGGACGTCCTCGCTGATGCTTGCGCTCCAATCTATCGTTGATGTGGGCGATCGTCTAGTTGCGGTTGTTCCGCTGTGGCCGAACTTGTTGGAAATGCCCCGGGTGTTGGGTGCGCACGTTACGACGGTTAGCCTTGATTTTTCTGCGGCAGGATGGCAACTAAATCTTGAAAGACTCATTGACGCCTTGATTCCTGGTACCAAGGCACTTCTTCTCAACTCGCCAGGAAATCCGACGGGATGGGTCTTGCTTCCCGAGGAGCGCAACGCCCTGCTAGAGCACTGCCGCAAGCATGGAATTTGGATTATTTCGGACGACGTATACGAGCGAATTTACTACGAAGGCAATGTTTCCCCGACGTTTCTTGATGTAGCCGACCCTGAAGATCGTGTCATAAGCTGCAACTCATTCTCGAAGGCATGGCGGATGACTGGCTGGCGCGTAGGCTGGATTGTGGTTCCCAAAACAATGGGAACCGACATCGGTAAGCTTATCGAGTTCAATAACGGCGGAGTTCCAGCATTTGTGCAACGCGGTGCCCTCCATGCAATGGCAAGAGGAGAAGCCGATGTTGCTAGTACTGTTGCACGACTTAAGACGTCTCGAGATCAACTCGCCGAAGGACTAGCCTCCATGCCGCGTGTTCAGACACCTCCGGCGGCTAAAGGGGCTATGTACACACTGTTCAAGGTTGACGGAATGACAGATAGCTTGGCGTTCGCGAAGGACTTGATCGATAAGGTGGGATTGGGCCTTGCACCCGGCTCTGCTTTTGGCGCTGAAGGCGAGGGTTACCTCAGGTGGTGTTTTGCAAGCAGTAAGCAACGAATTGACGATGGGCTCGACCGGTTCCGCCGTTACTTGATGACTTGATGCGATAAGGTCGTGAGTAAAACGAAACGGTTCTATGGATCTAAACATAATTAAGGTATTCTGCAATGCTGGATTCACAGACATCGTTTCACTTTCTGTGTCGCTGACTTTATTGTGGGCGAGTATGGTTTGCTCGAGTGAAGTCGGCCAACGCTCTTTCAGTTCGTCCTAGGCTCCCTCCACGTCTTCTGGCAGCGGCGTACTCTCGACCTTCTCCGCAAGGCGATCAATAGGAGTGCCCCCCTCCCAGAGAGCCGTGGGGGCGACGCCTGAACCGCCCCGGGAATCGCGGAGGCTGGTTGGTTTGTTTAAGTTGATACGGGCGCAGCAGCGGTACTACTGAGTTGCCTGTAGTAGTTGCCTCAGCTTCAGCGGGCGGGATATAGCCGAGCGGTTCCATGAGCCTATGATGGTTAAACTAGGCCACCCATTCCAGCGCCGCCAGTTCGACGGATTCTCGCGTGTGCACGGTGCACGACGATGAATCAGTTCGGCCTTGTACAGGCCGCTGATCGTTTCCGCCAGCGCGTTATCGTAGCTGTCTCCCCGGCTCCCGACCGACGGTTCGATACCTGCTTCGGCCAGCCGTTCGCTGTAGCGAATGCTGACGTATTGCGAACCCCGGTCGGAGTGGTAGATCAACGTCCCGTCATTTCCCGGCGGGCGAGCGTACAGCGCCTGTTCAGGTGCATCCAGAACAAAGTCCGTAGTCATCGACGAGCTGACGCGCCAGCCGACGATGCGGCGGGCGAACACGTCGATCACAAAGGCCACATACAGCCAGCCCTGCCACCTCGAAACGTACGTGAAATCAGAAACCCAGAGCTGGTTCGGACGGTCTGCCTTGAACTGACGGTTGACCCGGTCCAGCGGGCGCGGAGCCAACACCTTGGGAACGGTCGTGCGTACTCGCTTGCCGCTAATCACGCCGCACAATCCTTGTTGCCTCATCAGACGTTCGACAGTGCAACGTGCCACCATGATACCGTCCCGGTTCATCTGCTTCCAGACCTTGTCCGCGCCGTAGACCCGCATGTTGTCCTGCCAGACACGCTTGATCTGCGTCCGCAAAAGCTCATCACGTTTCGCGCGGGCACAGCGCCGCGACGGATCGCGAAGCTGTGCGGCATGACGTCGGTAGCCCGACGGGGCAATCCGCAGGACCTTGCAGGTCGGCTCGACCCCGAAGGTGTCGCGATGCTGATCGATAAAGGCCTTCAGGACTTCAAGCGGCGGTCGAGCTCCGCCTGGGCGAAAAATGCGCTCGCCAGCTTCAGGATCTCATTGGCAGGACGCAGTTCCTTGACCTCGCGCTCCAGTGCCTTGAGGCGTTCGCGTTCCGACGTGGTCGCGCCCTCGCGCTCGCCGCTATCGACCTCTTCTCGTTTGACCCACCCCAGCAATGTCTGGCTCTTGCAGCCGATCTTGGGGGCGATGGATTCGATTGCCGCCCACTATCACGGATATTCGCCGCGATGCTCCCGCACCATGCGGACGGCACGTTCCCGGACTTCAGCAGAAAATTTGTTCGACTTGTTCATGGCTCCATTTTCTCAAGAGTTGGAGCCTCCACCAAATCCGGGGCGGTTCATGTCTGAGCGCCCCGATCCTACGCGCCACCAGTGAGCGATCCCACACGCCTCGCGAGCGAGTCGACCGGCGGGACACCGTGCCAGATGCGTGATCAAGTCGTCACAGACGAACTGGTTATCCACGATGTCACCGGCTTGAGCGCCAACCGGTCAGCTGGAACACTCCTTTGCGATACAAGTCCATATGTCGTAGCATTCATCTTGGGGCCTCCGTTCCTAGCTCTCTTCCGCGGAGGAAGGACGGGATCCATTCTATCTTGTTGTACTTGCAAATCAGGAAGGTTCCGAAATGGATAGTTCCCTTTGTAACTTAGATCGCTTCGACCACGAGATCCTGCTGGCTCTACAGGCAGACGCCAGGCTATCGAGTGCCGAACTATCGGAGAAGGTCAATCTAACAACTTCGCCCTGCTGGCGCCGCGTCAAACGACTTGAATCGCTTGGCGTGATAACGGGATACCACGCCCGAGTCGACCTGAAGCGGCTTGGCTATGAAGTGACAGCATTGGTTATGGTCGCATTGCTTCAAAAGTCAACGGAGCAGATGAAAACATTCGAATCGGAGGTTTGTTGTTTGCCAGAAGTTGTGTCGTGCTACAACATATCCGGACCCTATGACTACCAACTTACAATCGTTGCCAAAACGCTTTCTTTAGCGGGCGAATTCCTGCGCCAGCATGTTAACGGCTGCGCAAGCGTCAAAGAAGTGTTCACGTCGTTCGTTGTAAATGAGGTAAAGGCTCCAGTATGTCCGCCTGCTTGAGGGAAACACGGGCGGTTCATAATATTTACCCGCTTATCGACTGACGTTTCGCCATTTGCAACTCACTCACCAAGATATGCGGCGCGCACTTTCGGATCATCAAGCATCTGCTTCGCGTCGCCCGACATCGTGACCAGACCCGAATCCATCACGTAGCCGCGGTTCGCCGCATGCAACGCGAGGCGCGCGTTCTGCTCGACCAGCATCACGGTGATGCCTTCCTTCGAGATCTCGCGCACCACTTCGAAGATCTTCTCGACCATGATCGGCGACAGACCCATCGACGGTTCGTCGAGCAGCAACAGCTTCGGCTTGCTGATGATCGCGCGCGCCATCGCCAGCATCTGCTGTTCTCCGCCCGAGAGCGTGCCGGCATACTGCGTCGCACGTTCCTTCAGGCGCGGGAAGAAGCCGAACATGCGATCGACGTCCGCCTTGATGCCATCCGTGTCGTTGCGCAGATACGCGCCCATCTGCATATTCTCGACGATCGACATGCGCGCAAAGATGCCGCGCCCTTCCGGCACCATCGCGAGACCGCGCTTGAGCAGTTCGTGTGCCGGGACGCCCTTGATCGACTGGCCCATGTATTCGATGTCGCCCGCCGAATACGGCTTCAGACCCGTGATGGCCTTCATCGTCGTGGTCTTGCCCGCACCGTTCGCGCCAATCAGCGTCACCAGTTCGCCCTGCGCGATTTCGAGGTCGATGCCCTTGACTGCCTGGATGCCGCCGTAATTGACCTGCAGGCCCTTGATTTTCAACATTGCCGTAACCATTAGTGGACCCCCGCACCCAGATAAGCTTCAATCACCTTCGGATCCTTCTGCACGTCTTGCGGCAGACCGTGCGCAATCACCTTGCCGTAGTCGAGCACCGTCATCTGGTTGCACAGACCCATAACGAGTTTCACGTCGTGTTCGATCAGCAGGATTGTCTTGCCGTCCGAGCGGATCTTGTCGAGCAGCTTGGTCAGCTCGACCTTTTCCGTTGCGTTCATGCCGGCAGCCGGTTCGTCCAGCGCGAGCAGTTTCGGATCCGTAGCCAGCGCGCGCGCGATTTCCAGACGGCGCTGGTGACCGTACGACAGATTGCGCGACGTATAGTCCGCGTACTGCGCAATGCCGACGTACTCCAGCAGTTCAATTGCGCGCTCCTTGATCTCGCGCTCTTCCTTGCGCTCGGCCGGCGTCTGGAACACTGCGCCCAGCAGGCCGTGCTTCGTGCGCACGTGACGGCCGACCATCACGTTTTCCAGAGCGGTCATCCCGCCGAACAGACGGATGTTCTGAAACGTACGCGCAATCCCCGCCTTCGCTACCTGGTAGACCGCAGTCGGCGTATAGTTATCTCCATCGAGCTTGAACGCGCCCGAATCCGGCGTATACAGGCCCGTGATCACGTTGAAGAAAGTCGTCTTGCCGGCGCCGTTCGGGCCGATCAGGCCGTAGATCTGGCCGGACTTGATTTCGAGGCCCACGTCGGACAGCGCCTGCAGGCCGCCGAAGCGCTTGTTGACGCCCTTGACGGACAGTCGAATGTTATCGCTCATAGTTATTCACCTCGTCCGTTAAGCCCGTACCGGCTTCTTGCTGCTACGCTTCGACAGTTTCGCGATCTTGTCTTCGTGCTTCGGCGACGGCCACAAGCCTTCCGAGCGGTACAGCATGATCAGCACCATCGCGAGTGCGTAGACCAGCTGACGGATCACTTCCGTGTCGACGATTTCATGGCCGAAGATCGCGTTTTGCAGCGGGCCCATCGTCGAACGCAGGAATTCCGGCAGCACCGCGAGCAGCACCGCGCCCAGAATCACGCCCGGAATGTGGCCCATACCGCCCAGCACCACGCACGCCAGCACCACGATCGACTCCGGCAGCGTGAACGATTCCGGCGACACGAAGCCCTGGAACGAACCGAACATCGCGCCCGACAGGCCGCCGAACGACGCGCCCATCGCGAAGGCCAGCAGCTTCACGTTGCGGGTGTTGATGCCCATGGCCTTGGCGGCGATTTCGTCTTCGCGGATCGCGGCCCATGCACGGCCGATACGCGAGTGCTGCAAACGCGTACACACCCAGATCACCAGCAGCGCGGCCAGCACGAACAGGTAGTAGTACGAGTACACCGACGGGAACTGGAGGCCGAACAGCGAGTGCGTCTGCGAGAGGCTGAAGCCGCCCACCTGCACCGGATCGATCCCCGTGATCCCCTTCGGGCCGTTGGTGATGTTCACCGGGCGGTCGAGGTTGTTCAGGAAGATCCGTACGATTTCCCCGAAGCCCAACGTCACGATGGCGAGGTAGTCGCCACGCAGACGCAACGTCGGTGCGCCGAGAATCACGCCGAAGAACGCGGCGACTCCCATCGCGCAGGGCACGATGATCAGGAACGGCACGTGCAGCCCGCCCGGCGCGAGATGCGTGATCCACTCGAACTGCGACGCGAGGTGCGGCGAGGAGAGCAGCGCGGACGTGTAGGCGCCGACCGCGTAGAACGCGATGTAGCCCAGATCCAGCAGGCCGGCAAAGCCGACCACCACGTTCAGGCCGAGCGCGAGCATCACGTACAGCATTGCGAAGTCGAGCACGCGGACCCAGTAGTTGCCGCCGGCCGCGCCGATGATCATCGGGGCCGCGATCACGAAGATGGCCGTGATGATGCCAACGGTCAGCGTCTTCGCCAGATTTTTCTCAGGGATGAGCGTCGTGGACGGCTCGATCGGTTGAATTGAGGTCATGTCTATTTCTCCCTGTATCAGGCGCGATCCGCAACGCGTTCGCCGAGCAGGCCCGACGGACGGAACACCAGCACGATGATCAGCACGATGAACGCAAACACGTCCTGATAGTTGCTGCCGAATACGCCACCCGTCAGGTTGCCGATGTAGCCGGCGCCCAACTGTTCGATCAGGCCGAGGATCACCCCGCCCACCATTGCGCCGCCGAGGTTGCCGATGCCGCCCAGTACCGCCGCGGTAAAGGCCTTCAGGCCGGGAATGAAGCCCATATAGAAGTGTGCGTTGCCGTATTCCGACGCGATCATCACGCCGGCCAGTGCGGCCAGCGCCGAGCCGATCATGAAGGTGGCCGAAATCACGAAGTTCGGATTCACGCCCATCAGGCTGGCGACGCCCGGATTCTCCGCGATCGCACGCATCGCGCGCCCGAGCTTGGTCTTGTGCACGAGCAGCAGCAGACCTGCCATCACCAGGAACGCCACCACGATGATCACGATTTCAGTCATCGAGATCACGGCGCCCGGCGTCGTGTCGGTGGCCTTGATCACGTTGATCGGGTCGGTGGGCAACAGCTGCGGGAACGGCAGCGGATTGCGCGACCAGATCATCATCGCGAGCGTCTGCAGCAGGATCGAGACACCGATCGCGGTGATCAGTGGCGCGAGACGCGGCGCGCGCCGCAACGGCCGGTAGGCCACGCGCTCGATCGTGTAGCCGACCACCGAGCAGACCACTGCTGCGATGAACAACGCGATGACGAGCGTCAGCGCATTGCCGAGGCCCGGAAAGTGGTTCTGCAGCACACCTATGGCGGAGAGCGCAACCATCGCGCCCACCATCAACACATCGCCGTGAGCGAAGTTGATGATGCCCAGAATGCCGTAAACCATGGTGTAGCCCAGTGCGATGATGGCGTAGACGCTGCCAAGCACCAGTCCGTTGAGGACCTGCTGGATGAAAATATCCATTTAATGCTCCTTAGCCCGCGCTTCTACCCGAAATTCAGATTTCCCAGCGACAAAGGAACTATTCGCATAGTGGCGGCGTCTTGTGTATGAAAGAAGGGAGTCATTGCACCCGGTTGAGCGCAAGGCCGCCAGGAAATCATGTAGCGATCTTGCACTCACTTCAGTCGAGGGTTCTCTTCTGAAAACTAGCCAGTTATGGACCGCCGGCAGTTCGTGCAAACATGTTTTATTTCTTCGATTGAGCACCAACGCGTATATTCGATCCCGACCGTACTGAGACACTTACATTTTAAGCACGTCGACAAGAGTCTTCTTCTTATCCTTAAACGTGTAAATCGAGATGCTGGTTTGTTTCAAATCTCCATTGGGAAAGAACGAAATATTCCCAATTACGCCACTGTACTGCGTCGATGGCATCTCCGCGAGAATCTTCGCAGGATCCGTTGAGCGTGCTCGCTTCATTGCGTCCACGACAACATAGACGGCGTCATACGCAAACGGCGCATAGCTCAAAATCGGTTGTTTAAACTTCTCCTCGAATTTCCTCTTGAACTCCTTCCCACCGGGCATCATGTCCAAGGGTAGGCCTGCTTCGGAACACGTTAGATTCTTCGACGCATCCCCAGTGCTCTCCCCCATTGTTTCCATACACATTCCATCGCCAGAAAGAATCTTTGCGCGAAGCCCCAGTTGCGCCGCCTGCTTCACCATGAGCATACCGGACGCATCACTGCCTCCATACATGATTACGTCCGGATTCTCGCCCTTTATCTTCGTAAGGATGCCTCTAAAATCAAGGGTTTTGTCCGTGGAAGCATCTCTGGAGACCACCTTGATATCGTGGATCTTGGCAGATTTCGCAACTTGGTCGGCCAAGCCTTGTCCATATGCGGTTGCATCGTCAATGATCGCCATTGTCTTTGCTCCCATATGTTTCGCGGCATATTCAGCCAGCGCCGGGCCCTGCTGAGCATCGGTTCCGATCATTCGGTAGGTTGTCTTGAAACCTTGCTGAGTGTATGCAGGATTGGTCGCCGAGGGTGAAATCTCGATAATGCCCGCGTCTCGGTAGATTTGTGACGCGGCTATTGAGGTGCCGGAGGACTGGTGGCCAATAACCGCAACCACCTTTTCGTCGACGAGCATTTGTGCGATCTGTGTCGCTGTTCGTGGGTCCTGGGCGTCGTCCTCCTGAAGGAGATCAAGAACAACCTTTTTCCCGCCAACGACAAGGCCCTTTGCGTTGATTTCTTCAACGGCCAATTTGGCGCCATTTTCCGAATCCCGGCCTTGGTGAGCTACCCCCCCGGTCAGCGGAGCAGCGGCACCCAACTTCACGGTCACGGTCTCTTGAGCACAGACAAGCGACGAGGCATCAATAATCAGTGACAGCAACAAAATCGATGTGTTTCTTACGGCACAATTCTTCATGACGAAACTCCGATAGGTATCTAGTTTACTCCGCTAGCAGCGTTCAAATGCACTAATTCTCCATGGGTTTTCGCTGTGGACAAATTTGATGAATCAGGTCCGTAGTCAGATAGCGGGCTGACCCGTACTCCAGACCGGAAATATCGGATTGACTAGGAGCGACCGCGCACTCGCGTTCTAACCCACGTTTCTATGACGATAGTAGTCGTCTATGCACATGAAGCAGCTTTACACCCTGCAGCCAGTCAGTGATCGGAAGCCGGGTCATTTTCCCAACTTCAGATTCCCTTCCCCGCAAAATTCCGACTCCATTTTGAATAAAAGGGTTTCCAAGCCCGCGTCAAAAATATCTTGCGCGAGGGAAAACGAAGTCAACGACACACCCGTTGACCGGGGCCCTTGGTGCCAGCAACTGGTATTTATTTCATCGTCCCATCCCCTCTCCTAAGATAGACATCCACACCACTAGACGAGCCTACTTGCAGTCCTATGATCAGGCAAATGCGACGGACGTTCGCCAGGGGACTGCTGGGTGCAACCTGTGAGCCGAGTAATCGCAGAGTGCAGCGGCGCCCGGACCGCCTCTTTGCCGACCTATCCGGACATAGAAACCAGCGCGCAATAGGTCTACGGTGTATCGAGCGTTTCCCATCAATGTGAAGACTATATGTGGACGAATTTGCGAAGCTTTGCCCATTTGGACCCTGCAAGCGCCTCGCAGCGACAAAAATTCCAGTAAGCCACTGTTTCGACGAAACATCTATTTCGACCGCTTGAGACAAACATACGTATCGGCTTTATTCACGGCACTAGCTAGTTTGGACGGACACGAGCCGTTGATTAAGGCTGTCGTCGGATGAAGTGGGCAACAGCAGAAATGTGCTGCTGCGCGAAACGGTAGCGCTCGAACTCGTCCTGGAAGAACGACTTGAGCGACGCGTTCGGCAACACCCGCGTATCAACCTTCGAAGTCAACACATCGTGAGGAACCTCCGCGAAACCTTCAAACAAGCCCAAACCGACTAATGAATAAAGCGCAGCGCCAGCAGAGGAGTCGGCGTGAGATATAGGGGTGACTGGGCAGTCAAAGACGTTGGCAACGGTTTGTGTCCACAGATCGCTGTGAGCGCCGCCCCCTACGATCTTGACCTCATCGAGATGCACGCCTTCGGCCTCTAGCACTCTCGCGGCATCGCGCAATGAATAGGCGGTTCCTTCATAGACGGCTCGGGCCATGTCACTTTTTGTTGAGTGCAGGCTAAGACCGGTAAACGAGGCTCGCAACTCACCGTCCCAATACGGACAGCGCTCACCTGAGAGATACGGATGAAACATCACGCCGCTGGAACCAGGTGACGACTTCGCAGCCAGAACGGACCATTCATTGAAATCGGGAATCTCCTTCTCTGACGTTAGCGATCTGCGCGCCCACGCAACGGCCGACGCACAAGTATTTGTGCCTGCTTGTGACAGCCAAAAGGGTCCATCACAGTACGGATAAGAGATCAGATTGCGCCTGGCTAGGGCCGGGTCGGCAATTACATGAATGCCGCCCGCACTTGCCAAGCGGATAACAAACTGACTGGAAGTGCGGACACCTGCGGCAAACGTCTCTGCGGTGCTATCCATCGACCCGTTGAAGACACGGGCTTTCTCCGAGATGCCAAGGATCTGCGCACCCCAGTTGGTGATCGTCCCAATCTCATCCCCGGTCGGCACAATCTCAGGAAGGACGGAAACGTCAAGATCGATCAGATCACAAAGCTGCTTTGACCATGTCCCGTGATCGACATCCATTAGCATCGCAGATACCGCAGCCGACGGATCAGTGACCATCCTTCCGGTCAACAGAAAGCCAATATAGTCCTTTGACAGAAGAACATAGCGAGTCTCGCGCATTACCTGTGGCTCTTTTTTCCGAAGCCACGCGAGATGCGCCAGCGACCACGTCGACGTTGGCCAATTGTTCGAGAGACGCAAGACTTCGTCACCGGCGTTGTCCGCTATTTCTTTGGCCTCGCGGGCGGAACGCTGATCGCTCCATAGAATCGCATTCCTCAATACTTTCTTTTCTGAATCGAGCAATACTGCGATGTGTGCCGCGCTCGTGATCGCCAGGCCCCTTGCATTTTTTCCCATAAGCCCAAGGCTCGAGACCAGCTTTTTCGACGCTTTGCCGAGGGCCGCAATCCAATGAGAAGGGTCCTGTTCAGCCCACGATGGTTGGGGAAAAACAGTCGGGTAAGACTCGGTTTCGGTACCAAGGATTCGCCCGGACACGTCCAGGGCACATACTTTGCACGAACTCGAGCCCAGGTCTAGCCCTAGGACAAAGGCTTCAGATGCACGATCCATGGGAGTGGGTCTCACGCTTTGCTCTGAGTGGTTCGCTTCATTGCTTTGAGAAGTGAAGCAGAGAGGTCGCCGCCAGCTTTCTTGAGCAGGCCCTGATCATGGCTGATTAAATAGAAAGCCGGGGCAAGCTCTTCCACCGTGGCGATGTCAGAGACTTCGCCGATTGCGGTACCAACGGGTACATTCGCCTTTCTCCCTGCATTGATGACTTTTGCTAGTGCCTGTTTAATCTCAGGACCATTGCGCTCACATCCCATGTCGTAGGCAAGGTCCGAGGTCCCGATTAGGCACATGCCCACTCCGGGGACTGCCAGAATTTCGGCCGCGTTTTGCACCGCCTCCTGAGTTTCAATCATGACAACCAGCAAGATTTGATTGTTCGCGTGTGTGGCGTAGTCGTCCCCAAAAATAATGGGGGCCGAACCGCCTTTGGAGCGCTTGCCATCGGGCGCATAAAACGCTGCACGTACCGCCCTCTCCGCATCGTCTCGGGAGTTGATCATCGGCACCACAACGCCCAAAACCCCTGCGTCCAAAAGATCATTGATCGCCCCCGGTGCGTTATCCGCAACGCGTCCCAATGGAACTGTGCCTGTCGCTGCGATAGCGCGGACGCTATCGGTCGCCGACGCTTTATTGAACTCGCCGTGCTGCAAATCGACCATCAGGAAGTCAAAATTCGACCGCGCAAGGATTTCGGTCACCCGCGTCGAACCGCACATCAGGGTGATGCCCGCAAAGGGCGTTTTGTCGGAAAGCAGGTCGAGCAGCTTGTTTTTCATCGCAAAATCCTCTTGTCGCCAAATAGCTGTTATTTGGCGACAAATTAGAACATGCAGGAATGTACGTCAACTCAGTACTAACCCTGTAGTCGACTATGTGTGGTCCCGCGATCCGCTGTAAGCTATGATTTTGCGTCAACAGGCCGATTGGCCTATCAGTTGGACTACCTGCACCACAGGCCAGCCGGCTTGCAGCAAGATCAATTCGCTTATACGAAGAAGCAGCCTCACCCAATCCAGCAAGTGCCCCAAGCAACGCTTAGATACAGTTGGATCAGCTACGCAAGGGCTTTGCCGGCTAATTATCGTGGTTTCGTGATGGAAACAAGTATGGAAGACACCTTGGACGACGTCGATCTTCTTACAAAGTTGAAGAGGCATTTGATCGGCGCAGGGCTCAAACCGGGTGACAAGATCGAGACCGAGACGGAACTCGCGGCTCGCTTTGGTGTTTCGCGGCACCACGTGCGTCAAGTGCTCGCAGTGATGGTCCAAGCCGGGATACTTGATCGGGCTCCAAGGCGCGGCACCGTGATTCGCGATTTCGATTCTGTCACGCTCAGCGACCACATCCGCTTTCAATTCGAAGTCGCTCAGTTTGACATTGCAGAATTCAAAGAAGCGCGGGCCGTCATTGAACGAGCAATAATACCCTTGGTGGTGCGAAGAATTACTCCAGCACAATTAGACAAAGTCGAAGAAACGATCGAAAAGATGTTAGAGAACGTGGATCACCCGGAGGTCGCGGATTCTTACGATCTAGCCTTCCATCTCTCGCTCCTTGAAGCGTCCGGCAATCACGTGCTACAAGCATTCTCCGGAGTCTTATCAACTCTTTTCAAGAGTGCTGATTATCGCCGCAGATATTGGAATCAAGAACGAATTCTCAGGATCGCGGCGGAGCACCGTGCGTTATTGGACGCAATCAGGATGGGCGACACCGCAGCGGCCATAGCGGCGCTCGATAACCACCTCAAGTCGTCGCAGATTGGTATTTCCAGCTAGGACCGAAGGCCACGAAGTACAGTACCTGGTTCTGTTGCAATAAGGCGGTCCGCTATGATGTGTGGCGTTGTCAGTTCGTGAATCGCTGAGTCGCCGACCGTTCTGAACGACCAAGTCACAGACTGTAGAGAGGGCAAGAGACTGCGCAGTTCTGAGAGACCGAGCGTCGTTCCGTGAGCTAGCGACCGCAGCGGAGGGGGTTACCGGGTGTTGCGTGCACCTCGCGCAGCGCGAGTCGGAGCCACGTTCCGACGATGGGCGCGATACGCAGATGACGCCGCGCGTGCGCCTCGATCGGACCGAATGCGATGTCTGTCTCTTTGCGGTAGTCCATTGAATTCAGCCGGAGTCTCCCACCTATTCTTTGTGCCAGTGATCGCCGTCCATGATCAACTTCATTTGCATCTTCATGTGGTCCTGACCTTGAACGGTTCTGTCGCAGCAAGACAGTCTGATATGCTGAAGCTATGAAAATCTGAAGCGGCGAGAGCGATGAAGGAAGGTCTGAACGTGACACTCCGGCGGGTGCTCAAACGCCTGCATTATCCGCTGGACGGGCGATACTTGTACCGGGCCGTGGACAAGGACGGCGCCACGGTAGATTTCCTGCTGCGCGCTCATCGTGACAAGGTCGCGGCGCGCCGGTACTTCGAGAAGGCGATCAGGCACAACGGCGAGCCCGGTACGGTAACCATCGACAAAAGCGGAGCCAACCTGGCGGCGCTCGAGAGCATTAACGCCGGCCGGGAGCAGCCCATCAAGGTTCGTCAGGCGAAGTACCTGAACAACATCGTGGAAGTGCGACACGAAGTCGCTTACAGAAGTTGTTCGCCCCTCTCGCCGTATAGAAGGAGTGAACCACCGGTGTCACCCGGTGAATCTAGGAGCCTGAATCAAGAGCGGCTCTGACAACGTAACGAAGCGCCGTAAGGTGCGGGGTATCAATCGCGAGAGGCGTACCCTTCTGGCAGCCATAAGCCGGATGAGTGCCAGATAGTCGGTATGGTGAAAACATTTGAATCTGCAATAGGGTCGTTATGTTGAACGAGCGGAAATGGCTAATACGCTCGAACCAAAACGGTACCGGAGGTGGGAACAGCGTCTTTCGATTACGCGTTCGTGACCCATATACCTCCCGGCCCAGAGCAGGCACCTAACCCGGCGTACTTCCATAAGCGGAACGTGGAAATCCCGTATCGCTCCCTTCGGGGACAGCAGGCTGCGAGGTCTGCCCATGGCGGTGCGGGCACAGGATTGGGGAAAAAGCGAATGCCCGGCTGTAATGGACGGGATACGGGTTGCAACATCACCCGACGCGAAAGCGGGCAGACTTCCTCGTGGTCTCTCCTCACCAGAGAGTTTGCAGAACCATCTATACGGAAGGAAAGCAAATGAGTGCAGCAACACGGGCGCGTGCACCTTCTGGCGTGACGTGGGACGGCATCAATTGGGCCGATGTTCAACGTCAGGTAAGAAGGCTGCAGTCGCGTATGGTGAAGGCGGTACAGGCCGGCCGCCATAACAGGGTGAAAGCCCTGCAATGGCTGCTGACCCACTCGTTCAGCGGCCGTGCACTCGCCGTGAAGCGGGTGACTGAAAACAAAGGCAGGAATACCCCCGGTGTGGACAAGGTAACGTGGAAAACACCGGCGGCAAAGGCCAACGCGATTGTGTCGTTGAAGAGGCGGGGATACTCGCCCCTTCCGCTTCGGAGAGTGTTGATTCCGAAGAAAAACGGCAAGACGAGGCCGCTCGGCATACCCGTGATGCGCTGCAGGGCGATGCAGGCGTTGCATCTGCTTGCTCTGGAGCCGGTTGCAGAAACCACTGCCGACCCGAACTCTTATGGGTTCAGGCCGGAACGCTCAACTGCTGACGCGGGAGGACAATGCTTCATCTCCCTGGCGAAAAAGGCGAGTGCGGAATGGGTGCTGGAGGCCGACATCCAAGGCTGTTTCGACAAAATTTCCCACGACTGGATGGTCGCCAATATCCCTACGGACAAGGTGATCCTAAAGAAGTGGCTCAAAGCGGGCTACGTGTATCAAAACGAACTCTTCCCCACTGACGCCGGCACCCCGCAAGGGGGAATCATCTCACCGGTGGCAGCCAACATGACGCTTGATGGCCTCGAAGCGATGCTCGCGGAGAGATTCCCGCGAGCCCGGCAGAGAGGACTGAAAGTGAACATGGTGCGTTACGCGGACGATTTCATTATCACCGGCCGTTCGAAAGAGTGGCTGGAACATGAGGTCAGGCCGGCAGTAACAGAATTTCTGGCGAAACGCGGGCTGGTCCTGTCGCCAGAAAAGACCAGGATAACGCACATCAAGGACGGGTTTGATTTCCTCGGATGGAACATTCGCAAGTACAACGGAAAGCTCTTGATGAAACCGTCGAAAGCGAACGTCAAAGCACATCTTGACAAAGTCCGTGAAATCATCAAGGCCAACAAGACGGCTAAACAGGCGAACCTGATAAGGCTGCTCAATCCTGTTTTGCGAGGATGGGCGAATTACCACAGCCATGCAGTCGCCAAGAAAGCCTTCAATCGGGTCGATCACGAGGTCTGGTCAATGCTATGGCGATGGGCGGCAAGACGGCACCCTAACAAAGGCGCCCGATGGATAAAAATCAAATACTTCAAGGCCAAGGGTCTCCGGGACTGGGTATTTGCCGCCACAGAAAAAGAAGAGGATGGCACGACAAGAGAGGTCACCTTGCTGAAGGCCTCGGACACGCCGATAAAACGGCATGTCAAGATCAAGGCGGGCGCCAATCCGCACGATCCTCAATGGGCGCGGTACTTCGAATCCCGATCGGGCCAGAAGATGCTGAACTCAGCGCGAGGTCGCCGTAAGCTGTACCGTGTATGGCTAAGGCAAGATGGCATGTGTTCCAACTGTCAGCAGCCCCTCACATTGGACACCCGCTGGGATGTCACGCATATTGTGAAGCGAACCGACGGCGGGACGGATGCAGCAAGCAACCTTCAAGTGCACCATCTCAGTTGCCGTAGAAATCCGTAATACGCCTGAAAAAGCAGTTGCACCACCGGGTGTCGATAGATGCCTTTGTAGAGGCTTGAGCCGTATGCTCCTAAAGGCGCACGTACGGTTCTTAGGGGGCCGTATCGCAGCAATGCGGTACGGCTACCCGACCAGGATCATCGGGCGGTCGAACGCCGGACGCGACCCATGATGGGCTTCAAGGATTTCCAATGTGCTCGCATTCTGCTCGGAGGCATAGAGTTGATGCATATGATCGCCAAGGGGCAAATGCAGACCGACGGTCTGAACCAGACACCTGCCAACCAATTTTACTCGCTTGCCAAATAAGGAATCCTATTTGCTAAGGAGCGCCGCTCCTCGCAACTCCTTATTGCGACAAAACCATTCATGATCGTGCGGCAGCGGAAAAGTCGGTACATGTCCTCGAGATTCGTGAGCCTCGCGCCGGTGCCCTGGTCGCGCGAATCCGCAATGAACCGGTACGCCTGAACATCAACGGCAAGAATGGACTCGCGTGTCTGACCAAGATGCAGGAATTGCCGAAGCACATCGCGCTGCGTCCGCTGCCGGGCTTGCCGGTGATTGGTGACTCCAAGATTGGCGGGCCTATCTACTGCGCGCCTCACTCTATCGCAAACAACTCGCCGCACGCTTCGACGTGTGGCATCGCTTCACTGAGATTACCCGAGATCCGTCCGCTTTCTGAGCAAAGGCGCGTCCTCTTCGCTATTGCGTCGCAAACGCTTTAACGTGACAATCTATGGTCACCCCCGTTTTTGCAACCTCGATTTTCGAAGTGGTGATGGCTTGCTTCAATCTATCCGGCGTCCTTGTGGAGATAGCTCTCCGCGCCACGATGAGAGTCGCGCCTGACAATCCTAAAAACGCCGGCGGCTTCGCAAGCCATGTCACGTTACAGGTTGTTTGTCGGGCCGGTGTGCCGTTCACGTCATCAAATTTCAACGGTCGCAAAACCAGGTGGTCAGACTTCGGTATGGCAGAATCCTGGCACTGCATTCAGGCCGGCATCGCGGCCAGTCCCTGATCAAATTCCGTGTGGTGAACGGCGAGCGCCCAGGCGGTGCGGGCAAGCTTGTTCGCAAGCGCGCAGGCAACGACGTTCGAATGACGTCGCATCAGCATGGCACGAGTCCACTCGGCCAGGCGGCCGGTTTGTCGCTCCAGTCGCATCATGTAGGATCTCGCGCATTGGACTAGCAACCTGCGCACACTCTTGTCCCCTCGCTGATATGACTTTTATATGAACACCTCCCTTTTGCGAGGCTATTGTGTGCTCCGACGTCACCTAGGTTTGGCTGCGGCTTTATATTCGGCCTCGTTGCAGCCTGACAGGCTGCGGGCCCCGATGAAATCCGCTGACTTGCCCCTCATTTCCCGTAAGAGCTCGACGCTCCGAGTCATATGCAGGTTTAGCAAGTCACGGTCTAACCTGGCTCGTCATCACACTCAATTGCCAACGCAACCTTTCTGTTCGAGTTGTCTTCCCATAGTGGAGGCGCTCTCCGTGTGGTCTGGGGCGCGGTTCACGCAGGTTTCACGCTCATGAAGCCCGCTTCGTATGGCCGATCATGGGCAAGTATCGCCCAGATTGTCCGGGCCATCTTGTTTGCCAACGCTACAAGTACTACGTTGGGCGGTCGCCGCTTCCCGAGACGTTCGACCCACGCTCCTGGGTCCTTCGAGTTATAGAGCACCCCGCGAGCGCCGTGAATCAGAAGGGTTCGCAGATAGGTATCGCCCCTCTTGCTGATTCCCAGCAGGACCACCTTGCCGCCGGAGCCCGTTTGTCGGGGTACCAAGCCGAGCCAGGCCGCGAATTCGCGGCCTGATCTGAACGACTTTGGGTCTCCCATGGTCGCAACCGCCGCGGTCGCCGTGAGCAGGCCTACGCCGGGTATGGCAGCAATGCTCTTGCTCGCCTTGTCCTCTTTCATCCACGCCCGCAAACGTCGCTCGATCGTGGCAATCTGTTCATCAAGTTTGTTCAAGCCGTTCCACTGCTCTCTGAGTGTGTCGATCAGTACTGCCGGCAATCGCTCGGCGACTGTTGCCAGCACCATTGGCATGGCCTTATCGAGCGCACAGCGACCTTTTCCCATCACCTCGCCGTATTCGGCGAGCAAACCCCGCAGACAGTTCACTTGCATTGTGCGGAACTTGACTAGTTGTTGCCGCATGCGATGCAGCGCCAGCACGGCCTGCTGACCTTCGGTCTTCACGGAAACCGCTTTCCCCGGCTGCTGCACTGCAAGCCAGATGGCACGCGCATCGGCCGGGTCGCTTTTGTTGCCGATATTGAAGGCTTTAACGAATCTGGCCGCCATCAGCTTCACCTGGTGACCCATCTTCGCAAGCTGTCTCGCCCAGTGGTGCGCTCCGCCACATGCCTCCATACCGATCAAACAAGGTTCTCGGTTTGCGAAATGCTCGAGGAACTTTGCTCGCTTGACACGTTTGCTGACGATCTCACCGGAATTCGGGTCGATCCAGTGCACCTGAAAGATGTTTTTGGCAATGTCCACTCCCACTGGCGTGAGTTTCATAACATCCTCCGATTGATGATCGGTTACCGTCGCAAGAATCCACCGCGCTTCGTAGCTTCGACGGTAGGTGGGAGGCGTTCATTCCATTTCCCGGTGTCAATCGGGATCGATTTTTCAAGATCTCTTTCATGGTTAGAGCAAATTTCCTGAGGGCGGCGTAGCAGTAAATCTCGACGGTGGATCAAGCTGATATTCGCGGGTTGGTTACCGCATTACAGAGGTCCGTCTCATGAGCCTGCCGCTTCCTTACTACGCAAGTCGACTTATGCCGTTGCCAAACGAGGTCGCGGATTACTCGAATACCGGGCTGCGCCGCCTTCAGGAAACTCTTGATATCTGTATTTTTCTACCGTACTCCCCTTCGTTCAGACCGCTTGCCCGTCAGGCGGCAGAGCGAGCGACATACCCAGTCGACCGACGTCCCAGATGAAGCCGGCCAGCTCACGGGCAACAGCAATAATGGCGACATGCGCGGTTTTCCCTCTGGTGACGAGCTTGCGATACCGTCGGCACAGCCTTAGCTGCGCGTCCCAGGCACGATCAACTATTGGCTTGGGTAGACTTTCATGCCGGCGCTGGATGTCGATGCTTACACGTGCAGGATGCCGGTAGCTCCATGCGGATTCAACCAGCAGCTTACGTGCGTAGCTGTTGCCGGTCTTGGTAATGCTTCCCTGCCGTCTTTTTCCACCTGAGGAATGCTCAGAAGGCGTTACTCCAATCCACGCCATCAGTTGTCGGGGATGTTCGAAGCGTCTCAGATCGCCAAGTTCGGACACGAGACCAATTGCCGACGTGAAGTTGATCCCACGCATGGCCTGCAAGGCAAGTACGACCGGATAAAACCGCCAGCTAATCACGGCTTCGCGTAATGCCTGCTCAAGCCGCTCGCATTGCGCGAGCCGGTCCTCGATCGTGCGCCGGTGTTCATTGAACGCCAGTTGCTGCCAGGCACTGTCAAACGAGAATGTACTAACCCAACGTCTGTGCGTCGGCCCCCAGTTGGGCCGCCCGAGATAATGGACGCCGTGGGCGAGGAGAAACGATTTGAGCCGGCAGCGTGCTGCTTTCAGGTCTTCCCTAGCAGCCGACCAGGCGCGGGCCAGATCGCGAAACGCTTCGTCTTCAACCGTCGGTACATGTACGGCCGACAGATCGCCAGCGCGCAGCGAGCGTACCAGCTTGATCGCGTCGCGGCGATCTGTCTTAACGCGATCACCCGGCTTGCGTGGAATGAGCGATGGAGCGCAAACCATGCAGTCGAAACCTTTATCCAACAATCGTCTGTACAGGCCGTAGCCGCAAGGGCCAGCCTCATAGACAAAACGGATGTGCCGCGCCTTCGACTGCAGCTTTTTGCAGAGCCGGTCAACGTCAATGTGCATTGTGCCGATCTTGCCGAACAGTTCCACTTCGGCCATCCCGATCGAGTAGGCAACCGTAATCGAATCCTTATGCACATCCAACCCCACGTACAACGTGTTACCGTCTTCCATGCTAGCCTCCGTGCCGGAACGAGACCGTTGAATGGCGGTTCCGTCGCCACTCAATGCGGCTCTGGCAGCAATGCTAACCCGCGCTTATATCCGCACGGCGGCTAGCCTCGCCTCACGGGAGTCATACTGACTTGCTGATACCGAGCAGATTGGGCCGCCCGCCGGTACTGTACTGACGTGGTACGAGGCCGATCGACGCTGCAAAGTCCCGGCTGCACCCATACTGCTTGCCGTCTCCCATCTCGGCCGCCAGCAGACTGGCCGTGACCGGACCCACCCCAGGAATCGTCAGTAGACGTTGGCCAAGATCGTCATCGGCCAGTTGCCGTGCGAGGTCCTTGTCGAGTTCACCGATCTGTTCACTGAGGTACTTGAAGTGGGCATGCAGACGTTCAAGGACCGCAATTAGGCGTGGTGGTAGCGGTTGCTCTGCCAGTACGGCAGGCAGGCGTCTGATCACGGCCTGCCCGATCGGCAGGCTGATGCCAAATTCGAGCAGAAATCCGTGAATCTGATTGATAACCTTCACGCGATCGTGCACGAGCGATTCACGGACCCGATGCAAGGCAGAAAGCGTTTGCTGTGATTCAGTCTTCGGTGTGACGAACCGCATGGCGGGTCGCGTTGCCGCTTCGCAGATTGCCTCAGCGTCCACGAAATCGTTCTTGTTACTTTTAACAATGGGATGCACGAACTGCGGTGAGATGAGTTTGACATCGTGTCCAGACATGGCCAGCTTGCGGGCCATGTGATGTGCGCCCGCACACGCTTCCATCACCACGGTACAGGCATGAAACGAAGCAAGGAATTCGATGAGCTGCCTGCGCGTTACTTTCCTGCGAAACACCATGTTGCCACGCCGGTCCTGCCCGTGCAGGTGAAATGAGTGCTTGCCCAGATCGATCCCAATCAGCGTTACGTCTTGCATGATGGCCTCCCTCAGGAAGGTACCCCGCCAGCGTAACCTGCTCGACGGGTGGGGGTGACCATTTCATTACGCCCGTCTGAGACAAAGCAGCTTCGTTGCGGTGCTCATGATCGTGCGACCTCGACGCCGTTGGTCGACCGGGCGAGGCTGACTTCCCCCAGATAAATGCTTTCGCCCAATTGCATTAGCGCCAGGCTTTGCCGAGGGCCTGACGGATTTCGAGTGGGTACAGGCCACTTCCCATGGCGAGACCTTCGAACCGGAAATCGCCGAGACCATCCGAGATGTCAGAGCAGTGACTGAATTGCTTCAGTCTACGACGGTCGCGCGGCGCCGAACATGCCGCCGACATGCGCGTTGCCGTTTCGCGCACCCCACTTCGAGCGATGGCTCGACCGAGGTCCGGCAAAGCCATCACGACCAGTGCGGCCTGATTTGGAAAAAAATCGGTGCTGGTTGATCTACGTCAATTGCGCCGTATCCGTGAAGAAGATACTGATCGCCACGGACTCACCGTTCGGAGAAAGATCATGGTCCAACTTATGAAAGCTGCCGTCGTTCACGAATTCGGCGCTCCGCTCTCTATCGAAGGGGTCCCCGTCCCGACACCCGGGCGGGGACAGATTCTCGTCAACATCAAGGCGTCCGGGGTGTGTCATACGGATCTGCACGCGGCTGAAGGCGACTGGCCGATCAGGCCGACACTGCCCTTCATTCCCGGCCACGAAGGTGTCGGTTATGTCGCCGCCGTCGGCGAAAACGTCACTCATGTCAAGGAAGGCGATCGCGTCGGCGTGCCGTGGCTGTATACCGCGTGCGGTCATTGCGAGCATTGCCTCGGAGGATGGGAAACGCTGTGCCATGAGCAGCAGAATACCGGCTACTCGGTCAACGGCGCTTACGCCGAGTACGTTCTGGCTGATCCTAACTACGTTGGCCATCTGCCTTCGTCCGTTTCGTTCGAAGATATCGCACCGATCCTCTGCGCCGGCGTGACCGTGTACAAAGGCATTCGCATGACGGACACGCGGCCTGGTCAATGGATCACTATCTCAGGAATCGGGGGCCTGGGTCACGTTGCGGTTCAATACGCGATTGCAATGGGCCTGCGCGTGGCAGCGGTCGACATATCCGCCGACAAGCTTGCTCTCGCCCGCGAACTCGGCGCAACGCTCACGTTCGACGCTTCGCAATGCGACGCTGCGGCGGCGATTCAGAAGGAAATCGGTGGGACGCATGGCGTACTCGTCACAGCGGTATCGCGCAGCGCTTTCGCTCAGGCACTTGGCATGGTGCGCCGGGGCGGAACTGTCGCCCTCAATGGACTGCCGCCGGGTGACTTCCCTCTACCAATCTTCTCGACCGTGCTCAATGGCATTACCGTGCGAGGTTCTATCGTTGGTACTCGCAAGGACTTGCAGGAATCCCTCGAATTCGCTGCGCAAGGCCGCGTTCGCGCTCGGATCCATCTCGATCTGCTGGACAATATCAATCATGTTTTCGCCGAATTGAAGAATGGTCGCGTCGATGGCCGCATCGTGCTGAAGCTCGATTGAACGGCGCAATCGACAAACAAATAGAATGGACGCGAACGCCAGAGCGGATCGAGTCCTTTCCACATATGACGCGTAGAAGGATCCTTTCGGGGCAGACCGTGAAAGAGGTCCGGACGGACCCACGACGTCATCGGAGCGAAGTAATGGCTCAGGTAACGGGTTCAGAAGTGCGTGACAGGCATCCCTTTGGCTCAACAGGACACTCGCGGAGCCTGTCAGAAATTTTGTGTTCAAGGCATAACATGTATCCAAAGAAGCATGTATGCCAAGCAAACCAAGAGCAGGGTCTGCGCGCGGCCCGAGCTGCCGCCAATACCAAAGGAGCTCATCGATCAGTCCGTGAAGGGACCGATGACGGCGGAGGCGGACAAGCGGCCTCGATTCCTTCAAGAAGGCGCTGATCGAGCGCGCGCCGTCGCTCGGGATACGCATGTATCGCTCATCGACCGTGCGGCGTCATGGTCATGCGCCAGCCGTTCGATGCGAAGACCATCGGGCCGCGACATCAGGTGTCCCCTCAAGCTCTGCAGCGGTCGAGCCGCACCGCGACCACCATCACCGCGGCGAATGATCCGTCGGCGCTCCAAAATGGTATGCCGGGGGTGCTTTCACGTTGAATTGTTCGCGACGCAATAGCGAAGACGACACACCTTTGTTCAAAAATCGGACGGATCTTGGGTGGCCTTAGTGAAACGGTGCCAGGCGGGGAAGCGTTCGGCGAGCCGTTTGCGATAGAGGGAGGCGCGCTGAAAGTGTCACTTGAGCGCGAAGTGCTGCGGATCATGGAAAGCGGGACGGACTATCTATATAGAACCGAAGCTCGATAAGAAAGTCTGTGTGCATTCAGGATCGCGGAAGCCGTGCATGCGTCGCTCGCGTTCGCGGGTGGGCAGATGACCGTTTTCAGCACGGTTATAAGTCCGCGCGCTGGCTTTGACGAAGACGTGCTTGACGTTAGCCAGCGCGGGAATCTCGGTTATCGCGCCCGGACAGCCAGCGTAGCTGGTCGGTCAGGATCTTGCGCGGCGCTCAGCACACGAGGCAAGCACGCGCTTGAAAAACCGCTTCGCCGCAGCCTTTCGCGGCGCCGCCATAGCAGGATATCGAGTTCAGCACCGTGCTGATCGACGGCGCGTCACAACAGGTGAGCTCACTGACGCTTGACCGAACAACGCCTACGCGGTGGGGAGAAGCACAAGATGGCGAACTTAGGGCGTCGATCCCCGCACGGCCCCGGGTGCTTGCTGCGCCTGCCATGCCGCGACCGCCCGATCCAGATTGAAGAACATCCGGTCGCGCCCGAGTGTCTCGCCGAGCGGTGAACGCTGCACCATTGCCAGTACGCCCGGGTTGAGACCCACGAGCCAGAGCGTTATGCCTTGCTTGCGCAGCTCCTTTTCCGCTTCCGTCAGCATCTTGAGCGCCGTGTACTCGAGGTCAAATACGGCGCGCAGATGGAGCACGACGATCCGGGGATGAGTTTGCTCGATCAGCGTACGGATCTTCTCGCCGATATGCGTGGCGTTGGCAAAAAAAATGCGCCCTTCCGGCCTCAACAACAGGAGGTCGGGAAAAGCCTCATCGTCGGGGTGCTCCGCGGATACAGGGCGGAACACGTTCGTGCCAGGCTTGCGGCGCAGCACATATACCGGTGGATCGGACGTCTGGTGAGCGAGCGCCAGCAGCGACACGACAATGGCGACGAGGATGCCCGGCAGGGTTCCGAAAAGCACGACGCCGCAGACCGCAACCAGCGCCCACACGAACTCCGTGCGCCGCACAGCGACAATCGCGCGAAATTCCGAGGGCTTGATCAGGCCGATCGAATAAACGATAACAACCGCTGCCAGCGTGGCGTGCGGCATCAGTCCGATGAAGGGCGCAAGCAGCAGCATCGTGCCCAGTGTGACGGCAGCCGTGACCAGTTCGGCAAGCTGGCTGCGGGCGCCCACAAGACGGTTCACGGCGGTCTGGGTCGTTCCTCCGCCCGCCGGCATGGAGCCCAGCAGCGCGCCTCCCACATTGGCAAAACCGATCGCCAGCAATTCCCGATTCGCCTGTGGCGCAGGTTCTCCGCTCTCAACGAACGCTCGCCCGGCCGCGATCGTTTCGGTAAAGCTCATTAGCGCAATGCCCGCGGCAGCTGGCCCAAGCGACGCCACAAGCGACAGGTCTGGCATGGTGACGGAAGGGAAGCCCGTCGGCACATGGCCGACAATGTCAACCCCGTGAAACTGCAGGCCGAGCAGGCTCACGCTGGCGATCCCGCACGCTACCGCGATTAGCGGCGCGGGGGCCCGTGGAAAGAAATGCTCGATTGCCACTAGAATGCCAACCGTAATCGCGCCCACAACGACTGTCGCCACTGACGCGTGCGGAATACCCATGACCGTGGCCAGCACGTTGTGAAAAAACGACCCCTTGGGAAAGTGAATGCCGAGCAGCTTCGGCAACTGGTCCAGCACGATGACGACCGCGACACCGGCCTTAAATCCGGTCAGCACAGGATCGGAAATAAAGTCGGCAACGAATCCGAACCGCAGGAGCGCGGCTAGCGCGAGGATGGCTCCGACCAGTAACGTCAGCGTTGCAGAGGCTCTAAGCAGGTCTGCCGTCCCTCCATCGGGGACCACCCGGGCGAGGGTCGCTGCGGCGAGGATGGCGATCGTTGCGCTGGTGCTCACGCTGAGCGGCCGCGACGATCCCAGGAACGCATAGATCACCATCGGAAGGAAGGCCGTATACAGCCCGACCTGCACGGGCAGCCCCGCGACAGTCGCGTATGCCAGGGCCTTCGGAAGAACGACCGCCGCAGCGGTCACCCCGGCAATGATATCGGGCTTGAGCCACTCCTTCTGATAGTCGCGGACCCACTCAAGCACCGGGATGCGAAAGCCGCCAGCGAAATGTGTTGATGAATCGTGTCCCATAATCACGCGGACTCCCTATTGTCATCAAATCCCCAGACGGTGTGCGCAGGTCGTTCCACTGATACCGGATGCGTCTGCGAATCTGACGCCGGAGGAGACCGTGGCATCGTCGACAGAGGGAGCGTTGCCCTCTTCAAGCGGGCATGTAGCCTGCGCAGCCTCTTACACTATGATTCATCCCGCCTCGCCGATAACGGACCTCCATCTTGCGTTGGGGCTCGCGCGCTTGCGCGCCGCATGCTCCGCTTCGGTCTGGTCGGAGCATGCGAACGTAAAGGTAGCGATGGCCTCGTCGAAGACGGCGCTCTTGCCGGGATATCCGCTGATCCCGGAGGGTCCCCCGGAGCGCGTGAGGGGATACTGGACCATGTGCCTTTGACGCAACGGAGATCAGGTTCGGCAGTCGCCACTCGTCGACTCCCAGCAAGATGGACCGGGTCCAGGCCGTTGCCAGGTGGCTGACAGCTACCGCGCAGGTTGCGCGGACACTTCTTACGAAGATTCTTGCACGCCTTGCGAGGCCCCGCACCCGAAAGATAGTCTGTGACGCCGGGAAGGGGCCCACATCCGGCCTGCTCGCCTCCGCCAACGGGCTGCACAGCGTGTCCACTCGTAAGGTCGCCTCCTGTGTGAAACTTCCTTCCTGACGGGCAGTGAGCAGGTCCAAAACGTCACCGCGACCAGTCGGGCGCCCATGCCGTACGTTACCCGCCATGAGGCCAGCCGGTGAAGCGTGACCGCGCCAGGACAGGCGGCGGACCACCCTCAGATCGCGCTTGTCGAGCACCCGCTTCATGTTCGTTTCGGCCGCTGCGCATTGGTCTGCCCGACCATGGCCTGCGCAACGATGTCGTTCTGGTCGATGACGGTCGACGCGCCAGCCCTTTGGAGCAACATTCTGCGCAGATCACTTTCACCTGACACCACGATCTGGAGCCCCGGGTTGAGCATGTGCGCCACCAGCGTGATCTCCAGATTGCTGTTCGGATCGTGGCCGGTCACGAACAGTGCACTCGCGGTACTCAGCCTGGCACGCTCGAGTACGTCGTCGAACGAATTCTGATCGCCCAGGATGACCATGTATCCCAGTCCGGACGCTTTTTCGGCCTGCTTTGCGTCGGTTTCCAGCACGAGCACGGTCGCTCCCGTATCTCGCAGACGGGCGGCGACCAGGTGGCCGACCGAACCAAACGGGCAGACCGCGACATGGTTGGTCAGCGTTTCCAGCTTGCGCTCCATTGCCCTGTTCTCCCAGAAAACCATCACGTCGTCGCCCGACAGCATCCCGGTCAACTGGCGCAACGCATAACCGGCAACTACCACCGTTGCAAGTATGGCGACGAGCATGAATACCTTCTGGTCCGGATTGAAGTCCGAGAAATCGCCCAAGGTCGTGACAAGATTGACCGCATCCCAGAAGGCCGTAAACATTTTTGTGGTCAACGGCGCATCAGAATGGTCGAGCAACCCAATCCCCAGCGTCGATCCCAGCAGCACCATAAACAGCAGCGCAACCGCCAGGTGCGCGCGGCGCCGCCATTCCTTGATACGCAGCCCGCCAAGCCGGGGTTCTTCGATCCGGTACATCCCGATCGTTCCTCGAATCCGTTCTTCGAATCGCAGTTCGAATTGTTCGGTGGAAGCACACTCTCCACCCCGTCCTACGTTCCCGATTACATCATGTCATTCCCGCACAAGCGCAACTGGACCTTAGTCCCGCGCGTAGACGTGTCATGGAGCGCATCCGAGCGCGCGTCATCGGCATGTTCAACCGGTGTTTGGCTATCCCCGTTCCCCGCCGGATGCCATGCGGCATTGCTCAGATTGTCTTAGGCACGCCGGAGTGCAACACGGCGGAACAAATGCTCCCGCATTTCCTTGCCAGGCCCATGGGTCCGCTTGCGAACCCATGGGGCGAGCCGACCGGTGAGGAAAGATCTAGCGGTCAGATTTGGCCTTTGGCTTCGCAGGCGATTTTCGGGCGTGTTCCTCGCTGGCCTGCGCGGCGACGGGCACGAACCTGTACGGATAGTCCGGTTCGCGGTAGTCTCCCGGATTCTGCCGCCGCGGCAATTTCACGTGTTCTCGCGGCACGCTCTCGTAAGGCACCTTGCTAAGCAGGTGGCTGATGATGCTCAGTCGGGCACGCTTTTTGTCGTCCGAGCGTACGATGTACCATGGTGAAAGTTCGGTGTCAGTCTTCGCGAACATTTCGTCACGCGCCTTCGAATAGTCGTACCAGCGCCGAAATGATTCGAGGTCCATCGGCGAGAGCTTCCAGACCTTGCGCTCATCGTGAATGCGGGCTTCGAGGCGCCGGGTCTGCTCCTCGGGGCTCACCTCCAGCCAGTACTTGACCAGGATAACACCCGAATCAATGACGGCCCGCTCGACGAGCGGCGTCGCAAACAGGAACTCCTGCACTTCGCGTTCTGTGCAGAATCCCATCACGCGCTCAACGCCCGCGCGGTTGTACCAGCTGCGGTCGAAAATCACAACCTCGCCGGCCGCCGGCAGGTGCGGAACATAGCGTTGTATGTACATCTGGCTCTTTTCGCGGTCGGTGGGCGCGGGCAGCGCGATCACCCGGAAAATGCGCGGGCTAACGCGCTCGGTGATCGCCTTGATTGTGCCGCCCTTGCCCGCGCCGTCGCGCCCCTCGAACACGATGCAGATCTTCGCGCCGCTATGCACGACCCATTCCTGCATCTTGACCAATTCGCCGTGGAGCCGGCGCAGCTCCTTCAGGTACGTATTGTTGCCGAGCTTGCCCTTGGGCTTCGAATCGCCGTTCTTCGCTTCTTTCGGAGTGTCGTACATTGCTTCTCTCCCTGAAAATGCGCCTATCCCGCGCATCTGCGCACCCTCTCGCAATCGCGTCGTCCCCAAGCGTCCGCCTATGCGACCGGCGACAGCGACGTAGAACCAGATCAACCCGACTACATCGTATGAGACGGGCGCCACGAGCCTGCCAAACGCCGGCATGTACCCAGCGAGCGCTGCTTTCTCTCTCACATTCCGCTGGTTTGGTTTGCAGGTTGTCACATGACCGAATTGAATTGATTGATATAAATCAAACGCTTCACGATGCCCTGACCTATACATCGCGAGCCTGGTCGACTGAACCGTGCCTCCCGAATTCTCCGGAGCAAGTAAAGGCTGCTACAGGAGGTCTGCAACCACGATGCTCAGGCTTGCCGACGAGATCGGGTAGATGTAGCTCGGCTCTTCTTTACCATTGGCAGTGGCGTACGTGACGGACGAGGCGGTACGTCGGGTGCAGGACGAAGCGTCCACTACACGGCGCGACTTGGACGCGCTGATCGTCGATGCCCATCGTCAGCTCGACGGCAATGGTGGGTGCGCTCAGTCGCGCTTACGGACGCCGTTCGCACGGTGCACCAGGTGGAGACTCTGCTCGCCTCGCTAAATGGTCTGGCCGAGCTGCGCTCGCAGTTCCGCGGCGACCTCGAAGCCGTCCTGCGCGGGAGGTCCAGACAGGTTGCAGGCGGCCAGTGCGCACATTGCGGCGCCGCAGAACACCGTGCCGCGACCCTGAGGAAATCGCCTCTCCAGGCATAAATGCGCGGCAGCTCTGCCATAGTCGCGCTCGACGCCGGACACCTGCAGCAAGCCTTACCGCAATAAAACCTTGAGGGTTGCATCGATCTTCCCGCAGCGCGTCTTCGGCGATCAGGCCGTTGGAGCTCTTCGCGACGGTCGACAGCCCCATGCCTTGCGCCATGCTGATTTGCCGGTAGGATGAGAAGCCGTGTAAATGCTATTCAAAGATCGCTTTCGTCGTGCCGTTGCCGGGCCAGTCGCGGATGGTCGATTCAATGGAACAGGGCATCGATCGCCTCGTCAGGTCGTGATCTCCGGAGCGGGATGGCGGCGCATCAGCACACGCGCGACTGGCCTGCGGGGGTTCCCGCTCAGGCGGAGTCCGTCTTCCGGGTTGTCAGCGGGGGTAGCGCGGCGAAGCGTCCCTGTCGTTTTCCATGCCAGGCCGAAATTGCCTCGGCAATATCCTGGGTGTCGAAGATGGCGCTCTGCAGCAAGGCCATATGTCGCAAAGATTCGGACGTACTATGATCGCGCGCGAAGTTGATCGCAGCCTTGCACCCGGCAACAGCCAGCGGTGACTTTGACGCGATGGCTCGGGCCAGCTCCATCGCGTGTCGGAGCAGCGCCTCGGCATCGGGCAACACCGCATTCACCAGGCCGACTGCCAATGCACGCTCGGCGCTCAACCGCTCACCGGTGTAGGCCATCTGGCGAGCCACGCCGGCGGGAATGATCTTCGGCAGGCGCTGGAGCACACCGAGGTCAGCCGTCATGCCGATCTGGGTTTCCTGTAGTGCGAAGAATGCATCGGTCGTACAAGTGCGAATGTCGCACGCGACAGCGAGATCGAGGCCCGCGCCAATGCAGCCGCCCTGAATTGCGCAGATGACGGGAAACCGGAGCTGATCGAGCGTATCCAGGCAATCCATCAGATTCGTCAACGCGTGCTGGAAGCTCGACCGGGCCCGTGCACTGCTGTTGTCAAACCCATCCGTCGTGCCGGCGAACACGTCGAGCGCCATGCCGGCCGAAAAATGCTTTCCGGTGGAACTGATAACGAGGGCACGGGTGTCGCCCGCATCATCGAGCGCCAGCACGGCGTTACGCAACCCTGTGAAGAAGGGCGGCCCCATCGTATTGAGCCGGTCGGCCCGGTTCAGCTGGAGATGTGCGATGCCGGATTCGCTGCTGATGTGAAAGTATTCGTTATGCATGGATAGTCTCGGGAAGTCTGTTGTGAGTCAGCGGTGATTTTTCCAGTCAGTAGCCAATGGACGACTGATGCCATTCGAGTTCCCTGATTCGCCCAGCCAGTCGTGTTGCCGAATGCCGGCGGCGTCAGTTTTGCAATGCGCTCGATGGCCTCACGCACCTGTGCCGAATCCGGGGCGCGCCTCTCCGACGTGCCCTCGCGATGAAACAGCCTGGCCAGAATGCTCATGGGCGCCTCTTCGCGACTCAACCTTCCCTATCCGGCAGGATGTGCGCAGTGATCGTGTGGTCCTTCCAGAACATGTTGTGAATCCTCGACTGGAGCAGGTTTAGTGCCTCTGAAGAGAGATTGTTGAACCTGAGCAGCGCGATGGGTCGTCCGATTCCCGCGGGCACGCGCTCGATCGAATCGAACGACGGGAATCCGTACCTCTGCAGGAACTCACTGATTTCCTCGTCCGCGACGCTTTCATCGACATTACCCAGTAAAAGCTCAGCCATGGTGTTTCCTCTCAGAAGCCAAATCAGGCCATGATGTTGACGCCGCCGTCGACATACAGCGTTTCGCCGGAGACCCGCCGCGCGTAGGGAGTGGCGAGAAACGCACAGGTGTAGCCGACGTCCATGATGTCAACCAGCTCGCCGAGCGGCGCGCGCGCGGCCGCCTCGTTCAGGAGCAGGTCGAAGTCCTTGAGGCCGGAGGCCGCCCGCGTCTTGAGCGGACCCGGCGAGACCGCATGTACGCGAACGCCCTTCGGTCCGAGCTCATAGGCGAGGTAGCGCGCGCAGGCTTCGAGCGCGGCCTTCACTGGCCCCATCACGCTATAGTTCGGCACGACCTTGTTGGCACCGTAATAGCTCATCGTGAGCAGCGTGCCGCCCTGGTCCATGAGCGGCGCGGCAAGCGCCGCCATGCGCACGAACGAATGACACGATATGTCCATCGCGCGTGCAAAGCCCTCGCCCGAGCACTGCAGCAGGCCGCCTTGCAGGTCGTCTTTCGGTGCCCACGCGATCGAGTGAAGCAGGATGTCTAGCCGTCCCCATCGCTGCCGGATCTCCTCGAATACAGCCTCAAGCTGCGCCGCGTTGCCGACGTCGAGCGGCAGGAACAGCTGTGCTTCCAGCTCGCTCGCCAACGGCTCGACATGCGGCTTTGTTTTTTCCGTGGCGTAGGTAATGGCCAGGTCGGCGCCGAGTTCGCGAAACGCCTTCGCACAACCATATGCAATCGAGTGTTCGTTGGCGACGCCGGTGATCAGCGCTTTCATATTGGCAAGTACCGGACGTGCTGGCTCGGCGCGTTCAGGCGACATGATGTTCCTCCTTCATTCGACGGCTTCGCGCGTATGGCGCGCTATCATCAGTTCTTCGTTGGTCGGTATGACCCATACCGGTACCCGACTCGACGCTGCGGAGATGAGGGGCCCGCCCTTGCCGTTCGCTCCGGCGTCGAGCTCCGCGCCAAGCCACGCCGCGCGGCGCACCACGCCCTCGCGAATCGCCGCCGCATGCTCGCCGATTCCGGCCGTGAAAACCAGGGCATCGATGCCGTCCATGGCCGCGGCAAGCGAGCCGAGCTCGCGCGATATGCGGTACACGTAGAGCTCGATTGCGAAACGGGCGCGAGGATCATCGCTCGCGAGCAGCGCCCTCATATCGCTCGATATGCCGGATACGCCAAGCAGCCCCGATTGGCGATAGAGCAGATCCTCAACTGCACGCGCGTCCATCCCGAGTTCTTCCATCAGGTAAAGCACCACGCCCGGGTCCAGGTTGCCGCAGCGCGTGCCCATAGGCAGTCCGTCCACGGCGGTGAAGCCCATCGTGCTCGCGATGCTTTTGCCCGCTACGAGGGCACACATGCTCGCGCCATTGCCAAGGTGCGCGACGACGGTGCGTCCGCTTGCCGCCTTCGGCGCGACATTGGGCAACACACTCGCGATGTACTCGTAGGACAGCCCATGAAAGCCGTAGCGGCGCACGCCCTGGCCGGTGATCGACACGGGGAGCGCGAACGCCTGGGCCACCTCCGGCTGCGTGTGATGGAAAGCCGTGTCGAAGCACGCCACCTGGGGCACATCCGGCTGCAGTTCGTCGAGGATGCGTATGGGCGTCAGGTTGTGCGGCTGGTGCAGCGGTGCGAGGGGCGTAAGCTTCTCCAGTTCGTCCACTATCGCGGGCGTGACTCGCACCGGACCGCTGAAGCTCTGGCCGCCGTGCACGACGCGATGGCCGACCGCGACAAGCTTATGCCCTTCGCGGTGCTCGCTCAGGAACGCGCCAATCTGCTCAAGTCCTTCGCGATGATCCCGCTCGTCGCCGTCGCTCCATTCTCTCGCATGGTGCTCGCCGTGGCGGTCGACGGCTTCGAACCGCGCGGTGGCCGTGTACAGGCCGTCGACCTGGCCATGCGCGACCACTTCGAGCGCGTCGCCCTGCTCTTCGAATGCGGAGAACTTGATGCTCGACGAGCCTGCATTCAGAACCAGAATCACATCTGCCATGGCGTCACCCGACGATCTTTGCGGCTTCGCGCCGCGCGGTGGCGACGAGCGCCGCCACCGCGCACGACGCGAGCCGCGTAATGAGCGAATCCGCACGGCTCGTCAGGATAATCGGCACGCGCGCGCCAAGCACGATGCCTGCCGCGTCGGCGCCCGCGAGAAACGACAGGCTCTTGGCGAGCATGTTGCCCGCTTCGAGGTCCGGCACATTGAGAACATTGGCCCGCCCGGCCACAGGCGAACTGATCTGCTTGATGCGCGCGGCATCGGGGTCGATAGCGTTATCGAGCGCGAGCGGGCCGTCGACGAGTGCACCCGTGATCTGGCGCCGGTCCACCATCTTGCACAGCGCGGCGGCTTCGATGGTCGAAGGCACTTTCGGGTTAACCGTCTCCATTGCCGAAAGGATCGCCACGCGTACCTCCGGAAACTGGAGCGCGTGCGCCAGGTCGATCGCGTTCTGCAGGATGTCTGCCTTGTCCTCCAGCGTCGGTGCGATGTTCACGGCGGCGTCGGTTACGATCAGCGGGTCCGCGTGTGCGGGCACGTCCATGACGAAGCAGTGGCTGACGCGCCGACCAGTGCGCAACCCCGCATCGCGCCGGACTACCGCGGCCATCAGCTCGTCGGTGTGAAGGCTGCCTTTCATCAGCGCTTCAGCCTTGCCCTCGCGCACCAGCTGCGCGGCCGCGGCTGCTGAAGCCTCACTGAACGGCGCGTCGACGATCTGATAATCGCTGATTGAAAGCTCGCACTCTGCGGCAACCGATTCGATGCGCGCGCGCGGCCCGACGAGGATCGGCACGATCAGACCTTTTTGCGCCGCTTCCACTGCGCCTTCCAGCGAGCTCCTGTCGCATGGATGGGCGACGGCCGTGGGCATCGGCGCCAGCATCTGGCAATGGGCAATGAGCCGGTGATACTTCGCGTGTTTGGGTTCCATCGATGGTTCCATTTCAAAGAAGACGGGCGCGCTCACGACGGCGTATGCTCCAGCACCGCAACAGGCCGCGTTGCGGGCGCGCCGAGCACCGCGCGAATGCGTTGCAACGCCTCCCATTGCTGTGCGGTCGGCGTCACGCTTTGCACGCGCGGATCGGCTAGCAGGCTGTCAAGCAACGTCAGCAGACGCTTGCGGTCTTTGGGTTTGACGAGCAGCGCCGGAAGCGTCGCGATGGCCTGCTGCGGCTCATAAGTCGCGATGAGCTCCTGTTCGCCGCGAATGCGCCGCCACTGATCGGGTGGCATGCTGGGCAGATACCCGGCGTAGGCTTCCACCAGTTCATGTTGTGTCGCAAGCCGCGCGAGCGGCAAAGGCTCCCCGCTGCGCCCAAGCAGGAAAGCTGCGCGCGCGACCGCTTCGTCGTAGCCGCCCTGTCCAATCGATGCGAGCGCCTCCTTCACGAAAGGCAGTTCGCGCGGGTTGGTAACCATGGATGCGGTGGCCTCGCGATCGCGATGCCGGTCCGCGAAATGGAGCAGGAAGGGGTTGGTGTAGACGCTGAAGAACAACGACTCGGCGCTGGCATCGCGCATCGCCCTGTAGTAGTCGAGCGAGGCGCTGATGATCTCCGAGCCGCGATGTTCGAGCTTGCGCCAAGGCCCGATATCGTCGGCATGCTGCCGGTTGGCCTTGGCTGCGTTGGCCGCCGGGCGCAGCCAGGCAAGCCACGGATTCAGGTCCGAAAATGCCCAGCGCTGGAAGCGTAGCGGATGAAAATCGCGCAGGAACCGCGCAGTGGTCTCGTTCGACGTCCACTGCACGTAGGGCTGCACGAGCAGTTCATAGGCGCGCTGGTTGAATTCGGAAAGCTCGGCGACGGCCTCGAAGGGCTTTTCGTCCTCGCGCCTGAACCGGTTGAAACGCTGCGCGATCTCCTCAAGACGATGTTCAACAAATGTCACTTCGTATACGACCTTCCCGTCGGCGCCGTTCACCTCGTCGATCAGCATCGCGTAGAGTCCCGGCGCGAGCGTCTCGATTGCCTCGAGCACGTTGACGATCTGCGCATGCTCTTTCTTCGCCACCTTGCCCGACACGAAAACGCCAAGATGTCCGGCATCCTCGTCCATCAGTCCGATGATGACCTGGCCGCGCGCCTTGATTTCCTCGGTGCTGCCATAGAGGTCGGCCACCCAGTTGAACGCCTGCTGCGGCGGCGTGATGTTGTCGCCCATCGAGGCGAACAGGATGATCGGCGAGCGGATATCCCGCAGATCGAACGCCTTGCCTGACACGCCGCGCACTTCGCCCGACCAGAGCCTGTTACCGATGAACAGATTGCGCGTGATCCATTCGATCTCTTCGCGGTTCATCAGGTAGTAGCCGCCCCACCAGCGCTCGAACTCGAGGAAGCGCGGCGGCTCCGTGTCGATGTTGTCGTACACGCGGTAGTACTTGTCCCACAACGTGTTGGCCGGGTTCAGGTACTCGAAGTTCTGCACGAGAAATGCGCCGTCGAACTTGCCGTTGCCGAGATCGGAAGAAAACGACGCGAGCCACGTGCCGCCCAGTATCCCGCCTGCATAGCGCATCGGATTGTCGCCTGCGCCTTCGCTCCAGGCGCCGCTCCAGTACGACATGGGCGCGCCGTTGATGACGATGGGGCCAGTGTCTTCCGCCGACGAACTCGCCAACATCATCGCGGCCCAGCCGCCCTGGCAGTTGCCGATGATCGCCGGCTTCGGACTGTCGGGATGCAGCGAGCGCACTTTCCTGACGAACTCCTGTTCGGCGGCGCATACGTCCAGCAGTGTCTGGCCGGGTTCGGGGTTCTGGAAGAACACGACAAAGTACACGGGGTGCCCCGCGCGCAGCGCGACGCCGACCTGCGAATCGTCCTTGAAGCCGCCAATGCCCGGGCCGTGACCCGCGCGCGGATCGATGATCAGATAGGGCCGTTTTTTTTCGTCGACGATCACGCCTTCGGGCGGCTTGATGTACAGCAGCGCATAATTGACAGGGCGCGCGAAATGCCTGGCGTCGAGCACGACGTCATAGTCGAAATGGAGCGCGGGCTTGAGGTCCTGCGCAGTGCGTTCGACGTATTGCGTGCCGCGCTCGCGCATCGTATCCCAGAACAGGAGCGAGCGCTGCGCGACGTCGACGGCGTAATGCCATGCGCTCAGGGGATTGAGTTGCGCTGCGAACAGGTTGTGATCGCGGCCGGCGTCGCCGTCGACGGCTGCGCGCAACCGTTTCCCGTATTGCTCCAGAGCGTTCTGCGTGCGCTTTTCCAGCACGTGCGCGATATTCCCGGCAATTTCCTGACTGCGGGCCAATTGCGTGGCTGCATCCATGACACCATCCTCCTTCCGACATTGATTGAGGCCGCGCCAGCGGCCGCCCCGATGTCTGCTCGCGGGCTCGACCGTGCGCGCGCACCGATACGCATGCAACTCTTGCAAGATACTCGCGAGGCATTGACCTGTTTTGACGTAGATCAATTTCATTGATGATTCAATCACTAATGATCAAATAATACACTTACGGCGATGGAGCAACGGCTCCGACTGACGCGTGGATAGCCTGCGAAAGGAGTCGGGCGGTTGCTTCGTTTCAGCGATAGCTGTAGCGCGATTCACTCCGACGCGCCTGTCGAAGGAAACGGACTATGCCAGTCCATCCAGTCGTATGAGTCGTTCTGATGCGCCCATGCCCAGGTTCTTACCGGAGTGGGAATGATCACCCCGACGACATGGTTCGACGCCAAAACCGCGTCGCTCCGATCACTCGTACCGCTTCGGTGATCGATAATCCGGAAATTCGTGTGGTCGTAAAACATGGTTATCTCCTTTGACAGCTTGACATACACAACTTCTGGCGCCGACCGCACGAAACCGAAGGGCCCTGTCGGGGCGCCCCGTTCTGACGATCGGCAGACTGAGCACGGAACAGCGCGTTATCCTGGGCAATTGCTTTCAGTTTCATCGCGCTGGACGCCTGTCACGGATATCGTCGACGCCCGCGTGATGATCGGCTTGCTGCATTTGTTCCGGTTGTGGCCACAATACGCACGAAAAAAATCCTGCAAGCACGGTTCGCGTCACGTCGTCACTCGCCGTCTCCGGATCGCACATTCTGGAAAGCTGCACGCCATCGCACAGGCTCACCAGGCCGAGCGCGAGCGCGTCCGGCTGCAGGGCCAATGGCCTGCCGTCGCGCTCCGACAACCTGCTGACGTACGCGCTGATCTGCTTGAGCTTTTCATGCCGGAACGCGTTAAAGCGCTCCTGAAACCAGGCGTCCCGACAGGCGAGTAGTTTTGCTTCGACCCAAAGCAGAAAAAGATCTTGATCACCAGAATCCCGGCTGTAGTACGCGATCGCGCGCGCCTTCGTTTCCGCGGGCGTGCCGCCCTTTACCATGACCGCCTGCAGCTTCGCCAGCACGCTATCGTGGTCCCGGCGAAGCAACTCAAGCAGCAGGTCCGGCTTACCGTGGAAGTTCGAGTAGAACGCGCCCCGCGTGTAGCCGGCGGCCTTGGCGATGTCCTCGACGCTTGCGGCCAATCCCTTTTCGAGGAAAATCTTGCGCGCAGCGCCGAGCAGGCGCTCTCGCGTTTGCTCCCTGCGCTGTGCGTGTGTCAGGCGTTCCCGTTTCATGGCATACCGTACCGATCAGATCGCTATCTGCGCCGCCATCACACGCACGCACGTGTCAGATGGCGGCTTGCGCAATATTCATTGCACAAAGGATTTGACAAGGACACGCCCCAACCCGGCAGTTCCCGCACACCTGGGGGTCGATTCTTCACTGGAACTGCTGCGCCCGCAGCAAATCAAATTCGGCGCGGCAAACGTCGCTGAACCGGCCGAGGATGTCGATCGAACCGTCGGCGAGCATCTCGCGCAGTTGAAGGAACGTCCTTTTCGGGGCGTGGTACGTATCCGCAATCTTCCGGCCAACCTGATCGGCTTCTCGCGCAACCTCTGTCGAGGATTGGACACGTATACGGCTTATCTTCGCGAACAGACTGACGAGAGCAGCAAGGTCCGGCTCATCGTGCTGAAGTGCGTGGACATAGCAATGCGACGCCTCCTCAATGAACTCGTTATAGAGGTCCTGCCGGCGGACGCGATCGTGCGCAAGCCACTCTGCCTTGGCCTGCGTTCGTTGCGTGACAACGGATGTCAGGCCAGCGATCGATGCGCCGAACAGTGCCGCCATTGCTGATAGGAGCGTTGCGTTCACCAGGTTGCCTCGACGAGCTCCACCAGCCTACCGAAAATGAGGCGGTCCCGGACATTCGAAGACGAAAGAATGCCGTCGGTCGGCGATGTCCACGAACTCACCTGGCACACCGGCTCGAGGTGACGTCTACCAGCGCTCCCAAGTGAGTCGAGCGAAGCCCGCACCGCGGGCGCAAGGCGAGTGTCCCCTGAGCGGACGAACCGCTGAGTGACTTCAACGGCCTTGCGCCAGGTGCACCGGGGAGTGAGTAAAGCGACGAACGGCCTGACGCCATGGCTGCCAATGACCCGATATCGAGGGCTCTGCCCGATCGGTTCTCGCGTGACTCCAGCGCGCACACGTGCCCGCTGTTGCGATACCTGCATGATGTTCCCCGCAATGTCCGACTACGCGCCAGCCGCGTGGCTGCGTCCATCACACCGCCCTCCATCGTGAGAGCGGTTACGCCTTCATAGTGATATTAGACTCAATATTGATCGTTATGTCAACATGCGCAATAAAATCTCCATTGACGTGAACGCAGACGGCGGAAACGTCATACCGAACAGCGGAATGACCCGACGTGGAAGCGTCTCCCCCCACCACACCCATCACAGGCATCGAAACGGGCGCGAGTCGAAGCGGACGTCCGCAGCCCGGTGCTGCAAAAGACGCCAGTCGCTGGTGCTTCGCGTTGCGTATCGCCATGGAATATCAGACCGACCCGCATCCAGCCGACCAAGGTCCTGCCTGCCTGCCCGGCCCGGTCGGGCGAGCCTCGCTCTGTCCTGTCCCGTCCATGTGGGCGGCGCCCTTCCCATCTGCGGTCCAGCCAAACTCCCGCGGAGCGTAGCCCGCAGCCAACTTTAGAATGTGTAGACGAGGTTCAGGTGCGTGTGGAGCGGATTCGTACCAGTGTGCAGCTTCGTCACGCCGTGCGTACGCATGCCATTCAATGCGCCGGTCGTCGGCGTGGTCGACTTCGGGATAAAAGCTCAAGTTGGTGGAGACTGCTGTCGTCGGCGTGACGCAAGGCGGGCATCACCAGGCACGATCTCATGGAGCGTGGGACCAACGAGCATGACGCCGAACTCGACGTGCCGGTGCAAGAGCGGCGCGGCAACGCTGCGGCAACGCGCCTGTTCCGGCGGGTGCGGGGTTCAAACCCGGCGCCGCGCCGGATCGTTACCGACCAGCTGTGCAGTTATCCGGCGGCAAAGGCTATCCCCGAGCTCGCTCAGGTAAAGCACGTTTTGTCAAAGCGGCCGCACGCGTGACCAACCGCGCCGAGAACAACCGGATGGGGCCGAAGTATGAGAGTAACGCCTGCGTGCGATGGGTCGCGACAGCCGCGCATCTGGCGGTCGTGCCTGCGGATCGGGTGGCGGCTCCAGACGCGGATGAATGTGGCATGTCATTACGCCCTGGTTAACGAAAGCTTGCCATATGGCATGGCTGGACTGTCCCTTCCGGAGTCGAGATAGCTATTTGATAAGGATAACTACGCTTTAGCCACAGGTAGTCTACGCTCGTCAACTTGACAGAGCCCCGGTAGGAAGCAGGATCGCGCGCCCTTTCCTGTGCCGGGCGGCGTGCTCGAACGCCAGGTCTGCACTGGCAAAAGGCACCGAGACGCCGACGGACAGTGTCAGCGCGCCCCTCGCGAGGAACTGGTGCAGCATGTCGAGAGCGCCTTCGTCCGGTTGGAACACGATCCAGCGGTAGCGGGCGCCCTTTGCGCTGGCCAGCGATTGCATAAACCGCCAGTCCTGGCGTGAACGCCAGGCTCCCGACAGAAGACCGCAACGGTCGATGTTTCCCAGCAGGGGATGAACGGTCGTAACGTATCCCAGGGCTCCCTGCCGGAGGTGGCCAAGAAGGGTTGCCTCATCTTCCCAGGCGCCGAAATTCAGGCCGGCATCGAAATGATCGGGCAGTTCCTCCAGGCGGCAGCGGGTTCTGTCCCATACTGCTGTCGCGCCGAGATTCCGGCAGAGTTCGATATTTGCCGTGCTGCAGATGGCGGTGACTGAAGCCCCCCAGGCCGCAAGGATCTGAAGCGCCAACTGGCCGAGCCCCCCCGATGCACCGTGTACCAGCACCTTCTGGCCTTTTGCATTGCCTTCATTGATCCCAGCGCCGCGGAGCGCCAGCCAGAGCGTGGTAAAAGTATAGGGAAAAGCCGCCAGTGCCGTGGAGGCAAGACCATCGACCGCCGGCCGCACCAGGCGGGCGTCCACCGTCAGGTGCGTCGCATGCGCACCGCCTTTCCTGCCGGTAGGCACCAACCCCATGACCCTGTCGCCCGGTCCACACTGGCCGACACCGGCGCCGACGGAAACGATCTCTCCGGCAAAGTCGTTGCCGAGGACCAGAGGAAACTTTCCTGCCCCCTTGAGGCTCAGCAGACGCTGGCCGTACCCCCTGGCGCGCTTGACGTCGATGGGATTGACTGAAGTGGCCTCGACCCGGACCAGAACCTCGCCTTTTCCGGGTCGTGGCATCGCGGTCCTTCGGGTCTCCAGTCGGATGAGGTCCGCTGGTCTCAGGCAAAGCAGCTTCGTTGCAGTGCTCATGATGGCGCGACCTCGACGCCGTTCGTCGACTGGACAAGCCTGACTTCGCCCAGATAAACGCTTTCGCCCAGTTCGCATTTGCGCCAGGCGTTGCCGTGGGCATGACGGATTTCGACCCGGTAGAGCCCGCTTCCCTTCGCGAGACCGTCGAACCGGAAATCGCCGAAGCCGTCTGAAACAGTTTCGGCCATCTTCTGATTGCCGACGTACAGCACGACGACCGCATCGGTGACGCACTCGACCACGTCTCCCATTCGGGTGCTGACGCTTCCGCCGATGAAGCAGGTTTCCCAGCGCTCGAGGCCGCTGTACCACACGCGCGGCTTTGTACCCAGGTTGGGCCGCAATACCTTGAGTCCCTCGCGCCGGGCCTTCTCGGCCATCGCTGCGTCATCGAGCCTGAGCGTCTCGAACACTTCAGTGGGGCACGATTGCTGGCAACGCGGCTGGGGCCACCCCTGGTCGAGCAGGTGGGCATCGAAGATCCAGGTCTGCGGCAGTTGCAGTTCATCGTTCCAGACGATCGCCTTGTACGGGCAGGACTTCACGATATCCTTCCGGCCCCGCGCCTTGTCCGGATCGATGATGACGATGCCGTCGGCGCGCTTGCGAATGGCATCACCGCCCACCCGCATGCACGGCGCTTCATCGCAGTGGTTGCACATCACCGGCAGATAGGTGCTCTCGACCATATGCGCGTCGCCCTGAACACGGCGCAGGATGCGCACGGGACTGTCGGCATTGGCCGCGGCGGGTGCGGCATAACCGGGGAAGTCGTTGCCGACGTGCTCGTCCCGCGCGGCAATGACGCAGTTCTGACAGTTCTCGCAACGCCCGACCTTGATAACCAGATTCCACTTGCTCATTCCATGTTCCTCACGCTGCGCGGCCGAGCATGAACGCCTCGGCACCTCGCCACTTTTCGACCTGCACCAGGCAGGAGTTGGGGCTCATGCTGCTCGTGCCGGCGGTTTGAGAACGGTCGGGAGTCAGCATATTCATGCAGCCGCCGATTTCGACGCACTCGCCGTCGATCTCGATCAGTTTGAATTCGGCGCTCGCCTCGTACGACTTGACCACTCCCGCGTTGACCAGCGGCGAGACGTCGGCCGCGCAGATCACTGCGCCCCGGTCGTTGTAAACCTTGACGAGGTCGCGATGGGCAATGCCTCGAATGGTTGCGTCTGCCCTACTCAGCCTCAGTAGCCAGAAGCGGTGCCCGCCGATCAGCGCGCGATGGTCCTCGATGCTGTTAACCGCGGAATTCTTGCCGTCGCTATGGGTGTGGAAGCTGTAACGGCTGTGAGTGGCAATCAACTGCAGCGGATAACGCTGAACGAGGTCCGAGCGCAGCCCCTCCCACGAGGGGATATATCGGTTGAGCGCTGGCCGCTCGGGATTGTCCGCAGTGTGCCGCTTCAGCAACTCGGGCACGAACTCCAGCTTGCCGCTCGGCGTCTGCAGGCCCATGCCGAACTTGTCGGCGAACTGGGACGGCAGCGGATGCGGTTCGTGAAGGTCTTTCCGCCGGCCCTCCGCGAACCAGCGCATGTCCACCGGGTGGCGCAACTCGGGCTTCTCTGGCGGCACGACGAAATAGCCCTTGCGACAGAACTCGCGCCACGAAATGTGATCGGGCAGATCCGAAGAGTCAAAGACCCGCTTGACCCAGTCCAGTTCGCTGCATCCCTCGGTGAACACCCCGCCCAGGCCCAGCCGGGTCAGGATGGCGGTGAAGATGTCGTAGTCCGAGCGGGACTCGCCCAAAGGCTCGATGCACTTGTGCTGGAGCGTCATCATACGATGATTGACCGTGCTGAATCCATGGTGCGCATAGCCACCGGAGTTCGACCATTCGCCGATGTCCCAGCGCTCCAGCGCAGTGCACGCAGGCAGGATGAGGTCGGCAAACTGGGCCTCGCCCTCCATCCAGATCGACTGGTTGACCACGCACTCGATGCTGGGGTGCCGGTAGGCGTCGGCCCAGCGCCCGGAATTTGTCACCGTGCTGAATGCGGACCCGCCGTAGCGATAGATCATGTGGATCGGCGAATACCCGGGCATCGGGTAGCTGTACGGCGCGAACTGGGCTTCCTGCGACATGCCGTCCCAGAGGTAGCCCGTGGCATGGCCGTTGATGATGGCGTCGGGAAGTTGCTGCCGCGGGACCATCTGCCTGACGGGATTCATGGTCAGGATGTGCGGCATACGCTGGTAATTGTTGACCGCATTGGCGGTCCACGCCAGGTCGCCGGAAATGCCGCCGTCCGCGTAGCCGGGGAAATAGAAATGGAGGTCATGGGGAACACCGACTTCAAGGCAGCCGAAATTGACCCCCGGCTTACCCCAGCCCTGCATCGCCATCATCATGATCATGCATCGCGCCCATTGGGCTCCGGTCGCGCCACGGCCCGCACCACCGAATCCCGCACCGGTCATCCCGACGGCGAGATGCACCTTCCTGTTTCCCCACAGGCGCGCAAGCGCACGGACGTCCCTGGCAGGCACCCCGGTCTCGCTCTCCTGCCACTCGGGCGTCCTGGGAACCCCGTCGGTTTCGCCCAGAAGATAGGCCTTCCAGTCGTCGAACCCGGTCGTGCGGGTGGCAACGTAATCCTTGTCGTACAAGTCCTCCACGGCCCACACGTACATGATGGCGGTGGCAAGCGCAGCGTCAGTCTGCGGTCGGACGGGAATCCAGCGGCCGCCCAGCAACTGGGCAGTGGGATTGCAGTGCGGGTCGATATGAACGAACTCGATGCCGAGTTCCTTGGCCCACAGGCGCCGCGGCGTTCCCTCGAAGCCTGCATAGGCCCCGTTGGTGCTTTCGGGATCGCAGGACCAGAAGACGATCATCTCCGCTTCCTTGAGGCAATCCTCGACGCCGCCATAGCCGGATGGCACGCCGATGCGCATCGAGTTGCCGAAATGATGCATGGCGCCCCAGTACCAGCCTTCCCAGCTGTCCGGATTGGCGGCGACCCGGGTGAAGCCGATCAGGTTGGCAAAGCGCGTCAGCGCGCTGAGGTAGTAGCCCACATTGCCCCACTGGTGATGGGACGACATGGGGAAGGTGATGGAACCGGGACCGTGAACGCGCTTCTGCCGGTTGATTTCCTTCGCGACAATGTCCAGCGCCTCGTCCCAGCTGATACGCACATAGCCTGATTTGCCCCGGTTCTGGGGATTGCGTTCGCCGTCAGGGTCGAAATCGACCCGCTTCATGGGATGAAGGATGCGCTTGTCGGAGTAGACCAGTGACTTGAGCGTCAAGGCGTGGGGCGCGACCAGGCCACGCCGTGGCGGGCTGAAGCGGCGTCCGCGTGCCTCGATCACCCAGCTAGGCGCATCCGTGCTGTCCAGATCGATGGGGGTCACCCGCACCACACGGTCGTCCTTGACATAGACGAACAGAGGGCCGCCGTTGGTGCAGGTGGTGTAGCGGCGGGTGCCGTCGCGCAGGGGCGTGCCCATCGGCAGGCCGACGGTCTGCATCATGCTCAGGGTTTGCAATAGCCAGACCAGCAGTTCGTCCTCGCCCTCGGTGACTACCTTGAAGTTCTTCGCGGCGTGGATGATTTCGCCCTGATCCGGCCTGGGCGACAGGAACTTCAGGGCGGTGGCCACGTCCTTGAAGGCCAGGCGCACGTCGGGGCGCCGATGCCTGCCGGCGCGCGACCGGACGCGCCCGTTCCTGAACGTGATGACGCGACCGATGCTTTCATCCATGAGTCCGAGCCACGCCACGAGATCCCGCTCCTTCAGGCGATCACGATAGGCGGGAAAGCGGCGTGCCGTCAGGTCAAGGACCTTGGGTAAGGCAAAGAGAATGGTCTTGAGAACCTGTCGTTTCATTATCCGATCCAAAGGGAAGCTTTGCTGCGCAAGCGGTGGCATGAGGGCACGACTGACCGCTTCCCCGAGCGTGCGAACAGCACGGGCGAGCTGTCATGCCCGGCTGTGGGTTAGCGACCGGGGAACGCCGGACTCCATTGCAGAAGGATGGGCCACCATATGTCGTATCCCATGTCGTTGATGAGCATTCAAACCTCCCGGTTGGCGCGCCCGTGACTTGTGCACGCTAGAACGTATAGGCGACGTTCACGAAGACGTTAAGGGGATTAAGCCGAAGCGTCGACGTTGAAACGACCTGCGTTCCCGTTGCGGTCTGACCGTTTAACGTAAGGCGGGTCTTCACAGGTATGTAACCGATGGAGGTCCCGACCGACCAGTGTTTGGTAATTGCGTAATTTGCCCCGATCTCGAATACGGGGTTCCACGAAGAACTGAGTTCCGCGTGTGCCGAACCGCCTGGTCCGAGGCTGTCAGTAACAAACTGGCCATTGGAAATCCGGACCTGGGTGAACCACGTATAGTTCACGCCCAGACCGACGAATGGGCGGACTTTCGACTCGGCTGAAAACAGGTGGTATCGAAGTTCGACGGCGGGCGGCATCGGTTTTGTCGAGCCGAGGTTGCCATACTTCTGTAGTGTCCCGTCGCCAACCAGATTTACTTTGATCGGCAGACCAAATAGCATGGCGACACCGATGTTGTCCGTGACGTAGTACTCAGTGGTAATTCCCACCGTATCCGAAGAAGTCGGATGCGCCCCACTACCGGGTAGCTGCTGATTCACCGTTACGCCGCCAATGCTTTGCACGGTTAGAGGCGATGCGTCGCCCTGTGGCGCAATGTGAAGCCATCCCGTCGACAGTGTGACACTTCCGGCCGATTGCGCATTGGCATAGTCGGTAAGCGCGGCCGAGCAGATACAAGCCGCCATTCCGGCGGTGCTGATTATTCGCCTGTAATTCTTCACGTGTCGTCTCCTGTCTCGGTGTCTGGAAATTTTTATGAACCGGGGTGCATGCCGTGAAACCAATCCGCACTCCGGCCCGGAGGGTTGTGTCGTTCTCCATAGTTCTTCGTCCGGCTATGAAGATCAACGGTGCGATCTGTTACGTAGTCATACTAAATAAGTAAATGACTGTACCGATATTTCGACCACGTTTATCTCGTTTCGAACTCGTTTTGTAAAAACGCTTTCGAGTGATTTTTGGGGTTCCGTCTACACCGTACCCGCTGGTGGCGAGATCTAAGGCGTCCAGTTACCTCTACTCTCTCCGTTCCGTACAGGTACTGATACAGCTTGCCCTCAATCGCCATGCCCGCTAGTAAGCGCGCATCGCAAGGCGCTCAGCCTCGGGCGGGAACACACACCACGCACCGTCGCGGTGCCGGAAGAAAAATAGTCCAACCGGGCCTGTCGGTAGCATCAGTTCGATACGCACATGGTGTTTCCGATTCGAGCCCGCATGACCGAATCGCGTAACCCGAACCGGCGCCGCAGAAGTTGGACCGAGCCATTTTTCAACAAGCGAACGCAAGGATCTTTCCGAGGTAGTACGCATTCTCTTTCCCATCAAAATCGTTTTGAGCTCTTGACTCATGCCACCGGCGTCTCGGGTACGGTACCGGCCCCTTGCACGTGACTCACGTTCCCGCCAACGTCTTTGCTCCTGTTACCTTGGCCTGCCAGGCACCCCGATCGCTTCCTGACTGTCAGGATTGTTCGGTGGCTTCGCGGCAGCCGAGACCGAAAATGCGAACGGAAAGCGTCCGAGCGCGGAAGTCGCCAATGCTTCCAGCGCAGGGTCCGGAAGGTCGACGTGCAGTGAAATCCCGCGCGAGCTGTCTTCAATGATGCTAACGGTTGCATCCCCGACGCCGGCCGCGACGAGTGCCGTCTTAAGCGCGTCTTCCGTTTCGCGCCGTCTCAGCGCCGGCTTGAATATCTTGCCGACGCCCGTCAGTGGCATCGCATCCACGATCCGTATTCCCTTTGGACACGCGGCACGCTCGTTGATCTCGTGACGCAGGAACTCCACGAGTTCCGCTTCGGTTGCGGTGGTGCCTGGTTTTAGCTGGACATAGGCGACCGGCAATTCACCCGCGTGCATATCGGGGCGACCCACGGCTGCGGCAATCTGGACTGCGGGATGGCGGTGAAGGGGTTCCTCGATTGCCGCAGGGTCGATGTTGTGTCCGCCACGGATAATCAGCTCCTTCTTCCGGCCGGTGAGCCAGAAATAACCGTCGGCGTCGCAACGGCCGATGTCTCCGGTATTGAGCCAGCGGCCGCCGTCACCCAGTTCCATCCAGATCCCGTGATTCTGTTCCGGCCTCGCATAGCCGCTGAACACGTTGGGACCGGAAATCACCAGCTGGCCCGGTTCGTTCACAGCGCAGTCACGCACGTACCGTCCGGTTTCGTCGACGACCACGGCCTTCATCGCCTGACCGGGCAGAGGCAGGCCGATGGAACCGGGCCGCCGTTCGCCAAGCGGCGGATTGGCGCTGCTGATGCAGGTGCCTTCCGTGAGGCCGTAGCCCTCGAGAATCCTGATTCCGGTGCGAGCCTGAAAAGCACGCAGCAACTCCGCGGGCATCGGCGCGGCGCCGCAAAGCGCATATTCGAGCGAGCTGACGTCGCAGCCACCGATCGGCACGTCCAGTAGCGACCCGTAAAGCGTCGGCACGCCGCTGAAGAAATTGACACGATAGCGTTCCACGATCTGCCAGAAGCGCGCGACAACGCGCTCTGCGCGATATCCCTGCGGCGTACCGAGCACGACATGGGCGCCGCGCGAAAACGGCAGCAGTCCCGTCACCATCGCTGCATTGACGTGAAAAAGCGGCAATCCGCAAAACATCGTCTTCCCGGGTCCCACGCTGTCGCCGAAAAACTGGCCCGCGCTCCATGCATTTGCCACCTCGTTGCCGTGCCGGCGCATGGCGATCTTCGGCAGACCGGTCGTGCCGCCTGTGCAAAAGAAGGAGGACACGTCGTCGGCTTTCATCTGGTACCTGGCGGTGAGCGAGGTGCTGGATTCGTATGCGATTGCCGGGTTGAAGTCGTGGACGACGAGGCGCGCTGGAATGTCGCGTGGCACGTCACCGCCATCGAGCGGCCTCGGGCATTCGACGCGTTGACGGTTCAAAGCCGTCGCTCGCCGTTCCCCCGTCACATGTTCGGCGAGATCGACGAGCACGACGTGTTTGAGCGACGGAATGTCGTCGAGGATCGAATGGACTTTTTGCCAGAGGTCTGTGCCCGGAAATGGCGCGAGCGTAACAAGCACGGTTGCACCTGACGCGTTGAGCAGCTCGCCGATCGCCGCGGCTTCGAGCAGCGGGTTGATTGCGCAGACAATTCCGACGGCCTCTGCACCCCAGATCACAAAATGTGTTTCTGGCAGATTGGGCAGCACGTACGCGACGACAGAGCCGCGCTGCACACCGAGCCGCGAAAACATGTTCGCGGTGCGGGTGATGTCGCGCAGCAGCTCGGCATATGTCCAGCACTCGGGATTCGCGTAGTAGTCGTCGACTGTCGCGAAGAACGATAGAGCGGGCGCCGATGGATCGATGGCCGCGCCCCGGCAGATCATCTCGTACGTGTTCGTGGGGAGATCCGCGGGTTGTCCGTGCGCTTCCATAGCACGGACGTCCTGGATGTTCGCGACGCCTTTCATGGTGCCTCTGCGACTACGCGGTTCTGCTGCACGCCCAGATTGATCGAGCGGTCGTAGCTGATGATGCTCGCCTCCACGACGTCCCCCACCTGCAGATACTGCGTTCGTTCGGCCTGCAGATTCAGGAAGAGACGCCACTTTTCCGCTTCAGGCAACTGAGCGGCGGCGCGCTGCTTGTCGGGTGACGGAATGATTAACGCGCAACCGGACGGCGTGCCGGTCGCGAGCAGGTCGCCTGTGTGCAGGTCCTGTACGCCTGAGAGCTCGGTCAGCGTCTCCGCGGGACCATAGACGAGGGCCGCCGTGGTGTCGTTCTGCCGGACGGTTCCATTGACCGTCAGCGTCAGTACGAGCTCGCCCAGCTTCGCAATTTCTTCCTTCTGCAGCAGACACAGATACGGGCCGACAGGGCCGAACGTCCGATAACTCTTGCCCTTGTAGAACTGCATCTGCGGAATCTGTATGTCGCGCGCCGAGTAATCATTCACGATCACCGCGCCCGCGACAAATTCGTGGAGATTCTCGTCCGTCACCGTTACGCGGGAGGTGATGTCCCGTCTGAGGACAAGACCGAGTTCGATTTCGTAATCGAGTAATCGCACCTGCTCCGGCTTCACGAGCGGCGAGTCGGCCGCAACGATGCAACTCGTCGCCTTCGTGAAGATCATGTTGAACTTCTTCGCATCCGGGTCCATGCCGGATTCGATCATATGCTGGCGATAGTTCGCTCCCTGGCAGATGAACTGCTGATTCGCGGTCACCGGCGACAGCCATTGCACCTGCGACTCGGGAATCGTCGGGCCGTCCAGCAACAGCAGCCGTTCGACCGGGTTCGCCTCGATGAATGCGGCGGTCGATCTGAACTCGCCAGGTATCGGCGTGATTGCGCCATGGGCAACAACGCCCCACTGGGCGCGACCATCATGCAGGTAATGCAGAACGTGAACTGGCATTTCTAATCTCCGGATTCGATGAACATGTGTCGCTTCAGGCGAAAATTCGGGCGAGTGTCCTCAGCTTGGCCAGCGTGAGGTCGGGGCTGCGGCGCAGGTTGCGAACCAGTCCGGCGATGCTCACAGGCGTCAATTTCGGCTTCGTGAAGCTGCGCGGCATCGTCGGTCCCCACTGCGCCATCGCGTCGCGGCTCACCGCATGGATTCCGGTCGGCGCGTCCGCAGTGAACAGGTCGCCGTCGCAGTAGTGTTCGTGCTTGTCGCCCCACGGGTCCAGCCAGTAGTCGAAGATCTGACTGCCGAGGATATGCCGGCCGATCCCCCAGGCGTGGGTCCAGCCGCTGTCGCGGAGAATGCGCTGCCCCATGCCGACCGCGTCTGCGTCGATGAGCTCATAAGCGCTGTGGCTGTATTTCGCGACAAATCCCTGAGCGAGCGCAAGCGTGTGATGGTCGGCGGGCTCGCCACCCAGATCGAGGCGCATGAAGGCGACAGCGGGAGAGCCGTCGGGAAGCACCTGTACGTCGCTCGGAATGAAGCCGAAGTGCTGCGTGTACCACGCGCAGGTTTTCTGATAGTCGGCGAGTTCGAGCACCACGTGCCCGAGTCGGACGATCTCCGGCGCGTGGCCGGGCGGTCGCTGGGTCCCGTTGACGCGGACCGTGGCATCGACGGAGTTGAAGGGCAACGGCAGCCGGTGAGGCAAGCTCGACGCCGGCGTCTGGCCCCAGAGCGCATCGACACGAAAACCTGAAGGATCGGTCAGCCTCACCACGAAGCCGCCGCCCGGCAACGACGAACGCTCGACCCCCGCCGCGCCCGGCAGTTTTTGCAGCGCGACCAGCTCGAGCCAGCTGCCGACCTGCAAGCCGAACCCCACGAACCGCGATTTCGGCGCCTTGCGAACGACATAGCAAAAGTGCGAAGCGCCCGTGCCGCGCAAAAGTAATGAAGCTTCATCACGCAAGACCGTCTGCAGCCCGAAGTCGTTGAGAAAACGTTCGGCTTTTCCGAGGTCGGGCCGATCGAACATCAGATAGGCCAATGCCGTCGCTTTCGCCGTCGGATTGGGATGACGCGCCGGCTGTTCAGTCGACAATTCCGGTGCGGCACCGTTTTCGGTGGTCGTCTCCATAGTCTCTCCATCTGTTTCGTTAGACCGGCGTCCGGCGCCGTTAATGACATTAAACTCATCGCTGATCGTTTTGTCAATATAGAGATTCCAATCTATACTGTGTAAAACACCACATGTGAATCGATGATGACGACCACAATCAATCGCCGGCCCCCAAAAAACTCGCCACCCGCGGCGCCCTCGCCGGCCCCCGTCGCCGACGAACGGGAGCCGCGCGGTGCGCGCCGCAAACGTGAAACCCGCGTCCGTCTGCTCGATGCCGCGCTGAGGCTGATGGCCGAGAGGGGCATGGAAGGCGTCGCGATCAACGAAATCACCGAGGCCGCCGATGTCGGCTTCGGCTCCTTCTACAATCACTTCGAGTCGAAGGAGGCGATCTATTCGACGCTCGTCGACAATGTGTTCGAGGAATTCGCGGACATGCTCGATCGCCTCGCGGGCGGCATTTCGGACCCCGCGGAGGTCGTGGCGGTGTCGGTTCGTCACACCATCCTGCGTGCGCGGCATGACCCGGTCTGGGGACGATTCCTGATTCGCGAAGGTTTCTCCGCGGGCACGTTGAGTCGCGGGCTAGGTCAGCGGCTGCTGCGCGACATCGGTAACGGTATCGACGCAAAGCGATTCGTCGTCGCCGACCCTTTGATTGGATTTCTGGCGGTGGGCGGCACGGTACTGTCGGCGATCGCGGCCGAACTGAACTACGTCGCGCCGGGCGCAGCTGCAGCGGGCCTCCTCGAAGAACTCGGCTTCGACGGCGGGCACCTTCCTGAGCGTACGGCGGCCATGTTGCTGCAGACACTTGGGCTCAAGCGCGCGGAAGCGGAAAAGGTCGCGGCGCGTCCGCTGCCCACCGTCGAGGAAACAGTGGACGAATAGTGACGACAAGCGGGTGCGCGCCGCGTCCGGCGCACATGGGCGCCGAACCGCGACCCGCATCGACCGTCACTCGACGACGTCCGGCAAAGCTTCGCTCGGCGCCTGCCGGGCAACGAACCCGGCGTCCGTTGATCGGGCGACATCGGGACAGGACAACGCGCCCGGTGCGCTGCTGCGCGACGCGCGCGCAGCGCTGAACGGGGCGTCCGCCGGGTTCGCGGCGAGAGCCCGGACCGCCTGGGCGATCTGGGCGGCGATGATGGCGATCGCGCGCCGGTGCCCGTCGACGATCGCCTGATAGCCGTCCGACACAGGTTCGCTTAACACGCTGTGGCAGGTTAGTGCACCGCCGCCATCTGACTTGCGCACGCTCCACACAACGTCGATCAGCACATGGGAGCGAGGCCACGATTCGAAACGCTCGACCTCCGCGGCGATCTGATAGACGGGAATGTCCGTGCCCTTCGCCGACGCGCCGCGCCCGCCGGTGTCGGCCTGCCGGCTAACGCCGGCAATGAGCGCGGAGCGTATCTCGTCCGCAAGCGACGAAGCCCATCGGTCGTCCTCCAGCACTTTTACCTGCTCCGCGTCGACCTGCACGACAAGCTGACTTCTCGCGACGGCGGCAGGCACTTTCACAGGCCGCACGTCGATGCGCCAGGCAGCGGTTGCGCTACTGCTCGCGAACGTCGCCGGTGCATCGGTTGCGAGCGTATAGAAGCGCGCTGACGGCGAAGCGCACGCCGTCAGAAAGACAAGGCCCGCGACGGCCACTGTGCGCGGCAGCGCACGTAGCGGCAAGCGTGAGATCCGGATCATGGCTGGTCTCCTTTCTTGCCGAACAGCAGCGCTTGCGGATGGCGCTCGAGGTAATCAGCGAGTGCATTGAGCGACTGCAAGGTACGTGTCAATTCCTGCATCGCATCCTGAATGTCGGACTGCATCGGAGCGGCCTGGTGCAGCGTCGTCTCGGCGGTACTGAAGGTCTTCTGTGCGGCCGCCAGGGTGTCACGCGCTTGCGGCACGACCTCCGTGTCCATATGACCGAACAGCTTGTTGGCGTTTTCGAGCGCGCCGTTCAGGTTGGCGCCGATCTTGTCGAACGGAACCTGGTTCAGCTTTCGGGCGATGTCCGCGACCTGCACCTGCAGCTCGTCGAGCGTATTCGGCACGGTCGGCAGTTCGATCGGATTGCGGCTCACATCGACGCTCGCGCGAGGCGCTTTCGGGAACATATCCAGCGCGAGATAAAGCTGGCCGGTCAGCAGGCTGCCAGTGCGCAACTGTCCGCGCAGCCCCTCCGTTACGAGATGCTGAAGCAACTCGTGACCGCCCGGCGTGTTGGGGTCGGGCAGCGCGTCGCTGGTGCGTCGGCTCAGGCGGTCGGGATAAAGCGCCATCGACACTTTCATGCTGAAGCTCTTCTGCGTTTCGCTGTATTCGATACCGATGCCGGTCACCTGCCCCAGCACGATCCCGCGAAGGTCCACCGGCGCGCCGACGGACAATCCCCTGAGCGACTGGTCGAATCGCATCACCACATTGAGAGGCTGGCCGTCAGGCTCGCGCATCGCGTCCTGCTCGTCGGCCGCGAGCCGGAACCCGGCCTTGTCGGCCGCCGGCGGTCCGCCGTCCTGACCGACAGGTGTCTGAAACGCCAGCCCGCCGACCACGACGGTCGCGAGAGACTGCGTATTGAGCTTCAGACCGTTCGAATCGAGACGCAGATCGACGCCGCTTGCATGCCACCATCGCGTATGGGTCCCGACATACTGATCGAACGGAGCATTGACGAACACATTGACGATCACGCCGTCGCCGTGAGGGTCGAGCGAAAAGCCGACCACCTGCCCTGCCTGGATACGATGGTAGAAAACCGGGGCGCCGATATCGATCGAGCCGAGCGATTCGCCGCGCAGCGTGTACTGATGTCCCCGTTGCCCCGTCGTGACAATGGGCGGGTTTTCCAGTCCGACAAAGTCGCTTTGCGTGCCGGTCGAGCGCCCGATATCCGCGCCGATGTAGGCGCCTGATAGCAAGGTACCGAGGCCCGAAATCCCGTTTGCTCCGACACGCGGACGCACGACCCAGTACCGTGTGCCTTGCGTCGCGAACTTCGCGGCGTCCTTGCCGAGCTGGATGCTCACGATCACTCGTCGCAGATCCTTCGACAGCGTGATGGCTTGCACCGAGCCGATGTCCACGTCCTTGTACCTGACCTTGGTCTTGCCCGCCTCCATGCCTTCCGCGTTATCGAAGGTGACGGTGATGACGGGCCCTTTTTCGGCGACCGATTTCGCCACGAGCGCAATGCCGATCAATGCGCAGATCAGCGGTACTAACCATATCAGGGAGGGCAGTCGGCGTTTATGCGGCCGAAGTTCGGGGCTGGGCAGATTGGGAAGATGCATCGTTCGGGAGCTGTTTCAGAGAGTCCGGTTTGTTGAGAGGCAGCGCTGAGATCAACGCGCGTTTCGTCGATTGGTCGGCGCGCGCCGCTTGCCCGCATCGCCGTTGTCCCAGATGAGCCGTGGATCGAACTGATGCGACGCGAGCATCGTGAGAATCACCACCGCCGCAAAAGCGAGCGCGGCCGGTCCCGCCGTGATGACCGCAAAAGAGCCGAAATGCACCAGTGTGACCGTCAGTGCGACGACGAACACATCGAGCATCGACCAGCGGCCGATACGCTCGACCAGGCGATAGAGCGCGGTGCATTCGCGAGGCCGCCAGGCCGGCTCGCGACGGGCCGACAGCGTGAGAAGCGTGAGAACTGCCAGCTTGAGTATCGGTACGAGAACGCTCGCGACAAACACCACGACGGCGAGCGGCCAGTCGCCCGAGGTCCAGAAGTACGCGACGCCGCCCAGGATCGTGTCGTCCTCGGAGCGGCCGAGCGACGACGCATGCATGATCGGCAGCAGATTGGCCGGGATGTAGGCGAACACGGCGGCGAGCAGCAGACTGGTGGTTCGCGTCAGGCTGTCCGGACGGCGTTGGTGCAGGGGGTGCCCGCATCGCCAGCAGCGCTGGTGCGTCCGGCCTTCCGCGTGCGCCTGAACCAGACCGCAAGCATGGCAGCAGACCAGTCCAGCGTGCCGTGCGGTCGGGGCCGACGAACTCGTCCATTCGCGCGCTGGCTGCGGCCGCATCAAGCGCTCACGTCGGTCTCCGACCCTGGACCAGCGGATGCCCGTCGTCCGGTCAGACGTGAGCCGCTCATGGACCGCCCACAGCCGGCCGGGATCGAATGAGGCAACGACGGCCAGCATCCCGGTCAACCCGGCCAGTGCAAACAGGCCTGGCCCCGCGATCACGTCGGCGATGCTGACCATCTTCACGATCGTCACGAGCACGCCGAGCATGAATACCTCGACCATGCACCACGGACGCACCAGTTGCACGACGCGCATCGCCCGGTTGAAACGGGGCGGCAGCCTGCCGATGCGAAGCGGCACCAGCAGATACAGGAAGGCACTCACCTCGATCAGCGGAAAGAGTATCGATGCACAGAACACCATCGCCGCGACCGCGCGCATATTGCCTGACCAGAGCGAGCGCACGGCGCCGATGAGCGTCGCTTCGGAGGTCATGCCGTTGGCATGCAGCTCGATCACCGGGAACGCCTGCGCGATGCAGAACGTAATCAACGCCGCGAGCGTCACGGCGCAGATGCGGTCGAGGGAACCACCGCCAGCACCCGCCAATGCGGTCAGCTTCGCTGCGCATCGCGTGCAGCGTGCCGCGCGCGCTCCGACGACCGCAGGCTTGCGAAACAGCAGATCGCATTCGTGGCAGGCAATCAGTCTGCGATAGTCCATGCTCGTCATACGCGCGCGATCATTGCGTCGACGCTGCCGTCTGCTGGGCCAGGGGCAGCTCCCCCATCGCCTGGAACAACGCCGCGGTGTCACTCATGCGCTGACCCGCCGCGCGTACGGCGCCGAGCTCAGCGTTGAGATAGCGCGACTCGCTGGCGTGAGCCGCCGTCGACGGCAGCGAACCCAGGCGATGGCGCGATGCGGCATCGTCGAACCCGGCGTGCGCAGCGTCCGCGGCCATGGCCGCCGACGCGAGCGTTTGCGCATCGTTATCCAGCGCGGCCAGCGAGTTCGCGACATCCTGGAACGCGGAGAGCACGGTCGCCTTGTAGTGCAGCACGGCGGCGTCGTACGCATCGATCGACGCGCGACGCTGCGCGAACAGCGCACCGCCATGGAAGATCGGCTGCGACAGCCCGGCGCCGAGCGCCCACAGGCCGCCCGCGCCGGAGAATACCGTCGGCCAGCTGAAGCCGCCGCGGCCCATCGAGGCGGTGAGCGACAGGCTCGGGAAAAGCTGCGCCGTCGCGGCGCCCACGTCGGCAGCGGCGGCCTTGACGGCGGCGTCCGCTGCCTGAATGTCCGGGCGCGAACGCAACAGGTCCGACGGCACCGCAACAGGCACGTGCGCGGGCAGCGTGAGACTGTCGAGATCCGGCACGCCCGGCGCGTTATCAGGCGTGCGGCCGATCAGCACCGCCAGCGCATGGACCGCGCACGTGCGTTGCTGCCGCAGTGCAGGCAGCGTCGCCGCGATCGAGGCCGCGTCCTGTTTCGATTCAAGCATCTGGGCGCGCGACACCGAACCGAGCGCGAACCGCTGCTCATCCTCGCCCGCGACAGCGTTGGACACTTCGACGAGCCGCCCGGTAAGGGCGATCTGCCGGTCGAGAGCCGCGACATTGATCACGCTCGCAACGATGTTGGCGGCAAGCGCGCGACGCGACGCCTCCAGTTCGAATGCCTGCACGTGCACGCGCGCGGCGCTTGCCGAGTTCATGTAACGCGTCTCGCCGAACAGGTCGAACGTGTAATGCGTGAATATCTGGCCGGCGAAGAAGTTGTATTGCACCTGCTGCGGTCCGAGCCCCGGCACGACCGCAGTGCGGGCGCGCTCGACCTGCACGCTGCCATCGATTGACGGCAGCGTCGAAGCGTCGACCTGCGCACGCAGCTGCTCCTGCGCGGCCGCGAGCGTGCGCTGGGTTGCCGCGAGGGTCGGGCTGTTGCGCAGGCCCTCGTCGACGAGCTCATCGAGCGTGTCGGATCGGTACAGGCGCCACCATTGGGCCGCCCCCGTTGCGCCGACATCGAATGTCTGCGCAACGCCAGCGGCCGTCACGGTATTGGACGGCTGCGCCTGTGCACCGTAATGTTGCGGCGACGGCATCGCCGGCGGTTCACCGCCCGGGCCGAACGAGCACGCCGTGACGGTCAGCGCGGCAGCCAACGCCAGCACGGAAGTCCTGAATGGAACGTTCATGATCACACCTCCGTAGGCTCGGCGACGAGCGCTTGCGTCGTCCCGGACTCGTCACGCCGGACCCTGAAGCAGGTCGCGTAGAGCGCCGGCAGAAAGAACACCGTCAACAGCGTGGCGACGGTGATGCCGCCCATCAGCGCGGTCGCCATCGGGCCGAAAAAGCCCGAGCGAAGCAGCGGTATCAGTGCGAGCACGGCGGCGGCGGCCGTCAGCATGATCGGCCTGAAACGCCGCACCGTCGCGCCGATGATCGCGTCGAAGCGAGGGTGCCCCGCCGCGATGTCCTGATCGATCTGGTCGACGAGAATCACGGAGTTGCGCATGATGATGCCGAACATCGCGATCACGCCCAGCAACGCGACGAAGCCGAACGGCTTGCCGAACAGCAGCAGCGCGCTCACCACGCCGATCAGGCCCAGCGGCGCGGTCAGCACGACGATGAAGGTGCGCGCGAAGTTCTTCAGCTGGATCATCAGCAGCATCAGTACCGCGATGACCATCAGCGGCATTTCCGCGTTGATCGATGTCTGGCCTTTCACGCTCTCTTCGACCGCGCCGCCCACGTCGATCCGATAGCCGACTGGCAGCCCGGCGCGCTCCGCGGTGAGCGCACGGTCGATGTCGCGCGTGACGTCGATGCCCTGTGCGTCGCCGCGCACGTCCGCCTGCACCGTGATCGTCGGCTGCCGGTCACGTTCCCAGATCACGCCATACTCCAGGGTGTCGCGCACGTGTCCGAGCGCACCAAGCGGCACCGGGCCGTTCGGCGTCGGCACCGCAAGGCTCGTGAGCTTCGCGGGATCGACGCGCTCGCTCTTCGGCGCGCGCAGGTCGACGTTGATCAGCTTGTCGCGCTCGCGATACTGCGTGACGGTGAAGCCGGACAGCGTCATTGCGAGGAAACTGGACACGTCCTCCGACGTGACACCAAGCTGCCGCGCGCGGTTCTGGTCGATTTCGAACGAGAGCGAACGTTCAGCGGGCTCGTCCCAGTCGAACTGGACGTTGCGCGTGCGCGCGTCGGCGCGGGTCTTTTCGGCGACCTTCTCCGCGATCGAGCGCACGGTCGCGATATCGTCGCCGCTGACCCGAAACTTGATCGGGAAGCCGACCGGCGGTCCGTTCTCGAGACGTGCGACGCGCGTGCGGACCCCGGAGAAATCCTTCTCCAGTTTCGCGTCGAGCCACTGCATCAACTCTTCGCGTGTCTCGACGTCTTTCGCGGTAATCACGAACTGCGCGAAGTTCGGCTGCTGAAGCTGCTGGTCGAGCGGCAGGTAGAAGCGCGGCGCGCCGGTGCCCACGAAGTCGACGAAATGCGCGATTTCCGGCTTGCCATCCAGCACCTTTTCGAGGCGCTTCGCTTCACGCAGCGTCGCTTCGAACGATGCGCCCTCCGGCAACCTCAGATCGACCAGCAGTTCCGGCCGTTCGGAGTTCGGGAAGAACTGCTGTGGCACGCGCGTGAATGCCGCCATCGCGATCGCGAACAGCACGACCGTGATGCCGAGCACGGCCCAGCGGCGGTCGATACACCCGCTGACCCAGCCCGACAGACGCCGGTAGAAGCCGGTGTTGTACACATCGTGCTCGTGGCCGTGTTCACCGCTCGCGTGGCGTTTGTGCTCGGGCAGCAGGTGAAAGCCCAGCAACGGCACCAGTACGACCGCGGCGAACCACGAAACGATCAGCGCGATGGCTGACACTTCGAAGATCGAACGCGTGTACTCACCAGTGCTCGATTTGGCCAGCGCGATCGGCAGAAAGCCCGAAACCGTCACCAGCGTACCGGTCAGCATTGGAAAAGCCGTGCTCGAATAGGCGAAGGCCGCCGCGCGCATGCGGCTCCAGCCCTGTTCGAGCTTCACCGCCATCATCTCGACGGCGATGATCGCGTCGTCGACCAGCAGCCCCAGCGCAAGCACCAGCGTGCCGAGCGATACCTTGTCCAGGCCGATACCGAACACATGCATGCACAGCGCCGTCACCGCGAGCACGATCGGAATGGTGATCACCACCACCATCCCGGTACGCAGGCCGAGCGAGATGAGACTCACGACCAGCACGATGGCCACCGCTTCGCCGACCGCCTCCACGAAGTCATCGACCGAATGCTTCACCGCGTGCGGCATGCTCGACACGCCCACGAGCTTCAGACCAGCCGGCAGCGACGCCTGAAGTTCTGCCGTCTTTGCGTCGAGCGCCTTGCCGAGGTCGATCACGTCGCCACCCTTTTGCATTGTCACGCCGATGCCGAGCACCGCGCCGCCGCCCACGCGCATCTGCGTGACCGGCGGATCGTCATAGCCGCGCCTGATCGTCGCAATGTCGCCGAGGCGAAACGAGCGCTTGTTCACGGTGATCAGCACGTCGGCGAGCGCCTGTTCGTCCTTGAATGCGCCGCTTGGCCGCACGAACACGCGGTCGTCCGCGGTCGTGATGGTACCGACAGGCGCAACGGCGTTCTGCGCGTCGATCGCCTGAGCGAGTTGCTGCGGCGTGATCGCCAGCCGCGTCAGCTGCGTGTTCGAAATCTCCACGAAGATGTGCTGATCGGGATCGCCGAAGTAGTCGACCTTCGCGACACCGGGCACCCGCAACAGCACGGAGCGCAGCCTGTCCGCGTAATCGTGCAGCTGCGCGGGCGAGAAGCCGTCGCCTTCAAGCGCGTAGATGTCCGTATAGACGTCGCCGAACTCGTCGTTGAAGAACGGCCCGGCCGTTCCCCTGGGAAGCGTCGCCTGGATGTCGCCGACCTTCTTGCGCACCTGGTACCAGGTCTCGGGCACCTCCTTGACCGGCGCCGAGTCCTTCATGGCGAAGAAGATCATCGACTCGCCGGGCCGCGAGTAGCTCTTGACGTTGTCGACATACGGCGCTGCCTGCAACTGGCGGCCGATCCGGTCGGTGATCTGCTCCTGCACTTCGCGGGCCGTTGCGCCCGGCCAGTAGGTCTTGATGACCATTGTGCGGAACGTGAAAGGCGGATCTTCCGATTGCGCAAGGTGGGTGTAGCCGAACACGCCGAACAGCGTGGCGAGCCCGATCAGGAAGATCACCAGTTGCTGGTGCCGCAACGCCCACGCGGAAAGATTGAAACCGGTTCCTTCAGCACCCGAGCCGTCGCCTGTTTTCACGCGCGCGTCGTCGCGCGCGTTTTCATGGTCGCGCGCGTTCATGACGGAAAGTCCTCCGGATGCAGCGGAGGCACAACCTGGACGTGCTCGCCGGCGCTGACTGCATGCACGCCTTGCAGCACGACCCGGTCGCCATCGTGCAGGCCCGAGCTGACCAGCACCGTGCGTTCGTCGTATCGCCCGATGGTGACCGGACGCAGTTCGAGGGTGTCGCTACCGGTGCGCGCCACCCATACCGCAGGTTGCTCGCCGCGGTGAAAGAGCGCCGTCACGGGCAGCGTATAGGGCTGTGCAGTGCCGGCGTTGCCAGCGGCATCGAACGTCACGTTCGCGCTCATGCCGAGACGCACCTCCGGGCCTGGCGAAGTTAGCGTCAGCTTGACGCGCCAGGTGCGGCTTTCCGGATCGGCGGCGGCGGACACCTCACGCACCGATGCATCAAAGGTCTTGCCGGGCAGCGCGGGCAGCGTGACGTGCGCCTTGTTGCCGACTGCCAGCGCATTCACCGTTGCTTCGGGCGCGTCGCAAGCGATATCGATGTCGCCCGTCCAGTCCAGGTGATACACCGCTTGAGTTGCCTGCACGTTCTGGCCGGAATCGGCGTCTTCCGACTTAATCACGCCGTCGTGATCGGCCACCAGCGTCGCATAGCGCAGGTGATCCGTCGCAAGTGCCATCTGCGCGAGAGCGGAAGTGCGCTGCGCGAGCGCGGAAGCGTAGGCGTCCTGGGTCTGCTCCAGCTGTGCGGTCGATATCAGGTTCGCGCGTGCCTGCGCCTCGTCCCGATCGAGCTGCTGCTTCGCGAAGACGAGGCGATGTTCGGCCGCATCAAGCTGGGCGCGCGCGTTGACGAGGTTGTTTTGCAGATCGGTCGGATCGAGCAGCGCGACCGTCTGCCCTGCTTTTACCGTGTCGCCGATCCGCACCCGCCGCTCGATGATTTTGCCTCCCACGCGGAACGAAAGAGGCGTGGCGTAGCGCGCCTGGACCTGCGCCGGCAACGAGTCACCCGCGATACGCCCGTCCGCGTGAACGGCACGCGCGACTACGGGTCTGGCCTCCGGCACGGCGGCTTTGTCGTGGTGACATCCGCAAAGAAGGATTGCGGTGCACGCCGCGATGACGGCGGGTGCCCGGTGTATCGACCGGGCGCAGGAAAGCAACAGGGAGCACGCCCGTATCGGTGCGTCAGGACCGGAGTGTTTCACGATGTTCACAAGGAAGCCGATGAGTTCAGATGGAAATTGATTTCACGCTGACCGAGGCCAGCCACGCGGGCGGTGTTGCGATCGGCGGCACGCGACCGGCGCACAGGCTGATGCGTGCGCACCCTTCAGCGCTGCTCGCCGCAGCAAGGCGCCGATTGAATCCAGCGCCTCAAAGCTCTGATCGTTGTATCGACCCGCTGCCTGAGCCCTGATGGCTACGCGATTTCCGTCATCTCAGGCGCTCTGGTGACATTAGACCCATCTTTGATACTATTGTCAACTATGACAAAGATACCTACAATCACAACGAACAGTAACCAGAGAGACAACATGGCAGATGTCCGCAGGGCGCGCACGGGTCGTCGGCAGACAGTCAAGGGGCCGAATTCGCCCCCCGAGTCCATCACAGCGCGGTCGCCCCGGCTCGTCCGGCGCAAGCACGAAACGCGCGTGCGTTTGCTTGATGCCGCGTTCGGCCTGATCGCGAAAAAGGGAATGGACGGCGTCACGATCAACGAGATCACCGACGCTGCCGACGTGGGATTCGGGTCGTTCTACAATCACTTCGACTCGAAGGAAGGGCTCTTCACGACACTCGTCGAATGGCTGTTCGAGCAATTCGCGGATACGCTCGATGGCCTCGTCGGCGGCCTGTCCGACCCGGCAGAAGTGGTCGCCGTGTCCGTACGTCATACGCTGTTACGCGCCTGTCGCGAACCCGTGTGGGGACAACTGTTGATCCGCGAGGGTCTATCCGCGCGTGCGCTCAGCGGTGGACTGGGACAGCGCCTGTTACGCGACACCCGCAGAGGCATTGCGCAAAGACGCTTCATGGTCGCGGACGAACTGATATGTGTCGTCTCGGTGATCGGCACCGTCCTCGCCGGACTCGCGGCCGAGCTTCATTTCTCGCCGTCTTCGAAGCGGATCGTCCGGTCGCGGAAAACCCTCCGATCCCAGGAGGAACGGTTCGCCCGGAACATCGCGGCGGTCGTATTGCAGGCGTTTGGCCTCAAGCGCATCGAGGCGGAGAAGATCGCCCGGCGTCCAATGCCTGCCAGCCCCGGAACTGTGTGAGGAGCAACGGTGGCATGCTGTCCACCGGGCCACGCCGGCCTGGTCAGTCCCGGTAAAGCGCGGTGGTCAGATAGTGACGACGCAGCTCCCGCAGCGCCGACGCGCAGGCCGCGCTGGCCGGCAATGCAAGCAGAACGCCGAAAAATCCGAACACCTTCCCGAAAGCCAGCAAAGAAAAGATCACCGCAAGCGGATGCAGACCGATACGCTCGCCGACGAGTCTGGGTGTGAGAACGACGCTTTCGAGGATCTGGCCGATTCCGTACACGAGCGCCACCGCTCCCACGCCGTACCAGTCTCCGAATTGCAGAAGCGCGGCGAACAGCGCGGACACCAGCGCGGTCGCAAATCCGATGTACGGAATCACGACGGCCAGCGCGGTAAGGACACCCACAGGCAGCGCGATACGCAATCCGGCGATCGTCAGCGCGGCGGGATAGAAAACGGCCAGCACCGCGATGACGGCGAGTTGCCCTCGCAAATACTGCGACATCATGTGGTCGACTCCGGCGACGAAATCCCGCGTTGGTGCGAGCCAGCGCCGTGGCACAAAGCTCTCGATCCGCGCCAGGGCTTCGGGCCTGTCATACAGCAAATAAAACAGCACGAGTGGCACCATCACGAGATTTCCCATGACGCCGATCATCGCACTGCTGCCTGTGCGCAGATATTGCCAGACGGCAAGGACAGCGTCGTGTTCGCTTGCCAGCAGGTGGGTGGCCACTGCGGCGCGCAGACTCGCCGAATCCGGCCAGTAGTCAATTCCCACGGAAGCAAGCCACGGCCTGACGGCGGTTTCGAGTTTCGAGGCGAGCGAAGGGATCTGTCCGGTCAGTTTGGGGCCTTCCATCTGAATGACCACGAATACCAGCAGAATCAGCAACGCGATAAGCGCCACGAAAAGCGACATCATGATCAGCGTGGCAAGACCTCGCGGCGCCCGCCGGCGTACCAGCCACTCCACACCCGGCTGCAAAACGTACGCGATCATCGCACCGAGCAGAAAAGGTGTCAGCACGGAGCGAAGGCCCCACAGCAGCACGCCGGCCGACACGGCGACAGCGCCCCAGAACAACGATTGGCGATGATAGGCAGTCATGGTTGCGTCTTTGTTGCGTGATCGCATGAGGTCTCGGGCGAGACCCTAGCCGATGAACTCAATGCATGGGTGCGTTGGTTTGCGCGACGAGGCGCTCCAGTTCGAGCAGCGCTTCGCCGAGCAGATCGATAGCGCTGTCAGGCGTCGACGCGATAGCGGCGCTGCGAATAGCTCGCTGCACAATCCGGTGCAGGTGTGCCGTTTTCGCTGCGCCCGCTGCGGCGGTGGACCGCTTTTCCATAAGTATTCCTGTTTATAAGGACTGTCAGACGCCTGATGCTGACTGGCGCCGGCGGAAAGTATAGGTGCGTAGAGTAGACGCGCGGACGTGCGCAATTCGTTGTTGCGAAAGCCGCAAACGCGACAAGGACGCCGCATCGATCTAACATCTGCTGATTACATCATAAATGATAGTATACTCATCTATGATTCGCACGCTTTTTTTGCCCTTCGAGTCGGATTTCTGCCGACGCGGCCGCAACAGCGAAGCGATATCGGCAGACGATTGCTGTCACAGCGCAGGGCAAAACGTCTGGATCTTTTCGCCTTAGTGAGTGTGCGTTATGCGACAAGTTCTTCTGTTCATCCTTCGCCTGGTCGTCGTTGCACTGCCAGCCCTTGGCCCGATGGCCGTATGTGCAGCTGCCCCGCCGCCCACATTGAGGGCGATGCCCGGGACGAACCGGACATATCGCGGGCACTAGACACCTTGCAGGCTCGCGAAGACGGAATCAGACAGCGTGCATCGAGCGCAACGAGCGACGCGCAGCTACTCGAACTTGACGCGCTGAGCCGCCAGACGGCCGATGAAGTCGACACCCTGATAGCCACATCGTTGCAGCCCGTGCTGGCAAGAACACGTGCGCAGCTGCACGTGCTGGGCGCAGCACCGGCGGCGGACGCAGGCGCCGAAACACCGGCGGTCGCGCGACAGCGCGTCGCACTGACCAATCGGCAAGCCCGGCTCGATGCGGAAGTCCAGCAGGCAGGCCGCGTCAAGGATGCGCTTGCGAACGTCAATGCACAGATCACGCGACTGCTGCACGAACATTTGAAAGATCAGCTCGCGCTTCGTACGGGCAGCATCATGAGCGAAGCCTTCTGGAGACCTGTCGTTCACCTGGACGAAACGGACTATCGACGTCTGAGAACGTTCGCGGGCCAGGTCGAGGCGCAGATTCTATCCATGTGGCAACCGCAGCACCGGCTCATCAACGCTGTGCTCTTGCTGATCGCATTGGGCTACGCGACGATTGGCACGCGCATTCTTCAGAAAACTGCGGCATTGTTCTGCCTGCGGCGTCTTCCAGAAGGACGGCTGCGGCGCAGCGCATTGGCGATATCGATGGTCCTCGCCGCGCTGGCGACCACGATTGGCGCGTTGCAGCTGCTCGGCGTTGCCTTGGCTAGCCAGCAGGCCCTGTCGCCTATTTTGCAGACGTTCGTCGACGGACTGTTCAAGCACATCGTGAATTGCGTGTTGATCGCTGCTCTCGGCGGGGCGTTGCTATGTACACGACATCCGTCCTGGCGGCTGCCAGCCATCGCCGATCCGGTCGCGCAGGCCCTGAGCCCTTTTCCGCCCGTCCTCGCGGGACTGCTGCTCTTTGCGGGGACGCTCGAGCAGATCGATCGGGCCGTCGATACCAGCATCCAGCTCACCATTTTTACTCGGGGCCTCGTCGCGCTGATCGTCGCGTTGACCATCAGCGCCTCGCTGATGAGGGCCAACCGGGTGCGCTCAGGGGTGGCTGCGGCCGGGAATGCCCCCGAAGCACGGACCACGCTTGCCGGCTCGATACATGCCGCAGTAAGCCTCGCCGTCGTCGGCTCTCTGGTTGCATTGCTCGGCGGTTATGTTTCCGTCGCGCGTTTCATCACTTACGAACTTGTGTGGTTCGACATCGTGCTGTGCACGCTGTATCTGCTTGTAAAGCTCTCGCACGATGTGTGCGAAAGCGTATTCTGTCCGACACAGCGGGGCGGCAAGACGATCAGGCATCTGTTCGGGCTCAAGGACTTCCATCTCGACCAGATCGCGACAGTTCTTTCTGGAATCTGTCGAAGCGTCCTGATTGTCGCCGCGGTAGTGGCCCTTCTCACCGGTGGCCTCGGCACGACACCAGCCGATCTCATCGCCAGCATTGTCGACGTGCTGGGTGGTGACCGGCTGCGCGCACTGAATATCGTTCCCGGCCATCTGTTCAATGCAGCACTCACGTGCGGCGTTGGACTGTACCTCACTCGATCCGTGCGCAGATGGTTCGAGACCGAGTTGCTGCCGAGAACGGAAATGAGCCACGGCATGCGTGCGTCCCTGTTGACGCTATTCGCCAACATCGGCTACCTGCTCGTCATGCTGCAGACTCTGTCCGTGCTGGGAGTCAGATGGCACAACCTTGCGTGGATTGTCAGCGCATTGTCTGTCGGCATTGGCTTCGGGCTGCAGGAGATCGTGAAGAACTTCATCTCCGGGCTGATATTGCTGGCGGAGCGCCCAGTGAAGGTGGGTGACATGATCAGTATCGCCGGCATCGAGGGAGACATCCGGCGCATCAATGTACGCGCTACCGAGATCCAGCTCGCCGACAAGTCAACTGTGATCGTGCCGAACTCACAACTGATCGCGCAAAACGTGCGCAACGTCACGATGGGCAACGCGAGCCCAGGCGTCGTCACGATCGTGCTGACTTTTTCGGTGAATGTGGACCCGGAACAGGTTCGTGAGATTCTTCTCGATGCCTACGTGGATCATCCATCGATCCTTGAACGTCCAGTACCTTGCGTGATGTTCAGTCAGCTGACTGCAGACGGCATCACGCTGACGATTACCGGATACGTCAAAAGTCCCCGGGTCTCCGCCGAAACCAGAAGCGAACTCCTGTTCATCATCCTGAAACGCCTGCGTGCGGCGGACATACCGCTGTCAAACCCTCGAGCCGTCGTGGTTCATGGAACGCGAGTTAGCGACCTCCCTGCACATGAGGGAACTCAGGGGAAGCCGCAGCGAAGAGCGGCATAGCTGTTGAATTGCACGGAGAATGCTGCGCGACCGGCAGCAATGGAATCGCGAGCACGCCCGCCACCATTACCGCGAGCGCGATGACCCATGTGAAGACCGGCCGGTCGATGAAAATGAAAGGCACGCGCTGGTCGGTACGGTCACGGGGACAAGGGAGAAGCGAACGGTGGTGCTTCGCCGTGGCGCGCCATATGAAGCGTATCGGCAAGCACGCCGTCGCGCATCGCCGCGCCACGCGAGTAGCCCTCTACCACAAAGCCGAACTTGCGATAGAGCGCGATCGCGGCCTCGTTGTCGGCGAATACTTCGAGTTCGAGCCTGCGCAGGCCTAGCGACTGGTCGGCGCAGGCGACGATCGCCGCCATCAGCGCGCTGCCCACGCCGCGCCGCTGCCAGGCGTCGTGCACCCCGAAGCCCACCGAAGCGCAGTGTGAGCGGCGCGCCTTCGCGACTTCGAGCTGCGATTGTCCGACCACGCGTCCGTCGATTTCGGCGCAAATCGTGATGCAGCCGGGCGGCCGGCTCTCATACCACTCACGCAAGGATTCGGGGGTGCGCCACCCGCTCAATAGCGTGCCGCGGCGCACACCTGGCTGGTTCATCAAGTCGGCGATCGCCTCGAAATCGGTGGGCTCGCAGGTACGCACGCGGATAGCACCGGCGCTCGAAGCCACGGACGATGGAGTCAGGTCAGGCATGAAAATGACTCCGTGGCGAGCGGCATGGGATCGCGCAGGCGCGCGATCAGGAAAGAATCGACGAGCACCCCTTCGCGCAGCACGGTTCCGCGGAAGCGCGCCTCGACTTTGAAACCACACTTGCGGTAGAGCGCGATCGCGGCGGCGTTGTCGGTGAAAACGTGAAGCTCAAGTCGACGCAGGCCGAGCCAGTTATCGGCGAAATCAAGAATCTGCCGCATCAGATGGGCGCCGATGCCACGCCGCTGCCAACCGTCGTCCACGCTGATGCTGATCTGCCCAACGTGCGCGCGGCGCAACTTCTGCGGATGCAGCCCGGCCTCGCCGACCATCGTGTCGCCCACCCAGGCGCCGATGGCGAGCGCGGGCGACGCCAGCTGGCGGATCCACTCGCGCGTTTCTCCCACCGGACGGTACGGCGCATGCGGGTGCCCGCGCAGCACGGACGGGCTGAGCCGCAGCGCATGCAACGATTCGGCATCGCCGGGGCGCAGTGCACGCACGACAAGCCCCTCGGGTAAGCTCGACTGCATTGTTGTTTCCTTCGTGTTTGCGTCGTCGGGGACAGACAGGCAGGCTACAGCGTCAGTTCAAACGACTTCACCAGCACCCCGGGCAGTTGCATGCCGCCCGTCGCGCGTTGCCCCCACGTGTCTTCGGAGATGCGCAGTTCGGGTTGCGCACCAAGACGCTCGAGGCGCTCGCCGAACAGGCCGTACAGACTGTCGTCGAAGCGCATGGCGTCTACCGGTGCGACCACACGTCCCTCTTCCACCCAGAACGTCGCAAAACGCGTCATGCCGGTAAGGCGGCAGCTCATGCGGTCCGAGAAGTTCACGTACCACAGGTTGCCGACGTAGAGACCCGTGCCAAGCGCCGCGAGTACATCCGCATCCGCGAGGTCGCCGCCCGACATCGAAAGGGACGACGGCGCCTCGGTAGCCAGCGCACCGTTGGGTATCAGGCCGTACTCACGCGCCGTCCGGGCGTTAGTCAATTGCGCGACGCTCCTCCCCTCAAGCACAAGCGGCACGCTTTCGCGCAAATAGCCGTCGTCGTTGAAGGCAGGTGTAATACCAAGATCGAGGTCTTCAGTGATCGAGACACGCGCATCGAGTGAAAGCTCGCCGCCATGCAGCCGGTAAAGCGGACTCTGTGACGTAGCCTGCGCGCGAGCCGAAAAGCCGCCCCACGCAGCAACGCCCAGCAGCTCTTCGAGCGCCGCTGGCGCGAGCCACGCACGGTACCGGCCCGGACCGAGCGCGCGCGGTGCGAGCGCTAGCACGGGCAGGCGCGCCGCCGCCTCCTGCACCTTGCTGGCAAACTTCGCGTCGTCCCAGTTCTCACCCGCATAAGTCGTCTTGATTGCGCGGCCGCCGGGATGATAGAGCGACCAGCTGAAGCAGAAGTTCTCGACTTCGTGCCAGCCGCGGCTGCCGCAGCTGGAGGCGAAGCCACGCGCTAGCGTGCCACCCGCGTAGAAGCCCACAAAATCGAGCCCTCGTGCGCATTCGGCCACCACATGGACGAGGGCATGCGGATCCCGAAGCCGTCCCGTGCGCCGCGTCGAATGCTGCCACGGCGCCGTGTCGTAGAGCAGGTGCGGATCATCAGGCGCATCACGCAGGCCCGAGCGAAGCGTTTGCAACGTAGCGCCCACATCGCGCAGATCCTGATCAGCATTACCGCAGATGTCGAGCGTGGAATATGCCTGGCGCGCGCCATCGATCAGGCGGAGCGTGAGCTTGCCCTGCGAGACCAGGCCCATCTGCCGGACCTTGCCGCCGTTGAAGCGAATGAAGTCCGACTGCTCTCCGGCAAAAGAAAGAAGTGCCGTTTCACCGGCCAGCAACAACCGGTCGATCGCATCAGCAAGCATCATGAAATGCGTGTGCCAATCCACCGCCACACGCTTGCTCGCAAAGAGTGTATCGCTCATCAGGCGCCTCCGAATACGTCTACGTTGCTGAAGACGCACGCGGGTGACGCGTGCCCCACACGAATCACCTGCGCAGGCTCTCCCTTGCCGCAATAAGGCGTGCCGTAGACCTCCCGGGTACTCGCGTCGCCTACGGCAACGAGACTGCGCCAGAAGCTCGCTGAGATGCCGCGATAATTAGGTTGCTTAACGACCTGCGTGAGCTTGCCGTTCTCGATGAGCCGGCCATATTCGCAACCAAACTGGAACTTGTTGCGATGGTCGTCAATTGACCAGGACGTATTCGAAGTCATCAGAATGCCGTTTTCGATGTTTGCGATCATTGCGGCGAGTGTCTCTGTCCCGGGCTCGATGTTCAGGTTCGCCATGCGGTCGATAGGCGGGCGATTCCAGTTGGCCGCCCGCGAGTTCGCGACCCCTGGCAGCCCGGCGCGCTGCTGCGTGAGTGCCCCACCAAGCGGCCGCTCCAGAACGCCGTTGCGGATCAGGTATTGCTTGCTCGCCGAACTGCCTTCGTCGTCGAACGCATATGTAGCGGCTTCTTCGCGCAGCTCCGGGTCGAACGTCACGTTCAGCAACGGGGAGCCGTATTGATAGCTGCCGAACATCTCCGGCTTCACGAAGCTCCAGCCAGCGAAGTTGCGCTCGTCGCCAAGAATCCGGTCCAGTTCGAGTGGATGACCGATCGATTCGTGAATCTGCAACATCATCTGGTCCGGCATCAGCAGCAGGTCGCGTGTGCCAGACGGGCAATTCGGTGCCGCGAGCAATTGCAGCGCCTCGTCTGCCACACGGGCACCAGCGCCATTGAAGCCGTGCCGTGCGAGTATCTCGAGGCCTCCCTGCCCGAGCGCGCCGTGGTCCCCGGCAAGCGTTCGCACCTGCGTGTCGCCGTTGGCATGCGCTGCCACGCTCAGTCCTGGCATGAGGTAGCGAAAGCGCTGCTCGATATGCACGCCGTCGCTCGTGAGATAGAGTTGATCCGCGTGTGCAACGTGCATGCTCGCCACGCGCTCGACGATGCGCGCATCGAGGTTCGCCGACGCACATTCGTGCGCGAGCAGGCCGATCCACTCACGTCGGGTGAGGAGCGGCGCGTCGACATTCGGTGAAGCATAGCTGCCACTCGCAACGGGCCGGGCAATGCGGCGATGATCGATCAACGAGACTGGCGCACATGCTAACGCCCGCGCCGTGGCGATCTCGAGCGCACGCTGGAACCCCTCAGCACTGAGATCGGCGGTAGCCGCATAGCCCGCGCCAGCACCGGCCCAGGCTGTCAGCATTGCGCCGCGCTCGCGCATTACGCACAGCGGCTGCGCGATGTCGTTGCGCACCACGTGGTCCTCGACAAATTCGTCCACCATGCGCAGCGACCAGAAATCGGCGCTGCTCCGCAACGTGCGCGCACCCTGAACCCAACGCTCTTCGATCATGCAATTTTCTCCTGTAGCGCTGTTGGCTCGTGCAGCATAGACGACGCCAGCAGCGATTGAGTGTAGGGATGTGACGGCGCGTGCAGTACGTCGAGCGTGTCACCCTGCTCGACGATACGGCCCGCTTTCATCACGATCACGCGATGCGCCATCGCGCGCATAACGGCCAGATCATGCGTGATGAACAAATAACTCAGCTTGTACTTCTTCTGCAAGTTCGTCAGTAGCGCGAGCACCTGTCTTTGAATCGAGACGTCGAGCGCGCTGGTCGGCTCATCGAGCACAATCAGTTCCGGCTCGACCGCCAGCGCACGCGCAATAGCGATGCGCTGCCGCTGGCCGCCCGAAAATTCGTGGGGGTATCGCTGCATCGAATCGGCGGGCAGCCCCACTTCCTCGAGCAGTGATGCGATGCGCATGCGCCGCGCGGGTCCGTCAACCTCCGGTTTGTGGACGGCCAGCCCCTCCCCGACAATCTGCTCAATCGTCATGCGCGGAGAAAGCGAGCCGAATGGATCCTGGAACACCACCTGCATACGCGAGTACAATGCGCGGCGCGCGCTCGCCTTGCGTTGCGCCGAAAGCGCGATCCCGTCGATGCGGATCTCGCCCGCCGCCGCGCTTTTCAGCCCGAGCACCGTGGCCGCGAGCGTCGATTTGCCAGAGCCCGACTCGCCGACGATACCGAGCGTTTCGCCGCGCCGCAGACTAAGGTCCGCTTCGTGCACGGCACGGAAAGTCGAGCTCCCGAACAACGACCGCCAGCCCTTCGCGGCCGTTCGGTAGTCCACGACCAGGCTCTTCACATCGAGGATCGACGGCGCATCGGCCTCAACCTGAACCACCTCGCGACGAGGTTCGCTATCGATCAGGCGCTGTGTATAGGGATGCCGCGGGTTCGAGAACAGAGCCCCGGTCGTGTTCGTTTCGACGAGCACGCCCTTCTCCATCACCGCCACGCGCTGCGCAAAGCGCCGCACGAGATTCAGGTCATGCGTGATGAGCAATACGGCCATGCCACTGGCTGCCGCCTCCTGCTCCTGTAGCTCGATCAGCAGGTCGACAATTTGCTCGCGCACGGTCACATCAAGCGCCGTCGTGGGCTCGTCGGCGAGCAGCAGCCGCGGGCGGCACGCGAGCGCCATCGCGATCATCGCACGCTGGCGCTGTCCGCCAGACAGTTGGTGCGGAAAGCTGTCGATGCGGCGCTCCGGCTCGGGAATGCCGGTCCGCCGCAGCAGCTCGATACCGCGCTCACGCGCCGCGCCGGCGCTCAGACCTTCGTGCAGGCGCAGGCTTTCGGCAATCTGCTTGCCCACCGTGTACAGCGGATTCAGGGCAGTCATCGGCTCCTGAAAGACCATCGCAATATCTGCTCCGCGAATGCCGCGCATCTGCTGCTCGCTCTTCAGCAGCAGATCCTCACCGTCGAACAGCATGCGTCCCGAGAACCGTGCATGCTCGACGAGGCCCAGGATCGACAAGGCCGTCACGCTCTTTCCCGACCCCGACTCCCCGACGAGCGCCACGCGTTCACCGCGTGCAATCGAGAGACTCAATTCGCGCACTGCCACTTTCTCACCGAAACGCACGCAAAAGCGCTCGATTTCCAGCAAAGGACCATTCATTATTTACCTCCGCCGAACGCCGACCCACGCTTACGCGTATCGAGTGCATTACGCAGTGCATCGCCCATGAACGTGAGCAACAGCAGCGTAATCACGAGCGCCGCAAAGGCAGAAAGCGAGATCCACCACGCTCCGAGGTTGTTCTTGCCCTCTTGCAGTAGCTCGCCAAGGCTCGGCGTAGGTGGCGGCACACCCAGCCCGAGGAAATCGAGACTCGTGAGCGAGAGAATCGCCGCACTCATGCGAAAAGGCAGAAATGTGATGACCGGCGTCAGGCTGTTTGGCAGCACGTGGCGCCACATGATCTGCCAGTTTGAGAGACCCATCGTGCGCGCAGCCTTCACGTAGTCGAGGGAACGGTTGCGCAGAAACTCAGCGCGCACGTAATCGGAAAGTACAAGCCACCCAAACATAGAAAGCAGGATAAATAGCAGCCAAAGCGTAGGCTCGAAGATCGACGCGAAGATGATAAGCAGGTAGAGGTCCGGCATCGAGCTCCAGATTTCGATGAGCCGCTGGCCAATGAGATCTGTACGTCCTCCATAGTAGCCCTGCACCGCGCCTGTCAACACACCCAGTGCGACGCCCGAAACCGTAAGCGCCAGGGCCATCAGCACCGAAAGCCGGAAGCCGTAGAGCAATCGCGAAAGCACGTCGCGGCCGAACTGATCGGTACCGAGCCAGTTTGTGGCCGACGGCGCGGACGGATACGGTCGCGCCGCGAAGTAGTCGATGGTGTCGTAATGAAAGTGATTGAGCGGATAGATTGCAAAATTGCCGTTCGACTCTAGACGTTGCCGGATATAAAGGTCGAGATAGTTGGTCCTCGCCGGGAAGTCGCCACCAAAGATCGTCTCCGGATAGTCCTTGACGATCGGGAAGTAATATTGACCGTCGTAACGCACGACGAGCGGCCGGTCATTTGCCAGCACCTCGCCGAGCATGCTGATCGCAAACAGCGTGACGAAGATGACGAGACTCCAGTAGCCGAGCGGCTGTGCGCGAAAGCGCCGCCACGTGCGCCGCCAGGGCGAGACCGAGGATACGTGCGGAACGGCTGCGGAATCAGCGGTCCAGACGGTGGAACTGGATGCGGGGGTCGACGAGGACATAGCAGACGTCAGCAATGAGTTTGGTTACGAGGCCAATCAGCGTGAACAGAAACAGCGAGCCAAGCACGACGGGGTAATCGCGGCGGATAACAGAGTCGTAAGAGAGTTGGCCCATGCCGTCCAATGAGAACAGTGTTTCGATCAGCAGGTTGCCGTTCAGAAAAGCGCTCACGAACGCGGCGGGCAGGCCCGTGACGAGCGGAATGGCGGCGTTGCGCAATACGTGCTTCCACAGCACGTCGCGTTCGGGCGCGCCTTTTGCCCGTGCGGTCAACACGTACTGGCGGCCGATTTCTTCGAGGAAAGTATTCTTCGTGAGGATCGTGACGATCGCGAAGTTGCCAACCACAGAGGCCGTTACCGGCAGGACGATGTGCCACAGGTAGTCGAGCACCTTACCCGCGAGGCTCAGGTCGGCGAAATTGTCGGACGTGAGACCTCGCATGGGAAACACCTGCCAGAATGTGCCACCACCGAACAGCATCAGCAGGAGCACACCGAGCACAAACCCCGGCACCGCGTAACCCGAGAGCACAAGTACGCTGGTCACTGTGTCAAAGCGCGAACCGTTGCGCACGGCCTTGGCGATGCCGAGCGGCACGGATATCACATACGTTAGCAGTACGGTCCACAAGCCAAGCGTGATGGAAACCGGCAACTTCGACCGAATCACGTTCCAGACGCTGTCGTGCTGGTAATACGACTGGCCCAGATCGAACGTTGCGTAGTTCTTCAGCATGAGGAGGTAGCGCGTGAGTGGCGGCTTGTCGAAACCGAACTCCTTCTTGATCTGCTCGATCTGTTGCGGATCCACGCCCTGGCTGCCGTGATAGCCGCCCCCCCCTGCGCCGGCCTCGCCGCCGCGCGTATTGCCATGGCGCAGTTGCGCCATGATCTGCTCGACGGGGCCGCCCGGCACGAACTGCGTGACGACGAACGTCAGCGTAACGACGCCGATCAGCGTCGGCACTATCAGCAATAGACGTCGAAAAATGTAAGCGAACATGGTGCTCCTCAGTGGGCAACCGCTTGCGCGGTCTGGGCGGTGACTTGCACGTTTTGCCGCTTGCGATACCAATAGTCGACGATCCAGTCCTGAGCCCCGAACGATACGGGCACGACGGACGGAAAGCCGAGCGACGTCTTGTATGCGATGCGCGCGTTGGGAGCGTAGTACTCGGTCACGAGGTAGTACTCGTTCATCAGCACCCGATCAAGAGCACGTGTGGCCGCTTCAAGGTCGTCGAGCGTGTTCGCGACCTGCACCGCCTTCACGAGCGCGTCGACGGCCTGCGAGCGCACGCCCGGATAGTTCTCCGAGCCCGCCTCCAAGGCAGCTGCGCTGCCAAAGCGACGAGCAAGCTCCGCGCCGGGAATCGTCACCGGGCTGTAGAGCCAGGTGGTCATGTCGTAGTCGAAGTTGTCCAGGCGCTTCTGGTACAGCGCACTGTCGATTTCGCGCAGATGCGCGTTGATACCAAGCGTCGCGAGTGCCTGCGTATAAGGCAGAATCACGCGGTCCATGCCCGGCTGGTCGTCGAGGATTTCGATGATCAGGGGCTCGCCCGCGGCATTGCGCAGCGCGCCGTCACGATAGTGCCACCCGGCCTGCGCAAGCAGATCGCGCGCCTCGCGCAAATTGCCGCGCAGCGAATCGGGTGGCAGCGTCGTAGGCTGCTTCATCATCGGCCCAAAAACTTCCGGCGGCAGGCTCGCGCGCCACGGTTCGAGCAGCTTCAACTCTTTCTCGCCCGGCATGCCGGTCGCGCCGAATTGGCTCGCCTCGAAATAGCTGTGCAGGCGCCGGTACTGACCGTAGAACATCATGCGGTTCATCCAGTCGTAGTCGAACGCGAGAGAAAGTGCGTGGCGCACGCGTACGTCCTTGAACATCGGCTTGCGCAGGTTGAAGAGCATTCCCTGCATCTGCGCCGGACCGTCCGGGAAATTGGCCTGCTTTAGCATGCCGTTACGGAAATTCTTGCCCACATACTTGCGTGCCCACTGGGTCGCGCTGTCTTCCACATGGACATCGGCATCGCCAGCCTTGAACGCCTCGAGCTGCGTGTACAGGTCGAGGTAAAGCTTGAACGTGATGCGCTCGAAGTGATACATGCCGCGGCGCGTGGGCAGGTTAACCGCCCAGTACGCAGGATTGCGGCGATACGCAATCTGCTTGTCGTTCTTGCGTTCGGAGATCAGATATGCACCGCTCGCTATGGGCGGCACGTTCGAGAGCTGGTCGAACGGAATATGTGTGCCGTCGGATTTCATCCCCCACTTCGGCGAGAAGATGGGCAAGTCGCCCGCAATGAGCGGCGCATCGCGCTCCGCGCGACGGAACTCGAAACGGATCGTCGAGGGGTTCACCACGACAGCGTTTCTGATCACCGAAAACTGCGCATTGAAGAGCGGCGAAGCCTGAGGGCTCGTGAGTGTCTCGAACGAATATTTGACGTCGGCCGCCGTTACCGGATCGCCGTTTGAGAAACGCGCAGCCGGGTTGATATGGAACGTCGCAGACGAGAGGTCGGCCGCGACGGCAACGTTATCGGCGATGAGCGGGTATTCGGAGGCCAGTTCGTCCCAGCTGCGCTGCATTAGCGTGTCGAACATCAGATTCTGGATGTCCGGCGCAGGTGCACCTCGCACAAGAAACGGGTTCAGCGAATCGTAGCTTTGAAAATCATTGTAGTTTTCGAAGCTCAGGACGCCATTCGACGGCGCATCAGGGTCCGCGTAGTCGAAATGGGTGAAGCCGGGGGGATACTTCGGCTGGTCGTACTGCGCGAGCGCCGTGGCCGCCTGCGCCGGCGGCATCGCAAGCATGCCGACACCGACTGCCAGGCCCAAAGCGGACGTAGCGCCCGACCAATGCGGCGAGAATCGTGACAAGCTCAACTTCTTCAATCTCATCGTCTGTCTGCATTAGGACGTACACCGGCGCGTGGCCGTTGCACGGTTCGTCTGTCCGACGTGGCAGGGGTCTGCCGCCGTCGCTCGCCACTTCAGGAAACTTTCGAGGCAGGCGGCCAAAGCCGCCTGCCTCATATACCTACCCACTACATTGCGCCGCTTGCTCAGAACTTGTACGTCCCTCCGATCTGCGCGAAGCGGCCGACATAGTTGTACAGCGACGTGTCGTAGCCAGTCTGGTCGAGCGCGCTGCTGGCAAAGATCGGATCGAACGGAGGCGTGCGGTTGAAGATGTTGTTGATGCCACCGTAGATCGTCCAGTGCTTGATGCCCGTGTAGGTGACCATCAAGTTGAACTGGCTGTACGAGCCCACCTTGTCGGCTACGGGCGTGGGCGCCGCCACCGACAACGTCTGCGCATACGGGCCAGTGAACTGCCACGTGAGCGCCGCGTTCCAGCCGTGATTTGCCCAGCAGAGCGTCGTATTTCCCTTCCAGCGCGGGAAGCTGCCGCCGAACGGCTGCGTGATCGTGTAGTTGTTGCCTGCACCGTTGATCGGGCCCGTGGACTGCCCCAGTGTGAAGTCCTTCACGTACGCCCAGTCGGCCAACAGCGTGAACGTGCCAGCCTTCGTCGGCAACGACTGGCGGAAGGTGCCTTCGAAGCCGTTCGTGTCGAGGTAGCCGAGGTTCTCATACGGGAAAACTTCATAAAGCACCTGGCCTTGCGCATTCGTCACGACCTGCGACGGCGTAGCCGCCTCGCCGATGACGTGATCGACACGGATCTTGTACCAGTCGAAGCCGAAATCGGTCGTGCGCGTCGGCGACGTCTGGAAGCCGAGGTTGATGTTGCGCGTGCGCTCCGGCTGCAAGTTCGGATTGCCCTCAGTAATCGTGGTAACCGTACCGGTGGCCGATTGCTGGATACCAAGCGTCTGCGACGTGCTGTTTTCGACGAACGTCGGTGCGCGGAAGCCACGGTTATAGGAGCCGTACATCGTCAGCGCCTGGACGGGCTGGTAGCGCAGGGCGAAGCGCGGCGAGAACGCGCCCCCGAAGTCGCTGTAGTGGTCATACCGGCCCGACTGACTGAACGTCAGGTTGTGGACGATGGGCACATCGACCTGGTAGTACACCGCCGCGACATTGCGTTGACCGTCGACGGTCTGCAGCATCGGGTTCGCCACGAGGCCTTGAGAAAACTCTGCGCCCGGGTTGATGACTTCGCTCTGGTGCAGGAACTGCGCGCCGAAGCCGACACCGATATCGCCCGTGGGCAGATGGTAAAGGTTCGGCGTGGCCAGCGTTGCGTCAACCGTATCGAGCTTCGAGATCCCCTGGTTGTTCGCATCCATGTACAGGCCGTTAAAGCCATTCGGCGTCGAGGACGGATTGGCGAAGTTGAACGTGCCGTTCTGGTAGATGTTATTCAGCGTCGCTGTGTTGAGCTGGTTCGTATACGTGTTCGAAACGTTGCTCTGCGAGTGGCTATATGAAGTCGACCAGTCCCAATCCCCATACCTCGGCACAGTGAATGAACCGCGAATGCCCGTGGACGCGCGCCAAAAGTTCGCGTCAGTTTCTTCTGCCACGGTATTCGGGAACGAATAGGTGAGCGGAGTCGCCACGCCATACGGGTTGTACGGATTGCTTGCCGGCACGACGTTGTTGAACGGCGTCAGACCGACGCCCGGTGTATATGTCAGCGTCGGCGTTTGCGGGCTGCCCACGATGTTGTTCCAGAGACCGTCGTTCGTGGTCGTCTGGTTGTAGCTTTCCCAGAGATCTGCAAAGGCAGTGGTCGTGTCGTCGACCTTGAAGTCGGCATGGACCTTCACGCTCGCACGCGTAGTCTCCGGCGCGATCGACATGCTGTTGGCGGTGTTGAAGGCGCACACCGTGCCGCCCAGCCCTGCAGCGGCGCCCAGGAAATTGCTCGCGGCCGGATGGACCGCGCCGCCGTATGGACACCCGCTCAACGCCTGAGCAGTGGTGGGACTCGTCTGCCAATAGGACGGCGCGAGCAGCGAGAGGCCGCCCGGCTTGTCCGTGAAGTCCTGCGCCGCCGTGGAGTCCCGGTCGGCCAGCGTCGAGCCCGCCGAGTGATAGACGCTCGCGGACGCAGTGACGTTGAAGCGGTCCGCATTGAGGTCGCCGAAGCCCGCCAGAATGCCGAACTTCGTCGTGCCGTTGCCGCCACCGTCGCTCACCGAACTGCCGTAGCTGCCGTCGAGCTGAAGGCCGCGGAAATCGTGCTTCGTGATGATGTTGACCACCCCCGCAATGGCGTCCGAGCCGTATTGCGACACCGCGCCGGTTTTTACGATCTCGATGCGATCGATGGCGTTGAGCGGGATGGTATTGAGGTCGAAGAAGCTGTCGGTGCTGTTCGAATAGAAGGCGAACGGCGCAACGCGTTGACCATCGACGAGCACGAGGGTGTACTTCTCGCTCAAGCCGCGCAGAGCGATACCAGCCGCGCCGGCTGCGAAGTTGCCCGCCTGTCCTTCGCTCCAGCTATTGGCGGAGTTGGCCGAGACAGTGCGCAGGTAGTCGGCCACCGTTGTCGCGCCGCTATTCTGAATGTCTTTCTGGCTGATCGTTTGCACCTGCTGGAAGCCGGTCTTGTCCGATTGCCGGATCAGCGAACCGGTCACCTCAAATTTCTTCAGCTGCTTGACGGTTGTATTGCCCCCGGTCGTGGCGGTCGCGCTGCCCGTGCTGGCCTCACCCGTCTCCGCGCTCGCGCCTGGTTGCTGCGTCGCTGCCGGCGCGGCTGCATTTTCTGCCGCGACGGCCGTAGCGGCGCCGTTAGTCACTGCCTGGCTCTGGGCAAACGCAGGTACGGCAAACGCCGCTGAGAACGCAAGTTCAGCCCAGACTATTCTTCGAATGGCTACTGCCAATTTCCTTGGTTTCACTATTTCCCCCTCTCACTCGTCGGTCACGCCCACTTCGGTTATGCGAAGCAAGGTCTCGTGAACCCCCGTATCAGATTTGACGACGCTGTCGCATCGCGCCACTTTTTTTGCTTGGATCCACCGGCATATGTCCAGGGATCGTCCAGTCCCTTGCATCCGGTCAACTTTGGGACGCACGGTAATTCAACTCTCTTTACAGCGGACCGCGTCATTGGAAATGCGGCTTCGCTTCGCATCCCCTATTGCCGCTTTCTCGAAACTTCATGCCGCTTCACTTCTGTCACGTTCCTCACCTGACGAGCCCGGTCGAATTGATTATTTCTTGACTCCTTATGCATACCTAATTAACGACATGACATTACAACTTCAATCTATTTCCTTGATCGACTTAAAAAGCTACGGATCGGCACCCCATACGAGCGCGCCGTCCTTGCAGGACGTACTGATCCCACACCTGAGTCGCCACGCGATTCAAGGTGTGCAGTCTCGCCAGCTTGTGGATTCCCCGGCCTTCCGAAGGCGCGCTCAGGTACTCAGGGCTTCGAGGCCACCAGTATCCAGAGCTGCGCCAGATCAGCGCTGCCGTCGCTGCCCTTGACTGCCTTAAACGCCTGGACAGCTCGCACCTTCTCTCCTGCGGCAAAGTCTGCCTCGCCGAGACGCAGCCGCGCTAAATCCTGACGGTCAAGCCCGCCCTTCGCAATGAGCGACTCCATGGTCGCGAGACCCTGCTTCGCCTGACCCGCATACACCTGATTGAAAGCCGCTTCGAAAGGCGCGACTGGATTGGCCGGGTCCGGCCCGGCATTGGCACGCTTCGCCGCGAGAACCTGCAGGCGACGTTCGCGATCGGCCCCGGCATCGTGACCAAGCAAGCCAGATGCAAAACCCTGATCGATGATCTGCTTGCCTTCCGCCGTGGACCCCGCAACGATTGCCAGTTGCGTCATCTCCATGTAGTCGTCGGCGCGGGACAGCGAACCCGTAGCGCGGCGCAAGCGATAAGTGTCCAGATCGAGTGCACCGAGATAGCCCGGCTTGCTGCGAATTGCGTGCAGCAGGTCGTCCCAATACGACTGCTTCGGGTGATATGCCACGAGCTTTTCGAGCGCGCCGCGATAGGCCTCCTCGTCGTTCGCATGCTGGGCGCAGGTGCCGAGCAGTTGCAGTTGCGCCTCGTCTGGCGTATGGCCACCGCGCACCTGGGCTTCGACGTCCGCATTCAGCAGGCGCGTCGCGCTAGCGTAGTCGCCCAAGAGATAATACGACTCGACCAGCAGCGTGGCCATCTGGGGATCGCCGCCGCCCGCCTTCAGGTAGCGCTGCGTGACCTTGATCGCCTGGGCATAGTTCTTCTGTTGGAAGTAGATGCCTGCGAGCGTCGCCGTCGTGCGCTGCCCGTCCTCGCCTTTGAGCTGCCCGCTCGCGAGCAGCCATTCATACGCCTGCACCGCCACGCCGTTCTGGCCCGCCGCCATGGCCGCGGAGCCGCGCATCTCCTCGACCATGTAGGTTTCGTATGGCGTCTTGTTCGGCACGGCCGCGGCCTGCGCAATCTTGATGAGCGCCTCGTCATAGTGGTGCGCGTGGTACAGATTCTGCGCGTCGCTTAGCGGCTTCGCTACGTCGGGACGCAGCGTGTCCGCGGCCTGCGCCGCCGTCGGCAGCATGGACAACGCCGAAAATCCGCTCACCGCGAGCGCAAGCGCCACCTTCTTGAATCGATACTGAATGCTCATCGCTTTCGTATACCTCACTGCATGTACTGTTCGTTGCCGATCAAGCCAATCTTTGTTGCGCCTTCGCGCTGCGCCGCCGCCATCACCTCGGCCACGTCCTTGTATGGCGCAAGCCGGTTCGGACGCAGGTGGATCTCAGCCTGAACCGACTCGGCCGCGACCTGCGCGAAGTGTTGCTCCAGCGCCGCCCTGTCGGGCACAAGCGTGCCGTTCCAGGTCGTGGTGCCGTCGAAGTCGATGTCGATCTGCACGACCTCCGGCTGCACCGCCGGAGGCGGCGGATTGCCCACTGGCAGATTCATCTTGACGGCGTGCATCTGGATCGGAATGGTGATGATCAGCATGATCAGCAATACCAGCATCACGTCGATCAGCGGCGTGGTATTGATGTCCACCATCACTTCGGGTTCGCTGCTGCCGCCGCCCGACGATACGTTCATGCCCATAACCGCCCCTTAACCGCCGCGCGCTGGCGGCTCCGTAATAAATGACACTTTCGCAATTCCCGCCCGCTCGCACGACGTGATCACCCGCCCGATGAACTCGTATCGGGTACTCTGGTCGCCACGCACGTGCACTTCCGGCTGCGGCTGCTGCTCCGACACCGACTTCAGGCGCGCGAGGAGTGTCGGACCATCCACCAGCGTCTCGTTCCAGAAGAACTCACCGTCGCGATTCACCGCAATCTCGATGCTCTTCGGGGTGGTCTGCAGCGGCTGCACCGTTTCCTTGGGCAACTGCAACTGCACGGTGTGCGTGACCACAGGAATCGTGATCAGGAAGATGATCAGCAAAACCAGCATCACGTCGACTAGCGGCGTGGTGTTAATGCTCGAGATGACCTCGTCTTCGCCGCCTTCCCCTCCAACGCTCATGGCCATGGAGTGTCCCTCGCTCAGTCGGCCATGACGGCGGCGCGCGGCGCGGTGCGCCCGACGCGCTTGCCGCCAGCCAGCAGAACCGCATGCAGTTGCGCGCCGAACCCACGCACGCGCTCCATCACGGCCTTGTTGCGACGCACGAGAAAGTTGTAGCCCAGCACCGCGGGCACCGCGACCCCAAGGCCGATCGCCGTCATGATCAGCGCTTCGCCGACGGGCCCAGCGACTTTGTCGATCGACGCCTGGCCCGCGATACCGATCGCCGTCAGCGCGTGATAGATGCCCCACACCGTGCCGAACAGCCCGACGAACGGCGCAGTGGAACCGACCGTGCCGAGGAACGCGAGGCCATCCTGCAGACGATTCGAGACGTTGGTGATCGCGCGCTCGATCGAGACGTCGATCCACGTGTTGCGGTCGACCGCTTCGAGCAGCGCTTCGTCATGATGTTCGCCCGCTTCGATCGCGGTTTCTGCAATGAAATGGAATGGCGAGTTTTCTTCGAGCTGCTTCGCGCCATCGGCGAGCGAGCGAGCGCTCCACAGTTGAGAATCAGCCAACTTCGCGTGGCGGTTCGCCCGGACCTGCTCGATAAACTTGGTGGCCATGATGTACCAGCTGCCCATCGACATGATCACCAGCAGCATCAGCACGAAGCGCGCGACGAAATCGCCGTTCTTCCATAACGCGCCAAGGCCGTATGGATTGCTGACCGTTTCGGTCGTCGCAGGAACAGGCAGCGGCTGATCTACCGCCGGCCCCGACGCGAGCGCTGCGGCGGTCGTGCTCGGTGCGCTCGCCGAGGCCGTGGCGCTCGCGTCGCTCGCTTGCGCGTGGGCGAGCGTGGGAACAACAAAGGTGTCAACCATAACTACGGCGATCAACATGCTGGCCGCCAGTGCGGCGAAAGAATGCTTTTTCATGCCTACTCCAGTTCATTCGTTAAACTTACGTGACTAATGAATTGCCACCCGAATACTGCCGTTCGCAACTCAGTTGAGATTGAATGAGAACGGCACCTGCACGCGGACCGGCTGCCCCTGCGATATACAACTGAACTGCCTTACTGCGTTGAACGCCGTGCGATCCAGGCTGTCGTCGTCGGCGGATTTCGCGACCCGCTCGTTCGTGACACGCCCTTGTGCATCGACGACGAACTCGATGAGCACCTCGCCGGTCACGTTGTTCTCCTGCGCTTCTTGCGGATACTTGATCGTCGAGCGAATCTGGTCCGAGTTCGGGCACACCACGCCCACTTCATGGCTCACGGGTCTGGCCGGTGCGGTGACGGGCGCGGGCGGCGCGAGCGGCGCCGTCGCCGGCGCGCTCTGCACCGGCGCGGCTGAGTGAGCGATGGTGGCCTGCTGCGGCGCCTGTACCGACACCTCGGGCGGCGGCACGAACGGCGGCGGCGGCGGGGTGAATTTCGGCGGAGGCAATTGCACGGTGGGCAGCGGCGGAGGCGGCGGCGGTTTCACCGGCTCGACGATCTTCGTTTCGATCGGACGCTGAATGACCTGCACGACGTTCGTTGCCAGCCCGCTCACCAACGCATAGATCAGCACGATGTGCAGGGCGAGCACAGCCGCGATGCCACCGAAACGGCGCACCGGGCTCTCCTGCTTGCGGCCGATCTCACGAGGCCGCGCGGGCCGTTGCAGAGCGGTGCCCACCGATTGCAATCCGACTTCCCCTTTCATCACCACCTCCGCTCCCTCGGGCGCCGCGCGCCCTGCTTCCGTTTTGCGGCAACGCGTCCAACCAACGCGCGCTGCGTGTCACATTTATCCTGCCATTTCATTCGCATTCCGAACTAAATGGAATGCTTCGGGAACACGGCGGACCCGATTCATGCGTCATGCCCGGAGGCTGTCTACGGCATCGTATCGTTCCAGTCGATTCGACAAGGATTGCGCGCCATGAAGTGATGACAAGCGTGATGTCGAAGCTCGTGATAACGAGTTGCGGGAAGAACAATAACAACTGACAAAATTATCAACAAACTTTTTTTGATGCTGCATTACCCACCTAGAACATCCACTCTAAAATGCAGAAATCCGTCCCTTTGAGCGCCTCCCGGGAGTTGACATCGGAAAATTTAAATGCATTAAGTCGGCTATTCGGTTGAATAGAAATATCGAATTACAGATGCTTTAAATGGCGCATGATTAATCGAAATGGTGCGCAGCAATCCTTACTCGCGCCGTATTGGTGCAAGCAGGTTCCCGGCGTCAATCGCGCCGTCGGGTTTGTGGTTAATACGGTTCATGTTCCTACTTTGCTTGCTGCCCGGCCTGGCAACGGCCGCGGGCGACTCGCAACCGATCGCACTCAACGACCGGTATGTCCACAAGGTTATCGGCGATTGCGCCGCCGATTTCCACGCACTGGAAAATCAGGGCGTGCAAGAGTCCGCGACCCAAGGTGCTCAGAACGTAACGTGAACCGTTGACAATCAAAACCCGCAGTATTCTCGGTCTATAGCCGTTTGAAACTCGTGGGTGATCGTCGCGGGGTGTAGTGCTCGGGCGAATTCGCAACGCATCGCCGTGGCTTGGGGGTACGCCAACGAGCTCGCGCGCTTGCTAGTGCGCGGCATTTTTCCGTCGCGATAACTGCGGTCGGATCCGGCAAATGATCGCGGCCGCATATCACGCGTCGGAGAAAATTTGCCGGTACTCACAAGTCGCAGAGGTCGCCCCAAGGGGCAGCTATATCAAACCTCGAGCGAAGATCTGTCCTTGAACGAGCCGTTTCACTATGCCACAGTCCTGAACTATAGGAACGGCGCTCCTGTTCATAAACACACCAGAACGCTCGCCGAGAAGAACAAACTGCATCGGCGAACCAATTTTTCCACGTCGCTTCAAAGGAATTCGCCCCATGTGACAGCTCTACTACCCCAACGGATACACGAGCGCGGCGCCAGGATGATTGGCATCCCGCGCAACCAAACGAAACCTTCTTTGCCAGAGGACGGACGAAAATGGTTCCATGCCTGGTACATCACGCATGTGGCTCTCCGTGAGAGATGGGTGAGGAGGTTCAGGGCGTACTGTGTTGAGGTCAGGTCCGACGCGACAGTTCCAACCTGGGTGCGTTCTCGGGGCGGGAAGTACCTGAACCCCAGCATTTCGCCGCGGGAATGGACATAGAGCGGGGAACGCGTAATACGGGCGTGCTTCGCGTCTCCAGCGCTTTATCCGGAGCGCTGGAGACAGCGGTTTTCACCGTCTTCGTTAAAGCATCGGCGGATGCTGCTAGCTCATGTACAGGCCGCCGTTCAGCGAGAAATCAGCTCCAGTTGCGAAAGCGGCTTCATCGCTGGCAAGCCAGGAAACAATTGAGGCAATTTCCGCGGCCTCTCCGAGTCGGCGAACCGGAATGCTCTGAACGATGGCGTCCAGGATCTCAGGCTTCACGGCGCGGACCATATCGGTCCCGATATATCCTGGAGAAACCGTATTCACCGTGATGCCCTTGTTCGCCACCTCCTGCGCAAGCGACATCGTGAAACCGTGAAGGCCCGCCTTGGCCGTCGAATAGTTGGTTTGGCCGAACTGCCCCTTCTGCCCGTTGACGGACGAGATATTGATAACACGGCCCCACTCCTTGCTGACCATTCCTTCAATGACCTGTTTGGTGACGTTGAACAGACTGGTCAGGTTCGTGGCGATAACGTCGTCCCAATTCTCCCGTGACATCTTGCGGAATACGCCGTCCCGCGTTATGCCGGCGTTGTTCACCAGTACGTCGATGTCACCCACCTCTTTCTTCACCTTCGCGAAGGCAGTCTCAGTCGAACCCCAGTCCGCGACATTGCCTTCCGACGCGATAAAAGTGAAGCCCATCGCGGCTTGCTCGGCCAGCCAGCGCTCCCGCCGCGGAGAGTTCGGCCCACAGCCCGCCACCACCGTCATCCCATCTTTGTGCAGCCGCTGGCAGATTTCCGTTCCGATTCCGCCCATGCCGCCAGTAACATATGCAATTCGCTTCGTCATTTCTTTGACTCCTCGTCGGTTGCGGTTAGTGCACGGAGAATTGTTGCCAGGGTGAAGTCAGGCGTTTCCGTGCACACTCTATGGCACTACTATCTTTCTATTCGTGAGCGAACAGGTATTTCTGCTTCATACTGGTGCAACAGCTTGCCGCGTTATTACCTATATGATGGCGGCCGGATGTCAGGAAGGGCCAAGAGGTACGTTGCCCTCTGAGACTGCGCGGCAGTCCTTGCTCCCTTTGTCTGTTCTGTACAGAGCCAGTAAGCGTGAAGATCAAGAAAAGCCACAATACGCGTGAATATGCCTGGCGGTGGAACTGTGATTCCAAGGCGCCAGAATTGCACGTCGCATTCATTCACGTCGAGACGCCTGGCTCCCCGAGCAGAAGTGACCCGGGCCCGCTTCAGAGCAGTGTCAAGGCGTGCGGCAACGGCGCGTTTCACGGTGCTGTCCTCACCGCTCCGCTCCGCTCAAGATGCTCGATGGTTCGATCGTGTTGATTCATCCCGTTTGAATTCTCTCAGAAGTGCTTTTATAGTCGTCGTCACCTCTTGGGACGCCCGATAAAGCTAACCAGTCAATTTGGCAATTTCAAGTCCTACATCGATTTTTCGCTGTCAATCCGCTAGCGGCTGATGGTTGTGCAGGCACACATAGGTGCACGCGCTTGCCTCCAGCCGAACGATGGCCGTTGGCCAGGTAAGGCGAGCGCGGTTGATCCTGCTGCTCGACGAGGGGGCCTCGCGCGGGGCGATCATGAACGAATTGCGATGCGATTCGCGTTTCATCACCACCTGGCAATCCCGCTTCGCGAGTGAGCGTCTGGCGGCCCGTATGGCAGACACCCAGGTCGTGCGCCGCGCCGTGACCTAGCGCGTCGTGAGGCCCCCGACGTCAGAATAGTTGTCATGTTATCTGATTCTTATAGACATGGTCCGGGGGCGGTAAAATCGGAATGAATGAAACCGTACTCAGCAGAAAGAAAAGAAGCGCTGGTGCGCCGCATGATGCCGCTAGAGAATGCGCTGGTTTCGGCGCTGGCCAGAGAAACGGGGATTACGGAACAGACGTTGTACACGTGGCGCCGACAGGCCAAAGGACAAGAAGTCGCAGTGCCGGACGATGGGAAGAATCCCGAAGGATGGTCTTCGGAAGACAAGTTTGCGGTAGTGCTGGAAACGGCGCCGCTCAATGCAGCGGAGCTGGCCGAGTATTGCCGCCGCAAAGGTCTTTATCCCGAACAGATCGCGGCGTGGCGAGCCGCCCCGCCGCCGGGTTACAAGCGAGCAGCAGGTGTGGTGATCCGTGAGCCGGACGGTCGCGTGTGGGTCGTCGCGCAGACTAATGGATTTGCTGGCTACGAGGCGACGTTTACCAAGGGCACCGCAGTCGGAAAGTCCTTGCAGGCAATAGCACTGGCCGAGGCTTTCGAAGAGTCTGGGCTGAAAGTGCGTCTGATCTCGCATCTGGCCGACGTGAAGCGCAGTCAGTCGTACACACGTTACTACCTGGCCGAGCGGATCGGCGGCAATCCTGCGGATATGGGATGGGAAAGCCAGGCGGTATCGCTGGTGCCGACTGGGCAACTTCCCGCGGTGCTGAATCATCCAAACGACAAGGCGATTATCGAGGCGTTGAAGCATGTTTAAAGACACTACCTCGCGAGGCTCATGCCACAAGTCGGCACGGCATGGGGCAACGCATCGGCTCAACGCAGACAGGTGTTAGCAGGAGGGCATGCAATGACGGAAACGACTCATGATTCGATGGAACTGACCGGTTGCGATCACTGCTGGCCGGCATCCGCCGAGGCCGCGTGGGAACGGCCGAGCGGTCTGAGAGAACTGGACAGGTGGGTCGACGAATCGCACTTCGTCGTGCGCGGCCTGCAATGCTTTCGTTGTTCGCGCAGATTCATCTCGGTCTTCACCGAATCAATAGACTGGACGAATGGTGACGATACGCAAAGCTGGACCACAGTGCCTGTCACCGCTGACGAGTTCGCGTGGGTGGGAGCGGTGGTGCCATCGTCGATTGAAGCGGCACTACGCGTGGTGCCTTCGCAGCGCCGCACCTTGCGTCGCGATCATCCGTCAGGACGGGACGCGCAGATCAGTTGGACGAGCGGCGTCGCCGTCGGCAGTCACGACTGAGCAGAAACGGCGGCGGGAGCTTCGAAACGGGCATGTCGGTCGCTTTGCTATGGTGTGCTACCTGATGCGGCGGCTGACCGGGGCGACGGATATCCGGAGGGAGCCATGCTGGCATCGCTTGCCTTCGCCCTACGGGCTGTTGGCTTACTGAACGGCTGATTGAGGTCGCTCAAAACCATGGAGGGCGAGGGTCGGCCATGAAGGGACTGTCGCAATCGTCTGCCGAGTGGCCACTCTCTGGCTTCGAACGGACCTTCATAGACGGCGAGCCAAATGGGGCGTACGCCGAGATTCCGGGAGCGAAGGCATGAACCCAATGCGCTCCGTCTGGTAGGCGCCCTGAATGAAGATGTGGTAGCTTCCAGCCGGTCTCACGTCTGATCCAAACCTGAGTGACTAGAGCACGGATATTTACCTCCGAGCCGTCATTGCGGCGCTGCAACGATTGCTCAAACTGACCCGTCGTGATTACCAATTCAGGCAGGAAGATGTACGCGAGAGGCTGGGCACGCACGTTTTTATGTGTCTTGATCTTGTCGCTGAGGAACGCCAGATGTTTCGGCTTGTCGTGAATGTAGCCAGACGAATGGACGAAGGTCAGATCGTCGTTCACTAATGAGGCGAGCGTGCCGTCCGGTGAGCTGAGCCGCGCAGCAGACTTGCCTTTGGCAGGGCAAAGCTCGCGAGCAAGGCGACGGCGCATGCACTAATCACGTAGTAGGCGGGGGCGGCCAAGGATCCTGTCTCACGAACCAGCATGGTGGCGAGCAACGGTGCAAAGCCGCTGAATACGACCACTGAGATGTTGTACGCAAGAGCAATTCCACTGAACCGGACCTGGACAGGGAACTGATCGGCGAGGACGGAGGGCCACGTACCGCTTGCGAGCGAAAAGACCACCGCGGCGAGAACGAATAAGACGACCGGATTGACTGTGTGATTCACGAGCGCCCAATAAAACGGGTAGCTGAGCAGGATCAGCAGCGCTGCTGACGTTTGCAACAGGTATCGGCGCGCAATCTTGTCTCCCAGCCAGCCCGCAGCGAGCAGACCGAAGGAACTGACGACCAGATAGGCATTCTGGGCTATCGCCGCCGTCTGGGGCGCATAGTGCAGTTGTTGGACCAGATAGGCCGGCATGTGACCGTAGAGGATGCCATTGACGCCGGCCATCACAGCGATCGTGAGCGCTCCCGCGACGACACCTTTGCCATGATGTCGCAGCGTCTCGCGAAATGGTTGCTTGACGACCGCGCCATGCATCTCCTTGAACTCGGGAGACTCGTCCAGATTGCGACGCATCCAGTACGACACGAGCCCACAGAGTCCCCCGAAGAGGAACGCGATCCGCCAGCCATAGGCCGCCGCGTCAGCGCTGGAAAGGTAGGTCTGGATGCCGAGATTAACGAACGTAGCAAGCAAAACACCCACGTTGACCGCACAGATGATGATGCCTGCGGCGAGGCCCGCACGATGCGGCGCCGCTTCGACTGCATAGGTAATGGCGCCTGGCATTTCACCGCCGACGCAGAAGCCTTGCAGCATGCGCAACAGGATGAGCAGGATCGAAGCGGTGATACCCCAGCTCTGAAAATTGGGCAGCAAACCTAGACAGATGGTGGCCGTGGTGACCACGATGATGGAACCCAGGAAGACCGGACGACGACCGTAACGGTCCCCCCAGCTACTGAGGACGATACCGCCAAGCGGCCGGATGACATAGCCGATTGCCAGCACTGAGAAAGTGGCCAGCATGCTAATCAACGACGAGGCGTTCGGGAAAAACTGGGCCGCGATGTAATGGGCGAAGAAACCGTAGACGATAAAGTCGTAAAATTCCAGCGAACCGCCAAGGCTCGCGATGAGAATCATCCTCCACTGCGCCCGCGATAAGCCAGGAGAGTGCGAATGATCAGCGGCGCCAACGGGGTGGTGAGATATTTCCATGACTCCTCCAAAGATTGTTGTCTTCTTCGTCCAATAGATGTGTGTAGTCGTGCCGCATCAGCGGCTCTAAGCGTTCTGCGCGCCGGCCGGTTATACGCCCGCTGTTTGCAATGCCGGGAATGCGTGTTCGAGCAAGCTGTGCAACGATGCTGTGTCATGTGCGACGCCGTACACGTAGCGGTCAGGACGGATCAACAACGCTGCAGCGCCTGTTGACGCTAAAGACGCATTTACCGTGTCCCCATCGCTCACGATCTGGACGCCCGCGCGTTCCGCACAACGGACGATATCGTCACATCCGGCGAGCAGTTCGGGCGAAGCGACGAGCGCAAACCGATATCCAACGACGTCATCCATCAAGCGTCCGTCCTTCAGGCGGGGCTGGGACGAGATCTGTCCAACCACGGCTGACGACGATCCGTCGAGACAGGCTCCAGGGCCAAGCTTCGGTTGCGGGGTGACAAAGTTGCGAATCGCGGCGCTCATTTCGCTGTCGCGGTTGCTCGCGGCTTCAGGACTGGTCGTCTGAATGACCGAACCGAGTTGCACCGCAGTTTCGATAAATTCGCGCACATGAGGCGAGCGCTCCGATTCGTAGGTATCGAGCAGACTATCGGGCGAAGTGCCGCGAATGACGGCGCCGAGCTTCCATGCAAGATTCGACGCGTCGCGGATGCCGGCTGCCATCCCCTGGCCCATGAAGGGCGGTGTCTGATGCGCGGCATCTCCAGCAAGCAGCAGTCGTCCGCGGCGCCAGCCGTTCGCCACGACCGAGTGGAAGGTGTAAATCGCGGAACGCTCGAGTCGGGCATCGGCCGGGGAAATCCAGCGGGCGAGCTTATCCCACAACCATTCGGGGGACGCGAGTTGCGTCGCATCGTCGCCCGGCATGACCATGATTTCCCAACGGCGGCGATTTGCCGGACCACGGGTGTAGGTCGTCGGGCGCGCCGGATCGCAATACTGAATTGAGAAATCACCGAGGTCGGGTCGCGAGGTGTCAAGCAATACATCGACCACGACCCACCGTTCATGCGATTTCAGATCTGTGAGTTCGGTGCCCATGAACCGACGCGCGATCGAGCGCGCCCCATCGCAGCCGACCACATAGCGAGCCGTAGCGTGACCAAGCTTGCCGCAGCTGGTGTCTTCAAAGCGCAGTTGGACCCCATCGTTCGTTTCGTCAAGTGCAAACACTTCGTGACGCAGCCGTACGTCTACATTGGGGTGCAGTGCCAGGCGATCTCGTAACGCGTTTTCGAGGTCGGGTTGATGAAACTTGTAACTTGCGCACCAGCCCTGCGGGCCAATAGACGTGGGCCGTGCCCAGTCGATGAGAAGCTTGCCCGCGGCGTTCACGAATTTCATGCCGGGACCGACAAACAATTTGGGAAGCAGTGTGTCTGCGAGCCCAATGCTCTGAAACACGCGCATGCATTCGCCGTCAAAATGCACCGCGCGGGGCAGCGCAAAAATGTCCTTGTCTCGCTCCAGCACGAGTACCCGCAAGCCTTCGGTCGCCAGCAAGTTCGCCAGCGTCGCACCGGTCGGGCCGAGGCCGATGATGGTGACATCGTAGTCGCATGCGTGCATCGAAATCGTTTTATCTGACATGTCTACATCCGCTTGATGAGGCGCCGGATGCGCGGAAGGGGCATCCGGCAACAGTCTTTATGCTTCGTCGGCAATCGGATTGGAGAGGACGCCAATCCGGTCGACTTCCACTTCGACCCGGTCGCCAGGCTTCATGAACAGCGGCGGATTACGCTTTGCACCGACGCCGCCGGGCGTGCCGGTGACGATGACGTCGCCCGGAGCGAGCGGCGTGAAGGTGGACAGGTAGGCGATCTGTTTGGCAATGCCGTGAATCAGCATTTGTGTGGTCGCGCGCTGCACTTCCTGCCCGTTCAGACGAGTGACGAGCGTCATGAGGGCGTCCGGTTCGATTTCGTCGCTCGTCACCATCCACGGCCCGAACGCGCCGGTGCGATAAAAGTTCTTGCCCGGTCCCCATTGGGTGGTGTGTCGCTGCCAGTCGCGCACAGAGCCATCGTTGTAGCAGGCGTACCCGGCGATGTGATTCCAGGCGTCGGCTTCAGCGATGCGCCGCCCACCCCTCCCGATGATCACTGCGATTTCGCCCTCGTAGTCGAACTGGTGGGACTCGGCCGGACGCAGCATCGGCTGCTCATGGCCCACTTGCGAAGCCGGGAGCCGCATGAAGATCACGGGCTGCTCGGTGGTTTCGCGATTGGTTTCCTTGACATGCTCCGCGTAGTTGAGTCCCACACAGAAGATCTGCTCCGGGTTGGGAATCACCGGCAGAAGCGTCACTTCCGACAACGGGTAGTCGCCCTGAGCGCCGTGGGCCGCTTCGGCGGCCTCACCAAGCGCGTCGGCGGTGATCAGTGCCTTCAGGTCGGCATAACGACCGTCCAGGCGCCTGCCGAGGTCAACGATGCTGTCGTCGCGAACGACGCCGAAGGAAGGGCCTTGCCGAGTAGAAAAGCTGACGAGTTTCATTGAAGTTCCAGGTAGATAAAATTCCAGGTGGATCGATACTATCGACTCTATAAAAATCGTGCAGTTATCGTATTTTGAGAATAAACTACATTTATCGCTGAGCACAACGTGTTTTTAGTTAGGGTTTATCACTACTGGAGGCGGGCATGGAAGGTATGAAGAAGCTGCGACGCGGACTGTCGCTGAGCCATATGGGCTTCTACGTGAGCGATATGGCACGGGTGGAAGACTTCTATTCGCGGGTGCTGGAGTTCACTGTGACGGATCGTGGGACGCTGCAGACGCCGCGCGGCGAAGTGCGGCTGGTGTTCTTGAGTCGTGATCCCGCTGTTCATCACCAGATCGTGCTTGCGAGCGGTCGGCCTGAGCACCTGGCGTTCAATCCGATCAATCAGATTTCGTTCGAAGCGGACAGTCTTGACACGCTCAGGCAGTTTTACGCGCGCTTTGTCTCGGAAGGTTTGGAAGAGATCAACCCCGTCACTCATGGCAACGCGATTTCGATTTATGCGCGCGATCCTGAGGGTAACCGGCTGGAGATCTTCATCGACACGCCTTGGTACGTCGATCAGCCGATGCGAGTACCGGTCGACTTTGATTTGCCTGACGCAGACCTGATGGCGGCTGTTGAGCACCACGCGAGCACACTGCCGGGATTCAGGCCACGGACCGATTGGCAGGCCGAGATGGCCGTGCGCATGGGCCTTGTCTAACTTTGTGCTTGCCCGATCGGCTGCGCGTCGGGCAAGCACAAAGGCAGTACCCTGCGCAAAACAGGTTGGCGGCCGAGCACCCAACCGTTTGCCGTGAGTGAGCCGAGAAGACCGGCGGGAAATCGCGCTAGTGGCATAATCCGGTCAAATAGAAGGAGCTTAGCGCCCAGATGTCGAGCATCACCCGACTTTTATCCATACTGGAACTGTTTTCGGAGGCAAAGCCGTTCTTGTCCGCCGAAGACGTTGCTGCCGAACTCGATTGTTCGGCGCCGACGGCTTATCGCTACGTGCGTGAGCTCGTGGATGCGGGTTTGCTCGTCCGGTTCACAGGCGGAGATTACGGTCTCGGTCCTCGCATCATCAGGCTGGATTACCACCTGCGCGCTTCGGACCCGCTGCTTGCGGTCGGCCAGCCGATCATGCACGAGTTAAGTGAGCATTCCGGCTTCGATGTAGTGATGTCGCGCTGGTACGGAAACGAGCTTGTTGACACGCATCGGGAGACTCACGACGCGGCTCTTGATCTCCGATACGGCCGAGGCCGACCTAGGCCCCTGTTTCTCGGAGCCGCTCCGAAAGCGATTCTTTCAACCTTCCCGAAGGCCAAGCTCGCGATACTGTTCGAACAGTATCCTGAGGACATTGCACAAAGCGGCCTCGGGACGACGCTCGAAGAGTTTCGGACTTCGCTGTTCAAAATCCGACGCGCGGGTTTTTATCTCTCTAGAGACGAACTGGAACACGGGGTATCGGCACTCGCGTCGCCGCTGTTCACCGACGATTCCGGTGAAGCGGTCGGATCGCTTGCGTTGATCGTCCCGACGCAACGTCTTGAGTTCGCGAATCTGGAGCGTCTCGTCGAATCGCTACGGGAGGCCGCGGCGCGAACTTCACAGCGCACGCGGGCGGCCATTGAAAGCCGTGGAATTGCGACAGCTTCGCTGTCGCACACCGTGTCGCCAACAAGGCGCTCGGCATAATTCACGACCATTCGCGCCCACGCGCGTTAGGGCAACGCTGAACAAGCCGTTGTATTTATCTACTCGGGCGCAAACAAAGGCAGATTCATTGTGAGAGAAGCTTTCCGCCTGCATTTCCTGCCAACCTGGGCGTTGGGCACGGGCCTGTCGCCCGCTTTTCGCCCATTACGGGCGGACCTGTGCCATCAATCGCCTGCGCGAGAGATAGACGTTGGTCAACGCCAGCGCGACGAAGGCGCGATTGGCGTTCTTCGCCAGACCGCGATAGCGCACCTTCGTGAAGCCCCACAGGCGCTTGACGACAGCAAACACGTGCTCAACCCGAGCACGGATCTTCGACTTGTTGCGATTCTTGCCGCGCGCTACCTCGTCAACCTCGCCCGCACGGCGCGTACGCTGATTGGTGAAGTCGCGTGCGTTGGGGGCCTTGTCACGGATCAGCGCTTTCTGGCTCGCATAGGCACTATCTCCATAGACGCGTTGCTCTTGCCCATGCAGCAATTTCGGCAGCGGATGTTTGTCGTGGACGTTGGCCGGCGTGACCACCGCGCTATGTGCCAGGCCGCTTTGACTATCGACCCCGATGTGCAACTTCATGCCGAAATACCACTGCGTTCCTTTGCGCGTCTGATGCATCTCAGGGTCGCGCGCCTGCTGCCTGTTCTTGGTCGAGCTAGGGGCGGCGATCAATGTCGCGTCCACGATGGTGCCACTGGCAAGCTTCATACCGCTGGCTTGCAGCACCCGCCCCACCTCGGCGAAGAGCCGTTCACCCAGCTGGTGCTTCTCAAGCAGCCGCCGGAATTTGAGCAGCGTTGTCGCATCCGGTACGGCTTCGCATCCCAGATCAATGCCCACAAAGCGCCGCAGGCTGGTGCTGTCATACAGAGCCTCTTCGCAAGCGAAGTCGGCCAGATTGAACCAGTGCTGCACGAAGTGAATCCGCAGCATGCGCTCCAAACCAATCGGCGGGCGACCGTTGCCGCATTTCGGGTAATACGGTTCGATTACCGCGCACAGTTCGGTCCACGGAACGATCGTGTTCATCGTGTCAAGAAACTCGTCGCGTCGCGTGCGTTTGCGTCGGGTCTCGAACCCCGCACCTTGATCCGCGGCCATCGCGAGCGTCTGCTGCTTCATTGTCTTTTGCCTTTCTCGTTGCTTGTGCGCTCTATAACGCTTGACGCGCACAAGCGGTGGACTTAATCAGCATTGCCTTAGGAACAATTAGATCGCTTTCAAAGACTCAACTCGTTACCACTGCACCTAGCATTAGCGATCACGGAATAGCATTTTACGAAAGGCCGTTTCAAGACCGACTTGAGACGGCCACTTGACATTCGTGAGAGGCAGGAATGGGTCGAGCTTGTGTGAAAACACGCTGATCACCTAAACTGGATTAACTCATTCAGCATGGGTGACCGGATGAAGCGATTCATAGAAGGTGAAGATCGCAAGCAGGTGACACTGCTTCCGGAGTGCCTGGATGACTTCGTTGCCGAAGACAATCCGGTCAGAATCATCGAGGCGTTTGTTGAAGAGCTTGACCTTGCATCACTGGGCTTCGATGGCGCGATGCCGTCGACTACAGGTCGCCCGTCCTATCATCCGGGCGTGCTGCTGAAGATCTATATCTACGGCTACCTGAATCGGGTCCAGTCGAGCCGCCGCCTGGAACGTGAATGCCAGCGCAACGTTGAATTGATGTGGCTCACGGGACGGTTGGCGCCGGATTTCAAGACCATAGCTGACTTCCGCCGCGACAACGGCACTGGCATTCGCAACGTGTGCCGCCGTTTCGTGATGCTGTGCCGTGAGCTGAAGCTGTTCTCGCAAGCACTGGTCGCCATCGACGGCAGCAAGTTCAAGGCAGTCAATACACGCGATCGCAACTTTACCGAAGGTAAGGTTGATAAGCGCCAGAAGCAGATCGAGGAGAGCATCCAGCGGTATCTGAATGCGCTGGAGACCGCAGATCGTACGCAACCCGCAGAGCTGGAAGCAAAGACGACCCGGCTGAAGGACAAGATCGAGCGCTTGCGCGAACAGATGCGAAACCTGGAGCAGATCAAGGAGCGACTCAAGACTGAGCCGGACGGTCAGCTCTCGATGACCGATTCTGATGCACGCTCCATGGCGACTAGCGGCAAAGGCTCAGGAATGGTGGGCTACAACGTACAGATAGCAGTGGACGCCAAACACCACCTTATCGTCGCTCACAAGGTCACAAACTCTGGCAGCGACCGGGCGCAGCTTAGTCCCATGGCAAGAGCTGCGCGAGACGCGATGGGCAAGAGCAGACTGCGGGCAGTCGCCGATCGTGGCTACTACAGTGGGCCTCAGATAAAGGAGTGCGCCGATGCGGGGATTGCGGTCATGCTACCGAAGCCGACAACATCAGGTGCGAAATACCATGGCCGATTCGACAAGGCAGACTTCATCTACATTGCACGGGACGACGAATACCAATGCCCAGCTGGAGAACGGGCAATTTACCGTTACACCAGCGAGGAACACGGATTACAGCTACGCCGTTACTGGAGCAGCGCCTGTTCGCAATGCGCGATGAAGCCAAAGTGCACTCCGAGCGACCAACGACGGATAAGTCGATGGGAGCATGAATCGGTGCTGGAAGCAGTTCAACGTCGGCTGGACAAGACACCTGATGCGATGACAGTGCGCAGACGAACCGTCGAACATGTCTTCGGAACGTTCAAGCATTGGATGGGCTACACGCACTTCCTGATGCGCAGGTTGCCCAACGTAGGTACCGAGATGAGTTTGAACGTACTCGCCTACAATCTCGCTCGAGTGCTAAGAATCCTTGGCTTCAAGAAGACGATGAAGGCAATGCAGCCGGACCGAGCCGGCTATTTGCACCAGAGCCCCGAAAGTGATAAGCAAGGGTTGGGTTCAAAACAACGGAACGGTTGCCGTACATAGTGAAGCGAACACAATTGAACGTTCCAGCGTGGTCCGTAGTCGTTGCGTCCGCCCGGAAGCCGCCGTTCAAGTCAATCTCGACGCCGGTAGGCGGCCACCGTCTGTGAAGTAATGACCTGCGCCAACGCTTCTTCCGCGAGCGAATCCAGATATTCCGCGCATTCCGCGACCCAGTCCCGGAGCGATGAACGAAAGCCGTAAACGGTAGTCCCGAGCCGTGACAGAATATGTCTGACACCCCTCGCTGAGGTTGGAGCCCCGCTATGTTGTCCATTTGACGGGGCTTGTGCAACTCATTGTGGCATTGCAGTGTCATTCTTTGGAAAGCCAAGACCCAAAAAGGCCAAGCAATTCATCGACGCGGCGAACGACGTGGTCGGCCAGCAGGTCAGTCGGCCCGGAAGACAGTTCCGCATACAGCGAACCGGCAACGCACACATCGCAAACGCCAACGGATATTAAATCTCACGCCGATATCGAACGACACCCAGATACCGTTCAAGCATCGATGTACCGGGACCGATGGGATTCGAATCCACGATGTCCTTTCGGCGGCGGATTATGAGGCCAGACCAATACATAATCGGGTCATGAGGTTACCCGTTGCCGCGCGGTCGCGCAATGCCGGCAGCCTAGGATTCAGGAAATACCCCTCGCGCGGACGACGGGAACAAAAACACCGCGGGCACCGGATGTTCGCTTCCTGCCCGAGCGACAGGAACCGTCGGTCGCACGTCCCGTCATTGACTGCCCGATCCCCACAGCGATCCCGAAAATCCTCACCTCTACAAGTGCCGAAGACCGTCGGCGCACCGTCGCACCGGTCATGTGAGCAGACGCGGGCGTCGTTCCGGTATCGCGCGCCTCAGCGCGGACCTAAACCTTCCTTGCCAGTGGCGAGGGGTGCGCAGCCCAGCCCGGGGGAGCGCGCGATGGTTGATTCCTTGAAGACAGCCCGGTTACTTCGGTCCGGAGTCGTTACACGACATTCCTGGCGTAATGTCGATGTCCGTTTCGTCCTTACATCATTCTTTTCAAGCCAGCCAATTCACGCAGAAAATCTAATCAACGAATTGATCGTCGCAATGAACGCGTTAATCGTTTCGCCCGTTGTCGCGTTGCTTTCGCCCGTCGCGGCGTCGATCGCGCGTCGATCGCGTCGACCAGTTACCGCTTTTTCATTTCGCTCTCCAGCTAAATGAAAGCGTCACCCTATCGTCTGCCGTACGGTCGCGCATGCCTGCAGCGTGGGGAACAGGAAATACCGCTGGAGCCGACGACGCGAACAAAACACCGCAGGCGCCGGAACCCCGCTTCCCGCCACAGCGAGACGACCGTCGGCCGCACTTCCGATCAACGCGACTGGATCCGGACAGCAATCCCGAAAATCCTCACCTTTAGGAAGTGGGGGGCAGATTGCCCTCTCGTTTGCAGGACGGTTCGTGGCGAAGCAGCGGAAATGAATAACCGGCACGGACGGTTAGTTGCGATTTTCGACACCGACGTGAAGTGACAAATTTTTGCGCGAGGTTGAGAAACGTTTAATGCGCTCTACAATCCGCAGGCCGATTTCCCCCTTTATCGACCTCTGTGAATGGGCGGAGACCTTGAGATCTGCGCAGACGGCGTGGTGCTGCCCTGGTCCGGTACGACAGACTTGCGCAGATCGACTTGGTCGCCGTGTTGGAGCACAAGCGTCGCAGTCATGCGCTGCGGGTCACCTGGGCGATCCAGGAGCAGTGCGATAACCGCCCGATCTGCGGCTCGGCTTCACGCACGACCTGCGGTGAACCCGTCCGGGTGAAGGCGCGGCTGCACGTCAACAAAAGGCAGCGCGAAGTGACGCTTTCCGTTCTATCTCTCAGTTCTCGGGCCGCCGTCGGGGACATACGGTTCGTCGGGCGGAGTTATATCTTGCGCGTGTTCGGGTGGCAGATTGCGCACGTCTTCGCGCAGCCGATCGCGCTCCCATGTGTCACGTTCGCGCTGGGCGGCTTTTCGATCCTGTGCTTCGCCATCGAATTCCGCAACGCGAATCTGACGCATACGCTCGGTTTCGGGTTGCTCGAATACGATATGCATGCGCAAGTCTGCCGCGACACGTGCCGCGGCCGCCTGGAAGTCTTCCGGGCCTGACAATGACAGGGTGAAGCCGAACTTCTGCTGGGCGAAGCGCAGCGCAATCTCAATGGCGTCGCGCTCACTGTCCCACAGCCGCACTGTCCGTCCCTCGTCGATGAACAGCGCCGCGCCGTCCTTGAGGTAATCTACCTCTCCGCTGGCCCGTACCTCAAACGTGATCGACGGTCCGCGACAGAAAATCTCGTTCTCCTGCTGCGGCGCCTTTCCCTCACGCCAGGCAGGGCCAAGCGCCATCGTACGATCCTCGTCTGCGTGGCGAGACCGTGGGCGTTGCTGCATGCGTCGCAACTCGTGCAACGCCCGCTCGTCGCCGACCTGTGCCCGCTCCTGCAAAAAGATGCGGTAGTGCTCGTTGATAGGCCGCCGCCCCGCCTCCTTGAGTGCCGCACGCTCGCGGCGGATGCGATCGCGCAGTGCCGCCTCGGCCTCGAGGCGCCTAACGCGCGCGGCAGCGAGCTTGTCGCGGCGCTCGGTGGAGGACAGGTCCATGCGGTCGGCGAATGTGCTCCGCGTGTCGTAGAACGCGGTCTTGATCGCGCCGCGCCGCGCCTTTTCATGTTGTGTCTGTTTGTCCCACGCTTGCCGCAGTTCGTCACGGTATGCCGAGCGCCATCGCAGAAACTCGCCCCACAGGTCGCGCTCCGGCGGGCGGTGAGGTCCGTGCTCGGGACCGCGCGCCGTCTGCGCGCGATACGTGTCGCAGAGCATCTGGGCCGCCTCGTTCCACGACAGCTTCATCTCCTTCGTGAGGAAATCCGACACGTTAAGATTGCGCGTGCCCGCTCTGATCCGGTCGCCGCCATCCGCGCCCTTGCCGACACTATACTTTTCGACCATCAGCCCGTGCGAGTGCGCGAGCGCCGCAAGCAGCCGCGTGGCATCGAGTGTGACGCGAATCTGAGTAAGCGCTTCCCGTTCGTGCGCCCGCTGTGCCGCGCGCGATTCGACAAGATCCCACGCAAGCTGGTCGCGAACGGTATCGGCCTCGCGCCCGGCGGCGCCGCGGGCCAGCGCGTTGAATGCCTCGGCCGCAACGTCGCTGGCCACCGGCAACACCTCGTCGAAGGGAAGCGACTGGATCGCATCTAGCGAGGGAATATCCGCGAGGCTGCGGATCGGTTCGAGCGCTCCGAATCCCGTCGGCAGCTGTCTGCTCCCCAGCACCGAATTCAAGCCGAGCGGCTCGACGAGCGACGGTCCGTTGCCGAACGGTGCCCCAGAACGTATGAATTTGTCGGCGGCCGTCGCGGCGAATCGGGCACGCGCAGCGTCATCGGAACTGTCCCACGCAGCGTACATACGTGTGGCGATCGCGTCGAGCACCGGCGCGCGCTCGCGCAATCGCCCGTTCAGGACTGGCTGCTCTCCTCCCGTTCGCTCGCGATCGCCAGTCCATCGCAATGCGTCAATTCGGTCGGCTTGTTCGTTTCCCAACTCCAGTAGTGCATCAAGCGACAGAAACATTTGACGTCGCGCGGCGTCGCCATCCATACCGCGGCTGGACACACCTCGCACACGGTGTGCGGATTGGGACGTTTGGCGGGGTCGATCGAAACGAGCGTCAAAGTCGTGATCCGCCCCGCGTCGCCACCGCCCGCCGACTCTGTGCTGCGCGGCTTCGCGCTCTTGCCATTGCTGCTCCCACTGTGGCTCGCGCCCCCCTTGCGGCTCTGGCCACCACTGCCCTCCCCCGTGCCGTGAATCTCGCCAGTCTCGGGATCCTCGTACGCCGTCGATTCGTGGTGCTCGCTCATCGTGCTCTCCTGCTGCGTCATAGAACCGCTGCTCGCGGTGTTCGAGAATGCGCCGCTGTTCCTCTGGCGACGCGGCCTGCCACGTCCTGTAGAAGCTACTGCCACTGTTCAGATACTTGATCTCTCGGGCGCGGGTGGCCTGCCACTCCGTGAGGGAATCGAGATAGACCGGGGATGTCGTGCGCGGCACGCCCGGGTGGATGTACTCGGCGTGAACGTCGTGTTCGAGCGCCGCGCGCTTGGCCGCGGCATCGAGCTCGATAAATTCGCGCGAGAAGACGAATTCCTTCAGGTTGATGCCCTTATCGGCGCCGGGAGGCTTCACGTTCTCGTAAGCGTCCGCACGCCCGGCGTTGCGTGTGCGGGTCTCGCCAAATTCTGCGAGCAGCGTCTGGAAATCCTGGTAGCGTGTGACGTTGCCCGCCACCACAGCCTCAAGGATCCGCGCCTTCAGCTCGCGGTTCAGTGGCCGGAAAATGTCGCCCTTGTACCGGCTGATCATCTCCGAAGCGTCGGTGAATCGCAGACGGCGGTTATCCTTCGGACTCGCCAACCCGTATTTCGCGTTCATGTGTTCCTGAAACGCCTCAAGAAACCTGTGGTTTCTATCAACCTTGCCGAACGGCTCCAGTCGTCTTCCAGTCAGGAGATTCACCTCTGGGATGACCACATGCACGTGAACCTTGCGCTCGACAAAGTCCCCGCTGCGACGATCTGCGTAGCTCTTGATTCGCGGGACGTGCGCTTCCGCGTAGAGGTTGTACTCGTCAGGCCGGTAAGCAGCAAACGCAAAAGCCTCAAATTCTTTCACTATTTCTGCGAGCACTTCCCGAGGGACGTGGTCCTCCTTGAAAGACAGCGTGACGTGAAGGTACCGCTCTGCTCCAGTATCCATCGACTGGATGATGTCGTTTGTCAGTTCAAGGTCACCTGCCAGGATCACGCGTTCGTCCATTTCGTCGCGCCCGAACTCCCGGTCCTGCTTCTGGCCTTTTTCTAGATATTCCTTGATCCCATCGTGATACCCGCGTACCCGTACCAGCATCGCTCACCCCTTCCACTCTATGCACCGCTGCTCGCGATCTTCAAGGCGACGCGAGCTTCCGGGATACACAAGGCCGGACAAGTAGCAGCAGTTCATAAGCATGTCCCAAAACGGCTAGTCCACCTTCGCTAGGACGCTCTTCAGATATCGCGAGACAATCTGCAGCTGCACGAGCAACTGATCGTAGGTCGCCTCCGACAGCGTGCCGCGCAAATGTTCCGCATTGGCCCGGTGCGCAATCTGGTTCAGGTTGTTACTGGTTTTGTTGAAGACGTATAGCAAGCGCTTGCGGTCCGCGCTCGATGCCGGCCGCGCGATCACCTGAGTACGGTTGGTCAGCACCGCCAGCCGGAAGAACTCGGATTGCGTGAGGCCCGACGCCGCCACCTTCGCGAGATACGCTTCCCGGTCCGCCTCCGAAAGGCGGAACGCGATCGGCTTGCCAAGCCCAGTTCCGTCGTTACCTTTCCGTCGCGGCACGATCTAACGTCCTGTACGGTGGGTCCGGTTCACCACCCACGCCGGCAGGTTTGACCGCATCCGGTCGCGGTCCGATGCGTGGAGGCGGAGTCTGGACTTCCACCACAGCGCCTCGTCCTCGCACGACGCTGCCATTGCCCACTCGCCTGCCGGCGGTGATACGGATCCTGCCGAGGGCGGGTGCCGCCGCTGCGTGTTGTGCTTGCCAATGCGTGACCGGGTCACAATCTGGACCCATTCGCCCTGAGGAATCATTGATGTGCCTCCCGATCCGTCGGTGGCCGTGGCACGCCGGCGAGATGCAAAATTTTCGCACCGACGCGACGAAAGAACGCATCGTTGCGTTCAGCCTGTCCGTCGTCGTTCGCTACTCTAAGCTCAATAAGGACGCCCCATCGCTTCATGATGGCGTGTGTGCGGGACTTGCGCTCCAAATATTCCGGTGCATCGGCTCCCATCGTCTCGACGACGATCCGATGCAGGCGTGCGGTGGTATCGCCCACCGCGACCGTGCGGAATGTCAGTTCGAAGTCCGGCCGGCACCAGACGCTGGAACCGTCAGGCTCTAGCACCTCGCGGTCAAACAGCGGCTTGCAAAGAGTCACGTTGACACCACGCTTCCTTACCCACTCCATCACGGCGAAGAGCGATTCGAGAGTCACACGCTCGTAGCGGCTGTCCAGCGGAACTGGATGTGCCGCGGAATATGCGTGCTGGACGAAGGCCTCGCGAAACCGCCCGTTCCCATCCCGGTCGCGGTCAACGACCGCAAGTATCCAATACGGCGGCTGCTTCAGGCCTTGGTCGCGGCCGCCGGCACGGATGCCCTTTACCGGGCGCACCATTCGTTCGCCCATCGCCGTGTGCTTGACTGCGGCACCCTCGCGGACTTCATCAGCGACGAACAACAGCAGCGCGCTGCGGGCCTTCGTTCCCGGCCAGGGCAGCGAATCGATGGCAGCCATTTTGCCGGCGGGGCTGATCCAGGGCTTGAAATACAGGATCTGCCCCAGTGTCAACTCCGGACTCATCGCTTCGTCGTGCGCCCAAGCGTCAAGGCGCTCCCACGAACGGGTCTTGACCTTCAGGGAGTCGACCGGGACGGTAGCAAACCCCGCGTCCTCGAGCAGCGTATGCATGATGCGTCCAAGACGCGGCAAGCGCTTTTCGCTTTCGACGCGGTCACCTGGTGATTCACCCGGGCTGCCCGAACGTGCGACGCCCTCATGTATATCATCGAGATAGTCGAGGGCATCGCCGACCGGCTTGAGGGGATGATGCTTCCCAGGCGCCGACAACTCATCGTCGGCGTCGACTTCTTCCTCCGGATCTTGCCGGAACGAGGCCAGAGTACAGCGATGCTCGCCGTACTGGTGCATCCGCACAAAATGCCGTGGGCCCTCATCGCGCACGCGGGCGGTGAGCCGCGGCTGAGATTGCGAACCCGGCCGGCAGTCACATTCGAGCCACCGCCGCACGTGTCGCCCGTCGTGCATCGCTTCGAGCACGGCTGTCACAAGTCCAACGTCGCCAGGTTGCACTCCCTGTCCCTCACTGCAGAACCGGCGCACCGCTGCGGCTTCTTCCGGCGTGAGCGATCGCTCGATACGGTCGGGGCGATCCCTATCAATCAGACGCATGGCAAGTTCTCCCTAGTGCAGGCCGTTGAGCGTGATGAAACGAAGCATCATGAAGAACGGGAACACGATTTATGGTCCATTTTCGACAGCACCATATCTCGAATTGACCGAACCCCTTAAGTCTCTTCCGACCGATTGACATTCGTTCAGATAATTGCCGCGCGCGTTGGACGTACCACTGAGGTCGAAGTGCCCGTGGTGAAATCGCACGATGGAAAAGTACGTTGCCTCGTATTCGCCACACGTTTTGCCACTGCTACCACCGTCCATTACGCCGGCGAGACAGAGCACCACTCCACACGCAGCCACGTTATCGTCAGCACGCGCCAGCGGCGTCACTAGTGTGCAGATGAGAGCCACACGACAGAGTGCGACCACAATTGATCGTTGTTCCATTGCCTCGCCCCCGGGTCATCGTCCGAAGAGATGCAACGCAGCCAGAACGGCCGGCAACGCCACAGTTAGTGCCGCAGCAGTGATCGCCGCAACCACCACCCAGCTCATGAGTTCCCCCCGACTGACGAAGGCGCTCTGTCGCCATTCCTGCTGGAGTACTTCGCGCAGGAGGTTACGGCTGCGGCCGTTCGCCTCGTCGTACTGGCGCAGCGACAAATCGGCCAGCAACTGATCGCGTGCCTCGCCGAAACTGGCCGCCTTCTCCAGCACGTCCACACTCGCTTTGGAGAACTGCTTCAGGAACTGCTCGTGGCGCGCGGTGAGTCTCAGCAACACGAGTTCGCCATCGTCCTTGAGCTGTTTGCGATAAGCCTCGACCAGATCGCCGAGCGCCTTCACCTCGCGACGCACATTCGTTACCTCGCCCAGCGCGGCCGCAATCAGCTCCTCGCGGATCGCATCATCTTTTGCGCCCATGTCATTGCACCAGCTCTCTGAACACCATGTCGAGCTCTGACGTGACTCGGACTGCAAGCCGCTTGAGCGCCACCATCTGCCGAATATATGCGCGCTGGTCCTCGGGCAGCCCGGACTCGATCGCTTCGGCGTTCATGGTCAGGTAGTCCGCAGGATCGTTCCGAATATCGGCGATGGTCTTGCCTGTCCCCTTGATCTTTTCGAAGATGGGGTTTTCATAGATCACGGCCCTGGCGTTCAGGGTGATCCAGCGCTCAAGGCCAACTGCATCGAACAGTCTTGCGAAGGAACGGTTGAGATCCTCCTTTGGGTCGACCATATTGAAGACCACCCGAATCTTCTGCGGCGGCACGCCGATATCCTTCAGTGTCTCGAGGGTTGAGATCGTATCGACCTGCTGCTTTGTGCCCGAGACTGTGGGTATGATGAAGCGATCGTAGTCCGCGTGCGAACCGTCGTAGCAGTTCATCAGCATAATGAAGTCTTCGACGTTCGACGCGCCGACGTCGACGACGGCGTGGATCACACTCATCAGCCGGTCCTGCACCTCATCAAACTGGCTACCACGCAGGGCGGCGGTGTTGGAGCCGTCGGAATTGATCGATTCAACTGAAATCACGACCGCCCCTTCGAGGCGAGGTGCCAGTACATGATGCGTGATGGTTGTCTTGCCGACATTGCCCGAATGGTTCATCACGGCGATTTTCATGCTTCGCGGCTCCGGAGAAGGATTGGCAGGAATGGCCGTTGTCTGCACGCGGTCATCGTCCGGCTTCAGGTTAGGATCAGGGTTCCAGTTCGAATGGCGGCGCCTCATGTCCGGTCTCCAGTGAGGGTTGCTCCGATGCGCTTTCCGTAGAGAGGTTCCCCGAATGCTGCTGGCTGGGCTCCTGCGTCGCGTGCTCGCGCTCGATCTGCTCACGCACGGCCTCGATCGTTGCGTCACTGACCTGTGGCATCGGGACGTCGAGCGGACGGTTAGTTGCGCGCGCCTCGGCCACGGCGCTTTCGAACTCCCCCCGCAGTTGATCCTTCTGTTGCTCGGGCAATCCTTTAATTTCGTCTTCCAACACCTCGCGCGCAGCCAGTTCCTTGATGCGCTCGCGCGCCGCTTCGAGCATCGCCTGCTGCTCCTTCGTGTAACGCCAGTTGCCACTTAGAAAGCGCTCTCGCGCCTCGTTGATGCGGCGCCGTTCGTCGATTTCCCGGCGCACACTCGCCATCTGTTGACGCTGCTCGCGCGTCGGCAGCCCGGCCACGTCGGGTGACCATACCAGCCACTCATTGCGCCGGCTCGTGACAGGCTTCGAATCGATTTCCCGTCCCCTGCCGTCGAACTGCCGCTGCAAAATGGTGACCTGGCGACTACCACCCTTTTCAAGCTCGATACGCTGCCCGATCTGGACACCGCTCTCCGCAATCGCTCGTTCGAGGTCGAGGCCCCAAACGGTGCGCTCTCCTTCCTGTGTGCGAACTGTCGCGTAATAGCTGTCCTTGTGCTTTGGATCGTGATTGAACGGAGCCGACCCGTGCGCAATTAGCTCGCCCAGCGTGACTCCCTGCGGAGTCGTGGTCTGGAGCGCGGCCTGTGCCTGCTGTCGCGCCTCCTTCGGTGCCAGACTGCCGGCGCCACCGCCCGGTGGCACCGCCGCGGGTGCAGGACTGTCCGGCCCGGGAAAGCCGATACCCCTGCTTGCGCGAGGCGCCTCACCTGCCGTCCGTGGCACGCCCTTCCCCCGCCCCATGTTTTCGTCCGACGCAACGGGTCGTTCCGGGCTTTTCGCATCGGCCGCTGATTCAACGGTATTCGTGCGTGCCGGCTCGTCAGTCGTCGACCGCTCGCCGGCAGCAATACGCATCGCCTCGCGCGCGGAAGCAAGCGTCGCCCGATCCTGAGCCTTGGGCCTGAAACCGCGCGTGGGCACGCCGGCCAGCTCGGCAGCGATCCACGCTTGACGGCGAAACTCGTCGCTGCCCTTCAGTTGCAGCTCGCTCCAGTGCTTCGCCTGCGCCACCGCAACCATATGCTGGATCACCTCGCGGTCTTCGCTCGCCGTGGCCAGCGAGCGGCCCTTGTCCTCGAAATGCACGGCCTCGCTCTTGCGATCGAGATACTTGCCCTCGAACGCCACATACTGATCGCGGACCGACTTCGGAATTTCGTAGCCGGTCTTCTCAACGATAGGCTTCGGCCGGATGCTGTTGTCGCCCTCCTTCGCGGCGAGCGTCCTGCCGATGCCTGGGGCCGGCTTGACAGCGTCATCGACCGCAGGGCTATCCTTGAGCAAGACTTCGACCTTCCTCCGGTCAATTCCGCGAATCTTCTTCATCCGCTCTTGCGTTGCTTCGTCGAGCGACGTTTCAGGTGCTTTCGACACAGTACCTGCATTGGGCTCGCTTGCCGGTAACATCTGGCGCGCGCGGATAGCCGCCGCGTCGTCGGAATTGGCGGCGTCGCGCTCGTGGAACTCAAGCTGGTCCTCCGGGAATTCAATCTCGTTCATGGGTTAGCTCCTTCAGATATCGAGAAGGGCGCGGCCGCGGGCTTGTCACCCGCGGTCGCATCAGATAGCACGTCGCTCAGGTATGGCATCAGCTTGAAAAGCGAAGCGCGAATGCTGATACGGTTGGCAAAGTGGACAGCTTTCAGCACATCGATTTCGTGCTCGCGCACATCACGCACCAGTGTGAACGACGCCGCCATCTCGGCCGTCTGGACACGGCGCAAGTCGTTCTGCCGACGCCACCACTGCTCAACGTCAATCTGCGGCACCGGCGCGCAGAGTTCCCGTTCGACAAAGGCAGCATGTTTCATCTGCGCTTCGTCCGGAAACTTCCGAGCAAACCCGAAGAATTCGCGTCGACGATTGGCCTTTTCGAGGCCCGCCATGACGCGCTGCAGATACGGGCTTTGCTGTACGAGGCGACGCACCATCTCGGCGTCCTCGTAGTAGTACGCCTTGTCGCACAGGATCGGATTGCACCCTTCGATGGTGATGATCTGCCTGCGTCTGGGCAGGCCGCGCAATTCCTGAGGCAGCATCAGCGGGCGCGCGTGCTCGGTCTCGTTCGTGTTCGTGGACGAACTACGGCCACGGCTGCGCCCGCGCGAACGCGCGAGATACGTGAAAGTTCCCAGCATCTTCGAATACTCTTCGGAGTCTTCTCGTGTTCGGGGCGCAAAGATATTCCGCATCTTGCAGTTCACAGCGAGCGTCTGCGCGCCGTGCCTGCCGTACAGCTTGGGGTCCTCGAGTTGAGACATGCTGTGGAAAATCAGCATTAGGCGCAGGTTGTAGCCCGCAATGAAGGCATTGGCGGTGTCGATGATGTCAATTTTCCCGGGGGCAGCAAATTCGTCCATCATCAGCGCGCACTGGTATTGCAGTTCAGGGTTCTCAGCCGGTTGCTCGCGCGTGTTCAGATCGATCAGCTGCGAGTAGAAGAGGTTCATGAGCAGCGCGCCGGCCTTGAGCTCGTTCGGTCTGATCGCCACGTAAATCGACATGGGCTTCCGGCGCACGCTTGCTAGATCGAAGTCACACCGCGACGTCGATGCGTCCACGATCGGATTGATGAATACATTCAGCGGTGCGGTCATCGTGGACACGATGTTGCCAAACGCCTCTTTCGACTGGGACAGGAAGCGGTTCAGACAGTCCAGGCATTCGAAGCTGAGCGCGGGCAGCGTGACCGTAGCGTTCGTGCGCGTGCTGACGATCGCCGAAATATGCTCGCGGATCGAGCGCCCTTTGCCGGAGGCCTGCCGCAGCACCTCACCGAACGCGCAAGTCAGCGACGGCGTCTCGAGCAGGTAAAGTACGATCCCGATGAAGAGATTGCGGGCGTTGTCGTTCCAGTATTTCAGCCGGGCGTCGACGTTCGACGGATACAGATGCTCGCCGATAGCCATCACATCACCTACACGCGTATAGGCTGGCCGGCGCTCAATGTATGTGAACGGGTTATACGCGTGCGTGCGGCCGTCTTCGGCAAAGGGTGCCCACAGCCAGGTTTCCTGCCCGCACTGACGCCGATAGCCGGACGTGTACAGGAAATTCTCGCCCTTGATGTCCTCCACCACAACCGAATGCGGATAGGTGAGAAGATTCGGGATGACCATGGATACGCCTTTGTCGGCGCGCGTGCCTGCGGCAAGCATCAGGAAATCCTGACCGTGGTACTTCAGGTATTCGCCTTTGTACTTGCCGACGATAAACGGGGGATACAGGTGGCTCATGGCTGCCTCCCCCGCCGCTCGAGCAGGCCGGCTTTCTCGATATCACGTCTCGAGGCGAAGCGTGCCTCGCCAAACTGGGCGACGCGTCCGCGGCTCTTCAACATCGCCATTGAGACCACCGCCACCGGCAGGCCGCCGATCAATACCGAGAGCAGCGTGCAGACTTTCAGCGCGCGCTGGACCGCGGGCGCATCACCATACGCCAGCCAGTAATCGTGAAGCGTGAATACGCCTGCCGTTTCAGGCGGCAGCTTTTGCATGCGGGCGAAGAGCACACCGCCGATGTACTGGCCAAAGGCCACGGCACCGGCCACGATCGCCAACAATACGACGCAGGGGACAAGGATCCTGAGATATCTGGGCATGACTTCCCTCAATGCATGATCACGACGATCCAACTGGCGCCGATGCCGAACTTCACGTGTATCGTCATCTGCCTGTCTCCTTTCTCTTTTTCACTCCGCTTCATGCAACGCGAACCGCCGGTGCAGCCACAGTGCGTCGCGCACGTCATTGAGCGGTCCATGGAACACAGCGCCGTTCGAGGACCAGCACAGGTTCACCGGCTCCCACAACAGATCGCGCCATTCCACATAAACGGCGTATCGCGCAATCGCCCAACCCGTCGAATTCATGAGCGCGAGTCCACCATCCGGGCGCCGCTTGCACGCATCGGAATCGGCGACGGCGGTCGCCGATTCCTGAAGTACGGTAACGTTCATGAAATGCCCCCCAGTAGTTGCCACTTGCCGACCGGGTCGTACCAGATTTCCGCAAGCCGCTTGTTGCGCATGAAGAGCACCAAATCGATTGTCGAACGTACCTGATCCATGATGAATCGCCAGTCGAGTGTCTGGCCCACCGCGCTCTGCTTGACGAGAGTGGCGATTCGCGAGTGCGCCGAACGGGCGTCGTTGCAATGAACGGTCGTTATGCCGCCGGGCGTACCGGTGTTCAGGAGCGTGATGTAGTCCCACGCCTCATCGCCACGTAGTTCGGCAAGGAACACGCGATCGAACTTCATGCGCAGCGTCGAGCGCACGAGATCCTTCGCAGGCAGCGTGTCGCTGAAAAATAGATGGACGTGGTTCGAATGGTTTGGCAATGAGAGTTCCGGCGTATCCTCGATCGTGCCGATCCGCTCACAGGACGGTACGAGGTCGGAGAGGCCCTTGTTTAGGGTCGTCTTGCCGGATCCGGTGCCACCGGCCAGCGCAATGTTGAGCCGGTTGGAGACGGCGACCTCGAGCATATGTACGATGTCGCACTGGTTTTTCGCCTTGAGCATTTCGAGCTCGAATGGCTGGAGCAGATCGTGGTGCGCGCTGTCACGCCGCGGCGACAGATCGCGATAGCCACTGAACCACCCGTTCTCCTCGTACTCGTAAACCGTATACCGCACGTTCGAGGGAATACGGATCGTGATCGAGATGGTGTCCTGCTCGCAGGCCGGCGACATCAGCACGTGTCCACGCTCACCATCGGGGAGTACCACGGGCTGAATAGGCTGATTCGCTGAGAACTTGCCCCCTTTCATCACGGTGAGCGCATTCGCAAGCTTGAAACATGCATCGAACGTGCACGCGGGCGCATTGTGCCGCTTCCAGCCGTCCGACCCCTCCGTCCAAATCTCTCCCGGCCGATTGATCGCCACTTCGGTCAGTGAACCGTCAAAGAAGTTCGATATGCCCATCTGTTTCAGGAAGTTCCGGGCGATGGTTCCCTTCTCGATGACGTCAATAATCGCAGCGCCATTCATCAACAATCCTCCCTAATTCACAATCAGACTGATCGAGGTTCGACGACAGGCTCACCCAGTGCGCGGCGGCGCTCGATGACGGCTGTAACTCAACTTGCACGAGAACGTGCAACAACTGTCTGTAGTCCGGAACAGTAGCTACGCCTCAAACGCGCCCCGCTCGATGCCACGCAGCGGGAAGCGTTCCGGGAAGCCAATATGTTCCACATCGTCAAGCCACGCCTCCGATCATTGCCGGCGCGTATTGCCAACCTCGTTGCCGTCCAAGCCGACGTTTTCGTACACACTTCTCAGGTCAATATCCCGGGCCACAAAGATGTTTATCAGGGAGCCCTGGTTCGAATACGCAGTCGGTGGAATGTTGATCGTGGAGCGCAACGTTTCGGCCGCCACTTCCTGCGTCGCGTTCGAACTGTTCGTGAAGGTGATCGTTTGGCCAGCGCCCGTGGCCTTGTTGGCGAGCGCCTGGCCGAAATCGCCGATCAGGCTGACCGTGAGCGCACCCTTGAAACGTAGCCAGAAGTGCTCGTCGACGTAGGCAGGGATGCCTGCTGCCCCAAGTGTGTCTGTTGCCGGTGAGTTGAGCGGGATATGTACGTCGCCATCGTCAATCTCGTCCCAGATCGCACCGATCACGCCCTGCCCCTGCATCACGGCATCACGCGTCTCGCCCTTGGCAATCGCACCCTTGCGCACCAGCAGCGTTGTGCCGTCGTCGGACCAGACGTCCTGGGCAATCGGGCAACCGATCAGACCCGGACGGTCGGTCCGGATTGCCGTCGCCTGCCCGCAGCGGATCATCGTATTCCGGCTGATCAGGTAGTGACGGTTGGGCCGAAATGAGGCCTGCATTGGTTGCAGCTTCGACGGCTGTAGAGACTTCTCCAGTGAGTTGCCGTTAGCGTCGACAGTTTCCGCGCGCGGCGTGCTGCCGGCACCCGACTGGCCGCGCAAGGCCGACTGACCCATCGAGCGCGCCATGCTCGCCAGGCCCTGATTGTCACCACCAGTATTTCTGGCGCTCGCCTGGTCGCTGCGTCCGGAAGCATCCAAGGATCCGCCGCCGCCAGCGTCATCCGTCCCGCCAACGCCCCGCTCATTCACAAGCGCAAGCACACCGCCCGACAGACGCCGCTCGGCAGGCGTCAGCGGCTGCGCCTGGTTGCTAGCCACCTGCCCAGTCCCGGCTTGTGACACTGCACCCGAGGGCTGGGCGAGCGCGGCGCGTGCTACGGACGCGGCGAGCGCCGCGGCAGCTGCGTCCGACGCCGCCTTCGCCTGCGCTGCCTCGTCGCGCTTGATGCGGTCCTTCTGCGACTCGATATCCGTACCGGTGTCACTAATACCCGAGTCCTTTGGCTTTCTAAGATCTGCGGCTTTCGATTCCTCATGCTGCTGGAACACACGCTGCAGGTATATCGTCAGCGCCGACGCGCCGAGCGCGATCATGGCAAGCGCAACCAGCGCGATCCGCATCTTGCCCGCTCGGGTCTTGCGCCGCCCCGGAAGCTCAAGGGAAGGCTGCGTCCCGACATCGGGAGATGAGCCATTCGAGATTTCGTTGTGCTCTTTCATCTGTATATGCGCAGAGCTCAGTTGCCAGGATTCGGGGTCGGGGTGGACATGTCATGTCCGCGCGTGAGCCGCGCCGTTCCCGGCAAGGACGAGCCCGAAGCGTCATAGCGACCATCTGGCGAATAACTGTCATTGCGGATGCCAAGCACCGACTGCCCGTAGCGAATGACGAACGCTTTCGAAACCTCGTGAACGACGACGGTATCGCCTTCCATGTGGTAGTTTGCTGTCGCCTCGCTGCCGTCCGGCAGCTTCGCAAAGATCGTCGGGAGATCGCGCGTCGTCGAATACTTGAAATAGGTAAAGCGCCCGTCGTCCCACAGCAGGATCGGCGCAAGTACGCGATCGCCACGCATCATGTACTGCATGTTCGACGCGTTGGCGGTCGCGCCCGCCGGCGCCTGTGGCGGCACGCCCGGATTGCCCACCGCCTGCAAACTCGCCATAGATGCAGCCCCGCCACCGGGGATCGGCTCGCGCGGCATCGGCCCGTGTGACGCGGCGCCGAGCGCCGCTGTGACTTCCTGCTCCCGGCGCAGTTGCGCGGCGCCCGCTTTCGCGCGCGTATCGGGATAATCGAAGCGCAATATCCATGTGGCCGGCTGGGCCGCTGTCGCGTCGGCCAGCGATATCGCGTAGACGCGACGGTTCGTCACGATCAGGAAGTTGGTCTGCGGCTGCAGAGCCTGAGGCTTCAGCATAGCACCGCTATCGTTCATGCCAAGCGACCACGCTTTCCTGTCGCCCATTCCGGCGCCATTGTCGATCACATGCTCACCGGGCTCGAACTGGATGAATACGGCATTTCCCGCCGCAGTCGCCACGCGGTAAGACTGATCAGGGTCATAGGTCGCACACTGCACATGCTGATCGCCGCCGCAACTATGAGGTGTTTCGAGGGCAAATGCCGGAGTGGCTCCCACAAGCACGGTCGCGAGCGCAAAAACGGAATGGGCGGGAGAGATGCGCACTCTCATGTGGCACCTCCGCTCGACGGAAGCGCGTTAGCGGCCGACGCTGCGCTGCCCGGCGAAGTATCGGCAGGCGCTCGTGTCCAGTCCCGTGCAACTTCGTAACTCGTGCAGCGAAATCCGTCCGGGTCGATATCCTGTTCGTCGGTCTTCTCGGGAACGTTCACGCGCGTGAAAGCTACCGTCGCGATCCAGAACGTCGGATCGGGACGCTGTGCCGCCGGGTTCAGGGGAATCAGTTGTTTGGAAAAGAAGACCTGTGCGGTCGAACCGACAAACGTGATGGAACCGACCCTAGCGATGACCCGTGCTTGGTCTTTCAGAATCTTGAGCGGACCGCCGGCCCCCCGGATGAAGGTGTCGTAAATTTGCTTCTCGCGATCGTCGCTCATCACCGTCACAGCCTTGTGGGTGTCCTCGATCGTTTCCCAGTCGTAGCTCTCCCGCAGCACAACATAGGCGTGGAGGTCATGACGATCAGTCTTCTCCCCGAAGCTCACATGACCGTCTGCAGTGGTAGGCAGGACTTCCACTTTCCCCGTGGCGTTGTCAACCCTCAACACGGCCGGTGGGTTCGGTCTTTTTAGGATTCCTAATGCTCCCATTCCAAAAGCAGCGACAAGGGCGACGCCAGCTGAGAGCACCGACCGACGGTCAGCAATACGTGCCTTTTCCTCCGCGGCCTGCACCTTTGAGCGTTCGAACTTGAGCGCCTGCTTCAGATACCATCCCACCACATTGTTGTCAGCCAGATCGAGCGCCTCGTGCTGGGTCGGAACAACGGATGATGCAGTCACCGCCTTGCGCCCGCGCGCCGGCATCGCTGCGGCAATCCATCGCCTGATCAAGGTTGACATCCCACCCTCACCTCTGTTGTGTCCGGCTCACCTGCGCCGTCGTCGGGTTCACTGGTACCCACTGGCCTGTGGGCTCCGGGGGTTTCGGGGGTGAACTGCAGCCCGCGAGCATCACCGCCAACGCAACGACGCCCATCGCCCGGATCTTTCCCGCGATGTATGAATGCGTAGCTTTCACGTGTCCCTTCCTTTCTCTCAGGGGTTCAATACAACAGCTTGATCGATACGATCGTACCGATCGTTGCTATCACGGCGGCGATCAGCCACCACCGCGCCATCAGCGGAAGGAACCGGACCATTAGTTACCTCGCTTCGCGAAGGCTGCCACCGGTCGCCGTCTTGCAAGCACCACCAAGCCTTCCGAGGTCGGTCGCGAGCCTGGCGACTGTCCCAAGCTTGCCCACCATCGTGGAAATGCCGACCCCACCGGCGAGGGACGAGGCGAGCCCCGGCAGATTCAGTGAAATGATCCAGAACGACAACCCCATGACGTCAAGCTCGATGACCTGCGCCAGGGACGGAGACCCGTTTAGTGGAACGATACTCATCGCGAAATTGACCTGCAGTGCGCATGCGGACGCGAAAAGGGCGACCAGCAATACGTAGTTCAGGCACTGCCCCACCCAGTTCCAGAAAAACTGCCGCACCGGCGGGAAAAGCGCCGCCGAAATGAACAATGGCCCGAGGGTGAGCAACAAGCCGAGCGCGAATTTCGCGAGAATGATGTATGCAATCGCAATCGCCATGAAAGGAGCGCCGAGAATAACCATCAGCGCAATCGTCCAAATGGCGGCAATGATCTTGAGGCCGGACGCCTGCAGGTAAATGGCCTGTGCGGCGTTGATATAGGCGTTGAGCAGGTTATCAAGCCCCGACACGGGGTTGCCGCCATCGGTCAACGCGCCGGCGAGCTGCTCTCCCAGCCCATTGAAAAATGGAACAACATAGGTGCCGTAGAACTGAATATTCATCCCACAGGTCAGGATGAATGTCCAGGTCACCACCCGCCTTATGAAGTCATCGATCGGATCGTCATTGCGGCCCTGCCAGTAGCCCCAGCAGACGAGGAGTACGTAGATACTGAAACACACGGCCATCAGCGGCGAAATAAGCGAAATGATTCGCGTCGAACCGGACGAGATCGTGTTCAGCACGTTCTGGTCGAACGAATTCGTCATTGACGTGAAAAGCTGGATCACTGCCACGGATGGCTCCTGCTTCATTCAGGGGGATGACCAAGTAGAACTATTTCAGCCCCGCCGCGCTCGCCTCGGCATCGTCGCTTGCTGGATTGATACCTTTCGCCTTGCGTTCAGCTGCCAGTTTCTCCGGGGTCGTTCCGAGAAGTGAAGCGTCGAACTTAAGATCCTGCTGTTGTTGCTGCGCCTCCTGCACGTTGTGCTGACGACGGTCCCATGCCAGGTATCCGAGATATCCTGCTATCACAACCAGCAGTGAGATAATCGCTCCGAGAAGTGCTTTATTGGCCATTGATTTTCCCCAAGAATGCGCTGTCGAATTCTCGATCACGTTGCTCCTCTGCGAACCTCAGTTCTTGACCCTGTAGGTTTGCAGTGAGCTGCAGGCGTGTCTGGTCATTTGTCACCATCGCCTCTTCAGCGGCCAGACGGTTCTGAAGGTCGGCCTTTTCGGTCGGATCCTGAGTCAGGTTCGATTGCTGCATGAGCGACTGGATGTTGCTGAAGCGCGCCATGATCGCCGAGTACGCCTGCTCGTTCATCGCTTTGTTGGCGGCGAGTGTGTCGTAGTATCGCTGCTGGCCGGGTGTGCTCGCCCCGGTCATGCCCTCCTGCTGCTCGATGGTCTGCATGGACGAACTAATGCCCGAGAGGCTGCCAGCCCTAGCCTGCGAATAGATGTCCTGCCACTCCTCGGGCAGGTAGCTGCGTAGCGCCGGATTGTTCGCGATCGTCCCCAGGCCGCTATTGCCGGTGATGGCCCGGATCTGGTCCTCCTGATTCTGGATCTGCTGGACGAGCTTCTGCACCATCTCCATCTGCTGCGCGAGTTCCGCGGGCGAGATGGTCGGTACCCCCTGTGCGTGCGCGGTCAGTCCAACGCAAAGAAGGGCGACGACTGGAAGGCCGCGGCGCGTCAGTCCCCGGATGGCGCTCGATACGACAATCACAGGTTTCATGGATGTCTCCATTCTGTTTGAGGTTCAGGCCGCTGCCCCTTCCGACATGACGTGCGAGAGGCGACCATAGACTGCTTCGAGCTCCGCACGCTTGCGCATGAGTGCCACGGTCAGTTCATCGTTCCACTGCGTATCGTCCATGCCGTGTTTTGCGATCAGGCGCGTGCGCTGCTTGCGCTCGAATACGCGGAACAGATAGACCGGCAGCCATACATCGGGGTCATCGCCAACGTCGGCGCGCACGCCATCGAGAATCAGGGCGTTTTCCCGGTCGCCCGAAAACACGGCAATCGCATCGTCCATACCGCGCAGGTCGAAAATGGCGAAGGCAGACTGATTGCCCTGCTTGATCAGGACACCACGTGATTGCGGCGTCAGTTTCCTGAATTCCTGAAATTCCTTCTTTGTCTGGCCATCGCGCAGATATGGCGCCTCTTCGGCGGCTGGATCGGCAAGGTACATCTTCGTCGCGATTAGGCTGCGCAGCGCCGGATACAGGTCGGCCGCCTTCTGGGCCTGTTCCGGCTGCTGTGTGAGCACAATCATGAATTCACCTTCCTTGCGCCCGCTCGCCAGCGTTTCCTCGATCTGTTGACGGATCGTGCGAAAACGGATGGGCAACCAGTATTCTTCAATAACGGTCGCCATCAGCGCACCCTCCTTCCGCATGAGCCTCTTCAAGTGAAAGAGCCACGCGAACACCGGCTCTGACGGCTCATAGTTCTCCACGAGGAACGCCTCGACATCAAAGCCGATACAACGCTGCTCGGTGAGGTTCAGCAAAAGGTTGGGCGGGTTGTCGAACACCCACCAGAACCGGCCGTTTTCCGACTTGCACCAGATCGACAGGCGCGCGCGTAGGCAGTCGTCGCCCTCGTCCGGGATGCTGTCCAGCAGAAGGCTGAAGCGACGCAGCCGCACGTCCTCAATATCCATGACCGCGTCGACGGCGGTACGGCAATGGGTTTTCTCGGTTGCGGTCAGGTCAGTCTTGATGGGTCTGTCCTGATGATCGTGGCCGCTCTTGCGGCCGCACAGCTCCACGAGGCCGTAGAGAAATTCCCGGTTTTCCGCGGTATCAGCTAACTGAAACGGTGCCCACCCAGTCGGCGCGCCCTTTTCCACGTAGACATACGCCCCGCCCAGCATGCGAACAGTTGGCTCCCAGCCCCGCCCCTTGTCCAACACAAACAGCAGCGGCTCGAAGCGCATGAGCAGGGAAACAGCCGAGGCAACGAGGGTTGTCTTGCCAGTGCCTGTCGTGCCCTTCACCTCGGTATGGCCGGCCAGTCGCTCGGCCACGTTGACGTCACCTAGGCGCGTTGCGTGAAAATTGAAGTTGTAGACGTTGTTCGCCTTCGTGCGAAACGGAATGATCGCCGAGCCATCGCCGACAGGATTGCCCTCCGCCTTGCCTGTCGAGTAGTCGTGACACGCATTCATCGAAGCGAGATTGCGTGAGGACTGCACCTTGGGCCGCGGCTTGACCTTTGCGCCTGGCACCTGGGAAAAGTACGTGAACGGCGCCGAGCCGGTGGCGGTCATCCATTCGACGCCGCATTCATTGCGCGAGCGGGATACGAACAGATCGCCGTTTGAGATCGCTTCCTTCGCCGTCTCGCCATAAATCACGGCCGCGCCGTGAAATTCCCCGAAGCTGAGCTCGCCCGTGTTCACATATCCTTGGGCCTGGCGCAGCTCCTTGCGCTGATGCTCCGCCTTGTCGCCGGCGGACTCCAGCTTGTTGATAGCCGAATCGATCGCGCGGTTCGCATCGAACCCGGTCAGGCAGTTAAACGATTGGGTAATCGTGAACTCCATTGGCAGCGTGAGCAACGGGTTCAATTGACCCCACCCCGGCTTGTCTGGAAAGCCTCGCAAGTCAAGGCAGGTTGCAAACTGCCGTCCTGCCATAACCCCGGGCCCACGGATCGCCACCGTGCTGTAGCCGAAATGCAGATAGCTGGACGGGATGAGGTCGTTACCCGGCTCCGCCGCGACCGGCACGTCAGTCCATGCCGCATTGATGAGATCGCTGATGAAGCCGTACTGCTTCGAGAACAGCATCTGCGAGCCGTTCATGTGCGTGCACGGATACACCTCAAGCGGCGCTGCCTCGTAGTCGGCGAACTGCAGCACCGCCTGCTTTGTGAGCGATTCGATTTCCTTCAGGCCATCGTCGAAATCCTCATACTTCAGGATCAGCGAGAGGTAGTAGCGGTTCTCGTAAAACCGGTCATTGTTGAAGTGCCCGATGTATTCATGCGCGAACCACTGCATGAAGCGCTGTTTAAAGCGGTAGACACGGTCAAAATTCACCCTGCGGCGGGCGAACGTCGTACAGTAGCCGAGCCGGCCGCCCAGATCGCGCCCAAGTTTGCTGTACGTTTCTGTGTCACGGTCGAAGATGCGTTCGAGCGCCGGATTGTCGTGCACCTCAAAGGGCACACCACTCATCGCGAGCGTCACCAAAAAGCGGTTGCCTTCGAGATGCTGGACGTGCTTCGTGACCGGATGACCAAACCCTGGCAGCCAGTCCTCAACGGCGCCGAGGCCACCGAGAATCTCACTAGAAACTGCGGGCTTCTGTCTCATGACTCTTCCAGATCGAGCTCACGCATACGACGCGTGCCGCGTGGTAATGGGCTGAGAAAGTCCCGAAAGACCTTTTGCTGGCGTCCGTAACGGAGCGGCGCCAGTGTCAGCGTGTTTCCAAAGCGCGGAGCGGCGCGGTTCGCGTTGATGGACGCGCGAAGCTTCTGCATCAGGAAGTAAAAGCGACAGCGCATCTCGAGCCACATGATGCGCAGTCCCTGATCGTCGGTTTCGCACACCTTCTTGAAATACAGAAGTACCGGCCCTCCGAGAAAGACAAAGGCGAGTCCACCCGGTCCAAGGAAGAACCCGACGAACATCGCGAGCAGCATGGAAGACACGACGACCACGAGCATCGCCATGTAGGGCACACCCCAGATGCTGGCCGTGCGGCCCAGTCCGTTGAAGCCTGGATAGCGGACTTTCTCATCCGACATGGCGCGCGCTCAGGTAAAGAGGTTCCACAAGTACGGCGCGAGAGTACCGACCACCGCGCCTACCACCGCGACCTTGCCGCCCAGCGTGACGAATTCGGCCCAGTGCGCGCGATCCGCCCAGCACTCCGCGCCCTTCCAGAGCATCACACAGGAGGCGATGATTCCAAGAATCGTGTAGAGCCAAGTTTTGAACGTGCTTGCGCCCTGCGTCGCCGAGTCTAGACCGCTGGCGAAAGCCAGCTGCGGCCCAATGATGCAGGCAAGAGCGAATGTCATCCGCATATGGCTTGCGGCACGACACATAGCAACGTACACCGGATATTTTCTCAGTTGTACTGATTCAATATATTTGAGCTTGATCCCGTGAAACATGATTCCTCCATCTGGTTGCCATCGTTCAACCGCCACCCGGCGGCGGATTCACATCATTCGCACGAGTCACCGTCACACGCGTAATCCCCAAAGGCGTCCCACGACGGATGTTTGCGTGAGGCGGGGTCACTTCCCTCTTCGACCCCAGATGTTGTCGCCCGGCGCACTTGATTCGGCTGCGGCGGAGACGGCTTCGTTGCCAACGACCGATTCATAACGACTGGAATCGCCGGTACAACGTTTGCCTGACCGTCCGCTTGCTGTGCGTTTGCCGACACGCGGTGAACGTAGCTCTCGCCATCGAAATCGGCGACAAATCCGCGCGTGAAGTTGCCGCTGTAGTAGCAGCTGATTGCGGCGCCCATCGCCCTCCCCCCGGTCCGTATAGTCTCAGTGGCAGTGGCGTAGCAGCGACTCAGGATCTCCGCGCTAGCGTGCAGATTCGCGCACATGTCGAATACGGTTTCGTAGGTCAGGCCGTAGCGGGTCAAGTTGGCCTTGTTGATCTGGCCAAGCCCCAAGCTGAAGTTGATGCCGCGCGCGTCAAGTGCTATAGCAGTCGCAACAGCTTCCCCGCGATTGTGGGGCTGATGCACGAGATGCCCACCAACAATGCCAATCGCATAGGGGTTGAAACCGGACTCAGTACGGACGATCGCTTGCAGTGTGATCGGATGAACAGTCGGAGCACACTGTTGTGCGAGGAGATTGAAATCTACCGACAACATGACAACCTCGAAAACTTCGGCGGTTGATCCGAGCCTCTATCAATGAGCACCGGCAACGCTTTAAAACGCAGTCTTGGACGGTTGCGCGCAGGGGCTGACAAGCATCGCGAATGAGTTGCAGCGATGCAAAGTGCCTGCGCTTGAATGAGAATAGCCATGCATGTTTCCTCAATAGCTGCTGCGTAATGGTCGGCTAATGCCGATGTGTCAACGACGACATCAACCGTATCTAGCGCTCGTTTCCATCCGCGAATCGTTCCTCGCGTTGCTTGCGCCCTAGTCGGCAGCGATCAGTTGCTTTACTTCGTTCACGAGTTGGGCGCATCGATCGACCTCTGCCGGCAGTCTGCGCGAAGTGGCACCTAAATCGAATGTCACTACGCGTGACACGTTATGTCACTATACGTCGGTGTCTACGTAGTGTCAAATGTTGCACCTATGGATGACACATTTCGCTCCCAGTTCCGGCTGCCGTGGCCGGTCTACCTTCAACTTAAAGCGGCAGCTGCGGCCAGCGGGCGGTCTTTAAATGCCGAATTGGTGGCACAGCTCAGTAACGCCCTATCAACTCCGGGCGACGAGGCAGCACCGGCGAAGGTGGCGCCTCTGACTACCGAGCAACTCTCCCTGGTTTTAGGGCACATCGGCCTGCGGAACCTCCTGACTCCCAAAGAAATGGATACGGTCGCAAAGCGACTTCAGGCACTGCTCGCTAGTGACAAGTAAGTGCCATCACAGTGAGGTCGTATCAAGCGTCGCGAATGAAGCGTCTGCAGGAACGTTACCGTGCGCAGCCGCTGCGGAAACACAACTCGCGACTCACTGTATGTTGAACTTTCGCAACCGCCTCACCGCCAAACATCAGCTGCAGTAACGGACGCGATTCAATCAGGTACGCAAGTCGAGAGATTCGTGCAGGGAGAAGTCCAGCCCCCTCCCCTCTACCTCGGCGCGACGCGCACGAAGCTCAACGATCAGTTGTGCATTCTTCGAGCGCGACTCATGCTTTGCGCGCTCGGCCAGCCAGTCGTTTAGTTCCTTGGGTAGTCGACACTGTGAGCGAACGACGTCACCCATTCCCGCCTCTTGTCACGCACTATCGTGCTATTTGTCAAATGCTTCGTCGAAGGCAACACTGAATCGACACCACACTGACACTCTCGCTTAAACCCCCTGACAACTTCAAGATGCACGTTTATTCTTGCTTTCCATACTCGTTAGTGCTATGGCGCTTCGCCAGCATTTCTGATGGTGGTTCATGATCGAGAACCAGAGGGGTGGAATGAGCGCCAGGAAGAACATGTGCATGTAGCCAGCGGGCAGTATTGCAGTACCGCACTTGAGGCGCTCATAAGAGAGTGTTTGTTCGAGGTGATGATGGGCGTGAAGACCGTTATTCACGAACAGTCGATTTGACAGCCACGAATGGGCGTTCCAGGCGACAGGATCGCCACCATCAACGAGGCCGTAGTGCTGTATATAGCCGATCGTTTCGACAACAAAAATGGAAATCGCACACTGCCCCACATAGAACAGTAAGCCGCGAGGGCCACAAAGATACGCGAATACCACCACCGTTTCGAGCCACATCGACACAGGAAACGAAAGCCTGCGCTTTCGCCCTTGAGATAGTCGTCGGCGATCGTCAGCAAGAACCGCCGTAAGCGAATTGCCGAAGGAGCGTCCTACGTGTCTCCAAAGTGACAGGCCGATGGGGGCAGTTGACCCAAACTGGGGATCGCCCACATGTGCGTGATGCAGTTCGTGTACCAAACGATAATGTGGGTAGCCTGCGAGAGTCATCGCTATATCGGAAGCCCTTCTTCCCCAGCGACTATCGCGATGCATCACTTCGTGAATGTGCGCCATTGCAAACGCGCCTAGAACGCCTGATACAACTGTAAGGCCCACAAACTCCATCACAGCGACGCGCTTGATTCGGGCGGTGGAATCCAGGACCGCGAGCAACCACAAACAGATGAAGCCGACAGGAACAGCGATGCTCGTCGATGCCATGTCGTCTTTTTGGTTCTCTATGGCAACATGCTCACCCAGTATCGCATCGAAGACAAGAATTGCAGCTATCATACAACCGAGGTACACCCACGGCTGATCATACTGAAACGCAACGATGGCTGAAGCCGGCAGCGTCGACGACAACCAGTACCATCCAGGTTTCTCACGCGAGGAGGTCATGCTCCTCCGCGAATTTCACCGCTGCGGTGATGCGTGCAACACCAAGCTTTTCGTTGATGCGTTGGAATTGGCGATAGACCGTCATGGACGATACCTGCAGTTCGGTGGCGATATCTGTCGCGGTGAAACCGGTCTTTACCAGCTCCAGGAGCCGAAGCTCTTCGTGCGTCAGGCCGGTTGCCTGTAAAGTCTCTTCTCTCACTGCTCCAGACGACCACTCGAGTAGTTCCATAGCCAACGCGCGGAGAAATGGGCGTGCTTCGTGGAATCGCGGTTCCATCTGTTCTGGTGGGCGGTCGGATCCGAGATAAAGAACACCGATGCGCCCTCTTTCGCTCGTGTGAACAGGGACGACATAGCCGCTGCGGAATCCATACTCCGCGGCAACTACAAGCATGCGCTGCTGTCCCGCGGTTCGAACCGGTATCGCGGAGCCTAACAAGGGTGCCGTGTTCGAGCGCGCATATTCCAGGCACGGATCCGTCAGATACCAGCGGTTTGCGTTATACAACTGGCACCACTCGGGGCGACAGCCGATCAGGAATCGGTAGGTTGACCGACTGTCAGAATGGTCGGAAGGATGCAAGGTGACGAATACAAACCAGTCGGCTCCGTGATTCTGAACGGCGCGTTTGACGAGTGGAATCAATTCCATCTCGTCAGCTGCATTCAGGAGATCATCAACGCCCAATTCCATAACTGCCGCCCTGCTCAAAGTGCTTCGCTAACCTTTAGCTTCCCCACACCAACTGGCGTACTTCGCCATAAATGGCCTTCATCATTGGATAATGTGGATCGGACGACGCGAAGCCCTCAAAATCAGCGAGAGCAAACATCGGAAGGACCTGCACGGCAACCATCTGATTTCCCTGAACGACAAACCGCTCGGCGACAAACCCGGTAGCAACGCGATACAGCCGAATACCGATTTGTTCGGTCAACACGCCGATATGACGTTCAAACAAGAGATTCTTCATAGTCCTCACCGATCGCGTCAGGGTGATGGCCACACTTTCTGCACGTGCGATCGAGGCACGCCTTGGATGACATGGAGGTAATTACGTTGTCCGTCACGCAGGCCTCGCATTCGAACAGACTCGTGAAAAAGGTGGCCCGACATGTCTGACACGTCATTTGATGAACCTCGTCTTCTTGCAAGCATTCCCATGGGTCATCACCGAATACGGTTCCGCAGACCGGGCAAACAATGCTGATTGACTGGCTCATAGTTTCTCCCCAACAGTTTGGTGCCGATGCCGCAGCAGTCGGCAGTCGCGACATAGCCGACTAGCGACGTACAGGCGTCGCTCCTCATGAAGATCGACGCAGTCTCGCGGGTCCGTGAACTGACGTGCGCGTCCTCCAGACTCTGCTCAGCTTGGCATAGGCGCCACCAGCGCACACCTTTCCCCGTCCTACCTCGCTAAAGAGAAACCGAAGCACCTTTGCGATACCGACTGCTTATCGGGGATGGCAGGAGCGAGAGATACTTGTATGAAAATACCGCTGCAATATTGCGGCGCACCACCTCTGTTACATTCCGAAATATCCTCCAGAACATGGCGATTTCGGAAGGTATTTTTCAGCGAATAAAAATTACCGGTATATGCGAAATAGATAAGATCGGAAATAAATACAGAACGGTAAGGCGCAGTCAGACAACTCGGTTATATATTGTGCAAGATCAACCAAAGCGACTGATCAGATTCCGAGCGCAGTTATTCAACGCAGCCGGTCGCAGGTCATGAAGTTCGATACGAGGCACATCAGTGAGCATCTGATAGTTCCGCTTCATCGAACGCGAGTATGAGGGATCGTAGTGAGCAATCATTAGTCGTTCGAACAATTCGGGGATCTTTCGGCTTCCAGCCAAACCACGCCAGAGGTCAAATTCCTTTCCGCCGACTAGGCTACGCAGATAAGCAAGCCGCTCGACCAGCGCATCCGGATCGCTTTCGAAATGCGCGTAGTCTTCGCGCCAAAGCCGCACGCGTTCTGCCATGGGAGCGCTCACCTGCAGGAGCGCCCCTTTCGAGTGCATTGTTTCGAGCAGCGCTGGTGGTAGCTGGACATCGCCAATCTTCTTGCTTTCGGCTTCGACCCAGACAGTACGCTCGCTGGAAAACCTGGAAAGCACATGGAGGAGCAAGCTGTCGAAGTACTTCTGAGTCGGTTGTGGAACTCCAGGTATCGCTCCGATCACCGAGCCACGATGAGCGGCGATCGCTTCGAGGTCGAGCACCTGTGCGCCTTCGGTCTCGAGTTGGTAGAGCAGACGCGTTTTCCCGCAGCCGGTCGGACCGGAAAGCACTACATAGGAAAACTCCCGTGGGTAAGTTTCCAGTTGCTCGTTGACCCAACGACGATACCCCTTCCAGCCTCCTGGCAACCGCTGTACTTTGTAACCGATCGTGTCGAGAGCGTCGAACCATAGACGGCTCCGCTTCCCACCACGAAAGCAGTACACCAAGATTCTGTCACGTCGAGAGCGCTTCGCGATCACGCTCTCGAGGTGGCGCGCAATATTTTTGAGCGAATACTCCACACCGATCAGATACGCCTGCATCTTGTCGGTCCGATGCAAGGTTCCTACTTCCGCGTATTCGTCGTCGTTGACGACCGGAAGGTTGATTGCGCCGGGGATATGATCCTCCGCATATTCCCGCTCGCAGCGCGCGTCGATGATCAGATCGTACTCTTCGAATCGATACATGGCCGCCCACCCTTCGAGTTACGAGTGTGCCGACGTCGTCAACCCGACGTCGACGGAACGCTCCGATTACAAAGCGCCGCTCGCGGGGAGAGGACGACGGGGATGATCGCCCGGGCCGCGAATCGTAGATCTTTGAACTCGATCTTCGTGTCCAGCGCGACACCGGATCTTAGGCAGCAGGCGCTTTTGTCCGCTTCGCCTTGCGCAGTTCGCCAGCTACGGATAGACAGAACTTATCCGCGATGCTGGGCCATGGCAAGACGTTTGCCTCGTTGTGCGGTACCGGTTCCGGTTGCTCTGTGCCAATGTACCGTACATTCACCTGCTCCGGTTACGCGATCTTTAGCGACCGCTCCTGCGGCGACGACGGTCGTAGCTCAAGCAGCCCCTCACGAGAGGGTCATGGCTGAACGCGAGGTCCAGCGCCAGCATGTGCAGGTTCCGTGGATGCCCGCCCAGCATCTTCAGCAGTAGCAGGTCTATCCGCCGACGTATCCCCCAACTCAACCGGCATGTAACCCCGCGATGGCGCCACAAAGGATGATCCATCAGTCCCAAGCGCCGGCCCAGCAACCGCACATCGTACATACGGGCCGCGGCGTTGACTTCAATTCTGTCATCCAATCGAACCCGGCTCTGGCGTACAGCAGTCCGATTCCGGAGGCGCCGCAACAATCGTAATAAGGTTCGCGCTAGGCGCAGCAGGCAAGCCACCCGCAGCCGATGTACTCCCAGCCGATGTACCCCATACTTAGCCTCTCCCCCAGAGCATCAGCGTCTGGTCTAACAATGTCTGACGGCATGGGGGAAGAGCGGGCGTTGCCCTCTCTCCCCTCTCATGATCAAGGGAGCGACGGAACGCCGCTGCCAATCTGGTACTGAACTGAAGTCTGCCAGGTACACGTTCTTGACCGTGGTACCGGTCGACTGCGAAGTGATTCGCGTGATTGACCGCTGCCGGGAAACATTTGGTCAGGACACGGTTCTCAAGCGTCGGCAGAACAATGTGCACAGCGCGATCATCTACGAGCACGTGCAAGCGAAGGAAATCGGATGCATCAACGTCCAGTCTTTCGAATTTGTACAAGGCATGTACGGATATTCAGGGATTCCTACTGGAAGCGAATTGCCCGGATCAACCTCGACAATATTTGGGCAACGCGGCGTAACGGTTCAATATCCCCGGTTGACAGATGAACGACCATGGGTCCCAGCCCTGTCGATCCGGCGCACCAAGGTCCCTTGCTCAAGCATCGTAACCATGACCTCACGTACCGTGGTCGGGGAGTGCATCCCTGACCTCTATTTCGCCATTCTTATTTTGGCCTACCGAGCGAATCGGATTTCAAAGATAGATGTCGAGACTGAGTCGCGGGTCATGGCTAACCCGTGATATAAATTAGGAGTGCTAACGTTTGGTTTGAATGCTACTGGAACAACTGAGTGCTCAGTGTGAGAACAATCATTGGACCTTTTTCAAGTTTGCTGGAAGGTCGGCGAAGCGATGGTGATCTCCGGCTCGCACTTGCTTTGCCCGGGCGCCCTCCCCGCCTTGCACAACGAGCAACGCTTCGATCGAAATGCGTCGACGCGGCAGTGGATCATTGTCTGACAGTGCAGAAGTGGCTCACGTCGAAATACTGGTTCGGGGTTGAGGCTTGCAGCTTGATCAACGGAGTGACGTCGCCATTAATGTCACTTAGATAATCTGACGGACCTACAACGGTTCGGTCGTCGGTCCGTCTTGGTGGGGAGCACAGGAGCGCACGAGATTCGACGTGGGCTGTGTGCGTGGCGCGAGTCCGAGCGAAACATCGGTGTTTTTGTTCCATTCACCTTTATCGCTTTTTGCGAAGATGAGGAAATCGACACCAACTACCTTCGCCTAGTTCGTGAGCTAGCTGGGTATGGGAAGGGCAAGGCGATTCGGCTTCTTTTGGTGAGGCTCGAGTGCTCCGATGTCGAAGGCAAAGTTGACCGCGGGTGGCAGGCAGCATCGAGACGGTCCAACGACCCGCTTTTTTGCTTCGTCAAGGCGCTTGCACCTGTGTCCGCATGCGCAGCAGAGAACGCAATCCAGAGATATGGCTCCGAATCGCTTCGGTTACCGCTGGCTTCTCGTCAAAGGTGACGACCGGTTGAGCGACGGCATTCGCCACACGGCGAATGCGGCCGGCCGTCAGTGCTTGAACGAAACCTTCCTTCCAGTGCGTAGCTTGACGCTCAACACCTTCATCGATGCTACGCACAGTCATGTGCTCGCCGGTCGAGTCGATCGAATAGCGCATGTGTCCATCCGCGCTTTCGAAGACCTGGCCTGCATGTTCCTTTGCGGCTGCGTCGGATTGGTTCGCCAGGGTGATGCGCTGCTGCGTTTCAACTCGAGCAGCTTGTTTCAGGCGGAGCTGATGGCCAAAATCGACTGGGCTGCGAAGCAGGGCACCAAGATAGTTGATTGGTGTGCGAGCGGACTTCAGGTGTTCCCAGACGACCTCAACGACATCTGAGAGGAACTTACCGTTTTCGCGGGCGATCCGCATCAGTTTGAAAATCAGGAAATCAGAGAAACCCAGTGCCTTCAGACGCTGGAGATCCGCTGGCACTTCCCCTGATTGTCTCTTTTGAATAGAAGCAGGGGAAAGATCCTTATATATAGCACCGTCTGCCAGGTTGGCACACGGGGAGTTAAATGAGGATCCGGCAGTTTCAGTTTTCGGAGCATCAGTGGAGATCCAGTTTGCCGCGGAGGAAGCGGGTTCAGCTTGTTCCTGTGCGGTGAACTGTTGCGACGCTGCTTGGGGTTGAACGAAGCCAAGGAGGGCGGCTGCACGCTCCGTGAGGTGCAGATAAGCGCGGCCGAAAAGACCCGCTTCGACGTAGCGTGTTTGGGTTTTGCGTTCAATGAGTCCTGCGGACTCGAGGTCGTCCAGACTGCGATAGAGAGTCCGCATGGAAACCATGGCACGACCGGTCAGCAACTCGCGACGGGCGAAAATCGATGCGTAGGGACGTTGTGCGTCAACGGTACGAGCAAGCGCTGAGAGGAGTGCGCGAGCACGCTGGGGAAGGCCTTCGACGTGGGAAGCCCTGAATGCAGCCCGGAAGACGACCCACGGCAAATTGGTCGTGTCGCATTGAAATGCGACAAGGGCGGCAGAGTCGGTCTCAATCGGCGGGGTAATCTGAGGGTGTGCTTGACCCTCGCCAGCAACCGAACGTTGCGCGATAGACATATCTAGCGTCCAAACCAAGAAGTGGTTGGGTTTTGCTTGACTGTCTTTCGCGATCCGTTACACTCGGGGATGTGAGGTCCTTGCCGGTTTCCAGCCGGTGAGTGCGACGCGCGAGGTTCCAGCCAAGCCCGTTGCCAAAAGCCCCCGGTTCCAGCCGAGGGCTTTTGTTTTTCTGCTTTCCGTTAGTCCATTTCGACTCCCCTGAGGGATTCAGAAACTGAAGTCATTGATTTCAAAGGGTTTTTTGTTTTAGGCTTCGCTCTCAACTGCTGCTTTTGCCTTGGATTCCTCTTCCAGCACGCGCCTTAAAGCAGCCTGAATGCGCTCTGCTTCTTCGTCCGTCTGGAAGTTCAGGCGCAAGACACTACCTGCCCTGCGGATTTCGCAGTACAGAGACTTTCCCTGCTTGATCTTCTCTGTGACCGGAGTCGGTGCCGGCTTCTTTGCCTTGGAAGGATCGTGCGCGGCGAGCTTAACTGCCTGGCCCTGATCAATTTCGCCAGCCGCAAGTCTCTTTACTGCCGCGGTCACCTGCTCAGATTTCCCGTCTTTGGTATAGCCTGCGAGCGCCGCAACGGCCGTCGCACCGAGCAGATCCGGTTTTTCCTCGACCATCGACAGGACGTCAACCGGCAGCTGATCGAACGAGAAAATGTACGACATCAACGTCGTCGAAAGCCCAGACAGCTCAGCAAGCTTCGCCTGGGTCATGCCCTGCGTGCGTTCCAGCTTGATCTTGAAGCCAAGATACTTCTCATAGTCGGTGAGGCCCGACTGCATGAGGTTGGCGTTGAAAGCGCCGTCTGTCGCTTCGTCGTCCGAGCCTTCGATGATTACGCTGCGAATAGCTTCGCGACCGATCTCACGGTAAGCGTCAACCCGGTGATGACCAGAGACGATCTCGTACCGGCCGTCATCAATGCGCCGGACCACGACGGGATGGATAAGCTTGTTGTGCCGCAGATTCTCGCGCAGCTCGACGAACTTCTCCTTCGACATCTTGCGGCGCCGGCCGGTGATTTCCACCAGTTGATCCAAAGGGAGATCGGCCCCGGCGTTAGAGGCGTTCTCAAGCCTCTCCCGCATCGTGGCGAGTTCGGCCGCCAGTGCCTCAACCTCTTTTTCCTTTTCGGCGAGCATCGGCATGGCTTCGAGCAGCCTGCCTGGCGCTGTCCTAGGCATTTCGACCGGTGGTCGCGGAATGCCGCGACCCGATTCAGTTGCAGCGGCAATCGCAGCATTCTTGGCCGCTAGTTTGTCTCGGAGACTCATGCTACCTCCGCCACGTTGCTTTCCACTTCGGCGCTCCAGAGGGACGTGATCTGTTGGTCGATCATTTCCGCAAACCGGTCGTACGCCTCTCGGGCGCGCTGATAAGTCTTATTGCTACCTTCGTACTTCGAGATGTCGTAGACGGTACCGAACTCCATCGACGCCGTCGTGGTGACTGTAGTCGTCGGAATCTCGATCGGCAGCACCAAGCTGTCGTACGAACTCGTAATCCACTCGCGGACCTTGTTTGTCGCGATCTGACTGGAGTCGACCTTGGTCAGCAAGACGTGGATGAAGTCGAACTGCTTCTCAAGATCAGGAACGATCTTCTTCATGCTTCGGGCAAGATCCGTGAACAGCGACCAGAATTGGGTTGACGACGCGTAGTCCAGGGCATTCGGGGGAATAGGCACCACCAGGCCATCAGCGGCCATGAAGGCGTTGATCGTGACGTAGGAGAGGGCGGGCGGAGTGTCGATAATGATCGCGTCGTATTTGTCGAGCAACGGCTCGAGGCCTGCGTTGAGAACGTCCCAAAACCGGAAATTCGAATCCTTCGACTGCTTGAATGGCAGATAGAACTCCGCACCGAAGAGCGAGGCGCTCGCCGGGATCAGGTCAATTCCATCCCAGTAGGTCGACTGAATGGCGTACTCCAGACTGCTTTGCTCGCCGTAGATGAGCGGCAGGATCGTTTGATCGTCTGAAACCTCGCTGTCGGCGATGACTCCATTGAGTGCGCTGAGCGACGCTTGTGGATCCAGATCTACAAGCAAAACCCGTCGACCAAATAAGGAAAGACCCTGTGCAAGGGTCATTGCGGAGGTTGTCTTAGTCACGCCCCCCTTGAAGTTACCAATAGCGATCTTCTTCCCCTTGACGCCCGCGGGTCGGGCAGGGAAGGGGCCAACCTTCCTGACCCACTCGCGAGCCTCGACTAGCGTGAATTCACGCGTCCGTGGCAAGATCGTGCCTTGGGGGAGACCTAGGTCCGCCTTCTCCCAGTAGTAATTCACCTTCTTGCGATCCATTCTGCATAGGGAGGCAAGTCGGGAAGTCGAGAACACCGGAGCGTGCTTCTTTGGATGAGGCAGGAGCATTTGCTCCCGGACCGTGAGGAGCGTTTCGTTGGCGTGCTCTGAGATGATCTCGATATCCTCCAGAGCGATACGCATTGGAGTGTGTTTTACAGTCGCATCGATCGACACAATGGGTTTGGCAGTTGCGCCCATACAGTCCATCCTTTGTCGTTAGCGTTGTTCGGTGATCGAGTCGCCATTCGGTGATCTATACACTCGCGATTGGCGAATTGACTGGACTGTAAACGGTAAACAGGGACACCGCAAGTAAACGTTGCGGCCTGACTGCCAGGGTTGGCGTGCCTTCCCGCCCGAAAGCTCGAAATAACTTGAGGACTGTGGCCGTGAAACAAGGCCATGCGAATTTGACAGGCGATAAAATCGCGCCAAATCAGCTACTTGAGCCAATTCTGGCTTGAATGTTCCACGCTTTTTTCGCGAGTTATTCTCGAGATAATTGGTCTCACAGCCGAGATGCTGGGTTTAAAGAAACTTCCCGTAGAGATGTACTCTTCAATACGTATTCCGTAGTTTTCTTACAATCGAGATGATCGGAACTAAGGGTCTTAATGCAAAGCGATCCTAGGGCAATCCGCCGCACCGAAAAAGACTTCCAACTGTGGACGACTTCAGATCCGCGCGTCGGTTGACCTGAACTCATCTCTCATTGCACGTCCCTTCCTCGATCGATGAGCATTGATCATTTACTCATCCGAAAACTCAGCCTTCGCAGCCCGATCGGCGGTTCTGCCGCCCGACTTGTCATTTCCGTTGCCGGAACGTAGAACTACGCCGACTCCCCAGCAACGTACCTCCGTCCGCTGCTCCGGATGTGCACGGCGCTCGGCGTGTATGCCACCGAGCTTTAGTCAGGGTGGCCTCCCGACCTGATTCCATCCATGGCGCGACGCGTGACGTACGTCGAGGAGAGATGCTTATCGCACGAATGATCCATTGCGTGCTCTCTACACGGTGCTTATTGGATCGCTCAAGCTGCTCGTCGCAAACGGTGAGGGTCTGGAGCATGTAACTGGTTTGAGGATGTCGGGTGATGTAATTGGGATCGACGGAGTGTTCAGCGGGACCCACATTTTCAACGCAGTCGCACTCGAAGACAGCCACGTCCGTGTCGTGCCTTTTGCGCCGCTCAGGAACATGTGTGAAGAAGCCTGTCCCGTGCAGGATCACATGCACCGGCTACTGAGCTCGGAGATGATGAAGCGTTCGCGTCTCGGAATGCTTCTGAGCACGGTGACCGCCGAACAGCGCGCCGCGATTCTTCTGCTTCCCCTATCGCGCCGACAAAAGGTGCGCGGCTGTGCTGAAGATGAGTTTCCGCTGCGCATGTCTCGCGACGATATCGGCAGCTACCTCGGAGTGAAGCTGGAAAGAGCGATTGACAATCTCGGGCTCGCATGGACCCCGCACCGGAGGTATCACATGCGCGAGCCAGCTCTTTCAGCTGCTCGACGAACTTGCGATGGCGGTTTCGCAGTTGTCGCCTTCCGTGGCCATTGATCAAGACGCCCATCGAGGAAGCCATGTGCACTAGCTACAAGGCTGGGAAAGATATCCGCATGGAAGACCTGTTCGATGTCGATCCGCCACCCGGGGCGTGGCGGGACGAGATCTTTATGGAGTACGCGGTGCCGATCGCACTGAATAGGGAGGGGAGATAGATTGGAAACAAATCGCGACGCACCGACAGTTGCTATTCAACAGGATGTTCGCGCCGAAGTTCGCGCATTTCATCGACCTGGATTAACCAAATGTTGCCGAGACCTGCCGCATGGCACAGGAGCGCCCACGCGGCGTATGGGATATGCGATTCACCGCTGATCCAGCGTCTTATCTGGCGGCTTGCGCCTTTTCCGCTCAAGCCCACGAGAACTGCTGCTTCGCTTCCGGTCAGGCCGGCCCGGCGGATTACCTCGCGAACCTCCACCCCAGTGGGTTGTTTCCAGCCTTGAACCCAGGGAACCAGACACTCCGGGCGTATATGTGTATAAAAATCACTCATAGAAACCTCTTGTTCATACGTCGGGGCACTCATTCTGAACGGGCCTTCCGGAAAACTGGGGTAGGGTGTCGCCCGATCTTACGGCACGTACCTCCACACGTCGCTCAGCATCCAGCCCCCACGGCTTCGCCGCGGGGGAAACACGCGCCCTCTGGGCGCTTGACGACCCCGTCCCGTGGTCCACTCAGGCCCGATCCGGATCGTCACGCCGCGATCCGCGGCGCGCCGGCGCTCTCCCCACGCATTCTGCGTGGGTCCCCGTGCGCCTCGATCCGGGCGCGCGGCGCGCGCGACGTTCCCTCGATTATCAGGCCTTCCTGCTTGCAGGGGGAGGGCCTCTCGGGCACGGCCGCGATGGCCCGAGGCGTGGCGGGTTTAGACAGGCGGCCCGCGAAGGCCGCTATCGGATGGCACGTCGTGCCGTCAATCGGCAGTTCCCGCTGATACGAAGCGACGCCGATCGCGTCCAGTTGTTCCGGTGTGAGCCGCGACACGTCAACTGACAAGGCACGCTCGTAGATCATCAGGCCGTAGAGGTTGGCAAGCGGGCGCGCCGTTGGGCACAGCGTGCCGTCGCCAGGTGCTTACTGGGCGCACCGATAGTTGATGGTCAGTTCGATTTCGGCGATGGTCAATTAGGTAGTCATATCAGCCCCTCAGGCTTGCGCAACCCTACGCGCGGATTGACTGTCAGTCAGCCAAGTCTTAGTGCAATTGTTCCCGGTGCCCGATGATGGTCGTGACGGGTGCGTAAGGCGGTACCCGATCAAAGGCCGCGAGAGCGGCACGTGCGATGGCGCGCAATTCCTCACGGTGCATCTCGACCGGGTTGCCCTCGCGGTCGAGCATGTTGGCAATGCGGTGGAGCGCGTCGGCGGAATGCGCTGCCGCGTCAGCAGACAATGCCATGCGGTGCAGTTCGGCACGCACGATATTTCGGTCTCCGTATTGCCAGACAGCCAGCAAGGGTAGCAGGGTGGCGAGCCACGAAGGACGGGTGTTGAGTGTGTCCATGGGATATTCCCCTGTCGGGATGCGCCCCGACCCGCAGGCCGGGGCGATCTGGTTAGCTGCGCAGGCGGCGCAGTTCGTCAGCCAGCGCCCACAGGGCACGATTCAGGCGGATATTCTGGTCGATACCCGTAACCGCTCGGGTCGTGGTGGCCCGACCGCTCGCGTTGCGACCATGCAACCCGCCGCGAATCATGTTTTCCTGGAGACGGTTAAACGTGGTCCACAGATCAGGCGACCGATCCTCAGCACGGCGCGGCGCGAGAAGTTGCCGCTCCGTGACCGGCGCAGGCTTGTCCTCGTCGTAACGCAGCGTGAGTGCAGCGCGGGCAAAGGCCAACTGTTCGGCTTCGTCAAGCACGGTCGCCGCCATGCCTTCGCGCTGCCGTTCAGTTTCCCCGAAGCTTTGAAGCACCTTAAAGGCACCTTCTGTGACTTCGCGAATAACATCGCCCTTATGCGGTATGCGAATATCACTGAGTTCATGGCCGCACACGATTCCGTTCTGGCACGCCCAGCGGATCATTCCGGCGATCATCTGATAACTTGAACTGCCGTTGTGGCTGTTCAGCAGGATGACCTCATTCGTTTCGCGCATGCCGGTGATCTGGTCGGCGTGCCTCAACCTCAGCATGTGCTTCGTGTATTCACGCATGTCGTCATTGCGCACGCGGGTCTGGCAGACCATGAAGGGCTGGAAGCCTTCCTTGCGCAGGGCATCGAGCACATCAATCGTCGGGATGTAGCTATAGCGCGCCGAACGGCTTTCGTGTGCGGCGTGGGCGAGGACGGAAGGCGCAACTTCCGCGATTTCATCGTTTGTCAGCGGGTGATCCGAGCGCCGGACAACTGCGTTGCTGCTAAAGCTGCTTGCGAGCGTACCCATGTCTTTCTCCAATGAAGTAGCTGGCCCGGCCCGCAGGCCGGGGCCGGTTGCCTAGTCGATGGCGCGCAGAATGTTGGCGGCTTCCGTGTGCTGCGTGGCGAACTCACGCAATTGATGGAACCGTTCAATGATGGTGTCGTCCAGCGTTTTTTCCGCGAGGTGGCAGAGCGCGAAAAGCGTCACGGTAACGCCGAAGGCATCCGCGCCCATCATGTCGCTGTAGCCGTTCAGATGCCAGCGCACGTGCACGCGGCCCATGTTGGCAGGGGCCATGTAGAACCCGCCGTTGGACAGTGTGAAGTAGTGCCACAAGCCACCGTCATAGCCGCAATACAGGCGTGCGGCCCAGTCATAGACGAGAGATTCGCCGTTGATGTGGTGGCGACCCAGATAGCGCGGCAGCACATTCAGGCGCAGTTCTTCGGGGACGACAGAGGAAGTAATACGGTCTTGCATTTCAGTGGTCATCGGATATCTCCGGTTATCGACCGAAAACACTTCGGCCTCATCTTCAGTATAGGGCAATTTGCCCTATTAACAAGTTTACGTTAGGCGCACTTTAAAAATAAATTTCTATTAAATGAGAAAATCTATTTAAATAAAAAATGACGTTCTTGTTTTTATATAGGGCAAATTGTCCTATGTTGAAGATGAGGCCAGAATCGTTCTGGTCGATAACCGGAGATATCCGATGAAAGTCAGCACAACGGTAGAAACAGCAGTAGCCACCGCGCATGAATCCGGGCGGCCCCGGATCGAATATGTTGCCTGGTCGCGCCTCTCACTTTCGCCGCTGAACGTGCGCAAGAGAGCGCCTGGCGGTATTGAGTCGCTGGCCGAAACGATTCACGAAAAAGGGGTGATCCAGAACCTGGTTGTGCACGAAATGAAGGGGCGAGCCAGGCTGCCCCAGTTGGGCGTCAGCGCGGGACAGCGTCGCCTGGCTGCGCTCAACCTCCTGTTCGAGCAGGGACGGATTACGAACGACTACCAGGTGCCGGTGTTAATCGTCAGCGAAGGCGAAGCTCTGGCCGCGTCGCTGATCGAAAACCGCGAGCGTGAGGACATGCATATCGCGGACGAATGCGTGGCGTTTCGGCTGCTGACGGAGGAGGGCAAGAGCGTCGCGCATATCGCGGCCCTGTTCAAGATTCCAGAGGTGGCCGTGAGGCGTGCGCTGAAAATCGCAAACCTTGCGCCTGCGCTGCTAGACCTGCTTCGCGATGACCGGCTCGATTATGAGCAGGCCAAAGTGCTCGTACTCGCCGAAGATCACGCGACGCAGGAGCGCATCTGGAACGATGCGGTGAACGGCTGGCAACGCCGCCCCGGCGAACTGCGCGCGACCATTACGCGTGAGGAAATCGATGCGCGCGGCAGCGCTCTGGCGCGGTTTGTGGGCCTCGATGCCTACGAGGCGGCGGGCGGGCGCGTCCGTCGCGACCTGTTCAGTGACGACGCCCATGCCGGATATATCGAGGACGCTGCATTGCTGCATCGCCTTGCCTCGGACCGGCTTGTGGAGCTATCGCAGACGGTCGCTGCGGAAGGCTGGTCGTTTGTGGAGACGAGGACGCGCTATGAAGGCCTGGAACTCATGCGTCATGGGCGCATTGCTTCGACTACGCGCAAACCGACAAAAAAGGAGAAGGCGGAACTCGCGGAGCTGACCGCGACGCGCGACGCGGCACAGAGCGAGCTCGACGCGTATTACGATGACGATGGGGAGCCCGACGAGGCACGGCAGGAACGCCTCGAAGCGGCGGCCACCGCCGCGGTGTATGCGGTGGACCAGTACGCGGAACGCTTCGAGACTTTCGACGCGGAGGACATGAAGCAGGCCGGGGCGTATGTCTATCTGGACGATGACGGGCGGGTGTGTATCGAGCGCGGACTCGCCCGCCGGGAAGCGGCACAGGGCGCGCCGACGGATGCATCGCGTGCGGACAGTGCGATTGCAGGCGCGGCGCGCAAGCCGAAAGAGCGACCCATGCATGGCGAAAAGCTGTGCAAGCGGTTGACCGCGCACCGGACCGCTGCCGTGCAGATCGAGCTTGCGCAGCTGCCGGGCGTGGCACTGGCCGTGCTGATGCAGCGCATGATTCCGGTAGTGTTCGATGACCTCTACGCGCGGGCGTACATCGACCACGCGGTAAAGATCGACGTGCATACTTCGCGGGACGCGCTGGTGTCCAATGCTGACGACATGGCCGAGAGCGTGGCCTGGAAGGCACTGGAAGGGGAGCGCTCGAAATGGGCGCGCATGCTGCCCAGGAGCGCCGATGAACTGCTGCCGTGGCTGCTGCAACAGGACACGGACGTCATGTCAAATCTCTTCGCCTTTTGCGTCGCGGCGACCGTGGACGGGATCAGCGCGGCGGACCGTCCGCACACGGTCAACGAAGTTGCCAATACGCTCGCCGTGGATCTCGCGCGTTACTGGAAACCTACGCGCGCGGGCTATTTCGAGCACGTACCAAAAGACCGGATCGTGGCCGTGGTAGGGGAAAGCGTCTCACCGAAGGCGGCGGGCGAACTGCGCGGGATGAAGAAGGGCGATGCGGCAACCGCTGCCGAGCTTCGCATGCTTGACTCGGGGTGGCTGCCGGAAGTGCTGCGCAATCGTGCGGTCCCGGAACGCACGACCTACCTATGGCACGACAACGAGGAAGGAGACGAAGACGCCGAATCCAGTCCAGACGAGAGGTCAAACGCACAGGCAGAGTACGACGTGGAGGAAGCCGGTACAGATTGACACGCACCCGCATCAGCGCGGGCGATTCCGCACAGCCGTCCGGGCGCAGGTCCGGGCGGTTTTTTTGTTGTGCGCTCAACCAAATAGGGCTGGATTCGAGACGATGCACCGCCGCGTTTTCCTTTCTGAAGACAGACTGTGGGCCTGCGCGGATCGCCGTGTTGTCGCGCGTACCGCGCGCCCGGATCGAGGGCCACGGGGACCCGCGCGGGACGCGTGGGGAGAGGCCCGCCCCGACGCGGGGCGGAGGGGCGATCCGGTCAGGCCTTCAAATGCTGGGGGAATCTGCGTTTCAGTTCCTCGATCGCTTCGGCATTGATCGACGGCTGGCCGAACTGCTCGGCGTAGAGCTTGGAGAGTTGAAGCATTGGCAGGGTCGGATTTTCGGCGCGCAATTGCTCCTTGCTCTTGATTTGCCCGGTGACGGAGGGACGGGTGCCGTTTTGGGGTGTGGGGCGCAATGCCGATTCGCCAGCCGGGTCTACGGTCGTGCGGGCTTGGGCTTGTGGCATCGACGCGCTGCGTGCCTGTTTGCGCAGGCGGTAGAGAGTGCCGTGGAACGTGCGGTGTGTCAGATGAAGACCATATTCAGCCAGGGCCGCACGGATCTCGTTGGCCGGCACGCCTGCGGCAAGAGCGGCTTCGACGTCCGGAAGTAGCTGACGCAGGCGGGCAGTTTTGCCGCGCCCGGGGCTGTTGCTGGCCAGGTCGCGCAGGCGCGCGGCGATTGTTTCGTTGTCCATGAAAAATGTAGGACGAGAGTAGGACAGGTAGAGTATAGGAGATGGACAACCGTAGGGCGTTGCAGGAACAACGATGTATCCACGCTGAATAGCGCAGGATTAGCGGGAGAGCGGCGCGGGATTTCGGGGCAGGGCGAGTGATGGCGATCTAGCGGCGAGGCACGTCGGATATGTTTACGCAACGCTACGCGCTGCGCAAAATATCGCGTGCCAAAGGGGCAAGCCCCTTTGAAACCCCGAGGCGGGCGATTGCCTGCGCCCGAGGTGCCATTGGCCCCCGAGACTGCTGTCATCCACGGCGCTGACGGGAAGCATCCCGGACGGCAGCATCGGAACGACCGAAGGATATGATTCTCATTAAGCCAGTGCAGATTTGCTTGGCTAGATGAGATAAGCCGGGAAACGCAAGGCTGCTAATACGACCTATCAGACTTGTCGTGATGCCGCCCTATTTTTCGAAGAGCAATTGGCGTCAAGGAACGGAGAAATAAGAGGGCGTGCATTGCGCCGTGCGCCCGATCGACGTGAGCTACACAAGAGCGTTGCCCCGCACCTGCTGGCGCCTTGCCTGTTGTCGCCGGCAGACCTAGGCCGTTGGCGGAGCCGCACGACGAGCACTGCCAGCGACAGCCGCCGGTCGGGTATCCTTCCCTCGATATCAATCCTGAAAACTGAGACGATGAGCGGTAAACCTCCGGCCAAGGACGACTACAGCAATACCCTGATCGACGTGATCGCACTGCTCGAAGAGGCAAGGCGGGCTGCGGCGCGCAGCATCAATGCCCTCATGACGGCAACCTACTGGCTGGTTGGCCGGCGGATCGTTGAATTGGAGCAGCGTGGGCACGAGCGTGCAGCTTATGGACAAGAGGTCCTGCAACGCCTGTCGAGCGATCTTACCGGGCGGTTTGGACGTGGCTTCGGTGCCGACAATCTTGAGTTGATGCGCCTGTTCTACCTGAGCTATCAGCCTGGTGAGATTTCCGAATCAGTGATTCGGAAATCCGGGGCTCTCGCGCCGAAGCGAAAATCCGAATCACCGATTCGGGATTTTGGGCTTCAGCAACTGGCCGAACGTTTCCCTCTGTCGTGGACGCATTACGTCAGGTTAATGCGACGGACGCGTTCGTCCGAAGAGCGGGCGTTTTATGAAGCGGAAGCCCTGCGCGGCGGCTGGAGCGTGCGGCAGCTTGAAAGGCAGATTGGCAGTCAGTTTTATACGCGCGCGCTGATGTCCCGTAACAAGCACGCAATGCTTGAGAAGGGCGCGGCCGCGAGGCCGGGCGAGGCCGTGAGCCCCGAGGAGGCGATCAAGGATCCGTACGTACTCGAGTTCCTTGACCTGAAAGACGAGTATTCCGAAAGTGACCTGGAAGAAGCGTTGATCCATCGTCTCGAAGACTTCCTGCTCGAACTCGGTGGCGACTTTACGTTCGTCGGACGGCAGCGAAGGTTGCGGATCGGTGAGAGCTGGTTTCGCGTAGACCTGCTGTTTTTCCACAGGCGCCTGCGATGCCTTGTGATCATCGATCTGAAATTGACTGAGCTTAACCATGCCGATGTCGGGCAGATGCACATGTACTGTAATTATGCAAAGGAGCACTGGACGCTACCCGGCGAAAACCCGCCGGTCGGCCTGATCCTGTGTGCCAGAACCAACGCGGCAATTGCGCGCTATGCGCTTGACGGCCTGCCTAACAAGGTGCTCGCTGCTGAGTACCACACCGTACTTCCGGACGAGCAGTTGCTTGCGGAGGAATTGGCGAAGACCCGTCGCGAGTGGGAGGCGCAGCATCCGGTCCTCCCGGACGGCGAACGCTCTGCCGGCTAATAGTTTCAATAGGTGGCTAACGCAGGCCACCGCAGCGATCCGTCCGCTCGTGGGAGGCTGGGAGCAGATTCACTGCAACCGGCATCAATTGAAGGAGCCAATTGTCGCGATCGGAATGACTGACCGCTGATCGCTGCTATAACTTCGTCGCGGCCCTGATCCCTGCGAACCATGACCACGTGGATGTCGACCGAGAGCCGAGGCATGGGCTGCAGGAAGAGGTTCAACGCCGTTCCGCCTTTCATGGTGAACAACTGCACTTCGACGATGCTCATCGGGATCAAACGCGAGAGCGTAAAACGCGTGCTCAAAGCCATCGTCACGCGTTACGGCATCGACCTCACCGACTGACGCGCCGGTCTCCCATCCAGATTGTCGCGCCACAGGGGCTCTCCAGAAGCTCATCGATGCCCGGCTGAAGGAGAAGATCAGGCGCGGTGCAATGGGTGGAATGCCGACGAAGAGGTAGGACCGTCGTATGTGTCTACGAAAATCGGCCGTCATTTATTTTTCGTTATTAGTAACGTAAAACATGGATGATTCCATTCCAGACGGGGAGCCGAATGGCAGGTCACAAGAATATTTCGTTACATGCGGCTCCCGTAACGGAAAAACGAGGCCGTGGCCGACCGCGCAAGCCTGACGCCATGTCAAACGCGCAGCGCCAGGCGGCCTTTCGAGCTCGGCATAAGGCGGACGAAAAACCCGTTACTGTAACGAAAAATGAGTATGACGAGCTCGCAGTCGAATGTGAGCGGCTGCGCAAAGAGTTGGCGCAGGCCCGTCGCGCGGTCTCAGGGCGTCCACGCCGCAGCATGTCGAGCGAGAGCTTGCCGGCTGTCTCGGAGGTGTTGGCCCAGTCAGTGCCGGCGGACGAGGCGGAATCGGATGACAAGCGGCTGGTGGTGACGATGAACGGCCGCGAGTGCTTTTCACTCGAACGTCTGGAGGCGCATTGTGGTCTATCCAGACGCGCCGTGCTCGAGCGGCTGATCTGGTGGGCGGATTACAGCATCGTGCAGTCCTTTGGGGGCGACGATGCAGCGTTTAACCGTTACCTGAATCGGGTAACGAAAAGTCGTGAAAAATGAGCTGTTAGTGTGGGGGGGCCCCTTCAAGATTCGGACTTTTACTTGCGGGGCGCAAGACATTAGGCTGATAGGCATTTGGCTATCGATGCCGGGACGGACCTGCCCTCGTCGAAAGGCGGGGACCGGCCACGACCTGCCGTTCAGCGCGCGGGGAAACCTTCCTTGAACGGCTGCAGTACTCCGTAAGCGTCCGACCACGACCGTTATTGACAGCGTGTTGAGTTCAGGCGACGTCGAAGTGAAGCTGATCGGCAACGACCCAGGGGAGCAGCTCGTCGACGCGATTGACGGGATGCTCGGCGATGCGAGCGATGACGTGGCGCAGGTAGGCTTCGGGATCGAGGCCATTCAGTTTGGCGGAGGCAACCAGAGTGTAGATCGCGGCGCCGCGATCGCCACCGCTGTCGGAGCCGAAGTGCAGGTAGTTTTTTCGGCCGAGAGCGACCGCACGTAAAGCGCGTTCAGCTGCGTTGTTGTCGATTTCGACGCCACCGTCATCGACGTACAGCGTGAGCGCAGCCCACTGGTTCAGCGCGTAGTTAATGGCTTTGGCGGTATCGCCTTTCTGCGACACCGTACTCAATGTCGAGCGCAGCCAGATCTCGAGGGCGTCGAGTAGCGGACGCGCCTGCTCCTGCCTGACATGTCTTCGCTCGTCGGGCGGCTTGCCTCGAATCGCGGCCTCAATTGCGTACAGTTCTCCGATCCGGCGCAACGCTTCAGTGTTGACCTCGTTCCTGCGCGCGACGAACAGATCATGGAATTTGCGGCGCGCGTGAACCTTATCTGGAGCTCCAGATAAGGCAGAGGATTTTTTGTTTATCGGTCGCGGCTTCGGATGCATGAGCCGGACCGGCGGCGTTGGCCCGCGAGCGGTAAATAAAAAATCGTTTGTGCTGAACCGCTCCGCAGGCGGTGGCAGTTATGGGCATTGAATGATCGGCGAGGTCATCCAGCGTGCACCACCCGCGTTGGCCGGGCGCCGGACGACGATGAAACCGGGTGGATGGGTGCGTGAGGATGTGTGAGCGCTCTGTTGGCGAGGTCAGGGGTGCCGATTGCGGAGGGCTCCCCTACGGCAAGGAGTCGGTGGCGCAAGGCCGGACACGTTGCCATCCGGAATGCATGGCAACGTGACAGGTCGTGGTGCGAGCGCGCATCAGTGAACATGGTGAGCGGGTGGCGGCGCACGCGGCAATGCACCGGGCAGGAAGGTTTCGATGCAGACCATGTGCCCCTTGCCGCAGACGGGGCAATCGCGCAGGGACCTGCCAGTGAGTTGGTGGTAACGGTCGCGGTAGTCTTCCGTCGGGTCGGGCATTTCGTCCGCGGGAGCCACGACGTCGAGCAGCCGGCGGCAGGTGGCGAGCCTGGCGGTCCGGTGGCGATTGGCGAGCCACCCGTAACTGCGGATACGCTTGAAGCCGTCGGGCGGCACGTGCAGCAGGAAGCGGCGGATGAATTCGTCGGCCTCAAGCGTCATCGTCTTTGTTGCGGCGGGGTGTTTATAGTCTTTCCACCGGAAGGTGACGTGGCCGTCGTCGAAGCTGACCAGCCGGTTATTCGAGATGGCCACGCGGTGGGTGTAGCGGCCCAGATAGTCGAGCACGTGTCGGGCATCGCCGAAGGGAGGCTTCGCATAGACGACCCATTCTGCCTGTGCGGCCGGTGCGAGAAAGGTGGCGAACGCCCGGATGTCGGCGAGCGGTTCAAGCTGGCCGTAGAAATGCAACGCGCCGGTGTAGAAGGCATGGTGCAGTTGTTCAAGGAACAGTCGCCGGAATAGCCTCGAGAGCACCCGCACGGGCAGGAAGAAACCGGGACGGCAGGCGATCCAGTGTTCGCCGTCCGGGGCGACGCCGCCGCCGGGTACCACGCAATGCACGTGCGGATGATGCTGCAGGTTCTGCCCCCAGGTATGCAGTACCGTGATGAAGCCGATTTCCGCGCCCAGGTGTCTCGGATCGGCGGCGATGGTGCGCAGGGTTTCGGCGCTGGTGCGGAACAGGATGTCATAGAGCACGCGTTTGTTCTGCCACGCGAGCGCCGCGATGGGCTCGGGCAGCGTGAAGACCACGTGGAAATACTCGACCCCGGGCAGCAGCTCAGCCTGCCGGTGTTCAAGCCATTGCGCGCGGGCGAGCGACTGGCACTTCGGGCAGGCGCGATGCCGGCACGAGTTGTAGGTGATCCGCTGGTGGCCGCAGGCGTCGCACTGTTCGACATGGCCGCCGAGCGCGGCGGTGCGGCACAGTTCGATCGCGCTCATCGCACGCCGCTGGGCACGGCTGAGTCCGTCGGCATGCGTCTGCCGATAGTTCGGGCCGCAGCGGCGGAAGATGTCCGCCACTTCGAGCGCCGGTCGCATGGCCGCACTCAGAAGTACTCGGGCGCGGGCGGCTGGGTTGGAATCGGTGCGGGGTGCGGCAGCAGATCAAAGGGACTGGTGGTGGCGCACACGGTGCTGGTCGCCACTTTGAGATAGCGTGCCGTCGTGGACAGGGCGCGATGGCCCATGAGCAGCTGGATCCTGCGCACGTCGGTGCCGGCCTCGAGCAGATGCGTGGCGAACGCGTGCCTCAGCGAATGGGGCGTAATCGGTTTCTGGATGCCGCTGCGCTGGCGCGCGACTCGGCAGGCCAATGCGACCGCATCGCGAGAAATAGGTCTGCCAGGAATATCGCCAGGAAACAGCCAGTCGCGAGGGTGAGCATCGTGCCAGTATGTTCGCAGGATCTCGAGCAGCCGCGGCGACAGCATGACGTAGCGATCCTTACGGTTCTTGCCCTGGTTCACGCGGATGACCATGCGCTGGCTGTCGATATCGGTGACCTTCAGGTGGACGACTTCTGACACCCGCAGGCCTGCGGCGTACGCGGTCATCAGGATGGTGCGCTGCTTGAGACTGGCGATCGACTCGAGGAAGGTGGTGATCTCCTCTAGGCTGAGAATGACCGGCAGTCGGACCGGCTTCCTGGGCAACGGAAAATCCTCGTCGCTCCAGTCGCGTTTGAGCGTCACGCGGTAGAGGAAGCGCAGCGCGCCGATCGTTGGGCCGAGGCTGCCGGGCGCGAGCTTGCGCTCTTCACGGAGGTAGACCAGCCAAGCCCGGATCTCCTCGGGACCCAGCAGTTCAGGCGAACGGCGGAAGTGCCGGGCAAAACTTGAAACCTGCAACAGATAGGATTGCTGAGTGTTATCCGCGAGATTGCGGATCTGCATGTCCTGCAGCATGCGTTGTCGCAATGGTGTCATGGCGCGCCTCCTGGAAACAGTAAGTGGAATGCCCAATCGGGCGTCCACATACTGCTCCTGGTGGACCGCGCAGCTCGTTGTGGTTTGGCGCCACAGAGTCGTCCGCATGAAACGTCAGCCACCGAGGTGAGCTTCCCTCCCACTACCGCGTCAGCGGTTTAGTACAAGGATCATTATCCCGAGCGTCGCTTTATCTGGAGACTGACGCGTGCGGCCCCCGCTTGTAGGCGGTGGGGCCTGCGTGCACTCGGCATAATATCTTCCTGCGCCCAGATTCCCGTTGGCGCAGTTGGAGATGGCCTTGCAGATTCCGATGCACACAAGTACTGGCGTGGAAGCTTATGTCGCCGGTCGTGAGTGGACGATTGCGAAGCTGCCAGCCTGCCCACTGCATCCTTCCGGCGGCTGCGACTTTGCCCGCCATGGAAGCTACGCGCGGGCCAAGCCCTCCGGTGTCCGCGTGGCCCGTTGGTACTGCCCACAAGGGCACCGAACCTTCAGCCTGTTACCCGACTTTCTGGCAGCACGCTTGCCTGGGTTGCTTGCCGAGATTGAAGAGGCGATCTTCGCGGTAGCACGTTCGACGAGCATCGAGGCTGCCGCGGCCAGTATGCGAGACTTGGGAGTGACCCTGCCGGCAGCCGTACGTTGGCTTCGTCGTCGCCTCGGGCCTGTTCAGCGTGCTGTTCGAGCGCTGAGGGATGCCGATATCGAAGTGGCCCTTGTCGTTGACGCTGGCTTTCTGACGCGCATTCGCCTTGACCTCGACGACCGGGCGCTTGCACAGCTACCACCACCACTAGGGTTCGGGGTTAGGGGCCGTAGCCGGCAACCTGTTGACGGCTGCCAACACAAGATGGGGCCTGACGCGCACGAGCGCACGATCTATCCTGGTCGACAACCCAACCCGTTGCCGCCAACCGTATGGTCACCCGATCCCATAGAACACTGCAACCCGAACGCGCGCCCACCACCCAGGACATCCTGCGCGTGTGGCGCGCAGACCGCTGCGTCAGAGCGAGCAGCGCGCAGCAATACCTGCAGTGGATAAGCCGGTTCAGACGCTACTGCGACTTGCTCGGTCTCGACGAGGCTGGCGAGCTGACGCGCGATGGGGTCAAGCGCTTCCAGGCGTGGTACGCGCATTTGCGCGGGATCCCCATCAGCCATCTCGATCTTGCAAGTTCGTCAATGCGCTCGCTGCACCGCGTCTATGAGTTCGTTGGCGCGCCAGTGCCACCATGGCGGCCCATCGAACGCCGTCCTCAGCCTGTCACGGCAGTCCTGCGCGACTTTGCAACCCACCTCCGGCAACATCGGGGCAACCCCGAGGTCACGATCCGCAAGAAGCTCGACCACGTTGGCAAGCTTCTCGAGCACCTCAGTCGCTCCGGCAAGTCATGGCGACAGTTAAGTTTGCCCGACATCGACGCATTCCTCATCGGATGCGCCCGTCGCTATGCTCGCTCGACGACTGCCGACATCGCCAGTACGGTCAGATCCTTTGCCCGATTCCTGTTGTTCAGCGGGCGCACTCGTGCCGACCTGGCCGACGCGGTGATCTCGCCAGTGCAACCGCGATTCGAACGACCGCGACGTGCCTTACCTTGGGAAGACGTTCAGCGACTGCTGCGCGCGGTGGACACGAGCACGGCGCGCGGGCTGCGCGACCACGCGCTACTGTTGATGATGAGCACCTACGGCCTCGGCGCCGGCGAAGTGATCGGCTTGCAACTGCAGCACATTGACTGGAACGCCGGCACGCTGCAGATGTCGCGCCCCAAGACGGGGGTGAACTTCGTCCTGCCACTGCTTCCCCCGGTGGCCAAAGTGCTTGCGCGGTACCTGCGTCATGGGCGACCGTCTCATACTCCAACGCGGCATGTGTTCGTTCGGATGAAGGTGCCATTCGGCGCGTTCACGGCCTCGTCAGCGGTTCGACACATCCTCATCAAGCATGCAGCGATCGCCGGCATTCAGGCTCCCTACCTCGGCAGCCACGTCTTGCGGCATTCAAACGCAGCACGGCAACTCGATATTGGCACCACAGCGCGAGTGCTGTCGGACCTGCTCGGCCATCGTGACCCGGAGTCGGTGTCGGCGTACGTGCGCATCGCGACGCAGTCGCTGCGCGAAGTCTCGCTGCCGGTACCGCGATGAGCACGAAGATCACCGCCGCTGCCCTGGCCCGTGACGCAAAGGAATTCCTGGCGTTCAAGCGAGCCATGGGAATGGGCTACCTGCGTGCCGAGTTTGTGCTCAATAGCTTCGTGCGCTTCGTTCGTGACCACTACGGCGAACGCTCCGTATCATTGGAACGGGCGGTGACGGAGTGGGTAGTGAGGATCGAAGGCCGCAAGGCCATCACGGTGGGCAACGAGTTCGGCGTCGTTCGCCAGCTTTGCCTCTTCCGTCGCCGTAGCGACCCGCACTGCTTCGTGCCGGATCACGCACTGGCACCTGTCAAGGAATCGGCATTTGCACCATACATCTTTAGCCGCGAAGAGGTACTCGCTCTGGTGAACGCCGCCACGCGACACGAGGGTCGCAGCATGATGTGGGGCGCGATGTTGCGCGCTCTCACGCTCGTGCTGTATTGCACCGGAATGCGGCTCGGCGAGGCTACAAGACTGAGCATGGTCGACGTCGATCTGCGTCGGGCTGTCTTGACGGTTCAACGGAGCAAGGGGCGTTCGCGCATCCTGGCAATTCGCGACGATCTTGCCGCAGAATTGCGGCAGTACATTCGGTACCGTGAGAAGGTACTGGCGGCTAGCGGTGCGGACGATCCAATGACGTTGTTCATCCGTCGCGATGGATCGGCTCTCACCCCGCGCGCAGCGTCCGATGCGTTGCGAGGCCTGCTGCGGGATCTCGGCATGAAGCCACCGCGCGGGCGCTCGGGCGCTAGACCTTACGAGTTCCGGCATGCCTTCGCCGTGCATCGGCTGACCGCGTGGGCCGTCGAAGGTGCAGACGTGCATGCGAAGCTGCCATGGTTGTCTGCCTACCTCGGGCACCAGAATGTGCTCGGCACGGAAGTCTATCTCAACGCCACGCCGCAACTGCTGCAACTGGCAAGCCAGCGCTTCGAACAGCACTCACGTGGCAAGCGCCGCATGCGATGAGCCGCTTGCCGTCGCCCAGCCTGTTCGCTCACGTGCAGTCATACTTCACCGAGTACCTGCCGCGGCAACGTGGCGCCAGCACCCATACCATTCGCGCCTACCGGGACGCGTTGACGTTGCTGTTCAGGTTCGTCTCTGAGCAGAACGGTCGCGGTGTTGTCTCCTTGCAGCTTGCCGACCTCGACGCCAACGTCGTGACACGCTTCCTGGATCACATCGAAGCTGAGCGATCGAACTCGGCGGCGACGCGCAATTGCCGACGTGCAGCTATCCGGGGCTTCTTCAAGCACCTGCTGCGCAACGACCTGACTCACTCACAACAGTACATACGGGTGTTGGCCATTCCTGCCAAGAAAGCGCGCCAGCAGCCATCAACCTACCTTGAGGCGGAAGACGTGCGATTGATCATCAACATGCCGAACAAACGCACCTGCGACGGATGGCGCGACTATACGCTGCTGCTGTTCCTCTACAACTGCGGTGCTCGGGTCAGTGAGGCTGCGGGCCTTCAATGGGACGATCTGCAATTGGCTGCGCCGAGGCAGGTTCGTCTGCGTGGCAAGGGTAAAAAGGAGCGTGTGTTGCCGCTGTGGCCCGAGACAGCCAATGCATTACATCGACTTCGCGGCATGTCCCGCGGCGCCAACGGGCAGTGCGTGTTCGTCAATCGACATGGGCAACCCCTGACACGCGACGGCATTGCCTACATCCTCACCAAGTACGCGACTGCGGCGGCTCACGACAACCCTGCGTTGCTGCAAAAACACATCACCCCTCACGTCTTGCGCCACAGTTGCGCCGTCGCGTTGCTCCAATCTGGAACCGATGTCACAGTGATTCGCGACTACCTTGGCCATGCGAGCGTCGCAACGACAGGTCGCTACATCACGATCAACCTGCAGATAAAGCGCGACGCCATGCAGGCGTTCTGGAAGAAGGCTGGCATTGAGCCGACGACCACAAAACCATGGAAGCCCAAGGCCGACCTGCTCGCGTTCTTGCAGTCGTTGTGAGCGCGATCAAACCTTATGTCGAGTTCGAGCCTTAGACATGCCGTGTACCCGTTGGTGGCAACCTGCTTCGCTCCAGATAAAGCCACGCTCGGGATAATGTGCCATGCATCCAGCCTCGCGCACCGCACCACCTTCGTAGATCGCGTTGTAACCCGCGAACGCATCGGCCTGCAGTGTTCCCTTGAAGCCCTTCAGATGGGTTTGTGGATATTCACCCGAGCGTGTGGGACTGTATGCGAACCAGACCGCCGGCGCTTCCTTGGAACCAGCCTGTCGGTCATCCCGAACGTATGTCCAGATCCGTGCCGTCCGTGTCTTGCCGTTTCCGGGTTCGAGCACGGGTACCGGCGTGTCGTCGGCGTGGATCTTCACGGCAGCCATCACGTATCGGCGAATGACTTCTACGAGTGGTCGGAGCAACGCACTGCACTGGCCGACCCAGTCCGCGAGTGTCGAGCGGCTGAGCTCCACGCCGTCGCGCGCGTAAATCACTGACTGGCATGCCGCGATCGATTGGCCGGCTGGGCGCCGTGGCCTGCACAATGCAGTCGCAACAGGTACAGGCCTTCTTCAGCCGCCGATGACGAATCACCCGCCAATGGCCGGGTACGTAGTCGAGTTGCTCGGCAATGTCCTCGCCCAGTTCGGCGAGTGTGCCACCGCACTGCGGGCAACTTTCATCATCGGGCTGGTGAACAACGTCTTCGCGTGGCAGGTGCGCCGGTAGTGGCTTGCGTCCTGTCGGCTTGCCGGCTTCAGGGCGAGTCCGCCGCTTCGGCTCATCGACCGCCGCCACACCGTCGTCGGCCTGCAGATCTTCGAGACGCAATTCCAGTTGTTCGATCTGGCGATCAATCTTCTCCGACTTGCGCCCGAACTGCATGCGCTGGAGCTTCGCGATCCACAGCTTCAGGTGCTCGATCTCGAGCGCACGATCCGAGAGTGTCTGCTGGAGCGTCGTCACCGTGCTGCGCAGATCCGCAAGGTCGCCTTCGCGCTCGCGTAGCGCCGACTCACCCGCAAGCACAAGAGCCTTCAAGGCCTCGATGTCGTCCGGGAGGGAAGCATTGCTGGATGCCATGCAGCGAGTTTACGCGCGTGCACTGCGCTACGCGCGCGTTGTCACATACGTTTACAAAGCACTGCAGGGTCGGGCCGCATCGACGGGCTGTCGCCAGTCAAACCCTTCGAGCAGAAGGCCGAGTTGGGCGCTGGTCAGCGAAACAATACCGCCGTCAGCACGAGGCCACGCAAAGCGCCCACGCTCCAATCGCTTGGCGAACAGGCATAGTCCACCGTCACGCCAGTACAGGCATTTGATGAGGTCGCCAAGCCGCACGACATTCAACATACCGATCACAAATCGTTGTGATCGCATACCGCTGGCACCCTGCCTATGGCCAGGAATACAGACTGGTCCGCCGTACAGGGCGTCGTGGGAATCAGATGGTTCATCTCGACGTTCCACAACAGATCTCCCGCGAATTGCCAGCGTGGATGCTCGATGCGTCGGCATGCTCGGCAATGTCACTCGGCGAGCCGCAGGTGAGCGCGGATGCGCTGGCCCTCCTATGCCGCATCCTGTCTGACCGGAAGCGCCACTGCGACGCAGGAGGATCATCGGAACCTCTGTCAACGGAGGGCCATTCCGATGAGACGACCGCAAAGAGAACCCGGCGTACAACTTCCGCTGGAACTGCACCGAGACCCAACGTTCAACGCAGACATTGTGGGGAATCGACGGGAGGAAGTGATCGAAGCGCTCGCGGCACTTCTGCTGGAAGCGCTGGGCAAACCGGCGAACACCAACGACCCAGGAGATCGCGATGAGCCAGAAGATCTCCGCTGAACATCTCTGCCGAGGTGCGGTAGTCTACGTCCGGCAGTCAACCATGAGCCAGGTAGTGGAGCACACGGAGAGCCAGAATCGTCAGTACGCGCTCGCCGAATCTGCACGGGCCATGGGCTTTGCTTCGGTAATAACCATCGACGATGATCTTGGACGTTCAGGGTCCGGCAGTATCGAACGGCCCGGATTCCAGAAGCTGGTCGCGTCAGTGTGTGCAGGATCGGTCGGCGCCGTGTTCTGTCTCGAGGCCTCGCGACTTGCGCGCAACGGCCGCGATTGGCACCATCTCATTGATCTTTGCGCACTGGTCGGCACGGTCGTGGTTGATCACGACGGTATCTATGACCCCAGGCTGGTCAACGACCGGCTCCTGCTGGGACTCAAAGGCACGATGTCGGAGTACGAACTCAGTCTGCTGCGTCAGCGCGGCATTGCCGCCCGTGATTCGAAGGCTCGGCGCGGCGAATTGCGTTTCGCGCTACCTCCGGGCTACTGCTGGAACGAGCTTGGGCAGATCGAGATCGATCCAGACGAACGGGTTGCGGAGGCCATCCGGGTGCTCTTCCGTAAGTTCCGCGAACTCGGCAGCGCACGTCAGGTGCTGCTATGGGCCATACAATCGGACGTCAAGCTGCCCGTCACGCGGCACGGCCCAGCCGGCGTCCGGATCGAATGGAGTCGGCCTGCATATCACACGGTCGTCCAGATCCTGGAACATCCGGTTTATGCTGGGGCGTATGTGTTTGGAAGGACGACCCAACGCACTGCCGTCGTCGACGGACGGGCTCGTAAGACTGAAGGTCACTCCAAGCCGATGAAGGACTGGAGCGTCCTGTTGCGAGACCATCATCCAGGGTATATCACGTGGGATCAGTTCGAGGAGCATCGAAGGATGATCGCCGAGAACACACACATGAAGAAGCGCGCTTCCCGCCGATCTGCTCGTGGCGGACGCGCATTGCTGACTGGCCTGGCGCGATGTGGCCGGTGCGGTCGAATGATGCGAGTCAACTACGGCATGAGAGCCGGCCACGCGCATCGCTATTACTGCCGCGGCGACGAAGCACATGTCGGAGCATTTCGCTGCATCGGAATCGGTGGAGTACGTATCGACAAGGCGGTGGCGGCCGCGATTGTCGAAGTGGTTTCGGAGCATGCGGTGGAAGCGGCCATTCGTGCTGCACAGCAAATATCGCGCGCAGATGACGATGTGCGTCGTGCGTTGGCCTGTGAGCTCGAGGAAGCACGCTACGACGCATCTCTCGCCGCACGCCGGTATGAGGTTGTCGATCCGATGAAGCGGTTGGTTGCACGCGAGCTTGAAGCGCGCTGGAATGCGGCCCTCGAGCGTGTCGCTCACCTCGAAGAGCGCGCAGCGCTTCTGGACCGCGAGGTTGCAAGCCGGCCCGCGATCGACCAGACACAGTTGATGACGCTCGCGCACGATCTCCCGGCGACGTGGAATGCGCCGGGCACCGACATGCGAACAAAGCAGCGGCTGACCCGTATTCTCATTCTGGAGGTCGTGATTGATCTGGACGACGACACGAACGAAGCTGTCGCCACGGTTCATTGGACCGGTGGCCGGCACACGGAGCTGCGCGTCGCACGCGTGAATGTTGGTCGATATCCGTCCAGCCAACACTTCAGTGCTGTTGAGGTCATGCGCAAGCTTGGTGGTCAGTGGCCGGACAGGGAGCTTGCGGTGACCATGAACCGCATGCGATGCAAATCGCCAGACGGCAAGACCTGGACCACGGTTCGTGTTACCGAAATGCGTGAACGGCTGGGCATTGCGCCGTTCGATCCAACGGCGTCGCATGCGGAGACGATGAGCGTGGAAGAGGCCTCACGGCGACTGGGAATCTACGGAAGCTCGATTCACCGCCTGATACGTGAGGGAATACTGCCTGCGACCCAACTCATGCCCTCCGCGCCCTGGCAGGTGCCTGTTGCTGCGCTCGATTCCGAAGCCGTCAGGGAAGGTGTACGGGCCATCAAGGAAAGGCGACCGCCTCACTTCAAGGCCCGACAGGAAGCAGAGAAATCACTCAAGCTGCCTGGTTTCTAACCAAAGGATGCACTATGTCACGAGACTCCCACGTTTGCCTCTGAACACGAAGATGTGTCCGCAGAACGGATCCTTCGCCAGCACGGTCTGCACCTTCGCAGCCAAGCCATCGAAGCCGCAGCGCATATCCGTAAATCCAGCGGCAACCCAGATGCGTGTGTTCGCCAGCGGACCGATCATCGGGCCAGGCACTGGATCACCACGCGCAGCGTGTCGGGATCGACACTCCCTTCAACGTACACGTCGCCTCGTGGCAACTGGATTCGGATCGTGCCGGGCCCCTGTGCCGCAAGCGCAGATGCAGCCGGTTCGGCCAGGCCGCTGTCGCTGGCCTCATTCACGGTGACCGGCAGCAAGGCACATCCGCGCTCGTCGGCGCTGAGCCGTCCTTCGAGATATTGCTTACGCCAGTCGAACACCTGATTCGCGTTCACTTCGTGACTGCGTGCAATCTCCGCCACCGAACGCCCACTGGATAACGTCTCCTCGACGATCTGGCGCTTCTCATCCGGTGTACGCCGCCGATACTTGCGGGCGCCTTTGACTTCGGTGAATTCGGTTACTGTGTCCATGATTTCCTTTATGGGCACAGTGACAAATGTGCCCCGGGAAAGCATGGCGACGACCTCATCGAGCGTCTATACGGTCACGGTCGGACGGTTACAGTACTCCGGAACCTGACGGACGTTCTACGCGCACAATTCGGCCATAGCCGACGCTCAGCGTCCAGCCGCCGTACGGCCGCAGCACACCGCTTTGCTGTCGTTCGCGATGAGATGCTGTCGAACGTCGGCTTCCGGGAACGGCGAACGAGTCTTCACGACCCGTTGCTGACGCTAGGATCCGAATCGTTTCGACGACCGTAGTCGCGAGCTATGCCGTCATTGCGACAGTTTGTGACAGACCTTCCTGGCAGCGACACACTCGCAATTGAGATTCACCCCCCTAGATCCGACACTCGCTCTGCACACTGCAGAAGCCCCTTGATCAGACGTCCGCGTGGCGACGCTCGCTGCCAGAGCAGGCCGAAGCGCCGCGGTTCTGTTTTCATCGGCAGTGGCATCCTCGTAATCTCGAGTCCGGACGTCAAAGGCGAAACGATGTCCGGTACAAGCGACACACCCAGTCTGCGGTCGATCATCATAGCGATCGCCATCAGCGAATTCAGTTCGAATAGCTCGTGTGGAACGATCTTCGCCGCCCGCAGGTATTGATCCGCCTGCTTGCCGCCGCCAAGCGACCGGTCGTATCGGATAAAGGGCTCACGGCGCAGCAGCTCATGCGGCTCCTGGCCGGCCAGCCTCGAATGTGCAACGACGACGAGCGGTTCCTCGCGCAACAGATGCCAGTCGTAAGCCTTGGGCAACGCGAACGCCGGATGAAGGCAGATCGCCACGTCCAGGTCCCCGCGCTGCAGCGTTTCATACAGCTCCATGGACGTTCCCGCCCGGATCAGCACCTTCGCTTTCGGGAAGGCCCTCGCAAAGCTGGCCAACACATCCGGCAAGAGACTCAGCAGCGCCGTGGTGATCGTGCCGACCCGCAATTCACCGGTCGCCTCTCCTTCGAGCGCGACCGCCTTAAGCTCCGAGAACTCCCGGACGAGCCCGCGCGCCCGTTCGATTACGCGATGCCCGGCTTCGGTGGGAATCACAGTACGCCCGGCACGCACGAACAGCGATACGCCGAGTTCGCGTTCGAGCGCATGAATCTGCTGCGCGACGGCGGCCGGTGTCACACCGACGCGGCGAGCGGCTTCGGCCATCGAACCACTATCGACCACGAGCAGGAGGTTGGAGAGGAAATCGATTTCCATAAAAGATAGATTTTCTATTTTTTAAAGATAGATACAGATAGTTTATCTAAATTCATGGCGGCCGTAGACTTGTTTCCAGCCAATCAAAACGAAGGATGGAGACATGAGAAGCAAGCTCTTCGTGCCGGCATCGCGCCCAGAACTGTTCGCCAAGGCGTTCGCAAGCGCCGCCGATGCGCTGTCGTTCGATCTGGAGGATTCGGTCGCCGCCGATCGCAAGGGCGAGGCACGCGACGCACTACGCGCACTGCTGCGCTCGAACGACATCACCGGCCACGCGAAAGTCCTGATCGTTCGCGTGAACGCGCTGGACACTCTGCATTTCAACTCCGATATCGACGCGGTCGTTCAAACCGGACTGGATTTCATCAACCTTCCGAAGCCCGAGCGCGTCGAAGATGTCCGTGCGGCTGCATCCGCCATCGACCGCGCAGAACGCGCCAACGGCGTCACACGGCCTGTGAAGCTGCTGCTCAACATTGAGTCGCCGAGGGCTTTGCATCATGCAGTGGAACTGGCGCAAGCGCATCCGCGCGTCGCGGGACTGCAACTGGGCCTTGGTGACCTGTTCGAGCCGCTGGGTATCGCCCGGCGCGAGACTGCGGCCATTGAGCAGGCGATGTTCGGCCTGCGCGTCGCAGCGGGCGAAGCAGGCGTTTTCGCCTACGACTCGGCCTTTGCCAACATCAAGGACGAAGCCGGGTTCCGCGCGGAAGCAAGACTCGCACGATCGATGGGCTTTCTCGGCAAGAGTTGCATTCACCCGAGTCAGATCGCGCTGGCGAACGAGGTCTTTCGCCCGTCCGATGAAGAAATCGCGCATGCGGTGCGAGTCGTCGAAGGGTCGCGCGAAGCGCAAAGCAACGGCGTCGGAGCGTATGTGGTCGACGGCAAGATGATCGATCCGCCGTTCGTCCAGCGTGCGCTCGTTCTCGTGCGCCACGCCGATCGACTTGGCTTGCTAACGAGCGAACAGCGCGCGGCGCTCGCGAGCACGGACACCGCACTCTGAGGCGCGCAGTCGCGCTGACTCACCCGATATACACGGAGACTTTCATGCAAGCATCACCCAATCCATCGCGCGACGAGAGCAGCGGTCCGCTCGCGGGCGTGCGCGTACTCGACCTGAGCGCCTATATCGCCGGCCCTTACGGCTGCGCGCTACTCGCGGACCAGGGCGCAGAGGTCATCAAGATCGAGCCGCCGACCGGCGACAATCTGCGCAAATACCCTTCGACGCTCGAAGCCGAAAGCCGCGCCTTTCTCGGCGTAAATCGCGGCAAGCGCGGCCTCGTGCTCGACCTCAAGCAGCCGGAGGCGCTCGCGGTTCTGATGCGTCTCGTCGAATCCGTCGATGTGCTCGTCCACAACTTTCGTCCGAACGTGCCGGCGCGGCTCGGCATCGCGTATGAGCAGTTGCGCGAGGTCAATCCGCGACTCGTCTATTGCGCGGTGACGGGCTACGGCGAAACCGGACCAAACAAGGACAAGGCCGGCTACGATCAGGTGCTGCAGACGATGACCGGCATGTGCACGCTGCAAGGCAAGCGCGGCGGCCCCCCGGAGATCCTTTACGGATCGGTGGTCGATTACTACGGCGCGGCGCTCGTTGCGGCGGGTGTGTCCTCGGCCCTGTTCGAGCGCGAGCGGAGCGGCGAAGGCCAGTATGTCGGCGTATCGCTGTTGCGCAGCGCGCTCACGATGCAATCCGCGCGCATGATCTGGGCCGAGGACGAGCCAAAAGACATCGGTCGCGACATGCGTTCGGGCGGCATCACGGGTATTCATCCGACGCGCGAGGGCTACCTCTACATCTCCGCCAACACACCGCATTTCTGGCAATCGCTGTGCGAGAAGACCGGCCTCGAAGAGCTTGCGCAGAGCGAGCGCTATGACACCGTCCGCAAGCGTGCGCAGCATTGCGACGAAATCGTCCCGCAATTGCACGCCGCATTGCAGGCGCGCACCGCGCTCGAATGGGAAGCGCTCTTCGGCGACGCCGTGCCGTGCGCAGCAGCCCGCAGCGTCGAGGACATGTTCGACGATCCGCAAGTCGTCGCGGAAGACATGGTGACGACATTCGAGTATCCGGGCGTGGGCCGGTATCGGGGCTTCAGGCATCCGATCCGCTTCGGCACGACGCCTGGACGCGATCCCTCGGCAGCGCCCGCGTTTGGACAGCATTCTGATGAGGTGTTGCGCGAGTTCGGCTGGACCGATGCCGAGATCGAATCGCTGCGCGAAAAGCGTGCGGTGCTGTAAGGAGAACCACGATGCAGTTCAAGGCACCAGAAAGCGCATGCGATTCCCATATGCACATCTATGACCGCCGCTTTCTTGGCGATGATCCCGCGAATGGATTTGTCGAAGGCGCGACCGTAGCCGATTACCGCAACGCGCAGGCGCGCATCGGTACCCAACGCACGGTCGTCGTGACGCCGCGCGTGTACCAGACCGACAACAGCGTGACCCTCGATGCCATCGCCCAACTCGGCATCGACAACGCACGCGGCATTGCGGTGCTGCGCCCCGACGTCGACGACGCTGAATTGATGACGCTGCATGAAGGCGGCATCCGTGGCATCCGTTTCACGCTCTACACGCCGGCGCATGCCGTCGTGAGCTTCGATATGGTCGAGCCGCTGGCGCAACGGGTCGCCGATCTCGGCTGGCATGTGCAGTTGCACTGGACGGCGCAGCAGATCGTCGAGCATCAGGCGATGCTCGCGCGACTTCCCTCAACCATTGTCTTCGATCATCTCGCGCGCCTGCCGCTGCCGGCCGGGACGTCGCACCCGGCGCACTCCGTCGTTCGACGTCTCGCCGATTCGGGGCGCGTATGGGTCAAGCTGTCCGGCCCGTATCTGGACTCCACCCTCGGTCTCGCCGGTGGCTATGCCGATATGACACCGACGGCTCGCGCCTGGATCGATGCGCTACCCGAGCACACGGTGTGGGGCAGCGATTGGCCGCACACGACGGAATCCCATAAGCCCGACGACACTGCGCTGCTCGATCTGCTGGGCACATGGGCCGCAGACGAAGAAACCCGCAAGCGCATCCTCGTCGATAACCCGGCAATGCTCTACGGCTTTACGACCTGACCGCGACATCGCCGCCCTGAACGCGCACAGACCGCGTGGGCTATACCCAATATCCGGAGACATTTCATGAAACCCGCCGCCACAGCATCACCCGTGCGCAAGACGCGCTTCACCGAAGCGACGATCGCCTTCTTCGAACGAACCATCCCCGATCCCTTCGTTCTCGCGATCCTGATCACCGTGTTCGTGGCCGTCCTATGCGTAGCGTTCGCGCCGCACGCCTCGTTCGTTCATCTGGTGGGCGGATGGTACAAGGGCTTCTTCGACATTCTCACCTTCGCATTCCAGATCACGCTCATTCTCGTGACGGGGCACGCATTCGCGCATGCGCCGCCCGTGCAGCGCCTGTTCAAGGCGCTGGTGTCGGTTGCACGCACGCCCATCCAGGCCGCGACGCTCACGTTCGTGCTGGTCGCTGTGGCGTCATTCTGCAACTGGGGTCTGGGGCTCGTCGTGAGCGCGCTGCTTGCGCGTGAAGTGGCAAAACGCATGCGCATCGACTTCGCGTGGATCGTGGCGGCTGGCTTCTCGGGCTGGGTCGTGTGGGCGAGCGGCCTCTCCAGTTCGATTGCGCTTGCGCAGGCGACACCCGGCAGCGCGATGAACGTCGTGCAGAAGCTGACCGGCCAGGTTTTGCCGTTCAGCGCAACCGTGTTCACGAGCTTCAATCTGGTCCCGACCATCGTGATGTTGATCGCGGTGCCGTTTGTGCTCGCATTGCTCAAGCCACGCGATGAAGACGCCGTCGTGCTCGATACCGCGAAGAACCCCGATCCCCCGTTGCGCGAGAAGCCGAAAGGCAAGCTGAGCTTCGCGCGCTGGATCGAATATTCGTGGCTTGGCAGCGCGTTCATCGGCGCGGCCGGCATTGCGCTTTTCGTGCTTGCGCAGTTCCAGCACGTTGCCTTCTCGGGGGTGAACGCCGTGATCTTCATCATGTTCATCGCGGGCGTGATTCTGCACGGCTATCCCCTGGCATATGCGGACGCCGTGAAAAACGCGGCCAAACAGACCGGTTCGATGATGCTTCAGTACCCGCTCTACGGCGGCATCATGGGCATGATGGATGCGACCGGTCTGCCCGATGTGATCTCGCACTTCTTCATCGCGATTTCAAATGCTCACACGCTGCCGTTCTGGAGTTACATCTGCTCGCTCATCGTCACATTCTTCATTCCAAGCGGCGGCGGTCACTGGGCCGTGCAGGGGCCGTTCGTCGTACCCGCCGCGGTGGCATTGCACGCATCCGTGCCCGCCACGACGATGGCGGTCGCGATGGGTGAACAGGTGTCGAACATGATGCAGCCATTCTGGGCGGCGCCGGTCGTTGCGATGGCGGGCATCGGCGTGCAGCGCGTACTCGGTTTCACCGTGATGACGTTCCTGCTCGGTACGGTGGTCTATGGCGTCGCGCTGCTGTTGCTCGTGTGATGGCCGTGTTCGATACATATAAACGGAGATAGAGAGATGGATTCGGCAACGACGCAAAGTGCAGCCCAGGCTACGCGGACACATCCGAAGTCACTGGCACAGCGCTGGTGGAGCGTATTCGATACGCGCATCGGCGCGCTGCCCGTGCCCGTGTATCTGGTGCTGCTGGCCGTGCTTGCCTCGATGACGCTGCACGGCAAGCTCGCATCTGATTTGCCGACGGGAATCGCGCTGGTCGCGGTCGGCGGCTTCACCTGCGCGGAACTGGCAAAGCGCATCCCGTGGATTCGCCATATCGGCGCGACCTCGATCTTCGCGGCGTTCATTCCGTCCATGCTTGTGTACTACAAGCTGATGCCGCTCCCGGTCGTCAAGGCCGTGACCGATTTCACCAAAAGCTCCAACTTTCTCTACCTCTTTATCGCGGCGATCATCGTCGGCAGCGTGCTCAGCATGGATCGCCGGACGCTGATCAAAGGGTTCGTGCGCATCTTCATTCCCGTTGCAAGCGGCTCGATCGTGGCGGCGTGCATCGGAACGGGCGTGGGCGTCGCGCTCGGCATGGAAGCAAAACATGCGCTCTTTTTTGTCGTGGTGCCGATCATGGCGGGCGGCGTTGGTGAAGGTGCGCTTCCGCTGTCCGCGGGCTACGCGCAGATTCTGGGAGCAGAACAAGGGCCTCTCTTCGCCCAGGCGCTCTCCGCCGTCATGCTCGGCAACGTCGCAGCGATCTGCTGCGCCGGCCTCCTGAGCTATCTCGGCACCCGCAAGCCGAAGCTGACGGGCAATGGCCAATTGACCGTTAGTGATTCGGGCGATACTCCGGGCGATCTCGCAGCGCCTTCGTTCGAGTTCGACGTGAGTTCGGTCGCTGCGGCGGGAGCGACAGCCATCGCGCTGTATCTGCTCGGCGTGCTGAGTCAGCAACTGTTTGGCTGGCCCGCGCCTGTTGTGATGCTCGTGCTCGTGGTCGCGGCGCAGCTTTGTCACGTGGTTTCGCCTCGCGTGCGTGGTGGGGCGCGCTTCATGTACGGTTTCTTTTCAACGGCGGTGACCTATCCGCTGATGTTCGCGATCAGTGTCGCCATGACGCCGTGGGGCGAGATCGTCACCGCGTTCCACTGGGTCAACATCGTGACTGCGGTCTCGACCGTGCTCGCGCTCACCTCGACCGGATTCTTCGTCGGGAGAATGATCGGGATGTATCCGATCGAAGCGGCCATCGTCAACGCAACGCACAGCGGCCTCGGCGGTACCGGCGACGTGGCGATCCTGACGGCAGCCAACCGGATGGAACTGATGCCCTTCGCGCAGATCGCAACGCGCATCGGCGGTGCCACGACCGTCATGATCGCCCTTGCTGCGTTTGCTTACTTGCATTAGGCACGCGTGTTCGTTGCTTGAGACGGTTGCCAAATGCGAGAGCGACCTGCGGACTATTCCCTCGACGGCTGGGCCGAATGCATCCATTCTGTCGCCGGGAAGATGTCCGTTCTCTGAGGGTAAGCGGCCGCTTGAACCACTATCTACTTGCGCCTGCGAACTGCTGAAAGTGGCCGACTGGCGCCCGACGCGCGGCCCGAAACCGACCTTGCCTTCGTCGTAAGCGTGGACAACGCCCGGCAACGAACTGAACGAGAATCGGTGCCTGATCCGACCTCGAACAGGTGGCCCTAGAAGTCGTGTCTAGCGCTGATGGCCGCGCCCATGTCGCGCGAATTCAACATCGGAAGATGTGCAGCCGCCGACAGGTCCCAGTCGCCAACAGTTGTGCCCGTTGGGGTGGTCGCGTGCAGCGCCTGGAATGGCACACCAGCGCTGTCGGTGAGACCGTTCTGGGCCAATGGCCCGGCCGACGCGCCCGCGCGTGCACTATCCGATTCATCGAGGTTGCCAGGCGTTGCGGCGCGGCTTTGCCCGGGGAGCGCGTCGTACTCCTTCTCGAATGGAGACTTGTAGACATGCGGCGCAGCAATCGGGAGCAAAATCAGGGGCGGGGCTGGTGGCGCGCCAACGGCGGCGACCGCGTGATCCTCAACGTGCTTGTGGGCATGCTTCAGGACCTGCGTTTCCTGGACTGGCTCGGCAGTTGAAACGCTTGCGAGCGCGAGGAGAAAGGCACCGGGAAGCCATCCCTTGATTGGATACATCATGAAACGAACACCAGCGTGGATGGGACGTGGGGCGCGATTGACGGCGCCGCGCTTGCCCGCAGGCAAGCGACCTCGGCAGTCTAAAGCAACCAAAGGGGCAACCTATCAGTGACTACCCTTGCCAGGACAACACGCCGCACCGCACTCCGGGCCGCGCGGGAATAGATTGTTTTCAAACGCGAGAGGCAAAAAAGGGTTCTTCGTGAATTTCCGCGGAAAGGCGCTACCCGATCCATTTGCGCCACTGAACCAGAATTCGCGCACGTGCGTTTTCAACGCGATATGAAACAGTCGAGATGGTCGCTGCACCTGGTGTTGACCGCCTATTGCTGAAACCCCCGGCAGCGTTGTCCCAACCGACGAGAGGATGGTCAATCGGCGGTCAGGGCGATCATTACTTACGTTGTGGCGACCACTCGGTGCCGCCGTCCGAGCCATTCAACATTGTGCTGTTGAAACGGACGAGTGCGGCGGTTGCAATGGCCTCCTTTATTTGAGCATCGGTCGCACCAGCCGCTTTTGCCGCTTTAGTGTGAGCGTTAACGCAGTATGCACAAGGAATTTGTGCTGCCACACCGAGGGCAATGAGTTGCTTGGTTTTTCCGTCCAAAGCTCCCGTGGGATTCATCACGGCGCGATATTCGTCCCAGTGTGGGTTCAGTGCCTGGTCGGGAAGTGTCTGTTTCATCCAACCAGGAGCCTCCTGAGCGCTGACGCCTGGTTCCGTTGTAAAGGCCAACAACAGTGCCAGGCCGGCGCTCGTCATTAGAGTTCTCATGACTGATTTCCCCAAACAGGCGGCTTGCGCGGCCCGCTCCGGGCTGTTCTCGATGGCGCGGATACCCTGATCCGTAAATTTCATATGCACGACATAAGTTGCCATGGCGACTCTCCTTGCGAGTGACGCGCAACACGATTGAAACCGTGCGAATGTGCGGGCAAGCGCTGCTGCGTCTGCGTGGTCGGAACCCTTTTTGCGCGTAACCTGATTCTAGGCAGTGGGAATCGTTCGAAACGGACCGATTCGCTGCTTTAAGTGTTGGGGTGGGCGCGCGCTCTGCCGAAGGTCGGTTGCTTGGGGCAGAGCGGCAGCTCGAATGCTCTCCCGAGCGCGATCGAGAACGGCTGAAAGTGGCCGCCCCCTGCCTGACAATGAATTCGGGGCCTGGAAGTATCCCGACGGTCATGCGCCCGCCGTAGTATTTTCGGGCAATGTTCAAAATCGGCAGGATCAGATCGCCGAAGATGAACGACGCGTCGCCGCCAAACCTGATGCCGCCGCGCCCCAGCACGCCTGCGAGCGGAATATTGCCCACCGAGCAGGTGAATGAGGCCAACGCGCCAAATCGCTTCGAACGCCCAACCGCACACGCAAAGACCGGCACATTTGCCGTTTCGCGCGCCAAGATGAACTTCGCCGTGCTGGTACGACTGATGCTGGAAAGAGATGCGGCTCATACCGCATGGATCATCAGTAAGTCATTTGTTAACAGGCAAGTGCGTCGTTCGCCGGTTATGAATGCGCGGCGGCGGCAAGCAAGGAGGTAGAAATGAGCGGAAACCAAAATCAGCAAGGCAACCAGCCGAATAACCCTAATCAGGGCGGTCAGCAACGGCAACACGGCCAACAAGAGCGGTCACCAGGTCAGCCCCAGCAAGGGCAGCAACCCGGCCAGCGCCAGCAGAACGAGTCGCAGCGCGAGAGTGGCCAGCGGCAGCCGAATCAATCGCAGTCGGATCGCGAGGGCGGACAACGCCAGCGGTGACGCGTTAAGTGCAAGCTGTCAGTAACGTAGTGACGAGGGCGGCTCACTTGAACCGCGGGCCGCCCTTTTACGACACTATTGCGCGGCTCGGTAACTCCAGGATGCTTGTGTCGAATGCTGCAACCGACCCCCGTCAACCGTTGGACGTCGCACGAGGGAAAGACGGCTCTGCTACGTTGAGCGGTCGCCCATTGTCACAGGTTCAACGCCGACTTCCTGGCCAATCGAGCCGGGCCCCACTAACTAACTTATGGCCGTCAGAACATCGTCGGATCGGCATCGCGCATTGCTTCGACAATGGCCTCGTGCTTGGCGCGTTCATACCGACAACCAGGTTGGGTCAAGCACCGGCGTACCAACCGGGAAACCCTTCAGTAATGCACTGCGACGGATTGTGCCGTGCACGGTTGTGCGACGCCGCACCGAGCCAGCCGGGCAAACAGGTCGCCGATCTGCGGCTTGATGGCGGGGGGCAGGTCCGCCGCCGCCAGTACCGTAGTGATCCGTGCGCGCCAGTAGACTGGGGACGTTACAGCGCTCGCCTGACTGATATCGCCCTCGTGAACGAGATGCTCGAGTTGCAGGATCATGGCGTGGATGTGCGCCAGCTCCTGCGCGGTTTGGTCGTTGTAACTCATGTGGCTTTCGATTGCTCCGAGGCATGTTGATGCGCGCTGCAGGCCGCAGACACCTCGCCTACAGTAAGTCCAGAAGCGTCCGGCCAACGGCATGCGGCCCGGCATAGACCAGTCGCGCCGGCCCTTTTCGACGTGTCTGCGTTACGGCGAAGTAATCCCCGACTTCCGAACGCCGGCGACGTGGTTCAGCCTTTTCGGGCGACGGCCTGCAGCACCGAATCACCGTCGTCGGTCAGGCAGAGACGTTGGAGTCCTGACGCGAGCTTCTCCAGTGCGACCAGCTGGTGTTCCAGCAGGGTGTCAAGCTCCTCGCGGTCCATGTCAACCTGCTCGGGCGCAGCCTTGAGCAGCATCAGGGTGGCAAATTCGTGAGGGCTCAGCATAGGGATCTCTCGATTTAATGGATTAACGTTGCCGGGGATGTATCAATTACCGCTAATGCACCTGTTTATCTGGGTTAACGTTGCCGGGATGCATCAATTACCGACTAACGCACCTGGTCGGAGTCATTGTTTCCGTAACTATTCCAGTCTTTTATTCCAGCATTGCCAATTCGGCCGTCTTGAACGTCGGTGAAATTATATTAATCCGGGATCGGGGCCGAACGGAATGAAAATAATGCATGGAGGCCACCTCTTTGATAGAGGGCGTTTTGACAGGCAAGATCCCAGCACAAGCACGGCAAGCCGGCAATTCCCAGCACTATCGCACCATTATGCGAATGACGGAGGTGTGCTGAGCCGCATGTTGCGTGCGCTGATTCGAGTGAATCAGTGATTATTTTTAATTCAATACCAACGCAGTTATTTCAGGTGATGTTATTCAATTGGCTAAATATCAACCCGGCAAGCGATACTTTAATCGCGGCGGAATAAGAGGACACTGCGACGATGAGGTGCTGGTCAAACAGCGTTTCAAGAAAGCGAAGAGATCGAGACATGGCGCGAAGGACTACACGTTGGGAGCCTGAGCGTCATTTATATTCCGAACGCGACCATTCCTCAATGACCGCCAGCAGGCAAGCCAGATACCCAATACGCAGTTGCAGGCATGAACTACGGTCAGCGCAGGCGCAACGCTTGCAGCGCAGTGCGCGCCCGGCAGTTACCAGGGCACATCCGATGCTACCTCGCGTTTACGCGGGGGTAAGATAAAGTACCGCCGCAATGCACAGGAACCCCTTATGCCCAGTAAACATGCGATCAGTGTTTCCCTGACGGAGCATCTCGATCTCTTCGTGAAGTCCGAGCTCACTGCAGGCCGCTACCGCACCGCCAGTGAGGTGGTTCGCGCGGGGCTGCGCCTGCTCGAAGAACAGATTGCTGAACGCCGCCCGTCGGCGACGCCGTCCGGGTCGGTAGTCCAGAAACCCGTCAACGGCCGCAACCGCGCCGCGCGCCAGCCCCGATCCGAATAGCCGCCATGTCATCCAGTGATTTCCCAATCGTCGGCATCGGCGCCTCTGCCGGGGCGGTCGAGGCGCTCGAAGGCTTCTTCCGCGGCGTCCCTGAGAATCCTGGGATTGCCTTCGTCGTGGTCACCCACCTGAGCCCGGGCCGGGACAGCATGCTGCCCGAAATCGTGGCGCGCTTCACCTCGCTACCCGTCCATCCGATCACCGACGGCATGCGCGTGGAAATGAACGGCGTGTACCTGCTGCCCAATGACGCCGTGCTGGACATCAGGGAGCGCACACTGCATGTCCGTGCGCAGGTGGCCGCCACCCGTGAGCGCAAACCGATCGACGTTTTTTTCGGCGCACTCGCTGAAGATATTGGGGAACTCGCCGCTGGCGTCGTTCTTTCCGGCGGAGACTCCGACGGCACGCTCGGCGTGAAGGCCATCAAGGAAAGCGGCGGCCTGACGCTGGCCCAGTCACCGGACGGTTTCGGCCCGCACCACCCCAATATGCCGGACAGCGCCATCTCCACAGGCCTGGTCGACTTCGCCGTGCCCGTCGAGCAGATGGGTGCGAAGCTGGCTGACTTCGCCCGCGGCACCTACGAGTTTGACGGCATCGTCACGGGCGACGAGGGGAGGAGCTCACAGGCCCGTGTCGACGAAGCGCATGAGGCCATCTGCACCATCCTGCGCAATCAGGTCGGGCACGATTTCAGTGGTTACAAAACCAAAACCTTCCTGCGGCGCGTGCAACGTCGCATGCAGGTGCTGCAGATTGAAACACCTGAAACCTATATCGCCCGGCTGGCCGCGGAGCCGCGTGAGGTCACCGCACTGTTTCGCGATCTGCTGATCAACGTCACGAGTTTCTTCAGGGACCCCGAGGCGTTCGACAGCCTCGCCGAAAACGTTCTGGACAGACTGTTCGAGCGGCGCGGCGCCGACAACCCCCTGCGTGTATGGGTGCCCGGCTGCGCGACCGGCGAAGAGGTGTATTCGATCGCCATGCTCCTGCGCGAACGGATGGCGGGCCTTGACGATGCGCCGCGGGTGCAGGTGTTCGCTACCGATATTGACGAGCACGCGCTGGCCGTCGCACGGGCCGCGCGTTACCCTGCTGCGCTGCTGGACGGCGTCACGCAGGCGCGCCGTGAGCGGTTCTTCGTGGCCGACGGCGGCAGTTACGTGATTGCAAAGGAAGTGCGCGATCTGTGTATCTTCTCGCCGCACAGCGTGATCCGTGACCCGCCTTTTTCGCGCATCGACCTGGTCTCGTGCCGCAATCTGCTCATTTACCTGGGAACGGAAGTCCAGAACCAGGTCATTCCCACGCTGCACTATGCGTTGCGCGAGGATGGCTACCTGTTTCTCGGCACGTCCGAGAACGTCAGCCAGTTCGACGACCTATTCACCGCCGTGGACAAGAAGCACCGCATCTTCCGACGCCGCGCCGATGTCGCGCCGGTGTTACGTCTGCCGGCACATCTGCCGGCGTTTCGGGCCGGGCAAGCCACGGCGGTACCGAATCGCGCGCCCGTGGGCATCACGGCCTTGCGCCAGATGGCGGACAGCCATGTGCTCGAGCGGTTTGCGCCGCCGCACGTACTCGTGACGCGCGACGGCGACGTGGTTTTCTACTCGGGCCGGACCGGGAAATATCTGGAAGCGGCGTCCGGCGTGCCGAGCCGCCAGCTGTTCGCGATGGCGCGCCAGGGCCTGGGGCTGGACCTGCGCGCCGTATTCCGGGAATCGGTCGACTCGGGACGCTCCGTCTTACGTGAAGGAGTGGCCGTCGAGAGCGAAGGCGGCCGTGTCCAGGTCATCACCTTGACGGTTGACCCGCTGCCTGCGGGCGCACATGGCGAGCGCCTCTACCTTGTCGTATTTGCCGACCAGGGGCCCGTGCTCACGCGCGAGGAGGCGCTGACTCGGGCGCAGGCGATGCACGACGGCACCGCGCTTCACGTGGAAAAAGAACTGCGCGACACGCGCGAGCGCCTGCAGTCGATGATCGAGGAATACGAGACGGCCCTTGAGGAACTGAAGTCATCCAATGAGGAGCTGGTATCGGTCACCGAGGAACTGCAGTCGTCGAACGAGGAACTGGAAGCGTCCAAGGAAGAACTGGTCTCCCTGAACGAGGAACTGCATACCGTCAATCTTGAGCTGAACGGCAAGATTGATGCGCTCGATCGCTCGAACACCGACCTGCGCAACCTGTTCGAGAGCACGTCCGTCGCCACGGTATTCCTGGACCGGCAACTGGTCATCCGCTCGTACACGCCGGCAATCGACAGCATTTTCAGTATCCGGCCGAGCGACCGGGGCCGACCCATCACAGAACTGGCGAGTCGGTTAGCGCTGTCCGACCTCAAGGGAGATATTGCGAGCGTATTCAACACTGAGGAATCGCTACAGCGGCGCGTGGCGAGCGCTGATGGTTCAAGTCACTATCTGGTCAGACTGTCACCGTATCGCAACGCGGATCGCCAGACGGATGGCGTGGTGATCGCTTTCGTGGACATCACCAGCCTCGTGAAAGGCGAAGAACGTCAGCAGGTGCTGGTCTCCGAACTCCAGCATCGTACGCGCAACCTGCTTGCCGTAACCCAGTCGATTGCGAGACAGACTCTTGCGCCTGACCCTTCGCTCGACACGTTCATCAACCGTCTGGGCGCATTGGGACGTTTGCAGGGACTGGTTGGCGAGGCCCACCAGGGCCTGATCGAACTGGGCGATATCGTCAGCCTCGAACTCAACGCGTTGGGCGTCGCCAACAGTAGCAGGCTCACCGTCAGTGGGCCGCCAGTGCCGCTCGGCTTTCGCAATGTGCAGACCTTCGCCCTCGTGCTCCACGAACTGGCCACTAACGCGCTCAAATATGGCGCGCTGAAGGATGACGCGGCGAGGCTCGACATTTGCTGGCAGATTGTGGCTGGGAATCACCATCCTGACTCGCTTGTTTTCGACTGGCGTGAAAGCGGACTGAAGACCACGCCAGATGCATCAAGAACGGGTTTTGGGCGGCAACTGATCGAGAAGGCGCTTAAGTTTTCGCTACACGCCACGACCGAACTGACGTTCAATCCGGATGGCGTCTCGTGCCACATCGAAATTCCGCTGCCTGCTGCGCAAGAGCAGGACACCACAGCCCGGATGAAGCAACATGACTGAACAGGAAAACGCGCTGGACGGGCGCAAGATACTTGTCGTTGAGGACGACTATCTGGTGGCGCTCGCACTGGCTGACATGCTGCAGGCGGCAGGGGCAGAGGTCATCGGCCCGATCAGCGAGATAGAGGAAGCGCTGTCCTTCGTCGAGGAAGGCAAGGACGTCGACGCCGCGATACTCGATGTGGATCTGCACGGCCAGAAATCGTATCCCGTCGCGCAGGCGCTGGCGGCCAGACACATTCGCGTCGTGTTTGCAACGGGCTACGGCGAAGAGGCGGTTGACCAGGCCTGGCGCGCGTACCCGCGTCTTCAGAAGCCTTTTGATGAGCACGCCCTCGTCAATGTGCTCCTGTCTGCCCGTCCTGCCTGACTCGATTCCGGTCGTGGCGGACCAGGCATTGCGCACGAAGCATGGCTGTCGACGCCTTGCGCCGTCCAAAGTTGAGGTCAGCCGACGGCTTCCGATCGTTCCCTGGCGCTTCAACGGGATCCATCAGCGTGACGGGCCTCACGAAATGCCGTTTCAAAGCCAGCCGCCAGCGAGCGCTTCAGATCCTCTGCCTGGCCGTACCCGCTCAAGGCGAAAAGCCGAAGTCCCGCGTGTTGCGGCTGTTCGCGAAGGGTGACAGCCAACGCATATCCATCCCCGGCAAACCGATGCCGGGAATGGCAACTTTAGGCCGAAACTGTTCGGCTAAAATTCGCGACATTTGATGAGGCATGCTGACGATCTCGGCGCCCGAGGCAAGTGTGAATGTCCCTGTGAAACGTCGCGTCTTTGTTTCGGCCCATACCTTCAAGAGACGGGACGGGGCCACGGCCGGGAAATGACGGGAGGCCGGTTGCCGCACCGGTGCCATTTTGCGAAGGCAGGCACGGATGTTGCGCCTCTCCGTCACACATCATTCTGGAGCCGGGCCATGAAATCAGATTCAATAGCTCCGGCCCACACGGACGAGCTCGCGACTATTCCCGATACTTCGAGCCCGGCGTACGCCAGTCGACACCCGCTGACTCAGGCATTCGATACTTTTGCGAGTCTTGTCACAAGGTGGGCAGGCTCTCCGGCCGCGTTCAGCCTCGCAGTGCTGACTGTTATCGCATGGATCGTAACCGGCCCGATCTTTCACTACTCGGACGGTTGGCAACTGGTCATCAACACGGGAACAACCATCGTGACGTTCCTGATGGTGTTCCTGATACAGCAGAGCCAGAACAAGGACAGCGTCGCGCTACACCTGAAGCTCAATGAACTCCTGGCTTCGCATCGACCGGCTGACAATCATCTCATCGGTATCGAGGACGCATCGGAAGAGGAGTTGCGACGTCTCGCGGCAGCGTATCTGCGGCTATCGACGAAAAATCCGAGTGAGGAAGATATCAGGCAAAAGACGGCCGACCTGAACGCCTGCCAGCAGCCGAACGATTCTGAGCGTTAGAGAAGTCTGCGTTCAGGGCTGCTGAACCTCGCGCAGCACCTCAAGCAATCGGGCAGCAGGAAACGGTTTGCTTAAAAGCGCATGGATAGGCAGTCCATGAGGAAATGCTGCCGCCGAAAGCATGATGACCGGTATATGAGCGTGCGCGGGCTCGCTCTTCAGAGCGCGGACCAGATCGGCTCCGTCCATTCGCGGCATCATTACATCGGAGACGATCAGGTCTGGTTTCTCCAGCGCCACCATACTGAGCGCATCAAATCCGTCCACTGCCGTGCGGACCCGATATCCATCAGAAGTAACGAGCGTTTCGAGTGCTCGAAGCAGGTTCAGATCGTCATCGACCAAAAGGACGAGTGCCATTGTTTCTCCCGTTGTACGTTCTATCCGCAACGGGTGTTCCCGCATCCTTCTGTTCGCTCAGACCGACGACCGCTTCCTGTGAAACGACGTTGATGTTTCCCATTCGCAAAGTCGGCATTCCGGCGATCCTTTAATCCCCGAGCCGTGACGCAGGCAATGCAATATCCACGATCAACCCGTGTTTTTCCCAGTGTGAGCTGAGGTCACCGCCGAGCCGACGTGTGATGGTGTTGCGTAGCACCATGCTACCGAACCCCTGTTTTTCGGGAGGCCCTTGAATCGGTGGGCCATCGTCTTCCTGCCACCTGATCGCAAGGATGTCTCCTTCCCGTTGCCAGCTGACCGAGACGCGACCTGCTGCTGTCGACAGTGCCCCGTATTTCGCTGCATTTGTTGCAAGCTCATGGAACACCATTGCGAGTCCCGTAGTTGCTCCATCACCGAGATTCACGTCGTCCCCGGTGACGATGAACCGCCTCAGGTCAGCTTGCTGATAAGGTTTGAAGATCGTATCTGCCAGACCGTATAAAGTCGCA
>NZ_JAJEJS010000003.1:0-1640735 GCF_021390635.1 Paraburkholderia sp. HD33-4 | reverse complement strand
GAATGAGGCCTTGGCGGATCGCGTGGACGGCAACTACAGGCCGAGAGTACCTGTGCGATGGAGTTACTCCAGAGTTGACACCGGAGCCTTCGATCGCAGTTTGCCAGCGTGGTGGACGAACGCGTTCTGCCGGCGAGATCCCGTCATTGCTCTCATAGGGTCGATGCGCTTCGACAACTGACATTGGCCTATCAGTGTTGCCCGACCAGGGCGGCCGGCTGCATTCAGCCATCGGAGCTTTCCACTATAGAGAGGGACATGCGAGGGATTTCACCCTTCATGTTCCATCCCATCGTGCCGCGACATTCTCACCTTGCTTGTCGCGCGTCTCTCATCCAGGTTGTCGCGCCACACAATCGGGATTATCCATCGGATAGCCGCTATGACCTACGTCTCTTGCACAAAAGGCGGCTGAAAACGAGGCGGCGAATTACCTTCCGCCTCCGCCTCCGCCGCCGCCGCCGCCACCGCCGCCACCGCCGCCACCGCCGCCTCCGCCGCCGCCGCCGCCGCCGCCGTGGCCGCCTCCGCTCGAACCGCCTGAGCCGCCTGAACCGTGACCACCCGCGCCCGAACTGCCAGCACCCGAACCGCCCGCGCCCGAACTGCCCGCACCCGAAGCGCCTGCGCCGTGACCGCCGGCACCCGAACTGCCCGCACCCGAACTGCCAGCACCCGAACTGCCCGCACCCGAACTGCCCGCACCCGAACTGCCCGCACCCGAACTGCCCGCACCCGAACTGCCCGCACCCGAAGCGCCTGCGCCGTGACCGCCGGCACCCGAACTGCCGGCACCGGAACTGCCTGCACCGGAACTGCCTGCGCCGGAACTGCCTGCGCCGGAACTGCCAGCACCCGAACTGCCTGCGCCGGAACTGCCAGCACCCGAACTGCCTGCGCCGGAACTGCCAGCACCCGAACTGCCTGCGCCGGAACTGCCTGCGCCGGAACTGCCTGCACCGGAACTGCCTGCAGCACCGGAACTGCCTGCGCCGGAACTGCCTGCGCCGGAACTGCCAGCACCGGAACTGCCTGCGCCGGAACTGCCTGCGCCGGAACTGCCAGCACCCGAACTGCCTGCACCGGAACTGCCTGCACCGGAACTGCCTGCACCGGAACTGCCTGCACCGGAACTGCCTGCACCGGAACTGCCTGCACCGGAACTGCCTGCACCGGAACTGCCTGCACCGGAACTGCCTGCACCGGAACTGCCTGCACCGGAACTGCCTGCACCGGAACTGCCCGCACCGGAACTGCCCGCACCCGAACTGCCTGCACCCGAACTGCCTGCACCCGAACTGCCTGCGCCCGAACTGCCCGCACCCGAACTGCCCGCACCCGAACTGCCTGCACCGGAACTGCCCGCACCCGAACTGCCCGCACCCGAACTGCCTGCACCGGAACTGCCCGCACCCGAACTGCCTGCGCCCGAACTGCCCGCCGAACTGCCTGCGCCAGAACTGCCTGCGCCAGAACTGCCTGCACCCGAACTGCCTGCACCGGAACTGCCTGCACCCGAACTGCCTGCACCCGAACTGCCTGCACCCGAACTGCCTGCACCCGAACTGCCTGCACCCGAACTGCCTGCGCCCGAACTGCCCGCCGAACTGCCTGCGCCAGAACTGCCTGCGCCAGAACTGCCTGCGCCAGAACTGCCTGCACCCGAACTGCCCGCGCCCGAACTGCCCGCGCCCGAACTGCCCGCGCCCGAACTGCCCGCGCCCGAACTGCCTGAACCCGAACTGCCTGAACCCGAGCCGCCTGCGCCTGCCCCCGAGCCGCGTGCGCCCGAACCAGACGCGCCTGCCCCCGAGCTGCCGGCATTCGAACCGCCCGCACCCGAACCGGCTGCGCCTGCGCCAGAACCGCCCGTGCCCAAACCACCTCCTCCGTAAGCGACTGCAGGCTGTCCTTGCAGCAGCTGCAGTGAAGCAGAATTCCGAGACGGCGCACCGCGAGTCTTCGGAGAAGGTGCACCGCGGTGATCGAGCGAGGCGGAAGACACGGGTGGGGCGTGCTCAGCACTGCTGATTGCGGGTTCCCGCGCGGAAACTGACGACGATCCCACGACGTGATCGGACGAAGACGCTTGTGGCGTCGGCGATGGGGGCAGGGTGATCCCGCTCGCATGCCGCTCGATTGCTGTCACGTACGGCGCCGAATTGCGACGATTCTTTGTGGCCGCATAGCTTGCTTGATCGGGCTCTCGTGTAACCGACTGCGGGGCGACAGAATGCGGAGTAGCGTCAGCGCCGTGATCGGACGGAGCGGAAAGCACGGGCGGGGCGAGTTCAGCACGGCCAACCGCGGTTGCGCGAGCGGGAGGCGACGGCGGCAGCACGACATGCCCGGACCAGGTCGTGTGTTGCGCTGGCGATGTGGTTGCGACGATCCCGAGCGCCTGATCATCGTCGAACCGATCGCTATGCGCGACGATACCCACGACCGCGACACCCAACGCGCTTGCCGACGCAGCCCAAATTGCAAGGCGTCTGCCTCGCGAAGGCTGTGCGGAATTGATGTCGGCATTCGGGCTACCTGCACCCGAACGCGCAAGCCCGATCTGCCAGAACGCTCCAACACGCTTCAGACCGTTTCGCCTCGTCCTTCCATTCACTACGTTCATCTGCCGTCCCCTTACGGAGTGCTCATCGAAATGAGCAGCGGTTCGGCCTATTCGCCCACGGTTCCGCCACGGCAATGGGGAGCCGTGTACCAGCGTTTCTATCCTAAGCCCTTGAGCTATGAAGACGCCCGCCAACTTCGTGGCCGATCTTGACTGATGGCCGGAATCGCCGTCCGGCGTGCCTCTGCGCGATGCCTCCACAGTTGGCGACGACCCGATGCAGGGCGAGCATTCACTGTGCCTGATAGGCCGAACCCGATTGAAATTGTGAGATCGTGGACATTGCGTGGGCACACACGACTCAACAGGATCCGTGCCAGGCGAGGCTGCGGATCGAACTGAAAGAGAATGATCTATTCGTGAAACTGCTCAACCATGACGCGGGAATAAGCCCAATCTGGGGATGGCTTGCAAGAAACAGGGCAATGGGTCGGCCGATGGCGTGTGTAGTGACACCAATTCAAACGTCCGCATTCGTGGACCTCAATAACGGTCAATGCATACGTGTTCCCGACCCGTAGGAGACCGATATTTTTCGAATCCATGAGACCGCTGAGCGGCTCAGAGCGGACGTGCAACGCGCCGCTCCCACCGCGTGTGTTCGAAGTGATCCACTAACCCTGGCAGGTTCGCGGGTGGTGTCGCACGACTCTTGAAGCGGGCGACTATCAGCCTACTTTGTTGCCCGCATCAACAACGGCGTACCTGGTGCCACGCATCTTCGCTCCTTCTATCTATCGAGGATGCTGGCGCCCTCGGTCGGCTTGAAACGAGCCGACAAATAGCTCGATGCTGGCGAGGAGCGGACGCTGATCACCAGTGGCACAGCCGCATCCCATCAAACACTGCACGCTTCTTCAAAACAGTTGCCCGCGTTTCGTCCTTGTGTTGCCAGCTACGGTTCGACGCCGCGCATTTCATGCGGGCACGCGTCGCGCACCGCCGCTGCTGCGTATTCGTTTGAAGGGGAAGCGCCATGGGCTCAGGTTTCGTCGTGCGGTTGCACGCCATCTCACGCGCTTCAACACTCCTGTGCGGGCTTCGATCCTATTCGCGCGGACAGTACGAAAGGAAAGACTGTGCCGCGAAGCAGGATGCCGATGCGACCATCGAACGAGCGGCGCAGTCCCGCACATCACGACTCCTGATTGCGGCACTCGTTGCGCTGGTGGGTATGGGCGCGGCATCTCCCCCGTGCGCCCGTGCGCAGGCACCGTCGTCGGGGACCGTGATGCCGGCGATATCGAAAAAAGCCTACGTTGCTGCGTCCGTGCATGCGTTGCCTGGTTTGCATTGCAAGCTACACGTGCCGGGAGCGGCACCGTCCGCGGATATTCCGGTCTACACCGACGTGGACGGATACGCGCGTTTCTACGCGGTGCCGGCCTTACCCGCAGATACGGTTCAACGCCTGACTCTGGATTGCACCGACCCGGCCGGGAAGCCGTCCTCTTATCTCGTCGATCTGAGATCCTCCGATACGTTCGCACCGCGACCCCTCAAGCTCGGCGAAGAGCAGGGCACGGACAGGCCCGCGCTCACCGGTAACCCGCTGGCCTTAACGCAGTCGCAGTTGATTGAACGAGGCTACGGGTTGCGGCCCGACCCTGCAAAGGACGCCGCCGCGTACGCCCGGTGGCTTGCATCGGCAACGAGGCCGGGACGCATGCTGGAAGCGAAGCGCCCCGACACTCACTCGCACACTGTCACATCCATCCAGTCGCCCTGGTGGGTCGGCGCCGCGATTACGGGCTTACCGGACTACATTTCCACCGAAGCGACTTTCAACGTTCCCACCGCGATTCCCGGCGGCGACGAGACCACCTCCACTGCGATATCAATATGGAACGGTCTTGGCGGATTCGGCACCGGCTCGGGCCTGATCCAGGGCGGAGTGAACGTGCAGACCACGCCGACCGCCGCCGCCTACTCAAGCTGGCGGGAATACTGCTGCGGAGACCCCAACAGCAACGGATACGGAGGCGCCTTTGTCCCCAACCCGGGCGATCAGATCTACTCGCAGGAATGGTACTGCGATGCGAGGGGCAATCCGGACATCAACGGCGGCTACGGGTGCACCTTCCTGCACGATCTGACGTCAGGCGGAATTCTCAGCTGCACGACGGCCAATGGCTCGCCCTGCTGGTCCGTCCAGGCGCTGCCACTATGCTCCGCGAGCCCTGATACGGCCAACTGCATGACGCTCGGCGCCGCTGCGGAATTCATCATTGAAAACCAGAGCCCACAAGTATCGGCTTCATCGACTGCATTCACCGACTTCACGCCAGCCGTCACCATGTCGGGGTCGGCCTACTCGTCGAAGACGGGCGGATACTCGCAGACGATCAGCACGGATGCTGCGGTGTCGTTGCTAACGGACTTTACTCACACGACGACGCACATGGATGTGGCGCTCGTGCCATCGGACCAGACCCGCTTCACGATTTCTCCGGCGTTTTTCGTCGGCGCGACCATCTGGTCCTATACCGGCACGCCGTGCAGCGGCTCGTCATGCCCAGGCTGGACGCAGCTCGACAACAATCCCGCCACAGTCGCCATTGCGGGCGGCGGCAATAAGCTCTTTCAACTGCACAACGACGGCAAGATCTGGGTGTCGACTGGGCTGGCATGCAGTTCGAATTCCTGTCCGGGCTGGCAGATGCTCGACGAGAACGCGGCCACGGTTCAGATCGCCGCAGACAGTTCGAATCTCTATCAGCTGCACAACACCGGCAAGATCTGGCGCTATACGGGCGTGCCGTGCAACGGCAACGTATGCGCCGGCTGGCAGATGCTCGATGACAACATCGCCGCGGTCCAGATCGCCGCGGACAGCTCGAACCTCTATCAGCTTCACAACACCGGCAAGATCTGGCGCTACACGGGCGCGCCATGCAACGGCAACGCATGCGCCGGCTGGCAGATGCTCGACGACAATCCTGCAGCGGTTGGCATCGTCGCGGGGGGAGGCTCGCTTTACCAACTGCATGATGACGGGTCCATCTGGCGGTATACCGGCGCGCCCTGTAGCGGAGCATCATGTCCAGGCTGGCAGATGCTCGACAACAACGTCAACGCCGTCGCGATTGCGGCCGGCAGCCAGCTTTATCAGCTCCATGCCGATGGGTCGATCTGGCGCTTCACGGGCACGCCCTGCAGCGGAGCGTCGTGCCCCGGCTGGCAGATGCTCGACAACAACCTGAAGGCAGTCGCAATCGCAGCGGCCGGTGGCCAAGTGTACGAGATGCACGACGACGGCATGATATGGCGCTACACGGGCACACCGTGCAGCGGAGCGTCATGTCCCGGATGGCAGAGGCTCGACGACAATCCGCTCAGCGGCATGATCGCTGCGGCAGGCAACCTGTACCAGTTGCATACGGACCCACTCTATCAGTCGCACAACGACGGCAGCCTGTGGCGCTATACCGGAACCGATTGCAACGGCAACTTCTGTCCGGGCTGGGCGGAGCTGGACAACAATTCCGGAACGGTCGCGATGGCGGCAGCCGCTGGCCAGTTCTATCAGTTGCATAAGGACGGATCGATCTGGCGTCACAATGGGACCACCTGCAGTGGTTCAGGGTGCCCCGGGTGGATCGAACTCGACAATAATCCGGCGGCGCGTTCGATTGCCGCGGGCGGCATCGAGTTATACCAGTTGCACGCAGACGGCTCCATCTGGCGCCACACCGGGACGCCATGCAACGGAGCGTCCTGCCCGGGATGGCTCAAGCTCGACGACAACACCGCAACCACGGCGATCACGGCAAGCGAGACACAGTTGTTCCAGTTGCATGCCGACGGCTCGATCTGGCGTCACAACGGCACGCCGTGCAGCGGCACCTCCTGTCCGGGATGGCAGAAGGTCGACGGCAATCCGGCCGCCAAAGCGATCGCGGCCGGTAACAAGGATCTGTTTCAGCTGCATGTAGACGGATCGATCTGGCGATACACGGGCACGCCGTGCGGCGATGTGGGCTGCTCTGGTTGGCAGGAGCTCGACAATAATCCCGCCACTACCGCAATTGCGGCCGGCGGGAAGGAACTGGTCCAGCTTCACAAGGACGGCTCCATCTGGCTTTATAGCGGCACGCCATGCACGGCATCAACGTGTGCAGGATGGCAAAAGCTCGACAACAACGCCGCGGCGATCTCGATTGCGACCAGCGGTGCCCATATCTACCAGCGTCACAATGACGGATCGATATGGAGGTACGCGGGGCCGCCTTGCGATAGCTCCGGGTGCCCTGGCTGGACCAAGCTCGACAGTAATGCGGATGCGAAAGCGATCGCGGCGGGTGGCTTCAACTGATTCTGTCGACATTCGCGCCGAAGGATCCTCGGCATCGGACGAAAGGTCTGTCGCAATTCGCGATTAACCTGGCAGCACGAACCCCTTCAAGATACCGGTCAGTTCGCTGAAATCCGATTTTGTTTCAAGCCGTAGAATGAAGTCGAGGATCGCATCGTCGGTGCTCTCGTCCACAACACCCGCGACGATGCTGCGGTGCTTGGCAATCACCTCGTCCAGGCTCAATGGATTGCGCGGATCGCCCTTTGCATACTGGGTGGCGGCTGCGAGCGTGCGACCATCGGCAAGAGTGATTTCGACACGTGCAGGCCACGCCTGCGGATATTGTGCGTCCAGCGCCGGATCGACCTGGCACGTTACCCTGTCCATCAGCTGTTCGTTCTCCGGGCTGGTGAATTCTGCCGGTGTGAAATCGACGAAAGAGACGCGTTTCTTGCGAAGGCCGAGGGCAACATTGAACGGCACGCTGAACTGCGCGTCAATCATCAGCTTCGGCCGACGCTTCTGCTCGATTGGCTCGCATACCAGCGGCATGGCCGCTTGCACCGTATAAACAACGATGCTTTCGATTGCTTCAAGAGGAAGATCCGCGCGCACGGCAAGTTGCAGCACGCAATCGTTGATCGACTGGATATAGTAGACGCAGGGATAGTACTTCAGCGCCGTCTGCGCGATGGCAAGCATCTCGCCTTCGCCCACCGACAGCGCGTGCGGCAACGGATCGCCAGAGTAAGCATGCAGGTAGCCAAACTTGCCTTCAATGGAAGTAGCCGGCGCGGTGATCCCGTGCTGCGCGAGGTCTGCGGCAATCATGCCGGCGTGCGAGGCCCAGCCGCCGTGAAAGCGCTTCGTCCAGGCTCCGTCGGTGACGAATTCGAGCAACCCCGCCGCCTGGCTGCATGCAACCCCGAGTGCATTTGCAACCTGCGCTGCATCCAGCCCGAGGAGTGTGGCAGCGGTGGCCGCGGCGCCAAGCGCGCCCGTGGTGCCAGTGGGATGGAAGCCGCGGGCGTTGGTCACTGCCGGCTGAAGCGCGGCGGCGACACGGCAGGCAACCTCGAATCCGGCGACGACGGCACAGATGAAGCGCTTTCCACTGGCGCCCCGTTCTTCCGCCAACGCCATTGCCGGGGAAAAGACGAAAGATTCGTTATGGATTGAGCCGGGAAGGAAGGTGTCATCCAGTTCCATGCTGTGCGCGGCCATTCCGTTTGCCAACGCAGACCAGGCCGAGTGCACCGGGTCGGGGCGGCCGAGCAGGGTTGCCCCACCCGGGATCGGCCGTGCGGCAGCCAACATGCGCATCGGTCTGCTGGAATCCAGCATGGAACCGCGCAGCGCGATGGCGATGTAGTCGATAAAGAAGTGCTTGGCGCGCTCAACCACGAGGGGTGGCAGCGCCTCATATTCGAGGCCGGTGCAGAAGTGGGCGAATGTCTGCGCCACCGTTGACTGCACGCCGGAATTGCGGATTGGCGTCGCCATGAACTATTACCTCCCAGTACCGGTTTTCGCGGGCTATTCGGGACATAGTAAGGAGTCGCTGTTGCATCAAAGCCGGTGCCGCATCGGGGTTCGGGTCGCCTCTGAGCGCATTCGTAGCGGCTCATTCGCCACCCCGGGAGGCCGCTACAGAATGTGAAGCCAGGCAATCAGCGTAATGACCGAGAACAATGTGGTCATCGAGATGACTCCGCTCACGACGGCTTTTTCGACATCGTATTCCACCGCGAGCACGTAAGCACTCTTCGCGGTCGGCACGGCCGCGCACACGACAGCGGCGACCGTCGCCATGTGATCGAGCCGCACCGCGACACATAGTACGTACACGACGAGCGGCACGACCGCGAGTTTGAGCACAGTCAGCAGCGCGTAGAGTGTCATGCGCTGGCGCAGTTCGCTCAGCGTCAGTTCAAGTCCGATCGAGAACAGCGCGCAAGGCGTCAATGCTTCGCCCAGCATGGTGAGAAACGACGCTGCCGGGGCCGGCAACGTCACCCCGACGACCGACCAGGCGATGCCGCAGATCGTCGCAAGAATAACGGGGTTGGTCGCGATGTGCCGAAGCAACGCTGTCCCTCGCAAGTTGCGCGAATTGTCGGGCCGATCCATTTCGAAGAGCACGACCAGCAGCGGAAAGATGATCGCGCCGACGAAGATCGTCGCAATGGCCGCCGCGAGCACGCCTGGTTTGCCGAACAGCGTCTTCAGTATCGGTAGCGCGACAAACCCGGTGTTGGTCATCGAAACAGCGGCGGCACGCATCGCGCTTTTTCGCACGCTGGCTCCGCGCACGATGCGTCCGAACATCGCCACCGCCGCGAAACAGATCATCGATCCGCCGCCGAATGCGGCGACGAAGCGCCAGTCCAGAAGCGAGTGAAGCGTCTCGTCCGCGATCGTCACAAACACCAGCGCCGGCATCGCGACGTGATACGCGAAGCTCATCAGCGGCGCGGCCAGGCTGCGCGGCGTGTATCCGGACGCGCCGGCAAGCCATCCCGCCAGGATGATCGCGAAGATCGGAAGTACGGTGCCGGCGAGATCCACGCTGGTCTCCTGACGGTCGGGCGCCCAGGCGGGCGAACGCACTGCCCATGAATGAACACGATTATCGGTGAAGCCCGCGGGACGTTAAACGAGTTGCCGGGTTCGGGCAAAGGGACTGCCGCAAGCCGCCATCAACCACGCGCGAATGGCCGCTATCGGTAAGTTCCCGGCGCAGCGGGAGCGTCTACAACGATCACGGGTTGCTTTTTCTAGCGACGACACTGGGCTTTAACACGGCGATCACCAATTCGTGAACCGCCTCCCGTGCCTCACTTGCTGCCTGGTCGTCATATGCGAGAGTGACTCCACGCTCGACACACGGATCATTGTAGGTAAAGGGGTCGCCGGTCCGGGCATTGATCAGCAACCCGTTCCCCAGTTCGATGGTCCTGCAATTTCGAGTTGTCTGAGCCTGCGGAAGTTGAACAGCCTGCCTGAAGGCCCGCGAGTCGAACGCATGATTGGCCCTCGGGTATTCGATCAGCATTGCGTCGTTACCGTTCGTCCTTAACCGTTCTACATATGCGCGGCATGGGGCAACCGTGTCGTAGTTGTCTGCGCTGCCCTGGAAAATTCTTAACGGCTTCGCAACAAGGTAATCGTCTTCCCGATACGTGTAAGTGCAGTCAGGATAGAACGCCACGTAGGCCGCGAACTCCGTCCCGGGTGAGGCGTGCAATCGATGAAATCGTTTCAGGCTTGCATAGAGCGCATTTTGCCCGCCTCGCGAAAACCCCATGAGCATGATCCTTGTCGGGTCGATCCGCGGGTGTTTTGAAAGAATCGCGAGCGCGCGAAAGGCGTCCTCGGTTTGTGTCAGGCGAGGTAGCTGAGCCTGGTCGTTGATTGTGCTGGTAATGCCGCGAGCGGAAAAGCTGTCAAGCACAAAAGTGGCGACGCCCATTTCCAGCAAATCCTGCTCCCAGTCGGTCATCGAACTCGTGATGCCGCCTGAGCCATGCAGCAGAATAACGAGTGGGAGCCGATCCGTCCCAGCCTTAGGAAGGCGAAGTTCGCCCGCGATGGCGACCGGCCGCCCGCCCTCGACACCAGTCAAGAATTCCTGGTCCGTCATGGTGACAGTCGGGACCGGAATGACCTCCATCCGAGCCACTTGTGCCAGGCCGGCGCACGACAGGCACCCGAGCACAAAAAACAAACAAAGTCGGGCAACCGGGCAGGCAATTGCGGTCTTCATAATGCCCTCCGTTTTCAACTTCCTGTGGGGCGAAGAATCACCCGCGGACCATTGACTGACCCCCAATATTCTAGGCAGCACGAATACTTTTTGCTAAATGATTACCCTTGGCACGGGAGAAGGCCCGTCTCCTGAGTGGATTAGACGTTTGAACGGCCATCTGCGCGCACCGGCCAACGGCCGCGCCTGGCTGAAAGCACCAGTTCCGCCAGCGTTCTATAGAGCTGAAGTTGGAGCCTTCAATGGCATCTTTCCGGCGAGTTGTGTGAATGCGTATTGCCGGCCACTTTCGGGCGCTCGTCCTCGCTGTGGGGCAGACAGTCGGATGTCGTTGCAACCTCAGGCAACAGTCATTCGTTGCGTTAGCTCACATCGCTTTCGATGGTCTTCGATGAAGCGTATTTCTCGCCGCACGACGCGATCTTGAAGTTTGTTGTCAGCGTTAAAAGATAGAGACGATAAACGGTGCGCGAGTACGTTCGCAAACGCGTGTCCTGCTTCCCGCGCTATACGCCGCTGCGCTGTGCATGCCGAGGCTCGACGTCTTGTGCGGCGTTCCTTAGCGAAGTGCAACGGTTACCGCCTCGTCAATCTGCAGCGCAAAGCGCGCTTCAACATCGGGCACCGTGTAGCCAATTGACAGTTCCAGATACGCGTCGCCCAGCACCAGCTGAACAAATGTCGCAGCCCGCAATACAGCAGTCGATTCGTCAAATTGCTTTCGCAGAATTTTTGCAGCGAAGGCACGCACGACCTTTGCGCCATTTTCGTAAAACACCTGGCCGAGTTCCGGAAGGCGCTCGGCCTCAGCAACGATGGCCCGGTAAAGCCGCAGATAGTCCGGCGTGATCAGGATGTGTGCCAATGCCCATCCCAACTCGCGCAACTCGACTTCGGGTGCGCCATCGGATTGCTCGTGCTGAGCGCTGGCAAGAACTCCGCCCACCTGAGTGCACATCGAGCTCACCAGACCAACGAAGAGCGCCTCCTTCGACTTGAAGTGGCGGTAGACCGTCTGTTTGCCGACGCCAGCGGCCGCCGCGACATCGTCCATGGTTGCCAGGCCGAAACCCTGACTCAAAAAAACGCTTTTCGCGCCGTCGAGGATGGCAGTCCGCTTGCGGCGTTGCAGCGGGCTCAGGCCAGGAAGAGAGGAAGCGTTCATCCGAAATAAATACCAGATCGCCGGGCAGTTGACAAGACTGATCAGTCTCGTTTACCTTTGCCAAAACGAGACTGATTGGTCTCGTTTTGGTGGCTATTCAACTTCGCAGGCAATCGTTGGGGAGAACGCTTTGAAACTGTTCATTACAGGTGGTACGGGCTACATCGGGCAAGCGATCGCGGGCAGGGCAATCAGCCTCGGCCATCAGGTGACGGCGATGGTGCGCGAGGACCGGTCGGCAGCCGCCAACGCGCTGGTAGGTCTCGGCGTGAAACTGCATGTCGGCGACCTGCGTGAGCCACAGTCTTTCGCTGCAACTGCCGGTGCCGCGGACGGCGTGGTGCACACCGCATCGACCAACGATACTTCCGCCGCTGCTGCTGATGAGGCCGCGGTTGTAGCGATGCTTTCGCATATGCGTTCGGGCGCGGTGTTTGTCTATACGTCGGGCACCTGGGTCTACGGCAATACGACGAGAGAACCCGCGACTGAAGGATCAGCGCTGAACCCGACACCACTCGTCACCTGGCGGCCCTCAGTGGAGCAACATGTGCGAACGCTAGCAGCGAGCCGTTCGATTGCCGCGGTGATTCTCAGGCCGGCGATGGTGCACGGCTACGGTGGCGGGATCTTCGGCATGCTTGCCGGGATGGTCGGTGAGACTCGCAGTGTGAGGATCGTCGGCGATGGTCGCAATCACTGGCCGGCCGTTCACGTCGATGATCTCGCCACGGCTTATCTGAGCGCGCTGGAGCAGGCGGCAACCGGAGACGGTCGAGTCACGGGACAGATCTTCAACGTGGTCGCGGAAGAGGCCGTTGCCGTTGCTGAAATGGGTGAAGCGATTCGGGCTTCGGTCGGCGCCGATCGCGTCGACCTCTGGCCGCTCGACGATGCTCGCAAATCGCTCGGACCATTCGCTGACGCACTGGCGATCGACCAGACAGTAAGCGGCCAGCAGGCCCGGCGAATTCTTGCGTGGGAACCCCATGGCCCCGGGCTGATTGCTGACCTCTCTGCACAAAAACACTTCCTGCAAACTAACGGAGCATAACGATGCCGTGGAACAGTGCGTCTCTCGAATCAATCCTCGCGATCATCGTCGCGGTTCTGTTCGCGGTTGCTGGCGTGGTCAATATCGCAAGACCCGGCCCGGTGAAGCGCGACTTCGCACGCTGGGGCTATCCGGCATGGTTTCAGTTGTTCTGTGGCGCGCTCGAATTGCTCAGTGCGGCACTTCTTCTTGGACAACAAACCAGAGTCTTGGGCCTAACGTTGGCCGGCGCGATCATGTTCGGCGCTCTCTTCACGTTGGTGCGAAATCGGGAGCCATTCCGACATCTCGCGCCGGCGCTGGTCTTTTCGGCTCTGATTGTGGTCACCCTGGCTGTCCGCGGTTGAGGCTTGCTCACCATCAAACGAGCGAGCCTGGGACGCTAACAGGCGCGCGGGCAATCCGCGCTGCAGGTACTTGAAATAAGCACACGGATAGCCCGTCTGCCTCGCACGCGCTTGAATCCCAATGTCGCGTCCCAACGAGCGCAACACGCCCTGAGCCAGTCCGCCAGGTTTCGGATTCCGATGCATCCGCTAGAAGTGGACGATTGGTCAAGAAAAATCGACGCTCGGGCAGGACGACGACGGCCTTGCGCAGGCAGAGTTCGTCACAGGAAGGAACATCACCGATTCCTTTGTCCGATCGCCGCGCGGGCGCGATGGCAGTACGAATTCGCGGCGCCACCCGATATGTAGCGCAATGACGCAGTTGCATATCTCCAGCGCTTTCAGGAGTTGTATATGTCCACTGTTGATTTCGTGTCCGCACCCGTTGCAGATTTCGCAGCCGTCAAGGGCCGCCAGCAGGCAGCCTGGGCGACAGGTAACTATGCCGTGGTCGGCATCACTCTGCAGATTGTCGGGGAGAACCTCTGCGAAGCGCTCGACGTGCGCGCCGGCAGTCGCGTGCTTGACGTCGCAGCCGGCAACGGTAACGCGTCGCTTGCGGCCGCCCGCCGCTGGTGCGACGTCACGTCAACTGACTACGTGGCCTCACTGCTCGATTCAGGTCGTGCGCGCGCGCAAGCCGAAGGACTCACGATGCAGTTCGAGGAAGCGGACGCTGAGGCGCTGCCGTACGCGGATGCCTCGTTCGACATCGTGATGTCGACCTTCGGGGTGATGTTCACGCCCGATCAGGAAAAAGCCGCAGCCGAACTCGCGCGTGTTTGCAAACCCGGTGGACGCATTGGCCTCGCCAACTGGACCCCGGATAGTTTCATAGGGCAGCTCTTCAGGACGATCGGCAAGTATCTTCCGCCCCCGGCGGGCGTAAAGTCGCCAGCACTGTGGGGGACGATGGCGCGCCTGGAAGAGTTGTTCGGCGGCAGCGCTCGGAAGATCAACGCGATCAGCCGGGACTTCACGTTCCGCTATCGTTCGCCGGCACATTTCATAGAAGTGTTCCGCGCGTTCTATGGGCCGATGAACAAGGCATTTGCCGCGCTCGAAGGTGAGCGTCACGCGGCGTTCCTTGCCGATCTGATGGCACTGATCGAAAGCCGGAATCAGTCGCGCGACGCGACACTTGTGTTGCCGAGCGAGTATCTCGAAGTCGTGGTGGATCGCCGGTAAACGCGGTCGAAGGCAGAGGTATGGCAATTCCGGATTTCGGCGTGCGCCGCTGCTCTTCGACGTGCCAGTTTCCCTACTCACGCCGCCAGGCGACGTCATGCCCGAACGTTTTCCACTAGCTCGGCAACCTGCACGAACTCGACGTCAGGGCGTACACCGTAGAGACCGGTTACCCGATCGAGAAGCTCATCGGTGAAGAACGCCCTGGCTGCGTCCTTCTACGTTTGGGAATCAGAGAGCTCGGTCGAGCCTGCGCGCACGGGGCACCGTTGCAGCGCCAACGCCTCCTGCGCCGCGACCGTCATGCCCTGTCCGTAGACCGGGTTGAAGCTGCGCAGAGCGTCACCGAACACCAGGTAGTTCCCGGGAAAGCGTGCAAGCGCCTCGTACCGACGGCGCAAACTGTGGACGTAGCGGTAGCGCCTGTAGCCGCTTAACGGCTCCGCTCTGGCGACGATGTCATGAATTTCCACGGTCGGCAGCGTCGCCAGATACGCGAGAAAGCCGTCATCGTTGCGATGTCTGCTCAATTGGAAGTGGAATGAACTGGTGCTCCCGGCCAGGAGTAGCCGTTCGCGCAACACATAAGCCGTCACTCAAATGGCCGATTTACTTCGGCACCTGCCTGATTGCCGATGGAAGCGAGTCGGCCAGCCGTCATTCGAATATCGGCTCTTAACTGGCCGCTCCTAAGCGCGACGCGCGGAGGCGAGCCACTCTACGAAGGTGCGAACCGCACTCGACGTCGCATGCTCCGCGAGATGCGCGACATAGAAGCCGTAGCCAGGCAACGCAAAGGGAAGCACTTTCACGAGCACTCCGCTCAGCAATGCTCGCTCCAGAACGATGTCGCTGCACAAAGCGATTCCCTGGCCGGCAAGCACAGCGTCAATCGCATGGAGTTCTTCCCGAAAGCTCAAATCACGCTTGCTGCGAAGAGGCGTGAATGCGGATACCGGAACACCCGAAGCAGAAAACCAGCGCGGCCAGGAAGGCGCCTCGGGATCTCCGTTCGTCCACTCGTAATGGATCAGAGGAAATCGAAGCAGGTCCATCGCCGCAATTGGGCGTGTATTTTCTGCCCCAAGGAGGGTGGGGCTAGCCACAGGGTAGAACGCATCTCGCGCGATCTCTGTACATACCAGACCTTTCGGCGCCGCGTGTGCATAGCGTATCGCGACGTCTGCGTCGCCCGCGTCCAGGTCGAGGACCGCATCGGTACCGATAATCTGCAGCGGAATATCGGGGTGAGACTCGTGCCATTGCGACAGCCGCGGAACCAGCCAGCGACTCGCAAAGGCGTTCGGGCTAGTGATCCGTAGCGCGATCGTGCCGCCCGTTTCCGCCACTGTGGAGAGTGCATCCGCGAACGAATCGAATCCCCTACGCAGCGCCGGATACAGAAGTTGTCCGGCAGCGGTGAGTCGAATGGGGCGCGGCCGACGCGCGAAGAGTTGCCGGCCGCACGCATCTTCCAGCGTGCGGATCTGGTGACTCAGGGCCGTCGGCGTGACGTTGAGCTCTTGCGCGGCGTCCTTGAAACTGCGGTGCCGCGCAACCGCTTCGAACGCCTGCAGCGAACGCAGAGGAGGCAACTTTCGCATCTGTTCAGTCTAGATGAAGTTTTCTCATCTGAAAGCTGAATTCTTTCATTTTGCTTCGACACGTGGGAAGTGCAACCATCAAGCGACCGAACCTTGAACCTCGGCTTCAGCGCCAGCGAGCACGAAGGAGGCACGATGAGCACCGAAACAGCGTCGGGCGAAAGCCACGCAGCCTCGCGTCAGTTCGAGCATTTGTGTGGCACGCTTCACGGCACGTTGGTCATGCCGCGCGATCCGGACTACGACGAGGCACGCCGGGTATGGAACGGGACAGTCGACAAGCGGCCGGCACTGATCGTCTATTGTGCCGACGCCGAGGACGTGGTCGCAGCGGTGCGCTTTGCCAGGTCGATTGATTCGCGGGTTGCGGTGCGTAGCGGCGGTCACAACGTGGCGGGCCTTTCGGTCTGCGATGCCGGTATCGTTATCGACCTCTCCCGGATGAAGCAGATTGACGTCGACGCTGAACGGCAGGTGGTGCGCGCGGAGGCTGGCCTCAATCTCGGTGAGTTCGATCGGGCCACAATGGCCCACGGGCTCGCGACGACAACCGGCGTTATCAGCGACACGGGCCTTGCCGGCCTGACCTTGGGCGGCGGGTTCGGCAAGCTTGGCCGCAAATACGGGTTGACTTGCGACAATCTCGTCGCCGTCGAAATGGTCACCGCGGACGGGCAAATCCGCCTGGCGAACGACAGCGAACATCCCGACCTGTTCTGGGCTGTGCGGGGCGGTGGCGGCAACTTCGGCATCGCGACGGCATTTTACTTGCGGCTTCACCCGTTGAATCCCGAGTTGCTCGTCTGCTCTTTGCTATACCGATTCGAGCAGGCACGCGCCGCATTGCGCTTTTATGATCAGTTTGCGCGCGATGCGCCGGATGAGGTGAGCGTGGATGCCGCATTCGTCACTCGTCCGTCCGGCGAACGATTCTTCAGCGTATCGGCTTGCTATGTCGGCGCGCCCGAGTCCGGTCGACAGGTTCTCGAGCCACTGATGGAGTTCGGCTCACCTGTCGACTGCCGCGTCGAGCGCTTGCCCTATCTCCAGATTCAATCAGGCGGCGACGGTGTGTTTCTGCGGGGCCGGAGGTACTACTGGAAAGCGCAGTTCCTGAAAGAGATCGACGATGGCGCGATCGACGCGATATTGGGCGCCTATGAACGTTCGCCTTCGCTGTCATCGCTGCTGGTGTTTCAGCATGTAGGGGGAGCCATTGCCCGCGTCGCCGGGTCCGCGACCGCCTACCAGCATCGCGACGCGAGCTTTGACTGCTTTCCGGTCGCGATCTGGGACGAGGCAGCCGAAGACGCCATAAACGTTGAATGGGCGCGCGGCATATGGGAAGCGCTAAGGCCGTATTCATGCGGAGGCGTCTATGCAAACAACCTCGGTGACGAAGGCGACGAACGCGTGAAGGAAGCCTATGGCGACAATTATGCGCGGCTGGCTTCCGTCAAACGCCAGTACGATCCCGACAACTTCTTCCGCATGAATCAGAACATTGCTCCCGCCTGACTACCTTCAATGATCGTTTCCGGAGTGGAGCAGCCGTCGCGCAAGACGGGCCATGTCAACGACTGCCGTGAGCGCGCGCAGTCAATCGTCAACGCTTCGCGGAATCGTCGTCCGGCGGATCCTTTTGAACGACTTCCATGTCGACGGTGCGGCCGTCGTCGCCAAACGCGACCGTCTGCCGGCGCAACGCGCGCATCTTCCACCACAAGTAGCCGACGACGACTACGCCTACCGCGAACAACACGGCGAACAGCACGATCGACAGCATCGCGGCCACCACGAACAGGATCGCGCTCAGGGCGACGGTCAGCAACCGGCCGAACCAGCCGGGGCCACCGATCCGGATTCCTTTCTCATATGTCACCCGCCGCGGCGGCGGTCTATCGTCGTACATCGCTCGTCTCCCGGCCGCCGTCCGGCGGATGATGCGGGAAGTCCTCATGGGTGGTCATTATGCAGGATGCGAACTACTGACGTCGCCCGTGCAAGCGGCAGTCCTCGAGGGCCAGCTTCACGCCGATCCTCGATCCCAGCCGCAGGCAGCAAGACGCTCCACAGATCGAGCGCGTGATCCGCCGCCGCGCGGCTCAGCGTATAGTCGACTGACGCCGTTAAGAAGCCCGCGCATTGACTCGTTTAAGTTCGGTAAAACTTTGCCGCTCGCCACGGCTGACAGGCGTGGTGTCTAGCGCGAAGGTCTTCTCTGTCCACCTGGTCTTACTTTGCAAGGACACGTCATGGAATCCGCCGGTCTTCAGTCACCTCGGTTGCCCGCGTGATCATGCGACGCCTGCATCTGCTCGAAATCGAAGACCAGCCGTGGTGCCCACGGGCGATCCGTGACGGCGGCACCGACTGGTTGCACTTTGTGGCTAATTCCTTCAAGGGCTTCAACGTCATCGCGGTCAAGCTGCGCGACGCGATGCGGCGGGTCGGCAGCGACCAGATCGTCGATCTGTGCTCGGGCGGGGGCGGCCCATGGCAAACGCTTGCACCGTTGCTCGCGCAGTCCGGCAACGTGACGGTGCAGTTGACGGACTTCTATCCCAATCGCTCCGCGTACGAGCGGATCTCCGCCGGGGCCACCGGCCGCGTCACCTATGTGAGCGAACCGGTGGACGCGATGGACGTGCCATCGAGATTCGACGGCGTGCGCACGATGTTCAACTCGTTCCACCATTTTCGGCCGCACGATGCGCGGGCAATCCTCGCCGATGCGGTGATGAAGCGCCGGGCGATCGTCGTCGTCGAGGGGGCCGACCACCGGCTGCTCGGGATCGTGTTCATCCTGCTGATGCCGCCGGTGATGCTCGTGATGACTCCGCTGATCCGACCGTTTCGCTGGTCGCGCCTCGCGCTCACCTATGTGCTGCCGGCTATCCCGCTGCTGTGTCTGTTCGACGGCATCGTGTCGATGCTGCGCATCTACAATCCCGACGAAATGCGTCAGATGGTGGCGAGCATCCCAGACCAGCAGAGCTTCGAATGGGACATTGGCACGCACCCGGTGCAGGGGTCCCCGCTCGGTGTCACGTACCTTGTCGGTGTTCCCCGGGCACCCGCGGGCTGAACGCAATCGCGCGCCGTCGGGAGGAGGCGCTCACTTGCCGGCCAGGTGCTCAGGTGTCCCGTTGCTGCCCGCCGGCAACTCGCCCATCGCCTGAAACAGCGTCGCGGTATCGGCCAGACGCTGGCCGATCAGGCGGATTTCTTCCAGCCTGGCCGCTTCGTACTGCTGCTCGCCGACGCGGGCGGATGCAGCGGGTTGCGCGCCGAGCCGGTGGCGTGACGTGGCATCGTCGAACGCTTCGCGTGCGTCACGGCTAGCGCCGCTTGCGGCGTCGAGCGCCTGCGCGTCGTGTTCGAGCGACGCAAGCGTGTCCGCGACGTTTTCGAACGCGGCCAGCACGGTCTGCTTGTACTCGAACACGGTGGCCTCGTAGGTGTCGATTGCCGCGCGCCGCTGTGCGACCAGCGCGCCGCCATGAAAAAGCGCTTGCGACATCGTCGCGGCGATGCTCCAGATCGCGCCGGCGCCCGACAATGCCAGCGGCCAGTTGAACCCGCCTTGTCCCATCGACGCGTTCAGCGTCAGGCTGGGAAAGAGCTGTGCCGTCGCGACGCCGACGTCGGCGGCGGCGGCTTTCAGCGACGCCTCGGCGGCAGCGATATCAGGCCGCGCCCGCAGCAGGTCCGATGGCAGCACGACGGGCAGGTCCTGCGGCAAGTGCAGGCTCGCCAGATCGGGCTCGGGCGGCGCGGCATCGGGCGTGCGGCCGAGCAGCACCGCCAGCGCATGTCTGGTCACCGTCAGCCGTTGCCGCAGGTCGGCCACGCTGACCTCGAGCGCGGCGACGCCTTGCCGCGCAGTCGTCACGTCGCCGCGCGTCAGCGATCCGAGTTGGTAATGCCGTTCGGTATCGTGAACCTGGTCGCCCGCAAGCGCGATCAATCGCCCGGTCGCGTCGATCTCGGCGCGCAGCATGGCCGCCTCGATCGTCGCCGTGACGATGTTGGTGGCCAGTGCACGCTGCGCGGCTTCGCGTTGATACGCGTCGAAGTCGACTCGCGCGGCGCGCGCCGCGTTGGCCTTACGCACCGCGCCGAACAGGTCGAACGTATATTGCGCCTGCACCACGCCGATGAACTCGTTGTAGAGCAGCGTATTCGGGCCACCGGGCACCGGAATGCCGAGATCGCGTCCGCGCGAGGCCTGTCCGACCAGATCGATCGACGGCAGCAGCGTGGCGCCCATTTGCGCCCGCAGTTGTTCGTGCGCGGCGGCCAGGTGCTTGTCGGCGGCGGCGAGCGTCGGGCTGTTGCGCAAGCCTTCGTCGACGAGGTCATTCAACGCCGTCGATCCGAATAGCCGCCACCATTGCGGCACAGGCTGTGCGCCGGTGGTGAAACGCTGCGCGACACCGAGCGCCTCGACCGTTTGCGTGGGCTGCGGCTCGACGCCGTAATGGGCGGGCGAGGGCATCGCCGGCGGCTCGCCGTTCGGACCGAACGAGCATGCGCCGAGCGCGATCACCGCGGCCGCGACGATCGCCGCGCACCAGCCATGGATCGCCACTGTCCGCGCTCGACCCGGCGCGCCAGTGAAATGCGGCGCGCTCGCGTGCGCCGGCCCGTCAACTGAGTTGCAGACTGTGCCCACGATCAGCTCCACGTATATTCGATGGTCGGGGTCGCGGTACGCACACCGCGTTCGAAGTGCCGCACCTTGAACGCGCTCGCGTAGAGCGCGGGAACGAAGAACAGCGTCAGCACGGTGGCGCCCGTGATGCCGCCCATCAGCGCGGTCGCCATCGGGCCGAAGAAGGCCGAATGCAGCAGCGGAATCAGCGCGAGCACGGCTGCCGCGGCGGTCAGCATGATCGGCCGGAAGCGCCGGACCGTGGCGCCGACGATCGCGTCGAAACGCCCCTGGCCCGCGGCGATGTTGCGTTCGATCTGATCGACGAGAATCACCGAGTTGCGCATGATGATCCCGGACATCGCAATCACGCCGAGCATCGCCACGAAGCCGAACGGCTTGCCGAACAGCAGCAGTGCGGCGACCACGCCGATCAGCCCGAGCGGCGCGGTGAGCACGACCATCAGTACGCGTGCGAAGCTGCGCAGCTGAATCATCAGCAGCGTCAGCACCACCACGAGCATCAGCGGAAGCTGCGCGATCACCGACGCCTGCGCCTTGCCGCTGATCTCGCCGGCGCCGCCGGTCTCGATCCGATAGCCGATCGGCAACGACGCGCGCAGCGGAGCGAGGGTCCGATCGATCGCCTGGGTCACGTCGAGGTCCAACGCGTTGCCGCGCACGTCGGCCTGGACCGTGATCGTCGGTTGACGGTCGCGATCCCAGATCACCCCGTATTCGAGCTCGTTGTTCAGGTGGGCGAGCGTGCCGAGCGGAACCGGGCCGTTCGGCGTCGGCATCGCGAGGTTCACGATCTCGTCGGGGTTCACCCGCTCACGCTGCGGCGCGCGCAGGTCGACGCTGATCAGCCTGTCGCGGACCCGGTACTGCGTGAACGTGTAGCCCGACAGCGTCATCGCGAGAAAGCTCGCTACGTCTTCCGACGTGACGCCCAGCTCGCGCGCCTTCTGCTGGTCGATCTCGAAGCGCACCGAGCGTTCGCCGGGTTCGTCCCAGTCGAAATGCACGCCAGTCGTGCGGGCATCGGCTTTCATCGTCGCCGCGACCTTTTCCGCGATCTCCCGCACGGTGGCGAGGTCGCTGCCGCTGACGCGAAACTGCACCGGATAGCCGACCGAGGGGCCCGTCTGCAGCGGCGAAACGCGTGCACGGACGGCGGGAAAGCTGTTTTGCAGCGTGTTGGCGAGCCAGCGTTCGAGCTTTGCGCGGTCCTCGACGGACCTGGCGGTAATGACGAGCTGCGCAAAGTTGGGCTGCGGCATCTGGACGTCGAGCGGCAGGTAGAAGCGGGGCGCGCCGGTGCCGACGAAGTCGACCAGATGATCGATCTCGGGCCGGCCGGCCAGCGTCTTTTCGAGTCGCGCGGCTTCGCGCAGCGTCGCTTCGAACGACGCCCCTTCGGGCAGCCGCATGTCGACGAGAAGCTCGGGCCGCTCGGAGCTCGGGAAGAACTGTTGCGGCACGAGCGCGAAGCCGGCCAGGGCGAGCACGAACAGCGCAGCCGTGACGCCGAGCACGACGAGGCGCCGCTTCACGCACCACGCGATGCAGTCGCGCAGGCGGCGCTGAAAGCCGGTGTCGCGCAGCGCCGCCGCCGGCGCCCGGCGCGTCTGCGCGTCCTCACGCCGACGCAGCTTGCGAAGCGCGCGCCGAGGCGGCGTCTCGCGTGCGGGGTCCTTGGGTTCGGGCAGCAGGTGGTAGCCGAGCAACGGAATCAGCACGACCGCCGCGAACCACGAAGCGATCAGCGCAATCGCGGACACCTGAAAAATCGAGCGCGTGTATTCGCCGGTGGCCGATTTCGCCAGTGCGATCGGCAGGAAACCCGCCACCGTGACGAGGGTCCCCGTCAGCATCGGAAACGCGGTGCTGCTGTACGCGAACGCGGCGGCTCTCGCGCGCCCCCATCCCTGTTCGAGCTTCACGGCCATCATCTCGACCGCGATGATCGCATCGTCGACGAGCAGGCCCAGTGCGAGGACCAGCGTGCCGAGCGAGATCTTGTGCAGGCCGATGTTGAACCCGTCCATGCATAGCGCGGTGACCGCCAGCACGACCGGGATCGAGATCGCCACCACCACGCCGGCGCGCCAGCCCAGTGAGATGAGGCTCACGGCCAGCACGATCACGACGGCTTCGGCGGCGGCCCGCAGAAATCCGTTGACCGAGTGCGAGACCGCGTGCGGCATGCTCGACACCTCGGCGAGCTCTAGCCCCGCGGGCAGATGCGCACGCAATTGGGCCGTCTGCGCGTCGAGCAGCTTGCCAAGCTGAATCACGTCGCCGCCAGCCTGCATCGTGATGCCGATGGCGAGCACGGGCCGCCCGTCGGTGCGCACCTGCGAGACCGGCGGATCGTCGTAGCCGCGCCTGATCGTGGCGATGTCGCCGAGACGCACCAGCCGGTGATTGATGTCGATCAGCGTATCGCCCAGCGCCTTCAGGTCGGTGAACTGGCCGCTCGGACGCACGAATACGCGATCGAACGCGGTGGTCAGCGTGCCGCTCGGCGTGACCGCGTTCTGCGCGTTGATCGCCCGCGCAAGTTGCTGCGGCGTGATACTGAGCCGCGTCAATTGCGCGTTGGGAATTTCGATCGTGATGTGCTCGTCGGGGTCGCCGAAATAATCGACTTTGGCGACCCCGGGCACGCGCAGCAGCACGCTGCGCAGTTCGTCCGCATAGTCGTGCAATTGGGCCGGTGAGAATCCATCGCCCGCGAGCGTATAGATGTTCGTGTAGACGTCGCCGAACTCGTCGTCGAAGTATGGCCCCCGCACGCCGGGCGGAAGCGTATCCACGATGTCGCCGATGTTCTTGCGCACCTGGTACCAGGTCTCGCGCACTTCGCTCACCGGCGCGGAGTCTTTCATCGTGAAGACGATCAGCGATTCGCCGGGACGCGAGTAGCTGCGCAGATAGTCGAGATGAGGTGTTTCCTGGAGCTTGCGGCCGATCCGGTCGGTCACCTGCTCCTCGACCTGGCGCGCGGTCGCGCCGGGCCAGAAAGTCCGGATCACCATCGCGCGGAACGTGAACGGCGGGTCCTCTGATTGTCCGAGCCGGGAATAGGCGAGCACGCCGAACAGCGTCGCGAGCACGACTGCGAAGATCACGAGCGCCTGGTTGCGGATCGCCCACGCCGACAGATTGAAGCGGCCGGTATCGTCCGCTGGCGCACGCCGCGGTGCACCTGCTCCACCCGCTCCACCGGGTCCACCGGGTTCACCCGCTTCACCGGGTCCTTGGCCGAACGCTCTCATGATGCGAAGTCCTCGGGATGCAACGGCGCGACCGCGCGCACGGTTTCGCCGGCGCTGACCGTATGCACGCCTTGCAGCACCACGCGCTCGCCGTCGGTGAGGCCGCGCGAGACGGAGATCGTGCGGTCGTCGTAGCGGCCAACCTGGACCTTGCGCAGTTCCAGCGCATGGTCGCCGGGCCGAACCACCCAGACGGCCGGCGCGTTGCCGTCGTGAAAGAGCGCGCTGGCGGGCAGCGTGATCGGGTCGTTCGCTTGCGCCTCGCCGGACGCGTCGGCGAAGGTGATGGTGGCCGTCATGCCGAGGCGGACCTCGGGGCCCGGCGCATCGAGCGTCAGTTTCGCGCGATAGGTGCGGCTGCCGGGATCCGCGGCTGGCGACAGCTCCCGCACGTGCGCCGTGAAGCGTTTGTCCGTGATGGCCGGCAGCGACACGCTGGCCGCGCTGCCGACCGCCAGCGCGTTCAGCAGGCTCTCGGGCACGTCGCAGAGAATATCGACCTCGCCGGACCAGGCGAGGTGGTAGACCGCTTGTCCCGCCGCGACGTTCTGCCCGGTATCGGCATCTTCGGCGGTGACGACGCCGGCATGGTCCGCCGTGAGAACCGTGTATTGCGTCTGATTCTTCAGCAGCGCGAACTGTTGTAGCGCCTGATCGCGCTGCGAGGCGGCTGCCACATACGCGTCCTGAGTCTGTTCGAGCTGCGCCGTCGAGATCAGCTGCTCCTGCGCCTGCGCCCGGTCGCGATCGAGTTGCTGCTCGGCGAAGGTGAGCCGATGCTGCGCCGCCATCAATTGGGCCTGCGCGCCCGCAAGGCCGCGTTGCGCGTCGTCGGGATCGAGCCGCGCGATCACCTGACCGGCCGCGACCGGATCGCCCAGACGCACCTTCCGCTCGATCAGCTTGCCCGCGATGCGAAACGACAGCGGCGTCGCATAGCGTGCGTTGACTTCGCCTGGCAGCGTCGCGAGCACGGGCTTGCTGTCGCGATGCACGACCACCGCGATGACCGGACGCGGCAGCGTCACCTCGGCTTCCTTCGCGTGACAGGCGGCGAGCGCGACTGCGCCCGACACCGTCAGCAGGATCTCGCGCCAGCGCATGCTCACGAGTGTTCCTCCAGCTCGCCGGCTTCGAACTGTGCCTTGGTCCGGCGGCGCTGCACCTTGCCGCTCGAGGTCCGCGGCAAGCTGCCCGCCTGCACGATCGCGACGTGACCGACCTGCAGGCCCGCGCATTCGGCCACCTTCTGCGCGATCGCACGCCGCAGCGTCGTGGCCTCCGCCGGCTTGCCCTCGGCGCAGACGACCAGCGTCTCGCCGCCGTCGCGCATCACGCTGAACGCGATGACGCCGCGGCTTTGCACGCTCGGCAACTCGGCCACCGCCCATTCGATGTCCTGCGGATAGTGGTTCGAGCCGTGAATGACGATCAGGTCCTTGCTGCGGCCGCAGATATAGAGCTGGTCGCCGGCAACGTAGCCGAGATCGCCGGTCTGCAGCCAGCCGTCGCGGTACGCGTCGGCGCTCGCGTCGGCCTGGCCGTAGTAGCCCACGGTGATGCTGGGCCCGCGCGTGACGATCTCGCCGACGCAGCGTTCGGGCAACGCATGCCCGGATTCGTCGACGATCCGCAGTTCGTGGCCGGGAAAGCAATGGCCGCAGCCGACCAGTTCGATCGTGCGCAAGCCGTTCTCGCGCGCGGCCGGTATCGCTCGACCGAGCCCCAGCGCGGCCGCGTAGACGACGTCGGTGACGGGCGGCTGGCCGTGGTCGTGAAACGTGATCGCGAGGGTTGCTTCGGCCATCCCATAGCACGGCAGCAGCGCTTCGGCGCGAAAGCCGGCCGGCTCGAAGCACGCGCAAAACTGGCGCAGCGCTTGCGCGTTGATCGGCTCGGCACCGCAGCCGGCTACCCGCAGCCGCCGCAGGTCGAGGCCTTCGAGGTCCTGGTCGCGGGTGCGGCGCGCGGCGAGCGCGTACGCGAAGTTCGGCGCGAAGCTGATCGTGCCGCGGTACTTCGTGATCGCCTCCATCCACAGGCCGGGACGGCGCACGAACGCTTCGGTCGACAGCAGCACGCTCGGCAAGTCGCAGATCAGCGCGCCGAGCACGCTGATGAGCCCCATGTCGTGGTGCAGCGGCAGCCAGCTGACATAGACGTCCTGCTCGTGCAGATCGATGCCGCGGGGTCCGAGGAACGCCTCGGCATTCGCGACCAGATTGCGATGCGTGACCATCACGCCTTTCGGCAGCGACGTGCTGCCCGACGTGTATTGCAGGAAGCACAGGTCATCGGGATGCACGGTGGGCAAGTCGCAGGCGGGCGGCTCGCCTTCGAGCAGCGCTTCGACGGTCACGATGCGTTCGAGGCCGGTGTCGGCGGTCAGCACGTCCGCGATGGTCTCTGTCGTCGAGTTCGACGTGAGCAGCATCCGCGCGCCTGCCGAGCGCACGATGTGACTGACGGTTTCGGCGTAGCGCGCGCGGGTCCTGAAGTTCAGGCTGCCGCGCGGAAAGATCGGTACCGGGACGAGACCGGCGAACGATGCGCCGAGGAAGCTCAGGATGAACGCTTCCGGGTCGAGGATCACGAGCGCGATGCGCTCGCCCTTGTTCAGGCCCAGGGCCGCGAGCCTCCTCGCACGGTTGCGCGCTTCGCGCTCGAGCGCCTCGTAAGGGTAGTAGTGCTCGTCGCCGTGCGTGGAGACAAAGCGAAGGCCTCGAGCGTCGCCGCGCGGCAGCGCTGAAACGGCATCGACTAGCGTCTGGTCCATGGTGACGGGTCCTCGGTCAGATAAACGGGCTTCGGTGATCGGGCAAGGCAGCGCATGACGCGCGTGCCTTGCGTGACTTGCGTGATGCGCGTGCTTTCGCGACTTACCTTGCGGGCGCCACAGGCGTGGCGCTCGCTTTGGCAACGGGCCTCCAGCCGCGGATCGGCTGCAGACGGCGACGCAGCAGCGCGATCACCTCGTCGTCGCTGCGCTCAGGCGCGCCCGGCAGGCGCACGAAATGCGTGGCGAGCTTGCGGTGCTGGCGCGTGACGAGCAGCAGCCAGATCTGCGCGATGTCGATGCGATCGAACACCACCGCGTCCTCGCGACCGTACGTCTCGAGGTTCGTCGTGAATTCCTTTGTGAGCTCGCTGAAGTGCGTGCCTTTGCGGACGTGGTGGTAGATGTGATAGCCGGCGTTGAACACGCGCGCATTGAAACGCGAGTCGATCGTATTGGTGCTGCTCGTGTACGGATTGTCGGGATGATCGGGGTCGATGAACGCGTGCTGCACCCAGTTGCCGATCATCATCATCAGCCGCACGAATACGAACGGGAACACGAACACGACGAGCGTGGCCCGCAGGTTCCAGTACGCGGCGGCGGCAATCGCCGTGTAGAACGCGACCTCACCGACGAGCAGTTGCCGGATCAGCTTCGTATTGCGTGAGCGCCACAGATAGACGCTGAGCTCGACCGGGACCAGTGCCGCGAAACGGAGGTAGTAGTGCAGAAAGCCGGCTACGCTATCGCGTTGATACCGCATCGTCGAGCTCAGATCGTGCGGCAGGTTGTCGTCGATGTGATGCATGCCCATGTGATGGACATAGAACGTGCCCGGCGTCTGACCGAAGAACGGGCACAGCACCCAGTCGAGCAGGATCTCGAGCGCGTGGTACTGCTTCCTGAAGAGGCGCCGATGCAGCGTGCAGTGGTAGCTCATCGTGAAGCGGTCGCCGAACATGTTCCAGACGAGTACGTAGGCCACGCCTAGCCACCAGGGAAAGTGGCCGAGCCAATACAACCCGGCCGCGGCGGGAATGAATATCAGCGCGCACTCGATGTAGAGCCACAGATGGGGCATGTCGCGGCGATCGTTGAGCAGGAGGTACATGGCGGTTTCCTTCAGGGGCGGTTTCAATGGTCAGCGGGTAGGCAAATTCGTTTCAGGTCGGCTCGGGCAGTTCGATCACGCCGCTGTGGCCATCGACCTTGAGCTGCATGCCCGACTGCACGTGCGTGGTGAGGCCCGGAATCTGGACGATGGTCGGGATGCCGATTTCGCGTGCGACGATCGCGGCATGAGTCAGTGGACTGCCGCGCTCGATCAGCAGCCCGGTCGCCGACGCGAATACCGGTACCCAGCCGGGGTCGGTCCGATAGGTGACGAGGATGCCGCCGTCGAACTCGTTGGCTTCGCGCACGACCTTCGCGCGCCCTTCGGCGAAGCCCGGCGAGCAGGGCGTGCCGCGCAGCGTCGCGCCGGCCGCGACAGCGGGTGTCGCGCGCAGCGCGGCGAGGTTCGCCGGGTTGTTGAGCCAGGCCGCAACCGGGCCATGCGTGACGAAGCGTGGCGGCAGGTCGTCCATGGCGCGCCAGACCGCGTCGTCGCGCTTGCGCTGCTCGACGAGCGGGCGCAGTTCGCGGTGCGAGACGGTGCCTTCGAAGCAGCCCCGGATTTCGTCGAGGCGCAGATGGAAGATGTCGCGGCCCGTCGCCAGCACGCCGTCGCTGGCGAGACCCTCGCCGATCGCGCGGAACATCCGGCGGGCGACCCCGAATGCGCGCGACCGGCAAAAGCGCACGGTCTCACGCGCCCTGATCGCGGCACGCACGCGGCCCCGCGCGCGCGCAAAAATCCAGCGCTGCAGCGGATTGAGCCGCTCATGCAACAACGCGTCGATGCGAGCTTCGGTAGCGGTGCGATCGATCGACGCGGCACCATGCGCAAGCGCGGCCTTCAACATATCGAACAGCACGCCCGGGTCTTCGCGCAGATCGGGTTCTTCGAGCTTCAGTTCGTTGTTGCTGCGGTACGCGAAATCGGCGAGGTAGCGCTCGACGTCGGCGACGATCCCGGGCGCGCCGCATTCGCGCAGCGCCGCATACGCTTCGGCTGACGGCGTGTTGCGGATCAGCGCTTCGACCTGAGGCTGCGCCCGCACGGCGTCCGCGATCGCGGCCAGCCTGCGAACCGGCTCGATCGACTCGATGTCGTCCATGCCGCCGATGACCGCCACTTCGAGCCAGTCGGGCGCACCGGGCATCCACCTCTTGATCAGGCGACGGACGACGCCGTAGCTGAGACCGATCGCCGATTCGAGCACGATCATCATGCCCCAGCGCGCCAGCAGCGCCTGCTCGAAGCGGCAGTAGTGCTGGTAGACGGCGTCCGCGGGAAGCGCGCGATAGTCGAGCGCGTTGAACTCGTCGTAGACCGGATAGAAGAACGCGCGGAAGCGCTCGACGTTGCGCTCCAGACGCGCGAAGTGCCACGCGAACTTCGCGCCGCTCAAGGCCCGGATGCCGGCGAGTCCGGCGCGCGAGCCGGCCTTGTACGGGGTGATCTGCGCGGCGAAGCTCGCCAGGTCGAGCGGCTCGTCGACGCCCATCTGGACTTCCATCATCTTGCGACCGAGGTCCTGGAACGGCGCGAGCCCGGACAGCTTGTACCAGTGCAGCAGGTTGTAGTACACGCGCCCGTTCAGGAACGCGAGCGTCGAGCCGAGGAAGCTGTCCATCTCACGCCGCTGCTTGTGCGGAATCGCGAGCAGCCGGCAGAACTCGCGAAACACCTGCGCATAGACGTGCTGCGCGAAGGTGAAGGTCAGCTGCGTGGTCACGCCGGGATAGTTCTCGACGATGTTGGAGTTGTCCCACAGCTGGAAGTCGCCGGTCCGCGATGGGGCCGCGGCGATCGGCGTGGTGACGGGGCGCGCCTGCAGGATCCACAGCTGGTGCTCCGCGATACACCACTCGATATCGAGCGGCTCGCCGAGCGTGCTTTCGAGCGTGCGGGCCGTCGCCACGACGTGCTCGATCTCGTCGTCGGAAAGGGCCGCCGATTCGCGCAGCGCGGCCGGCACCTCGTGGATCTCGCGGCCGTCGTGACGCTCGCGTTTTTCACCGATCACCACCTGCGTGGGCTGTCCGGTGTGGCGGTCGACGGTGATCGTGTCGGCGTCGACCGCGCCCGACACGAGTCCCTCGCCGAGCCCATAGACGGCGCTCAGCACGAGCTCGTCGCGGTTGCCGTTGGCGGGGTTGATCGTGAACACGACGCCGCTCGTGTCGGCCTGAACGAGGCGCTGCAGGATCACGGCCATGCCGGCACCGGCGATATCGAGTCCGTGCTGATGCCGGTAGCGCAGCGAGCGCTCGGAATACGCGGAAGCCCAGCACCGGCGTACGTGTTCGAGCGTCGAGTCGAGCCCGCGCACGTCGAGGAACGTGTCGAACTGGCCGGCGAACGAGAAGCTCGCGCTGTCTTCTTCGACGCCGGACGAACGCACCGCGAGCGGTCCGTCTCCGATGATGCCGTGCGCGCGCGCGATGTCGGCGCGCAACGCGGCGCTCATGTCGCACGTCAGCACGGCCTCGCGGATCGCGCTCGCGATTGCGCCGGCGTTCGCAGCTGTGAAGTCGCGCAGCAGCGCGGCGATGGTTTGATCGAGGCCGCAGTCGCCGCGGAACTCCGCAAAGCAGTCGATGCCGAGGATCGCCCAGTGCGGTACCGCCACGCCGAGGTTCGCCAGCCGATGCAGCGATTTTCCCTTGTTGCCGGCGAGCCGCTCGATGGCTTCGGCCGGACTCGCCGCGGTGAGGATCACGCGTGGTGAGGCAGCGGGGCCGGCGCTGCTGCTCGCGGCGTGGGTCTCGTGTGGAACGCTGCTTCCGGCCATATCGAATTCGCCGTGAGCGGGCGTGATGGTGTCGAATTTCATTGAGGTTCCCGTTGCTCAGGTGCTCGACGAAGCGAGCAGATCTCTGGCTTCCTCGGCGGTCCCGCGCCCGCCGTGAGCGGTCTGCGGAAAGCGCGCGTGCAGATGCGCGCCGAGGTTGATCCAGTCGTAGGCGGCGTGGATCGTGCCGCGCCATCCCGACGCCGTATCGAAGCTCGCCGGAAACCGCGGGTCGCCGCCGAGGTTGCGCAGACGCTGCGCGAGCTCATCGGCGAGCGCGACGTAACGCTGCGCATCGCGTGCCGAGCCGATCGCGCACTGTTCGAGTTCGCGGATGCCGTCGATCAGCGCCGCATCGAGAGGCAGCAGACGGATCGCGTCGAGCGTCGCTTCTTCCATCGTCGACTGCGGCGTCACGCCGTGTGCCCCGAGCGTGACCATGCAGGCGGTCTGCATCATCCGTTGCAGCGCGTACTCGAGCACCTTCCATTGGCCGCGCTGCAGTGCGCCCTGGGCGTCCTCGCGCGCGTTCTCGAGACCGATGTTGGCCCAGACCATCTCGAGACCCGCTTCGGCGAAGCGCCCGGCGGGCATCGGCAGCAACTGGGCACCGGACTCGCGGCCGGCCGCGAGGCGCGCGCCGTCGATCGAGATCAACGGCGCGCGGGACACCGGCGTCGAGGTCGCCTGCTGACGCGCGTGGATTTCTCCGCCGCCCTTCCAGCGCAGGCTGACAAGGCCCAGCCGGCTGAAGTCGGCGATCAGCGCGCGCTGCCGGCCGGCCGCTTGCGCGTCGCCACGGCTCGCGATGGCCGTGCATGACGTGTCGAAGGTGATCGCCCGCCAGACCTGGGCCGCTTCGTCGTCGAGCGCGAAGACGTCGCTGCCTCGCAGCACGTGAACCCGTTCGCCGATCTGCCAGGTCGTCGTGTCTTTACCCGGGCCGATCAGCACGTTGTCGGCCACGAGGTTCACACCGCTGATGCCGAACTCGCGGATCAGCGCGACTCCCGCGGCGAGCAACGCGCTTTCGGCGCCATGCTCGCGCGGCGCGTGCAGCAGGTTCCACAGACGGCCGACGAGGCCCGCGTCGACGCTCGCGCGTTCGAGTTGCAGCGACAGCCACTTCGGGCTCATGTAGCACTCGCCAACGCGCGCCACATGACTCTTCGCCGCATGAAACGCGGCGGTCCTGATCCAGGCGCGGGCGTAGTCGGGCTCGCCGAGCGCGAACATCGCCACCGCATAACGGCCGGTCTGGCGCGCGAAATCCTCGAACCACAGCGCAACCGCCTCGCACAGCGCTTCGCGGCCGAGTTCCGCTTGCAGCGTCTCGATCAACGCCGGGTTGTCGATCGGCAGCGCGCCGATGAAGCGCTGGCACCGTTCGAGCAGATTCCACGACAGGCGCGCGACCGCGCGACGGCCCTTGCCGAGCGCTGCGCGAACCTGCGCGAGTTCGCGGCGCAGGCGCGCCGGACTCAGCAACCGCACCTCGATGCGGCGGCCGTCGATGAACAGGATGTACGGCATCGTGGCCGGCTCCAGCCCGTTATCGACGATCGCGACGAAGTCGACGTCGGAGCGTTCGTTGCCGAAGCCTTCGGCGATCGAGCCTTCGAGAAAGACGGCGCTCGGTGCCCGCTGTTCGAACTGGGCGCCAAGCGCGGCTCGCGCTTTTTGCCAGAGATCGGCGAGCATCGGATCGGTCATCAACATGGTTAGGCTCCCTGAACGTCAGGCCGTGCGCGGCACGAAGTAGCCCGCCGCGATGCCGTAACGAAAGATTCTGCGCAGCAGCGTCTTGCCCGTCGCGCGAGGCAGGGCCGGCAGGATCGCGGCGGTCGCGTCGCGAGCAAAGCGCACCTGGCGCGTCAGGTACGACTCGTAGAGCTTCACGACCTCGTCGTAGTAACGACGCTCGAGCGGTTTCATCGCGGCGGCGTCGAACACATGCCGCGGCACATAGCGAGGCACGTGAAACGATGGGAACTCCGCGCACACGTCGTTGATTTCGCGCAGCGTCGTCGGCGTGCCCGAGGTCAGATGCAGCGTGCGTCCGCGCACCAGCGGGAACTTCGCCAGCGCTTCGACGACGCAGTCGGCGACCCAGTCGATCGGCACGATGTTCAGCGTCGCGCCGTAGTCGCCGGGCATCGTGCGCACGAGTCCCGCAGCCGTCAGGCGCACGACCGTGTAGAGCGTGTCGAACTTGCGGATCACCCCGGTCGCCGAATCGCCGACGATGATCGACGGGCGCAGCACGGCGGCCGGCAGACCGCCGCGCATCGCCGCCCGCACCGACTGTTCCGCGCGGTACTTGCTCTGCTCATACGGGTTGCCCAGACGCTGGCCGAGGTCGAGATCGTCCTCGCTGAACACGCCGGGGCGCTCGCCGCAAACGTAGGCGGTGCTCACGTAGAGCAGCGGAATCGGCGCGTCGCTGCCAGGTTGCGCGAACTCGACGATGCGCTCGGTGCCGCGAAAGTTGATCGCCTCGTAGACCTCGGACTTGCGCCCGAAGCTGGTCAGCGCGGCACAGTGGACTATTGCGCCCGTTGTCGCGCGCAGTGCGTCGTAGGTGTGCTCATCGAGCCCGAGGCGGGTCTCGGCGACGTCGCCCCGCACACAGGCGAAGGTTCCGGCCGCAGGCGTGTGGCCGTCATACGTCGTTGCCGCGAGCGGCGTGCCGTCGTTGCGCACGACCGGTCCTTCGGAGCGCAAGAATGCGACGACCGGGTAGCCCATTGCCGTCAGCCGGGCGATCACTTCGGCGCCCAGCAGACCTCGCGCACCGGTGACGAGAACGTGCTTATCCATCGTGGGTGACCATCCAGGGTTGCGTGTCATTTGAGGAGAAGCTCGGCCAGCAGTCCGAGCTGGACGGCAACGACGAAGCGCGTGCCAGCCCAGCGTGGCCGGCCCGGCTTGCTCGCGGGGCCCGGCCAGCTCGCGTTGAGCCAGACGAGCCACACGAGCGGCAGCGCCGCGGCGTAGATCGAGTACGTTTGCGACAGACCAGTCAGGCGCGCCAGCACCACGTTGACGCCGAGCGCCATGATCAGCAGCGCATTCAGCGCGATCCGGATTCCACGCGCCGGCAGGTGATAGGGCTGCAGCGCGGTACTGCCAACCTTGCGGGAAAACTTCCAGAACTCGTAGCCGGTCCACATCAGACCCGCTACGCACACCACGGCGCCGAAGCTCAGCTCGCGACCGGTCAGGTCACGCCACAGGAAATAGCCGTAGGTGAAGATCGCGAAGGGTGCGCCCTCGAAAGCGGGTAAGCACAGCAGCGGGCGGGTCGCGAACAGGCGCTTGAAAACGAACGGTGCGGCGAAGGCCAGTCCGGTTGCGGCACCGGCGGCGGTCCTTGCGTGCCCCATGCCGAGGTTCAGCGCAACCAGCAGGATCGCGGTGGCCGCGAGGCCGGCGACGAGCCGTGTGCGTCGTGTTTCGCGTCGCGCCAGCAGCGCGCGCCCGGCGGGATAGTCGCGCTCGAGGTCGTCGAGGTCGTCGATCAGGCGAAGCTGGACGAACAGCAGGAAAAACGACGCAAGGCCCGCAAGCACACGCCAGCCCGGTTCAATGGCGACGCCGGCTATCCGCCCGTATAGCAGCAGCGAGCAGGCCAACGCGCCGGCGATCGGCACCGCCTCGGCCGCCAGCGGCATGCGGCCGAGCGTGTTGCCGAAAACGGCTGCCGCGGCGACGAGCCGGCCACGTCTTGAACGCGACGTAGCCAGCGAAGGGCGCGAGCTCATGTGCGCATCCCCTGATCGGCGTCTACATGGACCGCGGCATAACGCATGCACAGGTCCACTAGCGATCCGACCGTGAAATGCGCGTCGGCGCGGTCTTCGTTCAACGCTTCCAGCGGCAGACGCTCGATGCCGAACGCCTCCTCCAGTGCGACCACCGCTTCGACGAGCGACAGCGAGTCGAGGCCGAGATCGGCGATCAGCGAACTGTCGAGGCGAATCTCGGTGTTGAAGTCGCGCCGACGCTCGCGGCAGACGCGCAGAAGCTGCGTGCGTACGATGCCGAATACGGTGCTTCGCGTCGACGCATTTTTCGGTGTGCTGGACATGCTGGGTTCCTCTCTGTTCACGCGTTGCTCGACGCGGCGTAGCGCCACGGCAGCGTCTGGCCGCCGGCCAGGATGCCCTGTGGATGAGCGAGCGCGACCGGCTCGATCGCCAGTTCCAGGCGGACGACGGCGAGCGGCCGCTGCAACGCTTCTTCCCAGCGGTACGAGAGCGGAATGCGCGCGTGCTTGCCACGCAGCCACGCGCGGTGCAGAAAGCGATGGACCCAGAAGTTCGGCCACCACGGCGCGGTCAGCGCGGTGCCGAGCAGGCCGACGATGCGCGCACGCATCGGTTCGAGGCCGCAGTCGAAGGCGAGAAGCGAGGTCTCGCCGGCCCAGTCCTGACCATAGCCCGTCAACACGTGCAGCAGGTCGTGAATGCAGCCGCTGCGCTCGATGAACCACTGACGGTCCTGGCCGGGGAGGATCTCTTCGAGGCCAGCGGCCAGCCGGCTTGCCTGCAGCAGGCCATCGGCGCTGTAGCCGCTGTATTCCATCATCGCCATGTAAGCGCGGCCGAACGAACCAGCGGGCAAGCGCAGCAGCGTGTCGGAATCCGCGAGCGTGCGCAGTAGCGACGGCTGCTCCGACAGCAACGCGGCAGCGCCCGGCTCGCTGAGAAAGCGCTGGTACATCGTCTCCATCTGGCCGCCGTCGAGCGCGATCATCACTTCGTAGGCATGCTGAATATCGTCTACGTTCTCCCTCAACGCCTTGATCGCCCGCAACGCGCGTGGCCAGTCGATGCGGCGGCGCGCCAGCGCGTCGTCCTTCAGGGTTGCTGTCATCTACGGCTCCCGTCAAAGATCAAGAGGGCGATTCAGGAGTGGCGATCGATCGACGCCACGCGATTCAGGTTCGGATACGGCCACGAGGCATCGAGCCAGGACCGCCATTACTTGTGGATGCTTTTTGCAGGGTTCATGCCAGTTGTCCGCCGGCAGCACGAAAGTCGCGCTCATCCCCAGCAAGAACGGAACGAAGTGGCCAGATCTCAAAGGGCGGCGCGGGTTTCGCGCGGATTGAAGCGGAGTCTGCGATTTGCCGACTTTCGCTCGGCGCAGGCCCGTCGCAGGCTGCCGGATGTCGGTGCCGGGCCAACACATGATTGAAATCTGTTGGTTGCGGCTCGACTGCAGGACGTTCGATGCCGGGCCGGTTCGCATGTCGACGTCCGAACATCTAAACGTGCGGATCTATCGCGCGGCCCTTTGAAATCTGGCCGCCTGCTTGCGTCATTGCCTCTGACGAAGACTCGGTCAGCGCCGCAAAAGAATGCCTGGCACGAACCGTGCACGACGAGCGCGAACGATGGATCGAGTCAACGAACCGTGCCCGCGATGCTCACGATGTCCGCGGTCATAACACGAAGACCTGTTGTGCATTGAAGTTCGCAGACCGAAGTGAAGGGTCGAGAAATTTCTGGATTGGGATTACTCACGAGGGTGGAGGTAGAGCAATGAATCAGGCATGGAAGGCGAAAGCGGGACAGTTCCTACCGGGCGCAAATCTGACTGTGCTGCCGCACTGGGAGCGCGAGGCGACACCGAGCTACGATCGTGCCGAGGTCTCGGTGCCGGGGCGCCTTCACTTCGCCGTATTCGACTTTATGCAAATGGCGCCCGGCTTCGGCGGCGGCGGACTCGGCGTATCGACGAGCACGGTCGGGCACCGGATCACCATCACGAAGACGACGAGCGGCGCAGGCGGCTGCGACGTGCCGAGCGGGCGTCACATGCTCGAGTTGTTCAAGCGGGCCGTCGGCTACGCGCACGACGACATCCGCGTCGACCGGGTGCGCAGCATCCAGCATCAGCACAGCGGTTTCGGCTCTAACGTCTCGTTCAACACCGCGACGCTCGCCGGCTTGAACGCATTGTTCGGCTCACCGTTTTCGCCGCACGACATGTGGGAAATGATCACCCGCAACTACGTCGAGACCGCCAAGGATAACGAGCACGTGTATTTCGGCCTCGAGACCGGCGTCGGCGAAGCGTGCCTGTTCTTCGGCGGCCTGGTCTGGGTCGACGAGAAGCACGGCAACGGTCGCTTCCTCGGCAACCTGAGTTCGGAAAACCTGTGGGTGACCACCGCCGTGGGCAACTACGACACGCTATCGACCGAAGCGCTGCGTGCCCACGGCGAAGACGCGGACATGTCCGGCACCACCGAGGCGGGCTTCGTGCCGACGCATTTTGTCGAATGGCAGAAACGCTATGGCATCGCGTGGCGCAACTTCATCGAACAGAAGCTGCGGCCGGCACTGCATCGCAACGACCTGTTCGCATTTCTGAAGCACGGTTGGGAGCTCAACAGCATGAGCAACATGAAGGTGCTGGAGGGAATTTTCCGGACCGACGTAATGCGTGAATTCGACGAGGCGATGCAGAGCGAAGGCGCGGTGTATGCCGGCATGAGCAGCGCGGGTCCGGGCTTCTACGCATTCTCCGACTGCGAGGAAAAGGCGAAGCACCTCGCGACGGTGATGATGCATCGCTTCAGTGAATTCATGAGCGAGACGACGGTGGCCCGCGCGGGGCAGAAGATGTCCATCGACGTTGCAGTTTAGCCGCGCGCTTCTGCGACCCCTGCGACCCCCGCGAACCCTCGCGAACCTCTCCACTGAGACCGATCGAACATGGCCAAGCGCGTCACCTTCGTCAACACGAACCAGATCAAGCCGGCAATTGCGCCGATTGCATTCGACTACCTGTCGGCGCCGATGGAGCGAGCGGGGTTCGAGCTCAATTTGCTCGACCTGTGCTTCTCGGACGATTGCGAGGCGGCCATCGCCGCGCATTGCCGCACCGTCGAGCCTGACTACTGGGGGGTGACGCTGCGAAATACCGACGACGTCTATTTTTCCAGCGGCTACAGCTTTCTCGACAGAATCAGGGACATCGTCGCGATGCTTCGGCGTGCGCGCGCGGTGCCTGTCGTGATGGGCGGCGCGGGCTATTCGGTGATGCCGGAAAAACTGCTCGCGTACCTCGACGCCGATTTCGGCATCGTCAGGGAAGGCGAATTCAGCTTTCCCGAGCTGCTGACCTGCCTCGAAGAAGGCAGGAGTTTCACGCACATACCCGGCGTGGTCTACCGCGACGCGGCTGGCGTGCACGCTACGCCGCTCGCCCCGAATGCGTGTGGACCGCTCGCCAGCATCGGGCCGCACGAACGCAAGCTGGTCGACAACCCGCGCTATTTCGCCAAGGGTGGCCAGATCGGCATCGAAACGAAGCGCGGCTGCAATCGCTCCTGTATCTATTGCGTCGAGCCGCTGATCAAAGGCCGCACGGTGCGCATGCGCGAACCCGACGATGTCGTCGCCGAGATGGCATCGCTCGAGGAGCGCGGGGTCAACGTGTTTCACATCAACGACTCGGAATTCAATCTGAGCGTGGCGCACCCTCTGGCGCTGTGCGCGGCCATCATCCGGAGCGGGCTCGCCGGAAAAATCCAGTGGTATGCGTACGGTATGCCGCGGCCGTTTCCGGACGAACTCGCGGCCGCGATGAAAGCCGCCGGTTGCGTCGGCATGAACTTCGGCGTCGACACCGCCAGCGAAACCATGCTGAAGATACTGCGCCGCACCTTTTGCGCCGCCGACATCGAACATGCGGTCAACACGGCGAAGCGCCACGGCCTCGAACACATCATCGAGCTGCTGTTCGGCGCGCCCGGCGAGACGCAGGAAACCGCGCGCGAGACGATCGAGTTCGTCAAGCGGGTCGATCCGGAGCGCGTCTCGGTGACGGTCGGGCTGAGGATTTTCCCGGGAACCGAGCTTGAGCAGATGATCCGCAGCGAAGGCCTGCACGTTGGAAATCCGAATCTGCACGGCCGTATCGAAGACAACGACGATCTGCTGCATCCGGTGTTTTATCTGCCGACCGCGTTGGGCCCGGACCCGCAGCAATTCATCGCCGATCTGATCGGCAATGACCGGCGGTTCTTCGGGACCAATGCGAGCCTCTTCAACTACAACGCGAACGACGCATTGGTCGAAGCGATCGCGCAAGGCGAACGGGGCGCGTATTGGTCGATTCTGAACCGGATCGAGAAACGCTTCGAAGCGGCCCACAACGCTCGCGGATGTCACCGTGCGTCCGCGGACGGCGACGCTGTGAACTGGACGCCGATCGTACAAAGTGCCTGACGCGATGTGCGATGCCCAAAGCGGCCAGTCATCCGCTGGCCCGCGTACTTTCAACGCAGGAGGAGTGCATGCTTTTAGAAAACAGCCAGCCTGAGCCGTACAGGATCAAGATGGTCGAGCCGATCAGGCTGATCGAGCGCGAGCAACGGCAGGCGCGGCTCGCCGCTGCCGGGTACAACGTGTTTCGCCTCGACGCAGACGACGTCTATATCGATCTGATGACGGACAGCGGCACTACCGCGATGAGCGCGAACCAGTGGGCAGGCATCATGACCGGCGACGAGTCGTATGCCGGCTCCCGCAGCTTTACGAAGTTGACGCAGGCCGTGCGAGACATGCTCGGCTTCGAGTACGTGTTGCCGACCCACCAGGGCCGGCCGGCCGAGCACTTCCTGTTTCGGACCATGGTGCGCCCGGGGCAAGTGGTGCCGTTCAACGCGCCGTTCGATTCGACCGAGGCGCACGTATCGATTGCCGGCGGGACCGCGATCTCGTGCGTCGCCGAAATCGGCTACCAACCCGCGGTCGAGCACCCGTTCAAGGGCGACGTGGACGTGCAGAAGCTGCGCAACGTGATCCACAGCGAGGGGCGCGACAACGTTCCGCTGATCATGGTCTCGCTGACCAACAACGCGGGCGGCGGCCAGCCGGTATCGATGGCGAACCTGCGCGCGGTGAAGGCATTGGCCGATGAGTTCGCGATTCCCGTGTACTTCGATGCGGCGCGCTGCGCGGAGAATGCCTACTTCATCCAGCAGCGCGAGAGCGGCTATGCGAACCGGTCCGTCGCGGAGATTCTGAAGGAGCAGTTTTCCTATGCCGAGGGCTGCACGTTCAGCTGCAAAAAGGATGCGCTCGTCAACATCGGCGGCTTGCTCGCGACACGCTCGCGCGCGCTCTACGATCAGGTCGTGCCGCTGCTCGTGCTGCACGAAGGCTTCGTCACGTACGGAGGCATGGCGGGTCGCGATCTCGAAGCGCTCGCGATCGGTCTGCGCGAGATGGTCGACGACTCATACCTTCAGCACCGCGTGGGTCAGGTCGAGCGGCTAGGAGACACGCTGCTAGCCGGCGGCGTTCCGATACTGAGGCCGACCGGTGGACATGCGGTCTATGTCGATGCGGCCGCCTTCCTGCCGCACGTGCCGCGCTCGGAGTTCCCAGCCGAGGCGCTCGCTAGCGAGCTTTATCTGGAGGGCGGCGTGCGCGCTGTCGGTCTGGGCTCGTTGGCGTTCCTGAAAGAGGATCCGTCGTCCGGCGCGTCCACGCCTCCGAGAATGGAGCTGCTGAGGTTGGCCATTCCTCGCCGCGTCTACACCGATAGCCACCTCGCGGCGGTCGCCGCCGCATTGATCCGGGTCTATCGACGACGCGATGCGATCAGGGGAATGCGCATCGTCTCGGCACCGCCGATGCTCAAGCACTTCACAGCGGTCCTCGCGCCGATCGAGGCCCGCGACGAAATGCTCGCGGAGTCGCGCGAAGTCATGGTCTGAGGTGATCTCATGTCGAATGGTGTGTTCGAAGCGCTCGAACTCAAACCGCATGCTTATCCGGGTGTGCTGGTCACGTTGTGCGGTGTGGATGGAGCGGGGAAGTCGTCATTGATGGAAAGGCTCGAAAGCGCGTGCACGCATGCGGGGTTCAACTGCGTGACGACGTTTACACCGACCCGCCGGATCCGCAAAGACGAAGTGTTCCGGGAGATGGTCGACGGCCACTGGCATACCTCGAACGCCGGTGCCGGAACCGACGCAAGCGCACGGCGGGTCGACATGCTGGGCATTCTGCTGTCCATCATGGGAGACCTCGTCCAGCATATGACCGACACGGTCATACCGGCACTGGAACGCGGCGACGTGGTCTTTTGCGATCGTTATGTGTTCACCTCTCAGGCTGAAATCGGCACGCGATCCGATCCTGCGCAGACCGCGCACGTGCTCCACAGTATCGCTGGGCATTTGCTGCGTCCCGACGTCGCCTTTGGCCTGAACGTTTCTGGCGCGACTTCACAGCGCCGCGTGCGGGCAAGAAACGACGAGAACGATCAGCCGCCGCCGATGAACTTTCTGCTGCGTCAGGTGGCGGCCTATCGCGCCGTGTTCGAGGTCAACGGTGTTGTCGCGCTGGATGGGGAGCGCGGTATCGACGACACGTTCCGCGCGGCACTCGGCCATATCGCGGCTATCGAGCGTGTTGCGAAGCGCTCGGGCCCGATCGCACTGGAGCGCTCCACGCAAACCCTGGCGGCATGCTGAGGCTCGCTTCAGTGCGGGCGGATGCGGAACCATTGCCATCCTCCGTTGAATTGAGCATTTAACTGCATCGATCGAACTGTCCAGTTGCCGGACGCCCGATCTTCTCTGATTGTCGACCCGCGTCGAGAGGCCGGATTCCGGCCTCTACCCATGCGACAAAATGCGCGTCGACACGTTTTGATGAGCATCTATCCTTCGAGAAAGGACCTTGATGGATCGAACATCAGAGCAAAGGAGACGACGATGCTTAGCCCACATGAGATCGCAACGCTCATGCTTCTCGAGACAAACCCTCGTCCGGAGAATTTCGATCCTGGCGATCTCGACGCGTTGTGCGAGCGCCAACTCGTTTCTCTGGAAAAGCTCGCGTCCGGATCCGCGCGAGGGCGTCTCACCGCTCAAGGACGCTCGATCTTGAGGTCGGTTGGAAGGGTGCAATAGTTCCTCGCTCTGCATTGCCTCGGGGCATTCACCTTCAGGAGCAGTCACATGCAATACCCAATCGCGCGGAGGGCCGTACAGACCATCGTCCGCGAACATCAACAGCTTTCAGCGGTGGTCAACGGCATGACCCGGTTCGTCGAGTCGTTGTCCGCCGGCGCGCATGCGCCCGAGCCGATGCTGATGCGAGCCATGCTTTACTACATTCGGGAATATCCGGAGCAGGTTCATCATCCGAAGGAAGACAAATATCTGTTTGCGCGCTTGCGATCACGCACGGACGAACTGGATGACGTCATTGAAGAACTGGAGGCGCAGCATGTGGCGGGCGAGGCACGGGTGCGTGATCTTGAGCGGGCGCTGACCCGATACGAACTGAGCGGGTATGCCGCGGCGCCGGCTTTGCGGACCCTGGTTGATGAATACGCGGCGTTTTATCGCAATCACAGGCGTTTGGAGGAGGAAGTGATTTTGCCGGCCGCATTGCGTTTTCTTACCGCCGCCGACTGGATGGAACTGGACGAAGCGTTCGGCGCCAATCGCGATCCGTTCAGCGGCAGCGAGATCGAGGGTGAAATGGAGCGGTTGTTTTCGTTGATCGTCAGTACGGTTTCCGAGACGATTCACTAAGAAAGCTGAACGTTCGAACAAACGGACAGACGGGTGCGGGGATGGTAGGGCAGCACCAGCGCGCGACGGGCGGTGCTCGCGGGCTGCGGCGTTTTCGCCGACGCTCGCGTTCAGCATCGGTCTAGGTCGCCAACGGGACAGCGCCCGTACATTTGATCTCATCGAGACATACGCTGGACTTGACGCCGCTCACGCCCGGAATGTGCATCAGCGTATCCAGCAGAAACTCCGACAGCGCTTTCAGGTCGTGCGCCACGACCTTCAGCATGTAATCGATATCGCCCGTCACGACGAAGCATTCCTGAACCTGGGTGAGTTCCGAGATCATCCGCTTGAACTTCGACAGGTCGCGGACATGGCCTCGCTCCATCGTCACCTGGATGAAAGCCACCACGCCAAAGCCAAGCATCTGCGCGTCGAGTCGCGTTTCGTAGAGCTTGATCACGCCCACTTCTTCTAGCCGGCGATGACGTCTCAGCGTTTGCGCCGGCGACAGCTTGATCGCCTCCGCAAGTTCGAGATTGGAGATGCGCCCCTGGGACTGAAGAATGTCCAGCAAACGCAGGTCGATACGGTCGAAGTCGATCGTCTGCACTTTTATTTCCTAAAACATTGGCAAAATGAAATGGTAATGCACAAATCAGGGTTTGTCTGCGTTCGCTAGGAAATCCTATTGCATCGATAAAAATTTACACTGATCCCAGATGTCGCTGCGACGAGAGCAGATGCGCTGGGAGAATAGTCAGATGCGCGGGTGGTCGGAGGATGCTGCCTGAGAGACCGTATCGAGAAATTTTCTTTCATTTTTACAACGCCCCGCAGCACTGCGTGCGGGTTGCTCGCCGAAAATCATTCAACATCCGCTGAACCTGAGACGATCATGGCCGACCTGTTTGAGAATCCAATGCAATTGATGGGCTTCGAATTCGTTGAATTCGCTTCGCCCACACCCAATGTGCTCGAACCGCTGTTCGAGCAGATGGGCTTCACCCTGGTGGCTCGCCACCGTTCGAAGGATGTACTGCTTTACCGCCAGGGCGAAATCAACTTCATCGTCAATCGCGAGCGCAATAGTGCGGCCGCTTACTTTGCCGCCGAGCATGGCCCGAGCGCGTGCGGTATGGCATTTCGCGTGAAGGATTCGCACCAGGCCTACGCCCGCGCGTTGTCGCTGGGCGCTCAGCCGATCGAGATCGCAACCGGTCCGATGGAGTTGCGATTGCCCGCAATCAAAGGCATTGGCGGCGCGCCGCTTTATCTGATCGACCGCTTCGAAGACGGCAAGTCGATCTACGACATCGATTTCGAGTTCATCGAAGGTGTCGAGCGACGGCCGGCCGGTCATGGCTTGCGCCTCGTCGATCACCTCACGCACAACGTCTATCGCGGCCGCATGACGTATTGGGCCAACTTCTACGAGAATCTGTTCAACTTCCGTGAACTGCGCTACTTCGACATCGAGGGCGAATACACGGGTCTCACGTCGAAGGCGATGACGGCGCCGGACGGCAAAATCCGCATTCCATTGAACGAGGAATCCGGCAAGGGGAGCGGCCAGATCGAGGAATTCCTGATGGCCTTCAATGGCGAGGGCATTCAACACATCGCGTTCCTGACGGACGATCTGGTCACGGTTATCGACAACCTGCAGATGGCAGGCGTGCCGCTGATGACCGGGCCGAACAGCTACTACTACGATGCGCTCGAAACGCGCCTGCCGGGCCACGGTCAACCGGTTGGCGAATTGCAATCGCGCGGCATCCTTCTCGACGGAACGACGGCGGACGGCTCCCCGCGCCTGTTGTTGCAGATCTTTTCCAAACCGCTGCTTGGCCCCGTGTTCTTCGAATTCATCCAGCGCAAGGGTGACGAAGGTTTCGGGGAAGGCAATTTCAAGGCGCTGTTCGAGTCGCTCGAACGCGATCAGATCGAGCGGGGCACGCTGAAGGTCTGACGTGCGCACAACCCGTTCATAGCCGCTTCAACAATACCTATCCCAGCAAGACACGGCCCCGGCGTCACAAGCGTCGGCTGTGACGTCTCGGCATATTTCGCCTGCCTGACAGGAGCAGGCGAAAAACGAGGCGTGGCGTCCGGACTCAACCGCAGGACACAGGAGACAACATCGTGGCACACCAGGAGCAGGGCACGCTACAGCGCGGCCTGAAGAATCGTCACATCCAGTTGATCGCGCTAGGAGGCGCAATCGGCACAGGCCTCTTTCTCGGCATCGCGCAGACCATCAAAACGGCAGGGCCGTCGGTATTGCTCGGATACGCGATCGCGGGCATCGTCGCTTTCTTTATCATGCGGCAACTCGGCGAAATGGTCGTCGACGAGCCCGTTGCAGGTTCCTTCAGCTACTTCGCAGGCAAATACTGCGGCCAGTTCTCCGGCTTCGTGTCCGGCTGGAACTACTGGGTGCTGTACATCCTCGTGTCGATGGCAGAACTGTCGGCCGTGGGCATCTACATGCAGTACTGGTGGCCTGGTCTGCCGACGTGGGTCTCCGCGCTCGTCTGCTTCGGCGTCGTCAACGCGATCAACCTGACCAGCGTGAAGTCATACGGCGAACTCGAATTCTGGTTTTCGATCGTCAAGGTCGCGGCCATCGTCGGCATGATCGGCTTCGGCGGCTATCTGCTGCTCTCGGGCCATGCCGGCCCGGACGCGGGCGTGGCCAATCTGTGGCGCCACGGCGGCTTCTTCCCGAACGGCGTGTCGGGTCTCGTGATGTCGATGGCGGTCATCATGTTCTCGTTCGGTGGACTGGAACTCGTCGGCATTACCGCCGCCGAGGCGGAAGATCCTTCGCACACGATCCCGCGCGCAACGAACCAGGTGATCTACCGGATCCTGATTTTCTACGTCGGCGCACTCGGCGTGCTGCTGTCGCTGTATCCGTGGGAAAAAGTCGTTACGGGCGGCAGTCCGTTCGTGCTGATCTTTCACGCGATGAATAGCAATTTCGTCGCCAACGTGCTCAATGCTGTGGTGCTGACCGCCGCGCTGTCGGTGTACAACAGTGGCGTCTATTGCAACAGCCGCATGCTTTACGGTCTCGCAGGCCAGGGCAATGCGCCGCGCGCGTTGCTGAAGGTGAATTCCCGCGGCATTCCACTCGTCGCGCTCGGCGTTTCCGCTCTGGCGACGGCCACCTGCGTGGTGATCAACTATCTGATGCCGGGCAAGGCGTTTGAACTGCTGATGGGGCTTGTCGTGTCGGCGCTCATCATCAACTGGGCGATGATCAGCATCATTCATTTGCGCTTCCGCGCTGCGAAAGCACGAGCTGGTGAGACGACCTTCTTCCGCAGCCTCGGTTATCCGCTTACCAACTATCTGTGTCTGATCTTCCTTGGCGGCATTCTGGTCGTGATGTGGCTGATTCCGGATCTGCGCATGTCGGTCTACCTGATCCCGGTCTGGCTCGTTGCGCTGGGCGTCGGCTATCGCTTGCGCAACAGGCGCGCGAGCAGCGCGGTACCCGTTGGCGTGCCGATGCGCTAAGCACCGCGTTTCTGCAATCTCTTGTCCTAATCCATGGAATTAGCATGTTCGAACACATCGATGCCTATGCGGGTGACCCGATCCTCACGTTGAACGAGAACTTCGCGAAGGATCCGCGCAACGATAAGGTCAATCTGAGCATTGGGATTTATTACGACGATCAAGGGCGCTTGCCGGTGATGCAAGCCGTGCGCGAGGCGGAAGGACAACTGCTCGCCGAGCTCGGTCCAAAGCCGTACCTGCCGATGGCGGGCTTCGCGCACTACCGCGATGCCGTGCAATCGTTGGTGTTCGGCGACGACTCGGCGGCGCGGATCGAAGGGCGCATCGCGACTGTGCAGACCTTGGGCGGCTCGGGCGCGCTCAAGGTCGGTGCGGATTTCATCAAGCGCTACTTTGCGGGCTCACGGGTATGGGTCAGCGATCCGACGTGGGAGAACCACCGTTTCATCTTCGAGCGCGCGGGTTTTGAAGTCGGTGCGTATCCCTACTACGACGAGTCGACCGGCGGCCTGAAATTCGAGCAGATGCTATCGGCCATCGACGCGCTGCCGGCGCGCAGCGTCGTGCTGTTGCACGCATGCTGTCACAACCCGACGGGCGTGGATCTCAACGACGCACAATGGGTGCAACTCATCGAGGTCATCAGGAAGCGGAACCTGTTGCCATTCGTCGACATGGCGTATCAGGGCTTCGGCGCAGGCATCGACGCGGACGCATTTGCGATTCGTGAGCTCGTGCGCCAGAACGTGCCGGCATTGGTGGCCAATTCGTTCTCGAAGAACTTCTCGCTGTATGGCGAGCGGTGCGGCGGACTGTCGGTGATTTGCGAGTCGCCGGAGGTTGCCGGGCGCGTCCTGGGTCAATTGACGAGCGCGGTGCGAGCGAACTACAGCAATCCGCCGACGCACGGCGCGAAGATCGTCGCGCGCGTGCTGACCACGCCGGCACTGCGACAATCGTGGCAGGAAGAGCTTGCGTCGATGTGCCGACGCATCATGCGTATGCGTGCCGAGATCCATCAACACTTGCGTGGCAAGGTGCCGGACACGATGCTCGCGCGGTATCTCGAGCAGCGCGGTATGTTCACCTACACGGGGTTGTCGGCAGACCAGGTCGACACGTTGCGCGAACGGCACGGCGTCTACCTGATCCGGTCCGGGCGCATGTGCGTCGCCGCGCTCAACGACAACAACGTTGCGACGGCGGCGCAGGCCATCGCGAAGGTCATCTCGCGAGGAGGCGATTGAAACTGCCGCAGGCTGACGGCCACGGCCTCACGCCGATACGCATCGGCGGGCGCATGCGCGATTACTCCGGCTGCATCCATGCGGGATCGAGCGGCGCCATCCTGCGCAACGTCAGTCGAAAATCTCGCGCGACGGCCGACAGCGTCGCATCGCGTCGTCGCAGCAAACCGATCGTGCGGGCAACCGTCGGCTCGACGAGTGGACGGATCGCGATTTTCGATTGAGTATCGCGGGGCGCCGCGCAACGCGGAATGATCGAGATGCCGAGTCCCGCTTCGACGAGTCCGAGCGATGTCGTCAGATGCTCGATTTCGATTAGCCGGTCCGGCCGCCAGTCGATGTCGCGCAATGCGGCATCGAGCATCCGTCGATTGCCGCTCGTCGTGCCCGACACGATCAGCGGCCACGGTCTCAGCTCCCGCCACGCGACGTGTTCGCTCTTCGCCAGCGGATGATCGGCGGGGCACGCAAGTACATACGGGTCCACCAGCAGTTCGTCGATCTCGAGTTCCGGCGTTTCGTTGACGAGAAACGCAATGCCGAACTCCGCGTCTCCGTTGGCGACGCGCCGGGCGACGGTCAGCAGATCCGCTTCAATCAGTCTCAGGCGAACTTCAGGGCGTTTGTGGTGATAGCTGCTGACGATCTTCGGCAGCATGAACTTCGCGACGGTGGGAATGCACGCAATCGTCAGTTGACCCGCGCGAATGCGAGTGGCCTCGGTGACGAGTTGCAACGACGCGTCGAGCTCGCGCAGCACGCTCTGCGCACGCGGCAGCAGCAGTTCTCCGGACGACGTCAGCGAGACCGTGCGCGTCGTGCGCTCGAACAGCATCAGGTCGAGCGCCTCTTCCAGCCGTTTGACGCGACGCGTCAGCGCCGATGCGGACAGGTTCAGTTCGATCGCCGCATCGTTGAACGACGCATGCGAAGCGACTGCGACGAAAGCGCGAAGCGAATCGAGATCGACACCGGGAAAACGGACCATGACAAGCTGTTCGTGGACGATCGAAGAAGGCGGACTATTGCGTGTGGGGCAATAATAATCGCGTCGCACGCAATTCACAAATCGCCGGTGCGTGCGGATACTGGGCAACAGCAGCACGATTTCTCCGCTCAACCCACTACCGCGCCATTGCGCCCGTCACGCGATGAACCAGCACAACGACATCGGCACAAACCCTTATACCGGCGGCGTCGCGGCCTTCGTGGCCGGATTGCGTTACGAAGCGATTCCTGATGAGGTGCGCGCTCGCATCAAGTTGCTCATTCTCGATTCGCTGGGGTGCGCGCTATTCGGCTCGGGCCTCGAGTGGAGCCGGATTCTTGCGGATACGCTCGTGGGCGTCGATACGACTCAAGGTTGCCGCGTGTGGGGCATGCCGATGAAGCTGTCGGCGCCGCACGCGGCGCTCGTCAACGGCACGATGATCCAGAGCTTCGAGCTCGACGACGTGCATCGCGCGGGCGTGTTGCATGTCGGCGCGGTCACGCTGCCGGCGATCCTCGCGATCGCGGAGATGCTGCCGGCCAATGCCCGCATGAGCGGCCGCGAGTTTCTGCGTGCGTGCGTAGCCGGCTACGAAGTGGGGCCGCGCGTCGGCATGTGCATGGGACCGGAGCACATCGCGCAGGGCTGGCATTCGGGCGCGACCGTCGGCGTGTTTTCGGCGGCGGCGGGCGCGGCGGCCGCGTTGCGTCTCGATACGGCGCGCACGGTGCACGCACTCGGCATCGGCGGCACGCAGTCGGCGGGACTGATGGCGGCGCAGTTCGGCGCGATGGTCAAGCGCATGCATGCGGGCCGCGCCGCGCAAAGCGGGTTGTATGGCGCGCTGCTGGCGCAGAACGGCTTCACGGGCATCGTCGACGTGTTCGAAAATCCGTATGGCGGCTTTTGCAGCACGTTCTCCCGCTCGACCGACCGTTTCGATCTGACGCAGTTGATCGACGGTCTCGGCGAGCGCTTCGAGACGATGAACATCGCGCTGAAGTTCTATTCGTGCGTGGGCAGCAATCACACGACGCTCGACGCGATCCGCGCGATGCAGGCACGTCACCCGTTTGCGGCGAGCGAGGTGGAATCGATCGTCGTGCACGGCTCGCGTGTGACCGTCGATCACGTTGGCTGGCGCTATGTGCCGCAGGGCTTGACGTCCGCGCAACTGAACCTGCCCTATTGCGTCGCCACACTGCTGCTCGAAGGCGATGTGTTCGTCGACCAGTTCAGCGAGGACAAGGTCGCGGACCCTCAGCGCATGGCGCTGGCGGACCGCGTACAGGTGCTCGAAGATCCTTCGATCACCGCCCTCGGACGCGGCTCGCGCCATACGGTGCGGGTCGAGGTCAGACTGCGCGACGGCACCCGGCTCGAGGAAACCGTGCAGTCCCAGCGCGGCAGCGAGCATGCGTTCGCGAGCGATGCGGAGATCGTCGGCAAGATGATGAAGCTCGCGGCGCACCGGATCGGCGCCGAGCAGATCGGCCGCATCGTGGACTGGGTGCTGTACGCGGAAGAAAAGAGCGACACGGCCGAACTCGTGCGCCTGCTTGCGACCCCCGGCTAGTGGCCGAGGGCGGTGGTGCGCGTAATACGCGCGCTGAGTGACGGCGGCACGGCAGCACGGCAGCACGGCAGCACGGCAGCACGGCAGCACGGCAGCACGGCAGCACGGCAGCACGGCAGCACGGCGGCACGGCGGCAAAGGCAGTGAAGCAGCAAAGCACCACAGTAGCAAAGCAGCAATCCAGGCACCAGACAAAACCGGCCGCCAGGCCGCAAGGGGACACAGGATGGCCGCAACGCCTCATGATCTTTCGCTACGGGCTTCTGTCGGCGGCCGACGCGAGCGCCTGCGCTCGATCATCGGCGGCAGCGCGGGCAACGTGATCGAGTGGTACGACTTTCTCGCTTACTCGATCTTCTCGATCTACTTCAGCAAGGCTTTCTTTCCAGGCGGCAATCAGACGGCGCAACTGCTGAACGCGGCCGCGATCGCCGCGATAGGCTATGTGGTGCGCCCGCTCGGCAGCTGGGCGATCGGCGCGCTCGCCGACCGGCGCGGTAGGCGCGTCGCATTGAGCGTATCGGTGGCGATGATGAGCATCGGTTCGTTGATCATCGCGCTCACGCCGACCTACGCGACGATCGGCGTCGCGGCACCCGGCGTGCTCGTGTGCGCGCGGCTGCTGCAAGGCTTCAGCATGGGTGGCGAGGCGGGCACGAGCGCGACCTATCTGAGCGAAATGGCGCCGCCCGGCCGGCGCGGCTTCTTCGTCGGCTTCGTCCAGGTGACGGTGGTGATGGGGCAATTGATCGCGCTTGCGTTGATGCTCGTGCTGCAGTGGCTGATGCTGTCGCCCGCGCAACTCGAAGCCTGGGGCTGGCGCATTCCGTTCGCGATCGGCGGAGCGCTCGCCGTCTTCGCACTGTATCTGCGGCGCGGCATCGCGGAAACGGAGGCTTTCGAACGCTCCGACGCACAAGCGTCGGCGAGGCCGGACGAAGCCGGGCGCGGCAGTCTGATGGCGTTGCTGGTCCGGCATCGCATGCAGACTTTGTGGACGATCGGCATCAGCATCGGCGGCACCGTCGCGTTCTATACGTTCACGATCTATCTGCAGAAGTACATGGTCAACACGACTGGCTTCAGCCGCGGCACGGCGACGCTGATCACCACCGCCGCGCTCGTGATCTACATGTGTTTCCAGCCGCTCTATGGACTATTGTCGGATGCCGTCGGCCGGCGACCCGTGATGCTGGTGTTCGGTGTCGGCGGCACGTTCTGCACGGTGCCCCTGATGCACGCGCTAGGCGCCACGCACAGCGTGTGGGTCGCATTCGCGCTGAACCTGGCGGCGCTCGCCATTCTGAGCGGCTTCTCGTCGATCCACTGGCTCGTCAAATCGGAGCTGTTTCCAGCGAAGCTGCGTGCCCTCGGCGTCGGCTTGCCGTTTGCGGTGGTGTCGTCGGTGATGGGCGGCACGACGGAATACCTCGCGCTGAAGTTCAAGCACGCGGGTCACGAGTCGTGGTTCTTCTACTACGTGAGCGCGTGCGCGGCGATCTCGCTGATCACCTATCTGCTGATGCCGGAGACCCGGCATCGATCCATCATCGATGAAGAAGCGCGAGGCTGACCGTACGGCGCCCAGCAACGCACGCACAGAGACGACACGATGCGATCGGCGCGGCCGTCTATCAGCTCTGTCGCGCACCCGCATTGCTTCTGTGCTTGAGCGTCGGATCGAGCAACGAACTCTTGACGTCGAGCGAAGACGCCTGCCCGAGCTTCGCGTAGTCGTTTCTGAGCCATACGCCCGCCACTTCGCGTCCACGCTCGAACAGCGTGTTGAGCAATGACCAGGACGTGCTGCTCTTGGAGACGAAACCGAACTTCGCGAGAAAATCGTCGTCGCGGATCAGGTGAAACCTGATGGGCTTGAACCGGCTTTTGCGTGCCGCTTCCTCGCCCACGGAGTCGAGCACGCGGTTGACCGCTTCGATCGCGTTGATCTCCAGCACCACGGATGCGTTGAAACCGATTTCATTGAGCCGGTCGAGAATGCCGCGCGCATCTTTGGGCGGCATGTCGTGGCGCACGAACGGATTCGCGAGGACGAGGATCAGATCCTGAGCATGCTCGATCAACGGCGCCAAAGGCGGGTTGCCCAGATAGCCGCCATCCCAGTACGGTATGCCGTCCACGCTCACGGTGCGAAACTCGCTCGGCAGGCATGCGGAAGCGCGCAATACGTCAACTGAAATCTCGGGGCGGGTGAAGATGGCGCGTTGGTTGGTTCGTACGTCGGTAGCGCAAATGAACAGTTGCGGGCCCTCGCGCGTCGTATTGAGCGTGGCGAGATCCTGTTCGGGGAGCGCGGAGCGGATCACCGGCCCGAGTGGATCGCGGTAAAACGGATTGCCGTAAGGCGAAGCGACGAGTCCCACGGCCTCCAGCATGATGGCGGCGGGATTCCAGTCGATATTCCAGCCGCCGAATGGGCCTGGTTCGGAAAAGCCGAGGAGCGCGTTGCCCGCCAGCGCGCCGGCGCGCGATACCGCCTCCCAGAAGGCGCGCAGCATCTCGCGTGCTTTCGTTGCTCCGCCAGTTGCGAGACCCGCCGCGCACAGCGTCGCGTTGATGCCGCCCGCGCTCGCGCCGCTGATCGCCGCGATGTCGAGTGGCGTTCCCTGCGACGATGCCTCCAGCAGACGGTCGAGCACACCCCACGTGAAGGCGCCGTGCGAACCGCCTCCTTGCAGCGCAAACGCGACCTTGGGGCCGTTCTGTCGCGTCGAGTTCCGGGATTCCTCCATCGCCATGGCTCCTTCGCGTCCTGATCGCGTTCCCGGCAATCTTACGCGCACGCGACGATGCTTGCGTCGGAAACGTCGAGCTTTGCGTCGCGCATCGTGTTCCGCTCCACCGTCCGTGGCGAACGCAGCTGGCACTACGCCATCGAAATAGCCTGGCCAGCGTCGGCTGCGGGTTTGTCTCGGTTAAACAGCCGCCCGGCAGCGGGTACAGTGTCACGCGGTTTGCGGGGAGCCGGCGTACAATCCCGGCCGGTCGATACTACTAATAGTCGCGCGCTACGTAACCTACCGAAACGGTCCATGACAAAGAGGCTGACCGACACAAGCCCGCATGCCGGCACGGCATCGCGGGCTCACGCCTTTCGTCCGGGGGTACCCGGATGAAACGGGATCTCGATCTGGATTCTCGCGATGCGATCACGCTGAATGGGCTGGCGCGCAGGCTGGGGCGCACCCGTGGGCAACTGATGCGTCGCTGGATCGCCGAGACCTCGGCGCAGCGCGCGCATACCGAAGTGCACAGCGGGCAAGGACTCACCGGCTGTTTCGCTTTCATGCTGGCCGAAGTATGCGCCGCGCTGCTGCTCGCCGGCAGCGACGCGTCGTCACCCGCGCACGAGGATGTCGCGCAGCCCGGCAGATTCTGGCCAGACGACTGGCGGGTCACGGATCTGTTTCGCAACATCGATCTGATGCAGCGCTTTCTGAAAGACGAGATCCGCGCGTATTTCAGTCCCGTTGCCGCTTCCGTCGACGTTCACATGCAGGCGCACGACATCGTCGAGCGGACCTTTCGCGCGATGATCGAAAACGCGATCGAGGCGCAAATGCAACGTCAGGCGACCGAGGTGGCGGGGGCACAGGACAACCTGCAGCGGGCTCTAACCGCGCTAAAGAGCACGGAGGAGCGCCTGCGGGTCGCGACGAGCGCGGCCGGCATCGGCATCTTCGAGTGGCGTGGCATCTCGCGACAAGGCGTGTGGGAAAACCGGCGGATGTACGAGATCACCGGACAGCCCGAGGAGAGGGGCCCGTTGACGGCAACCGAGTTCATGACGTCGGTCATTCATCCGGACGATGTCGAGCTGCTGCGGGTCCATTTCCGGTCCCGCGTGGTCTCCGGCGAGCCGGTGCATGTCGCGTTCCGGCTGCACCGCGTAACCGACCGTGCGCTCAGGACCGTCGAAATGTTCGGGTATCTGCGTCCGCCCAATCAGCATGACGACTTCACGTTCATCGGCAGCTTGTGCGACGTGACGGAGCGGACCGCCGCGGAGGCGAAACTGCGGGACGCCGATCGGCGCAAGGACATCTTTCTGGCCACGCTCGCGCACGAGCTGCGCAATCCGTTGGCGCCCGTGCGTAACGCCGCGCATCTGCTGGGCCACAGCGCCGGAGCCGATCCCGCCAAACGTGAGTGGCTGCGTAACGTGATCGAACGCCAGACCGGCCACCTGTCGCATCTGATCGACGACCTGCTCGATGTATCGCGGATCACCACCGGCAAGATCGAGTTGAAGCGCGAGGTCTTCGATATCAGGCTGGCACTCGACCATGCTCTCGAGATCACGATGCCGGCGGCGTTGCAGCGCCATCACGACATCGTGCGTCTGCCACTGGAGCATCCGGTCTACGTTCACGGCGACCGGGCGCGGATCACCCAGACATTTTCCAATCTGCTGGACAACGCGATCAAATACACCGACGACGGTGGCCGGATCGTCATATGTGCGACGGCCGTCGGTGAGGAAATATCCATTACGGTGTCGGACACAGGCACGGGTATTTCGGGCGATGCGCTTCCTCACGTGTTCGATCTCTTCGTGCAGGGATCCTGTCACGGCGAGCCGTCCCGGGGCGGCCTTGGGATCGGGCTGTCGGTCTGCAAGACGCTGACCGAGATGCACGGAGGGACGATTGCCGCCAGAAGCGAAGGCAAGAATCGAGGCAGTGAATTCGAAATACGTCTACCCGTTTGCCAGGCCGGCGACCGGGAGGCGAAGGACGATGCCCAGGCAGGTCGAGCGCCGTCCGACCCATTGCGTGTTCTGATCGTCGACGATAACAGCGATGCCGCGCTGTCGCTCGCAATGATTCTCGACGCGCACGATGTGCGTACCGCACACAGCGGGGAAGAAGCGCTTCAGATCGCCGCTGCCTTCGACCCGCAGATCGTCTTCCTTGACCTTGGTCTGCCGGGAATCAGCGGCTATGAAGTCGCTCGTCGGCTGAGGGAGCATCGGGCGACCGGCAAGCGCCTTGAAATCGTCGCCGTGTCGGGCTATGGACAGCCCGAAGACCTCGCGCGCTCAGCGGCGGCGGGGTGTGACACTCACCTCGTCAAACCCGTCAATATCGAAGACCTGCTCGCGATCACCCGACGAATGACCAGCGAAAATCCGTCGACCGTCCAGTCTCCGACCGACTGCGGAAAGCGGCGCCGAACACGTACTCGAAGAGGCCTTGCGCGCACGTAGCTTCAGTCGCCGATCGACCGGATCACCCTCGCTGGGTTTCCGCCCACCAGAGTATTCGCGGGAACGTCCGTCGTGACGACCGAGCCCGCCGCAACAACGGAGTTTTCCCCGACCGTCACCCCGCCGATGATCGTTGCGCCGGCCGCGATCCAGACGTTTCGCCCGATCACGATCGGACTGGCGGTAACGCCCGCATGCCGCCGCGATGGTTCAACGGGATGACCCGATGTGATCAGGCTCACGTTGGGCCCGATCATCACGTCGTCGGCAATCTCGAGCCCGCCGAGGTCGTAGAACGTGCAGTTCTGATTGACGAAGACGTTGCGCCCGACACGGATATCGACGCCGCCCGTCGTATAGAACGGCGGGATCAGCATGAAGCTCTCGTCCACCGGCTTGCCGATGAGTTCGCTGAACAGCGCGCGCACTTCGTCGGTATCGTCGAACGTCAGGCGGTTGATACGGGCGGTGAGCGCCATCGCGCGCTTGACGTTCGCCAGCATCGAGGCGGACTCCGCTGTCTTGCGCTGAATTATCCTGGTGCGATCGGGATTCGCCATTCGTGGTTTTCCTCGGGTCACAGTGGGGCGTGGGTTTTTGGCGTTCAGGGGCGGCACCGGGCCGCGCGCACGTCGCATGGAATCTTACCAACGGCCGGCGCGAGGCCAGCCATACGCGGAATCGATAGCACCTATCGGAATTCCATAGTGCCGTGCGCGAGCGGGTCGCCGGTAGACTCTGTCGCCATGATCGATCACAGCTATGACCTTATCGTGGTTGGCGGCGGCGCAGCCGGGCTCGCGGCCGCGTCGACCGGTGCGGCGGCAGGCCGGCGCGTGCTGCTCGTCGAGCACAGTGGCCAGATAGGCGGAACCACGGCGGTATCCGGTGGAATGATCTGGATTCCCGACAATCACAAGCTGCACGAAGCGGGTCTGCGCGACGATGCCGATGCGGCCCGTCGCTATATCGAGCAGACCGTGCCGGGCAGCGTCAGCGATCTGCGCATTCGCACGTTTTTGCAGCACGGCGACGCCGCGATTCGCCATCTCGAAGCGCACACCGAACTGAAGCTGCGGCCCGTGCGCCGCTATCCCGACTATTATCCGGACCTCCCCGGCGCGACATCGGGAGGCCGCGTCCTCGAACCCGTACCGTTCGACGGTCGTGAACTCGGCCGGGATTTCGCGTTGCTGCGCGATCCGTTGCCGGAGTTCATGCTGCTCGGCGGAATGATGATCAGCCGCGAAGACATTCCGAAACTGCGCCGTTTCGCGAAGTCGCCACGTGCGGCGTGGGACGTGCTCAAGCTCGTCGGCCGATATGCGCTGCAGCGGCGGCACGCGCACCGCGGCACCTCGCTCGTGCTCGGCAATGCATTGGCCGCGCGCCTGTTCAAGTCGGCGCTCGCGTTGGGCGTCGACATCTCGCTGAACACCATCGTCACGCGCCTCGTCACCGAGGGCGATCGTGTGACGGGGCTTCACGTGCGCATCGGCGGCGAGTCGCAGGTCGTGCACGCACGCGCGGTCGTGCTCGCAACCGGCGGTATCTCGCACGACGCGGAACTTCGCGCCTTGTTCGTGCCCGCCGAGGCGGGGCATCGCTCGGCGACCGTCAATGCGCAGGCGCTGCAGGGCGGGGTGCGTCTTGCGCTGGCCGCTGGCGCGGCGTTGAGCCCACCGTCGCACGGCGTCGACGATGCGCTCGCGTTCTGGGTGCCCGTCTCGTGCTGGAAGCGCGAAGACGGCACGCAAGCGCTGTTCCCTCACACCGTGACGGATCGCGCGAAGCCGGGCCTGATCGCGGTGAACCGGCAAGGCAAGCGCTTCGTGAACGAGGCCGTGTCGTATCACGAGTTCGTGCGCGCGCAACTTCGCGACGGCAACGATGCGGGTTGCGCGTGGCTCATCTGTGATCGCCGCTTCCTTTGGAAATATGGGCTGGGCAAGGTGCGGCCATTCGCGCTGTCCACGCGTCGCGAGGTCGCGAGCGGTTACCTCAGGCAAGCGCGCACGCTCGCCGCGTTGGCCCAGGGCATCGGGGTGCCGCCCGCAGCGTTGCAGGAGACCGTCGAGCGTTTCAATGCAGGCGCGAGAGCGGGGCGCGACGACGAATTCGGGCGCGGCGCGAACATCTATCAACGTCATCTCGGCGATGCCGATCACCAACCCAATCCCTGCGTGGCGCCGATCGAGCATGGCCCTTTCTACGCGGTGGCCGTTTTTCCCGGCGATCTCGGCATGGCCGCCGGCGTGATGACCGATGAGCACGCTCGCGCGCTGCGCGCGGACGGCACGCCGATAGAGGGCCTCTACGCGTGCGGCAACGATATGCATTCGGTGATGAACGGCGCGTATCCGGGCCCCGGCATCACGCTAGGGCCAGCCCTGGTATTCGGCGTGATCGCGGCGCAGCACGCACTTGGCTATAAGTTGAGCATATAGGTGCTCTCGGAATTCAGTAGTTTTGCTCGCGAAAACACGGACCTACACTGGGCCTTATCGCACGGAGTTCAATTCGATGATTGAATCACCCACCTCACTGTCCGAAGTACGACTGCTGATCGACGGCCATTGGACCGACGGCAGCGACCAGATGGCAGTGCTCGACAAATACCGTCTGACGCCCTGCGCAAGGTTGCATGTGGCGTCGCACGAGCAGGCCCGTGCCGCGGTCGCTGCCGCGCAACGCGCGTTCAAGGCGTCCACGCTGACTCCGCACGAGCGCGGCGCCTTGCTCGAACGCGCCGCCGCGATTCTCGAACGCGAGACCCCGAGGCTAATTGCCGCACTGCAAACCGAAGGCGGGTTTACGCTCACGGATGCGCAAGGCGAAATCCGGCGCTGCCTGCTAACCTTCCGGCTCTCCGCCGAGGAGGCACGCCGGCTCGCCGGCGAGATGGTGCCGCTCGACGGCGCACCACAGCAAGCTGGCCGGCTCGGCTTCACGATGCGCGTGCCGCTCGGCGTGGTCTGCGCGATCACGCCGTTCAATGCGCCGCTGAACACGGTCGCGCACAAGGTGGCGCCGGCACTGGCCGCGGGCAATGCCGTCGTGCTCAAACCATCCACGCACACGCCCGCAGTCGCGAACATGATGGCGTCGAGCCTGCTCGAAGCGGGCTTGCCCCCGGGTCTCATCAACGTCGTGCACGGCGGCGCGGATGTCGCCGGCTGGCTCATCGACGAACCGGCGGTGCGCTTTTTCGCGTTCACGGGCAGCACCGAGGTCGGCCGCTCGATCCAGCAGCGCGCCGGGCTGCGTCGCACGCAGATGGAGCTCGGCAGCATCGCCTTCACCATCGTCGACGACGACGCGAACCTCGATCAGGCGCTGCCGAAAATCATCGCGGCGAGCTACCGCAAGGCGGGTCAGGTCTGCACGTCCATTCAGAATCTGCTCGTGCATCGCAGCCGGATTGCCGAAGCGGAAGAGAGACTGAGCAAGCTGGTCGACGAACTGCGCTACGGCGACCCGAGCGAACCGTCTACGCTCGTCGGCCCGGTAATCAGCGTCGCGGCGGCCGAGCGTATCGAGCGCTGGATCGACGAAGCGGTGCACCGCGGCGCGCGCCGGCTGGCGGGCGGTGCTCGCGCGGGCGCGCTGATTCCGCCCACGCTGCTCGCCGACGTCTCTCCCGATACACCGGTCAGTTGCAAGGAGGTGTTCGGGCCGGTGATGTCGCTGGTGCCGTTCGACACGCTCGACGAGGCGATCGACCTCGTCAATGCGACGCCATACGGTCTCGCCACGGGGCTCTTCACGAACCGTCTCGACGTGGCGTTGAAGGCCGCGCGCCGGCTGCAGGTCGGCGGCGTGCACATCAACGAGACCTCGAGTTCGCGCGTCGATCTGATGCCATACGGCGGCAGCAAGGATTCCGGTTTCGGCAGGGAAGGCCCGCACTACGCCGTGCGAGAGATGAGCGAAGAACGTTTGATTACGCTGAGTACTTGAAGGGGACGATGCAATGCCGATGATGAAAGGCGGTCAACTGATCGCCGAGACGCTGGTCAAGGAGAAGGTGCCCTACGTGTTCGGAATCTGCGGACACGGCAACGTGGGCATTCTCGATGCGCTGTACGACGTACGCGATTCGCTGAAGCTGATCTCGCCGCGCCACGAGCAATGCGCGGGGCACATGGCCGACGCGTATTTCCGCGTCAAGCACAAGCCGGTGGCAACGCTCACATCCACCGGACCGGGCTCGGCGAACATGGTGATGTCGCTCGCCACCGCGTTGTCGGACTCGTCGGCGTTCATGGCGATCACGGCCAATGTGCCGACCTCGCAGCATAACCGCGGGCCGTTCCAGGAACTCTACCGCCACAATCAGGCCGATTTCGCCCAGGTGATGCGTCCGGTCGTCAAGCGCGCGTTCCAGCCGTCGCGCGTCGACATGCTGCCGCTCGCGCTGCGCCAGGCGATGGACACGATGGTGACGGGCCGTCCGGGTCCGGTGAACCTCGACATTCCCTACAACGTGTTCCAGGAAGAGGCCGATGTCGAACTGCCGCCCGCGTCGCAGCTCGGCCGGCCGGTGCGCCCCGGCGCGAGCGACGCGGACGTCGCCGAGGTGCTGCAGTTGCTCGCCGACGCGCGCAAGCCGGTGCTGTTCATCGGCCACGGCGCGACGCTCGCGGAGGCCGGCCCCGAGTTGACCGAGTTGCAGCAGAAGCTGCAAATTCCCGTCATCACGTCGCCGAACGGCATGGGCTGCGTGCCCGCGAACGACGCGCTGACGCTCGGCTTCATCGGTCGCAACGGTGCCTATGCGGCGAACGAGGCGGGCCGTCACGCCGACCTCGTCATCACGATCGGCACGCGCTTCGACGATCGGTCGTCGTCGAGCTGGCATGCTGGCTACTCGTGGAACTTCCCGAAGACCAGGCTCGTGCACGTCGATATCGACCCGACGGAGCTTGGCCGCAACTACGCGGCGACGATTGGCATCGTCGCGGACGCGAAGGTGTTCACCCGTCAATTGCTGAACGCGCTGCCGGGCCAGCCGGCGATCGAGGCGAAGCGCTACGCGCCGTGGGCCGACGAAGTGCTCGGCTGGGTGCGGCAGTGGGAAGCGTTCGTGCGACCGCATTTCGGTGATTCGACGAGCCCGCTGCGGCCGGAGTTCGTCGTCGGCACGTTGCAGAAAACCCTGCCCGACGACGTGATCCTGGCGCTCGACTCGGGCGTCCATCACAACTGGTTCATGCAGTTCTGGAAGCCGCAGCGCGCGCAGAGCATGCTGAACAGCTGGGGCTATTCGTCGATGGGCTTCGGCGTGTGCGGCATCCTCGGCGCGCAACTCGCGGCGCCCGAGCGGCCCTGCGTCGCGGTGGTCGGCGACGGCGGCTTCACGATGACGCCGTACGTGCTTTGCACCGCGGTCGAATACGACCTGCCGGTCGTCTGGATCGTCTGGAACAACTTCGCGTGGGGCGCGATTCGCGATCTGCAGTACGGCCTGTTCGACGGCCGCGAGATCGGCACCGCTTTCTACAAGGGGCAATCGGGTGAGCGCTACAACCCGGATTTCGCGGCATGGGCGCGGGCGTGCGGCGCGGACGGCGTGACCGTCACGCGTCCCCAGGATCTCGGCAACGCGGTCGAGCAGGCGCTGCGCAACCGGCGGCCGTGTGTGATCGACGTGCACGTCGACGCCGAGGTCAGGCCGCCTTCGACCGGAACCTGGCAATTGCCGCCGATTCCCTACAAGGAGCCGGTCTACGGCAAACCCTACATCGCATAGCGGCCCATTACGACATAAACACAGAGCCGTAGCAGCAGCGAAGTAAACGGACGCCCGCGCAATACCGACTGCCGGGCGGACCACCACAAAACAAGGAGACAGCCATGAAGTTTTGCAATCCGCGTGCGCGGGTAGGGTTTCGTTCGCTCTTCGCCATCGCAACAGGTCTCGCATTCAGCGCCGCAGCATTCGCCCAGGGCAACGACCCGGTGCGGATCGGGCTCCTCTATTCGAAGCAGGGGCCCGGTGCGGCGATCGGCCAGTTCCTCGAACGAGGCAGCGAACTGGCGGTCGAGCAGGCCGGTGGCAAAGTGCTGGGCCGGCCGATCGAGCTCGTCTGGCTCGACGAAGCAAACCCTCAGGTCGCGCAGCAGAACATGCAGAAGCTGATCGGCGAAAACAAGGTGGTCGCGGTGGTCGGCGGCAACTACAGCTCATCGGCGCTCGCGATGATGAGCGTCGCGAACCGCGAAAAGATTCCGCTGATCCTGCCCGGCGCCGCCGCGAGCGAGATCACCGGCAAGGAGTGCAGCCGCTACACGTTCCGTACCCAGGCCACCGTGCCGGTGCAGATCGCGGGCCTGATGCCTTACCTGTCGCAAAGCGGCAAGAAGGTCTACTTCGTGACGCCGTCCTACGCATTCGGCCAGGACATCCTGCGCGCCGCGCGCGGCCAGCTCAAGCAGGACGGTATGACCGAAGTCGGGGTCGACGAAGTGCCGATCAATACCGCCGACTACAGCTCCTACATCCTCAAGATCCGCCAGGCGAAGCCCGATGCCGTGCTGGGCGGACTCGTCGGCGGCGACTTCTCGAACTTCCTCAAGCAATGGAACGAGATGTCCATGACGGGCAAGATCCCGTACGTGGCCGTCGCGGTGACCGATACGGACTTCTGGGACGTGGGGCCGCAGGCCTCCACCGGCATCTTCGTGAAGCCCTGGTACTACAACAACCCGAAGAACCCCGAAGTCGAGAAGAAGTTCACCGCCGACTTCGAGAAGAAGTACGGCCGTCCGCCGTCGGACAAGTCGTGGTCGGGCTGGATCGCGATGCGCTCGCTGCTCGATTCGATCACCGCGGCGAAGTCGACCGACTCGAAGGCGATCGTCACCCAGCTCGAACAGTGGAAGGACACCGACAGCGCGCTGCCGGTCTACTACCGCCCGTGGGATCACCAGCTGATTCGCCCGTCCGTGGTCGTGAAGGTGAAGTCGAAGATCACCGACAAATACGACTATTTCGACGTGGTGCGTGATACGTCGAACACCGCGGCCGACACCGAGAAAGCGTTCGGCACCCAGCAGGAGATCGGCTGCAAGATGCCGGCGCTGTAGCGGCTGAGCCATCGCCCAACCTGGAGCCATCATGCTCGATATGCTCGTTTCCCAATCGGCCAACGGACTCGTGTTGGGTTTCGTCTACGTGTTGATCGCCGTGGGCCTGTCCATCACGTTCGGTCTGTTGGGCGTGATCAACTTCGCACACGGCGCTTTCTTCGCGCTGGGGGCCTATGTCGCGTACCAGCTGTTTCAGATGTACGGCTGGCCCGCGGTGGTGCTCGCACCCATTGTGGTCGGCGTGATCGGCATGGTCGTCGAGGTGACGATCATCCGGCGGCTGTACGGCAAGGAGCCGCTTTCCAGCCTGATCGTGACGTTCGCGCTGTCGCTGTTGATCGAGGCGTTGATCCGTTACTTCTGGGGCGCCGATGGCAAGCCGTTCAATCAGCCCGAATTCCTGTCGGGCATCGTCGAGGCGGGACCGCTGCTGATCACGAAGTATCGGGTGGCGGTGCTGTTCGCGACGGTCGGCACGCTGGTCGCGCTCGCCGCATTCCTCGCGTGGACGCCCTACGGGCGCGTGCTGCGCGCCGGCAGCCGCGATCCGGAAATGGTCGAACTGCTCGGCATCAATCTGCCGCGCGTGATGACCGGCGTATTCGGCCTGGGCTGCGCGCTCGCGGCGATTGCGGGCGTGCTGGCCGCACCGTTGTGGACCGTGTCGCCGTCGATGTCGCAGAACGCGATCATGCCGGCGTTCGTCGTCGTCGCGATCGGCGGGCTCGGTTCGTTTGCCGGTGCCGTGGTCGCCGGGCTGGCGGTCGGCGTCGTGATGTCGCTGACGATTCAGTTCCAGCCCGATGCGGCGGCGGCCTCGATGTATGCGCTGATGTTCGTCGTGATGCTGCTGCGTCCGCGTGGATTGTTTGGAGAACATTGGGAGCGCTTCGAATGAATATGCGCACGAATACGACTGCTTCGGCCGCCGCGCAGCCCAACGCGCGGGCCCGGAACACGCCACGCCTCTGGCGCCATCCGGTCATCGTGATGGCCGTGGTGCTGATCGCCGGCTCGGCGCTCGCGCTGGCCATCGGCCTGCCGATCGATCGCATCACGCAGATCGCGATCTATACGCTTTATGCGGCGGGCACCAATTTCCTGATCGGCTATCTCGGCCTCGTGCCGTTCGGCGCCTCGTTTTTCTTCGGCTGCGCAAGCTATGCGCTGGCGATCGGGTCCGCGGCCTGGGGCGGCAACGAGATCACGGGTGTGCTGATCGGCGCGGGCTTTTCCGTTCTGCTTGCGCTCGTGATCGGCGCGCTGATCCTGCGCCGCAAGGGTCTCTATTTTTCGCTGCTGACGCTGGCGTGCTCCCAGATCGCCTTCGAGATCGCGTACAAGTGGACTTCGGTCACGGGCGGCGAGAACGGCATGCAGAACGTCGCGCGCCCGTTGTTTCCTTCGGCGCTGTCGTTTCATGCGTTCACGCTGGTGGTCGTGCTCGGCGCGACGTGGCTGATGTGGCGCATCGCGCATGCGCCGTTCGGCCGGCTGATGCAGGCGCTGCGCGACAACGAGCAACGTGTGACGAGTCTCGGCTACGACGTCTATACGACGCGCCTGATCGCGCTGATCGTCGCGGGCGGCGTGATCGGCGTCGCGGGCGGCCTGATGGCGCTGCTGCTGCAGGGCGTGTATGCCAACAACCTGAACTGGGCGCATGCCGGCGACCCGGTGCTGATGGCCGTGCTCGGCGGCGTCCATCAGTTCCTCGGTCCCTTGTGGGGCGCGGTGACCTTCATCGTGCTCGAAGATCGTCTGAGCGCCGTCACCGAGAACTGGTGGCTGTTCTTCGCGCCGGTCATCATCATCATGGCGCTGCTGTCGCCGGAAGGCATTCAGGGCTTCTGGCAACGCTTCGGCAAGCGGCCGCGCTGGACGCTCACGCGCCACGGCATTCCCACGCGTCCGGCGCGCATCGTGCCGTACCGTCCGGCCGATGCAGGCGGCGACGAAGGCGACGCGGTGCTGTCGGTGCAGAAGCTGTCGAAGCGCTTCGGCTCGATCGTCACGCAGAACGAAATTTCGCTCGAAGTAAAGCGCAATCAGCTGCACAGCTTCATCGGCCCGAACGGCGCGGGCAAGACGACGTTCTTCAACATCCTGACGGGTTTCATCCTGCCCGATGACGGCCGCATCGTGTTCGAAGGCAGCGACATCACGCGGTTGTCGGCGTACAGGCGCGCGCGTCTTGGCCTCGCGCGCTCGTTCCAGATCCTCAGCGTGTTTCCGAACCTGAGCGCGTTCGAGAACGTGCGGATCGCCGTGCAGGCCGAGCGGCGTCAGTGGCGCGGATTCTGGCGCGACGCCTATGCGGACGATGCGGCGAACGAGCGCGTCTGGTCGTTGCTCGAGGCGGTCGGTCTGGCGGACCGCGCTGCCGACCTGTGCGCCGAGTTGTCCCACGGCGAGAAGCGGCTGCTCGAAATCGCCATGACGCTCGCGACCAGCGCGAAGCTGCTGCTGCTCGACGAGCCGCTCGCCGGCCTTGCCGAGGCGGACCGCAAGATCGTCGCCGCGTTGATCCGGCGCCTCGCGAACTCGCACGCGGTGCTGCTGATCGAGCATGACATCGATCGTGTGCTCGCGCTGTCCGACCGCATCACGGTGCTGCACCAGGGGCGCCTGATCGCCGATGGTCTGCCGGCGGACGTCGCCCGCGATCCTCAGGTGATAAGCGCGTATCTCGGCGACGCCAGCACGTCGGACAAGAGCAAGGACAAACCCAGGGAAGCCTCGGGCAGCGTCGGCGCGCCGGTGGACCTTGCGCTTGTCGGCACGTCGCGCGGGCCGGCCAACGCGCAGCCCACGGGCCGCGCGCTGCTGGAACTCGAACAGGTGAGAGCGGGCTACGACGGCGGCACCGTGCTCGAAGGCGTCGACCTGAACATCTACCCGGGCGAAGTCGTCGCGCTGCTCGGTCGCAACGGCGTGGGCAAGACTACGCTGCTGCGCACGATCACGGGAACGCTGCACGCGGCGAGCGGCCGCGTGAAGTTCGACGGCAACGACGTCACGTCGATGCGTCCGGATCTGATCAACCGCCTCGGCATTTCGCTGGTGCCCGAAGGGCGGCGGCTGTTCCCGAACCTCACGGTGCAGGACAACCTGAAGATCGGCGCACGCGCCGGCGGTGCGCCACTCGAAGAAATCTGCGAGTTGTTTCCGAAGCTGCGCATCCTGATGCGCTCGCAGGCCGCGAGCCTGTCGGGCGGTGAGCGGCAGATGGTGGCGATCGCCCGCGCGTTGATGGTGCCGAGCAGGCTGATTCTGCTCGACGAGCCGTTCGAAGGGCTGGCACCTGCGGTCGTCCACGAGGTCCGGCAAGCGGTGATGAAGCTGACCTCGCGAGCGAGCCTGATGATCGTGGAGCACCAGGCGGACTCCGTGCTTGCCGCGGCGGACCGCGCCTATGTGCTCGTGAACGGCGCGGTGGCGTTCGGCGGCAGCGCGTCGGAACTCGCGGCCGACACCGCGCTGCAGGAGCGGCTGCTCGGCGTATCGGCCGCGGATACTGAACACCTCCTGAGGCAGAGCGCGTGATGGCGACGGCACGACAGAACGCGCGGCCGCTCGGCGTGAACACCTATGGCTATATCTGGTCGACGCCAGCGGAGCAATGCGTGCTGCGGCTCGGTGAACTCGGCTACCGCGAGTTCGAGCTGGTGCTCAATCCGCCGCATCTCGCGCTCGACGAGTTCCCGTCCGGCGCGCGCGCAAAACTGCGTAACACGATGGAAGCTACAGGGCTCAGCGTGCGTTCGCTGAACGTGCCGAGCCTCGACCACAACCTGGCGAGTCCGATGAGCCGCATGCGTCGGTACTCGATCGATCTGTTCGTCGACGCGATCGATCTCGCGGCCGATCTCGGCGCGACCGATGTCATCGTCGTGCCGGGCCGCATGAGCCCCTTGTTTGCGCCGCAGCCCGCGCAGCGCGAGGCGTGGATGCGCGAGTCGCTCGACGTGCTGCTGCTGCACGCCGAGCTGCGCGGCGTGACGCTCGTGCTCGAAAACGTGCCGTTCGCGTCGTTTCCCGATGCACACACGCTCGGTGCATTCGTACGCAGCTACGGCTCGGATTCGCTCGGCGTCTGCTACGACGCCGCGAACGCGCATTTCATCGGAGAAGCGCCGGGCGACGGCCTGCGCGCGCTCGGCGAACTCGTGCGCGTCGTGCATTTGTCCGACACCCGCCGCGACGCCTGGCGCCATGACGAGGTCGGCCTCGGCGACGTGCCGTTCGCGCAGGTGCATGACGCCCTCAACGACATTCACTTCGAAGGAGCTTGCATGCTGGAAATCATCGCGGCCGCGCCGGAAGGCGCGATCCGCCGCAGCCACCATGCGTTGACGGCGTTCGGCTTCGCGCCGGCCGTTGAGGCCACCGCATGAGCCGCGTTCTAGTCACGGGCGCGGCCGGCCTGCTGGGGCGCTTCGTCGTACGTGAGCTGCTCGCGCACGGCTACGCGGTGCGTGGCTTCGATCGCCGCAAGGGAGAAGCCGATATCGAATGGATGGTCGCGGACGTGACCGACGCCGGCGCGGTTGGCGCGGCGATGGAGGGTGTCGATGCCGTGCTGCATATCGCAGCGGTGCCGAACATCTGGTCGGGCGACGGCGCCACGATCATGCACGTGAATACGCAAGGCACGTGGCTCGTGTTCGATGCGGCAGAGGCGCGCAGAATCGGGCGGGTCGTGTTCTGTTCGAGCGACTCCGTCGCAGGGTATACCGTGCGCGAAGGCAAGATGGTGCCGCCTCGCTACGCGCCGCTCGATCTCGACCATCCGCTCAACGCGACCGACCCGTACGCGCTGAGCAAGGTCGCGGGAGAAAGCATCGCGCGTGCGTATGCGTTCAGAGGCATGTCGGTGCTCGCGTTGCGCACTGTGTTCGTCGCGTATCCGGAGATGGCGGGCGAGATCGTCGCCCGCGCCAGGGACCCGCTCAACTATCACGCGCCCGTGGCGGGCGGTCCGTCCACCGCGGGCGGCGGACCGTTGCACCATCACATCGACGCACGCGATCTGGCCCGCGCCTTCCGTCTCGCGCTCGAACTGCCGATGCAGCCCGGCGAATTCGACCGCTTCTATCTGGCGGCGAAGGTGACGTTGTCGCCGGAGCCGACCATCGACCGATTGCGCCGGCTGCACGGCGATGCCGTCGAGATACGCAATCCTGACCATTACCGGCGCAACCCGTTTGCTCCGCTCTACGATCTGTCTCACGCCGCGACGCGGCTCGGCTTCGTGCCCGAGTACGACCAGCGGCATTTGCTCGCCGGCTTGCCCGGCTTCGAGAACTGACCATGACCACCATCATCCCCGACGACAAACATTACCGGAACGCGGCCAAGGAAAAGCAGGCCGTCACGCGCAATCTCGGCGAGCTGCTATGGGTGCAGTATCCGGGCCACTTCAACCAGGCGCTGTCCAAGGCGATCGTGACGCCGGAGACCGTCGGCAGCCGCTTCTTCGATCATCGGATTTCCTGCTACGAGCCGGGCGCGTACGTCGAGAATCACGTGCATAAGGTGCAGGAGCAGATCTATCACGTGCTGTCGGGCGAGGGCGTGCTGACGGTCGATGGCGAGCGCCGTCTGGTTCGCGCCAATGACGTGACCTACATCCCGCCGGGCGTCCATCACGAGTTCCATTGCACCGGCACCGACACGCTGGTGTTTCTGGTGATCACGAGCCCGCCCACCGACGACGAGCCGCAGCCGCGCTGACACCACGCGACGGAGACGACGATGAAAAAAATTCTGGTGACCGGTGCGAGCGGCTGGCTTGGCACCGAAATCGTGAAGGCATTGCTCGCGCGCGGCGATGCCGTGATTGGCACCGATATCGCGATCAGCCCGGCAACGGCCGCGTCCGTCAAGCGCCAGCCGAGGTTCACGGCGCTCGCCGCGGATCTTTGCGAGTGGCCCCAGGTGCTGCGCATGATGCAGACGCACCGGCCCGACGCGGTGATCCACGCGGCGGCGATCGTCGGCGTGATTCAGTGCGCGGATATTCCGATCAAGGCGAATCGCGTGAACGTGGAGGGCGCCGTCAACCTGTTCGAGGCGATGCGCCTGACGGGCGTGAAGCGCGTCGTGCATGTGAGCACCGAGGAAACCTACGGCGATTTCCGCGCGCCGGTGATCGACGAGGACCACCCGCAAAACCCCACCAGCGTGTATGGGGCGACCAAGCTGGCGGTCGAGCACTACGGCCGCATCTACACGCGCGAGCACGGGCTCGAATGCCTGAACGTGCGCACCTGCTGGGTATACGGGCCGCATCTGCCGCGACTGCGCGTGCCGCGCACTTATGTGGAAGCGGCGCTGCGGGGCGAGGCGCTGCATGACCCGGACGGCGCGGATCTCGCCGTCGATCAGGTGTATGTCGACGATACCGTCGCGGGATTGCTGCTCGTGCTCGACAAGCCCGTGCATCGCTTCGACAGCTACAACATCGCAACGGGCGCCGCACCGACGGTCGCGGACGTCGCCGAGGCCGTCAATCGCGCGATTCCCGGTGCCCGCATCAGCGTGGGCAGCCGTGGGCCATACCGTCATGGCGGCCGGGTGCTCAGTGCAAAGAAGGGGGCGCTCGACATCAGCCGCGCGCGTGCCGAACTCGGATACGAGCCGCGTTACGACCTGCAACGCGGCATCGAGGCAACCATCGAGGCCACCCGCACCGCGCTTGCGCGTCAGGGTGCAGTGACCGATTTACGTACAACCGGAGTCCAGCAATGAAAGAAAACAGACAACTCGCACTCGTATTCGGTGGCTCGCGCGGCATTGGCGCCGCGTGCGTGGAAGCGCTCGTGCGCGACGGCATGGACGTCGCATTCACCTATACGACCCAGGCCGATGCGGCCCGCGAGCTCGAAGCCAAAGCCGATGCGCTCGGCGCGCGCATCCGCGGGTATCAGGTGGACATTCGCGACGCCGCGGCCGTCGATGCGGTCTGCCGCGACGCGATGCGCGATTTCGGCCGTCCGTTGCAGGCGGTGATCGCCAACGCGGGCATCAACGTGCCGCCCGCGCCGCTCGCGCAGTTCCCCGATGCCGACTTCCAGCGCCTCGTGGAGGTCAATATCGTCGGTGCGTTCAACGTGCTGCGCGCGGCGGCGCGCGAGGTGAGCGAAGGCGGCGCGATCGTCGCGCTGACCACGTCGCTCGTGCGTCACGCGGTGCCGGGCGTCGGTCCTTACAGTGCGACGAAAGCGGCCGTCGAATGCCTGGTGCGCTCGATGTCGAAGGAACTCGCGTCGCGCACGGTGCGTGTGAACGCCGTCGCGCCGGGGCCCGTCGATACCGACCTGTTCCGCGCGGGCAAGACCGACGAGGCGAAGCAGCGCTCCGCCGCGATGAGCCCGATGAACCGCGTCGGCCAGCCGGCCGAGGTGGCTGAAGTCGTCGCATTCCTCGTTTCGGCGAAGGCCTCGTGGGTCAGCGGTCAGATCGTCCAGACCAATGGCGCGCTCGTCTGAGTGCAAGGAGCGCAAGCCATGCTGACGCCGAATCGACGCTTTGCACCGGCCGACGAAACCGTCGACGTGCTGGTGGTCGGCGGGGGCGGCGCGGGTCTCGCGGCCGCGATCGAGGCGGCGCAAGCCGGGGCGCGCGTCGTGCTGCTGGAGAAAAACGACGCGCCGGGCGGCTCGACTGCGTGGTCGATCGGCTCGGTCAGCGCGTCGCAAACGCCGCATCAACGCGCCCAGGGTATCGAGGACACGCCGCAAGCGCATTGGGAGGACATGCCGGGCTTCGCGGGCGAGCTCGCCGGGCGCGACAACGACGCATTGCGCCGCGTGCTGTGCGACGCGATGCCCGACACGTTCCAGTGGCTGCTCGACAGCGGCGTGCGCTTCATGGGGCCGATGCCGGAGCCGCCGCATCGCGTGCCGCGCATGCACAACGTGCTGCCGAACTCGCGCTCGTTCATCTATCACCTGACGCGACGCGCGCGTCGCGCCGGCGTCGAGATTCGCGTCCGCACGCGGGTCTCGGAACTCGTGCTCGAAGACGGCCGCGTGCGCGGCGTGCTGACCGGGCCCGACGGCGGTGAAGAGTGGCGCATCGATGCGCGCGGCGGCGTGATTCTCGCGGCGGGCGACTTCACCAACTGCCCGGAGTTGAAGGCGCGCTTCATGGGGCCGCAGGAGGCGAAAGTCGCCGCGGTCAATCCTGGCGCGACCGGCGACGGCCAACGGCTCGCCGAGCGTTGCGGCGCGCAGATCATCAACGGCGATCTCGCGTTGGGCCCTGAAATCCGCTTTATAGCGCCGGCGAAAGAGAACATCGTCCGGCGGCTGCCGCCATGGCGCTCGCTCGCGGCGGTGATGCAATGGTCGATGCGGCATGTGCCCGACGCGATCCTGCGTCCGTTCCTGATGAAATTCCTGACCACGGCGCTCGCACCGTCGCTGTCGCTGTTCGACGACGGCGCGGTGCTCGTCAACGCGCGCGGCGAGCGTTTTGGCGAAGAGACCGACCGGCCCGCTTATCTCTTGCCGGATCAGCCGGATGGCGTCGGCTACATCGTGATCGACGGGCGTATCGCCGAACGCTATTCGCAGTGGCCGCATTTCATCTCGACGGCGCCGGGCGTCGCCTATGCCTATCTGGCCGATTACCGCCGCAACCGGCCGGACGTCTATCGGGAAGCTCAAACCGTCGAGGAACTGGCCGCGCTGACCGGCATGTCGGCTGCCGCATTGCGCGACAGCGTGGGCGCAGCGAAGGCGCTCACGTGTGCGCCGTTCATCGCGCTCGGTCCGGTGCGCGCGGTCTTCGTGCATGCGGAAGGCGGCTTGCGGGTCGACGAGCAGCATCACGTGCTCGATGCGAGCGGACGGCCCATTGCGGGGCTCTTCGCGGCGGGATCGACGGGACAGGGCGGCTTGCTATTGAAAGGGCACGGCCATCACCTCGCGTGGGCGTTCGCGTCTGGCCGGCGTGCCGGAAGACTGGCCGCCAGCGCGGCGCGCGAGGAATCGATAGCGACGAGTCGAGCCGCAACGGCGTGAGGGCCGCGATGAAGCCGTCAAGTTTCCGCGTCGTGCAGCGACAGGTCGTGAAGTTCGAGGTCTTCGGGCTCGGGCAGATCGTGCGGCAGCATCAGTTGCACGCCTTGCCACTCGTGGCGCTCGATCAGCGTCTGGATCACATGCTTGAGCTCGTTGCGCACGATGACCGCCGCCTGCGACAGTTTTTCCGGCGCAAGCGAGTAAAGGTAGTTGCGGCGAACCATCTGCGCGTCGGAGATGCGCAGGCAGCGCCATTGCTCGGGCGCGTTCTGCAGCGCGTACACGGCGGCCATCGGCTTGATCGTCGCGCCGATGCCGTCCGCCACGCAGTGCATCAGCAGCGGCAACGAGTCGATTTCCGCGACCGCGTCGACGCACAGGTTCATCCGGTCAAACTCGATCGTGATGCGCCGGCGCAGCCCGTGTCCGGGGCTCGGCAGAATCAGCGGCAGCTTCGCCAGTTCGTTCAGCGTAATGTCGGTGCGATGCGCTGCGATCATCTGGCTGTCGCGCGGCACGATCACGAACAGTTCTTCTTCGAGCAGCGATTCGACGGGCAAGTCCGGCGCGGCCGTCGCGCTGAACAGAATCGCGAGATCGAGTTCGCCGAGGCGCGTCATGTGTTCGAGGTGCCCCGACAGCGCCTCGACGACGTTCAGCACGATGCCCGGGTACTTCGCGTTCAGATGCTTGATGAGCGGCAGCCCGAGCGCGCAGACGGTGGTGGGCGCCATGCCCAGATTCACGCGGCCGCTGACGTTCGCCTGTTCGCGGCGCGCGACCGAAACGGCCTGGTCGAGCTGACGCAGAATGAAGCGCGCGTGATGGTAAAGCGCCTCGCCGTTCTCGGTGGCCCGCACGCCGCGCGACGAGCGCACCAGCAGCGGCTTGCCGACTTCCTCCTCGAGGCGGGTCATTTGCTGGCTGAGCGCCGGTTGCGCGATGAAGAGTTGCCGCGACGCTTTCGAGAGACTGCCGCTCTCGACGATCTGCACGAAGTACTTCAGCTGACGCATGTCCATGTCTCATCCCTGCGCGGCGCGTCGGATGTGCCGCATCTCTCTCGTTCACCGAATGCAACCCATGTCGACAGCAAATCTGGATTTTGCCGATGAAGACCCGCTCGATCTGCCCATTGAACTGCGGCAGATGAGGTTCTTCGTGCGGGTAGCCGAATCAGGCAGTATAAGGCGTGCAGCAGCGGAATTGGGCATCGCGGCTTCGATGCTGAGCCGCGACCTGGAGAGGCTCGAAGCGCAGCTTGCGACGCAGCTGTTTCGCCGCGCGCGCACCGGACTGATTCCAACCGATGCCGGCTTTGCTTTTCTGCGCCATGCGCAAATGACGCTGCAGCACGCGCTGGACGCGGTAGAGGCGGCGCGGCGCCGGCGGCTCGTCGGGCACGTCACCGTCGGCTTGCCGCCGAGCACCGCGTCGGTGCTGGGCATGCCGTTGCTGCTGGCGATGCGCGAGCGCCACCCCGAATTGCGCGTGCATCTGGTCGAAGCGTTGTCAGGGCATTTGAGCGCCATGCTCGACGCGCGCCAGCTCGATCTGGCACTGGTTGCGCGCGGCAATGGCATGCGGCGCTGGAGTGTGTGGCCGTTAATAGAGGAACGCGTCTACCTGCTCGCACGCGCCGATTTGCCGGGGCTTGCGCAATCCAGCACGCTGAGTCTCGCCGAGCTCGGCGAACTGCCGCTCGTGATGCCGAGCGGCTCGCACGGACTGCGCGCGATTCTCGAGATCGCGTTCGAGCGCGCGGGCGTGCGGCCGAATATCAGCCTCGAAATCGACGGCCTCGCGTTGCTGATGGATGCGGTTCGCGCCGGGCTTGGCGCAACCTTGCAGCCCGGCTCGGTGATTTGCCGCGATCCGGGCCGTCAGTTGCGGGCACTGCTCGTCAGCGACTCCGATGCACGCCGCCAGACCCTGATCGCGGGACGCCACGAGGACGAGCTCTCGCCCGCAGCGCTCGCCACGCGCGTGGTGATCGCCGACGTGGCGCGCGAACTGGCCGCGACGGAACGCTGGCCGGGTACTTTGTTTCATGAGTTGAGCCCGCGGGGCGACGAATCATGAGCCGAAAATGACGATGTATTCACGTAAACACGAGCCGTGACACGTCGTCTGTAGGCATTTCCAATCTGCGACAATAGCCGCGATTCTCGTCCACGCCGATCGTGAAATGGAACTCAGACAATTACGCTATTTCCTCAGCGTCGTCGAACACGGCAGCATGGGGAAGGCCGCGCTGGAACTCGGCGTCGTCACATCGGCGCTGAGTCAGCAGATCAGCCGCCTCGAAGGCGAACTGTCGACGCGCCTTCTGCAGCGCACCTCCAGCGGCGTCGTGCCGACCGATGCCGGTCTCGCGTTCTGGCGTCAGGCGCAACTCGCGCTGCGCCATATCGACGACGCCGCGCTCGCCGCGCGCGCCGCCCGGCTGTCTGGCCACGTCAGCGTCGGCATGGCGCCCAGCACCGCCAGTGTGCTGGGTGTCCCCTTCATGCAGGCGATGCGCGCGCGCTATCCCGATGTGCGGCTGCGCATCGTCGAAAGCCTGTCCGGCTATCTCGCCTCGATGTTGAGCGCACGCCAGATCGATCTGGCCGTGCTGTTCCGCGCGGAACCCGCGCAGCGCTGGAGCGTGGTGTCGCTGCTCGACGAGCGTCTGTTCGTGATCGGCCGGCACGAGCTCGAAGGCATGCCGTCCGGCGCGCGCGTTCGTCTCGGGCAACTCGGCAAGCTTCCGCTCGTGCTTCCGAGCGGCGCGCACGGTTTGCGCTCGCTGCTGTCCGCCGCGTTCAAGCGGGCCAAATATGAACCGAACATCGCGGCCGAAGTCGACGGCCTCGCGCTGCTGATGGACTTCGTACGCACCGGCATGGCCGCGACCATCCAGCCCGGCGCCGCGCTGGCGCGGCCTGAGAACGCGGTACTCGCCAGCGTGCCGGTGACCGAAAGCTTCGCCACGCGGCCCAACATGATCGCCAGCATCTCCGACGACGAACTATCGCCCGCGGGGCTCGCCGCGCGCGTGGTGCTCGCCGATGTCGCGCGCGAGCTGGTGCGCGAAGGCCGCTGGCCAGGCGCGCGCCTGCGTGAAGCCGAGGTCTTCACGAAAAGTGAAGGCCTGTTGACGGCCCGCTGATGGCGAAGGGCGAGCGCGACCTTTAGAGTGCGTCCGAAAGGAGGCTCACACGATGGTCGATGTACTCGTAATCGGAGGAGGCAATGCGGCGCTCTGCGCCGCATTGATGGCGCGCGAAGCCGGCGCCTCGGTTCTGCTGCTGGAATCGGCGCCGCGCGAGTGGCGCGGCGGCAATTCCCAACACACCCGCAATCTGCGCTGCATGCACGACGCGCCGCAGGACGTGCTCGTCGATGCCTATCCGGAAGAAGAATTCTGGCAAGACCTGCTGAAGGTCACCGGCGGCATCACCAATGAGCATCTCGCGCGCCTGACGATTCGTGCGTCGTCGTCATGCCGGCCGTGGATGCAAAAGCACGGCGTACGTTTTCAGCCGCCGCTGTCGGGCGCGCTGCATGTGGCGCGCACCAACGCGTTTTTCATGGGTGGCGGCAAGGCGCTCGTGAATGCCTATTACCGCAGCGCCGAGGCGCTGGGTGTCGAAATCCGCTACGACACGCCCGTCGATTCGCTCGAACTCGACGGCGGCCGTTTCGTCGCGGCGAGGAGCGGCGCTCAGCGCTTCGAGGCGCGCGCCTGCGTGCTGGCGGCGGGCGGCTTCGAATCGAACCGCGAATGGCTGCGCGAGGCCTGGGGGCAAAACGAGCGCGGCGAATGGCCCGCCGACAACTTCCTGATCCGCGGCACGCGTTTCAACAAGGGCGTGCTGATCCGCCACATGATGGATGCCGGCGCGGACATGATCGGCGATCCGTCGCAGTCGCACTGCGTGGCCATCGATGCGCGCGCGCCGCTCTATGACGGCGGCATTTGCACGCGCATCGACTGCGTGTCGCTCGGCGTGGTCGTCAATCGCGATGCCGAGCGCTTCTACGACGAAGGCGAAGACTTCTGGCCGAAGCGCTACGCGATCTGGGGGCGCCTCGTTGCACATCAGCCGGGGCAGATCGGCTACTCGATCATCGATTCGAAGGCGATCGGCCGTTTCATGCCGCCGGTTTTTCCGGGCGTGAAGGCCGACACGCTGCCCGAACTCGCGCGGCAGCTTAAGCTGCCGGAAGCACGCTTCGTGGAAACGCTGTCGCGCTACAACGAGGCATGCCGGGTCGGCACCTTCGATCACACCGCGCTCGACGACTGCCATACCGAGAGCATCACGCCGCCCAAAACGCACTGGGCGCGGCCCATCGACACGCCGCCGTTCTACGGCTACGCATTGCGCCCCGGCATCACGTTCACCTACCTCGGCCTCAAGACCAACGACCGCGCCCAGGTGCACTTCGGCGGCGAAGCGAGCGAGAACCTCTTCGTCGCGGGCGAGATGATGGCGGGCAACGTGCTCGGCAAGGGCTATACCGCGGGTGTCGGCATGTCGATCGGCACGGCGTTCGGGCGCATTGCCGGCACTCAGGCCGCGCGCGCCGCACTGCAGACAACGGAGGTTTCCTGTGCAGCAAACTGAAACGCTCGCGCCCGAACGCACCCGCGCCGCGGGGTTCGAATCGAAGCAGGACATTGCGCGCGCGCGTGGCGGCTCCCGCGTGATTCCCATCGTGCCGATGACCGACAGCGAAGGCGAAGTGGCGCGCCAGATGCAGATCTGCAACGCCTGCCGCTATTGCGAAGGTTTCTGCGCCGTATTCCCGGCGATGACACGGCGCCTCGAATTCGGCAAGGCCGACGTCAACTATCTCGCGAACCTGTGCCATAACTGCGGCGCCTGCTACCACGCGTGCCAGTACGCACCGCCGCACGAATTCGCGGTCAACGTGCCGCAGGCGATGGCGAAAGTGCGGCTCGAAACCTACACCGAATACGCATGGCCGAAGGCGCTCGGCGGGTTGTACAAGCGCAATGGCGTGACGCTGTCGGTCGCGCTCGCGGCGGGGCTCGCGCTCTTTCTGCTGCTCGGCACGGCGCTGAATGGCGGTTTGAGCCGCGACGTCGCGGCCGCGAACTTTTACGCCATCTTCCCGCACAACCTGCTGGCGGCGATGTTCGGCGCGGTCTTCCTGTTCGCTATCGTCGCGCTTGGCATCGGCGTGACGCGCTTCTGGCGCGACGTGTCGCCGGGAACCGCGAACGCGAGCACGCCGGCCGTGACGGAAGCGGCAAAAAACGCGCTGACGCTGAAGTATCTCGACGGCGGACATGGCGACGGCTGCAACGAATCGAACGATGCCTTCACGCTCGCGCGGCGGCGTTTTCACCACTTCACGTTCTACGGCTTCATGATGTGCTTTGCGGCAACGGTGGTGGCGACGCTGTATCACTACGTGCTCGGCGAGGAAGCACCGTATGCGTTCTTTAGCGCTCCGGTATTGCTCGGGACGGCGGGCGGAATCGGGCTGATCGTGGGGCCATTGGGGCTCCTGTGGCTCAACCTGAAGCGCCATCCCGAGCAGGGCGATGCGCGCCAGCGCCCGATGGACCGTGCCTTCATCGCGTTGCTGTTGCTCACGAGCGCATCGGGCCTCGGGCTGCTGGCGCTGCGCGCAACGGCGGCGATGCCGTGGCTGCTGGCGGTGCATCTGGGCATCGTGATCGCATTGTTCGCGACGCTTCCCTACGGCAAGTTCGCGCACGGTATTTTCCGGTCGGCGGCGCTGCTCAAATCATCTATCGAAAAGCGCCAGCCCAATACGCTGGGGCTGGGCTCGGACTAGGCGCGACACGCGCCGCTTTCCGGCATACCAACAACAGGAGACACATCCATGAACGCTACCGGGCCACTAGCCGGCACGCCGAGCGGCTCGCGCCGGTCCAAAGCCGCGACCGTACTGCGCGTGACGAGCGGCAACTTCCTCGAACAGTTCGACTTCTTTCTGTTCGGCTTCTACGCCACGTCGATCTCGAAGATATTCTTTCCGGCGTCGAGCGAGTTCGCGTCGCTGATGCTGACCTTCGCCGTGTTCGGCGCGGGCTTTCTGATGCGTCCGCTCGGCGCGATCTTTCTCGGCGCCTACATCGACAGGGTGGGCAGGCGTACCGGCCTGATCGTCACGCTGTCGATCATGGCGAGCGGCACGATCCTGATCGCCTGCGTACCGGGCTATGCGACCATCGGCCTGCTCGCGCCCGCGCTGGTTCTGCTCGGGCGGCTGTTGCAGGGTTTCTCGGCGGGCGCGGAGTTGGGCGGCGTGTCGGTGTATCTCGCGGAAATGGCCACGCCCGGCGCAAGGGGCTTCTACACGAGCTGGCAGTCGGCCAGCCAGCAGGTGGCGATCGTGATGGCGGCGGCGCTCGGCTACGGACTGAATCACTGGATGAGCGCGCAGCAGATCGGCGCGTGGGGCTGGCGCATTCCGTTTTTCATCGGCTGCGCGATCGTGCCGTTCCTGTTCATGCTGCGCCGCTCGCTGCAGGAAACCGCCGCATTCGAGGCGCGCCGGCATCATCCGCAGACGCGCGAAATCTTCGCAATGCTGCTCAGCAACTGGCGCACGGTGATCGCAGGCATGCTGCTCACCGCGATGACGACAACCACCTTCTACCTGATCACCGTCTACACGCCGACCTTCGGCAAATCCGTGCTCAAACTGTCGACGTCGGACAGCCTGATGGTGACGTTGCTGGTGGGCGTGTCGAACTTCATCTGGCTGCCGATCGGCGGCGCGCTATCGGATCGGATCGGCCGCAAGCCGATTCTGCTCGCCATTTCGATCCTGGCGATCTTCACCGCGTATCCGGCCTTGTCCTGGCTCGCCGCAGCGCCTAGCTTCGGCCGCATGCTGAGCGTGCTGCTGTGGTTCTCGTTCTTCTTCGGCATGTATAACGGCGCGATGGTCGCCGCGCTCACCGAGGTCATGCCGGCGGAAGTGCGCGTCGCGGGTTTTTCGCTGGCGTTCAGTCTCGCGACGGCGGTCTTCGGCGGTTTCACGCCGGCCGTATCGACCTTCCTGATCGAAGCCACGCACGACAAAGCCGCTCCCGGCTACTGGCTCAGTTTCGCCGCGCTGTGCGGGCTGGCCGCGACGCTTGGGCTCTATCGGCGGCGCACGGGGCGGGAGGCTTCGACGGCTTCGTCGGCGTGAAGCTTTTTGCGCGTTGCCGCTGATACGCTGATCCGGGTGCAGAGGGCGCCGCCAGTCATGGCGGCGTCCTTACTATTTTTCGCCGCCTATTGCCGATACGATGGATCGATCCGGTCCAGCTTGCGCAGCAGCGCGGGCCATTCCATCACGCCGTACGGGCGGATGATTTCAGGCCCGCCGCGTTTCCCTGGCGGGCCCGATCCGGATGAAACTACGGGAACAGCCGGATATCAGAACGCAGTGCGAAGGCCGACGCGCGCGATGGCCTGGGACGTCGTGCTGGACGATCCGGTCGGACCCATGATGCCGTTGATGGCAGCCTGCGCACCCGCGCTCGCTTTCTGATAGACGCCCTGCGCATAGACCATGCTCCGCTTCGACAGCGAGTAGTTCAGCGTTGCGCCAAGCTGATTCGCGTGGTTGTTCGCGAGTTCCTCGTTACCCTTCATGTACATATAGTTCGCACCGAAAGACCACGCCGGGGTGATCTGCCAGCTCGCGCCGACTTGTGCGGCATAGGCAGCGGCACCGTTGTACGAGTTGCGCACGGTCGTGAAGTCCGCGACCGTGTAGACGGGGCCGATTACATAGTGTGCGCCGACACCCCAGTTCGTGATCGGAATCTGCGGCGAGCCGTTGCTGGAGCCCGGATATTTCGCCTGTGTGTAGGCGGCTCCGACGCCGAACGGACCGGCACCGTAATTCAGCCCGAAACTCATGGTCGAGTTCGATCCGAACGAGCCCGCCACTCCGCCAGGCGAATACAGTGCGCCTGCGGACAGGCCCGCAAACACCGGAGATTGATACTTGATCGAATTGGCCGTCGGCGTGCCGCTCGTGCGGCTCCAGTCGAACCAGCCTGTGGGGTTTTGCGGAATGTTCAGCTTCTGGAACGGGCCGGCGGCGAAGTTGTACAAGCCGCCAGTGAACACGGCGGGAGCATTGCCTGCTTCGGTCAGCGAGGTCGACATGAAATCGTAGACATTGCCGAAAGTCAGCTTGCCGAAGCTCGAACTATCGAGGCCCACGTAAGCGTTCCGCCCGAAGATTCCCGGTTGTACGGTCGCGCCCGTGCCCAGCTGGAACTGGTTCTCCAGCTTGAAAATCACCTTGTTTCCGGCGCCGATATCCTCGGCTCCCTGCAAGCCGAACAGGTTCGGCGTAAAGATGCCGTCGTCGAACTTCGTTACCGAATGTCCACCCTGGTTCGACACATAGGAGACGCCGCCATCTATCAGGCCGTACAGCGTGACGTTGCTCTGCGCGAAGGCGTACCCAAAAGGCAGGGATCCTAAAAGAATTGCAATGGAATGCTTCTTCATTCCCGTCTCCAGACTGTTTATCTAATCGATCTTTTTTCAGCTTCAATGAGGCGGCTAATCCGCTCTCATCAGGCCTTGCTTACCTGCTTCAAGTCGAGCGCCACGTCGACGATCATGTCTTCCTGGCCGCCGACCATGCGGCGCTTGCCCAGCTCGACGAGAATGTCGACGGTCTTCAGGCCGTATTTCTTCGCGGCCACTTCGGAATGACGCAGGAAGCTCGAATACACGCCCGCATAGCCGAGCGCGAGCGTTTCGCGGTCCACACGAACCGGCCGGTCCTGCAGCGGACGCACGACGTCGTCGGCGGCGTCCATCAGCGTGTAGAGATCAGTGCCGTGATTCCAGCCCATGCGCTCGGCCGCCGCGATGAACACCTCGAGCGGTGCATTGCCGGCACCCGCACCCATGCCCGCGAGCGATGCATCGATGCGGTCGCAGCCTTCTTCCACCGCGACCATCGAGTTCGCCACGCCGAGCGACAGGTTGTGATGCGCGTGCATGCCCGTCTGCGTTTCGGGTTTCAGCACGGCCTTCACCGCTCGGAAGCGCTCGCGTACGTCGTTCATCGTCAGCGCGCCGCCCGAGTCGACCACGTAGATGCAGGTCGCGCCGTAGCTCTCCATCTTCTTCGCTTCGACGGCGAGATTCTCCGGCGTGGTCATGTGGCTCATCATCAGGAAGCCGACAGTGTCCATGCCGAGTTCGCGCGCGTATTCGATGTGCTGCTTCGAGATGTCCGCCTCGGTGCAATGCGTGGCGACACGCACGATGCGCGCGCCCGCCTGGTACGCGGCCTTCAGATCGTGGATCGTGCCGATACCGGGCAACAGCAGCGTCGCGATCTGCGCGTGCTCGACGACGTCGGCCACCGCTTCGATCCATTCGAGGTCGCTATGCGCGCCGAAGCCGTAGTTGAAGCTCGACCCTTGCAGGCCATCGCCATGTGCGACCTCGATGCTGTCCACCTTCGCGCGGTCCAATGCGCGCGCGATGTCCTGCACGTTCTGAATCGAATACTGATGACGAATGGCGTGGCTGCCGTCGCGCAGCGTCACATCGGAGATATACAGTTTCTTGTCCATGCGGGAAGTGTCCTTAAGCCTCTGATGCCTGCACGAGCGCCTGCGCCATGCGCTCGGCGGTCGCGAGCGCGGCCGAAGTCATGATGTCGAGATTGCCCGCGTAGGCGGGCAGATAGTGCGCAGCGCCTTCGACCTCGATGAAGATCGACGTCTTCAGACCACTGAACTTGCCGAGACCCGGAATGTTCAGCGGTGCGCTAGCGGGGATTTCGTCGAACTGCACCTTCTGCTTCAGGCGATAGCCTGGCACGTACGACTGCACCGCGGCGGCCATCTGCTCGATCGACGCTTCGACCTTCGCGCGATCGGCGAGATCGGACAGCGTATAGACGGTGTCGCGCATCATCACCGGCGGCTCGGCCGGGTTGAGCACGATGATCGCCTTGCCTTTCGCCGCGCCGCCCACCACTTCGATCGCCTTCGAAGTCGTCTCGGTGAATTCGTCGATGTTCGCGCGTGTGCCCGGACCCGCCGACTTGCTGCTGATCGACGCGACGATCTCCGCGTAATGCACCTTCGCCACGCGCGACACGGCCGCGACCATCGGGATCGTCGCCTGTCCGCCGCACGTGACCATGTTCACGTTGAGCGCATCGAGATGCGTGTCGAGATTGACGACCGGCACGCAGTACGGGCCGATCGCCGCGGGCGTCAGATCGATCACGCGAATCGAAGGCTTCAACTTGCGCAACAGCGCATCGTTCTTCACGTGTGCGCCGGCCGAGGTCGCATCGAATACGAAGTCGATGTCTTCGAACCCGGGCAGACGCGTAAGACCTTCCACGCCTTCATGCGTCGTCGCGACGCCAAGCCGAGCGGCGCGCGCGAGGCCGTCGGAAGCGGCGTCGATGCCGACCATCGCCGCCATCTCCAGATGGCGGCTATTGCGCAGGATCTTGATCATCAGATCCGTGCCGATATTGCCCGAGCCGATGATCGCGGCCTTGAGTTTTTCGGAAGCCATGTGAAGTCCTGAATCAAGCGGTAAAGATCGCGCGGACGCTGCCGAGGCCTTCGATCTGCGCGCAGTAGGTGCCCGGTTCCTTGACGGCGACCATCGGGCCGAGCGCGCCGGTCAGCACGACGTCGCCGGCGCGAAGCGGCGTGCCGAGCTGGACCATCCGATCGGCGAGCCACACGGCGGCGTTCAGCGGATTGCCGAGGCAGGCCGCGCCGTTGCCGCGCGAGAGCACCTCGCCGTCGCGCGAGAGCGTCATCGCGCACGCAGCGAGGTCGATCTGCGAAAGCGACACGGGGCGGCTGCCGAGCACGAACAGCGCGCTCGACGCGTTGTCGGCCACGGTGTCGACGAAGCGGATGTCCCAGTTCTGGATGCGGCTGTCCACGATCTCGATCGCGGCCAGTGCGTACGCACTGGCGCGCAGGACGTCGACGAACGAATGCTTCTCGTGCGTGAGGTCGCGTTCGAGCACGAGTGCGATTTCGGCTTCGACCTTCGGCTGGATCAGCTTCGACAGCGGCATCGGTTCGCTGTCGCCGTAGGCCATGCTCTCGAACAGCGCGCCGAAGTCCGGCTGGTCGACGCCGAGCTGCTTCTGCACGGCGAGCGACGTGAGGCCGATCTTGCGACCGACGATCCGCTCGCCGTTCGCGATGCGCAGGTCGACGTTGGCCTGCTGCACCGCGTAGGCGGTGGCGATGTCGTCGAGCGGTAGGCCGCCCAGCGGTAGGCCGCCCCGCGCGATGTCGCCGCGCACAGGCGCTATGGTCTGGCGCGCCGCTTCAGCGTTGCGCAGGCGCGCGGCCAGCGCATTGACGACGGTGGCATCAAGCATATTGAAGTTTCTCCGTGGTTTGAGGCGTCGCGGATGGCGTGGCGGCCACCCGCGTGTCGGATCGCGGGCAGGCGGAATTAACCGCCCACCCACTCGTCGACCGAGGTGGTGTGGCGCAACGGGTCAGGCAGGTGCTGCAAGGCCGCTGACGTCGGCGCAGGCGACGAAGCGATCCGGTCGTAGTGCCACCGCGCGCGCACCGTACTTGCGCAACCATGGTCGCAGTACACCGTCGAGGTCGACGAATTCGTCGCAGCCCTGGGTGTGCTGATCCTGCTGGCGCAGCGCGATGTAGCGAGCGCCGAGCTGGTCCCACGCCGCCTTCTCATCCGGCGTGAGCAGCGTGGCGGGATCGACGTCGTCGCCGAGCAGCACGAAGCCATCGCCGAGCAGATCGTCCAGCCGTGCCATCACCCCGCGGTTGTCGCCCACGACCGGTTGCGGCACCATGCGGCCCACGATGCTGTCGCTAGCGAGCGGACCGCGCAGCCAGCCGGCCTGGAGCACCGGCGGCGCGATGAGCGGCTGCTCCGGCGCGTCCGGCGCAGGCGGTGCGTTGAGCGCGGCCTGTTCTTCCTCGGAGAGCTCCTGCTTGATGATGCGGCCGAGTTGAACCGCAAGTCCGGTATAGAACGCCGCGTTGGGCCGGCGCTCCGTCTCGTAGGTGTCGAGGAACGGCTCGGGCAGCGTACCGTTGAGCACGCGGGCGAGCTTCCAGCCCAGATCGAACGCGTCGCGCATTCCGGTTTGCATGCCCGCGCCAGCCCAGGGCGGCATCAGATGCGCCGCGTCGCCCGCGAGGAACACACGCCCGACCCGCCACTTGTCGGCCATCCGCGTATGGTGGCGGTAGAACGCGTACTGGTGAATTTCGACATCGTCCTCGGTGACGCCGAGCGCCTTCAGCAGCGGCCAGACGTCGTCGTTCGTCGCGAAGTCGGCTTCCGACTCGGTAGGCTTCAGCGGCAGTTCCCAGCGGTGGTTGCCGCCAGACAGTGCGATGTCCACCACCGGGCGTTCCTTGTCGGACCAGAACGTCAGCAGGTTGCGATCGGGCCACCAACGCTTGACGCGGCAGTCGATCACGATCCACTGCACGTCGAGCGTATCACCCAGCAGCTTCACGTCGAGCATGCCGCGCGTGGCACTGCTGCCGCCGTCGCAGCCGATCACATAGCGCACGCGGCTGCGTTTGGTTTCGCCCGTCGCAAGGTCTCTCGCGGTGACCGTGACGCCGCTTTCATCCTGCTCCAGCGACACGACCTCGAAGCCGTAGTGCACGTCGATGTATTCGGCGTGCTTTGCCGCGCATTCGCGCAACGTCGACTCCATCGTCGGCTGATAGATGTTGAAGAAGCGCGGCTTGATACCGAGCGTTGAAGGCGGGTGCTCGATGCGCAAGATCTCGGTGCCGTCATAGAGCATCCAGCGCAGCGCGCGTTGCGGATCGATCTGCTTCAACACGAGCTCGTCGACGCCGAGGTTCTGGAAGATGCGCATCGTCCAGTCGTTGACGGTGACGGCCCGTGCGCGCTGGTAAATGTCTTTGTGTTGCTCGAACGCGATGGTGGAAATGCCGTGTTTCGCGAGGGTCAGCGCGGCGATCACGCCGGTTGGTCCATAGCCGACGATGGCGACCTCGGCGTCGTACTCATAGGTCATATCTTGTCTCCACTAGATAGATTGGATGCTCAATGCGGCAGCGGAAATTGGGTGTGTGCGCCGATGGCTTCGGTCGGGCCACGTTTGAGCAGCACCAGTGCCAGCGCGATGACGGCGACGGCTGCGCAGATTGCCGCCAGCAGGCCAATCGCCGTGAACAGACTGCCTGTTTTGGCCGCTACGCCGGCCACGATCAGCGGACTGAGGAAGTTGCCGAGGAAAAAGGCCGCCATGTAACTGCCGGCACCGCGGCCGCGATGCGCGAACGGCAGGCGCACCATGATCCAGTTCAGCATCAGCGGCATCACGATGCCGCCACCAAAACACGCGATGAATGCACCGGCGACCAGCAGGTTGACATCGGCCACGCTGGACACGATGTAGAAGCCCGCCGCGATAACCGCGAACGAAACGACCAGCAACCGGTTGATGGCCCAGCCCGACAGTCGATGAAATACGTAGGCGCCGAACGGCACCCCAGCGTTGGCGATCGCACTGCCAATGCCGATGACGGCGGGAGTCGTCACGCCACGCGCCGTCAGCAGGAAGCTGATCTGGATCGTGATCACGAAGTACATCACGGCGGTGAACAGCGACATCACACAGACGTGCGAAATCTGACGCCACGCAAAGGGCAGACGAACGCTAGCTTCGGGGCGGTTTTCCCGGGTTTCGGCGGGCTCCCAAACGAACACGGCGATCAGAGGCAAAAACAGCGCCGCGCCGGCGTAGACGAGGAACGGCGTGCGCCAACCCGTGGCAAAACCTCCGAGAATGCCGCCCAGCGCGAACATCACCACGGCGACGATGGAGGCCGAACCGAGTTGGACGGTCAACCATTTTTCGCGTTCTTTTCCGCTGAAGTAGTCGGCGGTGAGCGTGGTCGAGATCGTGGTGATCGCGGCCTCGGCGATGCCGACCACGACACGCGTCGCGAGAATCGAGTAGAGGCTATGCAACCAGAACGGCAGTGCGCCCGCGACGGCGTAGATCGCAATCGAGATCAGGTAAAGCCGCTTGCGTCCGACGGCATCGATCAGCGCACCCATCAGCGGGCTGAACAGCGCGATCATCAGGCCCGGGATCACCAGCACGATCAGCGTGAGAACGTTCGCGTTCGGCCGGTCGGCGAACGCGCGCTGCATGAACGGCAGCACGGGGGCGATCAGCACGGCGCCCGCCGATGCGAGCCAGCAGGTCGCGACGAGCAGCCAGCCATGCAGACGGCCGGCGCTTGTTCCAGGAGATTCGTTCTCCGTATCAGTTTGCATAGATTGTCTCCATCTGGTCGTTATCGGAAATGGCACGCAGCCTGGATTCGACTGCGGTCCGTCGCCTCGTTTTTATTAGTTATTCAGGAAGTCGATGACGAGGCGGTTGAACTCGTCGGCGTGCTCCCACTGAGCCCAGTGGCCGCACTGAGGCAGGATATGGAGTCGTGCATCCTGCAACGTGTTGATCATGCGCAGGCCGTGATCGATGGGCACGAAGCGGTCGTCGCGGCCCCATGTGATCAGCGTCTTGTGGCCGATTTCCGGAAAGCGGGCGGACAGGTCCCATGTCGTCACGGGGCAGAGTTTCGAGCTTGCGATGAAGTTCTTCAGGTGGTTCAGGTTCGACTCGATGTTGCTCCAGCGTCCGCGGCGCAATTCGTCGGTGATTGCGCCAGGCCGGTACACGAACACTTCGAGCATGGCCTCGAAGTTCTCGTAGGTGGGTTCCGCATACAGCTTGAACATGCGCTTGATGCCTTCACCCGGCTGAGGCTGGATGATGCTCGGACCCTGAGCGCCAGGTCCCATTAACACCATGCGATCCAGGCGTTCCGGAAACTCGAGCGCGAAGCTCAGTGCCGAGGCTCCGCCCATCGAGTTGCCGACCAGATGCGCGTTGTCGATGCCGAGCGTGTCGAGCACCCCTTTGGTTGCGCGCGCGTTCAGCAGGTTGCGCGGCACGTCGCTGACGATCTCGCCTGATTTGTTGAAGCCGGGGCTGTCGATCAGCAGCACACGGAATCCCGCGTTCACCAGCGCGTCGACGTTGCGGTAGTAGTTGCTCCAGCCGCTTGCGCCGGGCCCGCCGCCGTGCAGCATCGCGACGGCCGGGCCATGACCGGCGTCGTTGAAATGGATGGTGAAATTCTCGAGTCCAGGTTCGTTGATCGTCACGAACTTGCTGGTACCGGCTTCGGTCAAGGTCATGCTTTGGCTCCAGGAATAGGGTCTTGCAGTCGATCTATGAGATGCGTCGGGATTCAATGCGCGTTCGGGGCCGGCGCGCCGGGCGGCGGATTCAGTTTGTGCCCCCAGTCGCTGAGTTCGGTGTAGCGCCTGATTTCCCATGTGTCGTCGTTCACTACGATGCCGCCCGCGCCGAATTCGATCGCGAAGCCGGACGGCGAGATCATGTAGAACGAAAACATCTGGTCGTTGGGGTGATGACCCAGTTCCATCAGGATCGGCACGCCGGCCTGTTTGCAGCGATCGTAGGCGAGGCCGACGTCGTTGGCATCGGTGCACTCGACCATGATGTGGTGGATCCGTTTGGGTACCGGGAATGGCACTTCCGCGACCGCCAGCGAGTGGTGACGTCCGCTGCGTGCGTGGAAGAAAGTAACGTCGAGGTTCACGCCCGGTGCGGCCTCGCCAGTGATGGAGTCGCTGAGTTTCAGGCCGAGCACGTCCTCGCAAAACGCCTTGGCACGCTCACTCTGCTTCGGCACGGTGACGAAGTGGCCGGCGCCCAGACGTCCTGTGCTGAACGCTCCGCGCAGTACCGGGGAGCGGAACGCGTCGCGCGTGTGAGCCCGGTATGCACAGCTGTAGAACTCGTGGCTGATGCCGTCGGGATCGTGGCATACGAAGAGGCGGGCTACGCGGCGCTGTTCAGCAGTTGCCCGGTCGGCTTCGGCGATCTCGGCGCCGCGGGCGCGCGCCTGATCGACGAAAGCGTCGAGCTGCGCATCCGTTTCGAACTCCCAGCCTGCGGCGAGGAAGTCGTCGAGTTCACTGTTGACCAGCAGAAATCGCTGCTCGTAGTCGTCCATACGCAGACCGAGCGATTCGCCGGCGACTCGTCTTCCAACCTGCAAACCAAGCACGTTGACGGCGAACTCCTCCCATGCTGTCAGGTCGCTTACGCCAAGAACCATATACCCCAGTGTCGACACGCTTTGCATAGCTCTCCTTATGTTCAGGATCTGATGACGGCCCATTGGCCTGAATTGTTGCGTAGCACTTTTCCGGTGCGCCCTCGTGTCTACATCGGGCGATGAGGAACGACGCCCGTCCCAGGTGCTGGTCTGGCTCATTCCCGCAGTTGAATTAGTGTACCGATCGGTCCAATCTAGAACAGCCAGGGCAAACCAGTAATGAACCGATCGGTCCAATACGGGAGGAAAGAGGGCGAAGCGGTATACTTTTGGGATGGAAAATGCACAGCAAATCGGCAATCGGCGCGGCCAGCGATCGCGCCAGGAAATCCTCGACGCGGCCGCCCGCGTGATGTCCGCCTATGGCTACACCGGCACCTCGATGTCGGCGCTGGTCGAAGCAACCGGAATCCCGAAGAGCGCGATTTATCACCATTTCGGCTCCAAGGCCGGGCTGTTGGCGGAGGTGATGGCCCAGGGCGCGCGGGGTTTTTTCGCCGCGATGCGCGAGGCTCACCAGAATCCTCCCGAGGACGGCACGTCGCGGGAGCGTCTGGGCTGGTACCTGAAGAAGACGGGGGAGGTGTTCGAGCACCGCGAGAACTTCCTGCGCCTGCTGGTCGTCATGGTCATGAGCAACGAGGCTGCGGAGCCCGAGGCGATCCAGACGGTGATCGAGGTACGCAACGAGGGCCGCGACTACATGCGCGAGATGATCCGAAATGCGTTCAGCGCCGAAGGAAACGACGTGGCGTCAGCGGTCGCCGAAGAACTGGCGTATTTCGGCATGCTCGGCTTCGACGGCGCGTTCGTTTCGTTTCAATCCGGCGACAACAGATCGATGGAAACGCACATGGCGCAACTCACCGATGCTCTGATCGCGCTAGGCGAAGCGTGTGCCGCATCGTTTCGGGAGGCGTCAGCGGCTGTGGGCCGCAAGCGCGAGGCTAAACTCGCTAAAGACTCTGTCAGGCAGGGGGAGAAGCGGCGCTAAAAGGAAGCGGTGCAGAAGGGGACGCCTGGATGCAGGCGTTGTACTTATGCCTGATGAGGATGCGCGGCGCCCATTTTCTGTTTCCGCGCACAGCGGTATTTGCAGGGCGCCCGGCATCCGGACGAGGTTGCGATCGAATAGCGGCGACGCACGATCACGCTGGTGCGTCGCCAAAACCACGTCCGCTCGCGCAGCGGCCGTTGCTTACAGGTTCGAGCCCCGCAGATCGACCACGCGTTTCGCCTTCCCCGTGGCGGTCATCGGGATATGTCCGGCCAGCGCGACCGAGACCGTCGTCGACACGCCCACCATCGTTTTGATGCGATGCTGCAGTTCGCGCGCGAGCGCCGCCCGATCATGGTCGCTCAACGACTCGCCGACTTCCGGCCGTGCTTCGACACACACACCCAGCGAATCCAGATGCCCGTCGCGTTTGACCGTCAACTGATACTGCGCGCTCAGCTTGGGGATCGCGAGAATCAGCTCTTCGATCTGGCTCGGAAACACGTTGACGCCGCGAATGATCAGCATGTCGTCCGAGCGTCCGGTGATCTTCGCGAGCCGGCGCATCGCGCGGGAAGTCGGGGGCAGCAGCGAGGTCAGATCGCGCGTGCGATAGCGGATGGCCGGCATGGCTTCCTTCGTCAGCGAAGTGAAGACCAGTTCGCCTTCGCTGCCTTCCGGGAGCACCTCGCCGGTTACGGGGTCGATGATTTCCGGGTAGAAGTGGTCTTCCCAGATCACCGGACCGTCCTTGCTTTCGATGCACTCCGCCGCGACGCCGGGGCCCATCACTTCGGAGAGACCGTAAATGTCGACCGCGTCGATTCCCGCGCGCGTTTCGATTTCACTGCGCATCGCCTGCGTCCACGGCTCGCCGCCGAAGACACCGACCTTCAGCGACGATTCGGCCGGATTCATCCCTTGCCGCGTCATCTCGTCGAGTAGGTTCAGCATGTAGGAAGGCGTGACCAGAATGATCGACGGTTCGAAGTCGCGGATCAACTGAACCTGCTTCTCCGTCTGGCCGCCGGACATCGGCACCACCATGCAGCCGAGCCGCTCCGCGCCGTAGTGAATGCCCAGTCCGCCCGTGAACAGGCCATAGCCGAACGCGTTGTGCAGCGTGTCACCGCGACGGCCGCCGGCGGCGCGGATCGAACGCGCGACGATGTCGGCCCAGGTATCGATGTCGCGTGCCGTGTAGCCCACGACCGTCGGCTTGCCCGTGGTCCCGCTCGATGCGTGCACACGCACCACCTGGTCGCGTGGCACTGCAAAGAGACCGAACGGATAGTTGTCGCGCAGGTCCTTCTTCGACATGGTCGGAAACTTTGCCAGATCGGCGAGCTCCTTCAGATCGTCCGGATGCACGCCGGCGGCATCGAACGCCTGGCGGTAATGCGGCACGTTGTCGTAGGCATGGCGGAGCGACCATTTGAGGCGCGTCAGTTGCAGCGCCTGCAGCTCGTCGCGGCTGGCACGTTCGATCGGTTCGAGTTCGTCGGATTGGGGGGTGCGTCGGACCATGGGAGTCTCCTGATTACTGGAATTGGGTTGTTTCGAGTCAGGCAGCACGGTCGATGGCGGGGCGGGCGTGCCATGACGCCCCCGACCACGACAGTGCGGCTAATAGCGGTGAGACGCGATACCGGTCTTCACCGTAATGGGTGCAGAGGTTGCCCAGCACCGTAGAGAACAGCGCGACGCCCGCCTGATCCGCCCACCGTAATGGGCCCAACGGATAGTTGACGCCTTTTTCCATCGCCAGATCAAGGTCCGCGGCCGTGCACACGCCCTGATTGACCGCATCGGCCGCTTCATTCACCAGCATCGCGACGGTTCGCATCACGATCATGCCGGCCACGTCGGCCATCGGCACGACCGAGTAGCCGGCCGCCTGCATCGCGCCGACGACTGCAGCATAGGCTTCGTCACTGCATTGCCGCGCACGGGCGAGCGCGACCGTGCTGCCGCCGGCGTAGTCGAGCGCGAGGTCGACGAGAACCACGTTGTCGTGACCCATATCGTGAGCGCACTGAGTTGCCGTGCGCCCGTCGGTCAGTCGCAGCAGCGCGTCGTCGATCTGCGCGACCACACCGTCGGGACTTTCCGCTTCCGGCATCGTTTCTGTGACGAGCCCGGCATCCAGCAGCCTTTGTTGAAGCCGCGCGATCACGCCGGACTGCGCAAACAGTTTGACGACCCGCGGAGAATCCGCGAGCGGCGCAATGCACGGGCTTGGACGCGTGGCGTTCGGACCATAGTCGTAGAAGCCGCGCCCCGATTTGCGGCCCAGAAAACCCGCATTGACCAGTTCCTGCTGGATCAACGACGGCGTGAAGCGGGGATCGTTGAAATACGCACGAAACACCGACTCGGTGACTGCAAAGTTGACGTCGTGTCCGATCAGGTCCATCAGTTCGAATGGCCCCATCCGGAAGCCGCCGGCCTCGCGGATCACCTCATCGATCGACTCGGCGCTCGCTGCCTGCTCGTTCAGAAGCCGCAGACCTTCCGCATAAAACGGACGGGCCACGCGGTTCACGATGAAGCCGGGCGTCGAGCGCGCGTAGACGGGCGTCTTGCCCCAGGCGGACGCCGTCTCGTACACGCAGGTGGCGACGTCCGCCGACGTGGCGAGACCACTGACCACTTCGACCAGCGCCATCACGGGCGCGGGATTGAAGAAGTGCATGCCTGCGAGGCGCGACGGGATCTTCAGCGTCGCACCAATCGCCGTGACGGAGATCGACGAGGTGTTGGTCGCGAGGATGCAGGTGTCGGCCACGTGCTGTTCGAGTTCGCCGAAAATCTTGCGCTTCACTTCCAGCCGTTCAGCGACGGCCTCGATGATGAGCCCCGCATCGCGCATCCCGGCCAGCTGGTCGACCGCAAACAGCCTTTCGCTCGCTCGAGCGGCAGCCGTCGCGTCAAGGCGGCCCTTCTCGACGAGTCTGGCGAGGTTCGCGGCGATGCCCGTAATGGCCTTGGCGACCGTAGCGGCATCGAGATCGAACAGGGCGACCCGGTGCCCGGCGAGCGCGGCCACCTGAGCGATGCCCGCGCCCATCGCGCCCGCGCCGACGATGCCGACGATCGTAGAGGTCTTCAATGCGTTCGACATGCTGATGGCTCCGCTCAAACGCGCTCGATCGCAATCGCGATGCCCTGGCCCACGCCGATGCACATCGTGCAGAGCGCGAAGCGTGCATTGCGGCGTTCGAGTTCGTAGGTTGCCGTGGTGACCAGCCGGGCACCCGAAGCGCCGAGCGGATGACCCAACGCGATCGCTCCGCCATTCGGATTGACGCGGGAATCGTCTTCCGCAACGCCGAGGCGGCGCAGCACCGCGATACCTTGTGAGGCGAAGGCTTCGTTCAGCTCGATCACGTCGAACTGGTCGAGGGTCATGCCGAGACGGGCAAGCAGCTTCTCGGTTGCGGGCGCGGGTCCGATCCCCATGATGCGCGGCGCGACGCCTGCCGTGGCCATGCCGAGGATGCGGGCGCGCGGCGTCAGATGGTTGCGCTTCGCTGCCTCTTCGCCCGCGATCAACAGCGCGCAGGCGCCGTCGTTGACGCCCGACGCGTTACCCGCCGTGACCGTTCCATCGGGGCGCACGACACCTTTGAGTTTTGCCAGCGCCTCGAGCGAGGTCTCGCGCGGATGTTCGTCGCGATCGACCACCAGGGGCTCGCCCTTCTTTTGAGGAATGCGCACCGCGGTGATTTCCTGGGCCAGCGTGCCATCCGCCTGAGCGCGCGCCGCGCGTTGCTGGCTGCGCATCGCAAAGCGGTCTTGCGACTCGCGGTCCACGCCGAAGTCGCCGGCCACGTTCTCGGCCGTTTCCGGCATCGAGTCGACACCGTACTGGCTGCGCATCAGCGAATTGACGAAGCGCCAGCCGATCGTCGTGTCATGGATTTCGGCCGAACGCGAGAACGCCGACGCCGACTTGCCGACCACAAAAGGTGCGCGCGTCATGCTTTCGACGCCGCCCGCAATGTAAAGGTCGCCATCGCCCGCCCGGATCGCGCGCGCGGCGCTGCCCACCGCGTCCATACCCGAGCCGCACAGCCGGTTGATCGTGGAGCCGGGCACGTCGATCGGCAAACCCGCGAGCAACGCGGACATGCGTGCGACGTTGCGATTGTCCTCGCCGGCCTGGTTGGCGCATCCGTAGAGAACGTCTGCGACCTGCTGCCAGTCCACCGACGGATTGCGCTGCATCAGCGCGTGAATCGGCACGGCGCCGAGATCGTCCGCGCGAACATCCTTCAGTACACCTGCATAACGTCCAAATGGAGTGCGAATGGCATCACAGATAAAGGCTTCGGTCATGGTGTTTTCCGGTAGAGATATTGAGCGATACAGGTTTTGCATCCGCAACGGGGTTGCGTGGTGCGGTCACACATGTGCGGGTTCGCGCGGTGGCGCGTGACGCCGCAACTGGACCACACGGAATCGGTTGGCGACGAACGCTGCGTCGGTGAGCGATGCGTTGGCAGCCGGGTTGCCTCCGGTGCCGTGGTAGTCGGAGAAGGCCGCGGACTGGTTCACGAACACGCCGCCGGTCAGATTGACGGAAAGCGCGACGCCACCCTGCAGCGCTGCCTCGTAGGCGGCGTCGATCACATTTTCGTCGGTGCTGTAGACCGACAGCGTCAGCGCGCCGCCGGTCTTTGCAGTCCGGCCGGCGAGTTCGACCGACTGAGCGGTCGAGTCCGTTGCGATGACGAATGCTATCGGGCCGAACCATTCCGCCGCGAACGTGGCTTCGTCTTTGCGGGCGTCCAGTTGTGCAAGCAGTGGTGTGCGCACTTCCGCATCGGGCCACGCGGGGTGTGTAAGAGAGCGGCTGTCGAGCAGCAACGTGCCGACTTTACGCGCGCGCTCGATGCGCGCCAGCACTCCGGCGTTCTGGATCGCGCCGGTCACTTCGACGACCTTGGCGGTTTCCGAGGTCAGCTTGTCGAGCGCCTCGACGAGCGCCGCGGCAACAGCGTCGAACGACATGACGCCATGCGCGGTCTTGATGCCGTCGCGCGGCACATAAATATTCTGGGGCGCGGTGCACATCTGCCCCGAGTAGAGCGCAAGCGAAAACGCGATATTGCGAACCGCCGGCCCGATGTCGTCCACGGAATCGATGATGATCTGGTTGACCCCCGCCTTTTCCGTATAGACGGAGGCTTGCCTCGCATGATGCTCGAGCCAGTAGCCATTGGCCGAACTGCCGGTGAAGTCGATCAGGCGAACTTCCGGACGGGTGGCCAGCGCCTGGACGATCAGACCATCGTCGGGGTCGGTGGCGAACAGCGTGACGACGTTCGGATCGAAACCCGCTTCGGCGAGCACTTCGCGTGCGATCCGGACCGTGATGGCAAGCGGCAGGATCGCGGCGGGATGAGGCTTGACGACCACGGCGTTGCCCGTCGCGAGACTGGCGAACATCCCCGGGTAGCTATTCCACGTCGGGAAGGTGCAGCAGCCGATCACGAGGCCGATGCCGCGCGGCATCACCGTATAGTGCTTTTTCATCACGAGCGGCGGGTTCTTGCCTTGCGGCTTTTCCCAGTACGCTTCATCGGGAATGCGGCGCAATTCGTTCCACGCATAGGCGATCGCTTCCAGCGCGCGGTCCTGTGCGTGCGGCCCGCCCGCCTGAAAGGCCATCATGAAAGCCTGGCCGGTGGTATGCATCACGCTGTGCGCAATCTCGAAGCTTGCCTTGTTCAGGCGCGCGAGGATCTCCAGGCTGACGCCGGCCCATGCCTTCGGACCCGCTTTACGCCATTCGGCCTGCGCCGTTTCAACGGCGGCGAACAGGGTGTCGGCGTCGGGCTTCGGATATCGCACGTTCAACTGCAAGCCAAACGGGGATCTTTCCCTGCCGGCCGTGCCGTTGTTGCTCGGCTGATCGAGTTCGAAGTGCTGACCGAGATGACGCCTGAAGGCAGCCTCGCCGTCGGCCGCGGCGGTTTCGCCGTATGCCCTCGGACTCGGCATTTCGCTGAACGGACTCCAGTAGCCGCGAGTGTGGATCGCGGCCACCGCTTCATTGAGAACCTTCTGGTGCTTGGTGAACAGTGAATCAGACATGAAATGGAACCTTGATCGAAAGCAGGGGTGTGACGCGCTGGCGCTTATCGTTCGTCGTAACTCACGACGACCTTGTCGCTAACCGGATGACACTGACACGTCAGCACGAAGCCGTCGCGGATCTCGTGTTCTTCGAGCGTGTAGTTCTTTTCCATCTTCACTTCGCCCTCGAGCACCTTCGCGCGGCAGGTGCAGCACACACCGCCCTTGCACGCATACGGCAGCGCGAGACCGGCACGCAGCCCGACGTCGAGCACGCTCACGCCCTCATAAGGCAGGCGCAGCTTGCGCCGCTTGCCGTCGAGCACGATCTCGAGGTCGGCCGCGGGCGTGTCCGCGCTGATCTCGACGGGCGGCACGCCCGCCTGCGGCAGCGGTGAGCCAAAGCGCTCGACGTGCACCTTCGCCTGCGGCACGCCGGCCGCTTTCAGCGCGGCTTCGGCCGCGTCCATCATCGGCGCGGGGCCGCAGATGAACGCTTCGTCGATCGCGTCGGCCGGCAGCAACTGCTCGATGAACGCCGCGCATTTCGGCTGGTCGAGCACACCGTTGAACAGTTCGACGTCCTGCAGATCGTCCGACAGCACGTGGTACAGCACGAAGCGGTTCATGAAGCGGTTCTTCAGGTCTTCGAGCTCCTCGGCGAACATGATCTGGTCGACGCTACGGTTGCCGTACACCAGCGTGAAGGTGCTGCGCGGCTCGACTTCGAGCGTCGTCTTGATGATCGCGAGCACCGGCGTGATGCCCGAGCCGCCCGAGAACGCGAGGTACTGCTGACCCTGTTGCGCGTTCAGGTGCGTGAAGAAGCGGCCGTCCGGCGTCATCACGTCGATCGTGTGGCCGGGCTGCAGCGTGTCGAACGCGAAGTTCGAGAAACGCCCGCCGCGCACGCGCTTGATGCCGATGCGCAACTCGCCGTCGCGATCGTAGTCGGTGACACCCACGCAGATCGAATACGAGCGGCGCGTCTCCTCACCGTCGATATGCGTCTTCAGCGTGACGAACTGCCCCTGCGTGAAGCGATACTGGTCGCGCAGTTCGGGCGGGACTTCGAAGGCGACCGACACGGCATCGGCAGTTTCGGGACGCACTTCGCGGATACGCAGCGGATGGAATTGCGGGGTGGCCATATCAGTACGGTTTGAAGTAGTCGAAGGGTTCGCGGCAGTCGAGGCAGCGATACAGGGCCTTGCAGGCGGTCGAGCCGAATTGCGCGAGCAGGGCGGTATGCGCCGAGCCGCAGCGTGGGCACGACGGTGCGGGCAGCTTGCGCGGCACGAAGCGCAGCACTTTTTCCTGCGGCGCGGTTTGTACGCTGGCGCCTGAGCCGCAGTTGCCCGTCGGCGGCGCGATGCCGTAGACGCGCAGTTTTTCGCGGGCTTCAGCGGTGATCCAGTCGGTAGTCCACGCCGGCGCGAGCACGGTGGCGACGCGGTAGCGCGTGAGCCCGGCGGCCTCGAGCGCACGGCCGATGTCTTCGGCAATCTGCGACATCGCCGGGCAGCCCGAGTAGGTCGGCGTGATCACGACTTCAAGCGCGCCGTCCGCCGCGCGTCGTACGTCGCGCAGGATGCCCAGTTCGCGGATCGAGACCACCGGGATCTCCGGGTCGGGTACCGCTTCGAGGACGCTCCATGCGCGGGTGAGCGTGGCGTCGGTCGTGGTGTCCATCGTGGCGTGGGTCATGGTCGCGGTGGGGTACGGGGGCTGCGGGGCGCTCGAGGTCGTCATCGCGGGCTTACCAGCTGGCGCCCGGATGCTGGCGCGCAAGGCTCTGCATTTCGGCGAGCACGAAACCCATGTGCTCCGAATGCTCGCCGTGCTTGCCGGTGCTCACGTGGCGCAGCGCCGCGGGCAGCGTCAGCGTGGCCGCGTCGAGCGTGGCGCGCACGTCGTCGAGCCACGCGGCTTCCAGCGCCGAGGTGCGCGGGCCGATGCCGGCCGCGGCAATCGCGTCTTCCACCGCGTCCGCGCTGAAGAACTCGTACGTGTACGGCATCAGGTAGTCGAGCGCGGCCTGCGCGCGACGGTGCGATTCGTCGGTGCCGTCGCCGAAACGGATCAGCCACTCGCTCGCGTGATGCACGTGGTACTGCGTTTCCTTGATCGACTTCGCGGCGATCGCGGCGAGCTGCCCGTCGGTGGAGGTGGTCAGCGCGCTCCACAGATGCAGCATCAGCGCCGAATACAGGAAGTTGCGCACGATCGTGACCGCGTAATCCTTCTGCGCCTGCGCGGTGCCGGCGAGCGGCCCGTAGTGCGGCAGCTCGGCGAGCGTGTAGTTGGCGAATTCGCGCTCGGCGCGGAAGTACGCGTAGTCGTCTTCGCTGCGCTGACGGCCGGTGAGCTGCTGTTCGAGCGCGGCCGCATGCGTGTACAGCAGGCGCGCCTGGCCGATCAGGTCGAGGCTCATGTTCGACAGCGCGATGTCCTCTTCGAGGATCGGGCCGTGGCCGCACCACTCGGTGTTGCGCTGACCGAGGATCAGCGCGGTATCGGCGAGGCGCAGCACGTACTGCAGATGTTCGGGCGTAACTGACGTAGTGGACATAGTGGTCATGGCCGCGCTTACATGTGGTTGACTTCGTCGGGGAGCGTGTAGAACGTCGGGTGGCGATAGATCTTGTCGCCCGCCGGTTCGAACAGCTCCGCCTTCTCGTCGGGCGCCGAGGCCGTGATCGCCGAGGACGGCACCACCCAGATGCTCACGCCTTCCTGGCGGCGCGTGTAGACGTCGCGCGCCATGCGCAGCGCCATCGGCGCGTCGGCGGCGTGCAGACTGCCGCAGTGCTTGTGGTCGAGTCCCTGCTTGCTGCGCACGAACACTTCCCAAATCGGCCATTCCTTGTTCATTTGCTGATCTCCTGATTCCTGACTTTCGCTGATCTGTCGGCAACCGCGCCGTGCCGCTCAGGCGGCGTGCTGCTGCGCGCGCTGGCGCTGTTTTTCCGCATGGGCGAGCGCGGCTTCGCGCACCCAGGCGCCGTCTTCATGGGCCTTCACGCGGGTCGCGAGGCGCTCACGGTTGCACGGGCCGTCGCCATTGACGACGCGCCAGAACTCTTCCCAGTCGATGTCGCCGTAGTCGTAGTGGCCACGCGCCTCATTCCATTTGAGGTCCGCATCGGGCAGCGTGACGCCGAGCACCTTGGCCTGCTCGACGGTCGCGTCGACGAACTTCTGGCGCAGGTCGTCGTTGGTGATGCGCTTGATGCCCCATTGCGCCGACTGGTTGCTGTGCACCGAATCCTTGTCGCTCGGGCCGAACATCATCAGCACCGGCCACCACCAGCGGTTCACCGCCTGCTGCACCAGTTCACGCTGCGCGTCGGTGCCGGCCATCATCGCGAGCAGCGCGTCGAACCCCTGGCGCTGGTGGAACGACTCTTCCTTGCAGATGCGGATCATTGCGCGGGCGTACGGGCCGTAGGTGCAGCGGCACAGCGGGATCTGGTTCATGATCGCCGCGCCGTCGACCAGCCAGCCGATCACGCCGACGTCGGCCCAGGTGGGCGTCGGGTAGTTGAAGATGCTCGAATACTTGGCCTTGCCGGCATGCAGTGCGTCGATCAGCTGGTCGCGCGAGACGCCCAGCGTTTCGGCGGCGCTGTACAGATAGAGGCCGTGGCCGGCTTCGTCCTGCGCCTTGGCGATCAGGATCGCCTTGCGCTTGAGGCTCGGCGCGCGGGTGATCCAGTTGCCCTCGGGCAGCATGCCGACGATCTCCGAGTGCGCATGCTGTGAGATCTGCCGCACCAGCGTTTTGCGGTAGGCGTCGGGCATCCAGTCCTGCGGCTCGATCTTGCCGTCGGCGGCCATGACCGCGTCAAAGCGCGCCTGTTCGGGCGAATTCGCGTCCGCGTCCAGCGGGGCGACGTTGCCGGGGATATCGAGGGATTGCGTGTACATCGGCACCATCCAGAAAGAGTGGCAATGTGACGCAGTATAAATTAACCGACCGGTCGGTCAATTGAATTTATCTTTCGATGAGCATGCGAAATAGCATCGGGGATACCCTTGGGCACACGTTAGGGGCGCGGCAGGGAATGGGCCGGGGAGCAGAGCTAACGAGCAAGAAAGGCTATGGCGAATTCGAGGCGCCCGTGCGGCAGGAGAAGGGATACGCATGGTGCCGCGCTCAAGGCTAAGCTCAGGACCGACTTGCGCGATGGGTCGTTGCGAAGCGAGGAAGGCATTCAGCGTAAGCCGAACGAGATGGCCCTCGTTGCCTGCATGCGAAAGCCGCTGACCCTCCTCAATGCCATCGCAAAAGCAGGAAAGCCGTGGGATGAGTCCATCCACACGGCTTGACTGGTAAGACAGTTGCTCATTGACGCCCGTACGCTCCACTCGACCGGATCGCCGTTCTGCGGACCAGGATGGCGGCCAAGCCAACAGCCGTACTGATCAGGCGGTAGCGCTGACGCCTTCGCCTTCAGTTCACGCGCCGCGCGGAACGGATTGCGCGGATCGGCAAGTTGCGCGTGGCCCATCATCGCGAGCTCGAGTTGCTGCGTGCCGATTGCGAGTTGCGCCTGCGCCGGCTCGTCCATACCCCACGCGGTCGCCACGGGAAGCTGCACTGCGCACCGCACGCGGACGGCGATCGACGCCATGAAACCCGACGACCAGGGGATTTCCTGTTGAGAGAGTCTGAGCCGGACCACGGCCAATTCGGCCGCGGTCGAGCGTCACCGGCGCGCCGCCGCGATCATGCCGTCGAGCCACTCCTGATGGCCGTTGATCATCGGATTGGGGCGCGTCGCCGCGAGTTGTTTCGCGGGCGCGCCGTTCTGCGTCTCCTGCGTGAGAATGCGAACGCGTTTGCCCGGCAAATCCTCTAGCAGCCACGCGTGATGCACGTCCAGCCGCGCATCGGCATCGCCTTCGACCCAGCCGTGCCACGCGACCCGCGCAGGCTGACCGTCGGCAGGCGGCACGTATTCCGTGACTTCCGCTTCGACCGCAAAACCGAAGGTCGTGAAGCGAAAGCGCGCGCCGGCCGAAAGACGGGGGCCGGTGCCATCGTGGAAGCGGATGTCGGACGCGTTGCTGTAGTAGGTCGGCCAGGCGCCGGTGTCGTCGAGTTGCGGCCAAACGTCGGCGACGGCGAGACCCGCCACGATCATTTCGTTCGATGCGAAATTGTCGGAGAAGCCCGGCACATAGCCTTCGGGCCAGATGATGTGATGCATGAGATTGCTCCAGTTATCGATCCATGCCGCACATGATGGCGGTCGCGCTGAAATAAATCCAATTGCATGTCATGATCTCAGCCATCATGCAATCTGATATCAGAAACATCGACCTGAACCTGTTGCGCACGCTCGATGCGCTGCTCGACGAACGTAACGTCACGCGCGTGGCGCGGCGTCTCGCACTGACGCAGCCGGCCGTCAGCGGCATGCTCACGCGCTTGCGCGAGAGCTTCGACGATCCGCTGTTCGTGCGCACGCAGCGCGGCATCGTGCCGACCGAGCGCGCGCTCGAACTCGCCGGGCCGCTCAAGCAGGTCCTGAGCGACATCGACACGATGTTGCGGCCGCAGGCGTTCGATCCCGCGAGCGCCGAGCTTACGCTGTCGATCGCCGCGACGGACTACGCGCTGCAGGTCGTGGTCGTGCCGTTTCTCGCGCGTCTGCGCACGCTCGCGCCACGTGTGCGCGTGGCTGTGGTGCCGGTGCAGAGCCAGCCTCTGCAGCCGCTCTTCGAGCGCGGCGATGTCGACCTCGCACTGATCACGCCCGATTCGGCGCCTGCGGACCTGCACGCGCGCACGCTGTTCGAAGAGCGCTATGTCTGCGTCATGCGCGAAGGTCATCCGGACGCGCAAGCGGGTGCGCTGTCGCTCGAGCGCTTCTGCGCGCTCGATCACGCACTGGTGTCGTACGACGGCGGCAGTTTTCACGGCGTCACGGACGAGGCTCTCGCACGGCTCGGCAAGAGTCGACGCGTGGCGTTGTCGGTAACGAGCTTTCTGGTGTTGCCGCGCATTCTCCAATGCACCGATCTGATCGCGGTGGTGCCACGGCGCCTTGTGCGTCCGGGCGATGGTCTCGTCATCGTCGATGCGCCAGTCGAAGTGCCCGGCTTCACGAAGACGGCGGCGTGGCATGAGCGCACGCACCGTTCGCCGGGGCATCGGTGGGTGAGGGAAGTGCTGTTCGATACGTGTGCGAGTCAACCGTGACGGAACGGTGAGGCACGCGCCACGCAGACGCCACTGAGCCTGGGCCGTCCTCTATGGTCGCAGAGAGCGCAGCGATACAGCTCACAGTCGGGCCGCCCGCTCAGGCAGGCGTTTCTTCAATCGAGTCGACGCGGTCGGGATAGAACGCGACCAATTCGCGTATTGCCGAGACCGCGTCGTACGGGGCTTCGTATGTCCATACGGCGTTGACTGAACGCTCGCCACCGGCTGGGATCGAGTAGTACGAAGCCTCGCCTTTGTAGGGGCAATAGCTCGAGTGGTCGCTACGTTCGAGCAACGCCATCGCGACGTCCTTTCTCGGGACGTAAAACACGGCAGGGTAGCTGGCCTCGCGAAGAACCAGCGCATCGAGACTATCGGCGACTATCCGGCCCGCGACCGTGACGACGACACGCGAATCGCCGCGCGCGATGGTGATCGGATGGTCGGGGCCCGGGATCTTGACCGGGCGCTCATTGGTGGGGGTGACATCGGACATGACTTTCTCCTGAGGGTTGGGACGACAGTTGCCACATCGATGCAGCACCTTCGCGGCAAGTGTGTTCATTGAGCATTCCTGCGAATCGACATGCTACCGCGCGTTCAGTTGTGGGCCGCGATCCGCAGTGAACAATAGGACCTGCTTGCTCGTCGGGGAAAGACTTTATAAGCTGGTGGCCATACCCGACGAGCATGGGACCGACATGGAACTACGGCACCTCAGATACTTTATTGCGGTGGTCGAAGAAGGCAGCATGACCGTCGCGGCGGAAAAACGCCTGCATACAAGTCAGCCCTCGCTGAGTCGCCAGATCCGCGACCTCGAATACGAGGTCGGGGCGCAACTGCTCGTACGCACGGCTCGCGGCATCGAGATGACCGATGCCGGCAAGGCATTTCTCGACCACGCGCGCCTCGCGCTGGCGCAGGCCGAAGCCGCACGCGAGGCGGCACGCCGGGCAGCGCGTCCGTTGAAGCCCACCCTTGCGGTGGGATTCCTGAGCGGTCAGGAAGTCACGTGGCTCGCGCGGGCAAGCCTCGCACTGGCGAGCGATCTGCAGAACATCGAGATGACCGTGTCGAGCGAGCACTCTCCCGATCTCGCGGAGGGGCTATCGATGGGACGGCTCGACGTCGCCTTCATGCGTGCCGAGTCCGGGCACGCCGAACTTGAATACATCACCGTGGCAACCGAGCCCTTCGTCGTCGTGATGCCGAGCGATCATCGTCTGACGGCGCACAAGAAGGTCGATGTTCGAGAGCTCGCGGATGAACTGTTCATCGGCGGATCGGACGTGGCGGGGCCGATGCGCGATGCGATCGAGCGGTATCTCGCCGATAACGACCTGCAGATTACGCCGGCACATCGTGTGCACAACCTGACGATGGCGATGTCGCTGATCGCATCGACGCGTGGCGTCGCATTGCTGCCCGCATACGCGGAAAAGCTGTTGCCGTGGTCGGTCGCGAGTCGGCCGCTCAAAGGCGAGCCACCGACGATCGATCTTGTCATCGGTTACAACCGCACCAACAGATCTCCGATCCTCGAACTGTTCCTGTCGCGCACGGATCAGCTGATCGAACCGTGAAGTGCTTGCGCGGCTTCGTACGCGGCGATTGCGTTGTTCCGCTGTCCTGCCGTGGGTAGACAGTGCCGCGACTCCCCGGTCCTTGACCAGGGCCACGCTGGCGACAAAGCCCGAGCCCTCTACATCTGCTAACCATGCCTCACAGGCATGCCGCCCAGCCCACAAGGTCTTTTTACTTTTCGTCGCGAATCGCTAGATTGTTCATCAGACGGCGTCGCGACGAACAGTCGGCATTCAGGACCGGGCAGGATTCAAAGTCCCCCATGCCTTGAGTCGATCCCTACCGGATTGCACGCCACTTGTCCCGCAACTCTCGAGGAAAGACCATGGCACACTTGTTCACCCCGACGAAGCTCGGCGCCTGTTCGCTGACGCACCGTGTCGTTCTGGCACCGATGACCCGCCTGCGCACGATCCAAAAGCATGATGCGGATTTCCCCGCTTATCAATCGAATTCCCTCGCGCAAGCGCCGTTGTAATTTCCCCAGTGCTCCCCCATCAATCGATCAAGGAGGTAGTGATGTCACGGACTGTCAGGTTTGCCGAGGCCGGTGCGCCCGAGGTGCTGCGATTCGTCGATGAATCGGTCCGCGGCCCCAGCCGCGGTGAAGTTCGCATCAACGTGAAAGCGATCGGTCTGAATCGCGCTGAATCGATGTGGCGCATCGACCAGTACATCGAGCCCGTTCGCTTTCCGGCCGGGCTCGGGTACGAGGCGGCCGGCATCGTTGATGCCGTGGGCGAGGGCGTCGCCGGTTTCGCACCCGGCGACGAGGTCAATGTGATCCCGTCGTTCTCGATGAACCAGTACTTCACCTACGGCGAAGTCGTCATCGTGCCGGACTATGCGCTCGTCAGGCATCCGAAATCCCTTTCCTTCGCCGAGGCCGCCTCGGTGTGGATGATGTTCGTCACCGCATATGGCGCGCTGATCGAAGATGCGAAGGTCGGCGCCGGCGATTTTGTCGTCGTACCGGCCGCTTCGAGCAGCGTTGGATTGGCGGCGATCCAGCTAGCGAATTACGCGGGAGCGACGTCGATCGCGCTCACGCGTCATGCCGGCAAGCGGCAGCAGTTGCTCGAAGCGGGTGCTGCCCACGTGGTCGTGACAGACGAGTCGGATCTGGTCGAAGAGATCATGCGGATCACGGATGGCAAGGGAGCGCGCGTCGCTTTCGATCCGGTCGGCGGGCCGAACTTCGCGAAACTGATCTCGGCGCTGTCGTTCCAGGGGATCGCGTATCTGTACGGCGCGCTCGACGAGCGTGCTACGACGCTGCCGGTGCTACCGATGATCGCCAAAATGATTTCCGTGAAGGCCCACAACATCTGGCTGACGAGTGGCGACGCGACGCGCCGAAAGGCCGCGGTGGAGTTCGTGCTCAAGGGCCTCGAAAGCGGCGCACTCAAGCCGGTCATCGATCGCAGCTTTTCGTTCGACGAGATCGTCGACGCGCACCGCTACCTCGAAACCAACGGGCAGTTCGGCAAGATCGTGGTAACGGTATAGACCGCAAACCGGCATCGCCCTGAGCCTGGCTAGGCCGGAAATCCGTCGGCGGTGTTAGCAGACTTGCCGTGCCGGTCCGGCACGAAATCGATGCCGTCCTGCCTGCACATGCGACGCACCGCGCGCCGAGCGGTAATCAGGCCGGACGGCAGGCCGCCGCCCGGCATCACCCACTGGCCGATCATCAGGAAGCGCCGCAGCCCGGGCAACGCCGACGGCAAGGGTCGCAAGCCCGTCTGCGGAGTGAGCAGCCAGCCTTCCATGCTGCCGTGCCAGTTGCGGGTATAGCGGGCCACGGTGGCGGGCGTCGAGACGTCGACCACTTCTATCGCGGCGCGCATGCCGGGCGTGCGCTCGTCGAAAATCGCGATCACGCTGTTCGCCACGCGGCGCTTTTCCGCTTCATATCGTTGCGGATCGTGCTCGCTCAAGCGCGACCAGTACTCCACGTTGCGGGTCGGCAGCGTGCACGTCACGGCGGTCTTGCCGGCGGGCGCGAACGTCGGATCGTAGTGGAACAGCCGAAAGGCAATCTGATGCAGCACGGTTTGCGGGTCGATAGTCAGCGGCTCGTCGAGCAGCCGCATCACGTACCCGGCTTGCTGCGAAAGATCGCGCGCGACGCCGAGGCTCACCTGCAGGAACGAAGGGAAGGGTTGATACGTGCGATAGACCTGGGCGATGCGCTGTCCGACGTACCGGCCGTCGAGCAGATCGTAGACGGTCGAGTGTCCGTCGGCGGCGGACACGACCCAGTCAGCGTCGATGCGCTCGCCGTCGTCGAGTTGCACACCGATTGCCGTGTCGTTTTCCACGAGAACCTGCTTGACGCTGGCACCGGTGCGCAACACGCCGCCAAGGCGCTGCAGGTTCTCAGTGATCAGATCGATCACCGCCTGCGAGCCTCCTGCCGGATAGCCGGCGTTGCGATTGCCAACCCACGCGAGCGCGAAAACGAGCGCTACCACCGCAAGCTGCGCGTTGTCTCCTTCACCGAAAAAGCCGCGCAACAGCCGGTCGTTGAAGCGGTGGCCATAGGCTTCGCAACTGATGCGCGACAGGCTTTGCATAAGCGCCAAATGAGGAATCATGTGCAGCCCAGTCGCGAGGCGTTCGCGCCAGTCGCTGCTCAACGACGGCAGCGGGCAGCGGCTCAGGCTACGCACGGCATGCACGAACTGGCGGATTTGCGTTTCCTCCCGCGGTGCATGCCGCAGCAGTTCCGCCTCGAGCCGTTCGAGATTCGAGAAGATGGACAGACTGTCGCCTCGTTCGCTTTCCACGCGCACCCATTCTTCGGAATAGACGAAGTGCAGGCGGTCGATGTCGAACACTTCGCGCCATAGCGCGTGCATGGGGTCATCCGGATTCGAGCCGAGCAGCCAGTGCAGACAGGCCTCGAACGTATAGTCGCCGCGCCGCCAGCTGGTGGCGAGACCGCCGGGGCGCTCGCTCTGTTCGAGCACGGTGACGTCGTACCCGCACTTGCGCGCATAAACCGCGGCGCACAGACCGGCAATGCCGGCGCCGACGATGACGACTTTTCGGGGGGCGGAATTCATGGTTGCGACTCCAGCGCGATGAACAGAGCGTTTGACGCGCGTCACGACGGGCGCGGAGTACAGAAACGTGTCGGACTTGTTCGACGCGCCACATACGCATCAATTAATCTGCCGCACGATGGGGCATGGCGGTTGATCTGCATCAAGCGTGGTGCGAACGATCTGAACATCAGGCTGACCGATGCCGCGGCCTCCGACGATCCGAATCTCGCGACCCGTCTGTAGCCATTGAACAACCTTGACTTGCGTCAAAAAGGGCGGCCAACCGCTTGCGTATCTTGAGTTGCAGGTAGCAGCGGTATTCGGGCGCATCCTTTTAGCTTCATGACAAAGCTCATGCCGGCGGGAGACATCATGGATAAAGCCGTGTCACGCAAGACAGCAGGCAACAAAAACGCGCCTGCGGCTCAATATCGAACGCCGGAAGAGAGGGCCGCGCAAGGCCGGGCCATCCGCGATTCGACGCCCCGAGCGTCCCAGGCGGGCTGGAAATCGCCGAAGCAACGCAAGGATCCAGTCGGCCTGCTCGAAATCTCCAATGCGGGCCGCCTGCCGAACCTGATTCCGCTTCGCTTCGGTCGAATGGCGGCGTCGCCGTTTGCGTTCTATCGCGGCGCGGCCGCCGTGATGGCGGCTGATCTGGCGACCACGCCCACCAGCGGTCTGTTCGTACAGGCATGCGGCGACGCACACCTGATGAACTTCGGCGGCTTTGCAACGCCGGAGCGCAATGTGATCTTCGACATCAACGACCTGGATGAGACGCTGCCAGCCCCGTTCGAATGGGATCTGAAGCGGCTCGCGGCAAGTGTCGTGATCGCGGCGGAGCATCTGGAATTGCCGCGTAGCGACACGGCACGCATCGTCGTCGATCTCGTGCGCGAATACCGTGAGCGGATGTATGACTATGCGTTCATGCGCGTGCTCGATGTCTGGTACGACAAAATCGACCTGCAAAAGTATGCGGATCGCTCGGGAGACCCCGCCATCGTCGAAGCCGCGCGCAAGCGGATCGAGCAGAGAATCGAAGTGGAGCGGCGCAAGACCGTTCCCGATCATCTGTATCCGAAGCTCGTCTCGGAGGAGGGCGCTCAGCCTCGAATCAAGGATGAGCCGCCGCTGATCTTCCATCCAACTGAAGAAATGGCACCCGGTCTCGAGAAGGGGTATGCGGAAGCGATCGCGACCTATCGTGAGACCCTCGACGAGCATGTGCGCGTCGTATTCGACCGGTTTCATTTCGTCGATATGGCGATCAAGGTGGTCGGCGTCGGCAGTGTCGGCACGATGTGCGGCGTGGGTCTGTTCATGGCGAGTGACAACGACCCGTTGTTCCTGCAGGTCAAGGAAGCCAAAGCGTCGGTGCTCGAACCTTATGCGGGCAAGAGCCGGCATCCGAATCACGGTCAACGCGTGATTGCCGGCCAGCGCATCATGCAGTCGGCCAGCGACGTCTTTCTCGGCTGGACTCGTGGGCAGAACGGCCGTGACTTTTATGTCCGGCAACTGCGCGACATGAAAATTTCAGTGCTGATCGAAGCGCTCGATCTGGGCATGCTCCGGCAGTACGGGCGGGCGTGCGCGCACGCGCTTGCGCGCGCGCATGCGCGTTCCGGCGACGCGGCGATGATCGCCGGCTACATGGGCTCGGGCCAGACTTTCGACGATGCGATCACCGAGTTCGCGACGGATTACAGCTCCCAGAACAGGCAGGATTATCGCGAGTTCATTCGTGCGATTCGCGAGGGCCGCATCCAGGCGACGACCGTGGAGTAGGCGGGCCGGCGCCGCGGGCGTCACGCTGAGCGAACGACGGCGGCGATACGTTGGCCCGCAACGGCGGCAGCGCATGAACTTCGTGTGCTGAACGATGTCGTGATGAAAGCGCCGGTACCCGTTTGCCGCGTCCCTACGTCCCCGCATGCGATCGAGAAGCCATTTCAGCGCCTGCGGGTCATGTGTAGCGTGTCAGACCGGCTGGCTTCAATCGAACCAGCGATATTGAAGCGCCAGCGAAATCGCTGTGTAGTTACCTCCCGCTCTGACGATGAGTCCGTTCGATACCGCCAGTTTCGCCGACCAGCCTCGGGCGACGGGTATCGCAAGCGTGACGCCGTAGCGGGTATTGCTTTGCCGGTCGTCGTTGCCAACGCCATTGACGGTGGTCGCGCCACCCGTAAAAAACCCCGCATCGAAGGCGATCCACAGGCCCGGACGGAACGTATATCCGGCGTGAAGCTGCAGCGCGCCGAGCGGTGCCTGACTACGTCGTTTGTTGCCGAGAAACGAGTCGTTGTCCGTGAATAGCCAGACGCCGGCGGTGGCTTCGAGAAACCAGTTGCCGACGGGCTGGGAGATGCCGAACTCGGGTTTGAACGCCCAGCGGTTGGTCCCGATGTTGACCAGGTGCGCGGGCTCGTATTGTCCCGTCGGTGCGACGACCGACAGGCTTGCGCCGACGATCGTCCCCGGGGTGCGGCGCGCGAACTCCTCCGGCGTCATTGCACGGCCGCCCAGAAGATCGACGGCAAGCCTGAAGCGCACGTCACCGAGCCCCGCGCGATGCACCTGAGACGCCGCATCGAGCACGTCGCCCGACACGTCGCCGCTGACGAACGGTGCAAGCAGTGCAAGCTGCGTCGCATATCCAGCGATGTCGAAAACGTGGACGTAGCCGAGCGAAACCGTATTGATGTCCGCGTGGATGTTGCTGACGGGCAGCGAAGGGTCGGTGAGAACCTGTCCGCTCAGCCGCGAGTACGCGAGACCGATGAAGTTCGTGCCTACCGGTGCGGGCGAGTACGCGCGCGGCTCGAGTTCCTGGGCTGACGCTCGCGGCATGCCCAGTAGAAGCATGGCGACGAAGAATAGCGAACACCACGCTCGCATGTGCGTCGAAAGCGGCACTGGCCGACAGAGTCGCGCACGCAATGGCGCGAAGGATGGATGCACGGTTAATTGGTATCGGACACTGCGTTGGAAGTCGACTGTTCCGCTTTTGTTGCCGTACTGCGGGCCGAGCGCTAGCAGCTTCTGTAGTCGCTGGGCGTCACCCAGGCATGCTCGATCTTTCCTACGCGACCTGCTTGCGCTACGCACGTATGGACAATCGCACAGGCATCGTGCTCGGCACCATCGTAAATGCAGAAACCTCTTTGATATCGGACGGGTCGCCAACGATCTGAATAGAGAAGCGATTCATCAGCATCGACAGCACCAGCCGCATTTCTACGCTGGCCAGGTGGCGGCCAGGACAGACCCGAGGCCCGGCGCCGAATTGAAGATATGCGCGTGGGTCGTGGGTTTCTTCCTCGCGCGTCTTGCCGTGCAGCCAGCGATCGGGATCGAACCGCCAGGGATGTGAAAAATGGCGTGCATCGAGCATCGCGGGCCGATTCAGAAAGAACATCTTGGTACCCGCGGGCAGCGCGACATCGGCAACGCACACGTCTTGAAGCGGTTCGAACGAATTGATGACGGCGACCGGACGAAATCGGCCCGTCTCCGTGCATACCGCTTCGAATAGATCCAGATCCTTCAGCAAAGAATAATCCGGGCAAACAGGCGCTTCGCCGAAGGCGGTCCGTGCGGTAGCGGCAAGACGCTGTTGCAGTCGCTGATCGCTGGCCAGATACATCAGTGTCCACGCGATCGAATTGGCGGTGGTGTCTTCCCCGGCAAGCAGCAGTGTAAGAACATTGGCGGCGATCTGGTCGTCGGTGATCGTGGAGTCAGGCGCGTCGCGCATAGTCAGCATCGCTTCGAGGAGATGGCGAGGCGAATCGGCGGGGTCGGCTTGCATGCGTTCGCGAGCGCGCTGCATCATGTCCCGCACGTAGCGATGGACTTCGACCAACGCACGATCGACCCTGCGGTCTCGGGGCAGCCGAAGATATCGCCAGTATGGGAACGGTGCGTTGACGCGGCTCATCAACATGGGGAAGATCAGCGCCAGGTGTTCCTGAATGACGCCACGGTCCCTTTCCAGGGTTCTCGGATCCTCGCCGAAGGCCAGCGCGCTGGTGACGTCCACCGTGTAGCGTTTGAGCTCTTCCGTCATTTCGATGTCGCGGCCCTGAGATGCCGCGCTTTGCCAGCGCGTATGAAGGCGCTCGGTAATCGCCTTGAGCGTCGGAAAGAAGGCTTTGACGTGGGGAATGGATAGCGCCTGCATGACAAGCTTGCGTTGAGGTTCCCAGGCGGCACCCTCGGCGGAAAAGAGCCCGTTGCAGCCGATCTCCTCGAGTACCGATTCCAGTGACGCGTACCTGCGATACCGGTGTGGACGCTCGCGCATGATCGACTGGCACAACTCCGCGTCGGTCCAGACGGTCACCGGCGTTTTGCATATCTGGAAACGGTACGGTGAGCCAAGCTTCGCTGCCCAACCTTCCAGCACCAGATGGAATCTGGTCGGAGGGAGTTGATGCAGATTGCCGAGCAATGGCAGGCCCTTCGGACACGGAAGATCCCGGACCTGTCGGAAAGGTGAATTGATTGCTGACGTGGTGGCCATAAGCCCTCGTTACCCCTTCGGAGCACCGCTGCTCAACGTATTGGCGCTTCAATGAGAATCCTGCTGCCGGCGCAAAAACGGCAGGAGCGTGTCAGCAACGGCGTCGGGATTGTCGACGAATGGCCAATGGCCGCTGTCCGACAGAATCAACACCTCGGCACGAGGAAAGACCTCTCGCTGCCGCTCGGCGAATTTCACGGAAATATAGGGATCGTGAGCACCCCACACGATCTGCGCGGGCAGATTCAACGGCCGCAGCGCGTCGGCGAGCCGCTCCATGACGCCGTTCGTTTCGCGGCTCTTGCGGTAAAGCTGGAGTACGGCGCGGCGGGTGCCAGCATCGAAGCAATTGAAGGTTTGATCGACGTATTCGGCCGGTAAGCCGCGCGGATTGCCATGCCGCAACAGGATCCGCATGCCCGCACGCGTCGTCGTGGCCATGAAGAGCTCGCCGAGCCAGCGCGTTTGCCAGATACGCGCCAGGTAATGCCAGCGATAGCCGAGCAGAACGCCCGTGTCGATCAACGTGACACTTGCCACCGCATGAGGATTTTGAGCGGCCCAGGCGAGCCCCCAAGGGCCGCCAAAATCATGCATGACAAGGTGCGCGCGACGAACCCTGCATGCATCCAGCAGCAGACCGAGATGGCGCGCGTAGCCAGGTACGCTGTAGTCGAAATGATCGGGCTTGTCCGCGGCGCCGAAGCCCGGCATGTCCATCGCGAGGGCGCGGCCGAATTCGCCGACGCCGGACACGAGTCGCGTCCAGTCGGCAATCGATCCTGGGTTGCCATGCACGAAAACCACCGCCTCGTCGGCATCCAGCCGGCCCGATTGCAACAGCGGCGAGCGGATTCCTTCGACGCGAACCGATGTTTGTTCCATGGCGTCTCCGGCGTGGCTGGTTGGAACTATGCGAACCTGCCCTTCATACGGGAGCGTCTGGCTGCGCAGTGCGCGCCGCCGGACGCAGCAGATCGACCCACGTCGCGTGTAGCAGCGCGCGCGGCGACAGGAATCGGGATGGACCGATCAGACGTGCGCCAAATGCGTGTAGATGCCTCGATGCCGCAGGGTCTCTCGCCGCGGCGCAGAAAGTGAGCTTCTCGACAGCGTTCAGCCCGTGTCGGCGGGCGAAGTCGAGTATCAGAAAACGATGCCCGTTCAGTTCCCGCGAAACGTGCCTCGCGTACCGGTGCAACGCGGCCGCGATCGGGACATGCCGTTTGAGATCCGGGACGAGAGTGTCGACCAGCCACTCCGCCGTCTGGAATGCGAAACCGCAACCCACGCCCCAGAGAGGATCGATGCTCATCAACGCGTCGCCGATCAATGCGATGTTGCCTACGGTAGGTTGCCGCCACACGTTCGGATAGTCCTTGACGAGCAGGGCATTGCCCAACCGCTCGGCATCGGACAGGTCGGGAGCATCGGGAAACGTTGCCATGTTTCTCTCGAGTGCTTCGCTCGGGTCGCCTCGAAAGTCGTCGAGCTTGTCTTTGGTCGTCATGTAGGCGATCACCGTCACGCCGCCATCGTTGGGAAAAACGTAGGCGGTTTCCGGGCCGCGCAGCCACATCTGCGAGCAGGTTCCGCGTCGGAGCGACACGTTGCGGTAAGCGCGAATCGCCCCGAAGCGGCAGTTGTCCGAGGAAGCGGACTTGACGCCGGCAAGCTCTGCCAGCGGCGAGTTCCGGCCGTCCGCGCCGACTATCAGCTGGGCGGAAATCACTCGGCGCGTGGCTCCCGCGAGTTCGACTCCCCAACTGGCGTTGACCCGTCGCGCCAGCGCGCGCAGGCTGTAACCGAGCAGGGTGGTGACGCCGGGGGTGTCCGCTGCCAGCTGCCGCAGGATCGGGTCGAGCGTGCGGCGCTGAATGTTGTAGCCGAACACGGGCTGGCCGCTGGCGTCGAGTGGAGCGATGTCTCCGGTCCAACCATAGCGGGTCCAGATATCGACGCCGTTGCGCACTCCGCCTGCATCCTCGATCAGCTTGTCGAGACCCAGACGCCGCAGCGTTGGCGTTGCCGACGCCTGAATGAAATGGGTGCATAACTGCTTGAACGATGCCATGTCGGCGTGGTGTTCAACCAGCGCAACGCGCAGGCCTTGCAACGCGAACAAACGCGCGGCCGTGCATCCGGCGAGGCCGGCACCAATGACGATGACGTCGAAACTGTCGTTGGTACGCGTGTCCTGCTTTGGCGCGTCGCCGTCGCAATGCATCGTGCTGTTCACGATCAGACCTCGAGTCCGCGGAAAACAGGTTCACTCAGTATAGGCGGAGCTTGTTGTGCAATCTATCGACGTTTGGGCATCGCATATCGCGAAAGCGGGGCATCGACGCGGCGCGATTCGTGGCCGATCGCGCGCGGTTCGTGTCGCGATACCGGCGTACGCTTCCATATGAAACGGAGTGCGGGTCACCGTTTGACCCCAGTCGAGCCGCGCGCGATCGCGGCAGCGACGCGCCGGCGGAGCAGCGGATGAAGCGATTCGATATTTTCAATGGCGATGCGGACGGCATCTGCGCGCTGCATCAGTTGCGGCTCGCCGAGCCTGCCGACACCATCCTGATCACCGGAGCCAAACACGAAATAACGCTACTGCACCGCGCGCATGCGCAACCGGGCGACAGTGTGACCGTGCTGGATATTTCGCTAGATTCGAACCGCGATCCGCTCATCGCGTTGCTGGATCGCGGTGTGAAGATCGACTATTTCGATCATCATTTCCCCGGTCCGATCCCCGCGCACGCGCTGCTGACGACCCATATCGATACCTCACCGGACATATGCACGGCGCTGCTCGTGGACCGCCATCTGCGAGGCCGGCATACGCGATGGGCGGTGGTCGCGGCCTATGGCGACAACCTGCATCGGGCAGCGCATCAGGCCGCCACCACGTGCGCGATGAGCTCGTCCGACGAGGGGAAACTGCGCGACCTTGGCGAAGCGATCAACTACAACGCCTACGGGGACAGCGTCGTCGAACTCGCCGTCGATCCTGTCGACATGTATCGCGCCATTCAACCTTATTCGGACCCGCTCGAATTCATTGCGTCGACCCCCGTACTCGCCGAACTGCAGGCGCGACGAACGGAAGACCTCGAACTGGCCCGGGGACTCGCGGTAATCCGGCGGCTCGCCAATGGCACGCTGCACATTCTTCCCGACGCGGCGTGGGCGCGGCGCGTGCAAGGCGAATTCGCCAATCTCGTTGCGCGACGCGATCGCACGCGCGCGCACGCGGTGCTGACGGCCCACGCCGATGGACGATACACGGCGAGCGTACGGGCTCCGCTCGATTGCCCGCAAGGCGCCGACGTCCTTTGCAGGAAGTTCGGCGGAAACGGCAGGGTCGCTGCCGCCGGCATCGACGGGCTCGATTCCGCGCGGCTCGATGAATTCGCGGCAGCGTTCAGTGCGGCGTTTTGAGTCGGATTTCTGCTGTGCGGGCACACCGCGTCGAGGTGGGTGGCTCACGTCACGCGGTGCTGGGCCCGACAACGGGAATCTCGACACGTGAATCCGTCGTGGCGGTGCCGGCTCCCTGCGTCTCGCCGGCGGGGGCCGCTCGACGCGCGGGGATTGCCAGCACCGGGCAGGTGGTGCTGCGCAGTATCTGTTCGGCCACGCTGCCCAGTGGCGCGTAGCCAGGGCCGCGTCGACCGTGCGTGCCGATCACGATGAGATCGGCGTGCAGTTTCGCCGCGGCGACCTCGATGCGGTAAGCGACGTCCTCTTCGGGGCGTACCAGATCATCGATTTCCGGCATGCCTTGCACGCCGTGCCGCGCCATGGTCCCGACGCAGTGTTTCATGATCCGTTCGCCGTCCTGCCTGAGCGCCTCGCGCATGGCAGCCGCGTTGACGCCCGGCACTTCGGGACTCATGACCGGCAAATCGATAACGAACAACGGATGCAATCGCCCGCCGGTAGCGCAGGCGAACTGCAGCGCGGTCTCGAACGCCTGGGCGGCGCTCTCGCTGCCGTCCACCGCAATCAGAATGTTGGAGAACATCGTCGGCCTCCGCGTCTTGCATGTTGTCGCTTGTCATGATCGGCCGCCGTTGCGGATCGACTACTGACCTACGTCAATCGAAATGCGCTTTCGTTGCTCGCGCCTTTCATGGGGTGAGGAACGCTCGATGCGGCCGATCGGTGGCATAGTGGGTGTGGCAACGCGCACGGACGTTGCGGGGGAGGAAAAGCGATGGGCAAGCTGTTTCGCGATCGCGCCGACGCTGGCAGACAACTGGCTTACGCACTGCGCGACTATCAGGGGCGCGGCGATCTGGTGGTGCTGGCTCTGCCGCGCGGCGGCGTTCCTGTCGCGTTCGAAGTCGCGCAGGCATTGCATGCGAAGCTCGACGTTCTCGTCGTCAGAAAGCTTGGGGCGCCTCAAGACGAGGAACTGGCGATGGGCGCCATAGCGACGGGGGGCGCCCTTCATCTGGAAAGGTCGGTGCTTCGCCAATTGGAAATCAGCGCCGCCCAATTGGCCGATGTAATCGCGCGCGAAAGAGCCGAGCTCGCGCGCCGGGAACTGGCGTACCGTGGGGAACGGCCGCCGGTGCCGGTGAAGGGCAAGACGGTGATCGTGGTCGACGACGGCATCGCGACGGGGGCGTCGATGCATGCGGCGCTCGGCGCGCTCCGTAGCAGAGATCCGGCGCGCATCGTGGTGGCGGTCCCGGTGTCGCCATCCGATGCGCCGACGGCATTCGAAGGACTCGTGCACGCGTTCGTGAGCGTGCTGCAGCCGGACTGGATGATGGCGATCAGCGGGTTCTATTCTGATTTCAACCAGACGACCGACGAAGAAGTCCACGCGTGTCTGGCCGCTGCGCGCAGTGGGGAGCCCGAGCAGAGCTCGGACCCGGCCGGATGACGTTGCGCGTGACGGCAACGCGGCCGATGCGTTGACCCGGATCAACGTCCGCGCCGCCAGGCGCCGTAGGCTTGGAAGTGGAACGCCGGTCAGCCATCAGTCCGCGTGGCGACGCAGTTGACCGGATGCAATTCGACCATCTTGTTCGAAGGCACCGCGAATCATGGAAGACGCTCTCGAAAGGCGCGCCCTGCTGCTTCATCTGGGGCGCGTGATGCAATTGATCGTTCGGCTCGACGAAATGGCGCCTGGCGCGCCAACCATTGGCGAGCTCGTCGCACGGAACCCGATCCTCGATGGCGAGCCGCTGCTCGCGCAGCTGCGCCCGGACATGCCCGTCGATGCGTTCAGGGCTCAAGCGCTTCACGCATTCTGCCTATGGCCGCAATGGTTGCTCGACGACCCGCTCGACAGGGACGCGCTGGCCGCATCCGTGCGTGCGTCGCTGTTCGATGACAACCCACGAGGCTGGCGTGCCTACGTGATCGGCTTGCGGCGCGACGTGGCGTGGTTCGATGCGAGGGCGGCCGGGCGGCGCGCGTCGCGTCGCGTCGGCCCCGTGGCATCGTCAGTTCCGGACGACGAACAGCCGGCCCTCGATGCAGCGGCCGACCGAGGCATCACGTCGGATGTCGAACGCGGCTTCGGCGCCGCCGGGGACCGCATCGAAAGCGTGGAAGGGGCGCGACGGCTGGATGACGATCGCGCCGACGAGCAACGCATCGCGCCGTAAGACCAGCGCTCAGGCCCGCGCCAAGTGTGCTCTTCGGGTCCGGATCCACGTACGCCGTTACAAGCAGCACGTCAAACGGCAAGATGAGTCGGATTCGCCATCTGGTATCGCCAGTGCCACGCACGACCTTCGCCATGAAGCGGCTTCCCGTGACGGGCTGATCGACGGTCCGTCGCCGGCCGGGGCAATCGGCAGAGATTTGTCCATCGGTACGCCATGTCCACTCGTCGCAACGGCCGACATAGTCGTTGTCGCTGAACCTCGCCCCCATGCAGAGAAATCGAACGCCCGCGGCGGCTTCCTGTCGCGTTCGCGGTATGGCGGAAACATTTTGTAAGGGTATCCACCATGTGTACTGTCCCGGCTCTTGTCTTTACTCTTCTGTACTTGTCATACAACCGGCGCTCTGACGTTTCACTGTCGTATTTACAACTATTTGTCCGGAGGGGACTCGATGTCCAAGCAGTCGTGCGATCTTGATAAAAATGCGCCCGCTACGGGCGACACCTTGCGCATTTCGCGCCGTGGCTTCATTGGGCTGGGAGGCGCGCTTGCCGGCAGCGCACTCTTGCAAGCCTGTGGTGGCGGCAGCGGAGTTTCCGCACCGGCAGGTGGAAGCAGCAGTTCCACGCCAGCGACGGGAAGCGCGCCGTCGACGGCCGCGGCCGACCCGATCTGGGGCCCAAGCGGCTCAGCGACGAACATCATCAATGCGCTGCAGAAAATCACACAGAATGCATTCCCGGCCGTCGATTTCCAGGTTGAGCAGTACGGCGCGCAACCGTGCGCGGTGATTGCACAGGCCAACCCGTATACCGGCACCACATCGCCCACGAGCACGGGTGCCGGCGCGACCAACTCACCGGGCTCGTTCGATTCACGTCCTGCCTTCCTCGCGGCGATCGCGGCGTGCAGCGCAGCCGGTGGCGGCCGGGTCGTGGTGCCGGCGGGCACCTGGTATTGCGCGGGCCCAATCGTGCTGCAGAGCAACGTCAACTTCCATCTGAGCGCGAACTGCACGATCTATTTCAGCCCGAATCCTGCCGACTATGCGAAGGACGGCCCCGTCAACTGCGGCGCCAACGGCAACCTTTACTACAGCCGCTGGCAGGCAAACGACTGCCTGAACTTCGGCTCGCCGGTGTACGCGCGAAATGCCAACAATATCGCGCTGACCGGTGAAGGCCCGACATCGGTGTTGAACGGTCAGGCCATGACGCCGTTCGCGGGAAGCGGCAACACGAGCACTTGCTGGTGGACCTTCAAGGGCTCCAGCGGCGCGTACGGCTGCGCTGGGTCGTCCACGCCGTCGCAGGCCTATACGAACCCGAACAACGTCGATCTGATGGTGGCCGCGCCGACCCTTTCGGCCTCGCTCTATGCGATGTTGACCAATCCGGCGACACCTTGGCAGCAGGACCAGAACTACCTGCCGGCGCTCTCGGAAGCGGGCGTGCCGGTCGCGCAGCGTATCTTTGGTCTCGGCCACTATCTGCGGCCGTGCATGGTGGAGTTCCTCGGTTGTACGAACGTGCTGATGGAAAACTACCGCACCAACAACACGCCGTTCTGGCAGCATCATCCCACCGACTGCACGAACGTCGTGATCCGCGGCGTGACGGCCGACAGCATCGGACCGAACAACGACGGCTTCGATCCGGACGCCTGCAACACGGTTCTGTGCGACAACGTGACGTTCAACACCGGCGACGATTGCATCGCGATCAAGTCGGGCAAGGATCTCGATACGGAGTACGGACCCGCGCAGAACCATGTGATCCAGAACTGCATGATGAATAGCGGTCACGGCGGCATCACGCTCGGCAGCGAGATGGGTGGCGGCGTGCAAAACATCTATGCACGCAACCTGACCATGCTCAATCAGTTCTGGGCGACGAATTCGCTGAACATCGCGATCCGTATCAAGACGAATATGAACCGCGGAGGCTACGTCAAGAACTTCTACGTGAATGGCGTCACGCTGCCGCATGGGGTGAGCCTGACGGGCGGAGGGTACGGCACCAAGATGCTGGCAGGCAGTCCGATCAACAGCACCGTGCCGATCGGCGTGGCCACCGCAACAGCCGCCAACCCGTCGGCGTCTCAAGGCGGTCTGATCACGTTCGATTGCGATTACCAACCCGCCGCCGACGCCATCCGCACACGCCCCGCGCTCATCGACAACGTCAACATCACGAACGTCACCGCTACGAACGTGACCTTGGGCAGTACGACCGGCTCCTGTTTTCAGGCCATCGTTGCACAAGGTCCAGTCGCGTTCGATTACAACGGGCCGGCGCCTGCACCGACCGTACCGGCCATCACCGGCGTGACGATTTCCAACTGTGACTTCGGCACGCCTGCGGCCGCCGGCCCCGCGAGTGCCAGCACGCCGGGCCCGATCTACCTCTACAACGTGCACGACATTACGTTGCAGAACGTGGTCATCGCAGGGCAGACGCTCAACCAGACGCTGTCGGATCCGCGTTAATACGACGTCCAAAGAGCGGCGGGGCGCCGCTCTTTTACGTCGCCAGAGTGAAGAGAAGCCGTCGCGCCGGAGTTTGCATCGGATGTCGCGACGGCGTGTTTTTTTTCTTCTGCCGTGATCGATGGGAAGTCGGGCATCACCCGCCGGCCGCAGCCGTTGCGTCGAAAATGATCGCGCAAGGGCTGCGCCCAGCGATGTTGATGCGCCCATTTCACGGCATTTTTCATTGGTGACCACTGCCGGAGGTGAGCCGCCATCGGCTTAAGATTTCGCCGAGCGTTTGCGCGTAGAATCCATTCACGAATCCAATACGCCGGCGTCCGGCCAGCCATGCATACCACGTTACGATACGTTGGCTCTCGAGGTGTTATTCACTGGTTTGCCGTGCCGCGCTCGTGCCTACAGTTCGTCGAGGGGCACACATCGGGAGCGCCATAGTGAAGAGCTCTGCCACACGCTACGGTTCGATCGCCCAATTCCTCCACTGGTGCACGGCAATCGTCGTGCTCGTGACGTTCATCTATGGGCCCGGCGGACCTGAACAGCGCGTCTACTCGTCGGTCCACGAGTTCGACCGGCGACTGCACGAGACTTTGGGTTTGTGCGTGTTCGCGCTCACCCTGATCCGCCTGCTATGGCGGGTATACGACACGCGTCCCGAGACACCTCCAGTGTCTCGCTGGATGGCTGTTATGGCAGTAGCCGCTCGATGGATGCTGTATCTGCTTCTCCTTGCGCTACCGCTTACCGCCATCTTTGGCGCGTGGCTCGAAGGGCATCCGCTGACGCTCATCGGCGGTCGCGATATTCCGCCTTTACTCAGTACTTCACATGGAGCGGGCTCAGTCATCGCGTCGCTTCACACGTGGCTCGGCGACGCCATTATGTGGGTTGCGGGGTTTCACGCATTCGCGGCCATTTTTCATCACGTCCTCCTCAAAGACGACGTCCTGATCGCCATGCTTCCACGCTGGTTTCCGTCGGGACGGGCACGTACTGGCCGGTGAGCCCGGAACGCGACGAGGTACGGTGGGTGTCGAGGACCAGCTAACATGGCAACCCGCTCGCCTAGTGATCCACAGCGGGACTGGCCGCCGCCTCGGACCCTGCGGGAAACGCCTCCATGAACGCGGCAACGGCTCGAATGTCCCGATCCGACAGGTTGTCGGCGATGACCTTCATCACTTCGCCACGGGGGCGTAGCCCGGCACTGCGGAAGACCAGTATCTGTTTTTCGACGTAGTCCGCGTACTGCCCGGCGAGGCGAGGAAATCCCCCCGCGCCTTCACCGTGCAGGCCGTGACAGGCACTGCACGCCGGTACGCCCTTGTCCGGAATGCCCAACAGGAAAATTGTCCTGCCCGATTCGATGAGCCGATGATCGGCGCTCGTTCGTGGCGCCGGCGTCGGCGGCGGCTGGCTGGAAAAGTACGCTGCGAGTTGCTCGATTTGCGCTTCGCTCAGATGCGTGAAGCCCCACATGAACCTTCTGGCATTCGGGTCGCTTCGCTGATGAGCCTTGAAGTCCGTTAGCTGATTGACGAGGTATTCCGTTGGTTGTGCCGCCAGCTTCGGAAACGTCGGAGATACCGACACACCGTTCACGCTATGGCAATTCGAACATACCTGTAACGCGATCGTTCTGCCGCCGACGGCGGGATTGTCGATCTGTCTGGACTGCTCCAGGTTGTGACAACTGGATGCGCCGAGCGATAGCGCGACGAGGATGAATCGCACCGATGGGAAGCGGTACGTGGAGTCCTCGCTGGATTTCACTAGATGTTTCATCGATGCACCTTAAGCAAAGCCATAGCCCGTATCAGGTGTGACGCTGAGGTACGCAGACGTTCACCAATACGCGGCCCATAGGTACAGGAACAGTGTGTCGTTGTCGCTTGCGTTGCGTCCGTGGCCGTCGTAATTCGAACGGGCGCCGAGGTATTTGGTGAAGTGCGTGTATTGCACACCGACGCGGATGTTTTGCACGGGAATCCAGAAGATCTCCGGCATCCAGCCTTGCGTGGCCGGCGAGGAGTTCGCGCTGCCGGCGTACGCAACGCTATCTGTGCTGCCGGTCACGTTGAAGAATGAAAGGCTCACACCATACTTGGCCTGATAGATATATGAAGCTTTCAGGCGTAACGAGTTCAGATTGGCTGACTGGCTGTTGCCCAACACGAAATTATTCGGATCGCTGATGTTTTCATGGATGTAGCGCGCCTGTGCCGTCACGGTGTTCGGCTCGAGAATGTACTGGTACTGCGCATCCATACCGATGTCGCGATAGCGGGTGACGCCCTGTGAGAAGATCGGCATCGAGTTCGCGTCGTTCGGGTAGATGTTCGCATTGATGCCAAAAGTCCCCACCATGATGTTGTGCGGCCCCCACTCATGAGTGAAAGCCAGACGCCAGTACGGATTTTGACCGCGCAGATAGATCTGCGGGTGGTTGGGGTCGCCGGCCTTGTTGCCCTTGCTCATGAACGACCAGATGCCGTCAGCGGTGCTATAGAGCGACACCTCGGCATAGACCGTGCGGTTCCAGTAGAGGTAGCCGCCCGCGCCCACGACCTGCTGCGCCAGCGTGCCTTCGAGGATCGGCAGGAACTGGGGGGAGCCAACCGGACTCGTCGAAGAGGAAATGTACGGGTAACTCCATGCGGGCGCACTGTTCCACACATCCTGCACGGTTGGATTGTTGTGCAGGGTGGTGCCGAGAATCAGATCGTTTGCGTCCCCAATGATCCTGTCGACATACCGGAAATCCATGTTGTCCGATCCCCAGTGGCCGATCCATTGGCCATTGCTTCCCTGATGGTCGTAGTTCGAGTAGGTGAATTGCGTGAACGCACCGATCCTGTCGGTGATCTTGCCGGCGAGGAAGATGCTGGCGGAATCGAAAATCGGCAGGCCGTCTTTGGGAGAGATGATGTTGCCGCTGGCATCGTGGTTGACCCGGGTCTTCGTCAGGTCGACCGTCGCCATCACGGCCACTGGAATAGTACGTTCACCGAACGTATATCCGTTCAGCTTGAACATTCGACCGTACGGCGTCAGTTCCGGAAACTGTCCGCCCGCGTGACACGCCACGCAGCTTTGCCCTGTCTGCCGCGCAAATATGGGCAGCGCTCGAACTATTGGCGCAACGTGCAGGCAAAGCACGGCGAGCGCTACCATCAGGATGCGGCCACGCAGCCGATGGGCGGCATCATCGCCTGCAAATGCGTGTGACATGTCCGTCTCCCCGACGGCCAGTTCCGCATTCGCTCGCGCGCAAAGCGCACGAGCCCCTGCCCAATGCGGAAACTGGGCGACAGCATTCGCACTTCGCGCTCGGCATGACCGGCGTCGTATTTACATCGGCGTGGTGGGGCAAGCTGATGCCGCATCGGGGCGATGCTTGCCTGCGCGAAGCGCTTTCTCCAGACTCCAGAACGAGCGCGCACGCCGATTTATTCCAGCGCATGCGCATCAGCGCGCAAGGCCGGAGATCGGGAGCGACCTTATAGCGTCACTCGGGACATTCTGAAATTAGAGTCGTTGCAGCTTTGGCTAGATGTGCGGCTTACACCCGCGGTCCGGCGAAGCGCGACGGTGTATGTGTCGCGCTTCCTGCTGCGTTCTTTGTTTCGGGGAGATCTTGTGGAGTGGTCGTTGGCCGGCATTGCGGCGGCCAATGCGCGAATCGTCAGTGGTGCCGTCGATCTGGATCGGTCGATGCTGGCCGATGGTCGCGCTAGAGCTTCATGCGCTGCAGAACGCGGTCGCCCGCGACGAACTGATGAAACAGCGCCGCGGCGATATGCGCGCAGATGACGCCGAACAGCACCCACGCGAGAACGCCATGAACGTCGCCCATTGCGTGCCCGAATGACGAGCCCGGCGCCGACAGTGAAGGCAACGGAACAAGTCCGGCGAGGCGGACCGTCCACGTGCGCGACGAGGCGTTGATCCAGCCCAGCAGCGGCACCAGCACGAGCAGCACGTACAGCGCCAGGTGCGCGACTTTCGAGGCGATGCGAAACAGCGGCGGCAGGTTGTCCGGCGGCGAGCGATGAGTCGCGCGCCACAGCACCCGGAACGCCATCGCTGCGAGCAGTGCGGTGCCGACCCCAAGGTGCCAGCCGATCAGGCCGTTGGGCACGGTATCGCGGTGCACGTCCGGCATCGTCCAGCCGATCACGAACTGCGCGGCAACCAGCCCGACGACGAGCCAATGCAGCAGCCGTGCGACGATGTCATAGCGGGGTTCGGTCGAGATCTGCATAGGGGGCCTGTGGGTTGAGTTCTGTTGAACCGCATCGTACCCTGGCGCGCCTTAAGGCCAGGTTAAGGCAAGGTTACGGACCGCTAAAGCACTGCCTAAGCACCGGCCGTCGAGCCCGCCTGTCTGTGCCGTTCCAACCACTCGAAGACGGCCATGCCCGCGATCATCGCCGCCACGAACAGCCACGCTTTCGCCGACCCGAGTCCGAGTGCGACCAGCGCGGGGCCGGGACAGAACCCGGCAATTCCCCAGCCGACGCCGAACACGCAACTGCCCAGTATCAGCCTGCGCGTGACGCGCGCTGACGCTGGAATCTGCATCGGCAATCCGAGCAGCGATCTGTCGCGGCGCCTGGCGATCGCGAAGCCGATTGCAGCGACAGCCACCGCGCCGATCATCACGAACGCGAGCGACGGATTCCAGCGTCCGGCGATATCGAGGAAGCCCAGCACGTTCGCGGGGTTGGCCATGCCCGACAACAGCAGGCCGAAGCCGAACAGAAGACCGCATACGAATGAAATAGCAATTGCCATCCTAGGCTCCGAGAAGATGTCGCATGAAATACACGGTGACGAAGCCGGCCGCCATGAACGTCGCCGTCGCTATCAGCGAGCGCGTGGCGCCGCGTGAAATGCCGCACACGCCGTGTCCGCTCGTGCACCCGCTGCCGTAGCGGGTGCCGATGCCGACCAGAAAACCGGCCGCGATCACGGCGGGCCACGACGCGTCGACGCTGATCGCGACGGGTGCGCCGGCCGCACGCGCGATCACCGCGGCAACGACCAGCCCGGCAACGAAGGCGACGCGCCATGCGCCGTCGCGCGTGGTCCAGCGCAACAGGCCGCCAACTATCCCGCTGATTCCGGCGATGCGGCCCAGCAAAAGCACCATCGCCGCAGCCGCGGCGCCGATCAGCAGGCCTCCGCTCAAGGACGCGATCGGGGTGAAATGGTCGAGATCGATCATCGTTCGTTTTGCTTGATTGTTATGTGTGGGTTGGAGGGAAACAGCGCTTACATCAGCGCCGCTTTGACCAGCAGGCCGAGCGCCACGCATACGAGGATGCTCGCGAAGCCCAGCTGCACCTGGCGCGCGGCGACGTGATGCGATGCGAGCCGTCCGCTGAGCATGCCGGCGGCGGTGGCGCCAGTGAACCACAACGCGACTTCGAGCGGAAGCGTTGCGCCGTGCGTGGCCGTCGCGAGAACGCCGCCACTGCCGACGAGCGCGATCACCATTAGCGAAGTCGCGACGATGCCGTGCATCGACACGTCGGTCAGCTTGCGCATCATCGGCACGATGATGAAGCCGCCGCCGACACCGAGCATCCCCGTCATCAGTCCCGTCAGCGAACCGGTGGCCGCGAGCGCGGCTGCGGTCGGCCAGGTCCAGCGAAAGCGGCCGGTCGCCGGGTCGACACGCGCGACGCACATCGACGACTGCGCCTCGACCGACGCGCGGCGCGCGAGAGTCTGACGCAGCAGCCGGGACGCCACGACCAGCATCACCGCGGCAAACAGCGCGAGCAGCACGCGTTGCGGCAACGCATGCGCGAGGCGCGCGCCGGCGGCGGTGGCGGGCACCCCCGCAGCGGCCATCAGCAGCGCGGCGCGATAACGGACGAGCCGCTTGCGGAACGCCTCGAGCGCACCCACCGCCGCGCTGCCGGCCACCGCGACGAGCGCGACCGGCGTGGCCTGCTGGAGCGGCCAGCCCATGCCGAACACCAGCGCGGGCACGGCAAGAATGCCGCCGCCCGCGCCGGTCAGCCCGAGTATCGCGCCCACCAGCGCGCCGAGAAGAAGAGACAGCAGCATCGATGACCCCGTGAGCAGTGCGTGCAAGCGCTTAGTCCGCCAGTTGCGGCTGCGCGAGCCATTCGCGTCCCTTCAGCATGCCGCGCCAGTAGAGTGGCGGCAGGATCCGCTCCTTGAGCAGCCACGCGAGCCGCGATGGCTTTTTGCCGTCGATGAACCACGCCGGAAACGTCGGCGCGACCTTGCCGCCATACAGAAACTCGGCGAGCACGATCTTCCCGCGCTCGACGGTGAGCGGGCAGGAGCCATAGCCGTCGTAGGTCGCGAGGCCGCTCGCCGCGCCCAGCGCGGCGAGCACGTTGTGCGCGACGACCGGCGCCTGCTTGCGCGCGGCGGCGGCGGTCTTCGCGTTGGACGTGTTGGTCGCGTCGCCGAGTCCGAAGATGTTCCCGTGGCGCTTGTGCCGCAACGTGGTCTGATCGACGTCGAGCCAGCCGGCCGCATCGGCGAGCGCGCTCTCGCGGATGAAGTCGGGCGCTTTCTGCGGCGGCACGGCGTGCAGCATGTCGAAGCCGGTCTCGAACGTTTCCTTGCTGCCGTCGGCGCACGTGTGCGTGAATCTCGCCATTTTCGCGTCGCCGTCGACTGCGCTCAGCGTCGAACCGAAGTTCAGCGCGATGCCGTAAAGCTCCACGTATTGCATCAACGCGGGCACGTAGTCGGCGACGCCGAACAGCGCTGCGCCGGCATTGCGGAACTCGACGCCGATATCTTGCAGCCGGCCGCTGCGGCGCCAGTGATCACACGCGAGATACATCGCTTTCTGCGGCGCGCCGGCGCATTTGATCGGCATCGGCGGCTGCGTGAAAATCGCCCGGCCTCGTTCGAGTTGCTGCGTCAGCTTCCACGTGTACGGCGCGAGGTCGTAGCGGTAATTGGAGGTGACGCCGTTGCGCCCGAGCGTGTCGGCGAGGCCGTCGATCGCATTCCAGTCGAGCTTGAGGCCGGGGCACACCACCAGCTGGCGGTATTTGACGGCGCGCGTTCCATCGAGAATCACGAGGTTTTCCGCCGGCTCGAATCGCGTGACGGCGGCCTTGAGCCGCTTCACGTTCGTGGGCAGCACGCTCGCGATCGTACGTGCTGTCGTTTGCGCGTCGAACACGCCGGCGCCGACCATCGTCCAGCCCGGCTGGTAGTAGTGCGTGTCGGCGGGATCGATGACGGCGATGTCGAGGTCGGGGCTGCGCGCGAGCAGGCTCGAGGCCGTCGCGATGCCGGCCGAGCCGGCGCCGACGATCACCACGTCGTGCTGGTGCGCGGGCCGCATCGGCTGCGATGGGACGCTCAACGTATCGGCGGCCGGGTTCGATGGGTCTGGGAGGTTTGCTTTTCGCATGTCTTTTCCTCTTGTTCGTTTTAGGCCGGCGCGCTCACAGCGCATCGACCGGTATCTTGATGTATGACACGCCATCGTTTTCGGGCGGCGGAAAGTGGCCCGCTCGCATGTTGACCTGCACCGAAGGCAGGATCAGCACGGGCATCGCGAGCGTGGCGTCGCGGGCCGTGCGCATCGCGATGAACGACGCTTCGTCGATGCCGTCGTGTACGTGGATGTTCTGTTCGCGCTGCTCGGCCACCGTCGTCTCGAAGAGCAGCGGACGACCGCCCGGCTGGTAGTCGTGGCACAGATACAGGCGGGTTTGCGGCGCGAGACCGAGGATGCGCTGGATCGAGCGATACAGGGTCGCCGCGTCGCCGCCCGGAAAGTCGCAGCGCGCGGTGCCGTAGTCGGGCGTGAAAAGCGTGTCGCCGACGAACGCGGCTTCCTCGCTGCCGTCGCTCGCGACATAGCTCACGCAGGCAGGCGTGTGGCCTGGCGTGTGCATCACGCGCACCGACAGGTCGCCGACGCTGAAGGTCTCGTCGTTGACGAACAGGCGGTCGAACTGCGAGCCGTCGGCGCAAAACTCGGGACCCGCGTTGAACAGCTTGCCGAACACGGCCTGCACGCGCGTGACCTGCGCGCCGATCCCGATCTGACCGCCGAGCTTCGCTTTCAGATAAGGCGCGGCGGACAAGTGATCGGCGTGGACGTGGGTTTCGAGTATCCATTGCACGCGCGCGCCGAGGGACTCGACGCGCGCGGCGAGGCGATCCGCGGTTGCGGTGCAGGTGCGTCCCGACTTCGGGTCGTAGTCGAGCACGGTGTCGATCAATGCGCAATTCCTCGTGCCTGCATCCATCAGCAGATAGCTGACGGTCCATGTTGCAGGATCGAAGAAGCCCTCGACGGCTAGCTTGCCGGTTGCCATTTCGGTGGGTTCCTCACGATAGCGGACCTGGCCAGTCCGGGCGCCCACTACCGCAGGAGTCGTGCCATCGAGCCGCAGCTTTATGAGGCCCGCTTGTAACGCTCTGATTATTAGAGGTTTATCGCTGGTGACATGGCGGGTTGAACAGACGGCCGGCTGGCGATTGGCATGACGCGTGGCATAACGACACTGCCATCTGGCAGTCGTGGCAGAAATGGCAGTTCCGGCGTATAGTGCGGCACCCACGGAGTAACGACGATGATCCCGCCCGACTTTGCGCCCACCCCTTCGCCCGAGTTGCCGCCGCAACCCCCGAACGCGCCTGACGGCGCGCCCGCAGTGGTACCCGACGTGAGCACGTTGGTGTCGTATCTGGAGCACGATCCGCAGCCGGCGATCGTGCTCGATCCGCAGTATCAGATTCTCGCCGCGAACCGCGCGTATCAGCGCCAGTTCGGCGTCGAAGGCGATGCGCACATCGGCCGCCGCTGCTATCAGGTTTCGCATCACTACGACGTGCCCTGCGACCAGGCGGGCGAGCACTGCCCGATGAAACGCGCGACGGAAATTCGCAGCGCGGATCGCGTGCTGCATATTCATCACACACCGCGAGGCCCGGAGCACGTCGACGTCGAATTGCGGCCGATCTTCGACCGGCACGCACGCATCGTCGCCTATGTCGAGCGTCTCGCCACGGTCAGGAGCGCGTCGGCGCGGCCAAGCTCCGCAGGTCTGGTCGGACGCGCGCCGGCGTTCAACGAGGCGATTTCCGCTTTGCAACGCGTCGCGCCTTCGATGCTGCCCGTGCTGCTGCTCGGCGAATCGGGCACCGGCAAGGAGCTGTTCGCGCATGCGCTGCACGAAGCGAGCAGCCGCGCCCAGGGGCCGTTCGTCGTGGTGGATTGCTCGGGCATTACCGAGACGCTGTTCGAAAGCGAGTTGTTCGGCTTCGAGAAGGGCTCGTTTACCGGCGCGACGAGCCGCAAGCAGGGCCTCGTCGAAACCGCGCAGGGCGGCACGCTGTTTCTCGATGAAATTGGCGACGTGCCGCTATCCATTCAGGTGAAGCTGCTGAGGCTGATCGAAACGGGCACCTTCAGGCGCGTGGGCAGTACCGATATGCTGCGCGCCGATTTCCGGCTCGTCGCGGCCACGCATAAGCCGCTCGAGCGGATGGTTGCGGACGGCCAGTTCCGTGCCGATCTGTATTTCCGTATCAGTGCGTTTCCGATTCATTTGCCCGCGGTGCGCGAGCGTGTCGACGACATCGCGCTACTCGCCGATTCGATTCTGCGGCGCATTGTGTCGACGCGAACCGGGTCGTCGACTAAAGCGTCGATTTCCGCGGATGCGTTGGCGCTGTTGCGCGCCTATGCGTGGCCCGGCAACATTCGCGAATTGCGCAACGTGCTCGAGCGCGCGAACCTGCTCGCCGACGGTGGCGTGATCCGCGCCGAGCATTTGCCGCAGGCGGTTCGCGACAAGGCTTCCGGTGGCGGTCGAGATTCGCTGGCCGTGGGTGCCGCGTTGCCGCGCAAGCTGACCGATGAGGAGCTCGCGCGCGCAGCGGCGCAATTCCGTGGCAAACGCAGTGAGCTTGCCGCGCAGCTGGGACTGAGCGAGCGTACGCTTTATCGCCGGCTCAAAGCGATCGCAGGCGGTGAGGGGGCCTAACGTTTTCTCGGCCACGACCGTTTTGCTCATGTGGGGAAACCCAGGTCAGCTCCGACAGGCGTAAGCCGTGTTTTGACGTGTCGCCAGGTGCCAGCGGCCTAAACGCCGTAGAATTCCCTCCAGCATGGTTCGCGTTCGTTCGATGGAACCGGAGTTTGTGCGACCAACGGTCGTCGGTTATCGGGAGCAAGTCATGGCAGCGCGTTCAATTGCGTCTCTGACGCTTTCCTTCGGTCTGGTGTCGATCCCGGTCAAGCTCTACTCGGCGACCGACAGCGCTTCAGGTGTCGGATTCAATCTCCTTACGCCTGAGGGCGGTAGGGTCAAACAGCAGTACATCTCCGAGGCGACAGGCGAGGTCGTGGCGCGCGCCGACATGAAGAAAGGATATGAGTTCGAGAAAGGCCAGTTCGTCGTTTTCACGCCTGAGGAACTGAAGGCGCTCGAAGAAGGCGCAACGCATGTGGTCGAGATTGTCTCCTTCGTGCCGGAGAAGTCTGTCGACCCGCTGTATTACGACAAGGCTTATTTCATCGCGCCGGACAAACGCGGCGGCAAACCGTACAGTCTGCTGCAGCAGGCGATGCGCGAAAGCGGGCGGTGCGCGCTGGCAAAATGGTCCAACAAAGGAAAGACACGCATCGTCCAGATCCGCGCAGCGGAGGACGGCCTGGTGTTCCAGCAACTGCTGTTCGCGGACGAGGTTCGCTCATTGACCGAATTGCACATCGAGCACGTTGCAGTGACCGGCACCGAGCTACAACTCGCGCTGCAGATCATCGACCAGGTATCTGAAGATTCGTACGACCCGACGGCGTACGAAGACGAGGAGAAAAAGCGGATTCTGGCAGCGATCGATCAGAAGATCGCCGGCAAGCAGATCGTGTCTCCCGCCGAGCCGGGCATCGAGTCGGGCGCCGATGTGATCGATCTGATGGAAGCACTTCGTGCGAGCCTTGGCCGCACCAAGACCAGACAGGCCGCGCCCGCGAAAGCATCGCCCGTAAAAAAAGCGCCGGCGGCGGCTTCCGATGAACTGGCCGCCAAACCGCGGCGACCAGCGAAGAGGGCGCCCGCCAAGGTCGAAGAAGCGGCGCCCGCCAAGGTTCGGGCGCGCAAGTGAAAAGGCGCGTTGCCTCGCACGACTACTCGCTGCGCAGTCTCCAGTCGCTGCTGGGTGTCTCGCGACGAGTGCTGTCCGGCCTGATAGACGCTGGATTCGTGCAACCGTCACGCGGTCGTCGTAACGAGCTCCGGTTCACGTTCCAGGACGTGGTGTTGTTGCGCGCAGCTTTCCAGCTTCAATCGGCCAAAATCGCGCCGCGAAAAATTCTGCAGGCGCTTGCGCGACTCAAGACGGAATTGCCTGAAGAGCTGCCGCTAACCGGCATCCGCATTACGGCTGTTGGCGACTCAGTGGTCGTCAAGACAGGTGAGTCGCAATGGGATGCGACCTCGGGCCAGCTTCTGCTCGATCTGGAGGTCGCGCCTCTGCGGGGTGAAGTCGCGTTCCTTGACGCTGCTCCGCGCAACATCGTTGACCGGGAGCAGCAGACCGAGGAGTGGTTCGCTCTTGCGGAGCAACTGAACGATGCCGACGTCGTCGGTGCTGAACAGGCCTATAAAAAGGTGCTCGAGTTATCCCCGACTCCGCACTATGACGCTTATAACAACCTGGGCGTCCTGCTTTGCGAGGCTGGAACGAGGTGCGACGAGGCGCTATCCGTCTTTGACCGGGCGCTCGAGCATTTTCCGCAAGACGCTCTGTTGCACTTCAATCGCGCGGTCGCTCTCGAAGAACTGGAACGCTACGACGCAGCGGTGGCGGCCTACGAGCGATGCATCGAGCTGAACCCGACCCATGCCGACGCGCACTTCAATATTGCTCGCCTGAGCGAGATTCGCGGCGACAAGCAGGGGCTTCTCAGACACCTGAGTGCCTATCGCCGGCTAAGCCGTTGATCCTCACCTGACTGCCCGGCGGATGTCAGCATCGGTGAATCTCCCCACGTGATTGCGGCGCTGGTCGCGGCAGCGTGCGCTCCCGAGTCGCCGTCCCGGCAACGCGTTCGTGCCGTCGACCTTGTTTAAGCCCGATTTAAGCGATGCTTCGTACTCTTCGACCCGTACCTTGAGGGGACAACGGCTCGACGGCGTGTGACTTGTCCACCGCGTTATCCACCAAAAATGTGGATAACACGCCCCTTCGGTCGATCCATACGTGCGTAGGACAACTCGGGGCATCCCCGGACGGAAGAGGTTGAGATGGTGTACTTGATTACCGACCTGAAGATGGTCGAAAGCTACGGCCACATCAAGGCTGACAGCGGCCCCGATGCGCTGCGTGAATTCGCGCTCAGCAACGGCTTCGTCGACCTGATGGAGTTCTTCTCCGCCCGGCCCACGTTCGCCAACAACCTGCTCGCCGTTCAACTGCATTGAGGAGACCGACGTGAGCATGAATTTGGGGCAGTCTCTGGTGCACGCCGAGCAGCTGGAAGCCTACGGTGTGATTTCCCGGACGGCGCAGGCGCTCATCCGGTTGATGCAGGAGTACCGCGCCGTAGTCGGCGTGGAGAAATACGAGCAGGTCATCGAGGAAGCGGGCCTCGCTCATCCGGATCCGCAGTGACCCGCTTCGCTGATCTTGCGCCAGGAAAAAACGCGATTCTTCGCGTAACGTCATCGCGCGCAACGAGGTCACCGCACACAGGGACGCGGTTGACCGCGTCCCTGTGCGCCGGCATCAGGTCGCCGGTGCGGTCAGTGAGGTGTTGTACGTAGTGCCCGCGATCACCACGTTGTTCAGCTTAATACCGCTTACATTGCTCACGAAGACCGGACCCGGCGCGGACGACGCAGACGTCGAAGGCGTTGTTGGAAACGCACCCGTGCACACCGGGTTGCCGAGGTTGCAGTTCGAGATCGTGACCCCGCTGATCGGACTCACGGTCGGCACCGGCACCGGACCGTTGTAGTCGACCGCCTCGGGGCCTTGCATGACGAGCGCCTGGAAGCATGAATTCGACCCGGCGACGAAGCCCGACGGCATCGAGTACGACACCGGGCCCGACACGTTGCTCGCGTTCACGTTCGTGATGTTGATATTGCTGATCACCGACGGTATCCAGCGTACCGCATCGCCGGACGGGCTGTAATCGCAGTCGAACGTGATCAATCCACCCTGGCCGGTCGAAGGATTCGGTGCAAGGCCGGTCGTGCCGGAACCGGTAATCTTGTACTGCGGGCCCTGCGAACTCAGCGAGCCGCCGCCGTACTTTCCCGCCAGATTCACGCCGTTGGCCAGCGTCACGCCGTCGATCCAGACGTTGTGGATGAAACCGCCGCGATTCATGTTGCTCTTGAAGCGCAGCGCGATGTTCAGCGGATTGCTCGCCCAATTCTCATTTTCCATCGTCAGATGGCGCGCGTAGACATTCTGCACGCCCGCGCTCATTTCGCTGCCGATCGTCAGACCGCCATGGCCGCTTTGCATCGTGCAGTTTTGCACGACGATGTTCTGCATCGGACCGTACTCGGTGTCGAGATACTTGCCGGACTTCATCGCGATGCAGTCGTCCCCGGTGTTGAACTGAACGTTCTGCACCAGCACGTAGTTGCACGCGTCCGGATCGAAGCCGTCGTTGTTCGGTCCGACGCTGTCGGCGAATACGCCGTCGATCACCACATTCGTGCAGTCGGTCGGGTGATGCTGCCAGAACGGCGTGTTCTGCGTGTGGTAGTTCTGCAGCAGCACGTTCGTGCAGCCGATCAATTCGATCATGCACGGACGCAGAAAATGTCCGTTGCCGAAGATGCGGTCCGTGAAGGGCACGCGCAGCTCGGACAGAGCGGGCAAATAGTTCTGGTCCTGATTCCAGCCCGTGCCCGTGAGCAACTGCATTAGCGAACTCGGCACACCGTACTGATTCGTAAAGGAAACGTTTGCCTGCGGATTCTGGATTTGCGAAGCGGGGAGGCTGGTTAGTGGGACGTTGTTCGGATTCACATAAGCCTGCGACGGCGTCGACGATCCCGCACAGCCGTACGTGTTGCTGCTTCCCTTGTAGGTCCACCAGCACGAGGTGGGCGGCTGGGTGCTCGGCTGCATCGGCGTCATTGCCTGACCGTTCAGCACGCAGGTGTTGTCGTCGGCGGTCAGTGCGATGTTGGTCTGGCAGAACGCATAGATCGGCGAGCCGAAATTCAGACAATCGTTCGCCTGCCAGCGCGTGTGATACAGATTGCCGTTCGCCGTCGTGTAGGGGCCGTTCTTCGCGTAGTCCGCCGGGTTCGGGCTGAAGTAGATCGTGCAGCCCGATGACAGATGCAAGTTCACATGGCTCAGGAGCACGATCGGACCGCCGCAATACCAGTTGCCGGCCGGCACCACCACGCGGCCGCCGCCGGCGCGACTCGCGTCGGCGATCGCGGCATTGAACGCGGCGCACGAGTCGTACTGCGTGCCCGTGTAATCACACGGCACCATCACGTTCGAGCCTGGGCTTTGCCGGTCGTTGGACGGAAAATCGGTCGCTTCCTTACCGTTCACCCATGGAATCGTGCCGCCCGGCCACGCGGTCGACGCAATCAACGCGGAGGCGGGGAGTGTGCGCGCCCCGTAGCTCATTACGTGAAAGTCGCCGGTGTGGGCGAACATCGAGGGATTGAGGTGGGTCAGTTTCCTGAGGATGGCGGTGGCCTGTCCGTCCGGTCCCCAGATCGGGTCCCCGCCGGGTTGTGCCGGAGGTCGGCCTCCAGGATAGGAGGGAATCGGAAGCATCGAGTCTGCCGCCGCCGCCGCGCGACTGACCCCCAGCAGGGTTGCGCCTGCGGACACGCCGGCGAAAGCCATGAACGCGCGCCGTCCGGGAGAGGCGGGCGCATTGGTGAGGGCTTCGGTGAACTTGGGATCGTCCTTGTCATGCGTTTCCATTGATTCGTTCTCCTGTTTTGTCTCGCTGAGAGGCTGATTGAACTCCGACGGCCATGAGGCCGCGTGGCGACGCTAATGCGAACGGAAGATGCAGAGTTACAGCGAAGAGATCGGTCAGGAGCGGCTGGCTCGATCGCCCGGACTATTGTTGTCGGACGACATTCGGATCGTCAATCGAATTTAACCGGGGCAGATTACTTTTGTCCTATATGACTACAAGTTGCTTACGGCGCGGAAAATTTGTAAGACGAGCTCCATTCCATCGCGACTCGTAGCTCGACCGGCGAGTGTGCTTGATCAGCTCACTGAACCCTCCAGAAGAGACAGCGGAGGCAGGCGTGGCGCTTGTCGCATCGAAGACGAGTCGGCTCTTGCCACGGCGATCGTCTAACATTCCTGACAGGCACGCAGATCGCGTATTCCGTGCTCGCAAGTCGTTGAAGAACGCCAGTTCGGAGGTGGCTCGTGATCACTCCATCGATGGCAGCGAGACGCCCGCGGATCTTCCCGGCCACGCGCGGCCTCATTCTCGTTCTCCGGTTCTGCACGATGTTGTTCCTGATCGCCTCTTGCGGCGAGGGATCGGCTTTCGCTAGCGATGAAACGAACGACGAGCTGGCTGTGCAACCGGACCCGCACTTCGTCGCCGAACTCGAAAGACAGGTCTCCGAGATACCGCTCGCCTCGCAGACGAACGAGGAAAAGTGTGCCTTTTACCAATCCCGGGGAGTCGCGAACTTTCGCCTTGGCCGGTATCCGGCCGCAATCGCCGATCTGACACAGGCGGAGGCATCGATCGGCTACTGGCAAAAAGACGCTGCACCTTGTAGCCGGGACATCATTCGTGTCGCGCTAATCTCGGCGTACGAAGAATCGGGCGACATGGTGGCCAATATCGAATATCTGAAACGGACGCTGGACAAGCTGTCGGCCTCAGACCTGACTCGCCACCTGTTCATCGATACCGATCTCGCTCACGCGCAGCTCGATCTGGGAAGGCTGCCTGAAGCCAATGCGTCCCTGGAGTCGGCCAAAGGACTGTTCTTGCGGCTGCGACACAGTTCCAAAATCGTGACGTTGGAAGCGTCTGCGGTGATCCATGGGGTAGACGCGCGGTTGCAGATGGATGAGGGGAACTACCGTGCTGGCGTAGAGTTGGCCCGACAAGAAGTCGATTTACGCCGTGAGATCCTCCATGCAAAGAGCGAGTTGTACGGGCCCGACAGTGAGGCGGCACGCGAGGCTAGGAGATATGTGGCAATCGCTGAAGCGCGACTCGCTTATGCACTCGTAAGCACCGGAAAGCTGGGAGAAGCGGGACACTTCGCGCGCCTATCGTACGTGGAAGTCTCGACGCTCTCCGGGTTCGGTTCGAACCGCACAGCATCGGCGCTAAAGCTGCTGGCGATCATCCGGCTCCGGGAAGGACATATCAAGCAGGCGGAACAACTTTTCGATCGAGCGTTGCAGGCCGCGGATGCAGCGAAGATCGTGCCATATTCACTCGGACTGGCTGGTCTACGCGGGTGGAAAGGACTGGTACTCAACATGCAGGGAAGATGGGCAGAATCAGCCGAAATCTTCCGCCAGCGCGACATCGCCATGCGAGAAAGTGAAGAGCAGTTCTCGACGTTCGGGTCAAAACACTCAGAGTGGGCTCTCGCGCTGCTGAACCTTGGAAAGTCAGCGCAAGCGGAGGGAATGCTTCGACACCAGATCAGCTGGGCTGAGCGTCGTCCCCGCCCAGATCCAACCGACATTGCCGTCTTCCGCGGCTATCTGGGCAACACGCTGTCCGCCCAGGGGAAGAACGAAGCGGCTCTCGTACAGTACCGGCTGGCGCTGCCTGAGCTCGCCAAACCGTGGAGATATGGCGGAGGCGACGACGGGAAAGATGCCGCGATCGGCTATGTGCAGCAATACAAGCTTCGCGTGATCACCGAGGGTTACCTCGAGCTGCTCGCGAAAATGGCACGGTCCGGTGAAACACCCGCCGGTGTCGACGTGGCCGCGGAGACATTCGGGTTGGCCGACACGGTTCGCAATGGCCTTGTTCAGCGCGCGATCACGGCGAGCACCGCGCGAACCAGCCTGCCGAATTCACAGCTTGCAGAGCTCGCCCGCCGCGAACAGGATGCAGCCAATCGTGCCCAGTCGCTTGGCAGTCTGCTGGAACGCGTGTCCCTGATGCCGAACAAACAGACCGACGACGCGACGATCAACGCGCTCGAGCGCAAGGTACGCCTCGCTCAGGAGCAACAGGCAGCGCTGGCAAAAGAGATCACCGCCCGCTTCCCGACCTATGCTGACCTGGTCGCGCCACGAGCAACAGCGATCAGCGACGTTCGCCGATTGCTACGCCCGGACGAGGCGGTGGTGGCATTTTTTGTCGGCGCTCGACAAACGTATCTATGGACGCTCGCAGGCGACACGTCTCGCTTCAGAGCAGTACCGATCTCGCGCGAGCGCTTGCTTCAGCAAGTCGAGTCGCTCAGGCATAGCGTCGATCTGTCCGATGGCACGCTCAAACGCTTCGATGTCGCTGCGGCTCAGGAACTCTATTCGACCTTGCTGGCGCCCGACGCCGCGCTCTGGGAAACAGCACGCACACTCATCGTGATACCCGACGGCCCGCTTGCCCAGATCCCTTTAGGACTTCTCCTGACGGGCCGCGACGGCGACGTCACGGATGGCTCGCAAGGTATCGACGCGAACAGGCCGTGGCTCATCAAGCGTGTGGCTATCTCCGAGTTTTCATCCGCCAACGTGCTGCTCGCGTTGAGGACCGCGTCGACCAAAGCGGCCGAACGGCGGCCGTTCCTTGGTTTTGGCGACCCCGTCTTCGTCGCGCAGCCACCGGCAGGAGAACGCACGACGCGTGGATTGTCGATCCGCGATCTCGTCGTGGCGCCCGCTGCCGCTGCCGCCGACACCGACACAGCGCCGGCCCCGGCACTGGCGGCAAAGCAGGCCCCGACGCTGTCAAACCTTTCGCGTCCATCGGGCGTTCCGCTCGTCGAGGCGTTTTCTCACTTGCCCCCGCTGCCCGATACCGGGGAAGAACTGCGTGACATTGCCCGTAGTACGGGAGCGGACCTTCAACGCGATCTTTTTCTGGGCGCGCGGGCCACCGTCGGCAATGTGAAGGCCGCGCAATTGTCGCGCTATCGTGTGGTCGCCTTTGCGACTCATAGCCTCGCACCCGGCGAGGTGGCGGGCCTCGACGAGCCCGCACTCGCGATGTCCAATCCAGCGCTGGTAAACGATCCCGGGAGCACCGGCTTCCTGAGCATCGACGACATACTCGGCCTGACGCTCGACGCGGATTGGGTCGTGCTGTCCGCCTGCAATACGGGAGGACATGACGATGAGAACGGCGAATCCGCCTCCGGGCTGGAGCGGGCGTTTTTCTACGCTGGCGCGCGTGGCATTCTGGTTTCGAACTGGGCAGTCGAGACGGTATCGGCACGGCTGCTGACGACTACCTTGTTCCGCAACCAGGCAGCCGATCATGGAATGTCGAGGGCGCAGGCCCTGCGGCAGGCAATGCTGGAGGTCATGCGCACGCCGGGAGAAAAGTATGGCCATCCGGCTTTCTGGGCTGCGTTTTCACTCGTAGGTGACGGACGGGATTGAAGCGAAGTCCGTCTCAGCGCACTCAAAACTCATGCGGCGTCAGTGCAAAGTACGACGACGGATTCCGGTAAGCACATCAGTAGTCGGACCGGGACGACGACATATTCCATATCAAGGCGCAAATCGCCGAGGTATCGGCATGTATCCACGATGTCAGCGGCTATTCTCCAGACGCAGGACCCTCTGCCGTGGCGGATGAGGATGATGTCAGTTGCTGCTGTTGGCACACCGTCCGGGCGCGCACTCTCAGCCCGTGCAATGCAATTCCGAACGACTCAATGACGCGAGGAGGAGCAAGTGAAAACGACGCACATGCACCTCGCGTGGTGTTTTTTCACATTGCTGCTTGCCGGTTGCTCGTCAGGCGCGCTGACTACACATGATGAAGCGGGCAACCTGCCGCTCTCGGCATCCGTTCAACCAATCCTGCAGCCGCCGCGAAACACGAACGACATTCTTGTGGAAATCCGCACCGAGAAGGGCAATGAGGCTACCTTGCAGCGTCTCACGGAGATTGCCGATGCAACATCTCCTCAGGACGGTCAGAGCCTGTTGACGTTCTATTGGAAACGTGCGAATGCGGCCGCGCAGATCGGCCGCCCGGAACAGGCACTTACCGATCTGCGCACGGCTTATGAGCAAACAGAGCACGCCGGCTTCGCGGGAGCAAGACGCGATGTCGTCCGGGAACTCGCCAATGCGGAATTGGAGGCGGGCAACTTCCAGACGGCGATCGAACTCATGCAACAGGCCATACGCGAGGTACCCAGGTCAATCGGCAACTATGAAACGCTGAGTGCCATCTATGCCTCGATGGGCGATACGAGCGACTCTCGCAGTGCCGGCCAGCAGGCGCAGCAACTATTGAGCCGCGTCAGCCAGTCCGATCCACCGCAGGAGTGGCGTGCCCCGACCGTCGAATATCTGATCCTCGAGTCGGACGGCCAGTGGCGAAAGGCCGAGCCCTATATACGCGACTCGATCGCCGCCTACAAGGCCAGCGCTCGAAAAGATCGGACGCCCAACTGGGTCGAGAAACGTCTACTGCATCTGTCCGCCAATCTGGTGAAGCAGGGTAGGTATGACGAGGCGGAAGCAATAGATCGCCAGGTAATTCGCACGTTGCTTCGTCGAGTCGGGCGAACCAACCTCGATACCGTCGATGGGGTCCTCGCGCTGGGCGAAGCGGTTTATGCACGAAACCACATCGCTGATGCGCTTCGTCTGTGCGACGAAGCGCTCGCGATCCTTGACGAGATGAAGGCGCCGCCGAATGTACGCGAACGCCGCCTGATCGATCACTTCAAGGGCCGCATTTATCTGGCGGAAGGCGACCTGACGAAGAGCCTGATCTCGTTTGAGCAGGCAAAAGCGGGGCTCCCCGACGACGACTTCTTTGCGAGATCCCTCTTTCAGCAGTCACCTGATGCAATTCTGTCTTTGGCCGCAAATGGACAGACCGCGCGGGCGGTCCCGCTCGCGACCACGCTGGTGGAACTGCGGCGCGGCACATATGGGGAAGGCAGTCGGGAATGGGTCGAGGCACGCGCGATTCATGCATTCACGCTCGCCCATGCCGGGCAGAGCGCCGACGCAATCGCCGAGTTCGAGGTATTTGCGCAATACTCCACGACCGGCGGAGGTAGCAACGTATTCGACCATGTGCGTTACCACCTCCTGACGGAATGTTACGTTGGCGTCATGTTCGAAGCCTCGCAGCATGCGAGCGACTCCAATGTGAGCCGGCAGATGGCCGAGAAGGCCTTTGTACTGGCGGATTCGGCACGCGAAGCTGAGGTTCGACGAGCGATTCAGGCTTCGTCCATGCGAGCGGCAGCAACGTCGTCGCAAACAGCAGACGTCGTTCGTCAGGAACAGGATCTTGCTTTGCGCGCGAGTGCATTGCGCGTTCATCTCGCCAGGTTGTCCGCCACCCGGCCCAGCCCGCAGATACAGCAGGTCACGTCGGAACTCGTCGACGAACTGAAGCGGACTCAGCAGGAGCAGGACGCGGCTCACCGGCTTCTCGTCATGCATCTGGGCGAGCGCGGCGCCGCGCTGGAGTCGCCCGGCGTGGGGGTCGGCGCTGTCGCCAAGGCGCTGCACCCGGACGAGGTGCTGGTCGCGACCTTCGTCAGCAGCGATCGCATCTTTATCTGGAGTATCGATCCGTCCGGCTCGATTCTGTTTCGCGCGTCCAGCGGCGGGCGTGAACAGATTAGCCGCCTCGTGGCGTTGGTGCGGGCCTCGACCGAAATACACGGAGATACCTTCGCAAGCATCAAGCCGTTCGATGTCGCCGCGGCCTACGCCATCTATGAACAGGGTCTCATGCCTGTACGGTCGGGATGGGATCGCGCGCATTCGCTCGTCATTGTCCCTGACGAAGCACTTGGCTTCGTGCCGTTCGGCTTGCTACCCGTTGAGCGGCCTTCGCACACGACTGATGCTCAAGCGATGTTCGACGGTTACCGGCAGGTAGCATGGCTGGCCCGCACGCACGCCACTTCGAGCGTGCCGTCAGCCGCGGCGTTCGTCAGTCTGCGGCAAGCATCGCCGGCGAGCGCTGCCCGCAAGAAATTCATCGGCTTCGGCGACCCTCTCTTTAGCGCCGCCCAGTCGGCCGCCGGGGCGCCTCAGATGAGCCAGCGAGGCGCGAATGCCATCCGTGTCCTCGATACACGTATCACTAGTCGGGGCGCCTTGGATAGCCAGGCGCTCGTCTCGGCGCATCTGGACGATCTGATGCCGCTCCCCGAAACGGCCGACGAGGTACGCAAGGTAGCGCGTGCGCTCTGTGCGGATGAAAGCTCGGACGTTTTACTCGGCACCGCGGCAACCGTATCGGCGGCGAAGAGCGGGCTGCTCGCCGATCGCCGTGTCGTCATGTTTGCCACGCACGGACTCGTGCCGGGGGACCTCGACGGACTCCAGCAACCTGCTCTGGCCTTGTCGAATCCAAAGGTGGTGGGTGGAACGGGCGACGGACTGCTTAGGATGAGCGATGTGCTAACGCTCAAACTGAACGCCGACTGGGTAGTGCTGTCAGCCTGCAACACGGCTGCGGCCGATGGCGCTGGTTCGGAGGCGATATCAGGTCTGGGACGGGCTTTTTTCTACGCGGGCACGCGCGCTCTGCTTGCAACGCATTGGGCTGTGGAAACCGAGTCGGCCCAGGAACTGACGACCCAGCTGTTTTCTCTTCAACATTCGGAGCCGACGCTGGGCCGCGCTGAAGCGTTGAGGCAAACAATGAATGCAATGATCGACAAATCCGGACGATTCAGAGACGGCAAGATGATCGCGTCGTATGCGCATCCGTTTTTCTGGGCGCCGTTTGCGCTTTTTGGCGATGGCGGTGCAAACTGAACGATAGCGTCATCAGCGCGGCGATGGGCTGGGGAGGTTCGAAGACCTTCGCGTTTGGTGAGATAAAGCCTGGCCAGGCATCATCAAAGGAGTAGCGACATGACTCTGCCTCTTGTAGTGAACACGATTCGCTCAGACGGACCGCATGAGGCTCTCGGCAACTCCTTCGGCAAGGTTCGGAATAATGGAACGACATGGCATAAAGGCTGGGATCTCTCCGCTGAACCCAATTCTCCGGTGTTCGCCGTAGCGGATGGAACTGTTGTGCAGGTTCACACAAACGTGTCGGGCTTCGGCCGCTGCATCTTGCTTGAATTCAAAAATCCAAAGTACAAGCCCGGGTTGAACGCTTCCATTGGAATCGAAAACTATGAAAAGCTCTACGCGCTCTACGCGCACCTGAGTCATGTCGAAGTTAGCAAAGGCGACTCGGTAAAAGAGGCTGAACGGATCGGGAAAACGGGTGTGTCGGGTAATGCGCTCGGGGAACCCGCCCATCTGCATTTTGAGTTGTTGCTTGAGAATAGCCTTGCCAGGGGCGCGCCGCGCATGGATCCCGGTGAGCTATTGGGTTACGAGCTGTATGCCTGTGGTGGCACAGGCCTGGTGAACCAGGAAGTGTTCGGCTCGCTTAAAGGTAACTAGCTGCGTGCGCGACGATGGGTCCGTCCCAACTGCTGCGCGCGCAGGCGGCACTGCGCTGGAACGCACAACGCGCGCATTGTCACTTCAATTCGATCGGCTGCCCATGCGGTGTATGTCTTGCCGCGATTTCCCACTCGCTGCGGCGCTGCTCGAGAATACCGGCGCTCAGCAAGCCCTTGCGGGCGCTGATGAGTTCCAATGCCGTCAACCAGTGGCCGTAGTAAGTGTCGCCGTGGTCCGGGTCGCCGGCCGACTGCGCATCGCGGATGGTCTGTCCCAGACATTCCGCCCATTCGGCCCACGTGAACAGGCCGCGCTGATGCAGACTCAACGTCATTGCAAACGCCCTGGCTTCCCATGGTGCGTGGAAAACCGGCCCCCCATCGTCACAAGGCAATGCCGGCAATGCAGCGTGCAATTCGGGCAGGATTGACCGGGTGCGTGTCATATCAGGCAGGCGTGACATCCGGATACTCCAGATAGGATTCCCAGCAATCGACACAGACGGATGCCGCGGTCGTATCCTTCCCCCACAGTTCCGACCCATCGAAGCGAATCGTATACAGCCATTGGGGCTGTTCACCGAGCCCGATTGCGTTGGTGTCGGGAAAAACGTGCGGACCGTGCACCGCGACGACGCGACCTCGCCTGCCTCGGCAATAGCGCGGCAACCGTGTATGCGTGGATGGATTGAACTGACGGGTCACGACTGCGTCGCCGATCTTGAAGCGCGCCTCGGTGGTCGCAGGACGATCGACGGGACTGCCTCGGCGGAGCGTCGCGGCCACGGCGCTAGCCATCAATACGCGAGGCACCGGCGCTCCTGAACGGCTCGACACGCCGTTAGCGATTTCCTCGGTCGTCGCCAAGCCCGTTTCCAGCAGCAGCGTTTTCAGACCTTCGAACCAGATTTCGAAGTAGCTGCTGGCGAGATATTGCGCAGGCGGCAAGCTCTCCCGCGCGGCACGAGACATGTCGATGTTCCACTTACCGAGCGCGCCCATCGCCAACGTAATCGCCAGCACGCGACGCTCCCAGTCCGCGTGAAAAATCACCGCGTCGTCTTCCGGCCGTACCGGACCGAACGATTGCATACCACCCAGATCTTGTGCACCGTTCATGTCGACTCCCGGGCGGCTTCCGGCCCTTTCGGCAGACCTGCGCCGATCATCGAATCACGAGTCACCAGTGCGGCCAATGCTTCCTCGGAGAGACCAGCAGTGCCGGGGGGCTGCATAGGCAACACCAGATAGCGGACCTCCGAGGTGGAGTCCCACACGCGAAACTCGACGTCGGCGCCCAATTCAAAGCCGAATTCCTTCAATACACCCCGCGGATCGATCACGGCACGTGACCGGTAGGGCGCCGACTTGTACCAGACTGGCGGAAGCCCGAGTACCGGCCACGGATAGCATGAACACAATGTGCAGACCACCATGTTGTGGATCGCGGGCGTGTTCTCCAATACGACCATGTGCTCGCCCTGTCTGCCTTGATATCCGAGCGAGGCGATCGCTGCTGTCGCGTCGTCGAGCAACCATCGTCTGTACGCGGGATCGACCCACGCTTTCGCGATCACGCGCGCACCGTTGCGCGGCCCGACCTTGTGCTCGTAGGTCTCGATCAGTACGTCCAGCGCGTTGGGATCGACGTAACCCTTCTCGACCAGCAGAGATTCCAGTGCGCGAACGCGCAAGTCCATCTCCGGCAGAGCACTGCCCGCGTGATCGTGATCGCGTTCGTCAGCATGTGGATGCTGCTGCCCGTCGCTAGGAGGTTCGTTACCGTTCATCGAAGGTCGCCCGGAAGGTGTCCGACGTGACGAGTATGGTCGGCGCAACAGGCAAATGCAATTCGGACGAGCAAGCCGCCGGCGAGGCGATGAACGGCTCAGCGTGTCGGAGCGAACTCATGGGTATGCTCTATTCCGTCAGGCAACTGTCCGCATCGGACATCGCGTGCTATCCGCTGACTGCAACGAGGGTTACATGGATGACGTCATCACTTGAGGCTATTGAGGTCCAATGCGTTGGCGATCGCCTGCATGCCAGCATCGTTCGGATGCAGGTTGTCGCCACTGTTAAAAGCCGGCAGGAAGGAGGCTGGGTCAGCGGGATCGCTCACGGCGCGAGCCTGGTCCAGCACGGCATCGCAGCCGCTCGACGAGCTCAGCACAAACGTGTTGATCGCTTCGCGCGATGTTTCGATCGCGGCCGTCCAGTATTGCGTGCCGCGAAACGGTGTCAGCGTGGAGCAGACAACCTTGACGTTGACCCCATGTGCGCGGGCGATCAGCTGCTGAAAAGCGCCGATCAGATCCTGCGCGCTGGATGGTGTGTCGGTGTTGAGGTTGTTGACGGCATCGTCGGACACGATGATCCACTTCACTCCGGGCTGGGCCAACGCGTCGCGATCGAAGCGATTCAGGCCCGCCTGGCCCGCGCCGTCGGTGAAAAAGTTATTGCCACTGATTCCCTCGTTCAGTACACCGACCACCATGCCGGCGTCGGAAAGGCGAACGGCAAGATCGTTCGGCCAACGGCGATTAGCGTTGCTGCTTGATGCGCTCCCGTCGGTGATCGACGCGCCGAATGCCACCACCGTGCCCGTTGCCTGCGGGTTTTGAACATCCACGTTCGTCAAAAAGTAATAGGCCTGACCGGCAGGGTTAGTGGTGAAGCCGGTGAAGCTCGGATCCGCACCGAGGTTACCCGACGCGACATAGACGTCCTGTAGCGAGCCGTCGTGGCCCGTCGGCTGCGGTGAGGTTGCGCCGGGCAGATACACGCTGACCGCAAGATCCGCGAGTGGCGGCACGTCGAAGGGAACAGGGTCGCTTGCGATCGACGCGCCTGCGGGCAGCGTCACACTTTGCTGGCCTCCGAACGTCACGGTTCTGGTGCTGCTGGCGACCGTACTGGGACCGCTGTCGCGCAGGGCAACATAAACGTTGCCGATCACGACGGACCCGCTCCCGTAGAGGTTCGACAGATGCACACGCACGGCAGACCCGCCAATGCTGGTATGCACGATCTGGCGCACGGTCTGGTTGTTGAAGCCCGGACTCTGAGTGACCCATGGTGCAACAGCCCAGGTGCCGGTCCACGGGAGCGCTGCCGTGCCCTGGGACACTCCTGCAGAACTACTTCCCGATGGTGCGCTGGCACCACTCGCCGGTGTTGCGCCGGAACCGCTTCCCGATGTCGCGCCGGAACCACTCGCCGGTGTTGCGCCGGAACCGCTCCCCGATGTCGCGCTGGAACCGCTCGCCGGTGATGCGCCGGAACCGCTTCCCGATGTTGCGCCGGAACCACTCCCCGAGGTTCCGCCGGAACTGGTCGCCGATGTTCCGCCCGAGCCCGTTCCCCCATTCGCGCCGCCACTACTTCCACCGCCACCGCCACAGGACACGCAGACTGCCGCAAAAAGCGCAATCACTGCGCGTCGATTGCAGCAGCTAGTGCTATCGGCTAGTTCTTGCAATCGGTGCATAGTGCCTCTCAGAGCGGTTTGCCGGACCACAAGAAGGTCAACCTGTACACGAACAACCGCGTTGACGCAATGCGCAATATTTATACCTGCGTGTCTTCTTACGTCCGACTATTGGCAATAGATGAGCTTGCGAACCGCCGTTGTGGCAGTGCGCCGTCGGTAGCTTTTGACGCCAAGTTCGAAGACGGTCGAGTGATGATCGGCTGCACTAGCCAATAACCTCGCGGACGCTCAACGTGCAGAGCTAGTGGGATCTTTGTTAGCTTCACATCTGCATGGCATTTTCGTGTTCGTGCCGCCGGGAAACATAAACTGCCTTTAAAAAAGCAATATTCTTCTCGGCATCACGGAGGAAGATCGCGAGCTTGTCTCATGCATTTTTATTCCTCACGATCGAGCGTGATCACACCAGGTTCCCAACATAGCGAGATGAAATTTACCGACGACGCGCCCGTGGTCGCGTAATTTTTTCGGCCCAGCAGAAACTGCCTGATTTAAGGGCCTGTTCGCAGACCTAACGTGTGCGGTAGGGAGTTCAAATTCGTAAAGCTGTTGTTCAATTTCACCCTCGGGTATTTGCTAATCAGAGCATCTACCCACCACGCGATGAGCGCGTTAGAATGAATTCACGATGACGCGTTGCACAACGATCGCTCGGTGCGCTCAACATAAGGTTTCTGGAGAAGACCTTTATACGTACCGGTTAGCGTCCCTATCCAGCTGAGTTGAACTTACGGAGAACGTGCATGACCGTTTTCACACCTGTACAACTCATTGCGACGCAACAGGCCAGGTTGGCCGCTCTGTTTGCGCTGACAAAACAGGCTCTTCAAGAGTTTAAAAAGCCGGTTGAACCCGATTTTCTGTCGGTTAAGGTCGTGCCCGAAACAGGCATGCCTCGTCGTCAGGAAGCGCTGTCTCGCACGACGCCCGAGATTCGAGCAGTGCGTCCAGCCGAGCGAAAATCGCGGTCGGCCGCCGAGTTCAACTTCAAGCTCATCTGCAAACCACCGGCGCAAGCGATCAAGTCTGCGCGAAGTCACCTGTGGGCGGATCCGCCCACTACCGCAAGAGCACTCCAGAAATACGTCATATCTATACGACGAATCGTGTGGCAATAGCGACCGGGAATAACAGGTTATCGCTGCGTCGTACCGCTCCACGATTGCTCCGCGCGCGGCGCACCTCACTCTCATCGGGGACTCGCCTGGCGTAATGTCGACAGCACACCTTTTCACGAGGTGTGCTCGAACTTCGCTCTTGAGGATGAGAGAGAAGTCGATAACCGTTGATCGACGCCTGCGAACTATTTCATTTCGATTGCCGATTGAATGCGGCGTCGATGAGGATTGCCTGATGTCGTGCGCACTCGGCATGCCCTTGAATAGCCCGTTTTCCAGAATGCCTGGGTGACCAGGAAAAGCTGGTGAAAACAAACGCTGCGCTCCGTTTCAAGAGAGCTTTTCATGCAGCAATTTATGAACTGGGATTAGGAGAAGCGGCAAATGAAAACGTATCCAACAATCGCATTGTGTGTGATCGCCAGTTTGTCAGGTTGTGGTGGCGACGCGGGCGATGGCGGAAACTTCGCGCCCGCGAGCCCGGTTTCTCACTGGAAGCGTATCGATCAGATGACGGGGCAGATGGTTACAGGCAGCGGCATTGCCGGCACGTTGAGCCCCAACGACCTGATGACCCACTACAACATGCCTCCCCAATACACGGGCGCAGGTCAGACCATTGTCATCGTCGACGCGGCTGGTTCGGCCGACGTCGCCAGTGACCTGAACGCCTTTAGCGCCTATTACGGCCTACCTCAGTGCAATGCCACGAATGCCTGCTTTCAGCAGATCAATCTGAGTAGCGCGCCCGCAGCGTCTTCCAATGACTGGGACATGGAGATCGGCCTCGATGTGGAATGGGCGCATGCGATGGCTCCCGCGGCCAAAATCGTCCTGATTGAAGCCGCTAGCGCAAACGTGGCCGACCTGTTCAAAGCACTTCAAGCTTCGGTGGCGCAGCCGAACGTCGCGGCGGTGTCCATGAGTTGGGGCGCGCCAGAATATGCATCCGAGACCAGGTCGAATTACGACGGCTTTTTCAAGCAACATCCCGGCGTAGCTTTTTTCGCAGCCGCGGGCGATACAGGGAACGACGGAAGCAATCAGATCTATCCTGCCGCTTCGCCCTACGTCACGGCTGTGGGCGGTACCACGATCGCGAGTCTCGTGTTGCCGCAAACCAGCACTAGCGAAGTCGCCTGGTCTCAGGGAGGGGGCGGCGCAAGCATCTATGAGACGATGCCAGCCTATCAAAGCGCTTATCTGAAGTCGACCAATAGCCCGGCACTGAGGCTGAACAAAGGCAAACGCGGCATTCCGGACGTCGCGTATAACGCAGACCCGTCAGCAAGCCCGGTTGCAGTCTATGTCAAGGGTGGCTGGTATGCGATAGGCGGCACGAGCGCGGGTGCGCCTCAATGGTCGGCGATCGTGGCGCGTCTCGGACAGTATCTGAATGGCAAAGGCTCTTCAGTGTCAGGGTTGCTGACGCCAAATAACGGTTTCAATGGCGTGATCTACCAGACCAGACTGAACCAGGCTTCGAACAGCGGCTTCTATAACGTGACGGTCGGCTCGAACGACACTAGCGGAAAGCCTTGTGCGCTGTGTTCCGCGGGGCCAGGATACGACGACGTGACAGGGCTGGGTGTTCCCAATGTCGGCAACCTGCTGGGAAGCTTCTGAGGCTCCTGTACCGAAGTTCACGGGCGGCTGGAGCGGCCTGACTCAAGTCATTGCCTGAGCGTCCGCCATAGCCGCCGCACATCCTCGTACTGTTGTCCGGGAAACATGTGGGGATGGCGGGAACACTTTGTTCCCTGCGGTTTAAATGTAGCCCTGAAGTGATGACGCGGAGCCGAAGTGCAACGCTCGATAGAAACTCATTGCGTAGCGCACGCATCTCGCGTCTCACGTCAATTCGACGGCAATCACGACTTCCAGCGCGGCGCGCGCGAGCTCTTCCAACGAAGAGCGCCACGAGGCCGCTGAGAAGGATCGAGAGAACCATTTCCCGTCGCCATTCGCGGCGTTCGTGGCTCGCATCGAGAGTTTGAAGGGTCTCTTTCGTGTGCCGGGGCAGCGGCGCCGGGATCTCTGTCGTGACCACATGGATCGAGGCGCTGTCTATCCTCGAGCCTCCGGTAGACGTATGTGTGCGCGGCCGCATATCGGTCACGACTCGTTCAGCAAACGTTCAGATTTCGCATTTAGAGTTTGCCCGGCTTCACAGGCAGAACGGCGGACGGGTTGAGCGTATTAAGCGGTACAAGAGGTCGGTCTCCGTGGACGAAGAAAGCATGCCGCATTCTCAGGCGACGCCGCGAGCCGGAAGCCGAGCCGGAAGCGCCGACTCGCGTGATGCCCGACGTCACGTCGCTTCGCGCACAAGCGTTTGTTTATAGAGGAAATCGTGTTTCTCGTGCAATTTCTGGCAGTTGACATGCGCACGCGTGACGATGCGCGGGACCGGATGGCCGAGCCGCAGGGCTGGCCGCGCGATCCACGATACGTTCGGCGTCGGTCCGATGGCGACGCAGCGAGGGAGCGCATCCGGCCATGACCAGGACCGCCTACCTCATCGATCCGTGGACGCGCACCGTGCAAGCGGTAGAGCGCACCGCTGTCGATGCCTCCGGTGTCCTGCGGGAAATCCATTCGCTGATGCACTGCGACTACATCCAGGCTGTGCGATTGCATAACGCGGGCTCGGACGTCATGTATCTGGACGAGGACGGCTACGTGAAGAATGCGCAGGCTTTCTTTCACTGCCGACTGTGGTCGGATCAAACGGTCGCAGGTCGCGCGCTGTGGGTCGGTAAGACAGTGGACGGGGACGACGCGAGCCCCTCGACTCCGCTCGACGATGTGCGCGCGCACATCGTGTGGGGCGTTCTCGCGTAGGCTACCGGTGTCGACGCTGTTCGTCGATCTGGCCACGGTATTCATCTTCGTTGCGTTGCTCGCCGCGTGGCTCGGCGCATGCGGCGCGGCTCCGCCCAGGCGCGAAGCGCGACGGAGCGACACAGCAAGTGCGGTTGCACATCGGCTTATGAGCGCGGGGAAACACCACAAATGCTTGAATGGTCCTGCGGCTCGGGAAGCGGTGACAAGTGCGACGCTTCTACACCAGCAGACACCACAGCGCAATGAGTGGGCTCGTTCCCGAGCGCATTGCATGCTGGGAACCGGGTGGGTTGTGCAGGCCACCGCCTATGCCGGGATCGAACCAGTCTCCGTCGCGCTGGCGGAATTCCCCTGCGCTGAGCAGCACATACGCCTCTTCCGGCGGATGTCGATGATCGGGGTATCGCGTACGAGGCGCGAGTAACGAGAAGCCAAGCTGCACGTCATAGCGGCTTTCCATGCCGCCAGGGCCGCAAACCATGCCGTTGACGTGCTTCTCGACATAGTCTTCGCTTCCATCGAGCCCGGAAGTTCGTCGTTGCCATCCGATAGCGGGTTCGAGCACCTTGATCGCGCGTGCAGCGTCGCCGACAGCAGAGGGGTCATCGAGCAGCGGTGAAAGGGCCGAAGCGAGGAGGTCACAGGCGGGATAGCGCACGCTGTTGCGCCGTCCGTCGTCGGAAGGCTGGTCGAGACGCTCGAACACTTTCACAGCCAACTGGCGGCCTGCATCCGGCAATGCTTGCCCCTGAAACAGAACTCGAGCAATGCGGATGAAAGTTTCGAGGTCCTTATGTCGCTGATACATGGATGCTCCGGTAATTCCGAGGTGGCGTCCAGATTATCACCGTCAACGCCTGCAGACCGTGGACCTTGCCAGGGCTCGGCACATTTTGGTGTGGTGCGAGAACCGATCGAACGCGCCCGCGATTTTCTGCATCGACTCGGCGACGACGGTGTACAGCGCATCGCCTTCACTCGTCAGATCGATCGAACGGTGCAGACGGTGAAAGAGATGAACGCCGAGCGTCTCTTCGAGCAGCTTGATCTGTCTGCTCACCGCGGACTGGGTGACGCCCAGTTCGCTCGCAGCGTGAGTGAAACTCGCAAGGCGTGCCACGGCTTCGAACTGGACAAGGGCGGTGAGCGACGGAACGATCCGGCGATAGCCCTTCGGCGCTTTGGTGGTCTTCATCCGCGCTCACCTATGTCGACGATAAAACAAGTGGGTTGGGCCCACGGCGATCAGTGTCTTCAAGGGAAACCCTGGGCCAACAACTGGCCAGCGAGACCCAGCCCGAAAGCCATGTTTCGCGGGCATTTTCGCATGACTTAAATGAATGTGACGCGGCTTATAAAGCGCGTTGACGGAGCATTTTCACGGTCCAATACTCACGCCATATCAGTGCCGCAATCGCTATGGAACGTTCTCATTTTGGGGGCCGCAAATGTCTGCCGTTCAGATTCAAACGCACCGCGAACTAATCGATAGCCGCAAGAAGGGACACGGAATGCCCGGCGAGTTGTTCGGCCGACAGGATGTCTTCGAGACGGACGTCGAGGTCTTTTTTCACAAGCTGTGGATTCTCGTTGGCGTAACGGCCGACGTGCCGGAACCGGGCGATGTTCACACGGTGGATATCGGAAAGGCATCGATCATCATTGTGCGCGACGACGACGAAACCGTGCGCGCCTATCGCAACGTTTGTCGTCATCGCGGCTCGCGCATCATGAAGACGGCGGGCAAGGCCAGCGTTGGGATGCTCGTGTGTCCGTACCATCAATGGACGTACGATCTGGACGGTAGTCTCAAGCATTCGACGCACATGGGCAAGGACTTCGATGCAGGCTGCCACAGCCTGATTGCCGTGCATGTCAAGACGGTGGGCCCGCATATTTTCGTTTGCCTCGCCGACGAACCGCCCGCTGACTTCGCGAGGCTCGAGACGGTGATGACGCCGCGTTTTGCACCTTACGATCTGACGCGAACGAAGATCGCCTATGAGATGGAGATCGTCGAAAACGGCAACTGGAAGCTCGTGATGGAAAACAACCGCGAGTGCTACCACTGCGCGGGAACCCATCCGGAGTTGACGAACTCGTTTCTCGCGGAAGACTTCGGCTTTTGTCCGGACGGCCAGAGCGAAGAATCGCTGCAGACCTATGACGCTTACCTGAAGCGCAACACAGCATGCCAGCAAAACTGGGAACAGGACGGTTATGTCTGCGGTACGGTCGAAGCGGTCGACGAAAGCGTGGACACCAATTTTCGAACTCAGCGCCTCGTCATCGCGGGGGCAAACGAATCGCAGACTCTCGACACGAAAGTGGCGTGCACGAAGCTGCTGGGCGACATCGATCGGCGCGATCTTGGTGACGTCCACATGTGGGGCCATCATTCGTGGACTCATGTCATGAGCGACCACGCAGTGGTCGCATATTGCTTGCCCATCGCGCCGGACAAGACGCTGGTGCGCACGGTCTGGCTGGTGCACGCGGACTCGGTTGAAGGCGTGGACTATGACCTGAAACGGCTCACCGAAGTCTGGGTCGCCACCACGAATCAGGACGCGGAACTCGTCGCGAACGCGCACGCGGGAGCGCAGGATCCCGCCTATATTCCCGGGCCATTCTCGAACTATACAGAGGCAGCGTTGGACCAGTTTTCGCGCTGGTACGACGCGAAGCTGAAGGCGCACGGAGTTTGAGGTCGCTATGAACGCAGCCGCGGATTCATGTTTCATTGGTCAGGGCCACGGAATGCCTGATCCCTTTTGCAGTGCGAGCACGTGGGAACGCATGGACGCGCAGTGGCCGAGTCACGAGCAGCGCACGCTCACGTGCACGTGTGTGCGTGCGGAAACGCACGACGTCCGGACCTTCGTGTTTAGCATCCGGGACGGCCAGCTCTTAAGCTTCGAACCCGGGCAGTTCATCACCGTATCGGTCGAAATCGATGGCAAAGAGGTCAGCCGTTGCTACACGATCTCTTCCCCGCCGACGCGTCCCTATACGCTTTCGATTACGGTCAAGCGCACGCCGGGCGGCGTCATGTCGAACTGGCTGCACGAGAACATGAGAGCAGGCGTCGAGCTGAAGGCCTTCGGGCCGTCGGGTGTATTCACGCCGTCTTCGGGCCCCGCTGCAAAGAGTCTGTATCTTTCGGCCGGATCGGGAGTGACGCCTTTGATGTCGATGACGAGGGCGGCGCTCGACCTCGGTCTGAACCGCGACATCGTGTTCATCCACAGCGCACGAACGCCGGTAGACATCATCTTTCGCAACGAGCTTGCGAGCATGTGCGCGCTTTCGGACAAGCTGCGGGTCGTGTACGTCTGTGAGGCACCCGGGAGCGAGCCGGGTTGGTCGGGTCCCGTGGGGCGTCTCGGCATGGACCTGTTGATGGAGCATGTGCCGGACTACCGCGATCGCGAGGTGTTCATCTGCGGTCCGGGAGGCTATATGGACGCTTCCAGAAAGATGCTTGTGGAAGGCGGGCACGACCCTGCCCGATATCATCAGGAGAGCTTCAACTTCGCGCAGACTGTGGAGTGCACCGAGGAGCCGGTCGCTTACCCTGGCGCCGAGCCGGCCGGCCAGGCGGGCTATACGGTGCAGTTGGCGCGCTCCGGTCGCAGCTTCTCGATGGACGGCTCGCAAACGGTGCTGGTCGCTGCGCGAAAGGCCGGTGTGCCCATGCCGTCGTCGTGTAGCCAGGGCATGTGCGGGACCTGTAAGACGAAGGTGCTCGAAGGCACCGTGGACATGAAGCACAACGGCGGCATCCGTCCGCGCGAAATAGACAAGGGCATGCGCTTGATGTGCTGCAGTCGCCCGACTTCAAACCTGGTTCTCGATCTGTAGAACGACCAGCCGTCAGTCATTCCGTGTCCGGTTTGACTCTCCAGCTCAACTTGAACCGAGATTTTTGCCCCATCGGCTCACGCGCGTTGCGTGAGGCGATGGGGCTACTGCACGTTTACGGCTCGATCTTTACTCACCCGCTCGCCGCGGTCGGCGCACGATCGAGCCGCTCGTTTTAGCGAAACGCTCAATTTGCACCTGGATCGTCGCGTGGATACGTTCGCGTTGACTCGCTTTTGGCTGCTTTTCTAGTAGTTACCCTGGCTAAATCTTCCCAGGACTTTCCCTTGGCCCACGCGGCTTTCCCCGCTCCGCGAGCAGCGGCCCAACCCCGCAGTCCCAGCTTCCCGATTGCCCGCGGAGCCACGTCCGTAGGGGGGCCGCGCATCTTTTGCCGTATTGCCTTGCGTTGCACGCCCCGTAAAGCGTCTTCGACGCATTACCAAAGGTATCGAAAAGAGCCCAGAAAATGTAGCTGGAGGGCTCAATTTGGATTGCTACGCTGCAATCACTGCATCACTACCGCATCGGAACCAGATTTACCGCGGTGTTGGATTCGATGTCGGTATCCGCTGATGCTAGCTGAACGCCATGCGAGAACTCCTCGTTAGGTCGGAGTTCACCAGCGTCAATTTTTGAACCAGCCAGTTGGGAAGATCGAATGAGCCCAAATCTGACGTTCGCGCCGGAAGACGTGATACCTCCGGGTGCAATCAATGCGGCAGCCACGCCTTCCGTGGCACAGCCCATCGCCATGTCCGGAACGGACATACTGACGGTCAGGAACCTGTCGAAGATCTTCGGGCCCAAGCCCGAGATTGCCGCGCAATTGGTCCAGCAGGGTCTCGGACGCGATGAAGTATTCAAGCGTACGGGCAACATGGTGGCGGTCAACGACGTCAGCCTCAACGTCAAGGCAGGCGAGATTTTCGTCATCATGGGCCTGTCAGGTTCCGGCAAGTCGACGCTCGTTCGGCTGCTCAACCGCCTGATCGAACCGACCTCCGGACAAGTCGTTCTCGAAGGCCGCGACATTGCGCCAATGTCCACGCCGGAATTGCGCGATGTGCGCCGCAAGAAGATGGCGATGGTGTTCCAGTCGTTCGCGCTGCTGCCGAACCGCACGGTGCTCGACAACATTTCGTATGGCCTCGAGGTCGCGGGCATGAAGAAGGCCGAGCGTTATGAAATCGCCCGGGCTGCACTGAAGCGCGTTGGTCTCGATTCGTACGAAAAGCTGCTGCCCGGGGAGCTTTCGGGTGGCATGCAGCAACGCGTCGGTCTGGCGCGCGCATTGGCGGTCAATCCCGCCGTGCTGCTGATGGACGAAGCCTTCTCCGCCCTCGATCCGCTGATCCGCTTCGAAATGCAGAGCGAGCTGCTGCGGCTCCAGAAGGAAGAGCAGCGCACTATCGTGTTCATTTCGCACGATATCGAAGAGGCCATCAAGATCGGCGGCCGTATCGGCATCATGAAGGATGGCTGCCTGATTCAGGTCGGCACGCCGGCCGAGCTCATCCAGTCGCCGGCGGATGACTACGTGCGGGACTTTTTCCGTCACGTCGACGTTTCGCGCTTCCTGAAGGCCGAAAGACTGATGACTCGGGTCGAGCGCGGACTGATTACCGGCGACGTCGCCGCGCCCGCGCAGCGCTACCTCGATCAAGTGATCGACAGCGGTGCCGAATGTGGCTACGTGTGCGATCAATCCGGCCGGTACCAGGGATGTGTGACACCCGCGTCGCTGCACAAGGCGGGCTCCCATCCGCTGCGCGAAGCATTGCTGCAGGATTTGAAGACTGTCTCGCTGGACACGGACCTGCACGAGCTCTCCGCGATTGCTTTGAGCCAGCAGCACGACGTGCCGGTAACGGACGCGGCCGGCAAGCTCGCGGGCGTCGTGTCGTGCCGAACGATACTCAAGCAGGTTATGGAGCGGAGGTCAGCATGAATTCGTCAGTCATCGGCAAGTTCGCAGAGAATGCCGTCAATTTTCTTTTCAATCATTTTCAGGGCGGCTTCAACGCGTTTTCAGCGGCGCTGGGCGCGGTCGTCAAACTGCTGGAAACCGGGTTGGCCGCGATTCCGTTCGTCGCGATGCTCGTGATCCTCGTGGCGTTCGCGCTGTGGCGCCGCGGCATCGCGTTCTCGGTTTTCGTCGGCATTGCGTTGCTGCTCATTCACTACATGGGATTGTGGCCGCAAACCGTCGCCACGCTCGCGCTCGTGATCGCCGCGACGTGTTTCAGTCTGATCGTCGGCGTGCCGCTTGGCATCTGGGGCGCGCGCAACAGGCGGGTGGAAATGGTCCTGCGCTCGTTGCTCGATTTCATGCAGACCATGCCGGCGTTCGTCTATCTGATTCCCGCTGTGATCCTGTTCGGGCTGGGACGGGTTCCGGCCGTGATCGCAACCGTCGTCTTCGCGATGCCGCCGGTGGTTCGACTCACGACGCTGGGTATCCGCCAGGTTCGCGAGGAATTGCTCGAAGCGGGCCGCTCGTTCGGTAGCACCGATATGCAACTGCTGTGGAAAATCCAGCTGCCCAACGCTTTGCCGTCGATCATGGCCGGCGTGAACCAGACCATCATGATGTCGCTTTCGATGGTGGTGATTGCCTCGATGATCGGCGCAGGCGGCCTCGGTGAATATGTGCTGAGCGGCATCCAGCGTCTCGACATCGGCATCGGCTTCGAGGGTGGTCTCGGCGTCGTGCTGCTGGCCATCGTGCTGGACCGCCTGACGGAGACGTTCGGTGTGAAGTCGAAGAAGAGGAGACCCGTCACGAAAGTGGCCAAGGCTGGCGCTGCCGAAGCAGCCCGCACCTGAACACGCAGAGCGGCGCCTGAACGACGCAGGGCATCCGTGACGGAATGGGTAATGTCAAGATACATAGGGAGTACTAACATGGTTAGCAAATTTCTCGGATCATTCATGGCGAAGGTGGCGGTATCGACCGTCGTCGCCCTGGGTGTCGGCATCGGCTCGGCCTCGGCCGCCGAGCCGATCAAGCTGGCGATCACCGACTGGGCCGACGTTCTGGCCACGGCCAATGTCGCCAAGTATGTGCTCGAAACCAAGCTTAATCAGCCGGTCAAGTTCGTCAATGCGGACATCGGCATCCAGTTCCAGGGCGTCGCGCGCGGCGACCTCGACATCATGGTGGGCGGCTGGCTGCCGGTTACGCACGCGGTGTACTACGCCAAGTACAAGAACGATCTGGATGACGTCGGCGTCATCTACACCGGCGGCAGAAACGGCTGGGCCGTGCCGGCCTACGTACCCGAGTCTCAGGTCTCGTCGATTGCGGACCTGAGCAAGCCGGAGGTCGCGAGCAAGCTCGACAGCACGATTCAGGGGATCGGACCGGGTTCCGGTCTGATGCAGGCGTCCGCGAAGTCGGTGCAGGCCTATGGGCTGACCGGCTACAACCTGCAATCGTCGAGCGAAGCCGGGATGCTCGCTGCCGTATCGCGCGCTTATCAAACGAAGCAATGGGTGGTTGCGACGGTCTGGAGCCCGCACTGGCTCTGGCAGAAATGGCAGATGCGCTACCTGAAGGATCCGAAGGGCACGCTGGGTGGCGAGGAGCAGGTCCACGCGTTCGCGTCCAAACAGTTCGCCAGCAAGTTTCCTCGTGCCGACGTGTTCTTCAAACATTTCAAGCTGACGCTTGCAGACGTTGAAGCCATCGAACTCGAAGGCAACAGTACGAACGACTATGCGAGCGCCGCGAAGAAGTTCGTGGATGCGCACCCGGACAAGCTGCAAGCCTGGCTGCAGCAGTAACCAGAAGATTCGCCATCGGGGCACGGCAAGGACCGGCGGCCCCGATGATTTTCCTGACTTTGGATGACCTGCTGGACACGATTACTTTGGGGTGACTTGTGAGCGGAAACTCGAGCTTCTTTTCTGAACTGCTTCAGAGCCGTGACCCGGTCATTGCATCGGAGATCGCGCTCGAATTGCGCCGGCAGCAAACGCAGATCGAATTGATCGCTTCCGAGAATATCGTTTCGGCCGCTGTGATGGAAGCGCAGGGTACCGTGCTGACCAACAAGTACGCCGAGGGATATCCGTCGAAGCGCTATTACGGTGGTTGCGAGCACGTCGACCGGATCGAGGCGCTCGCCATCGACCGCGTGAAAGCACTGTTCGACGCCGGGTATGCGAACGTGCAGCCGCATTCCGGCGCACAAGCCAACGGCGCGGTGATGCTTGCGCTCGTCAAGCCGGGCGACACGGTCATGGGCATGTCGCTGGACGCGGGCGGCCATCTGACGCACGGCGCGCGTCCGGCACTCTCCGGCAAGTGGTTCAACGCGGTGCAATATGGCGTGAGCCCGCAAACTTACCGGATCGACTACGACGCCGTCCGCCGGCTGGCGCACGAGCATCGGCCGAAGCTCATCATTGCGGGCTATTCGGCCTATCCGCGGGCACTCGACTTCGCCGCCTTTCGAGAGATCGCGGACAGCGTCGGAGCCCTGCTGATGGTGGACATGGCGCACATCGCCGGCATCGTCGCGGCCGGGCGCCATGAAAACCCGATCAAGTACGCGGACGTGGTGACGTCGACCACGCACAAGACGCTTCGCGGCCCACGCGGCGGTTTCATCCTCACCAACAATGCGGACATCGCGAAGAAGATCAATTCCGCCGTGTTCCCCGGCTTGCAGGGCGGCCCGCTGATGCATGTGATCGCGGGCAAGGCGGTGGCGTTCGGAGAAGCGCTGCGTCCGGAGTTCGCAGGCTACATCGACCGGGTGCTGCGCAACGCCGAAGCGCTCGGCAACGTGCTGCAATCCGGCGGGCTCTCGCTCGTCACGGGCGGCACCGACAACCATCTGCTGCTCGTCGATCTTCGTGCCAAACGGATCACGGGGATGCAGGCTGAAAAAGCCCTCGAACGCGCGGGCATCACCTGCAACAAGAACGGCATCCCGTTCGACACGGAAAACCCGACCGTGACTTCCGGCATTCGGCTCGGCACGCCCGCTGGGACGACGCGCGGTTTCGGCACAGCGCAGTTCGAACAGATCGGCGAAATGATCCTTGAAGTCCTGTCGGGGCTGGAGCGCGAGCCCGGCGGCGACGACCAGGTCGAGCGCGCCGTGCGGAGCCACGTCAGGGATCTGTGTAGCCAGTTTCCGATTTATTCGCATGCGGACGCCCTCGCGTAAGCCGCATGTCCAGGCTGCGAGTGCAGCGATGTCGAGCTTATCTGTTTGGATGACTGATCAAGGGAGGAATCAAAATGAGCTTCGAAGGAGTACACACGCCGCTGGTCACCCCGTTCAAGGAAGACGGTGAAATTGATCATGCCTTGCTCGGCAAGCACGCAGCGAACCTGGCGGGCGGCGTTTCCGGACTCGGGATCGGTGGAACCACCGGCGAATACTACGCGTTGAGCTTCGACGAACGCGTGAAGACATTCAACACCGTTGCAGAGGCGGCGGGCGGCAAAACGTATCTGACCGCCGGCATCAACGCGACCACGACGAGAGAAGTGATTCAACTCGGTCTCGAGGCGAAGCGCGCAGGCTTGTCGTCGCTGCTGGTGGCCGCGCCGTACTACGTGCAGCCGACGCAGGAAGAACTTCTTACCCATTTGCTGAAGGTGGACGACGCGCTCGACATGCCGATCATGCTGTACAACTTTCCTGCCCGCACGGGCACGGAAATCAGCGACGACGTGCTGGCAAAGCTGCTCGAGCGTCCGAACTTTGTCGCGATGAAAGAGAGCACCGGCGATATTTCGCATCTGCATCATCTCGTCACCCACTTCGAGGACCGCCTGGTGCTGAGCTGCGGCATGGACGACCAGGCGCTCGAATTCTTCGCGTGGGGTGCGAAGAGCTGGGTGGGCGGCGCATCGAACTTCCTGGCCGAAGCGCACACGGCGCTCTTCGACGCGTGTGTCAGGCAGAACGATTTCGTGCTGGGCCGCAAGCTGATGGCGCAATTGCTGCCGGTACTCGAACTGCTCGAGCGCAGCGGCAAATTCATCCAGTACGTTCGCTACGGCTGCGAATTGGCGGGACTGCCGGTGGGCGTTGCGCGCGCGCCGCTCGGCGCGCTGTCGGACGGGGAGCGCAACGCGTTTGCGCAGCTTGTGAAACCGCTGATTCGCAACGTTCAGTAACATCAGAACATGGTCTCGAATCTGGAATTCGCGCGCTTTCCTGCGCCAGATGGCGTCAACGGATGGTGGGAAAGTCTGCCGCCCGCGGCGCCCGCCAACCGGGTATCGTCGCAGCATCGTTACGACTGGGTCGTGGTCGGCGGCGGCATCACCGGGCTTTGCGCCGCTCGTCGGCTTGCGGAGCTGGCGCCCGATGCGTCGATCGCTATCGTCGAGGCGGACCGCATTGGACGGACCACGGCCGGACGCAATTCCGGATTCTTCGTCGATTTGCCGCATGACATCAGCAGTGAAAGTTATTCGCGCAGCGTCGCAGAGGACAAGGCCGACGTGCGGTTCCAGCGGCACGGCATCGACTACGTGCGCTCTATCGTGCGCCAGCACAACATCGATTGCGATTGGCGCGACGAAGGCAAATTCCACGCGTCGGTCAACAAGAAAGGGCTCGACGCGCTCTCGCATTTCGCGCGGGGCCTGACGCGCATCGACGAAACATTCCAGTGGCTCGATCAACCGGCAATTCGCGCGGTGACGGGTACGGACTTCTATCAGGGCGCATTGTTCACGCCGGGCTGCAGCACGGTGCAGCCGGCTGCGCTGATGCGCGGCTTGGCGAGCGCGCAGCCCGCAAACGTCACGGTGTTCGAGTTGAGCGCCGTCACGCAAATCGAACACCGCGGCAACGGGAAAGTCCTGCATTTCGCGGGCGGGAAGATCGTCGCCAAACAGGTCATTCTCTGCACGAACGCTTACGCGGCAACGTTCGGCATGCATCCGAATGGCTTGTTGCCGGTCTACACGTTTGCATCGATGACTCGCGTGATGAACGCCGACGAGATCGAACGACTGGGCGGAACGCGAGCGTGGTCCCTGATTCCAGCGGACCCCATGGGTACGACGGTGCGCCGGCTGGCAACCGAGCGCATCTGCGTGCGCAATCATTTCGCGTTCCGGCCGGGGCTGCAGGTATCCGACGCCGATCTCGCGAAGGCGAAAGCGCTGCATCAGCGCTCGTTCGACCGTCGATTTCCCATGCTCAAAGGCGTGGAGTTCGAGTACACGTGGGGCGGTCCGCTGTGTCTTTCGGCGAACAACGGCGCGCTGTTCGGCCGCCGCGACGATGGCATCCTGGAAGCGGTGGGATGCAACGGCCTCGGCCTGAGCCGGGGGTCTTCGTCGGGCAAGCTGATCGCGGAATACGCGCTTGGCCAGACCAACGAGCTCGTGCGCCAGCTTCTGAGCCGGCCGCACCCGCGCTCGTTGCCGTTCCGGCCGATTGTGGACGTGGCGGTGTCCGCCACGATCTGGGCGAAAGAAATGTCGGCCGGGGCCGAACTGTAACTAACGAGGGACATCAGATGACGACGCATCAGCAGTGGAAGCAGAAAGCCGCGGAATTGCCGCTCGACGGCCGGGCATTCATCGCCGGAGAGCGGTGCCGGGCGGCGTCCGGCGAAACGTTCGCCACGTTCAATCCGGCATCGGGCAAGGTGCTGACGGAAGTGGCGAAATGCGCCGGCGCGGATGTGAATCGCGCGGTCGAGGCCGCACGGCATGTATTCGACGCCGGCGTATGGTCGAAGGCCGCACCGGCTCATCGGAAGGCGGTGCTGCTGCGCCTCGCGCAACTGATCGACGAGCACGCGGACGAATTGGCGCTTCTGGAAGCGCTGGAGGCGGGCAAGCCGATCAGCGAATGCCTCGGGCTGGATATCCCCGAGTCGGCGGCTTGCATTCGCTGGCACGCCGAGGTGACCGACAAGCGCTATGACGCGCTGTCGCCTTCGGGAGCGGATGTCGTCAGCATGATCACGCGTGAACCGATTGGTGTGGTGGGAGCGGTACTGCCCTGGAATTTCCCCGCGCTGATGCTAGCCTGGAAGATCGGCCCGGCTTTGTCGGTCGGCAATAGCGTGATTGTGAAGCCTGCGGAGCAGACGTCTCTTTCGACCTTGCGTATCGCGGATCTCGCTTTAGAGGCTGGCGTGCCCGCAGGTGTGTTCAGCGTCGTTCCGGGCTTCGGCGAAGGCGCGGGCGAGGCGCTTGGTCGCCATCCCGATGTCGACCTTGTCGCGTTCACCGGTTCGACTGCGACCGGTAAGCGCTTTCTGCACTATTCCGCGGACACCAATCTGAAACGCGTGTTGCTCGAATGCGGCGGCAAAAATCCGCAGGTCATTCTTCCCGATGTGGCGAATCTCGACGCGGTCGCCGAACAGGCCGTCGCTGCCGCATTCTGGAACATGGGCGAAAACTGCAGCGCCGGATCGCGGATTCTTGTTCCTTCGAGCAGGCGGGCGGAATTGGTGGAGAAAGTCCAGGGCGTCCTCGCCGGCTGGAGGATGGGCGACCCGCTCGATCCCGACGTCAAGCTCGGCGCGCTGATCGAGCAGAAGCACTACGAGAAGGTGTTGGAGCACATCGAGAAGGCGAAGAAGCAGGGCGCGCGCGTGATTTGCGGGGGACAAGCCGCGTTGACCGAGAGCGGCGGATGGTTCGTCGAGCCCACGATCTTCGATCAGGTGCGGCCGGATATGGCCATCGCAACGGAAGAGGTGTTCGGACCAGTGGTGTGTTTTATCGAGTACGAGGACGTGGAAGACGCCATCCGGATCGCGAACGATACGTGCTACGGACTGGCCGCATCGCTGTGGACGGATAACGTCAACAGCGCGCATAAAGTGGCTGCGCGTATCCGTGCGGGCACGGTCACGGTGAACTGCTTTGGCGAGGGCGACCTTTCGACGCCGTTCGGCGGCTTCAAACAATCGGGGTTTGGTGGGCGCGACAAGTCCGTCTATGCACACGATCAGTATTGCGAGCTGAAGACCACCTGGTTGAAGCTCGCGTGACCGGCAGCGTCGGCGCGTGGCGCAAAACCGGAGGCAAACGGAGAAGGGAGGGCGCCAAGCCATCTGAAAGGAACTCAATGGGGATCAATTCACTTGCCAGTCGGTGGACAGACTCGCAAACTATTCAAATTCAAATCCCTTGATGGTTCGTGGCGCGAAAGTCGCGTGCCACCGGCGGCCAGCTTGTCCGGGCGAGCGACCATGCAATGCGCCGTGCGAGCACCCGTTTAGAGAGCGCAATTCATGTCGAAGAAACAGATGTTCGCGGACCGACTTCTCGCCCAGATGCCGTCACTTCGGGCACTCAAGTGCTTCGTGACGGCGGCGCGATACGAGAGCTTCACCCAGGCGGCCGAGGTGCTGTGCGTGACGCAGGCCGCAATCAGCAGACAAATCAAGGAGCTCGAAGATTCGCTCGATGTCGCGCTGTTCGAACGCACCGGCCGCCATATTGCACTGACCGATGCTGGACGCATCCTGTACAACGCGTCGTATCTGTCCATCATGAATATCGCCGAAGCGGCCGAGGCGGTGCGTCGCACCGACCGGCACGCGTTGACCATTTGTGTCTCGCATACGTTCTCGGCTCTCTGGTTGTCGTCACGCCTGCCGGCGTTTCGGAAGCGCTACCCGGATATCCGGCTGCATGTGATGGTCAGCGAGCACTTCATGGAGTTGGACGAACTCCTGGAGCCCGACATCATCATCACGAAGAATCCTCCGCGTGAGCCGGAATACGAAGTCGAGCCTTTGTTCCATGATGTCGTCTACCCGGTCTGCAGCCCGGCGTTTCACGAACGGTATTTCCGCGGCAAGAAGCTCAAACCGCTCGACCTGCTATCGCAACCCACGTTGAATCTCTCGTTGCTGGGGCGAGCCCAGGTCTGCGAACACGTGGATTGGCGAGTGTGGCGAAACTGGTTCCAGCAGGTCGAGGGCACGGACATGTCCGGCGAGAACAGGCATCTGGAGAGCAACGACTATCGGCTCCTCGTCGCGCAGGCCGAAGCCGGCGAAGGCACGCTGCTTGGCTGGCATCATCTGGTCCATCTTCAGATCGAACAAGGACGCCTGATGCGTCCTGTTTCCGATGCGCTCGTCTTCAAAGATCGCTACCACTATCTGATTACGCACCGCAATGCGCGGCCTCGAACCGAGTATCTGCAGTTCCGGGATTGGCTCAGCGAGGAAGCGGGTGCAATGATGCGCGACTGGCTCGACGCCGGCGTTGCCGTCGCGGGCTAGCAATGCGCGGTGGTCAGAACTTGTGACGTATTGCCGCGCGAATCACGAACTGATTCGCCTTCGAGACGCCGGGGTGCCACTCGCCACCGTGCCCGGACCGTAGTGCCGTCCTCTCGGAAGCGCTACGGTCTTTCGTTTTGCTCGGTGGCCGTGAACCACCGCACGCTTATTCGGCGCGACTGCCCGTGAGATTGTGATACCGCTCCAGGCTTTCGTTCAAGTGACGCCGCATCGCTCTTCTCGCCGCAGTGACGTCCTGCTGCTCGATCGCTGTGAGGATATCGCCATGCTCGCGCTGAATACGCCGAATGTAGGTTTTGCGCTCTTTCGCATTGGCCTTGGCATGTTTCAGCCGCAGGTCGATGATGATCTCCTGGCCCATGGACCGAAGGATCGACGCGAAGTGCGGGTTCTCGGAGCAGGTGGCCACAGCGAGATGGAATTCGAAGTCAGCCCGCGCGCATTCCGCCTCATCGTCGGCCGGGACGATTTCCATTCGCGCATACACTTCCTTCAATGCACGCAGGTGTGCTTCCGACCGACGCTGAGCCGCATATGCAGCGCACTCCGTCTCGACTCCGGTGCGCAGTTCCAGCACGTACATCGAGTTGTTCAGCGTGGTCGAGTCGATGAAGGCCGTCTCTCCCGTAAGACTCGCCGCCTCGGCGACGAAGACGCCGACGCCATGACGCGAGATCAAACGTCGCCCGAGTTTGAGGGAAGCCACTGCCTCGCGTATCACGGTGCGGCTGACGCCGAACTCCGTGCACAGTTCAGGCTCGGTTGGCATTTTCGAGCCGGGAGGGTAGTCGCCTCGGTCGATCTTGTCGTTGAGTGCCTGAATCACCAATTCGGTCAGGCTGCGACGTTTGCCCGAGCTCGCGGCATTTTTCAGTAAGGTTTCAGCGTCCATTCCGAGTGCCTCACACCGGATCAGTAGAGCTCCGCAATCACAGTTGCAGAAGGCGGCGCGGCGGAAGTCAGACGTTATCCCTGTCTGACTTCCGCCGTATGACATATTACGACTTTACCATATCGATGCGTAGCGCGTAGCTCGTGACTGAAACACTCCAATCAACTCGTTGACTTGCGTCAAGCGTAGATGTAACCACCGCTGACGATGACGTTCTCGCCCGTCGCGTACGTGTTGCGAGCACTCGCCATCATGACGACCCACTGGGCGATCTCTTCCGGCTCCGCGGCACGACCCAGCGGATTGGCTGCCGCGAGTTCACTGAGGAAGCCCGCCTTCCTGGCCTTCTCGGTGGCGAAGCCCGCAGGGGCAACCGAATTCACCAGGATGCCATCCTTCGCGACCTCGTGTGCGAACGATTTGGTGAGGCTCACTACGGCCGCCTTCGTTGCTGCGTAGTGCGCGTTCTGCGGATGCGCCTTGAATGCGTCGACCGAAGTGATATTCACGATCCGGCCCGCAACGTGAGCTTCGACCTTCGGACGGCTGCGCATATGTTCGACTGCGGCGACCATCATGTGGTAGGTGCCCTTGATGTTCACGGCATTTTCCAGATCCCAATCGTCGTCCGAGATCTCCAGCAGAGGTCTGCGCGGATAGATCGCGGCGCTGTTCACGAGACAGTCGACACGTCCCAGCTCATTCACGGCGTTCTGGAAGGCAGCCTTCGCGAGGTCAGCACGCGTGATGTCACCTTCAACTCCCACTACTCGATGACCTTCGTGCTTCAGCGACGCTACGGTTTCGGACAGCAGCGGTCCGTTCTTGTCGATGAGCGCAATGCTCTCGGCACCGTCTGCAAGCATCAGCTTCGCAATAGTCAATCCGAGGCCTGTCGCGCCTCCCACAATCACTACTCTCTGATTCTTCATCTGAGTCTCGACTAAAAGGGGTTTCGTTAGGATTTGATCGAAACGATCTGCGAGCCACCGGGCGCCTGATCGGTCGGGAAAACTTCGAGCCGGGACACATCCACGGCTTCGGGGAGTCGGAGAGCCAACGAGATGAGCTCGGCAATATCTTCGGGTTGAATCGATCGATACGCGTCGTAGAGCTTCTCGTTGGCGCCTTGCTCGCCCAGTGCGCTCCGGTACAGGTTGGTCTGAACGCGACCGGGAGCCAGCTCGGTCACCCGGACCCTGGTGCCGAGCAGGTCACACCGCAGCGAGTCGCAGAACATGCTGATCGCAGCTTTGGTGGCGCCATAGACCGCCGTGTTTGGATGCGGGAATCGTCCGGCGCTCGATCCGATGAAAAACAGGTGTCCCCGACCACGCCCGACCATCCCTGCGAGCGCCATCCGGGCGAGCCGAAGCGGGGCGCGCAGGTTGATGTCGATCATGTTGTCGACATCTTCCGCGCTGCTCTCATTGAACTTCGCGAGTGCCGGCAACAGACCGGCGTTGTTCACCACAACGTCGATCTCCGTATCTTCGAAGACTTCACGCAGCGAAGACGGGTCGCGTAAATCCAGTGAGATCGGCGTGATGTTGCCCACGGCCGCGAGCGAATCGAGCGCGCTCGCGTCGCGGCCCACGGCGTGGACGTGCAGGCCGTCCTTGACAAGACGCGTCGCGATGGCCCGCCCGATGCCGCTGGAAGCACCGGTCACTAATGCGTTTCGATACCTGAGAGTGTTCATTTTGCAAAGAGGTAGCTTGCTGCGACTGACTAGATGACACCTTCCTCCAGGAAGGGCTTGTTTTCTACCACCCGCTGATATCCAAGCGGCGAAAGGTCGAGTGCGCGGTACTGGCCATATACGATCAGTTCGCTCAAGCCTCTGCCGATCGCCGGCGATTGCTGCAGACCGTGTCCGCTGAAGCCGTTGGCGAACAGAAAGTTGTTCACTTCCGGATGAGGACCCACGACCGCGTTATGGTCCAGCGTGCAGAAGTCGTAATGACCGGCCCAGGAACTGACGACCTTGATCGCTTCGAACGCCGGAACGCGTTCGGCGAGCGCGGGCCAGATCACTTCCTCGAATTCGGAATGGATGACGTCGAAATCGTCTACGTCTGCAACAGGATCCGGCTCCGGATAACAGCCCGTCAGATAGTATTTACCTTCCGGACGGAAGAAGATGCCCGTGGTGTCGATGGTGAGCGGCACGATGCCTTCCAGAGGCGTGCGGCAATCGAATACGAACAGGCAACGCTTTCTCGGCTCAACCGGAATTTCCAGTCCGGCCTTGCGTGCCATGGCGGGTCCGCGCGTACCCGCTGCATTCACCAGTACGCCGCACCCGATCTCCTCACCGCTCTTCAGAACAACGCCGGTAATCTTCGAACCTTCGCGGCGGATGTCCACGACTTCGTTCTCGATGTACTCGATGCCAAGAGAGCGCGCCTTCTTACGCATACCCTGAAGCAGCCCGTAACTGTCGAACCAGCCCTCGCCGGATTGGCCGTACACCCCGTTGACCAGACCGTCCATGTTGAGCCACGGAAACCGTGCGGCAAGCTTCTCTGGGTCGAGCAGAACGACATCCGCGCCGGTCTCGCGCTGGGTTGCATAGTTGCGCTCGAACATCGGTGCGCCCTTGGCGTCTCCCAGGTACAGGTACCCGTTCTCCTTGAAGCCCAGCTCGGGGGCGTCGCCATCGACCGCGACCAGTTCGTGAAAATTTCGAATGAACTCGGTCCCGAACTGCGAAATCCTGATGTTCAACGGATTCGAGAACTGATGCCGGATCGAGGCGCTCGACAGCGCCGTTGCGGATTGCGCGTAAGACCAGTCACGCTCCACCACGAGCACGGAACCCGTGAAGTCGGGGTTTTGCGTAAGAAAATACGCCGTGGCACTTCCCACCACGGCGCCACCCACAATGACAACGTCATAGTGGGATTTCTGTGCTTGCTGTGCCATCTTGTTGCCTTCCGGGAAAGACGTTTGGAGAGAGGCCGATCAGTTCGTTTTAGGGTCTTCGAAATGACCGTCTGCCGCGAACTTGCCGCCCTGGTATTTGACAGCCGGGTCACGCGGATCGGGTGATGGGGTATTCGCATAGACTTCCGCGGCGAATCCGTCCGCGGAGTCCTGCGGGTGATAGCCGAGGTAACCGGCTGCCGTGTTGTCCCAGAAGTTGGCGCTGTTCTTCGAGTTCCCGTAGACGATCATGTGTCCCACGCTCGGCGTCACGAGGGAGCGCACGCACATGCGCGTGAAGTCCTCGTAGGAGAGCCACGTCGCGAGCATGCGGCGGTCGGTCGGCTTCGGAAAGCAGGAGCCGATACGCAGACAGACGGACTCGATGCCGAACTTGTCGAAGTAGTAGCGCGACAGGTTCTCGACGAACGTTTTGCTCACGCCGTAGAGGCTGTCGGGCCGTTGGGGCGCATTCGAGTCGATCGTCTGCGTGCACTCGTAGAAGCCGATTGCGTGCACCGAGCTGGCATAGATCACGCGTTTCACGCCGGCTTTACGTGAGCCTTCGTAGATGTTGTAGCTTCCCACGATGTTCGAGTCGAGGATCACCTGGAAGGTGTTCTCGCGCGGCGCCCCGCCCATGTGAATGACCATGTCGACGCCTTTGAGCATCTCGAACACGGCATCGCGATCGGCCAGGTCGCAGATGAAGTGCTTTTCGTTTTGGCGCACTTCACCCAGCGACTGCCGGGCGTTCAAACTGAGGGTCTCCGCATAGGGGCGAAGCGACTCCCTCAGTACGGAACCCAATGCGCCACCGGCGCCGGTGATCAGGATGTTCTTGAACAGGGGCTTGATAACGTCAGTCATGCCTACACTCCTTGTCGTTCAGTCGATGCGCCCAGCGCGTCCAGACTGACACCGTAGTCTTCGCGCAGTTGCGCTTCAGAGATATATTCGTTGCGCACATCACGAAGCAACGCCTCTTTCGATCGCCGCTCCGGCATACCGACGCCGCCTCCGCCAGGCAGAGAGAGCGTGACGCGTTGATGCTCGCCGACCGCTTGCGTGCCTTTGCCGCGCATCTTCGTGCCGTCCGACAGCGTGACAGCGCCTGCCTCGCCCGCCTTCCCGCCGGACTGACCACGAGCGGGATGGTCGATCCGGTCGAACATCGCGTTGAAGCGGAAGTGATAGCCGGAGCGAGGACCAATCTCGACGATCTGGCCAAGGCCGCCGCGGTGTTCGCCAGCGCCGCCCGAACCCGAACGCATCTCCTTGCGCCAGACGACGATCGGCCCAACCTGTTCGGTGGCCTCGACCGACATCGCATGCACGCCGCTCGGGAATGCCGTCGCGGACAAGCCGTCGAGTTCGGGACGCGCACCCGTGCCGCCGCTATTGAACATCAGAATTTCGCTGCCCTTGAGGCCAGAGTCTTCGCGAACGGGGCGGGCGCTGACGTGCAGATTCCAGAGCGCGCCGGAGCCCTCGGCGGGGACGCGGTTCGGAACGATCTTGTGAAGCGCGCCCAACACCAGATCGGGGACGAAGTGCCCGAGGACATGACGAACCGCCACTGGACTCGGATGCTGTGCATTCAGGATGCAGCCTTCCGGTGCCTGTACACGGAACGGCTCGAGCGACGCCGCATTGTTCGGCACCTCCGGCGCGATGATGCATTTCAGGCCGTAGCACGCGTACGCCTTCGCATACAGCAGCGGCACATTGATGCCGAAGGGGCTGGCAGGGGACGAGCCGGCGAAGTCGGCCACGAGATGATCGTCGGCCACCGTCAGCGTGACGTTCAGCTTGACAGGCGTGTCGTAGCCGTCGAGCGTCATTTCGTTCGTCTGCGTTTGCTTGGGCAGTGCCGCGATTCGCTCGAGCGTGGCCTCGCGGCTGCGTGCGAGGATAAACTCGCCGATGCCTTCGACATCCTTCAGATCGAACTCCCTGAGCATCTCGATCAGCCGCTTGTGCCCGGTCTCGTTACACGAGGCGAGCGCGTACAGGTCGCCCACGACCTTGTCGGCTTCGCGCACGTTGTGGCGCAGGATGTTGACGAGATCGCGGTTGACTTCACCGCGTTCGATGAACTTCATGATCGGCACGAACAGGCCTTCTTCGTACACTTCACGCGAGTCCGGACCGAAACCGCGACCGCCGATGTCGACCACGTGCGCCGTGCTCGCGAAGTAGCCGATCAACTCGCCATTGTGGAACGACGGCGAGACGACCGTGAAATCGTGCAGGTGACCGGTGCCTTTCCATGGGTCGTTGGTCAGATAGACGTCGCCCTCGTACATGCGCTCGACGCCGATATCGTTCATGAAATGCTCGACCGCCTCGGCCATCGTGTTCACGTGGCCCGGCGTGCCCGTCACGGCCTGAGCGAGCATTCGTCCGCGCTTGTCGAAGATGCCGGCCGACAGGTCGCCTGCTTCGCGCACGCTGGTACTGAACGCGGTGCGAATCAGGGCCATCGCCTGCTCTTCGACTACGGAAATCAGACGGTTCCACATGACCTGCATGTGGATGGTGTCGAGATTGCTCAGTGACATGGTCTTACTCCTGATTTGCAGTTGCAGCGTTCTGTTCTTTGGAAACGGCGAGCAGACAACCATCGGGCTGGACCGTCGCGTTGAACGATGAGGTCACCAGCGTCGACGTCTCCGGCTCGACGATGATCGCAGGACCGCTGACGCTTTCGCCGACCTTCAGCGCGCTGCGCTCGACGATTGCCGCTTCCACGAACTTGCTGAGGGCAGCGTCGAAGATCTTGCGGGTCTTCTGCACCTTCGCGGCATCGCGCGAAGTGACCATCCTGAGCCGTTCGACGGGCGGCAGCGGCGAACTCGCCTTGACAGCCCAACTGACGATCTCGATGTCGAGTCCCTCGATCGGACGGCCGAAGAACTGCGTGTACGACTTCGTGAACGCTTCGGCGAAATGGCTGCGATCCTCGGCAGTGAAGCGCCGATGCGGCAGTGCCACCGGGATCTCCCAACCCTGGCCGACGTAGCGCATGAACGCCTTGATCTCGACCACAGGCTCGGCTTCGCCCGATCCCTGACGGGCGAAATGCACTGCCTCCTTGCTCAGGTGATCGACGATCTCGTTGAGCGCGTCGGCGTCGAAGTTCTCGAAGCGCATGCTGACGCTGCGAACGCTTTCGTAGCCGAACGGGGCGCGCAGGAAGCCGATGGCCGAACCGACGCCCGCGCCAGGCGGCACGATGAACTTCCTGATACCGCTTTTCTCGCACAGACGCGCGGCGTGCAGTGGGCCTGCGCCGCCGAAAGTGATCATCGTGTAGTCGCCGATGTCCTTGCCGCTTTCGACCGCGTGAACACGAGCAGCATTGCTCATGTTTTCGTCAACGACTTCCGCCACCCCATAGGCAGCTTCCTCAGCGCTGAGGCTGATCGCGCCTCCGACTTCCGAAACCATTGCTCGTGCCGCGTTTTCACTGGACAACGGGATGGTGCCGCCAGCGAAATTGGCGGGGTCCAGGCGGCCCAACAGAAGATCCGCGTCCGTGACCGTGGGCTGCGTGCCGCCGCGTTGATAACAGGCCGGACCCGGTTCCGATGCGGCGCTGTGCGGACCCACGCGAATCTGGCGCATGACGTCCAGCGAGGCAATCGATCCGCCGCCGGCCCCGATCTCGACCATTTCCATCACCGGAATCGAAATCGGCATGCCGCTGCCTTTCTTGAAGCGATAGGTGCGCGCCACTTCGAAGGTGTTCGCGGTTTTGGGCGTGAGATCGTCGATCAGGCAGATCTTGGCCGTGGTGCCGCCCATATCGAAGGACAGCACCGTGTTCAGATCGTAGCGGGCCGCGATATGCGCCGCGAAGATGGCGCCGCCAGCGGGTCCGGACTCGACCAGACGCACTGGAAACTCGGAGGCGCTCTCGACCGACACGATGCCGCCGCCGGAATGGATGATGAAGATCGGACACCTAGCGCCGGCGTCACGCACCTTGCCCAGCAGCCGATCCAGATACGACTTCATGATGGGACGCACGTATGCGTTCGCACAGACGGTGTTGAAGCGCTCGAACTCACGAATCTGCGGCGACACTTCGCTGGAAATCGACACGGAAACGTCCGGCAGCCGCTTCAGGATGGCGTCGCGCATCATGCGCTCGTGGATGCCATTCACGTAGGCGTGGATAAAGCCGACCGCGACGCTCTCGAACCCACCCTTTTCGATGCGATCGACGACGGCTTCGATCTGCGCTTCGGTCGGGGCGAGCAGCACGCCGCCTTGCGCGTCGACGCGCTCGCTGAGCGTGAAACGGTCCGCGCGTTCGATGAGCGGGGGCGGCAGCTTGATGTTCAGGTCGTACTGCTCGAACCGGTTTTCGGTTCGCATCTCGATCGTGTCCCGGAAGCCTTCGGTCGTGACGAAGGCCGTCTTCGCGCCGCGGCGCTCGATCAGGGCGTTCGTCGCGAGCGTGGTGCCGTGAATGATGACGCCGATGTCCTTCAGCGCGATGCCAGCCTTGTCCGCAACGATGCCGATGCCTTTGATGATGGCGCGCTCGGGCGCCTCGTAATCCGTCAGCACCTTGGTGGAAAAGAGCTCTCCACCGAGTTCAAGCGCGACGTCGGTAAAAGTCCCACCGATGTCCACACCCACTCGTGCTTTATCGTGACTGGCCACCATGACTCTCCTTGTAAACCATGATATGCGCCGAGCACCGCTCAGCGTGTTTTCCCGATGACGAACAATCGTCGAAGGGTGGGAGGCGCCTACGGGACGCCCGGCGTTTCCCAACCCTCAGCCCTGCGTTTCGCCGCCTCATTTTTTGCTCGTTGACATATGATGAGTGACGTCATAAAGTGATGTCAAGCCCGACGAATTAAAAAGATCGTTGAAGGCATTTTTCTCCAACGATCTATTCATGTAAAGCCTTGTGTAATAAGGATAAACGCCAACTTGGCGAGTTGGTGTGATGCTTCGGAAATCGGTGCATGAGTAACAACCCCGATAGGCGAAAAACTCCAAAAAATTTAATTTTTCCGTATTTTTGATCGAAACAGGGTTGCAGGAGGAGGGCGGTTCGACCGAACCCGAATGCGCCGTTTTTGATGTCTCGTCGGGTCGGCTCACGCCAGCCTGACTGGCTTAACTGCTCTCGCGGCGAGAGCTCATGGAGTGCCGGTGGATATCTTTATTCAGCAGATCCTGAATGGCTTGGTGCTAGGCAGTGTCTACGCGATCATCGCCTTGGGGTACACGATGGTGTACGGCATCCTGGGGATCATCAACTTTGCGCACGGCGACGTGCTGATGGTCGGCGCCCTGGTCGCGCTATCGACGATCTCGGTGTTGCAGAATCACTTTCCAGGGCTGGGGAACGTGCTTACGCTGACGATCGCTTTGGTCGTTGCGGCAATCGTCTGTGCTTTCGTGGGGTACACGATCGAACGCGTCGCATATCGTCCACTGCGCAAGGCGCCGCGCCTCGCGCCGCTGATTACGGCAATCGGCGTTTCCATCCTGCTGCAGACGCTCGCGATGATGATCTGGTCGCGCAATCCTCTGCCGTTTCCGCAACTGCTCCCGACCGACCCGATCAACGTGATTGCGCCGACGGACACCACGCCGGGGGCCGTCATCTCGATGACGGAAATCGTGATCATCGTCGTCGCCTTCGTGGTGATGGCCGGCTTGCTGCTGCTCGTTCATAGGACGAAGCTCGGCCGCGCGATGCGCGCCATTGCGGAGAACCCGGCTAACGCTGCGCTGATGGGCGTCAACCCAGATTTCGTCATCTCGGCAACCTTCATGATCGGATCCGCGTTGGCGGCGCTGGCGGGCGTGATGATCGCATCCGAGTACGGCAATGCTCACTTCTATATGGGTTTCATTCCGGGGTTGAAAGCGTTCACCGCCGCGGTTCTCGGTGGCATTGGAAATCTCGCGGGCGCAATGGTTGGCGGCGTGATTCTGGGGCTCATCGAGCAGCTCGGAGCCGGCTACATCGGCACGCTGACGGGTGGAGTGTTCGGCAGCAACTATCAGGACGTGTTCGCCTTCGTCGTGCTGATCGCTGTGCTGGTGTTTCGACCGTCAGGTCTGCTCGGCGAGCGAGTCGCCGACCGGGCCTAACAACGGAGACCAAAGACATGACATCGATCCAACGTATCGAGCCGTCCACGACGCTGGTGCCGGAACGGGGTGTCGCCCACCGGATGGCACTCGTCGTCGCCACGACGGTTCTGGTTGCGACGGCGCCCATGATCATCGGCGCAGTTGGCGGCAACTATTGGGTCCGCGTTCTCGACTTCGCGATGCTGTACATCATGCTCGCACTCGGTCTGAACGTGGTGGTGGGATTCGCCGGTCTGCTGGACCTCGGTTACATCGCCTTCTATGCGGTGGGTGCCTACACGGCGGCACTTCTTTCGTCTGCCCAGCTGACCAGTCAGTTCGAATGGATCGCACATCTTGCACCGGGCGGGCTTCACATTCCGTTTCCGATCATCGTGCCGCTTGCGATGGCGTTTGCCGCGTTGTTCGGCATCCTGCTCGGTGCGCCGACGCTGCGTCTTCGTGGCGACTACCTGGCGATCGTCACCTTGGGTTTCGGTGAAATCGTCCGGATTTTCATGAACAACCTCGATCGTCCGCTCAACATCACGAATGGGCCGAAGGGGATCAACGGCATCGACCCCATACACATCGGCGACTTCAGCCTCGCACAGACGCACAGCCTGTTCGGCCTGCAATTCTCTTCGGTGTATCTGTACTACTACGCATTCGTGCTGTGCGCGTTGCTCGTGATCTGGGTGTGTACGCGGCTGCAGCATTGTCGAATCGGCCGCGCCTGGGCGGCGATCCGGGAAGACGAAATTGCGGCGAAAGCGATGGGCATCAACACGCGAAACGTCAAGCTTCTGGCGTTCGCGATGGGGGCGTCGTTCGGTGGATTGTCGGGCGCGATGTTCGGCGCATTCCAGGGATTCGTATCGCCGGAATCGTTCACGCTGCAGGAGTCGATCGTCGTGCTCGCCTGCGTGGTGCTCGGTGGCATGGGACACATTCCGGGAGTCATCCTCGGCGCCGTCTTGCTGGCCGTCCTGCCCGAATTCCTGCGCACGACGATGGGGCCGCTTCAGCATGCGGTGTTTGGACACGAAATCGTCGATACCGAGGTCATACGGCAGCTCTTTTATGCGCTCGCGATGGTCCTGATCATGCTCTATCGCCAGGAAGGCTTGTGGCCAGCTCCGAAGCATGAAGACAAGCTCGCGAAGGTGGCCAGGCGCCACGCGAAGAAGCTGGCTCAATCCTGATCGACGGGAGCATTGAACATGAGTGAAAAGATGATTCGACTGTCGGTCAAGGGAGCGAACAAGCGCTTCGGTGGACTGCAGGCCCTGTCGGATGTTGGTCTGGAAATCGAGGTGGGCACGATCTACGGTCTGATCGGCCCGAACGGAGCCGGGAAAACAACCTTCTTTAACGTGATCACGGGTCTCTATACGCCAGATTCCGGAGTCTTCAGGCTCGACGGGCAGGACTACAAGCCAGCGGCGGTCTATCAGGTGGCTCAAGCGGGAATTGCGCGAACGTTTCAGAACATTCGGCTCTTCGGTGGCATGACCGCGCTCGAGAACGTGATGGTCGGTCGGCATGTTCGAACGAAGCACGGCCTGCTCGGCGCAGTGTTCCAGACTCGGGCCGAGCGACGCGAAGAGGCGCAGATCAGGGACAGGGCGCTCGAACTGCTCGACTACGTCGGCGTTCTCCAGTACGCGGACTACACGTCGCGGAATCTGTCGTACGGTCATCAGCGGCGCCTGGAGATTGCGCGGGCACTCGCGACAGACCCGAAGGTGCTGGCTCTCGACGAGCCCGCGGCCGGCATGAACGCCACCGAGAAAGTCGAATTGACCAGGCTTCTCGACAAGATCCGAGCCGATGGAAAGACCATCCTGTTGATCGAACACGACGTGAAGCTCGTCATGGGCTTGTGCAACCGCATGACCGTGCTGGACTACGGCAAGGTCATAGCCGAGGGGCTTCCGCAAGACGTCCAGAAGGACCCGAAGGTCATTGAAGCGTATCTTGGCGCGGGAGTGCATTGATGGCAACTTGCATGCTGAAAATCAAGGGTCTCCAGGTCAATTACGGTGGCATCCAGGCAGTGAAGGGCGTCGATCTGCAGATCGACCAGGGCGAACTGGTGACGCTCATCGGCGCCAACGGCGCCGGCAAGACCACGACGATGAAGGCCGTCACGGGCCTCAAGCCGTACGCCGCAGGCGACATCGAGTACATGGGCCAGTCGATCAAAGGGGTCTCGACACACGAGCTATTGAAACGGGGACTCGCGATGGTGCCCGAAGGCAGGGGCATTTTTGCGCGCATGACAATTGTCGAGAACATGCAGATGGGCGCCTACCTGCGCAGCGACACCGAAGACATCAAGGCTGACGTCGATCGAATGTTCGGCTTCTTTCCGCGCCTGAAGGAACGTGCGACGCAACTCGCCGGAACGCTGTCCGGAGGGGAGCAGCAAATGCTCGCGATGGCGCGCGCAATCATCAGTAAGCCAAAGCTTCTGCTGCTGGATGAACCATCGATGGGCCTGTCGCCGATCATGGTCGAGAAGATCTTCGAAGTGGTGCGTGAAATCTCCTCGGAGGGCATCACTGTGATGCTGGTGGAGCAGAACGCTCGGCTGGCGCTTCAGGCCGCCAATCGAGGCTACGTGATGGATTCAGGTGTGGTCACGATGTCTGGCGATGCGAAGCAGATGCTCGACGACCCGAAAGTTAGAGCGGCCTACCTGGGCGAATGACAAATCAGGAAATGCAGAGGACGGCAATGAAGATACTGGTGCCAGTAAAGCGGGTGGTCGACTATAACGTGAAGGTCCGGGTGAAGTCGGACGGCACAGGAGTGGATATCGCCAATGTGAAGATGTCGATGAATCCGTTCGACGAGATCGCGATTGAAGAAGCGGTGCGTCTGAAGGAAGCAGGCGTTGCAACCGAAGTGATCGCGGTGTCTTGCGGCGTAACCCAGTGCCAGGAAACCTTGCGCACGGCGCTGGCAATTGGCGCGGACCGGGCGATTCTCGTCGAATCGACTGAGGAGATCCAGCCGCTCGCTGTTGCGAAGATTTTGACGGCGCTGGTCGCTCAGGAGAAACCCGGACTCGTCATTCTCGGCAAGCAGGCCATCGATGACGACTCGAACCAGACCGGCCAGATGCTTGCCGCACTGACTGGCCTGCCGCAGGCGACGTGCGCATCGAAAGTAACGGTTGCAGGCGGCAAGGCAACTGTCTCGCGGGAAGTCGACGGCGGATCCGAAACGCTGTCCTTGAAGTTGCCCGCGGTCGTCACCACCGACCTTCGCCTGAACGAACCGCGCTACGTCACGCTGCCCAACATCATGAAGGCGAAGAAGAAGCCACTGGAAGCGGTCAAACCCTCCGATCTGGGTGTCGATGTCAAGCCGCGTCTCCAGACGCTGAAAGTCACCGAGCCACCCGGGCGCAGCGCCGGCACGATGGTGCCGGACGTGAAGACGCTGGTGGAAAAACTCAAGAACGAAGCCAAGGTAGTGTGAGGGAGCCCCGGAAATGACCATTCTGGTAATTGCAGAACATGACAACACGTCGATCAAAGCGGCGACGTTGAATACGGTCGCGGCGGCGGCTGAGGTTGGCAAATTCGTCGGCGCCGAGATCCACGTGCTGGTCGCGGGTTCGAACGCCCACGGCGCGGCGAACGCGGCGGCGAAGATCGCAGGTGTGGCGAAAGTGCTGCTGGCCGATGCGACGCAACTCGCCGACGGCCTCGCTGAAAACGTCGAGGGCACGGTGTTGAACATTGCGAACGACTATTCGCACATCTTCGCGCCGGCGACGGCGTACGGTAAGAACATCGCTCCGCGCATCGCGGCGCATCTGGACGTTGCCCAGATCAGCGACATCACCGCGGTCGATGGTCCAGATACTTTCGAGCGTCCGATCTACGCTGGCAACGCGATTGCCACGGTGCAATCGACCGATCCGATCAAGGTCGTCACGGTGCGCGCGACGGGCTTCGATCCGGTCGCGGCCGAAGGCGGCGCTGCTTCAGTCGAAAAGATCGATGCCTCGGCCGATGCAGGCATCTCGCAGTTCGTGAGCCGTGAAGTGACGAAGCTCGATCGTCCGGAACTGACGAGCGCAAAGATCATCGTGTCGGGTGGTCGCGGCCTCGGCAACGGCGAGAACTACACGCATGTGCTCGAACCGCTCGCCGACAAGCTTGGTGCGGCACTCGGTGCATCGCGCGCAGCGGTCGATGCCGGATTCGTGCCTAACGACTATCAGGTGGGTCAAACGGGAAAGATCGTTGCCCCTCAACTGTATGTCGCGGTGGGCATCTCCGGCGCGATTCAGCATCTTGCCGGCATGAAGGACAGCAAGGTCATCGTCGCGATCAACAAAGATCCCGAAGCGCCGATCTTTGGCGTGGCTGACTACGGTCTCGTCGGCGATCTGTTCGAGGTCGTACCCGCTCTCGTTTCCGCTTTGTAAGCGAGTCGTGAAGCCGAGGCTAAACGCGTCGACTCGCGCCTCTTTCGTACGCAAACCCACTCATGACTCGTTGAGCCTGATCAACACGGAGAATTCAGAACATGATTTCCACGACCGACCCGCACATCAACCGTAAGCCCCGCAACATCTCGCAAGAGGAATGGGATACGCGAGTTCAACTCGCTGCCGCATATCGTCTTGCAGCCAAGTTTGAGCTGACCGATCTGATTTACACACATATTTCTGCCCGGGTACCAGGTACGCATGACCAGTTCCTGATCAATCCGCATGGGTGGTTCTTCGATGAAATCACCGCGTCGTCGCTGGTAAAGATCGACGTGAACGGAAACCCGATCGGCGACGACCGCTTCGAAGTCAATGCGGCGGGTTTCACGATTCACAGTGCGCTGCATCAGGCTCGGCACGACGTCGAGTGCGTGGTTCATTTGCATACGACTTACGGCATGGCGGTAGCCGCCATGGAGTGCGGGCTTCTGCCGCTGAATCAAATCAGCATGCAGTTCTACAACCGCGTTGCATACCACGAGTACGAAGGTATCTCGCTCGAACTGGACGAGCGCGAACGGATCGTGAAGTCGATCGGCAAAAAGGAATATCTGATTCTGCGCAACCACGGTTTGCTGACCACCGGCCGCTCGGTCGCGGAAGCATTCACGCGGATGTACTACCTGAACAAGGCCTGCGAGATTCAGGTGGCGACCCTTTCGGCCGGTCAGAAGGTCACGATCCCTTCGCCGGAGGTCTGCGAGCACGCGGCCAAGCAACACGACGACTACGCGTATCTCGACACGGTTCACCTGGACCGCGAGTGGACCGCGTTGCTTCGACTCCTCGATCGGGATGGCGGCGGTTATCGCGCCTGACTATCTGGCAATGCCCCTTAGGCAGAGGCAATGCGTCGTCTTTCAAGGCTATCGGCATTGCCTTCTCCAGACAGAGCAATACAGGCGCTTGCGAAGCCGCAATCATCCCCATGCTGACGTATAAATTCGTCTCTCCGCGCGGTGCGTCCTTGTTGAGGTTGCGGATACCGTTTCCTCTCACCTGGCGTGCTGAAAGAGGCTTTCTTCGCGTGCAAAAGTCCGACACTGAAAGGTTGTTCGGACAAAGGGGCTCGTTTTTCGTACCGACGGAGGAAATGTTCGACAGTCTCATTCTTCCGGATGCTTATGGCTCGGCTGCCGGACAACTGTTGATCGCGGTCGACTTCGGTCATCCGGGTTCGGCGTGCGAGCCGGATTGGTCGGCGTTGCGCTCGGCATGCAAGCGCGGTTCAGAGGGGCTCGGACTCGCGCTCGCGCAGACGATGTTCACCCATCCCTGGTACGAGTGGCAACTGCGGCCGGTCGCATCGCAATTGGGGACGACCTCGAAAGGTTTGCAGGCGGCGCTCTTTCGCGACGGCTACAGCTACGAGTCGGCGCTGCGCAGATGCCGTCGATTGCACGGCATGCTCGAGCGCGGGCATTCAGGATGTTTTTTCACGAGAGTCTCTGAGCCTGCGCCCATTCAGGCCACTGCTCGATAGAGGCGGTTGCTGCTCGCCCACCTCACGCTGACGAAGAAATGGCCACGAGGACGCTGATCCGGGCGCAGGAGTCCGCTCTGGCGTGATGATGAAAACCCTGGTGACCTGAGGTATTTTGATTCATTGACATATGACGTCTCACCTAATACTTTGATATCTAAACCGCCAAAAAGATGGTGCCGGTTGTCGCTGGTTTGTCGTTCCTGGAGCAGGCCAGCGCATCTCCAAACCCGTCGGGCGTTAGTGCGCGGATCGCTCTGACAAACGCGGTTCGATTGAATGTTTTTCCCTGATCAACACACGTTGAGGTGTCCCATGAAAGTTCCGTTTGCATACAAGCACGTCGCGCTCGCCGTTATGGTGGCCGCGGGCGCCACTTTGTTCAGCGGCGCCGCCTGTGCAGGCGACGTAGTGATAGGCTTCGCTGCGCCATTGACCGGCGGATCGGCGCATTACGGCGTCGATCTGAAACGCGGTGCGGAATTGGCGCTCGACGACGCTAATGCACAGAAGCTCGTCATCGGCGGCCAGCCCGTGCATTTCGTGCTGGACGCGGAAGACGATCAGGCCGATCCGCGCGTGGGCTCGCAGGTGGCGCAGAAGATGGTCGACGGGAACGTGGCGGGCGTGGTCGGCCACTTCAATTCGGGCACCACGATCCCGGCTTCGCGCATCTACAACACGGCGGGCATTCCGATGGTCTCGCCGACGGCGACCAACCCTACGTTGACCTCGCAGGGTTTCGGCAATGTCTTTCGCGTCGTGAATTCGGATGCGCAGATGGGGCAACTGGCGGGCCATTCCGCTGTGCAGGCGCTCAAGGGTAAGAGCATTGCCGTGATCGACGACCGTACGGCATTCGGACAAGGCATGTCCGACGAGTTCGTCAAAGGCGTGACCCAGGCAGGCGGCAAGATCGTGGACCGGGAATTCTCGACGGACAAGGCCGTCGATTTCAAGGCGCAGCTGACCCGCATGAAATCGTTCAATCCCGACGTGGTGTTCTGGGGCGGTCTCGATCAGCAGGCGGGCATGCTCGCCAAACAGATGCGCCAACTCGGCATGCACGCGACGTTGCTGGGCGGGGGCAGCTTCGAGAACGACACCTTCCTGAAGGTCGCAGGCGACAGCGCGAACGGTGCCATGTCGTGGGACTACGGCGTGCCGTTGTCGAAGATGAAACAGGGCAAGGAATTCGACAACAAGATGAAGGCGAAGTACGGCGAAGGTGTAGTGGCCTATGCACCGGCGGCTTATGACGCGACGTGGGTACTCATCAATGCGATGAAAAAGGCGAATTCGACCGACCCCAAAGTGTATGGCGCGTTCATCAAATCGGTCGCCTTCGTAGGCATCTCTGGCGATATCGCGTTCATGCCTAACGGCGACATGAAAGACCCGGCCGCGACGTTCTACAAGGTGATCGACGGGAAATGGGTTCCCCAGGCGGTCGCGTACGGCGAAAAAGTTTCGCCGCTGCAGAACTGATTGCACAGCGGACGTCGTGCACCCGGACGCGGGGCAAGCACGGCTTCCGTGACCATGCTTGTGCCTGTCCGGTCGACCTGCCAGGCAACAGGGCCCCGGACCCGGTGGCCCTTAAGCGCATCACCCGCTGCCAGCATCACGACAAAAAGCGCGCGCTACGTCTGTATGGAAGATGCGGCTTGTCACGCTCGCTTGAGATCCTCTTTTTCCGCTCGCGCTTTCCTATACTTCGTGAGATTCCCGTAGAAAAGATTAAAAAAATTGAATCCGGATCGTTTCACGTTTACCGGACCGGCAACTTCGCAATCGGCGATTCACGAATCGCCGCGATCGGGGTGAGAACCCTTCGCATCGCTCAACTTACGTCGTGTCACGGATGAAGCACGAACGGGGTTCCGACGCGACGGTGTCGACAACCCGGTATCAGTTCGTGCGCTCGCTTTGCGCTGCTGGCCCAAAGCGAGCACACCTCGGCAGTGAATATGGAGCCCTGCAATGAGCACAAATGGAAAGAAGGATGTCTCTCCCGATGAACCCCTCGCGGACGCTACCCCTTACGGATACGGTCCGGACGATTCGATCAGCGATGCCACTGAAAATGCCGCGGTCACGCACCACACGCTGAATATCAACGGAAAGGCGATCGCGTACACGGCGCGAGCCGGTCACCTTGTGACGACCGATGCCTACAGCGCACGCTCGGGCGCGAAACTGTTCTACGTGTCGTTTACCGCCGACGATACGACGCCATCCACGCGACCTGTGACATTTTTCTATAACGGCGGACCAGGCTCGTCGTCGGTTTTTCTGCTGTTAGGTTCTTTCGGACCGAGGCGGATCAAAACGAGTATGCCGGAGTTCACGCCACCGGCGCCGTACACGCTCGAAGACAATCCGGAGAGTCTGCTCGATCTGACGGACCTCGTGTTCATCGATCCAGTCGGCACGGGCTACTCGACCGCGATCGAGCCACATACCAACAAGGATTTCTGGGGCGTCGATCAGGATGCAGGCTGCATCAAGCAGTTCGTCAAACGTTATCTGACCGTGTTCAACCGCTGGAACTCTCCGAAGTACCTGTTTGGCGAATCATACGGGACGCCACGTACCTGTGTGCTCACGTGGATGCTGCACGAGGACGGCGTCGATCTGAACGGGATCGTGCTGCAGTCTTCGATTCTCGATTATTCGCAGGCAAGCAACCCGATTGGCACGCTGCCGACCTATGCGGCCGATGCATGGTTCCACAAAAAAGTAACCACGACTCCCGCTCCGGCGGATCTGCCCAGCTTCATGGAGCAAGTGGAGGCATTCGCGGCGGGGCCCTATGTGGATGCGGTGAACGCCTTTCCCAATGTCGCACCGGAATCCCTTCAGACGATGAGCGACATGCTCGGCATTCCGCCAATGGTCCTGAAGTACTGGCAGCTCAATCCGTCGATGGGAAATGGCTCGGCGTTCCTGACGAGCCTGATGCTGGACGAAGGGCTGGCCGTCGGCGCTTATGACGGCCGCGTGACCGGCGAAGACACGGGCATTGCGGAGTTCATCGCACCTAACTCCGGCGGCAATGATCCGACCATGGCGGCCGTGAGTGGCGTCTACACCGCGATGTGGAACGTGTATCTCAACGACGAATTGAAATACACATCCGTTTCGCCGTTCATGGACCTGAATGATCTGGCTTTCGAAAACTGGGATTTCAGCCATGTCGATCCAACGGGAGCGGAAAGGGGAGGTAACGGTCTCTATACCGCCGGAGACCTGGCTGCTGCGATGGCCGTCAATCCCTACTTAAGGGTGTTTTCTGCCAATGGATACTTCGACGCCGTGACGCCATTCTTCCAGACCCTGATCAATTTTCAGAACATGCCGCTCGATAGCGCGCAGCTCGAAAGCAATCTGACCTTCAATAACTATCCTTCGGGTCACATGGTTTATCTCGACAATGCGTCGCGAACGGCTATGAAGGGCGATCTCACGTCGTTCTATGGAAATGCGCAGGCGCATGTCGAAGCGCTCAAAGCCTCGCTCAAGCCCACGCAGAAAGCGGTATCGGGAGCCGCGATATATCGCAAGCGTTCGAGCCGCACCCCGTACTGACATCCGCAATGGGGCAATCGGACGATTGCCCTATGCCGGACATCATGACGTGACACCGTCCTCGGCGTCACGTCATGCGGCTCTCCCGTCTATTGACCAGCGCCTCGCGCAGCGAGCGCGGCCTGCAACGCCTGGCCATCGACACTACCCAGCCCCGTGCACGCATCCCAGACCGGACTCACCGGGTAGCCTTTCACATTGCCAAAGCTGTTGTTCACGGGGCCCGGCGCGCCGCTGACAACATGAAACGTCGATGCCTGAACACTGTAGAGGAGTGTGTTGAGATAGCCTGCCGGAAAGCCGTTGTTCTGATTGATCCGTGCCATAAGGCCGGCATACAGCGGCGCGACCGCGCTCGTGCCGCCGACCGGTTGCGCAGGCTGGCCGTTGATCACCTGCAGGTAGCCGCTGTTTTCGCTTGCGTTCCCTGCGATATCCGGCACGCCCCGTCCGGCCTGACCCGTCCCAACTCGTTTGGGAAGCGTAACTTCGGACTGAAACGACGGCACGGCAAATCGCGCACTCACGCCGCCACCAGTCGCGCCCGGTCCCGCCGCACCGACGTCGTTCCAGACCCACTCTTCGAAGGTCCCGCCGTTCACATTGCCGATAGTCGTGCCGCCGCAAGCCGTCACCCACGGGTCGCTTGCAGGATAGCTGGTTTGCGCCTGCGTTCTGCTCGCGACCTGGGCTCCTGAGTCGCCCGATGAAACCAGCACGCTGATCTTGTTGGTGTTGGCGTCCTCGAACAGCATCGAGATCTGCGTCCACTCGCTGTCTGAAAAGCCAGGCTCACCGAGGTCGTCCGGACCCCATCCATAGCTGATGGAGACGATAGAGGGCGTCGGCTCCCCGGCGTTCGGATGAATCATCATCTGCAACGCGTGAATCATGTTCTGGGGTTGAGCCCCGGCGAAATAGACCGCGATCGTGGCTCCAGGAGCAATCGCACCTGCCACGGTTATATCGAGGCCGGTTTCACCGTCGGACTGCCCGGAGTTTTGCGTACCGTCGACCGCGACGTCGACAATGCGAGGAACGGGAAGATTGCCCAGGGCCGCCATGGTCGCTGCGATGTCCGAAGGTGCATAACCTGCCGGGCCATCTGAGGTTTCCATTTCGTATAGACCGATGGTCTGTCCCGCTCCATCGCCCGCCGGGAAGTTGTAAAGAGTCGCGATCTGAGCCGGCGTCAGAGGTTTGGTGTTGGGTGGATCCATGCTTGCCCGCTTCCGTGCCGCCGACGCAGTGGAGAAATGCGTTGCATGGACCTTTCGGTCGGTCAGACCCACGACGGCTTCCACGTAGTTCGCAATGGACGTCGGCACGCTCACCGCACCATCGTGACTGCGATATTCGCCTCGCTGGTACTGGTAATCGTTGAGTTGAACGTTAAAGGCTTTATTCACTGCCGCGACTGTTCCGTGCACGATGACAGACCGCCGCGCGGCGTCCGCTTCCACGACACTGAGTCCCGCATCGGTAGCAAATGCTTTGACCGCTTCGAGCTCGTCAGGATCGGCACCATGGTGAATCGCAAAAGCATCGCGTTGTGCCAGCGCGTTTGCATTGGCGGCGTCCGGCGCCGTTCGTCTTCTGCGCAGCAGTAGGGTTACTGTCAGCTCCTGCTTGCTATCCGTTGGCTTCAGCTTCGTGTGAGCCGCAGGATGAGGATGCTCGCTGCCCATTATCGGGAGATATGCCGATGAAGATGCCATGATGACCTCGCAAAGTTGAGTACGCCTGTTTGGGGCATCGCCCTGAATGACTCAGACCTCGGTCGAACGCGATTTCTTATATTTTTTGGGCAGTTATTCGGGGAGCCGCAACGGGTACCCGGCATTTTTTGAGCTTCTGCCAATGCTATCTGGGCCCGCTGGAATTTGCAGCGGACGGATCGCGCGCGGCCAGGAATGAAGAAAATCTAGTGCGTCCATTTCGCCAGTTCAAGGTAGGCCGATAGTTTGAATTCCCAGGTTATGTACGTCGGCGAACAGACGATAAAGGCACCATGATGTTTCGGCCGACCGTGTATTGCACAGCATTCGTTGCCGTGAGCGCATAGTGTGCCTTCGACCCCATCACCGGAGTCGAAAGTTCTATGTTCCCCCGCATTTCGCGTTCTCCGGGAGCGATGCAGGGGAGATGCAGGGGTTACTTTACTTATAGTGGTCGGCACGCGCCATTGCAGCAGCGGCGAGGGCTTCCCGATAGACCGCTCTTTCTGCTTTGACCTGCGGCTTCAGCGCCTCACGTTTCTCGCGGCTCTTGTGGTAGGTCTGGGTTTCGATGAATAGACGCAAGCTTGCGCCTGTGGCCGCGCCGAGATTGCGCAGGACCGGTGGTTGATTCGGATCGACCCAGAGAATCTGCTGCATCTCGTTGGTTACCGGATCGACCCAGCTGATGTAGCCACCCGGCAGAATCTGTCTTGGATGCTTGACTGCTCCGTTAAAGCTGTAGCGGGCGTCCGGGGTGACATTGGGATCGTAGAAGTGCGGCGTAATGAAATCGGACACCGCTATGCCGTCAATCGTGTAGGTGTACGGGTCGGCTTCACACGGATCACAAGCCTCAACCAGATATTCGAAACGACCCGTGCCATCCTGGATCTTGCCGTTGACGATCTCTATCGAGTTCGAGGTCTGTAGCCGGTTGCCGTTCGGGTCGATCAGCATTTCGATGGTTTCGTGACTTGCGTCGACCGCCCATTCTTCGCTGCCCGGCGTGACGATGACCTTCGCATAGGGCTGGTTGTGGCGAGTCATATGAAAGCCCCCTTCGTCCGGAGGAAGGCTTTTGACGAGTTGTACGGGCCATACGCCCTGGGGGATCTTCTTCGGATCTGCCAGATACGAGACCGAGGCACTGACCGGCCAGTATTTCGGCAGATCCCGTGTCACCTGCACATTGAGTGCCGCGGCCACCGCGGCCATCGTTTGCGTGTCGACTGTACCCGTCGTGTCGACGAGCCCAACTTTCGTTGCCAACATAAGTGCCTCCTGTTCATCCGGTTGAGGTCACGTGAAAGTGCGATGTCGGGCAGGAATCCGCCCGGTCTTTCCGCATCGTCTCCACTTGCGAGCCAGGGGGCGATGTGGACAGAGGTGGGAAGAGAACTGTTCATGTCCGACAAGCCGTACTTTTAGCCGATCAATCGGGGCGAATGCGAAGAGTCGATGGGTGGCGGCGCGTTCGCGAAGTCCAATGCTTAACGGTAAAACGAAGAGCCACGTGATCACTTTAAGCGCGGTTACCGAGTTTTCGCGTACGCGTGCTTATAATCAAAGGCTGCTTAAACATCGTCCCTCGCGTTCTGGATCGTCCCGATGCCGAAACCCGGCGGCATTGAAGGCACGGCATAGACCCTTTCCGGGTGGCTGCCGCCAGTCATCGGGCCAAGGGACTGCGCGGATTCCTCCTGGCCTTGTCGCCGGTCGCGATCGGCGAAACGTTACAGTCGGGTCCGTCAGGGTTCCTGCAGCACGACAACAGCGCCTCGACGGATTTGAGATTGGCCGCGTTCCATTCTTCCTCACTCATATTGTTGTTCACCGGCATCCAGTGGCTCATCGGATAGGTATTGGCAAACCCGTCGTTGCCCTGAGGACGGACGTGCGGGAAAGAGAGGGCGGCCCTTCCTGCGGAGAAGCCGAGATAGAAGTTGCAGGTTTGCTCGCTGCCCATCCGATGGCAACCGACACACGTGTTCCCCGGCGTAGTGATCACCTTGAGATGATGAGATTCGAACGCTGGGCCGATACTTGAGTACTTTCCCCAAGGATCGGTCGGCACTTTGTCCCACACCTGAGCAATGTAAGGACTCTGAATAAACGGCCCGGCATCGTGGCAGGAAACGCACGTTTGCGGCGGCTTTGCGGCGATCTCGCCTGGTGTCATCCAGAATTCAACGGCGGCGGGTTTCCCCGCCGGCGGCTTCGTCTCGTTCGGCGGCGGCACGCGTGAAGCGTTGATGCCGAAGTCGAGGTCGACGGGCGGTCTGGATTGAAACCAGCACGTTTTTCCATTGCCCGTGTGATGCAAAACGATCATCACCGCATCGAAGTTGGGCCTGAGGTCATGGCGCACATGGTTTTGACGGCAATATGCCGAAATTTGAGTGGCGCCGCGCGACAGATTCAAAACCTTCGAGTGCTGAAGGCATTGCCAGGGTTCATCCTTGTCGGGTGAGAGAAGCGATGGCCGGTCACAGTATCGTGGCGACTCATCAGGACCGGGAGTCTTGCCATCGACGGTGATTGGTATGTCAGTCCCGTCATTGCAGTCGAATGGCGGAATCTCCCCGATCTCTCTGGCGCACTGCGTTCCATATTCGAGCAGCGTTTGCGCGCGCCCGTCAGCAGCGATAGGGGGCGACGCTATCATTCCCACCGAGCCCAGTACAAGCACGGCAAGCGCGACTCGCATGGTCAGGCTCCGCCCTTGATTTGCGCCTGCGCGACCTTGAAGATCGCCTCCCTGTATTTGACGTACCCCGTACAGCGGCAAAGATTCCCGCCCACCCACGTGTCGATGATCGTATCGAGCTGATCGACGGACGCGCGATATTCCTTGAGATGGTCGAGCATGGCGGTAGCCGCCATCAGAAAACCCGGCGTGCAATAGCCGCACTGAAATGCAAAGTTCTCGAGAAAGCTCTGCTGGAGCGGCGAAAGCCTGTGTCCGTGTGCGAGGCTCTCAACCGTGTACACATGCTGATTGGCGAGGGCGCTGACAGTCGTCGTGCATGCCAGCGTTTTCTCCATTAGCGCGTCGGGCCGGTAGCGGGTGCCGACCGTGCACGCGCGACACACGCCGATACCACAACCCACTTTCGTGCCCGTCAGGTCGAGCCGTTCGTGCAGGTAGTCGGCCAGGCTCATGTCGGTGTCCGCGGCAGAGACCATGACTGCCTGTCCGTTGACATGGATCCTGATATCGCCGTCGCTCATTTCAGGGCCTCCCGGATGACATCCGGCGTCACGGGCGTTCGCCTGAACCGGTGACCCGTTGCCATTGCGAGCGCATTGAGTAGCGCCGGCGCGACCGGGCACATGACGGCTTCGCCAATGCCTCGGGCTTCGTGTCGATGTTTTCCGTCGCCAGGTCGCAGGTTGATCAACTGCTGTGCGGGAACGTCGGGCATTCGCGTGATCTGATAGCGATCCAGATTCCATCTGCCGTTGCCAGGACCCGCGGGACCAAGAGGGCACTGCTCGCTCAATACGTTGCCGATCGCCATGGCGACTGCGCCTTGCGATTGGCCTTCCACGATTTGCGGACAGATCAGATGGCCCGCACTCAACGTGGTCACGACACGCTCGACCTTCACATGCCCCGTATCAGCAGCAACCGAGACTGCGACGAGTGCCGCGGCGGGTGCGTAGTTCGTTCGCCCGTATCCAATGGTGATTTCGTTCGGCTGAATCAGTTTTCCATGCGTCAGTGCCTTAAGATTGCGTACCTCCTGGCCTGTCGCGATGAAGTCGCAGTCCATCATGCGCTCGCCCGATCTTAGGGAGTAGCTGCTTCTCCAGAAGTCTCCGGCGTAGGTGACGTGAACGGCTGCAACCGTGTCCCATTGCATCCTGTCGATCTCGTCGAGCAGTGTCGGCCAGCTAAGCGCGGAATGGCCGGAGGTCGTCAGTTTTCCTGCTACCCATCTAACGTCCTCGAGCTGGATTTTCTGATCACGCCATAAGAGTCGCGCCGCGGGCAGCACACTGTGAAGCATCAACGTCATGGACGCACGGTCGACAGCCTGATAGTGATGGAAGGCGCCGAGGCATGCGCTCGACGAACCGAACGGAGCCGACAGTCCTTTCACCTGGGGATTGGTCGACCACCGACCGAGCGGTTTGACATCGAAACTGTCTATCAGAAACGCGTCGACCTCGCTCATCGAGATTCGCTGGGCGTTCTGTCCAAGATGGGCGGCGGGTGCCAACGCAAGGGTGGTCGCTGCACCGTTGCCCATGTCGGTGTAGTTCGTGCGCACATACAGGCCGGCGTCCTGCTGGATCTCCACGATTGCGAAGACACCATCCTTACCGGTCCCGTAGGCCTGATTCGACATCGCCAGTCCGACGCCATATCTGAGCTTCTGGTTGGCCCGCTCTGCTCGCGTTTTCTCTCTTCGGGTCCACAGCGGATGCGATTCCAGTTCGTTCAGGTGCTGGCTGAGTTGCAGGTCGAAGAGGATTTTCCCGCCTGTAATCGTTCTGCTGCCGGGTGCGCCGAGCAGGTTGGCGCGACGGATCTCGAAAGGGGACTTCCCCAGAGCGTGAGCGGCTTCGTCCAATAGCGTCTCGATGGCCATGAAGGCCTGGGGACCACCGAAGCCGCGTTGAGAGCCGCCATAGATTTCCGGAGAATAAACCGTGGTGCCTTCCGCGCATGCCCGCGGGATCTCATAGCAGTTCATCGCGCTCATGGCCGCTAGGTCGCCGACCGAACCCGTCAGGTTTCTTCTGCCACCGGCGTTCAGAAGAAACTTACTGTCGAGTGCTTGAATTTTTCCGTGACGATCGAGCCAGATCGACTCTTCAAAGCGCGTCTCCGAGCGTTTGAGTCCAACCTGGAATTGCTCGTACCGGGAGAGTTGCCAGCGTAACGGGCACTTCGCGAAACGGGCTGCCAATGCCAGATAGGCCGGGAAATAGGATTTGTCACGACCGCCGAATCCGCCGCCGGGGTAGCAGGCAATGACGTGCGCGTGATCGGGCTGAAGCGTGCTCTTGCCGAAGAGACTGATCGCCGTGGTTCCGTCATCGATTGCCGACTGCGTTCCAAGCACCAGCCACATGGTCTTTGAGTCCTCGTCGTACCACGCGAGGCCGGACTCAGGCTCCATGAACATGGGGTCCATCGCGGGCGTCTCAAAGATGTTTCCGTCCGCGGTGCCAAATTCGCGCCAGTTACCGGCCTTAGCGTTGCTCGCTGCCTGTGAGGTGATGATGTCGCGCTCGTGATGACATTGCTGCGCGAATGCGTCGGATGGATTGCCCGACAGATCAGGCTCCATCTTCGTGTTCCAGAATTGGCGCTCATCGTTGCGAACGTAGATTTTCGCTTGCTTGAACGGGTTGGCGTTGTCGTCGAAAGACCCTGGGGCATCGGTCTGCGCGGGTTCAGACGCTCCGTACTGAATAACGTGTGGATTGAAGTCGAGCAGTTTCCTCGCGTGGCGATAGATGTCGAAGCTGTCGAAAATAAGCAGCGCGATTGGTTGTCCGTAGCATCCGGCTGGCTTGCCACGGCGTGCAAACAGTTCGATGCCGGCTTTGAAGTCAGGATTCGAGTCTCCAGAGGTCGGAATGTCGTTGTGCTCGAGTGTGTCGCTAGTGATCACGGCAATTGGCTGAAGGCCGCGTGGCAACACGTTCAGATTGAAATCCACGACGACCTGATTGACGCGGTCGCATCGAAGCGCGTACAGCCAGTTTTCCTGTTTTGGCCAGCCCTCGAAGTCTCCCGCTTTAAAGTCGCTCGCATAGATCTTTGCCCCGGTTACCTTGCTGACGCCTTCTATACGCCAGCGTGCCTTGCCGGGCTCGGGTGCCCAGTCCGTCGTCTGGTCGGGACGTGCGGCTTCATGACTGGTGCTGCCGGTAAGTCGGGGAGAGGACTGACCTTCGGATGGGCGAGTGACGCAACCGTCCAGTAACGAAGTGACGGTGCTGACTGTGACCGTGAGGGCGCCGCTCCCTATGGTTTTCAGAAACGTTCGGCGCGTAACTGAAACCTCGCAAACCATGTTGCTCCCCTTTGAATTCGTTTAGTCGAAACGTCATGGAAGCGCGGCAGAACTCGTTCTTGTCGAGTTAAGTGTCTCTGGGTCAAATGGGAAGTTGCGTCGACGATGGAGAATGAAAATATTCTATGAACTGACCGAGGCTTTTTCAAGAAACAGCGCCGTTTTGATGGACATCGACAAACCCATCGATATTTTTAAATACTGATTAAATTGGACTGAATAGTGGCAGCATAAAATCTCGGGGGGCGAAAGAGATCATGCTGAAGCAACGATTCGCATCTCTATATCCAATTAGAGCTGTGAGTGAATATCTGTCCGCTGAAACTGTTGTCAGGCATCCAACATGCGCGGGTCCCGAGTTGCGCCCTGAAAACCTGTCGTACCCGCCTCGCAAGGTGGTGACGGCGTTGGCATGGCCGATGCGTCAGCTTCCGTACAACAGATCCGGCTCGTCGGTGCGCTGCGTCAATTTGAAACCGGCCGCAGCTCGAGGTGCGGGTGGCAGGCCATCATCAACTGTCATCTCACGCACGGCCCGGTTGACTGACGCACTTTCAACTCCGCCGGCACGGCATACCCTTGTCGCGTCGCCCGCCCCTCCAGCGCATCGAGCAGATGCCTCGCGGCGACCGTGCCGATCTCGCGCGTGTCGACGTGCATCGTCGTCAGGGGCGGCCGCGCTTCGCGTGCGATTGCGAGATCGTCGAAGCCGGTAACCGAAAGCTGCTCAGGAATCGCGATGCCCATTTCTTCCGCCTCCCGCAAAACGCCCAGCGCAATATGATCGTTGCCGCAGATGATCGCCGTCGGAGGCGGCCCCGCCTGTTGCCAGAGTGCACGCAATGCCCGCCGGCCAAAATCGAGCGTGGATTCGCCTTCGATCAGATGCTCCGGCCGCACCGCGAGACCATGACGCTCGAGCGCGACGCGAATGCCCGAGAGCCGCGCCTGCACACGGTCGTTGTTCTGTGTCGGCTGGATGCAGACCGCGAATGACCGGTGCCCGAGCGCGACGAGATGCTCGGTGATCTCCTCATAGGCCGCGCGATTGTCGAAGCCGATGCAATCGTGAGTGCTGCCCTCGCGCCACGCATAGAGCACGACGTAGGGCACGCGCCACACGCGCAGCGCTTCGAAGAGTTCAGGCGGATGTGCCTCGCCCACGACCGCGATCGCCTCCACGCCACGCGCAAGCATCGCGCGAACCTGCGAGAGCGCTTCATTAGGGTCGTAGTTCGAGCAGCCGAGAAAGAGCGTGATGCCGCGCGCGGCGAACGCGGCTTGCATGCCGCTCACCTGGGAGGCGAAGACCTGATCGTCGAGCGTCGGAATGACGATGCCCGCGATGTGGCTGCGCGTGGACGCGAGCGCACGCCCGGCCGCATTCGGAAACCAGTTCAACTCCAGGGCGGCCTGTTCGACGCGCTCGCGCACGCTGTCGGATACTTTGCCGGGCTCGTTGTAGACGCGCGATACCGTTGCCGTGGACACGCCAGCGCGCTTCGCGACATCCGACAGGACAGTGCGGCCCGTACCGCGGCGGGCACGCGCACCGGCCGAACGCCCGGTCGGCGACGGTTCTTCGGGAGCGGAGGCGGAGTCGGAGGAGCGCGGCATCAACGATTTCTTTCGAGAAGAGGGCCCGTCATCTTACTCGCGGTGGGGTGACGGATGGGTCATACCCCGGTGGCGATGCGCGAACGGAAGTGCTCGGTGCCTTCGACGATCTTGTCGAGCACCGCGTCGAGCGCCCAGAAGCGCTCGCGCACGTCGTAGTCGATCGCGCGGCAACGAATCGACTGAAAGGTGCCGATCCGCTGGTGATAGATCTTCGCGAGCGCCGGATAGCCGAGCGCCTCCGATACCGCCGCGATCACCAGAAAGGTCGAAAGCTCACGGGCGAGCGCCGGGTTCTCGTCGGCGCGGTTGCGCAGCCAGTTGTACAGGTCCGGATGAAAGTTCGTGAACACACCGTTGAAACCTGCGGAGCCAGCTTTCATCGCGTCCCAGGCGATCGCGGCATTCGCGTTCAGGATCTTCATGGGCGAACCCGCCGCCAGCGCGACGCGGCGCTTTACGGTATCGAGATCGCAGCTGACGTCCTTCAGCATCACGAAGCGGCCGGTGTCGATGCACATCTTGAGCTCGTCGTCGGACAGCAGCCGCCGGTAAGGAGCGGGGCACTCGTACAGCCCCAACGGCATGTCCGAAGGAAGGCGGCTCATCAGGCGCTGCAGGTTCGCCGAGAACGCTTCGGTGCCTTCGCGGCGTGGATCGAGCCGGTTCGTCACGAGCACGATGCCGTCCGCGCCCGTCGCCGCGGCCGCGTTCAGCTCCTCTGCTTGCGCGTCGGGATCGTCGCTGATATGGCCTGAGACCACTACGGGCACGCGGCCGGCCACGCGCTCGACCACGAAGCGGCCGAGCGCGGCGCGTTCGGCGAGGCTCAGGAATTGCATTTCGCTCGATTGGGCGACCGCGAAGAGCGCGTCCGAACCGTGCGCCAGATACCACTCGATCAGTCGTTCGAGCCCTGCGTAGTCGATGGCGCCGGCGTCGTCGAAAGGCGTCAGCATGACGGGAACGATGCCTTCGATCGAGCGCGTCGAGCGCGCGAGAGAGGTGGGGAGGGTCATGTCAGTGTGGTCCTCAAAAGAATTGAATGTGACGCTTCTCAGGCGTGAGCGCGAGCCGGCGTACCCGGCTCCATCTCGCCCTCGATCGGCTTGCGCACGAGGAACAGATAGCTCATTGCGCCGACGAAGGCGATCACGGCAGCTGTCAGCAGAGCCGGCACGAAGGACCAGGTCTGCGCGATGTAGCCCGTGAGAATGGGCGCGAGTGCGCCGCCGATAAAACCGCCGAAGTTCTGGATGGCGCCGAGCGAGCCGACGCGGTTGGCGGGCGCCGCTGCCGTGGCCAGCGCCCACGAACAGGCGGACGCCGCATTGGCGAGAAAGATCACGACTGAGATGCAGACGATGGCGATCGTGTTGCTTTCGACGAGTGCAGCAGGCACGGTGAACGCCACCATGCCGAGCATCGCGACGACAACCGCGTTGCGTCGGCTGGCAACCGGCGAACTGCTCTTCTTCGTGATGACGTCGGAGAACCAACCCGCGCAAAGAGAGCCTAGAAAGCCGCAGAAGAAGGGCACCGAGGCCGCGATGCCGGTGTGCATCAGCGTCATGTGGCGCTCCATCGTCAGGTAGCCGGGCAGCCAGGTCAGATAAACCCAGTTCAGATAGACCGAGCCGAAGAAGCCGATCAGCATCCCCCACGTCGTGACGTTCGAGAAGAGGGCGCGCCAGTCGGCGAAGCTGAGCTGCTCGGCAGGCTTCGTCTCGGCGACGTCGCCTTTGAGGTATCGAAGTTCCTCCGCGGTGAGCGCGGCGGGATTCGGATCACGATAGATGGCGAGCCAGATTCCCGCGACCACGAGGCCGAGCGCGCCGGTAACGATGAAGGCCCACCGCCAGTGAAATTCCACCACGAGCACCGACAGGCACAGCGGTGCGAGCGCCGTTCCGAGCGGCGACGCCGAATTGAAGATGCCGGTCGGCTTGCCTCGCGCGCGCAGCGGAAACCAGTTGCTCACGACGCGCGCCGCCGACGGAAACTGCGGCGACTCGCCGATGCCCAGCACGATGCGCGCGATGATGAACCATCCGAAGGTGGACACGATGCCGCCCGCGGCCTGTGCGAGCGACCAGATGATCAGGCCGACGCCGAGCAGCCTGCGCGGTCCGATGCGATCGACGAGGCCGCCGACCGGCAGTTGAAACAGCGCGTAGCTCCAGGAGAACGCCGACAGCAGCAGCCCCATTTCGCCGAGCGAGAGACCGAGATCCTTGCGGATCAGCGGATTGGCGATCGCGAGCGTGCCCCGATCGAGATAGTTCACGATGCCGCTCACCATCAGCAGCGTAAGCGCCACGATCTGGGCGCGGCGCACGCGGGGCGGTGCCTGCTCGGACTCGGGGATTGGGTTCATGCTGTCGTCTCCATGTCGTTTTGTGGATGGGCTGCGGCGACCTCCCGCCGCTAGGTCTATCGAACCGCGGCCGGGAACGTGGGTTGCGCCCGCACTTCGGCCTGCGTCGGGATGGATGCCTGCGCGCCTTGACGCGTGACGCTGAGCGCCGCGGCCCGCTGTCCGAAGTCGATCGCATCGCGGATGCTCGCGCCGCGCACGCGCTCAGCTGCGAAGCCGCCGACGAAGGTGTCGCCGGCCGCCGTGGTGTCGATCGCATCGACGCGCGGCGCGGGCAAGTGGCCTTCCTCTCCGGTTGTCGCATACCAGACTCCCTCGGCGCCGAGCGTGACGATCACCGTCTCCACGCCTTTCGCGCGCAAGCGCGCTGCGGCCTCGCGCGCGGACGCCGGGCCATCGACGGGCACGTCCGTCAGCAGGTGCGCTTCGGTCTCGTTGAGAACCATCAAACCCACCTCGCGATAAAGCGCGTCCGGAAGCGGCTGCGCCGGAGCCGGGTTCAGCAGCACCGGCGTGCCGAGCCTTGCCGCTACGGAAATTGCGTGCCGCACGGTGTCGAGCGGCACCTCGAGTTGGCAAATCAGCATACCGGCGGCGCCGATGGCGCCTTGCGCCGCATCGACGTGACCGGACGTGAGCGCGGCGTTGGCGCCGGGCGAAACGACGATCGTATTCGCACCGTCCGCGGCCACCGTGATGACGGCGATGCCGGTCGACGTGTCGTCCACCGTGTGCAGGTGCGCAGTGTCGATGTGCTCGCTGCTGAGGCTCGCGCGCAGATGCGCGCCGAAGTCGTCGTCTCCGATGCAGCCGAGCATCGCCACTGAAGCGCCGAGACGCGCCGCCGCGACCGCCTGATTGGCGCCCTTGCCGCCGGCGAACGTGCCGAACGCGCCGCCCAGCAAGGTTTCGCCGCGCGCCGGAAGACGCTCCGCGTGCACGACGAGATCCATGTTCGCGCTGCCTGCGACGACGATCCGAACCGCGGAAAGTGCTTCGGTCACGCGTATGTTAGCGCTTACATTTTCGGTTGTTTTCTGGGGCGACATACCAATTTTCGTCGGAGGTGATGGAGATTCTGGACGTGTTAGCGCTTACATTAGCCCGCAAAGCGCTCGATGGCAATGCGAAAGGGCCGGTCTACGGGAAATTCCCTAAGCTTTGCGGTCCAACCTGATGGCTATAGGCGGTTTGCCGCGCAGGCGACTGGAAGGTGTAGAGCGTCAAGTATGAAGGCGAGGAAAACAGCCCTGATCTCGTCGTGCTTCGCCGGAGCGTCAGTCCAAACGCTCAGCCGAACGGATCGGGGCCGCTGCGAGCCGTCACTTCACATGAAGCGGCTCCGGATAGGTTTGATTGAGATCGACGGTAATGCCAACGCTGTAGCCCGCAACGGTTCCGTATGCGTTAGTGCAACTACTTGGGCCAGTACCATACCCCTGGTACTGCTGGTTGGTCGCTGCGGACGTCCCTGCAATGTAAAGAGTAGCCGCGCTGCCATTCCTCACGACTACGGCGGGCCTGAATGGATTGAGACTTCGCCCTAGACCCTGAGCGGCCGGGATGATAGGCGGCCCAGAACAGTCGGTCGTGGGAAAAACCTCGCCGTATCCAGTGCCCCAATAAAGACTGGCCGGAAAATAGTTGGTGGAATCCGGCGTCTGCGCAAGGTCCGCATACGCATATACGCCCTGAACACTGAGTATCACGCCGTCCGCGAAGGCCGGTCCGACGACCTTGTTCCTGGCATCGACAATCACAGGCACACCGGCTGTCGCCTGTGCCAGGTTTGCGTTCGAGTTTGGGTTTTGAGAGGAGGCCGGTACTGGTATCTGCGCAGCGGAATGCTCAGTCTGCCCAAAGAGCAACGCGCCAACAAGTAGCACCCACGCCCGGTGACGTTCGCTCATAAATCCCTCCGTAAGCACGGGCGCAGCATCAGGCCAGAATTGTGGGCAGGGCACACGGCAAAATCCTACGGCAAAGCGGAGGGTGATTTCAACTGGGGCGCATTGATTCGATTTCGGAGATCCGCCAACCAGACCTCATTTGGCGGATTGGATCTATTAAAAATTGCACATCGCTGGAAGCGCAGCGATCTGCCATCCGTTCCGAAAGAAATCGGCGGATGGTTAAGTGCAACTGGCTGACGCGCTCCTCATGCATTGCAAGTCCGACGCGATTGCGACACAGGTCGTGTCTCGCAACGTTCAACTCATCAGCGAATCCCTATACGGCGCAATCCTTGGGAAAAGCAGTATGGATGTGCAGGGGAGCCCATGCTTCAGCCTCGGCCAGCTTGTATACAAGGACAAACACGGAGTTCACAGGGACAAGTGTCGTGTAGTGCTGGGGTCCCTGAGACGGTACGTCTTTATTGCCGATCATGGCCATTGGGTTTCGGACAACGTTTGCCCTGATTTTTCCCAAGGTTGCAGTCAACTGCACCGTGATCGAGCAATTGCTGACGTTGTGATCGTTGAGTGTAGCTAGCTTCTGCTGACCGATTTCATGATGTAAAGCCTCTTCGACTGCGAGGACCAGATGCTTGCGACTGACGAAGATTGAGTCTTGTGGAATATGGCGTCGGTCAAACGGATCTTCTCGCTGCTCGGTGTGCATGCTGATGGCATGGCCTTGGCGCGCTTTTTTCGGCTTGCTCGACGGACGCATGCGGCGTTCGCTAAGGCAAAGCATCTGATGGATCTCTTCCCGAGAGTAGATTCGATCATATCCCATCTCAACCCCCGAATAATGTTGCACAGGCGTTAATCCCCGCCTCAGGGTAGTAAAGAGGAGTGACTTTGCATTGAGCCCGCCAGGATTCCCGAATAAGAAGAAAACGAAATACGCGTGGCAATTTTGAAAGCCCTCGAATCAGCTGTCGCGGCTCTGCTCGCTGTTGAACCGCGATCAACAAGACGTCGCTGGACGGCCATGCAACCTCGTGATCAACGAGGCCCCACAGGAGGCGATCGGTTAGCTTCAGGTAAGCGAGCCCGGGTTATTCGACGTGAGCTATGTGTTCGACTCGATGAAACGCCTTGTTTGCGAATGGCGAATTCCTTCGGCACACGGTAGCGAGCAAACTTATGTACAGCCTGATCGGCGATCTCGTCGGCAGTCTATGAACCGTTCGTGATTTGCCAACAGCGCGACGGAGGAACCCTTGCTTCTTTCAGACGAGATTCGTCAACGCGCCGCGATATCCGCCAATGCCGAAGACGCGGATATCTGGCGATGGTTTGCGGGCATGGTCGAGGAGCGCCGCATCCGTTGGTGTCTTGCTGACGGTAGCTGGTTGGTGAGCGTCGATCATCGACATCTCGCCACGGACAAAAGCTTCGATCAGGCTATCAGAATTGCCAGACGACGGAGTCGGGGCGACGAAGAAAGCGTGAAAGGCGCGCTTCTGACGCGGCGGGTCAAAAGACATTAAAGGCGGGTCGCCCATCTCGGGAGATGAAACATGAATTCCTGTGGCCATTCCTTGCGATCGCTTGTGGAAAAGTGGTTGGGGCGCCGAATCGGCGGTACACCCTCGCGTGACCTGCTTCAGCTGTCGCCCGCGTTGCGGACGACGGCCTACGGCCTACGGGGAACGAGGGCGACCGCGTAGTTCCCCGGAAACCCCCGCCAGAAGCCTTCCCAATCCCATGACACACGGTGAAATACCTTTTGCGTAGCCAGTCACGAGGACCCTGTCTAAAGTGCGCGTATCGGATGCGATGCACTGACCGCTCACCACCGCAGACGATACCTCCCGCCACCACGTAATATGGCATCGTCATGGAATCCTTTACAAAACTTCTTCTTATCGTTACCGGCGTCGTCGTTGCCGTTTCGCTGATCGAAGCTGTCGTGCTGAGCCGCAGGAAGAGTGCGTCTTCACCATTTGCGTGGTACGAGGTGTGGATTTCACTGTTCGACCTGGCCGCGCGCAGGCTGATGTCACTGCTGCCGATCTCGGTTGCGACGCCAATTTTCAGCTTCGTCTATGACCATCGTATCTTTACGGTCGACATCAATAGTGCGCTCATGGTGTTCGCGCTCTTCATCGGAATGGAGTTCTGCTACTACTGGTATCACCGTGCGTCGCATCGCGGGCGCTTCTTCTGGGCCACGCATGCCGTGCACCATTCGCCGAACCAGTTGACGCTTTCAACGGCCTATCGTCTCGGGCTGACCGGCAAACTGACTGGCTCGACGCTGTTCTTCGCGCCGCTCGTATGGCTCGGGGTCAAGCCAGAGGTCGTGCTGATTACGCTGTTCCTCAATCTTATGTACCAGGGCTGGTTGCATACCACGTACATTCCCAAGCTGGGCTGGTTCGAATATCTGTTCAATACGCCATCCGCCCACCGCGTGCACCATGCATCGAACGTCAACTACCTGGACGCGAACTACGGCGGCGTGCTGATCATCTTTGACCGGCTGTTCGGCACCTACGTGGAAGAACGCGCTGACGAACCGTGCCGCTACGGACTCGTGACACCGACCACGTCGCGCAACCCGCTCGTCGTCGAGTTCGAACACTGGGCCACGCTGATTCGCGATGTCGTCAAGGCGAAGAACCCGTGGATCGCGATCAATCACGTGATCCAACCGCCGGGCTGGCTGCCGGACGGCGGAGGCGAAACGACGGAAGAACTGCGCCGCAAGAGCAAACAACCCGGCGCGACGGGAGCCGTCAACGGTTAAAGCCGTAGTGGAAGAGGGCAAGGCGGGGTAATCGTCCTTTAGTTGCCGGATCCGCCGGTTTGTCCGCAGAGTCTATAAGCGCCGCTCTAAAGACACTGTGTGAACACTGACGCGGGGGCGATTTCGCCCGCCTCGGCGAGCATCGCAAGTGATGGTGTCTCGCGCTGCTCTCCGGGCTCGCAGACGGGTCGTCCCGGTCTGTAGCCGCTGAGGGGGAGGCGGGATGGCGCCGGGATCGCCACCGATGCCCGGCAGACGCCCCGTCATGAGGTCGAGACAGCGCAGCAGCAGGGCGGACCAGGGGTTCGGCTTCAGCCAGCCGTCGAGCCGCGCCTTCAGTGTGGCCAGGGTCGTCCCGGAAACGCCGGCCAAAGGTCAGTTCGGTTGATGTTGGGATCTCATTGTGATGTTCCTCCCTTCCAGGACGCGATGTATCCTCTTCGATATGTCGCGCCACCGGCCCGGTTGCGTACTGCAAGAATCAGACCCTCAACGAGGCGAAGCAGGCGATGACGACTCTGAAAGGTTTTCGCGATCGCGCGATGCTGTCGACGCTGGATTCCGCGTGTCCAGCCTGCGTGCGAATGCCGCGCCAAACGGCCAGAACTGCGTCGATTCCGTCTACCCGAAGTCAGGGGCATGCGCGCATACCGCGGCGCTTGAGGCACGAATTTCGACGCTCGGAGAATGCCAGTGTTCAAGTTAGCTATCAAGCGGTGCCGCGCCCAAACGTAGCGCGCAATCGATTGTTTTTCTCTGAGTTATTGAGGGGGAAGCGGCTATGAAAATCTTATGGGTCGATGACCACGAAATTCTCTGCGTTGCTCTTTCCGAATATGTCCAAACACACGCGTCGGAGTTGAGCGTAGTCCCGATCGAAGTCACACCGGTATTCACGCTTGCCAGCGCGCTTGAAGAAATGAGCAAGGCACCGCCCCCAGACCTCGTATTCCTGGATCTCAATCTGGACGGTGAGAACCGTGGCGCCACGACGCTGGAACATTTCCAGGCTGGCAATCCATCCAATGTTCCCGTGGTCGTCTGCACGGGACTCGCTCCTGGAAACGATGATGAAGTTGAAATCTTGCGAATGTGCATGCGTGACTACGCTGCTCGAGGAATCATTTTGAAGGGAGGCGCACACAAAAAAATGTTCATTGGACTGAGCAGGATCTTAGGAGGTGAACTCTGGATTCCGGAAGAAGTCTTGATGCGCTTTGCCTGCCCAACGCAAGCGCCTTCAGCTATCCGGAATCAGCATCATCTTGGACTCTCTCCACGAGAGTGGGATGTGGCGCGTTGCATTGCAGGTGGCCTCTCAGGAAAACAGATCGCAAGAGAGCTTAACGTCAGCGAGGGACATGTCAGGCAGGTTTCCTGTGTTATTTACGACAAACTTCGAGTCAGAAACCGCGTTGAAGCTGCACTTAAAGTCAATGCCGAGCTGGCCGGCGGAAGTGGGCCAGCTAAGGGACTGCCGTGAAGATCTCTGCGACACCACGCTTTACGTCCCATCGCCATCATTTTCACCTGTCTTCGGTGGAAGTTTTGGGCTTATGTTTTGCCAGCAGGGTCAATAAGGTCTGTTCAGAAACCGGTTTCGACAGAAGCTTCATGCCACTGGCGGCTACTTTTTTGAGCACAGCTGACGAGGTGTCCCCCGACCACAGGATCGCAGGGATCGAAGCGTCGGTAGCGGCGCGGACTGCCGCAATCGCGGCAACGCCGTCCTCGTTTTTCAGCCGGTAGTCGGAGAGGATGAAGTGCGGACCACTTGCCAAAGCTTCGATGCGCAACTGCTCGATCACGTCGGATGATGATTCTCCCGCCACGACGTAGCATCCATGCTCGATCAGGCGCATTGATATTTCGATTCTCAAGTCGCTATTGTCCTCGATGATCGCCACCACCATATCGGTCAGATCCAGGTCGCCGCTTTCAACCGTCTGAACCTCGATGAACTCTGGCGCTATGCGTCCTGCAAAGGGGACCGTAACCGAAAAACGTGATCCCCGACCTGGTGTCGAGTGCACCTCCAGTTTGTGACCAAGGAGGTTCGCGAGACCCTGAACAATGGACAGACCCAGACCGAATCCCTTTTCACGATCCCTCTCGGGATTATCGACCTGTACATAGCTTTTGAAGATATCCGCCTGTCTATCTTCAGGGATACCGATCCCGTTGTCCCAGACGCTTATCCTTACGAGGTTGCCCCGCCTTTGGCAGCCCACCAGAATATGCCCCTTCTTTCCTCCCTGTTCGGAAGGCGTGTAACGGACGGCATTGGTCAACATATTTCGGACGATCCGGTCCAACGCATGTCGATCCGTATGGGTCAGATAGGGCCGGCTATGGAGTTTTAACTTCAGCCCCTTCGCCCGGGCCAGCGGCTGCATATCCACAACTATGCCGTGCAAAAGGGAGGGCAGCGCCACCTCCTGAATTTCCACACTCCAGGTGCCGGACTCGAGGCGGCAGATATCCAGTGTGCCGTTAATCATCCCTTCCATCGCATCCACTTGCCTTTGCGCGATCGAGACATCTTCGGCCAGCCTGGTGGATTCTATGGTCCGCTCGATATAGTTCAACTTCAAGCCGAGCGTTGTGAGCGGCTGGCGCAAATCATGGCTTATCGCAGCGATAAGTTGGTTCTTCTCCGCCCTTGCCGCGTCCGCCCGCGATCGCGCCTCTTCGAGAATAATCTCTTTTACAAATGCGTGCTTCTGATCGTTACAAAGAAACCATGCGATGAGACAAAAGCCGATTAGTTGAGCCGCAAGCGACTCAAACAAAGCTGGCCGATTAATGAACAGAACTCCTCCCACGCTAAATCCCAATGGGATAATGCCGAGCACGAGTGAACCCAAAGTTGCACGAAGACTAGGTGCGAGCAGCAGCACAGTAAATACATGACACATCAGCGTCATCTTTAGGAAGAAAGTCCTGTGAAAAATAATATGAATATCACCGTGGTAGGCCCAGAAAATGGGTGGCTCAATCCCAAAGCTACCGGCCGCCCACCAGAACGATGTGAGTATGACCAATGCGGCCCATGCCCCGTGCATCTGCTCGATCGCGTTGACGCCAGCGTGCTTTGGAAGCGTCATGGTCTTTTTCAGTAAATATATTGCCATGGGAGCGGCCATCCCCCACAGTCCGAATATCCAGACGACACGGAACAAACGATAAATATCCGGCGTTTTGATCCAATTTCCAAGTACGAACACGAACAGGCTTACGAACAACACCAACGCCATCCAATATACCGCTCGACGCGACAGTGATTCCAATAACTGGCGTTTGACAAGGAGATTCTGCTCGGCACTGAGTGCCGCAACCGGTCCCCGAACGCGATTCACAAATTCACCGAATCTGCGGCGTCCGACTTTGTGAGATGTTTCACTTGCGCGCAGTGATATCCTGGCCCCGGGCTTCTCGTCCACGTCAGAATCACGTCGTGTTTGAGTACTGGACGCCATAGAAGGCCTCCTCGGAGGGGCACTTTCAGCATACGCCCCTTTGTGCTAGTTACGTTCCACCGCCATCACCTTCACCAGCCTTCGGTCGATGTTTTTGGCTTATGTTTTGCCAGCAGGGTCAATAAGGCCTGTTCAGAAACCGGTTTCGACAGAAGCTTCATGCCACTGGCGGCTACTTTTTTGAGCACGGCTGACGAGGTGTCCCCCGACCACAGGATCGCAGGGATCGAAGCGTCGGTAGCAGCGCGGACTGCCGCAATCGCGGCAACGCCGTCCTCGTTTTTCAGCCGGTAGTCGGAGAGGATGAAGTGCGGACCACTTGCCAAAGCTTCGATGCGCAGCTGCTCGATCACGTCGGATGATGATTCTCCCGCCACGACGTAGCATCCATGCTCGATCAGGCGCATTGATACTTCGATTCTCAAGTCGCTATTGTCCTCGATGATCGCCACCACCATACTGGTCAAGTCCAGGTCGCCGCTTTCAACCGTCTGAACTTCGAGCAACTCCGGCGCTATGCGTCCTGCGAAGGGGACCGTAACCGAAAAACGCGATCCCCGCCCTGGCGTCGAGTCCATGTCCAGTTTGTGACCAAGGAGGTTCGCGAGACCCTGAACTATGGACAGACCCAGACCGAAACCCTTTTCACGATCCCTCTCGGGATTATCGACCTGTACATAGCTTTTGAAGATATCCGCGTGTCTATCTTCAGGGATACCGATCCCGTTGTCCCAGACGCTTATCCTTACGAGGTTGCCCCGCCTTTGGCAGCCCACCAGAATATGCCCCTTCTTTCCTCCCTGTTCGGAAGGCGTGTAACGGACCGCATTGGTCAACATATTTCGGACGATCCGGTCCAACGCGTGTCGATCCGTATGGGTCAGATAGGGCCGGCTATGGAGTTTTAACTTCAGCCCCTTCGCCCGGGCCAGCGGCTGCATATCCACAACTATGCCGTGCAAAAGGGAGGGCAGCGCCACCTCCTGAATTTCTACACTCCAGGTGCCGGACTCGAGGCGGCAGATATCCAGTGTGCCGTTAATCATCCCTTCCATCGCATCCACTTGCCTTTGCGCAATCGAGACATCTTCGGCCAGCCTGGTTGATTCTATGGTCCGCTCGATATAGTTCAACTTCAAGCCGAGCGTTGTGAGCGGCTGGCGTAAATCATGGCTTATCGCAGCGATAAATTGGTTCTTCTCCGCCATTGCCGCTTCGGCCTGCGATCGCGCCTCTTCGAGGATAATCTCTTTTACACATGCGCGCTCCTGGTTGTAACAAAGAAACCATGCGATGAAACAATAGCCAATTAGTTGACCCATATACCAGGCAAACCATACTGGCCGTTCAATGAACAGAAAACTTCCCACGCTAAATCCGAACGGGATAGTGCCGAGCACGAGTGAACCTAAAGTTGCACGAAGACTAGGTGCGAGCAGCAGCACAGTAAATGTATAGCTGATCAGCGTCAGCTCTACGAAGCCAATCCTGCCGGAACCAGTACCATGAAACTGGAATTGGAGGGGGATTAACCCAAAGCTACCCGCCGCCCACCACACCGATGTCAGTATGACCAATGCAGCCAATGCCCCGTGCATCTGCTCGACCGTGTTGGCGCTCGCGTGCTTTGGAAGCGCCATGGTCCTTTTCAGTAAATATATTGACGTGGGAGCGGCCATCCCCCACATTCCCAAGATCCAGACCACACGGAACAAGCGATAAATATCCGGTGCCTTGATCCAATAGTCGGGTATTATCCAATATCCAGATTTAAGCTCGAACAAGCTTCCGAACAACACCAACGCCATCCAATATACCGCTCGACGCGACAGTGATTCCAATAACTCGCGTTTGACGCGGAGATTCTGCTCGGCACTGAGTGCCGCAACCGGTCCCCGAACAAGATTCACAAATTCACCGAATCTGCGGCGCCCGATTTTGTGAGCTGTTTCACTCGCGCTCAGTGATATTCTGGCCCCGGGCTTTTCGCCCACGTCAGAATCAGGTCGTGTTTGAGTAGCGGACGCCATGGAAGGCCTCCTCGGAGGGTCACGTTCAGCATACGCCCCTTTGTGCTAGCGGTCTGTGCCCGCTGTGCCGGGAATTGGGTGGAAGGGGAAGTGTGCGGCGGTGCGCAGTACCAGCAACCCGCAGTTGTGCTTGTGTCGCGTCGACCTGAATCCATTACCCAGCGTGTGCCCGCGCTCTCAAGAAGTCACTTTGACGAATAGTCGCAAAGCGACACCGAACATTTGTTCGCCCGTTAAGGAACATTTGATACCGAGCATCAAATAATCGATCTAGCTACAACTGACAAGGTTACACGGCAGAACAATGCAGCATAATTCGTAACAAGGAGGGCGTAATTCACCGCGCGATAATTCAAATTCTTCTCTTCTCGCATGCCTATTGCGAGTACCGAACTATTATCGAACGGTGGGGAACATGCAGTACATACATGCGCACGGTCGGTTTTCCGAGCAATCGCGGGTTAATCGGGGCGCGCCCGTGTAGGCACCATGTGTGATGTATTTCACCTCAATTGTCGGCGGCAATCGTGCGCTCTCTATTGCGCACTGGGCTTACCAGCCCACCGGCGGTCATTCAGGTGCTCCTGTCACCTCGGACGCTACGCGCGGTATTGCCGCGCCGTATATTTCCCCACCCAGTAGAAAGCCAGGCAAACGTCTCCGCAACCGGGTCACGGCCGCGGACGAATTCGCCTGGCAGCGAAAAATCTGACGCGCGTGTCGGCTGCTACGTCCTCTGCCTATGTCAAAGCGGCCGCCCTAACTGAACCTGATTTGGTACTGAAGGAGTTAAGCCATGAAGACGGCAATTCTCGTGTCTGCAGCGCTCCTGGGCATTCTCTCGCTTGCGGGCGTAGCGCAAGCGCAAGCGCAGGATGCATCCGCGCAACAGGATGGGCAATCGGCAACGGCCAATGCCAGCAGTAACTCCGAGTATGGCGGGGTTCCAGGGAGCACCAGTGCAAGCGGCAGCATGGATCGCTCGCGGTCAGCTACCTGCGGTCATCTACCCCAATGCAACGCCGACAGCGGTCACTAGATAGTCCCCCTGAACAATTCGTTTCTTGTGCCGCCGGCGTCAAACCAGCGCGTTGGCGGCAGTACTACAGTGTGACAAAGCAGCGAGAATGAGGGAAAAAAGAAGCCGCAGCTTCCTGATGATCATCCCCAGGTTGTAGTCCGCACTGCACAGCACCCGCCTTGGAAACCGCAACGCCCCCCCAGTTACCCGCCCCACAAGCCGTGGTCGTACGACTGACCGCGGTGGATGCCGCCTGTCGAACGGCAATGCGCAAAACTATCGCACTCGGGCCTGCATCTGTGCCCCCGTGAGGGCATGCTCAGATATCGCCACGGGCGCTGCCGGTCGATGTCTTCCGCTCAATAGCGCAACTAACAGGCAGAGTCGTCCGCCATCGCACTCGGGCTTCGCCCTGAAACCCGCTGACAAAAGGAGAGCCGGCCGGGTTACCGTCGCGAAGGGATGCACGTGGTTAGGACCGGCTAGTACGCTTCCATCAAAGCGCCTTCACTTGCGGGTCCCGAACAGCACAGGCCGCAGCACACACCCGACGTGTCCGCCGACGCGCCATGATGGTCGAGCGTGAGGCATTAGGGCCGACGCTCGTTCTTTTCGCGTGGTTGCACGCAGCGCGCTGCCGCCTGGAAGCGTGAAGCAGGACTACACTTCTTTAGTGTCAAAGATCAGAAGATCTACACCTGCTTGCGCGAAGTTGCCCAGATCTGCCGCGGTCGCCTGGCCCTCGGGCGAGTCAAAGGCCGACTTGATGGCGTCGACCGAGTCGAATCGAAGCATGGCGACGAGATGGTAAGGCGAGTCGCCTTGCGCCAACGCCACCGGCCCCGTACTGATCTCGTAACTTTTTAGGCCCGGCAATGTCTTCGCCAGTGGCGCATGGGTCGACGCGTAGTAGTCGTCGAATGCCTTGGCATCGGTTGGTTTTTTGTAAAGCGCGACAAGCTGGGCCATGGTTTGTCTCCTGTAAGTCGACCTTGAAAGGATGGTTTGCTTCTCCAGCTGGCGCAGATGGGTAACACCATCTGCGGTTGAGCCGGTGGACAGTTCGTTGAGTCTATGAAACCTCCGCGAGAGTTCAAGCCCGTTCGGAGTGCCGCCGCTCAGCGAATTGTGCAATGCATGGCGTTGCGATTGTTGCGATGCCCCTGATCTGGCTGACACCTGTCTGGCCGATCGACTTCGCATAGAGCGGACAAATAAGGCAAAGCTTCCGGATTTGTCACGCTGGTGAGCGACGCGGCTGCCGTTCCACCGCGTATCGGCGCTTGCCACGTGCAAGCAGAGGGTCCGGGCAAACCGGAAGCTTGGCGAGTGGGTGGCCGCTTTGCTTCTGGGGATCTGGTCCTCATCCGTTTTGCGGCTGTGCTTCAGCATAGGCAACCCGCACTGGTGGCACGAACCACGCAAGCCCCAGGCCGACTAGCGTAGCCACAGAGGCCACGATGAGGCCAACGTGGATCGAATCCACGAGTGCGCTGCGCGCCGAGTTCATCATCGCATCGCCCGCGTGGCCAGCGCTGACGAGGCGATTGACCAGGGCGGCCTGTTCGGCGCGGTCCACCAGGAGCTCGGGGCTCGCAAACGACTTGAACCACTGCGTCGCCTCGTACGAGTCCAGCGAACGATGCACGCCCATTGTGTAAAGACGCCCGAGTAGCGCGCCAGTCGTCACCGTGCCCAGCATGCCGCCGAACGTACGCAGCGATTGCAGCAGCGCGGTGGCCGCGCCGAGATGGTCTCGCGAGACGATCTGCTGCGAGCAGACTGTGAGGCTCGTCCCGACGAGGCCTAACCCCAAGCCGCTCGCGCCCATGCAAGCCATCCACACGAGATGCGGCTCGTTGCCTCGCAGCGCGATCACCGCGAGGCTCGCTAAAGCGGACAACGCAAAGCCAATGTAGAGCACGGCGTTGGCGCGCCGCACGCGGGTGATAAGTCGGTTGTTCACAACGCTTCCGATCGTCGTACCGAGAAGGAGCGGCGTGATAAGCATGCCCGAGGCGTGCGGCGACATCGCAAAGCCGCCCTGGAACAGCAAAGGCACGTAGAAAACGAGCGAAAACAGCGCGAACCCGCCGAGCAGCGACATGGCAAAGAGCACGCCGAGCTTCCGGTCGAGCAGCATGTCGACGGGAATGATCGGATAGCCCATGCGCTTTTCCCAGAAGAACAGCGTCAACGCACACACCATTGCGATGGAACCGAGCCCGATCGTCGATGTAGTCCATCCTTGTCTCGGCAAAAGCTCGATCGTCAGTTGCAGCGCGCTGAACGTCAGGGCGACGACGAAAGCGCCAAGCCAGTCCAGATGCAGTCGCGCGCCGTCTCGGGCATGACGCAGATGCGGCAGGAAACCGCGCACGAAAAAGAACGCCACGACACCCACTGGCACATTCACAAAAAACACGAGCCGCCAGCCGCCATGCTGGGTCAGCAAGCCGCCGATTGTCGGCCCGACCATGTTGGCAATGCCAAACGCCGAGGTGACGAAGACGAGCCAGCGCAGGCGCAGCCTTGGATCGGGGAACAGGTCGGCGACGGTCGCGAACACCGTCCCCATCATGATGCCGCCGCCGATACCCTGTAAGCCGCGCGCGAGCACGAGAAACAGCATATTGCTCGCCGTCCCGCAGAGCACCGACGCGAATGTGAAGAGAGCGATGGCGGCCAGCATGAAGGGCTTGCGGCCGAACAGGTCGCCAAGACGCCCGAAGATCGGAATCGTGATGACGGACGCGAGCATGTAGGCCGTCGCCACCCAGGCATAGAGATCGAAACCCCTGAGTTCTGCGACGATGCGCGGCAACGCGGTGCCTACGATGGTCTGGTCGAGCGCAATCAGCATCGACACGGACGCGACGCCCAGCATCGCCATCATCGACTCGCGAAACGGCAACAGTTGCCGCCCTTGATCGTGGACCTCGATACGAGTGGTCATGGAGCGCTCCTCGCCGCGTGAAGCGACTGATCTGCCGGGCCGCGTCCGCCCTTCGGCGAACCGTTGCCGCCGCACCGGGGCTGTTGCCTTTGGAGCAGTATAGGGCGGCGTTCAAACGACTTGGACACCGATGAAGGCATCGACGGCCATATCATTTGTCTCGCGCAGGCCGAAGCCGGCGCCGAGGTCGGCTGTCGTCCATCTGCCCAGCAGAGTGACACCCGCGGGCGGGAGTCCGCGTCTGAATTCAGGGTATGCGGTGATGCCATCGACGCGTATCTGAATCAGCAGCGTCCATGGCACCGCCTCAGGCCATCGTGATCAAGGCATCAGCACAGCATCGATGACGTGAATCACCCCGTTCGACTGCATCACGTCGCTTATCGTCAGGTGTGCGACGCCGCCCTTCGCGTCAGTGACGGTAATCCATTTGCCGTCGCGGCCGAGCGTCAGCGTTTCGCCTTCGACCGTGGTCAGGGTTGCTTTGCTGCCACCTTCCCGGATTGCACGATCGAGGTCGCGCGCGGTGAGGCGACCGGGCACGACGTGATAGGTGAGGACCTTCACCAGACTGCTCTTGTGCTCAGGCTCGAGCAGCATCGGGACGGTGCCGGATGGCAGCGCGGCAAACGCCTGATCGGTCGGCGCGAACACCGTGAACGGCCCCGGGCCCGATAGCGTGTCGACCAACCCCGCCGCCTGGACGGCGGCAACCAGCGTCGTGTGATCGCGTGAGTGGACCGCGTTCTCGACGATGTTTCTGCTCGGATACATGGCGGCTCCGCCCACCATCACGGTGCCGCTCGTTTCCGCCGCCCGCGTGACGATCACTGGCGCGGTTGCGCCGATGGCGAGCGCGACGGCTAACGCCGCGCCGAGTTTGCTGCAATTGTGGAATCGCATTTTGGATCTCCGTCGAAATGAGCCAGCTTCCGGGACTGGAAGTGCGTGCAGATACGAACGGAGCATGCAAAAGGATGCACGCGGGATGCAACGCGGGATGCAACGCGCTCAGGCTCCTGTCACCTTGCCGGTGGCGACCACTGGTCCCGTGGGCTGACCGGTGGGCGAGCCGCCAGGAGGCTCGACGGAAACGGCGAGGGTCGCCTTCGGCGCAATCTGCGCGAGGACGTCGCGGCTTAGCGCGAGAGTGGTCGGGCGGTCGGCTTCCATCACGCCCAGTGCGATCGGCTTCTGTCCGGGCGGAATGAGCCACAACTCGGTCGAGCGGTCCGGCCAGCGCGCACCATCCCCTGAAGGCACGATCACCACGCGCGAGCCCCTGACGTCGACGGTTGCGATCCAGTGGGCGCCGCCGCCGCCGGGCGCGAGGCTGGCGACCAGATAATTTTCGGCGACCGCCTGTGGGCGCGGCTCATGAAGCGAAACGACGACGGCCGCGAGGCTCGCGGCGGCCACGCTCGCGCCGATCCCGATCCAGCGCCACGGCCGCACATCATTCCACCAGCGCACAGGTGGCGTGGTACGACGTCGCTCGGGAGTCGGCGCGTCGAAGCCTAACTCGGCACCGACGCGCGTCCACACGCGCGAGGGCGGAGCGACTTCATCAATGTCGTCTGCGAGCGGTGCAAGACGCTCTTGCCACAATGCGACGCGCTCGGCCATGCGCGCATCGCGAGCGATTTCGTCCTCGACTTCACGGCGCTCTGCTGTCCCCATCAGACCGAGGACGTACTCGGCGCTGCGGATTTCGTCATCGTCGTCGGAAAGAGGGGGGCTCATTCGAGACAACCTTTGAGCTGGATCAGGCTGCGCCGGATCCAGCTCTTCATCGTGCCGAGCGGAACGCTCGCGCGCTGCGCCAGTTCACTATACGTTGCACCGGAGAAAAAGGCTGCACGCACCGCCTCGCGTTGCGGCGCTCCGAGCTGTTCGAGGCAGCGTTCAAGTCGCTGTCGCTGCTGGCTTTGCTCGGCGAGCGCCGCGGGCGAAGGGGTGTCGTCGGCAATTTCAGGCTCGCTTTCGTCGTCGTCCCAAAGCGATTCGCGGTGCTGGCGCAGCCGGTCGATCGTGCGGTTGCGCGCGAGCGTAACGAGCCACGTCATCGCACTCGAGCGCGAGGGATCAAAAGTGTTCGCGCGCTGCCACACGGTGACGTAGACCTCCTGCAGGATGTCTTCGGCTTCGCCGCGATCGCGCAGCATTCTCAGGCAGGTGCCGAAGAGCTTCGATGAGGTAAGACGATACAGTTCGGCGAATGCCGCCTTGTCGTGATCTCGGGTCTGTAGCAACAGGCCGGTGAGATGCTCCCTGCGGCGTGCGTCAGCATCGGCATCAGCCGTGAGGCCTGCATCTTCCGCTCTGTCGTTGCGTGACGTATCCATCATCCGCCAAAGCCCATGATCGGTGCGCGGCAAAACAGCCGCTTGCGCTAGCAGTTTAGACGCATCCGCCAATGGTGCTTAAGCCTTTGGTAGCGGTCTTGCTGTCCGCTTCTCAATTTTGCGTACTTCTCATCGAACACATGAGGCGATTCTATTGCGAGCGAACGTTGCCGCCTTGCATGCGCCGTTGGCTCGGCTTCTTTCCGGATTGTCACCGGACGCAGACGAACTTCGTGCAATCCACATCAACTGCCGGCGGTGGAACGAAATGGCAGTTTGGTGCGTTGCAGCAATTTGTGTTACAATGTTAACCTGTTGTCGTCTCGCGCCAAGTCTTGCGCTTCCTTCGCGCCCGCTCGTATCTGCGGGCCGCGTTCATTGCCCGTTGCGATCCCACAATTTGTATCCGCCTGTAGCCGTGGAACTTGCATGGCTTTGCCGCTGTGGCATTGGCGGCCGCTGGCCTCGCGATCGCTGGGCAAACCCGTCCAGGAGAATGTATGGCAAAGGTTGATCGGAGCAATTCACGTCCAGACACAGCTGCGTCCGCGCTGAACGCGTCGGCCCGGCGCGCATTGAAGGGCAAAGCCGCGGCAACCCTGCTGCCGATCGACACGGTGTCGCGGGACGAAGAGCAGCAGCGCCAGATGCGCGCGCTCATCCAGCTCGGCAAGGAACGCGGCTACCTGACTCATGCCGAAATCAACGATCACCTGCCGGACAACTTCGCGCAGACCGCTGCCATTGAAACCATTGTCAGCACCTTCAATGACATGGGAGTGGCCGTCTACGAGCAGGCACCCTCGGCGGAGGCGTTGCTTTTGAGCGATGTGGCGCCGGCAGCCATGTCGGACGAGCAGGCCGACGAGGAGGCCGAAGTCGCGCTTTCCACCGTCGATTCCGAATTCGGACGCACGACCGATCCCGTTCGGATGTACATGCGTGAAATGGGTGCGACTGGATTGTTGACTCGCGCGGGCGAGGTTGAGATTGCGAAGCGCATTGAAGACGGCCTCCACGAAATGGTCCAGGCGATTGCAGCCTGCCCGGCGACGGTCTCCTCAATCCTTCTGAGCGCGAAGCAGGTTGAAGCCGGTGAACTGCGCATCGACGAACTGGTTGACGGTATCAATGAGGAAACCGAATCGGTCGAACTGTCCTCGCAGGACCTGGCTGAAACGCCGGACACCGAGCAGGCCACCGCTGACGGCGACGACGCCGGGAGCGACGACGGCGATGATGACAGTGAGATCGAAGAGCGGGACACAGCGAGGGCGAACGAAGCGCGCCTGAAACAGCTCACGAGCGACAGCCTCGTTATATTTGCCCGAGTGCGCGGGCTGTTCGAGCAGATTCCAGGTATCGACGCGGGGCGAGGGAAGGGACAGGGGTCCCGCGCGCGCCTGTATGAAGCGATCCAACGCGAGCTGGCGCCCATCCGCTTCACTGCGCGAACCATCGATCGGCTATGTACCGATGTGCAGCAGCAAGTCGCACAGGTGCGCGCGGTCGAGCGGCATATTCTGCAAATTGCCGTCGACCGGTGCGGCATGCCGCGTGAGAAGTTCGTCGAGTCGTTTCCGGGACGCGAAACTGATCTCGCGTGGACTGAAAGCACGGCCGCGGCGTCGCGCGAGTACGGCGCCGCGCTCGAGCGCAATCTGCCGGCGATTCAGGCCGAGCAGCAAAAGCTCCGCGATATCGAAGCGAACGCCGGACTGCCGTTGCAGCAGTTGAAGAAGATCAACCGGCAGATGATGGCGGCCGAGTCGAAGATGCGGCAGGCAAAGCGCGAGATGATCGAGGCCAACCTGCGTCTCGTGATCTCCATTGCGAAAAAGTACGTGAACCGGGGCATGCACTTCCTGGATCTCATTCAGGAAGGAAATATCGGCCTGATGAAAGCCGTCGACAAATTCGAATATCGACGCGGCTGGAAGTTTTCAACTTACGCAACGTGGTGGGTGCGGCAGGCAGTCACGCGGTCGCTTGCGGATCAGGCACGCACGATCCGGGTGCCCGTGCACATGATCGAGTCGATCAACAAGCTGAACCGGATTTCCCGCGAGATTTTGCAGCAGACCGGACGCGAGGCTCATCCCGCCGCGTTGGCGCAACGTATGGAACTGCCGGAAGAGAAAGTTCGCGGCATGTTGAAGGTCGCGAGGCAACCCGTATCGCTCGAGACGCCAGTGGGCGAGGATGCCGACGCGACGCTCGGCGATATGATCGAAGATCCGATGGCGGCATCGCCCGCGGATGCCGCCGTGCAGGCGAACCTGCGCGCCGCGATCGATGAGGCGCTCGATGCATTGTCGCCGCGTGAAGCGAAGGTGTTGCGCATGCGTTTCGGGATCGATACCCCGTCTGACTATACGCTCGAGGAACTCGGCAAACAGTTTGACCTGACGCGCGAACGGATCCGGCAGATCGAAAGCAAGGCGATGCGAAAACTGTTGCACCCGACTCGCGCCGCCAGGCTCCGGCCATTTCTCGAGCATTAACACGCGCTCGCGTGCATTGGCCGCGCGTGTTGTTTCGGAGGGCGACACGAGCAGTCAATCGTCGCGCGGATCGGGCGATTTTTCCAGCACGCACCGGGCCGGGCTTGCCTGGTGCGCGTCGTGCCCCAAGGAACAATGGGGTCGTCGGACGCTACAGCCTGCTCACAACAGGACTGCCTGCTGCAAAAGCTCCAGAGCCTTCAATTCATCCAGCTTCCCCGTGCGCGCCTTACCTGCCAGCGTCTTGATCAATGCCTCCGCGATTGGCGCGATACCGTGGAGACTGTCCAGGCTGGTGACGGAAGCGGGGAGCGGCGCGAGGCTTTGCTGCGGGAGTGCAGCGGGCGGAAGCGACTCGAGGGTTGCCGATGTGACTGCCGGCAGCGTGTCATCGCTTCCTTCAGAAGAGGAGCGACCGGAGGCTTCGGCGGGGGCAGCGCTGATGTGATCCTGCTGGCTGACGACGATCGCTTCTTTCTCTTCTGCGACCTCCGCTGACGCAGGCGAGGAGCTTTCCGGCTCGATCGCGACGGCCGCCTGCGCGCGCCGCGTGTGCGCCTTCGCGGTTGCGCGTTTGCTCGGCGCGTCATCCGTCGTTGCAGCCACGATCGGCTCGCGTTGTTCCACAGATCCACGGCTGCGCGAAGCAGGGGTCAGCAAACGCGATACCGACTCGGGAATTTCGGCTTCCGAGCGCGGTGTGTCCAGCCAGCCAGCGGGCAAACCAAGTCGCTCCGTGAAGCGGATTGCCTCGACATCGTCCAAACGCTTCTTGCCATATAGCCGATGGGCCATGTTGGATCCGGTCATGGACATGACTACACCGAGTCTTGCTTTGGATCCGTTGCGGCCCGTAAGGACATGGAGATTTTGTCGTCGAACACTTTCGACCGTGACGCTGTCGTCTAACGCCAGCGGTTGCTGCTGGGTTGTTTCAGAAGAGGCCCTGGACTTCGAAGATGAACCCTTTCCTCGCGCATGCGTGTCAGTCTGTCTGGCCATCTGGCTTCGACTCTTTTTGACGGCTACCGGCGACCCGCCCGTTGCTTTCTTTGGCATTTCCGTTTCCTCGGACAGGTTATCTTCAAGAATTGATGGTTGGCTGCCGTTCGGGACGGAAGCCGGCATGAGCGCTTCAGATGTAACCTCTGGCTCGTTGTCTGCGTTGACAAAGTCGAGCGGTGACTTCAGGCGGGCGATGGTTTCGGGCGCGAGGGCAGGATGGGGCTGGTCAAAGAAACCATGCGGCAGCCCTAGCGTGGTTTCCATATGAAAAGCGGTCTCGGGCGTGAATCTTTCACCCTTCATCAGTTCAGCCACTCGCGTCATGTTCGATTCGAGTCCGAGCGCGATATTTTCCGCACCCACCGCATCGACTAGAAACTGAAACGATCGTGTTTTGAAAATTGACGCAGTCTGGCCGGAGTCTCGAGGAGGCGCCTTCACGTACGGTTGTCCCTGCCGGTTGGACGAAGACTTTTTCGCGTGGCGCGGTTGGCGTTGGCCGCTGTCCCGAGGTCCCGCATATCGTCCGCGGGTTTGACTCATAAAATAGGGCTCCGTGCGATCATGGATGTTCTGTCTTCCGGATTATAGATGAGGCAATGCCCACATCTGGTGATGTCAGCCTCTCCGCGAAAGCGGAAAAATTATACATGTGGGAAAGGCTGCAACGCACCAGTGACATGCGACGGCAGCCTCATGCAGAAGGGGCTTCAGAAGCTGGGGTTGAGATCCGGTGACATCTCCCGCTCAGTGGGCATTGACCTGATGGCTAAACTCCATCTAGCGATACCTTGTTTCGACCAGTTGCTTTGGCGTTGTACAACGCCTCGTCAGCCGCCCTGATCACGGCGGCTACGTCGTCATCACTCGAAGGCTCGCAGCTCGCCGCACCAATGCTGGCCGTCACGCGGCCATGCTCGCTGCCCTCGTGTTTGATCGCGCACTCGCAGATGGCGGCACGAATCTTTTCCGCGATTACCGACGCCCCAGTAGCGGGCGTATCTGGCAGTACCACGATGAATTCCTCGCCGCCGTATCGTGCCGCGGTGTCAGCGGGGCGACGGATACTGTCGGTAATGCAGCGTGCGACTGTTGCGAGGGCATCGTCGCCAGCCTGATGTCCGTATATATCGTTGTAGGACTTGAACTGGTCGATATCGACGAACAGCAGAGACATCACGCTGCGCATGCGTTTCGCACGACGCCATTCCATATCCAGGATTTCGCCCAGACTGCGCCGGTTGTTCAGCCCTGTGAGGCCGTCGGTTCGTGCGAGCAGTCGCAATTCCGACTCGGCGCGCATCCGCTGGCGCAACTGGATGCCGAGTAACGACGCCAGGCCGATGAAGGCCGACCCGAAGACGATCATAAGCGTACCGATCGTCAGAGCGCGTCGGCGCCACGCGGCGTAGACATCTTCTTCCGCGGCGGCCACCATGATGATCAAAGGTGCGGCAGGGAAGTTCCGATACCAGTAAAGACGGCGAATGCCGTCGATCGATGCGGTGTCCTCGAAACTGCCTTCCGGTTCAGCGATGAAGCGCCGGAAGGTGCTGGCGTTGCTGATATCACGGCCGACGATGCGGGGATCGTACGGCTGGCGCATCAGCATCACCCCATCCTTGCCAATCAGTGACAGCGAGCCGTGCGGGCCGAGCGCCAGTCCCTCGAACAGGGTATGGAAATATTCGAGGTTGACGGACAGCAGCACGATGCCAGCGAACGATCCATCAGGATTTGAGACTCGCCGCGTCAACGCGATACTGGGGGCGCCCCCTCTAAGCCGTGACTCGTAGGGGTCACTGACATAGAGTCCGACACCGGGATTGTCGCGATGAATCGTGAAATATTTTCGATCGGCGAAATTAGCTCGGCGCGGCACATCACTGCCGGAGTCGAGGATGATGTTGCCGCTCGCGTCCAGTACCAGCATCGAACCCAGATATTTGGCGCTCGCCGCCCGGTCGAACAGTAATTCCCGGCGCAGGCGGGGTGGCAGTGCCATGACCTCAGGGTCTTTCAGACCGTCCACGACTGCCTGTAACGATAGCTCGTAAAGCTCGAAATTGCGCTCGATGTCACGCTCCGCGACGAGCGCGATATCGCGCAAGGTGTCGCGCGTATGATTCAGTGCGTCCTGACGGCTCTGGTAGAGAACGAGCCCGCATAGGCCCACCATGACGATTGCGATCAGTGCACCGGAGCCCGCGACAAGCAGCGACGATGAGGCAAATATGTGCCGGAGGCGTTCGCAGAAATCCGCGACCAAACGGTTTCCAGTCTTTATCATTTTGATTCGACGAGACAGCCGTGACGAAGTGCGGGGCCTGGTCGTGATGAAGGACGGTGCAAGGCCCGCGCTATCTTGCAACGCGCGCTTTCACGCGGCGGTAGCTCTTAAGGACGGAAGACTACCCGATTTTCAACGAGAGTGGAGGAAAACCACTCTCGGGTTCGCTCCTTGTCCGGCCGGGTCGAAGTAAAAGAGACACGCTAGCCGCTGTGCGCAAGAAGGGCGATGCGTCGTTGTATACATTGACAGGAGCCCCTCGCCTGGAGACCGCGTGGTTGACTAACCTGATCTCTCGCGTGGTCGTTTCCGGTGCGTTACGCGATCTGCCAGAAGGCGCCGCATCGTAGTCAGTAAAAGTTGCCCATCTACCGGTTTGCGGAGAAACCCATCGTAGGCGACGAACGCGGGCGGGCTGGGCTCTCCAGAAACCAGAATGAAAGCAACGTCGGCGAGGTTCGGAAGAGTGCGCAAACGGTGACAGAGTTCGCTCCCCGACATGACCGGCATCCGCCAATCGGCGACCACCACATCGACGGGCGATTCAATGAACATTCTCAATGCCGAGTGGCCGTCGCTCGCGCTTCTTACTTCGAATCCGTCGGCGACGCAAGTGGCGCTCCATGCAGCCAATGTTTCCACGTCATCGTCGACCAAGAGCACGCTCGCCATACAAAGTTATCCGGATCGTAAACCTGTTCGTCAGCGTGGTGCGCGCAGAGTTCACGAGGGGCGAATCAATTTGTGTTGTGGAGGCCCCTTGATCCGGTTTTGCGGTGAGACCGGGCGGGGGGGCGGTAGGACGAGCGCCGGGGCTGCCATCGCTGGGGGGCGACGGAGCGGGTCAGGGTGCGCATGAGAAGGGCGCGTTCCACGGGAGGTCGGAACATCAACGGCTGAGACATGATCTGCTGCAGAGCGCCGCAGCGCGCGAACCCGAATCAGGACGCTCCTGTTTCAGAAAGCCTTGGACGGGCCTAGGGCTTAACTGTCCGAACTGATGTTAAGAAATTGCGACTTGAAAGCATCGAGCAGGTCGTCCGAATCGTCGACGAACTCACCAGACATGAACGCCGCTGCGCGCGTAAACAGGTCGGCCTTGAGTGCGGCATAAGTCTCCCGCGTCTGTAGAATCCTGCCCACCGCTTCACGAGTCTGTGGATGGGCGATATTCCAGGCGTCCCTGCCAAGCAGGCCGGCGGCTGCAATTTCGACCTTGAAGTCGCATGCCTCGAGCAGATCCATTGCCTCTTCGTACACGCGTGCTTCGTTTCCGGCGAAGAAGAACTGCCGAAGCACGAAGAGCAGGTCAGACGCATCGGTATTTTTCTCGTTTCGTCGGTCCTGCCAGGCCATGATCTTGAGCAGCATGAATGCCGGAATGGTAACGACGGGGACCACGAGGCCTTCTCCGATATTCACCTGCTGCGCAGTCTCGGCCGCTTCCTCGAAGCCGAGCACGTTCATGACGATGTCGCCATCCGGCGGCCACGCGATGGCTCCGGGCGGCGCTTCGATCGGCCCGAATGGTACGAGGTCGAGCGGCACGCCGTATTCGCCGGCCTCGCGCCAGAAAATGAGCTGCTGTTGGGCTTTCGGGTTGCGCGTGAACTGACCGGTCGAAAGAAGCTCGTCGATCAGACGCTCGTGAAATTCCCAGCTGACCGCGCAAACCGCGACGTCAACGTCCCGAGTCGCGGTCGGTGCTTTCACGCCGTGCAGGTGCAGAAACTGTATATCGCGCGCGGTTGCGCCCGCGAGTACGAACTGCGTCCCGAGCCTCTGGCAGGTGGTTTTAACGGCGGCGAGCAAGGCCACGGCGAGCGGATGCACCGGCCGCTCGGCCGGCACGCTACTGATCGAGGAAGCGTTCATAGAGCGTCTGTGCAACGGCCTGGTTGCGGCTGTCCGCCGAGAGCATAAGATCGGCGAAAACGAGCACGGGGTGAACGACGCCCGGCGCGACGTTCCAATTCTGTTCGGCACGTTCAGGCCAGAACGCCTCGAGTATCTCGACCTCGCCCTGCGGGTCAGGACGCAGGCGTGCGGCCTTGATGAGAGGCGTCGACGCGCCGCCGTGCGCGTAGAGCGTGACGGACACAGGCTTGTTTTCATGCGTGAGTGCCTCGGCCGCGCATTCACCGCCGAGTCGAGCCTTGAAATCCGCAAGCGAAGCGCCTTGCCACCAATCGATGCTCAAGCCGCTCGCGTACCGCCGGGCTCCCAACTTCGTGCGCAGACCGGTGGCATAGTGGCTCACCCAGTCTTTGATGAAGTGGCGCCGATGCACGATCATGCGGCGGTCGTTTTTTTTGACGACCAGCCGGCGCGCGATCAGGTCGTCGACTGCCAGGTTGACCGTGTTAAGTGCCACGCCCGACTGGTCGGCAATGGTGCGATAGGGCTGCTCCACGAGGCCCGGTTGGGTGGCGAGTGCGAACGACACACGCAGCCCCTTCGGAGTCGTCGATCGGGAGGTTGTGTCCGTCAGCCGCAGTCTGGGCATTTCGCGGCCCGTGATCATGAGCGTTACCTCGGGCTCCTCGAGGTACACATTGCCCGCGGTGTCCAGGAATGGAATGCGGTTGGCGATGAGACTCGCGGCGACGCTTGCCGACACGTACGACGTAACCAGCATCACCGGCCGGGGGCCCGCAGGGTCGTCAAGCCGGAAATATTTCTGAAGACGGGCGGCCGTGACGCTTTGGGAACCTGCGTTGGCGGCGATCATCACGGGCATATCAAAATGCTTGCCCGATACGGTAAAGCGTACTGTAGCGTCCGCCCCGTTCGGGCGCGGGCCAGCATCAACGAGAGGCTCGGCGTGAAAGCGCTGCGTCGCCTCGGAAAAGGCTTCGCACGCAAGGCTAAGCGCCATTTGATCCGAGGCCGGGAGGCGGGCGGGTGCGGGTGTGGCCATCAGGGACATCCTGTTGTACGTTTCAGATCAAGTGTATGCTAAAAACGTACAAATAACAAAAAACGTACAAAACGATTCGGAAATGGTTGCCACGAAGCGTAGCCGCGGCCGGCGGTTTGTACGTTAGCGATGCGATGTACGTTAAATTGGGACGCCGCGGAACGAACGTACATCGAACCGGGGCTGAAGTAGTGCGCCGTCCGGGCCGACTATCATGCCGCCAGGCAAAGGCGCCTATCGCTCCGACGAAGCAGTGAAGGCATTCGAACAGCTCGCGCGCGTCCCGTTCGGCACATGCAATTGCGGTCCCGGGCCCGGCAGCCCGGCCACATAGACCCATGGAAAAATGCCGCGCTCGTGTCTGTCGCTGAATACCAGTTGCATGCCATATCCGGCCGGGCGGATCTCCAGAATGGCGATATCGGACGGCACGACGAGCGCCCTCCCATCGAGCCGTAGCCGCCGGCATTCGGCGCAGGGACACCCCATCCGAAGCGCGCGGGAAGTGATCCGTTGTGCTGGACCGTCATTCCAATGCAGCGTTAGCGTTTGTGCATCGAATTCGATCTGCCGTGGACTCTTCATGCTGTCGCTTGCTCAAGCTGCTGCAGCGCAATTCTGGCCGCCTTGCGCACTTCGGGATCGGCATCGCCGCAGGCTTCGCGCAGTGCCGCCGCTGTCGAGGGGTCGCGCAGTTCGCCGAGCGCGAGCGCCGCTTCCTTACGTAGATTGCTGATCGCGTGCGCCAGCAGCGCGACGAGCGACCGTGCCGCGGCACGGTCGCTCAACTGCCCCAACGCGCGCGCTGCACGCAGGCGCACCTGCCAGTAGTCGTCGTCGAGCGCGACGATCAACGCGTCGCGCGCCGATGCGACGCGCAGCTTGCCCAGTGTCGTCGCGGCCTCCTCACGGACTTGCCACACCGGGTCACGCAGCGCCTGCAGCAACGCAAGCGGAGTGGCGCGATCGTCTCGCTGTGCGAAACCCAACGCACCGATCGCCGCGCGGCGAATTTCGGCGCTGCTGTCGGATGCGGCGATACGGGCAAGCGGCGCGAGCGCGCGCGCATCCTTCAGCCATCCGAGCACGCAGACGGCTTCGACGCGCACACTGGGATCATCGTCAGCAAGGGCTTGCAAGGCAGGTGCGAACGCATTGGCGACACGCAGTTCGCGCAACGCGCGCAGTACCGCGGCCTTCACGAACGGTTCGGGTCGATCGAGCCAGCCGCAAAGCACCGCGCCCGATGATGCATCCTTCAGCTCCGACAGACTTGATGCTGCGGCCCGGCGCACCTCGCCATCGATGTCGATCAATGCATGACACAGCGCTTCGACAATTTGCGGGTCTTCCCACGCCCCAAGCACGCGTGCGGCTTCACTGCGCACGGTGGCGGAGTCGTCGTCTTTCAGGGCCGCGACAATGAGTTGCAACGCGTCGGGGTCTTCGAGGTCGGCAAGTTCGATCAGCGCAATGCGCCGGACCGCTGCATCCGCATCCGACAGGCGCAGCAACAATGCAGCGGCCTCCGGTGCGAGTGTTTGGGGATCGTAGGTCAACAGGTTCGGGGCGGACATGAATGGTCGAATAGTGGAGTTGCGGCGTCACTCGGCGTCGCGCAACAGTGAAAGGCATCGACGCTTGATGTCGACGAACGCGGGATCGAGCGTCGAATCGTCGGACCGGGGTCGTGCAAGCGGCACCGCAATATCCGCGACCACGCGGGCAGGCCGCTTCGACAGCATCAGGATGCGATCCGCCAGAAACAGCGCTTCTTCGATATCGTGCGTGACGAACACCACTGTCGTGCGCACCTTTGTCCAGATATCGAGCAGCAGCGTCTGCATCATGCGGCGCGTTTGCGCGTCGAGCGCGCCGAACGGCTCGTCCATCAGCAGCACGCGTGGCCGGTTGATCAGCACGCGCGCGATTTCGACGCGCTGCTGCATGCCGCCGGACAGTTGCACGGGGTAGTGCGAGTCGAACCCGCCAAGTCCAACGAGTTCGAGCAGTTCTGCGGCTTGCCTGCGCCGCTCGTTCACGCCGACGCCCTTCATCTTGAGGCCGAACGCGACGTTGTCGATCACGCGCTTCCATGGAAACAGCGTGTGTTGCTGAAAGACGAGACCACGCTCGGGATGCGGGCAATCGACCGTTTCGTCATCGACGGCGATCGTGCCATGTGTCGCGGCGATATGCCCCGCGATCGCGGCGAGCAAGGTCGACTTGCCGCAGCCCGAAGGACCCAGCACGCAGACGAACTGGCCGGGCGCGATGTCGACGTCGAGACCGTCGAGTGTCGCGATGCGCGCCTGGGGCGGCCCCACTTCGACCGAAACCCCGCGCACGTTGACACGGGCGGGCGAGTACGCGTTTTCGATGGCGGCGCTGCTCATCGGCGTGTCTCCTGTAGGCGGTACCAGGGTGTGAGCGCGACGCCCAGACGCCTGACGAGCGCGCTACTGCCCATGCCGAGCGCTCCGATCAGCGCCATGCCGACGACGATGTCGGGGTAGTTCTGCAACGTGTACGACTCCCACGTGAAATAGCCGAGGCCGTACTGGCCCGCGATCATCTCCGCCGTCACCAGACAGAACCACGCGGTGCCCATGCCGATCGCAAGGCCCGTGAAAATGGCGGGCGCGGCGCCTGGCAGCACCACTTCCTTGTAGAGTGCGAGCGGCTTCGTGCCGAGACTACGTGCGGCCGCGACGAGCCGCGGATCGACGGCTTCCACGCCATGCACCGTGTTGAGCAGAATCGGAAATAGCGCGCCGATGAACGTGATGAACATCATGCTAAGTTCCGACGAGGGAAACATCAGGATCGCAAGCGGTATCCATGCGACGGCCGGGATGGGGCGCAGCACCTCGAGCGCGGGCAGCGCCGTATCTTCTACCGCGCGATAACGGCCAATCGCGAGGCCCAGACCGACACCCACGACAGCCGCCGCGCAAAAGCCCGCGAGCACGCGCCAGATGCTCGCGGCCAGATGCATCGGCAGCTTGGGCGAATGCAGCAGCGACCACAGGGCGGGCAGCGCATCCGACGGCGCGGGCACATTGGCGAACGTGATGAAGCCCGTCGATAGCCGGAAGTGCACGGCAAGCTGCCAGAGCGCGACGCATACCGCCAGCGATGTCACGCGCCGCGCGCGGCGCAGGGTCGTTGCCGCGAAGAAAGGAGTGCGCCGGCGCGTCGATGCGCGGTTGCCCTGAAGTTCGAAGGTGGCGGCCATAGTTTGTCCCGATGTTGCGCGACGATGGAATGCGCCTAGCGCGACGCGAGGGCTTGCGCGGCACCCGATTGCGCAGCGGCGTAATCGATCACCGATCCCGACACCTGTTGCGCGTAACGGTCTGCGCCCGCTCTCAGCAGGAACGCGGTGATCGCGCCGTGCGAATCCTTCACGTACCACGCCTGATTCGCGAATAGCTTGAGGCCGCTTGCGTGGTCGTGAACGAACACGGCACGTGGCTTTGCGCCCGACTGCGCGATCTTGTTGAGCGCCGCGAAGGCTTCCTCCGGCGACGCGTAATTGCGGACCTTCTCTTCGTTGTCGAGCCACACCTGGGCCACGTCGTTGAAGTCGCGGATCGGCTTTCCTGTGACGGCGTCGTTCGCGATGAGCGGCTGCCTGGCATAGTCTTTCAGCGCGGCATCGTAGTCGAGACCGGATTGCCTGAACGCTTCGCGAACGTAGCGGTCGTCGATGAACGTGTTTGCGTTCAGATCGACATCCGTTTTCTTCAGCAGTTTGAGCGTTTCGATCGCGGTCGCCGTGGCCTGGCGATACTCGGGCTTCCACGTGAGGTCGCGTGTCTGGATACCGAGCGGGCCGTGATAGAGATAGTCGACGGGCGCTTCGATACCGGTCGTCTTCTGGATCAGCAGGCTGTATTTCTCGGGGTCTTGCGCGATGAGCCCGTTTGCCTCGATGGCGGCGCGCAGGTACGCGACGACCACTTCGGGGTACTTCTGCGCATAAGCCGCATCGACGAGTGCGCCATGATAGGTTGGCGCGTGGCTCTGCGCGCCGTCGTAGATCTTGCGCGCGAAGCCGCGATAGGGGAACAGATCCGCGAACGGCACGAAGTCGGCGTGCGCGTCGATTTTCTTCGCCTTCAACGCGCTGCCCGCCACTTCCGGCGCCTGGGTGATGATGTTCACGTCAGTGTCCGGATTCCAGCCTTGCGCCTTGATCGCACGCAACAACATGCCATGCGATGTCGAGGCGAACGGCACGGAAATCGTCTTGCCTTTCAGGTCGGCGATGGAATGCAAGGGCGAGCCTTCGGGCACGACGATGCCGTTGCCGCTTCCGTCGACGCTGCCGGACAGCACAGCGATGAAGATGCTCCTGCGGCCTGCCTTCTGGAACGCCGCGCCATTCAGCGCGCCGGGGAAATCGGCCATCGCGCCGAAATCGAGCTTGCCCGCGACCATCTCGTTTGTCATCGGCGCGCCGGAGGTGAAGTCCTTCCATTGCACGTCGTAGCTCACGTCCTTGTATTTGCCGGTGTGCGGCAGATACTTGTCGAGCAGATGAAGCTCGCGAATCAACAGACCGCCCGTCGCGCAGTTGATGGTCGTGTCCTGTGTGCCGATGGCGACGCGGATCGTTTCGGCCTCGACGGTGCCCGCGGCAACCGCGAGCATGGCGACGGCAAGAAAGCGGGGCAGGGCATAGCGGATGATCATGAGGCGGCTCTTCGTTGGTCTCGTTGGAGGGGCGCTGCTGTATGGCAGCGACGGTGCGCTAGCGCAGCAGATACGGAATATCGACTTTTACCGCGCCCGTCGGGCAGTCCTGCTCACACGGCATGCAGTACCAGCATTCGTCGAACTGCATGTAGGCCTTGCCTTTACTGACGTCGATCGCGAGCAGATCGAGCGGGCACACGTCGACACAAACAGTGCAGCCCTTGTCGGCAATGCATTTGCTTTCGTCGATCGTGACGGGTGCCGAGCTTCGATGAAGAATGTCATGCGGGGTATAAGACATCGCGGATGCTCCTGTCAGGCAGCGACATCGGCGAGCGGCTGCGTTGCCGCCTGCGATATGTCCCTGGCGTCGTGAATGCGGAGGTTGCTATAGGAACCGAGTTCCCGGTCGTCGAGCGGCACGATGTACGGCTCGACGGCGCGCTTTTCGCTGACCGTGCGGCCCTCTGCGTCCTTGCGCAGATGCGTGTGGCAGAACCATTCGGCGTCGTTGGACTGCGGATAGTCGACCCGATGGTGATACAGGCCCCAGCGGCTTTCCGTGCGAAACAGCGACGCGCGTGCGGCCATCTCGGCGCAATCGCGTATCGCTCGTACTTCGGCGGCGCGCATTAGCTCATGGGGATGCGAGGCCTTGATCGCAGAGATGTCTTCAGCGATCTCGTCGAAGCGTTGCAGGCCGATTTCCATCTTGCGCGTCACTTTGGGCGGCTGCAGATAGTCGTTGACCATGCGGCGCAGTTTGTATTCGACTTGCGCGGGCGCAAGACCATGTTCGCGCACAAGCGGTGCATAAACGCGCTCGCGTTCCGCGTCGATCTGCTCCTGATCGAGCGGCGCATGCTCGCGTCCCGCGACGTACTCAGCGGCATTCTGTCCGGCGAACCAGCCGTACGTGAAGGCGCCCAGCATGTAGTTGTGGGGCACGGCGGCCATATCGCCAGCGGCATAGAGTCCGCGCACGGTGGTTTCCGCCCGCTTGTTCACGAACACGCCCGAAGCGCTGTGTCCGCTGCAAAAACCGATCTCGGAGATATGCATCTCGACCATCTGCTGCCGGTAGTCGGTGCCGCGTCCCGCATGAAAGCGCCCACGGCTCGGACGCTCATTCGTATGGAGGATCTGCTCGATGGTCTGGATCGTTTCCTCGGCGAGGTGATCCAGCTTGAGAAACACCGGACCATTGCCGCTTTCGAGTTCCTGATAGAACTCCCACATCATCTGCCCGCTCCAGTAATCGCATTCGATGAAGCGTTCACCTTTGCCGTTCGCCGTGAAGCCGCCGAGCGGGCCCGTCACATACGCGCATGCGGGGCCGTTGTAGTCCTTGATCAGCGGATTGATCTGGAAGCATTCGAGGTTGGCGAGCGCGGCGCCCGCGTGATAGGCCATCGCGTAACCATCGCCCGCGTTGGTCGGATTCTCGTATGTGCCCATCAGGTATCCGGATGCGGGCAAGCCAAGCCGTCCCGCTGCGCCGCACGACAGAATCACGGCCTTGGCGCGCACCACGTAGAAGTCGGCTGTGCGGCAGTCGAAGCCCAGTACGCCGTTGACGTTGCCCTGCGAGTCGGTGAGAAGACGCGTCGCAACGATGCGATTGGTGATCGCGACGCGCGCACGTTTTAACTGCCGGTACAGCACTTTCTTGATGTCGTGGCCTTCCGGCATCGGCAATACATATGAGCCCATGTGATGCACTTTCTTCACGGCGTAGTCGCCCGTGCCGTCTTTTTCGAACTTGACGCCCCAACGGTCGAGTTCTTCGATCGTCTTGAAGCTGTGCTTCGCGTACGCATAGACGGCGGACTGATCGACGATGCCGTCGTTGGCGATCGTGATTTCGCGCGTGTATTGCTCGGGTGTCGCGTGGCCCGGGATGACGGCGTTGTTCAGCCCATCCATGCCCATCGAAATCGCGCCGCTGCGTTTGACGTTGGCTTTTTCGAGCAGCAGCACCTTGAGGCGTGGGTCGCTTTCCTTGGCCTTGACGGCGGCCATCGGGCCCGCTGTCCCGCCGCCCACTACGACGATGTCGTATTCGAGTACGTGTGTATTCATCACTATTTCCTTTTGGCCCGGCTTTTTGCGGCTTTGCCCTCTTTTACGCGGTCGATCCGGAAGCGGTATTGGAACGCGTCACCGCGGAAGTACAGATGCTCGTAGTCGATCGGCATACCACTCGCGTCGTGCGTCAGCCGGTCGATGCGTAGCGCCGGACTGCCTTCTTCCACACCTAGCGCGTCGACCATCTCATCGTCGGCGAGAATCGCTTCGATCGCGATGTCGGCGTGTCCCAGCGGCACGCCGCAGTCGTTTTCCAGAATCAGGAAGATGTCGCGCCTGACGAGGTCGGCGTTGGCGAGTCGTTGGCCGAGCGCTTCGGGAAGCCAGGTTAGTTCGAGCGAAACCGGCTCGCGATTGAGCAGACGCACACGATGGATTTCGATGACGGGCGCGCCTTCTTCGATACGGAGCCGGTCGGCCACTTGCCGATTCGCGCTGACGGTGCGGAAACTGCGCAACTGGTTGACGATTTCATAGCCCATCGACGACATTGCTTCGGCGAACCCTTGCAAAGAGCTGAGGTTCTGAAACGCTTTCGGCTTCGATACGAACGTGCCTTTGCCATGCAGCTTGAAGAGCAGGCCTTCCTTCTGCAGATCGCCCAACGCCTGGCGCACGGTGATGCGGCTTACCCCGAACATCGCGCAGAGTTCGTGCTCGGAAGGCATCTGGCTGAGAGGCGCATAGGTGCCGTCGAGGATGCGTGCGCGCAAGTCTTGCTTGATCTGCGCATAGAGCGGCACCGATGTGACGGGGACAAGATTGCCTGCGGCTTTCGACATGGCTCAACTTGTTATGACAAGATGAGTCGCAGTCTAGTGAGTGCCTGTTCGCAGACCAACCAACAAATTCTGCTTTGCTTTTTCGGCCGCGATGATGCTGCACCACAACCAGGGGAAATCCACGAGACGATAACATCAGACGTCTAATGTAAATTGACGCTCAACGTAGCCACCAAAGGCAACCATGCACCTGAGCGTATGATCCCCGAAGGCTTGCTCACGCGCGCGTATGGCAAGTGCGCCGTCGTCAGACAGATCGCGCTGAGGCATGTTAGACGGGCTCGCGGGTCCACTTTGCGGACGGGAAAACCATGCACTTCGAGGCGTTCAGCTCTTCCGAACTGGCGGAATACCTGAGGGGTATTCCCGCCGTCAATGCGCGGCTCGGCGACGACCGCGAACTGCAGGTCGTCGAGGTGGGCGATGGCAACCTGAACTACGTCTATTTCGTGAGCAGCGTGCGCGACCCGCGGCGCAGCGTGGTCGTCAAGCAGGCGCCGCCGTTCCTGCGGCTCGTGGGCGAAGCCTGGCCCTTGCCACGTGAGCGCATGGAGCGCGAAGTGGCGGCGTTGCGCCGCTACGTTACGTTATGCCCACAGCACGTGCCGAGCGTCTATCACGCCGACAGTGAAAAGTACCTCATTGTGATGCAGCGGCTCGCATCACATCGCGTGTTGCGCCAGGGGTTGACCGAGGGCATCGTCTATCCGCGCCTCGCCGATCACATCTCCACCTTTCTCGCGCGCACGCTCTTTCACGGCTCCGACCTGTATCTTTCGCCCGAGGCGAAGAAGGCGGCGGCAAGCGGCAGCATCAACACGGAGTTATGCAGGATTACGGAGGATCTCGTTTTCACGTATCCGTTCGAAGACCATGCATCGAATGTGTACAACCCCGCGCTGCCTGTGGCCGCAATCGAGCGGCTGCGCACGAACGAGCCGCTGCGCCGCGCCGCAGCCGAGATGAAATGGGCGTTCATGAACCATGCGGAGACGCTCGTGCACGGCGACCTGCATACGGGCTCGATCATGGCCAACGAGCACGAGACGTACGTGATCGACCCGGAGTTCTCGTTCTACGGGCCGATGGGCTTCGACACCGGCGCGTTCATTGCGAACCTGCTGCTCGCGTATTATTCGCGTGACTGGCACGATTGCATGGCCGGCCGTGAACCGCTCGCGTTTCAGCGCTGGCTGCTCGAGCAGGTCGAAGCGGTGTGGAACGGCTTTACTCAGAAGTTCGCGCAACTCTGGCGCACGCACGAGCGCGAGGCTGGCCGTGCCTGGATCGGCGGGCCTGCCGGCTCGAGCGCGGCTGAAGCGTTCCGCGATGAATTCATGCGGCGGCTCCTCGCGGATACGCTAGGCTTCGCGGGCTGCAAGATGATCCGACGCATCGTCGGCATGGCGAAGGTCGCAGAGATCACCACGATCAAAGACGAAGCGGTGCGCGCAAGCGTGGAAGTGCGTTGCCTGCGCCTGGCCGAAGCGCTTCTCGTGCAGCGGGGCGAACTGGCTTCGATCGAAGCGGTTACCGCGCTGGCCGCTCAGGTGCTCGCGCAGACGCTGGACGTCTGAGCGCGCCCCATAACTGAAACAATCCGCCGCATGCGCGGCATGGTCTGGTTTAGCGGTATCGACGGAGATCCTATGGCTTTGCAGCCACTCATTTCGAATTTGCCGCCCACCATCGAGTGGCGCGACGACACGCTTTATCTGCTCGACCAGACGCGTCTGCCGCAGGTGTGCGTGGTCGAGGCGGTCGACGGTGTCGATGCGGTGTGGCGAGCGATACATGAGTTGCGCGTGCGGGGCGCGCCTGCAATCGGCGTTGCGGCGGCGTACGGTCTGTGCGTGGCGATGCAGCAGGAGCGGCAGGCATCGCGCGAAGCGTTCCTCGAGCGGCTCGAGCATCACGCCGCCTATCTGGACAGCGCGCGGCCGACGGCCGTGAATCTGCGCTGGGCGCTCGATCGGATGCGCGCGCACGCGCGTGGCATTGCGGCCCAGACGAGCGCAGAGGTCTACGCCGCGCTCGTTGCCGAGGCAATGCGCATTCATCGCGAGGACATCGAATTGTGCGCGCGGATCGGCGAACAGGGGCGCGCGCTGATTGCAAGCGGCAGCGGCGTACTCACGCATTGCAATGCGGGTGCGCTCGCGACGACGGGCATCGGCACCGCGACCGCGCCGCTATATTGCGCGCATCGCGACGGTGAATCCTTTCGCGTCTACGCGGACGAGACGCGCCCGCTCCTGCAAGGCGCGCGGCTCACCGCGTACGAACTGCAGCAGGCCGGGCTCGACGTCACCCTGATCACCGATAACATGGCGCCCACGCTGATGGCGCAGGGGCTCATCGATCTCGTGATCGTCGGGACCGACCGCGTGGCCGCGAACGGCGACGTCGCCAACAAGATCGGCACGCTCGGCGTGGCGATCGCGGCGAAGCACTTCGGCATTCCGTTCTACGTGGCGTGTCCTTCGTCCACGCTGGATCTGCGCACTGCATCCGGCGCGGACATCGTGATCGAAGAGCGCGGCGCCGACGAAGTGGCGCAACTCGCGGGCCGGCGTATCGCCCCCGAGGGCATACAGGTGCGCAATCCGGCGTTCGACGTGACACCACATGCGCTGGTCACTGGCATCGTGACGGAGCTTGGCATCGTGCGTGCGCCGTTTGGAGCCAATCTGGCGGCGCTCTTCGCGAAGGGAGAGGGCGCATGAGCGACACGAACGAGGGAGCCAGCCAGCATCGTGCGGGCGAAGCGGCGTCGCGTGCACGCGACGCGCGGGCTGAAGCCGAATTGCGTCAGCAGATCGTCGAAACCGTTCGCGAGATGGAGCGCCTCGGCATCAATCAGGGGACCTCGGGCAACGTCAGTGCGCGCTGGCGTGACGGCCTCCTGATCACGCCGAGCGGTGTGCCGTGTGCGGCGCTCACGCGTGAGCGTATCGTCTGGATGGCGCTCGATGTGCGCGAGGACGATCCGCTCTTCGACGCGCACGGGCCGTCTTCGGAGTGGCGCTTTCATCGTGACATCCTGCGCGCGCGGCCCGATGTGAGCGCGGTCGTCCATACGCATTCGAATGCGGCGACGGCGCTGGCCATCCACGGACGCGGCATTGCTGCGCACCACTACATGGTTGCCGCGGCGGGCGGTAATTCGATTCGCTGCGCGCCATACGCGACCTTCGGCAGCCAGGCGCTCTCCGATCATGCGCTGGAAGCGCTGCGCGACCGGCTCGCGTGCCTGCTCGCACATCACGGTGTGATTGCACTGGGGCGCGATCTCGCGCGGGCCCTGTGGCTCGCGAACGAAGTCGAGGTGCTTGCGAAGCAATACCTGCTCGCGTGCCAGCTTGGCGAGCCACCGCTGCTCTCTGACGCGCAGATGGACGAGGTCGTTGAGAAGTTCAGGAGCTACGGCCCGCGCAAATGATTTGCGAGACGGCCTCAAGACAGCGTAAGCCTCGATTTCCGTGATCCCGGCCATGACGAATCGGGTATGGGCTTCGGTATACACCCGTTACGACTGGATAGACTCACATGCATTCTTTGCGAACCCTGGCTAGCGTTTAACGGCGGGTTGCCGCTCGTTGCCTCGGCTGAATGGGTCGCAAGCTGGATGGGCTTGTGTTGACGGTCGCTGCTGTCGGCATCGACCCGCTCAGGGCCGCAATAGTATCGAGCCGCTTGTTTCGCCGGTTTCCAGTCGACGCTGTGCTTCTGCGGCCTGGGCCAGAGGAAGCACTGCTCCAATCTTCGCCCTCATGCCGCTTCGCAAGCGCTGGAACGTGGCCAATCCCCCTTCCCGGTAGCGTGCCGGATCGGCCACGAAGCGGAATACGCTTGGACGAGAAAGCGCAATCGAGCGAGCCGGACCAAGCAGAGACAGGTCGATCGGCCCGGGATCTCCACTGACCTGACCAATGCTGGCGACCATTCCAAAGGGACGTACGGTACCGAGAGTCTCAATGAGTGTCTTGCCCCCGATACCGTCAATGGCGTAGTCGACTCCACGACCGTGAGTCAGGGCCTGTATCCCGGTGACGAGGTCCCGTTCGCGATAAAGAATTGCGTCGTCGAGGCCATGCTCTTTCGCCAGTTCCGCCTTCGCGACCGAACCAACCGTGCCGATCACCCGGGCGCCTAGTGCTTTAGCCCATTGCACGACGACCAGGCCAAGGCCGCCAGCAGCGGCATGGACCAATACTGTGTCGCCAGGTTTGACGGGATAGACATAAGAACACAGCATGTGGGCCGTGATGCCGCGCAGCAGCAGACTGGCCGCTGTGTCGTCGCCGATGTCGTCGGGCAGCGGCAGAACGCGGTCGGCGGAAATGTTCCGGACGCTGGCGTAGCTACCGGCAGGCGGGCCAGCGTAGGCAACACGCTGGCCCGGGTGCAGCGATTCGACGCCAGCGCCAATCGCCTCAATGACGCCGGCGGCCTCGACGCCCAGGACTGCGGGCAGCTCCGGTAGGCGATAGAGGCCGGTGCGGTGATAGATGTCGACGAAATTGACGCCGATCGCAGTGTGGCGAATTTGAACCTCTCCGGCAGCTGGAACCGGCAGCGTAGCCTCACGCAGTCTCAGCGTCGAAGCGTCGCCGTATTGCTCGATTGCGATCTGGACCGCACGAAGCGAGGAGGTGTCGGACGCGGATATGGAAATCATGCTGTTCTCCTGGAGGTTGATCTGGCAAGCTCATGGTGCACTGGGCAAATTCACTGAACAATTCCAGATAAACCGTCAATGAGTGTGCAAAAAAACACAGGGAAGGCGCCGTTGGAAAGCCCGCGTCTGCAATGGGACGACATCCGGTATTTCCTCGAACTGGCGCGGATCGGGAGCCTCTCGGGGGCGGCACGCAAGCTGTCTGTCGAGCATTCGACTGTCGCCCGCCGGGTCGAAGCGCTGGAGCAGTCACTGGAGGTCAGGCTGTTCGATCGCTTGCCGAAGGGCTGGTCGCTCACACCGGAGGGTGAAACATTGGCGAGGCAGGCTAGGCGCCTCGATGACGAAGCGCAGGCCTTTTCCCGAGCGGCCGTGGGCGTATCGTCCCTGAAGGGTACCGTTCGCATCTCCGCTCCGCCCGTATTGGCCAGCCATCTTCTGGTGCCTCGCCTCGCTGGGATACGCTCCCAGTGGATCAACATCGATCTTGAAGTGATAGGGGAATCGCGTTACGCAAATCTGGCTCGTGGCGAGGCCGATCTGGCAATTCGCATGTCAAGGCCAACCGCTCCCGGCCTGGCCGCGCGATGCATAGGCGAGGTAAGTTATGGCCTCTTTGCTGCCAACGGGTATGCGGATCGACCGCAGACAGAATGGGAATTTCTGGGCTATGACGAGAATCTCAGTCAGGTGCCCCAGCAGCGTTGGCTCAATCAGATTGCCGGAGACCGTCGCTTTGTTTTTCGAAGCAATGACCTGGCCGCATTGCTCCATGCCGCGCGTGCAGGGTTAGGGATCGCTGCACTTCCCCGTTTTCTTGCCGCGCATGACCCCGAGCTGTGCTTGCTATCAGATCACCCTTGCCCGACTGTTCGGCAGTTGTGGCTCGTGATACATCCGGACGTCAAACGCTCGCCCCGGGTTCGGCTGCTTGCCGATCTGCTCGTCAATCTGGTCAGCGAAACCCCCGGGTTATCGTTAAAAGATAAACGACCGTGAACGCTCGAGCGGCAATGCCTCTGGCATTGTGCTCTTGCCACGCAAGAAGTAACGAGCGCCCCCAGGGTGCGATAGTCCGCCGAGCCCGTATCACGCACAGGTTGCAGATGCCGTAGCCAGCAACGCAAGATGCGAAGTCAGGCTTCGCGCCGCGAATCCCGACTCGGCGCCGTTGTGTCGCCGTTCGATGGTGAAGTAAGCGATTTCAGGTAACCGGGGCGGAGCCGTATCGCACAGTGCTGGAAGCCTGAGTCCTGCCTCTGTGCGGCATGCGATGCCGAGACCAGCTTCAGCCGCGGCGCGCAGTCCGTCCAGGCTCGGCGTCGTGAGCGCCACACGCCAAGGGCGACCCGCGGCATCGAGCACCCGTTGCGCCGCATGGAGGAATGGGCAAGGAGGTGCGATGCTAACCAGCGGTACCACCTCTCCATCTAACAAGTGAGCCAGGCAGATCGCGCGCGGTAAGGTGTAACGGCCGGTCAGCGAGGCACCCAGTATTGCCCAGTCATCGGCCTTAGCCGACGTCGCTACCGGCGCAGTTTTTATTGCCTAGAATTTGTTAAGTTGGTCCACGCCTAACGGGCGACGTGCAATAGCCTCGCCTGATCGCATCTTGTACCGTCATGGAACTTATCGCGGTGAACGGTCTCCGGAAGGTCTACAGGACGAGAGACGCCTCGGTGATTGCGTTACAGGACATCCACTTTGCGATCGAAAAGGAACAGTTCGTTGCGATCGTAGGACCATCGGGCTGCGGGAAGTCCACACTCCTCAAGATTCTGATCGGGCTCGTCCCGGCCTCGCAGGGCGAGGCACGACTGAGCGGTATTGCGATCGCCGGACCGCGCCGGGACATTGGCGTCGTCTTTCAGTCACCCGTGCTGTTTCCCTGGCGAACGGTGTTAGATAACGTCCTGCTTCCCGTCGACGTGCAGCGACTCGGCCGCGACAAGCTGATGGCGCGCGCGATGAATCTGCTTTCCCTCGTGGGTCTCCACGGCTTTGAAAAGCGCTATCCGCGGGAGTTGTCTGGTGGCATGCAGCAGCGCGTGGCCATCGTGCGAGCGCTTGTTCATGATCCCACCATCCTGTTCATGGACGAGCCATTTGGTGCACTCGATGCGATGACCCGGGAGCAGATGAACATGCAGTTGCAGCAGATATGGCTCGAGCGGAAGGAGACCATACTCTTCATCACGCACTCGATCCCGGAGGCGGTCTTTCTCGCGGACCGCGTGCTGGTGATGACGCCGCGCCCCGGACATATCGTCGACGACGTCGTCATCGACCTCGCGCGGCCACGCAATCTTGATGTCATGACAACGCCTGACTTTGGCCGGCATGTGAAACGAATCCGGGATCATTTCAAAACCATGGGCGACCTCTCAGTATGAGCCGCCCGCCGAACTCCCTGTTGCGCCTGCTCCTCGTGCTTCTCGTGCTCGCGACGTGGGAAGGCGCGGTTCGCCTCTTCGAAGTCTCCGCCTATATCGTCCCGGCGCCGTCGAAAATCGTCGTCGCGCTATATCACGGCGTTGCATCGATGCTCTACATTCGCCACCTTTGGATCACTCTCGTCGAGACGCTGCTCGGCTTCACTGCCGGTTCCATCGTGGCTCTCGTTCTCGGCACGCTCATCGCATTGAGCCGGCGTTGCGAGTACTTTCTTTATCCTTTCATCCTGATGTTTCAGGCGATGCCAAAGGTGGCGTTGGCCCCACTCATCATTATCTGGCTTGGTCTCGGACTCGAATCGAAGGTCGCCCAGGCTGCCCTGACAGCCTTCTTTCCACTCATGGTCAACACGATCGCCGGCCTCCGGTCTGCCGACGAAGATCGTGTCGCACTCATGCGCTCGCTTGACGCCTCTGAGATCCAGATCTTCAGGATGCTGCGCATACCGGGAGCAATGCCCTACATTTTTGCGGGCTTCGAAATTGCGATGATGCTGTCGCTTATTGGCGCAATTGTGGCGGAGTTTGTCGGTGCGCAAAAAGGACTCGGCGTGCTACTGATGAGCATGACGTTCACGATGGACGCCGCAGGTCAGTTCTCAGTTCTTTTCATTCTTTCCCTGCTGGGGCTGCTTCTGCACACGGCCATCGTTGTCATCCGCAGACGGCTACTTTTCTGGGACAGGTCGCAGGACCGGGTTCCGGATCTGCTGGACGGGGAAGAAATCCGATGAAACGCGTCTACCTGTTTGTAGCAATCGCATATTTATTATTCGGTGCTGCAGAATTTGATGCGGCGGCTCAGACCACGGTGCGGGTTGGCTGGTGCGCGCGTACCATCACCACCGCCGCGGCCCCGTTCGCCGTTGCCATGAAGATGGGCTGGTACGCGCGGGATGGAATTGCGGTCGAGCTGGTGCCGCTGGCGGGTACGGACTGCGTCAAGCTCGTCGCGACGAAGACAATTCCTTACGCACTTGCTTCCGTCGAACCGCTCGCGATTATCCGTTCGCAAGGGGTGAAGGCGAGGATTTTCTACACCGCTTACCAGGGAAACATTTTCGGTATTGCGGTTCCTCAGAGCAGCGCCATCACTAAACTCGCTGACTTGAAGCAGAAGACTATCGGCGTCACCGCGATGAGTTCGACTGGAGCGCTCATCGCGCGGGCTCTCGCTGCCAGTGCGGGGCTTGATCCCGATCGCGACATCCACATCGTCGTGGCCGGCGAAGGGGCGCAGACGGCAGCATTGCTGCGCTCAGGCCAGATCGACGCCCTGAGCCAGTTCGACACGCAGTATGCGCTGGTCGAAAATGCCGGGGTCAAGCTCCGGCGTCTCTCGACCAGCGAGATCGAGCACTTTCCGTCAAATGGATTCCTTGCTCTCGAAGATACCTTGCGAGTCAGCCACAATCAGGCAATTGCGCTCGCTCAAGGCTACGCAAAGGGTACCGTCTTCACCTTTGCCAATCCGGAAGCGGCAATACGTATTCTCTGGGAAGTTTATCCAGAGACCAAACCTACCGGCGTTGACGAGGCAACGGCTCTTCGCGAAGGAATGAGGACGCTTCAGGCACGCATGACGAATTTGAGGCTCGAAAAGTCCGGTGTGTCCAGGTGGGGGGAGAGCTCCGAGAAAAGCTTTTCCGCTTATACGGACTTCATGCAGAGGTGGGGCGTGACTAAGGTAAAAATCCCGGCGAACGAGCTCATCACCAACGACCTGATCGGCGAGATCAACAACTTCAGTCAGGACGAGATCAGTGCCATGGCGAAAGCCTACAAGGGCAAATGAGACATGGTGCGCGCACCGGCGGCCGCAAGGGGCATGCTTCAAGCCAGCAAAGTAGCAGGGCAAGGCGGTGACACTACGGGCTTTTTGACCGCTGGCGTGCTGGGTGGCTCGTACGCACCGCGGAGCCGCCCATGCAAGCCGCCGAACCTGTGACACTGGAGGATGCGAGAGCTTCCAGTGAATATCACGGATCAAACGCGCCTTACCTGACAGCTCGATCGCGTGATGAAGAGGAGAGCCGCCATGATCGAATCCGCTGATGTGATCGTCATTGGCTCCGGCGGGCTTGGAGCTGCAACAGCCTACTACCTTGCCACGCGGAGCACCCGCCGGGTCGCGATACTCGAGCGGCTCGAAATCGGCTCGCAGACATCCCCGCGAGCAGCGGGCATGGTCAGTTGCCTGCGCAAGAGCGACTTGATGATCAGCCTGATCAAGATGGCGGCAACCAGGATCAAGCAGTTCTCTGCGGACATCGGACAGCCCCTGGATTGGGTGCAGTCGGGTAGCCTCAAGGTGGCGCGTCGCGTGGTGGACGCCGAGGTCATTCAGGACGACCTCCTGCGCGGCCGGAGCCATGGCCTTGACGTGGAGGAAATCTCCCCCGACGCGGCCCATCGGCTCAACCCGTTTCTTCAAACGACGGGACTTGCGACGGTCATGCGCATCGGCGACGACATGTATTTCAATCCCGCCCAACTGGCCGTCGGCTTCGCTCGCGCCGCGCAGGGTAACGGCGCAGTGTTACTGCCGAATACCGCGGTTACGCGCATCCTGATTGCGGACGGCGAGGTGATGGGGGTCGAGACTACGCGAGGCCGCATAGACGCTCCGATCGTCGTCGATGCCGCCGGCGCCTGGACCCGACAAGTGGCCGAAGCCAGTGGAATTCAGGTTCCACTCGTTACCACGGCTCAGCAATTGTTCGTCACCGAGCCGGTGCCCGATGCGCGAGCCGAATTACCGATGGTCAGGATCATGGATGCCGCGGTCTATATGAGGCCGTGTGAAGGAGGGTTTCTTTGGGGTGTCTACGAGGAAAGCCCGAGATTCTTCGACATGAACGACTTCGACGCGAACTTCGACATCAAGGATCTGCCGCTCGATGCCGAGGTCCTTTGGCGCTACGCTCGGGACGTCGAGGCGCAACTCCCTGTGCTCCTGAAGGCCGCGGTTCGCGAGCATCGCGGCGGCCTGCCAACGATGACAGCAGATGGCCAGCACATCATAGGACCCGCCCGCACCATTCGGGGGTTTTACTTCGCGAGCGGCTGCAACGTCGCGGGACTCTCCATCGCCCCGGCGCTGGGGGACGTGCTTGCCGCGTGGATCGTCGATGGCGTACCTCCGATCGATCTGGCGCCTCTTTCGGTAGACCGATTTGGAGCTGGCCCATGGCCGGACGATGAATTGATCACGAAGGCCGCGTGGCAGTACCGTCATTTTTACGGTGCGAGATAGCGACAGCATCGACGCGTTCGTCAACGCTCGTCTTGAGCGATTGGGCCGATGGGGCACTATGGGCAGCAGGGGGCAATGTAAGTTGCGATCGCAGTTTGCCGCGACTGGCATCGTCACACGCTCGCTCACACGCATGCCGCGTAGTTTGAAGCTTCCCTTCACTTCGACGGAGTCCGTTATGCCCAAATTCGATATCGAACGAGCCATCCCCGGAATCGGGGCTTCCAAGGCCGCTGAGTTACGGGCCATCGCTCAATAATCATGCAGCATCCTGCAGGAGCTCGGCCCCGACGTTCAGTGGGTGCGAAAGTACGTGACAAACGACAAGATCTACTGCGTCTACAACGCGGCGAGCGAGGAACTCGTCAGGGAACACCCGCGACGAGGCGGATTGCCTGCGGACACTGTCGCCCAGGCCATGACGATCATCGATCCGACGACCGCCGAAGCCTGATGCCGCCCTTGCTCGCCCGTAGGCCCCGAGATGCCGAAGCGGATAAATCGAGGCGTTCCAGCTTGAACTACGCGAAGCGCTATCTTGAGGAATGTGTGCCGGATGACAAGAGGTTCGCGAAAAGTAACCTCATCACGTTGGTAATCGCCAACGGCAGGGCGCTTCCTCGCCGCGACTGGCTCGCCAGTCGCAAACTGGCAAAGTAAGATGATTGAGGACTCTTGGATTTCAGAGGGCATCCGACCATGATTACGCGCCGTGGGTTTGTGAAGACGCTGCCCGCGCTCACGTCGGCGCTCGCAGCGGTGCCGGCATTGACCCGGGCAACCGAGGACGCGTCCAAGGTAAGCCTCGTCGTCGGCAACAGCACCTACCCTGGCATGCAATTGCACAACCCGGTCAACGACGCTCGCGCGGTGAGCGAATTGCTCGCTTCGGCTGGCTTTCGCGTGGACATGCAACTGGACGTCAACCAATCCGCGTTTATCGAAGCCATTGAGCGTTTCGGCAAGACGATGAAAAGTGACAGCACCAAGCTCGCTGTTTTCTTTTATGCGGGCCACGGCGTGCAGCTCGATTGGCGAAACTACCTGCTGCCGGTTAACGCGAGAGTCAGCACGGGCGAGGAACTGAAGGCCCGGTGCGTCGATCTGGGCGTGCTGCTCGATACGTTCGCCGACGCGAAGGATAAAACCCACGTCGTGATTCTCGACGCCTGCCGCAACGATCCATTCGGCGGCAGCTACCGGCCGGCGCAAAGCGGCTTGAGCCAGGTCGATGCCCCGGTCGGAAGCCTCCTTGCGTATTCCACGTCGCCGGGAAGCGTCGCTTTCGATGGAGAAGGGAAGAATGGCCTCTACACGAAAAATCTGCTGCGCGAGTGGTCGCGCCGCGACGCTAATCTGGAGAACGTGCTCAAGCGGGTGCGCCTGAACGTTCGGCTCGAATCGCAGGGCAGACAGATCCCGTGGGAGTCCACTTCGCTCGAGAGCGAAGTTTTCATCTTTGACACAGGACGCAAGAAACTGAGCGATGCGGAGCTCGAGAACTACGTCAAGGAGGATCTGGCTGCATGGGAGCGCATCAGCTCCTCGCAGAACCCTGACGACTGGGTTGAGTATCTCCGTGCGTTTCCCGATGGGCGGTTCGCGGAGATCGCGCAGTTCAGGCTGACGCGGTTGCTCGCCAGCAGGCCGACGGCACCGGTCGCTGCCGCCGATGCGGGCTCTGCAAGCGCCGCAAGTGCTCCGCCGAAAGGAACGCCGGCACCCGCAATTGTTGCGGCGTCTGCGCCCGCGGCGGCATCCAGTCCTCAAGTGAGCGCGATCGCAGCAGCAAGCGCGCCGCCTGCGGTTGCCTTGCAGCCCTCAGTCGCTGCCGCATCTGCCACCACGACAGTGGCGTCGACCCTCGCTTGGCCCGCGTCAACCGCCGGCCCCACTTTACCGCCGGTTGCCGCGTCGCCATCATCCTCGCTGGGCTTCGCGATCCCATCCCCCGCATCGACTGAGGCCGTCGCGTCGGCGCTTCTCCAAGCGTCAGGCGCTTTGCAGACTCCGGATCAGCCCGCGGTTGTCGTCGTGCCCGGGGGACTCGCACCCCGACTCACGCCTGTTTCCGCGAATCCCTATTCCAAGGGACGGTACGCATTGGGGCGGGTTTTCTCCGTCGGCGATGAAGTCACCTATCGTGTAAGTGACATGCTGACGGGACTGGAAAAGTCTCGTTTTCGGATTCGAATTACGCGCGTCGACGAAAGCGCCGATATTGTCGAAGGCAATAACGGGCGCTTTGTCTTCGACTCAATGGGCAACGAGATCCTGAGCCCAACCTACCCACGGCATGCTCCCGCACAAACGGTGCCCGTGGAGCTTCAGATCGGAAAGAAGTGGCACGCAACATGGGCAGTTCCCCGTCCTGCCGGAGACATCACGTTCGACCTGGCTCTGGAGGTTGCCGCGCGCGAAGTGACACGCGTCTCGGAGGTAGACTTCGACGCCTTCCGTATCGAAGCGCGCGGCAGCCTGTTTTACTTCGACGGCTCTTTTCGGCGACTCGTGCAACGTTACTGGATTGTTCCTGGGCTCAATTTCAAGGTGAAGGGAGAGTACGTGGCGTATCGACAGTCGTGGGTGGTACCTGCGATTGTCGAGCGCATCGAGCTGGTTTCGCTGCGCCAGCACAGGGTCGGGCAGATCGCGGACTGAGTTCAGCCCGACTCTCACGCTGTTGAGGCGGTTCGACACTGACTCGCGTACCGGCATGCGGAGCCGCTTCCCACCGGGTAGAGCGCATCGAGCTTGAGCCAACGGCTGCCGGTGTTCATCTGCACAAGGCCGACACTCGAGCGGCGCTCCACGGGTAGGCCGCAATGATGGGCTGGTCCAGGCGAATGACAGTGTCCGTCACGGATTACACCCATCGCGGCGACTTCGCATACCGGTTGGTGCCCGAGGCACGCCGTCGACTACCGGTCATTTCTCCAACTGCTTATTCCGCCATGAGCGAGGAGATGTGCCAAACCTGGCCGTGAACCATTGTGTGAAGGTTGACTGTCTAGGATAGCCAAGCAGCATTGCCACCTGCCCGATCGGGTAACGTCGATTGGTCAGATAGCGCGCTGCGAGTTCCCGGCGAACTTCCTCGACGAGCTCTGAGAAGCTGGTACCTGCCATTCCGAGCTGCCGCTGCATCGTGCGTACGCTCAGGTGAAGGTGGCTTGCAACCTGGTCCACGGCAGCCTGCTCGATGGGCAGCAGCAAATAGATGGTCTTGCGCACGTCCAACACGATCGAGTTCGGCTCCGACAGATTCAGAGGATTAGCCAGGCTTTCCGCATATCTCACGAGTTCCGGATCGGCATTCGGATTCGGGCGGTCGAGATCCTCGGCGGCGCAGACAATGCCATTGAAGTCGCTGTTGAACGTGACGGGGCATCCAAAGAAACGCCGGTGAAAATTCACGCTGGCAGGCGCGGAATGGGCGAAGTGGACGCCTCGCGGCTGCCAGTGCTCTCCCAGCAGGGCCACACAACTACGGGCCAGCACGCCAAGGGCGAGTTCGATCGCCTGACGTGTTGGGATTGCTTGTTCGACGACGATCTCTTCACGGATCACGACCGTACTTCCGCCCGTTTCCACGTGAATAGCCAGCGCCTCGTTGAGCAGGTGGCGATACTGAACCGCCGCCAGTAGGACCTCACGCAGCGTGCGCTTGTGCGAGAGCATGAGTTCGAGCATGCCGAAATCGAATGGCTGCCGGGTATCGGCCATCTCCAGCCCGAACGTCAGGCACTTCGCATTCGACGCGGCACTTTCCAGCAACTGGCAAACGGATGAGATGGGAATCCGATGATCGGGATTGTGCAGGACAGCGACATCGAGCCCAACCTGTCGCAGCAGGTCCTGGCGCGCCAGCCCGTGCCGCCGGGCGATCTGCAAGTAGCCGCTCAACGCCCTGACACGGACCATCGCCTCTGCCACTTTCAGATCTCCTCGACGCGTCAAGCGTGCACTTCATGGCACTTTGAGCGAGTGGTTAGTACTTCCACCTAGTGGCACCAAAACGAAAGTTATTGGCGCCATAACGAAATAGTCTATCGCAAGGGGGCCCTACAGTGTAGCCATGCACCGAACGGCACGCCGGTATCGATGCTCAACACCCAGGAGCCCATTCCATGCAATTTCTCGACGACTCGCTTCACCCGCAAAACCAGCAAAAGGTTGTGATCACGGTCGCGCCCTACGCCCCCGAGTGGATGCCTTCCGATTTCCCGGAGGATATTGCAGTCACTATGGACGAGCAGATTCAAAAAGCCGTCGACTGTTACGAAGCCGGGGCAAGGGTGCTGCACCTGCACGTGCGCGAACTCGACGGCAAGGGCTCGAAGCGCCTGTCCAAGTTCAATGAATTGATCGCCGGCGTGCGCGAGGCGGTGCCCGACATGATCATCCAGGTCGGCGGCTCCATCTCTTTCGCACCGGAAGACGAAGGCCAGGCCGCGAAGTGGCTGTCAGACGACACGCGCCATATGCTGGCCGAACTGGACCCGAAACCGGACCAGGTGACGATCGCGATCAACACCACGCAGATGAACATTATGGAGTTGATGACGCCGGAGGCAGTGGCAGGTACCTCGCTGGCCGAGCCGGCATTGCAGCACGCCTATCGCGAGATGACTGTCCCGGCAGGTCCGGGCTGGGTTGAGGAGCATCTGCGCCGCCTGCAGGCCGCCGGTATCCAGCCTCACTTCCAGCTCGCAGGCGTTCACTCCTACGACACGATCGAACGCATGATCCGACGTGGCATCTACAAAGGTCCGGTCAACCTGACCTGGATCGGCATCGCTGGCGGCGCGGACGGCCCCAATCCCTTCAACTTCATGTATCTCCTGCAGCGCGCAGCCGACGGCGTCTGCGTTACGTCAGAGTCCCTTTTGCATAACGTGCTGCCGCTCAACATGATGTCCATGGCAATGGGCTTCCATCCTCGCCTCGGTACCGAGGACACCCTGACCGATCAGCATGGCAATCGCATGACATCCGTGCAGCAGATCCAGCAGTGCGTGCGTATCGCCCATGAACTCGGCCGTGAAATCGCCACCGGCAAGGAAGCCCGCGAGATCTACCGCATTGGTACCTGGTACGACAGTATTGACGAGACGTTGGCAGCGAACGGCATGGCGCCGAACCGACAGCCAGGCACCCGAGGCGTTCCGCTGCGCGCTGCGTGAGAGGCAGAGCGCACATCGTGAATTTGCGTACGCCGTTGCTTCGTAGACCTTGCGAAGCAACGAACTTTCCGGTCTCTGCGTGAGACCGTTAGATAGAAAAAGAGGCTCTCCATGAAAGAGCCCCACATTGGAGACATCAATCATGAACTTGCATTCCGCCGCGCCGCGCTCTGACGACCGCGACGGCTATCTCGTCAGTCGGCGTAAGGCGTGGTTCGCATTCGCGATGACCTTCGCGCTCATGTTGTTCGATTACATCGATCGTCAGGTCATCGTGTCGTTGTTTCCACACCTGAAGGCCGAGTGGGGCCTGTCGGATATGCAACTCGGCAGCCTGGTGTCGATCATCTCCATCGTGGTGGCGGCAGGCGGTCTTCCTGTCGCGCTGATGGCCGACCGCTTCAGCCGGGTCAAGAGCATCTTCGTGATGGCAACGGTGTGGAGCCTCGCGACAATCTCCTGCATGTTCGCGCGCAACTTCGGACAGCTCTTCGCCGCGCGAGCCGTCGTTGGCCTTGGCGAGACCGGCTATGGCTCGGTGGGCGGCGCCCTGATTGCCAGCCTGTTTCCGAAGCGACTACGCACCACGCTGCTTGGCGCCTTTTTCGCGGCGGCCTCGCTCGGTTCCGTGCTTGGCGTGATGCTGGGTGGTGTCGTCGCGGCCCACTGGGGCTGGAAAGCGGCATTCGGTATCGTCGGCGTTCCGGGGCTGGTCCTGGCTTTCCTGTACCTGCTTGTGCCGGACTATAAAACCGTCGAACTCGCTCCCCGCATGGACAAGGCGCGGCACTCCGTGCAGAGCTTTGCCAGGCAGATCGTATCGACGCTGGCCGGTTCACCCACCGTATGGTGGAGCTGCCTTGGCGCCGCCCTTCAGCTCGTCGTCGTGTCGATGATCTGGTCGTGGCTCCCAAGCTATTTCCATCGTTACCACGGCGCCGCCCCGGATCACGCAGGCATGCTGGCAGCCGTGATCGTATTGTGCGGTGCCTTGGGCTCCGTCATCTGGGGCGTGGCGGCGGATGCCGTTGCTAAACGCCGGCCGCGCAACAAACTTGTGATGATGGCAATCCTGTGCACGGCAACGCTGCTGGTCTTCGTGGCGGCCTTCGGCGGCGCGATGCCAGAGCACCAGCAGTTCCTGCTGATCGCCCTCGGTGGTTTCCTGATGATGTGCACGGTAGCGCCAACCGCCACCGTGGTGCTCAACGTGATTCATCCGGGTGTCCGTTCCACCGGGGCCGCCATTCTGTCGCTGTTCCAGAATCTCTTTGGCCTGGCTGTCGGTCCCTTCGTAGGTGGCCTGCTTTCTGATGCCTTTGGCCTGCAGGTGGCGCTCGCCGTCATGCCCGCTTTCGGTTTGCTCGCAGCTCTGTGTTTCCTGCTCGCCGCGCGCACCTACGAATCAGAAATGGCGAAGGTGGAGCATATCCGCCTAGATGCCGTGACCTCGTCGGGGTCGCCGATGACGGTATCGGCCTGAGCTTCGCAGCAATCCGCCCTGACAGCAAACCTCTTATCGGTACCCACGCCATGAGCATTTCCATTAGTCCGACCCTGAACGACGGTGCACTGACGCTGCTCCCCGCCTGGTCGCCGTCTCCGGACGCAATCGATCACGCCCGCGTCACGCAATTCATGCGATGGCTCGAAGCAGAGCGCGGCCTGTCATTTGCGAATTACGACGCCTTGTGGCAGTGGTCAGTCAATGAGATCGACGCTTTCTGGCTGGCGCTGTGGGAATGGGCGGCCATCCCGTCGATCCAGAAGCCCCAGGTCGCACTGGCTGAAGCCACCATGCCGGGCGCTACATGGTTCCCTGGCGTACAGATGAACTACGTCGAACAGGTGTTTCGACACTCCGCAGTTGACCGGCCCGCCATCGTCTACCGCAACGAGGCGGGAGAGGCGGGTGAAATGAGCTGGGCCGAACTGGAACGTCAGGCTGCGAGCCTGGCCGCCTGCCTGCGCGGCATGGGTGTTGTTCGGGGCGATAGGGTTGCCGCCTACCTGTCCAATACCCCGCACGCAATCGTCGCGTTTCTCGCCGTCGCAAGCATCGGTGCTATCTGGTCGGCCTGCGCGCCCGATATGGGCGACCTGGCAGTGCTGGATCGCTTCAGCCAGATCGAGCCCAAGGTCATGATCGCTGTCGACGGCTATCGGTATAGCGGTAAGGAATTTGATCGTCGACCGGTACTGTGCACGCTGCTCGGGCAGTTGCCGAGCGTCGAGCATGTCGTCGTCGTTCCGACGCTGCGTTGTCAGGAGGATCGCCTCGGGTTTTCCAACGCGGTGACGTGGGCCGAAGCAATTTCGAAAAATGCGTTGCCGCTCGAGGTCGAGCATGTGCCGTTCGACCATCCGCTGTGGATCGTCTACTCCTCGGGTACGACAGGCCTGCCGAAGCCCATCGTTCACTCGCAGGGCGGCATCGTTCTTGAACATGTCAAGCTCACCACGCTCCATCTGGATCTGCATGCCGGTGAGCGCTTCTTCTGGCAGGCCAGTACCGGCTGGATCATGTGGAACCTCCAGGTCGGTGGACTGCTCGCCGGCGCGACGGTATGCCTGTTCGACGGCAATCCCGGCTATCCCGACATGAATGCGCTCTGGCGATTCATCGGTGAGGCGGAAGTGAACTTCTTCGGTGCGGGCGCAGCGTACTTCCAGGCGTGCGAAAAGTCCGCCATCGAACCTCGCAACGTAGCCACGCTGTCGCAACTGCGCGCCATCGGCTCGACCGGTTCTCCGCTGTCGCCGGAAGGTTACCGGTGGATTCTCGATCGCGTCGGCCCGATCTGGATCAATGCAATCTCCGGTGGCACGGACTTCGCCGGGTGCTTTGTCGCTGGCGTGCCCACGCTGCCCGTCCACCTTGGCGAGATGCAGTGCCGCTGTCTGGGCGCACGGGTCGAGGCCTTCGACGACGCTGGGAATGCGCAAATAGACGAGGTCGGTGAGCTGGTCTGCACTGCACCGATGCCGTCGATGCCGCTTTGCTTCTGGAACGATAAGGACAACGCGCGCTACCGCGACAGCTACTTCGACATGTATCCAGGGGTCTGGCGCCATGGAGACTGGGTGAGCATCACGCCAAGGGGCGGCGCCATCATCTATGGCCGCTCGGACGCCACGATCAATCGCCACGGCATCCGCATGGGGACGAGCGAGTTGTACCGGGCCGTCGAGGACTTGCCCGAGGTGCTGGACAGCATGGTCGTGGACCTCGAATACCTGGGCCGCGAGTCCTACATGCCGCTGTTCGTGGTGTTGCGTCCGGGTGCCGAACTGACGCCCGCGCTCATTGAAAACATTCGCCAGCGGATCAAGGTGGCGCTGTCTGCGCGGCACGTGCCGAACGAAGTGTTCCAGGTGTCTGCGATTCCACGCACCTTGTCTGGAAAGAAGCTGGAACTGCCAATCAAAAAACTGCTGCTCGGAGAGCCGCTGGCGAAGGTGGCCAATCCGGACACCATGGCAAATCCTGAAAGCCTGAACTGGTTCGCCAGGTTTGCCGCCGATCGCACCGCGACGGCACGGTAATACACGTTAGCGCGCCCGCCACGACGTGCCGATCCGGCACAGGGCCGACGCGCCCCTACTCAGACAATGAATGAAGGAGCCAAAGCATGGCTAAAGCTGTTCGCTTTTATGAAACTGGTGGTCCCGAGGTCCTGCGCTATGAGGACGTTTCGGTCGGCGAACCCGGACCTGGTCAGGTCAGATTGCGCCACGAGGCAGTCGGCCTCAACTTTGCCGACATCTACTTTCGCACCGGCCTGTATCCGGCACCGCTGCCGTCCGGAATCGGCACCGAGGGTGCGGGCGTCGTGGAGGCCCTGGGGTCCGGTGTGACCAGTGTCGCAGTGGGCGACCGCGTGACCTACACGGGCGCGTACAACACACTCGGCGCCTATTGCACGGAACGTGTGATCGATGCCGCACCCCTCATCAGGCTGCCCGATGGCATTGCCTGTGATACGGCCGCTGCCATGACGATGCGAGGCCTGACGTCGGCTTATCTGATGCGCCGTATTTACGCCTTCAAGGAAGGCGACACCATCCTGTTGCACGCTGCGGCCGGGGGCGTCGGGCTAATCGTGTCACAGTGGGCGAAGCTGCTCGGGCTGACGGTGATCGGTACGGTCTCCAGTGAAGTGAAGGCCGAAGTCGCGCGCGCCCACGGATGCGATCACATCATCAATTACAGCCATGAGAATGTCGCAGCCCGAGTGCGCGAGCTGACCGATGGCGTCGGCGTCAACGTAGTGATCGATAGCGTCGGCAAGGACACCTTCGAGGCCTCGCTCGACTCAGTCAAGCGCCGGGGCCTCATCGTCTGCGTCGGCACCGCGTCGGGCCCGATCCCGCCGTTCAATCCGCAGATCCTCGGCCTCAAGGGCTCACCCTACCTGACCCGTCCGGCGCTGGCCGACTACATCGCCGATCCTGCGGAAAAGGCGGAACTCGCGGGCGAACTGTTTAGCCACGTGGCATCGGGCCGCATCCGCATCGAGATCAACCAGCGCTACGCACTGGAGGATGCCGCGAACGCCCATCGCGACCTGGAGTCGCGCAAGACGACTGGCTCGTCCGTTTTCGCGATCTGAACAAGGACATCATCATGCGTATCGAGCAACTGACTTACGCCCTTGGTGCAGAACTGACCGGCGTGAACCTGGCCGACGCCATTCACGACGATGGTCTCTTCGCCGAGATCCGCGCGGCGCTTCTGACGCATCGCGTTCTGTTCCTGCGCGATCAGGAAATCAGCCGCGGTGAGCACGTGGCCTTCGCGCGCCGCTTCGGCGAACTCGAGGATCATCCGGTGGCGAGCAGCGACCCGGATCATCCGGGGCTCGTCAGAATCTATCGAACCCCGGAGCAGCCGAACGACCGCTACGAAAATGCCTGGCACTCGGACGCCACCTGGCGCGAGGCGCCTCCGTTCGGCGCCGTGCTGCGTTGCGTGGAATGTCCCCCGGTGGGTGGCGACACGATGTGGGCCAACATGGTCCTCGCGTACGAGAAGCTTCCGCAGCACGTGAAGGAAGAAATCGCCGGCCTGCTCGCCCGCCATAGTATCGAAGCCACCTTCGGTTCGGTCATGCCGATCGAGCGGCGTCACGCACTTAGAGAAAAGTATCCGGACGCGGAGCACCCGGTCGTGCGCACACATCCCGAGACCGGCGAAATGGTTCTCAATGTGAACGTGTTCACCACCCACTTCACGAACTACCACACGCCTGAGCGCGTTCGATATGGCCAGGACGCCAACCCGGGCGCCTCGGAGCTGCTGCGTTATCTGATCAGCCAGGCGTACATCCCCGAGTACCAGGTGCGCTGGCGCTGGAAGAAGAACAGCATCGCGATCTGGGACAACCGCAGCACGCAGCACTACGCGGTGATGGACTACCCGCCGTGCCATCGCAAGATGGAACGCGCCGGGATCATCGGCGACAAGCCGTACTGAACCAGTAAGAAGCGTCCCATGAATTACGAATTGAAACCGACCATTCTGATGGTCCCGGGTCTGCGCGACCATGTCGCCGAGCATTGGCAGACCCTGTTGCAGCAACGGCTGCCGAAAGCGCTATCAGTGCCGCCGCTCGAGCACGACAAGCTGAGTTGCGCGGCACGGGTTGCGGCGCTCGATGAGGCACTCTCGAGGATCGACGGCCCGGTCATTCTGGTCGCGCATAGCGCGGGCGTCATGATCACCGTGCAGTGGGCGGCGCAGCACAAGCGCGAGATTCACGCCGCGCTGCTCGCGGCGCCCGCGGACCTCGAAACGCCGCTGCCGGCAGGCTATCCGCAGTTCGATACGCTGAAGGAAAACGGCTGGCTGCCGATTCCGCGCAAGCCGCTGCCGTTTCCGAGCATCGTCGGCGCGAGCCGCAACGATCCGCTCGCGCGCTTCGAGCGAGTGCAGGAAATGGCGCAGGACTGGGGCAGCCGCCTCGTCGACCTTGGCGAAGTTGGGCACCTCAACCCCGCTTCGGGCTTTGGCGAATGGCCGATGGCGGAGACGTTGATTCGCCGCCTGGTACTGATGTGACGCGGCCCGCGCTGGATCAGAAGGAGTCTGGGATGTCGCGTCAGATCGTGGTGGGTGTCGCCGGCGAACTCGCGCCGGGCCAGCGCAAGCTGGCCTTCATCGATGGCCGCAGCATCGTGCTGTTCAACATCGAAGGCACGCTTCACGCCATCGACAACAGCTGTCCGCACAACGGCGCCGCGCTTTCGGGCGGCCAGCTGGAAGGCTGCATGTTGCGCTGCCCGGCGCACGGTCTGCGGTTCGATGTGCGCACGGGCTGCATGGCGGGAACGGGCGGATTGAATGTGACGACCTTCCCGGTCGAAATAGTGGATTCAAAGGTAGTAGTGAGTCTCGACGCGCCGAACGCGCGAGACGCCACAATCAGTCAGGAGACGGAAAGATGCAAGGCTTGATGATGCAGCAGCCGCTGCTGGTCGCTTCGCTGCTCACGCACGCGGAACGCCATCATGGTGAACAGAAAATCGTGTCACGCCGCGTTGAAGGAGACGTGCACCGTTATACGTATCGGCAGCTCGCAAAACGCACGCGCCGCATGGCCAATGCGTTGGGCACGCTGGGCGTGAAGCCGGGCGAGCGTGTAGGCACGCTGGCATGGAACGGCTACCGCCACATGGAGCTGTATTTCGCGGTGTCGGGATCCGGGTCGGTGCTGCATACGCTGAACCCTCGGCTGCACGTCGACCAGCTGGCGTACATCATCGAGCATGCGCAAGACCGTGTCGTGTTCTTCGACCTGACGTTCCTGCCGCTGATCGAGAGCGTCGCGCCACGGGTGAAGAGCCCCAAGGTATTCGTGGCGATGACCGATCGCGCCCACATGCCGCAAGCGCACGAGCTGGCCGGCATGCTGCTGTGCTACGAGGACCTGATCGATCTGCACGACGACGTTTTTGAATGGCCGCAGCTCGACGAAAACAGCGCGTCGTCCCTGTGCTACACGTCGGGCACCACCGGCAATCCGAAGGGCGTGCTGTATAGCCATCGCTCGACGGTGCTGCACACCTATGCGGCGGCGCTGCCGGATGCAATGAACTGTTCCGCGCGCGACGTGATCCTGCCGGTCGTGCCGATGTTCCATGTGAATGCGTGGGGCCTGCCGTACATCGCCTGCATGGTCGGCGCGAAGCTGGTGTTTCCCGGGCCGGCGCTCGACGGCAAGTCGCTGTACGAACTGATGGAACAGGAACAGGTGACGATGTCGGCGGGCGTGCCGACTGTCTGGCAGGGCCTGCTTGCGCACGTCGATGCACTCGGGGCGACCTTCTCATCGATGCGGCGCACAGTGATCGGCGGCGCGCCGTGTCCGACAGCGATGACGGACGCTTTCCAGAACCGGCATCGGGTCGCGGTGCTGCACGCGTGGGGCATGACGGAGTTGAGCCCGATCGGCACGATCTGCAGCTTCAAGGCGCATCAGCAGTCGCTGCCGATGGCGGAGCAGGACAAGGTTCAGGCGAAGCAGGGACGTACGCTGTTCGGCATCGACATGCGGATCGTCGACGCGAAAGGCGAGGAGTTGCCGTGGGACGGCGAGACGGCTGGCGATCTGCAGGTGCGCGGTCACTGGGTCACGCAGCAGTACTTCGGTTCCGACGTTGCCTCGCCGCTGTGCGATGGCTGGTTTCCGACCGGCGACATCGCGACGATCGACCGCGACGGTTTCATGCAGATCACCGATCGCAGCAAGGACGTGATCAAGTCCGGCGGCGAATGGATCAGTTCGGCGGCCATCGAAAACGTCGCGTATCTGCATCCGGGAGTCTCGACGGCCGTCTGTATTGCCGCGCGGCACCCGAAGTGGGACGAACGGCCGCTGCTGCTGGTCGTGAAGAAGCCGGGCAGCGCGCTGGCCAGCGACGAACTGCTGGGCTTCTTCAACGGCCGGGTCGCGCGCTGGTGGACTCCCGATGCCGTGGTGTTCGTCGACACGGTGCCTATCGGCGCAACGGGCAAGGTCCTCAAGAACCAGTTACGCGATCAGTTCGGCGGCTACTATCTGCCGGCCTGACACACCGCTTTCGTAGCAACGCAGTTCGCTTCACGCAACACCGCGTCCGGGTACGTCCGGCGCATACAAAACCACCAATCAGTATGTAGCGACCGCAGCATGGGCTTTTGCGCCAACGCCGGTACGCGAAGGAGACACTATGAAGTCAAAGTCAGGCAGCGCTATCATGTTGGCCGTTTTCGCCACGTTCGCCACCACAGCTCATGCGCAGTCGTCAGTGACGCTCTATGGCGTGGTCGATACGGGTCTGCTGTATCAGAGCACTTCGGCGGCGACCTTTCTGCCGCACGCGCCGAACACCGGCGCGATCTATCAGCTGAAGGACGGCGGTATCTATTCCAGCTTCTGGGGTATGAAGGGAAGCGAAGACATCGGCGGCGGCTACAAGGTCAACTTCAAGCTGCAGGGTGCGTTCAACACCACCAACGGCAAGTTCGGCTTGTCCGACACGCCGGGCGTCACCGCGATCTTCAACCAGTTCGCGACGGTCGGCGTATCCGGGCCCTTCGGTACTTTCGACGCCGGCCGACAGATCGTGCCGATGATCTACGCGATGGCGGAAACCGACGTCCGTGGCGCGCAGTATTTCGGCAGTATTCTGACCGCGTGGCTCGGTATCAATCAGGCGGCCGGTTGGCCAGGCACCAGCACGAACGCGCCGATTGGCGCTCTGTACGACAGCAACGCGCTCGTCTACAACTCGCCGAAATTCCATGGTGCGTCGCTCGCGCTCGAATATGCACCGGGCGGCGTCGCCGGTCATTTCCAGGGCGGTACGCGCGAGTCGGCGGTGGCCAAGTATTCGAACTACGGTCTGAATCTGTCCGCCGTGTATTACAACGGCCACGATACCAACCCGTATCCGATCACCTACCCGGCGGCGCCCGCCATTCCGGCGACCGGTGTCGCCAACAACCGCCTCTACTATTTCGGTGCGATGTACACGATCGCGGGATTCTCGGTGTCGGCCTCGTACGGCGCCGGCAAGAACCCGGCCCATAGCAACACCGCGGATTTCGAAATGATTTCCGGGGGGCTTGGCTACCAGTTCAATACGCGTTTCAAGGTCACGTCCGGCTACTACTATCTGAAAGATAAAAACAACTCGGCGAACCATTCGAGCGAATTCGCGGTGGGCGCGGAATACAACCTGTCCCAGCGCACCAAGGCTTACGCGCAAGTCGGTTATGTGGCCAACAAGGGGACCATGAACCAGACCATCGTCTATGGCGCCCCGGTTGCGCCTGGCGTGTCCACCACGGCGGCCATGATCGGCATCCGCCATAACTTCTGATTACGTCACCCATAACAACTGGAGTATTCGATGAAAACCATTCAGGCATCCGCGTTGGCGATTGCCACCTTGATTCTTGCTGCGACCGGCAGCGCATGGGCGCAGTCGGGCCAGACGGCCAGTGCGGCTTCGGGCGCACCGGCGATGTCAGCTAGCGCAGCCGCCCCCGTCAGCTCACGGCAAGCCAATCGCGCGCTGCGCCGGCAGGTGTATGCCGCGATCGGCAAGCACAAGGAGATCAGCGCCGGCAATATCAGCGTGATCGCAAAAGGTGGGGCGGTGACGCTGAGCGGCACGGTCACCGACGCTTCGCAGATCAATCAGGTTGCGGAGATCGCGAAGGGCGTTCCGGGGGTGACCTCGGTGACCAACAAGCTGACCGTCGAAAAGCCGTTGGGCGGGATGTAAAAAAGCTCACGCAATCGGGGGGGCCAAGCGCGAGCAGCCCACCGATGGGAGAACGCCGGAACAATTCCAAATTACGTTCAGACAGCCGAAGTAGCGAACGACCTGACAAACTGCCAATCTGGATGGGTAAGCGACCATCTAAACATCGATTTCAGATCGTCCGCACTGGCCAATGACGCAACGTTCGATACCATGAATTGAACGGCCGTTTCCCGGATGGAGCCGCCGCTTGAACGTCCGGGTGACACCGCGGACGAATGTCAGGTCATGGCCGGGTTGAGGCCGTTCCACCCGCAATTCGCTCTCATGAGACCGGCCATTGAACGAGGGCGGATGAGACCTTGGCTACTCAAACTGGACGACGACCTCGTCCGGCCGTTCATGGCCGGGTTGAGGCAGTGCCACCGGCAACTTGCTCACCGGAAACCGGCCATTGAGCGGGGGCGGACGAGACCTTGGCTATTCAGATTGGATGGCGACCTCGATCGGCGGCTCGTGGCCGACTGTACTCATCCACAGAAACCGCACGAAAGCGGTCGAAGAATTCAACGGCGGTTCTACAGAACCTCCATCGAACTGGTGCTCTCGGCCATCTCCAGTCGCTCGCGTGCGCGCTCCCACGGACACTCAGACGTGGTCCAAGCGGACAACGGACTTTCGCCCGCCAATCGCCGGGGCTTTTTGACCGGGGCAGGGCATGAATTTGCGAAGCCCACCAGTTACAGTAGAATCGCTGACTCTCCGCACCCCGTGGAACCAGATTGACAATCGGCAGTTGTTTGACGCATTCCGGGCCAAAACGGAAAACACCACAATGCATGACTTAGGCGAAATCGCCCAATGGCTGGAAAGCCACACTATTCACCACGTCTCTGACGTTCACGCGACACTGCCGGATCCCACCTTCATATCGAATGGGCGTCAATTCGTCTCGTTCAGTTCGAACAATTATCTGGCGCTAGCGAATCATCCCCGATTGGTGGCTGCCGCCAAGCAGGGGCTGGATCGCTATGGCGTCGGTAACTGCGAGTCGCGCCTTCTGGGCGGCGATCTCGACGTCTATCGCGAACTGGAGGCACGCCTGGGTGCACTCAAGCACAAAAGCGACGCAGTGCTGTTCGTGACTGGCTACATGACCAATCTCGGCGTGCTCTCGACGCTGGTCAAAGCCGCTACGCTGGCGCGTTTGCACGGCTACCGCCCCAAGACTCGCCGCAAATATGCTTACTACTCGGATGAGTTCAATCACATCAGCATTCGGGAAGGCATCCAGATGTCCGGCGCACTGCGCCGCACCTACCGACACTGCGACATGAACCATCTGGAGTCGCTCCTGCAGTCGGCGGACGGCACCACACCAATCATCGTCAGCGACGGCGTGTTCAGCATGGAGGGGACGATTACCCCCTTGCCGGACCTGGTGGCGCTGGCCGAGCGCTATGGCGCGATCCTCTATATCGATGATGCGCATGCTACCGGCGTGCTAGGCGAGCATGGTGGCGGCACTTCGGAACATTTCAGCTGCTACAGCCCCCATATCATCCAGATGGGCACGTTGAGCAAGGCATTTGGCGCCATTGGCGGGTTCGTGGCGGTCGATCGCGATATGGCTGACGTCATCCGGCTTACCAGTTCGGCCTATGGTTTCACCTGCCCGCCGCCGCCGGACCAGGCTAGCGCGCTACTGGCTGCGCTCGACCTGATGGCCGAAGAGCCGCAACGGCGGCAAAGGCTTTGGGACAACCAGCGTTATTTCATCGAGCGCATACGACCGCTCGGATATCAGTTGCTGTCGACCGAGACGGCAATCGTTCCCGTGTTGATCGGCGACACGGAACTGTGCGTGCGTTACGTCAACGTACTGCGCGAAGAAGGTGTCCACGTCGACTCAGTCCAGTTTCCGGCCGTGCCACTCGGACAAGCACGACTGCGTTTCATGATGAATGCCGCCCATACCAGGACGCAAATCGATCATGCAATCGCGGTAATGGAAAGCATCGGTGCAATGGCGGTATCGTAGCTTTCTCCTTCGGCGGCGGCAGCCTGGAATTCCTGATCTGGCACTTGTTCTAGCGTTTGGTTGGTTTCCGCCCTTGTCGATCATCCGTCGCGGAGCGCTCAAGCGACCGTTCCACCCCGAAGAACGGAACCGCTCGCGCGGTAGGGGGCTTCGGTTGAGCGTGGCGGTTTGCGAGGGGTCCGCCGCGCGGTTCCGTATGTTGGCGAATGAGGCGATCCGCCTCGTTCTCCAGCGCCCAACCGACCGTCGGCCCGCTGCGCCTGCGCATGATCGAGGACATGCGTATGCGCCAGCTTTCCCCCAGGACACAAGCCAACTATCCGCGCATCGTGCGTGAGTTCACCCGATACCTCGGGTGCTCGCCCGATACCGCCACCATCGAGGGACCTGCGAACCTTCTCGTGCGGTAGAGGAGGGCGATTCTGCTTTCGTTGGTCAGCCGGTCACGCCGGACCGCCGCCATAGGGATAGAATGATTTATCAGCGTCTGATCTGTTCGCCATCGCTGTTGGCCGTGGTCGCTTCAGACGTCGGAACGCTGGTATGACGACCGCCCCGGAGGCGCCGTGTTCCGCCGGACCTTGACTCGCACGTTGCTCCATGCTGCCGTGGTAGCTGGACTTCTGGGCGGCTGTCCGTGCCTTCCGCCTGCTGCGATCGCCGCCGATGCCGCGCAACCCAAGCCCGTCGAGGCGAGATTGGTTGCGCCGGCCAATGCCACGACGCCAATTGATTTCCCCACCATGGTCGAGCGATACGGTCCGGCTGTCGTCCATATCCGCGTAACGGCTCCAGAGAAGCAAACATCGGCACCGTCCCCCGAGGACATCGGCCCCCACGACCCGATTGCCGCGTTTTTCAGCGGCGTTGCGCCGCAATCGCCGGAGCCGCAACGCAATAATCCACGCGTCACAACGGGCACCGGCTCCGGTTTCATCATCAGCCCAGACGGCCTCATTCTGACCACGGCTCATGTAGTGGATCAGGCGGATGAAGTCACGGTCAGCCTGACCGACCGGCGGGAATTCAAAGGCAAGGTGCTCGTCGTCGACACTGACAGTGACGTTGCGGTTCTTCAGATCGATGCTGCGAAGCTGCCGACCGTCAAGCTTGGTGACTCGTCTCGCGTGCGTGTCGGTGAACAGGTGCTGACGATCGGCTCACCCGACCGTTTCCAGAACACCGTTACTACTGGCATTGTTAGCGCCACTTCCCGAGCGTTGCCGGACGGCAGCAATTTTCCCTTTTTCGAGACCGAGGTCGCCGCCAACCCGGACAATTCCGGCGGCCCTCTGTTCAACCGGGCGGGCGAGGTGATCGGCATTGACGTGCAGGTGTATCCGGACGTGGGGCGATACCCAAGCCTGACGTTTGCGATTCCAATCAACCTGGCGAACAAGGTGCGAGCGCAGTTGCAAACCCAGAGCACTGGCCCGGGGGGCATTGCTGGCGTAGACGTCCAGGACGTCGGACCTGGGTTGGCGGTGGCGATTGGCCTGCCGCGACCGGCTGGCGCGCTCGTCAACGCCGTCACGCCCGGTACGCCGGCCGCCGCGAGTGGACTGAAGCCTGGCGACGTGATCACGCAGATTGGCGACAGGACGATCGATCGCTCGGCCGAACTGGCCCAGTATGCCGCCGGCCTGCAACCCGGAACGAAGACGACGCTCAAGCTGATCCGCAGTCGAAAGCCGATGACGACTGAAATCATCGTCGGCGCGGCCGGCGAACCCCAAGGCGCCGTGCAAACCCCTGCCGCGGCGTCGAATCCCGGGCCGGCCCAGAGTGCAAGCACCGCGGCGGATCGCCTTGGCTTGACGATGCACCCGCTGACCGACGACGAGAAGCGGGCGAGTGATCTTCCCGGAGGGATGATGGTGGACGAGGTGACCGGACCTGCGGCGAGTGCTGGCATTCACACTGGCGATATCGTCCTGTCGCTCGATGGCGAGCTGATCGAATCCCGGGAGCAAGCGGGCGCAGTGGAAGCAAAGGCGAAGAAAGGGATTTCGGTGCTGATCCAGCGCCAGAATGCTCGCCGGTTCGTCTCCGTCCCGCTGAGGTGAGCGTCGCTGCGTGATGTACGTGGTCAGTACCCGGTTAGCATGCGACCTAAATAGCGATTTTCGTAACGATGCGACGAGTCGCTTCACGTCGTCGGATAGACCACTTTCTGACTCTGATCAGAGAAATCGTCGCGCCAGGCCAGTCTGATGCGATGCTTCAGTCGTTCCACGAAATAATCAGACACCAAATCGCATCTAAGCATCTGATTATTAACGCGGTGCGCGTTGCAAGTTCCCCCGCAAAGCAATTTTTAGTGGAAGCCTGTCCACGAAAAATTCAGACGATCTGGAGAATCGGCGAAAAAATACAACGATGTGGTGAGATTCGGGCAGTGGGCGCGAGACGTGAACCACGCCATGTTGTCGCGCCGACCGACTAGGAGGTCGCTAGTCGGTCTTAGTTTTGTCGCGTAGTTCACGCCTTTTTACGTAAAGCGCGCCTTATATGCCTGCCATGACAACGCTTTACAAGACTCACTGGGGAAAGCGCTTTCGCGACCGTATGGCCGCTTCTGGCAAGCCTGCCAAACTCATCATCGGTGCGATGATGCGCAAGCTCGTTCACGTCGCTTTCGGTGTTATCAGGCCAGGCAAGTGCTTCGATCCCAAACTGCAAAATGCTTGACGGGGATCACAGTATCTATTCTGACGCCGGAGGATGCGCGCACACGGGTAAGGCGCTTGATTCATCACGTTAATTCGCTGCGCGAGCGATTCCAACCAACGTTTTTGCATATCGAAAGCACGGAAGAAGTGATAAGTGCTACCGGGTATGGCTGCCTGGGCGTCACGTCGCGCACGGTTTCCATGCTCACATCAGGTGTGGAGGCCCAACGGCGACGACACGAAATGGCCGTTGCAACACGGCTTTCGGAAGTGAAACCGCCGACTCAGAAAGACCGTTCTGCGGGTCAGTGCATGGTTCGACTCTATTACCCGCGGGAATAGTGTCTATGCCACGGCGTCTGTAGAGGGATTTATTTGGCTAGCCTAATGTAGTCCACAACGTGGGTTCGGCATAGGCGGTATCGCTGGCGAATCGCGAGTCTTCTCCGGCGCCGCTGCCCGCTTCTGGGCCGTTGCCGAACGTATGCATCGACGCGCTTCGCTTGACGTCGTGACCCCATGGGACTTGATTGAGAGCCCCGCATCATGAATCTGACTGGTAATCAGTATCGCGCGTTGGCGTTTCGCCGAGGCGGTCTTTAGCGACACGGAAGAAGTCAACTTGCCTGGGTGGTCCCGGAAAGAACCAGTCCGGGGTGTTTTCGCTCGCAATTCCGTATGTCGCGCAACAGGAAGCGTGCACATTCCCCTGGACGTTCGGAGTGAATGGGCAGACGTATGCGTTTTCTTTAAAGCACTTCGTTTTTCCATCCAGAAAATTGAAATCCATCAACGGCGCCGTGCAATGCCGGACGAGCGCGAAGGGGAACGTATGCCTTTTTTCGAGTGTCGCGGTTTGTGTCGCGCTGTCGGTGTCCCGCTCATTGCAGGCGCCGTGATTGCATCGAGTTGCCGGGTTGCAAGCGTGCACGCCACGGAAGGTGGCGGAACCAATTATCCGGTCGGTGTGAACACACTGCTGCCGGGCATTCAGCCTGCGCCAGGCAACCACATCTACGTGTACCTGCAGGACTACGAAGCGACGACGCTCGAGGGCAATGGCGGCGATCCGTCAACTAGCGTATCGAATTTTTCGCTGCATGCGCAGGCGGCGGCATTCAGATTGTCGCACGTCTGGCGAGACGTGACGCTCTTTGGCGCGACGCTCGAGTCGCGGACCAACATCCCGTTTGTCAATCTCGACCTGCACTTCGATGCCGCAACGCCGAAAGGGCCGCTCTACAAGAGCGGCCGCGCGAGCGGGCTGTCGGATATGACACTCGGGCCGCTCTTTCTTGGCTGGCATATCGGCAACCTGCATCAGGTGTTGGGCCTCGAATTCTTTGTTCCGACCGGTGGTTACGAGGCCAGCCGGCTCGTAAATCCCGGCCGAAACTATTACTCGATGCAGCCGAACTACGCGGTCACATGGTTGCCGACGCCGAATATCGAACTCAGTGCGCGTGCGCTCTACAGCGTGAATTCGGTCAATCATGCGACCGATTATCACTCGGGTAATGAATTTATCGTCGACTACAGCGCAGGGTATCGCTTCACCCCGATGTGGCAGATCGGGGCGAGCGGATATTTCTACAAACAGGTGACAGACGATGTGCAGCATGGACTCACGGTGAATGGCAACGGCAACCGCGGACAGGCATTTGCCGTGGGTCCTTCGATCGCGTACGGCAACAGGAAATTCTCGGTGGCGCTCAAGTATCAGCGCGAAATGCTGGTTCGCAACCGGCCAGAAGGGAATCGCATATGGCTGCAGATGTATATGCCATTTCAATAGCCGATGCCTGAGCGCCGCTGGGTGGTGCCCGGCCGCTGGCCGACTTCATCGGCTCCATTCTGCCAAGGAATAGTGTCTATGAGGCTGTATCCGTAGAGCTAAAGATTTGTACGAGGTACTGTATTTCAAACGACGCGTAATGCACGGTGTGACGGAATCGATACATCGAGTGCCTGCGTTGCCGGTAGTACCTGGTTGTTTGCAAAAGCACGTTTTGATCTGACAGGAGTAATTTCACTGATGAGTAGAGCTTACGTTTACTATGCGGCGGCACAGATGCGCCACGGCAACGAATACCCGGCCAATCTTGAAGCAGAGGTGACGTCATGGCAGTCGCGCTAATCACTGGAGCGAGCCGCGGCATCGGCGCGGCCATTGCCACCACTCTGGCACAACAGGGGTACAAGGTGGTCGTCAACCATCGCGCTAGCGCACCGCTGGCCGAAGATTTGGTCGCCACGATCGCCGCCGCCGGCGGTGAAGCGGTGTCGATTCAAGGCGACGTCACGAAAGCCGACGACGTCACCAGCATGGTCGATCAAGTCAAGGAACGCTGGGGCAGCGTAGACGTTCTCGTACACAACGCGCTCACGCCGTATGACATCACGTCGTTTGCCGACATGAGCTGGGAGCAACTCGGCGGCAAGGTCGACACCGAACTGCGCGCTGCCTTTCTGACGACGAAAGCAGTTGTGCCAGGCATGATCGCCCGGGGTTCCGGCCGGCTGATTTATCTCAGTGCGCTGCTGTCGCGCAAGCCGCGTAACGGAATGATCACGCTCGGCACCGCCAAGGCGGCGCTCGACCAGTTCGTGCGATACGTCGCACTGGAGCTGGCGCCCAACGGAATCACGGCCAACCTCGTTGCGCCGACGACCGTCGAAGGCGCGCTTTCGGCCGGGCTCGTTTCCGCTGAACGGCTGAAGGCGATCGCTGCGTCGATACCGATGGGACGGCTTGCGAAGCCTGGTGAAGTTGCCAACACGGTGGCCTATCTGGCGAGCGATGCGTCGGGATTTACGACCGGGCACTACATTCCGGTGAGCGGTGGCTTTGGAATGGAGTGAATGCAACGAGTGAGCGGATCGAAGCAGTGGATCTAACCCGCCGACCGATTTCGCCGCTCGAAGAAGCAGTACTTTTCAAATACGTTTGATTGCCCTGACAGAGGTGTTAATTGACAACGCTCTCGATCGACCTGACTTACGTCGGTGCCGGTATTCACGAGGAACTGATCGCGCATGTCGCCGATCAGGAAGGATATTTCGAAGATGAAGGCGTTCGCGTCGCGATGCGGGATGGCGCGGTATGGAAGACCGAGCGCGTGCGTGGTGGTGCGACCATCGGTCTTGGCCGGGCCATGATATCGCGCATGACCGGCGGCATCCAATGGACGGCTTTGAGCGTCAATACGCACCGACCGCTGTTCTGGTTCGTCGGCGCCAACGGCGTCAAGTCGATGGAAGACCTTCGTGGCCGCCGGCTCGCGGTTCACGGGGCTCGTACCGCGCCAGGCGTCTTCGCGCGAATCGTGCTGCGCAAGCATGGCCTGGATCCGGATCGCGACGTCGAGTGCGTGGAACGCATCCCCGGCGACTACCAGATGGACCTGCGGCGTCTTCGCGAGGGCTCGATCGACGCGGCTTACGTGGGTAGCACGCTATCGGCCGAACAGGTCGCGCACGAAGAAGGGTTCTCGGTGCTGTCGTGGGTGGGTGACCACTTCCAGATTCCGACCGTGGGCCTCGCGGTGGATCCTTCGCGCATCGCACTCGACGATCCGGCCTTGCAGGCGCTGGTGCGCGCCTACAAGCGGTCGCTGAAGACGATCGCCGAACAGCCGAGCCTCGCCGTCGAACACATCGCTTCGATGTTGGGCAGACTGACCAGCGCGGAAGCCGAGCAACACTACGAGCGCTACATCCGGCCGCATTTCACGTCCGACGGACGCGTGGATCTCGAAGTCGCCAAAGCGGGGGTCGTGGCCGTGGCGGCGGAACTCGGTGTCGCTGCTGGAACCGCCGACGAGATGTATCTGCCGACCTTGTAGTCGGGTCGTGATTCCGGCTGCGCTTCCGATGGCTTTCCCGTTCACGCGAATAACCTTCGATCTGGAGACGTGTGATGCCTAACACACAAAAAAGACGCGAATTGGCGGCCGATTCGGCAATTGCCACGCTGCTCGTCAATGCGCCCGATGCAGTGGCTGAGGATGTGAGCGCAACAGTTTTCAGAGAGGCGCTTTCCCATGCCATCACACCGGTGACGATCCTCGCCACGGACGGCCCGAGTGGCAGAGCCGGCGTGACCTGCTCCGCAGTGTGCTCGGTATGCGATACGCCTCCGACCGTTCTCGCTTGTGTCAATCGAAAGAGTTTCGCGAATGCCGTGATCAAGGCGAACGGGATACTGACGGTCAATTGGCTGAGTGCGGAGCAGAGCGAACTTTCGCAGCTTTTCGCGGGCGCCGGTGCGCTGTCGATGCCCGAACGGTTCGCCCAAAGCGAGTGGGGCACGCTGGCTAGCGGAGCACCGTATTGCAAGCAGGCGCTCCTGACCCTCGACTGTCACGTAGTCGATGCGGTCGAGGTCGGCACGCACAGTCTCTTTTTCGCTCGCGTCATTGCGACCATCAAATCGGACGAGCGCCGTCCGCTCGCCTACCATCAGCGCGCTTACGTAACGACTCGTCCCGCCGCGATTTAATCAGCGGACTTTTCTATTCAATGCACAAAGGAGAAATCATGATCCGAACCGGTCGTCAATATCTCGACTCCCTGAATGACGGACGCCAGGTCTGGGTGGGGAACGAAAAGATCGACAACGTCGCCACGCACCCGAAAACGCGTGACTATGCGCAGCGCCATGCAGATTTCTACGACTTGCATCATCGCGCCGATTTGCAGGATGTGGTGACCTATGTCGACGAAAACGGCCAGCGCCGTTCGATGCAGTGGTACGGGCATCACAATAAGGATCAACTGCGGCGCAAGCGCAAATACCACGAGACGGTGATGCGCGAAATGGCTGGCGCATCCTTCCCGCGCAGTCCCGATGTGAACAACTATGTATTGCAGACGTACCTCGACGATCCGGTTCCATGGGAAACGCAATCGATCGGCGCGGACGGTCACATCAAGGCAAAGAATATCGTCAACTTCGTGCACTTCGCCAAGGACAACGATTTCAATTGCGCGCCGCAGTTCGTCGATCCGCAAATGGACCGATCCAACCCGGAAGCACAGGCGCGCTCGCCGGGCCTGCGTGTGGTCGAGAAGAACGAAAAGGGCATCGTCGTCAACGGGATCAAGGCGATCGGCACAGGCGTCGCGTTTGCCGACTGGATCCACATCGGCGTGTTCTTCCGGCCCGGTATCCCGGGCGAGCAAGTCATTTTTGCGGCAACGCCTGTCAATGCGAAAGGGGTGACGATCGTCTGCCGTGAAGGCGTGGCGAAAGAGGATTCGATCGAACATCCGCTGGCTTCACAGGGCGATGAACTCGACGGCATGACCCTCTTCGAGAACGTGTTCATTCCGTGGTCGCACGTGTTTCACATCGGCAATCCGGAACATGCGAAGCTCTATCCGCAACGCGTGTTCGACTGGCTTCATTACCATGCACTGGTTCGCCAGATGGTGCGTGCCGAGCTGATGGCCGGCCTCGCGGTTCTGATTACCGAGCATATCGGCACCAGCAAAATCCCGGCAGTGATGACGCGCGTGGCGAAGCTGATTGGTTTCCACCAGGCCATGCTGGCGCACGTGATCGCGGCGGAGGAATTGGGCTTTCATACGCCCGGCGGGCACTACAAGCCGAATATTCTGGTCTACGACTTCGGTCGCGCGCTGTATCTCGAGAACTTCTCGGAAATGATCTACGAACTGGTCGACCTGTCCGGCCGTAGCGCACTGATCTTCGCAAGCGAAGACCAGTGGAACGATGCGACGCTCCAACCGTGGTTCGAACGCTTGAATAGCGGACCGGTCGGCAAGCCGAAGGACCGCCTGAAGATCGGCCGGGTGATTCGCGACCTGTTCCTGACAGACTGGGGTAGCCGCTTGTTCGTCTTCGAGAACTTCAACGGGACGCCGCTGCAGGCGATCCGCACACTGACCATGCAACGTGCGGAATTCTCCGGTTCGGGCCCGTACGCGAATCTCGCGCGCCGGGTGTGCGGCATCGAGCGAGAAGCCGACGTCAACAGCGACTATAAGGCGACCGCCGATTACGCGAAAGCACTCGATGCAGCACGGCATCAGGAAGCGCTTGCGCTCAGCGGAACCATGGCGATTTGACACGTCAGGAGCATGCATTCATCGCTTATCTGAACTGCGCTTGATGAAAGTACCGTGCGCTCGCACGGTACGGTTCTTGTCAAAGAAGGGTGACAAAAAATGGAAGATGAAGATTTTGTGGATCGTGTTTTCCGTAACGGCCGTAGCCAGAACGGCTGGCTCGACGAGCCCGTGTCGGACGAGCAATTGAAGCAGGTCTATGAATTGATGAAGTGGGGTCCCACCTCGGTCAATTGCTCGCCGGCGCGGATCGTGTTTGTGCGCAGTGAAGCAGGCAAGGCAAAACTGAAGGACGCGCTCAGTCCCGGGAATGTCGAAAAGTGCATGACGGCGCCAGTGCTGGCGGTGGTCGGTTACGAGACTCGCTTCTATGAAGAGCTGCCGAGGCTCTTTCCGCACAATCCCACGGTCAAGGCCTGGTTCGAAGGCGAAGCGAAGGCCGGCTTTGCAGAGACGACTGCTTTTCGCAACGGGACACTGCAGGGCGGATATCTGATTGCCGCCGCTCGCGCGGTCGGTCTGGACTGCGGGCCGATGTCGGGTTTTGACAACGCGAGGGTCGATACGGCCGTCTTCAGCGGGACATCGATCAAATCGAACTTCATTTGCGGCCTCGGCCGCGGTGATCCGTCCAAGGTGTTTCCTCGCAGCCCCCGGCTCTCTTTCGAAGAGGCCTGCAAGCTGGTTTGATCCATTGTCGATGGGGTTACCGGAGTCTTCCATGATAGTCATCTCCGATCCAGGCGAATTCAGGTTATCCGAGTCGGTGGTGTCGATCGGGATGTTCGATGGCGTTCACCATGGGCACCGGCACGTGCTGCGGAAGTTGCGAGAGCGAGGCGTGGCCTCGCGACTTCCCACCGTGTTGGTCACATTCGATCCTCATCCGCTGTCCGTTGTGCGACCTGCGTCGTGTCCTGCATTCCTGTCGACACTCGAAGGCCGTATCAATCTTCTCGCGTCGACCGGTCATGTCGACTACTGCCTCGTTCTGCGCTTCGATCGGGAGCGCAGCGCGGAGTCGGCAGAGGATTTTGTTCGGCGGACTTTGGTACGCATGCTCGGCATGCGCGCGCTTATCGTCGGGGAGAATTTTGCCTGCGGTAAGGGGCGCCAAGGCGATCTCGAGTACCTGCGTAATCTCGGTGCCGGTCTGGGATTCGAAGTGCGTCCCGTCCCGTTGCAATGGAGCGCGCGCATCGTGAATGGTGCTCATTGTTCATCGAGTGAAACCAGGCGGCTCGTTCAGCAAGGCGATATTGCAAGCGCGAATGCCATGCTGGAGCGCCCGCACGAGCTTTCGGGCACGGTGGTCGGGCTGAGTGGGTCTCCTTGCCGGTCGATCGACGTCACCGTGTCCCGCGGCATGTGCTCGCCGCCGGTCGGGGACTACGTGGGAGTCGTCAAGAAGCAGAACGTTGGCTCGCATTGGAGCAGCGCGCTCTTGCAGGTTCGAGAACTGCATTCAGAAACCGGCGGCCACACGATACGTTTGCTTGTCGAGAAGGGCGCGGAGATTGTCGTCGGCGATGCAATGACCGTGCGATTTCTTGCTAACGCAAGTTCCGTCAACCATCGCGTTGCGATCCCCGCGATTGCTGACTTGAAGTGATATGGGCGACACCGTCATGAAAGAATTTGTTTATACGAGCCGTCCCCAGCGTGTCGTATTTGGTGCCGGCGCGCTCGGACGGCTTGAAACGGAAGTCGATCTGCTGGGTGCGCGTCGCGCACTGATACTCGCGACGCCTGATCAGCGCGGAGACGCGGAACGGATCGCGGCCATGCTCGGGGATCGCGTGGCCGGCGTATTCGACAGGGCGGTGATGCATGTGCCAATTGAAGTGGCCCGCGAAGCACGCGAGCTCGCGCGCCGTCTGGACGCTGACTGCGCGATCGCAATCGGCGGCGGTTCGACGACAGGACTCGGAAAGGCCATTGCACTGGAGGCGGATTTTCCGATTCTTGCCATTCCGACGACCTACGCCGGCTCGGAAATGACGCCGATCTATGGAATCACCGAAGCAGGGCTGAAAAAGACGGGTCGCGATAGCCGGGTGATTCCGAAGACGGTGATTTACGATCCGGAACTCACGTATGCGTTGCCGATTTCCATGAGCGTGAGTAGCGCGATCAATGCGATCGCGCACGCGGCGGAAGGTCTTTATGCTGTCGATGCCAATCCAATCACGGACCTGATGGCCAGCGAGGGCATCGCCGCGATCGGACGAGCGCTGCCGCTACTAACGCCCGACGCCAAAGATCCGATCGTTCAGCGCGCGCGAGCGGATCTGCTCTTTGGCGCATGGCTGTGTGGATCGGTGCTCGGGACCGTATCGATGTCCCTGCACCATAAGCTGTGCCATACGTTAGGAGGCACCTTCGACCTGCCGCACGCCGAAACCCATACCATCGTGTTGCCGCACGCATTGGCCTATAACGCGGCGGCGGCTCCGCGGGCGATGGAACGCATCGCATGCGCGCTTTACGGCACCAGCGCACCGCAAGCCGCTTTCGATCTGGCGAAACGCAACGGCGCACCCTTGGCACTCAGAGATGTTGGCATGCGCGAGTCCGATCTCGACAAGGCGTGCGCGATTGCTCTACAGAATCAGTATCCGAATCCGCGGGCACTAGAGAAATCGGCAATCAGGCAGTTGCTGCAAAACGCCTATGAGGGCGTGCGGCCGCTAGTCTGACTACACGGCGATTTGCAACGTCTGTGTGATGAAAATCTTCACGGCGCTCGTTTACCGTGACCTATTGATGGATTGTCGACGCTTATCGAAACACTCAACATCGGAGCCAAACATGCGCAACCTTGACGAACACACTGTCACGCAAGCCGTGCTCGATCTCATTGCGGGTACGCCGGACGCCCGTTTGAAGTTCATCCTCACCGGCCTGATCACGCATCTGCATGACTTCGCCCGGGAGGTCAAAATGACCGAAAGCGAGTTGCAGGCAGGAATCGACTTTCTGACCAAGACGGGCCACAAGTGTGACGACAAGCGCCAGGAATTCATTTTGTTGAGCGACGTGCTCGGGTTGTCGATGTTGACCGTCGCGATGAACAACAGGAAACCGGAAGGGTGCACTGAATCGACGGTCTTCGGGCCGTTTCATGTAGACGGCGCGCCGGCATACGAGAATGGCGCCGACATCGCCAATGGCGCTAGCGGAGAACCTTGCCTTGTAACAGGCACGGTGAAGGACCGCAATGGAGTACCGATTGCGGGCGCGGAGTTGCACGTATGGCAGGCCGACTCCGTGGGGAACTACGACGTGCAGTATCCGGACCTCGAGACTCATCAAGGCAGAGGCGTACTCAGGTCGCAAGAAGACGGTAGTTTCGAATTCCGTACCGTGGTCGCAGTCGCCTATCCGATTCCGGTCGATGGCCCGGTGGGGGATCTGCTGCTAGCTACCGGACGTCACCCGTGGCGTCCCGCTCACCTGCATTTCATGATCAAGGCAAAAAACTACCAGACATTGGTCACGCATGTATTTCGCAACGGTGACCAGTATCTGGATTCCGACGCTGTGTTTGGTGTACGGCAAACGCTGGTGGCCGATTGGGTCAAGCAAGCTGACGGGCGCTACACCTTGAACTACGATTTCGTTCTCAACCCGGCAAATCAGGCGCACTGAGGAACGCGGGTACTATTGTCGAGTCCGCAATGAATGGCCATTCGCTGCGGACCCTGCCTTGCGTCGCTTTATCCCGGCGTCGAAAACAGTTTGCGGAAGGTGCTCCGAAGCCACTGGTTACCGGGTTCCAAGTGACATCGATCGTGCCAGTACTGCGCGATTTCCAGTTTGGGCAGTTCGATCGGTGGCTCGACCAGTTGCAGGTCGAGATCGCCACACATCGCGACGGCGAGACTTCTTGGCACTGTGGCGATCACATCGGAATGCTTGGCGATGAGCGCGGCCGAAGTAAAGACCGGGACGCGACACACAATGTTGCTGCGCGGTATTTCCGACTCGATGAGCCGCTCGATCGCGAGGTGTTCGTGCCCGGTACCCAGTGCGGACACGAGTGCATGCTTTTCCGCGACGAACTGCGCTTTGGTGGGATTGGTGCCGATGCGCGGATGGTCTTTGCGCGTGACGCTCACGTAGGTCTCGTTCCACAGCGGCAAGCGCCGAATCCCCATGGTCAACGACGGGAAAGAGCCGATCGCGATGTCAACGAGACCCGATTCGAGCCATACGTCGAGGTGTTGCGCATCGCAAGGAATCGACTGCACGCATATGCCTGGTGCTTCCGCGGCGAGGTAATTCAACAGGCGTGGGAAGATCTTGATCGCGCCGGCGTCGACCAGGAAGAAGCTGAACTTGCGCGTCGACGTTTTCGGGTCGAAGGACCCGTGGTCGGAGCGTAGGCCGCGAACACCTTTTAATATTGCCCTAACCGGTTCTGTGAGTTCGAGTGCCTTCGGCGTAGGCTCCATTCGCAACCCGACGCGTACAAATAGTGGGTCGCCAAAATAGAGTCGCAAACGTGCAAGCGTCTTGCTCAGCGCGGGCTGCGAAAGATTGAGTACACGCGCCGCTTTGGTGAGGCTATGTTCAGTCAGCAATACGTCGAATACTTGCAGATGGTGGAGATCGAGCTCGACATCGCCTTCACTTCTTTGGGGAATCGTGTCCATCCGGCAGCAGCCCTATCAATGCCAATCTGATGCGACCACTCTAGCCGATCCAAAAAGCCGCTGCCACCCGGAATAACTACCGACCTTCAGTATCTTTTGCGAAATATACTTCGTTTAATGGCGATTTCATTTCAACGAAACCGTGCAACGCGGCGAGCGCGGTACGATCAGGAAGACGTCGATATATATTCAGCCACGCGAGCCAGCATCGCATTCACGCATCTGCTCGACCGTAATGAACTCATCGGGCGTGTGTCCCTGGTCCATGCTTCCCGATTCGCAGACCACGGTCGGAATTCCCACCTGAGGGAAGACGCCGCCTTTGGTGCCGAATGCCACCGTGCCGAAGTTCGACGAACCGCTGAGGACTCTGTCAACTTATCGAGACTGAGGCGAAGAGACGGCAGGCTCAACTGAAAGCGGAAATACCAGCGCACAGCGCAACTGATGACCTCGGCTGGGAAACGGTGACCGTGATAGAGCGATTTCGATTTCTTCATCACGCCATCTTACGTGACCGGGCCAGCAACCTGACTCCGGGCCAAGTACTGGGACAAACTTGAAAGTGGGCTATGATTTCTTTCGCCTCGCCTACGCTCATCGCTTTTGAAGCCCCGATGGTGCGCCCGCACGGAGTATTGCGGGAAAGGTCGCTGGACGTTGTGTCCACCATTGCCGTGTCGTCCGCATAGAAATTCGCTGCCGCTTGCCAATACACATTTTTCTCCGCTTATACTCACTGTCACCTGAACGGCTCACGCCCAGGTCCCACGCTGCACGCCGATAAAAAGCCACGACTTCAGTCGACAACACGGCACGCGATTCACGTTTCGCAACGGTAGTTCTTACATATCAGGTGGGGCCTATTATGCTAAATCGTGCTTTTGGTGCCGCGATTTCATCGTTACTCGTGGCATGCACGGCAGTTGCACCGCCCATCGCGCATGCCGACGACAGCTTCGCGCAGGACGACGGCGCGTCGCATGGCCGTCCGGTCAAGGTGATGATCATTTCGATGTTCGGTCCGGAAGGCCAGGTGTGGCTCGATAATCTCGGACCGTGGCAGGACATCACGGTCGAGGGTCTGTCTCCTGACTACCCGGCCGTACACTGCAATCGCCAGGAGGTCTGCGTGATGACGACGGGCATGGGGCACGCGAATGCCGCCGCGTCGATCATGGCACTGACGTTCTCGCCGCGTTTCGACTTGCGTCATACGTACTTCATGGTGGCTGGCATCGCCGGTATTGATCCGCTTCAGGGGACCGTCGGTTCCGCTGCGTGGGCGAACTGGCTCGTCGACTTCGGGATTCAATGGGAAATCGACGGACGCGAAATTCCGCCGGGCTGGAACACCGGCTATCTCGGCATCAACACGACGGACCCGACGCAGAAGCCGCCACTCGACTATCGCACCGAAGTGTTCCAGCTCAATCCGGCGCTCTCGAACGCGGCGTTCGCGCTGTCGCGCAACGTGACGCTCGCCGACGACCCACAGGCGCAGACCGCGCGCGCCAAATACAGCTATGCGCCCGCGAACCGTGCGCCGACCGTGATCCAGTGCGACACGCTGGCGGGTGACACCTGGTGGTCGGGCACAGATCTCGGCGAGCGCGCGCGGCAATGGACGAAGATCCTGACCGATGGCAAGGGCACCTATTGCACGACGCAGCAGGAAGACAACGCCACCTTCGAGGCGCTGACGCGCGCGGCGACCGTGCATCGCGTTGACCTGAACCGTGTAGCGGTGCTGCGCGCTGGCTCGGACTTCGACCGGCCGTACGCGGGCCAGTCGAGCCCGGACAATCTGCTCAACTACTCGTCGCAGGGCGGCTTCACGATCGCGATCAAGAATCTGTTCCTCACGGGCAATCCGCTCGTGCAGGACATCGTCACGCATTGGGGCGAGTGGCGCGACGGCGTACCGCAGCGGTAGCGCGTTTGCGGGGGGGGTGGAGCGTAGCGCGTGCCTGTCTGCACAGCGATCGTGTCCACCGTGGTCGTCAGTTCGCCGCTGGCGTCCTCGATCGCCGGCGTGAGTTTGCGAAGCGCAGGGCTTTCACCATCGAGCCATGCGAGGATGTTGTCCGCCTCTCAGCGCGGGGGCATGTTCGGAAGGTCCGTTCATCGGCGTCCCCAGAACCTGCGCTGCACCTGCATCACTTCTTCCTCGACCTCGCCGACGGGCCCAACCAGGTCAACGCGCTTCTGGCAATGGTCAAAGACATACCGCGACGACACGCTCATGGTCGGATTCTCTGCATGATTGCCCGTGGCTTGCAGCAGGCGCTCTTCCGTTATTCCAAAAACCACCCGCCCGATGTTGGCCCAGTATGCCGTGCCTGCACACATGCAACATGGCTCAACCGTCGTATAGAGCGTGCAACCCCACAAGAATTGCGGCGTAAAGTTGAGGGCGGCAATGCGCGCGAGCACCGCTTCCGCATGATTGACGGAATCGACATTGCCCTGTTCTATTAGAACCGACTCCTGATCAGGCCCGACGAGAAGGGCGCCAAACGGGTGACGGCCCAACAGCATCGCACGTTCTGCAATAGCGCTTGCATGACGCAAATGGCGGACGATCTGCTCGCGTGTCGGCGCGAGCCCCTGCTCAGGGAACTCCGACGCGTTCTGATTCGCGGAAATGGTAAGGCTCAAAGCGTGTCTCCTCCATGTTGGTTCAGTTACTTCGGCAGCGTGCCATCGACCCCCTGCACGAACCAGTTGAGCCGCAGCAACTCGGCGTCGGGCAGTGACGTGCCGGCTGCCACCTTGATCGCGCCATTCTGATCCTTGATCGGTCCGGAGAACGGATCGAATCTGCCAGCGATAATGTCGTCGCGCTTTTGCGCCAGCGCCTTTTGCGCGGCGGGCGATACGGCCGCAGTGTTGATGTCAGCGAGGTCGATTGTTTTTTCCTTGAGACCCCACCACGTCGCCGCGTTGGTCCACGTGCCGGATTGCACCTGTTCGATCAGGTGAGAGTAGTAGACGCCCCAGTAGCTCACGCATGCCCCCAGTTGAGCATTCGGGCCGAACTTCTTCATGTCCGAGTCCCAACCGAACGCGTGCACTTTCTTCTGCTCGGCAGTCTGCATCGTCGCCGTCGAATCGGTGTTCTGGATCAGCACGTCGGCTCCCTGGCCGATCAGCGTTTCGGCCGCCTGTTTCTCCTTGCCTGGATCGAACCAGCTATTGATCCATATGACCTTCACCTTCGCATTCGGATTGATCGAGCGCGCACCCATCGTGAAGGCGTTGATGTTGCGCACCACTTCCGGCACCGGCACCGAGGCGACGAAGCCGAGCGTATTCGTCTTCGTCGTATAGCCGCCGATGAGCCCAGCCAGATAGGCGCTCTGGTAGGTGCGCACGTCATAGGTCGCAAAGTTCGTGGCCTTCTTGTATCCGGTCGCATGCTCGAAAACGACGTCGGGATAATCCTTTGCCGTCTTCAGTTCGAAATCCTGGAATCCGAAGCTCGAGCCCACGATGATCTTGTTGCCCTTGCTCGCGAGGTCGCGAAACACGCGCTCCGAGTCAGCGGATTCGGGTACGTTCTCGACGCGCGTGACCTTGATCTTGTCGCCGAACTTTGCTTCGATCGCCTTCACACCCTGTTCATGTGCGTAGGTCCAGCCAGCGTCACCGGGGTTGCCGAGGTAGACGAACGCGACTCCCATGGGCGCCGCGCCGGTGGCAGTGGTGCTCAACGCGGCATAGGTGCCGAGCGCGGCTAAAAGCGTAACCGCGGGGCGCAGTGAGCGCACCGCCGCGCGAGCGAATTTTGTTGTCATTGAGTCTCCGAAGACAGGTAAATGGAAGGAGGCGACGCCATTCGGCGGACGACCGGCTGCGTCGCATCAGCGATGATGGTGGTAAGTCAATATTAAGGCCGAAATTTTGATTCGTTATGGGTTGTATAACGGAATTCATATGAAGCCACTGGGAAATTGGCTTGCGGTTCGCAGAGGGCGTATTCAGCTCCGGGGCATCTGGGCCGCCTTGAGCAGTACACGGACAGGCTCCGGGGCATCGCGGCCTCGAACGCTTGCGGCAAGCTGCGGCAGGCCTGCGGCTGAAACGCCGGCATACTGGAAGACCTGTTCTGAGACGATCGCCTCGCAAGCGATCACAGGACGTTCCACGCCAGTCGCAACGGGATCTCGCCGACCATCGCAAGTCGGGTGAGCAGGGCGCTCGCCCGACTCCGCCACCGTCGAGGACCTGCGGCGTTACCGATTGCATCTGGTCGACCAGGGCACGTCGCGGTTGTCGCTCAATGCAGCGATCACTGGTCGGAAGTTCTTCTTCGAGATCACGCTCCACGAGCCCGACCTGATGGCACGGATGCAACCGGTACGCGTGCCTCGACAGGCGGCTCGCACGTGCCATGCGCGGTTGGTGAGCGAAGAGCGATCATCCGTCGGCGTTGCTCGCCAGTTTTCTGATGTACTTTCTACCGTTATGCGCGTAGGCGCTCGGGGTGAGACACGCGGCGCGCGGCGCGCGCGAAGCTGGTGGCGACGAGATACGCATCGGCGAAACCGGCTTCGGGCTCGTAGCCGATCAGCGCCGCGTCATCGAAGCGCGCGATCGGCAGCAATTCACGCGCGGCTCTCGCGTCGAGTAATTCGAGCGGCAATCCGTGTCGGCGATCGTGTATCGGATCTGAGGTGGCTCACGACGTGCTGCTGGTCGATGCCGACGGGTAACGGCATCGGGAGATCCGCCCGATAACGCTGAATGTCCAGCACGGTTGGCGCGCCCGTGGTGCCGACCGCCCGATCACTGAGCGTGCCGCAGGCAGGATGACTTGATTCGTGGCCCGGGCACTCAGGCGTTTATGATGCGCTGCGCAATCGGAGCGCGACATCGACCGAACTCGTGACGATCTCAATTGTGGGATCAGGCATTCAGATTTTCGACGGCGCGGCGGCACGCAGCTTTGATTCGCCAAAACGCGAAGTTGCACTTTTTGGCCGCTTGCAAAATTCTGGAATTAAATCTAGCCTGCTTCAGCAATCGGCGGATCCCTTCAACGCACTACCTTCCTTTCGGAAACAGCGATGACGATGAAGCGTATCTGGGCGGCCCGTGTCCTTTCGATCTCCGCAACGGCTGGACTCGCTGCGGGGGGCATTAACCCTGCATCGGCTGCGCCACCGGACGCGCTCGTGGCAGCCGCCAGGCAGGAAGGGCAGTTGACCACGATCGCCCTGCCGCATGACTGGTGTGGGTACGGCTCGCTGATCGCCGCATTCCAGAAGAAGTACGGCATCCACGTCAACGAACTCAACCCTGATGCAGGCTCGGGGGACGAGATCGAAGCGATCAAGGCGAACAAAGGCAACAAGGGACCCCAAGCGCCCGACGTGATCGATGTCGGCCTGTCGTTCGGACCGTCCGCGAAAAAAGAAGGCCTGTTGCAGCCTTACAAGGTATCGACGTGGGAATCGATTCCGGCAGCTTCCAAGGATGCGGAAGGCTACTGGTACGGCGATTACTACGGCGTGCTTGCGTTCGAAGTCAACGCGGACATGATCGACAAGGCGCCGGCCGATTGGGGCGATCTGCTCAAATCGGAGTACCGCAATGCGGTCTCGCTCGCCGGTGACCCGCGCTCGGCGAATCAGGCCATTCAGGCCGTTTATGCCGCGGGCCTTTCGCAAAGCAAAGGCGATGCAACGAAGGCCGACCAAACGGGCCTCAAGTTTTTCGCCGATCTGAACAAGAGCGGCAACTTCGTGCCGGTGATCGGCAAGGCCGCGTCACTGGCGCAGGGCACGACGCCGATCATCGTGCGTTGGGACTACAACGCGCTTGCCGATCGGGACACGCTCAAAGGCAATCCGAAAGTACAAGTCATTGTGCCGAAGACAGGCGTGGTGGCGGGCGTCTATGTGCAGGCGATCAGTGCCTATGCACCTCATCCGAATGCCGCGAAGCTGTGGATGGAATTCCTCTACTCTGACGAAGGGCAACTCGGCTGGCTTGCCGGTTATTGTCATCCGATGCGCTACAACGAACTCGCCGCGCAGAAGAAGGTGCCAGCGGCGCTGCTCGCGAAGCTGCCGCCTGCATCGGCCTACAGCAAGGCGGTCTTTCCGACGCTCGATCAGCAGAATGCCACGAAGGACGTCGTGACCAAAGGCTGGGATCAGGTCGTTGGCGCGAACGTGAAGTAGGCACGCGCGAGACCGCCCGGATGAGCGCATCTCCGCAGCCAGGCGCCCCGGGTCCGGACTTGCTGACACCCGCCGGGCCCGCGCCGAAATCCGGTCCCGTGCGCGACAGCAGCGGTGCAAGTTGGCTGACCTATGCGGGCGTCGCGCCGTTTTTCGCGTTCGCGCTGCTGTTTCTTTTATTGCCCACCGCTTTTCTGATGATCGGCGCGTTTCAGGATGCGCAGGGGCAATTCACGCTGGCGAATATTCGCCAGCTGTTTCAACCGGCCGTACTCGATGCCTACTGGATCAGCGTGAAGGTGAGCGTCGCATCCGCGGCCGGCGGGGCCATCTTCGGCGCGCTGCTCGCGTGGGCCGCAGTGCACGGTCGGCTGCCCGCGTGGATCCGCCCGACGCTCATGACCTTTTCTGGCGTCGCATCCAACTTCGCGGGGGTGCCGCTCGCTTTCGCGTTCATCAGTACATTGGGGCGCGTGGGTCTCGTGACGGTGCTCGCGCGGAAATATCTCGGATTCAATCTCTATTCCACCGGGTTCAGCATTCTGAGCTTCCTCGGGCTGACCATTACGTATCTGTACTTCCAGATTCCCCTGATGGTGCTCATCATCACGCCGGCGCTCGATGGCCTGAAACGCGAGTGGCGCGAAGCGTGCGACTGCCTCGGCGGCACGGCGCTGCAATACTGGCGCTACGTCGGTTTGCCGGTCCTCTGGCCGAGCTTTCTGGGTGCGGCCCTGCTGCTGTTCGCCAATGCGTTCGGCGCGGTGGCCACGGCTTACGCGTTGACCGGCAGTTCCCTCAACATCGTTCCGATCCTGCTGTTCGCGCAGATTCGCGGCGACGTGCTGCACAACCAGAATCTTGGTTACGCGCTCGCGCTCGGCATGATCGTGGTCACGGGCCTGTCGAACGGCGGCTACATCTGGTTGCGCGCGCGAGCTGAAAGGGGGCGTCGATGAAGTCGCAATCGCGCGCGGGCGCCTGGATCGCCGTGATCATCGGCGCACTGTATTTTTTGATCCCGCTCGTCGCGACCTTCGAGTTCAGTCTGCGGATGCGTCGCGGCGCGTACAGCTTCGATGCGTACCGCGTTGTCCTGGGAGATCCCCATTTTCAGGCTTCGTTCGGCTATTCGGTGCTGATGGGGTTGCTCACCATCGTGATCGGCGTGCTGCTCGTCGTGCCCACGGCGTATTGGGTGCAACTGCGTTTGCCGAAGCTTCGGCCGCTCGTGGAGTTCATCACCTTGCTGCCGCTCGTGATCCCGGCCATCGTGATCGTTTTCGGTTACCTGCGCATCTACAACAGCAGTTCGATTTTGCCGCTCACCAGTAACGAACGCGCGACCGATCTGCTACTCGTATTCGGTTACGTCACGCTATCGCTGCCTTATATGTACCGCGCCGTCGATGCGGGCATGCGCGCCGTTGATGTGCGTTCGCTGACCGAGGCCGCCGAGTGTCTCGGCGCGGGCTGGACGACGATCCTTTTCCGCGTGATTTTCCCGAACGTGCGCTCGGGGATTCTGTCCGGCGCGTTCCTGACGTTCGCGGTCGTGATCGGCGAATTCACGATCGCGAGCCTGCTGGATCGCCCGGCGTTCGGACCGTATTTGCAACTGATCGGCGCGAACCGCGCTTACGAGCCCTCGGCGCTGGCGATCATCGCCTTCATTGTCACGTGGGCATCGATGGGATTGATTCAGGTGTTCGGCTCGGCGCGCGCGCTGGCCGGCCATAAAACTTGAGCCGGTGAGGCCGCGACCCATGGCATTTCTCGAGATCGACAATCTTCACAAGGCGTTTGGAGCCAACGTTGCGGTGCATCAGTTCGACATGAAAATCGGGCAAGGCGAATTCATCACCTTTCTCGGCCCGTCGGGCTGCGGTAAGACGACCGTGCTGCGCATGATCGCCGGATTCGAAACGCCCACGCGAGGCGCGATCCGCCTGAATGGTCGTGACGTCACGCGCGTGCGCACGCGCGATCGCGCCGTCGGCATGGTGTTTCAGTCCTATGCGTTGTTTCCGAACATGACGGTGGCGCAGAACATCGGCTTCGCGTTGAAGGTTGCAAAGCGTTCGGAGAAAGAGATGAGCGGGCGTGTTGCGGAGATGCTGGAATTGATCAAGCTGCCGCATCTCGCCGGGCGCTATCCGTGGCAATTGTCCGGTGGGCAGCAGCAGCGTGTGGCCTTGGCCCGTGCGCTCGCGAGTAAGCCTCAAGTGTTGCTGCTCGACGAACCGCTTTCCGCGCTCGACGCAAAAATTCGCGTCTCGCTGCGCGAAGATATACGGGCACTACAGCGCGAACTCGGCATCACGTCGATCTTCGTCACGCACGATCAGGAGGAGGCGTTGTCGATGTCGGACCGCATCGTCGTCATGAACGACGGGCGTGTCGAGCAAGTGGGGGCGCCGCTCGATATCTACAATTTTCCGCGCACACGCTTTGTCGCGACGTTCGTGGGAACGCTCAATATCCTGGCCGGGCGTGTGATCGATCCTGCAACGGGGCGAATTGCCGTTGACGGTCAGGAACTGGTGACATCGCGGCCGCTCCCGCCGGACGATGCCGGCAAGGAGCGCGTGCTGGCGTTGCGTCCCGAGGCAATTCTGCTGGAGCCGCCGTCGTACGACCGCAACTCGCTGGCGGCGACGGTTGAAGAAATCAGCTTCCTCGGTTCCGTGGTGCGTATTCGCGCGCGGGTCAGCAGCGCGATCATTACCCTCGATGTCTTCAACGATCCGAACCGGATCCTGCCGGAGCGCGGGCAGCCGGTTGCTCTTGGCTTTTCGCACGACAATCTGCTTGTGCTGGATGAGAGCGTGCACTAACAGGTCGTGCCGGATTGCCGGGACGGATTGCAGGCCTACCGGGAGCGGCGAAACGTCGAGTGTTCCGGGCCGCCTGCGTCGCGGGCTTTTTACCTGAATGTGAAGTCGAGGCCGGCCACAGGCTGCTGGCGCTCGTAGTTTCTGCTAGCCATGACCACGGAAATTGCGAGCTGCAACACCATCTCACACAGATCAATACCACTTCGAACGGGTAATGAAGTCGCTTCGGAACTTTGGCTATGCCCGAGGGCAGTGTCTTTCGCGGAGTCTGCTTCTTCTTCATCGTGCCCATTCGGAGCATTTCGTCTGCTCCGGATTTTGCCCCTTCGGCTTATCGCGACAGGGCTCGTCCGACTAATCGGCGACGCACTGGCGGGCCTCGAATCGGCTGAGCATCGTTTCAAAACCTTCGACGGGCAGCGGCCGGCAGAAGTAGTAGCCCTGATACGCGTAACATCCCACCGCGGCGAGGAACTCGCACTGAGCCTCGGTCTCGACGCCTTCGGCGAGCACACCCAGACCGAGGCTGCGCGCGAGCGCCACGATAGTTTTGGCAATCACGGCATCGTTGGGATCGACGAGCACGTCGCGCACGAAGGAACGATCGATTTTCAACTGATCCAACGGCAAGAGCTTCAGATAGGACAGCGACGAATAGCCAATACCAAAATCGTCGAGCGCGAAGACGACACCTTTCGCTCGGAGCGCGCTCATCTTTTTGATGATGTCCTGCACGTTGTCCACCAGCACGCTCTCGGTCAACTCCAGCTTTAACCGGTCCGGCCTCGCGCCTGTACGGCGAATGATTGCGAATACCTTGTCCACGAAATCAGGCTCGCGAAACTGCTGGACGCTGACGTTGATCGCAACCGTGAGATGCGCCGCTTCCGGCCGCGTGGCCCAACGTGCCAGTTGCGCGCAGGCCGCTTCCAGGACCCAGTCGCCCAGTGCGAGAATCAGTCCGGTCTCTTCGGCTAACGGGATGAAATCGGCGGGCGGCACGAGTCCGCGCGTGGGATGCTGCCAGCGCACGAGGACTTCGGCGCCCGTTACCCGATTGCCGTCGATCTGTGCCTGATAATGAAGCAGCAATTGATTGTCCTTGATCGCATTGCGCAACCCCACTTCCAGCGCGGCCCGTTCCACCACGACGGTCTGCATGTCGGGGTCGAAGAAACGCACGGCATTGCGGCCCCTCTCCTTGGACCGGTACATCGCGAGGTCGGCCTGCTTCAGGAGCTCGTCCATCGAGGCTTGCTGGCCCCGGAACACGGTCGCGCCGATACTCGCGGTACTGCGGTATTCGATCTCGCCGAGCTGATAAGGGTTACCTAGAACAGCAAGAATCTTTTCGGCCATGGCTTCGGTCTGGCCGACCGCCTCCTGACGGCTTTTGTGCAGATTGCCGAGCACCACTACGAATTCGTCACCGCCCACCCTGGCTACCGTGTCGTTCTCCGTCACGCTCGTCACCAGACGTTGCGCCACCTGTTGCAGTAGCAGATCGCCCTTGTCGTGGCCCAGAGTATCGTTCAACGTCTTGAAGTGGTCCAGGTCGATGAAGAGCAGGGCGCCGCACGCGTCATTGCGCGCGCTGGCTGTGACGGCCTGCTTTAGCCTGTCTAGTAGCAGGGCGCGGTTGGGCAAGCGGGTCAACGAGTCGAAGAAGGCCAATTCCTTGATCCTTTCTTCCGCGATCTTGCGCTCGGTAATGTCGTGATGCGTCACGACATAGTGGCTGACAATGCCGTCTTCACCCACCACTGCGGAAATCGTGAGCCATTTCGGATACACGTCGCCGTTCTTGCGACGATCCCAGATTTCCCCCTGCCAGCCGCCCGCGCGATGAATCGTGTCCGACATCTGCTTGAAAAATGCCGCGTCGTGACGGTCCGACCGAAGTAGTCGCGGCGTCTGTCCCACGATTTCCTCTGCCGTATAACCGGTGCATTCGGTGAACGCCGAGTTCACGCGCAAGATCACCGAGTTGATATCGGTGATCATCATCGGCTCCATCGAGTCGAACGCGACAGCGGCAATCCGAAGTTCAGCTTCGGCCTGTTTGCGCTCGGTGATGTCGCGGCCGCTCGTGCGAAATCCGATGTAATCGCCGCGCGCGTCGCTGATCGGAACCCAGGACGCGGACAGCCACATGAGCGAACCATCCTTGCGCACGCAGCGAAACTCCAGGTCATCGCCGCGAAAGCCTTTGAGCGCCTTGCGGAACTCGGGGTCGACACGCGGGATGTCCTCTGGATAAATCACCGTGCCGGCAAAGTCGGCCAAGGCCATGCATTCGTCGACCGTATAACCGATGTACTTCTCCACCGCCGAGTTGATCCAGCGCGGCTTGCCGTCAGGTCCCCACCAGATCTCCCAATTAACGGTACAGTCGGCAATCGCGCGGAATTTCTCCTCGTTCTCGCGCAATTCCTTCGTCATCTCCGAGGCAAGGCGCATGGCGCGGCCACGGCCCGTCATCATGAGCCAGGTAAGGAGCGCCAGCAGCAGGCTGAGGCCGGTGCCGATGCTGGCGATCTGGAAGCCCGCATTGCGGCCGAAACGCGCCTTGAAGTCGTCCTGCGCGCTCATCGAGAGTGTCCAGTCATGTCCGCCCACGACCAGATATTCATTCGCCGACATGTCCGTCGAGCGGTGATGACCGGGCGGCTCGGGTGTCCTGTGCAACAGCGCGGCGGACGACGGTTCGACACCGTCGTAGATCGCGATGCTCAGACCCGGCGGCTGCTCGCCGTACAGACTGGCGATGACATCGCGCATACGGAAAGACGCGAAAACCCAGCCGACCACGTGGGCGCGTCGCTGGGCGACGCTGTCCTGCGGCTGACCTCGAGCGTAGATCGGCAGGTACATGATGAAACCGGGGCGCGCATTGGTACCGACGTCCACAGCGAGGCGAACCTTGCCGGAAATGGTCGCCATTCCTGAGTCGCGCGCCTGCTCCATGGCGCGCCGCCGCACGGGGTCGGCCCATGCGTCGAAGCCGGGCGGCGCGCGATTGATGCCGACATAGGGTTCGCGCTGGATGATGGGCGCGTAGTCGTCGCGAGCGCCCGCGGGCTGGACCGCGTAGTCGGGCAAGCCCTGCTGGCGCATCGCCGCCACGTGCCCGGCCTTCTGCGCGCGCGGCACCCACGCGACCACTCCGATCGCCTGGATACCAGAGAAGTTGGGGTCGAGATTGAGCGTGTCGATATAGTCGCGGAACTGCTCGCGGCTGACCTCGCCGCTGACGACAAACAGGCTCTGCACGCCGCGCAGCAAGAGTTCGTACGTACCCATGCGCTGCTCGATCCGGCTGACGGCGTCGCCGAGCGAGAAGTCGAACTGGCCGCGGAGTTCGTGACGCGCGGCTTGCCGCTCATGGTCCCAAAGCATCCACGTGACGCTGAGCGCAGCGGACAGAACCAGTAGCGGAAGCAGGACGAGGCGTGTCCAGGTCACTGCGGCGTCTGGAAATTGACCATCGAATCGACGAGGTCGGGTTTGAAATACTTCCCGAAGATACGCCGGACCGTCCCGTCCGCACGCATTTCGTTCACCAGGACGCGCCACTTTTCGCGTTCGGCCGGCGGCAGTGCCTTCTTCGACATGATGAGACCGTGAGGCACGGCTGGGTCGTCGAATTCCACGATGTTGGTCACGTCGCGGATTTTCTTTTCGTCGATGGAAGGGTAATCGAAAGGCTCGATAATCATGCCCTGAATGCGCCGCAGAATCAGCGCCTGGTAGAGCGGATCGAGACCGCCGGCCTGACTGACACGATTTTGGGCCGCCAATGTGTCGACGAGCCGGTTGGCCGACTCGCTGTATCGGAAACTGCGGATCACGCCGAGTTGGAACTGGTCGTGGTCCTCGAAATCGGCTAGGCGGTGGATGCCAGCATCCTTGCGAACCAGCAGATAGTATTTGTCGCTGAAATACCAGGCGAAGTCCGCGTACTGATTGCGCTCGTCGTTGGCAATGCCCGACAGGCTGAAATCGAGTCCGCCGGATTCGATCAGCTTCCAGATGCGGGCCCGCGACATCAAGCTGACCTTGATCTGGCAGCCGCTGCGGCGGATCAACTCGTCGGCGAAGTCCTTGTCGATGCCGGTATCCGTATCGACGGAATAGAGCAGACCGTGATCGTGCAAAGCGAGCGTAAATGAACGCGAGCATTCGGGGCCTGCGGCCATCGCACTACCGATACAGCTGAGCGCCAGCAGCAACCCTGCAACGCCATGTCGAATCACACTGCCTCCGTCGTACGAAGATGACTTGAAGACCCCATTCAATTTTGCCTGCATGACGCGGGCGGACGCTGCCCGCCATTGGGCTGCGTCGAATGGGGTTAATGCTTTTTTAACAGACGGGAAAGCATACTCCGTCCGGCGCAAACATCGGAAGATTCAAACGAACACGCTTTTCACGCAATGTCGGCAAGGCGCAGCACTTCTTGAGGGTGGGGAGCTTTTTGATTCGCCAGCGTGGGTTGTCCAACGGTGTGCCGGGTTGGCGCGCAACTGTCGGTGGAGGGCCGTCCGTTGGTTGAGCGAAGCCGTTTTTTTTCGCCTGCGAGCGACTCTCCGTTTGCCCTGGATTCGGGGTAGAGGCGCAGTGGAACGGAAAACGGGATTAAGCGTGAGCGCTTCGCAACGGGAATCTGGCATGAGTGAATACCAGCACGCGGGCGACGCGTCTGTGTGGGCGAAGTTACGACGTCCGAAGTGTCACGCGAGTCGCCGAACAGTTGGGGCAGAGTCAGCCGACTGTGAGCATCTGGTTAGGAAGGTGGATACCGTCTTCGGTACCGTGCCATTTCGCAGTGCCCAGATTGTGTGCTGTCCGTGCGAGACTCCGATGCTGTTGGAGTATCCGTACAGTCCGATGACCGAATTCGTTCCGGAGCGGGCGACCGGGGAACTTGTGTCGCTCGAGGCCAGGCTTTCGGCACGGATGCCGTACCGGCAGGTCGTTACTATACTGCGCGAGTTCCTGCCCGTGCGGAAGACATTGAACCATGTGACCGTGCGGAACAGGGCACTGCGCGTCGGCGAGCGCAGTGAAGCGGTTCAGCCTGCTGCGTGTCGCGCCCCGAAGGGAGAGACGGAGTGGACCCTGACCATCGACGGAGGATTCGTTAGAGGGAGACGCAAATCTGAATGTTCCAGCTTTGAGGTTCTAACGGACCGCTTGAGCGCCAGAGGGCAGACGTCGCGCGTATTCGCGTTCGTGAGAAAGAGGTTGCCGGATATCGTGGACCGGCTCACCACCCTCGTGAAGGCCACAACCGGAAGCGATCAACCGAAACTGTCTGTCATAACCGATGGTGCGAATGGCCTCCAGTCAATCGCCTGTCGATTGCCGTTTTCTCCTACACCTGTTCTGGACTGGTTCCATATATCAATGAGAGTGAGGTATCTCGAGCAGATCATCAAGGGCATACACGCACAACCGAAACGGAAAAGGCCGCCCGACGTGTGCTGATATCCCGCGTTGACAAGCTGCGCTGGTGCTTCTGGCATGCCAAACTCGCGAAGGCCAAAGACAGGATGCAAGGCATCCTGCTCCTCTGTCGGGTGATCGTACCTGAAACACCGGGTGTTGTAGAAAGTCTGGCGCAGCTCGACTACCGCACCCGAGAGCTTGTTGAATACGTCGAAGCGAACGGCGGCTCAACGATCGACTACGGCGCAAGACATCGTCGCGGAAAACCTATCTCGACCGCGACGGCCGAGTCTGCTGTGAATCAGGTGCTCAACCAGCGCATGTGCAAGCGCCAACAAATGCGTTGGTCGCCAACCGGAGTTCATCTGCTTGCCCAAGTGCGATGCGCGATGATAAACGGCGACTTGCGCGAGAGACTCGAAGTCTTCAGGCGACGTCCCCACGCGATATCTCTCGAGGTCACGGTATTCCTCGATCAGTTTCGCCGGGCCTCGGAATCGCTACCCCAAGGTTTTTAACGCTCCCTCGTCGTAGTTGGGGAATGGCACACGGGGAAAGGCGCCACCTACCAGCTAGCAACCAGTTTTGCGGGTGCCGCTCGAGCAGCGAGGATACCTCGGATGGTAGCCAGGGACTTTTCCGCGATCGGAGAAGACGTGTGCCGACGTGCTACCGAGAACTCTGGAGTTCTAACACCCAGGCGTCTGCAGACGGTCGAGAGATAAGGTTTGCCTGATCCCGCGCATTGCTCGACGGCGGCGGCGATTGCCGCATCTCCGACTTGCCTGCGGAGCCACTCAAGCGTTTGCCGGTCTCTCTCGTTGTAGACCCTGACCAGATGCTCCATCATTGCCTCCCGAAGTACTGTATTTAAATACAGTACTGTGAATTTATACAGGTTTCTGTTGATTGGCAAGCGCCAATTGCACTTCGGGCGATGTGGCTTTCGTTAAGGCTGGAAAGATCCGGTCCGACGCAACTAACGGTCAAGTGCGCTGGTCGCGTCGAGCGTTTGCCGCGCTGCCCCGTTTGCGGCAGGATCATCTGGTCGCCACCACCTCACCCCGGATGGCCGATCGCCTCGAACTCGTCGCCCTCGCGCTGCCGCGAAGGTGTGCGGCTGTATGCACTGGTGCTTGCGGTCGAGGAGGTACGCGTTGAACTCATTGCTTACGTGCGCAGGCTCGCACATCGCGGCGGTGCCCGGCGTGCGACAGCCTCGCTACCGCCGGCGAGAGATTCGCGGCAAAGGGCGCTTTTCTGACTTCGCGCTACGTGGTTTGCGGTTGCCAGTAGGCCAGTTCGGCATGGAACGACCAGACTGCGTTCGAAAACGCTGTCCGCCGAGTGGCTAAGGCGTTTGCGGCTGAGCGGCCGTCGATGGCGCGAGCCATTGCGAGTAGCGTTGGGAAATGGTGGAGGATTCTCTCCGCAGTGCGGAGAGAATCTTGCGTCGCCGGAGCCTGGGTGTTCCTTATGGACCACGTTTCCGGTAACGTGCCCGTTTGTGCCGACCGAAACCGTGACACGCCCATCGCTCGTCTCGCCCGATGTTGCAAACAGCGTAGATGGTCGGATTACGTAGGTCCATACGTGTCGCTTATCTGGGTAAGCGAGGGGCCGCCGAAGGCGTCGGACTCGGCATCGTTGCCGGAAGAGGGATGTCCGGAAATCCGCTCGCATCGTTTCGAAGCACGGTTCAGGCAAGAAGGCGGGCGATGAGATCGTGTGTCGCCCGCACATCGTACTTGCGCAGCAGGCTCGCGCGATGAATATCGACCGTGCGCGGGCTGATGTTCAACTCCTTGCCGATCTCCTTGCTCGTCAAGCCATGCACGAGAAACGCGGCGACGTCGCGTTCGCGCTCCGTCAACGTGCTCGCGACGTCAGTCTGCTTACCGTTCCCCGACAGATCGGAAAACGTCCAGACTGCCAGTTCGAATGGCCGTTTCGGGTTATATCCGTAGCCGCAAACCGTGACCCAGAAATGGCTGCCGTCGATTCGACGCATGATGCGGTCATCGCTGAATATCGCGTGTTTCGCAAGGAGCGGCGCGAGGCGCTGGCCGGTCGTTGCAAAGTCTTTCTGCTGCGGGTAAAGCTTGGAAAACGACTGGTCGATGATGTCGACGCGTTTTGCCCTGAACAATTCCAGCGCCCGCGTATTGCAGTCCATCATGATTCGCTCTCTGGCCACGATGACCGCGACGGGCAGATGCCTGAAAAGATCCTCGTAGTCGAGAGTGGACAACGTGTCGGTCAAGTTCGGCATTGGGTCTCGCCGTGGACGGCGTTCTGATCAAGGTTAGGGTACGTAGCCTCCTAGGTGATTGTAGCGCGCGTGCACATCGGTCACGCGACGTGAAACACGCAGCAATCGTGACCTTCGCCCGCGCATTGGGTTTCGGCCGAATGCGCGCGCGGGCCCGTGATCGCGCTATCGGGCGCCGTGTCGTTGACCCAGTCCATCGCGCCGGCGAACCAGCCCGCGAACATGTAGCAGAGCCTTCCGTGTTTGCCCGGCTGCGCCAGCACGAGCGACGAATGATGCAGATGAATGCACGCGGTCGAGGTCGCTGGATCGGCTTCGACGATGCTGAACAAACCCCAGCCGCGTTGCGACAGGCGCTTCAGATAGTGCTCGAAGACCGCCATGCCGCTGATCCCGTGCTGCTTCGCTTCCTTGTCGCACCAGTGATAGGCGGACCTGTAGCCGGCCGCGTAAAGAATCTCCGCATACGCTTCACGACCCAGCGCTGCTTCGACGGCAGCATGATTGTTCGTGAAGAAATGGCGCGGCACGTAAAGCATCGGCAGCGCGTCGGTGGTCCAGACGCCGGTTCGCGGATCGACCTCGATAGGCAATTGAGGCTGCATGGTGGGCTCGTCTTCTCCGTTCGATTCAGCCGTTCCAGACTTCGCCGAATACGCGCAGCCAGTTTTCGCCCATCACCTTCCTGATGCGTGATTCGCTCCAGCCGGCGCGTTCCATCGCGGCCGTCAGATTCGGGAATTCACCGATCGTCCGAATGCCTTCCGGATTGACGACCTTGCCGAAATCCGTCAGACGGCGATAGCGACCTTTGTCGTGCGTAATCCAGTCGAAAAACTCGGTGCTGTAGCCCTGGGTGAAGTCCGTGCCGATACCCACCTTGTCTTCACCGATCACATCGATCACATAGTCGATCGCTTCGAGATAATCTTCGACGGTTGCGTCCGCGCCTCGCCGCAGAAACGGCATGAACATCGTCACGCCGACGAATCCGTTCGCTTCGGCGATCTCGCGCAATTGCTCGTCGATCTTGTTGCGTGGATGCTCTTTCAATCCGGATGGACAGCAATGCGAATACGTGACGGGTTTCTTCGAGCACGCAATCGCGTCCGACGAGGTTTTCGCGCCCACGTGCGAAAGATCCACCATGATGCCGACGCGATTCATCTCCTGAATCACTTCGCGGCCATATCCGGACAATCCTCCGTCCGGTTCGTAAGAGCCGGTGCCGACAAGGTTCTGCGTGTTGTAGCAAAGCTGCACGACATTCACGCCGAGTTCCTTGAACACTTCGATATAGCCGAGGTTGTCCTCGAACGCATACGAGTTCTGGAAGCCGAAGATGATGCCGGTCTTGTTCTCCTTCTTCGCGCGCAGGATGTCTTCCGTCGTGCGGACCAGCGTCAGAATTTCGTTGTACTCGCGGATCTGCTGCTTCATTGCCGCGATGTTGTCTATGGTCTTCTGAAAGTCGTCCCAGACGGAGACTGTGCAGTTGACGGCCGTGACGCCGCCCTTGCGCATGTCTTCGAACACGGAGCGCTCGAACTTCGAAATGTTCAGGCCGTCGATGATGATGCTCGAATCGTGGAGGCTACTCATTGCATGGGTCCGTTCGGTTTCGCAGGAAAAAGTGGCCGACGCGGCGCTCTCAAATGGTTCGTTCGAAGCTGCGTCGGGCCGAGCTTGCACTGCTCCCGGTCGGCGCGCCAGCTTCCGCGAGCGAGGTTTTGGACGTTTCGGGCAGCGCGAGGCCGCCGATCATCGCGAAGATCGACATGGCGATCAGGTAATACGCAGGCGACAGATTCGTTCCCGTGGCGGAGATCAACCATGTCGCGACCAACGGCGCGGTGCCGCCGAAGAGCGTGTAGGCGAGGTTGTACGTGATCGCAGACGCGGTGTAGCGCGTTCTCGTGGCGAATACTTCCGACATCAACGGTGCGGTGACGACGCCCGACAACACGGCACCGATCGCAAGGAGCGCGACGCCGGCCAGCGATGGCGACAAGGCCCCCGAGTCACCCAGTGAGAAAGCGGGATACACCGACAGGATAATGAAGATGCACGTCGTCGCGATCGTCGCCCGGCGACCCACGAGGTCGGAGAACAAACCAGCTAGCGGGCACAACGCCGCGGCGAAGATGAGCGCGAGAACCGTCACCAGAAGCGAAGTGCTGCGCGTCAGATGCCCGGCCATCTGAAGATAGGTCGCGAAGTACGTCGTGAACGTGTAGAACGACAGCGCCGTTACCGAGACGAAGGCGCCAAGCTTCAGGATGTTCGACGACTGCGAATGCAGGGTTTCGAGCAAGGGCGCGTGCGCGACTTCGTGCTTGCCTTCGAGCGCCTGAAACGCGGGCGTTTCATTCAGACTGACGCGCAGATACACGCCAATCAGACCGACGGGCGCCGCAATCAGGAACGGCACGCGCCAGCCCCAGTCGACCATCGCTTGCGAGGACAGCGACGATTCGAGCAGATAGGCGATCACTGCCGCGCAAGCGAACGACGAGAAGGTCGAAACAGGAAGGAAGCTGCCGAAGAACGCGCGGCGTCGGCGCGGCGCATGTTCCATCACGTAAGCGCAAGCCCCCGCGTATTCACCGCCTGCGGAGAACCCTTGCACGCAGCGAATGATCGTGAGCAGAACCGGCGCCCAGTAGCCGATCCTTGCGTAGGTCGGAAGAAGGCCGATCAACGTCGTCGAGCCCGCCATCAGCAGAATCGTGAAAGCGAGCGTGCGCTTGCGGCCGATCCGATCGCCGACGACGCCGAAGAACAGGCCGCCCAGCGGACGGAACGCGAATGCAACCGCAAAGACCGCGAAAGTCTTCAGGAGTCCGACAGTGGGGTCGCCACTGGGAAAGAACTCGCGCGTCAGGATGGTGGCGAGAAATCCGTACGCGGCGAAATCGAACCATTCGACGAAGTTGCCAATGGAAGCCGCGGCGATGACGCGCCGCAGCGTCCGGGTATCGACTTCATGGGTACCGTGAGCAGGCATCGTTCCTCTCCTCTAGAAGTGTCGGTTCCTTGCGGTAGTGAAACGAGAGTAGAGGCTTCAATTACCTAGGTCTATACGTGTCAATTACCTAGGTAATCGGGGGCGGTGGTCAGCGAGCCGCGCAGCGTTGGCGGTAAAACTTCGGACGATTAGTGAGTCCGTTTGCCCCGCGCGGATCAATTCAATGGGATGCTTTCGCGAAAGATCAAGCTGGCGAGCAGGCGCGACAGTGAATCGTGAGACAGCATGACGCTGCCGCGGTACCGCACGGGCAGCCATGCTGCCTGTCCATTTGGTGCAATGCCGATGGTGGCAGTCACGCCGATCGCCTCCGCAACGCGGCGCGCCATGCGACGACGTGACCTTGTGCCGCGAAAGAGCCGGAGACTGGCCGACACGTCGACGAGAACCGTGCTCTCTTCGGCAATGAGCTCCTGCGGCGACAGAGTGGGCAGGCCGCTCGCGATCTTCCTCACTGCGTTCGCTTCCGCCGTGCTGTCGCGCTCCTGCATAACCGCCGACGGAGCGAGGGTCCGGATCCCGCCGCGCCGCATTCCAAGGCAGACCCTCGCATCGCGCACACGGGGCTCGGCCGCGATGACGCGTTCCTTCTCGGGCACCGCAAGACCTTCGGCTACGGCGAACGGCATTGCCGTGGCAAATCTGTCTCGACCGCAACGGCCGAGTGCAGTCAATCAGGTGCTGAATCTTTCACGCGATAGATGATGCTTCGGGCGCCGTGAACGAGCAATGTCCTGAGATAGGTATTGCCGTGGGGGCGGTCTGCACCTATCGCACGACAGTGGTGCTGCGCTGCACCGCTGTCGTGCGTGATTGCGTCAGGATCTGCTCGTCCCGTCAAAAGGACATGCCGCGCGCCATGCTGTTTCCGGCTATCTCGCATGCCGCACACCGAATTCTGCGGGATGGCATGGCATGTGCATGTAGAGCCAGCATAGGATCAAAGTCGACCTATCTTCATTCGAATTAATCGCAGCATCCCAACGGGCTTTTGGACAACGGCGTCCCCCGAAACCGGTCATCTGACCCGGTTCGCGGGACGCTTTTTTCATTTTTCTGGAACCACGATGACGGACAAGGCAACTCGCATCGAACTCTTCAGCCTGCGCACACCACCCATGCGCGCTTTCCATCTGACGTGGATGGCGTTCTTCGTCTGCTTCTTCGCCTGGTTTTCCTGTGCGCCATTGATGCCGCTGATCAAGAGCGAATTCGGTCTTTCCGTCGACCAGGTCGCGAATATCAGCATCGCTGCGGTCGCGGTGACGATACTCGTGCGACTTGTAATTGGTCCGCTATGCGACCGCTACGGCCCGCGCAAGATGTACTGCGCGCTGATGCTCGCGGGTGCGTTTCCGGTGCTCGGCGCGGCACTCGCCACGGGCTACGAGAGCTTCCTGCTGTGCCGCCTGTGCATTGGCGCGGTGGGTGCATGCTTTGTCATCAGCCAGTATCACACCTCGATGATGTTCGCGCCGAACGTAGTCGGCACTGCCAATGCGGCGACGGCCGGGTGGGGCAACACCGGGGCAGGTGCTGCGCAGATATTCGTGCCGCTGCTGCTGGCAGCGATCATGGCGCTCGGCGTTGAGCAGTCGTCGGCGTGGCGCGTTGCGCTGGTGGTGCCGGCCCTGGCGATGCCTGTAATGGCGATCTTTTACTGGCGCTTCACGCAGGATTGCCCGCAAGGAAACGTTGCGGAACTGCGGGCGCGCGGAATTGCGATTGAAGGTGGCAAGAAAGGCGGTTGGGCGAGCTTCCGGGCGGCCTGCGCGAACTATCGCGTGTGGATGCTGTTCATTACCTACGCCGCGTGTTTCGGTGTCGAGGTCTTCTTTCACAACGTCGCAGCGATCTACTACGTCGATCATTTTCATCTGTCGCTGAAGGCTGCGGGCATCGCCGCCGGCAGCTTCGGGCTGCTCGCGCTGTTCGCCCGCGCGTTGGGCGGCTGGCTCTCGGACAAGGCCGCTTCGCGGCGCGGCCTCGACGTTCGCGCGACCTTGCTCTGCGCGCTGATGGTTGGCGAAGGACTCGGCCTGATGTGCTTCGCGCACGCGGATAGCATCGCACTGGCTCTCGTCGCCATGCTCGTTTTTGGGCTGTTCACCCACATGGCCTGCGGAGCGACCTATGCGCTGGTTCCGTTCATTGACCGTAAGGCGCTGGGTGGCGTGGCCGGCATCGTTGGCGCGGGAGGCAATGTCGGCGCGGTGGCCGCCGGCTTTCTGATGAAGGGCGTCGGCAGTATCCAGCAGACGCTGGCGACGCTCGGCGTCCTCGTCGCGGTGTCCGCGCTGTGTGCGCTGGCGGTGCGCTTCAGCAGTGAGCACAAGGCGAGCGAAGCGGCGCTGCGCGAGCGCGCGTTGGACGCCGCCAGCGCCCAGGGCGTGACGAATTGATGGAGTCGTATCCATGCACGCGCGGGCGCCTCGCAGAGGACGCGCGTCGCATGTGCAGGCAGCGCATGTCACGAGCCGGTGCACGCAGAAGGTGCTGCGCCGCACCAACATTGCGCTCCACCGCATCAGAATGCATCACCCGGTACTGAACGCAAACGCCTTGCAATCCGCCGCAGCCCCCCGGCGGCGGGCTTGTCCAGTTATGGCATGGTGTTTGCATGAACGTGAGCGCGGATCAACGGCGATCCGACCAGCACGCAGCAGAAAGTCTCGCTTCAGATCACAGGTTTTTGGACAACGGCGTCCCCGAATTCAGTCGCACTTGCGATTGCATCCGCGGGACGCCTTTTTATTTGCCGGACAAATCATGGCGCGAACCACGTTGGAAATGGATGAGACCCCGGTCACGAACGTCGTGGTCGTTGGCCACGGGATGGTCGGTCACAAGCTTCTCGAATGTCTCGTGGACGACCCGCGGTCCGCGCTGCACATCACGGTGCTGTGCGAAGAACCGCGGCCCGCGTATGACCGTGTTCACCTGTCCGAATTCTTTTCTGGCAAATCCGCCGAGGACCTGTCGCTTGTCAAACCGGGCTTCTTCGAGCGCGAGAACGTGTTGCTCAAGCTCAGCACCAAGGCGGTCTCGATCGACCGGCAAGCTCACACGGTGAGCCTTGCGAGCGGCGAGACGCTGTCCTACGACAAACTCGTGCTCGCGACCGGCTCCTCGCCGTTCGTTCCGCCGATGGCCGGTAGCGATCGTCAGGACTGCTTTGTCTATCGCACCATCGAAGATCTCGAAGCGATGCAGGCATGCGGCGCGCGGGCGAAGTCGGGTGTCGTGGTCGGCGGCGGTCTGCTCGGCCTCGAGTGCGCGAAGGCACTGCACGATATGGGGCTGGCCGCGCATGTCGTCGAGTTTGCGCCGCGCCTGATGGCGGTGCAGGTCGACGAAGGCGGGGGCCGCGTGCTGCGCACCAGGATCGAGGAACTGGGCGTGCAGGTCCACACCGGCAAGCACACGCTGGCGATCGTCGATGGCGAGTCGGGCGCGCACCGCATGCAGTTCGCCGACGGCACGCATCTCGACACCGACATGATCGTGTTCTCCGCCGGCATCCGTCCGCGCGACGAGATTGCGCGCGCCTGCGGCCTCGAACTGGGTCCGCGCGGTGGCATCGCGATCGATGCGAACTGCCGCACCAGCGACCCCGACATCTACGCGATCGGCGAATGCGCAGCGTGGAACGGCATGGTGTACGGACTCGTCGCACCTGGCTACGACATGGCGCGCGTCGCTGCGAAGCACCTGCTCGGTAATGACGCAGGCTTCACCGGCGCGGACATGAGCACCAAGCTCAAATTGATGGGCGTGGACGTCGCCAGCATCGGCGATGCGCACGGCAAGACGCCGGGCAGCCGCACGTACCAGTTCAGCGACGAACGCAAACAGGTCTACAAGAAGCTGGTGGTGTCCGAGTGCGGCAAGCAGCTTCTCGGTGCCGTCATGGTGGGCGACGCGACCGAATACGGCACGTTGCTGCAGATGATGCTCAACAGCATCGAGTTGCCCGAAGCACCGGAATTCCTGATCCTGCCGCAAAGCGACGGCAAGGCGAAGCCTGGACTCGGCGTCGACGCGCTGCCCGAGGCCGCGCAGATCTGCTCGTGCAACAACGTCTCCAAAGGCGAAATCTGCGCGGCGGTCTGCGCGGGCGCGACCGACATTGGCAGCGTGAAGAGCACGACCTGCGCCGGCACCTCGTGCGGCGGCTGCGTGCCGCTCGTCACGCAGGTGATGAAGGCCGAGATGAAGAAGCAGGGCCTCGCGGTCAACAACCACCTGTGCGAGCACTTTTCCTACTCGCGGCAGGAGCTGTACCACATCGTGCGCGTCGAACGCATCAAGACCTTTGGCGCACTGCTGGAAAAGCATGGTCATGGCCTTGGCTGCGACATCTGCAAGCCGGCGGTCGCCGGTATCCTGGCGTCGTGCTGGAATGAGTTCGTGCTCAAGAAAGAACACGCCGGGCTGCAGGACTCGAATGACTACTACCTCGCCAACATCCAGCGTGACGGCACGTATTCGGTCGTACCGCGCATGCCGGGCGGCGAGGTCACGCCAGAGGGCCTCATTGCCGTTGGCCAGGTGGCGAAGAAATACGGCCTTTATACGAAGATCACCGGTGGCCAGCGGGTCGATCTGTTCGGCGCGCGTGTCGATCAATTGCCGCTGATCTGGGAAGAGCTGATCGACGCCGGCTTCGAATCGGGCCACGCGTACGGCAAATCGCTACGCACCGTGAAGTCCTGCGTCGGCTCGACGTGGTGCCGCTACGGCGTCGGCGATTCGGTGGGGCTCGCCGTGGCGATGGAAAACCGCTACAAGGGCCTGCGCTCACCCCACAAGCTCAAGTTTGGCGTGTCGGGCTGCACCCGCGAATGCGCGGAAGCACAGGGCAAGGACATCGGCATCATTGCTACCGAAAAGGGCTGGAACCTCTATGTGTGCGGCAACGGCGGGATGAAGCCGCGCCACGCCGAGCTGCTCGCGTCGGATCTCGATCGTGAGACGCTCGTGCGCTACATCGACCGCTTTCTGATGTTTTACGTGCGCACCGCGGACCGTCTGCAGCGCACCAGCGTATGGCGCGAGAACCTCGAGGGCGGGCTTGAATACCTGATCGACGTCATCGTGCACGACAAACTGGGACTCGCTGCGGAGCTGGAGGCGGAAATGCAGCACGTGGTGAGTACCTATGAGTGCGAGTGGAAGAAGGCCGTGACCGATCCTGAAACGCGCAAGCGCTTCCGCCATTTCGTCAACAGCGACAAGCCCGACGAGAACGTGACCTTCGTCGAGGAGCGCGGCCAGATTCGTCCGGCAACGCCGGCGGAGCGGCAAGCGAGGCAATTCCCGATACCTGTGGTCGTCGAGACCGTCTGACCATTCACCACAACCTGATGTGAGGAACGCAGCATGAACAACGATCGACTTCCACAATCCTGGATGCCCGTGTGCGCGCTCGACGACATCGTGCCGAATACGGGCGTCTGCGCGCTCGTAAACGGCGAGCAGGTCGCGGTATTTCACGTGACCACCCGCGACGCGGAAGCGGGCATCTACGCGATCGCCAACTTCGACCCGGGTTCGCAGGCGGCGGTGCTCTCGCGCGGACTGATCGGCAGCCTCGGTGCACGCATCGTGGTGGCCTCGCCGATCTACAAGCATCACTTCGATCTGCGCACCGGCGAGTGCCTCGAGGCGCCCGAAAATTCCGTCAACGCGTACCCGGTGCGCGTCGAGAGCGGTAAGGTGTGGGTCGCCGCATGAGACACGAATACGCCGGGCAAACCTCGGGAGGCGCATCGCCCAGCGCGCCGGCGCGTGCGCGTCTGGTGGTGATCGGCAATGGCATGGCCGGCATGCGCACGGTCGAGGAGCTGCTGAAGCTCGCGCCGGACCTCTACGACATCACCGTATTCGGCGCGGAGCCGTACGGCAACTACAACCGCATCCTGTTGTCGCCGGTGCTTGCCGGTGAGAAGCGCGTCGACGAGATCATCCTCAATACGCGTGACTGGTATGCGGATAATGGTATCCGGCTGCATGCGGGCGACCCGGTGGTCGCCATTGACCGCAAGCGCCGCATCGTGCGCTCGCAAAGCGGTGTCGAGATAACCTACGACCGGCTGCTGATCGCGACCGGCTCGAAGCCATTCCTGATTCCCGTGCCGGGTCACCAGCTGCCGGGAGTGATCGCATTTCGCGACATCCAGGACGTCGAAACCATGCTTGCCGCCGCGCGCAGCCACCGTCACGCCGTGATCATCGGCGGCGGCCTCCTCGGACTGGAGGCGGCCAACGGGCTCATGCGCCAGGGCATGTCGGTGACGGTCGTGCACGACACTGACAGCCTGATGGATCGCCAGCTCGACAGGAGCGCGTCGGCCCTGCTGTTGCAGACGCTCGAGCGCAGAGGCCTGCGTTTCGTGATGAAGGCACGCACCGCCGAAATCGTCGGGCCGGAGCGTGTCACCGCGGTACGTTTTGACGACGGCATGGAGATTCCCGCCGACCTGGTTGTCATGACCGCCGGGGTGAGGCCGAATATCGAGCTCGCGAAGCAGGCGGGCTTGCACTGCGAGCGGGCAATCGTCGTGGATGACACATTGCAGACCTACGATCCACGTGTGTACGCCGTTGGTGAATGCGTGCAGCACCGCACGGCGACCTTCGGTCTCGTCGCGCCGATCTGGGATCAGGCGCGCGTGTGCGGCGCGCACCTGGCCGGTGCCGGCCACCGCCGCTACGTGCAGCGCGCGACGGCGACGAAGCTGAAAGTCACTGGCGTCGACCTTTATTCCGCCGGTGATTTCGTCGGCGGCCCGGATAGCGAAGATCTCGTATTGCGCGATCCGCGACGCGGCATCTACAAGCGCCTCGTGATCGAGGGTAACCGGGTGGTCGGTGCGGTCCTGTACGGCGACGTCAAGGACGGCGCCTGGTACTTCGAACTGATCCAGAACCGGACCGACATTGCCCCGTTGCGCACCCGTCTGTTGTTCGGCAAAGCCCTGTGCGAGGCGCAGCCCGCCTGAACCGGAATCGAACGTGAGTATTCCCATCGTCATTTCAATCCCGCCTGACGCCAGTCGTGACGCGGTCCGAACCACCTGTCCCTATTGCGGCGTCGGCTGCGGCGTACTCGCGACGCCACGCCGGGACGGCCAACCGGGCCAGCCCGAGATTGCAGGCGACGAACGTCATCCGGCCAACGCCGGCCGCCTGTGCGTGAAGGGTTCGGCACTCGGCGAAACGGTCGGGCTCGATGGACGCCTGCTGCATCCGAAGCTGCGCGATTCCGGCAGCGGTGAATTGCGCAACGTTTCGTGGAACGATGCGCTCGACAAGGTCGCCGGCGGCTTTCGCCGGATCATCGATCAGCACGGCCCGGATGCAGTCGCACTCTACGTCTCGGGACAACTGCTGACGGAGGACTACTACGTCGCCAACAAGCTGATGAAGGGCTACGTTGGCAGCGCAAACATCGACACCAATTCGCGCCTGTGCATGTCGTCTTCGGTTGCAGGGCATAAGCGTGCGTTCGGCGAAGACCTGGTGCCGGTGTGCTATGAAGACCTCGAACTCGCGGACCTGGTCGTGCTGGTCGGATCGAACACGGCGTGGTGCCACCCGATCCTGTTCCAGCGGATTGTCAGGATCAAGGAAACGCGGCCTGGGATGAAGGTGGTCGTGATCGATCCGCGCTATACGGCGACCTGTGAGATGGCCGACCTGCATCTGCCGTTGAAGGCGGGCAGCGACGTCCCGCTGTTCAACGGGCTGCTCAGTTTTCTGGCGGAACACGACACGGTGGATGCAGATTTTGTCGACACGTGTACGACCGGCTATGCCGAGGCGCTTGCTGCCGCCTCGACCGATGCCACGAACGGCTTTGACCTCGCGCAGTGCGCGAAGACCTGCAAGGTCGACCCGCACGATCTGCTCGAATTCTATCGGCTCTTCGCGCGAACCGAGCGGGTCGTAACGGTCTATTCCCAGGGTGTCAACCAGTCGACCTCCGGCACCGACAAGGTCAACAGCATCATCAATTGCCATCTTCTGACGGGCCGCATTGGCAAGCCGGGGATGGGGCCATTCTCGTTTACCGGCCAGCCGAACGCGATGGGCGGGCGTGAAGTGGGCGGCCTCGCAAACATGCTGGCGGCCCATCTGGAACTCGACAATTCACGCCATCGCAACCTCGTGCAGACTTTCTGGGAGTCGCCTGCGATCGCGGAACGCCCGGGACTCAAGGCCGTCGAGTTATTCAAAGCGATCGAAACAGGCCGGATCAAGGCAGTCTGGATCATGGGCACGAACCCGGTTGTGAGCCTGCCCGATGGCGATCAGGCGAAGCGTGCGCTCGCGCGCTGCGAACTCGTCGTCTGCTCCGACATTGTCGAAAACACGGACACCAATGTGTTTGCCCACGTTCTGCTGCCGGCGCTCGGCTGGGGCGAGAAAGATGGCACTGTCACCAACTCGGAGCGCAGAATTTCGCGTCAGAGGGCGTTCCTGCCGGCCCCGGGTGAAGCGCGCGCGGACTGGCGGATCATTTGCGACGTCGCCCAGCGCATGGGGTATGACGGCTTCGATTTTTCGGCTCCGTATGAGGTCTTCGACGAGCATGCACGGCTGAGCGCTTATCGCAACGAGGTTGACACCGGCGGCGAGAGTGCTGGCAGCCACGGGAAATCAGACGGTCAGCCCATCGAAGATAGCGTGCCGCGCCGGTTCAATCTGGGCGGCCTCGTCGCGCTCGGCCGCGAGCGTTACGACGCGCTGCAACCGATCCAGTGGCCGGTACTGGCGGCGAACGGGGCGGCGCCGCACGGTACCCCGCGTCTCTTCGACGATCGCCGCTATGCGCACCCCGACGGCAAGGCGCGGTTCGTCGCGACTCCGCCGCGCGCACCGGTCCACGCGCCGGATGACGAGTATCCGCTGACGCTGAATACCGGCCGGGTACGCGATCAATGGCACACGATGACCCGCACCGGCAAGTCGGAGAAGCTCGCTGGTCACGTGACGGAAGCATTCATTGATCTGCATCCGCAGGACGCGCTGTCGTGCGGCGTGCGCGAAGGTGAACTGGCGCGCGTGTCGAGCCGTTGGGGCACGATGGTCGCTCGTGTGCAGCACGGCGGCGGCATGCCGCGAGGCAGCGTATTCGTGCCGATTCACTGGAACGATCAGGTGGCGTCCGACGCGCGTGTCGGCGCGGTGGTGAATCCCGAAGTCGATCCGGTCTCCGGGGAGCCCGAATTCAAACATACGCCGGTTCGAATCGACAGGTTCGATGTCGCCTGGCACGGCTTCTCATTGAGCCGTCACGCTCCGGTGCTGGACGGCATGACCTACTGGACGCGGGTCCAAGGCATGCAGTTCGTGCGCTACGAACTCGCGGGGCGCAAACTGCTCACCGATCACGGTGGCTGGGCGCAAGCGCTGTTCGGCATCGACGATCCACAAGCCGACTGGCTGGAGTACGAGGACAGGGCCGCAGGCATCTATCGCGCCGTACATCTGGTCGACGATCGTATCGAGAGTTGCATCTTCGTATCGGCGCGCCCGGAATTGCCATTGCCGTCACGTACGTGGCTCGCGGGCCTGTTCGGGAAGGACAGGCTCGACGAGGAGGACCGCGCCGGACTGCTGGTCGGACAGCCGATTGGCAAGGGTGTCGATACGGGGCCCACGGTCTGCTCGTGTTTCGGTGTGGGACGCACTACGATCTGCATGGCGATCCGTGAGCAAGGGTTAAAGACCGCAGCGGAAATCACCGCCTGCCTGAAGGCCGGCAGCAACTGCGGATCGTGCGTGCCGGAACTGAAGAAGCTGCTGGTGGATACCGAACTGGAAAGATTGAGCACAGCGTGACGGAGACTGCAGTTTCATGATAAAGCGACTCAAAACCATGATGGCCGTGATCACACCCGGCGATACGTTCGTCGCTCGCCACGACGACGGCAACGTCACGCCGTTAGATTCAGAACGTGCCGGAGAGGCGCACCTGCGGCATACGGCAAGTCTTCGCGCCTCACAGTTGAGCGAACGAGGGCGGCATGACCGTGCACGACGCCGCGCCCGCAATCCGCGCACTGCGGTGGGGCCGGCGCGCTCCGGCCCGTCACGTTCGCATTTCCATTGATTGCGTTGAAGGGGAGTGGTATTGACACGCTGCGCTGTGCGACTATCCGTGCGCAGTTACGGAGCACGGACGCGACCGGCATGCAACAGCGAGCGTATTCCAGGACCGACAACAGAACAGCAGGCGATCGTAGATGCCGTCCCCGGCGGCAGCAAATTAAAGTTCAAGGTCTCCGCCGGCGCGGGCAAAATTTCGCCGCGAGTGACTCCGGTGACAGAAATCCAGTCTTGTTTGCCGCAATCCGTCCAGAAAACGCGTGTTATCCCGTGGGAAGGTAACCACTGGTCCGACAAGGCACTCACACAATCGCGAGGAGGGAGGCACATTCCCTTCGACGCCGTTGCGCTCTTGCTCGCGGTCAACCGCAAGGTGCACCGCGCCTATAACCGCACCCGCGACTCGAATTTCTCGCTCGACGGCCTGACCGGCTTCGACCTTTGCGGCAAGACGGTTGCGGTGGTCGGAACCGGCAAGATCGGCTGCGTGTTCGCGAAGATCATGCTCGGCTCCGGTTGCGAGGTGATCGGTTTCGATCCCTATCCTTCTGCGGAATTCCAGGCACTCGGCCTGAGGTACGCGAAGATGGACGAGATTGGCGAGAAAGCCGAAATTATTTCGCTGCATTGCCCGCTCACACCCGAGACCTATCACATCATTAATGCGAAGACGCTCGAGCGGGCAAAGGGGGGGGCGATACTCACCAACACGAGCCGGGGCGGGCTGGTCGATACCGAAGCCGTGATCGAAGCCCTGAAGAGCGGCCTGCTCGGCGGGCTCGGGATCGACGTGTACGAACAGGAGGCGGATCTGTTCTTTCGCGATCTCTCCAGCGAAATCATCACCGACGACGTGTTCCAACGCCTCGTATCGTTTCCCAATGTGATCGTCACCGGACATCAGGCCTACCTGACGCGTGAGGCGTTGACGACCATCTGCGAAACGACGCTGAAAAGCATCACGGCCTTCGAGAAGAATCAAGTTTTGGAGAACGAGGTCAAGGTCAGATAGCTCGTCCCCGCTACTGGATTGGATCCGACTCGCCCTCCTGTGCTGGCGGCGGTTCGACGTCATTTTGCGTCGCCGGCTGGACTTCCTGTTCTGGAAGCGGCTCGACGCTCTGCACGGCTTCCGGCGGTACGCTCCTGACTTCCACACGCGGCTGGGCGGCTGGCGTCGAGGCGCTGTGCTGGCCGGCGCCCAAGCCGCTGCTCAGGCCCGTACCGATATTCGAGGTGGTGGTGTTTGCGCTCTTGAGGACGCCGCGCGGATTGAACAGGAATACGGCCGCGGACGTGTGCGTGTCGCCGCCGCCGATCAGCGACCCAATGAACGGAAGAAAGCTTTCGGGGTGGGGCCGCGATGTCACGTACGTGTAGACGAGGAGCGTCGAGCCGTCGTCCAGCGCGCTCTCCACCGAAGCAGGGCCGAGCGCCGCTATCACCTGTTGCAGCGTCGTCACGCCGGGCTTGAAGTGCGACATCTCTTCGGGTCTCACTTCGACTCCGGCCGACAGGCAACCGGCAAGTAGGGCGCTGCACAGCAGTCCAACGACCTGTCCGCGCGTCATGGTGTCCCCCTCGACGTACACGAAGGCGCCGGGCTTGCGGTCCGTGGCATGCCCGGTCTCCAATATAGAGGCGGCGTCGGCACTACTTCTATCCGGCTCGTCGCTGACGGCCGTCGCATCGTCGGTTGTTCTGGCTGCGCTGCGTCCCTTCCAATTCAAGTGTAGATCGTAAGCCAGGAGATTTCCCGTGTGGCGTCAAATAAAGAACTGCGCCGTCGTGCAGGGCGCAAACAGTTCGTCGATGGTCATGAGCCGTTCGGACAGTCCCTGCGTATGGTGGTAGCGCAAGAAAGCGTTCAGCACGGACTCGTTGCCGGGTACGCCATAGCGCCAGAAGTCTTTCCCGAGCACGGCGACGGTTTCCTCGTATTCACTGGCCAGCCAGGGCAGCGTCGTCTTCAACGGTGCGGACGGAGCGCCCAGTGCCATCGACGTAACCACGGCCGCCGTGTGGCCGGATCTCGTGCGCGTCGCCGCCGTTGACGGCACATGCCGGGCACGCCACGCGACGCCCATTGTGTCTTGTGCCACTCTGACGCGGGAGCGTTAAAAACCTTGGGGTTTCAGCGCCGGGCGCCTAGGATTCGGGCAATCATGGCCGCCGGAGTTGGAGATGAAAGTCACAATTCGCGTCGAGATCACCACCGATTGGGACGAAACAGAAACGTTCGAAATCGGTCAGCTGGAACGTCCCTATCGCCAGCTTGAGCCGGACAAGGTCGGGCTGTCATTGGCCGAAGGAAAAGATCTGCTGCACAGGCTTCAGCAGGTAGTGGTCGCAGCGCAAGCTGAAGAAGTCTGCATGTTCCGACGCTTCTGTACCCGTTGTCACCGGTTTCTCGAACTCAAGGATCGGCGTATCCGCAAGGTGGATACTGTCTTCGGTACCGTGCCATTTCGCAGTGCCCGGATTGTTTGCTGTCCGTGCGAGACTCCGTTGCAGTTGGAGTATCCGTACAGTCCGATGACCGAATTCGTTCCGGAGCGGGCGACCGAGGAACTTCTCTCGCTCGAGGCCAGGCTTTCGGCACAGATGCCATACCGGCAGGTCGTTACTATGCTGCGCGAGTTCCTGCCTGTGCGGGAGACATTGAACCATGTGACCGTGCGGAACAGGGCACTGCGCGTCGGCGAGCGCATTGAAGCGGTTCAGCCTGCTGCGTGTCGCGCCCCGAAGGGAGAGACGGAGTGGACCCTGACCATCGACGGAGGATTCGTTAGAGGGAGACGCAAATCTGAATGTTCCAGCTTTGAGGTTCTAACGGGCCGCTTGAGCGCCAGAGGGCAGACGTCGCGCGTATTCGCGTTCGTGAGAAAGAGGTTGCCGGATATCGTGGACCGGCTCACCACCCTCGTGAAGGCCACAACCGGAAGCGATCAACCGAAACTGTCTGTCATAACCGATGGTGCGAATGGCCTCCAGTCAATCGCCTGTCGATTGCCGTTTTCTCCTACACCTGTTCTGGACTGGTTCCATATATCAATGAGAGTGAGGTATCTCGAGCAGATCATCAAGGGCATACACGCACAAACCGAATCGGAAAAGGCCGCCTGACGTGTGCTGATATCCCGCGTTGACAAGCTGCGCTGGTGCTTCTGGCATGCCAAACTCGAGAAGGCGAAAGACAGGATGCAAGGCATCCTGCTTCTCTGTCGGGTGATCGTACCTGAAACACCGGGTGTTGTAGAAAGTCTGGCGCAGCTCGACTACCGCACCCGAGAGCTTGTTGAATACGTCGAAGCGAACGGCGGCTCAACGATCGACTACGGCGCAAGACATCGTCGCGGAAAACCTATCTCGACCGCGACGGCCGAGTCTGCTGTGAATCAGGTGCTCAACCAGCGCATGTGTAAACGCCAACAAATGCGTTGGTCGCCAACTGGAGTTCATCTGCTTGCCCAAGTGCGATGCGCGGTGATAAACGGTGACTTGCGCGAGAGACTTGAAGTCTTCAAACGACGTCCCCCCGCGATATCTCTCGAGGTCGCGGTATTCCTCGATCAGTTTCGTCGGGCCTCGGAATCGCTACCCCAAAGTTTTTAACGCTCCCGTGAAGGTGAACCTGCAAACCTACGCAGGCCCGGAAGCGCGTTTCTGTCCGGCGGGCGTGTATGAATTCATCAAGGAAGAAGACGAGGACCGTCTGCAAATCAATGCGCAGAATTGCGTGCACTGCAAGACCTGCGATATCAAGGACCCAACGCAGAACATCGTCTGGGTAACGCCCGAAGGCGGCGCACCGAACTATCCGAACATGTAATTCCTCAACGGGTGCGACCATCACCGCGTTGTTCGTGTACAGGATTCGTTATGAGCGAAAACACGATGTCGATGGCGTGCGCCACGGGGGCGGGCAAATGGGTGGGCGCGATGTGCTAGCACGTCTGCAGTCAGTGCGAATAAAGTCGGCCCCTTCGTGGCTGATAAATCAGTATGTTGTCCTTGTGTGGACATGTACTCCAGGCGGTCAGGGCCATAGCTGCGACCGCAACTTTGGCGCCACGATACCTGCGCGCGCAGAACTCCGAGAGAAATGGCGCGACGATCGCGCTTTCAGCACCGGTGCCGGCCCCGACGATGATGCGCGCCGCCATGAAGAAGGGCCAACCCTGTGCGGTGGCGCTGACGAGCGATGCGGTGCAGTAGATGACCAGTGCCGACATCATGACTTTGCGCCGCCCGATCACGTCACCGAGGATGCCGGCGAGCGAGGCGCCGAAGAAGTAGCCAATGAAGGTGCCGCTGCCGAGCACGCCGGTCTGCACGCTGCTCAGATGCCACTGGGTGCGCAGCACCGGCAGCATGAAGGCCAGCGCGGAGATATCCATCGCATCGAAGACGTAGCCCAGTCCTCCAAGCCACAGCAGTTTGCGATGAAAGCTCGAGTACGGCAGACGCTCTAAGCGCGCTGGAATCGTCGACATAGCTTGCTTCCACAAAAGGGGGCAGGGGATCGGAAGGTGAGTACAGTGGGAGAGGGGGTGAAATACGCGGATCTGGGATGAAAGCTGGAGCGAACGCGCTTCGCAGAGGCACCTCGGGAAGTCGCCGAAGGCACGGCCAGTATGATCCGACAGATCAATGGCGGCAACAGAAAGAAGGAAGAATCGACTGTACCTGCGCAGGCACAGCTTGACTCCCAACGAATGCGTCACGGACGCGCTCGAGCCCGCCACTGTAGAGCGCTTCCGGTGCGACCCTGGGCACCCTGAGGCATCGCCGACGGACCATACCCCTGCCAACCACCGTCCTGCGGCGTGATCTGCATGCCGCCCACGCCTGCCGGTTACTGCCTTAATTGATAATAATTCGGTTTCCGAAAGAACACATTGGGTAATTATGTTTGGATCGCCCCAAACGAACGGTTTTTCGGACGCGTACGATTTAGTGTTAAATCTCGTTTAGAAGGATTGCGAACGATTAACTGAGTGAGTAAGCTTCCGCGCAATAATCCTATCGCCGAGAAAATAGTCGGTTAGGAAAGTACCGATTTTGAGGCGCCGTACTCACCGCCAGTTGGAAACCGTTGAATCAGGAAAGCCTATGAAGCAGTCAAGTGATGTCATGTTCGCGCGTCTGAAAAATTTCAAGACGGATCCTGAGGAACTACGTGCGCATTTCATCGAACGCATCCAGAAGATGCCTTCGACGCCATACCGTGACAACAGGGTCGACTACGTGGGCTGGGCAGTGACCAGCCGTGACGGAACGATGGAAGACGGTATCCGGCGTATTGCACCAGGAGGCCTCAGCACGCGCGGTGTGACGCCCACCGCGGCTTGCGGCGACGGCCTGATGCGCGTCATTGAAACGTTGACCCGCGGGGGGCTAAAACCCTATCGGGCACGCATCATGCAGTTGGAAAGCGAAGGTGCGGAGATGCCGCTACACAAAGACGCGAACACCGAGACCTGGCGCTTGCATATCCCCATCATTACCAACTCTAACTGCTTCTTCGAGTGGCAGCGCGCCGACGGCAGCATCGAAAGTGTTCATCTGCCTGCGGACGGTTCTGCCTTTCTGGTGCGGGTGGACGTGAACCATCGAGCTGTCAATCGCAGCAACGAAGCATCGCAACGAGTGCATCTGTTGATGGGACTGGGCGAGAATCCGGCGTTCGAGATGCTCGCCGAACCCCGACTGCCCGTTACGCTCGCAGGGAAACCCGCCGTGGACCTGAGTCTCTTCACCCGCTGAACGGAGAGTTGAGGATGGACATTCAAAATGGCTGGAACGCCGAAGAGCTTGCTCGAGTCACGCAAGGACGCTGGAGAACAGCTCCGCCTTCCACTGAATGGCGATGCGACGGCATCTGCGCAGATCCGGGCCAGTTCCGCAATACGCAGATGTTGCTCGCGCCGGCCGGGGCCTCTGGTCTGCGGCCCCACATACTCGAGCGGCTAGTGTCACGCGCTGCAGGCACCATTGCGCAAGCCGGGGAAACCCAGGGACGTTGGGTCGGCCCGCTGTTGGAAGTGGAAGATCTGAACGAAGCAGTAGGAGCACTCGCCCGCGACAGCCGCAGCCGCTTCAGGGGGAAGGTTATCGCCGTGACTGGCAGCGTAGGCAAGACGTCCACGGTCGCAATGGCCGCGCATGCGCTGAGCGGTGTGGGTACAAGCGATTTCAGTCAAACGAGTGCGAACTCGCCCTACGGAATCGGGTGGAATATCGCTTCGATGAACCGGAACGCCACCTTCTGGGTTCAGGAGGTTGCGTTCGCGCGCATGGAAGCATGCAGTGCGCTGATTCAGCCTGATGTAGCCATCGTCACGGCCATCGCACCCGCTCACGTGGCGCGCGTTGGCGACACGGCCGAGATCGCACGGCAGAAGGCTCTGGTCTATACCGGCATGACCCCTGGGAGCATTGCAGTCATCAATGCCGACATGCCTGAGTTCCCGATCTTCGAGTCGAGCGCTCGGGCGGCGAGGCTGCGTGTTGTGCGGTTTGGAACTACCGTGGACTGCGATGTGCGGTTGATCCACATGGAGGGCTCAACAGTCAGCGTCGACATCTTCGGGGACGTTCATACCTTCGAACTCGGTGCTGCCGGCCGGCACATGGCGATGAACGCGACAGCGGTTTTGGCGTCAACTGCCGCGATGGGCCTGCCTACGTCGCCGGTGGCGCGACAGCTCGCCAGTTTTAAACCGTTGCCCGGACGCGGTCGACGTGTCCGCACAGTTCATGCGAACGGGAACATCGAGGTTTGGGACGAGGCGTACAACGCCAATCCTGCGTCGATGCGTGCCGCGCTTCAGGTGCTCGCGGACGCCGCTCCCAAAGAAGTGCCTTACGCTTCGCGAGTTCTGGTGCTAGGCGACATGCTTGAACTCGGCGAGGATTCGCAGTCGATGCATTTGGCCCTGGAGGCCGACGTGCGTGCGGCGCACCCCGATCGGGTCTTGCTGTGCGGAAAGCTGACGCACGCTTTGTCCAGACGGCTGCATGGGGATATCAACGGGCAGTGGTTCGAGAACGTGGACGCCCTGCTGGCGGCACTGGATGCATGGATCAAGGACGGCGACGTGCTGCTGGTCAAGAGCTCCCACGGCATCGGCCTCACGCAAGTCGTCACTCGCCTGCTGCGACCGGTGCCGGGCGCAGCAGCATGATGACGCTTCAAAGTTTGACTGGCCTCCTTCGCCTTGGTATCGATTGCTCCCGCAAGCTGTCGTGCGATGGGTCGAGTAAGCATTCCGTCCAGTGGTAAGGAGAAGTCGTTTCATGAGACTGAGCCAATTGTTGGCCATGACACGCCCGGCCGCCGTCAATGTCTGGGAAGACTGCCGTGCTGCGTCGCCGGACGCCGAGAGTAAGCCCGGTGTACTTTTCATCTCCGCCTGCACAGGCAAGGATCGAGCACATGTCGTTGTCGCACGCAGCAGAGAGTTCGACTCCGCCTGGCGGCGGGGTGCACAGTTGCTGAACGCGTGGCAACGCCATGGCACCGCGTTGCCAGTGCTCTGGCTGCGCGTAGATGTGGTTCACACGGTGCACGAGATGACCTGGGAGACCTTGGAGAAAGGCCTTGCCGTCACCAAGCGCAACTATTTCCGCTTCGGAATCGCCTTCGACGAGGCATTCTCTGTTGCAATGCTTGAGCCCGAGATCGGCGCCAATGCGGTGCTGTACGATGGGACCACGAACGAAGCGACGCCCAATGAGACCAATCTCAAGCGCTATGGTCAGCGTCGATTCGGACATGAACTGAAATGGCCCACACAGCCACAAGAACCCGTCTGGCTCTTCGAAACCCGAACTGTCTTTACCGACGGCAAGGCCGTGCACCGCGTGGAGCACCAGGGTCGAAACCGTGGGTATCGAATGTTACCCACGTGGGATGCGGCGTACGTGCGAGAGGTGATTACCACGAGCGCTGGGTACCTGGCACGACAAGTCACTTCATCAGGCAAATACCACTACGGGTGGTTTCCCTGCTTTGATCGCGCCATTCCGACGTACAACACTTTGCGGCATGCCAGCTCGACCTATGCGATGCTCGAAGGATGGGAACTAACGCGCGACCCGCAACACAAGGCGTCGATCGACAAGGCGCTGGTCCATCTGACTGAGCACTTCATACATCACGTGACACTTCCTTCGGGCGAGCAGGTCGCCTTCCTCGTGGATACGGGAGACGAAATCAAGCTCGGCGGCAACGCGGTGTGCCTGCTGGCTCTGTCGAAGTACACCGAACTCACCGGCGACACCAGATACATACCGCTCCTCGAGAAACTGGCGCTCGGAATCCTCCACATGCAAAACCCGTCAACCGGGCGCTTCGTACATGTGCTTCACTATCCTGATCTGAACGTCAAGGAAGAAAGCCGAATCATTTACTACGATGGTGAGGCCGCCTTCGGCCTGATGCGACTGTACGGTCTGACGAAGGATCCAAGGTGGCTCCAGGCGGTGGAGCGGGCCGTTGGCTATTTCATCGAAGCCAAGCACTGGAAGGCGCATGACCACTGGCTGAGCTATTGCATCAATGAACTCACGCGCTACAAGCCTGAGGCCCGCTACTTCACCTTCGGCCTGGACAACGTGCGAGACCACCTCGACTTCGTGCTCGAGCGCATCACGACCTTTCCCACCTTGCTGGAGTTGATGATGGCGGCCGAAAGAATGATCGTGCGCTTGCAGTCCACGCCGGAACTCTCACATCTGCTGGAGGGCTTCGATCTCGACAAGTTCTATAGCGCCCTCGAGCAACGCGCAAGGTATCTGATGACCGGTCACTTTTTCCCGGAGCTGGCCATGTTTTTCAAGAACCCCGCTCGGGTGGTGGGCAGCTTCTTCATTCGACATCATGGGTTCCGGGTGCGCATCGACGATGTGGAGCACTACTTGTCGGGCTTCGTGGCGTACCTGAAGTATCTCGACCAGCGAGCCTCCGCGCCTAAGCACATCCAGCGGAACGCCAGCGACATGCAGGTTGTCGCCTAAGGAACGCATCGACTTTTATGCGTTCAATCAGAATTTACTTACATCGTAGATGGCGCGTCGCCCGCTGGCGGCTCTCCAAATTTGTCTTCGTCGCATTCGGGGTCGGGGGACTGTCAGCAGGCAGCCCCCGCGACGAGAATGTCCTCGGTCCCTTTGAGAGGCCGCAACCCCAAGAATTGCGCATCACCCGTGAGAGCGAGCGCTTTGCCATGGTGGAGGCGCTTAACGGCGCTTTTAGTTCGCCCGAGCACTGCGCTCGCGTGCCCAACGGGTTGTGGATCGAAGCGGAAGGTGGCGGCGAGTGCATCAGGTATTACGCCCGCGGATTTGCCGATGGTGAGAACCCCCTCGCGCTGGTCTATTTCAGTGGTGACGTCATACTGAGAACCACGAAAGGCGTCCGGCACATTAGCCATGCCTACGCGGACGCCTCGCCGATGAAGATCGAAAAGGACCTGGCGGCCTGGTCAGCCGAGGCCCAGCGTCCGACGATCTTTCTTGCTCGCCCCGGCATCTATGGCTCCTCGGGCGACCACAATCTCAGGCGCAGGCCACGCGAGATCGAGTTGATGAACCGTGCACTGGACGTCCTGAAGGATCACTTCAAGATCTCCTCGTTCATCCTGGCTGGCCACTCCGGGGGCGGTCAGATCGCGGCCGCTTTGCTCAACAAGCGATCGGATATCGAGGCCGGTGTATTCTCTTCCGGCCTCGTTTCCGCCAGACAGGTGAGCGCCTATTGGGAGTACCGACGTGAGATTCCTGGCAAGCTTCTCGACGACACCACGACCTACTATGACCCCGTCGACGAGATCGGCAATATCCGACGGGAGCCGATTCCGGCCATCTACGTGATCTCGGATCCGGAAGATCGCAGTGTTCCGTTTTACAGTCAGCTGTACTACGTGCGTCGCCTGCGCTCTATCGGGCTGAACCCGCGCCACATCTATGCCCATGCTGCGCCCCCTCTGCATCATTTGCTGGCCGACCATGGCAAGCGCGCGGCGTCGTTGCTGGCCCAGGGGCAGTCGGAGAAGGATGTGCGCCGCGCGCTGCAGGAAATTGACTTATTGCAGGTCAAGCCGTAGTCCTCGCGTCACGTACCCGAACTGCATTGAAGATGCAGAGAGCGAAAAGGCACGTTTCGATTTATCGGGTTGGAAATCATTCTAAGGTGAGTCAGGAATCCCTAACTCTAACTCGCCGCATTTTCCTTAGTAATACCCTAGTAGTGCGCAGCGAGAGAAATTGACACATCTCTCGTCTTCATCGTTAACGTTCCAGAAGATCGAATCAATAATAAGGAGCTCATTAATGTCATTTCCAAAAAGAATTCAGAAAACAGCTTCCGCTCTGTTTTTTGGAGGTATACTTTTAACCGAAAGCGTCAATTCTCAGTCAATAAACCCATGCCCAATCAATAAGTTGGCTACGGGCTTTATGCCGTCCCTCACGGAAAAATATGAGCTGGAGGGAAGTGGCATAAGAGTATTCTATACCCGAAGTGGCGATCATCAGATTGTCGACCAAACCGACGCCAATTCTGATGGGGTGCCCGACTACGTTGAAAACGTAGCGCGGCAGGCAGATGCAGCCAGAAAAGCATTCAATCTTCTCGGATTTCGTGATCCTCTTGAGAGCGCCCGCTATCGGGCCGCTTCATATATCGACATAAATTTGGGAAATATTGCCGGGAACGGACTGGCGTATAGCGAACCCGCAAGCTATTCCGCAGTCCCGCAAAGGGACGGTGCGTGCTCGATAAGAATTGATATTTCCAGTAGGTTGGATAAATTCCCGGGGTCATGGAGCGTTGTTTCCCATGAATTTTTTCATCTATACCAGTACGGATACATGGGGTTCAAGAGATCGTGGCTGCTTGAGCCGACCGCCAATTGGGCAGAACGGGTGGTCCGCACGGGAACTCTGAACCCGGCTCCAGGTGCAGCCAAACCGCTGCCCGCTTCGATGGCAGAAATGCAATCGCAAGTGTTTACGCAAAGCTATCCGTATGATTTTTGGAGTCGACTAGCAAGCTTTATGGATGAGGCCGATGACCTCATGCACCTTCCGACTGATCTTCGATACGCGACTTATACAGACGGCACTTCGATATTCAAGGATGGCTATGTTCGAGGGTTTGCGTTTTTGAGCACAGTTTTACAGTCTCTCGAGGCTGAGAGTACTGTCGTATCAAGCCTGAATGGTTGGCCTCCGTATCAGTGGGGCGAAAATCAGTCGAGCGCGTCGCACGATGAGCGGATACTAAAGGTCATACAACGTGCAGTTCGTCGTACTGGAGTCAGAAATTATGAAATCGATTCGTTTCTGGCGATTAAATGAGCTTCTGATTCTTCAGTCGGCGCGAGGGTTGATAGCTTGAAGCTGGATCGACCTAAATCTCAACATCGCCAAAGACGGTCGTCTTTGTTCTAGGAAAAAAGAAAAAGTATTGGACATAAAGCCCAGTCCCCGGGAGGGACTGGGCTTTATGTCGTCGCTCATGCTGGAGAGGTTTTAGCGACTGGCCACTTCGACGACGCGCTCATGCTGCAACGTCTGGCCGACATGGTCCGCCACGAAAATCGACAGGCCGCCGAAGATGAAGAGGAGGGTGGTGATGAACGCTTTCCTGGTGTTAGCCTTGGATGCGAGTTTGCCCGAGTGGTAGTTTTTGGGTGCAACGTCGATCATGATTGTGCTCCGACTAGGGGTTTTGTGATCCATTGGGGATCGGGATCGGAGCAGTCATATGTGTTTCTCTTTTTTTAGAATCTTTCTATTGGACGAATAGTCTTCCCAGCGCATTGGATGTAGAAGGGCGCGACTCTATTCGCACAACACAGCGAGGTATCCGGGATGGCTAATCAGAACGAAAGCAAGCTGGCACAGTTGAATGATCAGCTCGCAGCACTGCAAATCAGGATCAAAGAGGAAGAAGTCCGGGCGCGCGAAGAAGCACTCGTGACGATTCAGACGAAGCCTGTCGCAGTCGAGGCGAAGTATCAGGATCCGAAGACGGGCGCCACGTGGAGTGGTCGTGGTCGTCAGCCGTTCTGGATCAAGGGAAAGAAACGCGACACGTTTCTGATCGAAGGGTAAGTGGGGGACCGCTAACTTCGCGGCCGTTATTTGTAGAAAGTCGGACTTGTTCAGACAGACAATGTCAGATCACTGGACTCAGTTCGTCCAGTCGGTCGCCACGTAACCCTTACCCGGATCGAATGTCGCAGACACACTCTCTACTTAGGTAGAAATACTGTCTTCAGTTCACAAGACGTTACGTGTCGAGCAAGGCTATAGAGATCATCAGTATCGCCCCATCTTACGTCAAAGTAGGTCCAAGTTGCAGTGAAAGTAACTTCCCCAAAATCATTTTTGGTAAATACGCTTTTCTGCAGACTCCTTGTTCCATTCTCTACATGGCATGTGTATCCGCTCCCGACGCTGCACATGGGGCCGCCGAGAGCGGGTGTTATTTCATTGGTCGCATCCCATTTAGTTGGCGCGTACGTCTTTGGCACTCCAAATTTACCTAGCAAGTTCTGTAAATAGGCATCGTAGCGTTCCCCCGAACAAGTCGAATTAACATCTTCGACTGATTCACCTTTCTCTGCCAGCGCGCCACTAGCTGACCGGTGCGCGACGCTATAAGTGACGATCGCGTCCTTCGTCACCCCGGCTTCCGTGAGCGTTTCAGACACTGACGCGTCTTTCAGTCCGTAAGCGCTGCACCAGCGACGTCTTGACTGGAGATTGTGATCTTCAGACTGCGGCGCGGAGTTGATCGGCGATGACCCACGGTGCGAGTTCGTCGATGCGGTTGATCGCATGGTCGGCGATGCGTGCGAGCACGAAGCGCAGATATGCCTCAGGATCGATACCGTTCAGTTTTGCGGTGCCAATCAGGCTGTAGATGGCGGCGGCACGTTCGCCGCCAGAGTCTGCTCCCGCGAACAGATAGTTGCGGCGACCAATGGCCACCCCACGTAGCGCGCGCTCAACTTGCAGGTTGTCGATTTCGAGCTGGCCATCATCGCAATAGCGTGTGAGCGCTTCCCACCGGTTCAGCGCGTAGAGGATCGCCCGACTCGTGTCCGATTTGCGCGAGAGCGTTGCCAACATCGTTGTGAGCCACTCATGGAACTGATCGATTAGCGGCCGCGCATGCGCCTGGCGATGCGCACGGCGTTCGTCGGGCGGTTTGCCCCTGATTGTTTCCTCAATCCTGTATAGCGCGCCGATACGTTCGAGCGCTTCGGTGTTCAACGCATTGGGGCGCGCTGCGTGCAATTCATAGAACTGTCGTCGAGCGTGCGCCCAGCAAGCCGCCTCCGTGACGCGCCCGGTTTCGTAGATGGCCTGGTAGCCACCGTACGCGTCGGCTTGCAGCGTACCGCTGAATGACTCGAGGTGCTGCTGCGGATGGATGCCCTTGCGATCCGGCGTATAGGCGAACCACACCGCCGGCGGCGTCATGTTGGCCGATGCACGATCATCGCGCACGTACACCCACAGGCGACCGGTCTTCGTCGTGCCATTGCCCGGTGCGAGCACTGGAACCGGCGTGTCGTCGGCGTGCAGTTTCGTCGCCGACATCACATGACGACGCAGTGTTTCAACGAGCGGCTGCAGCAGCGTCGCCGCGTGACCGACCCACTTCGCAAGCAGTGAGCGATCAAGCTCGACGCCTTCTCGCGCGTACATGACCGACTGCCGGTAAAGCGGCACGTGGTCTGCGAACTTCGAGACCAGCACGTGTGCCAGCAGCCCGGGGCCGGCGAGACCGCGTTCGATGGGACGACTCGGTGCAGGTGCCTGAGAGATGTGGTCGCAACACACGCACGCAAACTTCGGGCGCACATGACGGATGACCCGGAAGCTTGCCGGTACGTACTCAAGCTGTTCCGCGACGTCTACGCCCAGCGACTTCATCTCGCCACCGCACTCCGAGCACTTCCCGGCAGATTCGGGCAAGTACGTTCGGAGCTCGCGCGGCAGATGTTCTGGCAGTGGCTTGCGCGGTGCCTGTTCCACAGCCGTGCGCGGCGCCTTCGGGATTTCGACGGGCGCCGCGCCTTCGTCGGCCTCAAGCTCTTCGAGGCGCAACTCGAGTTGCTCGATCTGATGGTCCAGCTTCTCCGATTTGCGACCGAACTGCATACGACGCAGCTTGGCAATGAGCAGCTTCAGGTGTTCGACTTCGGCTGCACGTGAAGCCAACGCGGCTTGTTGCGAGTCGACCGTTTCCTGCAGTTTGAGCACTTGAGCGTCGCGCTCGCGCAGCGCCGCCTCCTGGCTGAGCAGCATGGCCTTCAGCGTTTCGACATCGTCGGGAAGTGGGCTCGCGCGCGTCATGCAGGCAGTTTACGCGCGGGCAACGACGTTTACAACGCCGAGGTCGGTCGTGCCGTTCTCGTCGGTTGCCGCCAGTCGATGCCTTCGAGCAGCATCGACAGTTGCGCCGGGCTCAGGCAAATAACGCCACCGTCGGCTTGAGGCCATACGAAGCGCCCCTTCTCGAGTCGCTTCATCAGCAGGCACATGCCATCGCCGCTCCACCACAACACCTTGAGCAGGTCGCCAAGCCGCACGACATTCAACATACCGATCACAAATCGTTGTGATCGCATACCGCTGGCACCCTGCCTATGGCCAGGAATACAGACTGGTCCGCCGTACAGGGCGTCGTGGGAATCAGATGGTTCATCTCGACGTTCCACAACAGATCTCCCGCGAATTGCCAGCGTGGATGCTCGATGCGTCGGCATGCTCGGCAATGTCACTCGGCGAGCCGCAGGTGAGCGCGGATGCGCTGGCCCTCCTATGCCGCATCCTGTCTGACCGGAAGCGCCACTGCGACGCAGGAGGATCATCGGAACCTCTGTCAACGGAGGGCCATTCCGATGAGACGACCGCAAAGAGAACCCGGCGTACAACTTCCGCTGGAACTGCACCGAGACCCAACGTTCAACGCAGACATTGTGGGGAATCGACGGGAGGAAGTGATCGAAGCGCTCGCGGCACTTCTGCTGGAAGCGCTGGGCAAACCGGCGAACACCAACGACCCAGGAGATCGCGATGAGCCAGAAGATCTCCGCTGAACATCTCTGCCGAGGTGCGGTAGTCTACGTCCGGCAGTCAACCATGAGCCAGGTAGTGGAGCACACGGAGAGCCAGAATCGTCAGTACGCGCTCGCCGAATCTGCACGGGCCATGGGCTTTGCTTCGGTAATAACCATCGACGATGATCTTGGACGTTCAGGGTCCGGCAGTATCGAACGGCCCGGATTCCAGAAGCTGGTCGCGTCAGTGTGTGCAGGATCGGTCGGCGCCGTGTTCTGTCTCGAGGCCTCGCGACTTGCGCGCAACGGCCGCGATTGGCACCATCTCATTGATCTTTGCGCACTGGTCGGCACGGTCGTGGTTGATCACGACGGTATCTATGACCCCAGGCTGGTCAACGACCGGCTCCTGCTGGGACTCAAAGGCACGATGTCGGAGTACGAACTCAGTCTGCTGCGTCAGCGCGGCATTGCCGCCCGTGATTCGAAGGCTCGGCGCGGCGAATTGCGTTTCGCGCTACCTCCGGGCTACTGCTGGAACGAGCTTGGGCAGATCGAGATCGATCCAGACGAACGGGTTGCGGAGGCCATCCGGGTGCTCTTCCGTAAGTTCCGCGAACTCGGCAGCGCACGTCAGGTGCTGCTATGGGCCATACAATCGGACGTCAAGCTGCCCGTCACGCGGCACGGCCCAGCCGGCGTCCGGATCGAATGGAGTCGGCCTGCATATCACACGGTCGTCCAGATCCTGGAACATCCGGTTTATGCTGGGGCGTATGTGTTTGGAAGGACGACCCAACGCACTGCCGTCGTCGACGGACGGGCTCGTAAGACTGAAGGTCACTCCAAGCCGATGAAGGACTGGAGCGTCCTGTTGCGAGACCATCATCCAGGGTATATCACGTGGGATCAGTTCGAGGAGCATCGAAGGATGATCGCCGAGAACACACACATGAAGAAGCGCGCTTCCCGCCGATCTGCTCGTGGCGGACGCGCATTGCTGACTGGCCTGGCGCGATGTGGCCGGTGCGGTCGAATGATGCGAGTCAACTACGGCATGAGAGCCGGCCACGCGCATCGCTATTACTGCCGCGGCGACGAAGCACATGTCGGAGCATTTCGCTGCATCGGAATCGGTGGAGTACGTATCGACAAGGCGGTGGCGGCCGCGATTGTCGAAGTGGTTTCGGAGCATGCGGTGGAAGCGGCCATTCGTGCTGCACAGCAAATATCGCGCGCAGATGACGATGTGCGTCGTGCGTTGGCCTGTGAGCTCGAGGAAGCACGCTACGACGCATCTCTCGCCGCACGCCGGTATGAGGTTGTCGATCCGATGAAGCGGTTGGTTGCACGCGAGCTTGAAGCGCGCTGGAATGCGGCCCTCGAGCGTGTCGCTCACCTCGAAGAGCGCGCAGCGCTTCTGGACCGCGAGGTTGCAAGCCGGCCCGCGATCGACCAGACACAGTTGATGACGCTCGCGCACGATCTCCCGGCGACGTGGAATGCGCCGGGCACCGACATGCGAACAAAGCAGCGGCTGACCCGTATTCTCATTCTGGAGGTCGTGATTGATCTGGACGACGACACGAACGAAGCTGTCGCCACGGTTCATTGGACCGGTGGCCGGCACACGGAGCTGCGCGTCGCACGCGTGAATGTTGGTCGATATCCGTCCAGCCAACACTTCAGTGCTGTTGAGGTCATGCGCAAGCTTGGTGGTCAGTGGCCGGACAGGGAGCTTGCGGTGACCATGAACCGCATGCGATGCAAATCGCCAGACGGCAAGACCTGGACCACGGTTCGTGTTACCGAAATGCGTGAACGGCTGGGCATTGCGCCGTTCGATCCAACGGCGTCGCATGCGGAGACGATGAGCGTGGAAGAGGCCTCACGGCGACTGGGAATCTACGGAAGCTCGATTCACCGCCTGATACGTGAGGGAATACTGCCTGCGACCCAACTCATGCCCTCCGCGCCCTGGCAGGTGCCTGTTGCTGCGCTCGATTCCGAAGCCGTCAGGGAAGGTGTACGGGCCATCAAGGAAAGGCGACCGCCTCACTTCAAGGCCCGACAGGAAGCAGAGAAATCACTCAAGCTGCCTGGTTTCTAACCAAAGGATGCACTATGTCACGAGACTCCCGCGTTTGCCGCGAAACACAAAGACGTGCCCGCAGAACGGATCCCGTTCAAGCACGGTCTGCACCTTGGCGGCGAGACTGTTGAATCCGGCCCGCATGTCGGTCACGCCGGCAGCCAGCCACACACGCGTGCCGGCAGGAAGGCCGATCACGCGTCAGCCTCCGCTGCGGTACGCAACGTACGCAACACGACACGCAGCGTGGCTGCGTCGGGCGTGCCCTCGATACGAACGCGTGCGATGCCGACGCTAATCTCAATCACGCCCGCGATGACCGGCTGAGCCTTGCTCGGCGACTGAACGGGCAATACAGCCTCGTCCTCGATCGTGCGGTCCTCGTGTACCACTTCTACCGGCAACAGTGTCGGCGGCTCATACTGTCCCGCTTGATAGGCCCGGCGCCATTTGAATAACAGGTTCGTATTGAGCCCGTGTTCCAGCGCCAGTCGTGCGACCGAGACACCCGGTTCACACGCCAGCTTTGCGAGTTCTCGCCGAAACTCGATCGGGTGGTTGGGGGTACCTTTACGCGTGCGCCTCGCTGCTGTTGCTATCTCAGGTGACAAAGTAGTCTCCACCACTCGTATGGTGGGGCCTACTGTGTCCACTTTGGCGTCATAGGTCTAGACGGTACAAGAGCAACGCTTACTTCAGTCCAAGAAAATCCTGCTGATATGAGATCGTTAGTCCCGGTGAGGTTTGAATGGTTCGAAATCCAGGAACATCTGCCTGAGCTTCCTCTAACGTGCTGTTGATCGGAATATTCAACAGTCCGTCAAGCGTATTTTTCGGGGAGGGGGGGGAGGTGGTGGCAATGGCGGCCGTGGCTCTGCTACGGGCTCGCTTGCCCCAATGGCTACCGGTACCTGGGACACTGCAGAACCTGATGATGCAGGAGTTCGACGCTGTTCGCCCGGACAGCCAAGGCATACAGTTAGTTGATTGTCCTTCCATCCGATCTGAAGTTTATTCGTCAAAACAAGGGCCAGTGCGACAAGTAAAAGCGTTGCCAAAAAAGTCGCGACGATGGCGACGACAACTCTGTTCCGCAGCGCTGCCGCCACCACATCCCAAAGCGTGAGGCCAGTGCTTGACTTTCTTGCATCTTCGTTGTCCTGTTCGTTCGCCACAAAGCCTCCGCGGAGATTTCGTAGTTAGGCAGCATTCAGGTAAAGCAGGCGACCCTCGCCTAGGATCAACGAACACTGATCATATTTCTTTTTGCGTCAAGTTCTGTGTTTTCTTTTCCGTGCCGGGCACGAGGGTGAAATCACGGTCTCGAGCGACTGTTCCCAAATGCCAGGTTTGCGACCGGTCTGCGGCGCGTGGAGTGACGGGCGAAGGCTCCGGACACGCCTAACAGGCAACACAAGTTGCGGAAATATAAAAAAACCCAACACGCCAACCGGTGCATTTGCCCCCTAACTTTGCCCACGTTTTGTCCTTTGGCAGGCACACCTTTTTCCACGCCTTGCCCCATAAGGCCGAGCGTGAGTTAGCACGATGTTTGCGGTGGTCATCCTGCGTTGGCTGGAGATGTTTTTATTGGTTGCAGATGTTTATTGGCTACGCATGGCCAAAACATTGGCCGGACGAACCCCTTGCAAGGAAAGCCATGATGAAGCAGATCATCGAAGCCATTCGGGCGTTAAACGCCCTGTGCCTCACTCTCCAGCAATGCGACTTAGGGGGGCGATACCTGCTGGGTCTGGTGGCGATCATCGCGATCATCTACGTGCTTTACTGGGTCCAAAAATGACCCTCTCCCGCACGCGCGTAGGCGTAAGAAAGTTAGCCCTGTCCCTTAGGGACAGGGCGGGGACGTCCGCGCGATAGGCGCACCTCAAGTCGTCGACGCCGCGCTGCACGTTGATATCGACCACCTCACGGGCGAGCGGCAATAGTGATTTTGGCGGATGCAAGCCCTGTCCTGACCTAGCATTTAGATGATATCGGACCGTCAATAGCGCGATCATCGCTGGTGCTGAATGAGGCTCTGACTGTATGTAACAGCGTGGTCGGAGGTTGGAAATGTCAAATGTCCGACTGACTCTAACGAGAATCCTAGTTTGCGGCGCATTATCATTCGCCACATGGTCTCATGCAGCCGTTGACGCAATCGTCACGGCTGCAAGCGACCAGCACATTCTGGGGGTGCCGGAAAATGACCGCCAGACCTTGGCACAATTGTCGACCGAATATCAGGATAACCCGGGCCAAGAAACCCTTGGATTTGTTTACCCGCACCCCCCTCCGCGAATGCCTCCGCCACATCGTTCTGCAGCACCGGCGCCAGTTGTTCAGCCAAAGCCTCTGTTCGACGAGGATGCCTTTGTCACGGAGCACGAGCACTTGGATATTCCGAACTACTTCCTCGAGACAAAAGAGGCGATCTCCGACTGTTTCGACGCGCTCTACTCGACCTGGCTGGACGAGTACGTATTATCAAATGACTACGAAGGGCTGATTGGCCTTGTAGTCCTCGAAGGGAAAACGACGGCCCTGATCGTATCGGGCTTTTACAAACCGTTCAGCGGAGAAGGAACACTACTCCCGCTTGTTGACAAACGCGTCATGACGGTAATTGCGCTCGCGTTGACCCCATTTGTCGTAGAAGAAGTAGGAACATCGCTGGTCGCACTGTAGGCGGTCAGCTACTGGATGGGGCAGTTTGTCAAATACTCCTCGAAAGACCTGACTTGGGCGATTACTGTCGCACCACATCTGCTCGCCGAGCGACTCTTCGTTAGCAGCCCGCCAAAGGAGCGCGAGGAGCCGCCGGTGGTCCCGTTCGAGATGAAGGGGCATCCGCGTGGCTTTATGTACGAAGAGAAACCGGCGGAGTTCTGAAACGACAAACACCATTGGCGCTGATTCAAGAATGACCGGTGGATCAGCATCATCGCGAAATTCACTAAGCTTTTATTGAATTTGACATAATCTTAATTATCCACGTTTATGATGTAGGTCCCAAATAGAAATGTCGGGTTTCCGCTAAATAGAAATGTCGTGTTTTGGGTAGTTTGACTGCCGGACATCCGCTCAGGGAGCCGGCGATGAACGCGACTGGGACGATCACGATGACGATGCGTGAGATCGATCGGCTGAAGGTCATTCAGGCCGTGACCGAGTTCCGGCTCAAGCCGGGCCAGGCCGCCGAACGCCTGGGGTTGAGCGTGCGCCAGATCGAACGGCTGGTGTTGCGTTACGGCGCGGCCGGCGTGGCCGGGCTGGTGTCAGGCAAGCGTGGGCGTGCAGGCAACCACCAGCTGCCTGCCGGCAAGGCGCAGCGGGCGCTGGCGCTGATCCGCGAACGCTATGCGGATTTCGGGCCGACGCTGGCGCGCGAGAAGCTGCGGGAATGTCATGGTATCGAACTGGCGGTCGAAACGGTGCGCACGCTGATGATTGCCGCGGGACTGTGGGTGCCGCGCAGGGATCGCCCGCCGAAGGTGTACCAGCCGCGTAATCGCCGTGCCTGTCTGGGCGAACTGATCCAGATCGACGGCAGCGATCACCGCTGGTTCGAGGACCGGGCGCCCGCCTGCACGCTGCTGGTATTCATCGACGACGCGACCGGACGGCTGATGACGCTGCACTTCACGGCGACGGAGTCGACCTTCAGCTATTTCGAGGCACTGTCGAAGTATCTGGGCGCGCACGGCAAGCCGGTGGCGTTCTACAGCGACAAGGCCAGCGTCTTCTACGTGAAGCAACGCTCGGAGACGGCGGGCAAAGGCGTCACCCAGTTTGGCCGGGCGCTGTATGAGCTCAATATCGACGGATTCTGTGCCAACACGAGCCAGGCCAAGGGACGCGTGGAACGCGCGAACCAGACGCTGCAGGACCGGCTGGTCAAGGAGCTGAGGCTGCGCGGCATCAGCACGCGGGACGCCGCGAATGCGTATGCGCCCTCCTTCATCGCCGACTTCAACCGGCGGTTCGGCAAGCCACCCAGGAGCGACTACGATGCACACCGGCCGCTGCGCGACGACGAGGATCTGCGGCAGATCCTGGCCTACCGTGTCCCGCGCAGGATCTCGAATGCGCTGACGGTGCAGTACGATCGGGTGCTGTACCTGCTCGATGACACACCCGTCAGCCGGGGGCTCATGCATGAATATGTCGAGGTCGTCGAGTATCCCGATGGCGTGATCGAGGTGCAGGCCCGTGGCGAGGTACTGCCGTACCGGCAATATGACCGCATCACCCATATCGATCAGGGCGCGGAGATCGAGAACAAGCGCCTCGCGGGCGCACTGGAAGTCGCCCGCCGGGTTCAGGCCATCCGCGACGATCGCCGGGCAGCGGGCTCCCCATCACGCACGCACTGCGGCGAGCAGGTCCAGGCAAAGAAGGCGCTGATCGGGCTGAAGAAGCAGCGCGCAATCGAGGTCGCCGACCTTAATCAGGCGATTCTCGAAGTCAGCACAAAAATGAGGGACGGACGGGGGGCGGCTTCGCCGCCCCACCCCAAAACCTTGAAAAAAGACCGGAAACAGCGAGAAAAACCCGACATTTCTATTTAGCTGGCACCACGACGTTTGAACTTAGCGGGGACATATGATGATGATGGGGGCGATGCTTTAAATCGCCAGACTTCCACGCCGGTTACGCTTGTCGATTCCCGGCTCCGTCAAGATAAATTCCCGTTAAGCGCGATCGCCGGCGCCCACACGACCAAACGCATGACCAAGGACAAGAGCGCTCCCGCATGGGCTGAGGATTATCGCCACTGGTTTGCCGATCTCAAGCAGCGCGTCGAGCGCGCGCGGCAGCGCGCCGTGGCCAGCGTGAATCGCGAACTGGTCACGCTGTACTGGCAGATCGGCCACGATATTCTCGACAGGCAGCAGCGACAAGGCTGGGGGGGCCGGCGTTGTCGACCGGCTCGCGCGCGACCTGAAGGCAGCTTTTCCCGACATGCGCGGCTTCTCGCCGCGCAACCTCAAGTACATGCGCGCGCTGGCACAAGCCTTCCCGCGGCCGGAATTTGTGCAACAGCCTGTTGCACAATTACCGTGGTCACACGTCGTGACACTGCTGGACAAGCTTAACGACGACGCGCCTCGATCCCGGCATCCGTGAACGCGGTTACCGTGACCAACTGTTCAGCGGGAACGTCCAGATCGTGGATGATCCCGAGACACCCGTCCTCTGCCTCCAGATTCATACTCGCCAGTTCGTCCTGCCAGTCCGCCGGCTCTCCGTCGCTGTAAGGCGGGATATGTGGTGCTCGCGCGCGTACGGTGCGGCCAGATCGGGTGCCCCAAGATTTCAGGGACAGAAAGCCATGTGGAGCCTATGTCCAAGTCGAGAAGTCTGGCAAAATATGCGCATGATTTGAGCACATCGGAGATGCACATGATTAATGCACCTGTGGCGCAACCGGATATCGTCAAGCGTGTCGCCAAAGCACATGCCCCGTCAAAGGTTACGCGCAAACCCACCAACGTTTCGCTTCCGACCGATTTGCTCGAGCGCGCCAGGGAACTGAACGTCAACGTGTCGAGGGCAAGCGAACGCGGCTTGCGCGAAGAGGTTCAGGCCGCCGAGGCTCGCGTCTGGGCGGAAAAGAACGCAGACTTCATCGCGGAAATGAATGCGCGAATTGAGCGCGACGGCTTGCCCCTGGAAGAACATCGGATGTTTTGATGTCGCGATTTGATCTTTACAACAACCCCTCGGCAAGATCCAGGGCCGCGTCGCCGTTTCTGCTCGACGTGCAAAGCGATCATCTCGGCAATCTCATATCGCGCGTCGTCGTTCCCTTGACGCGCGTGGCCGGCAACTACACCGGCAGCAAGGTTGCGCAGGATCTGTCGCCCATCATTGATATCGAGGGAGAACAGTTTGTGCTGGAAACGCCGCTGCTCGGCGCCATCAGGACAAGCGAACTCGGCTCTGCGATCGGTACGCTTCGAGATGAACAGAATCGGATCGGTGCCGCGCTCGACCGTCTATTCGGCGCTTACTGATCCGCGGTGGTCGGTCAGTGATTGCTGACGCCTTCGAACCCAATTCGGCACTGATCTCATGCGACGATCGCTGAGGTTATGCCAAATTACACGTGCCGGCTCGTGGGCGACATTCTCTCCGGCCGACGCCCTGACCCCGGCGAGCGCCAATGAACCCAAACAAGCCATGGACCATCGACGACATCCCGCCTCAGCACGGCAGGCGCGTCATCGTCACCGGAGCCAACAGCGGCATCGGCTATCACACCGCCGCGATCCTGGCTCGCCAAGGCGCGGATGTCGTGCTCGCCTGTCGTGACGAACGGCGCGGCGCCGATGCGCTCGGCCGCCTGCAGCACGATCTGCCCGCGGCCCGATTGCGCCTTGAACGGCTCGATCTCGCAAGCCTTGCTTCGGTGCGTGCCTTTTGCGAGCGCGAACTCGCGCAAGGCCGGCCGCTCGACATCCTGATCAACAATGCGGGCGTCATGGCGCCGCGTCGGCGGCTCGAAACGGTCGACGGCTTCGAGTTGCAGTTCGGCACCAACGTCCTTGGGCATTTCGCTCTGACGTGCCTGCTGTTGCCCGGGCTCGAAATGGCGGCGGCAGCATCCGCCGAGCGGCCACGTGTGGTGACGCTTGCCTCGATCGCACACAAGACGGGGCGGCTCGACTTCGACGATCTTCAGGCGACGCGTCGCTACGGGCCGATGATCGCCTATCGGCAGTCGAAGCTCGCCAACCTCATGCTCGCGTTCGAACTCAATCGCCGGTTGCGCGCCGCGCGATCGCGCGTGCTGTCAGTTGCCGCGCATCCCGGTGTCGCCAGTACGAATCTGTTCCGTGCCGAGCATTTTTCCGCAAGCCCGCTGCTCCGCTCCGCACTGGGCGGACTGATCGATACCCTGTTCAACAGCGACCGGGCCGGCGCGCTGGCAACGCTCTACGCCGCCACGGCGGCCGACGTCGTCGACGGCGGCTACTATGGTCCGCTCGGCTTGTTCGAAACACGCGGTCAACGCGTGGGACCGGCAAACGTCGCCAGCCAGGCAAGCAACACATCCGATGCAAGACGCCTCTGGCAGGTGTGCGAATCGCTGACCGGAACGGCGATCGGATAGCGCATCGCCGCGGCCGCGATTCACACTTCGTCGACTTGAAGCCAGGCTCGCTGATTCGGCCGCGCGCTGCGTGATCGTTTAGGGAATTTCCCTGGCGCGCTCATTTTCCCGTTGCCCGGTTATCCTTCAACGCTTTAATGTAAGCGCTAACATGCCATGCTTCCACAGAGTTCCCCTTATGTTAGACATGTCATCACCAAAAAACACCGGAAAATGTAATCGCTAACATGGGACCGCAGAACCGGCCATCCGTCGCTCGGATCGTCGAGGTGGGCAGTGCGAACATGGATCTCGTCGTCCACGCGCAGCGACTTCCCGCGCGCGGCGAAACCCTCCTCGGCGGCGAGTTCGCTACATTTGCCGGCGGCAAGGGTGGCAATCAGGCGGTCGCCGCGGCGCGTCTGGGGGCATCGGTGGCGATGCTCGGCTGTGTCGGCCGGGACGAGTTCGGCGCGCGGCTTCGCGATGCCCTGCAGCACGAACACATCGACACCGCGCACTTGCAGACGATCGATGGCACGTCGAGCGGCATCGCCGTCATCACCGTGGCCGCGGACGGCGCGAATACGATCGTCGTTTCGCCCGGCGCCAACGCCGCGCTCATGCCTGATCACGTGGATGCCGCGGCTGCCGGCATCGCGGCCGCCGACATGCTGATTTGCCAGCTCGAAGTGCCGCTCGATACCGTGCGGCACGCGGTTTCGGTCGCGGCAAAGCTCGGCACACCAGTGCTGCTGAACCCCGCGCCGGCGCAGACGCTTCCCGACGCAATCTTCGAACAGACGAGCTTTCTGATCCTCAATGAAACCGAAGCGGCGTTGCTGGCGGACGTTCGCGTCGATGGGCCCGCTTCTGCGCGCAAAAGGCGCGAGACGGTGATCGTCACGCTCGGCGCGCAGGGCGTCTGGTATGCGACGACGGAAGAGGAAGGCCATCTGCCCGCGCCGCGCGGCATCTGCTCGACGCGCTGGACGGCCAGGCGACGCGACAAGGATATGCGGTGCCGGCGGTGCTGAAAGTGCGCGGCTCGACAGGGCCGTGTCGCGATACGGCCGGCAATGGATGATGTCTGTCGTGCGCGCTTGCAGGGCCGGTAACTCACTCCATTTCGTGCTTATAAGCTAACGATGGCATCGCGCCACGTCGGGTTACGCTGATCGACGCCGCACGCTGCGCGAAGTCGATCGCGCTTGCGAGCGGCTTGCCCGAAACGGGCGCGGCGGCGAATGCGCCGATGAACGCATCCCCTGCGCCGGAAGTGTCGACCGCTTGCACCGCATGTGCGCTGCGTCGAACCCGCGCCTCGCCCTCGCCGTAAATCACGCCGCCCGCGCCCAACGTGATCAGCACCGCGCGAGGGCCCTTTTCGAGCAGCGCGTCAATCACACGATCCTGATCGAACGCGCCGGATTCGGATCGCTCCGCGAGGGCCAACACCTCGCTTTCGTTCGGCACGAGGAGATCGATCATGGCGAGCAAGGCCGCTGCGAGCGGCCCATCGAAAGCGCGAGCGAATCTCCTGTACGCTTAAGCGCAGTTCGTCCGACACGTCGAGCCCGGGAGCATCAAATGAAGCCCATCCGTAATACCGATTCTGTTTCAGGGGAGTGGTACATTGACACTGCCTGCATCAATTGCGGTGCGTCGCGTCACGTCGCGCCTGATCTGATTGTCGAACGCAACGACAAGAGTGTGTTCATTCGGCAACCGGTCACGCCACAAGAGCAGCTCGATGCCTGGCGCGCGATGCTCGTATGTCCTACTGCATCGGTACGCAGCGAAACGAAACGGCCGCGTCCGAACGCAGCGATCTTTCCGCAGCCGATCACATCGGGCGTGTGGCGCTGCGGCTTTAACGCACGGTCGTCGTTTGGCGCACATTCTTATTTCGCCGCGCGTGCGCAAGGCAATCTGCTGATCGACTCTCCGCGCTATGCGGCGGAGCTCGTGAAATGGTTTGACGGCGCTGGCGGTATTGCGCACATTTTGCTATCGCATCGTGACGACGTCGCGGACGCGGACAAGTACGCGCGGCACTTCGGCGCGCGCGTCTGGATTCACCGGGACGACGCGTCGGCCGTCCCCTATGCGACGGATCTGCTCGATGACGGTTCATCACTGAGCATTGCGCCCAACCTGCGCGCGATTGCTGTACCCGGGCACACTCGAGGCAGCGTCGTGTACCTGCTCGATGATCGCGTGCTGTTCTCCGGGGACTCGCTTGCATGGAGCCCACGCGCGCAGGATCTCGTCGCATTCAGGGATGCATGCTGGTACTCATGGACAGAGCTCACCGAATCGCTAGGCAAGCTGGCCGCGTATCGCTTCGAATGGTTGCTTCCCGGGCACGGCTGGCCCGCGCATTTGCCGGCTGAAGAAATGAATGCCCGCTTGCTCGCATTGGTTGCGCGCATGCGAAAGGACTGAGGTCGCCGTCTTTTCGACAAAAACGCGCCGCTCGATGCCTCAGCGTGCGACGCGATCGGTTCGCGCCAGATGATCCTCCAGTTTGCGCAGGCCCATTGTCAGCGCCAATGTCATCAGCCAATATGCCGCGGCGATCGCGAGGTAGGGCTCCCAGTAGCGGCCATAGGCGCCCGCCACCGTGCGCGCGGCATAGGCCATCTCGCCCAGACCGATCGCCGAGATCAACGACGTGTCCTTGAGCAGCGAAATCACGTTGTTGCCCAGTGGCGGCAGCATGCGCCGGAACGCCTGGGGGATCACGACGTAACGCATCATCTGTCCGAACGTCATGCCCAGCGATTGGGCCGCCTGCCTCTGGCCGATCGAAATCGACTGGATGCCCGCGCGAAACACTTCAGAGATATAGGCGGCGGAATTCAGCGTAAGCGCCGCCACGCCCGAGATCAATGCCCCGTGGTTCTGCTTCAGGGTACGCGCCAGATCGCCGCTGATCAAAAGCCCATGCACGGGATGAATGAACACCGGCATTACCGCGAAATGCATGAGCAGGATCTGCACGAATAACGGCGTGCCGCGGAAAAAGCTCACATAGGCCGTCGACGGCCAGCGCAACAGATATTTGCACACCGACCGCCACGGCTCATGTCTCGTATCGGCCAGCCGCGCCATCGCCAGTATCAGGCCCAGAGTGCAGCCCATCAGCACGCAGGCCACGGTCGTGCCAAGCGTGACGAGAGCGCCCTCCAGGAACAGTTGTCTGTACTCGACCAGAATGTCCGGGCGGAACCACCCGAACCAGATGACCGGATTGCTGTCTTCCATGCTCGCTTTCAATAAAACGGAAGGCCGCAGCGCGGCCAGGGGATACTCCGCGCTCGCGGCGCGGGCGGAGCCCGGCTCGCGCGAGTGGATCACACCATCACTGCGGCTTGAAATCCTGGTTGAACCACTTCTTGTAGATCACGTTGTAGGTGCCATCCGCGCGGATCGCGGCCAGACCCGCGTTGATCTTGTCCAGCAAGGCCTTGTCGCCCTTTCGCACCACGATTCCGTAGTATTCCTTGGGGAAGTTCGCGTCTTCCACGGTCTTGAGGCCCGGATTCTGCGAGACCCGGTAGGCAATGACACCGTTGTCGCCAATGGCCGCATCCACACCGCCCGAAGCCAGTTCGGAAATAATCAGCGGCGTGCTCTCGAAACGGCGGATATTCGGGTTCGTCTTGCCCACTTCGCGGCTCATGACATCGTCAGCCGTGGAACCGCTCACCACGGAAACCTTCTTGTTGTCCAGATCCTTCAGCGACTTCACCGGACTATTCTTGGGGACGGCAATCAGCTGGCGCGCATCGAAATACGGTGCCGAGAAGTCAAAGCTCTGTTTGCGCTTGTCGTTGATCGTGACGCCCGAGATGACGAGGTCCACATCTCCGTTGTTCAGCGATGCGAAGATGCTGCTGAACGGCGTATTCACGATACGCAGTTTCATATGCTGCTGTTTGGCGATCGCATCGATGATGTCAATGTCGAAGCCGACAATTTGCTTGTCCTTGTTTTCAAAAGCGAACGGCGTATAGGTGGCGCTCGATGCCACCACCAGCTCGCGGTCTTCTGCGTGGACGGCGCCAGACCAGATAGCGCAGGCGGCCACCGAGGCGGCAAGGGTAAGAATGATTTTTTTCACAGCGGCGTCGCCCCGGGACAAGAAAAGATGGCAAAGTATATAGCAATCCCCTGAAGATCCTACCCGCCAAAAAGGGAGCCGCTCGTGCGTCGGACGGCGACTGCAAACTGCCCGCGTAGGCGGGCAGTTTTATTGGCCGCCGTGAATCCGCCGTACAAACCGGCACATCACCGCAGTCCTGCGGCGTCGCGCGCCGGAGCTCCCCTGCTGTGCCGCGAGACGATACGACAAGATCGGCGTCGGCACCCACGGCCACCGTGCCTTTGCGCGGGTACAGGTTGAAGATTTGCGCGGCATTGGTGGAGGTGACGCGCACGAACTCGTTCGGCGTGAGCCGGCCGGTGTTCACGCCTCGATCCCACAACACCGCCATGCGATCCTCCACGCCGCCGCAACCGTTGGGAATCATCCTGAATCATGGCGGCCCATGGCTTTCTGCGAAGCGCAGAACACGCAGTGGTCGGTTGCGGTGGTGTGCAGCAGACCGCCCTGAAGCCGGTAGGGTTCGCATGGTGGTTCACCAGAATCGAATCGCAGCCACTCGCCGCGACTATAAAAAAGACACGAGGCAACGCCGCCGCCACGACGGCTCACTGCGCTTCACTCGTGGTCGGCTCTTGACGTTTTAGCAAATCCAGCGCTACATCGACGATCATGTTTTCCTGGCCACCAACCATCTTGCGCATGCCTAGTTCCACCAGAATATCGACGGTCCTGGAGAGCGGAACAAAGCGGGGGCTGGAGCTTCTATGCTGCCTCCTTCCAATCCGCCTGTGCCCCTATTCTCATCCCCGAAGCTTTACTGCTGGCGGCTCGGCACACCAAGACCGCTATCCGGGTTCGCCGAAACACTACGGCCAGATGGACACGTCGAAGCGGTTAAGGGCACGACTCGTTTGATTCCAGTTGATTATTGCGTTGCCGGATCCTGAGGTGACACCTGTCCATCCGTGACGTCTTGTCCGACGATTTCACAAAGACAAGCGCTTCCAACGCAATTTGAATGCTGGCGCCGTTCGATAACAACCGTCTCGAAGAAGGCCATCCGGAAGTTGTATCGTGATTACCTATCGCGGTCCGGGTGGAACTGCTGACCGTTTCAATCAACCGCAACACTGCGCCCGTCGGCCGGCGTGAGAGCGGCGCTTGCGATTGAACGGATCTTGCCAGCGTGCGATGTACTGCTTGCCATCCTCACCGCTTCAAAATGTCCACCAGTAGCTGACGAAACCACTGGTTTCCCTCGTCGCCACTGTACAACTCGTGCCAGTGAATGGTCGATTCGAAATGCGGCAACTCGATGGGCAGCGAATAGATCGCAAACTCGCGCGACTCATTGAAGAACTCGGCAACTCCTCGCGGTAGGGTCACCATCCAGTCCGTGCGCCGCAAGATGTCTGGCGTCACATTGAAATGAGACACACGCAATGCGATGCGGCGATACAGTCCGCCCACCCGCAAAGACTCTTCGATCAACACGTGGCTTCGGTCGAGCGAAGCCACCGCGACATGCGACATCTTCTGAAATTGCTCGGCTGAGATTCGTTTCGCCGGCAGCCCGGGACGCTTGCGTGTCATGCACGCATATTCCTCGTTGAACAACAAAGCATGTTCCGTTGTCGCCTTCAGCGATGGCAGATTGCCGATCGCGAAATCGAGTTGCCCAAGCCGCATTCTCTCTTCGATCTCTGTCAGCAACACGGCTGCCGTCGCAATTCGCACATTGGGCGCGGACTGCTGCAGCTTTTCACAAATAGACGGCAGGAACACCTGCTCGCCTACATCCGACATCGAGATCCGAAATTCACGCGTGCTTGTCGACGGATCGAATGGTTCGCCGTAACGCAACGCTTCCCTCGCGGCCGCGAGCGCCCGTCCGATGGGGTCCTTGAGCCGCTGCGCTACCGAAGTCGGCAGCATGCCTTCGGGCGTGCGCACAAAGAGCGGGTCGTCGAACATTGCGCGCAGTCGCCCCAACGCATAACTCGTCGCCGGCTGCGAAAGACCAAGACGCTTGCCCGCCTTCGTCAGACTCTGCTCCTCCAGCAGCGCCTGAAACACCCGAAGCAGGTTCAGATCCACCTTATTGAAATCCGCCATATTTATACACTCCATATTAGTTATGAATTTGACGGATAGTATAGGCAAACCTAGACTCGATCACATACTGACAAAGCATCACGAGGTGGATGATCACATGAATGCCCTGGCTGAATCACTGCCGATCGCAGAACTGCACGCGCACTCGCACCGTACGCTGCCTGCGTTGTTGAATGACCGAGCAGCCCGAAATGGCGACTCGCCGCTGTTCTCGGACCGCTCGACGACCTGGAGCGCATGTGAAGCGATCGACATCGCCTCGCGTCGCGCTGGCGCACTGGTCGAATATGGAATTGCGAAAGGCGATCGCGTGGCGATCCTGTGCGGAAATCGCATTGAGTTCATGGAAATCGTGTTGGGCTGCGCATGGCTGGGCGCCATCGCCGTTCCGATCAACACTGCATCGCGAGGCCCGCAACTCCAGCACATCCTGAAGAACTCCGGTGCGCGCGTGGTGGTTGCGGAATCGAATCTGGTGGGTGCTGTCACCGCCCTGCCACCTAGCGACCTGGCGCTCGAAACGATCTGGGTGATTGACGAGGTCCAATCCGTCGTCGAAAACGCACCCTATATACAGGTCGCATTTCCCGAACGCGGCGAACCAATCGAGGCGGCGGCGCTGAGCGACGGCGACCCGTTTGTCATCCTGTACACGTCCGGCACATCTGGGCCGTCCAAAGGCGTCGTGTGTCCGCATGGGCAGTTCTACTGGTGGGGCACGCATACCGGAGGCGATCTTGAAGTGCAGCCCGGCGATGTGCTCTACACCTGTCTGCCGCTCTTTCACACGAACGCGCTGAACAGCTTTTTCCAGGCGTTGATGCACGACGCCGAACTCATCGTCGAGCGACGCTTTTCCGCCACCGGCTTTTTCGACTCTCTGATCACGACGGGTGCGACGATCACGTACGTCCTCGGTGCAATGGTTCCCATTCTGCTGTCGCGCCCACCGACTTCCAAAGAACGGGAACATCGCGTTCGAGTCGCGCTTGCCCCAGGCGTGCCGCCGCAGTTTCAGGAAGCGTTCACAGAGCGCTGCGGCATGGGTCTCATCGACGGATATGGCTCCACCGAAACCAACTCGGTCATTGGCGGCAAGTTGCACACGCGACGTCACGGATACATGGGCAAACTCGCGGCGGGTTTCGATGCGCGCGTCGTCGACCCAAACGATCAGCCGGTAGCCGATGGCGACGCAGGCGAACTCATCCTGCGCGCCGATCAACCGTATGCCTTTGCAAGCGGCTATTTCGGCATGCCGGAGAAGACGGTGGAAGCATGGCGCAATCTCTGGTTTCACACGGGTGATCGGGTCGTGCGCAGCAAGGAGGGTTATTTCCGCTTCGTCGACCGTCTGAAAGATGCGATCCGCCGACGCGGCGAGAACATTTCATCGTTTGAAGTGGAGCAGGTTTTGCTCAGTCATCCCGGAATCGAACTGGCCGCGGTATTCGCCGTGCAGTCGTCGCTTGCCGAAGATGAAGTGATGGCCTCTATCGTTCTGCGTGAAGGATGCGCGCTCGATCCGCTGGAACTCATCCAGTATTGCGAGCCGCGTCTGCCCTACTTCGCCGTGCCGCGCTATCTGGACTTCGTGTCCGACCTGCCCAGGACCGAGAACGGCAAGATCATGAAATACAGGTTGCGCGAGAGAGCGATTACTTCGACAACGTGGGACCTCGAAGCATCCGGGTATCGACTGAAGCGCTCATAGAACCCTCCCGGTCAGTTATCTACATTGCCCATCCGGTCATCGGAAGTCTCTCCGTCACAGTGGGCAAATGCAGTTCCATCGTCACCATTCAGTGCACGCCGTGCACATCACGGAGCAACAGATCGCAATTATGCAAACCCTTTCTGGGGCTGCCAGTCCTCCCGACAGCACACCTGCCGGGAACACGGGCCATGCCGAGCAGAAATCGCTTCGGAAAATCGTGCTTGCATCGGTCGCGGGCAACGCGCTCGAATGGTACGACTTCTTTCTCTACAGCACCGCCGCCGCGCTGGTGTTCGGCCAGCTGTTCTTTCCCAAAGGAACCGATCCGCTCGTCGGCACGCTCGGTGCCTTCGCCGGATTTGCCGTTGGCTTTGCAGCGCGCCCCCTCGGCGGCGTCGTATTCGGACATATCGGCGACCGCTTCGGCCGCAAGGGCGCGCTGGTGTGGACGCTGTCCATCATGGGTGGCGCGACCTTCCTGATCGGCGCATTGCCGACCTATGCGCAGGTCGGCGTGTGGGCACCCGCGTTGTTGTTGGCACTTCGCATTCTGCAAGGCATCGCTGCTGGCGGCGAATGGGGCGGTGGCGTTCTGATGATCAGTGAGTCGGCGCCGCCGGAAAAGCGCGGCTTCTATGCCTCGCTGAGCCAGATCGGCGTGGGCGGCGGTTTCGTACTATCGGCTGCCATTTTCTTCATCGTGCAAATGCTGCCTAAAGATGCATTCATGAGTTGGGGCTGGCGCGTACCGTTCCTTCTATCGATCCTGATCTTCAGCGTTGGCGTCTACATTCGCTCGAAATTGCCGGAAAGTACCGAGTTTGCCAATGCGCAGGAAACTGGAAAGTATACGCATAGGCCCGTGCTCGATGTGATCCGCAAGCATCCGCGCGAGATCCTCGTGGCGATGGGCTTGCGGGTCGCAGAGAACGGCGGCTCGTACATCATGCTGGCTTTCGCACTCGCCTATGGCAAGTTCATCGGCGTATCCAGTCAGGTGATGCTCGCGGGCGTGATGGTCTCGATGAGCGTCGAACTCTTCACGATGCTTCTGTGGGGACGCCTGTCGGACCGGATCGGCCGCAGACCCGTGTACCTGATCGGCGCATTGGGTCTGATCGCCATCGCATTCCCCTTTTTCTGGCTGATCGACACCAAGGTCCCGGCTCTCGTCTGGCTTGCGTTCCTGCTCGGCAATGCAGTCTGCCACGGCGCGATGATCGGCACGCAACCGAGCCTGATGGGTGAACTGTTCAGCACCGAAGTGCGCTATTCGGGCATGGCGCTAGGACATGAAGTGGCCTCAGTGTTCGCCGGCGGCCTGGCGCCTTTGCTGGCGACCGCGCTGCTTGCGCATTATCACGCTGCGTGGCCCGTTGCTTTGCTGATGATGGCAATGGGACTGATTACGGTCATTGCACTCGTCTTTACTCGTGAAACGATCGCCAGCCGGGCGTGAGGTACATCGACATGTTTTCGAGCGATTTCGACCGGGTCCTCATCACCGCCGCCGTCGAGGTTCCTTACCGCCGTCAGCCGACGCAACGCTCTACTGGCGAACTGTTGGCGCAGGCGTTCGGCCTGCTGCTCGCACAGTCCGGATTTTCGGCGAAGAACATAGACGGCCTCGGCGTCGCTTCGTTCACGCTCGGTCCCGATCACGCGATCGATCTGGCCTGGCGGCTTGGCTTGAGTCCGCGCTGGTGCATGGATGACTGCCACGGCGGCGCGAGCGGTATCAACCTGCTACAGCATGCGATCCGCGCAATCCAGCATGGCGATGCGAACGTCATCGCGCTGGTTGCGGGCGATCAGTTTCAGGCAAGCGATTTCACGCATCTGGTCGAGAATTACAATCTCACGACTCGCACCTGGCTGCGGCCGCTGCAAAACGGCGGCCCGAATGGCGTCTTCGCGATGCTCACACAGCGCCACGCGAAACGTCATGGTCTGACGCGCGCCGACTATGGATCGATCTGCGTCGCACAGCGCGAGTGGGCTGCGATGAATCCGGATGCCGTCTATCGGGCGCCGATGTCCATCGACGATTACCTCGCCGCGCCGCTGGTCGCCGATCCGCTTGGGCGTTTCGATTGCGTGCCGGTCGTGAACGGCGCGAACGCTATCCTGCTGACTCGCGACGACCTCGCACGCAATGTGACGAACGTTCGCGTGCGCGCGCTGAAGTGCCTTTATAACGCCGATCATCAGGAAGGCGATGGGCTGGAGACGTCCCTCAAACATATTGCCGGCGATCTGTGGCGGCACGCGGGTGCAGGCCCTGAAGACATCGATCTTGCATCGGTATACGACGACTACCCCGTCATGACCCTCGCGCAACTCTGCGATCTTGGCTTTGCGCCCGAGGGCGACGTGCATGCGCTTATCAGGCGCATCGCCTTGCATGCGCTGCCGGTCAATACGTCCGGCGGTCAATTGTCCGTCGGTCAGGCCGGAGCGGCAGGCGGCATGCACGGCCTGGTGGAAGCGATCACACAACTGCAGGGCAACGCAGGGGAGCGCCAGGTCGACGACGCGAAGCTCGCTGTCGTGAGTGGATACGGTATGGTCGAGTATCGCTTTGGCATGTGCGCAAATGCTGTTGTTCTCGAAAGAACCACAGGAGGACAACGATGAACCTCGAGATCATGCGATGCACGCGATGCGGATCGAAGTTTTTCCCGGCGCGGTACTTCTGTCCTTCCTGTGGCGGCGACGAGTGGACGCCACGCGTAGCGGAGTCCGGCACGGTCCTGGAATCGACCGTGGTTCGACACCGCGCGGGCGAGCAGCAAGCGCACGTCGTGCATCTGGCGACCGTGCAGACGAACGAAGGCCCCATTGTCATCGCGCGGCTGGACGCTGCCGTTCCGGACCGAACATCCGTGCTGCTGGAGATCGACGACACTCATCGCATCGTCGCTCGAGCCTTGTAGTCACGTCATCCTTTTCCGGAGATAAGCATGCTTTTTGAGAACTGCGTCGCTTTCGTGACGGGCGCAAACCGCGGCGTGGGCAAGTGCTTCGTCCACATGCTGCTGGAAAGCGGCGCGAAGAAAGTCTATGCCGGCACGCGCAACCTCGATGCTCTGCGCTATGCGGACCAACGGATCGTGCCCGTCGAACTCGACATCACGGACGCGTCGCAGGTCACGCGAGCGGCAGCACTGGCGAGCGATACGACCTTGCTAATCAACAATGCCGGACTCAATTGCAATGAAGCGGCGCTCGCTGCCGCCGATATGAACGCAGCACGTACCGAAATGGAAGTGAACTACTTCGGCACATTAAACATGATTCGCGCCTTCGCTCCTGCGATGCCCGCTGGTGGCGCAATCGTCAATCTGCTTTCGATTCTTGCCAGGGTCACGCTGCCGTCGATGGCCTCTCTGTGCGCATCCAAGGCAGCGTCGTTGCGAATGACGGAAGGCGTTCGCGCTGAATTGGCGCCGCAAGGCATCAAGGTGATAGCGGTGCTTCCAGGCGCGATCGACACGGATATGAGCCGCGACTTTCCCCCGCCGAAGATTCCGGCAGCAGAGGTCGTCAAAGCCACCCTTGCAGCGCTTGATGACGGCACACACGAAGTCTACGTCGGTGCGATGGCGCAGCAAATTGCCGCCGGTCTGGTGCGTGACCGGAACGCGACGCAGTCGAGTCTCGCCAGCGCTAACTGATGGGCCCTGATGCATACAGATAACCCTGAGTCAACGGAGAGAAATGTGAGCGGTCAGTTTATCGATGTCACGTCGGAAGATGGCAAACAGTTTTCGGCTTATTTCGCAAAGCCTCAGAAAGGTTCGGGCCCAGGATTGATCCTTCTGCAGGAGATCTTCGGCATCAATTCTTACATGAAGTCCATGGCCGACCGGTTCGCCGAAGAAGGCTATGTCGTGCTGGTGCCCGACCTGTTCTGGCGCATGAAGCCTGGTGTCGATCTTGCGTACGGCGGAAAAGAGCTGGACGAGGCGTTGAGCTACAACGAGAAACTGGATCTCGATCTCGCCGTTCAGGACATCGCGTCGACGATGAAAGCGCTGCGCGCGCTGCCGCAGCAGGTCGGGAAGATCGGCGCCATTGGCTATTGTCTGGGCGGCAAGCTCGCGATGCTCGTCGCAGCACGGACGGATATCGATTGCGCGGTCAGCTACTACGGCGTGGGTCTCGATGCTTTCATCGGCGAAATCCCGTCGATCAGATGTCCGATGGCGTTCCACTTCGCCGCCAACGACAGCCTCTGCCCGCCACCCACTCGCGAGGCCATACAGTCGGCGATGTCCGCCAACCCGGTAATCGCCCAGTATGTATATCCCGGTTGCGAGCATGCCTTTGCCACACCCGAGCGCGAGTCATACGACAAACCCGCCGCCACCATGGCCTATTCGCGAACCATCGCAATGCTTCGCAAGACACTCGGCCCAGTCCACAATCTGAACGATTTGTGGGAATTGCACTGCTACTACGAATTCGCCACACGCAACGTCGATGCGATCATGCCAACCATGGTCGCCGAACCTTACGTCAACCATGTGCCCACGATGACAGGCGGCGTCGGCCACGACCAGCTCAAGCGTTTCTACAAATATCACTTCGTCAATGCGAATCCGACGGATACGCGACTGATTCCGCTGTCGAGAACGATCGGGGCTGACCGCATCGTCGACGAGTTCGTCTTCTGTGCAACACACGACCGCGAGATCGACTGGCTGCTTCCGGGGCTCGCGCCAACGGGCAAGTACTTCGAAATACCGATGCTAGCAGTGGTCTGCTTTCGGGGCGACAAACTCTATAACGAGCATATTTACTGGGATCAGGCATCCGTACTCGTGCAGCTCGGCGTGCTCGATCCGACCGGGCTGCCGGTGGCGGGAATTGCGACGGCAAAAAAAATGGTTGAAGAAAGCTTGCCGAGCAACGAATTGATGTCCAACTGGCATTCGAGCGAAGGCCTTCCCATCTGAAGCGACCATCGAGTCCGCGTTAGACAGAACTATCCCCACAAAACCATGGTGATCTCGTGAAAAGATTGTTTGCATTTTCGTTAGGCGTACTATGCGTGTGCAATCCTGCGCGTGCGCAGAGTAGCGTCACCCTGTATGGGATAATCGACAACGGTCTTACCTGGTCGAGCAATCAAGGCGGGCACAGCGCGTGGCAAATGCAGGGGAGCATCTCGCAAGGCAATCGCTGGGGTATGCGCGGAACCGAAGATCTGGGTGGCGACTGGTCCGCGCTTTTCCGACTGGAAAACGGCTTTAACGTGAATACAGGATCGCTGAGCCAGGGCGGCCGGCTCTTCGGGCGGCTCGCTTACGTGGGTCTGTCCAACACGCGCTACGGCACGGTGACACTCGGCCGTCAGGGCGAGGCGATCGGCGACTATATCGGCCCGCTTTCCGCGAACGGTACGCTGCCTGGCGGCATCCTGTTCCCGCATCCGGGGGATCTCGACAACAACGGCATCGATTTTCGGCTCAACAACGCAGTCAAGTATACGTCGCCAACCATTGCGGGACTCACAGGCGTGGCAATTTACAGCTTCGGCGGCGTCGCAGGCGACTTCGCGCGCAACAGCGCGAAGTCATTTGCGTTGCAGTACGCGTACGGCGGACTCCAGTTAGTCGGCGCCTATACATCGATCGATCACCCGGCCGAGGCAGTTCCGGAAGGTCTTTGGACCGCATCGAACACGGTGTCCGGCAACTACGGTCTTGCCGCCGGCAGCTACAAGGTACTCGGCGCTGGCGCCAGTTACGCGTTCGGCGCTGCGCGCATTAGCGCCGACTGGACCCATACACAGTTCGGTGACCTCGACCCGACGCTCGGCGCGAAAATCGGCGGACATGTGACGTTCAATATAGGTGAAATTGTCTGCAGTTACATGATTACACCGGCTTTGCAACTCGGCCTCGCTTATAGCTATACAGCTGGCAGCGTGTCACAAACCGGGCAGTCGCCGCATTATCAGGAAGCCGATGCGAGTGTGGACTATCTGCTCTCGAAACGTACCGACGTTTATGCCAGCGCGACGTATATGCGCGCTGGCGGCGGAGCGGTAGCGGACCTCGCACCCGTGCTCGCAGCATCGAACGCGCCTAACCAGACCGCGTTGCGGATCGGCATGCGCCAGAAGTTCTGAGTTTTAGGCTGCGCCTGCGGCGTGGGCAAATCGTACTGGTGATCATAATGAACAAAAGACCGGTCATTGCCACGGCCGCCGTCCCGACGGCTGCGTCCGGATGCCCGGCCACTCGAATGCCTCGACCGCCCGCTTTAACGCGGGCCTGTCGCTCTTCAGCAGTACGCCGCAGGCGCTTACTGTCCAGCCGCTATCCGCACGCGCCCGCCCGCTCGGCTTCGCGCCGACGCGATCGACATGCCGAAGCCAAGCAAAGTTTGGCTCGCGCATTTGTCGGCTGAGGAAATGAGTGCCCGCTTGCTTGCATTAGTTGCCAACTGTTTGGACGACACTATCGTCGCAGACATCAAAACCACGATCCAGTCAGTGACTTTATTTCGCAATCGTCTATTTCTTGATCGAGCAAATGAAAGGCTTGGCATTGATGTCTGCCTTCGAGAGCGACTCGCGATCAAAGGTGTTTGAATCAGTACAGCGGCGATACCCGAACCGTTGCTGGTAAGTTCTATTCGCTGATTGCATAAGGATTCCTTCCCATTGCGGGATTTTTCGCCTCGCCGAACTTATCGCGACAGAACCATTTCGCCACCGCCCTCGAGAAGGCGCTCAGCGAGCGCAGCTACAAAAATTGCCGCATCTATGGCTATACGGGTGCGCTGTCGTCGTCGTACGAGGGCGATCACAAGACCAGCAACAGCCGGCAGACGCGTGCTCGCGATGCAAGAGTCGAGATCAAACGGACTTGATTGGTGTCACCTGCCGGCCGTGTCGCCGGTGCTTCTCACGAGCGCGATTCGCGCACGACGACAAACGTCGCACCCTTCACCGTGCCATCAACAAACGACGCCCGATTCCGTTCTATCGCCTCAGCCTCAAATCGGCACCGTCAGTACGTCGGCGTTCCAGTTGCCGAGCAGATCGAGACTGCCCTCGTGACCAGTATTGGCCCAGTCGGGGTTGACGAGCATTCCGCAGGCAACGGCGATCAGGTCGAAATCGCCCCGGTCGAACGGGCGGTCAAGCGAGTCGATGTGGATGCTTTCGCCCATGTGTGTGTCGATATGCTCGCCCGTCATGTCAATCGAGCCGACCGTGATGGTCGGCTTGCGGGACAGCCGCTTCGTCCGCAGCAAGGTTCCGGTCAACCATCGCCTTCCCCTTGGTCAGAAAATCTGGCGCCGCGCAGCGAGTAAGTACTACGCTTCGACGACAGCAGTTTCAACGGCCTTTTTAGTCGCCTTCGTGGCAGTCTCGTACGCAGCGATAGCTGACTGGCCCGCTGCACCAAGACTCGACTTCCAGATGGCCAGAATCGCGTCGCCGCCCGGCAGCGCATGTTTCGCCATGTTGTCGAACCACGCCTTCGCGTCAAATGAAGGCTGTTTGAAGACCGCTTTGGCCGCTGCCTCGAATTCAGCCTGGGTGCTCGACACGATTTCCTTCACGTGCGTCCAATAAGCCTGAGTCTTTTGAACACCGGCGCGCAACTGGTTTTCCTGAACTGCAAAAGCTGCTTGCGGCGCGTTGCTAACGAGGGATTTGGCGGCGAATTCTTGCGCCTCGGCAAGCGTTGTCTTGACCGTCTGCGCGTTGAGCTCGACGAGCTTTTCGAAACCCTGAAAAACCTTGCTCGCAAGACCGAAAGTTGTGTCGAGGGTTGCCTTGGCTGCAGTAATCGTTTGTTCCGGGATGAAGGTGTTCATGTTCGACTCCAAAAAAGTAGGGCCGGCTGTCGCCCGTTTGTCATGCTGCATCGCAGCAATATGGGTTCCATCATAGCCGCAATCGAGTTGGTGTCAAATTATTATTTTGCTCTCTTACCGTGCGCGATCACGCCAAGTCCCTTATCCAGACACGCTCTGTGCTTTTTCTAGTGAAATAGCGAGGCCCATTGCTTCTGGCACCTTTTATTTATGCTGCCATGCGTCAATATTTGCACATACTTAAGGTACCGCTTGCACATTTGCAACCCCTGATCTTGATGTCGTATTAGCTTGCCTAAATCTATCCGGCGTCTTTGTGGGGACTGTTCCCAACGCCACGATGAAGTTCGCGCGTGTGGCTCCTACAAAGTTGTGCGACTTGGGGTAATCGCCCTTTTCGTGCGGAAAATGGCGATTAGCTCCGAAAAGAGCCAGAAGATCGAGGGCTTGCGATTGGGCGGGCCGCGCGAAATGCCGAGGGCGGCAAAGCCTTGCCGCAGGCGGCTCGGGTCCCTGAAACCGCCAGAAATCGCACGAAGAGCACGTTCACCCCTTGTTGGACCCGCCGGTGGCACTCCGCCTGCACCTCACGCCCGGACGCTCCACCACACCGGGCTGCTGCATCATGCGACGCACGCGAAATGGACCGAGGCAGTGGAATCGATCGAGGTAAGACAATTTCACGGTCGAGGCAGTGGCAGCAGCGATCTGACGTTGCTTGCATCAACTTTGATGACTTCCGGTGCGGCACTTTGGACCTTGGACAAACGGCTCGCTCAGCTCGCAGTTGAACTCGGCATCGCGTATATGCATGACATCTACTAGCTCCGTCATTCGGCGCGTTTCCGTCCGGACCAGCACTATCGCTGTGAAGCAGCCTAAGGATAAGTAGTCACTTATCTGAGCACGATCTCATGAGCTTTCTTCGGTTCTCAAGCATTGTCATAGACGATCCTCCTACAATCGAATAACATCCATCACCGTCTTCTTCTTGTCCTTGAAGCGGTAGATCGTGATTGCCGCATCTTTGAGGTCCCCGTGTGGATCGAACGCGATCTTCCCGATCACGCCGTCATACTGCGTTGCCGGCATCGCGGCGAGAACCTTCGTGCGATCGGTCGAGTTCGCCCTCTTCATCGCGTCGTAGATCACGTAGACGGCGTCATACGCGAACGGGGCGTACGCATCGATCGGCACCTTGTAGCGCGAGGTATAGCGCTGGTCGAACTCTTGCCCCTTCGGCATCTTCGACAACGCAAGGCCCGCCTCGGAACAGACGACGTTGCCGATCGCGTCCCCTGCCAGGCTGATCATTTTGTCGGTGCATGCTCCATCACCGCCCAACACGCTCGCCGTGATGCCCAGATTCGCGGCCTGCTTCGCCAGCGGCCCAGCCGTCGCATCCGAGCCGCCATACATGATTACGTCAGGCCGCAAACCCTTGATCTTCGTGAGAATGGCGCGGAAGTCAGTCGCCTTGTCGTTGGTTGCCTCACGCGTGACGATCGTCGCGCCGTCAGCCTTCGCCGCCTTGATGAATTCGTCGGCGAGGCCCTGTCCGTAGGCAGTCGAATCGTCGATCACGGCTATACGTTTCGCGTGCAGCGAGCCGAGCGCATAACGAGCAAGCGCCGGCCCCTGCAAGGCATCGGTGGCGACTACGCGAAAGGTCGTCTTGTAGCCTTGCTGGGTATAGGCCGGGTTCGTCGAGCCCTGTGAAATCTGCACGACCTGTGCTTCGCTATAAATGCGCGACGCTGGAATCGACACACCCGAATTGATGTCGCCGACCACGGCCACCACGCCGTCGTCGACCAGTTTCTGGGCGACCTGTGTGCCCGTGCGCGGATCGGCCGCATCATCCTGTGAATCCAGTTTGAACTGCACGGGCCTGCCGCCAATCACGGGATGCTGCAGATTGATTTCGTCGATGGCGAGGCGCGCCGCATTCTCGCTGTCCTTGCCCATGTTTGCGAGCTGGCCGGTAAGCGGCGCAGCGTGGCCGATCAGCACGACGGCGGGCGTTGCATCGGCCGCATGCGCCGATGCGTAAATGGCGGCCAGCGCAATCACGCCAGCGAAGGAACGATAAGTAGATTTCACGGGCTGCCTCGCTTCAAAGTGGATGTATCGAATGGCGCTGCGCCGAATGCGATGCGCCTGGAAACCAGTATTCAGTCGCCGTAATTACACGTCCAACGACAAATTCTTTTCGGTGCCGATAAACAAACCCTATGCCGTCGCGACGTGTTTGCTCGCATGCAGCAAGGCCTCGACGCTGCGTCCTGTCGCCAGAATCGATGCATCGGAGAGCGCGGGCCCGCATATCGAGAACCCGACAGGCAGTCCGTCTTCGTGATGGCAAGGCAGTGTGAGCGCACAGCCGTCCATGAAATTCACAACAGCCGGATTACGCAGCACCTTCGCGTTCACCGCAGAAAAAGCCTCGTCGTCGCGCTCGACGTCGGATATCAGCGGCGGCACAATCGCGACGGTCGGCATCAGCCACGCATCGAATCTGGCCAGCCGCGTGCGCGCGTCGCGCACGAATCGCTCGCGCGCGGCAAGCAAGTCGATATAGTCAGCGGCGCTGCGTCCCTCGCCTGCTCGCAAGCGCTTCAGCACGCGCGGGTCGTAAGCTTCGGCATTGCGTGCAACGTGTTCGCGATGCCACGCCCACGCCTGCGCCGCCGTGATACCCGCGAGCGGAAGACGGCCTGCAACTTCATGCAGCTCGGGAAATGCGAAGTGTTCGACAGAAGCACCCGCACGCCTCAGCATATCGATGACACGATTGAACGCAGTGCTCACGGTTTCGTCGAGTTCGTCCGCGACGTAGTCGGAAGTGACGCCGAAGCGCAGCCCGGTCAGCGGGCGTGGCGCGGTATCGAGCGTCTGTGCCGAGATCACACCATCGATGAGCGCGCAGCAATCCACGCTGCGCGCGATCGGACCGATCGAATCGAACGACATGGATAGCGGCACGACCCCATCGAACGGCACACGGCGTGCCGTCGGCTTGAAACCGACGAGACCGCAGAATGCAGCGGGAATCCGCACGGAGCCGCCGGTATCGGTGCCCAGCGCGGCTGAGACGTGCCCGAGTGCGACGGAGGTCGCCGCGCCGGAACTCGATCCGCCCGCAAGACGGCTTGCATCGTACGGATTGACGGGCGTGCCGTAGTGGGGATTGAGTCCGAGTCCGGAGAACGCAAACTCGCTCATGTTCGTTCGGCCAACAAACACCGCACCCGCCTCCCGCAAGCGAGCGACGGCAGCGGCGTCCCGCGCGGCAGGTGCTGCGCCGCGCAAGATCCGCGAGCCGGCAGTCGTCACCTGGCCTTTCACATCGAAGAGGTCTTTCACGGAAATGGCCACACCCGCCAACGCCGAGGGCAGATAGCCGCGGTCGCGGAACGCGTCGCTGCTGGACGCGGCTTCACGCGCCGCCTCGCGATCGACGTGCGTGTAAGTCACGCCACCGCGCGCAAGGTCGGCATCGATGGCAGAGAGACTGGTGTCGAGCGACTCGAGTGCCGAGGTGGTGCGCAGTGCAAACGCGCTGGCCGTTTGACGCAGGGTCCTCATCGCGATCACTCCATATGCGCGAGTGCACCGACTGAGTAGCGATGCCTTAGACTGCGGCCGAGTACGGGGTCATGCAGTTCCAGCTCGTATACGCCGGCCGACGTCAATGGTCCGATCACCGGCTGCGTGCCGCAGAACAGCACGGTCTCCGCAATCATCGACATCGTGCCGAACGCGCGCCTGATCAGCTGCTCCGGATGCATCAGCCGCGCCAGCGTGCCCTCCTGATAACGGACGCGTTCGCCCGACGAATCGATGCGCCAGCTGCGCGCAATCAGCGCATCCCAATGCGCTGCGACGTCCGAATAACGCCAGAGCATGCGGCCGAGCGGCTTCGCGCACATCTGTTTCGAAACGGCGACGTCGTAGCTTTCGACCCTGCGATCCGTATGGTCCGAACCGATGCCGACCAGCAGCCCGTCCGCCTCGGTCTGAATGAGCACCACCTCGACCTCACCCGATGAATGCGCGCCCAGCACGTCGATGCTTGCTAACGTCGTCAGCAGATCGGGCGAGACTTCGTAGAAGCACGGCACAGCCGACGGCCGCCGTACGCCAATCGCTTCAAGTTCGCGAATATGATGCTCGACCTCGGCACTGTCCCTGCCCGCCCAACCCGCGATCACGAGCCGCTTCACCCTCAGGTCGACGGGTGTTCCAGATTCGATTTCACATGTCACTGTTTTCATCGCAACGTTCCTTCCTTCAATCGTCGTCTCACCGATTCCGGCTGTATCGTTTCATCGGCGCTCGTTGCAAAGTTTTAGCGTGCGGCGCACCCGTGTCCAACAAATTAAAATTATCGCGAGGCGAAATATTTTCTTGTCCCGTCACGTGAAGCGTGGCGCTACACTGGGACATCCCAGCTTGCCCTTTCAGGGGCGCGAATGAACCTGCGATTTCTCGAGACCTTTGTCTGGCTCGCCCGGCTGCGCAGCTTTCGTCTGACGGCCGAGCGGCTCAATGCCACGCAGGCGGCGATTTCCAGCCGCATTTCCGCGCTCGAGCAGGAGCTCGGCGTGCGACTCTTCGAGCGCGGCTCAAAGGAAGCAACGCTCACGCAGGACGGCACGAAGACGCTGCCGTTCGCCGAACAGATGCTGAAGTTGAATCAGGCGATGATCGCGAGCGTCGGCGACCGCTCGAAAGTATCTGGGTTGTTGCGACTAGGCGCCATCGAATCGATCGTTCACACGTGGCTACCGGATCTGCTCAAGCAGATTCGCGAAACTTACCCGAATCTCGTGATCGAACTGACCAGCGACACATCGTCCAATCTGTCGACCCAACTGCTCAATGGCCATATCGACGTTTCGTTTCAGACGACGAGCGTCGCAGGCTCCGACATGATGAATGTTCCACTAGGCGGCTTGCCCATGCGCTGGATGGCCAGTCCGGCGCTCAACCTGTCGGCGCAGGCGTTGACGGAGGCGGAACTGGCCACTTATCCCATAGTCAGCTTCGCGCGCCACTCGCCGCCGCATGAGTTTCTAACCGGCCTGTTCGCCGCGAGTGGCGACGTGCGGGCGCAAATCAACTGCCTGTCGTCGGTGGCTGCGATCATCCGGCTCGTCGTCGACGGTTTTGGTATTGCCGTGCTGCCGCCCGCGTTCGTGATGGGCGAGCTCGAAGCGGGAAAGCTGCAGCTGCTGCAAGTCACGCATCGCGTGCCTGCACTGCCACTCGTTGCCGCGTACCGGCGCACGCCCGATAGCCTGCTCTCCGAGTCCATCACGCGGCTCGCGCTGAACGTCGTGCTCGACTTCTGTCTGAAGCACGGACCCGAATTCGCGCTATTCCCGCCCACGGACGACTCTGTCTCGCACACGTGAATATCTGAACCTCAAAACGGGTATCCCCACATGCTCACTGCCGTTTCCATTCCAGTCGAACCGCTCCACGCGACACGTTGCGAACCCTATGGCTGGATGCTTGGCAAGCCAGTGCCTGCCGACGGCGATGCGCCTGCATTTATCAGCCCTGCGTCGGACTTCTGGCGAGAACATCTATTCGATACCGGCGCGCCGGGTGAAACAGAAATTCTGTGGGTCACGTACCGAAATCGTGATGAGAGCGTTGCGTCACTCGAGGTTCATTACTTGACGCAACAGGCTATCGTGCCGCTGACGGCACCGGTCGTCCATATCGTCGCGACTTCGACGAAAGACGGTGAGCCGGACATGGACACGGTGCGAGCCTTTACGATTCCCGTCGGGATGGGTTTCTGCATGCGGCCGAACATCTGGCACGCGACACGGGTTCGTGAACGCGAGGCAACTTGCCTGATGCTGACGCGACCTTCGACGACCTACGATCTTGTCGTTCATCTGAAAACCGGCGCGCCTGCCTGTGAAAGCGCGATTCGGACTATCGATACGCGCCGGATCGAAGGTGCGCACTAGCGCACCCATGAAGTGGCCTGATGATCAGGTATGTGTGCGGGCTTGCCTGCTGCCAATCCGACGACCTCGACGTCGTACAGTGAGATGGCGATGGCGACGTCCGTCCTCCATCGAGGCGAGGATGTCGTCCATTATTGTGGTCAGCTTGCGGATGTGTCGCAGTCGAACGGCGTGATGACCGTCTTTAGCAACGGATCCATCGTTTCACGCGTGCGCTTGTCAGCCTCCTTCTCGGCCTTCTACGCGTTCTGCTTGTGGATTTCAGCGTGCTTTAGACTATCGATCAGCAATCGGGGGATTCGTACTTACCGTGCAGAATCTGGCGGTACCGGTGACCGGAGCCGCTCGCAGCAGACGTTTGCCCGCCCGATAACATCGCTCGGTGACAGTCGCGCTAGTGATTGATGTGTTGTATGTTTTTCCGTCGAAAGCGCCACATTTTGCACGATTCGAACGGTTACCCCGTGGTGCGTTTTTCTGTCTGCTGCGGCCTAGTGTATGTGTTTGCCCGCGCCGTCGCAGACACGAACTCCTTTAAAGGCCCGTGTCGATACCCAACGCGTCGACAGCCTTGCGCTGATAGCCATTCGTCGCGAGCAACAGGCTGCGTGAATACTCGTTATCGACCTGCTGCGCTCTGATTTTCTCCACATCGAGTTCTTCGACGATCTCGCCATTGCGCATGATCGCAACACGCGAGCACAGAAAGCTCACGACAGCGAGATTGTGGGTGACAAGAATCATCGTCAGATTACGCTCGCGATGCAGGCGCTTGAGCAAGTTCAATATCTCAGCTTGCACGGAGACATCGAGCGCCGATGTAGGCTCGTCGAGCAGCAACACTCGCGGCTCGACGATCAGCGCGCGCGCAATCGCCACGCGTTGCCGCTGCCCACCCGATAGCTGATGCGGATAGCGAAATCGAAACGACGCATTGAGCCCGACTTCACGCAGCGCATTGACGATACGTTCTTCATGCTGGCAGATGCCGTTGATACGCAATGGTTCGCGCAATGTCTGATCAACAGTGAAACGTGGATGCAGCGAGCCGTACGGGTCCTGAAATACCATTTGCACAGCGCACTTATTCACGACACCGTCTTGCTGCGCAATGCGCACCGTGCCTTGCGCGATAGGGGTCAATCCGCTCAACGCGCGAAGAATGCTCGACTTGCCGGAACCCGACTCACCGACGAGCCCGAACACTTCGCCTTGCGCTACATGAAAGCTCGCATCGCGGACGGCATCGACTGCGCCCGCGACCGTCTTGAAGCGCACTGTCAACGCATCGACGTCGATCATGCGGACGCTCCTTGCGTGTCGTTGAGCCATGCAGGATCGCGCGACAGAACGGGCAATTCGGCCGGCGGATTGGCAAGCGGCGGATTCGCGGCAAGCAACCCGCGGGTATAAGGATGTTGCGCATGCACGAGATCGCGCGCCGCGCATGTTTCGACGACACGCCCCGCATACATCACCACCACCCGATCGCAGAACGACATCACGAGCGGCAAGTCATGGCTGATAAAAATGAGGCCGGTATCATGTTTGGCGATCATCTCGTCGAGTACGGCGAGCACCTGCATCGATACGAGCACGTCGAGCGCACTGGTCGGCTCATCGGCGATCAGCAGGCGTGGTCCCGTCGATACCATCATCGCGATCATCACGCGCTGCCCCATGCCGCCGGAAAGCTCATGCGGATATGAATCCGCGACGCGCGCGGGGTTGCGGATATGCACCGCTTCGAGGGCCGCGATGATCTTTTCTCGCATCGCACGCCGGTTGAGCTTCGGATCATGCAGTGCGAACGCCTCGCGCATTTGCCGCGCGACAGTCATCACCGGGTTCAGCGAGTACTTCGGATCTTGCAGGATCATGCCCATTTGCTGACCGCATAGACGGCGGCGCCTGTCGGCGCGCATATTCAGCAGATCATTTCCGTCGAAGCCCAACCTTTTCGCGGTGCAATGCGCGGCAGGCGGCAGAAGTCCGAGCAGCGCGCGGCCCGTCAGCGACTTGCCCGAACCCGATTCACCGACGATGCCAAGCCGCTCGCCTTTATTCAACGTCAGCGAGAGACCGCGCACGGCTTCATTCAGCGTACCGTCGTGCGTGCGAAATGCGATGCGAAGATCGTCGATCTCACAGAGGGGCGAGCGCGTTTCGTTCGTGTCCATGTCAGTCTCCATGGCGGGGATCGAACACGTCGCGCAAGCCGTCGCCGAGCAGATTGAATGCGAGGCTCACGAGCAGAATCGCGAAGCCCGGTATCGTCGCCACCCACCACGCCTCGAGCAGCACGTTGCGGCCGGACGCGACCATGAAGCCCCATTCGGGACTGGGCGGTTGTGCGCCAAGCCCCAGAAAACCAAGGCCTGCGACGGTCAGAATGATCCCCGCCATATCAAGCGTCGCACGAACGATCACCGACGACGAACACAGCGGCACGATATAGCGCAGCAGAATGCGCAGGTTCGACGCGCCTTGCAGCCGCGCGACGTGTATGAAATCGGCTTGCACGAGCCTCAACGTTTCGGCCCGTGCAAGACGCGCATACGCGGGCCACGCGGTAATCGAAATAGCGATTACCGCATTGAACACACCCGGCCCCAATGCCGCAGCGAACGCGAGTGCGAGTACGATCTTCGGGAACGCTAGTGCGATATCCGTCACACGCATCAGCACGTTATCGACCCAGCCTCCGAAGAAGCCCGCCGTCGTGCCGATCATCAAGCCGATCGGCACGACGACCACGACAACGAGGATCGCAATCGACAGCGTCAGGTGCGAGCCGTAAATAATGCGCGAAAGAATATCGCGTCCGAGCTGATCGGTGCCAAGCCAATAAGACGCCGAACCGGGCGGCAGCAGACGGTCGGACAACACCTGCCGGAGCGGATCATGCGGCGCGATCCAGGGGCCGATGACGGCGACGATCACGAGCAGCATGAGGATCGACAGACCGAACACCGACAGCGGATTACCCGAGAAACGCCGCCAGCGCCGATACGCAAGACCGAGCGCCGCCTGCCTGCGCGATGCTGGCGTGTCGGTCAGCAACCAGACTCTCCACGTTGAGCGAGGCACGTTCATCGGCAAGCCCTGAGTTGAAGTTTCAACAGGTGGACGCACGTTGGAGATCTCCGTTGCATCAGCGGGCGCGCGGATCGAACACGCGATAGAGCGCATCCGTCAGCAGGTTCAACGCAATGAAAGTAATGCCGATCACGAGCGTGCTGCCGAGCACGGCATTCATATCGGCGTTGAGCAACGCGCCCGTCAGATACGAACCGATGCCCGGCCACGCGAATACGATTTCGGTGAGCACCGAGCCTTCGAGCAAAAAGCTATACGACAGTGCGATCACCGTCAGCAGCGGCACCGCGATATTGCCGAATGCGTGCACCCACACGACTCGCCGCTCGGACAGGCCTTTTGCGCGTGCCGTCGTGATGTACTCCTGGTTCAACTGGTCGAGCATGAACGAGCGCGTCATCCGGCTCAGATAGGCGACCGAGTAGTAGCCCAATATCGCAGCAGGCAACGCGATATGCGACAGTGCATTGAAAAACACATCCCATTCTCCCGCGATCAGCGAATCGATCAACAGGCTGCCCGTGTGCGTATCGACCATGCCATCGAACTGGGGGTCGATTCTTCCTGGTCCCGACACCCAATGCAGCTTCGCATAGAACAACAGCAGTCCCATCAGACCGAGCCAGAACACAGGCACTGAACTGCCGATCAGGCCGATGAAACGCGCGACGTGATCGATCCAGCGGTTGTGCCGTGTCGCAGCAATCACGCCGAGCGGCACACCGACCAATACGCCGATGATCGTCGACAGTGTCGCGAGTTCCAATGTGGCCGGGAAGACGCGCTTGATGTCGTCGAGCACGGGATTCGCCGTCAGCAGCGATACGCCCAGATCGCCGTGCAGCACCGCGCGCACATAGATGAAAAACTGCTCGGCAAGGGGCTTGTCGAGTCCAAGCTGAATGCGCGCGGCCGCATAAGCGCTCGCCGACGCGCGATCGCCGAGTATTGCGAGCACGGGATCGATCGGCACCTTGCGGCCGATCACGAAGGTCACGGCCAGCAAGCCCGTGAACGTGACGGCGAGCGTGAGCGCCCAGCGCAGCACGCGTAACGTCCAGCGCACGGTCGCGCTGCGCGCGGACGCAGCGCGTATCTGGTCAATAGGAGTGGTTGTCGTCGACATGTTTCGTGCGCTTACTGCTTCTTCACATGCAGATACGACACGAGATCGTTGATTGGACCAACTTCGAGGCCCGACACGCCCGGACGCATCGTCACTTGCGACACCTGCTGGAACATGATGACGAACGGCGACTTTGCGAGCATTTCCTTCTGCATCGTCTGATAGAGTTGCGCGCGCTTTGTCGTCGACGATTCGGCGAGCGCCGCATTGGTCTGTTTCGTCAGATCGGGAATGTCCCACGAATTACGCCATGCGAGCATCTTGTACGCAGACTTGTCGGAGTTATCCGGATTCCATGCGTAGCCCTGCGCATTACTGTGCGGGTCGATGTAATCCGCTGACCATTCGCCGATATAGATATCGTGCTGACGCGCACGATACTTCGCGAGCGTCTGCTTGTTGTCGCCCGGAATGATCTCGACCTTGATGCCGCCTTGCGCGAGATTCGCTTGTACGGCTTGCGCAATTTCGTTGTACGGGTAAGCGCTGCGCACATCCATCGTCACGTTGAAGCCATTGGGCAAGCCCGCTTTGGCGAGCAGCGCCTTGGCCTTGGCAACGTCCTGGTGATACGGATTGGTATTCAACGCGCCGAGGAAACCTTCGGGCAGGAACGTTTGATGAACCTTGAACGTGCTCTTCGTCACGTTCTTCTGAATGCCGTCATAGTCGATCAGCCATTTCATGGCTTCCTGCACTTCCGGCTTCGCGAGATTCGGGTTCTTCACGTTCAGGCCGAGGTAGAGCAACGTCGCTTGCGGCACCGACATCACCTGCACCTTGTTGGCCTTAGTCAATGCGGCGAGATCGTCGGGGCTCAGATTGCGCGCGACATCCGCGTCGCCGTTTTCGAGCAGCAGGCGCTGGCTCGCGGCTTCCGGCACATGGCGCATCACGATGCGTTTCATCGCGAGCGGCACTCGGTAGCCGTCGTATTTCTGCAGGATGATGCTGTCGTTCGCCGTCCATTTGACGAGCCTGTACGCGCCAGAGCCTGCTTCGTTCGTACGCAGCCATTCGTTGCCGAAATCGTTGCCCTTCTGATGCGACATCAGGAGCTGCTGATCGACCACTGACGCGGGCCACGCACCCAGCACGTTCAGCACGAACGTGGGCGAGTATTTCTGGTCGGTCGTAATGCTGACGGTCGAGTCGTCGATCTTCTTGACGTTTTGCAGCGCGTTGTCTTTGGTCAGGCCAATGCCTTGCAATACGGCCGCCGCACCTTTATCGAGCAGCACGCAGCGCTGGATCGACCACGCGACATCATCGGCTGTCAGGGGATTGCCCGAGTGGAACTTGAGACCCGGGCGAATCTTGAACGTGAACGTGAGTCCATCAGGGCTGACCGTCCACGATTGCGCGACATCGCCATTGAATTTCGCCGGGTCTTTCAGATCGACGCGCACCAGTCGGTCATAGGTATTCGCGACATATTCTTCCGGCACGAGCTCATAGACTTCACCCGGATCGAGGGTCGAGAATTCGTCGAGCGTGGTGGCGATCACCAGCATGTCTTTCGGCGTCGCCGCAAATACAGTACTTGTTGTCGTAAGCGTCAGTGCGGACACGATCGCGACTGCCGCCAGCGCATTGCGCAAAACCAGATTCATACTCGCTCCGTATCGAGAGGGAAAAGCGGTGAGAAACCCGCAAACGGACAGCAAAGAACCAGAACGCGATTACATCAATTTCAGAGGGCCGCTTTCGGCATTGTCAATAACGGGCAGCGAGCGTGAACCCGGAATTTCATAATGCCACCACTCGCTTGGAATATGCGTGAATCCTGCCGCATGCATGATGCCGAGCAGCAGCAAGCGATTGCGTTGCACATGCTGCGGCAATCCGTGATGGAAGTGCTCGGACTCCTTGATCATTGCATCGAAGCCCGTGCCCATGTCGAGCGCTTCACCGTTGCTGTCGATCAAGGTGAGATCAAGCGCCGTACCCCGGCTATGGTTCGAGCCTCGGCCAAGTTCTGCAACATACGTGGGATCGGGCAGAAAATCCCACAGTACTTTTTGTGCTTGCGGCGGACGGTACGCATCGAAAATGTGCAGCTTCATGCCAACGCTCTCAGCAAGTTCGACAGCTTTGCGCAATCTGGCTTCAGCGGGCGCGAGCAACAGGGCGTGCGCTTCCTTGTAGATCGCCTTGCCAGTAAAATTGCGATCGGTCGCATACACGAGGTCGAGTTCGACGCCGTGCGTCTCCGGTGTGATGTGAATGAGGTGCGGTGTATCGGTCATGATTGTCAAAGATCGAATTGATCGAGTTCGCGTTGCAACTCGCGGTTGTGCGCGACACGTTTGTCGAAAGTGGAGCCGAGCCGCTCGACAATCGACGTAATCAGCAGGTTGAACAGGCAAGTGAACGGCGCAAGCGAATCCCAGAACTGACCGACATCGGTTTTCACTTGCAGCAGATCGCAGGCGAAGTCTCGCGCCCGCGGGCAATAGAGATCGGTGACGAGCGCGAACGGCAATTCGCGCCTTGCCGCCGCCTCGCAATAGCGGCGCGCGATGCGCGAATAGGCATGCGTGTCGGTGGCGATCAGATACGGCGACGCGAACTCCGAATTCAGCGACTCCACATACGAGCCTGACATGCCTTCGGAAAAGAACACCCGTGGCCGCAGATATTCAAGGTAGCTGTAGAACGCATTTGAAATGCCGGGCGTCAATTGAATGCCGAGAATAAAGACGGCATCCGCAGCGGCAATGCGCTGCGCGACGCGGGCGAATATGTTGCCTGGTGCAAGCTGGTACACATAGTGGATCGCGTCGACCTCGAGTTCGAGCGAGCGCGCGAGCGCCGTGTCACTCGTGTTTTCCACGCCGTTCGCGTAGCCGTCGAGGCGCTCGCTGCGCCAGGCGTCGAGGCGATCAGTGATAAACCACGGCCGTGTTTGCGCACCGCGCAATTCGCACTTCAGGTCATCGAGATTGCAATAGCCGACGCTGCGCAAAAAGCGCCCGACCGAAATGCCGCTCGTGTCCGTCTGTTGCGCGATCTGATCCGCCGTCTCCAGGCCGAGGCGCTCCAGATTCGCAAGCATATAACTGGGAACGCGCTTGGCCGTGGGCGTGAGCGTCGCAAATCTCGCTTCGACTGTATGAGCGAATGCGGTGGACATCGAGTTGTGTTTCCGGTGTTCTCGTTAGTTATCTGTCATTGCTCGGCGAACTGGCATGTATATGACAAGGACAATAAAGCAAGTGCTAACTTGATTTTTTTATCGGATCGCGAAAGCCAATAGCGTACTCGACTCCATCGAACATCGCATGTTCGCCGGCGGCGTCACGATCACCGCGGCGTCACAGGCCCCGGCGTGCCGGCCTGTCGGCTGGCTCCTTGAGCGGATGCTCTGCCAGGCAGGTGCGCAGTGCGTCATTCATGCGCGTCTGCCAGCCATCGCCGCTTGCGCGGAACGCGGCGACGATGTCCGCGTCGTAGCGCACCGAAACCTGCTCCTTCGGGTTTTCCTTTGGCGGCCCTCCCATGCGCTTTGCGCCGAACGGTCCGAGCCTGGCGAATTCTTCTGCATCTAGCTCGCAGGTATCCGGATCCTCAGCGATGCCCCGGTTGATCGCTGCGTCTTCCTCGGGCGTCGGCACGATGAGTGTGCGCCCGACCTGGTCTTAACTGTATTGGGCAAAATTTCGCCTCCCTCGAATTTGCGTAGCCGATCTCGCGCGCAGCTCTCCGGTTTGAAGGCATGACGATCTGATGCTATAACTGATGCGGAATAGCATCAAACTGGGGGCGAAATGCGCACCACTGTTACGATCGACGACAACCTGTACGAACGCGCTCTCGAGCTTGCCGACCCTGACATGGATAAGGCAGACCTGTTCCGGGTGGCAATGCAGACGTTTGTTCGCGTTCAGGCTGGTAAGCGTCTGGCAGCCTTGGGCGGCGCCGCTCCCGGTATGCCTGACGTCCCACGTCGCGGATCCGAGCCTGCGGCCCAATGAGCGTCCTTATTGACACATCCGTATGGGTTGATCATTTCCGTCGCGCCAACACGAGACTTGTTCAGTTGATCACCAGCGACCAGGCGCTTACGCATCCAGTCGTCCTTGTCGAACTCGCCTGTGGTACTCCGCCTGCACCCCGCGCCCGGCCCCTCCACGACATCGGGCTGTTGCAACATGCGACGCACGCGACATGGACCGAGGTGATGGAATTCATCGAGGCAAGGCAATTTTACGGTCGGGGCTTTGGCAGCAGCGATCTTACGCTGCTTGCGTCAACTTTGATGACTCCCGGCGCATCGATCTGGACCTTGGACAAAAAGCTCGCTGAGCTCGCGGTTGAAGTCGGCATCGCGTATATGCATGACATTCACTAACCGGTGATCGCCTTTCTCGTGCTGGAAACGGCGGTTAGCTCCGAAAATTGGCGCAGATCAAGGGCACGCAGTTCCACCAGGTGGCAGGCCGATACGTTTGTCGCGTCAGATTGACCGGGGTGGGTAGCTCCGGACACGCGCCGCGTCTCGTACCCACCGCTGACCCGTCCGTGCTTTATTAAATGCCCCGACTACTGATTCCTGAACGGACACGGCGTGGGCAAAAGCGTCAGCATTCCCCACGCCGGGCATCCGCGCGTCGCCGTTTCACCCGGCGCGATACCACGCAAGGATCTGCTTCCAGTCGCCCTCACTCATGGCCCCGAACCAGTCGTCATGATCGGCCGTCGGTAATAAAAGAAGCAGCGTGATCGTGTTCGCTCGCGAACCGGCGCGCATGTGCGACGGGAATCAACGTGTCCTGCTTCGCACCGACGATGACGACCGGCCCGCCCCATTGAACGAGCGTTCCCGCCAAGGCCTCGCGTGCGGCCGCCACCGCCGCCTTCATCGTGCGTGCGCCAGAACGTTGCCGTGTCCCGGATACCCGACGATGTCGACGCGATATCCATTGCGCACGAAGACATCAGCGAATGGCAGCTTGGTCTTTGCCGACTCCCCGTTGCCCAATAGTGTCAGCTTGCCATCTGCACCGGCAAGACCGCATCTGAGCCACTACGCCGCCGGGCTGTGATCGCATGCCGCATAATGGGCGAGACGGTAGCGGTGCGCGGCGTACTATGGCGGGTAGGATTTCGCGGCCAATTTTCAGCCGGGGTCTCCGTGATTAGAGACCGGGCGGCGCGGCGGACCACCAACGATACGAGTTCGCTCGCGCATGCCACTTCCTCAGGTGTCGACCGGATACGTGATGAATGACAGGAAGCTGCCAAGGCCTGGTTGGGAAAATCGCAGCCGCGAAGAGCTACTGGTAGAACTCACGCGCCTGCAGGCCGAAAACTCCCACCTCGCTGTCTTGCTGCGTGACTCCGTCCCTGCGCATGGGCAGCTCAAGACTGCCGTCTCCGGCAATCCATTGCCGGCGATGCGAAGCGCAGGGACTTCCACACTTTCTCCCCAACAGAAAGTGCACCTCTTCCGGAGTCTTTTCCGAGGCCGTACCGACGTTTATCCGCTTCGCTGGGAAAGCCGCAATTCTGGGAAATCGGGCTACGCACCGGCGTGCGCAAACGAATGGTGTACGGGCATCTGCGAGAAGCCCCGAATCCGCTGTGCGGATTGTGTGCATCGCGTCCTGCTGCCGCTGGACGATCAGGTCATCTATTCGCATCTCGCCGGTGATCACACGGTGGGCCTGTATCCCCTGATGCCGGACGGCACCTGCTACCTGCTCGCAGTCGACTTTGACGAAGAAAGCTGGCGGGACGATGCGATGGCCTTCCGGCAGTCATGCGACGAACTGCGTGTTCCCGTGTCGCTGGAGATTTCACGTTCGGGTAACGGTGCGCACGCATGGATCTTCTTCTCGTCGGCCGTCACCGGTCGTGACGCACGCCGGCTCGGCTCAGCCATCATCAGCCACACATGTGCCCGGGCCCGCCAGCTTGAGCTTTCGTCCTACGACCGGCTCTTTCCTAACCAGGACGTACTACCCAAAGGGGGCTTCGGCAACCTGATCGCCCTGCCGCTGCAGAAGCAGCCACGGGAGCATGGGCACAGCGTGTTTGTCGGCGAGAGCTTCCAGCCCGTCGTCGATCAGTGGGCGTTCCTGGCGTCGGTCAGGACAATGGACGGGCGAGATATCGAAGCGGTAATTTTCCGCGCCATCGGCGGTGCCCACCCGCTCGACGTCACCTTCATCGCTGAAGAGGACCTAGCCGAACCATGGAACCCGCCTCCAGCGTTGCCGAAGCGGCTGGCCGGAGCCATGCCGGCGTCGCTGACATTGACACTCGCAAACCAGCTCTATTTTGAAAAAGCCCAGCTTCCGCAATCCCTGTTCAATCGGCTCATCCGGTTAGCAGCATTCCAGAATCCGGAGTTCTACCGTGCCCAGGCGCGCGGCTTCAGCGTATGGGACAAGCCGCGGACAATCGGTCGTGCCGAGAACTGCCCGCGCCACATTGCCTTACCGCGGGGTTGCCTCGACGAGCTCATGACGCTGCTGACCGACAACGGAATTGCCTGCGACATCCGCGACGAGCGTTGCGCGGGCGACCCTCTTGCAGTTGCGTTTGCCGGCACACTGCGGGACGACCAGCAGGCGGCGGTTGATGACCTGCTGCGGCACGAGACCGGGATCCTGCATGCTCCAACGGCGTTCGACAAAACCGTGACGGCTGCCGCAATGATTGCCCGGCGCGGCGTCACGACGCTCGTGCTCGTGCATCGCAGGGAACTGCTGGATCAGTGGCGCGAGCGCCTGCAGTCGTTTCTCGCGCTGGATCCGCGCGACATCGGCACAATCGGTGGCGGCAAGTCGAAGCCGCCGGGCCGGATTGACGTCGCCATGCTGCAGTCAGTGGCACCGGATGGTCCCCGCGGAGCGCTTCTGCGGCTTTACGGCCACGTCATTGTCGACGAATGTCACCACGTATCGGCGGATTCCTTCGAGGCAGTGCTGAAGGCCGTCAATGCGCGATACGTGCTTGGACTGACTGCGACACCCGTGCGGCGCGACTGCCAGCAACCGGTGATGTTGATGTTGTGCGGCCGGTGCGGCACGCGGCGCGTCTGCCGCCCAATGCGCCGCATTCGCTCGAGGTGTTCCCGGAAAGGCTCACCTCATCCGTGGACGTTGCGGCCGACGCGCCGATCCAGACGGTGTTCGCGCATCTTGCACAGGATCCACCGCGGACCGAAATGATTGCTGCGGCGATTTGCGAGCAGTTCGGACAAGGTCGCAAGGTGCTGGTTCTCACCGAGCGTACGGATCATCTAGAAAGCCTGCAGAAGTTTTTGCATGTAGCAGTCGAGCCGCTTTTCGTGCTGCACGGGCGTCTCGCGAAAAAGGCGCGTGCGGCGCAGCTTGCCGCCCTGGACTCGCTGGCTGATGACGCACCTTGCGTCGTCCTGGCCACTGGCAGACTCGTTGGGGAGGGATTTGACCATCCGGCGCTCGACACTTTGGTGCTCGCGATGCCCGTGGCGTGGAAAGGCACGCTGCAGCAGTACGCTGGCCGGCTATATCGCGAGCATTCGGGTAAAACCGGCGTACGAGTGATTGACTATGTGGACGGAGGTCATCCGGCACTAAACCGTATGTGGGAGAAACGGCAGCGGGGATACCGCGCAATGGGCTACCAGATATGCCTGGCCGGAAACGGACAGCAACTGGCGCTGGCCTGAAATGCGAGCCGGGGTGCATTACCAACTCCGGTTTCTTTTGCACTTGCAAGCGTGCACTTCCCACGTTCGACCGCCCCGTTGTGCACGGCCATCAGATTGAAAAGCGGCGTAACCGTCTCGGTGTGTGGGAGGCGGTAGGACCGGTTTTGCACGTCGCGTCCTTCTATATATTCACCACTCATTTGTCGCATCGATCAACTAGACTGGGAAAGTTCTGATGGTCTGTGGTTGAAAATCGCAAGTTGCCCTGCAGTATCGACGCCAAGTGGCTCGCGTACGCGACCGGTTGGCGAAACGCGGGAGCCGTGCAGGTGATCGACGCGTTGCCTCCCGTCCGTGCAATAAGCTGCCCGAGGAGGAGTGCATGCCATCTGCCGCTGATTTTCAAACCGAAGCCAATGCCAGAGACCTTGTGTCGAAGTACGTCGTCTTGGTGCAGGAGCACCTTGGTGTGCTGCAGCCAGCTCCCGCGGCAGGTACCCGGCAACAACTCGCAGCTGCCACCTATCAGCTTCATTTCACCGTGTCTACCGTGGCAACCGTGCGTACGATCGTTGCCGTCGACGTCTATACCGCCGCCCAGGGTGGGTCGCTACCGCTGTACTTCCTGCCGTGGTGCCAGAATGCCGCAACCGAGATGACCATTCCGGCGGGCGGCGGCGGCCCGGGCATCTTCATGACCTCGATGCTGAGCGGCTGCACGGTACAGGTTCACGGCACGGCAACCAACCCCACTATCACGCATGCAAATTCGCGGCAGAGTTATGACGATGCCTACAATCAAATGCAAGGCTTTCTCGGGACGCAGGGATTGAGCGCGCAGGAGGTCCACAACGGATCCGAAACGCGCGGAAACAGCGCTGCAACCGGCGCGATCAACACTATGCTGCCCCAAGGGGTAAATGCACGCACGGTGCGCAAGCGCGATTACGTGGGAAAGCTGACACCTGATCATCTGACAGCTGCCAAGTCTCGGTTCAACGAGACCTTGAGCTATAAGACGTGGGAAACGCTTTCGAAGTATGAGGTCGCAAAGTCGGGCGCATTCAAGCCAAAAACGGGCGCCTTCGTCTATGGCTTGCGCGATGTCCATAACCAGTGGTCTTTCTTCTATCAGGCCGCGGTCGAAGTCGATATTCAGGTATCGCCGTTCGCGGGGTACTACGGGGACACCGTGAACTATACGATGGACTCGGCGGTGCTCGGACCGCCTGCACGGTTTTTTCCCTGAAGAGGGTTGCTCGCCAGACTGGAGGAATACATCGGTTACCTCGAGAACACCCTGTCGCTGGCCGAATTCTGCGGCTCGGATGCGTGGCTCACTTCAGAATTGCGTCTCGGACACTCTCGTCTGTTACCCAGGGCTCGAGTACACCGGCTCAAACGCTCGTCACACCCCGACCGCGGATCAGGATCGATCTGCCATGTTGTGCCACGCCCCTCGCGGGCTCTCAAACATACAGGTGCCACCATGAAGTCCAACCCATGAACGTCATGATCGAAACGGCTTGACAAACAAGTCCGCATAGAAGCGGGGGCACTATGCCGCGATATAGTGAGCGTGATTGTTGACCGCGAGGGTCGGATACCATCGCTCGAAGCGTGATGGCATGCGCGAGAACCGGCCGCCACGCCATCTGCCGCCGCTTCGCAAAGCGCTTGCTGACCACCTGGTTGACCGCCGCCCGCACCGAAGCGGCGCCGATTTATACCTCGTCAATCGATCTTAAGGTATAAATTGACAAGCGACCCCTTATACCTTGCGATGCTAACTTAAGGTATAAATGCGTGAGCTATGACCTCCTTCCATAACGAAGCACTGCAAACGCTGTATTCCTCGGTCGCCGAGCGGGCAAGCGTACAACCGCATCCCGTTGCACTCCCCGGGCTCGGCCGCCCAGAAAACCGTCGACGGAAAAACGTACACCTACTGGCGGGTGTACCTCGCTTCTGGCAAACACAAGGAAACATCACTGGGGCGCACCGGGGAGCCGGACACCGAAGCCGCACTTGAGGCGCAGCAACTCGAGAGCGCGGAGATGCGGGCGCTGGCCAATGATGTCCAGGTTTTGCGGAAAGCAGGCTTTGCCTCCGCGGACAACTCATCGGCCCTTACCATCGCGACGCTCTATAACGCCGGCATCTTCACGCACGGCGGACTGCTTGTCGGTTCCCGCGCCTTCGGCGCGCTCCTGAACGGTCTCGGTGTCCGTCTGCCTGCGAACTACAGGACCGAGGATATTGACATCGGTAGCGCGGGCTCGATTTCGGTGGCCATCCCGGAAGACCGCAGTTTTCTCGACATCCTGCGCGAGACCGGTCTCCCCTTTATCGAGGTGCCAGAACGGGACTCTCGGAAACCGTCCACCTCGTTCAAGGCGCGCGGACAACCTCTCAAGGTGGACCTGCTGGTACCGGGCACCGAGGCGTACGAAACGAAGCCCCTCCGCCAATTGCGCGCGCATGCGACTGGTTTGCCGTACTTTGGTTATCTGGTAGCCAACCCGGTGAGCGGCTTTATCCTCGGCAAGGAGCACGTGGTGCCCGTAACGCTGCCTGACCCGGCCAGATTTGCGCTACACAAGCTTGTCGTCAGCACGCTTCGCGACCCGGCGCGCGAACTTAAAGCCGAGAAGGACCAGCGGCAGGCAGCAGTGCTGATTGATGCACTAACGGAACGATTCCCGGAGTGGCTCACGACGGCTGCCGACGAGCTAGTTGAAAGCGCACGCCCCCGCGTTGCTACTGCCGCCGCTCGAGCGATGGCTCTTGTGCCCCACCTGTCCGAGCGCGCACGGGATATTCTGGCGGAGCTAAGTGCACAGACGTAGGCCGGTTCGAATCTCGTAAGCGACCGCGCAGCAGCGGCGATGTAGGCGTTCGGTTACGTTGTGCAAGTGGGGGCTGGCAACCGTCAGAGGCACATAGGTGATCATTTTCGTGCCAAACCTGGCGGTTTATTCTGAAAACGCGCCCGGAACTTGTGCAGCATCCTGCTGCACAAGTTGGCACCTCTTCGGCTCATTAAACGTAGGATTGCGAATTAAACTTCGATCAATTCTTTTATGTCTACATGAACGCCCCCGTTTGCGCCAGTTGTTCGAAGTCTTGACGAATAGGATGGGCTGCAGCTCTACATTCGGCCTCTTTGCAGCTTCCGCTTCGCTGCTGGCCCCTATGAAATCCGCTGACTCACGCCTCATTCAAATCGCGAGCTTGTGAAGCTCAGACATAAAAACAGGCTTGGTGAATTCCGGGTCCCGCCCGATTTGTCATGACACTCGAATGCCGCCGCAACTTTTACGTTCCATCCCTTACAACAAGAGCTCTCCCCTCAGGCCGATTAAATCAAACTGGCCGCGTGTCGACGTAATCTTTCCGGTAAGGCTGTTGATGCGCCAGCACCGCCCAGATTATTCGGGCAAGCTTATTGGCCATCGCGACGATGACGACATTCAACGGGCGTCGCTGTTTCATCTGTTCAACCCAGAGACCTGGCTCCTTCGCGCGATAGATGACGCTTCGCGCGCCGTGAACCAGTAAAGTTCTGAGATATGTGTCACCCCGCTTGCTGATTCCCTGAAGCTTGGTCACGCCGCCGGAGCCAGTCTGCCCCGGCACAAGTCCGAGCCAGGCTGCAAACTCACGGCCAGACTTGAAGGCCTTGGCATGCCCCATCGTTGCCACGGCAGCTGTTGCGGTAAGCAGCCCTACGCCGGGGATCGCCGCAATAGCCTTGGCTGCCCGATCGTCCTTCATCCACTCCTGCATCCGACGCTCAATCTGGCCGATCTGACGGTCCACTTCATCCAGACCTTTCCATTGTTCGCGCAGGGTATCGATCAGTATCGCAGGCAGGCGTCCAGACAATCTTTCCAGAACTCCCGCCATGGATTTGTCCAACGTCGCCCTCCCCACCCCCATGACCTCGCCATACTCGCTTAACAATCCGCGAAGGCTGTTCATTTGCATCGTGCGGAACTTCACCAATTGTTGGCGCATACGATGCAGTGCAAGGATTGCCTGCTGCTCTTCGCTTTTCACAGCAACTTCCTTGCAATCCATCTGGGTGGCCATCCAGATTGCCCGCGCATCAGCCGCATCGTTCTTATTGCGGATGTTGAACGCCTTGACAAACTTCGCCGGCATTAGCTTCACCCGATGCCCCATTTCGACCAACCGTCGGGCCCAATGCTGTCATCCGCTGCATGACTCCATGCCGACAAGGCAGGGTTTGCGATTCGCGAAGTATTCGAGAAACAACGCTCGCTTGATCGGCCGGTTAACGATTTCGCCGTTTTCCGGATTCACCCAGTGAACCTGCATTACATTCTTCTTTGCGATGTCCACACCCACAATCACATGTGCCATGACAAGTCCCCTCGGTTCAGTTGATCAGATGAGTATGATCGCGGTTCTCAACTTGGTAGAAGTTCCGCTGACAGCGGATCGCTCAGACAGACCGACTGGGTGGGGGCGTTCATGTCATTCAAATCTATGGACCAGTAAACGCCCGCACCGGGGGCGGCGTTTTGTTGTACGCCAATCTCAGTATTTCAGAGAAATGCGGGGACCAAGTAAAGCGCGATCCTGATCAAGAAATAATGCTGCTGCGCATAGAGATTCATAATATTCGCGAGTGTCATCGCGAGCAGTCCGTTGGAATTGGCTAGCGACAAGCGTGCCGACTGAATCACTGGACAGTCGCAGCCTGCCGCTCGAGTGCTCCAACGATGCGCCCTAACGTACCCTCGATATGCTTTTGCAGCAGGTTCGCAGCCTTTTCCTTCTCACGCCCAATGGCTGCCTTCATCAAGGCTTCGTGCTCGTTGTTCTTGTGTCGCGGTTCCAATCGATGCATGGCGGAATAACGACGATACCGCTCAGCTCGGTCAAACAGCGACGCGATCATGCCCGTCAATAGCGGGCTCGGTGTGGCGGAAAGGAGTGCCATGTGGAAAGCTCTGTGCCGATCGGACCAGTTGTCGTCGAGCGCCACCGGGCCCGCGTCCAGCTTCTTTTCCATGAGACTCAGGCGGTGAAAGGCTGTGAGCACGCTCACTTCCCATTCCTCGTCGCCGTGCTCAATAGAGTCGACCAACGCCTCACGTTCGAGCAGCACCCTGAGCCGGCTGATGTCGCGAAAGTCGTCGACCGAAATGGGCGCAACCCAGAACCCGCGATTCTCCGTCGCGCGGACGATGCCATCCTGCGCCAGCCGGTTCAGCGCCTCGCGTATCGGCGAGCTACTTAGTCCGTAGGCCTTGGACAGACTTTCCACCTTGAGTCGCGTATCCGGCGCAAGCTCGCCCCGGATGATGGCGGTTTTCATGCGGGACAGGGCGACGTCAATCAGCGGACCGGTATTTTCTGCGGTGTTCGAGTCCATAGGTGGAGGAATCCGGACACATGGTAATGGCGTAATTTTATGCGCAAAACAGCGTCTCGTGCGAGATTTCTCTGGAATGCGGTGATATCGGTGATCGCCGCGCCACCATTGGACGCGGCGATCATCACAAGGTTTCACCTAGCCGTGAATCGGGTAAGCCTCACCTACGGTCTCCTCGCGAACGCCTTGCAACGCGCGGGCCAACTCTCGCACCAGAGTCACGCCCGCTTGCGCATCGCGCGCCGCACCAAAGACATAGTGGTCCGGCCGAATCACGGCGAGCCCGCAACCGTGCCGTTCCATCCAGCCGAGCAGCACGCCGTTCACATCCTGGTAGACACCCGACTTGCCCGCGACATCAGCGCCCTGCGGGACGACGGCGACAAGATCCACTGGCACGTGTTTGAGCTCCGTGCAAATTTCGGCCAGTTGTTCGAGCGCCGCAGGATCAAGCATCCCGTTCGCGACCACGCGGAATCCGGCGCCAGTGAACTCGTCAAGAAGCGCCTCCGTACCAGCTGCATCACGCACGTGTGGCTGCGGGAACAGTGCCCCACGCGGCCCTACACCAGACGTGGACAGGAAGCCTTCACTCAACCCCGGAATTAGCGATTGGCGAACAGTGCCGGCCGGGTTGATCTGCAAATCCGCAAGCAGGCGATCGTCCCGCACTTTCGCACGGACGACGTCGCGCTCGCAGATATCCTTGCCCAGCCCCTTTGTCACCAGCGTCGTCTGCCGCACGTGCGGTGCGCGCTCGGCCTCATAGGTGTCGAGCAACCGCCTGTCGGCGAAGCCGTCTATGACTAGCGCGATCTTCCAGATCAGGTTTGCCGCGTCGCGAATTCCCTGACACATGCCTTGTGCGAGGAATGGGGGCGTCATATGCGCGGCGTCGCCGAGGAAGAAGATATTGTCTGCGCGCCATTGCTTCAATACGAGCGCGTGAAATCGATACGTCGAGGCACGCCAGATTTCATATTCGCTGGGTTGAAGCCAACGTGAAATCAGCTTGCGCACGAATTCGGGCTGCGCCACGTCCGCTGGCACCTCGCCTGGATTGATCATGAATTCCCAGCGACGCACCTGGCCGGGTCCCACAACGAACGTTGCTGGCCGCTCTATCTCGCAGTACTGCACGTTCGTCGGCGGCAGATTGGCGCCGCCGCCATCCTTGAGAACGACGTCAACCACCAGCCACGGTTCGTCGAAATCGAGGTCCTCCATCTCGAGGCCGAGCTGGGTTCGAATTGGGCTCGTGCCGCCATCGCATGCGAGCACGTATGACGAGCGGTAACGCTTTTCTTCGCCGGAAGCAAGGCGAATAGCGGTGGTTGCGCCCGCTCCATCGCAAACAACGTCGAGCACCTCCGCGCCAAGCTCGACGCTCACGCTGGCGTGCCGCGCGAGGTTGTCCCTCAGGGCGCTCTCGACCTGAGGTTGCAGGAAAACGTAGTTGGGCGCCCAACCTAGCGGATACGGCTCGCTCGCGGCATCGATGCGGCGGATAAGCCGGCCGTCCGTCGTGCGGTATTCGGACGGACGATAAGGCATAACGTGGTCCGCGATTTTTTCGGCAATCCCAAGGTTGCCGAGCACCCGCATGATCTCATGGTCGAACCCCATCGCCCGCGGTTTATCGAATACAGTGAGCGACTTGTCCGCGACCAGCGTCTTAAGACCGAACTGACCCGCCAGATTTGCCGCCACCACGCCAACCGGCCCCATGCCGGCAATCACAAGATCAAAATCCACAGCTCCTCCGTCTAATGCTTATTTCGTCGCCGACTGACTTTACTCGCGCTCATCGAGCGCGCTAAATACCACCGATGATGCGTCTATGCCTGCGTATACGCCGTCTTTACCCTCGTAAAAAACTCCGTCGCATAGCTGCCCTGCTCGCGCGGCCCGTAGCTCGATCCCTTCGTGCCACCGAACGGCACGTGATAATCGACGCCCGCTGTCGGCACGTTGACCATCGCCATGCCGGTCTGCATTTGGCGCTTGAAATGCGTCGCATGCTTGAGCGAAGTCGTGCAAATGCCGGCGGACAGCCCGAATTCGCTGTCGTTCGCGACGTCGAGCGCCTCTTCATACGTATCGACGGCAATCGCACATGCCACCGGGCCAAAAATCTCTTCGCGGGCGATCCGCATTTCCGGCGTCGTGTCGGTGAAAAACGCCGGCGACATGTAATACCCGGGCGTGCGCCGGGTCAGCAATTCGCCGCCATACGCGAGCGTCGCTCCTTCGTGCCTGCCGATCTCGACATAGTCCTGATCGGTGCGCAATTGCTCTGCGTCGACGACAGGACCGATGTTCGTTTCTGGTTCCAGCGCGTGGCCTACGTTGAGCGCCTTGAGTGCGTCACGGACCCGCGAAACGAAACGCGCGTGAATGTCCTTCTGGACGATGAAGCGCGACGACGCCGTGCAGCGTTGCCCGGTCGAATAGTATGCCCCCTGGATGGCGCAGTTCACAGCGATGTCAAGATCGGCGTCATTGAGCACAATCAGCGGGTTCTTGCCACCCATCTCCAGTTGCGTCTTCTTGAGTCCGCGCGCGGCCTGTTCCGCGAGCCGACGGCCAGTATCGACGGACCCCGTGAACGACAGCGCGTCGACCTTCTCCGACTTCACGAACTCATTGCCGACGATGCTGCCGCGCCCCATCACGAGGTTGAAGACTCCGGCGGGAATACCCGAGCGGCTGATGATTTCCGCCAGTGCCCACGCCGAACCGGGAACGAGATCCGAGGGCTTGAACACGACGCTGTTGCCATACGCCAGCGCCGGCGCGATCTTCCACGCGGGAATGGCGATGGGAAAGTTCCAGGGTGTGATGATGCCAACGACGCCAACGGGTTCGCGCGTGATTTCGACATCCACCAGCGGACGCACCGAAGGTAGCCTGTGGCCGCACACGCGCAGCGTTTCGCCGGCAAAGAAACGGAAGATCTGCCCAGCCCGGACCACCTCCGCGATACCCTCCGCAAGCGTCTTGCCTTCCTCACGCGACAGCAAAGTACCAAGTTCCTGCTGTCGAGCGAGGAGTTCCGCGGCGTTGAATTCGAGCGCGTTCGAGCGCGCCTGGATGCCGCTCAGCGACCACGTGCGTTGCGCCGCATCCGCGACGTCGATCGCCATGCGTGCCTGCGCGGCATCCGCCTGCGCGTATTCGCCGACTACGTCATCGACGTCGGATGGATTTATGTTCTGGCGGATTGCGGATCCCTCGACCCAATCACCACCAATCAGATTCAGCTTCACCTAGGTGTTTCCTCCACTCAACTCGCATCTCATGCGAAGCACGACGCGAACTTGACTGCGTCTCACGCAAGCCTGACGACCTCGCACCTCACAACCGTCACACCTCGTCGGCGACCGGGTTGGACAGCGTGCCAACGCCGGGCACCACGACATCGAACCTGTCGCCTGGCTTCAGGAATACGGGGGGCTGACGCTTGAAGCCGATGCCGCTTGGCGTGCCCGTGGCAAGAATGTCACCCGGCTGCCAGTCGAGCGCCTGCGACACGTATGCAATGAGCGCGGGAATGTCGAACGCCAGTTCGGAAAGGCTACCCGTCTGCAGCACCTCGCCATTCAGGACACCCTGAATGCTCAGCTTGCGATAGTCGGGAATTTCATCGGCCGTCACGAGCCAGGGTCCCAACGCGCCGGTCGCACGGAAATTCTTGCCCATGCCGTATTGGTGGGTGTGGAATTGCCAGTCCCGCACGCTCGCATCGTTGAAGCACGTGTATCCGGCGACATGGCTCATTGCGTCTTCAGGCGCGATGTGCGAGCCGCCCTTGCCAATCACGACAGCCAGTTCAGCTTCGAAGTCAAACTGTCCGGAAACGCCTGGACGAATCAGCGGTGCACCGTGTGGCAGAAGTGTCTCGGCGAAGCGATGAAAGATGACCGGATATTTGCCAACGGTGCGCCCTGCTTCCGTGGCATGCGCGACGTAGTTGATACCCACGCAGATGACCTTGGCCGGGCGAGGGATCACCGGCAGCAGGTCGACCGAATCCAGCACGAAATCGGCGCGGCTTTGCGCGACGACGCGACGAGCTTCCTGCATCGCGCCTTCGTCCGCGACCAGTGAAGCGAGGTTGCCAACTCCGTTCAGCCGCGTCGAGAGCGCGACGACTCCCTCTTCCGTCACGGCACCAAACCCGATCACACCCTGGTTGCTTCGATACGAAACCAGCTTCATACATAACTCCTTTTTACGCACAAAATATGTTTCTAGGCATATTACATGGTTTCCAATACAATGCAAGCCGACGTGCACGCTGTCTGCACACCGCGAAGCACGATTGATGAACCACGGATTCGATCTCCAGGAGCAAGACGATGTCGTTAGTGAATGTGCGAAAAATGAAGCTGGACGTGGAGGAAATCTGGCACGAGGGCGGTCCCCGGCAGGACGAGCCGTTGCGTATCGCCGTTGCGACGGCCATCGTGAAGAATCCGTTTGCGGGCAAGTATGAAGCGAATCTGCTGCCCTTTATGGCGGAGCTTCGCGCGCTGGGCAGCGATCTTTCGGCCCGCCTCGTGGGCGAGCTCGGCATCGCCAATGTTCAGGCATACGGCAAGGGAGCCATCGTCGGCGAGGACGGTGAACTCGAGCATGGTGCCGTCTGGCATGAAGCCGGCGGCTGGGCAATGCGAGAAGTGCTCGGCAATCCGAAAGCGATGGTGCCCGCGGCCAAGACGATTGGCGGCGTCGGTACGCGACTCATGATTCCGCTCGGCCATATCCATGCTTCGTATGTTCGAAGCCACTACGGCACCTGCGAAACGACCGTCTGGGACGGTCCGCGTCGCGACGAAATCGCCTTTGCACTCGCGATGGCGACGGGCGGACGAATCCATTCCCGCCTGGGCGGCCTGGCCGCCGCAGACATCAAGGGCGAAGACGGCTTGCGCTAGTTAATAACCCCGGTAGGCCGAGCGTGCGTCCGCAATTTGAGCCTTCGAAATCGGACGTACGGCGCCCGTCATTCGTTCGCGCCCCGCGCGCGAGCAGCCTTAATGCCACAGATCGGACTGAGATATGAACAACGTCGAAAAGACGCCGCTGGACATTGGCGCCATACGTCAACTGTTCCTTGCGGCACGCAGTCAGAACCATTGGCTCGACAAGCCGGTCGGCGACGAGCAATTGCGCGACCTCTACGAGGTCGTGAAATGGGGGCCGACGAGCATGAACTGCTCGCCGATGCGCCTGGTCTTCGTTCGCTCACCGGAGGCTCGTGAACGGTTGTTGCCGGCCATCTCGCCCGGAAATCACGAAAAGGTGCGCTCGGCTCCTGTTGTTGCGATTGTCGGCTACGACATGTGCTTTTTCGAAAAGCTGCCACAGCTATTCCCGCACCGCCCAGACGCCGGCAAGATCTTCCAGGATAACGAGAACCTCGCCCAAACGACGTCCTTTCGCAACGGCTCATTGCAAGGCGGCTATCTGATCCTCGCGGCGCGCGCACTGGGACTTGATTGCGGGCCACTCTCTGGTTTCGATCATGAACTGGTGAACCAGCGCTTCTTCAACGACGCCGCGATCCGGGTGAATTTCTTGTGCTGTCTCGGTTACGGCGATCCCGACGCACTCTTCCCGCGTAGCCCCCGTCTGGATTTCAACGCGGCCTGCGAGATCCAGTAGAAGGGACCGCCTCGAGTCGACGAACACGCGTGGGTGTGCTGTTTTGCGCGATCGGTACCTTGGTCCTTCTCATCGCGGCCATCGGCGTCTTGTCGCGGACGCGCAGCGAAGGCGCTCCGCCTCAGGGAAAGTACCTAAATAACATTTTGTGCATATTTTAATAGTTTGGGCATAAACTTGCCTTACTGGTCTTTGACCGGCGACATTGATCTAATGAGGGCGACACATGAAACTTCTTTCCTTTCGCAAAGACGGCCGGGAGGCCTTTGGTGCAGTGCTCGATGACGGCATCGTCGAACTGACCGATGTTCTTCCGGGCGTCAAGACGCTGGGCGACTACATTGCAGCCGGCGGCTGGCGCGAGGCAACCCATCACGTCGAAGGCCGGCCGGCAAGCGTCAGGCTCGATGAAGTCGAGTATTTGCCGGTGATCACGCAGCCCGAGAAGATCGTCTGTGCCGTGCGCAACTACCTCGACCATCACAACGAGGCCCTCGCAGCGGGGCTGAACCGCGAGCTGTCCGAATTCCCGCCGATCTTCCTGCGCGTATGGCGCTCGCAGGTTGCGCACAACCAGCCGATCATCAAGCCGCGTGTCTCCGATACGCTCGACTGGGAAGGCGAGCTGGCAGTCATCATCGGCGATGGCGGCCGTGATATCGCCGAGCAGGACGCGTGGAAGCATGTCGCCGGCTACAGCATCTACAACGACGCCAGCGTACGCGAATGGCAATTCCACGCGAAGCAGATCGCCTCGGGCAAGAACTTCGAAGGCACGGGCGCATTCGGCCCGTGGATGGTGACCGCCGATGAAATCGAGCCGGGACGCGTGCTCAAGTTGACGACTCGACTGAACGGCGAGACCGTGCAGTCGAGCGATACGAGCTTCCTCATCTTCTCGATTCCCCGCCTGATTGCATATGCCTCGACGATCTTCACGCTCACGCCCGGCGACGTCATTGTCACGGGCACGCCCGCCGGCGTCGGGTTTGGCCGCAAGCCGCCGCGTTACATGAAGGCAGGTGACGTCGTTGAAGTGGAAATTGAAGCAATTGGTACGCTTCGAAACGAAGTGAAGGATCAGGACGCAGTCAACTAAATTAGTGTCACTGTCTGATTGCGCGCTCGGGATGGTATCCATCCGGCGCGCGTCCCTACCGGAGCAGTTTGCATGTCAAGTAGAACCACGCCGCAGCTTTCTCATTTCGGTGTCTTCTGCCACGATCTCGACAGGATGGTCGCCTTTTACTGCGAAGTCTTCGGGATGACCGTAACCGATCGCGGTGCGGGCATCACGATGCCCTTCGAAATCGCGTTTCTGAGTAACTCCCCTACCCAGCATCATCAACTTGCGCTAGCTTCGCGCCGCGAAGGCGCGATCAGCACTGTGATGCAGATTTCCTTCAAGGTCGGCGTAATTGACGACCTCCGCGCAATTCGCGAGCTCGCACTCACGCGCGGTGCAAGCCGGATGCGCGGACTGAATCACGGTAACGCGCTTTCCATCTACTTCAGCGATCCCGAAGACAACACGGTCGAAGTCTATCTGGACACACCGTGGTATGTCGCGCAACCGCATGGCGATCCACTCGTGCTCGAACTGGCCGACGAAGAAATCTGGCAGGAAACGGAACGGATCTGCCGCGCAGACCCCACCTTCATGCCGGTCGAGCAATGGCGTGCATCGTTCGGGCGCACGGGTAAATAACGCGCATTCATCGCTGCACATCGCAACGAAATGGTATCAACGACCCATGGTCGGATCTGAAATCTCAAACAGGAGACAAGCAATGGCAAGAACCATGAAGGCAGCCCGCATGCACCATGTCGGCGAGCCGATGATCGTCGAAGACCTCCCCATCCCGGAGGTACGGCCGACCGACGTGCTCGTCAAGGTCAAGGCGTGCAACATCGTGCCGAACCTCGGTAACGTGCTCGCGAACTGGACCAAGTGGTTCCCTCACCTTCCGCTGCCGCGCTTGCCGGCGATCTTCGGTCTCGATGCAAGCGGCGTAATCGAAGAGGTCGGTTCGCAGGTGCATGCATGGCGCCCCGGCGATCGCGTCTACGTCAATCCGGCGCGTTACTGTGGCGGCTGCCGCGCGTGCCGGTCGGGCAACACGACCTCGTGCCCCTACTACACGTTCAACGGGTACTTCGGCTTCAGCCAGCTCTCGCAGAAGATGTTCGACGACTATCCGTACGGGGGCCTCTGCGAGTACATGACGGCGCCGCAGTACAGCCTTGTCAAGCTGCCCGACAATCTGGGCTTCGAGGCAGCTTCGCGCTTCGGCTACATCGGCACGGGCTATCGCGCCCTGCGTCGCGCGAACGTCGGGCCGGGCACCACGGTGCTGATCAACGGAATCAGTGGAACACTGGGCCTCGGTTGCGCCGTGTTCGCACTCGGTCTCGGTACGCGCAAGATTCTCGGCACCGGTCGCAATCTCGATCTGCTCAAACGCGTCAAGGCGCTTGCACCGGATCGCATCGAAGTGCACCAGCTCGGCGACGTGACGACCGACACCTGGGCGCGTGAAATCACTGGGGGCGTAGGTGTGGACGTGGTCATCGACGCACTCGGACCAGGCGCGCCGCAGGCGACGATGCTCGAAGCGCTCGCCGCACTACGCCGCGGCGGCGTACAGGTCAACATTGGCGCCGTGGCGGGCGAGGTGCCTGTGAATCTGCACTACCTGATGGACAACGACATCCAGCTGACCGGCTCTGCATGGTTCACGGCAGGCCAGGGCCAGGAAATGGCAGATCTCGTCGAAACTGGCGCGGTCGACATGTCGGTGTTCGAGCATCGCCGTTATGCGCTCGCGGACGTCAATACGGCGCTCGCCGGCATCGAGAACCGTGACGGCGGATTCAGTAACTTCGTGATCTGCCCGTAACAACGAAGATTGCTGCACGATTGAGAGTTGCACCCCAGCAGGTGGGCATCCGTCCCACCTTTGGGGTGCTTTTCATGGCGAAGCAAGGCATACCGCATCGAAACCAGCGGAGCGGGAATTCGCGGCGCAGCAGTCGAGCAGGAAGCAGTTCAACGGATCTGACGGCGTTCTATTTGCTGGGCCCAAAGCCACACTGCAGTAAAAAGGGCTGGGCCCTGTCATGGACAGAGCCCAGCCCTCCTGGCCACAGCTATCTGACTGCTCAGCCTTTGGGGCTGTCACCCAGAACAACTTGTCATTCGAACAACAGTTCACGGTTCAGGGCTTCGATCGAGGGCGTTCCGAGCATCGCCATATTTCTGTCGACTTCATCGCGAAGCAGGCCGATCGCATGACGCACACCGCCTTCTCCTCCTACCGCTGCCGCGTACATGAACGGCCGGCCCACGAATACGAAGCGTGCGCCGAGCGCCAGCGCCTTGAGCACGTCCGCGCCGCGCCGGACGCCGCTGTCCATCATCACAACCGTCTTGTCGCCAACGGCGTTACAGATCGCCGGCAGTGCGTGCAGTGGCGCCAACCCGCCGTCGAGTTGGCGTCCCCCGTGGTTCGAGACGATGATGCCATCCGCGCCGATCGCTACGGCGCGAGCTGCATCGTCGACGTGCAGGATGCCCTTGATGACGAGGTGGCCGGGCCAGCGGCGACGGATGCGGGCGATGTCGGCCCAGGTCAGATGATCGCGGCCCGTGGTATCCCGGATCGCCGATGACGACAGCATCGGTGCGCCGCGTGTGGCGAACGAGTTCTCGAAGTGAGGCATGCCATGCGCGCCCAGCGTGCGTAAGAACGTGCCTGCTAGCCAGCGGGGACGCACAAGGCCATCCAGTGCGAGCCGCAACGACGGCCGCAGCGGCAGCGAAAAGCCGCTGCGGATGTTGTTCTCCCGGTTGGCCCACACGGGGATATCGACCGTCAGCACGAGCGTCGAATAGCCAGCTGCCCTGACGCGCTCGATCAGCGCATCGCAGCGGGCCGCGTCGCCCGGCAGATATGCCTGGAACCAGGTGCCCGGTGCTGCGGCGTGGACGGTTTCCATCGGAATGAGGGAGGACCCGCTCATGATCACCGGGATGTTTTCGTTTTTGCCGGCCGACGCAAGAACCACGTCGCCACGATAAGCCGAAATGGCACTGATTCCCATGGGCGCGATGCCAAACGGCGACGACCATGTGTGTCCGAAGATCGTCGTGGCCTGCGAGCGCCTTGAAACATCGACGAGTACGCGCGGACGAAACTCAAGCCGCTCAAACGCGGCGCGATTTGCAGCGAATGAAACGCCGTCCTCCGCGGCGCCGGCGATGTAGCCGAAAAGCGGACGAGGCAGGTGCCGGCGCGCGGCTGTCTCGAAGTCTGCAAGCGAAAGCAGCTTGCGTAGCCGCGGTGCCACGTCCTTATTGACACCGTATGCGGTCGAGCTTTTCTTTGTCTCGGACAATGACCCGGCGGATTCTGTATCGGCGATTTGGCTTCTCATCGGTCTCTCCAACGTGTACGTCGTTTTTCCAGGCCGAGCGCACTCATTGCGCGAACGTGCCTCGCTGCCGCATCAACTCGCGAGACAGCTTCTCGTTCGTTTCGAACGGCGCGCGCCCATGCAGATAGAAATAGTTGTTCAACACCACGAGATCGCCCACCGGCAGCTCGACTTCCTTCGTGCCCGGCGATGCCTCCATCGATGCGGAAAGCGCGTGAAGAAACGCCGCCTCCTCGCGGTTGCCCGGTTGAACGAATTGGTCGATGAACGACATCGACAAGCCGAATTCGCCATGGAAGAACAGCGGCCGCTCGACCTTCTCGCTGACGTTCTTCGAACCCGGCGCCTTGTAGAGGAATGGCCGGGTGCCGAGTTTGTGGCTGACAAACCGCTCACGTTCCGCCCAGTCGTCGAGATGAAGGAAACGCGACTCGCCGCCCACCGCGTGTTGTTCGGCGAATTTCATCATCAGCAACCAGTCGGTTGCTTCGGTAACGAAGGTTCCATCGGTGTGCATCGTGAAGAGACGATAGGCCTGGCGAAGATATGAATCACTGTTGTCCGTATGCTTCACGACGAAGCGCGCATAGTAGGTGCCAGACATGGCGTCGTGATTGGCCGGCCCAAGAATGTGGCCGATCGCCGTGCCGAACCTGACGAAGTCCGCGGCCTCATCGGAAAGTCCCTGAAGACCGATGGTGAAGCCGCCATGACGACGATCCTTGATCAGATCGACCAGCGTCGCCGCGAACGTGTGACCGAGACGCCCGATCAACAGATCCGCCAGTTGATGTCGCATATAAGGCACGTATTCGAGGTTCTGGACCTCGATTTCTCGCGCGTCGTCCAGAAACGCCGCAAGTGCGTCGCGATTGGCTGTTACTTCCCTGATCCGATGATGGGTGGGGTGCGCAGACACACGAAATGTGGTCCCGCAGTGGGCGGTCTTGGTGTCATCAAACAATGCGTTCATGGTGTCCATCCAGAAAGTGGAGGCTCCATTTCAACCGTCTTCTTTGATAGCATCCAGATTCAAATCACGAATCTTTAATCGTTAAAACAGATCAAATGATCGACTCTCGTCAGCTCCGATATTTCACCGCCGTGGCCGAGGAGTTGCACTTCGCTCGCGCGGCGGACCGCCTGGACATCGCGCAATCCGCATTGAGCGCGCAAATTCAGCAACTCGAACGTGAACTGGACGTCCGGCTGCTCAATCGCAACAAGCGGCAGCCCGTTACGCTGACCGACGCTGGCCGACTGTTTTATGCCGAAGCCGTGGCGGCATTGCGGCATATCGAACGGGCCGACCAGGTGGGGCGCCTCGCAGCGCGCGGACTTGCCGGCGTTGTACGCGTCGGCTTTGTCACTTCTGGTGCCACAAGTGGCGTGTTGTCCACGATGCTTCGCGCGTTTCGCCAGTCCCATCCCGATGTGCGGATCGAAATTGTCCCGATGGAGACCCCGAGGCAATGCGAGGCGCTCGATGGCGGAGAAATCGACGTCGGTATCGTGCGTCCGCGGCGCCGCTATCCCTCAGGTATTGTGGCCACGCTCGTGCAGAGCGAGCACCTGATGGTCGCGATGGCCGACAACCATCCATTGGCCACGCGTGCCAAACTCCGTGCAAGCGATCTGCGAGATCAATCGTTCATTTCGCCGCAGTTCGACGAGGAGGAAGGGTTTGCCGAAGTGCTGGCCGCGCTTGGCGCAGCGGGAGGGTTTTCGGCATTCCTCGATCACCGGGTGCAGGACTTCGTGTCCGGCCTGAGCCTCGCCGCAGCCGGTTACGGAATCGCCATCGTGCCCGAATCGATGGCGAATTTCCGGCAGCCTGGCCTGCGCCTTAGGCCCCTTTCCGATTTTGACTTCCCCATTCATCTCGCCCTTGCGAGCAGAAAGCGCGAGCTCTCCCCGGCCGTGCGCGCCTTCGTTGGTGAAGCAATCGCGCACGCCCGGCGCTTACTCCCGTAAGCGCGCCGCTCCCACGAGCCTGCACCGCCGCGTCCTCTCCTGACCGAGCCTGAGCCGCAATACGGGGAACAGCCCTCGCCCACCCCGTGCGGGTAAACGCCATCGTCCTTGTGCTTGAGAAATCGCGCTTATGCGCGATAATGCGTTTTATGCACAGTTTATAGCTACATGCATAAACGTAGAGAGTGCTGTCACATAAACAATTGTGGTTAGAGGAGACGAGATGGAAACGCAGCGCCGAGGGTACGAAAACCTCTTGCTTGTCCTGTTGTTCTTCACGGTCGGGTTTGTCTTCTTCGACAGACTCTCAATTAACTTCCTTTTCCCGTTCATGCGGCAGGAGTTCGGCCTTACGAATTCCCGCATTGGAATGCTGACTTCCGTCCTCGCGCTGACGTGGTCGGTATCGGGCTTTGTCCTCAGCTCGTACGCTGACAGCCGCCATCGCCGCAAACCGGTGCTCATCGCAGCTGTGATCGTTTTCTCGCTATGTTCGATTTCGTCAGGCCTCGCGGGCACCTTCGCCGTGTTGCTGCTAGCGCGGGCTTTGATGGGCCTCGCGGAAGGTCCCGTTCTGCCGGTGAGCCAATCCTTGATGGCGTTCGCATCGAGCGAATCGCGGCGCGGCTTCAATATGGGCTTCATTCAGGCATCCGCAGGGGGACTGCTGGGTTCCGTATTGGCGCCCGCGATTCTCGTACCGCTCGCGAGCACGCACGGATGGCGATTTGCGTTCTATTGCGCCGGAATTCCCGGGCTGATACTCGCCCTGCTGCTCGCCGTCTTTGTCCGTGAACCGCGTGTCGGTCCCACGCCGGAAACGGTGACGGCAAGTATCGTCAGTACGCGTGGATTCAAAGAGGTTTTGATGACTCGCAACATGATTATCTGTGTCGTCATGAGTTGCCTGTTCATCACCTGGTTTCTGGCGATCGTGACGTTCGGGCCGGCCTACCTGCTCGAACAGCGCCATCTTTCGCCGGGCGGTATGAGCGTTTTCATGACGGTGCTGGGTATTTCCAGCGTCATCGGCGGCTGCGCGGTACCAGCGCTGTCCGACCGTCTGGGCCGCAAGCCGACGATGATCATATTCGGCATCGTCGCTATCTTCGCGCCGCTCGTCATCGCCTTTCTTCAAGGTTCGTTTCCAGTGCTGTGCATCGCGATCTTCTTTGCATACCTCGGCTACGGTTGCTTTCCGATCTTTCTTGCAACGATCCCGGCTGAAACGGTGCCCACACAATTCGTGAGCCGTGCCATTGCCACCGTGATCGGCGTCGGCGAAATAATTGGCGGTTTCGTATCGCCGACGGTCGTCGGATTTTCGGCCGATGCTTATGGGGCGGCCGCGCCGTTCATCATTGCGTCAGCGTCGGTGGCCTTGGCCGTGCTCGCCTCGCTGTTCCTGGCTGAAACGGCTCCGCGCAAGGTGTCGCTGTTCAAGTCCGCCGACTCCATCGTCGGCGGAGACTCAACGCCAGCCCTGTGATAAAAGGTTCAGCTTCCCAGGCCCGGTATCAGGAGCCGCAATCTAGTGGTACGCGGCACGTTGAACGCCGGATCGTCAGATGTCAGCTTATCAGGATGAAACTGCAATATGGAAACTCGTAGAGTCGTTACGACCGTGACTGCCGCTCAGTCCTCGGATTTCGCGCATGATGGTCCCGCGCCCCGTGCCGTGAAGTTTGACTCCATTCCTGGACATACGGCCTGTCTTTTCTGGGCCAGCGACGGCGTCGAAAAGAATCCTTCGTCGCTGAGCCGTGATATCTCGGTCGAAACTTCGTCATGGGTCCCGTCTTCGGGCGGAAGCCGTCTCCTGAAGGTGACGTTCCCACCCGACAGCGTATTTGCGTCGCCCGAGTTCAATCCGGCCGTCGCCGGAGAAGAAACAGCAGCGAAACTTCCCGGGCTGGCGGAATTGTTCGAGCGCGAAAACCCGGGCGTGCATCGCACGCCCACGCTCGATTACGGCGTCGTGCTGGACGGCGAAATCTGGCTGGAGCTTGATGAGGGTCGAGAAACGCATCTTTCGACCCATGATGTCGTGATTCAATGCGCCACTCGCCACGCATGGAGAAACAGAAGCGCCCGGCCAACTACCATGCTGTTCGTGCTGCTGGGCTTGTAAGCGGAGATTGGGCGAGCGAGCTCGTCCTTTCAACTGATATACACACATTAATTCGCATTCCATATTAATGAGATGGGGCGATATTCATAAAAACCTTTGGAGACACGTCACGATGAAGCTTAAAGAGATAGCACTTGCATCCGCCGCCCTGCTCTCAGCTCACGCATACGCGCAAAGCAGCGTTCAGGTATTCGGGCTCATAGATGCAGGCGTTTCTTACATCAGCAACCAGGGCGGTTCGTCCAATGTCAGAATGGACGACGGCATCGCAGTGCCAAACCTGTTGGGGTTTTCTGGAAACGAAGATCTGGGCGACGGCCTGTCAGCACGATTCAAGTTGATCAATCAATACACACTCGGCACTGGTGCGATCGTCAGCAATCAGAGTAACAGCGCATCACCCAGCGCCACGGGAATCTTCGCGCGTGAAGCCTGGGTTTCGCTGGACAGCACACAATGGGGTAGCATATCTCTCGGTCGTCAGCAGGACTTCATGGTCGATACCCTGTTCGGCAACGTGGGGGCGGACGCTGCCATGTACACGAGCGGCTTCTACAACTTCCGCAACGGGCCTTTCAGCGGGCTGAACCTGCCCGATTCGCCCCCTGATGAAGCGTTCGACTTCGACCACATGTCGGGCGGCACGGCCCTGTCGAATTCGGTCAAGTATTCATCGACCAGTCTGTCAGGGCTGCATTTCGGCGGCATGTATGCGTTCGGCGGGACAGCCGGCAATTTTAGCGAGAACAGCGCACAAAGCTTTGGCGCCAGCTACGCCGTAGGTGGGCTGGCGTTGGGGGCTGCATACACGAACGTGAAATACGCAGTCCTCGAAGGGGGCTCGATCCGCAACTGGGGCGCAGGCGCGCGATATTCGCTGGGCAAAGCGCTCTTTACACTGCTCTATACGAACACCCGCAACACCGAAAATGGCGCCATGGTCAACGCGGTCGAGGCCGGCAGTTTGTATCAGTTCACGCCGGCTACCAGCTTCGCCGCAAACTATATGTACATGTGGGGCAATGCTGGTGTTGACCACAATCACGCGCATCAGCTTAACGGTGCTCTTCAGTACGCGCTGTCAAAACGGACATCGGTCTATGCGATGGTGGCTTATCAGATCACCAACGAAGGTGCCGACGCCGTAATCAATGGGACATTTGGGCCATCGAGTGGACATACACAGTTTATTGGCCGTATTGGCGTCGATACAAGGTTCTAGGTCCATATCTTCAAGATCCATTTCACGATCGAATCTGCTGGAGGTGTCGCGAATGCCGTAGCGGTTCCAACACGCTCGTCCGGACAACGCCACGCGGTCGGGTTATCGCGTGGATTTCGTAGCAAACTTGCCGGTGATAGCTACGTTGCGTCCCGAAGGGTCCGCGGGTTATCGCCCCAAATACGTTCGTTGTCGAGACTTCGGAAGGTGCTGGCAACAATCCTAGCTCCCTAATCCCGACATTTCAATTTGGCCAGTACACAGTCGAAAATTGGTCATTAAGATTATGTCGAATAACTAGGATACCTTTCGATTCTCCGGATGACCGTGCATTACCTGGCGCAGTCTTATTCCGTCGGTATTGATTTAACCCTGCAGCGGCGTCGGACTATGCCACGGTGCCGACGCAGCCCCGCCGAAATCGGGCGGGGCTGCGTCGCATACACGTGGCTCCAGGATGTTGCGTCTACGCGGTACCGAGCGTGCCGTCGACGACCCGCACGATGCCGAGAGGATTGCCGTCGCGCAGCGCATCGGGCAACAGCGCGGCCGGCAGGTCCTGATAGCAGACGGGCCGCAGGAAGCGCTCGACCGCGAGCGTGCCGACCGACGTCGTCCGCGGATCGGAGGTCGCCGGAAACGGCCCGCCATGGACCATTGCATGCGCAACCTCAACGCCTGTCGGATAGCCGTTCGCGACGATGCGGCCCGCCTTGCGCTCGAGTGTCGGCAACAGTCGCTGTGCGTGCGACGTGTCGTCCTCGTCGAGATGCAGTGTCGCGGTCAGTTGTCCGTCGAGATGCTCCGCGAGCGCGACCATCTCGTCGAGATCCCGGCACGTGACGATAAGCGACGCCGGCCCGAAAATCTCGTCCTGGAGGTGCCGGTCCGCCAGGAATGCCTGCTGCGTCGTCGAGCACAGCACTGGGCACGCGGCGTTGCGCGCGTCGGTCTGCGTGCCGTTCGCGAGCGTTCGGACGCCACTCGCCGCGACGCGCGCGGACACCCGCTGTGCATAGGCGGCCGCGATGTCGCTCGTCAGCATCGTCTGCGTTTTCTGCTCCTCGATCGCTCGAGCCGCAGCATCGATGAACGCCCGTGCGTCGGGACCGTCAGTCAGCACAACGAGGCCCGGGTTTGTGCAGAACTGCCCGACACCGAGCGTCACCGACTCGACGAACCCGCGCGCGATCGCGGCGCCACGCGCGGCAAGCGCGTGCGGCAAAACGAACATGGGATTTACGCTGCTCATTTCGGCGTAGACGGGAATCGGCTCGCGGCGGCGTGCGGCCACACCCCCGAGCGCGACGCCGCCCGCACGCGAGCCTGTAAAGCCGACTGCCTTGATCGCCGGGTGCGCGACGAGCGCCTCGCCGATCGCATTGCCTGCGCCGAGCACGAGCGAGAACGTACCGGCCGGCAGCCCGCAGATGCGGACCGCGTCCCCGATCGCACGGCCGACGAGCTCCGACGTACCGAGGTGCGCCGGATGCGCCTTTGCGACGACGGGACAGCCGGCCGCGAACGCCGACGCGGTGTCGCCGCCCGCGACCGAGAACGCGAGCGGAAAGTTGCTCGCGCCGAACACCGCAACTGGCCCGAGCGGAATCTTCTGCAGCCGCAGGTCCGCGCGCGGCAGCGGCGTGCGTTCGGGCTGCGCGGAATCGAGCGTCGCGCTGAGCCAGCGCCCGTCGCGAACAAACGCCGCGAACATGCGCAACTGTCCGACCGTGCGTGCGCGCTCCCCTGCGAGTCGGGCGAACGACAGCGCGGTCTCCTCGTGCGCGCGCTCGATCAGTGCATCGCCGAGCGCGAGCAAGCGCTCGGCAATCGTCTCGAGAAACCGCGCGCGGGTTTCCAGCGGCAGCGCACGAAACGGGTCGAACGCGGCTTGCGCGAGCCGGCATGCGTGATCAACGTCATCCGCATCGCCGCCTCCGAACGCCGGTTCGAGCGTGAGGCCGCGCGCTGGGTCGAACGCGTGTAGGGTCGCCGCGGTGCCGCGCACGGCCGCGTCGCCAATTAACATCTCTCCGGTGATCTGGGTCATTGTCCTGTCGGTTTACCGTGTAAGCAGGTGGTGCCGGAATCGATCCGGTAAATGCGGACCGCGTTGTCGTGCCAGACAGCACGCTGCGCGGTCGCGCTCCATGAGTGGCTTGCGAGCGCGGCCGCGAACGTCCGCACGAGTGCCGGATAAGTGACGCGCAATCCCGCCACGGGGAAGTTGCTCGCGAACATGCAGCGCTCGGCGCCGAAGATCGCGAGCGCGTCGGCGATGATCCGCCTGTTCTCGGCCTCGTTCCACGCGGCGTCCCGCAGTCCGAATTCAGAGAGCTTCACCACGACGCGCGGCAACGCGGCGAGCGCTTCCATTCCTCGCCGCCACACCGCGAGTCCAGCCTTGGTGCGATCCCACGGCAGACCCGCATGCTCCAGCACGACGTCGACCGCCGGCCCGTCGGCGAGGCATTGAACTGCGTCACCGAGATGCCAGAACGGCACCCGGAGGTCCCAGCTGAGGCCGTGCGCGGCAAGCCGTTCGAGCGCGCGCGGCCACCGAGGATCGTCGAGCGTGCGGGGTCCGTCGAGTGCGACGCCCGGCGCAGCCGACGTGCGTGGCTTGAAACGCACGCCGCGCACAAGCGGATAGGCAGCCTGTTCGGCGAGCCGTTCGTCCGCGTCTTCGGCCAGCAGATCGACCCACGCGACGACCGCCGACGGCAGCGGCGCGCGCGCCGCGATTTCGTGCAACCAGCGCGTCTCGGCGATCGCATCATCGCGCGCGCATTCGGCCTCGACGTGCACACTCGCGACGACGGGCACCTCGCCTGCGGCGCGGTAGTACGCGTCGACGTCGAAATCGCGGCACAACGAAGCGTAGTCGCCGAGCATGAAATGCGCGGGATCATACCCGTCCTGGAGCCACGGATAGCGCACCGCGCCACCGAGGCGCCACAGATGATGATGAGCATCGACGATCGCATCGGGCAGCACGAGCGCGCGATCGTCCGCGCCCGGATCAGCGTCCACCGGGGACCACATGGGACGCATCCGGTTCGCGCAGCGTCGCGATCTCGTTGACGAAGCGCCACGCGCGCAGATCGAGCTCGCGCACGTGGTCGTCCTGGAACGACACGTAGGCAGCGGGCCGCATCGGATGAAACGACAGCGCGGTCGGATTCGCCGGTAGAGCGATGCGTTCGATTTCCTCAAGCTGTGCCGCGTCGAACACCGAGATCGACTGCTCGCCGGAGTTCGTCAGCAACAGCAGATCTCGGCCATCTGGCGCGTTCGTCCGGTAGATCCGGTTCGGGTCGCTGCGGGTCTTCACGCGTCGCCCGCACGTCATCGTCTCGGTGTCAACCGCGACAAGCGTGTCGTCGCCGCGATTCGCGACATATAACGTCTTCTCGTCGCTCGATAGTGCATTGCCCTCGGGGCGCGGACCGGGCATCACCGCGCGCGGCGCGACCGTTGCGTCGCGCGGATGGAACTGTGTGACCGTGTTCGACAACAGATGCACGCCGTACGCGCAGCTCGCGTCGCGCGTCAACGTGACGAGATGCGTCTTCACGCCGCCCGACGGCACCGCCATGTTCGGCACGTCCTGCTCGCGCGGACGGTCAAACACGAGCAGCATGTCATTCGCCTCGCTCATCGCATAGAGGCGGCCAGCGGCATCGCTTGCCATCCCGTGCGGACGGTAGTACGGCCACAGGTCCAGCATCCGTTTCAGTCTGCGTTCATGCAGGTCAATTTCGGCCACACGGTGGTCGCCCTCCTGTCCGCGCGTCCAGGCGGTCTCGATCCCAAAGATGCCGACGTACGCGTAGCGTCCGTCGACGTCGACTGTGAATTCGTGTGGAAAGTTTGGCAGTACGATGTGCTTGAGCGCCGTCTTCGTCTCAAGGTCGTAGAAGCTGAAGGTGTGAGCGCATTTCTGCACCAGCAGCAGGATATCGTTCATTGTCTAAATCTCCGTGTCTCTCAAATGTCGCGCCGCGATACACCGCTGCACCGTTGTCTGTCCGGGTTCGTCGAACGCGCGTCTCAGTCCTCACAGCGCTTCGGCAACGTCAGCGCGAGCAGGCCGGCGACAGCAAGCACGGCCGCGAGACAGTAGACGCCCGCCGCCGAGCTGACATGCTGTGTCAGTACACCAACCGCGTACGGGCCGCAGAAGCCGCCGAGATTGCCCAGTGCATTGATGAGGCCGCGCGCGCTGCCCGCCGCCTCGGCGCTGCAAAGCTTGGGCGGAATCGCCCAGAACACGCCGGCAGCCGCCTGCAGGAAGAATCCGCAGCCGATCAGGAAGGCGAACGACAAGGCCATCGTCGCGTGTGTCATAACCGAAAGCGCGAGGCAGGCGGCGAAGCCGACGAGCGGCAGCAGCACGAAGAGGCGTCGTTTGCCGGTGCGATCCGACAGATACGACGTCGCGAACATGCCCACGACCATTGCGATGTACGGAATCATCGCGAGCAGCCCGATCTTGCTCATGCCCGTATGGGTCAGGTCCTTCAGCAGCGTCGGCAGCCACATCGTATAGCCATAGATGCCCGCCTGATAGCAGAGATTGATCGCGATCAGCAGCCAGATCGTTGGGTTGCGCAGCAGTTCGCCCAGCGACGTGACGGCCGGCGCGCCCGCCGCTTGCTTGCGCTCCTGCTCGGCGCGCAGCGCGTCGAGGATATACGCCTTCTCCCGCGGCGATACCCAGCGCGCGGTCTCCGGACCGTCGTCCGCGAACGCGAGCCAGACGCCGAGAAACACGATAGACAGCAGCGCCGTGCTATAGAACAGGTGGCGCCAGTCGTACGCGGCGAGCACGAAGCCCGACAGCGGCGCGGTTATCATTCCGGCAAGTGGCACGAACATGATCACCATCGCGTTTGCTCGGCCGCGCTCGCGATCCGGGAACCAGCGGCTGACCATTGTCAGGACGACGGGCAGCATACCGCCCTCGGCAACGCCGAGCAGGAAGCGCAGCGCGAGCAGTTCCCAGGTCTGCGTGACGAACCCCGTGAGCCCCGACAGAACTGCCCAGCTGACGAGCGACCACGCGATGAATTTCTTGCCGCTGCCAAGTGCCGCACGTCGCCCGCCCGGAATCTGCAGGAACAGATAACCAAAGAAGAAAATACCACCCGCGAGCCCCGCCATCGACGCGTTCATTCCCAGTTCGGCGTTCATGCCGCCCGGCATCGCGAACGCGATGTTGACGCGATCCATGTACGAAATGACGCAGGCGAGCAGCAGAGGCGGGATCACGCGCAGCCACCGGCGGCGGGGAATGGCGTCGTCCGCTTCGTATGCCGGAGTCGCCGTGTTCAGCATGGTCATAGTGTCTCCAATATCGTTCGGCCACGTCGGTCTTTTCGCCGACAGCCTGTTAGGCCGGATCCGGCCGGCGCAAGCCAGCCGTCGTCGCGCCTCCGTACCCAGTACTGCGCGGTGCGCAATCCGGTCCGGCGGCGCCAATGTGCAGTGGGCAACGTGTCAGCGCCCCCATTGCAGCACGAGCGGATCGAGCCGCCGTGCTGCGTCGAGCAGGCCCGCACGGACCTGCGGCTGTAACCCGGGCCATGGCACGCGCGGCTTGTCGGACTCGATCACGCCGCCTGCCTTCATCAGCGCCTTCGCGGTCAGGAAGCCCGATTGCCGGTTCTCGTAGTTGATAAGGGGCAACCAGCGTGCGTAGTGCTCGACCGCCTCGTCGCGGCGGCCCGCGAAGTATGCGTCGGTGATCCGGCGTATGCCGTCCGGATAACCGCCGCCCGTCATCGCCCCCTTCGCGCCCGCGTCGAGATCGGCGAGTAGCGTGATGCCCTCCTCGCCGTCCCACGGGCCCTCGATCGCATCGCCGCCCAGCGCGATCAGCTCGCGCAACTTCGACGCGGCGCCCGCCGTCTCGATCTTGAAGTAAGACACCGCATCGATCTCCCGCGCGAGCTTCACGAGGAACGGCGCGGACAGCGTCGTGCCGCTCGCCGGCGCGTCCTGGATCATCAGCGGAATCCGGAGGTCCGCCGTCACCTCGGCGAAGAACGCATGGATCTGCGCTTCGGACACGCGAAACGTCGCGCCGTGGTACGGCGGCATCACCATCACCATCGCTGCGCCGAGGGCCTGCGCTTCACGATTGCGTTCAGCACAGATCCGCGCGCTGAAATGCGAGGTCGTGACGATCACGGGCACGCGCCCGGCGACATGCTCGAGCGTCAATCGCGTGAGCGTCGCCCGTTCGTCGTCGCCTAGCGCGAACTGCTCCGAATAATTCGCGTGGATGCAGATGCCTTGCGAGCCCGCGTCGATCATGAAGTCGAGGCAACGACGCTGGCCGTCGAGATCAAGCGCGCCGTCCTCGGTGAAGATCGTTGGCGCGACGGGAAATACTCCCTGGTAACGGGTCGCCATGATCATTCCAGGATCTCGAATTGGTCGAGGAACTCGGTCTTGAGCTTCAGGCCGAGGCCTGGCACGTCGTCGCGCAGTTGCAGGAAGCCATTCTCGGCAACGGGCTCGCCGTCGAAGATGTAATAGAACAGCTCATTGCCGACCTCGACGTCGAACATCGGAAAGTATTCGCTCATCGGCGACGCGAGCGTGCTCATCGTCAGGTGGTAGTTATGCATCTGTCCGGCGTGCGGGATCACGGGCACGCTGTATGCCTCGCACAACGCGTTGATCTTGTGGGCCATCGTGATTCCACCGACCCGGTTCGTGTCGTACTGAACGACCGATACGGCCTTGCGGTCGAGCAGTTGCTTGAAGCCGTACAGCGAGAACTCGTGCTCGCCGCCCGAGATCGGGATGCTCGTCAGACGGTTCAGTTCTGCGTAGCCGTCAATGTCGTCGGCGATCACCGGTTCCTCGAGCCAGCGCGGCTGGAACTTCTCGAGCTTCGGCAGGATCCGCTTCGCGTACTCGACGTTCCAGCCCATGTAGCACTCGAGCATCAGATCATTGTCGTAGCCGATCACCTCGCGCACGGCCTCGACTGATTTCAAGTTCTCGACCACACCCTGCGGGCCGTGCGCAGGGCCGTAGCCGAAGCGCATCTTGAAGGCGCGAAAGCCCTGATCGAGGAACTTCTGCGCCTCGGCCTGCATCGCCTTCAGGTCAGTCCGGTAGAGCTTTGAGTAGTAGCAGGGAATCCGTTCCTTCGTACGGCCGCCAAGCAGCTTGAATACCGGCTTGCCGACACTCTTGCCAAGCACGTCCCAGATCGCGATGTCGACGCCCGAGATCGCGGCCATCCCAATCCCCTTGCGCCCCCACGCGTGCGTTGCGCGATACATCCGTTGGTTCAGATATTCGTAGTCCCACGGGTCCTGGCCGATCACGAGCGGTGCGAGATACTCGTCAATGATGAGCTTCGCGACCTGCGGCGCGAGTGCAACGTTTCCAAGCCCGACGATGCCGTCGTCGGTCTCCACTTCGACGACCGTCCACGAATGGAAGCGGAACGAACTCATCGTCTCCTGCGGCGCATACAGCATGTCCATCGCATTCGAGCAGAAATTGCCTTGCGGAGGCACGGTCTTGCCTTTCCATTGAAATACGCGTGCGCGGACGGACTTGATCTTCATTGCGGTGTCTCCTCTACTTCGATCGGATTCGAAAAATGCGTGATCGGGCGTGACGCTCCGGTCGTCACGCGGAAATCGTCTGCTGGCGATGCGCAGCGCCCATTCGGCAGGCGATCTGCAGCGCCTGCCAGGTTGCGCCCACGTCGGCGACGCCGCGGCCCGCAATGTCATATGCGGTGCCATGCGCGGGCGTCGTGATCGGCAAGGGCAGCCCGCCCTGTACGGTCACGCCGCGCGAAAAGCCGAGCAGCTTGATCGCAATCTGGCCCTGGTCGTGGTACATCGTGACAATCGCCTGGTAGTCGCCCGCCTGCGCCTTCAGGAAGACCGTGTCGGCAGGGAACGGGCCATGGAACGGCTCGGCCGTCGGCCAGTCGCGCGCCTGCAGCGCTCGCACCGCGGGCGCGATGATGTCGACTTCCTCGCGACCGCAGCTGCCACCATCGCCACCGTGCGGATTGAACGCAGCGATCGCGATTTTCGGTAACGCCACGCCGTTCGCGAGCAGCGACCGGTAGATGAGCTCTGCCGCCTGGCCGATCCTCTCGACGCTCAGGTAGCTCGCCGCGTCCCTGAGCGGAACGTGCGATGAGATCCGCGCCGTCCACAATTCGCCGAGCGTGTTGAATTCGCAGAAGTAACCGGTCACGCCGAGGTACTCGGCGAAGTGGTGCAACTCGTCCTCGTGACACAACCCGCCGAGTTTCATCGCATGCTTGTTCAGCGGCGCAAAACAGATCGCGTCGACGTCACCCGCGAGCGCCGCGTCCATGCAGTGGTTCAGTACGCTCAGTACCGAGCGGCCACCCTCAGCGCCGACCTGACCGACCCTGACATGCGCCGCGTCGATCGTGTCGATTTCGACGAACGCGGGACGCGCAATCGTTTCGCGGTTGCGCGCCTCAGCGAGCGACGCGAGCCGCTCCACGTCGACGGTGACGCCGGCGATGCGCTGCCCTGCTTCCCAGAGCCAGCGATCGCCGATTAGCACGAGGTTGGCGCGCGAGCTTACGTTTGGTTGGGCGAGCAGCTTCGCGATCAGCTCGGGGCCGATGCCGGCCGGGTCGCCGAGCGTCAGCGCGACGACGGGCAGGTTCGCGCTGACCGTCATGTCGTCTCTCCGGTGTGCGCGATACGCGCTGCCGTTGCGATGTTCTGCATGTTGCGTCTCCAGTAGAGGCCGAAATCCGGCCGTTCGTCATATGGGGTTCATACTAGGTAGACTGATCGAGTCGGTAAATTGAAAACTCTTGATGGATTGATAACCAGGGGTAATCAGAAATGGGCTCGATCGACAGGCGCGATTCGACTTCGCAACTGCTGAACCGGCTGCGGATGCGCCAGATCGCGTTGCTGCTTGCGGTCGACGAGTGTTCGACGCTGCGTGCGGCGGCCGACCGGCTCGGCTTGACGCAGCCTGCGGCGACGAAGATGCTGGCGGAACTCGAAAGCGCGCTTGGCCAGCGGTTGTTTGACCGCGTTGGCCGCGGGCTTGTGCTGAATCCGGCCGGCGCGCGGGTGCTCGGCTATTTCCGCGGGATTCGCGGCAGCGTCGAGGCGTTGAACCGCGAGCTCGCCGAGCTGCAGCTCGGCAGCGCCGGGCGGCTCGCGATTGGCAGCATCATGGCGGCAGCGCCGGGGCGGCTCACTGAGGCGCTCGTGCAACTGAAGGAGCGCTACCCGCTTCTCGCGATCGATATTGCAGTCGACACGAGCGACCGGTTGATGCCGCAACTGCACGAGGGCGTGCTCGAGGTCGTGATCGGCCGCGACGTCGGAACTGACTGCACCTTCCGCGCGGTCGACGACGAGGCCCTCGCGGTCGTCGCAGGCTGCAGTCACCCTCTCGCGGGCGCAGGGCCGGTCACCTTTCGAGCGCTGCTCGACTACACGTGGATCCTGCAGCCGGCGGGAAGCCCCGCGCGCGAAGTCGTCGAGCGTGAGTTCCGGATGCACCATCAGCCGATGCCGCGCGGACTGATTGAAACCGGCTCGATCCTGACGACGATGAACCTCGTCGACCGCTCGCCGATGCTCGGCGTAATTCCACTGACGGTGGCCCTGCGCAACGCGGAACACGGGCTCGTCACGATCATCGACTACGTATTCGCGCAAAAGCTGCCGTCGTATGGAAGTGTCGTGCGGCGCGACCGGCCGCTCAGCATCCCGGCGCAGCAATTCCTCGCGCTATTTCATCAGGATGCCAGCCAGTACGCGGGCGCCGCGTAGATTGATAGCCGGCGGCCTCGTGTCGGGCCCGGCGATGATCGCCCGGACGGCCGCGGATTTCTCGCCGCCAGGCATCGCCGCGGCGGGCGTCATAACGGACGTGATCTGCTACCTGACACAGTGGTTCCCGTCGCAACGACGCGGCCGCGTGATGAGCGTTTTCAACTCACCCTCGCGCTGGCGGGACTGATCGGCGGACCGCTGTCGGGCTCGATCCTCGAGACGATCTCGGGACATTGGCAATTGGTCCTTGCATCTGCATTCAGCTCTGTGCGCGGCTTCAACAGCAGTTTGGTGCCCAGCCAAACCAGGTACGCGGCGCCTGCCCATTTGACTGCGATACAGGCCACCTCGGACGCACGGAGCAGGGCTCCAAGTCCAAACGACACAGCGATTCCTCAAAGCAGACAGCCGAGTGCGATCCCAATAGCTGCCATTGCAGCTGACCGGCGTCCATCTGCCGTCGCCGCTCGTAATACGATAGCTGTGTCCACGCCTGGCGTAATGACACGAATGGAGGCGGTTCCGGTGAAAGCGAGAAGCAACGGAAGGTCAATCATAGAGCGAGGGATAGAACAGCAAGGGTTCTAAAAAGATGAGTGCCTAAACAAACGTACGCCAGGCCCCTGAGACTCGCAAAGTGACGCGAACGACAACGTGGTCGACGCCTTTGCGGCTGCCAGGCGGATTCACGACCGCACCGGGACGCGACCGGGCGCCGACCATCGAGTCAGTGCGCCGTCCCTGCGGTCCTGCATCCGCGAGTGTGCACGCCAAGGGCCATAGCTGCAAAGATCGCCCCCAGCGCACAGAATGAGGCGTCGCCGCTCGATACGATCACCCAGCGGAACAAGGAGCAGCAGCCCCAGGGCATAGCCGAGCTGAGTCGTTGTAGGCAGCAGATGCGACTTCGAGCTTTCGCTCTCGTGCCCACCGCGATCCGCTCGCTGATCAAGGCATCGGAGGCGGATCCGCAGGTGCATCCCAAGAGCTGGAAAGCGGCAAATCTCGTTACCCGATGTGGAATAAATGACCGCCACTCAGCCTTGCTCGTTGGTCGCGTGAGGCGTGTATGATCTCCAACGTGAGAGGTGCTCGTCGTTAAGAATCTAAAACTGGTTCTCGTGCGCGGAGGAACTCAGCAGCTTCAGCATGCGTTTCGAAAACGTGCGCAGCGGCCTGGCGCGATGACAGCGCTTCGCCCAGCTTCATGCGCATGAATGCACTAGTGGTGTAACGCGTGGTGGTCGAGTAATGCTTTACCTGTAACTCGGCCACCACTTCGAAATACTCGTCCGCCAACGACTCATCGAGTCGAAATCCGTCGTAGTTGACAATCAACGCGACCCGTCTGCCGACCTTGGTACATAACGCGTCGAACACCCGACGTACGCACTCGATGTCATCGACGCTACGGATCGCCATACCTTCGAAGTTCGCGAAGAGAGTATTGCGGTCTGCGTCATAGTTAAGGCGGTCGGTCAATTGCAGGTCTTGCAGAACCCCAGCCAGTCCCATGGGCTTCGACCGGTAGATACGAGGGTCCATTAACGCTACGTCACCAATGATGGGTCGAAACGCCATGTGCGCCAGTACATCCCGCTCGATATCGATGCCCGGTGCCACTTCGATCAGTTGCAGGCCTTCCGGTCGAAGCCTGAAGACACATCGCTCGGTGACGTAGAGAACCGACTGTCCCTTCGCGGCTGCGAGTGGCCCGCTGAAGGTGATCTGTTCGACCGCCTCTACAAACTTGCGAGTTCGTCCCTCTGCGACGATGCTCATCTGGCCACCCTCGACAGTAGTAGCAACTCCTCCGGCAGTGAACGTCCCGGCGAACACGAGCCGGCGGGCATTCTGGCTGATGTTGATGAATCCACCTGAGCCCGCAAGACGAGGACCGAAGCGGCTGACGTTGACGTTGCCCGCCCGGTCGATTTCGGCCATGCCAAGGCATGCGAGATCAAGCCCGCCGCCGTCATAGAAATCAAACTGCTGGTTTTGATGCAGGAGCGCGTGGGTATTGATGCCCGCACCAAAATCCAGGCCTCCTTGCGGCATACCGCCGATCACTCCCGGTTCGGCGGTCAAGGTCAGATGATCGAGCACGCGCTCTTCGGCAGCGACGGCCGCCACCGCCTCGGGCATGCCGATTCCCAGGTTGATGACCCCACCCAGCGGCAGCTCGAAGGCACAGCGCCTCGCAATGAGTTTCCTCTCATCGAGCGGAAGAGCTGGGATCTTGTTCACCGGAACGCGGATCTCGCCCGAATAGGCCGCGTTGTAATCCGTCGCGTAGGTCTGCTTATGCGACGATTGTGGCGCCAGTACTACGCAATCGACCAGAACTCCGGGAACGACCACGTTGCGTGCGTCAAGCGTGCCAGTCGAGGCGAGACGTTCCACCTGCGCCACAACGAGACCGTTGGCATTTCGCGCCGCCATTGCGGCAGCCTGAGCGTCAAGCATCAACGCCTCACGCTCCATCGTGATATTGCCTTCGGCATCAGCCGTCGTGCCACGGATCAATGCGACATTGATGGGGATGGATTTATAAAAGAGCCACTCCTCACCATCGATCTCCATCACCCGCACGAGCTCATCTTTAGTCCGTGTGTTGATCTTCCCGCCGTTTTGGCGTGGATCGACGAATGTACCCAGCCCGACCTTCGTCAGTGTTCCGGCGCGACGGGCCGCAGCATCCCTATAGAGGTGGGAGATGGTTCCAAGCGGCAGGTTGTACGCCTGGATGCGGTTGTCCGTTGCCAGCTTCCCGAGCTTCGGAACGAGTGACCAGTGGCCGCCGATGGCGCGTTGTACGAGTCCCTCATGGGCAAGCCGGTTCAGTCCCCGGTCCTTGCCGTCGCCAGGGGCCGCCGCAAAAACAAGCGTGAGATCGCGCGGCGCCTCAGTTTCGATGAAGCGTCGCTCGAGCGCCGCAATGAGTTCCTCTGGCGTGCCGATGCCGACGAACCCAGAACAGCTCACGATATCCCCATCCCGTATCAATGCGATGGCCTCATCGGCGGTAACGACCTTGTCTTGAATCATGGCTGTCCTGGCTTTTTTAATTGAGCGTCGGCTGTTCAGTTAAGAGGTAGTTCGTGATCACAGCAATCTGCGACTGATCCATCAGTGCGGGTGCGTGACCACACCCGGGAAATTCGAACGCGGTCACTCGCCCGTCCATGGCTGCCGGGCCGCGCCTGAGCATGGCTTGCACCGTGCCACGTGCCAGCAAGTCCGAGTCTTCCCCGCGCAAAATCAGCACCGGGCAATCGATCTTGTCCCAGACCTGCCAAAGGGTCACGTCGAGAAAGAATGGCATCGAAAACCGCATCCCGATGCCTGGATCGAAGTGAAAGCGAAACCCACCTGCCCTGTCTGGCACGGCACTGTGCTGTGCCAGATGACGCCATTGCGCGTCGTCGAGGTTGCCAAACGGTGCGTGGACCTCACGCAGATGCGCTTCGACATCGTCAATAGACGAAAAACGCCACGTACGCATCAGATAGCTGCCGATCCTGTTCAACGCCACAGCCGACACGCGCGCGCCAAAGTCATTGAGCACCAGCCTTCTTATTGGCATCCCGGGCTGTGCAGCCACCAACATGCCGATATGCCCGCCAAGGGACGTGCCCACCCAATCCACCTTCTCGACATCGAGCCGCGCAATCAGTGTCGACATCGCCCGGATATAAGCACGGTCGGTGTAGTGCGTGGGCGACGCCAGCCAGTCGCTGCGTCCGCGGCCGGGTAGATCGGGGGCGATCACTCGTACCCTCTTCTCCGCCAGTGCCGCTGCGAGCGCGTCGAAGTCGCGTCCGTTGCGAGAAACACCGTGAACGCAGACGACGGTCTGTTCGGCAGCCGGTGAGCCCCACTCGGTATAGGCGAGCTTGTGAAAGCCCCCTCGTCCGATCACGGACACTTCTTTCAGTCGTGGTTGCATTGGTCGTGGCTCATCTCAGGCGGATGGCCCGTCGCGCTCGCGCAGCCATTCGACGATCCCTTTCGCCAACACCCCTTGTGACTTTCCGCTCACGAAGACCCCAACGTGACCGCCGTCGAGGCCGATCTCCTGATAGTCTGAAGTGCCCACCGCTTCGCGCAGCGCCTGCGTGGTCTTGGGTGGGATGATGTGATCGTCCTTCGCGAAGATGTTCAACACCGGCATGCTGATGTCCGCAAGGTTGACAGTGCGGCCGCCCAGTTGAAACTCGCCGCGAATCAGCTCATTGTTCTTGTAGAGATTGATCAGCAGTTGTTTGGCGGCTTCACCTGGATGATGCGGCCTGTCGGCAAGCCACTTTTCCATGCGCAGAAAGTTGAGCAGCTTCTTCTCATCGTCGAAGGCGTCGAGCAGCCCGACGTTGTATTTCGACAAGGTCGCCCCCGGCGTCATCTGCGAAAAGACATAGCCGGTCAACTCGCCCGGGAGATTGCCGCTCGCCTCGATCAGCCGATCGACATCCTCGCCGCTCATCCCGCGCGTCCAGAGGTTCAGCAGCCCGTGATTGATGCGGCCTTCTGCCTGGTCCCGATGAAAGTCGACCGGCGTGATGGTCAGGAGCAGGTTTTTCACGCGCTCGGGATAGAGCGCGGCGTAGCACAGCGAAAACACCCCACCCTCACAAATGCCGAGAAGATTGATCGCATCAATCTCGTGTTCACGGCAAATGAATTCGATGCAATCGTTCAGGTAGACATCGACATAGTCCTCGAACTTGAGCCAGCGATCGCTGCGAGTCGGGCTTCCCCAATCCACCGCATAGACGTCGACCCCGAGCGCGAGCAGGTTACGCAACATCGAGCGGTCTTCCTGCAGATCGGTCATCGTGTAGCGGCCGATCTGGCCGTACGCGACCAGCACGGGCACGCCGACCCTGCGCTCGGTCGTGGGTTTGTAACGGTACAACGTGGTCTTGTCTTCCTGAAAGACGATTTCCTTGTCGGCGGTAGCGATCTGCACATGCTCGTCCTTGACGCGGTCGAGCATTCGTCGTCCACGGGCGAGCTTCATGCTGAAGTCGTTCAATTCGGCGAGCGCCCGTGCGGCGGTCGATTTCTGTTCGGCGGCCATGGGTTCTCTCAGGAATGGATGGGGCGGTCAGTCTTCGCGGCTGTGGCGCGAGGCTTGCGTGACTGTTTCGGCACAGGCTCGGTGTCCCGACGCGACGCGGTTTGACGCTGCAGCAATCGGACTTGCCGCCGCAGTTCGGTCACCGTTCGCTGTACCTCATCGACTTCGGTACGGGTCGGGACATGACAGACCTCGAACCATGATTCGGCTATGTCACGTTCCTTCAATCGATACTCTGATGCTGTGCGCAGCATACGGGTCTGCGCTTTCACGAATTCGTCCGTGCGATACGTTTCGATCAGCGTCTCATTGGCTACCTTCAGCCACCGATCCGTCAGGCCGCGCCATGTGATCGGCGACGCGTCTTCATTCGTGGTCAAGGTCTTCGTGAAGCGTTCCGACGCGGCATTCCAGGCCCGATGCACGATCGCCTGATACGCAAGCACCGCTTCATCGCGCTTCCTCAACGCATGCTGCAATTCCACCAGCTTCTGGTCGAGGGTCCATAGCGTTGCATATTTCGGCCCTTCGATGACATGCTGCAGGGCCGCGTCCAACGCGCCCGCGCCGTTGCCGCCCCAGCGAGTTGGAGAGAACATCTCGCGCAATGCCGCTGGCGTCCACGCTTGAGGGTCGACGCCATCTTTCGCAAATTCCGTCCATTTATCGATCGAGGCTTTCCAGGTTTCCGTCAGATCGGCGAACTGCGCTTGCATTGTCTGCTTCGTCTTCTGCGCGTCCCCGTCAGACGACGGATCGCGGGGTGCAGGAAACATTGACTTCAGAAACGACTGCTGCAACGCGTTCCAGCCATCGGCCCAATTTTCGTTTGCCTGGCTCATTCGAACACCACCACCTGGCGGATCGCTTTGCCCTCATGCAGCAGATCAAAGCCACGATTGATCTGGTCAAGGCGCAAACGTCCTGTCAGCAGCTTGTCGACCGGCAGACGTCCCTGCTTGTACAGTTCGATGTAGTGTGGAATGTCGCGTGAAGGCACGCATGTTCCGATGTAGCTGCCTTTAACGGTGCGTTCTTCAGCAACCAGGCTGACGGCCGGCAGCGGCCAACGCGCCGTGGACGGCGGCAATCCCGCGGTAACCGTCGATCCGCCACGGCGCGTGATGCTGTAAGCCAGATCCAGCGCACGGATGGAGCCCGCAAACTCGAAGGCGAACTCGACTCCGCCCGAACTCAGCGCGCGGATGTGCTCGAGCGCATCTTCGCGCGCCGCGTTGACCGTGTGGGTGGCGCCGAGAGATCGCGCCTGCTCGAGCTTCGCATCTGAAAGATCAACGGCGATGATCTGTCGGGCTCCCGCAGCCTGTGCGCCAATCAGCGCAGCGAGACCCACGCCTCCCAAACCGATCACCGCCACCGATGCGCCCACGCGTACCTGCGCCGTGTTCACCACCGCGCCTACACCAGTCAGAACCGCGCAGCCGAAGAGTGCCGCTTCGTCGAGCGGCACTGTAGGATCGATCTTGACCACGGAGCGCCGCGACACTGTCGCGTACTCGGCGAAAACCGAGCAGCCCAGGTGATGGTTGATGGCTTCGTCTTGCACGCTGAGACGCCGCGCCCCGGAGAGCAGCGTGCCTGCGCCGTTTGCCGCCGCGCCCGGCTCGCACAAGGCCGGCCGTCCTTCAGCACACGGCGCGCAATGACCACAACTAGGCACGAACACAACGACGACGTGATCGCCGACCTGAAGATCGGTTACTCCATCACCCAGCTGCTCGACGATGCCCGCTGCTTCATGGCCGAGCGCCATCGGCATCGGGCGAGGCCGGTCTCCGTTAATGACCGAGAGGTCCGAATGGCACAGACCCGCAGCGGCGATCCGGATGAGCACTTCATCGGGGCCAGGCGGCGCCAGCTCAACGTCTTCGATGGACAGCGGGCGGGATTCAGCATACGGCGCTGCCGCGCCCATCGCCTGAAGAACAGCTGCCTTGATCTTCATTGCGTCACCTCGCTCACCCGGTTCTTGAGCTCTTCGACGAGCACGCGATTGTTTTCGGTGTAATCGACCGGCACCACGACCAGTTGTACGCCACCTTCACGGAAGGCTGCCTCAAGTTCAGGCACGAGACCCTCTGCCGATTCGACGCGCCTGCCCTTCGCGCCATATGCCTCCGCGTACTTCACAAAGTCCGGATTGCCGAAGGTCAGGCCCCAGTCCCCGAAATCATCGACGGCCTGCTTCCAGCGGATCATTCCGTAAGCATCGTCCTGAATAATCAGCACAACCAGATTGAGCTTCAGCCGTACGGCGGTCTCGAGCTCCTGGGAGTTCATCATGAAGCCGCCATCGCCGCATACCGCCATCACCCGACGCTGGGGATAAAGCAGAGCAGCCATCATGGCCGACGGCAAACCTGCGCCCATCGTGGCCAAAGCGTTGTCGAGCAGCAGGGTGTTGGCGCAGCGATTCCGGTAGCAACGCGCGAACCAGATCTTGTACATGCCATTGTCGAGCGCGACAATGCCGTCTGCTGGCATGACTGCGCGCACATCATTGACGATGCGCTGCGGCGTCAGCGGAAAGCGCGACTCAGTCGCCCGATCCATCGTGCGCTTCAGGATACCTTTTCGCAACGGCGCCAATGCTCCCGCATTGGGCAGCCTGCCTTCGAGCACATCGGCGAGGCGAGCCAGACTCAAGCCGAGATCGCCGACGACCTGTGCATGCGGAGAAAACACCTGTTCGATGACTGCTGGCGTATAGCCTACGTGGATCACCTTCGGCCCTTTCGGCCCCATGATGAACGGCGGCTTTTCGACGGTGTCGTGGCCAATGGTGAGAATCAGATCGGCGCGATCGATCGCCTCGTGCAGGTAATCGCGCTCGCTCAACGCAGCCGTACCGAGCCACAGTTCGCTTGCTTCGTCGCTGCCGGTTGCGGCAATCGTGCCCTTACCCATCTGGGTGTTGAAATAGGGGATGCCTGTGCGCCGGATGAAACTGGTCAATTGGCCGGCGAGTCGTGGCCGATTGCTGGCCGCACCGAACATGACCAGCGGACGCTCGGCGCGTGCCAGCATTGTCGCTGCTCGCTCGATAGCCGCATCCTGCGCAACGGGAAGTTCCACGGGATGTGGAGGCACCACGACGAGGTCATCGCTGACCTCTTCACTTGCCACGTCTTCCGGCAATTCCAGATGAACCGGACCAGGCCGCTCGTCCTGAGCCAGGCGAAAAGCTTCCCGAACCACGGCGGGAATGCTGGCGCCGCTGACGATTTGACGCGAAGATTTGGTGAGTGGCTTCATCGTTGCCACGATGTCCACGATCTGAAAGCGTGCCTGACGAGCCGTCTTGATCGGTTTCTGTCCCGTGATCAATACCATCGGCATTGCGCCGAGATGACCATAGGCTGCGCCGGTGACAAGGTTCAACGCGCCGGGGCCAAGCGTCGCCATACAAACGCCAGGCTTTCCGGTAAGACGGCCGTGGGTGGCTGCCATGAACGCGGCTGTCTGCTCATGCCGCGTCAAAATCAGTTCGATTTTCGAGAAGCGCAGCGATTCGACAACGTCGAGGTTTTCCTCGCCTGGCACGGCAAAGATGCGGTCGACTCCTTCATTCTCCAACGCCTTGACGAACAGGTCAGATGCTTTCACGAACAGGTTCCTCGTCTCTAAAACTTCGATAAATGATCTTCAAACGTCATTTGAAGCCATGTACATCGCTCCCGTGTACAGCAGGGCCGATATTGGCTTAGGCTGAGCTAAAACCTGGGCAAATGACAAAACCGGGAAAGGAAACGACTGACAGCTCGTCTCTTTGCGCACCGAGACGAGATGCATGCGCGCTCAGCGCTTAGTTATACCCAAGGATGGCGACCGAACTGACGTCTGCCCGGTCAGGGACATTCCCCACAATGACGGATGTTGGCTTCGTCAGCAGCATGGCGTATGACGATGCGCGTTTCCTGGCTTTATCTTGAGCACGGGGAGAAAGAGTGGACCAGCAGACATCGTCTGCGGAATATGCTTTGTCTTTTCTGAATTGGGTCATTCTTTGAGAATCTTATCGGAACAAAACTTGACGAATAGCCCGCCTGCTGGCGGACGATATTGATGAGAGCAATATTCGCAACAGTGTCACTTGTCTGCAAACGATATATACGTTCAATGTTGTGCGGATCAGGAATGAAGTGGTTCCGAAATGGTGCTTCGACCCATTGAAATGACCCGTGCAGCGCTTTCAGTGATGCGCCCAAAGCGATGACGGAAGATGATCAAGGTCACCTCCGTTGCCGGCCTGATGGGTTATCGGGGTAATACGCTGCCTCTACATGGCGTGGAGGGCTGGTCGGACGAACTGCCTGCAGAGGTGCAGCCGTTGGGTGTCGGGCGATCTGCGTCGAACGCGGACTGAGGAGAAAAACAGTGGCCCGAGGGGAGACCCTGAGCGTGAGGCTGCGTGGATGCGTCAGCTAGCTTACCGCCGAGACATAGGCCTCAGCGGCCGGGAGAAGCCAGCGCTCAAAAGTCTGAACTACGGGCGAATTCTGATTGCTCTCCGGATACACAAAGTAATATCCGTTATCCCCAGGGAGCGATAGTTCGAAAGGTTTGACTAGCTCGCCGGATTCAATTTCCCGCATTACAAGGAAGCTTGGTACCAGCGCAATGCCGAGCCCTGCCCGCGCGGCTTCGACCAGCATTGAGAACAGTTCATATCGTTGACCTTTCATAGCGTCGACGTCATGCAAACCCGCTCGTGTCAGCCATTGTCGCCAGGAGTCCGGTCGTGCAGACAAATGCAGCAGCCCAAAGTCTCGAATCGCCGCCGGTTCCAGTTTTTTCTTCCTGCCCAGGAGCGCTGGACTACAGACAGTAGTTAGCTCCTCGCCAAAAAGATACCGCGTGACAGCGCCTTGCCAAAGCGAGCTGCCGAAATGAATGGCCGCATCGAAGGTCGTTTCATTAAACATGAATGGTTCGGCACGCGTCGTCAGGTTCACGACAACGTCTTTTGTACCCTCGTAAAACTGCGGTAAACGTGGAATCAACCAGCGTGTCGCGAACGTCGGAACGACGGCCAACTCAAGAATGCCACCCTCGCTTTTATGGGCCATTGCCGCAATCGTGTCGCGCTCCAACCGCTCCAGGCTTTCTCTAACGCGCTTTGCGTACACCTGTCCAGCGTCCGTGAGGCTTAACCGCTTTCTGAAACGGTTGAAAAGCGAAACGCCAAGGTACTCTTCGAGTCCCGCCACCTGCCGTCCGACGGCGCTTTGAGTAAGCGCAAGCTCGTCGGCGCTTCGTGTGAAACTCAAGTGTCGGGCCGCGGCTTCGAAGGCGATCAGCGCTTCCATGCTTGGTATTTTCCGTCTCACGCTTCATTCCTTCCACGCACAAGGTCGCGCGTTAAAATCGTTTGCCAGGCCACACAGTTTCAACTATTCGATGATCGCGGTATGTATCGTCGCCTATCTCCGACGGCCGCTCACCGTACCAAATGCTACCCCATTTCTTTGACGGCTAATTTTTGGAAGTCAATACAGCACAATAAAATGCATCCACCTCATCAGTCAGGTGCAGGCTCACAACGAAATACGGCTTGGAGAGCAGCTTCCTCTTGCGGATACCAGGAGCGTGCGATGAACTGCTGGTCGTTTCGGCCATGTCGAGTTGCCGGGGCCTCAAGTTGCCGGTCGAGCGTGGGTGCAATCACGCAACACCGAAACACCCGCCAGGCCCAGTGCTGGCGCCGAAATCCAATGAATGCAAGCCCTCGCGGAATTTCTATTGCACTCATGATGGAGGGGACCGGTGCCTGACCGGAAAGACCCGCCAGGCAAGGTGCGCCGCGATGGGCCAGAGCGTCGCGTAGCACCGGGCGCCGCGCCAGCCGTGACGGCGGGACAGGAAGCTTTCCGGACCCGGCGGCACGCGGCTGGTCACCTGGGCACCCGGGTCCATCGCGCGGAGCCGTCCGCCGGCGCGGGAAGGGCCACGCTATTTGGCAGATTGAGCGGCAGATGGAGTTCGCTGCCGCCCACCCGGTTAGCTTTTGCACCGGAATATCTGGATTTGATCGCTGTTTCTGAGGCCAGTCGATCTGATACCGTCACCTACACCGTCACCGCCGGAGCACTGAAAAAATCGCCCCCACTTCCCGCCTGTCGGAGTATTTCGCGCTGGTCCAGTTTCATCTCACACGCATCTGATTCACGGCTCCTTCGCCTCTTTGTCAAACGACGCCATCCGCCTTCAGCCGCGAGATCCGCTCATCGGACAGCCCAAGCAGCGAATGCAGCACGTCTCTCGTGCCTTCGCCGAGTTGCGGCGGCGCGCGCCGCACCGGCGAGCGTACACCGTCGAGGCGATACGGCGGCGCAAGCACGTTCGTGCTGCCGCACTCCGGATGATCGTGCGTCACCACGAGCCCGGCGTCGATCGCCCGCTTCGACGTCAGCGCCTCATGAACTCCGAGCACTTCGCCGCACGGAATGCCGGCCCCCCTTAGGCGTTTCAGCAAGTCCTGGCGCTTGTGGCGGCCGAGTTCACGATCGATTTCCGGCAGCAACACCTGGCGGTTTTGTGCACGGCCGATATTCGTCCTGAACCGATCGTCGTCGGCGAGATCGGGACGCTCGATCACCTCCCGACAGAAGCGCTCGTACTGCCCGTTGTTACCGACCGTGATGACGATCGGCCCGTCTTCCGCGTTGAACACGCCATACGGCACGATCGACGGGTGGGCGTTGCCGACGCGCAGCGGGTCTTCACCCATCATGAGCGCTTCGAGGCCGTAGTAAGACGTGATCATGAGGCCGCAATCGAATAGCGCCATCTCGATGTGGCGTCCCTTGCCGGTCTTCTGGCGCTCGAACAGCGCCGCGAGGATGGCTTGGGCCGAGTACATGCCGGTAAAGAGGTCGACGGCGGCAACGCCGAACTTCAGCGGCGGCTGGCTGGCTTCACCATTGATCGCCATCAGCCCGGCTTCGCCCTGCACCACGAGATCGTAGCCGGGACGCGCGGCTTCCGGCCCCGTGCGGTCGTACCCGGAGATCGAGCAGTAGATCAGGTCTTCGCGAATCTGTTTCAGTTGCTCATAGCCGAGCCCCATTTTTTCCACGCCACCGAACTTGAAGTTCTGGATCACGACGTCGCTTTGCCGTGCGAGCTCCCGTACGATCTGCTGGCCCTCGGCCGTCTGCAGATCGACCGTCACCGAGCGCTTGTTGCGGTTCGCGCTGTTGAAATAGGACGTCTGGGTCGAGCCGACTCGCAGCCCCCAGTCGCGTGTGTCATCGCCGCGCCGCGGGTGTTCGACCTTGATGACTTCCGCACCGAGATCGCCCAGCACCGTCGCGCACCAGGGGCCCGCCAGCACGCGGGAGAGATCGAGAACGCGTACACCCGCAAGCGGTAACGAAGAATTCAGATTCGACATGACAAATCCAGATAGCCAGGGTTGAGGGCGAAAATGCAGAGCGCCAAGACGAACGCGCTAGCGGCTCGCATCAGCCGGCATCGCAGCCGAGTGCAATATAGCGAGCGAGATGATGGTCTTCGTCGCCGAGCTGATGATCGATCATCACAAGGCGCTTAGCGTAATGTGCGAGCGGCAGCTCCCACGTCATCCCGATGCCGCCGTGCAACTGAATGCACTCCTCGGCCACCCGCGCGCCGATGCGGCCAATGCTGTATTTCGCCGCCGATAATGCACGCTCGCGCTTCACCCGTTCGCAATGCAGCGCGGCCGCTGCATTGATGAGCGCCGAACGCGCCTGCTCGATTTCAAGCAGAAGGTCCGCCATCCGGTGCTGCAGTGCCTGGAAGCTGCCGATCTGCACGCCGAACTGCTTGCGCGTGCGCAGGTACTCGAGCGTGTGATCCTTTGCCAAGTCCATGGCGCCAAGCGCCTCCGCGCACAGCGCGAGCACGCCGCAGGCGATCCCGTACTCGAGCGCCGCATACCCGTGACCTTCGCCACCGAGCAACGCCACTGCGTCGAGCCGCACGTCGTCGAGCGAGACTTCGGCGGCTCGCCCACCGTCGATCCTGCCGTAGCTGCGCACGTTGACGCCGGCTGCGTCGCGCGGCACCAGAAACAGCGAAATGCCGTCCTCGGCATCTTCGGCTTCGGCCGTGCGCGCAGACACCAGCAGCACCTGGGCATGCTCGCCTTGCTGCACGACGGCCTTGTCAGCGTTCAGTCGCCAGCCGTCCGCATCGCGCACCGCGCGCGCCGCCACACGTGACGATTCGTAACGGCTGTGTGGTTCGCCATGGGCGAGCGCAACGATCTTCGAGCCACTCATGAGGTCGGCCAACAACGCCTGTTGCGTACCATTGCCGGCACGGACGACGATCTGCCCGACGATCAGCGCATCGAGAAACGGCTCGACGACGAGCCCGCGGCCGAGTTGTTCGAACACGACGGCGATCGCGAAGCCGCTACCGTCGAACCCGCCGTGCGCCTCGTCGAACAGCGCGCCGACGACACCGAGTTCAGCGAATCGCGCCCACATTTCCTGGCTGAAGCCGCTCGCCGAGTGCGAGATCCTGTCGCGCGTTTCGAAACCGTACTGCTCGCTGATGAAGCGGGTCAGCGTGTCCGCCAGCATGCGGCGGTCTTCGGTATGCTGGAAATTCATGGCGTCACCCTTTACAGCCCGAGGATCATCTTCGAAATGATGTTCTTCTGGATTTCGTTGGAACCGCCGAAGATCGACAGCTTGCGATTGTTGAAGTAAAGCGCGGCAGCACTTGCGGCGCCGTCCGGACCGAGCGGCGGTGCGTCGTAGCCGTCGTGCAGCGCCTCCTCGACGAACGGCTGCGCATACGGCCCCATCGCGCGTCTCATCAGCGAGTGGATTTCCTGCCGGATCTCCGTGCCGCGAATCTTTAGCATCGAGCTCTCCGCACCTGGCACGCCGCCACCCGCCACTGCCGCGAGCACGCGCAGGTTGGTCGTCCTCATGTTCTCCAGGTCGATTTCGACGCGGGCGATGCGCGCGGCGAACAGGGGATCCTCGGCCAGCGGCCGGCCATTGCTGGTAACCGTGGCCGCGACCACCTTCAGGCGTTGCAGCGCGGCAGCGGAATAGCCGACGCCCGCGATGTTCGTGCGTTCGTAGGTCAGCAGATACTTCGCGTAGGTCCAGCCCTTGTTTTCCTCGCCGACGAGGTTCCGAGCCGGCACGCGCACGTCGGTGAAGAACACCTCGTTGACCTCGTGCTCGCCCTCGAGCGTGATGATCGGCCGCACTTCCACGCCGGGCGAGTTCATGTCGACGAGCAGGAAGCTGATGCCCTCCTGCTTGCGAACGCCAGTCGCCGTGCGCACGAGGCAGAAGATCATGTTCGCGTGTTGGCCGAGCGTGGTCCAGGTCTTCTGGCCGTTGACGATGTAATGATCGCCGTGCGCATCGGTGCCGTGCACGGCGGTTGTCCTGAGCGAAGCCAGATCGGATCCCGAGCCCGGCTCCGAGTAGCCCTGGCACCACCAGTCCGAGCCGTCGAGGATGCGCGGCAGCCAGTAGCGCTTCTGTTCGTCGCTACCATACTTGATCAGCACCGGTCCCAGCATGTTCACGCCGAACGGCACGACACGCGGCGCACCGGCGAGAGCGCACTCGTTCTCGAAGATGAACTTCTGCACGGCGCTCCAGCCCGGGCCGCCATGCTCCTTCGGCCAATGGTTGACGAGCCAACCCTCGGCATTGAGGATCGCGTGCCATTCGTCCAGATCGGCCCGCGTCAGCCGCTTGCCGTCGCGAACCTTGTCAGACAGGCGCTGTGGCAGTTTTTCGCTCAGGAAGCGCAGCACCTGCGCGCGAAAGGCTTCCTCTTCGGGGGTAAAGTTCAAGTCCATGACCGGGCTTCTTTCAGTAGATTTCGAACAGGGCGGCGGCACCCATGCCACCGGAAATGCACATCGCGACGACCGCGTACTTCGCGCCCCGACGGCGGCCTTCGAGGAGAGCGCGCCTCGCGCCTTTTTTTGCACCAGGCTCACGGGCTGGTTCAGGCCGTCTTGCGCAGGAACCCCTGATTGCCGCCATTGCGGTTGGGCGCGAAGCCGTTCGCTTGCAGCGACTCCTCTACCGTGTCGTAGAACACACCGATCTTCGAGATCTCGCGCGCCTGCTGTGCCGTGGCGATCTCGCGGCCGAACTCCCGCGAAATGCGGACGAGTTGCTCGATCTGCTTCACGGTACTCATTTTCGCCGTGCGCGACTGGTTCCAGATACAGTCTTCGGTACCGCAGCGCACATGCAGGCCCATGGCGATCCCCATCATGTTGACCGGCAGGACATTTCGAACGTTGCTCTCCACAGTCACGACGGCGCCGTCGGGTACAGCGCGAATGAAATTACCGAGGCTGTAGACATTGGGCGTATCCATGCCGCCGGCGATGGCTACCCAGTTCATGACCAGCGGGCCCTTGTAGAAGCCACGGCGCATCAGGCGCTCCACTGACTCGAAGCTGTTGAGGTTGTAGCACTGGAACGCGCTCTGGATACCTTTTGCAGTCAGGCGGCGCACGTGCTCTTCCACCCATCCGGGTTGAGCGGGCACGGTCATTTCCTTGTAAGCGTGGAAGATAGCCGGATTCTCGCGCGAGGTGCCCCTGAAGTCCGCGTCCTCAGCCTGATCGGTCACATTCATCTGCGAAGTGTTGACCGTCACCGTGACCTGGTCCGGCACGGGTTCGAGTTCTGCCAGCATGTGGCGCGTGTCGTCGGACAGCCACTTTGCCGCCTGTCCCTCGTTTTCGGGCGCAAACGAAATCGAACCACCAACCTGAATGATCATCTCGGGTACGGCTCTGCGCACGCCGGCGATCAGCTCGTTGAATTTGGACAGGCGCTTGCTGCCCTTGCCGTCCAGTTCGCGCACGTGCAGGTGCAGCACCGTGGCGCCGGCGTTGTAGCAGTCCACGGCCTTCTGGATCTGGTCATCCATGGTGACCGGGATATCCTCGGGGAAGTCGGCAGGCAGCCAGCCGGGTGCATAGGGCGCTGCGGTGATGATCAAGGGTTGCTGGTTCTCCGGGAAGAGATGACCGTCGAGAAAGTTCATGCTGGGTCTCCGAGAGGGGAAGCGGATGTCGGCGCGACAGGTTCGTCTGCAATGGGACCATTGTCGAGCCTGCATTCATTTCCACGCTTGATAATCCGCGACAATCATTTGCTTATCGCTGCCGTTGCCGCCCGGTAGCGCTGTCGACAGCGCTCGGCGATCCGGGCGCGCTGGTCGAGCGATGCCCAGTACTTTCAGGTGCCCGGTACCTGCGTCCAGTTCTCACAGCTTGCGCGCGGTGATCACCGCGTTGGCGCCGGGCTCTCCCAGTACCTCAGCCATCTATAGGCCAGGACCGCCGGAGCCGCCCGTCACGAGTGCCACGCGGACGCTCAGATTTTGAAGTGCATTGAGACTCATCAGCGATCCTTACTTATAAGCAGGTAGCATGTCAGCGGTGGCGATCAGGCCAGATGCTCATGGTACGAGTACCGTCGAGCCGACGGTCTTGCGGGATTCGAGCGCGCGATGCGCGGCGGCGGCCTCCTCGAGCGCGAACGTCTTCCCCGGCTCACTCCTGATCTTGCCAGCCAGCACGAGATCGAAAAGTTCCCGCGCCATTGCAAGCATGTGCGAGCGGGGTTTCGCGTAGTGCACCATTGCCGGGCGCGTCACCCAGATCGACCCGTGTCTGGCCAGCGCGCGCGTGTCGATGATCACCGGCCCTGAAGTCGTGCCGTTGCTGACCAACGTACCCCGAACCTGCAAACTGTCCAGCGAGGCTTGCAGGGTATCCTTGCCCACCGAGTCGAAGACGACCTCCACACCATTACCATCGGTCAGTTCACGCACCCGCTCGGCGATGTTCTCGCGCGAAGTCACGATGGTGTGCGTGCAGCCGTTGCGTTTCGCTATTTCAGCCTTTTCGTCGGTGCTGACCGTCCCGATCATGGTGACGCCGATCGCGCGCGCCCACTGGCTGGCGATCGACCCCACTCCGCCCGCAGCGGCGTGGTACAGGATAGTTTCTCCACCTTTGAGAGGATAAACCTGCCGGAACAGGTACTGGGCCGTCATGCCTTTCATGATCAGCGTCGACGCGGTCCGGTCACTCACCCCTTCGGGCAAGGGAATCAATACGTCGGCGGGCATGACCCGGACATCCGAATACGCGCCCTGAGGCCCGAGAAGATACCCCACCCGATCGCCCACCGCGATGTCGGTCACGCCCTCTCCCACTGCTTCGACCACGCCCACCGCGTCCGAGCCGAGCCCGTTGGGCAACTCGAGCGGGTACTGGCCGGTGCGAAAATAAATATCGATGAAGTTGACGGCCACATAGGTGTGCCGCACGCGGGCCTGTCCCGGACCGGGCTCCCCCACCTCGACGGTTTCGAGCCGCAGCACTTCGGGTCCGCCTGTCTCGTAAAAGCGAATTGCTCGTGGCATCTTTGAAAACCTCCTCATCCTCAATGAACTGGTGAACTGAAACCGCAGGTGCATCGACCTTCTACTGGCCGATCGACCGCTGAACCGAAAGCCGGTTCGTCACGGACGTTACGCCAGGCACCCCTTTCGCTACCTCGGCCACCGTGCCGATCTGGGATGACTCGGAGACGGTGCCGCTGAGGGTAACCGCGCCGTTTCTGGCGACGATGCTGATGTCCCCGGCGTCGATTTCCTTGTGCTTCGCGAGTGCGGCGTACACCTTGCGGCTCAGCGCGCGGTTGGCCTTCCGCACTTCCGTTGCGCTCGGCGCGGCGGCGACCGCCGCCGAGGCGGCCGGTGCCCCGCTCGCCTGTGCGCCTGCATCGACGTTCAGGCCCGCCAACAAGGCGAAAACCAACGCACAGACTGAAATTCCCACGATCCTGCTTTTTGCCATTGCTTGCTCCGGGTGCGTTTTGCGTCTTCAAAATGTATGGCGGATGCCGATGTTCACCGCCGTGGTGGAAACGCCCGGTGCGACCGGCGCTCCATAGGTGATGGCCTGGTTCATCGTTCCGCGGTTGCTGACATAGCCCACCTGTGCGTAGAACAGGGTGCGATTCGACAGACTGTATTCCGCCCCGAGCGCGTATTCGTTCGACTGATTCGCGGAGTTATTACGGTCCCGCAAATAGTAGAAGCCCGAGGTCAGCTTGAAGAATGGGGTGAATTGATAACCAAGCCCGGCCGAAACGAATTCGAGGTTGGCCGAACTCAGGTTCGACGGATTCTGCCCGACACCATACCCAGCCGAAACGGACACACTGTGGAAGGTGTACTTTCCGCCAAAGTAGAAGAAGCGGTTGTTGTGGAGGCCGGTGGGCGTGGCTGCAGCCAGGTTGGTGTCGTGCCCGCTGTAGTACGCCGCCGCGAGGTTCAAACCGTAATTCGAGTACCGGAGCACGGCGGATTCCCGCGTGCCGCCCTGAAACTGCCCCGCCACACCGCCCGGCGCGTACTCCAGCGCGAGCCATGCGCCGTAGAACTTCGGCGACTGGTAGACGATCGCATTGTCGTCGTATAGCGCGCCGATCGGCACGTTGGTGTTGGTGCCGGTCCAGTGTGCCGCCTGGTTCAGGCCGAGCCACGCCCCGAGGATGCTGCCGAAGTACTGGGCCGAGCGCACGTCGGTATCGGCCAGCGCATAGATCATCGGCGCGTACTGTCGACCGAGGTCGATCGAGCCGAACGGTCCGGATATGCCCACGGTCGACTGCATGTTGAAGATGGCGGAAGCGCCCGTCGTATCCGCGAGGCCGAACTTGCCGGTTCCGCTATTGAATACGCCTTGCAGCCTGAAATTGGCCTTGTAGCCGCCGCCGAGGTCTTCGGTCCCCCTCATGCCCCAGAAGCTGGCATAGATGCCAGCATCCTTCAGCGAATAGATGTGGCCCAGGTCCTTCGCGTTCCCCGCATACGACGCGGCCGACGTGCTCTGATAGAGAAGGCCAGTATCAATGGCGCCGTATAGCGTCACCGACGATTGCGCGTGTGCAGCACCTGCAACAACCGCAAGCACGGCCACCGCACTCGATTTCAGTTTCATTTCGTCTCCTCTTGAATAAATGCGGTTTCTGGCTACCTGATTGTTTTTCGGACCGCTCAGCTCCATCTGGCCGGCGGCGCATTACGCTGCATGGCGCGCCACGTCACGCCGATAAAGCGACTTGCCTGCAAAGAACAGAAGCGTCGACACCAGCGTCGCAAGCGGAATCAGTTCGAGCGCCGCACGCAGGCCCATGCGGTCCGCCAGCATGCCCGTCATGACGGAGCCCGCTGCGAGGCCGAGCAGATTGTTGGCAAGCGCCCAGATCGCCATGGCCGTGGCATGAAGCTGGGGTGGAGTGAGCTCGGCCACCAGTGCTCCGGTCGGGCCGACCGCGCCAGATTCAAGCAGCATGCCGACACCGATCAGCACTAGTTGCGGGGGCCCCGGTGGCAAACGAAACGCCGTCACGAATGCGATACCGGAGAGCGCGCAGTACGCAATGGCCATCGTCCACTTGCGGGCCGGCCGAGTCCGGCTGATACGGTCGGTCAGCATGCCGCACCCGATCAGGCCCACGCCCGATGTCAGCACGAGCATGGCGGCCAGCGCGCTCGCGCGGTCGAGCGGCATGCCGTACGAACGCAGCAGGTAGCTCGGCAGCCAGACGAACGTTGCACCGGGCAGGATCAGCTGCACGCCGCAGCCGAGGTATGCGAACACCACGGATTTCGAAGCAAACAGCGCGCGTGCGAGGCCGCGCGCGGTAAAGCGGGGCTTCGGTCCGTTGGGCATGCCGCGCGAGACGGCCGGTCGGCCCGGAGCGATACGCTGTTCGGTCACCACGATCCGGTAAAGCACCGCCAGCACAAAACCAAATACCGCCATGGTGGCGAATGCCCAGCGCCAGCCGAGGTGCGCGGCCACGATGCCGCTAACCGCCATGCCGAGCATCGAGCCGAACGAGCCTCCCGCAAGGAAGGAGCCCGAGAGCGTCGCGCGCAGGTGTGCCGGGAAGACGCTGAGCACGACGGCAAGGCCAACGCTGCCGTAAGCTGCCTCGCCGACACCGATGAACAGGCGCGCCGCAAACATCTGGCCGTAGCTCGTCGAAATCGCGCAGCCCAGCGTGGCGACGCTCCACAGCATAGCCATGAGGAACAGACTCCTCACGCGTCCCCAGCGGTCGGCCAGGATGGAAAGCGGGAAGGCCAGCAGTCCTACCATCAACGAGACGATGCTGCTGAGCGAGCCTAGCTGCGTGTCCGTGAGCATCCACTGCGCCTTGAGCAGCGGGAACACGGCATTGAGCACCTGCCGCGACATGTAGTCCGCGAGCAGCAGCCCGAAGGTCAGCGCAAAAACACACCAGGCGTATGCGCTGGATACACTCGGCGCTCGCGCGTAGGGGTCGCCTACCGCGGCTGTCGCTTGCATGCCCACGTTCGTCTCCTTGAGTTTTGTTTCGAACTGGAAGCGCTGGATCCCGGCCGTTCTGGTCTATTGCGGAAGTAGCGGACGAGCGCCTCAGAACGGCCGGTCGCCTTTGATGCCGGCGCGTTCCATCTTGCGCGGCTCGGGCCAGTAGTCGTGTACGGCGTAGTGCTGCGTCGAGCGGTTGTCCCAGATGGCGACGCTGTTCGGCTTCCAGCGAAAGCGCACCTGATACTCGGGGATATAGGCCTGGCTGAGCAGATAGTTGAGCAGGTGGCTCGCGCCGGGTGTCTTGTCCTGTCCGAAGCGCACGTTTTCTGGCGTGTGATAGTTGGCGAAATGGGTCGAGAAGCCGTTCACGTAGAGTATCTTTTCGCCAGTCTCGGGATGCGTGCGCACCACCGGATGCTCGACCATCGGGTTCTCTTCGGCGAGCTTCGACCTCGCCTCGGGCGACATCACCGCGCCGAACGAATGTTCGATGCTGTGCTTGGCGCGCAGTCCGTTGATGCGCTGTTTGATTTCGTCAGGCAAGTTGCCGTATGCAGCGCCCATGTCGACCCAGATGGTGTCGCCACCAACATCAGGACACTCTATACAGCGCAACACCGCGCCCATCGACGGACACGGTCGCCATGAACCGTCGGTGTGATAGCTGTTTTCGTAGGCTTCTTTCTTGTCGCTGCGGTAGATCTGCACGAGCCCCGGATGATCCGGGTCGCTGCCGGCGACGGGATGGTCCTCCAGGTCGCCAAAGCGCCGCGCGAACGCGACGTGCTCGGCCCGAGTGATCTGCTGATCACGCAGAAACAGCACCTTGTGCTTGAGCAGAAGCGCCTTGATTTCGGCGAACAGTGCGTCGTCGCGCGCCGCGTCGCCCAGATTGACACCGGAGATTTCGGCGCCAATGGTGCAGGTCAATCGTTCGATTCGCATGGACGGATTCCTGTGAACATGATGTTTTGCTTGCCAGGGCGGCACCGATGCGGACTTACACCGCAAACTCGCTCGCCCGCCACTTACCCGCACCGCTCGTTGCATCGCCTTGTGGATGCCCCTGGCAGCGCACCGCTGTGATGAGGTATTGTGGGAAATGCATCGCTCACCCGCTTGACGCTACGTGACACGATCTGACAAGGCGCGACACGCACCCCGTTCATGGTTATTCCGGACAGACACCGCACTGCACAAACGCTACCTTCCACATACAACATCCGCTTATGAAGCCATGCCTCTCCTCGTTCGAGCCGCGTCACTGACCAAGTTTGCGGAGATCGCACGAAGCGTGGGTATCGATCCGGTTCGCACGCTACATGAAGTGGGACTCGATCCATCCTGCCTCACCACTCCCGATCTGCGCATTCCCGAATCGAGCCTCGCAGAGGTGATCGCAGTGTCGGCGTGCGCGGCCGGCACTGCCTCGCTCGGGGTACGCATCGGCGAAGCATGGCGGCTTTCCGATTTCGGCCCGCTGAGCCTGTTTCTTCAGCACCAGCCGACGCTGCGCCATGTGCTTGCTCAAATCGAGAACTACCGGTATCTGCTCAGCGATTCGGTGGTCATTCACGTCGAAGAAATCGCTGACGTTGCCGTCGTGCACGTGGGGCTCGTGACCGGGCGGCCGGACCCGGGGCCGGAAATCGTGGAGTTGACGGTCGGCGTGGTGTTCAGTCTCATGCGCTCGGTGCTCGGCCCGCAATTTCTGCCCCGCAGCGTGCACTTCACGCATGCGGCGCCCGCACATCTCGAGGTGCACCGACGCTTCCTGGGACGGCACGTCGAGTTCGGAAGTCAGTTCGACAGCATCGTGCTGTCGCGGCAGGATCTCGATCGGCCGAACCCGCTCGCCGACGCGCGTCTCGCCCACTATGCGCAGCAACTGCTCGACCTGCAACCGCGCTACAACCCGGAGTCGCTCGCCGACAACGTGCGTCGCACCATTCACGTCCTGCTTCCGCGCGGGCAAGGCACAATCGAGCCGATCAGCCTCCGGTTGGGGCTGACACCGCGCACGCTGCAACGTCAGCTGGAACAGACCGGACAGCGATTCTCGACTCTCCTGAACGAAGTCCGTGAGTCGCTCGCAGTGCGGTATCTGATCCAGCCGAATCATTCGATGTCCGACATCGCCGACCTGCTGGGTTTTTCGGAGCTCAGTGCATTCTCGCGCTGGTTCAGCGCCGAGTTTGGCAAGCCGCCGAGCCAATGGCGCAATGCATACCTCGACCAGACTCCCGCTGGCCCTGATCAACACGGCACAGGCCTTACGGGCACGCGTTCGCAATTCGGTTCGCAATCCAGCGACGCCGGGAAGAACGTGCTGACGACGGAGTCTCCCTCCTAAGAAAAGGTTGCTTGAATTCGCGCGAGTACACACGATACTGCGGCGAGCGTTTCCTGATTCGTTCGACATTTCGACAGATCCTCTGCATACCGAATCAATGCAGGTGTTGATCTCAACCTCCGCAACTCGTTCGCATCATGAGTCGAGCCCAAGCGAGATGCGAAACGCCCCTCGCGAGGCGCTTACCGCAGGGTCAAGTCGCATCCGGACAGAGCGCCCAAATTTTTGTCGACATTACAACGCTGCGGACTATAATGCCGGGGATAAATTCGACGAATATTTTGTTTCCGCTCCACGCCATGGCCCGAAATAAAACGCAAAACCTACCCGATCTTTCCGCGCTTCTTGCGCCGAAGAATTCACTGATGCTGGCAGTCGAGCGGGCGGTGCTGCGCGGGCAGGATTGGGCAGCCGCATCGGTGCCGATTGCCGAGCAGATCGCTGCCCGGCTGGCCGGGGTGATTACGCTCGATCTGGTGAAATCCGGGCAACGCCTGCTGGAAGCGGATATCAGCGAAGTGTTGCACGTAAGCCGCGCTCCAGTGCGCGAAGCGCTTCGTATACTCGAGCGGGATCGCCTGGTTGAGTTTCAGGCCAGACGCGGGGCGATCGTTACCGCACCTGACGAGAACGAGCTTCGGGACATCTTCCGCGTGCGCAGCGTGCTTTACATCACGATGCTGGAGCAGGTGGCACGCGAAAACCCCTCAGAGCTCGGGGCAACTCTGACCGAATACATCCCAAGGCTAACCAAGGCGGCCGACGAGTCGGTAGACGCCTATGCCGTGGAAAGTTTCCTGCTGAATTTCACTACCATCAGTCTGTGCCGCAACCGGTTGCTGGTCGATATCCTGCACTCCATCTCATTGCGGACGTTCCGCTATGTCCGGCTGGGACTGGCGGCGTCGCCCCAATCGATTCGAGCGTCCTTGAAAGTCTGGCGCGCGCTGCAGAAGGCGGCGATCAAGGGGGACAACGAGCTACTGCTTGGTCTCGCAGCCTCGCGCCTGGACGAAGCGAGGGATGCGGCCATTAGTGCGATCGCCGTGAAGTCCGCTGACAGTCGACGTGCGCGTGCGTCGAAGTCAACACGTGCCAAAGTAGAAACCGCCCCTGCAGAATGAGCGGCTTCCAAGGTCCGGCATCCTCGTAACGCGCGAACTTAGTCCGTCCCCAGTGCCCTGCCGTTATCTAATGTCGTAAATCTGAGTCCGTTGCCTAGTCTGGTTCGTGGCTGGGATCGCGCCTTCGCCCATGATCTGCTTGGACACCCCGGCCATCGCGCAGGACGCCAGTCGTGCGATCGGCTCGTGGCGGGTGGCGGTGGCCGCTGCCGCGTCGGCGGCCGAAAGTTTCGATCGCCGACCGGTCACCGCCGAGCGCGACGCCATCGCGCTGACTCGTGAGTATTCTCCTTACTGTTGAATGAGTTCAGGCCGCAGTCCCGGTGTTCAGGGTGCCGTCGAGAACCGGCGCCACTTCCAGCTCCACTTCGGAGATCCGCGCCGCGTCCGCGTCATAACTGCGCATTCCGACGACAAAAAACACCGCAGCCAATACGCCGCACAGAGGAATGATTGCGAGCGCGTGTTGCAAACCCCATTGGTCGGATAGAACGCCAGCCAGAACCGGCCCCACGGCCAGGCCAAACACGTTTTGAAACAGGGAAAGTACTGCCGCGCCGGTAGACCGCACACCTGGGTGAATGACGTCCATGGCAATGCCGGCAACCACACCGACGGTGCAGTTCATAAAAAAGCCGCCAAGAACGATCAACTCGAACTGTGTAGCACCCGTATAAGTGCCGCCAAACGCCGCCACAAGAATCACCGTTGTGACCAGACACAGCGCGGACAGCGCGGGCAGCTTGTTGCGCGGCTTGCGCCGTGTCAGCCGTCCCACCACGATGCCCCAAAACGCGCAACTGAAGGCGCCGACCAATACCACTACCGCCGCCGCCTTGGCCGCGGCCTCCGGGGTCATGCCGTGGAAGCGGTTCAGGTAGCTGGGCAGCCACGACCACATGGCCGACACGGTGATCAGTTGAGCCGATGCTCCGGCGCAGACCCACAACAGCGTTCGCGTGCGCGCCAGCGTGCCAAAGATATGCTTGAGAGTCTCGCCCAGAGACTGGGGCTCCTGATTCGAGTTCGGCGCCAGTGCCACGGTCTTGTAGTCGCGTACGAGCAGATACAGCAATGCCAGAACGAGCCCAGGCACGCCAACCACACCAAAGGCGGCCTTCCATCCCCACCTGGCCGCGATCATCCCGCCTAGCACAACGCCCAGCACCGAACCCAGCGCGGGAGCAGCGTAGAAGGCACCGAGCGTGGCGCTACGCAAGCGCTTGGGAAACAGTGTCGAGATAAGGGCAACGCCTACCGAGCCATAGCCGGTTTCACCCACCCCAACGACCGCACGCGCCACAAACAATTGACTGTAGTTGGCTGCAAACATGCACGAGATAGTGGCCAGGCTCCAGGTGATAGCCATTACAACGATGCTCTTTACACGGCCCATGCGATCTGCCACCAACGCCACCGGTATCCCGCCCGCCCCCACCACGACGGAAATGATGGAAACCAGGGAACCCAACTGTGAGTCACTCAGGTTCCATTCGCTCTTGATATGGGGAAATAGCGAGACGATCACCTGTCGGTCGATAAAATCGAAAAACATGAGTGCGAAGGTCATCGCAAAGGCAAACCAGACCTGCGGCCTGCTCGTCAGGTAGTCGTCGTTGCCGCTGGCATCGGGGTCATTGGGTATCACATTCATGCTTGTCTCTTGAAATCTGCAAAATACTGCCCTTGGTCCTGAAACACATCGCACCGGCCAGTTGGCTATGCTTATCCGCAAACTGACTGATCGATGAGGTTCGCCACGCCGGCGGTAGCCTCAACAGGTTCGCGCCTCTGCGATGTGACACCGCCGGCCAATGAGGTACACCGTGAAAGGCAGCACTGCCGCCACCGGAAGCCAGCGCAAGGCGTCTTGAAGACCAACCGCGTCTGCCATCACACCGGTAAAAAAGGGGCCAGCCGCGAGGCCTAAAATATTGTTGAACAACGTCAGTGTGGCAAATGCCGAGCCATGGATAGCAGGCGGTGTCGCCCCGGCAACTATCGCGCTACACGTCCCGAAGGAACTGGCAAGGAATAACACCGCTGGTGCGAGGAGCGCGAGTTGGAGTTTGCCAGGGGGCAAGCGGAATGCGATTTCCAGCAGGATGCCTAGCGCGAGGCAATAACCAATGGCCATGTTCCATCGTTTAAGCGACGAGCCCCCACTGATCCGGTCGGTCATCACACCGCACAGGAGCTGCCCCATGCCGCTGACAAGGACAAGGCCGGCCGCTACTATCGAAGCCTTGCCGACAGGCATCTCCCAGTAACGATTGAAGTAGCTGGGCAGCCATACGAAAAGCGTGCCCTGAATGAAGATCTGCAGGGCGCTGCCGAGGTACGCACAAAAAACGGAACTGCACGGAAACAAACCGGAGAATAGTGCTCGAGGAGTCAGTTTCACACGCCCATGCACCGGAGTCTCGCTCGCATGGTCCGGATGCGAGCGTGAGAGCCTATTTTCCGTAACGACGAAGAAGTAAATAACCACCAGCACGAAGCCGAGGACCGCCATCAGACCCATCGACCAGCGCCAGCCAAAGTGGGTCGCAACGATGCCGGAAACCGAAACGCCGAGCACGGACCCGAAGGCAGCGGCAGACGTAAATCCGCCGGCAATGGTAGACCGCAGATGCTTTGGAAAGAGGCTCATGAGCATCGCGAGTCCGACACTTCCGTATGCAGCCTCGCCGACACCAACGAAGATGCGCGCAATGAGCATCTCGTGGTAGCTGCTGGCCATCGCGCACCCAAGCGTCGCAATACTCCACAGCGCAGCCATCAGTGCAATGCTTTTGACACGCCCCCAGCGGTCCGCAACCAGGGAAAGCGGGAGGGTCAGCACGCCGACTGCCAACGGCACCACACCGCTGATCGAACCGAGTTGTGTATCGGAAAGCTGCCACTGGACTTTCAAAATCGGAAACAAGGCATTGAGTGCTTGCCGCGACATGTAATCGGACAACAAGAGGCAAAACATCAATGCAAACACCACCCACGCATAGGTTCGGGTACAACCGCCATCCGTAGCCGACTCGGCCGGCATCGCGTCACTTGTGTACGGGGTCAATTCTGTCTCCTCCAGTGATGCACTAAAGTCGTATTGAATCGTGCCGATCGCTGTCGTCTGGCTCGAGCGAAGCAAAACCACAACGTCATCCTGGGCAGTAGTTTCTGCCGGTCGTCGGCACCGCCAGAGACATTCCTTGTGTCGCCGTGCGTTTGGATTTCCGCGCTTATTTCAAGTAACTTGATGACCTGTGTGATGACGCTGACGTTCGCTCGTTTCGCTCTTCGAGCAGAGTCGGGCGTCCTGACTCCGCCGGACGGGACATGCAAACTGTTCAATAAGGTGTATCGCCTTCGATTCCAGCTCGCTCCATCTTGCGTGGAGCCGGCCAATAGTCCATCACCGCATAGTGCTGCGTTGACCGGTTGTCCCAGACCGCGACACTGTTCGGTTTCCACCGGAAACGAACCTGATACTCAGGAATTGACGCCTGGCTTTGCAGATAATTCAGCAGAAGGCTCGCGCCCGGTGTCTTGTCCAGACCGTAACGCACATTCTCAGGGGTATGGTAGTTGGCGAAATGCGTTGTGAAGCTGCCGACGTATAGAACCTTCTCGCCAGTCTCCGGGTGCGTCCGCACGACAGGATGTTCTACCTCCGGATTCTGCGCCGCCAGCTTTCTTCGTTCATCCAGATCCATCGCTGCACCGAACGAATGCTCGATGCTGCTTTTCGCTCTCAATCCATCGATGCGCTTCTTGATTTCATCAGGTAGCTGCTTATAAGCCTCAACCATGTTGACCCAGATCGTGTCACCACCCACCTCTGGGCACTCGATGCAGCGCAACACTGCCCCCATGGATGGGTTTGGTCGCCAAAGCCCGTCGGCATGATAGTTGTTTTCGTAAGGATTTTTTGCTTCCGACCGGTAGATCCGCACGAGGCCCGGGTGTTCCGGATCGCCTCCCGCAACTGGATGATCTTCAAGCCTCCCAAACCTTCGCGCAAAGGCGACGTGCTCTTGCCGAGAAATATCCTGATCACGAAAAAAGAGAACGCGGTGCTTGAGCAACAGCGCCTTGACTTCTGCGAACAGCGACGCATCGCGAGATACGTCGCCCAAACTTACACCGGACACCTCGGCACCGATGCAGGCGGTCAGTTTTTCTACCTTGATCATGAACGATATCTCCTTGTGTGGCACGGAATCACCAATGCACCGCCGTTACAACCCGCTTCCGACGGGCACCGCTGCTCTGCGTGAAATATTGTTGCTCCAGCTACCGAAGCAAGATAGCAGGAATATTTATATATGTCGACATTAATTATGTTGTCGATCGCCGTGGCCGGATGCGCAATCCGAGGGCAGGTGTGAATCGCAGTGAGAGTCGCAGGCCGCCCGTGCAGTCATGGTCCGCGCCCTCGCGAGCGCAAACCATGACTGCACCCGCGCTGCTGCGCGAAAACCATCCGGCAAGTCTTCCCGAACATAGCGCGTTCATGCCGGCAAGCTCCAAATTACATTTATGTCGACATTATTGATTTTTGAGCCTACACTCCGAACCAGAGTGGCTTCGCAACTGTCTCGCGCAATGCGAAGTCAATGAACGGAGACAATCCCATGCTGCCGACGCTGCCACTTGCGAACCTACTGGCGAACAAAATCGATGCCGCTCGAAGGTTTGCGGCGCAGATTGCTTCAACGCTTGTTCCGACGGGCAATCTCACTCCAATGACGAGTGAGGTTCTTTGTTATGGGTGCATGGCGGGCATCGCGATGCCGATTCACTACGGCATCGCGATCTGCGATCGGGGTCACATGGACAATTCTCCGCCGCCTGAAAACCAGAAGCTTCAGGTCATTCAAGCCCCGCCGCACGAACCGCAATGGCCGGCCTGCGACACGGAGGATGTGCCAGTGACGATCAGCCGCCCAGGCGCAAAAGCCGTGGACTGCTACAACGCGGCCGCCAGCGCTTTGCACGTGCAGGCGTCTGAAGCCGACGGCGTCGGCTCCAGGCGCATGTTCATGTTCAAAAAAAGCTGGATCACCGGCGCACCACCCTGTCGGGGATGGCGCTGCCAATGAGGGTTCTAAGGCTTTCTCATCCAGTTCGGCATTCCCGACATTCATATTTCAACGTGGAGATCCAACATCGTGAACTTCCTTGACGGCCACCTGTATCCCGAGAACCAGCAACCTCTGATCATTACAGCCGCTCCGTATGCACCTGGCTGGATTCCCTCAGACTTCCCGGAAGATATCCCTATCACCATGGAGGAACAGATCCAGAAGGCGGTGGATTGCTACGAAGCCGGCGCCACCGTGTTGCATCTGCATGTGCGCGAACCCGATGGCAAAGGCAGCAAGCGCTTGTCCATGTTCAATGAGCTGATCGCCGGGGTGCGCGCCCGCGTGCCGGAGATGATCATCCAGGTGGGCGGCTCCATCAGCTTCGCGCCTGAATCCGAGGGCGAAGCCGCCAAATGGCTTAGCGATGACACGCGGCACATGCTGGCCGAACTTGATCCGAAACCGGACCAGGTCACGGTGACCGTTAACACTACGCAGATGAATGTGACGGACCACGCCGGTCTGGATGACTTCAAGGGGGTATCGCGGGGATTCCCGAACCTTTACGCAACCTACAAGGACATGATTGTTCCCTCGAATCCAAGCTGGGCCGAGGAGCACGTCCGACGACTGTCAGCCGCCGGAATCCAGAGCGAGTTTCAGGTCTACAACATCAACAGCTTTGAAACGATCGAGCGGATGATTCGGCGCGGCGTCTACAAGGGCCCCTTGGTGATGAACTGGGTGGCTATCAGCGGCGGCATGGATCAGGCCAACATCTACAACCTGGCCAACATGCTGCGTGCCGTGCCTGACGGCGCGGTGGTCACGGTAGAGAGTTCGGTGCTCAATGTGCTGCCCGTGAACATGATCGGTATTGCCTTGGGCCTTCATGTGCGGTGCGGCATCGAGGATGTGCTCTGGAACCAGACCCGCACGGGAAAGATGAGTTCCGTCGAACAGATCAGGCAGTTGGTGCGGATCGCTGGCGAATTTGGCCGACCCATCGCAACGGCCAAACAGGCACGAGAGATCATGAAGATCGGAGTCTTCTACGATACGGCCGAAGAGACGCTTCGAGCGAATGGTTTCGCGCCCAATCGTAACGGCGGCAACCAGGGGTTCCTGCGCAAGCCGACCTGAGGCCGATCGGGGGAATTGAAGCATGTGCCGTCGGGGCTGTGCACCATCTTGTCGGCGCGCGCCAACAGCCCAATCCCCATTGAAGTTTTTCTCGGAGTCCGGCTAGTGAGGTCTTCCACCACCAACCATAGTGATCGTTCCCGGCCTGCGGGATCACGTCGAGGATCACTGGCAGACAATCCTCGCGCGCAAGCTGCCCAATGTAGGCGTGGTACCGCCGCTAGAGCACGACACGCTCAACTGCGCGGCCCGCATCGAGGCGCTCGACCAGACACTGGCCAGCATCGTCGGCCCCGTGGTACTCGTGTCTCATAGCGCCGGAGTGGTGATCACTGTGCACTGGGCGCAACATCACCAGCACGAAATCAAGGGCGCACTGCTCGCGGCGCCGCCAGATTTCGAATCGCCGCTGCCGGACGGCTACCCGACAGTGGATATGTTGCGTCAGAACGGCTGGCTGCCCTCGCCACAACCCGACTACCGTTCCCGAGCATCGTGGCGGCCAGTACGAATGACCCTCTCGCGCGGATCGACGTGGTCACACAACTGGCGAATGCCTGGGGCAGCCGTTCGGTCATACCCTGCAGAGGATCAGCGCTTGTCTTGCCGCTACCCGGTGAAGACCGTCAATATCCCGGTATAGCCGTAAAGGTGATTCTTCGCGATCTCGCCACCAGCGAAAAATCCGACCAGCGGAACGTCGCCAAGCGCGTTTCGCACCGTCTGCAACTCCGCATGCCGTGCTCCGAAGTGCGGGCCGCCTCGTCCCGAGCAACTGACGTATAGCGCGCCCGACAGGTGCTTCTCTGGGCCGCTCTCCAGTTCCGCGCGGATTTCCATTGCAATGCGCGCCAGATCGAGCCTGGCGGCTTCGGCGTTGCGCGTGCAGAACGCGAGATTCATCCCGGGCTCGACCAGATCCGCGACGGCCAGGACCCGGCGCTGGAGGTCCACGCCGACAATGTGCCGCACGCGTGTATCCGCGCCGAATTTTCCGGGCCACTTCGGTACGTCCTCGGCGCCGATGCTCAAGCCCACCAGGGTGGTCGACAGCGCCCGCGACAACGCATCGGCTGGCAGATCCCGGTCGAGTCCGAGATCTTTCAACACGCTATCGAGTGCGGGCTCGCCATCCAGCGTGACCACCAGATTGTGTTCGGCCCGGCTGATGGTGCGCACTGGCCCGATGGGCTGGCAGCCCTGCGTCACGCGTGAGATCAGACCGACCTCCGGGCCAAAAAGTACGCCTGACAGCCCCCCGGTGAACACGCCGTCCGCGATGTGAAGTGGACGGTTTCGCGCCGAGGACAGCCCGCCGAAAAGGTAACCACTGGTCGTGCGTTCGCTCAGCTCGTGAAGTAATTCCTGGACGTCCGGCGTACTGCCCTCAGCATGAACCAATGCGGTATACGGCTCGAACCCGGAGGATGGCGCTGGCAGTGGCTGCCGACCTGAAAATATCCGGAACGAGCCTCGAGGCAGCGGCGCAACCATCAAGACCAGAGCCGGTTCGTCGATGTATTCGATGCCACTGGCGGCCACGCCGACACCGGCCGTGCCGACCCAGGCAACGCCTGGCAGAGTCCGGTGCAGTTCATCGAGGATGGCTTCGGACGCCGGAGCGTAATAGTCGCTCAGGTAGCACCAGCCGAGGGTGAACGGTCCGGATTCATCTTGCTGTGCCCCACGCGCCTTCATTTGGGCTTGAACCTGCCTCTGGCACTCGGCCAGTGCCACCCGCCAACTGGCGTGGGCAGCGTGAGCGTGAACAAATGAGGTATGAGACATGGTAGAGCCCTGTCATGCGGGGCGCCCAGGTTCCCGGACGCAGAACGGTGGATGGATCCTAGAGGTCACCCTCGTCAATCCCGACGACAAAAGGTTCGACTATGTCGGCCGGAGAAGAAGCCTCATAGTGAGCGCCTCGTTGCTGCACGATTTCGCGAACACGCGACGCGATCCCCGTCTGCTCCTGTTGGTTGCTGCTTTCGTAGCGGTCGATCAGCTCCGTATTGATGACAATGACGAAGGGCGCGTTGTGTCGCGGAGCGTCATCGGATCCGACCACCGGCCATTCGACAACGACATGGTTCGGCACGCTCCCTTCAAGGAATTCGACATCAGACGGAAATTCCTCGTGGAGCACGAACTTGACCCATTCGGACTCGCGAGACATGACAATCTCCTCAAAAACACTCCGGAAATCCTAGGGCCGCGGCAGGGGCGCAGGCCCTTCCCGCCCCCATATCTGACCGCCTCATAAGCCTTCGCGCACGACGGGTCGATACTGCCCCTCCGCAAAACCTATACTTGACGCATGCCGGTGGGACTCGAATCGCGCCCGAGTTAAATTCTAACTCGGTGGGCATGCAGTCAGACCGAAGGCCCTCGCGATTCCACCGTTGTGCGTAGCGTTACAGAACACATCAAACCTGTCCATGATCACCCTCACCTCTTCCGAACTCATGCTGTTACAAGAATGGCTCTGCGAGCGCCGTCGTGAGTTGCTGGCGACGCTGCGTGGCGAATATGGGGATCTCGCCGGAGCCCGACCGCCCGAAGCGCTGGGCTCCGAGTCGCATCCCGACGAGACCGCATCGCGCAAGGCGGGCGAAGAGTTGCGCGATGCCCTTGCGCGGCACGATTTCCATGAACTGCAGCAGATCGACCGAGCGCTGGCAAGCATCGCCGCCGGACTCTACGGCGCATGCGTCGAGTGCGGGGAGCCGATCGGTTATGAGCGACTTGCCGCCGCGCCCTACACGGCCCGATGCGTTTCGTGCCAGTCCGCGTTTGAACGACACCGCGCGACCCGCTAACGAGACGCCGATCAGGTACGAAATGCCTTCGTGGTGCGCAGGCGCAGTAGCCCTCGCCCATGGACAGTTCAATGGCATCCGGAACACCTGTCGGCGGGTGCCCCCGTCGGAAATGTCAAAGCAAGCGCGGTTTCACGTATGCGGGCATTTGCATTCCACGATGGACAGTAAGGTATGGGCAGGCAATCGGCAAAGGCAAGCGTTTGCGCAGAACGTCGCCGTTCCTGAGCAAGGCCATGCCCGCGGAAGCGATCGGAGCGCCGTCGGATGGCTCACGCAAAGTCAGTGAAACAGTATCGCGGAGTAGTTGCGCGCACTGTGCAGGACGTGAATAACGTCGATGCGCTCGGGAGGCTCGCCAACGACACGATAGAAAATCTGGTGACCGCCGTGAACCTGGTGACGCACACCGAGGTCTTCGTAGCGCGGGACGATCGGGAATGCAAGGTACACGTCGACAAGCCGCCGGCACTTGTCATGCAGCTCGCGCGCGAAACTCAGCGCACGACGGGGATTGTCGCGAGCCAGGTAATCGCCGATCGCCTCAAGGTCGGCCTCCGCGTCAGGAAGAATCTGAACAATCATTGCCTCGAACTCGCCATCGCATGGTACTTTGCTTCAAGTCGGTCGAACACGTCCCTGGCGGGCTTGCCCCTACCGGCCTCCGAATCGACAATGCCGCGATCGATGATCGCATCCAGCGCCTTGAGTTGCAGTTCGCGATCCTGAATGAGCTTCACGCCTTCGCGCAAAACCTCACTTTCAGAGCCGTAACGACCTGACTCAACCAACTTCGCGACATAGCCCTCAAACTGTTGCCCAAGATCCGCATTGATCATAGCTATACCCCGGAGCGTTCATTCGCCAGACCGTCCCCTATGTATTATAGGGCGTTGCGGCGCAGCCGGTCCGCGCAACGACGCGGCCGGATTGTGCGGGAGTACGCGGTGTCGATGCCGGAGGCAACGTCGGATTGTCGGGCATCCGGCAAGTTCCGAAGTACACCGGCCATTGGAATGATGTCTTTCGGTGTCGCGCGAAAGGCACAAGGCTCCGCACCCGACAAATCGATTGCCCCCGCGAAAACGGTCCGAACGTCTTCGAGAACAACGCCGTATAGCATACGAAAACATCACCTGCGGAGTTGCGCAACCGGCGCTTGACCACTTCAATGAAACGATGGCGTGAGCGCGGTATTGGGTAGGATTTTGATGTTACGCAAGCGTATCGAATAGCGCTTTGGCCTCTTGCAAGTCAGCCGTTCCAAAACCCTCCTTGAAAGAGCAAAGGATCGCAGAAAGCCTCTGTCGAGCGCTCTCCCCTCTTCGCCGGCCTCGCCATAGCCGTGCGAGACTCGACACTGCACGTAATTCGAGCGATCTTGCACCTTGGCTGCTCGCAATCGAAATGGCTTCAAGGAAACACGCTTCCAATTCTTCGTAGTACGACGAATCTCTGGACTGCTCAGGTACGTGGCACGACAGCAGTTCGCCTCTGAGCCGATGCAATTCAGCGAGAAAATACCGTTCCCCTGTCCGAATAGCGATGTCCAACGCCTCAGTCAGCGTCTCCAGTGCCGCCGACACCTGTCCCGCTTTGAAATATGCCTGTGCGAGCAGCGCCAACTCGTAAGGGCGCGCCAGCGCAGCACCCGTGGCCACGCAGGCGCTCAGGCCTTTGTGGATTTGATCAATGCCTTCGGCGGGGCTGCCTTGCTCGGCTAGCGCCCACCCCCGCAATATTCCTCCCCAGGCCGACCAGTACGGAAACCCCTGCTCCGTCGAAAGTGCGATGGCCGCTTCGGCGAACTCCTCCGCGAGTTGAGCCTCACGGCGGCACTGATACACTTCGGCGGCAAGGGCGAGCGCGAGCGCCATGCTATAGGGATGAGACAGCTTCCTGGCCAACGTCAGGGCTTCCTGGACGCGCCTGGCGGCCTGGTCTGGACAACCCAGGTACCACAGGGTCCTGGCCGCTGCGATGAGCCCGTGTACCGCTGGGTCCTGTCCAAGCAGGAAGGACGTGGCGGTATGGTGTTCACGGTCAATGGTGGCAAGCCCTCGCTCCAGATGTGCCCGTGCCTTGACAGGGTCGCCCAAATGGAACGAACTGGTACCCAGGACGAAATTGGCCTGTCCAATCAACTCCGGATCCTGTGCACGCTCAGCCAGACTGAGCAGGCTTTCACCTAATTGGTATGAAGTCTGGTGCTCCGCACGCAGGGTGTAAAACGTGCGTAGACCCAATTTCGCCTGAAAGATCTGCCGCGTTTCCCCGCCCTGCTCGGACAGAGCAAGCGCCCGGCTGAAGGTCGCTTCCACCTCGGGGGACGCGTAACCTTTCGCCGCAATCAACGCCGGGCCGAGCGTAATACGCAACGCGAGTTCCTGGTTGGCACGCTCGGGCGTATCGGGCAGCCGCTTGAGTAGCTCGAGCGCATTATTCAGATGCGAGATGGCTTCAAGATGTGCCGATCGCTCGAGCGCCTGGCTCCCGGCGCTGAGAAGATATTCCACCGCCTTGGGAATGTTGCCACTCAAGCTATAGTGGTGTGCAAGATCGCTGCAATGGCTACCCAGTCGTTGGCGGTACAACACCTCGATCGCCTGCGCAGTTCGTTCATGCAGTGCGCTACGTTGCTCACTCAGCAACGCCTGGCCTGCCACTTCCTGTGTAAGCGAATGCTTGAAGGCGTACTCGACCTCTGGAAACGCTGGCCGCTCGTAGATGAAATCGCTGGCCTGAAGCGTGGCCAGCAGATAGCGCAAGCGATCTTCCGGCTGGCCGGCGACCTGCCGCACGAGGCTCCACGTAAACTCCGTGCCGATCACGGCGAGCGTTTGCAATAACGCCTTCTCCGCAGGATCGAGGCGATCCACGCGGGCGGCGAGTACGCCTTTCACGGTGGTCGGGATCTGGAATGTGTCGGATGCCACTTCGACGCGGTACCGCCCGGGCTCGCCGAGCAGGACTTTTTCCTCGACGAGCGTCTGTACCACCTCCTCCATGAAGAACGGGTTGCCGTCAGTTTTGTCCAGAATCAGCCTCTTGAGATGCGCAAGCGAAGCGTCTTCCCCCAACAATGTGATGAGCAGTGCTACGGATTCAACCTGCCCCAGAGGATCAAGCCTCAACTGAGCGTAATCACTGTTCTGGCGCCAACCCGGCCGATACTCCGTCCGGAAATTCAGCAATAACAGTATCCCGGCGTTGGGCACGCGCTCAATGAGCGCATTGAGAAACGCCTCCGTTTCGCGGTCCAGCCACTGCAGGTCATCAAACAGCACCTGCACGGGCTGATTGACGCTTTCGCGCACCAGAAGGCGCGTGATCGCGTCGAAGGTACGCTCCCGCCGGATCTGGGGATCCATGGCTGGCAAGACCGAACCCTGCTCCTCGATGCCGAGGAGATACAGCACATAGGGCAGGAGCTCCTCGAGCGTTCGGTCGAGAGTCAGCACTTTGCCCACGACCTTCTCGCGGCAGGTGCGCTCCACGTCCCGGGGGGTGATCTGGAAGTAGTTCTTCAGCAGCTCGATCAGCGGTAAGTAGGCAAACGCCTTGCCGTGCGACACCGAAAACGTTTCGAGTACCAGGGCGCTGCCGGGCTGCGCACGGACCTTGAACTCAAGGAAAAGCCGGGACTTGCCGACCCCAGCCTCCCCGACCACGCCAACAATCTGGCCGTGCCCGGCTTGCACACGGCCCCATGCCGATTCCAGTTGGGCCAGTTCGGAGACGCGGCCGACGAAGCTGGCCAATCCCCGGTGCACGGCCACTTGCAGACGTGTGCGCAACGGCCCCGGTCCGACCACTTCATAGACCAGGAGTGGGTCCTGCAGGCCCTTGACGCGGGTGGTCCCCAGCGCCTTGAACACAAAGTAGCCCTCAGTCAACTTATGAGTAGACTCGCTCACCAGCGTCGTCGCAGGCGTAGCGGTACTTTCCATCCGCGATGCGATATGGACCGTGTGACCGACTGGGTCGTAATCGGTGTGCAGGTCGTCTTTGCGGATCGAACGCACAACGACCTCGCCGGTATGAATGCCGACCCGAATCTGCAGCGCGATGCCGAATTCAAGGCGCACGCGATCGCTGTGGTGGCGCATGGCTTCCTGCATGCGCAGCGCTGCATAGACGGCTCGCTGAGCATGATCCTCATGGGCCAGTGGGGCGCCAAACAACGCCAGGATGCCATCGCCGAGGGACTTGGCGACGTAGCCCTCGTAATGGTGCACCGCCTCCATCATGAGCGCGATCACGGGGTCAATCAGACGCTGGGCCTCTTCCGGGTCCAGGTCCCGGATCAATGCTGTCGACCCCGCCATGTCGGCAAAGAGCGCGGTGATCGTCTTGCGTTCGCCGAACGACGAGCCTCGCGCTTCCATCGTCGCCTGTTCGGCCAGGATCCGCTCGACCAGGTGCCGTGGCGTGTATTGAATAGGGACTGATGCGCTGACAGATTGCGCGAGGCCACGAACCGATGCAACGGTCATTGGCGCGCCGCATCCAGCACAGAACCTCGCCGTAGAAGTCGACGCGCGTCCGCACGCCGGGCAGACCGGGGTCAAAGCGGCGCCGCATTCCTCACAGAAATTTGCGTCCGTCGGATTCTCGAAGCCGCAGCTCGTGCAGCGCATTACCCCCTCCTAGTCTTTGGGGCATGTTTCATTACACGCCGATTCAAAATCCGAGGCAAGGCGGAAGACAGACGAGCCGTGATCTGCTTGGGCAACTGAAGCGCCCCCGCAAGCAAAGGTGTGTCGTAATGCGTGATATCAGCCAATCTTGTGTGGAAGTGGTCGACGCGACGGCGGAGGCTCCCGATGACACGGCGTTCTCGACTGAAAATACGCGGCGGCCTGTCGGCTTCTCGCATTCCGACGGCTTTTGGCGTTCCGCACCGGCGCTGGCCAACGCGGCCCGCCGCTACCAGTGCGTCCGTATCCGCGGCTTCCAGTAACTCTGACGCGTTCGACCAACCGTTCGCCATCGAACTCGAATCGCCACAGGATCGATATTCGGAGCGCCCTGAGCCGATGGATTTACCTGCAGTTTAGACACAACTTACTTGCGTGAGCGAACGGCGCTTGCACAAGTAAAGTTGGTAGCATTCCTACCACCGGATGGATTGCCGCAATCCCTTACTGGACAACCGTTTCCGCAGACTTTGAATTCAACTAATGTTGTTATCATCGCACGGAGAATTTCAACTAATCTTGTTATCTACTGTGCGATTTCAACTAACGTTGTTAAGCAATGAACGCGAAGCTCTCGTTTTCCTATGCGGAAATCTGGCGTGGGACCGCGGCGTAAACGCCTGATACCCCCCACTGGACGTGAGCGGCCGATTGAACGTCACTGTGCTCTCGGTGCTGCAACGGCTAGACGGCGGTGTTATCAACATTAGTTGAAATCTATTAACAACTTTACTTGTGTGAGCGGCGGCGAGTTTTCCCAGGAAAAGTGAAACCTGATCGTGCCATTAAGATAAGTCTTCTTATCATAAGGCCTCCGTTTTCACGTTAAACTTGGCGTTATGACAATGCGCCACACTTTGAGGTCCGCCCCGGCCCTCGCTGTCCCTCCCGGTTTTCCCAATGCCGACGAACTCGCCGTGCTGCGCGCGTGGTACGCAGGCCTGCCGGTGCGGCAGGCGGTGGCGCGCTACCTGCCTGCGGCCCTGGGTGACGGCCGGTCCGCGCGCGGCGTGCTCGGGAAAATCCGTCGGAAGCTGCTTGCCGCCGCACGAGCGCTTCATCGCGCCGATCTCGCCGCCCTGCTCGATCATCCCACTGACGGGCGCGAACAGCACGCGAAAACCGTTGCGCACGTCATCGAGGTCCTCCGCACCGCGCGGCCGGCCGTGCCGCAGATCACTGACGACATCGCGCAATGGCTTTCCCCGCGCGCGGTGCGCGTGCTGCGCGAGCACGGCATCACGACGCTGGCCGACCTGACCGTGCGCATTCCGCGGCGGCGGCAATGGTGGAAAGCCGTGCCCGGTCTCGGCGCGGCGAGTGCGCGCGCGATCGAACAGTTCTTTGCTGCGTGGCCCGCCCTCACCGGAAAAGCCCGCGCGCTGGTCGTCTCGAGCCAGCACAGCGACATCGTGCCGTGGGAAACCCTGAAGCTGCCGCACGAGGTCGACGGTACCAGCGGCACCTTCCGCGCGCCAGTCGCGACCTGCACGCTGGACGCGTCAAACGACTATGAGGCCGTGCAGACCTGGCTCGCGCTACAGGAGTCGTCTGCCACGCGGCGCACTTACCGCAAGGAGGCCGAGCGCCTGATCCTCTGGGCAATCGTCGAGCGCGGCCGCGCACTGTCGTCGCTGACGACCGAAGATGCGATCGCCTACCGCACGTTTCTCCGCCATCCATCGCCGCGAGCGCGATGGATCGGCCCGGTGCGGCCACGGACGTCACCTGACTGGCGCCCGTTCAACGGCAACCTGTCGGACCGCTCGGCCGCACATGCGCTATCGATCCTCGGCGCCCTGTTTCGCTGGCTCATCGAGCAGCGCTACGTGCTCGCCAATCCGTTCGCGGGCGTGAAAGTGCGGGGTAGCAACGGCGCAGCGACGCTCGATGCATCGCATGCCTTCACCGAAGGCGAATGGGCGCTGGTGCGGACCATCGCCGATGGCCTTGAGTATGCGGAAGCGGCCGCTTCCGGTGCACCGTCGTCCGGCTGGAGCAAGGCGGCGGCGCAGCGCCTGCGCTTCCTGCTGGATTTCGCCTACGCAACGGGCCTGCGCGCGAGCGAGCTGGTCGGCGCCACGCTCAAAGACATCAGGACCGATGCGCGCAACGACCACTGGCTGCAGGTGACCGGCAAGGGCAGGAAGGTCGCGATGGTCGCGCTGCCGCCGCTCGCGTGGGACGCGCTGTCGCACTATCTGGCCGAACGGGGACTGCCAGTTGTGCCGGCGCAGTGGCATCCGCAGACACCGGTCATCGGCAGCCTCAAAACCGACCGCGCCGCGACGATCAGCAGCGTGCGGTTGTGGAGTGTGCTCAAGCGCTTCTTTTTGCTCGCGGCGGCCGACATCGAGGCCGACCATCCGCCTTTGGCAGCCAAACTCCGAGCGGCCAGCACACACTGGATGCGCCACACCCACGCGACCCACGCGCTTTCCCGCGGCGCCGAACTGACGACTGTGCGGGACAACCTGCGGCACGCCTCCGTCTCGACCACGTCGATCTATCTGCACAGTGACGAAGTGAAACGGGCGCGGCAGATCGGGGAGGCTTTTGGTACTGATAGACGCCGATAGCCTGGTGTAATCAGCTTTGAGACAGCTGGCTTCCACGTGTCCGAAGCGGCAAACGCGGCGTCCTTGAATACACCGACTTCGCAATACCTGAAATGCATCACATGTGCAAAAATCCCCGTGACCAGATGCAAAGCGCCGTCCTTGCCGCCTATGGAAACCGCTGAAACCGTTGAACTTGAACCGCACGTGCTCGCCAGCCGCCTCGGCGTCGCGTTTGGTCTGACGCGCCAAAACAGCACGATCGAGTGCGTGATCACGATCGCCGCGCTGGAAGCGTATTTCTGGCTCGAGCCACGGGCCAGCGACGCCCGCATCCTTAGAACCTTTCGCGACGGCTATGGCCGCATCCGGGCGATCGCCGAACGGAAAATACTCGCCCATCCCGAGGCACGCCCCGAGCTCACGGTGGCGGATTTCGCGCGCCACTGACGCACGGGCGTTCGCCTGCAGCGGCGACGACACCGGATGAGCGCGTGTCCTGTTCACGTCCGGACCCACCTCTGATTCCTCGCCGCCACATCGCACTCTCGCATATTCGAAGCCCACTCGGATCGCGAGGTTTGCGCCGGGACTTCATCGGATCCGGACCGGATTCGCCCTGCCACATGCGCGCAGAGTGGGACCACCGCTCTTCCTGAAGACGGGTTTTGGGCGAAGCCAGTGACGCAGGTGGGTGCGGTTGACTGTTAGTTGCGTGTGTGCGATGGCCTACGTTGAATGCAGGTCGGCGCAGCGTTATGCTTTGCCCTTGATGGAATAAAAATAATTGCGCTACGGAAGGAAACTGGAAGAATGAAATTGCGACGCATCGCGGCACGACTGTTGATTTTCACGGAGTCTTAACCCACCGTTTTCATCTAAATTTGACCCACCTCGAGACAGCGTAGTACATCTATTCCGGTGTGGATAACTCTTCGTTTCCAGCCGGTTTTGCTGCCCTTTTTCTCGTTGCCTTCGCTTTGGCAGAACTGGTCCTGAAGCGCCACGATTCGTTGCCAGTCTCGACGATGTGGCAATGATGCGTAACCCGGTCCAGCAGCGCTGTCGTCATCTTTGCATCCCCGAACACCGTTGCCCACTCGCCGAAGCTGAGATTGGTGGTGATCGCGACACTCGTATGCTCGTACAGCTTTGACAGCAGGTGGAACAGCAATGCGCCACCGGTCTGGCTGAACGGCAGATAGCCAAGTTCATCGAGAATCACCAGATCGACGTACATCAGCTTGTGTGCGATCTGGCCTTGTTTGCCCGCCGATTTCTCCTGCTCCAGGGCGTTGGTCAGCTCGACAGTTGAGAAGTAACGCACACGCTTGCCGTGGCGCTGTACGGCCTCGATTCCGATTGCCGAGGCAAGGTGCGTCTTGCCAGTGCCCGGCGAACCCACTACACACTGCCCATCATCATTGCGATGATGTGATCATCCGCTATCCGTTTCACCCTCGCTGCGGTGAACGGATAACCGTCATCGGGATGAACAATTACCGGGGCGAGTCGTATCTGACTATCAGGCAGCCCGATGGCACTCTGACGCATCTTCCGCCGTGGATGGCAGGCGAGGATGCTGCCCGCATGTCTGTCGTCGTCCAGCCGGAGTTGCCTCATGCGGTGCTGATCGAACTTCTGCGCCTGGTCGACACGGCGTTATCGTGCTTTGCGGCGGTAACACCTGAGGGAGGCAAAGATGCGCAACCAGATGACGAGGCAGAAGGATCTGTTCGAGGAAACTGTGCCGGAGGCGTTAGTATCAGAGGAGATGCAAGCCGAGCTGGTGACGCAACTGGCGCTGCTGATGTTCGCGTTGATCGACGTCATCGAAGCGGAGGCGCGTGATGAGCAAGATCGGCGCTGAACACCTTTCCCGTCGTGCATACGTGTACGTCCGTCAGTCAACGCTGGATCAGGTCCACCACAATCGCGAGAGCCAGTTGCGCCAATACGGGCTTGCCGATCGCGCACGCGGACTTGGCTGGCCAGATGCGACGGTTATCGATGACGACCTGGGTCGCTCCGGCTCTGGCAATCATCGTCCCGGATTCGAGCGCCTATTGGTGGCACTGTGCAGCGGCGAAGTGGGTGCCGTATTCTGCATCGAAGCCTCGCGTCTTGCGCGCAATGGTCGTGACTGGCACACGCTTCTGGAATTCTGCCGTCTTGTAGGATGCCTGCTGATTGACGAAGATGGAATTTACGATCCGAGACAGCCTAACGATCGCCTCCTGTTAGGCATGAAGGGCACGCTTTCCGAGATGGAGCTTTCGACGTTTCGCCAACGCTCACAGGCGGCTCTTGATCAGAAAGCCAAACGCGGTGAACTGTTCACGTCGGTGCCAATCGGTTATGTGCGTGCACAAGGAAATCGTATCGAGAAGGATCCTGATACCCGCGTCCGGGAAGCGCTCGATCTGGCGTTCCGGAAGTTTCGCGAGTTTGGTAGCGTCAGGCAGGTCCTCCTATGGATTCGACAGGAATGCATTGAGCTACCCGCGGTGAACTACGGCCCGGACGGTCGCCACATTGTATGGAAGCTTCCCGTCTATAACACCCTTCTGCACATCCTGACGAATCCGACTTATGGCGGCGCATACGCGTTTGGCAAGACCCGGACTATTGCTCGCATTGTGAACGGACGCAAGCGAGTGTTTGCGGGCAACCCCCTTCAGCGCGAGGAATGGCAGGCCTTGATCATCGAGCACCACGCGGGCTACATTAGCTGGGACGAGTACGAGGCGAACCGCAAATTGATTACCAATAACGCGAACATGAAGGGCAGCATGGTCCGCGGCGCTGTCAAGCGCGGGAGCTCGCTTCTGGCGGGACTGCTTCGTTGCGGTCACTGCGGGCGCAAGCTGCACGTTGCGTATTCCGGCACCAAAGGCACCGTCGCGCGGTACAACTGTCAGGGCAGCATGATCAATCATGGTGGCCCTCGCTGCATTTCGTTTGGTGCGGTTCGTGTTGATCAACGCGTTACTGAAGAAGTTTTGCGCCAACTTCAACCGTTAGGTATTCGTGCATCACTCGAGGCCATTGAACGTACACGAACAGAGCAGGACGAACGCGTGCGGCACAAGGAGCTGGCACTTGAACAGGCGCGGTATGAAGCTGCGCGAGCACGTCGGCAATACGATGCGATTGATCCTGAGAACCGGCTGGTTGCGGCGGAACTTGAGCGACGGTGGAATGAAACGCTGAAGACGCAGGTGCAAATACAGACCGAACTCGACCTCCTGCGCGAACAGTCATCGAGGGCGCTGAGTGCGGGCGCGCGTGATGAACTTCTGCGACTCGGTGAAGACCTGCCCCGGCTATGGCACCACCCGGCCAGTTCGGTCGAGATCAAGAAACGCATTCTTAGGACGGTCGTCAAGGAGATCGTTGCCACAAAGCAGGACGACACGATTCGTGCACTCGTGCATTGGCAAGGAGGCGATCACACCGAGATCGTGTTCGAGAAGAACCACACAGGTGAGCATCGCTGGGCCACCGATGTCGCAACGATAGACATCGTTCGCGCGTTGGCGAGAACGTTGGCAGATCAAGGCGTAGCGGCGGTCATCAATCGACTAGGCAAACGGACGGCGAAGGGCCACACCTGGACCGCCGCGCGAATCTGCACGCTGCGGAAGGACCATCGAATCCCTGCATATCGCGAAGGCGAACGGCAGGAGCGCCGCGAACTGACGGTTACAGAAGTAGCCACCCTGCTGGGTATCAGTGCGCCAACCGTCATCCGCCTGATTCGAGTCGGGAGGTTGCCGGCGTCACAGGCTTGTCTGGGTGCGCCATGGATCATCCAGCAGGTGGACGTCGACAATTATCTGGAGCGACGAGCTGCGGACCGTCCGCAATCAGATAACTCAAATCAATTATCCATTGATCTTCAATGACATAGGGAGGTGAGCATTATGTCTCGTGCCCGGGGCCGCCGATGAACACGACGTTGTGTGCGCTTGCGAGAAACGACAGTTCGCTGAGTTCACGAATCAGCGCTTCATCAACTTGTGCCTGTGCGAAGTCGAAGCCTTTCAGGTCGCGGTGAGCCGGGAAGCGTGCGGCGGTCATCTGGTAAGCGATCGAGCGGACCTGCCGTTCGGCGGTTTCCGCCATCAACAGCTGCTTCATGAAGCGCTCCGGCTCGAAGTCAGTGTGACGCGCCTGTGCCAGTAGCTCCGGCCAGGTACTCGCCATGCCGTGCAGTTTGAGGCCCTTGAGCTGGGCAATGATGTCGTTAGACATGACGATCCTCCGGTGGGTTGGCGCGTAGCGTCTCGTAGCGATTCACGTCAGCCGCCGGTTCTTCCTTGAGCTGGAGTTTCGTGGTGGCGAGACTGGCACTCGTGACAGGCGCCTTCAGCCGGCTCAGCACGTTCAGGACATGCTCCCCACTGGGGCGCCCTGAATCCAGCGCAGCCTGCACAGCGAGCAGCACAGCATCGAGTCCGTGTTCGCGCACCGCGGCGAGCACCTGCGTCATGATGCGATCGCCGCCCGGGTGTTTGAGCAGGTGCCGCTGCAATAGCTGCAGCGGTTGCGGCATCGTGATGAAGGGCGCACCGTTGCGCAGTGCGCCGGGTTTGCGCTCGACCAGCGTGATGTAGTGTCGCCAGTCGTAAAAGGTCATGTGCCGCTCGAAGCTGCGTTCGTGGCGGGCGATCTCGTGCGCGTCGGCGACGACGCTGAGATACGCCGGATAGCAGCGCACGCTCACCAGCTGGTTCGTGTACTCGGTAGGCACGCTGTAGCGGTTGCGCTGGACGTGGATCAGGCTGGTCGACGAAACCCGCAGGGTCTGCTCGACGTAGCCGTCGAACGGCCGTGGGTTGGGCATCAGCCGGGTGCGCTCGTCCTGCAACACGTCCTCGACTGTCAGCTCGGGCCATTGCGGGTGCCGCATGTGCCAGGCTTCGCGACACTGGCCGGCGACCCATTCGTTCAGAATCTCCAGCGTCTCCCAGCGCCGTAGCGCCGCTTCGTGCCAGATCTGCCGTCGGCGGTCCTGAACATTCTTTTCGACGATGCCTTTCTCCCAGCCTGCCGCCCGGTTGCAGAACTCTGGCTCGAACAGATAGTGGCTGCACATCGCTTCGAAGCGTGCGTTGACCGCGCGCTCCTTGCCGCGGCCAACCTTGTCCACGGCGGTCTTCATGTTGTCGTAGATGCCGCGCCTGGGCACACCGCCGAATGCGGCGAATGCGCGGGCGTGCGCGTCGAACAGCATCTCGTGACTCTGGGTGGGATAGGCGACGAGCCAGAACGCGCGGCTGGCGTTGAGTTTGACGTGGGCAACCTCGAGGCGCCGCCGCAGCCCGCCGATGAAGGCGTATTCGCAGCTCCAGTCGAACTGGAAGGCTTCGCCGGGCTCGAAGGCGAGCGGCACGTAGGCCTTTCTGCGCGGCGCTTCGGCCTGTTCCTCATGCCAGCGCCTCACGAACGCGCTGACGCGGCCGTAGCTGCCCGCGTAACCCTCGCCGCGGATCGCCTCGAACATGAATCGCGCGGTGCGCCGGTCGCGCTTCGGGCGATGACTGTCCGCCCGCAGCCAGCCCGTCAGCTGTGCGGCCCACTCGTCAACAACGCTCGGACTGACGCGCTTTGGATACTTCGGCTCGACAGAATCGGTCTGCCGCAGCCAGCTGCGCACCGTGTTTCGGGACAGGCCCGTACGCCTCGCAATCTCGCGCAGCGGGACCTGCTCGCGGAAATACATCCGCCTGATCTTGGCCAATATGCCCACCGTGATCACCTCTGTATCCCCTGCTCAAAGATTGAGCAGGACATTCAATCACGTGGGTCAAAATTCGATGAAAATTACGCCCCTTAGTGGGTCAATTCTGCGTGAACATCAACAGTGTAAAGCCAGCGCGGGTGCGTGAGGCCACCGGCAAACTCGGTGACGAAAAAGCCGGTGGGGGCGGTGGGCATGAAACCGTTGGGGCGCGTCTGAATGGGCGCGATGTTGACCATCGGAACCAACGACGCAGTTTGAGCCGGCATGGCCGGCCACGCGCCGAAACCCGCATCGCTTGAACCTGACGGTCCGATCGCGCAGGAGGCCAGCGGCAAAACCATTGAAACAGCGAGACGATTTAGCAGACGCATGTGGGTCCCGAACGCGTGGAACCGTAAACCGCGTACCGGCTACAAAGTAGTGTTCGTGCCATTTGTCGATGGAGAACCTGCTGGGGTACCCGAGAATTTCCTGAGCGGCTTTCTGACCGCAGACGGCCACGCCGTGGGTCGCCCGGTCGGCGTCGCACTGGACGCACACGGAGCCTTGCTCGTGGCTGACGACGTCGGTAACGCCGTATGGCGAGTGGCGCCGCGAACGACATCGCGCCGGCAGGAAAATGACACGGCGCCGGCCTGATGCGGGCCCGCTTCTCGCAAAGCGCCGATTAAGTTGGCAGCCGAAGTACGGCGCGAAGCAGCCCTGGATCGTACAGGCTGCTTCGCGCCGCCTCGCAGGCGATGGCACAATCGTTCCAGCCAGCGCCGGGTGCCCCACGCCACCGGCGAAACCGAACGCGCTCCGCCGCAATCCGCCACTGCCGCGGCGGGCGTACAGTCACGAGGAGATACCATGCCACTTGCCACCGCCTCCGCGCGACTTGCCGCCGATGCCCCCAACTATCTCGTCTCCCTCGAAGCTGGCAGGCATGCGCTTGCCGGCGACGAGGGGCCGCACGAAGGCGGTCAGGATCGCGGCCCTGCCCCTTTCGAATTCGTACTTGCGGGACTCGCCGCGTGCACGTCCGCGACGCTGCGCATGTACATGCAGCGCAAGGGCTGGCCCGACGGCACCATCGACGTGACTACCACTTTACATGTGGACCATGATGGCAACCAGTATGTTCGCCGCGCCGTCGTCGTGGATGCGCCTCTCGACGCCGCCCAACGGGCCCGTCTCGCGGAGATCTGCGAGAAGACGCCCGTCACGCTCTTCATCAAGCGTGGCACCCGCATTGACACCACGATGATGGAGCGGTGAAGGCATGTGATTCGGCTAGTTGTTGTCGAACCGCAGACCCCATGCACCGCGTCGCGACAGGTAGCACGAACCTGGAAGAACGATTGTAGATGCGACGGCTCGAAGAAGGCAGCGACTGCGGTTGGCCACAGCTCGCTTTAGCTGTCGGGAGTTCTTTGAGCCAAGGCCTCCGTTACCAGTCGGATTACTTGTGCTTCTTCCAACGCGGGCGCAAACAATGGCGCCCGACGGGCGCACTGCTGCTGCAGCGTCGTCAGAAAAGCCCGATCCCGACTCGCCCTATCGAGCAACCGGGCCAGCGCCTTGTCATCACCCAGCGGAAAGTAGCCGTCGTAGTCGCGGCCCAGCATGCCGATATTGCCAGGAATGTGGCTGGCAAGCACCGGCACACCCGCATTCACCGCTTCAATGATCACGTTGGCGCCCCCTTCCATCACGCTTGAAATGATCAATGCCTGGGCGTTGGCAATGCGCCGCAGCGTGGCGCCATGTGGCAGCCCATCGAACCAGACGTACCGCCTCACGGTCCGCCATACCCGCGCTTGCAATGCGTGCGCCGCGATCCGATACTCGTCATCCAGCGCGCGGCCGATATGGATCAGCCGGACTCGCGAATCGTCGGGCAGATGGTCCAACGAGCGCATGGGCGTGCACGGGTCCTTCTCCGCGCGCATGTGGCCGACCAGCACGACATCGAACGTTCGCCGTCGGCGCGTCGACGACACATCGGATGTGCGCGCCGGTGCGGACTGGTAGATGACACGGCATTTCGCGCGATACGCAGCCGTCATTTCCGCCAGGCCTTCCTCCTGCAGCACGACCAGATGTGAAGCAAGATCGAGCGAGTGACGGGCCGTTTCGTCGGTGCGAATATCGCGGTACAGATCGGTGCCCGTCAGGACGACCACAAGCGGACGTCCGGGGCAGGCATCCGCGAATCGGACGATACTCGGTGCCGAGCGTCGCGCATGCAATGCAATCAGACATGCGGGCAGCTCCTGCGGCTGATCAGCGGGAGTCCACTGCGCACCCAGCGAAACGCGGTAGTCTTCATGCAGAAACCTGGACCATCGATGTGCCGTCTGCCAATTGCCGTTGTTGGCGCTTCGAAGTGCCGGGCTGACGATGAAAATTCTGCTCATTGGAGGACGCATGGCGTTACGAACTGACAGAGTGACATCGCGCAGTCTGAACAAACCCCAGCTGGATGCGGCATTCGTCGACGCGCATCGGCGCACATGGGCCATCCTCGCGGACCTGACGCCCGCGCAGATGCAGGTCCCCTGCGACTCTGGCATCAATCCGCCGGCGTGGGAATATGCGCATATTGCCTGGTTCACGGAACACTGGATACTGCGCGATCCACAACCCGACGCGCAGGGCCGCTTCATACCCACGCGCCCTTCGCTGCTCGAGCATGCCGACCGCTGGTTCGATTCGGGGCGAGTGCCCCACGACGATCGCTGGCTTCTGGATCTGCCGCCGCTTGCACAGATTATCGACTACGCCCGTGCCGTGCTGGAACTCGTGCGCGCCCGGCTCGCCGCGGCCGAGGATACGGACGAGGCCCTCTATTTTTTCCGACTTGCCTTGTACCATGAGGATATGCATGCCGAGGCGCTGACCTATATGCGACAGACGCTGGACTATCCAGCGCACGCACCGCTCGCGATGTTGCCCCTCGAGCATCGTGCAGGCGCGAGCGACATCGCGATTGGCGACGAGACGTTCATGACGGGAGGGGCGCGGGACGAAGGATTTGTGTTCGACAACGAAAAATGGCGGCACCTCGTGAGAATCGGGCCGGTGCGAATCGACCGTCAATGCGTGAGCAATGCTCGGTTCGCGGAATTCGTCACGGCGAACGGGTATGTCGACGAGCGCTGGTGGTCAAGCGAGGGGTTGGCGTGGTTGAAGCGCACAGGGCTGAAGGCACCACGGCGTTGGCGTGAATCGAGCAACGGGTCTAGAGACTGGGAGCATCGCTGGTTCGGACAATGGGAGCCACTGCCGGTTTCTCTGTCCATCTGCCACATCAACGCGTACGAAGCGGAAGCCTTTTGTCGGTGGCAAGGTCGACGCCTGCCTAAGGAGGCCGAGTGGGAATATGCCGCATGCAATGGACTGATCGATTGGGGCGAGTCCGTCTGGGAATGGATGGCCGATGCTTTCGAGCCGTACCCAGGCTTTTCGCCTGACCCCTACCATGACTATTCCGCCCCCTGGTTTCATACGCACAGGAGCGTGCGCGGTGCGTCATTCGCCACACATGACAGGATGTGCAATCCCCGCTACCGAAACTTCTATCTGCCCGATCGAAACGACATCTTTGTGGGATTCCGCACCTGCGGATGAAACCACGCTGAGAGCCTATTCGGGGGAGGCATCCATCGGATGATGCTGCATCATGCCGGAATCGTGCCCTGCCATCGCGTCGTGGCCATGATCGGACAACTGTGCATCGAACCATTCGTGCAACGCGGCGACGATGCGTGGTTCGTCCGAACGGTATGCGATTTCGCCCCCATCGGGCAAGTCGCGATAGCGGATCTTCAGTGAGCCCGGCTGTGCTGTACGCAGCGTGGCGAGTCCCGGCATGTTCTTGCCGTGGATCGTCTCAGGCGCTTCGAAATCGCCCATCGAAAACTGCCGGGCGACCGCGGCAAGATGCCTCTGGATCAGCGCGACCTGCTTTGGGTCATGCCCCCTCGCGACGACCTGCTGGATCCCGCCGTCTGAGGTCTTCGTAAAGATGTGAGTGGTGGCCGCGAGCGCAAACGGCATCACCTCAGCGCCGTGTTGCGAGACGTCCTTCTGGTGTGCCGTGCTTTCGGCGCGGGCCGACGACGCAGAACCTGCCGCGCCAAGCAGGAAACCGGTTGCTGCCGCGACTACAGCGGCTAAACGAAATTTCATGGACGACTCCAATCGAACAGGCACTCGCACTCTAGCGCTGGTATCAGCGCGCCTGCACAGCTTTCGCTCGAACTGATCCGGGGTATCGGGTTGTCGAAGGACGCCCGGATCATCGACGCGGACGCCGGCGCATCAACGCTCGTCGACAACCTGCTCGACGACCGCCATGAGAACCTGTCGGTCCTCGACCTCTCAGGCGAGGCACGCGCCATCGCCCGAGAGCGTACTCATTGGATCACTGCGCTGGCAAGCCCTGCCAGCGCGCACAGCGCGACCACGAGGACGGGCGGAGTCTTCCAGCGCACAAGCAGGACAAATGCGACGCAGGCAACCGCAAAGTCAGGTACCGAATGAACCGCACTGGTCCAGACCGGTGAATAGAGTGCAGTGGCCAGCAATCCGACAACCGCGGCGTTCACGCCAGTGAGCGCGGCTGCCATCGACGGATGCGCGCGCAGCGACTGCCAGTACGGCAACACGGCGATCACCAGCAGCAACCCCGGCAGGAACACGCCCGCGGTGGCGATCAACGCACCCGGCAAGCGGTTCGGCACACCGCTCGCGATCCAGCCAAGAAAGGCGGCGAACGTCGAGAGCGGCCCCGGGATTGCCTGTGCGGCGCCATAGCCGGCGAGGAAATCGTTTGGCGTCACCCAGCCCGGTGCAACCGTCTGCTGCTGCAACAAAGGGAGGATCACGTGTCCTCCGCCGAACACGAGCGCACCAGAGTGATAGAACGCGTTGAAGACCGCCACGGCGTGCGTGGTGTCGAGCCGCGCCACTACCGGCAGCGCAAACAGAAGTGCGAGGAACAGGCCGAGCGCGAAGATCGCGACCGTGCGACTAACCGGAGAAAACGGCATGCGCGTCGGGGCGGCGATGCCGTTTGCGGCGCCAGTCTCGCGGCACAGCGCAAGACCCAGCACGGCGCCGCAGACGATAACCGCAAGCTGCGCGAACACGGTCGCGAGTAGCGCCGACATGACGATGGCGACGAGCGCGATCGCCGCGCGCCGGCGATCCGGACAGAGGCGCCGCGCCATGTCCCACACCGCCTGCGCGACCACCGCCACGGCGACGAGCTTGAGACCGTGGATGAACCCCGAGCCCATCGGGCTGTTCAGTCGGGGCGAGAGGACCGCGAATGCGAGCAACAGCAGGACCGAGGGCAGCGTGAAACCGATCCATGCCGCGAGGCCACCCAACCAGCCCCCACGCAGCAAGCCGACCGAAAAGCCCACCTGACTGCTGGCCGGACCCGGCAGAAACTGGCACAGCCCGACGAGATCGGTGAACGTCTCATCGTCAAGCCATCGGCGCCGTTCGACGAATTCCCTGCGGAAGTAGCCTATGTGTGCGACGGGCCCGCCAAAACTGGTGAGACCCAGCTTCAGGAATACCGCCAGGACTTCGAACGCCACGTACATTCGGGCGCGCTTCGCAGTGTAGATGCGGGTTTGCATGAGTTGATGAGAGGTCTTTCGCTAAGGCGCAGAAAAGAATGTTACCTGGTTATTGCTACCCCGTCGCCATCGCGACGATGCGCAACCATCACGGATCAACCTGCGGCAGTTCAGTCGTGAGCTCAGTCGGCAGATCAGACACGCCTGCCCTCCCCAGCGATGACCACTTCGCCGTCTTCCTTCGTGAACGCGCCGCGTTGCGGCTCGGGCAGATCGATCAGCATTTCGCGCGACGGCGGATGTTTCAGGTACTCGATGACCGTGGGCTCGATACCCGAGTTGCGGATCATCGCGAGGGTGTGGCGCGAGGTTCCACAGTCCGGGTTGTGATAGATGATGACTTCGTTCATGTGGTTCGTTCCGTAACCGTCAGGCGCACTCGTACCAGTTCTTCGAACGGTTGACGATCCTCACGACGAGCAACATGACCGGCACCTCGATCAGCACCCCCACGACCGTCGCGAGCGCGGCGCCTGAGTTGAAACCGAACAGGCCGATTGCCGTGGCGACGGCCAGTTCGAAGAAGTTCGACGCGCCGATTAGCGCAGACGGGCAGGCGATGTTGTGCTTTTCGCCGACTGCTCGATTGAGCCAGTACGCCAGCGCCGAGTTGAAGAACACCTGGATCAGGATCGGCACGGCGAGCAGCACGATGACGAGCGGCTGCTTCAGGATGGCTTCACCCTGGAACGCGAACAGCAGCACCAGCGTCGCGAGCAGCGCCATGATCGACCAGGGACCAATCCTGGCCATTGCTGCATCAAACGCCGCCGCTCCATCGGCGAGCAGCACCTTGCGCAGAATCTGCGCGAGGATCACGGGAATGACGATGTAAAGCACGACCGAGGTGAGCAGCGTTGCCCACGGCACCGTGATCGCCGAGATGCCGAGCAGCAGGCCGACGAGCGGCGCAAACGCGACCACCATGATGCTGTCGTTGAGTGCGACCTGCGAGAGCGTGAACAGCGGGTCGCCACCGGTCAGGCGGCTCCAGACGAACACCATCGCCGTGCAGGGCGCGGCGGCCAACAGGATCAGCCCGGCCACATAGCTCTCGAGCTGCGCCGCTGGCAGCATCGGTGCGAACAGCTGCTTGATGAAGAGCCACGCCAGGAACGCCATCGTGAAAGGCTTGACCAGCCAGTTGACGACGAGCGTGACGCCAATGCCCTTGATGTGCTGACGCACTTCATGCAGCGAGCCGAAGTCGACCTTGATGAGCATCGGGATGATCATCACCCAGATCAGCAGACCGACCGGCAGATTGACGTGTGCGTATTCCATCCGGCCAATTGCCTGGAACACGCCAGGCAGAATCTGGCCGAGCAGGATGCCCGCGACAATGCACAACGCGACCCAGATAGTCAGGTATCGCTCGAAGAAGCTGATGGCCGGTTTCGGAGCGGTCTTGCGCGAAGCCGCGACGTTGGGGGTATTCATGGGACAACTCGACAAAGAAGGTTTCAGCTGTGCAGAATGGCGTCGAGTGCCTGTTGAAGCTCGGCATTCCCGAGCCGCTCCAGGGGCAATTCAAGCAGTTGCAGCATGCGATAGCCGATGGCCTGGCGTGTGAGCTCGAATGCCTGGCGCCTGCCTTCATCACCGCCCGGTGCGTTCGACGGATCGGCGTAGCCCCAGTGGACCTTGACCGGGCTACCGGGCCAGAACGGGCACTGTTCAGCGGCCGCGCTGTCGCACACCGTGATGACGATGCGCATTTGCGGCGCGCCATTCTGTGCGAATTCATCCCAGCTCTTGCTCCGATAGCCTTGCGTATCGATACCCGCGTTCGTCAGTGCTTCGAGCGCGAACGGATTGATGCGGCCGCTCGGGGCGCTGCCGGCGCTGAACGCGCGTACGTCCCTGCCGAGCTTGCGCGCCCAGTGGTTCAGCATGGCTTCGGAAAGCACGCTGCGCGCGGAATTGTGCGTGCAGAGAATCAGGACGTTGGTGGGCATGGTGTTATCGGACGCGTTGCGCGATCAACAGCAGGCCGAACCGGCCGGTTTCACGGGAACAGCAACGGACTTGCCGCTCGACCCGCAGCAGGCCGCCGCGCCCGGCGCCGGCACTTCCTGCCGGCTTTCGCCGTAGACCGGGGCGCTCTCGAGGGTATGGAAATGCTCCCAGGCAATCCCTTGCGGATCGACGATCCAGTGCTTGTCGCTTCGCGCATAGCAGCAGGTCGTTTTGCCCTGGTCGAGCAACGCCATGTCCGCGGCCTGCGCACGCTGCGCGAGTTCGGCCAGCTCCGCCGTGTCATCCACCTGGAAACCGAGGTGGTCGACACCGACCTTCGTGCCGCGTGTCGAGATCGCGAAGTTCACGCGAGGATCGTCCAGCATCCACTTCGCGTAGTCCGTTTCGGCGCGTGTCGGCTCTGCGCCGAACAGCTTCGAATAGAACGCGACACTAGTTGCGATGTCGTTCACGCGAACATGAATGTGAAACCGCTTCATGATGGTTCTCCGTCAGCATTGGCATGAATTTGCGCCCGGCGTGAGGCAGGCCTGCCCCTGGCAGCAGTTCTCAGTCAGAAAGCCGAGGACTGCGTTCATCTGCTCGTAGGCAGCCCGGTAGATCAGGCTGCGCCCGTCGCGCTCCTGCGTGACCAGCCCGGCGAGCATCAGCTCCTTCAGATGAAAGGAGAGCGTCGCGTTGGGCACATCCAGCTGTGTCGCAATGGCGCCGGGTGTCAATCCGGCCGGCCCGGCGACAACCAGCATCCGGAACACGCGCAGGCGCAGGTCGTGGGCGAGCGCCGCTAAGGCGCGGGTGATGTCTGTCTGTTCCATATTTCGAATATATTCGAAATATGGAACAGCCGCAAGGTGGTTAAAGCCTCGCAGGCCGTGCGCCGCGCTACCCGCTCGTATCGCGTAGCCGACTACGTCACGATCCCAGAGCCGGGCATTCCCGGTGCAGCAGCCGAACGGTATCCGCCATGACGTTCCTGAGTTCACACAACCAGTTTTCGTCCGTTGGCCATCGGTGTTCGTTCGCTACTGGCACATAGAGCCGCCTCACCAGTCGGTGCAGCGCCGCTCCCCCAATGTTTGCGCTTACGCCAAGCAGCGAATGCAACGCTTCATGGGCGTCGCCCAGGTCGTTCGACACAAGGCTTGCGTCAAGCCGGGCAATTAGAGGATCAAGCGTCAAAAGATAGTCGCCCACCAACTCGACGAGCAAGCCGTCACGCTTCAACTCCTGAAGGCGATCGATGTCGAGGAGATTTTCACTTTGAACTGCCGGGGCGTGGTCTTTTCCCTCTGCGTCGTCCGCAGCGTCCAGCGTTGCCACGGGCCACCGCAGGTCTGTCATGCCAGAACAGATGTGCTGACTCAGCTTCTCGAAAAGGACCGCGCCGCGGACTGGCTTCGTCATGACATCGTTCATTCCGGCGTTGAACGCAGATTCCACCGTGACCGCATCCGAGTACCCTGTCAGTGCGATGATCGGTATTGCGGACGAATCACTCGAATAGGAACGGATCGCCCGGCTGGTTTCCAAACCGCCGAGGCCCGGCATGTTCAGGTCCAGCAATATGACGTCGCATCGCTGCCCGCCGGCAATCATATCGAGCACTTCCTGGCCGTGATTCGCCTCGATGACCTCGATGCCGTACTTCTCCAGCCAGCCTCGTGCGATGTGCCGACCGACCTCGTCGTCATCCGCGAGGATAGCCGTCTTGCCTGCCAACACGTCGGCAGCAACACTCGAGCGGTCAAGGCATGATCGCAACGCGCGGACAAGATCAGAGTGTTTGCACGGTTTGGAGATCATTCCGGACATGCCCGATCTCTCGATCTTCATGCGCACGAGATGCGACGGTTCGCTGGTACAGGCGAGGACCGGTACCGACTGGTGGCCCGGGACAACCCCGCTACGAATCAATCGCGTTGCGGCATACCCGTCGAGCACGGGCATCCTCAAATCCATCATCACGAGGTCGTAGCGGGCCGCCCGCATCCGGTCGATCGCATATTGACCGTCGTGCGCCTCGTCGATTTCCATCCCGAGACCAGTCAGTTGCCTGCGTATCGCCATACGCTGCATGGAGTCGTCGTCGACGATCAGTAGCCGCTTACCCGCAAAAATCGCGAGAGAGTCTCGTGTTGATACTTGAGGACGCTCGTCCTCCTCGGCTGATGCGGTTTGCGGAAATCGGAGGGTAAACCGGCTCCCCTCGCCTTCGACCGAATCGCAAGAAATATCTCCATTGAATGCCGCAATTACCCGTTTGCAGTAAGCGAGCCCCAGGCCCGTACCGCCCGCTTTGCCCGATGTCTGGAACGAGTCGAACAGACGCGGCAATACTGATTGCGGGATGCCCGGTCCGGTATCACTGACAATGACATGACCCGCCTGTACAGTAACGACGACCTTCATTCCTGGATAGAGGCGGTGGTAATAAAGGGCGTTCTTCAAGAGGTTGAACACGACAAAAATAAAAAGCGTTTCGTCGCCGCGGAACACAAAATCCTCAATCACCGAAAGCGACACGATCGCGCGCTCTTCTTCGGTTTCGTACGCATATTCAGCCAGCGCTTTCTGAACCGCATCGAAAGCGTGAATGAGCGCAAATCTGCTGGTATCGATGGACTTTGCGTTGACCTCGTCCAATGTCATCGCAATGACCTGCAAGCCTCGCTCAACGGCCAGTTGGCCTTGAGACAGAAAAGCATAGAGATCATTGATCTGCTTTCGCGTCAACGGCTGGACGTCAGGGTTCGTCGTGGGCTCAGGTAGCGCCCGGCTTGCCCCATCAAGGCTGTACTGGATCCGACTCAAAGGGGTACGCATTTCGTGCGCGATCGACCCTGCCAGGGCCGTCGCGCCGCGCAACTTTGCTTCCTGCAATTGCTTTTCGGAAAACTTGAAGAGACTTCCGCCAATTACCACCAGAATGACTGTCGGCAATCTTGCAACATAATCCAGAGGCAAATAAATCTGATCCGTTGTTGCCAGGTAAAGCGCAACTCCCAATCCTGTCCCCAGGCACAACATGGTGACCGTATTGCGCCAGTCGGTCAGCAATACGAGAAAGAAAACCGCCATGAAACTATCCGCGATGAATACGAGATTGCCGTGATTCTTCAGTGACATGAACACGTGGAAGAATGGCAGACAGTAAAGCACCACCGCGTACGACCAGGCGAAGTAGTATTTCCTCAGTCGGGCGGGCCAGTACTCTCGTATCACCACTGCCGCGCACGAAGCCGACGCAATCAACCTCATGCCCAGATTGTCGTACGGTTGCGGAAGAACAAATCTATAGATCAGATAGAAAAGCGGGTACCCGACGGCGCCCACTAATCCGGCATATCTCAGAATTCCTTTCCGGTAATTGCAGTATTCCTCGTAGCTGACAAAGAGCTTGCGTAGATATTTCATGGGGCGTGCACCCGGAAAGGTGGCCGGGAAGCAGTCTTGAGGACCTGAGATAGATGCGGATCGGGGAGGCGCTTTGCTCGGCCGGCGCTCCCCCGCTGATTTATTGGTGTCGCTGCGCGACCTGCTCCAGCATCTGCCCGGTCAGGAACAGCGTCGTCTCCGCGGTTGAGCGAACCAGCGCCTGGTCCGCAGGTGTCTTTGCGTAGCGGTCGATGCATTCTTCCACTTGAACGATGTGCTTTTTGTCGATCGTGGAATGAGCAACAAAAAAGGACATATTCTTTTCGGAGAGCGAGAGGTCGCTGCGAAACTTTCCGAGAACATCGCCGATGTGGTGGTACACGCTTTCCGCCCAGAAACTGTAGCCAAGCCGTGCGATGGGGCCGTACCTGAGCGCCACGAAGTACAAATATCCGATCAACGCCTCGGTTGCAGGAAGGGGCGCGCGTCCCAGTTGCTCCCTGTCAAGCAGGCCAATACTTTCGAGATCGTGAACGGCCATGCGTTCGTGCCCGAGTTCTTCTGCTGCGTGCTGATACGCAAACCTCAGCAGGCCCTCAGGCGCGTTGACGAAAGCCGTGACGGCCTGGTTCATCGAATTATGCTTCGTGTAATGGTGAATCTCGATCATTAAATCGCGATACAACTCCTTGGTGACCGGTTTCTCCATGACGCGATTCCAGAACCGGCCGCCCCTGATCTGTTCCCAATGCTGATCGACCGTTTGCCGCAGTGAGTTAATGAATTCATTTTGCATCGCTTTTCTTCCTTTATTATGTCTTTCTCGTTTTCTCAAACCATACAAAGTCAAGCGGAAAAACCACCCATCATGGCCCTCGAGACATCCGAGAGTGCAGCGTGAATGAGCGTGTACGTCTTGTCTGCTCCAGCCAGCGGCACGTTGGTGGCAAGCGCCGAAAACCCGAATCTGCGGTAAAGCCGGCTCAGCACATGTGAACAGGAGGCGTGGAAATTCTTGCCAGAAGTATTTTCACTGACAAAACCCAGCGCCAGCATCAGGCATTTTTTTAACTGGTCCTGGCCGTGTCTAAACGCGGGATCAAGTACGAGGCGCCCCACTTCCCAGCTGTCTTCAAGCAGTGATGGATCTATGTTTACGCTCTTGTGCAGCTTTTCTGTCAGCGTCAAGTCATGCGTCATAGGCACAAAGCGAATTGTGCCGATTAGTTGACCGTCCTGTTCGAACGCCACTGAAAGTCCAATGTCGTCTCTTTTTTTTCGTCACTATGAAAAAAGGGATTCAGTTGCGCGTGTACAGATAGATCGATCTCCTGGCGCAAACGTTGCACGGCGCCAACGTCAGAGGCGGCGTCCAGGTGCCGCAAAACAATCTCTTGTGACCCAAATGACGGAGGTATGAACGGCAACTGATTTCGTACCTGAAACGTGTCCAGTAGCATATGATTTCCCCTGTGTTGAAGCGAGAACCGATAACGCCTCGGTCAGCCGGCGTTCGAAGCACCGCACAGCGGGTCCTTGTTGAAAAATCAACTTTGGTTCGCCCGCACGTCTGCGCTGATTCCCCACCGTACCAACGTCAAGCACGCCAGATCTGCAACTGATTTGGCTTGAAGCGCATTTTTGTGGATGCAGCCGACATGTTGACATTTGGAACAATAACGTGCGGCCCTGCAAATAGCATCTGTTTTTTAAATGATTAATGCTGATTGCATATTTTTTGTGTGAGACAGCCAACGTTTCTCTCCCGCGGTTCGCTTTACGTCGCGGAATGGACCGAACTATATGCACAGGGCATGTACATGAACGGTCTTCTCCCCTTTTCTGGCGAATCAGTTCAGGAGGAAAGTCCACAGACGCATGGCGAGCGCCACTAGTTCCGTTTGCTGGTACTTGAAAGTCATTGCCAGAGGCCGCTGTTCGACGTGCTCGACCGGCAAACGGCAATCTCGCTTCGACGCAGGAGCAGCACTAGCCAAAAGGGGCGCCCATTCGTCGAATGGACGCCCCTGACTTGTTCGCGCCGGCCTCATCTTCATCAAGTCAGCGTTCGCATCGCGACTCGTTGGGAAGCCGCACGATCAAGACCCGCGTAAACATTACGTTACGCGGCATGCTCCATTTCTTCGACAAGCTGCGCCGTACGCGTTTCCTTGACCACGAATAGATAAACGAGCGCAGCCACGAGTGCGATCGCCGCGCTGATCAGGAATGCATCGACGAACGAATGCGTCCGGTCGACGATCACGCCCGTGAGAATCGGCGCGAGCGAGCCGCCGAGATAGCCGCCGAAATTCTGCATGCCTCCGAGCGATGCCACCAGGCGACGCGGAGCAGCAACGCCCACGAGCGCCCACGCACCGCCGCTGGCGAGATTCAGGAAAAACATCGCCAGGCACAGATACATCACGGCCATCGTGGTAGAGGGTGTATAGGCGGCCGGCACTGTGAACGACGCCGCGCCAACCAGTCCAATGCAGACCGGCCACTTGCGGCTGTTCACCGGTGAAATGCCTCGCCGCGCGATAAAGTCCGCAAAGAAGCCGCTCGAACACATGCCCAGCACGCCGAACACATACGGAATTGCGACCACCCAGCCGGTGCGGGCGATACTCAGATGACGCTCGTGCTCCAGATACGCGGGCAGCCAGGTCACATACAGCCAGATCATATAGATCACGCCCATAAAGCCCAGCACCATTCCCCAGGTGTTACGCTGGCGGAACAGACTTGCCCATTCGGACAAACGCACCGCATGCGACGTGAATGGAGCATTCTCGCCCTCGTCGAGATGTGCGGCCTCCTCGTCCGTCAGTTCGACTTCGGCCCGGTTGCGATAGAAAGCTATCCAGCCGAGCGCAATGACGATGCCGATGGCGCCCATCAAGACGAACATCTGGCGCCAGCCGAACGAAAGCATCAACGCGGTCAGGATCGGCGGTCCAAGCATCGGGCCGATTGCGCTCGACGACTGGTAAATGCCGGTCGGGCCGCCACGCTCGCGAGCGGCGAACCATTCGCTGATGACCTTGACGCCGGCCGGAAACAGCGGGGCTTCGCAAACGCCTAGGACAAGCCGCGAATAGAAAAACTGGTTCAAGGTTTGAATGAAGCCGCCTGCAAATTGCGCGGCGGACCAGAGCAAAATACCAAGGCCGAGCACGACTCGCGAACCAAAGCGGTCGAGCAACGCCCCCACTGGTAACTGCGCGAACGCATAGGCCAGCGAGAACCCGGACAACAGCAAACCCATCTGCGACGCGGACAGGCCGAGTTCCTGGCTGATCGAATGGTTGGCGATCGACAGCGTGCTGCGATCGAAATAGTTGACAGTACCGGCCAGCGTCAGAAAAGCAATGGCCAGGATCTGCGTGCGCTTCAAGCGCCCGCTTTTTGGGTAACGCATGTCAAATCTCCTTCGTTAGTGTTATTTGATCGATTCGGGCAGCCCCAGGCGACGAGCCGCCAACTCCCCGCTCCCGCCACGCCAGCGCAAACGCACCCGCATGTGCGAGTGTCGTCGCAGCGTCCTCCCCGGACGGGAGAAACGCGCGTTCAAAGCCGCCATCTGACGACACTTACATGATCCCCGCCCCCGAGCCCGGGTTTCGATCACAAGTCGAATGCATCGCTGGGCACCAGCAATGGGCGCGCTCGGATGCCCCGTGCGAGGCGCCGGCGATTATATGAAACCCGCGATGTTTTAAGAATATTTGGACAGGAAACTCATATCTTGGGAAATGCGAAGCTCCCGCAGCGTGCCGGGCAGCCGCTCAGAAGTTCGCGCGGAGGCCCGCGAGGATTGCAAGTTGCCGATTCGAGTTGCTATTCACCAGATTCGGAATCTGCGCGTAATTGGCAGACGCGCCCGTCGCCGGATCCACCCCGAGCCCCGCCCCCGACGCCTTCTGCGCGATCCCGACTGCGTACAACGCAGTTCGCTTCGACAGCGAGTATGTCGTGCCGAGACTCAGTTGCTGGAAGCGCGACGAGCTGCCGCCACTGATCCGCACGTTGTTGAAGATATAGGCCGCGCCTAACGCCCACTCGGGCGTCAGGTTGTACACGGTATTGAACTCGGCTATATCGAACGACGCGGTGGCGCCCTCGGGACGCGCGGCACTCGCGAAGTACGCACTGTCCTCGAGGCGCGTATGCGTGTAGACGAGCGCCACCGTCGCTTTGCCCAATGCTACCGAACCGCCGGCGCCGAACGCTTTGATCGCGCGGGCGTCCTGCAGTTTGCAATACATCGCCGCAGCATTGCTGCACGCGAAATCGCCGATATAACCGTTCGCGCCGCCGAGCGCCGCGTTCAACGGATCATTCAGCGTCATGTATCCCGCGCTGAGCGAAACCGGGCCGTGGTTATATGCGGCGGCGAGCGCATAGCCACGCCGCGCGCTGAAGTCGCCCGCCTGGCCGCCGAAGCTGAAAGTGCCACCGAACGTGAAGCCGCCGAAATCCGCGCTCGTGAATTTGGCCGCATTGTTCATGTTGAACGCTTCGTTGAGGTTGTCGACATCGCCGAAATGCGATCCGTACATGGTCGCCCACGAGGTGCTCGATACATAGACGCCAAGAAAATCAGAATACGAATCATATTGCCGCCCGAAGCTCAGTGTGCCGAACCGTTCATCGCGCACACCAACCCACGCCTGGCGGTCGAACAGCGAGCCGCTTTGCAGCATCGCGCCATTGCCGATCAGAAACTGGTTCTCCAGCGTGAACATCGTCTTCACGCCGCCACCGAGATCTTCAACGCCCATCAAGCCCCAGCGCGACGGCACGAGGTTGCCGCCGCCGATCTGCACGTTATGGCCGCTGTGGAGCGCGCCGCTCGCGTCCGTCACCTGCTCGTTGGTGGAATAGATGACGCCGGCATCGACGGTTCCATACAGCGTGACGCTACTCTGCGCGCTGGCTTGCTGGGTGCCCAGCGCGACCAGCATTGCGCATGACAATGTAGACAGCAAAAGGTGCTTTTTCATGGTGGCTTTCAGGAGTTATGGACGTGCGTCGTCGGCGGTGGGCCGCGTCGCGGCCACCGGGCTGAAATAGGAAAGAAGGGAAAAACGAGCCGCGCGCCAGCGGCTGGCAGATGTCCAGTGTTGGGTGCCGTGCGCGCTGTGTGTGCTAGGCGAGCGCCAGGTAGTGCTTGGTGAATGTATCGCTCAGGATGTGCCAGGAGATCGGCGCGCCTTTTTCGATAAACCAGCTATCGCCCGCTTTGTAGTGAACCGATTGGCCCGTATCGCGACGGGTCAACCTGCACTCGCCGTCTATCACCGTCGCATGCTCGTCGAATGGGTACGTCATGTCGAACTTGCCCTTCGTACAGGCGAAATAGCCCGCGCTGACAGGCGTGTGTTCGTCGCCGTGATGCGTGAGCCCGAAGACGAACACGTCACCTTCGATGATCGTCGCTCCGAGATCCGCAACCGTGCCCCATGGCTCGAGCGCAGGCGGCTTCGCGCCCAGTTTGATGCTGTGCATGTGTTTCTCCTGATGTAATTGACAGGGACCGCGGCCGGTTGCCCTGATTGAAGGCGCCCAACGATCGCGCCCGTGACGGGATGTTTCGCCCGCCGGTGCAACTCGCCGACGGAACCACAGACGTGATTTACAGACGTGAGCTGCCCAGCCTGTCGAACGCATGCCGGTCACGCGATCTCAGCCGCAGCGCGGTCACGACGCCGGCCACCGCGAACACCGGCATCAGCGCGGTCAGCCCGTACGAAACCAGCGGACCAGCGCCCGTCAGCAGAGGGAAGTTGACGATGGCCAGCACCAGCACGGCGAGAAGCGCGAGGCCCGAGACCAGCGGAAAGAACACCACGCGCAGCGCGCCTTCCTCGCGGCTTTTCAGGCTCGCGAAGAATGCGATCACAGCAGCGGAAGACAGCGCCATCAACGCAATGATGCAAAGCGTGGCAACGTTGGTGAGCCACGAGAACAACGTCAGCACAGGATCGGCATGCATCACGACGAACACCAGAACCACAACTGCCGCGATTGCCGATTGCCACAGCGAGCCGATATGCGGGCTGCTATGCGACGCGTGCGTGCGGCCCAGTGACGCCGGCAGCAGGCCCTCGCGTCCGCTCGCGTAGAAGTATCGTGAGGCCGAGTTGTGAAACGCGAGCAGACCCGCATACACGCTCGTGATGAACAGCACGCTCATGGCTGCGGTCAGCGTGCGATTCGCGTAGTGGTCGGACAGCGAGTACATGAACGTCGTCGGATCCGCGAGCGCGCTCAGCGTCTTGACGATGTCCGCGCTGCCCGCGCCGATCACGATGCACCACAACGAAAACGCGTAAAAGCCGCCGATCAGAAGCACCGAAATATACGTGGCGAGCGGCACCGTGCGCTTCGGGTCCTTTGCTTCCTCGCTGTAAATCGTCGTGGCTTCAAAGCCGATGAAGCTCGCGAAGCAGAACAGAAAACCGATCGCCGGCGTACCGCCCAGAAATGTGCGAGGCTTGAATGAAACGAAATCGATGCCGTGTGCGCCGCCGGCCTTCAGGATCGCGATGTCGAGAATCAGGACCACGATGTATTCGCCGAACACCAGCAGCGAGAGCACCTTCGCGGACAGATCGATCTGCCGGTAGCCGAGCACCGCGATGCTCAACATGGCAGCGAACGCGCACACCCACCACGGCGCATCGATGCCGAAATGCGTGCCGAGAAATCCCGAGCACACGGCACCAAACATCCCGTACAGGCCGATCTGCATCGCGTTGTAACCGAGCAGCGCGATCAGCGCCGCGGCGCCGCCCGCTGTACCGCCGAGCCCGCGCGCGGTGAATGCATAGAAGCCGCCCGCGTTCGTGATGTGACGCGACATCGCCGTGTACCCCGCGGCGAACATCAGCAGGATCGCCACGGTCGCGATGATCAGCGACGGCGTACCCGCGCCGTTGCCGAGCATGATGCCGATTGGGAAGCCCCCGGCAATCGCGACGAGCGGTCCGGCCGCGGAGATGACAAAGAAAACGATAAAGCCGAGGCCGAGCGCGCCTTGGCGCAACTCGCTCGATGGCTTGGTTTCCAACGCGACGCTCATGGGTCTCACTCCAATTGATTTGACTGATCACGTCGAGCCGCGTCATACGACCCGATTGCACATCCGCGTGCGGCGCGGACGTTGCACCCGCTAATAAATCGCAGCGGATGATTGCAATGTAGGGATTCAAAAAGATCTACCGGGAGCACAAATTGGCAATGAGACACAGGCATCGGGAAAACGACAGCGCGCGGCCTGATGGGCGAAAGAAATTCGCACGCGTTTGAAAGCTGTCTGGAATATTCCGCGCGCGACATAGGCGTTGCCGATGCGGAAATACGTTGTGGAAGGGAGTTCGCTCAGCTCTTGCGTGGCGTCTGCGAAGGCAGCTCGCCGAACAGATCACGATACTCGCGCGCGAAGTAGCTGAGGTGAGTAAAGCCCCATCGCGCCGCGGCATCGCCGATCAGCAGCTCGGTTGTGTTGGTCGAGCGCAATAGCCGACGCACGGCATTGAGGCGGTACGAGCGCAGATACTCTACCGGCGTCACGTTGGCGACGCGCTGGAAGCTCGTCTGCAACGTACGACGGCTGCAACGCAACATCGCGCACAGATCGAGCACGGTGACCGGTTCCTCCGCGTACTCGTGCAAAAAACGTTCGCAACGGCGGACGATATCGCTATACGTGGCGTGCGTGAGATCGCGCGAATTGCCGGTCGCGGCTTCCACGAGTGCGAGCAGCACGCTCATCACTTCGTGTTGAAACCGGCGATCCGACTCGACTGACGAGAGCCGCTCCTCTGTTGATTGCATCGCGTCGAGAAAAGGCACGAGGTGCAACTGCAGCACGGCGGCGGCGGACTCGGGCACCTGCAAGACGCTTTGCGACAGTTTGCTGACCGCGCTTTCGTCGACAGTATCGCTGACGAGTTGCTCCATCAATCCGGAAGGCAGACTCACGCCGATGTAGTGCATCGACTCGGGCGTGTGGAGATGAAACTCTTCGCCCGGCCCCAGCAGCATCAGCGGGAACCCGACGATATGCTGCCCCTGGAAAGTCCCGGTCGATAAACCGTACAACGGCACCGCGATCGACGAAAAGCCTTCCGGCGATACGCCAGCCTGCGCGATCCGCCGGTTGGTCGATTCACGAAAAAACTGGAAATTGTCGTCGCTCGCCTGCACGAGCGTGCTTTCGAACCGCCCCGGCGTGATCTGGTGGTACACCTGTTCCCACCCACTCACCGCAAGTGAATGGTCGTGCACATCGTCGAGCGCGCTGACCCTGAACTCCATCTATGTCTCCCTGCACCGGCGCTCCGGGACCTGTCGCGCTCCACGCGACAGCCGTGTCAATTCGTCCTGGAGCGCCGGCATACGCCATTTGCCCAAGGATAGCAGCGCCGGCTTTGTTTGGCGCGATGGCCTTCCGCAACGGGGGAAAGTCACCGGTGGCGAGCCAGCGCGCCGTCAATGGGCGATGCACACGGATTTGGTTTCGGTGAACGCGTCGATCGCGTGCTTGCCGAATTCACGTCCCATGCCCGACTGCTTCATACCGCCGAACGGCATGCCGGGATCGAGTGGCACGTGCGAGTTGACCCAGACCGTTCCCGCATCGATGTCCCGCACGAGGTTCATCGTCGCGCGCAGATCGTTGGTCCACAGGCTCGCCGCAAGGCCATAAGGCGAGTCGTTGGCGAGACGCAGTGCTTCGGCGGCGTCGTCGAAGGGAACGAGAGCGAGGACCGGGCCGAACACTTCGTCGCGGATGATCGGCGCGTCGTGCGGAACGTCGCCGATGACCGTCGGGCGCACATAGTAGCCCGCGCCTTCGACCGGCGTGCCGCCCGCCAGAAAGCGCAGCCCGGCATGCTTCGCCTGCGCGATATGCTGCTCGACGCGCGCGCGATGATGGCTCGACACCAGCGGGTTGATCTGCGCGGACGGATCGAGGCCCGAACCCAGCGTCATCGCGTTGGCGAGGTCGGCGAGACCGTCGGCGATCTGCCGGTACTTGCTGCGATGCACGTAGATGCGCGAGACCGCGGCGCAGACCTGCCCCTGGTTCAGGAAGCCGCCCGCGAGCGCGCCCTGCACCGCCTGATCGACGTCTACATCGGCCAGCATGATGGCCGGATTCTTGCCGCCAAGTTCAAGCGAGAAGCGCGTCATGTTCTGCACCGCGGCCGAGCCGACCAGCTTGCCGGTCGGCGTCGAGCCGGTGAAAGAGATCTTGCTCACGCCCGGATGCGCGGCGAGCGCCGAGCCGCATTCGCGTGCGCCGGTGACCACGTTGAACACGCCCGCCGGGACACCCGCTTCGATCGCCAGTTCGGCGAGCCGCAGCGCTGTCAGCGGTGTCTCCGGGGATGGTTTGATGACGATCGTGCAGCCGGCCGCGAGCGCCGGAATCAGCTTCCAGATCGCGATCATCAGCGGGAAATTCCACGGCACGATGCCTGCGACGACACCCACCGGCTCCTTGCGCGTGAAGGCGCTATAGCGAGCGCCCGGCGGAAACGGAATCGACACGTCGAGCGTCTCGCCGGTGATCTTGGTGGTCCAGCCTGCCATGTAACGCACGTATTCGATGCTGGCGCCGACTTCGATCGCGCGCGCGATGTTGATCGATTTGCCCTGGTTCAACGTTTCGAGCTGCGCGAGTTCTTCCGCGTGTTGTTCGAGCACGTCGGCCAGACGCAGCAGAATGCGCTCGCGATCCGCCGGACGCAAACCGCTCCATACACGCCGGTCGAAGGCATGTCGCGCGCTGGATACCGCGCGATCGACGTCCTGCGCATCGGCGTCCGGCACAGAGGTGAGGACGTCGCCGGTCGCGGGGTTGAAAACATCGAGCCGGCGCGGCGAGTGCGCCGGCTGCGCACTACCGTCGATGAAAAGACCCAGGTCGCGGGCCAGGAATTGGTTGACGGCTTCGCTAACTACGACATTCGCAACGTTGTTCATTGAGTCTCTCTCGTGGCTAAGGGTGGCGGCGGCCGGTCGGCAGCCGGGACGCGGGGCCGCGCGGCACGCTCACCGAAGCACCACTGCGGGTCTTTTCGCGGGCGGCGGGTGAACTGATTGAGAGGACTGTAAGCAGGCCGATCTTCGGGCGTTAGCGCAAATTGGCATCGTCGCCGGGATTACGGGCAAACCCCGAGTCGAAGCGCCCGCAAAAGCGCTAGCGGGCGAGCGCGGCCATGGCCGTGGCACAACCAATGCACTGCTCGAACGACAGGCGCTCGCCGAATGGCCGGTGCGGCAGCAGCACGGCTTCAGCGGCGTTGATCTGCATCAGCAGCGCGAAGCGGCGGCCATCGTCGTGCGCGACGATCGCGCAATTCGCGTTGACGAAGCCGTTCTTGAAGCGGGGATCGACCGACACGATGTCGGGCTCGTCGTGCAGCCCCACGCAACAGGCCGTATCGACGATGTTCCAGCAGTCCGGCAGCCTCAGAAGAATGTCCGACACGTCTTCCTCGCGCGAGATCACGGCCGCGAGCGCGCAGGGCCGGCGACGGAACCAGCCAGCAGCGTCGGCGGGTTCCACCTGCACGGCGGCGACCGAGAACAGCAACAGCTCGCCACAATCGGCTCGCTGCGCAAGGTCCGCGTAGGCGGCGATGGCGTGAGCGTCATCCATTGTTGAGGGCACCTCGTTGCAGGCGCTTTTTCGCACGCATGGAGTCAGTGGACTCGCCAGCCGGTCTACTGAACACCCGCTGGCGCATGGCGCCAGGATCAGACAAAAGCGAGGTAGTGCTTCGTGAAGCTGTCGCCGACGACTTCCCACACGGTCGGGGTGCCCTTCTTGACGAACCACGAGTCGCCGGATTTGAAATGACGCGTTTCACCCGTCGATTCATCGGTAATTCTGACTTCCCCGCTGACCAGCGTGGCCTGCTCGCTGAACGGATAAACCAGCCGGAACTTGCCCTTGGACGTGCCAAAGTACGCCGCCGAGATCGGCTCGGTCGGGCTGCCGTGAGTGAATTTGCCGAATGCCTGCACGTCGCCGCCCTCGAGGATTTCCCCGCCGATACCCGCGAGGCTGCCCCACGAATCGAGTTCCGAAATGGCGACGCCCTTCCTGATTTCGATCAGACCCATGTTGTGATTCTCCAGTGAAGTAAATTGAAACGATCAGCGACGGCCGTGCCAGTAGCCGGACGTCTGATGCATGACCTTGCCGAGCGTGACCAGCAGCGCGCGGTAGCGATCCTTTCCTTCGATCGTCGCCCGAGGGATCGAGCTGACGAGCCGATATCGCTCGGATCCGCCGAGAATGCCTTCGCCGAGGATCTTGCAGATGATCTGACTCGGCGTGACGCCGAAGCCTGAATACCCCTGCACGAAAAACGCGTTCGGCCGGTCCGGCAGCGTGCCGATCTGCGGAAACAGATTGAGTGTCGAAGCCATCGGACCGCCCCACGCGAGGTCGATCTTCACGTCTTTCAGATACGGAAACACTTCGAGCATCAGGCGGCGGTTCCACGCTTTCAGATCGCTCGGGATGTGCTCGACCAGCGACGTCGACGAGCCGAACAGCAGCCGGTTCTCGTTGGTCACGCGGTAGTAATTGATCACCGGCCGGATGTCGGAATACGCGCCGTGAATTGGACTGATACGGCGGATCAGTTCATCGCTCAGCGGCTCGGTCATCGAGTTGTACGCATACACGTTGATCGTGCTGCGATGCAACTCCGGTTCGATGCCGTTGTTGAAGCCGTCGCACGCCCAGACCAGCTTGCGCGCCGTCACGCTGCCTTTGGCGGTGCGCACGGTGATTCGGTCGCCGTAGGTCACTTCGAGCGCGGGGCTGTATTCGAAGATCTTCGTGCCGTAAATTTCGGTGACCGCCTTTGCTTCGCCGAGCAGCAGATTCAGCGAGTGCACGTGGCCGCCGCCCATGTGCAACAGGCCCGCCTGATAGACTTCCGAACCGACGAGGTCCTGCACGTCCTTGCCCTCGACGTAGCGAATCTCATGCGGCGAGCGCAGCGACTTGAAGTCTCTTTCCCAGTTGCGCAGCGTCTTCGCCTGACGGCCGTTGTAGGCCATGTAACCGTAGCCGCTGCAGAAGTCGGCGTCGATGTTGTATCTGGCGATGCGCTCGCGCATGATCTGCGGGCCGAGGTCGCTGAGCGCGAAGATCGCCTGCAGCCCATCGTCGCCGACATCTTTCTTTATCGCATCGAGGTCGTGGCCGATACCGGCCATCACCTGCCCCCCGTTGCGGCCGGTACCGCCGAAGCCCAGATAACGCGCTTCGAGCACGACGACATCCGTCACGCCCTGTTCGGTCAGCTCCAACGCCGTATGGATGCCGGAAAACCCGCCGCCGATGATCACGACTTCGGCCTGGATATGGTCCTCGAGAGACGGGAAGCTCAGTTCGTACTTCTTCGTGGCCGTGTAGTAGGTAGCCGTTTCATCTGCATGCATCATGTGCCTCTGAAGTGACATCGCAGCCGGGACGTACTGGTCGGTCGACGTTGCGTCGCCGCATTCCAGCCGGTTGCCGATGACTCATTGTCTGCGTGCATTATTCGGGCAGTGAGCACAAATCGGCAAAACAGGGGGCACTGCGCAAGAACGTGATGGGCAGAAGAAATCAGGCGATAAAAGCATTCGGCACAAGTTCCAACTTCGTCGTACCGCCGCGCTCAGCCTGCACCTATCGCTTCGTGGTTGAACAACGGCGCGTTCGCTACCGCCTCGCAAAAGCAGTCGATCAGATAATCGCAAGCGGCCGTATTCAACGCGTCGCGCCGCGAAATGATGCCGACCGCAACGCGCGGCAGCGGCTCGCGCACTGGCAGCGCGATCACCTGCTGTCTGAACCATTCGGATTCGACAAAACTCTTTGGACAGCACGAAAGAAAATCGCTGTGTGACGACAAAGAGAAGCTCCCGCTAAATGAACTGCATTCGACCACGACGCGCGGCGCCGCCGCGCCCACGCTGACGAAATAGTCCTGCAGCACACGTCCGATGCTTTCCGGCGTGGTGTTCAGCATCCATTCGGCGCCTTCCAGTTCGGCGATGGATTGCGCGTGCGCAAGCGGGTGTCCCTTGCGCGCCGAGATGATCAGTTCTGCTTCGAGTAGCGGTCTGAATTGAAACTCGCTGGTGATCTTGGTGTCGTCGACGATCGCGATCGCAAAGTCCAGCGTGCCGTCGCGCAACCCCGCCAGCGCGGAACTGAGAAAGCCCTCCTGCACTGAGAGCCGCGTGTCCGCCATGCGCAGCCGGAACGTGTGGATCGCGCGCGGCAAGTACTTGAGCGCCACGAGCGGCGTGACCGCGCACGACACCTTGCCACCCTCGAAGCCCGACAACTGGATCACATCTTCGCGCGCATGCTGCATCTCCGCGAGTATCAGCTTCGCGCGCGCATAGATCGCCTGACCGAACTGGGTGAGCTGCGCGCCGCGAGCATTGCGCGCGACGAGCGGTACGCCGAGATCCTGCTCGAGTTCGCGGATGGCCTTCGTGAGGGCCGGCTGCGATAGACAGACCGTCCGTGCCGCGGCGCGCAGGCTACCGTGTTCGGCGATGGCAACGAGCGCGCGTAACTGATTGGGTTTCAAGAGACAGGGCCGCGAATGTGGAGTGGGAAGATTGCCGCGATACATCTGACGCAACGATGCGTCGGTGCGCAGGGGCTGCACGATTTGCGCCGATAGTACACGGCGCAAAAGAGCACGGCCATGAGGCTTAGCCCGTATCCGCGTGCGAAGCCGGCTGCGTACGGGGCGATAACCCGCTGTTATCGCGATAAGAAAAAGCAAATCCGCGTTGCTATTTTGGCTCTCTAGACTTTTTCCTGTCGCGATGAAGGCAGCACTGACCGCCTGATGCCGCCGACGTCGTTTCGGCGAAAGCTCCACTCACGATAGGGATGCCGTTCATGAAGTCACCGTCACTCAGCCCAGTCGCCGGCTCGCAGGCCAGCGCGCACTCCACTACGATCTCCACGCGCGGTCTGATCGTCGCGACGACGATCGGCAATGCCTTCGAGTTTTTCGATCTGACCGTCTACAGCTTCTTTGCCGTGCTGCTCGGCAAGCTGTTCTTCCCGCTCGCTTCGTCACAGCAGCAACTGTTGCTGTCCGTCGGCACATTTGGTGTCGGCTTCATCGCGCGTCCCGTCGGCGGCGTGATGTTCGGCATTCTGGCGGACCGTTTCGGGCGCGTCGTCGCGATGAACATCACGTTGCTGACGATGGCAGTCGGCACGGGTCTGATCGGCCTCGCACCCACGTACGCGCAGATCGGCCTCGCCGCGCCCATCGTGATTCTGATTGCACGGCTGTTGCAGGGCTTTTCCGCGGGCGGCGAAGTCGGCGTCGCGACGACCTTGCTCGCCGAGCGCGCCTCGGTGGAGCGGCGCGGATTCATCACCAGCTGGCAGTTCGCGAGCCAGGGCGCGGCGGCACTCGTCGGTTCGCTGGTGGGGTTTCTGCTGTCGCACTTTCTCGATACCGCGTCGCTCGAGAGCTGGGGCTGGCGCGTGCCGTTTCTTGCGGGCGTGCTGATCGCGCCGCTCGGTCTGTATCTGCGGGCACGCATCGACGACGACGGGCACGCCTCGCCCGGCGCGGCGCAGCCCGCAGGCGGCGTTCTGAGAACCGTATTCGCACGCGACGGCAAGCTGTTGCTGCTCGCGTTCATGCTCGTGATCGGCGGCACGTCCGCGCATTTCATCGTGCTGTACTACATGTCGACGTATGCGATCAAGGTGCTCCATCTGCCGATGGATACGGCGATGTGGTGCGGCATTCTCTCCGGCGCGGTGATGCTCGTCGTCTCGCCGATCGGGGGTCTATGGTCCGACCGCTTCGGACGCAAACGCGTCACGTTCGTCTCGCGACTGCTGTTGACGCTGCTGATTTTGCCGGGCTTCTACGCGATCGCTCATATGCCTTCGGTCGGCACGCTGTACCTCGTCGTCTGCGCGCTCGCCGCGTTGCACTCGATCAATGCCGGCGCAACCGGCCCGCTTCTTCCGGAAATGTTCCCTCGCAGCACGCGTGCCACGGGACTGTCGATTTCCTACGCGGCAGGTGTTTCGATCTTCGGCGGCTTCGCGCAGTTCGTCGTCACGTGGCTGATCGGCGCGACGGGCAATGCGGCCGTCCCCGCCTGGTACGTGATCGTCTGCGGCGTGGTTTCCCTGATCGCACTCGCGTTCATCACCGATCGCACCCGTGAAGAAATCTAGCGGCACGCAGTACAGCCTTCCCGCGCTGCGTGAATCAATGGATCAACGAATCAACCGAAGAGCCCTATCATGTCCGACCCATTGCAACTCGATACGAACACCGCCGTCAACGACTCGCTGTGCGACGCGTCCGCGCTGACGCTGCTCGACCTGCAACGCAAACGCGAGGTCAGCGCGACGGAAATACTCGACGCGCATCTTGCACGCATCGAAGCGGTCAATCCGCGCGTGAACGCCCTCGTGACGATCGGCGACGCCGATGTGCTCAGGCAACGCGCCCGACACCTCGACGAGCGCTGGGCGCGCGGCGAATGGCAAGGCCCCCTGCACGGTCTGCCGGTGTCGCAGAAGGATCTGACGGCGACGCGCGGCGTGCGCACCACCTTCGGCTCGAAAGTCTTCGAGCATCACGTACCGACCCAGGACGCACTGATCGTGCGGCGCTGCGATGCGGCAGGCGCGCTGATGATCGGCAAGTCGAACACACCGGAATTCGGCGCCGGTTCGCACACCTTCAATGAAGTGTTCGGCGTGACGCGCAACCCGTGGAATCTGGACAAGTCCGCGGGCGGCAGTAGCGGTGGCGCGGCGGCGTCGGTTGCCTGCGGCATGAACCCGCTCGCGTGCGGCAGCGACATGGGAGGTTCGCTGCGCAATCCGGCTGCGTGGAATGGCGTGGTCGGGTTGCGTCCTTCGCCGGGCCGGGTGCCGCGCGCGCCCGATATCAACGGCTGGGGCACGCTCGGCGTCGATGGCCCGATGGCCCGCAACGTTGCGGACACCGCGTTGTTGCTGAGCGCGATCGCCGGTCCAGGCGGCGAGGTCGCCACCGAACTCAGCGAACCGGGTGCGCTGTTCGCTCGTCCGCTGCAACGCGATTTTCGGGGCACGCGGGTCGCATTTTCGACTGGACTGGCAGGCTTGCCCGTCGACCCGGAAATCCAGCGCACCGTACAGGCTCAAGCGCGCATTTTCGAGGCGCTCGGCTGCGAAGTCATCTTCGCCGACCCCGATCTGGCCGATGCGGAAGAGGTGTTCCGGATGGAACGCGCGTGGATGATCGGCACGCTGGTCCAGCAACTGGATGCCGGTGCTCAGGCACTCCTGAAGCCCGAGATCGAGGACGAATGCCGACTGCACCGCTCGCTCAGCGCCGCGGATCTCGGCCGGATGTTCGTGCGCAAGACCGCGCTGTTCCAGCGGATGCGCAACTTCATGAACGAGTATCCGTTCTATGTGCTGCCCGCCACGCAGATGCTCCCGTTCGACGCCGACTTGCGCTGGCCGGCGTCGTTCATGGGGCAAGCCTATACGTCGTATATCGACTGGATGCGTATCTGCTGGTACCTGTCCTCCACCGAGTCACCCGTACTTGCCGTGCCATGCGGCATCAGTGCCTCGGGGTTGCCCATCGGTCTGCAGATCGCGGGCCGCTATCGCGACGACTGGGGCGTGCTGCAACTCGGTCATGCCTATGAGCAGGCGGCGGCGCACAGGCTGCCCCGCCCTCCAGTGGTCGACGCACTCAGCTAGGCGCCTGCCGTTCCGCTGCCGCGTTTTCCGGTGGCCCAGCGCGGGCCGCCGGCCCCTGTGCGTGCTCGCGAAACGCGGCGCGCCCCCATGCCACTGCAACTGCACCCTCAACCTGAACGTCAAACAACATGAATAAAGCGTTTTTCGCGGTTTGCGTCGCGGCCGCCATGCCCGCGTGTGCTCACGCACAAAGCTCGGTTACGCTGTACGGCATCGTCGACGAGGGCATCAGCTATTTCAGCAATGCCGCCACGACGGCGGCGAACGGAAGCGTCTCGGGACACAGCGCCGTGCGCCTGCTCAGTGGCGTGATGCAGCAAAGCCGCTGGGGCCTGCGAGGTTCCGAAGATTTGGGGGGTGGCCTGAAGACGATCTTCGTGCTGGAAAACGGCTTCGATGCCAGTACGGGCAAGGCGGGCCAGGGCGGCTTGCTGTCCGGCAAGAAAGCGTTCGTCGGCATGTCGACGCCGTTCGGCACGGTGACGCTCGGCCGGCAATACGACACCAACGTCGACATCCTCGGGCCGATGATCGCGGGCGGTCAATGGGGCGGCTATATGGCCGCACACCCCGGCGATCTCGACAACTTCAACAACACGAATTCCACCAACAACGCCATCAAGTTCACGAGCAACAGCTATGGCGGCCTGACCGTGGCGGGCATGTTCAGCCTTGGCGGCGTTGCTGGCAACTTCGCGCGCAACCGGATCTGGTCAGTTTCGGCGGGCTACGTGACGGGCGCTGTGTCGCTTGGCGCGGGCTATCTGTCGGTCGAGAATCCGAACACGTCGTTCTTCGGTAGCACGGGCAGCCCGGCGCCGACCGTCAACGGCGTGCCCGGCAACAACATGCTGTCGCCCGTCTATTCCGGCTATGCATCGGCCCGATCGATGAGCGTAATCGGCGCGGCGGCCGCCTATACGATCGGTTCGGCAACCGTCGGCGCGGTGTATTCGAACACCCGCTTCGACGATCTCGGCGATCTGTCTTCCGGTCCGAACCCACTGGGATTGAGTGGTTCGAAAAGCCTGAACAACGGCGAACTGAACTTTCGCTATCAGATCAGTCCCGCGCTGCTGTGGGGCTTCGCCTACAACTACACGAAAGGCAGTTCGATCGAAGGACGAACGGGCGCGGCATATCATCAGTTCGGCACGGGCGTCGACTACCTGTTGTCCAAACGCACGGACGTCTATCTGATCGGCGTCTATCAGAAGGCGACCGGTACGGACTCGACAGGCAAGCCGGCGGTGGCGGCAATCAACGGGCCCTCGGCATCGTCGGACGACAAACAGGCGGTTGTGCGCATCGGATTGCGCCACAAGTTTTGAGCCCATTCCAGACCTTGTCCGGTTAGCCTCGTCAGCCTTGCGGCTTCCGGACGACCCCTGTTCTGCGCCGTTTCGTTGCTCGCTGCCATCGAGCGCACGCCGACGCATGTTTCAAAGGTACTGACAATGTCTGCGCCGGCGAACGTGCGTCATGGCGACCTGACGTGCAGCTCGTTGTTCACGGAGCGCACCCCCGGCACAGCGTGGACCACCGCAAGCGCTTTCAGAATCTGTGCCTCTGAGTCTACGTCTCCCGACAGCTGCACGACGCCTCGATACGTTGCCACACTCACCGGCAACGATCGGAGCGTCGGGTCCGCGACCAGCGCCTGCTTCACCCGGCCGGCGAGCGTAGCGTCGTCAGTGGGGACGACCGCCGGTGCGGTCGCGGACGGGGGCGGTGCAGGTGTCCGTGTCGCCGTCGCCGTCGACTTACAGCCGCTAGTGAACACGAACGCGGGTAACGCGAACATCGCGACGATCAGCAGGCGGCTTTTGATGTATGACGCATTTCGCATGTCGGCTATGGCATCCAGATCGTTCATCGAGCAGGGACAGCGCCATGAGTCCAATTTCCGGAATGAGCTCTGAATGGCGAACTGAGGTCCCAATGATCGAGTATACGGCGTCGGGCGGCACAGCATGGCATGCGATGCGGCAGTAACGGCTCAGTGTTGTACGCCGAGACTTTCGCGTTTGCCGTCGTTGAACGTATAGAGCGTGAGTGTCGCGTTCTGCAGGTCGCCCCTGGAATCAAAACGGGTCTCGCCAATGACGCCCTTGTAATCCGTCTTCTTCAGATAGGGCAGATACTTTGCCGGATCGGACGAACCCGCCCGCTTCATCGCGTCCACGAGGATCATGACTGCGTCATACGCGTACGGTGCATAGATGACGACGTCCTGACCGTATTTCGCCTTGAACCGTTTCTTGAAGTCTTCCATGCCTGCGGAGTATTCCGGCGTGATCCCGCCCGCCTCTGCACAGATGACCTGCCGCCCCTGCAACGCGGCGCCCGCCAGGCTCGGCAATTCACCGGTACAGATGCCGTCACCGCCCATGAACTTCGACTGCATGCCGAGCTGCTGCATCTGCTTGATCATCGGGCCGCCTTGCGCGTCCATCCCGCCATAGAACACCACGTCCGGGTTTTCTCCCTTGACCGCCGTCAGGACACCGCGGAAGTCCGTGGCCTTGTCAGTTGTGTACTGACGGGAGACGAGCTTCGCACCGGACGCCTGAGCGGACTTCAGGAATTCGTCCGCGATACCCTCTCCATATGCGGTACGGTCATCGATCACCGCGACCGTCTTCGCGTTCCATTTCTGGACAGCATATTTGCCGAGCACCGCGCCCAACTGACCGTCGTTGGCGACCAGACGGAATGCGGTATCGAAGCCTTGCTGCGTGTACTTGGGGTTGGTGGACGACTGGGAGATTTCTGGAATGTGGTTGTCGAAGTAGATCTTTGACGCGGGGATCGTCGCCCCCGAATTGAAGTGACCCACGACGCCCTTCACGCCGCCGTCGACAAGACGCTGCGCAACCTGCGTGGCCTGCCGGGGGTCTCCGGCGTCATCTTCGACCTGCAGGTCGATCTTGACCTTCCTGCCTCCGATAACGGGCGGATTCGCATTCAGATCATCGACCGCCATGCGCGCGCCTCGTTCGACGTCCTTGCCCAGGTTTGCATTCTGGCCGGTCAGCGGACCGGCAAAGCCCAGTTTCACGGTGTCTTCCTGTGCGTGGGCGACTCCCGACGCGAGCGCGGCGACCGCGCCGCCAACAACGATGACCGATTTCAAGAGTTTCATTACCGTTCCTCCAAGCTTCGATTGATGTCTCGCAACATACTTATCGGCATCGGAATCACGGGTGTGACGCGGATGCCGGAACGAATGCCATTACACGTCCCCGTTTCAGCGCAGATAGTGCAGTTGCGAGAACTGCCGCCGATACTCGCTCACAGCGGGCGCCACCTCTTCAGGTGACTTGCGGCGTAGCAGGACATCGGCGATGAAGCCGGCGAGCCGCGGCATGTCGTCGGCAACCATTCCCCAGCGAACGAGTTCCGGCGTGCCCATGCGCAGCCCGTTGACGTCACCGTCAACTTCCGGCAGCGGCAGACCGATGCCACACGCGAGAACGTTGGCTCGCCTCAGAAGCTTCGCCATCGTCTGGCCTCCGCCAAACTCGTGCGCCTCGATCGCGAACTGGTGCGACGTCGTCATGCCGCGGTCACGGGCAAACACGGGCAAACCTTCTTCCATGAGCGCGGTCGCGAGGGCCTTGGCCGCCTTCACCATCCCGGCAGCATACGGACGACCCAACGCCTGCCAGTCGAGCATGGTCATCGCGATCGACGCCGACTTGCCCGCGTCGAAATTGGCTGTCATGCCAGGATAGGCGATAGCGTCGAGCTTGCGCGCCATCTCCGCGTCGTTGGTCACGATCAATCCACCGGCCGCGCCCGCCAGGCTCTTGTACGTGCTCATGGTCATGACATGCGCCCCCTGCGTGAGCGGCTGCTGCCACGCGTGACCCGCGATCAGACCGCACAGGTGCGCCGCATCGTAGAGCAGCACCGCCCCGACCTCATCCGCAATCGCGCGCACCTCCTCGACCGGATGAGGAAAAAGGTTGAGGCTCTGACCCAGCGTGATGACCTTGGGTCGCAGCCTCAGCGCGTCCTCGCGCAGTGCATTGAGATCGACCGTATAACGCTTCGCGTCGAATGCCATCAGGTACGGCTTGACGCCGTACATGCCGGCAGCCCCGTTGGCGTGGTGACTGAAATGCCCGCCAACCGTGGCGGGCGGCACGAACACCGTATCGCCCGGTTTCGCCGCCGCAACGTAGGTGTAGAGATTCGCCAGCGCACCAGACGCAACGCGGATCTCCGCAAAGCGCGCGCCAAATACCTGGGCCACGAGTTCGGCCGCAAGCACTTCGATCTTTTCGACACCCTCCAGACCCATTTCGTACTTGTCGCCCGGATACCCAAGCGACGGGCGCGAACCAACGCCAGCCGCCAGCAACGCTTCCGCTTTCGGGTTGATGGCATTCGTCGCCGGATTGAGGTTGAAGCAGTCGCGCTCGTGGATCACACGATTCTCCTCGACGAATGCAAGCAGATCCCTTTCGTTCTGCTCGGGATTCTGGGAAGCAAAGCGTTTCACCAGCGCTTGAATGTAGTTCTCGGGATCGCGCGGAACCCAGGGGCGAGCTTCCAGCATGGTGACTTCCTTATCGATGGGTCTGTGTGGGCGGCGGTTCGACTGACCGGTCCTTGCGGCAGCAGCGCGAGCGTGCGCGTGTATCGTCGCCGCGCTTTAGTGCTCACGTGCTCTGCAATGGAACCCATCGTAGGGCGTGAAAACATCGACGTATACTTATCTTTTCTTGCGTAATACATTAGCTATTCTGTCGAATCAATCGCTGTCGAACGGAGGGTCAACACCATGGAAGTGGGTCGCCTGCGGGCGCTGCTCGAACTGTCGAGGTGTGGCACGATTGCCGCTGCCGCAGAGGCGATGTTCCTGACGCCATCGGCCGTCTCGCAGCAGATCGCCCAGCTCGAGGAGGAGGCAGGCGTCAAGCTGACGGAGCGGGTCGGACGCGGTGTCCGGCTCACTGCCGCGGGGCAGGCGCTGGTGGGCTACGCGGAACGGGTGATGGTCGTACTCGACGAAGCGCGTTCTGAACTGGCCGTGCTGCGCCGCGAAATCGCGGGCGAACTGCGTGTCGCCGCGTTTCCGTCGGTCGCCTCGGCGGTGCTGCCGGACACGGTCAAGGCATTGCGGCAGGTCTTCCCGCGCCTCGACATCATCCTGGAAGAGCTGGAGCCGGTTGATGGACTTGCGGCGCTGCGTTCCTGGCGAGCGGACATTGCCCTGATCGACGACCTGTCGATCGTCGTCGGCAATAAGCAGGAAAGCGTCGGTGTTGTACCGCTCGCCGAAGATGTGCTGTCGGTGGCGCTCTCGACGGCTCATCCGCTGGCCGGGAAGCCGTCGCTGAGCGTGGCAGAGCTGAGGAATGAAGCCTGGGCGATCGATTCGACGTCGAGCGTGTTTGGCGACTTCATCACCAACCTGTGCCGGCGCGCCGGATTCGAACCGCAGATCAACGCCAGGTGTCGCGGCTTTGAAATGGTCGGCGCGATGGTGGCGTCGGGTTGTTCCGTGTCGATTGTCCCCGGTCTCAGGCTGGTGCGGCCGCCAGCCGGTGTCGCCTGGGTCAGGCTGAAGCCGGAAGTGCGCAGAAAGATCTATGTCGCGTTTCGGCGAGGCGAGCGGAACCACCCTGCGATCAAGGTGTTCGTCGAGGAGGTCGTCCGAACTGCCGCCCGTCTCCTTGGATAGAGCATCAACGGCGGATGCGGATGTGTGATGGTTTGCTCGTGGGTGTTATGCGGGTTTGCGAAGGTGTGGCTTCAAGACGTATGAAGCTACGTCACGGTGACGCTGGCGATTTACCTCGAGCTGCACAACGTCTTCGTCAACCTGTTGCCGATTCTCGACATGTGCGGCGGCAGCGCGACTGATCAAGTGCCGGTCTGCCGCTTCCACTGGGAAGCGCTCGCCAGCGCACAGATTCCCGTCCAGCCGCGCGCGCATATTGGCAACACGGAACGCGAACACTGGGTGCGTTGCGTTTCAATGGTCCGAGAGAACGAACGCACCGCGAGCTTGGGTCCGGAGGTCCCGAGTTTAGACCCGATGTGGCAAGGAACGAATCGCCGTGAATCAAGAGACCAAACAAAAACACTCTACCTCGATGGTCGGATGGAAGGCCAATCAACTATTTCGAGGAAAACATGACAGTGACTGCATTGGGGAAATTTATCGCTATCAGCGCGATGGTCGGGCTCTCAGCGTGCGGTGGCGGGGGTAGTGACGGCGGAAGCACCCGCGATGCTTCACCGCAGCAGCAATCGTCCCAGCTGGCGGCAAACGTTGTCAACATGACGTTCGGCTCGCACAACACGCCGACGATGACGGTTACCGTGTGTCAACCGGGCACTAGCAACTGTGCGAACATCGACAATGTCGTAATCGATACAGGGTCTGTGGGTCTACGTCTGTGGCAGTCCGCTCTGCCTTCCTCGCTGAATCTTCCCCAGGAAAGCTACAACGGCTTCGCGCTCGCGGACTGCGTGACATACGTTGTCGGATCTGGGTGGGGTCCAATGGTTACGGCCGATGTCAAGATCTCTGGCGAAACTGCTGCCAGCGTGCCGGTGCATATCATCAACAACGCTTATGCCGGCGGATCGGCGACGTGCAATACCTACGGCGTACTTCCAACACTGTACAACGGCATTATGGGTATCGGGAACGAGCTGTCTGATGGCGATACGCTGTCGGTGTGCACCGGCAATTCCTGCGTGCGGGACCAGGACCTGACCAATTCTCTCAAAGCGGCTAATCCTGTCGTCCGTTTTGCTCACGACAACAACGGCTATATCCTCTCGTTCCAGAATGCCAATACTTCGGGCACGCTGACGTTTGGTCTGGGTACCGAGACTAACAATCCGGTGACGGGTGTGAAATTCATCCCCGGCTATTCGCAGCAAATGCTAGTGGCTTCGATCAACGGAGTCCACGCTTCGGTGATGTTCGACACCGGTGCACCAGCCAACATCGTTTCGTCGAGTCTGAACATCAACGGCACTGCCAACGAAACGATCCAGGTTGGCGTGCCTGACGATGACACCATGCCGGTGACGTTCAACCTACAGGGCGCCAATCAGGCCAGATCGGGCGACGCGATATTCGACTCACCGGTACTGGTTCTGGGTATGCCGTATCTCTTAGGACACACGCTGTATCTGCAACTTCCGCAGCATTCGACCAGCGATTTTGCGGATCAAACTGCCGGTGGCCAGATTGCACTGCAGTAGTTCGCAGGCCGCTTGAACTGAGAGTTCGCCTCCTAAGATCCTGCTCAGTCCGATGAACATTTTTGTGCGCGGACGTCACGGATCGGGTTACCTCGGTACGGTCCGTAACGAGGTCGAAGGTTCCTGTAGGGAAAGAAAACTATAATGGCGCGGCCTATTCACTTTCTGACCGGTGGCATGATGTGTCCCTCATGCTATGCGAGAGAATCGGTGTCCTGACTTTTTATCCGACCCTATCTCTCTCGCGCTGGTCCATTCGTTCATCATGCATACCCAGTCCCGTCTTCTCCCCGCGGCTGTCGTTCTTGCACTTGCGGGCGCCCTGTCTGCGTGCTCGACGCCGAAACCGCTTTACCAGCAGGAGCAGTTCGACTCGGCCGACAGCCCCTATATGCAACGGTTCGAGGCAACGGCGGATTCCACCTGCGAAGCCGCCCGCCGCGCGTTGCTGAGCCAAGGGTATATCGCCAGTTCATCGAGGTCGGATTCGGTCGACGGATCGAAGAATTTCCAGCCCAACAACGACTCGCATGCGGTGATAGAAGTCCACGTCGTCTGCACCGCTGACGATCCGAAGAGCACCCACAGCACCGCGTATGTGAATGCAGTGCAGGATCGCTACGCGCTGAAAAAGAGCAATACTTCGGCGAGCGTCGGCCTGAGCGTGTTCGGATCCTTGTCGCTTCCGATCGGTTCGAGTGATGACTCGATGGTTAAGGTCGCGAGTGAGACGATTCCAGCCGGGGTCTTCTATCAGCGTTACTTCGCGCTCGTTGAACATTACCTTAAAGCGGACGCGGTCCAACCGGACCCTGCCGTTGCCACGCCCCCGGCTGCTGCGGCGCGTCCGGCTGCCTCTATGGCTACCGCTACGGCTACGACTATGGCTGCGGCGCCAGCCGAGCCACAGCCCCTGTCATCGAGCAACGATGCTCTGCCGCCGATTGGCGCATCGGGGGCAGCTAGCACTCCGCAAAAAGCCGCGAACGAGAAGTAAGCGTCACCGGTATCGCGGGTTGCCGCTGCTCTTGCTGAGTCCGCTGTCGTGTTCGCACTATCGAACCAGCCGATCACCGGCGGGCAGCAGCCCGACTCGCGGCTCCGATCTGCACGACGTCCTGGCTGCTGAACCCAAGGTGGCTGAGCAAATCGGCGCAGCGCGCGGTTAAGAGGCGTGTTGCGAGCGGTTCGTCCGTCGCGCGACGCTCAGCCGTTCGGACCGCCGACTCGAACGCGATGTACAACCGTCTCTGATGTTTGGATCTCGCTTTCAGACGCGAAGGCCGGATGCACAAAAAGCCCCGCTTCGCGGGGCCAAATTCCTCATGATTCAGTTCGCACCCGAATGGCGGCGCGTTCTGGGCCGAAGACTTTCCAAAGGCCTTCGTCCAGCTGAAGCCCGGTGCCACAGCCTCTGCCGTTGATCTGATTGTCCGTTGCAAGGTGGCGCCCGACTGAGCGCCATGACCTTCTCCGACTCGCTTCGTTGTACTTCGGCGAGTCCCGCATCGCCGCGTTCAGGCCTTCAGCGCGCCGAAAATCTCGCTCAACATCGACTTCGCATCGCCGAACAGCATGCGATTGTTGTCCTTATAGAAGAGCGGGTTGTCTACGCCGGCATAGCCCGAGGCCATGCTGCGTTTCATCACGATCGAGGTTTTGGCCTTCCAGACCTCCAGCACCGGCATACCGGCGATCGGGCTCCCCGGGTCCTCCTGCGCCGCCGGGTTCACGATGTCGTTGGCGCCGATGACCATCGAGACGTCCGCCTCGGGGAAGTCCGCGTTGATCTCATCCATCTCCATCACGATGTTGTAGGGCACCTTCGCTTCGGCCAGCAGCACGTTCATGTGGCCCGGCATCCGGCCGGCGACCGGGTGGATCGCGAAGCGCACGTCGACGCCCTTTTCGCGCAGCAGACTCGTGAGTTCGAAGACCGTGTGCTGGGCCTGCGCCACGGCCATGCCATAGCCCGGCACGATGATCACGCTCTTCGCGTCGCGCAGCAGCTCGGCGGTTTCTGCGGAGCTCACCGCGACCACCTCGCCGGCCGGTTGCGCGCCGCCGCCTGCGGGCGCGGACGCGCCGCTACCGGTACCGAAGCCGCCGGCAATCACGCTGACGAAATTGCGGTTCATCGCACGGCACATGATGTAGGACAGAATCGCGCCCGACGAGCCCACCAGCGCACCGATCACGATCAGCAGATCGTTGCTGAGCATGAAGCCGGTGGCCGCCGCCGCCCAGCCCGAGTAGCTGTTGAGCATCGACACGACCACGGGCATGTCGGCACCGCCGATCGCCATCACCATGTGCACGCCGAACAGCAGCGCGATCACCGTCATCACGATGAGCGGCGTCATGCCGTCCTGAATGCTTTCTGCATGCAGGAACGCGCGACCGTAGTAAATCACGATCAGCAGCGCGGCCAGGTTCAGCCAGTGCCGGGCCGGCAGCAGCAGCGGCTTGCCGCCGATCTTGCCGGAGAGCTTGCAGAAGGCGATGATCGAACCCGAGAACGTCACCGCGCCGATCAGGATGCCGACGTAGATTTCAACTTCGTGGATGGCCTTTTCCGCGCCGGTGAACTGCACCGACGTATCGATGTAGCTGGCGAAGCCGACGAGACACGCCGACAGGCCGACCAGGCTGTGCATCAGCGCGACCAGTTCGGGCATCTGCGTCATTTGCACTTTCTTCGCGGCGAACAGGCCCACGGCGCCGCCGACGACCAGCGCCGCGACGACGTACGGAATGCCCGCAGCCGACACGCGCGGACCGAGCACGGTGGCCAGCACGGCGATCACCATGCCGATCATGCCGAGCAGGTTGCCGCGGCGCGCGGTCTCGGGATTGGCCAGCCCGCCGAGGCTGAGGATGAACAGGATGGCCGCGCCGATGTAGGAAACGGTAGTCAGGTTGGAAGTCATTGTTGTCGTTTCCTTATTTGCGGAACATCGCCAGCATGCGCCGCGTCACCGCGAAGCCACCGAACATGTTGACGGCCGTGAGCGCCAACGCGCCCACCGCCAGGCCCAGAATCAGCCCGGACGGCCGGTCGCCCACCGCGGCCCCGTCGAGCGGCGGCGCAACCTGCACCAGCGCACCGATCGCGATGATCGACGAGATTGCGTTGGTCACGCTCATCAGCGGCGTATGCAGTGACGGCGTGACGTTCCAGACCACCATGTAGCCGACGAAGCAGGCCAGCACGAACACTGTGAAGTGCGACAGGAACGCGGCCGGTGCAAATTGGCCAACCAGCAGGAAAACCAGTGCGCCGAGGCCGAAAACGGTGGCAAGCGCCCTGGCCGACATCGGCTCGCCGCTGCCGTGGCCATGCCCTTTGGACTTGGCCGCCGCCACCGCAGGCGCGGCCGCTTGGGGCTTGGGCGCGACGGCCGGCTGCTTGATCGGCGGCGGCGGCCAGGTAATGTTGCCTTCCTTGATGACCGTGAGGCCACGAATGGCGTCGTCGTCGAAGTCGACGTTGATCGTGCCGTCCTTGGTCTTACACAGTTCCTCGACCACGCGCAGCAGGTTGTTGCCATACAGCGTGGACGACTGCCGCGCGAGGCGCGAGGCGAGATCCGTGTAGCCGACGATGGTCACGCCGTGGCGCACCACCGCCTCGCCGGGCACGGTCAGCTCACAGTTGCCGCCCTGCTCCGCGGCCATGTCCACGATCACGCTGCCCGGCTTCATCGACTGCACCATCTCGGCCGTGATGAGCTTCGGCGCCGGCTTGCCCGGAATCAGCGCGGTCGTGATGATGATGTCCGCGTCCTTCGCCTGCTGCGCGTACATCGCGCGCTGCGCCTGCTGGAAGCCCTCGCTCATGACCTTGGCGTAGCCGCCGCCGCCCGAGCCTTCCTCTTCGTAGTCCACCTTGACGAATTCGCCACCCAGGGACTTGACCTGGTCGGCCACCTCGGCGCGCGTGTCGTTGGCGCGCACGATCGCGCCGAGACTGGCCGCGGTGCCGATTGCAGCCAGGCCTGCTACGCCGGCGCCGGCGATGAAGACCTTGGCCGGAGGGACCTTGCCGGCAGCGGTGACCTGACCGTTCAGGAAGCGGCCAAACGCATGGGCGGCCTCGATCACCGCACGGTAGCCGCTGATGCTGGCCATCGAGGTGAGCGCGTCCATCTTCTGCGCGCGCGACAGCGTGCGTGGCAGAGAATCGATGGCCAGCACGGTGGCGTGCTTCGCGGCCAGCTGCTGCATCAATTCAGGGTTTTGGGCCGGCCACACGAAGCCGATCAGCGTGCCGCCCTCGCGCATCAGGGACACTTCTTCGCTGCCCGGGGGGCGCACCTTGAAAACGATGTCGCTGCGGGCCCAGAGTTCGGCGGCCGTTGCCACGACCTCGGCACCCGCAGCACGGTAATCATCATCGCCAAAGTTCGCACCTAGGCCGGCGCCGCTTTGCACGGCAACCGGGAACCCCAGTTTGATCAGTTTCTCGACCACCTCGGGCACGGTTGCTACACGCCGCTCCCCGGTGGTTGTCTCCAGAGGAATGCCAATCAGTAATGTCATATCGTCTATTGATGGTAGTGGCCGTCGCAAGGAGCTCGGGCTCGCGCTTCAGGTTTTGTCGCAGTGAGGAGCACGGAGCGAACAATGTCGAGATGGGAAGTACTGCTTATATTGCGAGGTCGTCGAATTGATCAGCGACGGATATGCATCGACTTCGATCCCCCAGAATGCAAGCGCTTCAGCACACGAACTACCGCCTGATTCAGCGTCGATGCGTCGACGCCGGCTTTCTGCGAGGCGACAAGTTGCTCCGTAGTAAAACTGCTCATCAGTGGCTCCATGAAAGGAGTGCCCGGATGTCCACGAGAGCCGCTCACGGACAATAAGACACGACACACATTCGGTGGTGCAATGCAGCAACGGTCCATTGTAAGATCGAGTTGACATATGTCAATCGTTTGTTGGCGGAAACCGCCTGATGTCTCGCAAGGGCATCGGCAAACGCCTTGTCAGCTTTGGTGTACAGGGGATTACCTAGTACAAACCCGCACAAGGAATGCGTTGTGCCGCGAACACAAGAATTCGTTTTGCCAGATGTTTGCAATGCAGCAAACCGAGTGGCGGCAAGTGTTTTCTGCACGCTTCGAGACTCGCAAATCAAGCTTCGCCTATGGCCAGTTTTCTTTGCGGATCTCGCTCGAAGCGACCGCATCGACGATGGGCGCGTGATTCCGCGAACGGCGTCGGAGTCCGTGCCACGGCGTACGGGGAGATGAATGCGCCCGTGTTGCCGACTCGGGTCGGGGCCACGCGCCCCTGCACCTCCCGTTGACGGAACGCTGTGATGCCCAGATCATCAGCCGAAATAAGCATGGCATTGCTAACTGTTTTCTCGCGATACGGCCGACGCGTTACTGCGAACTGGCGCGGCCCTTCTCGTCACAGTGCAAAGAGCCGCCCACGATGAGGCTCGCAATCTCCCACGCCGGCGAGCCGCAACGCGTGCCACGCCATCGCATAGTTGCTCGATATCACCGGCTTGTGAATCGCCGCCTCCAGCTCCGGAATCAACCCGGCGATGCGCAAGCTCGTGCACGATACGAAAATCGCGTCCACGTCGCGATTGCGCGCAAGTCGCTCGACACCATTTCTCAACGACGCCGCATCGATCCGCGCCACTTCGTTATCGTTCGCATGTTCGAACGACGCCATGCGCGTAATGCCGTGACCACGCGACTCGATATAGTCGCGCATGTAATCATTGATCGAACGCACATAGGGCGTAAGCAGGGCCGTACGTTGAACTCCCAGTGCGCGAAGCGCCGCCAGCGCCGCGGTGATCGGCGTAGTGCACGCGGCATCCGCACGCGCTTCGCGAATCCGCGCGAACACCTTTTCCTCCCCAATCACCATCGACGCGGACGTGCAGCCAAACGCCACCACATCGATACGCTCGGCCGGACGGATCAGCGCGACCGCCGGTGCAATACGGTCCTCCATTTCAGCTAACCGTTCAGGCGTGATGTCCGCCGAGTTATACACACGGCTTTCGTAGAACGCCACGCCGTCCTGCGTCAGCAAGCCGCGCCACTCATGCTCAATCGTATGATCGGTGGCGAGCACCACGAGCCCGATCGCGGCGCGACGGCAGATGCCGTCGTCCAGCGTGAAATCGAGCCTCGTGTACACGTCGTCGTGCCGTGCAATCTCACTCATTTCGAAGTCGTCCTGTCATGTCGCGTTCGGGTTCGCGAGTCTCTGCCGTCACTGCCTCCCTAAAGGTAGAGGATTGCCGACGCCTTTGTGTAGTCGTTTATACGCAAATACCCTATACCGTCCCAACGCACACCGGCTCCTATCATGAAAGAAGCGCTTTGGTGTCAGCGCTCCGGTGAAAGCAGCAGTCACGCTGTTGACCTGGTGGGTATGAATCACACGCAATCGCCTCATTTCCGCCCGCTTTCCGATGTCGCCGGTATACCCGTGTGGCGGATCGTCCAATCCCTCTCACAATAAGGAGTCGCTAACATGTTTGCTCAGAAGATTGGCTGGTCCGGTGCAGAGCAGGACTCGCGGCAAACGATTATTGCGGGCCTGGCGGCCGCCGTGGCGCTGCTTGTCGGCATGGCTCCCGGTTCGGCGCTGAGCCAGAGCAACACCATCAAGATCGGCGTGCCCGTCCCGCTGTCGGGCAGCAGTGCCAATGCCGGTACGGATATCGTCAATGGCGCGAAGCTCGCCGCCGCCAGAATCAACGCGAGCGGCGGCGTGCTCGGCAAGCAGATCGAACTGGTGCCCGAGGACGACGCCTGCGATGCGCAGACCGCGGTGCAGGCGGCACAGAAACTCGTCGATGCGGGCGTCGTCGCGGTAGCGGGCGGCTATTGCTCCAGCGCCGCGCTGCCGGAATCGACGACCTTTCATCGCGCCGGGATTCCCTACGTGCTGGATGCGTCGACGAATCCACAGCTGACCGAGATGGGGTACGACAACGTGTTCCGCACGATCGGCCGTGACGACCAGCAGGGCCCGTTCGCTGCAAGCTTCATGAAAGACGTGCTGCACGCGAAGCACGTGGCGGTGATCGACGACAACACGACCTATTCCAAAGGCCTCGCCCAGAACACCGTGCAAGCCCTGAAGAAGGACGGTGTCGATGTCGTGTACGCCAATTCGATCACGCCCGGACAGATGGACTACTCTCCGACGCTCACGCGGGTCTCCTCACTGAAACCTGACGTGATCTACTACACAGGCTACTTCTCCGAAGCTGGCCTGCTGGTCAAGGAAGCGCGGCAACTGGGTCTGAAAATGACCTTGATGGGCGGCGACGCCACCAATGACCCCACCCTGATGAAGACGGCCGGTCCCGCCGCCGACGGCATGATCATCACGACGGCACCGCTCGCGCAGTTCCTGAGCGGCGCGCACGCGTACGTCGACGACTACACGAAAGCTTACGGGCAAGCGCCTGGACCCTACTCGGTCTACGAATACGATGCCGTCGGGGTCACGGCGAAAGCCATCGCGGACGCAAAATCGACGCAGCCTGCCGCGATCTCGGCTGCTCTGCACAAGATCTCGAACTACCCGGGCGCGACCGGTACGATTGCTTTCAATCCGAAGGGGGACCGCAGCAAAGCCGTGTACATCACGATCATCGTGCACAACGACAACTTCGAGCCCTACCAGAGGCAGGATGCGAGCGGACATTGGGCGGCCATGAAGTAGGCGCTACTGCGCGCCCCACGCCGTCATGAGCGACTTCTTCCAGTTCGTCGTCGAAGGGCTGACGACCGGCTCGTTTTACGCGCTCGTCGCCCTCGGCTACACGATGGTCTACGGAATCATCCGGCTGATCAACTTCGCTCATGGCGATCTGTTCATGGTCGGCGCGTTCATCGGCTGGACCGGTCTGATGGTGCTCGCGTCCGCGCATCTGCCCCTCGCCCTGGCACTGCTGATCGCCCTGGTGGCCGCCATGACGGTCACAGGCGCGCTCGGCCTGCTGATCGAGCGGCTCGCGTATCAGCCGTTGCTGCGCGCGCCGCGGCTGTCGATTCTGATCACGGCGCTGGGCGTCTCGCTGGCGCTGCAAAACGGGGTGCTGCTGATCTACGGCGCAGGTTTTCGCACCTATCCGCACGTGCTGAGCCAGGCGGGCTTCGAACTCCACGGCGTGCAAATCACCTTCGCGCAGATCGGCATCATCGTGGCAAGCCTGGCCCTGATGCTGGCACTGTATTTCTTCGTTCACCACACTTTCCTCGGCACCGCGATGCGCGCGCTGGCAATCGATCAGGACGCCGCACGTCTGATGGGCATCGACGTCGAACGCCTGATCCAGCTCACCTTTCTGCTCGGTTCGGTGCTGGCCGCCGTGGCGGGGGTCATGGAGGGGCTTTACTACACGCAGATCAATTTCTTCATGGGCTTCGTGCTAGGCCTGCGCGCGTTCACCGCCGCCGTGCTCGGCGGCATCGGCAACATTCCGGGAGCGATGGCGGGCGGCATCCTGATTGGCCTGCTCGAAGCCTTCGGCGCGGGCTATGTCTCGTCGCAATGGACCGACGTGTTCGTCTTCGGCGTGCTGATCGCCGTGCTCGTGATCAAGCCGACCGGGCTGTTCGGCGAGCGCGTTGTCGAGAGAATGTAGTCCATGAGCGCCAGTCAGGCTTCCGCGCGTTGGGCCAGGCCTGTCGGCGGTGCGCTGCTGGCCGCCGCCGTGGCGCTGCCCGCTGTCGCCGGCAACTATGTCGTCGATGTCGGCCTGACCATCGTCACGTATTCGATCCTGGGTCTCGGGCTGAACATCGTGGTCGGTTATGCCGGACTGCTCGATCTGGGCTACGCGGCCTTCTTCGCGATCGGCGCGTACACGACGGCGTTGCTGGAAACCCTGCTGCACTTCTCGTTCTGGGAAACCCTGCCGTTCAGTCTGGCGTTCGCCGGGGTATCGGGCATCGTCATCGGCTATCCCACCCTGCGCCTGCGCAGCGACTATCTGGCGATCGTCACGCTCGGGTTCGGCGAAATCACGCGTATCGTCGCCACCAATCTCGACATCACCGGCGGCCCGAACGGCATCTTCGGCATCGCGAGCCCGAGTCTGTTCGGTTTCGAGATCAGTTCCCCGCTAGCGCTCTACGAACTGGGCATGGCGTTCCTCGTGCTGGTGCTGGTGTTCGCGATCCGGCTCGGCCAGTCGCGGCTGGGCCGCGCGTGGACCAGCATCCGCGAGGACGAGGCAGCTGCCGAGGCCGTCGGCGTGCCGACACTGCGCGTCAAGCTGCTCGCCTATGTGATGGGCGCGCTGATCGGCGGGCTGGGCGGCAGCCTGTTCGCCGCCCGCTTCGGCACGATCGATCCGACCGGCTTCACCTATCTGCAGTCCGTCACGATCCTGATCGTCGTCGTGCTCGGCGGCCGGGGCAGCATTCCCGGGGTGATCCTCGGCGCCATCATCGTCGCCGGCTTGCCGGAGCTGCTGCGTTTTCTCAACCTCTGGCGCATCTTCGCTTTCGCGATCGGGCTCGTGATCCTGATGCTGCTGAGGCCGCAAGGGCTGTGGCCAGCGCCGTTGCGCCGCGTCGCGCCGCCGCGCAAGGGCGCTGACGCAGATCGGGCCCCGGTGCCCAGCCACGCCGTCACCGATGAGATCCTGCTGGACGTGCGCGACATGCAGCGCCGCTTCGGTGGCGTGCTGGCGCTCGGCGGTGTCAGCTTCGCGGTGCGCAGCGGCGAGATCGTGAGCCTGATCGGTCCGAACGGCGCCGGCAAGACGACCGTGTTCAACTGCCTGACCGGCGTGATCCGTCCGACCGGCGGCCAGATCGTCTGGTGCGGGGAACGGCTTGCCGGCGGCGCGCCTCATCGCATCGTCCATCAAGGCATGGCGCGCACCTTCCAGGGCATCCGCCTGTTCGGCCACATGACTGCCTTCGAAAACGTTCTGACCGGCATGGATCATCGGCTTCGGACCTCGCTCGCAGCCGAGCTTCTGGCGTTACCGTCCGCGCGTGCCGAGGCGGCGGACCATTCCACCGAGGGCCTGCGCTGGCTCGCCTTCGTCGGTCTTGCCGGCAGGGCCGGCGAGCGCGCCGCCGATCTGCCCTACGGCGACCAACGCAGGCTGGAGATCGCCCGTGCGCTCGCCAGCAGCCCTCGCCTCCTGCTGCTCGATGAGCCGGCTGCGGGCATGAACCCGACCGAGAAACGCGCGCTGATGGAACTGATCCGGCGGATCCGGGATCATGGCGTGACGGTGCTGCTGATCGAGCACGACATGATGCTGGTGATGGGCGTGTCGGACCGGATCATCGTGATGGATCACGGCGTCATCATCGCCGAGGGCCAGCCCGCCGCGATCCAGGTGGACCCGCGGGTAATCGATGCCTATCTCGGCACCGCCGAAAAGGACGAGGCGAGCGACGATACCGCCGGGGAGAAATCGCTGTGGGACTCCTAGAAATCCGCGATCTGCGTGTGAGCTATGGGACTGTCGAAGTGCTGCACGGCATTTCGCTGGACGTCGCACAGGGCGAGATCGTCGCGTTGCTCGGCAGCAATGGCGCGGGAAAAACGACCACACTGCGGGCGATTTCCGGCTTGATCCGGCCGCGCGCGGGCGACATTGCGATGGATGGCCAGCGCCTGACGGGACTGCGCGCACACCAGATCGTGGCGTTGGGTCTGGGTCATGTACCAGAGGGGCGGCGCATTTTCGGGGCGCTGACGGTGGAGGAAAATCTGCATCTCGGCGGCTATCTGATCCGGCGCGACAGCGCGGCATTGCAACAGCGAAGGGATCAGCTCTATGCGACTTTCCCCCGGCTCGGCGAGCGACGCAGCCAGCTGGCAGGCACGCTCAGCGGCGGCGAACAGCAGATGCTGGCGATTGCCCGCGCCCTGATGCTGCGCCCGCGTATCGTGGTTCTGGACGAACCGTCGATGGGACTCGCGCCGAAGCTGGTCCGCGCGATCTTCGGCATGATCGCCGACATCTGCCGCGAAGGCACCTCGATTCTCCTCGTCGAGCAGAACGCCCGCCAGGCGCTGCGAATCGCTCATCGGGCTTACGTGCTGGAAAGCGGGCACATTGCGCTCGCGGGGTCCGCTCGCGAGCTGGCTCAGGATAGCCGGGTCCGCGCTGCCTATCTGGGCGGCAGTGCCATCGCGGCGGAATAAGCCACCAACTGAGCGATTGAGGTTGGCTGAAACGGGGCCGACGTCACGGACGTAAATATGTCAGAGATCGGTTAGGAAAAGCTCGTTGAAGTGCTGCGTCGCTCGAGCGATGAGGACGCCGCCTGATCGCGGCACGGCGCAGGCCTGAATTCAAAGGAGAATGCATCATGCTGAATTATCCTGCTGCCTATCAGTCCACCAAAGGCTCGGCGCTCGACGTCGACAAGGTGTTCTATCAGCGCATCGCCTCACAGCACGACACCCGCACGCTGGTCGAATCGATCGTCGTGCCGATCCGCTCTGGGCAGGCGTGGACGGTGCCGGCCGGCCACGTGTTTCGCATTGTCACGATCGAAGGCCCGCAGGTTGCCGACCTGAACATGTGGAACCGGCACAACCCCCGCGAGCGCATGTGGGCATCGCGCACGCGCCAGTTGCAGCAGGCGCACGTGAGCACGTTCGACCGTCTGTGGTCGACGCTGCCATTCCTGCGTCCGATGGTGACCATCACCGATGACAGTCTCGCAAGCTACGGCGTCGACGAGCACGGCGGCCGTGTCCACGATCTGCTCGGCACGCGCTGCGACCCCTACGTGAACCGCATGCTGAGCGGCGAGGATTTTCATTTCCACTGCCACTCCAACCTGACGCGCGCCATCGCCCCGTATGGATTGACTGAGTACGACGTCCACGACGTACTCAACGTGTTCCAGTGCACCGGCCTGAATCTCGAAGACAAATACTTCATGAAGGCGTGTCCGGCCAAGAAAGGCGACTACCTCGAATTCTTCGCGGAGATCGATTTGCTGTGCGCACTGTCGACCTGCCCGGGCGGCGATCTGTCTGTGCCGATGTGGGGCCCGGACGCGCGCGATCCGCTGGAAGTATGCCGCCCGCTCGGCATCGAGGTCTGGCAACTCGCGCCACACATGCTGGACGGGTGGACGCCGCCGGCCGTGGCTGCCTACAAGGGACAGCACGGCATGGTGCTGAATCAGCCGCAATGGAAGTGAGACTGCCGCAGCAGCCCGCCTTGATCGAACTCCGTCCGGGAGACCGCGCTGCCGTGAATGCCCGCCGGCCTCCTCGTATCTGAGGACATCATGAAAGTTATCGTGCTCGGTGGCGGGGTAGTCGGTGTGACGACCGCGTACCAGTTGCAGAAGGACAGTCACGAGGTCGTGATCGTCGAACGGCAGCCTTTGGTCGCAGCGGAAACCAGTTGGGGTAACGCGGGCATGATCGCGCCCGGGCATTCCTTTGTCTGGTCCTCGCCCAAAGCGCCGATGATTCTGCTCAAATCGCTGGTGCTGAAGGATCAGGCGTTGCGCTTCAGGTTCTCGGCAGATCCCAGGCTTTACAGCTGGTCGTGGCGGTTCCTGATGGAATGCACATCAGAGAAGGCCCGCCGCAATACCCTGCTCAAGCATCGGCTGGCCGCGTACTCGCAACGCGTGCTGCACGAGGTGGTCGCTGAGGACGACATTGCATACGATCGGAACGACCACGGAATTCTGTATCTCCATCGGACTCAGGAAGCGCAGGACCGGGGAGTCGAACACATGAAACTGCTGGAATCCGATGGTCAAGTGATCCGGGTTCTCAGCCGCGATCAGGTCGTCGCACTCGACCCGTCGCTGGCTTCGGCAAGAGACAGGATAGCGGGTGCCATATACTGCCCGACCGATGAGACCGGAGACCCTGCGAAGTTCACGCGCGCCCTTGCGGAAAAGATCGTCGCGCGTGGCGGCACGCTTCTGACGGACACCACCATCGACGGCTTCGAAACCGCCGGCCAGGACGTGGTGGGCATAAGAACGAGTCGAGGCCTTCTAAAAGGCGACGCGTATGTGCTCGCCCTCGGCCCCTATAGTCCGATTCTTTCCCGACAGATCGGTATCGATCTCCCGATCTATCCGATCAAGGGGTACTCCCTCACGATTCCGATCGATGGCCGGCCGTTGCCACCCGCCGTTGCAGCGGTCGACGAGCACAATCTGGTCGCTATCTCGCGCTTCGGCGACCGGATCCGGGTCACCGCAACGGCCGAGTTTGCCGGCTACGACACGAGCCATCAGCCTTCTGATTTTGCGTTTATGAAGAGCGTGACGCAGGAACTCTACCCGGCTGGCGCCAACTACGATCGCGCCGAAATGTGGGCCGGGCTCAGGCCGATGACACCGACGAACTTGCCGATTTTTGGGCGCAAGAAGTATCGCAATCTTTATCTGAATACCGGTCACGGTCATATCGGCTGGACCATGTCGCACGGATCGGCTCGAATCACGGCCGACCTGATCGCGGGACGTACCCCGGCGATTCCGATGGAGGGGCTGCTTTGCGACTGATGGCGACGCGTTTTGCAGCCAAAGCATCGTACTCATGCTCCGTGTCGCCGACCACCCTATTGCGCGGGCTGCCGATGCCGAAATGCCTCGCAAGCGCATCGACGACATGTTCCGCCATCGCGTGGCGCGTTTCCTCGGTTCCCGAACCGATATGAGGCGTCAGCACCACTCTGCGATCACGAATGAGCGCCTCGGGAACGGCAGGTTCATGCTCGAAGACATCGAGCGCGGCGCCCGCGAGCTTGTCTGCCGCAAGCGCCGCGATCAGCGCGCTTTCATCGACCACCGGGCCGCGCGCGATATTCACGACGAAACCGTTGGGACCCAGCGCGTCGATGACGGCAGCATCGACGAGATGATGCGTCGCGGGCGACAGCGGACACGTGAGGATCAGCATGTCGCTATCGCGCGCGAGTTCGCACACGTCGTCGTAGTACGGAATGTCGACGGCCTTGCGGCTGGGGCCGAAATAGGCGAGCGTCGAACCGAAGGCCTGCAGGCGCGTTGCGATAGCCGACCCGATGGTGCCGAGCCCGACGATGCCGACTTTCATGCGCGAGATCGAGCGCCCAAGCGGATACTGACCCTGTACGGGCCATTGACCTGAGCGAACGAATGCATCGGCGTTCACGAAGTCGCGCGTGAGCGCCAGCGCCAGGCCGACGGCCGCATTTGCAACGTCTTGCGCAAGAATGTGCGAGGTATTCTCGATCACGATGCCACGCGCGCGGACCGCCCCGATGTCCACGTTGTCCAGTCCCGCGCTATAGCTCGAGATGATTTCCAGAGCGGGAAGCGCATCGAGGACTGCCGCGTCGACTATCGTCTTACGCAACGCAATTCCCTGCACCTTGGCGCCGTACGCATTCAGAAACGCATGTGCGGCGGCGGGATCCTTGGGCAGATCGAGCACCGTGAAAAGCGCTTGCAGTTCTGCATGGGTCCACTCGGGCAATTCTGCCGCATTGAGGATGATCGGCTTGGTCATGATTCAAATTCGAAAGTGATGATTCGACGCGCCATCGACGCGCCCGGTGTGTTGTGCAACTGACGCAGAGCAAAGCGAAGCTACGAAGACGATTCAACTCATCTTCACGCGTTCAATCTTGCCCATGAAGAACAGATAGACGACGGCCGCAACGAGACAGTGCGCGGCGACGAAATACAGTCCGACCGTATAGCCGCCCGTCGCCTGCACGATATAGCCAAAGGCGATCGGCGTCACGATGCCGCCGATGTTACCGATGCAATTGAAGATTGCGCCCGCGAGACCAACTGCCTCGCGCGGAGCGGTGTCGCTGACGACAGCCCAGGTGCCCGCGCCTGCCGCCGCACCCTTGCCGAAGAAGGCCAGGGTCATCAGCAGAACGATCACGGTATTGCTTTCGGTGACGGCCGACAGAACGAGGCTGCACCCCAGCGCCATGCCGACGATATACGGCGTTTTGCGGGCCCACGACACGCTCCAGCCGCGACGGATCAGCCAGTCGGAAATCGTGCCGCCCGCAATGCCGCCGACGAAGCCCGCAACGGCCGGAACCATCGTCGCGAAGCCCGCCTCCATCACGTTCATGCCGCGCGCCTGAACGAGGTAGATCGGAAACCAGGTGATGAAGAAATAACTGAGCGCGATGGTGCAGTACTGCCCGATATACGAGCACCACAACATGCGATTGGCGAGCAGCATGCGCACCATGCCGCGCGAGATCGCGGGGCGCGACTGCAGCTCGTGCTTCGAATCGATATCGACCATCGCACCGCCCGCGATGATGTGATCGAGCTCGCCGCTGGAGACGCGCGGATGGTTGCGCGGCTCATGCATGACGAAGGCCCACACGGCTGCCGTCGCGAGACCGATCAATCCCAGCGCGATGAACGGAGCGGGCCAGCCGAATCGCGACGTCAGCCAGCCGGCGAACGGCGAGAAGATCGCGACGGCGAAATACGAAGCCGATGCGAACAGCGAAGTGGCGAGGCCCCGTTCCTGCCTCGGAAACCACATCACCGCGACGCGGCCGTTGGCGGGAAAGCTCGGCGCCTCGATCAGTCCGAGCGCGAAGCGCAGTGCGAACAGCAATCCCAGCGCAATCGACAGATCCGACGTGAAGTTGCCGATGAACCCGACCAGCATGGTCGCGATCGACCACAGAATCAGCGTCGCGCCGTACATCGTCTTCGTGCCGAAGCGATCGAGCAACAGGCCGCCGGGTATCTGGCCTACGACATAGGCCCAGCTGAAGGCCGACAGCACGTAACCCAGTTGCACGTGATTCAGGCCGAACTCCTTCGATATGCCGGGACCGGCGATCGACAGGATGGCGCGGTCCGCATACGCGACCGTCGCGAGCAGCAGGATCATCGCAAGGATCGAGTAACGCGTGCGGGTCGTGCGGGCAGCCGTGCCCGCTATATACTGGGTCGTGCGCTCTGTAGCCACTGATATCTCCTCTTTCATGCCCCTGAATGGTTCGCGACGGCGCGCGGCGCGAAAGCCTTTCGACCTGTCGGCCGGACTTTTTTTTGGGGGGTGTGTTCCGGATTAAACCGATGCCGCGTAAGACCGTCAATCTTGATTGAGTCAATCAACGTGAAAAACTGGATGACGCAGGAAGAAGCCTGCGACGCCCTGGGCGTGCGCAAGCAGACGCTCTATGCCTATGTCAGCCGCGGTCGGATCGAGGTCCAGGGCGACCCGGACAATGCCAACCGCAACCTCTATCGCTCGACGGATATCGCGGCACTCGTGAAGAGGCGCAGCCTCGGGCGAGCGCGCAAAAACATCGCGGCAAGCACGATGTCGTGGGGAGAGCCGATCATCGACACGAGCATCTCCACGATCGTGCGCGGCAGGCTCTACTATCGCGGCCGCGATGCGGTGCAACTGGCGGCATCCTCGACGCTGGAAGAGGCCGCGCGCCTGCTTTGGAACACGACCGGGCCGCCGCACTTTCCGTCGTTCGAGCCGGTCCCGTTCGAAGGCCCGATCAGCGCGCGTATCTACGCCGCGCTGGCTTGCGACGCGGCGTACGATCGAGCGCAAGCGGCACGCGACCTCGCCCAAAGAGTCGATCAGGCCGCCGCGCTGGTGGGCCGCCTCGCCAGCAATTTTGTCGAGCTGCGGGCGGATGACGGCCCGTTGCATCTGCGGATCGCGAATGCGTGGGGCGCTGAGCATCATGCGGATCTACTGCGGCGCGTGCTGGTGCTGCTTGCCGATCAGGAGCTGACGAGCTCGTCATTTGCGGCCCGCGTGGCCGCATCGACGGGGGCGTCGCTCGGCGCGTGCATGGTCGCAGGGCTCGCCGCGTTCTCCGGTCCGCTGCATGGCAATGCCATCGTGCGCGTTCTTCAGTTCATGGACGATGCGAAGCGCTCGGGAACCGAAACAGTCGTCCGGACACTGATCGCGGCTGGCGAGCCGTTGCCCGGTTTCGGTCACGAGCTGTATCCGCAAGGCGATCCGCGCGCGGCGGACCTGCTGGCCTCCTTCCAGGCGCCCGACGCGGCGCGCGATCTGATCGACCGTGTCGAACGTCTGACGGGCAAGTTGCCCGCTATCGACATCGCACTCGCCGCGCTCGTCGAGCATTGCGCTCTCCCCGAGGGAGCGGCGTTCGCGCTGTTTTCCATCGCGCGCAGCGTCGGGTGGATGGCTCATTCGATCGAGCAGATCACGCAGGGATGTCTATTGCGGCCGAGGGCGCATTATGTCGGGCCGGCTGCGCTCGACTGAAGGCAAAAGGATCAGGCCGCGTTTGCTGATGCAGTAACGCCCACATTCGCCGGGAACGAACCCCTCGCCGCATCCCGTGCGATGCTTGCTAGTGAAAACCCCAAGTTCAGAGTCCGGTCATTGAACCGCGCTTGCGAAACATCATTCCATCGAGGTCCGCGCCTTTGCGGACCTGTCCGTTTTGCCGTTCAACCTGAACCATCGTTACCCTGGAGATAACAGTCGCATCCGGAGCGTTATTGAATGCATGTCCGTCGCTCCCTAGACTCGCCTCATGTCCTGAGCGAGAGCGCACATGTCCAGTCAAAGTCAGTTCCAGTCCCGTTGGGCTACACGCCGCGCGGAAAAGCAACGGCGCATCGCGCGGGTCGCGTCGATCGCGGACGGCGCGGTCCTGCCCACCGGGCGCATCGTCGAAGTCTTGCAATACCTGATTGCCCCTGGAGACCGCGTGGTCCTCGAAGGAAACAACCAGAAGCAGGCTGACTTCCTGTCGCGCTCGCTCGCGAAAGTCGATCCGGAAATCGTTCACGACCTGCATCTGATCATTCCGAGCGTGAGCCGTGCCGAGCATCTGGACCTGTTCGAGCGAGGCATCGCCCGAAAGCTGGATTTCGCTTTCGCCGGCGCGCAAAGCCTGCGCATTTCGCAGTTCCTGCAGGACGGCATCCTCGAAATCGGCGCCATCCACACGTATATCGAACTGTACGGGCGGCTCTATGTCGATCTGACTCCGAACGTTGTGCTGGTCGCGGGCTACAAGGCGGATCGCGACGGCAATCTCTACACCGGCGCCAGCACCGAAGACACGCCGGCACTCGTCGAATCCGCAGCCTTTCGCGACGGCATCGTGATCGCGCAGGTCAACGAGATCGTCGACGATCCGCAAGACCTGCCGCGCGTCGACATTCCCGGTTCGTGGGTCGACTTCGTGGTCCAGTCGGACAAGCCGTTCTTTATCGAGCCGCTGTTCACGCGAGACCCACGCCTGATCACGCCGGTCCATGTACTGATGGCGATGATGGCGATTCGCGGCATCTATGAGCGACATCAGGTGCAATCGCTGAATCACGGCATCGGCTTCAATACGGCCGCGATCGAACTGATCCTGCCCACATACGGCGCGAAGCTCGGGCTCAAGGGCAAGATCTGCCGGCACTGGACACTCAATCCGCATCCGACGCTGATCCCCGCGATCGAGACCGGCTGGGTCGACAGCGTGCATTGCTTCGGCGGCGAGCTCGGCATGGATGCCTATGTCGCGCAACGGCCCGATGTCTTTTTCACGGGGCGCGACGGCTCAATGCGTTCGAATCGCGCCATGTCGCAGCTCGCCGGCCAGTACGCGGTCGACATGTTCATTGGCTCGACGCTGCAGATGGATGGCGCAGGCAACTCGTCGACCGTCACGCATGGACGACTCGCGGGCTTCGGCGGTGCGCCCAACATGGGCCACGATCCGCGCGGCCGGCGTCATGCGACGCCGGCCTGGCTGGATCTGCTGCAAACCGACAACCCGCTCGAGCGTGGCCGCAAGCTCGTCGTGCAGATGGTCGAGACTTTTCAGGCCGGCGCCCAGCCGACCATCGTCGACACGCTCGACGCGGTGGAAGTCGGACGCGAATCGGGCATGCCGATCGCGCCCGTGATGATCTACGGCGACGACGTCACGCATGTACTGACCGAGGAAGGGATCGCCTATCTCTACAAGGCGGGCTCGCTCGAACAACGCAAGGAGATGATCGCGGCCGTCGCGGGCGTGACGCCGATCGGCCTTGCAAGCAGCCCGGAAAAACGCGCAGCCCTGCGGCGCGATGGTCTGATCGCGCTCCCCGAGGACCTTGGCATTCACCGCAGCGAAGCGAACCGGTCGCTGCTGGCCGCAAAGAGCGTCGCGGATCTGGTCGACTGGTCGGACGGGCTGTACGAGCCGCCCGCACGTTACCGGAGCTGGTGATGCGGGAGAACCTCGCCATGGTTTGCGCGCCGCTACCACGCGCTTCGTTCGACCTTGCCGCGCACTTCGGCTCGCAGGTGGTCGGTGCGCTGATCGACGAAGTGACGCTCGCGCCCAAACCCGGACTTGTCGATATCCGAAGCCAGGGCGCGCATCACGATCTCGACTGGAAGCTGATGTGCCAATCCGCGTTGGCGCTGCAGCCGACCTTCGCGGAGCTCGCACGGGCGGGCATCGAAACGCGGGCGATGCCCAAATTGCGTGAGCGCATTGGCGCGATCGGCCGCGACGGCGAAGCACGGATGATGGACGCGACGCATGGCGTCAACACGCATCGGGGCGCGATCTGGGCGCTCGGACTGTTGGTGACGGCAGCCGCACGCGAACCGGATGACCTCGCGGCCGATGCGATCGCCGCACGCGCTGGCGAGATCGCGCGCATCGCCGACCGCCACGCACCGCTGCAGACCGGCCACAAAGGCGAACAGGCATGCGTCGACTACAACGTCGGCGGCGCGCGTGGCCAGGCGCAGGCCGGTTTTCCGCACGTCGTGCAAGTCGCGCTCCCCGAACTCGCCCGTTCGCGCAGCCGCGGCGACAGTGAAACCGCCGCCAGATTGAATGCGCTGCTCGCCGTGATGGCGAGCCTCGACGACACCTGCGTGCTGGCTCGCGGCGGCCGCGGCGCACTCGCCGAGATGCAAAGCGGTGCGCGGCGCGTGCTTGCGCACGGCGGGGCCGCTGCGCTGTCCGGCCGCCGTCATCTGAAGGCTCTGGATCGGCGTCTGGTCGAACTGCACGTGTCGCCCGGCGGCGCCGCCGATCTGCTCGCCGCCACCCTCTTTCTCGACCGGCTGCAGGTCGAAGGCACCGCAACGACCAAGCCCTACACGACTCACACACAGGAAAGCTGATGGAAACCATCGTTCTCGAATTTGCGGCGGGAGCGCCCGCGCATGGCCGTGCAGCGGCCGGCGTGGTCGCGTCGGGCGATCTCGAAGTCCTGCTCGAAGCCAACGAGCCGCATCGTACCGTCGTGAACATCACGACTTCGGTCGACGGCAACGCGCATGTATGGGAAGCCGTGCTGGAGCGCATTTTCGGCGACGGCTCGTGGCCGGCCGCGAAGCTGGAAATCAACGACTCCGGCGCGACACCCGGGGTCGTGCAAATGCGCATCGGCCAGGTGTTGGAACAATTGCAATCAACGGGCGGAGCATGACGATCATGGATAAACAGCAACTGCTCGAGCGTCAGAGCTTCATCGAGCTCGACGCGCGCAGCCGGGCAAGGAGGCTGCTCGATTCAGGCAGCTTCGCTGAACTGCTCGATCCGTTCGAGCGCGTGCGCTCGCCGTGGCTCGCGCGGCAAGGGATCGTCACGCAGGCTGACGACGGCACCGTGGTGGCCAAAGGACGGATCGACGGCCAGCCCGCCGTCGTGCTCGCCATCGATGGCGGCTACCAGGGCGGAAGCATGGGTGAAGTGTCGGCGGCGAAGATCGCGGGCAGCCTCGAACTCGCCGCCGACGACAACCGCAACGGCATCCCGACGCGCGCGGTGATCCTGTTCGAGACCGGTGGCGTGCGCTTGCAGGAGGCCAATCTCGGGCTCGCCGGGATTGCGGAGATTCACGCAGCAATCGTGGACCTGCGGCGCTATCAGCCGGTGATCGGCATCACCGCCGGGCCGATCGGCTGCTACGGCGGCATGTCGATCTCGGCGGGACTATGCAGCTATCTGATCGGCACGCGCGAAGCGCGACTTGGGTTGAACGGACCGGCGGTCATCGAACAGGAGGCCGGCGTCGCCGAATTCGACTCGCGGGACCGGCCGATGATCTGGAGCTTCACCGGCTGCGAGCAGCGTCACCGCACCGGGCTAGTCGACATCTACGCAGCCGATGACACCGATGCGATCCGCGCGGCCGTCATCGAGCTGTTTCGCAACGGTCGTCCGCCGATGTGCCGCAGCGAACGTGTCGCCAGCTTTTTGCAGCGGCTGTCGGAAATCGATCCGGGCGCGCAAGTTACCCCGGAGCAAGTGGTCGCCGCCTACGGCGAGGGATTTCAGTCATGAGCACACAGCAACTCTCCGCACGTGGCGCTGTCTGGCTCGACGCGCTCACGAATAGCGCGCCATTGCGGCAAGGTTTTCCGCCCTCGGTGCGGGTGGTCGATGCGCGCCTCGGCGAATCCCCGGCGCGCTATATCGCGGTGGTGCCCGATCCGGACAATCCGTTTGCGCGCGCACGCCGCGGCGAGATCGGGTTGATCGAGGGATGGGAACTCGCGCGGGCAGTGCGCGAAGTGGTCGACGCCGACGCGGCGCATGACGGCAAGCGCGCAATCGTCGCGATTATCGATGTCGCCAGTCAGGCGTATGGGCGGCGCGAAGAGGCCTACGGGATTCATCAGGCGTTGGCTGGCGCCGCCGATGCCTACGCGAGCGCACGGCTGGCCGGTCATCCGGTGATCGGGTTGATCGTGGGGCGCGCGATGTCGGGTGCGTTTCTCGCGCATGGCTACCAGGCGAACCGGCTGATCGCGCTGGCCGATTCACAGGTGATGGTCCACGCGATGGGCAAGGAATCCGCTGCACGCATCACCTTGCGCTCAGTGGCCGATCTCGAAGCGTTCACCGCCCAGGTGCCGCCAATGGCCTACGACATCGACAACTATGCGTCGCTCGGACTGCTGTGGAAGCTCCTGACGGTGAGCAACGCGGATGCGCCCAGCGGCGCGGATCAGGCATCGATCGAAACGACGCTGCGCGAAGCGCTCGACGACATTCGCACCGACCCCTCGCGTGGCCTCGCCGGGCGGCTTGCAAGCCCGCACCGCGCGGCATCGGCGACGGTACGGCAAAAGTTGCGCGAGCAATGGCGTTGAACCCGCCCTGACCTCGGCCCCGATGCGGCATCAAACACCGCGTCGAGGCAACTTCGCCAGCCTGCCACGACCCTTCAGAGGTCAACGAAATCAATCATCGGAGACAGCAACATGATCATCTACGGAACCGCCCTGCTCGCGTTCTGCCACCTGGCCGGACTTTTTCTCGGCGACCTGCTCGGGGTCGCGATCGGCGTCAAGACGAATGTCGGCGGTGTCGGCATCGCGATGCTGCTGCTGATCTTTCTGCGCCTCTATCTGCATGGAAAAGGCCTGCTGCCGAAAGAAACCGAAGCGGGTGTCGGCTTCTGGGGCGCGATGTATATCCCCGTGGTCGTCGCGATGGCAGCGAATCAGAACGTCGTGGCGGCGATCAAGGGAGGTCCCGTTGCGCTGCTTTCGGCACTCGGCGCCGCGGCGGTCTGCGCGTGCTGCATCGCCGTCCTTTCACGCACCGGTCGCGACAGCACTTCGCTCGTGAACGCGCCGCAGCTCGAAGAAATCTGAAGCCGGAGGTCATCATGTTGCATATGCTCGAAAAAGTGTTCGTTCAGAACGGCCTGGTTACGTCGTTCGCGCTGGTGGGGCTGATCATGTGGGTGTCGTCGGCGATCTCGCGCACGCTGACGCGCGGACGCGTGCACGGCTCGGCAATCGCGATCGTGATCGGTCTTGCGCTCGCGTATGTCGGCGGCGTATTCACGGGCGGACAGAAAGGTCTCGCCGATTTGCCGCTCTTCACGGGTGTCGGCCTGATGGGCGGCGCGATGCTGCGCGATTTCGCGATCGTCGCCACCGCCTTCGAAGTGCAGGCCAACGAGGCGCGCAAGGCCGGGCTCATCGGCGCGGTGTCGCTGCTGCTCGGCACGCTGTTGCCGTTCATCGTCGGCGCGAGCATCGCGCATGCGTTCGGCTACACCGACGCGGTCAGCATGACGACCATCGGTGCGGGCGCCGTCACTTACATCGTCGGGCCGGTGACGGGCGCGGCGATTGGCGCCAGCTCCGACGTAATCGCCCTCAGCATCGCCACCGGCCTGATCAAGGCGATCATCGTGATGATCGGCACGCCGATCGCGGCCAACTTCATGGGACTGAAGACGCCCCGCTCCGCGATGATCTTCGGCGGCCTCGCGGGCACCGTCAGCGGCGTCAGCGCGGGACTCGCCGCCACCGACCGGCGGCTCGTGCCGTATGGCGCATTGATCGCGACGTTTCATACGGGTGTGGGGTGCCTGCTCGGACCGTCGGTGCTGTTCTTCGCGACGAGAGCGCTGGTGGGCGCGTGAGCAATAGGCTCGATGCGCCCCATGCCCTTCGATCGGCATCGACGATGCCCGCGTGGGCTACGCGCGAATGGCTCACTCTCGCCCCGTCCTTATCGCAAACATCATGAGCACGGTTTTCACCTTCCCCGGCCAGGGCTCGCAAAAGAGCGGCATGCTGGCTACGCTGCCCGATCATGTCGAAGCGTGCCGCGCACTCGAGGAGGCGAGCGACACGCTCGGCTACGACGTCCGCTCGCTCGATGACGCCGCCTCGCTGCGCTCGACCATCGCCGTTCAGCTATGCCTGTTGATCGCGGGCGTCGCACAGGCGCGCGTGCTCAGTGCGTGCGGCTGCGAACCCGACATCGTCGCCGGTCTGTCGATCGGCGCCTATCCGGCCGCGGTGACGGCCGGCGCGCTGCGCTATGCGGATGCCGTCAGGCTCGTTGCACTGCGCGGCCACTTGATGGAACGCGCGTACCCGAGCGGTTATGGGATGACAGCGATCGTCGGCCTCAGACAGCGGCCGCTCGAAGCTCTGATCGCGCGGGTCAACCGCGCGGCCACGCCTGTCTTCCTGGCTAACCTGAATGCCGAAACACAGATGGTGATTGCCGGCAGCGACACCGCCATGCAAGAGCTGGTTGCGCTTGCGCTCGAGCAGGGCGCGCAACGCTGCGAGCGGCTCGACGTCGCGGTGCCATCCCATTGCGCGTTGCTCGACGAGCCAGCGGCCGCGCTCGCCGAAGCATTCGCGCAGGTCACCGTGCATGCGCCTCGCACGGTGTATCTGAGTAGCAGTGCGGCGCGGCCGCTCTTCGATGGTCGACGCATCTCGGCCGATCTTGCCGGCAACATGGCGCGGCAGGTGCGCTGGTACGACACGATGCGGCTCGCGTGGGAGCGCGGCGCCCGTCTCGCGATCGAGATGCCTTGCGGCAACGTATTGACCCGCATGACCCGCACGACCTTCGATGATGGCATCGCGGCGAGCAGCAGCGAGACCGCGTTGCCGGACCTTTGCATGCTGATCGAGCGCGAACGCGCTCACGCGTGACGGCTGAACGACGCCAGGACTTCAGTCGGCGTTGCGGGTCCGCAGGCGGCAAACCGCCATCAGCGCAAGCAGATTCGGATCGCGCTCACGCGCGCGCAGATAGCTGACGCCGATGGTCTGGCGCATCAGGTATTGCGGTTTGAGCGGAATGAATTGCACCTTGTCGCCGAACACGCCGCGCACGCGGCCCGGCAACAGCGTGTAGCCAACCCCACCGCTCACCAGATTCATCAGCGAGAAGATATCGCCGACCTTCATCGTCACGTTCGGCGTGAAATCCGCCACACGAAACGCGTCCAGAAAGCCGTGATACGTGACGAAACCCTCGCCGAGCGACACGAATGTCTCGTCGCGGCAATCCCTCAGATCGATCGCTTGCTGATTCGCAAAGCGCGAGTTCGCTGGCGCTCCGAAAAAGATGTCGTCTTCGAAGAGCGGCAACGAATCGACTTCGGGCTCGCCCTCGGGCACGGCCATGAGCGCCGCGTCGACTGCGCCCTGTTTCAGCTTGTCGAGCAGCTCGGCATTCGAGCCGAGCGCGAGTTCGACCTGAAGGGCCGGCCGCCGCACCTTCAGATCGACGATGATGCCGGGCACGGTCTTGATGGTCAGCGAATACAGCGAGCCGATCTTCAGCCGGTCCGATGAATAGCCCGCGGCCTCTCGCGTTGCACGGATACCATCGGACATCAGCGTCAGCACTTCCTGTGCGACGTCGGCGAGCATTTGCGCCGCTTCCGTCGACTTCAGATTGCGGCCCTCATGCCGGAACAGCGCGCAGCGCACGCCCTGTTCGAGCGAGTGCAGCGCCCGATGCACGCTGACCGTGCTCACGTTCAAGGCCTCGGCCGCCTTCGACAGGTTCCCTGTCTCCATGAACGCGAGCAGGACTTCCAGCTTGCGGAACGTGATCTCGTCGTCGATTCGGTCGGGCATCTCGGGCTCTGGATTGGTCGGAATAACGCTCAGCGAAGCCCCATTCACCCGACCGGGCGCGGGCGCGCCGGGCTACGCGGCGACTGACGCTCCGCAGGCGTTTCGGCGAAGACTGTCAGGGACTTTCGCCTTGCGCCCGGACCCCGGCTGCAGTCGTCGTGTGCTATTGCCACTTCGCGTTCTTGTGACGAAGGCGGCCCACTACGTCCCACTGTTTTCTCGCTTCCTTTTGCGCGGACTTCCCGTGATCATCGTGGGGCTCTCCGCCGGCTGGCTGATCGACCTTGGCGCCCCGCCTCGAGCGCCTGAACATTTCGGCGAATCTCATCTCGACCTCCTTCTGCGGTAACGACGCCGCAAAAAACAGTGTACTCCGGCCGGCATGACGAAGGTCGCGATCCCGGATTCGGTTCGCCAGTTCTACCGCGGGCAAGCCAGCTTGCGCGCCGTGGGCCGACGCAAAAAATCTATCTGCTGCAGAACGCCTGCGGTATTCATGAATGATTGCCCCAATCTCAGGACGCGCTTTGCGAATCCCCGTCGACCGGGATCATTTGCCCGGAAATGGAACGTCCGGCATCGGATGCCAGAAAGACAGCGAGCGCCCCGATCTCCGCGGGATCCACGAAGTGCTTGATGGACTGATTGGCGAGCGCAGCCGCCTCCTCCTGCGCGACCGAGCGGCCGCTGGCCGATGCGCGGCCCGCCAGCACCTGCTGAATACGGGGTCCTTCCACCGCGCCTGGCAAAATCGCATTGACGCGTATGCCAAATTCGCCCAATTCGCGCGACAAGGTCTTGGTGAAACCAATGAGGCCCCACTTGGTCGTCGCATAGGGGCTGCGGTTCGGATAACCGAAGCGGCCGGCGAGCGACGACATGATCAGAATCACGCCCGCGCCCGATTGCTTCAGATGAGGGATTGCCTGTTGCGTGACGATGAACGTGCCGGTGAGGTTCAGCCGAAGCACGGCTTCCCACGCGTCCGGATCCATCTCCGCGACACTCGCGGTCGGTCCGGCGATGCCCGCGTTGTTGATCAGGACGTCCAGACCGCCGAGAGCGGCCGCGGCGTCCGCGACCATGCGCGAAGCCGCCGCGCGATCGGCGATGTCGCACACGGAAGTTTTCACTCCGGGCAAATGCGCTTGCATCTGTTCAAGCGCCGCTTCATCGATATCGCAGACAAACACGCTCGCGCCCGCAGCTACGAATGCTTCCGTGATGGCGCGCCCGATACCGCCTGCACCAGCGGTCACCAGCACGCGCAGGCCTTTTGATGTGGTCATGACACCCTCCCTTCTGACTGGCTCACGCGCTCGCCGCTCATTCGCACGCCGCACGGATGAATTCAGGCACACCGACGGCCTTCAGCCGTCCATCCTCCTGTTTGACGCACAGCGCGCGAGTCGCGCGGCCTTCGCAAATCAGCGTATCGTTGCGCATGATGCGATGGCTTTGAATAAACACTTTGCCTCGCCATTCCTCAGTGCGGGTATGCAACTCGAGACTTTCGCCGTAGGTCGCCGAGGTGTGAAAACGAGTGTGGATTTCCAACAGCGGCGCGCCGATGCAATTGGGCAGCCCTTGCATCTCCCGCCATGGCGGCAGACCGCACTGTATAAAATAATCATGCGAAGCGGCGTCCATCCAGCGCGAAAAGTTCGGGAAAAAGACGATTCCCGCCGGGTCGCAATCGCCGAATTGCACGTCGATACGATAGACAGTTTCTTTACTCACGGGTATATGCTCCACGTTCCAGTTCAGCCATTGTGCGTGCATTGCCCGCGCGACACTGTCAGTGCGGCGACATTTCGCAACGGCCTCCGTGCGAGCCGCCCGGAGGCACGGCGATGACGAGGCAAAAGCGGATGGTCACCGTGTCGCTTACGCTCGACGAACTGCTCGCTCAGTCGCCGTGGTTCGTTGGGCTGGACGAACCTGCGAAGTCGCGCGTGCGCGCCGATGCGTCGGAGCGCGCCGTCGCAGCCGGTCAGGCTCTGGGGCACCACGGCGAACGGCAACACGCCTGGTTCGGCGTTCTCGAAGGCCTCATCAAGTGGTCGATCACCGCCCGCGATGGACACACGGTGACTTTAGGCGGACAGTCGGTCGGCAGCTGGTTCGGGGAAGGCACGCTGATTCGCAACGCGCCGCGCGAGTCCGATCTCATCGCGTTGCGTGACAGCCGAGTCGCGCAGGTACCACGCGCAACGTTCAATTGGCTTCGCGAGCATCAGCCGTCGTTCAACGAATTTTTGCTGCTGCAGGTCAACGAACGTCTGCACTGGTTCATGGGCGCCGTCGCCGCGCACGGACTGCTCGACACCGACAGTCTCGTCGCGAGGGCGCTGGTGGGGATGGTGCAGCCGCTGTCCAATCCGGGCGGCGCGGGGCATCTGCTGCTGTCCCAGGAAGAGCTCGCCAACCTCGCCGCCGTGTCGCGTCAGACGTGCAATAAGGCAATGACCCGCTTCAAGAACGCAGGCCTCGTGCGCACCGAGTACGGTGGCATCGTCGTGCTGGATTTGCCCGGGCTTGACGCTTTGGCCCGATAGCGACGTATCTCGCGCTTCGCCATCGAGGCACCCGCGCTCCGGATGGTTTGGTGTTTACGCTGACCGTAACTGTCGCGCGATCGACAGTCGCGGGAGCGCTCGCCCGAAATAATGCGTGTCATACAAGATCAGGAGACACGCAATGAATCGCGCCCGTTCGCTGAACCCCGCAGCCGCGTTCGACGAGAACCCGGCCAACCAGACAGCGGAAGACGCCGTCTTCCGAAAGATCAGTTGGCGCGTGATGCCGCTGATTCTGATCGCCTATATCTGTGCGTTCCTCGACCGCATCAATATCGGCTACGCGCAGTTGCAGATGAAGCAGGACCTGGCTTTCTCCGATGCTGTCTATGGACTCGGCGCGGGTGTTTTCTTCGTCACCTATCTGCTGTTCGAAGTACCCAGCAATCTGCTGCTCGAAAAGATCGGCGCGCGACTCACCTTCCTGAGGATCATGGTGCTGTGGGGCCTGACGTCCGCGGCCACCGCGTTTGTCAGGGAGCCGTGGCAATTCTATGGAATCAGGCTGATGCTCGGTCTGTTCGAAGCAGGCTTCTTCCCCGGCATCATTCTTTATCTGACGTACTGGTACCCGAGCCAGCGACGCGGACGTGTGACCGGTCTGTTCCTGTTTGGCATGCCGATCACGGGCGTGCTGGGCAGCCCGCTGTCGGGAACGATCATGAGCGGTATGGAGGGGCTTGGCGGTATGCACGGCTGGCAATGGCTGTTCGTCGTCGAAGGCCTGCCGACCGTCCTGCTGGGGTTCCTGCTGTATTGCATGCTGCCGGACAAACCGGGCCGGGCGCCCTGGCTGAACGACGCCGAGAAAGTACTGGTGCAGTCGGTCCTGGATGCCGACCACCGAGGCGACGCAAAGGCCGGACATCATGGCAGGCTCACCGCGGCGCTGGCGGACCCGAAGACCTACGTGCTGGCCTTCGTCTACTTCTGCTGCGCCTGTGCCGTCTACACGCTTACGTTCTGGTTGCCGACCATGATCAAAGGACTCGGGATCGCCCCGATCGCCACGATCGGCTGGTACACGGCGGTGCCCTATATCTTCGGTGCGCTTGGCGTTCTCTTCATCAGCCGCAGTTCGGACCGTTTCAAGGAGCGTCGCTGGCATGTCGGAGGAACTTTGGTCCTGGGCGCGGTGGTCCTGGCCTCGACTTCCTTTGCCGGCACCGCTGTCGTCCCGGTGATGGTCCTGCTGTGCGTTGCGTCGTTCTTCATCTTTGGCGGCGGCTCGCTGTTCTGGTCGATTCCCCCCACCTATCTTGGCCGGGACGCGGCCGCAGCCGGCATCGCGGTAATCAGCTCGCTGGGCATCCTCGGCGGCTTCGTCAGCCCCACGTTGATCGGCTGGATCAAGAGCGCGACCGGAAGTATCCAGATGGGTCTGCTGGCCTTGACCGCGGTCGTCATCGGCGGCGGTCTGACGATCCTGCTGGGCTTGCCGAAGAGCGCAGTCCGGGTGGGCCCAAGCGATGGCGCGAACGCGCACTGATCGGCTCGTCGATGTCGACCCTATCCGTTAGACCCATTTCAACTCTGGAGTAGACCAGCATGAGCAAGCCCAAAGTCATCGTGACCGTCGCCCCGACCGGCGGCATGGCCACCAAGAAAATGAACCCGAACCTGCCGACACAGCCGCAGGAGATCGCCGATGACACCTACCGCTGCTACAACGCGGGTGCCAGTGTCGTCGCAGTGCATGCACGACGTCCCGACGACGAGGCCACCTGCGATCCTGCGATCTATAGCCACATCAACCGGCTGATTCGCGACAAATGCGACATCATCCTGAACAACTCCACCGGCGGCGGCATCAACGGCGACATGGTTCGCGAACTCGACAACGGTCTGTGGGAGATCCAGTGGGAGGAACGCCTGAAGGGTATGCAGGGTGACGGCGTCGAGATGTGCACGCTAGATGCACAGACCGTGATTGCAAGTTTTGGCGGTAAGGAGATTCTGGTGGCGACGCCGCCCTCGCGAATCCGGCAAATAGCGGAGATGATGAAACAACGAGGCATCAAGCCCGAATGGGAGGTGTTCGGCCTGGCCGACATCGTCCAGGATGTTCAGCGCGCCATCAACGAGGGACTCGACGAAGCGCCGCACTTCATCAATATCGTGATCGGCGCCAATGCGTTCCAGGGCGCGTTGCCCTATACGCCCCGGCTGTTGCAGACGATGGTCGACCACCTGCCCCGCAACACCGTCTTCAACGTCAGCGCCATTGGCGCGGCGCAGTTACCCGCAGCGATGAACTCGCTGTTGCTGGGAGGGCACGTGCGCGTCGGGCTCGAAGACAACCTCTACTACCGGCAAGGTCAGTTGGCCACCAATGTGCAACTGGTCGAGCGGCTTGTTCGCCTGGTCCGCGAGATGGGTTACGAGCCGGCGACGCCGGCTGAAGCACGGGAGATCATCGGACTGCGGCCGCTGCGCGAAACGATCGGCGCTGCGTGCCAGGAGGGTTAGGCAATGACGACGCGAGCGGTCAACGTCGCCGTCGTCGGCACGGGCGTCATTGGCGCAGGTTGGGCGACGCACTTTCTGGCTCATGGGTTCGAGGTGACGGCGACCGATCCCGGCCAGGGAGCCGAGTCGCGCCTGCGCAACTGGATCGACGATAGCTGGCCTGTAGTCGAGAGGCTCGGTCTGGCCGACGGCGCCTCGCGGGACAAGTTGACATTCACCACTGACGTGGGCGCGGCGGTGCGCAATGCCGATTTCATTCAGGAAAGCGGCCCCGAACGTCTGGATGTCAAACACGCGCTGATCCTGAGCATCGAATCGGCGGCAAGGTCGGACGCGATCATCGCGTCGTCGTCGTCGGGGCTGACGATCAGCGACATTCAGGCAGGCGCGAAGCACCCGGAACGAATCGTCCTCGGGCATCCATTCAATCCGTCGCACATCATGCCGTTGGTGGAGGTCGGTGGCGGCAGACTGACATCGCCCGAAAACATCGCGAAGACCATGGCGTTCTATTCTTCGACGGGCAAGAAGGTCATTCGGGTCGGTAAAGAAGTCAAAGGTCATATCGCCAACCGTCTGCAAGTGGCGATCTGGCAGGAAGCCATCAGTCTGGTACAGCGCGGCGTTGTCTCCGTGGAGGACGTCGATGCGGCGATCTCTTACGGCCCGGGACTGCGCTGGGCATTGCTCGGTCCGTTCCTCAACCTTCACGCTTCCGGAGGAGCCGGCGGTATCACGCATGTGCTGCAGCATCTTGGCGCGGCCCAGCGCGAGTGGGCCAGAGATCTGGGCAGGTATCCCGAGACAGACGACTACATCGAGTCGATTGCGAGCGGCGTCGATACGGAACTGCAGTCGTACGACTTTCCAGAAATGCTCCGCCAGCGGGATCAATTGCTGATTGAACTGCTGGAGGCTAAGCGAAATCTTTCTCAGATCCCGTAGGTGAACGGTATCTGCAGGTGAGCGGAGTTTGGATGCAGGTGTCGGGCTGAAGCGGCACCTGCTGAATCCGCGATTTGCAAGAGCTTCGCGCACGGAGAAACTGCAACCAGCAGGGATCCAGTCATGCGCAGCGCAGGTCCAACGTACGTCACCTTGACGCGGCCGAACCGGTCCACCACTCCCTCCGCCACTACGATGAGCGCGCCCGCAACGCTGTCAAGCTTGCGGCGATGTCGCTCATGCCATTGCCGATCCTCAGATTTGTCCTCATCGATGGCGACGCATTCGACGTCGTCCGGGTGCGGGATTTCCCTGGGCTGACACGCGTTCGATAGCAGGTTTAAATAAATCAAATGGATTTATTTAGTCGCTGCGATGGTTCGCGCGTTGGAAGCGGCCATTGCGTGCGCGGCACAAGCGGCAACGCGGGCAACCTCTGCGGGTTGCTGGCCTCGCCTGACCGTCTGGCGTCGGTAGCGAATCGATTTTCTTCACGACATTCAGGAAACCGTAAGACATGTCGACGCTTACCCAGTCACCTGCATGGCGCGCGCTCCCCGCGCATCACGCAAGCTTTGCGCACGGGTCGATCAGCGATCTGTTCGCCAACCGTCGTGATCGCGTTGCGCGCTTCTCGCTGGAAGCGGCCGGCCTGATCGACCGTTTCAGGCCGAAGCGCAAGCCGCAGCCTGCATCGCCAGATTGAAACGACGCACGGAGTGAGAATGACGATGAACCTCCCCAAACTGGTCGTGTTCGGTGAAGCACTGACCGACTTTATCCACGAAGATAACCAGCGCTGGCGTAGCGCGCCCGGCGGATCGTGCTGGAACGTCGCACGCGTGGGCGCGCGCCTGGGCGTACCCACCGGTTTCGCCGGCACCGTGAGCCGCGATGCCTTCGGCGATGAGCTGATACAGCACAGCCGGCAGGCGGGGCTCGACATGCGCTTCACCCGCCAGGTCGAGCGCGCGCCGTTTCTCGCCATGGTCGTCTCCAGGCATCCGCCGCAATATTTTTTTGTCGGCGAGAACAGCGCCGACCTTGCTTTTGACGTCGATGCGTTGCCCGCCGGCTGGATGGACGCGGCCCAGATCGTTCACTTCGGCTCGCTCAGTCTGGTCCGGCAGCCGTTGGCAGCCCACCTTCTGGAGATCGCGGAAGCCGCCCACGCGGCCGGCAAGCGGATCTCGTTCGATCCGAACTACCGCGATCTGATGGCTGGTCCCGCTTACCGAAGCACACTGCGCCGCATGGCCGAACTCGCCAGCTATATCAAGGTGTCGGACGAGGATCTTCGGGGCCTGTTCCCGGAACTGGACGAAGCCACCGCACTCGCTCAACTACGCGCGTGGGCTCCAACCGCGTCAATCCTGCTCACGCGCGGCGCTGAAGGCATGCGACTGTTCACGGCGCGGGAGGTGCTGTTCCAGCCGGCATTCGCGACACAGGTGATCGACACAGTCGGCTGCGGCGACGCCTGCTTCGGCGGATGGCTGGCGAGTCTGCTCGCGCGGCCAGACGCTTCGTTTGCCTCTCATCTGGAGTTCTCCGCCGCGTGTGCCGCGGTAACGTGCGCGCGGCAAGGAGCCTATGCCCCACTAATGGACGACGTTGCAGCGCTGGCTGGCGCTGAAAGTCCTTGCATCGACTTCCACCACTGAATGCCATGACGAAACGCTCTACTGCCGGGTCCGACCACTCCCCATTCGCCTTCGTCCTGTTCGGCGGCACAGGCGACCTTGCGATGCGCAAGATCTTGCCCGCCCTCTTCGCGGCGCACCGCGACGGCCTGCTCGCAGCCGATGGCCGGATTGTCGGCGTCGCGCAGACGGCGCTCGATACCAGCGGCTACCTGCAATGGGTTCGAGAGCACGTGAAACCCCACATCGCGGGAGCCTCGATCGACGATGCAACGTGGCGGAGCTTTCTTGAGCGCATCGCCTACGTCCAGCTCGACGCCAGTCAGCCGGAAACGTACTCCGCGCTGCGCGACGCGCTCGGTACGGCAAGCGGCCGGCGCATTTTCTATCTGGCGACGGGACCTGCGCTGTTCGTGCCGATCTGCGGCGCGCTGGCATCGGCCGGGCTCAGCGAAGGCTCCCGCATCGTGCTGGAAAAGCCGCTCGGATACGACCTGGAATCGTCCAATGCGATCAACGACGCGGTCGGCCAGATCTTCAACGAAGACCAGATCTACCGGATCGACCACTATCTCGGCAAGGAAGCGGTTCAGAACCTGCTCGCGCTGCGCTTTGGTAATTCGTTGTTCGAACCATTATGGCGCCGCGAGTGGGTCGAAAGCATTCAGATCACGGTGGCCGAAGAACTGGGCGTCGAAGGCCGCGGAAATTTCTACGATCAAACGGGTGCGTTGCGCGATATGGTGCAGAACCACCTGCTGCAGTTGCTTTCGATCATCGCGATGGAGCCACCGGGATCGATGGATGCCGACGCGGTGCGTGACGAAAAGCTGCGCGTGCTGCGCGCGCTCAAACCGCTGCCTGCCGATGAAATCCGCCGTAGCGTGGTGCGCGGTCAATATCACCCAGGCGCCATCAAGAACACGCCCGTATGCGCCTATCACGCGGAGGCTGGCGTGAGGCCAGGCAGTACGACTGAGACATTCGTTGCGTTGAAAGTCGAGGTGGAAAACTGGCGCTGGGCAGGTGTGCCGTTTTTTCTACGCACGGGCAAGCGACTCGCGGGGCGCGTGGCTGAAATCGTCGTCAATTTCCGGCCGGTGCCGCACTCCGCCTTGGGGCCGAGCGCCCTGCGCCCGGGTTCGAACCGGCTGACGATCCGTTTGCAGCCGAACGAGTCGATTCGCCTCAGCGCTCTGGCCAAGCAGCCTGGCATGGGCATGACCCTGCAAGGCGTACACCTGGATCTCGCCTTCGATGAATTCTTCCAGCAGGACCGTATGGAAGCTTACGAGCGCTTGCTGCTCGATGTGATAGGTGGGCGGCTTGCCCTCTTCGTGCGGCGCGACGAACAGGAGGCGGCATGGCGCTGGGTCGCGCCGATCATCGAAGACTGGGGCACCCAGGCAAGCCTGCCGAAACCCTACGCGTCCGGCACATGGGGCCCGGCGGCGTCCAGCGCCTTGCTCGCACGACACAACACCTGCTGGCCAGAAGAAGAAAACTAATCGCGCCGGCCGGTTACGACGCTCCCCTTTTCCTGTCACGACGACAAGCATGGACAAAATCTGGCACCTCGAATGGCCTCACGGCTCCTTTAACGTTCACGCCAAAGGCGGAATGCTCGGTCGTGTTTCGCTACGCAACGGCAACCAGCGCGTGGAGCCGTTTTACGAGGCCCCGTGGCTCGACGATGGCACACCTGAGCAGGCAGGACTGCTCGGCCAGCTCAGAAGCGAATTTCCATGTGTTCCGTTTGGGGTGCCATGGTCCCCCGAGAGCGTCACGACAAGCTGGCAGACAAGCCTTGCCGCGTCGGTCGACGAACACGATGCCCCGCTGGATTCGAGTGACGACCTGCTGCATGGCTACGTCTGCGTGGGTGAATGGACCCTCGTGCGACAAACGGACCTGTCGATCGAGATCGCGCTCGAGTATCCGGCCTCGTCGTCGATCGCCCGTGTCGTTCGCGTGATCCGCGCGGACCCCGATGCCCCGGCAATCGACTTCTCCGTGAGGGTCGAGGCTCGCCGCAAGACGCGACGGCCGCTTGGACTGCATCCGAATCTGGCGCTGCCATCGAACCCCGGCGCGCTGCGGATCCATCCGGGCAGGTTTCGTTTTGGCGTGGTGCATCCGGGCGCCCCTGAACCAGGCGTGTCTCATGCCGCTCCGGGCGCGGTTTTCGAGCAACTCGACAACGTCCCGCTGCGCACTGGAGGAACGGCGGCCTTCGACCGCCTGCCCTTCGCTCACGATACGGAAGAGATCATTCAGCTTTGCGGAGTCGATGGGGCGCTCACTCTGACGAACGAAGAGTCCCGCGTTGCGTATCGGCTAACGTGGGACGCTTCCATACTCCCATCGCTGCTGTTGTGGATCAGCAATCGCGGCCGCACTCACAGTCCCTGGAACGGCCGCAACCTGTGCCTGGGTGTCGAGCCAGTGGCAAGCGCGTTCGAGCTTGGCTGCCGTGCGGCGCTGGCGGCAAACCCGATCAATGCCAGAGGAATTTCGACCGCAGTCCCGCTCGAGCCGGGTCGGCCGGTTGAGATCGCTTATCGATTCGAGGTCGTGACGCCATGAAGGCAGGCGACGCCTGAGCAACGATTTCGCTTGTCCAGTTCGCGTGGGCCTTTCCGCTCGATTGCGGCCGAAAACGCGCAGAGCCTTTCCGCCAGACCCGCCATTTCATCGAACACCGATGAGCGCCCCGCACGCAGCGGCATGTAATGAAGTGCCTACTCCTGTGCAAATTGGTGCGTGCCCGCCCAATAACCGGGATTTCCCCAGGCTGACACAGGTCATTTTCCAGCATTAAATAAATCATCTTGATTTAATTAATGCGCCAGCGAGCCGACCCGGGCTGCCGGCATAACCGGAGGAGACACGTGAGAAGTCCGCATGTGGGCCAGGGCAGCAACTCGGCCAATGTCCGCCGCTTCAACGAGCGCCTGCTGCTGCAGGCGCTGCGGCGCGCCGGCGAGGCGTCGAAGGCCGATCTCGCCCGCCTTGCCAATCTCACCAGCACGGCCGTGGGCAGCATCATCACGTCGCTGACGGAAAGTGGCCTGATCGAGATGACCGGGCGGCGTCTGGAAGGCGGACGCGGACAGCCCGCCTCGCTGCTGCGTCTTTCGCCGCGTGGCGCGTTCGCGATTGGCGTGCGCCTCGACCGGACCAATATCGAAACCGTGCTGGTGGACTTCGCGGGCCACATGATCGAGCGCCGCTCGCACGACATGCTGCTGCCGCAGCCTGCCGTGGCGCAGGAAATCGTCCAGCAGGATATTCGCGAACTTTCTGGATTGCTGAGCAAAACCGAGCGCAGCCGTCTCGCGGGTATCGGCGTCGCACAACCGTACAACCTCGACAGCTGGCTAAGCGAGCTGGGCCTGCCGGCCGACACGTTTCGCGCGTGGAGCGACGTCGATTTCGGCGACGAACTGAGCCGCGCGCTCGGACTGCCCGTGTTCAGCGAGAACGACGGCAACGCCGCCGCAATCGCCGAAATTTTCTATGGCTGCGGGCGCCAGCGCGACGACTTCCTTTATCTCTTTCTCGGCGCGGCGATCGGCGGCGGCATCGCCATCGACGGCGACTGCGTGCGCGGCCTCACCGGCAACGCGGCCGACTTCGCGATGATGCCGGTACCGCCGAGCGTGCTGGCCTCGGCGCACAAGCCGTCGGCCAGGTGGGACATCCTGCTTTCGCGCGCCTCGCTGATCGCGCTGCGCCGACATCTTCAGTACCACGGCGAGAAGGCCGATAACCGCGCGGACATCGAAGCGTGCATCGCGCGCCGCCATCCGGCGGTCGACGAATGGCTCGACGACTGTATCGACGCGCTCGCGCCCGCGCTGCGCTCCTCGCTGTGCGTGCTCGACGTACCGGCCGTGGTGCTCGACGCCGACGTGGACGCGGGCCTCATCGGCACGCTCATGCAGCGCCTGCACGTGGCCGTTGCGGCCACCGCACCCGAGGCACGCGGCACCCCCACCCTCGTGCGCGGCACCTTCGGGCCCGATGCGGGCGCGCTTGGCGCCGCCACGCTTCCCATGTTTTTCAACTTTTCGCCACGTGCAGGCATCCTGGTGGGCGCCGGCGCACAAACGCAGGAGGTGAGCCATGTCGCGCTCTGAGTCGACGCCCCCGTTGCTGGAAATGCGGGGCATCAGCAAGACGTTCCCCGGTGTACGCGCACTCGACAAGGTGCGCCTGTCGGTCTGGCCCGGCGAGGTGCACTCGCTGATGGGCGAGAACGGCGCGGGCAAATCCACGCTCATGAAGATTCTGTCGGGCGCCTATCAGGCCGATCCCGGCGGTGAGATTCTCATCGACGGCAAGACGGTCGTGATCGACGGGCCGCTCGCCGCGCGCGAGCTAGGCGTGGCCGTCATCTACCAGGAGCTGAGCCTCGCGCCGAATCTATCGGTCGCCGAAAACATTCACGCGGGGCGCGAACTGCGCAAGGGCGGCGGCCGCTTCGGCATGGTCGACCGCGCCGCCATGGAGCGCGGCTGCGAAGACGTGCTCAAGCGTCTGGGCGCCAGCTTCGGGCCGACGACGCTGGTGGGCTCGCTGTCGATCGCCGAGCGCCAACTGGTAGAGATCGCACGCGCCGTGCACAGCGACGCACGCATCATCGTGATGGACGAACCCACCACGCCGCTCTCCTCGCGCGAGACCGAGCGCCTCTTCAAGCTGATCCGCCAGCTGCGCGAGGAAGGGCTCGCGATCATCTACATCAGCCACCGCATGGCCGAGATCTACGAGCTCTCCGACCGCGTTTCGGTACTGCGCGACGGCACCTACGTGGGTACGCTGATGCGCGACGAGCTCAGCGCCGAAAGCCTCGTGAGCATGATGGTGGGCCGCGATATTTCGGGCTTCTACAAGAAGCAGCACGCGCCCTACGACCCGGGCAAGGTGGTGCTCACCGTGCGCGACGTGGCCGACGGCAACCGCGTGCGCGGCTGCAGCCTCGACCTGCATTCGGGCGAAGTGCTCGGCATCGCGGGCCTGGTGGGCGCGGGCCGCACCGAACTCGCGCGCCTCATCTTCGGCGCCGAGCAGCGCGCGCGCGGCGAGATCGCCATCGACGGCCGCACGCTGCACGTACACGGACCGCGCGATGCCATCGACGCCGGCCTCGTCTATCTGACCGAAGACCGCAAACATCAGGGTCTGTTTCTCGACATGAGCGTGCGCGACAACATCAACGTCGCGGTGGCAGGACGCGACGCGCGCTTTGGTGTGCTCGACCTCGCACGCGGCTCGTCGCGCGCGAAGGACTCGATCAGCTCGCTGTCGATTCGTGTGCCGAGCCCCCGCGTGAACGTGGGCGCGCTGTCGGGCGGCAATCAGCAGAAGGTGTTGCTCTCACGTCTGCTGGAGACGAAGCCGCGCGTGCTGATTCTCGACGAACCGACCCGCGGCGTGGACATCGGCGCGAAGTCGGAGATCTACCGCATCATCAACGACCTCGCCAAAACCGGCGTGGGCATCATCGTGATTTCGAGCGAACTGCCCGAGGTCATTGGCGTGGCCGACCGCGTGCTCGTCATGCGCGAAGGCCTTTTCGCCGGAGAACTGGGCGGCTACACCGGCAAGCCCATCACCCAGGAAGCCATCATCGAACTCGCCACCGGCTCGCAAGCCGCGCTGGACGAGGCCGCCTGATTCTGTCGCATCCGTCGAAGAGATATTGAGGAGCACTACATCATGAAGAGCATTCTTCCCCGCCATGGCGCCGCGCCGTCGTCCGTCAATCCCGCACAACCCGTCCAGGCCACGCGTCCCAGCACGGCCGTCGACGGTCATCGCGCCCGCATGAAGTCCCTGATGCGCACGGCGGGCATGCTGCCCGTGCTGGTACTGCTGTGCATCGGCTTCGGATTGCTCAACGGCGGCTTCTTCACGCTCGAGAACCTGTCGATCGTCACGCAGCAGGCGTCCATCAACATCGTGCTCGCCGCCGGCATGACCTTCGTGATTCTGACGGGCGGCATCGACCTTTCGGTCGGCTCGATCCTCGCCGCATCGGCGGTCGTGGCCATGCTCTGCTCGACGATCCCCGGCTGGGGCTGGCTGGGTATTCCCGCCGCGCTCGCCGTGGGCATCGGCTTCGGCGTCGTCAACGGTGCGCTGATCTCGCTGCTGCGCCTGCCGCCCTTCATCGTCACGCTCGGCTCGCTCACGGCGGTGCGCGGCATCGCTCGCCTGATCGGCCACGACACCACCATCTTCAATCCGCAACTGTCGTTCGCCTTCATCGGTAACGGCACGGTGTTCGGTGTGCCCTGGCTCGTGATCATCGCGCTCGTGGTGGTGGGCGTCTCGTGGTTTGTGCTGCGTCGCACGGTGCTCGGCCTGCACATCTACTCCGTGGGCGGCAACCCCGAAGCGGCACGCCTGTCGGGCATCAAGGTCTGGGGCATCGAGATGTTCGTCTACGCGGTCTCGGGCCTGCTCGCCGGCCTCGGCGCGGTGATGTCGGCCGCCCGTCTGTACGCCGCGAACGGCCTGCAACTCGGCCAGTCGTACGAACTCGACGCGATCGCCGCGGTGATCCTGGGCGGCACGAGTTTCGTGGGCGGCGTCGGCTCGATCGTCGGCACGCTGATCGGCGCGCTGATCATCGCGGTGCTGTCGAACGGTCTGGTTCTGTTGGGCGTCTCCGACATCTGGCAATACATCATCAAGGGCCTCGTGATCGTGGGCGCCGTGGCGCTCGACCGCTATCGCCAGCGCGGCTCGGCGCGTACCTGAAGCGCCCTGCCGGCTAACGTTCCAAACCTCGAACTTCATACCCGAAAAGCGCGCACAGGCGGTCCTCCTGCACCCGCGCATTACACACATCAACTGGACCTTCTGGAGACATAGTCATGTTCAAGCAAACGACCGCCATCGCTATTCGCGCCGCTGCCGCCCTGGCACTCGGCTTTGCGCTGCAAGGCGCGCACGCCGCCGACAAGCAACTGAAGTCGATCGGCGTCACCGTAGGCTCGCTGGGCAATCCCTACTTCGTGACCATCGTTCAGGGCGCGGAAGCGAAGGCGAAGCAGATCAACCCGAATGCGAAAGTGACCGCCGTGTCCGCCGACTACGACCTGAACAAGCAGTTCACGCAGATCGACAACTTCATCTCGGCCCACGTCGACATGATCCTGCTCAATGCCTCGGATCCGAAGGCGATCGAGCCCGCCGTGCGCAAGGCCCGCGCGGCCGGCATCGTGGTGGTGGCGGTGGACGTGGCCGCGGCGGGCGCCAACGCCACCGTGCAGACCGACAACGTGAAGGCCGGCGAGATCTCGTGCGAGTATCTGGTGAAAAAGATAAATGGCAAGGGTAACGTGATCATCGAGAACGGACCGCAGGTCTCGGCCGTGATCGACCGCGTGACCGGCTGCAAGCAGGTGCTCGCGAAATCGCCGGGCGTCAAGGTCCTCTCCGACGACCAGGACGGCAAAGGTTCGCGCGAAGGCGGCATGAACACGATGCAGGGCTATCTGACGCGCTTCCCGCAACTCGCCGGCGTGTTCACCATCAACGATCCGCAGGCCGTGGGCAGCGATCTCGCCGCCAAGCAGCTGCATCGCAACAACATCGTGATCACGTCGGTGGACGGTGCACCCGATATCGAAGCGGCGCTGAAGACCGATACGCTGGTGCAGGCTTCCGCGAGCCAGGATCCGTGGAAGATGGCGCAAACTGCCGTGCAGACGGGCTACGACATCATGAACGGCAAGAATCCCGCCAATCCGATGATCCAGATGACGCCCCAGCTCATCACGCGCGATAACGTCAGCGGCTACAAGGGCTGGTCGTCGCAGCACTGAGCGGCTTTGAATGGCGTTGGACGGATGGATGCGCTGCACGCGCACCCATCTGTCCATTCGCGCGGTTTGTTCGACATTTTCTTCACCCCATTTGCACCCGAGCCTCAATGAACGTTCCCACCGCCTTCGGAGCTCTGATGACGACCGATCACAATGCGCGACTCGCTCAGCATTTCCCCACGCTCGACGAAATTCCGTCGGAACAACGGCTTGCCGCCCCCGTCCATCAGCGCGGCTTCCTGATTGGCGGGCAGATACTGACATGGGACGGCCCGTGCAAAACCGTGCTGTCACCGGTCTGCACACGCGACCCCGCCACCGGCGCAGTCGCCCAGGTCGAGATCGGCAGTTACCCGTTGATGGGCGAGGCGCAAAGCGATGCCGCGCTGGATGCCGCGGTCGCGGCCTACGACAACGGCCGCGGCCAATGGCCGACGATGACGGTCGCTGCCCGTATCGCCTGCATGCAGGCGTTCGTGAAAGGCATGGTCGAGCGCCGCCAGACGGTCGTCAACATGCTCATGTGGGAAATCGGCAAGAGCCTCGCCGACTCGCGCAAGGAGTTCGATCGCACCATCGAGTACATTCAGGCCACCATCGAGGCCCTGAAGGACGTGGAAAACGATCATTCGCGATTCATGGTCGTCGAGGGGACCATCGGCCAGGTCCGCCGCACGCCGCTAGGCGTGGTGCTGTGCATGGGGCCGTACAACTACCCGCTCAACGAGACGTTCTGCACGCTGATCCCGGCGTTGCTGATGGGCAATACGGTGGTCTTGAAGCCGCCTCAATACGGCACCCTTCTGTTCGAGCCGCTGCTCGAAGTCTTTCGCGATGCGTTTCCAGCCGGCGTGGTCAACACCATCTACGCACCGGGTCAGTTGGTCGTGCCACGCATGCTGGCCTCGGGCAAGATCAACGTGCTGGCATTGATTGGCTCGAGCCGCGTGGCGGACCACCTGAAAAAGCAGCACCCCAAATCGCACCGACTGCGCGCAGTGCTGGGCCTCGACGCGAAGAACGCGGCCATCGTGCTGCCCGACGCCGACCTGGATCTCGCAGTCAGGGAATGCCTGCTCGGCGCACTGTCATTCAACGGACAGCGCTGCACCGCCCTCAAGATGCTGATCGTGCACAGCAGTGTCGTCGATGCGTTTCTCGAACGCTTCACCGCTGAATTGGCGCGCCTCAAGATGGGCATGCCATGGGAAGCCGGCGTGCACATCACGCCCTTGCCAGGGCCGCACCGGACTGCCTACATGACAGAGGCGATCGAAGACGCCGTGGCAAAGGGCGCGCGCGTCGTCAACGAAGGGGGCGGCGCGTTTTGCAGCACGCTGTTCAACCCGGCAGTCGTCTATCCCGTGCGCGAAGGTATGAAGCTGTACCGGGAGGAGCAGTTCGGTCCGGTCGTCCCGGTGACGAACTTCGATTCGGTCGAGGAGGCGCTCGACTACGTGATCACGTCGGACCACGGTCAACAGGTGAGCATTTTCGGGACCGACACCGCGCAGATCGGTGCGCTGGTGGATCCGCTGGTCAACCAGGTCTGCCGCGTGAATATCAACTGCCAGTGTCAGCGCGGGCCGGATGTGTTCCCCTTCGCAGGGCGCAAGGATTCGGCGGAAGGCACGCTCTCCGTCAGCGACGCGCTGCGCGCGTTCTCGATTCGCTCGATGATCGCGGCCAAACTGACCGAGCCGAACAAGGTGCTGCTCAATACGATCGTGCGTGAGCATCAATCGAAGTTCATCAACACCGACTTCATCTTTTGAGCGGTGCAAGCATCTTTCATGGTTCACGCGAGGCTAACCACGATGACTCACGACTTCCTTCATCCGTTGACCGGCTCGTTCGCGATGCCGGCCGCGGAAAACCCCACCGTCGTCATGATCGAGGCGGCATATCGTCAGTTGGGTCTGAACTGGCGCTATCTGAACTGCGAGGTTCACCCGGATCGTCTGGGTGACGCCGTTCGAGGTGCACGCGCAATGGGTTGGCGCGGCTTCAATTGCTCGATCCCGCATAAGGTCGCGGTCATCGATCACCTCGACGAACTGGGCGAGTCGGCCCGGATCATCGGAGCCGTCAACACCGTGGTGTGCCGCGGCGACACGCTGATCGGCGAAAACACCGACGGCAAGGGATTCGTGACGGCACTGAACCAGGTCATCGACCCTGCCGGCAAGTCGGTTCTGATCTTCGGAGCGGGCGGCGCGGCACGTGCGGTCGCCGTCGAGTTGGCTCTCGCCGGCGTTTCTCGAATCCGCATCGTCAATCGTGGACGCGAGCGCGGCGAAGCGCTCGCCGGGATCCTGCAGCGCCAGACCCAGGCCGATGCAGCCTACGTACCGTGGCCCGAAAAGTTTCGAATTCCGGCCGACACCGACATCGTGATCAATGCGACGTCAGTGGGCCTGTATCCGAACGTCGATCAAACACTCGACATCGATCCCGATTCGCTGCGAGCCGACATGGTGGTCGCGGACGGGATCCACAATCCGCCTCTCACGCATCTTCTACGGTCGGCCAAGGCCCGCGGCTGCCGCGTCGTGGACGGGCAAGGCATGCTCGTCAACCAGGGCGTGATCGGAATCCGGTATTGGACCGGACTCGACGCGGATCCGCAGGTCATGCGCCAGGCACTCCTCGATCTCGAGCTCTGAATCATCTGCCCGGTCATTCGCTAGCGGACATCCTGATGGCCTCGGCTAAAGCGCGTCAAACCGCCGGTGGCGCGCTCACGCGTCCTTATCCTCGCCTTGTGAATCCCTGTCCGCGATCTTCAATTGACGCAGCTTGTGATAAAGCGTCTTCCTCGGCATCCCGAGTTCGCCGCTGGCGTCAGCCACGTTGCCGTGATGGCGCCGCAGCGCCTCTTCGATCAACAGCCGCTCGAAGTAGGCAAGCTGCTCTGCAAGCGTCCCGGCTCCCGTTACGCCGGTGCCCTCGGACAGCAGACTATCGCCGGTCAACCCGAGCACGAAGCGGTCCGCGACGTTCTGCAGCTCGCGCACATTGCCGGGCCACGAGTGCGTCATCAGATCGGACATCTGCGCAGCGGTGACATAGGGAGCCGGTGTGCCGAAGCGGCGCGCGGCCGCGAGCACGAAGTGCTCGAACAGCAGCGGCACGTCCTCACGCCGCTCGCGCAGCGGCGGCAGTTCGATCTGCGCGACGTTCAGCCGGTACAGCAGGTCCGAGCGAAATTGGCCGCCAGCCGCGAGCTCGGTCAGATCAGCCTTCGACGCGGCGACGATCCGGCAATCGACCGGTATCAGCTCGTTCGCGCCCAGCCGTTCGAGCACGCGCTCCTGCAGCACGCGCAGCATCTTGATCTGCAACGGCATCGACATCGTCTCGATCTCATCGAGGAAGAGCGTGCCGCCGTTCGCCCATTCGATCTTGCCCACGCGCTTCTTGATCGCGCCCGTGAAGGCACCCGCCTCGTGGCCGAACAGCTCGCTCTCGAACACCTGCTCCGGCAGGCCACCACAGTTCAGCGCGACGAAATGGGCGTCGCGGCGGGCGCTGAAATCGTGCAGGCTGCGCGCGATCAGTTCCTTGCCCGTGCCGGTTTCGCCGCTGATGAGCACCGACACCGACGTATCGGCGAGACGCAGAATCTTCCTGCGGACTTCCGCCATCGCCGGCGACTTGCCGAGCACCAGCGCCTCGATCCCCTGCCAGTTGCGCAGCGACGCGCGCAGCCCTTCGACCTCGAGCGTGAGCCGGCGTTTTTCGACCGCGCGGGCCACGCGGCCCGCGATCACGTCCGACGAGAACGGCTTCTCGATGAAATCGTATGCGCCGACATGCATCGCGCCGACCGCGGTCGAGATGTCCGCATGTCCGCTGATCAGCAGAACGGGAATCTGCGCGTCGATCGCCATCACGCGGTCGAGCAACTGCAACCCGTCGATGCCGGGCATCCGCACGTCCGACACGATCACGATCGGCGCGCCGGGGGCGACCTCGACGAGCGCGTCGGCCGCCGACGCGTACGCGCTCACCGCAAAGCCGGCAAGCGCAACGGCCTGCTCGACGCCGAGCCGGACGTTTTCATCGTCCTCGACGACCAACACCCGGATTTCACCTTCCATGCTCTGCCCTTTGCGGCTCGGCCGCCATGAATTCGATCGTGAAGCGCGCCCCGCCGTCGTCGCAATTCGCCGCGCTGATCCTGGCCCCGAACCCTTCGACGATGCGCGACGTGATCGCGAGCCCGAGCCCGAGGCCTTGCCCGCGCGGCTTCGTCGTGACGAACGGCTCGAACAGATGCGTGAGCACCTCAGGTGCAATGCCCGGGCCGCTATCGGTCATCGAGAAGCGCACGCGGCCGTGGGGATCGGGCCCGGCCGCCTCCATCGTAACGACCCGCGTGCTCGCGTCGCGAACGGCGTCGAGCGCGTTGCCAAGCAGATTGACGATTACCTGCTGCAGCTGGCTCGATTCCGCGTAGACGGTGGTGGCGGAGGGAATGCGCACATCGAGCCGAACCGCATTGTCGCGGATGCGCGACTCGTAGATGAGCCGCGCGTGCGCAACCGCCTCGACAAGCGACACCGCGACCCGCTCCACCTCCGGCTTGCGCGCGAACGCTTTCAGCTCGCCGGTCAACACCGCCATGCTGTCGACGAGACGGCCCACGCGTTCGAGATTGGAGACCGCCTGCGCGCTCTGATCGCGCTCGAGGAACGTGCGGGCGTTATCGCAAAGCGTACGGATCGCGACGAGCGGTTGATTCAGCTCGTGCGTGAGGCCAGCCGCCATCTGCCCGATCACCGCGAGCTTGCCGGCATGCACGACTTCCTGCTGCGTTGCGCGCAGGCGCTGCTCGGTGCGCTCGCGCTCGGCGATCTCCCGCTGCATCCGTTCGTTCGCCTCCGTCAGCGCCGCGGTCCGTTGCACGACGGTCGTTTCAAGCTGGTCGTTGGCGCGGCGCAGCGCCTGCTGCGCGTTGAGCTTCTCCGCGATCGTCCTGCGGCGCTGCAGCGCGTATAACGCATAGAGCACGGCGATCAGGAAGCCTCCCGTGACGAACGCGAACGCGATACGCTGCTGCCGCCGCGCGCCGACGGTGTCGAGCAGCACCATGATCGTGTCATGTCCCTGCGGGGCCGGACGCGCCATCACGAGATAGCGGGCGGTGCGGCCCGCACGACGCAAGTCCGGGAAGGTGCCGAACCACGCGGTCTCATTCCATTCGCCTACGCGCCGAAAAGGCAATGCCTCGACGACACGGCCCGCGTATTGCCGCGACGCCTGGATGTCGCGCTGCTGCCCGGCGGTCATCGCGCGCATGGCGGTGAATTTCCATGCGGGCTCGGTCGAGATCACGATCACCCCGTTGCCGTCGACGACGATCGCCGCTTCGCCCGGCGCGCGCCATGCGGACTCGAGCGCGTCGACGCTGACCTTGACGGCCGCGACGCCGATCACCTTGTCGCCTGCCGTGTCGCCCTGATGCACCGCGTTCGCGAAATACAGCCCAGGAACGCCGGTGTTCGTACCGATCCCGAAGAAGCGGCCCCGGCCCTGCGCGAGCGCGTCCTGGAAGTACGGGCGGTACGACACGTTGGTGCCGACAAAACTAACCGGCTGGTTCCAGTTGCTTGCGGCTATCACGGAGCCGTCAGCGTTGATCACGTCGACAGCGCCGCTGCCGACGTCCCGATTGACCGCTTCGAGATACGCGTTGACCGCGTGCGTCAAACGAGCCGCCCCTTCAGGCGATGCACCCAGCAATGCGCGCACGCTGTCCTGCCTCGCTACCAGCGCGGGCACCGTCTCGAAACGTCCCAGTTCGCTCTTCAGACTCGCAGAGTAGAGATCGAGCCGATGTGTGCCGACCTCGGCGAGCGCATCGATCGCGCGGTCCCACGCGAACTCGACGGCCACGACGGCCGCCGCGACGTACAGCCCGGCGGCCGCCGCCCATCCCCACCATGCGATTCCCTTATAGCGCTTTTGCACGATTTCTCTCGTCGATGGGCCGCCGTCGAGCGGCGGTATGCGCTCATGCTCCGCGCCGGATCCGCCGGCGCCGCCCTCGCGAGAATCTGCGTAAGCGCGCCTCACCCGCCGAAATGCGCAACCAGGATCAGGGTCACGGTGACGACGATCGCGCCGCCGATGCGTGTGGCGATTTGCGCGAACGGCATCAGCTGCATACGGTTCGCCGCGGTGAGGATCGCGACGTCGCCGGTGCCTCCCTGGCCGCTGTGGCACGCGTTCACGATTGCGGTGTCGATAGGGTACATCTTCATCAGGCGGCCGACCAGGAAGCCGGTGCCCATCAGCGTCATGACGGTTGCCGCGATCGTCACGACATTGACGAGCGTGAACGCGGCCATCAACTTGTCCCACGGCGTCATCGCGACGCCGATGGCGAACAGCAGCGGATAGGTGACCGCAGTCGAGAAGAACTTGTAGACGACGAACGCGCCTTCCTGCAGCGGCGGCGAAACGGCGCGCGCGAGCTTCACGAGCACGGCGAGGAACAACATCGCGACGGGAGCCGGCAGGCCGATCAGCTTGTTCGCCATCAGACCGATCAGGTACAGCGTGATCGCGGTGATGCCGGCTGCGGCGATGTGGCTGACGTCGACATTGCCGCGAATTTCCTCGTTCGACGCGCTCAACTCCCCGGCCTCACCGACTTGCAAGCGGCCATTGCCGGTGAGATGCGGGTAACGCTTGCCCAGCATGTCGAGCGCGCCCGAGAGAATGATCGCGATCAGGCTGCCGAGCATCACGGGCGGCAACACCTGCGCAAACAGGTCGCCCTGCGCGACGTGCATGATTTCTGAATAGCCGACAGACAGCGGGATCGCACCTTCGCCGACACCACCGGCCATGATCGGCACGACGATGTAAAGCAGCGTGTGCTTTGCGCCGAGGCCGAGCGCCGTACCCACCGCCGTGCCGACGATGGTCGCGGCGACGGTGCCAGCCGCGAGCGGAATGAAGATCTTCAGGAAGCCCTGGATCAGCACGCGCCGGTCCATGCTCAGAATGCTGCCGACGATGATCGACGCGATGAACAGGTAGAGGAAGTTCGTCTGTTTCGTGAACTCGACCGTCAGGTGCAGCACCGGTTTGGGCAGCACGTGGTAGTACGTGAGCGCCGACGGCACGAAGGTCGCGAGAATCGCGGCCGCGCCGATGTTGCGCAACAGCGGCAAGCGCTTGCCGAGCTCGGCGCACGTGAAGCCGAAAAACGCGAGTACGGCGATCGCCATCGAGATTTCGCCGGGCACCTTGCCCGTCACGGCAAAGCCCGTGATCAGCGCGAACAGGATGACGTAGATCGGCAGCGGAATGATGCCGATGCGGATTTCCATCAGCTTCCACCAGCCTTCCGGCCAGAAGCGGGTTCGGGTTGCGGACTGTTGCTCGGGGATCGCCTCGGACGATGCGGATGCGGATGCGGATGCGCTGTGCTGCACGGGATGTCTCCTTCGTTTTTGCGGCCGGATTGCGTTGAGTCGCCGGTGCTGTTTCTAAAAATGAGGCGACAGACTCGCGGCCGCCGGGCGTCTATAAAGCATCACCCGTGCCAACGAGGCTCCACGGCAAGGAGTCTACTCAATTCATTGATTTAAAAGCACTTTCTGGCTGGCGGCTTGGGTAAACCCAGTTCGTCGCTCTGAGAATTCAGAATCGGCGCCTCCGGCAGGCTGAAATCTCGGCCTGTGGATTGCCAGGCGGCCGAGACCGCCTTCGTGCTCGAGCGACGAGCAAAAGATTTTTTCGAGTTTTCGCTGGCACGACACTCTTCGTTGGTCGAAGATGAATTGCCTCACTCGAGGAGAGAGCCATGAAAATCGAGCAGCTGGGATCCGCGCTAGGTTGCGCCGCCGCACTGTGGAGCACGTGTAGTCTGGCCGCGTTGCCAGATTCTGCCTACGAAACCCGGGTCCAATTATCGAGCGGAAAGAACCTGCTATGCAGCGTGAACCAACCTCCGCCGGCCGGTGAAAAGGCGGTGCTCACGCGTCGCGAACAGGTCGAAGCGGATGTTCTTGCCACGCAGCGCTTGCGGCTGGTGAGCGGTCCGTTCTCACCGTACCCGTCTGATTACACTGCGCCGAGCGTTGCATGCGTCAGCGTGGAGTGAAGGAGTGAGGCCCCGAACGAAGGGCCGCATAGGGTGGTGAATTTCGGGCCGTTGTAGCTGGGTGCGAACTGAAGGCAACGACAAGCGGGCGGTCGTTCTGCAGTCCAGCCTCTACCGGCTTGAACGCAGTAGCCGTTGCTGTAGAAGCGTTCGAAGATCGCGCCGCGAATCGGTGACGACGTGAATGTAAATCGCGCCGTCGCGCATCTCGTAGATAACGCGGTTCTGCCCACTTAACGCTTCCCGGAAGCTGAGGCCGCCGAAGTCTGCAAGCTCCGCCGGAACGCTACCGCTCTGCGGGAACTGCCTGATATTTTCAAACGTGACGACCAGTTGTGCGGCCGTTTGCTTCCATGTTTCGGCACCGAACCTTCTGAGGATGTAGCGACGCAGATCCTTCGTATCTTCTTGTGCCTCGTCGAGAATTAGCAGCTTTAACTTGGTCTGCGCCATCAGCCGATTTGCTCGCGCCGGTCAAGATCGTCGAGTTCGGAGAGAAACTCTTCGGCACCCTTGAACTTTCCCTGCTCGATGTCCTGATGGCCCAAAGCAAGAATTTTGAGCAGCGCTAGCGTCTGCTGCGTATCTTCAAAGCTTTGCACGTCCTGAACCACGAGTTTTGCTTCGCCATTCTGGGTGATGAGCAGCGGTTCGCCAGAAGCCGTTAGATCTTTGACGATCTGTGCTGCGTCGCTTTTCAGGTAGCTGATTGGTTTTACGTGGTCTGCAAGCCTCATGTTCGATCCTTTTCACGTCACTGATCAGACCAAATATAGACCAAATTCAGGCCGACGAACAGCCCTCAAATCGGAACAGAGCGCGCCTTACTGTTACCGGCGAACGCGAGCCGCCACCCGCGCCGTGGGCGTTTGGTCCGCGGAGTATGCTTGTGTCTTGAGGGAAGCGGCCGTATCTGAAACGGCCCGCAGGACCGATGGGGGAGGCTCGCATATGGATGCGCCGGACGACGGATTCGTGCTCGCTGGAAACCTCGAAGAGCTGCGGGCGAAGAGACGCTCTGTCGTCCAGGGTGGCCATGGCCCGATCCTCGTCATCTGCGACCGCGAGCGGGTCTTCGCCCTCGATAACCGTTGCCCCCACATGGGATTCCCACTCGAGCGGGGCGCTGTCGAAGACGGCATCCTCACCTGTCACTGGCACCATGCCCGCTTCGATCTGGAAAGTGGCTGCACCTTCGACCTTTGGGCAGATGATGTTCCGGGCTACGAAGTCCAGGTGCGTAATGGCGACGTCTGGGTCGCGACCATGTCGCGTCATCCCGATGCTGCCGCTCACTGGCGTCGACGGCTTGCGGATGGCCTCGCACACGATCTTGGACTCGTCATCGCCAAGGCCGTGCATGGTCAGCTCGCCGCCGACGTATCCCACGCCGATATCGTGCGGCAGATCGCGCTGTTCGGAGCGCAGAACCGTGACGGCTGGGGCGTTGGTCTCACGATACTCACATCGCTTGGTAGCCTGTTGTCCATGCTGCTGGAAGACGACGTCTATCTCGCCCTCTTCCACGGCGCGCGCCGTGTGGCGGCCGACTGTGACGGCGAGGCGCCGCGGCGGGAACGTGCGCCGCTGGCGAGCCGGCCGGAGGCAGCCACACTCTGCCGCTGGCTGCGCCTTTGGACCAACGTGCGTCATCGCGAGGCGGCCGAGCGCACGCTGTTGACGGCGATTGCCTGCGGTCTTGCGCCCGCGGTGCTCGCGGATGCCCTGCTGTCGGCCGGGACCGAGCGGGCCTTCGCGGACTCCGGTCATTTGCTCGACTTCATCAACAAGGCGTTCGAGTGCCTCGATCTGATTGGCTGGGAGCACGGGTCAGCTGTGCTTCCCACTGTGGTCGCCCAGATGGTGAGCGCCCGCGGCGCCGAGGAATCGACCGCCTGGCGCCAGCCCGTTGACCTTATCGCGCTGTGCGACGAAGCAGCCAGCCAGATGTCGGACCTTTGCGCCGCTGGGCGCAGCGTGCAAGGCTGGTCGGATCACGCGGCGCTTGCCCGGGAACTGCTTGCAGACGATCCGGCGAAAATCATCGACTCGCTAAAGGCGGCGCTTCACGCGGGCGCTGCGCCTGCTGACCTGGGGCAGTCCCTCGCTTACGGAGCGGCGTTGCGCGTGGCTCGCTTCGGCAACGCCAACGAGTACGCAGACTGGGACACCGCGCATCATGTGTTTACCCACGCAAATGCGCTCCACCAGATGCTCAGGCGCGTTGGGGCCGCGAGCTTCGACAGCCGCCTCGCGGCCGTTCGCGGCATCTTGCATGGAGCTATGGCGCTCTACCTTGCACGGTATCTGAACGTTCCACCGGCCCGCATCCCGGGTGACGACAACGATCGTCTCGACGACCTTCCTGCCGATGAGGAATCGATCCGCACGGCCTTGCTCGACGCCTTCGATCGGCAGCGCCAGGTTGATCTTGCGGCGAAACTCGTGGCGCGCCATCTCACGCTCGGTCATCCGCCGAAGGCGCTGATCGCCACGCTTACGTATGCCGTGCTGCGTGAAGATGCCGGCTTTCACGCCTATCAGATGCTGGAGGCTGGCGTCCGGCAGTTTGCCGCATGGGGTGATACTGCTGAGGGAAGGCACGTTCTCATTGCGGTCGTCCGCTATCTCGCGGCTCATTCACCGACGGAACGCGGAATGCTGCAAACGGCCGCCATCGCGCGGCGCCTGATGCTGGGCGGCGAATTGCATCAGGTAGCTGGAGCCGCATAGCGCGTGGCGTTAGTCGTTTAGAAAGCGCTGCCCGGCTCGCGTACGAACTACCGGCACGCGACGCCAATCCTGCCGCGTCGAGCGCCGGTAGTCTCCCGCTGTGCCGCGAGGCGTTGCCGCGTTCACTGTGGCGCGTCACCTTCACGATGCACCGGCTGCGTCTGCTTCAGGCTCTTCGCGAGGCGCGACGCCTGCAGATAGCCCGGATTCGCGGGCCGCTTCAGGTAGCGCCCGGCGCCGCGCCGCGCGCGCAGGTCGCCGTCCGCCCACACGAGTTCGCCTTGCGAGACAGTGTGAGTCGGCACCCCGCGAACCGTCATCCCTTCGAACACGTTGAAATCCACGTTCTGATGATGCGTGTTGACCGAGATCGTGCGCGTGGCCTCGGGATCCCAGACGACGAGATCGGCGTCGGCGCCCACGGCCACCGTGCCCTTGCGCGGGTACAGGTTGAAGATCTGTGCGGCATTGGTGGAGGTGACGCGCACGAATTCGTTCACCGTGAGCCGGCCGGTGTTCACACCCTGATCCCACAACACCGCCATGCGATCCTCCACGCCGCCGCAACCGTTCGGAATTCGCGTGAAATCATGACGGCCCATCGCCTTCTGCGACGCGCAGAACACGCAGTGGTCGGTGGCGGTGGTGTGCAGCAGGCCGCCCTGAAGTCCTCGCCACAGCGCGTCGCGATGCTCCTGCGACCGGAACGGCGGACTCATCACGTGGGCGGCGGCACGCGTCCAGTCCGGGTCGCGATAGACGGCCTCATCGATCACCAGATGCCCCGCGAGCACTTCGCCGAAGACGCGCTGCCCTTCGCTGCGTGCGCGCGCGATCGCCTCGAGCGCGTCTTTCGCCGACACATGCACGATGTACACAGGCACACCCAAAACCTGTGCGATGCGGATCGCGCGATTCGCCGCCTCGCCTTCGACCTCCGGTGGCCGTGACAGCGGGTGCGCCTCGGGACCCGTGAAGCCGCGCGCCAGCAACTGACGTTGCAACTGAAATACGAGCTCGCCGTTTTCCGCGTGCACGGTGGGCAGCGCGCCCAGTTCGAGCGAGCGCGCAAAGCTGTTCACGAGAATCTCGTCGTCCGCCATGATGGCGTTCTTGTAGGCCATGAAGTGCTTGAAGCTCGACACGCCATGCTCGTTCACGAGCAGCCCCATGTCGCGATGCACGCTTTCATCCCACCACGTCACCGCCACGTGAAAGCCATAGTCGGCAGCGGCTTTTTCGGCCCAGCCGCGCCACTCGCGAAAGGCGTCCATCAGCGCCTGCTTCGGATTGGGGATCACGAAGTCGATGATCGATGTCGTGCCGCCCGCCAGCCCCGCCGCCGTGCCCGTATAGAAGTCGTCGCTGGCGGTCGTGCCCATGAAGGGCAGTTCCATATGCGTGTGCGGATCGATGCCGCCAGGCATCACATATTGGCCACCGGCGTCGACCACGGTCGCGCCCGCAGGCGCGTCGAGGTTCTCGCCAACGTTCTGGATCACGCCGTTTTCGCAGAGCACGTCCGCACGCCAGCTCTTGTCTGCATTGACGACGGTGCCGCCTCGAATCAGGATCGCCATGATGCCAAGTCTCCTTCAGTTGAACATTCACGCTTGAAACGCTCACGCGCTCGCAACACTCGGGCGCCGGCTCTTGCCGACCTTCATCATCACGCCGTAGACGAGCGCCGCAATGGCGAGCCCCACGAACCACGCATAGGTGTAAATGCTTTTGAACGCGTCGGGCACCGAGGCAAACACCGTCGGGAACGCGACGTTGAGAAAGCCCGGCAGGTTCGGCAGCACACCGGCGATCAGCGCGATCACGGCCGCCGGATTCCAGCCGTTCGAGTACGCGTATTCGCCGTTTTCGTCGAAAAGCTGGGCCGTGTCGAGACGCGTGCTGCGAACCAGAAAGTAGTCGACCATCAGGATGCCGGCCACCGGCCCGAGCAGCGCCGAATACCCAACGAGCCACGTGAAGATATAGCCCTGCGTGGTGGCGAGGATCTTCCACGGCATCATCAGGATGGCGATGGCCGCGGTGATGAGACCGCCCGCCTTGTACGAAATGCCCTTGGGCCAGAGGCTCGAAAAATCGTAGGCCGGGCCGACGAGATTCGCGGCGAGATTGCAGCACATCGTGTCCAGGGTGAGGATGACGAGCGCGATGCCCACGCCGACACCCTCCATGCGGCTCGTGAGGTCGATCGGATCCCAGATCGCCTTTCCGTAAATCACCACCGTCGCCGAGGTCACGACTACGGAGACCACCGACAGCAACGCCATCGGAATGGGCAGGCCGATGGCCTGGCCCACGAACTGGTCTTTTTGCGTTTTTGCGAAACGCGTGAAGTCGGGAATGTTGAGCGCAAGCGTCGCCCAGAAACCCACCATGGCCGTGAGGCTCGGCCAGAACGTCGCCCAGAACAGGCCCGCCTTCGGGCCGCCGGCGGCGAACTGCGACGGCTGCGACAGCATCGAGCCCACGCCGCCTGCCCTCGAACAGGCCCACCACACGAGCACCGCGCACATCACCACCTTGATGGGCGCAGACCAGCTTTCGAGCCAGCGGATCGAATCGGTGCCGTGCAGGATGAAGTACAGCTGAAACACCCAGAAGATGAAAAAACAGCTAGCCTGCCCGATCGAAATGCCGAGAAACGGCAGCGCGTCGCCCACCAGCGCGTTGTGCGTGAGGATGTTGACGAGCGTATAGATGGCGCTGCCGCCCAGCCATGATTGAATGCCGTACCAGCCGCATGCCACGACGGCGCGCAGCATCGCGGGCAGCTTCGCGCCCTGGGTGCCGAACGACGCTCGCACCAGCACCGCATAGGGAATGCCGTACTTGGTACCCGCATGACCGATCAGCAGCATTGGCACGAGCACGATCAGATTGCCGAGCAGCACGGTGAGCACCGCTTGCCACGGCGACATGCCCTGCTCGGTGAGGCCGGCGGCGAGCATGTAGGAGGCGATGTTCATCACCATGCCGACCCATAGCGCCGCGAAGTGATACCAGCGCCAGGTACGCTGCGCGGCGCCGGTGGGCGCGAGATCATCGTTGTATAGCTCGCTTTCGGCGCGGCGCGCGTTGGCGTCGACTGCTAGGGGCTGGCTCATCAGGTGGGTTCTCCGTCGCTTGTCGTGGGTCCGGCTCAGTCCTGCTTCAAGGTGTCAGGCGGCTTTCGGGTCGGCGACGCGCGCCGGGTTGTTCGGGTGCGTGGTCCAGTTCTCGTAGCGCTCGCCCGAATCGACACGCTCCATCGTGATGCATTGGTCCACCGGGCAAACATGCATGCATAGATTGCACCCGACGCAGTTCGCATCGACCACCTCGAAGTGGCGCTTGCCGTCGCGCGTGGCGGTGATTGCCTGATGCGAGGTGTCTTCGCACGCGATGTGACAGAGCCCGCACTGGATGCAGCGGTCCTGATCGATACGGGCCTTGATGTCGTAGTTGAGGTTCAGGTATTGCCAGTCGGTGACGTTCGGCACGGCGCGGCCGCGAATGGCATCGAGGCTGGCGTACCCTTTGTCGTCCATCCAGTTGGAAAGACCGTCGATCATGTCGCCGACGATCCGGAAGCCGTAGTGCATCGCGGCGGTGCAGACCTGCACGCTGCCCGCTCCCAGCACGATGAATTCCGCGGCATCGCGCCAGTCGGAAATGCCGCCGATGCCGGAGATGGGCAGGCCATGCGTTTGCGGGTCGCGCGCAATCTCCGCGACCATGTGCAGCGCAATGGGTTTCGCGGCGGGACCGCAATAGCCGCCATGCGTGCCCTTGCCGTCCACGGTGGGCAGCGGCGCCATCACGTCGAGATCGACACCGACGATCGAGTTGATCGTGTTGATCAGCGAGACGCCATCCGCACCACCCTTCATCGCCGCGCGCGCGCCGTGACGAATGTCGGTGACGTTCGGCGTGAGTTTTACGAGGCACGGCAGGCGCGTGCCTTCCTTCACCCAGCGGGTGACCATTTCGATGTACTCGGGCACCTGTCCCACCGCCGCGCCCATGCCGCGCTCGCTCATGCCGTGCGGACAGCCGAAGTTGAGCTCGACGGCGTCCGCGCCGGTATCTTCCACCTGCGGCAGGATCCACTTCCAGTCGTCCTCGTTGCAAGGCACCATCAGCGAGACGATGAGGGCCCGGTCGGGCCAGTCCCGCTTCACCTGCGCGATTTCCTTGAGATTCACGTCGAGCGGCCGGTCGGTGATCAGCTCGATGTTGTTCAGGCCCGCGATGCGCTGGCCGCGCCACGTGGTGGCACCGTAGCGCGAGCTCACGTTCACCACGTGCGGGTCGAGCCCGAGCGTCTTCCAGACCACGCCGCCCCAACCCGCCTCGAAGGCGCGGTTGACGTTGTAGGCCTTGTCGGTGGGCGGCGCGGAAGCGAGCCAGAACGGGTTGGGCGATTGAATGCCGGCAATCGTGCAGCGCAGGTCGGCCATGATGCGACTCCTTCGTTTGATCTGGATTCGGTGTAGCTTTCGCGGCTCAGGCGGCCCTCGCGGACTGATTCGCAAGGAAGCGGTCGATCGCGTGCGCGGCGAGCTTGCCGTCCTGCACGGCCTGGACGGTCAGATCGACCGCGCCGTGGCCGGCACAATCGCCACCGGCGAAAACGCCCTCAAGCGAGGTCGCGCCGTTCGCATCCACGGCGATGCGCCCGCCTGCCTCGGTCAGTTGCAGCCCGTCGAGGCCTGCGGATAAGAGCTTCTGGCCAATGGCCTTCAGCACCATATCGGCCTCGACGCGCACGATCTCCCCCGTGCCGAGCAGCGCGCCGGTCGTATCGAGCGCCGTGCGCTCGAATTCCACCGCCCGCACCTGCGTGTCGCCGACGATTCGCAGCGGCTTCATCCACTCGGCCAACGTGACGCCCTGGCTGCGCGCGAATTCCAGCTCGGCCCAGGTGGCGCTCATCTGTGCCGCGCCGCGCCGATAGGCGAGCGTCACCTGCTGCGCACCCAGCTTGCGGCTTTGCACGGCGGCGTCGATCGCGGTATTGCCGCCTCCGAGCACCACCACCTTGCGGCCCACGGGCACACTGGACAGGTCATCGGCCGCGCGCAAGCGCGCGATGAAATCCACCGCATCGAGCACGCCGTCGAGCAGTTCGCCTTCGACGGACAGCGCATGCGTGCCGCCGAGTCCCACGCCGATGAACACCGCGTCGTACGCGCTGCGTAGCTCCGCCAGCGTCACGTGATGCCCCAGCCGTTGACCCTGACGCAGTTCGATCCCGCCGATGGAAAGCAGCCACCGCACTTCGCGCTGCGCGTAGTCGTCGACGGTCTTGTACGCCGCGATGCCGTACTCGTTCAGGCCACCCGGCTGTTCGCGCGAGTCGAGTACGCTCACGCGATGCCCGGCAAGCGCGAGCGTGTGCGCACAGGCGAGACCAGCGGGACCCGCGCCGACCACGGCAACATGACGACCTGTGTCGCTCGCGCGCTTGAAGAGCGCAGGCGCACCGGCGGCTTCGCGCGCCATCTGGAAGTCGGTGGCATGACGTTGCAGCGCGCCGATCTGAACGGGCTCGCCATCCTGATGATTTCTCACGCAGGCGCCTTCGCAGAGAATTTCGGTGGGGCACACGCGCGCGCACATACCGCCCAACGGGTTCGCGCTCAGAATGTCGCGCGCCGCGCCCTTCAGATTGCCGTTGCCGATCTTGCGGATGAAGGCGGGAATGTCGATGCCCGTGGGGCATGCGTTCACGCAGGGTGCGTCGTAACAGTAGTGACAGCGGTCGGCCGCGATCACGGCCGCGCCCGCGGAAAGCGGCGGCGCGACGTCGGCAAAATTGCAGCCGAGTTGCTCGGCGCTGAGACGGCCTGGGGCGATGCCGTCGGCGGCATTCGAGGTGGTCTGGGACATCCGGATGCTCCTTGCGAGGCAAAACACGGGTCCGCCGGCCGTGCGCGTGATGCGCGCGGCCGGTACAGGGGGAATCGTTGGAAAGACAGCGCGGCTCTGAGACCGCTTTCGTTCAATCGTCGTGCGTCAGCCAGGCTCGCTCGCGCGTTCGAGCATCGCGTGCAGCAGTACATTCGCGCCGGCTTCGATCCATTCGATCGTCGCGTCCTCGACTTCGTTGTGGCTGATGCCGTCGATGCACGGCACGAACACCATCGAGGTCGGCGCGACCGTCGCGAGATAGCACGCGTCGTGACCCGCGCCCGAAACGATGTCGCGGTTCGAATAGCCGAAGCGCTCGGCCGCCGCGCGCACGGACTTCACGCACGCCTCGTCGAACGGCACGGGCGCGTAGTAGAAAATCTGCTCGACGTCGGCTTCGAGCTTGCCCTGCTCCGCGATCTTCGCGATGCCTTCGCGTAGCTCGGCGTTCATCTGCGCCAGCACCTCGTCCTGCGGATGGCGAAAGTCGATGGTGAAGAACACGCGGCCGGGGATCACGTTGCGCGAGTTCGGATGCACCTGCATCATGCCCACCGTCGCGCAGGCGAGCGGCGCGTGGCGCAGGCCGATTTCGTTGACGAGCTGCACGACACGCGAGGCGCCCAGTAGCGCGTCGCGGCGGCGCGGCATCGGCGTAGGCCCCGCGTGCGCCTCCTGCCCCGTCAACACGACTTCGTACCAGCGCTGGCCTTGCGCGTCGGTGACCACGCCGATCGTCCTGTTTTCGGCCTCGAGTATCGGCCCTTGTTCGATGTGCAGTTCGAACGCCGCGTGAATCTTGCGGCCGCCGCACGGCAACGCGCCCGCGTAGCCGATGCGCTGCAATTCCTCGCCGATGGTCTTGCCGTCGACGTCCTTGCGCGAAAGCCCGTATTCAAGCGTGAATACGCCCGCAAAGACGCCGGAGGCGACCATCGCCGGCGCGAAGCGCGAGCCTTCTTCGTTGGTCCAGATCACCGTTTCGATCGGGCGCTCGGTTTCGATGCCGTAATCGTTGAGCGAGCGAATCACCTCCAGCCCGCCGAGCACACCATAGATACCGTCGAAGCGCCCGCCGGTGGGCTGCGAGTCGGCGTGCGAGCCGGTCATCACAGGAGGCAAGTCGTTGTTGCGCCCCGCGCGGCGCATGAACACGTTGCCCATCTGGTCGACACTCACCGTGCACTGCGCCTCTTTCGCCCATCGCACGATCAGATCGCGGCCCTGCCTGTCGAGGTCGGTTAGCGCGAGACGGCACACGCCGCCTTTGGGTGTGGCGCCGATCTGCGCCATCTCCATCAGGCTGTCCCACAATCGCTGGCCGTTCACGTGGATCGCGGTCGTCAGCGCGGCTTCGCTTACTGCGTTCATACGTGTCCTCCTGTCGGTGTTCGTCAAACGTGCGTGCATGCCACCGTATGGGGCGCGAAGAGCGATGACGGTGCACGCCTCGATGGCACTATGCGGCTGCTGAAATCCCGCCCTTCGAATCCTGTCCGATTGGACAGGTTTTAGACGATAAACTTCGCGAATTCAATGCGGAATTACGAGCGAGAAGCGTGCCATCGATGCTGCAGTGCGCGAAAAGCACGCGAGCGTGCGCCTTGCGCGTTTGTCCCGATGCGCGTGAATACGCGACGCGCTTGCATCGTGGCTACAATGAAGCCGACATGCACGCGGCCGACGCGCTTCTCATCTCTCCTGAACGGACCGAACACCATGCGCAACGACGAACCCACCACGCGAGCCACGCCCCTCGGGACGCGCGGCACCGCGCTGGCGCAGCCAGCCGCTGACGCAACGCACGAGCCGCGTCGGCGCAAAGCCTCGATTCGCGCGTCGAATGAGTCCCATCTGCTCGCCTGTGCCGAAGCCGTGTTCGCCGAACGCGGTTTCGAAGGCGCGAGCACGGCGCTGATTGCAGAGCGCGCAGGCTTGCCGAAAGCAAATCTGCACTACTACTTCCCGACCAAACAGGCGCTGTACTGGCGCGTACTCGACGATGTATTCGAGGAATGGAACGCGGCCGCCAACCTGTTCGATGCAAGCGACGATCCGGTCGAGGCGATAGGCGGCTATGTGCGCGCCAAGATGGCGCTGTCCCGGCGCCGCCCGCTCGGCTCGAAAGTGTGGGCCAACGAAATCATCAGCGGCGCGGCGCATATGCAGGAGATCCTGCTCGAGCGCGTGAAGCCGTGGATGGACACACGTGTGAAGCTGATCGAGCGATGGATAGCCAAAGGCCTGCTCGCGCCCGTCGACCCGCGGACGCTACTCTTCATGATCTGGGCAACCACGCAGCACTATGCCGATTTCGAGGCTCAGATCTACGCGCTGTCGGGCAAGCGCGCGCTATCAACGAAGCGCTTCGAGGCAACCACGGAAGAAGTGGTGAGCATGATCCTGCGAGCGAGTGGAGCGCGATCGCCGGGTCGGTGAGCGCGAGCTCGCCGCACCCCGCAGTGATTGCAGCGCTGACGCTCCCGTCGATGAACCGCCGCCTGGCATTTACAGATCGACTACGACGTCGCTGGTCGGCTGCGAACAGCATGTCAGCAGGTTGCCGACGGCAGGCTGGTCGAGAGGCTCCGGCGAGTATGCGACCGATCCGGACACGAGGCCGCTCTCGCAGTTGTGGCAGACGCCCGTGCGGCATGACCATCGGACCGGAACATCGCAGGCTTCGGCGAGTTCGAGCAAATTGCCATACGCTGCCGGATTCCAGCGCACGGAAAGCTGACTGCGCGCGAAGGACACCAGGGGTCCGTCGGTGAGCGTGGATGCGGCGGGCAAATGCGGCGCTGGTCGGGCTGCGTCGACGACGCCGGGAGTGCGCGCTTCGACTCCGCCGAAGCGCTCCATATGCACGCGTCGCGCCGATACGCCGATGGCGCCGAGCGCCAGCTTCATGTCGTTCATGAAACGCGTCGGTCCGCAAAGATAAACGTCTGCATCGAGCGGAATGCCGATCTCTTCGAGCACGGCGCGCGACAGATGACCTGCCGTCTCGAAGTCGCAACCGATGCGGTCCGCGGCCGAAGGCGCGCTGTAGCAGACGTGCCCGCGTCCGTTCGGAAGCGAGCGCAGCAAGCGGCGCGTCTCTACTGCGAACGGATGGTGCGCGCAGTCGTGCGCCGCGTGCAGCCACAAAACCTGCCTCGGCGATTGCGCATCCGACAGCGCGAACAGCATCGACAGAACGGGCGTCGCTCCGATGCCCGCACTGAGTAACACCACGGGCCCGTTTCCTTCCTCCAGAAAGAAGTCGCCGCGCGGCGCACTGACATCGATCACGTCTGCCACGCGCACATGATCACTCAAATGCGCTCCTGCCAAACCATGCGGCTCGATCTTCACACTGATGCGGTATCGCTCCGACGACGGCAGGCCCGACAACGAATAGCTGCGAAACAATGGCGGCGCGCCGTCCGCCTGCAACAGGCGCAGCACCACATACTGACCTGGACGAGCGCGCGCCAGCGGCTCGCCGTCCGTCGCCTCCAATACGTATGAGCGCACGTCGGCGGACTCCCGCGCGATGCTCGCCACGCTGAGTTTCCGAAAACCCGGCGCCGCGGCACTCGATGCCGCCGCTGCTGCAAGTCCGGCGTTGCCGCTCGTCGCGCCCGCGTCGATGCTGCCGAGCAGCGCCTTGAACGATCCTTGCCACCCGGGCGACAGCGCATCGATCCGCAGCGCGCGCTCCAGTTGATCACGAGGATGAGCGGACGAATACAGCAGCGCATTGACTTCCTCGATGCTCATCCGCTCATTCGCCTCGCGCAGTTTGACGATCTCGTCGCCCGCTCCGATGTCGCCTTCCTGCAGCACGCGCAAATAGAAGCCGGGCCGCCCGCTGGAAGTGAGCAAGGCGGCCATCGCCGGCTCGTTCATTCTGATGCCGATGCGATAGCAGGTCACACGGGGCTGACTGACTTCGAACACAGCGGTCCCGATTCTGAACACATCGCCGATGCAAACGGTACGATCCGGCAATCCGTCGATCGTCAGGTTCTCGCTGAACTGTCCGAACACAAAGACGCTGCGCCTTAATTGCCGTTCCCAATGCCGGTAGGATTCGATCTGATAGACGAGCACCGCGCGCTGTTCGCCGCCATGTCCGGCGAGATCGCCTTGTCCGTCGCCGTCGAGCCCCAGGCGTCGCGCGACGCAGCGTCCCCGCACCGGAGTTTTCCAGCTTCCGGTATGCACGACGCGCCCTCTCCATTCGATGTCGCGCGGCAGCCCGACATTCACCGATAACAATCGAGCCATGTCTGTCGACCCTCAAGGGTGTCGCGGGATGAAAGCGGGACTGCGTGTCTTGACGACTTCATTGAATTTGAGCCGCGCCTGAATCCGGCCTCCAAGGTAGCCATCTATGCGCGATGCAAGCAGCGAACCGTCCTCCGGTAGGTGCTTAGCGAAAACCGGCCTCCTTTCAACCGCTTCAGTATTGGTCACGGCCAGGTGAAAATCAAACGACGTCGCCCATCGGAGAGGTTTTGCGCGGCAAAACATGCTGCCAGATCGGTGTTCTAATTGTTCCCGGCGGTCTCGCCAGCAAGGCCACGACTTTCCTGCGCCATGTGGCGTTGTGCCTGGCTACCTGCTCGACGCTCATGGACCTCCGACATGCCCCTACCCAGTCCAGCCCGAAACGTGTTGACCGAACCGACCGCCCCTCGCCTGTCGACGCTGAGCCAAATACAGATCGCGTCGCTGTGGTTTGCGCTCTTTACCCAATGGATGACGGTCGTCCCGGTGCTCGTGCCGGCACAGGTCGCCGAAATGCTCGGAAGCGATGCCGCGTTGAAGGAAGGCGTGGCCGGCTCCGTCATTGCGTCCGGCGCATTCATTGCAATGGTCATGGCGCCGCTGGCCGGCGCGCTTTCGGATCGCTGCTCCGCAAAACGTGGACGCCGGCGACCGTTTCTCATCACGGGCGTGTTCGGCACCTCGGTTGCACTGGTGTGGCTTGGTTCATTCAACGGCGCGGGGAGCGTATGGCTGTACACGCTCGCGTTCCTGCATCTGCAATTCTGGTGGAACTGGGCGGCGGGTCCGTACGCCGGGCTGGTGCCCGATGTCGTGCCAAAACACGAAGCCAACCGCGCGAGCGCCTGGCTCAACGTGATGAGCGTGCTCGGCACGATCACCGGCAACGTGGTGCTCGTTGCACTCTATTCTCCGCGTCACCTGTTTCCGACGATTGCCGTGTTCATCGCGATCATGTTGCTCTGCCTTTGGCTGACGATTCGCGGAGCGCAGGAGCCGACGCCTGCCGCATCTCGCGAACGGTTCGAGCTCTGCGCGTTCGTCCGCTCGTTCTATCTCGATCCGCGGCTCCATCGAAACTTCTATTGGGTACTAGTGACCCGTCTGTTCAGCAACATGGGAATCTGGTCGATCTTCACCTTCATGTTGTACTACCTGCAGGACGTGATCGGCATCCGGCACCCGACCAGTCTGCTCAATGGAATGCTGGGTGCCGGCGTGGTGCTGGCGATCCCGGCGAGCCTGCTGGGCGCACGGCTCGCCGACCACCTCGGCGTCGTACAGGTCGTCCGCCTGACCAGCTGGATCCTGGCCGGGGCGGCAATCGGCTTCGTGCTGCTGGCGTTGCATCCGAACCTGATGCTGGTGATGGCGGTCGGGCTGATTTTCTGCGCCGCTTACGGGACCTATCAAGCCGTCGACTGGGCACTCGCGCTGCAGGTGTTGCCCGACGATGCGTCCAGCGGCAAGGACATGGGCATCTGGCAAGTGTCGATGGTGCTACCGCAGATCCTCGGCCCTGCCGCGACCGGGTGGATGCTGTCATGGGTCAAGGCGTTTGCCGGTGCCGGACCCGCCTACGTCGTAGCGTTTGTCGTTGCGGCGGGGTGGTTCGTGCTGGCGGCGTTGCTCGTCTCGCGCATCAGGATTGGTTCGCGGCAACGCGTATCCACGGAACTCGCGGGATGATCGTGAACGGCGCACGCGTAGGCTGCGAAGGTTATTGCACCGTTGCACGCTGAAATTCAAGGAGATAAGTGCAGTTGTGCCATAGGCGCGCGGGGCGGGTGCGTCAGAGTTAATGCGCCTGGTCTTTATTCGCGCCAAGGTTGTAGCATTTCGTCGCACGCGATCGGCCGTGGCCGACCCTCAACTGCCAGTCACGCTGCACGCTCTCACTGGCAGAAAACTGACCGCCCTCGGAAAAATGTTCACGCTCACAACAACCCATCGAATTGAGGCTGAACGGTCGGTATCGGAGCAGCACAGATAAAGTCACCGGAGGCGAATCTAAAAAGGCCCGTCGTTGGAGGGGCCTTCAACTACGAAATCACTGCGTTTCTGTTAGTAGGTCGCAGAAGTCCCACTGCCAGCGAAACTGTGCTGGGTAGGAGAGTCGCTGCCTAGTCGGAAGCGGCCTGGATGATGTTCATGATCTGCGGCGGCAACCTGCCGCCGCTGACGGCGGTCATTGCAGCACGATCCATCTCAACGGCTACGGGAAGGTCTTGATTACCAGCATGTTCATTTCGATTCTCCAAGGGTAAATTAGTCAGTCAGGCGTGTCAGAGCTCGTATTGAGGTGTCGCCACTCCCAGACGAGGATCGAGGCAAAGTGCGTGCCAAACGGTGGCGCCGCGATAAGCCATCACGCAACCCGTTGAACATTTTGGATTTCTAATGGCGGCCCGTGTGAATTGGTAGACAGACGTGCGCGCAACGGCCGATGGGTCGGACCCATCTCTCCGTCTGGCGCTGTCGGTTGGATCGCGACACATGCGCTCGCCTACGTATCCCGTGTTTGTAGATGTTCGCGAGGCTGGGAACCCGATCGAAGCCTCCAACGCGAACAGGATTGCCCGTTCGCTTACGCATGCGATGAGCGTTCGGTTTGCATGCAACACGCACTCTCTCTATCGGAGGTACGACGGCCATGATCACTTACCACGAGTTGGGCGGCGGCAAACGGCTCTGCGACATCGTCTTCGCTGGCAGCCACGACGCGGGCATCACGAGCGGCGACGCCAACGTCCAGACCCAGGACCTCGACATCTTCAAGCAGGCACAGGCCGGCGTGCGCCTATTCGACCTGCGGATCGCGGCAACCAAGAGTTCGACCAAGTCCGCCTCGCCGGTGTTGCTGAAGGCCGTCCATGCCGACCCGAGGGTGATGCAGCAGAAGGAAAAGACGGGCAAGCCCGTCTTCGACCTGGGCGGCAGGAAGGCGAACGTCACCACCACCAAGCTGCCGGTGGAAGGCGGGTTCGGCATGCGGCTCGTGGACATGCTGCAACAGGCGAAGCTGTTCATCAAATACCACCCCAGCGAATTCCTGCTTCTGAAGTTCGACAAGTGCACGAACTGGACCATCATCGCGGAGATCTGCGCGCGGGAACTCGGCACCGCTCTCTTCGCAGGCACCGGCAGCCTCAACGAGAAAACGCTCGACCAGCTGAAGCAGCACGTCGTCGTGCTCTTCACGCAGAATGGCGTCGACGAAGTCGCCAACCAGGGCTACATTTCGACGACCGGGATCTGGGGTTGCAAGCGCCTCGATGACGGCACCGGCTACAACAGCGGCTACGACGGCCTGCAATACGTCGGCAAGGGCGGCACGGACCCGTTCGACGGCAACAGCGACATGCACAAGATCGCGTCCAACATCGAGACACAGGGTGGGCTGATGCGGATCGGCGCCCGCAACTCCGACCCCGAGGTGATGGGGATGATGTACTGGACGACCACCGGCCTGAAGCGGAGCATCCGGGAGCGCAACTCGACCATGTGGGGGCCGGACAACCGTCCGACGCTGCTCACCGATCTATGGATGGCCGGCTTCGGCGCGGCGATCGAATCGCGGCTGCCGACCTACGTCGTGTCGACCGACTACGCGAACGGTGTCGCGCTGAAGGTCTTCATGCCCAACATCGTCATGATCGATTTCGCCGATATCGACAAGGGCAAGTTCATCTTCGAATTGAACACGAAGGCGAGCACCGAGCTCACTCAGACCGCAATCAAGATCGACCAGGCGCACCAGCTGACGCAGCAGGGCCAAGGCGGCGTCCGGCGCAAGCAGCGGCCCCCTCTGCTCTGAGTTCCTCCAGCAGATTTGGGCTCGAACCAGCACACCTCTTTGCCGCTTCCAGAGATGTCACGAGACGCTAGGCGCAAGAACTGTTTCTGCTACCGTACCGCTGTCGACAGCGGAAAGATGGTGATCGAAGATAGGCGCTCGTGTTCCGAAGGCCAATGGGCGCTTGCGGCTGCAGAGCCGACGTCTGAACGTCCGTTCAACAGTGGGGGCGAATGACACTTCCTGGGCCGCCTAGAGTCGGACCCGGTCGGCCCTGCTCGACCCGTTGCCGACATTCGGATCGCTTCGAGAGCAATGTCCGATCGCCAATGCGGATTCAACCGGTCGATGCAACACACTAGAGTCTGCTGAGGAAAGCTGTGAGTTCAGACATTTCATGAGATTTCTTCGTTTCATTTTTCCGTTGCGGCCTTCAACCTCGACGTTCGCACAAGAATGTCAGCAATCTAACCTTGCCGATCGGACCGTCTGCGGCACGGAGTCACTTCGAAAGGCGGATGCAATGGTCGCGCACAACGTTGACGCACTGCTCGCTGTTTACAGCGATTCGCAACTTCACAGCTTGGTGTTGGGCCAGTTGAACTGGCTAACCTACAGAGACGAAGCCTGGATAATCGATGGTCGATAGATTCACGGTTACTATTCACGCAGTAGTAACGGAACGCATCGGCGGCAACACGGCAAGCGAGGGTGCTTAGCCAATCCTTGCCCTTTCAATGCGCCAGGTGAATCACACAACGTCGAACATATAGAGTGTTGCAGGTGTGTCCGCCAAGACCACCTTGCGCTCGTCTTCAACCGGAAGCAGCGCGCGCAGGAGTTCGATCGCGTGAGCGAAATCCTCGTCCGCTTCAAACTGTGTATGCGGCCAGTCGCTGCCCCACATAAGACGATGCACGCCAAAGGCCGATTTCAGAAGATGAAAAGCCGCATGCACACCCTTGTCATGCGAGCGAGGCCGCCGCCGGTTTCGGTACGCCGCCGACACCTTCACCCACACACGCTGCGTGTCAGCCAGTTCAAGAAGCCGGCGAAAGCCCGCGTCACGTATACCGAGATTTGGATCGGGCCGGCCGAAATGATCGACGACGACATTCATGCCAGCTTCCAGAAGCGGCTCGACGATGCCCTGCAGCCGCGCAGCTTCCGCATGCACTTCGACATGCCATTTCAGGTCGCGAACATGGGCGAGCGTTTGCGCACTCACCCATCTGTCGAGCGGCTGATCGGCATGCCCGATCAAGTTCAGCCGAATCCCTGCAATGCCGGCATTCGCCATCTCCGTCAGCGTGTCGATCTGACAATCACGCTCGATGACCGCGACACCGCGTAGCCGCTGTGGCGCGCGGCGCAACGCATCAAGCATATAGCTGCAATCGGTGCCGAGAAAGCTGGGCTGCACAAGCACGCCGTGCGATACGCCGTGCGCATCGAGTTGTGCAAGGTATGCGTCGAGCGTGGCGTCGTAGTCGGGCGCATAGCGGCGCTGCTGGGCGAGCGGCAGGCCGCGCTCGAACACATGAGCATGGGTATCGACAGATGCAATGTGGGCAGGACGATGCACAGCCTGCCGCTGGCTCGTGTCTATTCCCGACTTCTCCATCATGGACGTTCCTTCATCACCAGTCTTGCGCGGTTACGGCGAGTACCCCGCGCGTTAGTGCCTTTGCGCGTGCGAAAGCGCACCTGTGTGCTCAGTATCAAGCGTGGCTTCGCCTAGTGCGCGCCCGCGTGTCTCCGGCAACATCAGCACGGACAGCACGACGATCGTGTAGGCGAGTCCTGCATCAATGCCGATCGCCGTTCCCAGCGACATATTCGCGGACATATGCCCGACGAGCACCGGAAATCCCGCGGATACGACGCGACCGAAGTTGTAGCAAAACCCGACGCCCGTACCGCGCATTCCGCGCGGATACAGTTCGTTGAACAGCGCGCCCATGCTTGCCGGAATGCCTGCTGCAAAAAAGCCTAGCGGAAATCCGAAGAACAGCATTGCGGTATTGCCGAGCGGAAGAAACAGATAGGCGATCACCGTTATCACGCAGCAAATTGCAAACGTGAGAATGGTTTTGCGGCGTCCGATGCGATCCAGCAGTTGCGCACTCACGAGGCACCCGCAAAAAAACGCGACGATCACGACAGCGAGGTAGCCGCCCGTACTTAACACCGACAGATGGCGCTCGCTCTTCAGAAACGTCGGCAGCCAGGTCATCAGCGCGTAGTAGCCGCCATGCGCGCCGACGCCGAGCAGTGCACCGATCAGCGTCATGCGCAACACTTGCGGGGAAAAGATGCCGACAACCAGGTCAGGCGCCGGCTCGTCCTTACGCACTCGCGCACCGCGCACCGGGTAGGACGGCGCGGCGGGCTCCTGCACGCCGCGTCGAACGTACAGAATGAGCAGCGCGGGGACGATGCCAACCCCGAACATCACACGCCACGCGGTGTCTCCAGGCAGCAGCGAGAACATCAGGGCATAGAGCAGCACTGCAGCGCCCCAGCCGACGGCCCATGCGCTCTGCACGCTGCCCATCGCCTTGCCGCGATGCTCGTTGCGGATCGTCTCGGCCATTAGCACGGCGCCTGCCGCCCATTCTCCGCCGAAGCCAAACCCCTGCAGCGTCTTCAGCACGAGAAACTGCGGATAGTTCTGCGCGAACGCGCACAGGAATGTAAACACGGAAAAAAGCGCGACCGTCCATTGCAGCGTCTTCACACGCCCCAGCCGGTCTGACATCATTCCCGCGATCCAGCCACCGAGCGCCGACGCCACCAGCGTGACGCCGCTGACGATCCCCGCCTCCGTGCGGCTGATCGACCATTCGGCGATGATCGCCGGAATCACCAGGCTGAACATCTGCACATCGAGCGAATCAAGCGCCCATCCGCCGAAGCACGCCCAGAACGTGCGGCGTTCATTGCCTGAAATTTCGCTGAACCACTTGAACATTGCTGTCTCCTGGGTCGTCGTTCCTGCCTGGGAACAACGTATTTCTGAGGGGCGCCCGATCACTAGCGGATCTCGGCCTGGTAGATGAATTCGCTGGCGGGCCCGCGTGAGCGGCGCCATTCGAGCGGCTGCCTGTCGTAGCCGTACGCAAGACGCTCGATCACGACAGCAGGCGTACCCGGTTCGATGTGTAACAACCGTGCATGCAACGGTCCAATGGCTTCGACGGTCAGTGTTTCCGTGGCGGACGCCACGACCTGATTGCACTGCGCCTCGTACACCGGGTACAGCAGGTCACCGATTTCGCTCAGGTCCATCTGCGCAAACGCTGCAAAACGCACGTAGGGCAGCCAGATTTCTTCGGCGAGCATCGGTACGCCGTCGATCAACCGCAGGCGCGACATCTGGATCACGCGCGCGCTACCTGAAATCTGCAAGGTCGCGGCGACAGCCGAAGGTGCGTCGACGACCTCGCGGCGCAAGATGCGGCTCTCCGGAATGCGTCGTTCGCCTTGCCGCGTCTGGAAGCGGAAGAAGCGAAACAGCGAACTGTCGAAGCTCGCGCGGCGCACGAACGTCCCTCTGCCCTGGAAGCGCTCCAGCAGGCCTTCCGCGACGAGCAGATCGACGGCCTTGCGAACCGTCCCGACAGCCACGTCGTAGCTTTTGGCGAGCGCCTGCTCGGTGGGAATCGCTTCACCCGGCCTCCAATGGCGGGCCGCGATCAGGGCAACCATTTCGTCGCGCAAACGCTGGTAACGGGGCAACCGGTCATCGGCATGCATTTTAGTCTCCATCAAATTCATATATATGATTCCATGACCTAGGCCGACGATGGATCAGGAATAACCCGCAAACGTCCAATTTTACGGTGGTAACGGGTTTTCACCCATTGTCGCCAAAACGTATTCAACCAAACATATATATGAATATTTGCATGGAGACTCACTGTGAGCCAAACCCTGATTGCCGAACAGACTGTCGTGAAGAAGGTCGCCTGGCGGCTCATGCCGCTTTTGATCGTGATGTTCCTGATTGCCTTTATCGACCGGCAGAACGTCGGTTTTGCCAAGCTGCAGATGGTGCATGCGCTGGGGATGTCGGAAGCGTCTTATGGTCTGGGCGCGTCGCTCTTCTTTATCGGCTACCTGCTGTTCGAGGTACCGAGCACGCTTGCGCTGCATCGCTTTGGCGCGCGCCTCTGGCTCGCGCGCATCATGGCGACGTGGGGCGCCATTACCGTGGCGATGGCCTTCACGCATTCAACAGGACTCTTCTATGTGTTCCGGTTCGCACTCGGTGTCGCCGAAGCCGGCTTCTATCCGGGCGTGATCTTCTATCTGACGCTCTGGTTTCCTCAGAGTCATCGCACACGCATGCTCGGCTTCTTTACGCTCGGCAGTGCGCTCGCCAACATGCTCGGCTCACTCGCGGGTGGCTTGCTGTTGTCGCTGGACGGCAATCTTGGTCTCGCTGGCTGGCAATGGGTGTTCGTGGCAACGGGGATGCCCGCGGTCCTCATCGCACTTGTCGCGTTGCGCTTTCTGCCTGAGTCCGTCGAACGCGCGCCGTTCCTGTCGAACGAAGAGAAAGCCCTGATGATCGCGGCGCTGCGGCGCGAAGCGCCGGCGGAAGCGGCCGCCGGGCATCCGTGGCGAGCGCTCGTCGACAAACGCGTGCTGATGTTCGCGTGCGGCTATATGCTGATGTCGACCTCGCTCTACGGCGTGACCTACTGGTTGCCGACGCTGCTGAAAAGCGGCGGCGTCTCGCATTCATCGCTCAACGGCCTGCTCAACATGATTCCGTGGTTGCTCTCCGCACTGCTTCTGCTATGGCTACCCGCGAAGCTGAAACGCGAGGGCGTGGTACTCAAGGCGATGGCGATGGTGGCGGGCGTCGGTGTGATCGGCTTCGGGCTCAGTCTCGTGCTGCCGGGTCTGCCGCTGCAATTTGCCGCGCTCGTGCTGGGCGGGGCGTGCATTCCGTTGCTCTATCCGTGCTTCTGGTCGCTGCCCCCGCGATACTTCACGGGCGCTCGCGCTGCAGCGAGCATCGCGGCGATCAATTCGATTGGCAATCTCGGAGGCTTCTTCGCGCAGAACCTGATGCCTTACATCGGGAAGGTCGCAGGCAACGCGAGCGCCCCGATGCTGGTGCCCGTCGTCTGCCTGACGTTGCTTGGCCTCGGTATGTCGATCGCGTCGGCGCGAAGCGGCGTAGGCGAGCGCGTGCGGGTCGCGGCGCGGCAGTAAGCATCCGGATGAGGACCGCAGGCCGGCGTCAAAGCGGAGGAGATGTTGGAGCGACCGATCTTCCGGTCACTGCCTCATGCAAACGGCACGGACTGCCCGGGTGTCACACGGTCGCGATTGGCCGCAACCCCGATCAACCGTTCGATGCCGCGTAGCCTACACGTCGGCTTCCGCCAGGCAAAGCGGCCATGCTAGCGAAAGCCCAACGAGGAGTCGTCAGTTCTGTGTCCTCGTGAGAGTCAGCCGGAAGGCGGGCGGCAGCCATACCCGCCAGAAACACCGACATGATGCCGGGTTCGGACTCAGTGTCTTGAAGAGCGTTATGCGCGGCTAGCGTTGCGTTGGCAGAAGCCTTGATCCCCATCGAGATTGCTCCGCGCAGCGAATTGAGCCGAATTGGTATATGATGGTCATCATGCAAAAGTCATCGATCACCCGGAAAACCGTCGGCCGTAAGGAAATCACACACGAGCGCATCGTGGAGGTTGCCGCGCGCGCGATTCGGCGCAGCGGCTATGACGGGACGGGAGTGGCCGACATCATGAAAGAGGCTGGCCTGACACATGGCGGCTTCTATGCGCACTTTCCATCGCGGGAGGTGCTGCTAGCTGAAGCGGCTGATCGCGCGGGCGCAGAGTCGGTGGCCCTGTCGGAGCAAATCGCCGCCTCGGTGCCGCCGGAGCAGGCACTACCATCGATGGTGCGCGCCTATCTGTCGAAGGAGCACCGTGATGGCATTGAGACCGGCTGCCCGATTTCCGCTCTCGGCTCAGAGATGCCGCGCCAGGCACCTGTCGTGCGACGCGCCGCAACCCGCCGCATCAAGGAGATGGTCGATGTCGTTGCGCGCCAATTGCCAGATTGGGGCCAACCAGGAGCGCATGAACAGGCACTGATGCTCGTTGCCACAATGGTCGGCACCATGGTGATGGCGCGCGCCGTCGACGACCCGAAGCTGTCGGACAGTTTTCTTGACGCCGCATTGAAGAAATTCGCACCAGCAGACGAATAAACCCGCTCGTTCGACGGGTGGTTTTGCCGGACCAAAATATGATGATCATCATATTATAAGCAAAACAAACGCCCAACTCATCGCGCAAAGACATTGCTCACTATCGGAAGGAAAGACACATGAACAGCGGAGTAGCGCTCGTTACGGGCGCCTCGTCAGGGATCGGCGAGGCCACTGCAAACCGCCTGGCCAAAGCCGGGTACAAGGTCTACGGCACCAGCCGGCGCGGTGCCCAAGCCGGCCAGCGGACGTTCGAGATCCTGCCCCTGGATGTGACTCGCGAAGCATCGGTCGAAGCAGCTATCACGGAGGTAATGCACTTGCACAACCGCATCGACCTGCTGGTGAACAACGCTGGCTTCGGCGTGGCCCCTGCCGCTGCCGAAGAAAGTTCGCTTGAGCAGGCCCGTGCGATCTTCGATACGAACTTCTTCGGCATTGTCCGCATGACGCGTGCAGTTCTACCTCATATGCGGCGACAAGGAAGCGGCCGCATCATCAATATCGGCTCTGTGCTGGGTTTCCTACCCATGCCCTATATGGCACTGTATTCCGCCACCAAGCACGCCGTCGCAGGCTATTCGGAGTCGCTCGACCATGAGTTGCGCACGATGGGCATCCGGGTGTCGGTGATTGAGCCCGCCTATATCAAGACACCTTTTGACGCGAACTTCATGGCGCCCGACGCCCCCCTCGACGATTACCGCGAGGTGCGCGCGGCCGTAAATAAGCGCGTCAAAGAGGTGGTCGAGGGCGCCGACGGTCCGGAGGTTGTGGCCGAGACCGTGCTGCAGGCCGCTCTCGCGGCCAATCCGAAGCTCCGCTATGCGGCAGGGGGACTCGCCGGCCGCCTGCGATTGCTACGTCGATTCGCGCCCGCAGGTTTGGTGGACGCCGGCATTCGCAAAGATCTGCGACTGACAACATAGACGATATTGCTTCACGCGACGAGAAACTGACAAGGAACAACGAACCATGATGAAGGCATTCGTCGTCGATCGATATGGACGCAAGAATGACGTACGAGCCGGCAATATGCCGGTCCCTGAGCTGCGTGAGCACGACGTGCTGGTCCAGATTTACGCTGCTGGCGTGAACCCGCTCGATTCAAAGATCAGGGATGGAGAGTTCAAGCTGATTTTGCCCTATCGATTGCCTCTGATTTTAGGCAACGACCTGGCTGGGGTCGTTGTCCGCGTTGGATCGCGCGTGCAGGGATTCAGGCCAGGCGATGAAGTGTATGCAAGGCCGCCCAAAGATCGGATCGGCACTTTCGCGGAATTTATCGCGATCAAGGAAGAGGCCGTGGCGCTCAAGCCCAAGACGCTCAGCATGGAAGAAGCGGCTTCAATTCCGTTGGTGGCCTTAACAGCGTGGCAGGCACTGGTCGAAAAAGGGCAACTCAAGAAAGGGCAAAAGGTACTGATACACGCCGGCTCCGGTGGCGTCGGCACGTTTGCCATTCAACTGGCCAAACATCTGGGCGCGACCGTCGCGACGACAGCGAGCGCCGCAAATGCCGGATTGATGAAGCAACTTGGCGCGGATATCGTCATCGACTACAAGAAAGACGACTTTACCGTGGTGCTGAAGGACTGCGATGTGGTGCTGGATACGCAGGGCGGAAATACGCTCGAACGATCGCTGCGAGTTCTCAAAACGGGGGGCAAACTCATCGGGATCGCCGGGCCGCCCGATCCTGATTTTGCTAAACAGATGGGAGCCTCCTTGTTCCTAAACACGGTGATGCGCTTTCTAAGCTATCGCATTCGAAGAGCGGCGAAACGTCGTGAGGTCACTTATTCATTCCTGTTTATGCGTGCAGATGGCGATCAATTGGGCCAGATCGCTACGCTCATTGACGCAGGTGCGATCAGGCCCGTGATCGATCGAATCTTTCCGTTCGAGTCAGCACGAGAGGCTTTGGCTTACGTCGAAACGGGACGGGCAAAGGGTAAAGTCGTCATCAAGATCCGATAGAAAGAGGGACCACTATTTGATTCCGCACAGCCGCAACGGACCTTGCTCGACGTGATTTTCCTGGAACGCGGAATGTCGTCGTCCGTTGTGAGAGAGCGAACTGACGTTCGAACGTCCGCAGAAAAATCAGGAAGAATGGCAGTTCATGGCCCGCACCCGGACGGATAATGGGGATGGGTAGGCCAGTCGCACAAGCTCCGTCGCCCCGTCGCAAAACTCTGGCGCCAGTCGCACTTACTCTCGCGCCCTACGCCACGCCCAGCAAAGACGGCGCGACGAACACCACCCTGTCATCGCCGCGCGCGTCACGCATTGCCTTTCACTCGACCACGAGCGTCGCCTTCAAATCGACCGCATTCGCCAGGTTGTGGACGTTCGGCGACGTCGCCATCACCGCGTCATGCACCTGCGCGAATTGCTCCCTGGTGCCGTTGCCCTTGATACGAACGGTGTAACGCAAACTCTCGTAGCCGTTCGCGATTTGCGGGTCGAGCCCGAGAAAGCCCCTCAGGTCGATGTCGCCCTCGGTTTCAATCTCGAGCGATTGCAGTGTGATCCCGCGAACCGCGCATTGCGCGACGTAGCCCACCGTCATGCACGCGTTCAACGCCGCAATCAGATGTTCCTGAGGATTCGCAAACCGGTTCGACCCTCCGAGTTCGCAGGGCTCGTCGATATCTATCGTGAACCGGCGCGGCACCTGCTGAGCGCCAATCGAGAACCCTTCGACCTGCGCGCGACTGCGCGTCTGGCCCTGCCACGTAGTCGCGACACGCCAACTGGTCGCGGCTTTCGACACATCGCTCCTGACGTCGTCGATCAGCGCGAGCAGGTCATCGACGTTCAGTCCGTTGACGATGTGCGCTTCAGTCGATTGTGCATCGGCATTCATATTTCTCTCTCCTTTAGCTGGATGATTCGTGCAGGTTCGGCCTTGCTCAATGCAGCGTGGCGAGTGCAGCCCGGATACGCGTCCCCTGCTCTTCGGAGACGAGCCCGTCGAGCACTTCCGCGAAATGGGGATGATGCATACCGGAATGGAGGTACTGCCACCGGTAAGCGTGATGGAAATTCGCTTCGATCAACGTGGCTTCGCCGGCGTCGACGGCGCGCCCGCAGTTCGCGATGAAATACCGCGAGTCCGCTGCCGCCTGCACGCGCAAAATGCCGTCGAACGCGGTCACCAGTTCGATGAACTCATTGACCGCGTTGTCGCGCGCCGCATCCGTCAGCGTCGCGTCGTGCCGCTTCCATTCGAGTTCGTCGAGAATCGCGTGCTGACTCTCTTCCTTCCAGTGGTAAAGAAACACATCCTTGAACAGTTCGGAAAGCTGATCGTCCGGATGAATGCTCTGGCGATAGTGAATTTGCGAGAAGAGTTCGATATGCAGCGTCATGGCCAGCACCGCCCACGTGCTCTTGCCGAGGACCACGGCGGCGAGCGCATCGGGATCGACATCGAAGCGATAACCGTCGGGCAGCGTTTCGCCGATCATTTTTTCGATGCGGCGAAACAGCGCCTGGTGTTTGAGCTCTTCGTCGCTGAAGCGCACGAGCGCTTCGAGCGCCACCTGATCGCCGAGCCAGTAGTCCCGGCTCACTTCCAGCACCTTGGCATTGATGAAGCGCTCGACCAGTCCGAACACGTTCGCGTACGTGCGCCCCTGAATCTGACTGACGAACCGCTTTTCATCTTCCGAGAGCATGATGAAATCCGGCGCGAGCGACAGTCCGTCCGGCAAATACTTCTGGGACATGTCGAAGGTGCGGCCTCCAATCACGTCGCGCTCGATGTCCCAATTGACCATCTTCGAAGCGCGAATGCATCGGGCGTAGCGATCGCGATCGGAAAGACGCAATACTGCATTCATAAAAGTTCTCCCAATAAGGACCGCCGTGCGGTCTGGCGTTGAGCGTGGATTCACCGGGCAGAGCCAGTCGAATGATCTGGCGTTCCGGCACGCTCAATTTACGATTGGGAGTCTTGATGATCTATGATCGAGTCGCCGCGCGATATGACTGAAACGCCGTTTCTTCTCGTGAGTCGCACAGACCGACAATTGACGGTGTCGAGACGGCACCGCGTCTCACGGCATGCATCACGGGTTCGGCAGTTCGGCAACGCCGCTCGTATCTTGCGAGTGCTGCACTGATGCGCTCGCGCCGTTCGTCTGCCCTTTGCTCTTGCGCCAGCCGGCAGGCGGCATGCCGAATTCGCGTCTGAATGCGCGACTGAACGCGGCTTCCGACTCATAACCGATCTGTTCGGCAACGACGGTGAGCGGCTTGCTACCGATCAGAAGTTCGTGCGCCGCAATCTGCATGCGCCATCTCGCGAGGTATTGCATGGGCGGCTGCCCCAGCAGATCGGCGAAGCGTTGCGCCAACGCGGAACGCGACAGGCCCACTTTGCGCGCAAGCTCCTCGACGGTCCACGCATGCGCCGTCTGCGCATGAAGCAGCGACAGCGCGCGTCCAACGTAGCGGTCGCGCACACCGGCAAGCCACCCGGTCTGGTTCTCAGGCAGCGCTTCAATACAGCTACGGATCGCTTCGACGAACAGCAGTTCCGATAGCCTGGCAAGCACGATCGTGCCGCCCGCGCGCGAGTCGGCCGCTTCCGCGGCAGCAAGTTTGAGAGACGATTCGAGCCATGCCGCACGCGGATCCTGGCGCATGTCGATCTTGAAGAGTCGCGGCAGCGATGAGAGCAGCGGATTGTTCAACGTATCGTCGCTGGCCAGAAAGCCGCACACGATGCGCGTCTGCGCGCCCCCGCCGCCAAAGGACAGCGTCATCACTTCACCGGGTGCGGCCGCCATCTGCCCGGACAGCAGCGAGTCGGTCGGCACGGGGGAAAGATCGATCGCGCTGCCGATGACGTGCGTTTCGCCCTGAGGCACCACGATCAGTTCGCCGGCATGGACATGAATAGCTGAACCCGCATCGTCGGCCAGCTTCGCCCAGCAACTTCCCTCGATGATCAGATGATAGGAAACGACGCGCTCGGAAGGCGGCAAATAAGCGCCGCACAGCGATGCATCGGTGCGACCGATCAGACACCACGGTGCGGTGAACGTCCCATTCAGAAACACGGCGCCGCTCAGGCGAACGGCACGCAGAACATCAGAAACGGCATCCATGGATAGCTCGCGTGAAATGCGATTTCCCGGGCGAGAAACCTGGCCGCTGCTCATTCGTCAGGATGGCCAAGCGCTACATGTTATACCCGCAAGCTCTGTCGATGACAATTCGCTTACTGATGTTTTTCGCGAGGCTTATGAAGCAGTTTGCGAGTCGGCTAAATAGGCCACGCAAAGCATCGGCAAGAAGTGGACGATCGGTCAAGAAAGATCGACGCACGGGCAGGACGGCAACGGCTTGCCGCAGGCAGAGTTCATGACAGGAAGGAACATCGCGACTCACCGTGATCCATGCTTCGCGATCGAGCCTTCCCCGGATTCTGAAAACCTGGCGCGTCACCCAACTTGCGCGAATCAGTACGCGCAGTGACTTCCCGTTTCGCGCCGATACAGTAGCGTGAGACACCGATGAAACGCCTGATAAACCGTGCGATATACCACCCGATCATTGCGTTGTCCGTTATCTATGTGGCCGACGTTATGCATCACGTCGACTACAGCGTCGCTGGCGCGTCGCTGGTTCTGGCCGCGAAAGCGATGTCGCGTGTTTTAAGTCTTTTCAACAAGGTATAGAGCGGGGGTACGAAGCGTTCACTGAAGACCTTCCGAGTGCGGCGCTGCTATTCAGCGGCGGCATAACAGACGCCGGCCGCGATCGGCAAATCATCGAAAAGAGGCCAGAAAAAAGGCTTATTCGCGATGCAAGCGCACGCACATGATCGATAGAATTTCCTACAGCACGGTACACACCGTCACCCGTCCGATCTCGGTCGGAGCGCTTTCTCACATCGGATTTCCGGTTAAATCAGCATGACACGGCTTGCACGGCACTACGTCCCAGAACAACCGCAACACGTTATCTTGCAGGGACTCACGGGGCCCGCATTCCTGGACGAAGGAGACTATCTGTACTTCCTCGCCTGCCTGGCAGACGCCGCGCGCGTCGCCGATCTGGCGGTCCATGCGTGGGTACTGATGCCTGAGGCGGTACAGTTCCTCGTCACCCCTTCATACGAGTCGAGCGTGGCCATGGCGATGCAGGCGGTCAGCCGTCGCTATGTCGAGACCTTCAACCGCCGCCATGGACGACGCGGTGCGGTGTGGCGTGGCGGGTACCGGGCAACCGTGATCGAGCCTGACCGGTATTTCCTGCTCGCGAGCCAGGTCATCGATCACGCGCCGCTGCGCAACCGCCTCGTGGCCGAGCCCGGAAACTATCCGTGGTCGAGCTACGCGCACCACATCGGGCTGCGGGTCGACAGCTTCATCAAGGACCATCCGCTGTACCGGGCGCTCGGCAATACGCCGTTCGAATGCCACCGGGCTTACCGCGATCTCGGCGGACAGCCTGTTGACGAATGCGAGGTCAGCAACCTGATGCAGTCGACGCTCGAGGGCTGGGTGCTCGGCAGCGCCGCGTATTGCGCGTGGGCGGCACAGACAGCCAATCGGCGCTTGATGCCCCTGCTGCTGCGCGACCGGCCGTCCAAGGTTCGCTCGACGAACGCGCTCGAGCACGAGGGCTAGTCAAGGGATAACCAGGCAAAGAAAACCTGCTTTCTCACCTCCGTCGCCGGCCGCGCATTCACGTGGCCTCTGCGCTCCCGCGGCGGCCATTCGATTGCCGGAGACGAGGCTTCTATTGGCCTGTGCGATCGCTGACGGCCCCCCGCCATGGAGGTTCACGAACGATCGCTTCGCTTGGCGCAGCGAACCGCGGCCTGGTCTTGTGCCGCATACTTCAGTGAATCACACCACTGAAGGCATCGACATGGCTGCTGACCTTGCACGCTCGTGGTTGACCTGCAGCGCGCCTGTCGCTGCCGCACAGGCCTCCGGTCGCCCGCTCGTGGCGCTGGAATCGACCATCATTGCCCACGGCATGCCCTACCCGGAGAACGTCCGCACTGCGCGCGAAGTAGAGGCCTTGATCCGCGACGTGGGCGCCGAGCCCGCGACGATCGCGGTGATCGGTGGACGAATCCGCATCGGCCTTTCTGACGACGAACTGGAACTGATAGGTCGCTCGGGCCAGGTACACAAGGTTAGCCGCCGCGACCTGCCGGCCGTGCTGGCCGGCGGTGGCCTCGGTGCCACGACGGTGGCTGGCACGATGATCTGTGCCGCGCTGGCCGGCATCGAGGTGTTCGTCACCGGCGGCATTGGCGGCGTGCACCGGGGCGCGCAGGAAACTTTCGACATCTCGGCCGACCTGCAGGAATTGGCGAAGACCTCAGTGGCGGTGGTTTGTGCCGGTGCGAAGTCCATCCTGGACATCGGGCTCACATTGGAGTACCTCGAAACGCACGGCGTGCCGGTGCTCAGTTGCGAGCAGGACAATTTCGCCGCGTTCTACACGCGCGACAGCGGCTTTCGTGCGGACTTCAGGGTGGACGATGCGGCGGAGCAGGCGCGGTTCATTCGCACCAAGTGGGACCTGGGCCTCGAGGGCGGGGTGGTGTTGAGCACGCCAGTGCCGGAAGCGTCAGCGATGACGGTCGACGAGATCGACGCGCTGACTCAGCAGGCACTCGACGAGGCCGCCGCGCAAGGAATCAGCGGCAAGGCGGTGACCCCGTTCCTGCTGGCGCGCATCAAGGCGTTGACCGGCGGCCGCAGCCTGGCGACGAACATCGCGCTCATCAAACACAATGCCGAGGTCGGAGCAAGGCTGGCGCTAGCGTTGGCACCCGGAAAACGCGGGACGGACGCGGCGTAGCCGCCAGCACGTCCGTTTGCGACCAGACTTCGCGGAAGCCTCCCACTCGCGAGCACGCTCGCCTGCGGCGAGCCGCTTTCGGATCGTGCACGCGGATAGCCAACCTTTAATTGCAGAGCCGATAACGCATCCCACACTCGCCTGACGCAAGCATCAGACGAATACTTCGAAAATGCGCATCGATGGCGCATACGAGGGAGGCTTCATGTCGAACCAGTCTTCCGGGTTCACACCCGCACAGCCCGATCACATCTCGACCTGGAGCCTCATCAAACCCTACTGGGTCTCCGAGCAGCGACGAATGGCGTGGTGCCTGCTGGTCGCAATCATCCTGATGGACCTTTTGATGGTCGGCATCGACGCACGGCTGAACATCTGGAACCGCGACTTCTACAACGCGCTCGAAAGCCGGGACGTGCATGCATTCCCGAGGCTGATGCTGGTGTTCGCGGCGCTTGCATTTGGCTACGTCATCATCGCCGTCTACAACCGCAATCTGCGCCAGATGCTCGGCTTTCGCTGGCGCCAGTGGCTGACCGCGCACTACCTGCACGAATGGCTCGACGACCACACCTTCTATCGCATCGGGCGCGACCGGCTCGCCGACAACCCGGACCAGCGGATCGCCGCCGACCTCGAAGCGTTCGCCAACACGACGCTTTCCCTCACGCTCGACCTGCTCTCGACGATGGTGACGCTGATCTGGTTCTCCATCGTCCTGTGGACCACGGCCGGTGCGCTGACTTTCCTGTTGCGCGGCACACCGGTCGACATCCCTGGCTACATGTTCTGGGCCGCCCTCGCCTATGCGATTACGGGTTCGCTTGTCACCAACAAGGTCGGGCACCCGCTCGTGTCGATCAATTACCAGTTGCAGCGCGTCGAGGCGGACTTCCGCTTCGGGCTGATCCGCATACGCGAGAACGCCGAGGCGATTGCGTTTCAGGACGGCATGGGCGCCGAAGAAGCGAACGCCAATAACCTCTTCGAGCGGATCCGGAACAACTGGTGGCGTTTCATGAAGTACACACGGCGCTACAGCTTCGTGGTCAACGTCTATGGACAGGTTGCAGACATCTTTCCGCTGGTCGTCGCATCGCCGCGCTTTTTTACCGGCGCGATCAGTTTCGGCACGCTGATGCAGATCGCGGACGCGTTCGGCTCGGTCAGCGAGTCACTGTCCTGGTTCATCAACAGTTACGACACCCTCGCGAGATGGCGTGCGACCGTCAACCGGCTGCGGGAGTTCAGGCGCGTGATGAGGCGCCCGCATATGAAAGAGGCGCTGGCCCCGGCCACCGAGCACGGCGGCATCAACCTTCACTACGTCGACGAGAACCAGCTTGCCGTACAGAACCTGACACTAGCGCTACCCGACGGGGAGATTCTCGCGAACGTGCGCGACATCGTCATCCTGCCCGGCTCACGCTGGCTCGTGCGGGGGCCCTCCGGTTCGGGCAAGACCACTCTATTGCGCGCAATCGCCGGCCTCTGGCCGTTCGGCACGGGATCGATCGACGCGCCCATCGACGCGCGCTTGATGTTCGTTCCGCAGCAAGCCTATTTGCCGAATGACACGCTGAAGGCCGCGCTCACCTATCCCGCGCCAGCCGACACTTTCAGCGATGGAGATTGCCGCGAGGCGCTAGGTGCATGTCGGCTGGAACGCTACCTCGACCGATTGCACGAATCCTGCCCCTGGTCGCAGAATCTGTCGCCTGGCGAGCAGCAGCGGATTTCGGCGGCTCGCCTGCTGTTGCACCAACCCGACTATGTGTTTCTCGATGAAGCGACGAGTGCGCTCGACGCTGCAAACGAGGCACATCTGTATCGGCTCCTGTGCGAACGACTGCCGAAAGCGGCGATCGTCAGCGTGGCGCATCGCGAAGCGCTTTTGTCGATCAATCAGGAGACGCTCGATATCGGAAGTCCGCTTGGGCGAGCCGTAGCGTGAATCAGCCGGCGACGGCTTAGCCCAACGATGGGGGCAGTTCGCAAACCGGCGGTCCTATCTCGACCCTGCACCGCCGCCGGGAGTACGCGCCAGATCCACCGCAGCCTTCGGGGAAGCCGATATTCCACGAGCGCGGGCCCGAGCGCCGCTTTCGGTGAGTGCATCGCCTACCATATAACCATGGTCGCAACCTAGAAGGGAGGCTGCCATGACTCAGTCAATGATCAGCTTTGTAGTGGGGTTGGCGGCCCTGCTGGTTATCGCATTCGTGTTTGCGCGGCGTTACAGGCAGGACCATCCGGAAGAGACTATGGGCCAGTGGCTCGATGCGCATCACATGAGTTGGATGCACCACAGGCACTGACTTCGTAGTTTGGTGGGGGACGGTCTGTTCGGCATCGGCGTCCAGATTCTGTTCGCCCACTGCGCCGTCGCGTGGCCCGTCGCCGGAATACCGGGCGACGATCATGCGAAGGCGCACGGCCTACTCGCATCGTTGCAAATCCGCCGCTGCCGACGCTGCGGCCGACGTAGCGCTTGCTTCGAAGGACTTCCCGGATCCACACGTGAAGTTCGTGAAATTTTGTCGCCAGGTGATCCGTTATTGCGTCAGGAGTCGGCGCAAATTTTTTGCCCCGCGCCCTGTGCCAAAACCTCAAGTTGATCCTGTTCGAGGAGTCCAACATGTCATCCCGGCGATCGAACCCATCCCGACCAGCATTGGGTCGAACACGTGCCACACGCGCCGCGCTGGTCTGCGCGGCGGCATTCGCGCTCGCGGCCTGCGCGCAGCCGTGGGAGCAGTTCCATGCAGGCGACCAGGAATCCGCCGTCGTCGCCAGGCTGGGGCAGCCACGCGAGATCTATGACCTGCCCGACGGTTCCAGGCGGCTGATGTGGCCGACGCAGCCGATGGGAGAAATCACCACCGCCGCCGACGTCGACTCGACCGGCAAGGTGATTCGCGTTCGTCAAGTGCTGCAGCAGAACGAGTTTTACCGCGCGGAGCCAGGCAAGTGGACGAAGAATGACGTTCTGGTGAACTTCGGCCAGCCGGTGGACAAGACTTACTTTCCAATGATGAAGCGCGAGGTGTGGAGCTATCGCTATCTGGAAGACAACGTGTGGTACCTGATGTTCAATTTCTATTTCGACGACACCGGCGTGCTGCGCTCGACCCAGAAGAGCCCGGACCCGCTCCACTTACAGGGCGGCGACAACAAGCCGATGTGATGGCAGCCGGCTCGACGACATAACGTCTGGCGACTTCACTTTCGGTCATGCCGCGCTCTCCTAAGAGGTGAATCATGGGATTGCTTGCCAGCCTGTTGCGTCCGATGCGGGCACGAAGTGCGCATGACGAAAACGCGCGCATGGTCGAGATGATCGATCGAGTCATTGCGATGAACCCCCGCCTGCGGCTGGCGCGACATTACAGGCAACGTCTCGGGAAAGCCGTTTCCGTGTCTCTGACCTACATCGACAACCTGACAGGCTCACTGCCCGCACCCAACGAGGCCAATGCGAGCGCCTGGTCGACCGATCCGCTGATTCGGGTTTTTTTCGCCACACCCGATGATCTCGTGAAGGCGTTCAGTCGCTCCGAAGAACTGCGCACCTATTTCGCCGACAATTCTTCCTCGACGGAAGCCTACGCAACGCTTGGGATGACGATGTTCGAACGCCATGTGCTCGGCGTCGCGGTCGAGGGCAGCGAGGTGCGGCACGACGTATCCCAGACCACGCTTTGTTTCAGCGACCATCGCGTGCGCGTCTGCGGCAGATCGGACGCCGAGCTCCGCGAGGAGATTGCGCGCCGGCTGGTGGATCAACTGGCGCTGGAGGGGCTCGCCAGACTGGCCGCTGACCGCCGTAATCTCGTAGCGAAAGGGCGAGAGCTGCTGGCGGCGCGCGTGGCGTTACTGGAACGCCGGGGCGTGGGTATGCGCTCGGTGGTTGGGGACAGTCCAGACGCTGGTTCAGACGAGCTGGCGCGGCTGGACATCCAGATTGCCGAGAACACTCGCAACCTGGCTGCCCTTCGCGTCCCGACCGAAATCGTCGATCTTCAACTGGAGCGGGTCTGCGAGGTATTTTCCACGCCTGCCGACCATATCTATGTCGAGAAGCGCCGGCTGCGCCTGGATTTGATGAATGTCATCCGCAACGACGATAGCCAGGCCAGCCGCGAAATCGAGTTGCACCTTGCGCGCATTCCGGGCGATCCACCCCGCATGCGCGCTTTCAGACTCGTACGTTTCCCCCGTGACGAATTATTGCCAGCGGGATTGCATGTCGACGCGGCAACGCGCGCGATATGACACCGCAATCGGCACGGCTTCGTCTCGACTGCTCGTCAGGGGAAAATCGGTGTCGTGGGCTCCGCGCCTTCGAGATCGGCCTTCGGAACATGCTGCGCAACCATCTGCTCGATCTCCTGTTCTCGCGATCCAGGCACATCGGCCATGATCAGCAGCTGGCCGTTACGTATCGCGTCACGAAACCGCTCGAGTCGTGCATTCGGTTCGCCGACGCCGATCATCGCGGCCGTCCAGGCCCCGAAGCCGGCACCCGCCAACGTCAACGCGACCACGGCTCCGCCCGCAATGACGAGCTCCGCGGGAGGAAACAGCAGCGCCACGAGGCCGAGAAGCGCTCCGGTGGCACCGCCGAGCGCCACGCCCCGTTCGAGCGAGTGCACGACGTCGCTGCTTTGCAGCAAGGTTGCCTCGGGCAACTGTTCGAGTGCGACACTGTGATTCGCGAGAACATGGATATGTCGCCATGTGATCCGTGCCCGGAGCAAGTCGTCTACGATCGCCTTCGCCGTCGTCGTGTCGGGTGCAAGGAAATAAAGACGTCTCATCTCGACTCTCCATCAGTCAGACCGTCCCCCAACGGGACGATGCTCTTTATCGTACGCCTGCGGCGCTCCCGCTGCGGCCGACTCGTGCGAAGCTCCGCCTGATCGAGGAAGAAGCTCCGGTTGCCGGCCATGCGCTCGACCATGAAGTCGATGAACGTCTTCACGCGCAGCGACTGTTCGGTTCGGTGCCCATAGTAGATATAGATCATGCCATGCTCAGTGACGTGCTGCGTCAGCAACGGGACGAGCCGGCCGCTTCTGATATGAGTCGCCGCGTTGAAGCTTCCCAATTGCCCGATGCCGAGGCCCGACAGCACCGCCTGCGTTTCCATTTCGGTGTCGTTGACGCAGAGGGCAGCGGGGACGTCCCGATAGACGATCTCGTCGCCGATCTGGAATTGCCACTGAGCCAGCTTCCCCGTGTTTGCGCGCCGGTAGCCGGTGCAGCGATGCTGAGCCAGTTCTTCAATGGTGCGCGGCGCGCCGTTGTGCTCGATATATTCCGGCGATGCGCACACGATCAGCTGGATCGGCACCAGTCGGCGCGCGATCGAGCCGCCCGACGGCGGCGGTCCACCGCGAAATCCCACGTCGAACCGGTCGGTCACGAGATCCGTGAACTGATCGTCGAATTGCACTTCGAGCTGCACGCTCTGATGGCGCTTCTGGAACTCCTCGAAGTACGGCCACAGGACCGGAAGCCCGAGCGCGCGCGGCGCGCTCACGCGCAGCCGGCCACCCACCTCTTCCTTCGAGCGCCGGGCGTCGCCGAGTGCCGACGACAGAATCGCGAGCGCCGGCTGCACGCTGTCGCAAAGCCGTTGGCCTTCCTCGGTCAGGCTCAGCTTGCGGGTGGTCCGATGAAACAGCCGCACGCCCAGCTCCTTCTCCAGCTGCATCACCGCGTGACTGGCGGCCTGCGGCGAGATGCCCTGATCGACCGCCGCGCCGCGCAGGCTGCCGAGCGTCGCGGCGCGTACAAAAATGGTGATCGCACGAATTCCGTTCATCCCCGGCGCCCCTCGATTAGCAAATAAAAGTTGATTATGACTCCAGTCTGAGACGGCTAGTTTGTGTCAATCGCCGAGCCTACGATGGCATCACTTCATCACACACGTAGGAGAGACATCATGGCTGACGTCCAACAAGGTGGTTTCAAGCGGGTATGGTTCATCACGGGCGCATCGCGAGGCATCGGCGCATTGATCGCCGAAGCCGCGCTCGCGGACGGCAATGCGGTGGTGGCCGCCGGACGCAAAGTCGCGGCGATCGTCGAGCGTCTTGGCGAGTCGGCCGCATTGCTGCCGGTGGAGCTGGACGTGACCAACGAGGCCCAGGCGAAGGCGGCGGTGCAGGCCGCGGTTGAAAAATTCGGCCGCGTCGACGTGCTGGTCAACAACGCCGGCTTCGGTCTGCTTGGCGCGGTGGAAGAATCCGCCGACAAGGACGTGCGTCGCATGTACGACACGAACGTCTTCGGCTTGCTCAACGTCACGCGTGCCGTGTTGCCGACGATGCGCGCGAACCGCTCGGGCCACGTGATCAATATTTCTTCGATTGGCGGCTATCGTGCCGCCGCGGGCTTTGGCGTGTACTCGTCGACGAAGTTCGCCGTCGAAGGCATCACGGAAGCGTTGCATGCCGAGCTGAAGCCGCTAGGCATTCACGCGACCGTGGTCGAGCCGGGGTATTTTCGTACCGACTTTCTCGATGCATCCTCGCTGGTCGTGGCGCCGGAGGTGATCGACGATTACGACGAAACCGCTGGTGCGGTTCGCCGCAAGGCCATGCAGATGAATCACAACCAGCCCGGCGACCCGACGAAACTTGCGGCCGCGATGGTCGCACTGGTCGACGCGGCGAACCCGCCGGTGCGACTCCCGCTCGGGACGGACACACTGGCTGCCATCGCCGCGAAAAACGCTTATGTGACGCAGGAAATGGAAGCCTGGAAACAACTGTCGTCATCCACCGACTTTGCTGCCTGAGTGAGGAAAGTGAGGAAAGCGGCGTGTCGACATCGGCTGAGCCGCTTTCTGACTGGATGCCCGTCGTAGCCTGGAAGTCGCCGTGTGATCAGGCCGCCCGCCGCTTCCCGCGGAACACAACGCGACGGATTTGTTCCTGACGGACACAAGTGTTCTTCTGTTTGGGGCGTTTACCCAAATGGCTCGCTTCCACACAATCGCTTCAACTACCGCGAACTACGGTTTTCGGTCGGTCAAGGCGGTAACGATGTGAAGCTGGCCAACTGCCGGCCTGCATAGGCGGCTCAATCGGGCAATTGTGAAAGCGTTTGCCCCTGGATATTGCTTTGCTGCTGCATTCATCGCTCCCCGCTACCCGTATCTATTGCAATTTGGAGCTTGTATGCAAAACGATATCCTTCCCCAACTTTCGTCGCGCCGTCGTTTTCTTGGTGTAGCGGCGGCGGCCGCTGTTGCGGGCTCATTGAGTCAGTTTGCTTTCGCGGAAACGAATCGAACCATCACTGAAGTCGCAGAATCGCCGGGCGGTGACAAGACCGCTATTCGTCCCCTTCGTGTGCACGCGCCGGAATCTCAACTCAGCGATTTGAGAAGGCGTATCAAGGCGACCCGGTGGCCTGAGCGGGAAACGGTTACCGACGCGTCGCAAGGCGTGCAGCTTTCGACGATGCAGAACCTCGCGCGTTATTGGGCGACCGATTACGACTGGCGCAAAGTCGAAGCGAGGCTGAATGCGCTGCCGCAGTTTGTCACCGAGATCGATGGGCTCGACATTCATTTCATTCACGTTCGATCGAAACATCAAAACGCGTTGCCGATCATCATCACGCACGGGTGGCCCGGCTCGATCATCGAACAGTTGAAGATCGTCGATCCGCTGACCAATCCGACGGCCCATGGTGGGAGCGCATCGGACGCCTTCGACGTAGTGATTCCGTCGCTCCCAGGCTATGGGTTCTCAGGCAAGCCGACCACGACTGGCTGGGATCCTGTTCGCGTCGCACGGGCCTGGGTCGAACTGATGAAACGTCTCGGATATACGCGATATGTCGCGCAAGGCGGCGATTGGGGGAATGCAGTCACGGAGCAGATGGCCCTGCTGGCGCCGCCGGAACTGCTGGGCATTCACACCAACATGCCGGCTACCGTACCGGCTGGCATCGCGGATGCACTCAAGGCGGGCGAGCCCGCGCCAGCAGGCCTCTCAGCCGACGAGAAGCACGCGTACGATCAACTCGACTATTTCTACAAGCACGGCCTTGGCTACGCGCTGGAGATGGCGAATCGCCCACAAACGTTGTATGCGATCGAAGATTCGCCAATCGGTCTGGCGGCGTGGATGCTCGACCACGATGCCAGCAGCCAGGCACTCATCGCACGCGTGTTTCACGGTCAGTCCGAGGGGCTTACGCGAGACGACATCCTCGACAACGTCACGTTCTATTGGCTCACGAACACGGGCGTTTCCTCGGCTCGTCTGTATTGGGAAAACAAGCTCAACTTCTTTGCCCCGAAGCACGTTGCCATCCCGGTTGCCGTGAGCGTCTTTCCGGATGAGATCTACGCCGCCCCGCGAAGCTGGACCGAGCAAGCGTATCCCAGGCTGATTCACTATAACCGCCTCCCCAAAGGCGGACACTTTGCGGCCTGGGAGCAGCCGCAAGTTTTCTCGGATGAGGTTCGCGCGAGTTTCCGTTCGCTGCGTTGAACGCAAAGGTGCGGCGACGCCGTCGAGGGCGACCGGATTACTGCCTGCGTCGCCCTCGCTTCAAACAGTGTGGCTGCCCCTTGTCCACGAGGCACGATGCATCAGTCGAACTTGACCAGGTCCTTAAAGATCAGTTGACCCCAGCTATTTCCGCGCGAGTGGACGAGCAGCCCACCTTCGGAAAGCGCGCCAAGTTTGATCGGGGAGAAGCCGAGCTTTTCCGCAAGCGCACCAATCTCCGCGGCGGCGCCGTCGTCGTCGCTCGCCAAAAACACGACTCTCCTGCCACCATGCACGGCCGGATCCTGTTCAAGGATGGCAGCGACCAAATGGTTGAAGCCCTTGACCAGTCTTGCACCTGAGAAGGCCTGCGCAACGAACCCGGAAGAAGGCAAACCTCCCAGTTCCTCAGGGGGCACGCCGTAGGTATTGGTCACATCGACGATGGTCTTCCCCTGCCAGCTGGGCAGCGCCTTCGCGACATCCGGGTGCGACTCGAATCGGACAGCCAAAAAGATGACGTCCGCCTTGAGGGCTTCCGCCAGTGTTTTGGGAATGATCTCGGGCCCGATCGCGGCCGCATCGGATGCAAAGCTCTGCGGGTCCCGCGTGGTTGCAACGGATACTTCGATGCCGCTTCGCGCAAACGCCTTAGCGAGGGCCTGGCCGATCTTGCCGAAGCCAATAATTGCGTAGCTCATAGGTCTTCCTTCGGTTTGCCACGCCCTACTGCGCTCCGAATCATCGAATGGAGCGCCGACGGGCGTAGCGGGTCAGAGTTGCGCAAGGCCGCCGTCAACGGCGACCTCGCTGGCGGTCATGAAGCTGCTGTCCGGGGATGCGAGAAAGGCAGCCGCCGCCCCGATCTCCGCCGGATCAGCCATGCGCTGGAGCGGAGTCATCGAGGCAAAGACCTTCTGGCCTTCCTCGCCTAGTGCTTCCTTCGCGAGTTCGGTCGCCGTCGCCCCGGGCGACAGCACGTTGACACGAATACCTGTGCCCTTCAGATCCTCCGCCCAGCTCCGCGCGAGGTTGCGCACCGCCGCCTTGCTCGCGCTGTAAGCGCTCATTGCCGGGGCGCCCGTGGTGCCGGCGCTCGATCCGGTCAGGATGATCGAACCGCCCTCGCCCATCAGCGGCAGCGCCTTCTGGACCGTGAAGATCGTACCCTTCACATTGGTGTCGAAGGTTTCGTCAATGTGCTCGGCGGTGATCTCGCCGAGCTGAAGCGGGCTTCCCGCCCCTGCATTGGCAAAGACGATGTCGAGGCTTCCGCGCTCGGCCTTCACCGCCGCGTAGAGTCGGTCGAGGTCGGCCAGGTCGGAGACCGAGCCCTTCACCCCGCGGGCATTGGGCCCAAGGTCGGCCACAGCGGCGTCGAGCGCTTCCTGCCGTCGACCGAAAATGAAGACGAAGGCGCCCTCCTCGATGAAGCGCTTTGCTGCGGCGCGGCCGATGCCGGTGGCCCCACCTGTGATCACGGCGGTCTTTCCACTCAGTCTGTTCATGTCTTGCATCCTTCGAAACAAAAAACGACAAACCAGATTCTGGAGCACTTGATTCATCAAGCCAATTGACTAAATATCTATAAGTGCCATCTACTTTTTGGATATGTATGCTCGACAACGTCACCATCAATCAACTCCGGGCCTTCGTCGCCGTGTGTGACCAAGGAAGCTTTTCCGGGGCTGCCCGGGAGCTGAAGCGTGCACAGTCGGCGATCAGTCACGCGATCAACGCGCTCGAGAGTGCCTTCGATGTGGTGCTGTTCGAGCGCAACACTCGCAAAGCGACGCTTACGGCCGCGGGCCGCAGCCTCCTGCCTGATGCTCGTGGGGTGATCTCACGCACCGAGGAAATGAAGATGCGCGCGGTTTCGATTGCTGAAGCCGGGGTCCCACAGGTCTCGATTGCCGTGGATACCTATTTTCCACGTGCGCACCTGATTGAATGCCTACGTACCCTACAGGCGGACTTTCCAACGGTTGCAATCAATCTGCGTATGACGACCATGCAGGGCGGCGAGCGTCTGGTTCTCGAAGGCACGTGCGCATTGGCGGTGACGATCACGGACGTGCCGGAGCTGAGCCCAGGTGCCGTAGAAAGGCAGCATTTGCGTGAAACGCAGATGGTGACCGTCTGTGCGCCATCGCATCCGCTGGCCGCAATCGCGGGGCCGATCCCGCGGGAGGAATTTGGCCGACACATCCAGCTCGTCGTAACCGACAATCAACCCGATGCGGAAAAGACCCAACAGGGGGTCGCCAGTGAACGCCAGTGGTGGGTGAATGATCTCGGCGCGAAGCACGATCTGCTGAAGGGAGGCTTGTGCTGGGGGCACATGCCGCATCATATGGTTGCGCAAGACCTCGCGAATGGAACACTTGTCGAACTACAACGGCGCGCATGGCACATGCGCCCCCTCACCTTCATGATCTCGCAGCGGCGCGGGTACTCGTTTTCCGAATGCGAGACACGGCTGGTCGAGCTCCTTGGCGATCCTCGCCGCTTGCCGAACGATGCCAGCCAGCGCTCCGTCTCACGCAAAGGCAAAAAGAGCCCGAAGGCCAGCCGCGCGTGAGCAACATTAACTACGGCCTGCGCTTGACAGCTCTCGTTTTCGAAGCCGGTCGTCCCTCGCTCATAATCCCTCGATATCCACCCGTACTCTTCGGCGTTGACCGTGGCGTGCATGACAGGACCGGATGATGCAGCCTGCACGAACGCGGAAGTTGCGCAGGACCATGAGCGCACTGGCGCTAAGTCGGGAGGCGCGATACATGACAGGATTCCTTATCGATGAATTGTCGTTTACTTCTTCTCTGCGGGTAGACGTACCGCAGGTCCAGAGAGCAGTCGTAGATCGCGTCACCCTCAGCGCTTCACGTGGGTCGATCGTCAATGACGAACCACCGGAGCGTGCGAGCCGCTTGGTCGGGCACGGCAATATGCGTGGGCAGGTTGCCGATCACGCTCTTCACCTGGGCGACAAAGTCGTCACCCTTCATTGACGCACGGGAGACGGTTTTCAGGCCGCACTGTGCCGCCGTGTTCAGGCGCGAGTGAACGATGGTGAGCCACCAATCCGTCATCGTATAGCCCGTGTCGTGGGCTTCGATGCACGTCCGATAGTTCGAAGCGACAAACTTTCCCGCGTCGCCCGAGGCCGCAACCACCGCCCACGCGTTCTCGTAACTCCCGTCAGCCCGTCGCGCAGCGTCCCCCTCCATCGGCCGCGTTTGCAGCCCATAGGCCACAGCGACGCCTGCAATCGCAACGAGTCCAGCAAGATGCACGGCATGACGCTTCGCTTCCTGACGACCCGTTTTCGGTACAGAAATCATGACGTGATCCCCTTCGTTCGACGACAAGGTCTGGTCCCCGTACCTGTGGTTGTTATGGTCACCCTACAATACGATTGCGGCCTGGATCTTGTACGGAATCGTAGATTGTTTGCTGACGCCCGAACATCACCTGAATAGGTGATCGCGTAAGCCCAGCCGATACCGACGGCGCCTCTGCGGTCCACTTCGGACAGACAGCCTCACGACGCGATATTCGTGCTCTGGGATGAGTTCGTGGACTTCGCGGTCGTTGACGGCGAAGCCGCCGTTGGGCACCTGCTGTCGCGGGATTAATCGGCGTAGTGCCTGGCGCGCGCAGTTCAGGGCGCGCCGTTCTCAGACGGGTGATATGGGTCTGGAATTCTCTGAATCCCGGCTTTGGATATCGTTGCCCCATGTCGTCAGGGCGAGGTTCTCACGCAATCCTTGCAACGCCGCTTGCAACGTCCCAGCGCCAGCAGTTCGCTATCGCAGCTTGCCGAGCCACAGCGCGGTGAGCGTTGCGCGATTCCGGACGTTGAATTTGGCGTAGATCGACTTGATATGGACATGCGTCGTGTTCGGACTTTGGTCAAGCCTCTGCGCGATCTGCTTTTCCGTGAGTCCGTCGAGCAGCCCCAGCAGCACCCTTCGCTCGGCCGACGTCAGCGGAGCGTCGGCGATGAGCAGGCCGTGGCTGAGCAGTTGCTGCCGCTTGAACCATCTCAGCCCATGCATCACGAAGCGCAGACGCTCGAGATCCAGCGCAGAGAAACGGGGTGCCCGCACATCGCGAAACACGAAGAGATGAATCCGCACGTCGTCATTGAGCGAGCAACGCACCTGGATGCTGTCGCCGTGGCCGACTTCGAGGTAGTGGCGCCGATAGTGCTCACCTTCGAACCATTCGGCGGGCATCGCCTCGAACAGCAGGTTGGCGCAGAACGGCTCGTTCCCTGACGCGGCCACGACATGTGACGAGTCGACGTGGCCAGACCAGAGCGTGTCGTACTGCTCCTGCACGGAAGCGACCATCGCCGGTACCGGATGCAGGAGCCGAACCAGTCGTGGACGCCAGCCGAACAAAGGATCCTTTGGCGCGAGCGAAGGAAATCGCACGACAACGGCCCACAGCGCATTGTGTGCGTTGACCATGGCGCAGATCGTGGTTAGCAGATGGGACAGCGCGACATCTCCATCACCTGCCGAGAACTCGGCTAGCCGATCCCAGAGTGCATAGACGTCATCGTGGTCCGATGGATTGGTGGAATCCGCGAATCGAAGCATGTCGCCCCCAGGAAAAAAATGCGGATCACCGATCTTCGGTGGGCATGAGGGTATCACCTTTTCAGGTAATACCCACGCGCATCACGGCGCTCGACACTGATGTACCCCCTCCGCGAGATTTCGATCACCTGCCACTGCCTCGACAGCGAGGTGTCACCATGAAACAAGCTATTGGCTTTGCCATCGCCTGCTGGCTGTCTGCTGCAATCCTGCTTCTCGGCGATTCTACGACCGCAATAGCGCTGAGTATCACGCTGGTCCTGGCGGGGATGGATCTATTCGCGCCTTAACAAGCCGCCGCGATCCCTGGTGCAATCATCGCTTCAATTCTTGCGCACGCCGTTTGTGTGGCCCGTGTCATGAGGCGTCGATGCAGTGCGTCAGCGTGGACCACGATATCTATGCTGGTCAGGTGCTTCGTGTTGTCGAGTTCATGACGGACGTCGACGCGTTCCACTCTTGTCATTACCATTCATTGCACGCGCATCAATGATTTGAGACGTCTGGTTCCTGGCAATACGGCGCGTGTCCCTCGAACGGCTCCTCCCGAATGGGCGGGTTGCGGAAATCGTATTGTGATTGCTTAGCATACTGCGAAGAAAGACCGTCGAATTTTGACAGTCCGGATCAAATAATTGTGGCCTCACCGAGCGCCGACGTTCGCCGCGTCTCGCGCATATTGCGTGGGCGGCACTCCGACATGACGCGTGAACGCGACGCTGAATGCGCTCGCCGAACTGTAGCCGACACGCTCCGCGATCGCCGCGATGCTGACTTCGTTCCGGCGCAGCAGGTTCCTGGCGATAGCCATGCGCCACGACAACAGATACTCCATCGGTGCGATGCCGACTGCGCGGCTGAATCGATCGAAGAAAGATGACCGTGAAAGCGCTGCGGCTTTTGCGAGTTGCGCGATCGTCCAGGGCTTGTTCGGGCTTTCGTGCATATGGCGGATGGCGAGCACGAGACGGGCATCGGCGAGTCCGCGAACGAGTCCGGGCGACGCCCCCGTTCCCGTGGCTCGCAACGCTTCAATGAACAGCACCTCGAGCAGTCGCGCCAGCACGACCTCGCGCGCGGGCCGTTGCGCGCGCGATTCTTCTCTCACGAGCTTGACGAGCGTCGCCAGCCTGGGTTCACCACGCACGTGCACGAGCTTCGGCAAAAGCGAGACCAGCAACGCCGCGTCCGGCGAACCGAACGCGCAGAGGCCAGCGAGCCATTGGGCCTCTGGAGCGACCGATGCATCGCCGAAACGAAAACTGCCGTCGGGCAGCGCCGCGGGCGCGATCTCGGAGACCTCGTCATGGTCGGGCGGATCGATGCTCGTCATCGTGAAGCTGAACACTTCAGGCACGAGCACGAAGTCGTCGGCCTGAAGGATCAGCGGCTCGCAGCCATTGACGGACAACCGCAGCGATCCTTCGAGCACCACGCAATAGAACGGCTGTCCGACTTCCGTGCGGCTCGCTCGCCAGCGCCCGGCGCCGCTGAGCACTTTCGAGAACGTCGGTGTCGGCTGGAGCAAGGTGACGATTTCGGCGAGCGGGTCGATCATGATCGGACGCTTTCGAATGAAACTTGGACGCTCGATTGTAGCGAGTCCGGGCGGTCAACACTTATTGTGTTGGGACTGTCACCAACCACAGGATTCGACATGAAGACCGTCTTGATTACCGGTTGCTCGTCCGGCTTTGGCCTCGAGATCGCGCGTTATTTTCTCGATCGGGACTGGCGCGTCATCGCCACGATGCGCACGCCGCGCGAAGACATATTGCCGCGCTCCGAGCGCCTTTCGATTCTCGCCCTCGACGTGAAGGACCCGCACAGCATTCGCGCCGTCATCGATGCAGCCGGGCCGCTCGACGTGCTCGTCAACAATGCGGGTATCGGCTTTCTGAACGCGCTCGAAGGAACGCCGATGGACACCGTGCGCGATATCTTCGAGACCAATACGCTCGGCACCATCGCGATGGCGCAGGCCGTGTTGCCGCAGTTCCGCGAGCGCCGCGAAGGCGTGATCATCAATGTGACGTCGACCGTTACGTGCAGACCGCTGCATCTGCTGTCGGTCTATACCGCGAGCAAGTCCGCGGTCAACGCGTTCAGCGAATCGCTCGCGCTCGAACTGGAGCAGTTCAATGTGCGCGTGCGTGTCGTGCTGCCGGGACGCGCGCCTTCCACGCGCTTCGGCGAGAACGCGCAGGCACGCATGAAAAACGGCTTTCCCGAGCCGTACGGCGCGCTCGTGCAGCAAATCTTCGAGAAGTGGGAGAAAGAAACGGCCGTCACGCACGCATCGGATGTCGCCGAAGCGGTTTGGCTCGCCGCGACCGATCCGTCGAGCCCGTTCAACCTTCCCGCCGGTGAAGACGCGGTCGACTGGTACAACGCGGCCGCTCAATAGCACGCCGAGCAAGGCGGGGTGCTCGCCCGGGAGGCGCGCTTTGATCGCCAGGCGGATCTCGTCTGATGACCTCCTGGCCGACTTCCCTTCAGATTCTGCGTACTGACTTGATCAACGACAAAATCCCTACTGGCCCTTACATACAAAAGTGAAGCCGTCTCCTACGATCAGGTGGTGGGTCAGCACGCTTTCGCCTGTGAATCCGGATGTGCCGACGCCATCAGCAATGTCCTTTCCATGACGTCGTCGTGGCCAACAATGCAACCAGGTGGTGCACGACAGAGCAAGTGTCGGTGGAGTAGCTCTCTTCAACCTGATGGAGGCAACCATGCGCAGAAGAAACTTCCTGGGAACAGGTGCCGTAGTGCTAGCGGTCACGGGTCTGACGATGACCGGGTCTCTGGTGACGATTAGCGACGCTTTTGCCGCCGAGTCCAGCGCAGCGAAGCGACAAGAAATCGATGCCAAGGTCAACGCGACCCTGGCGCGGCTGTTCGAGACGGTCAAGGGCTCAAAAGAACTCGTGTCCAAGGCAAACGGCGTACTCGTGTTCCCGTCCGTGCTCAAGGTCGGCTTCATCGCAGGCGGCGAATACGGTGAAGGTGCTTTGCGGGTGGGCGGGAAATCGGTTGGCTACTTCAAGACGATATCGGGCTCATTCGGCTTGCAGGCAGGTGCGCAGTCGAAGGCCGTGATCTTCCTGTTCATGACGCACGAGGCGCTCGACAGCTTCCGCAAATCCAGCGGCTGGTCGGTCGGTGGAGAAGGATCGGTCGCGCTCGTGAAGGTCGGAGCTAACGGAACGATCGATACGACAACGGCCACTGAACCCGTCCAGGCGATCGTGCTGACAAATGCAGGTCTGATGGGTGACGTGTCGCTTGCCGGCACCAAGGTCTCCCGACTGAAAATCTGACGACAGTGTTGGTAGCATCAGGCGGCGACAGGTGCCTGTCACCGCCTGGTTCCCGCTGTGCCTACTCAGACATGGATGCTTTGTGAGCTCGCTCCGGCAGCGCGCGACTTCACCGAGGATACCGAGTACAGTAAGTACATCGTCGATTCAGGCCCAATCGTGAACGAGCCCCCCAAGGCGCCGATACCCGCGCCGGACCCCACCGGTTCGCCCTGGCATGCCGGTGAGCTGTCATTGCAGCGACGCGTGGGCGTCGTGAAGCAAATGGACGAACAGGGACGTCGCGTCGTTCGCGATGTTCTGACCGACCAGCATCGCGACTTCTATCCGTTGATTCCGTTTGTCGCGCTCGGCGCCGTCGATGCGGCGGGCGACGTGTGGGCCTCGTTGCTCGCCGGCGAACCGGGGTTCATGCAGGCACCCACCCCTTACGCGCTGCGTGTGAACGCGATGCGCGATCCGCACGATCCGGCCAGCGCGGGAATCTACGATGGCGCGTCGGTGGCGCTCATCGGCGTCGAGCTGCATACGCGGCGGCGCAATCGCCTGAACGGCGTCGTGCAGAACTGCGACGCGCTCTCGTTCGAGGTCGGTGTCAGGCAGTCGTTCGGCAATTGCAACCGGTACATACAGGCGCGCCACTTCGAGTTCGTGCGGCCACCCGAGGAGGTGGCGACGCAGTCGCCCCAGCACCTGCCGCGTCTCGATGCGCGCGCCGTAGCGTTGATCACCGCGGCGGATACGCTATTCGTCGCTTCATACGTCGATCGTCACGACGCCAACCGCGAAGTCGACGTCTCTCATCGCGGCGGCAAGCGCGGTTTCGTCCGCGTCGATGAAAACGGCGTACTGACGGTGCCCGACTTCTCCGGCAACCTCTTCTTCAATACGCTCGGCAATTTTCTGTCGAATCCGAAAGCGGGACTCGTGTTCGTCGACTTCGCCACGGGCGATCTGCTGCAGTTGACCGGCGAAGCCGAGGTCGAGCTCGATTCGCCCGAGATCGCGACCTTCCGCGGCGCCGAACGGATGTGGCGCTTTACGCCGCGACGGATCGTTCATCGGGCTGCCGCGATGCCCTTGCGATGGACTTTGACCGAGGACGGCTTCTCGCCCTTCTCCACCATGACGGGGAGTTGGGAAGAGAGCGCCGAACGAATGGGAGCGATCCAGCACGCGCAGGCCTGGCGGCCGTTCCGGATCAGGAAGATCGTCGATGAGAGTCTGGTGATCCGGTCGTTTCATCTGGAACCGGCCGATGGGCTCGGAACGATCCCGCATCTGGCCGGGCAACACTTGCCCATTCGCGTGACGCGCGCCACTGGGGAAGCACCGTTGATCCGCACGTATACGTTGTCTGTCGCGCCGTCCGACAGCTTCTACCGGATCAGCGTCAAGCGCGACGGCGCCGTCTCGCGGCATCTGCACGACGCGCTGCGCGAAGGCGATCTGATCGAAGCGCGTGCGCCTGCCGGAAACTTCACGATCGATGCGCTGGAGCGCCGGCCCGCGGTACTGCTGGCCGGAGGCATCGGCGTCACGCCGATGCTTGCGATGTTGCGCCACCTCGTCTACGAAGGCGTTCGTAGGAGGCGTGTTCGTCCGACCTGGTTCTACTATTCGGCGCGCTCGGTTGCGGAGCGGGCTTTCGATACCGAGATCGCGCAGCTCGTCGAGAAGGCGCGAGGGGCCGTCAAGGTCACCCGGCTGTTGACCGATGTCGAAGGCGCGGTCGAACGGCAGGACTACGATGTGGTCGGCCGACTCGATGTCGATGTGCTGCGCGCGACGCTGCCGTTCGATGACTTCGACTTCTACCTGTGCGGGCCCAGTGGCTTTACGCAAGGGCTCTATGACGGGTTGCGGGCTCTGTCGATCTCGGACAAGCGCGTTCATGCGGAATCGTTCGGGCCGGCTGGGCTCAAGCGGAGCCTGGACCGGTGTACCGAGGTCGAGAATGCGCATGCGCCCGCTCAGGGGGAGGTTCCAGTCATGTTCGTGGCTTCCGGCAAGGAAGCACGCTGGACACCCGATGACGGTTCGTTGCTCGAGCTTGCCGAGGCGCGAGGGCTGACGCCCGAATATGGCTGTCGCGCTGGGGTCTGCGGCGCGTGCCGGGCGCGCGTCATCGAAGGCGCGGTCGCCTATAGGGAGCCGCCGTCGCTGGATGTCGCCGAGAACGAAGCGTTGATCTGTTGCGCCGTGCCTGCGGCTAGCGATGGAACGGGGACGGGGCGGTTGATGCTGGATCTATGATTCACAGGCGACCGACGCTTCGTGTCCGGTCGTGGTTGGAGACCCTGCCCGACCTGCCGCCCAGGAAGCTCGCCGCTCGCCAATACGATGTCCAGGCACGGGTCACCGAGCTCGTGCGAACGCTCGCAGCACGGCGTCGCCACGCGGCGTCACGCGAGGAAACGGGAAGCCCGACCCAGTTGGCTCACTCGCAATCAACTGAAGCTCGCGCAGCGCGCCAAGCTCTGCCCGGTCTGAATCAATCCGTTCAGGCGCATCCTTCAACAGCAACAACGTGGCCAGTTCGTGCGGGCTCAACATGTCGTCGGTTACCTCTCGGTTGGAACGGAGAACGGGCAATCAAAGCCGGCCATGGCGGCATCGGCCGCACATGAAAACCGGACCCGGAAGATTTTGTGAAAGGCCGTCGCCTAGCGCGTCGACGAGCGACGTGCGCGGGGCGGACTTCGGCGTTCCGCCGTGTCAGGTGTCGGCTTTGCGACGCGCTCGAGAATGGCACGGGCCATCTCCCCTGCGTGCGCCTCGGCGACGGACTCGCCGTCCGGCTGCACCTCCAGCGGCGCGGCCTCAGACGTCATCGCGTCGACGCCCGTTGCGCAGGCCGGCAGGCCAGCGGACATGGCGCTCTCCTGGTGCTCATGCCCGTCGTCGTGATTGCTGCCGGCGTGGCGCGGTCTGCTTGCTTCCAACGCGATGTCCATCCAGCCGCGGGCATATCCGGCGAACTGCTGGGCAAGCCAAGGCATCACATCAGCCTGACGTCTGATGAACTGTTCAGGTGTCTGGGCGAGCAATACGCTTTCCCAGTGCAGTGCGGCACCTGTGACCGCGGACCTGCACGTATCCATGTTCAGCCGGATCAGCGCGGAGAAGCCGGCGAGGAACTGGTCGGGCAGTGGCGACAGGTTGGGTGAAACGGATAGGGCAAATGGCATCTGTTTAGGGCTGCTCACGGGATATCTCTCAGGTTCTCGTGGACACGGCGAGCGCTGCCGCTGCGGTTCGTGAAGCTCGTTCCCAAACCGGGCCGTTGGCCGGGCAGACGGTCTCACGCCGTCTTAGAGTAGCCATTCTAACTTTGTTAAGTTGGACGACAATTTCTATGAGCCAGGGATTTTCCCCAATATGTGGGAAATCGTCGCTTATGGTGAATGGGCGACACACGCGCGGCGTCCGGTGCCGCTGGTGTCTGGATCATCGCTTCATCGGCATGCGCTGGCCGCGTCCGGCGAAGCGACGAAATGCCCCGGCGTTACGCCGACCGCCCGCCGGAAATGTCGGCCGAGGTGACTCTGATCGAAAAACCCGACCTCGGCAGCAACCTCACACGGCGGGACGCCGTCGCGCAATAGCCGCTTCGCGTGCTGGATCCGCACCAGACAAACATAGCGATGCGGCGAGATGCCCACCTCTTTGCGGAACAGCGTCGCGAAACGCGACACACTCAACCCCGCCGTCGCCGCGAGCGTCGCGAGACTGACCGGCTGCGCGAACGAGCTTTCGATAAAGGCCACGGCCCGTCTGATCGCACGCGACATCACCACGGTCGTATCGCTGGCGGCGTAGTCGAAGATTCCAGTCATGTCGTATCCCTTCGGGCCACAATGTCAGGCGCTCCACGGCGGACATCGCGCAGCGCGAGTTCGCCATCAGGCTCGCAGCGTGACGGACTGCGCGAGCCCGCCAGCCGCCGCGGCGCCGTCCGGCGGTCCGCTCTGGTATTGCTCCAGCTCCGCTTCGCTGCGATGGCACAGCACCTGCGCGCCGCTCGCGAGCGTACGCGCGGCCGGCGGCGTGCGATTGCAGACTCCATCGATGCGCATCGGACACCGCGCGAGAAACGTGCACAGTTGCGGCTCGTTGTCCGGCTCGCCGATCGGCGGCAGCGTCTGATGGCAACGCTCGCCCGCTTCTTCGAGCCAGCCGGCGCGAAGTTCCGGCGCGGACGACACCAGCAGATGCGAATACGGGTGGTACGGCGGCGCCGACAACGCGTCGCGGTTGCCCGCCTCGACGCGGTGTCCCGCGTACAGCACGACGATGTCGTCGCTGATCGCACGCACCTTGGCGATGTCGTGCGTGATGAACAGATACGACACGCCGAGCTTTTTCTGCAGATCGCGCAGCAGTTCGAGAATGGCTGCGCCGACCACCGTATCGAGCGCGGAAGTGACTTCGTCGCACAGGATCAGCTTGGGTTCGGCGGCCAGCGCCCGCGCGAGATTCACGCGCTGCTTCTGCCCGCCCGACAGCTCCCCGGTGCGCCGCTGCGCAAGTTCCGCAGGCAGGCGCACGAGGCCAAGCAGTTCGGCGACGCGGCGGCGCGCGGCTTCGCCCTTCATGCCGTGATAGAACTTCAACGGGCGCGCCAACGTGCGCTCGACCGTATGCGTCGGATTGAGCGCTGTGTCGGCGTTCTGGAACACGATCTGGATACAGCGAAACTGTTCGCGGCTGCGACGGCTCAGGTTGGCGGCCAGTGGCTCACCGTCGAGCAGCAGCTTGCCGCGTGCCATCGGCACGAGCCCCGCGATCACCTTCGCGAGCGTCGTCTTGCCCGAGCCCGATTCGCCGATCACGCCCACCGTCTGGCCACGGCCGATCGCGAGGTCGACGTCGCGCAGAATCACCTTGTGCGGCCAGCCCTGTGAGTCGGTGCCGCCGTAGCCGGCCGTCAGACCGCGCAGTTCGAGCAACGGCGCGGCGTTGCGCTGCGCCGCGCCCGGCGCGGCCGCGCTCGATGCAGCGGGAGCAACGGGCGTCACCGCGGCGATCAGGCTTTGCGTATACGGATGGGCCGGGGCATGCAGAATCTGCTCGGTGCGGCCCGTTTCGCGAATTTCACCGTTGCTCAGCACGACGATGCGATCCGCCATCTGCGCCACCACGGCCAGATCGTGGGACACATAGACGGCGGTCATGCCGCATTGCCGGATCACCCCGCGAAACGCTTGCAGCACGTCGATCTGCGTCGTGACGTCGAGCGCCGTGGTCGGTTCGTCGAGAATCACGAGGGCGGGGTCGGTGATCAGCGCCATCGCCGCCATCAGCCGCTGCAACTGCCCGCCCGATACCTGGTGCGGATAGCGCAGGCCGATCTTCTGCGGGTCCGGCAGCGCGAGCGCGCGGAACAGTTCGACCGCTTTGGCCTGCGCGGCACGCTTGCTGAGCGTGCCGTGAATCAGCGCGCTTTCGATCACCTGATCCATGATCGTGCGCGCCGGATTGAACGCGGCCGCCGCGCTTTGCGCGATATAGGCGACCTTGCGGCCACGCAATCCCTCGAGCGCTTTCGGCGAGAGCCCCAGCACGTCGGTGTCGCCGACCCGGATCGAGCCGCCCGCGATGCGGCAGCCGCTGCGTGCATGGCCCATCAGCGACAGCGCGATCGTGGTCTTGCCCGAGCCCGATTCGCCGATCAGGGCGAGCACCTCGCCACGCGCGATCTCGAAGTCGATGTCATGCACGATCGTCGTGTCCGGCTCGCCGGGCCGGCTTCCCACCACGCGCAGGCCGCGCACTTCGACCAGATTGGACGACCCTGAAGCCGCGGTCTCCTGGACGGCCGCAAAGGCCCTATCAGCACGTCTGAACAGGTGTGCCATCATCAATGACCTCCATCGGCTTCGGGCATGCTCTTGCGGCGTCCACGATGCGGCAGTCCGTCGATCAGCAGGTTCACGCCGACCGTCAGCACCGCGATCGCGATCGCGGGCAGGATCACGACGGGCACGCCTTCACCGAGGCCGGCAATGTTCTCGCGCACCAGCGAGCCGAGATCGGCAAACGGCGGCTGCACGCCGAGACCGAGAAAGCTCAGGCTGCTCAGCAGCAGCACGACGAACGTGAAACGCAGCCCGGTGTCGGCGAGCATCGGGTGAAGCATGTTCGGCAGCATCTCGAAGCACGCGATGTAGAGCGCGCTTTCGCCGCGCGCCCGGGCGACCTGCACATATTCGAGCGTGCCGATATTGACCGCGAGCGAGCGGGCGATCCGGTACGAGCCCGGCATGTAGCTGATGGCCGCTGTCGCGATCAGCAACGGCAGCGACGAGCCGAACGCGGCGACGATCATCAGCGCGAACATCTTCGACGGAATCGACGTGATCGCATCGAGCAGCCGGCTCATGGTTTCGTCGATACGGCGGCCGGCCACGGCGGCCAGCAGCCCCAGCATCGTCCCCGTGAGCGCCGCGAGCAGCGCCGCGGCGAGTGCCAGCACGACCGTCAGCCGCATGCCGTAGATGATGCGGGTCAGCATGTCGCGGCCCAGGTAGTCGGAGCCGAGCGGCAGCTTCGCGCTGAAGCCGGCGAAGACGTCGGGCGTGATGATCGCGCCGACCGAGTGCGGCGCGATCCACGGCGCGAACGCCGCGACGAACAGCGCGCAGCTCACCATCGTCAGACCGATCCAGCCGCCGGTCGACAGATTCATACGTTGCGCGACGCTGCGACGGCGCACCGGCCGAGGTGCCGGACTGCCGCCGCCCTGCCAGGACCGTGGCGGCTCCGCGCCCTCCGGCAACGTGCTGCTGCGCTGCACCGGTTCGAGCGCGCCGAGTGGGTGACGCGAATCGGAAGAAGGTCGAAGAGTCGTCATGTCCGCAGCCTCGGGTTCGAGATGATGGCGCACAGGTCGGCTAGCAGCACGAGTATCAGATAGCCGAGACAGAACAGCAGCGTGCAGGCCTGTACGAGCGGGAAGTCGCGGTTGCTCACCGCGTCGACCATCAGGCTGGCGAGGCCCGGGTAATTGAAGATGGTCTCGACGACGATCACGCCGCCAAGCAGATAAGACAGGCTCAGCGCGATCGCGTTGGCGATCGGGCCGATCGCATTCGGCAGTGCGTGGCGCAGAACCACGCGCGCGGGGCTCGCACCCTTGAGCATCGCCATTTCCACATACGACGAACTGAGTTGCTCGATCACCGCGGCGCGCGTCATCCGGGCCATCTGCGCGATCACGACTGCGCACAGTGTGACGACCGGCATCGCATACGCGCGCAGAAAGTCATGCAGGCTCTCGATGTCGCCGCTGTACGACAGCGCGGACAGCCAGTGCAGCTTGACGGCCAGCACCAGCACTGCGAGCGTCGCGATCAGGAACTCGGGTGTGGCGACCAGCGACAGCGTACCGAGGCTCACGATGCGGTCGACCAGCGACTCGCGCTTGACCGCCGCCAGGATGCCCGCCGACACCGCGATCGGCACCGACACCGCGGTGGTGATCGCCGCGAGGGTCAGCGACTTCGGCAAGCGGCCTTCGATCAGTTCGGAGACCGGAAGATTATTCGACAGCGACACGCCGAAGTTCGCGTGCAGCAGACCGACGAGCCAATGGAAGTAGCGCAGGTAAGCCGGCTGGTCGAGACCGAACTGCTGGCGCAGCGCCGCGACCGTTTCGGCCGTTGCCGACTGGCCGAGTGCGGCCTGCGCCGCATCGCCGGGCAACAGATTGGTAATCACGAAGATGATGATGGAGACGATCACCAGCGTCAGCGCAGTGACGGCGATGCGCCGGCCGATCAACTGGGCGATATTCCCGTTCATTGGCATGACCTCCTCGGTTGAGGCTTTGGGGCACGGCGCGTGGTTGGGCGCGTCGTGCCGCTCATCGCCGTTGCGGCTGCCTGCAGCGAGCGGCGCGGCGGGGTCGCCCCCGCGCGTGCGCGCGCGCTTCGGTGCGCTTCAGTACGTTACGCGTTCCACCACACGTACTCGGCGAAGTTGAAGCCCATCATCGCGCCGGTAGGTATGGGTTGAAGCCCTTGCAGGCGCTTGTCGTTCGCGTCGAGCAGGCTCAGGAAGGTCGGAATGCCGATGCCGCCCTGCTCCGATACCAGCACCTGCATGTCGCCGTACATCTGCTTGCGCTTCGCATCGTCGGTTTCCGAGCGCGCGGCGCTCAGCAACTGGTCGAACTTCGGGTTGTTCCAGCCCGACTCGTTCCACGGCGCGTCCGATTTGAAGAACTGCGTGAACAGCACATCGGCGCTCGAGCGCGGATTGACGCTGCCGAACCCGAGCGGATGCTTCATCCAGTGGTTCGACCAGTAACCGTCCGCCGGCACGCGGTTGATGTTCAGGTTCACGCCGATCTTCGCCGCGGACTGCTGCAGCAACTCACCCATTTCGATCGAGCCGTTCGCGTCGGTCGTCGCGTAGATCGGCGGCAGCGTGGTCCCGATCGCACCGGCTTTCTGGAAGAAGAACTTCGCCTTGTCCGGATCGTGCGGCCGCTGCGGCAGCGACGCATTGAAGTAACGGTGTCCGGGCGGAATCGGCTGATCGTTGCCGATCACCGCATAGCCGCGAAACACCGCGCTGCGGATCTGGTCGCGGTCGAACAGATACTTCATCGCCTGCACGAAATCGGCGTTGCCGGTCAGCGGGTTGTCGCGGCGCATGATGAGATCGGTATAGAGACCGGACTTGGTCTCGCGCACCTCATACCCCGGCGTCGCGGCGATGCGCTGCGTCGAGCGCGGATCGACGGCGCTGATCAGTTGGACATCGCCGGACAGCAGCGCATTGATACGCGCCGCGTCGTCGCCGATACCGATCAACTCGATCTGGTCGAGGTAAGGGCCGCCGCCCGTCTTCCAGAAGTTGTCGTTGCGCACGCCCACGGTCGAGACCCCGGGCTTGAACGTCTTCACCTTGTACGGGCCAGTGCCGACGGCCGTCGTGAAGTCCGTGGTGCCGTCCTTGATGATCACGAATTGCGGCGTGGCGAGAATCACCGGCAAGTCCGCGTTGGGCGACGCGAGCGTCAGCGTGACTTCGTTGGGGCCGGTCTGCTTCGCCTCCACGAACTGATCGGCCAGCGTCTTCACCTTCGAAGCGGTTGCCGGATTCTTATGACGCATCAGCGAATAGACGACATCGGCGGGTGCGAGCGCCTTGCCGTCGTGGAAGGTCGCGCCCTTGCGCAGCTTGATCACCCACACCTTCGCATCGCTCGTATCTACCGCTTCGGCTAGATTCATCCGCGGCGTCAGCGAACTGTCGAGTTGCGTCAGGCCGCTGTAAAACATGAAGAAGCGAATGTAGTCAGCGCCTGCCGATCCCTTGGCCGGGTCGAGCGTATCCGCGGTCGACGATGAGTCGTAGGCGACCCGGATCTTGCCGCCTTTCTTCGGCGTGGCTGCCGCAAGCGCGGGGCGAGCGCCCGCCAGCAGGCCTCCCGCGCCGGTGGCGAGCATGCCCCCGGCAGCCAGCAAACGCATCATGTCGCGGCGGCTGAAACCGCCCGTTTTGATCTCGTCGTCGTACATGCGAACTGCTCCTCACTGGTGGTTGAACGCGGGATATCCAGCATTGGTGTTCGACGGCGCCCCGCGTGCTGGTCGCGGCGCGGCGGCACTGCATGAATCGATTTAAGCACTGCAAAAAATGGCGTTGATCGCGTATCGCTGGATTCGACCATTCGAAAACATGGTTTTGAGTGGTCCAAACAGCATGATTTGCCGCCCCTGGCGTTGACCCTGATGCGCGAGCCCGGCGCCGGGCGCGATGTTCGGCGCGAGGCGTCGGTGTATGCATATCATCGTAGCGGCGAGCGCACCGCAGATTGCACCGACAAAATTGGCCGTTTCAGCACGCCGCACGCAATCTTGACGACTGAACCACGCATTTCGCCTGGCATGTACGGCACTGGCGCAGCGGCACTTCTGCGCGCCCGGCGCACCCCATGATGAGAAGTTCGTACTAGTCAAGGCGCGAGCAACGTGCAACAGTCGCGGCACGGCTGACTAATCACGGAGCGACCCGTGCCCGATTCAACCACGCACGCACCTTTCACCTACCGACGCCTGACAGCCGACGACCTTCCCGCCGCGCAACGCCTGTCCGCCGCGATCGGCTGGCCGCATCGCCGGGAAGACTGGGGGTTCTCCGCGCACACAGGAATCGGCTTCGTCGCCGAGACCGCGGGCGCCCTGATCGGCACCGTGGTGTGCTGGAAGTTCGGCGCGGATCAGGCGACGCTCGGCATGCTGATCGTCGCGCCGGAGCATCGCGGCGTGGGCATCGGCCGCACGCTGCTCGCGCACGCGCTCGAAGAACTTGGCAAGCGCGACATCACGCTCTATGCGACCGAGGCTGCCCGGTCAATGTGCGAAGCGCTCGGCTTCGAGTCCTGCGGCGCACTCGACCAGATGCAGGGCGCGGCGTTCCGTCCGCCGCTCGTCGCGCTGGCCGCCAACGAGCGGCTGCGCCCGCTCGGCGCGAGCGATGCCGCGCAACTCGTCGCGCTGGCGTCGCGCGCGAGCGGTCTCGACCGCAGCCACGTGCTGCCGCCGCTGCTCGATCTCGCCGACGGTATCGCGCTCGATCGCGACGGCGAACTACTCGGCTTCTCGATGTTCCGCCGCTTCGGACGCGGCTTCCTGATCGGCCCCGTGGTCGCCGGCGCGAGCCCGGACAGCGCGCACGCCAAGGCGTTGATCCGCCATTGGCTCGCGCTGAACGAAGGCGCGCTGGTCCGCATCGACGTGCCGCACGGGCACGGCCTGCGAACGTGGCTCACGGGCCTCGGCCTCGCACGCTCGGACACGGTCGTCAGAATGCAGCGGCACGCCTGCCCGCAACCGCGTGCCGAGACCGGGCAGGCCGACGGCCCGCTGCTTCAGTACGCGGTGATCACGCAGTCGCTGACCTGATGCGCGCACACGCGCGCTGCAACCCATTGCTTCGACTCTCACGCGGCCGCGAGCGCACGGTCGAATTCCCGTTCGCGCCGCTATTAAGCACGCGCGGCAGAAAATGCTGTCTGCGGGGTAGAAAACGCTGCGCCTGCGCTCTTTGAGCATTTTTTTGGCGGAACGGCTCGCATGCGGCTCTCGCTACTATCAGGGGGTGACTCTCACCTGATCGCAACCTGCGGGGAAATACCATCATGTCAAAAACATCGCTCATCGACGCCGACCGCAAACATCTGATTCACCCGGTCATCAACTACCGCGCGCACGAAGCGCGGGGTACCACCGTACTCGAATCCGGACACGGCGCGTATCTGCGCGACATCGACGGCAACGAGTTGCTCGACGCGTTTGCCGGCCTGTGGTGCGTGAACGTGGGTTACGGCCAGCAGAGCATCGTCGAAGCGGCGGCGCGGCAGATGACGAAGCTGCCCTACGCGACCACCTACTTCCACTTCTCGTCGGAGCCGGCTATCGATCTGGCCGAAAAACTGGTCGCGCTCTCCCCCGCTTCGCTGCAGCACGTCTATTTCACGCTGGGCGGCTCCGATGCGATCGACTCGGCGGTCCGCTTCATCACGCATTACTTCAACGCGACCGGGCGCCCGGAGAAAAAGCAGATGATCGCGCTCGAGCGCGGCTATCACGGATCGTCGACTGTCGGCGCGGGGCTCACCGCGCTGCCCGCGTTCCACCGCAACTTCGACCTGCCGCTGCCGCACCAGCACCACCTGCCGTCGCCCTACGCGTATCGTCAGCCGCAGGGCGAAAACGCGCAGGCGCTGATCGCCGCGTCGGTCGCGGCGCTCGAAGCGAAAGTGGCCTCGCTCGGCGCGGAGAACGTCGCCGCGTTCTTCTGCGAACCGATCCAGGGATCGGGCGGCGTGATCGTGCCGCCGGTCGGCTGGCTCAAGGCGATGCGCGACGCGTGCCGCCGTCTCGACATCCTGTTCGTCGCCGATGAAGTCATCACCGGCTTCGGTCGTACCGGTCCGCTGTTCGCATGCGAGGCGGAACAGGTCGAGCCGGATCTGATGACGGTGGCGAAGGGACTCACCTCGGGCTATGCGCCGATGGGCGCGGTGCTGATGTCCGACGAAATCTACCAGGGCATCGCGGGCGACGCGCGCGATACCGCGGTCGTCGGTCACGGCCAGACCTACTCCGCGCATCCGGTGAGCGCCGCGATCGGGCTCGAAGTACTGCGCCTCTATCAGGAGGGCGGTCTGCTCGCGAACGGTATCGCGCAGGCGCCGCGTTTTGCCGCCGGGCTCGACGCGCTGCTCGATCATCCGCTGGTCGGCGACTCGCGCCATCGCGGCCTGCTCGGCGCGCTCGAACTCGTCGCCGACAAGGATTCGCGCGCACGCTTCGATGCGTCGCTGAAGCTGCCGGACCGGATCGCCGAAGCGGCCTATCGCAACCGCCTCGTGTTCCGCGCATTCGGCGACAGCATCCTCGGATTCGCGCCCGCGCTTTGCTTCGGCGAGGCGGAGTTCGAACAACTGTTCAGCCGTTTGCGGCGCACGCTCGACGAAGTGCTCGACCATGCGGAGGTGCGCGCCGCGTTGCGCGGCGCGAGCCGCGCAGCCGCCTGAGCGCGTGATAACATCGGCCTGCGCGGCGCTCGGCTCATGCGAAGTGCGCTGAAGCGAAAAGCAGAACCTTCGACGGGCAGACCGATACATGACGACAAGCGGCGACACGAAGCTGGACCGGATCGACCTTCGTATTCTTTCGCAACTGCAGAAAAAAGGCCGTATCACGAACGTCGAGCTGGCTGACGCCGTGGGGCTCTCGCCGAGCCCCTGTCTGATTCGCGTGAAAAGGCTTGAAAAGGCCGGCTATATCGTCGGCTACGGCGCACACATCCAGCTGCAGAAACTCGGCGACGTGCAGATCGTGTTCACCGAGGTCACCCTTGCCGATCATCGCCGCGAGGACTTCGCCAAGTTCGAGGCGGCGATCCGTCCGGTGGACGAGATCATCGAATGTCATCTGGCGAGCGGCGGTTATGATTACCTGCTGAAGTTCGTCACGCGCAGCGTCAATCACTATCAGAGCGTGATCGAAGGACTGCTGGAGCGCGACATCGGCATCGAGAAGTATTTCAGCTACGTCATCATCAAGACGCCGTTCGTGAAATCCGAATACCCGCTGGAAACGCTGTTCTCGCAACAGCATCAATGAAGCGCTCGTGACTCCGGTGAGCTTTCAGGTTGCAATCAACCGTTAGCGCTCAGCCACTCACGCGGCGTTCTGCCAAGCACGCGTTTGAAGTGCCGGCACAGATGGCTTTGATCGAAGAAGCCCACCTCGGCGGCGACGATTGAAGGAGGCATGCCTCGGCGCAGCAGGCGCTGCGCATGCCGTACGCGCACCAGCCTCACGTATTGCTGCGGCGACACGCCAATCTCCGCGCTGAAGCGCACCGCAAACCTCGAAATGCTCAGCTCCGCGACAGCCGCCAGTTCGGACAGGCTGATCGGCTCGGCGAAACACGCATCGATGAAGTTGACCGCGCGCTGCACGGCGCGGCTCACTCGATCCGGCACGCGTGTCGTATGACGGTTCGCGCCCGCGACATCGGGCGCGGATGACGACGAGGTTGGGCTCAGGCTCAGCATCGACGCTCCGCTCACGCAACACGCGATGTGGACGCAGCAGCCGGCGCCGCATCCCGACTAGCCGCGAAGCGGCGAATGTCGAACGGCTCGAGCGGCGTGCTGGTCGCGCCTGTGTCGATCAGTTCGGCCATCGTGTCGCCAACGCCCGGGCCGAGCTGGAACCCATGGCCGCAAAAACCGAACGCATAGAACAGGCCGCTGGTCGTGCCGCTCGCGCCCATGATCGGCCTGTCGTCGGGCAAATAACCTTCGACGCCGCTCCATACCCGGATGATGTTCAGCGTGCGCAGCATCGGCGCGACGCGCTGCAGTTGCCTGAACTGCAGCAACGTGCTCTGCGGCAGCACCTTCGCGCGGCGTTCGTCGAGATACGCGGGCGCACGCGCGCAGCCGCCGATCACGATATTGCCGCGCGCGACCTGGCGGAAATACACGACCTCCTCGATCTGCGGCGACGACACGCCGACCACGGGCTGGATCGCATACGGCACGGGTTCGGTAACGGCCATTTGCGGACCGTTGACGGCGATCGGCACCGCTTCGCCGAACTGCTCCGCCAGCAGATTGCCCCACGCCCCCGCGGTGATCAGCAGCACGGGCGCATGGAAGGTACGGCCGTCGGCGCTCGTCGCGCGAAACTCGGCGCCCTCTTTTTCCACTGTCACGACATCGCAGTTTTCGACGATCTGCGCCCCGAGCCGCGCCGCCGCGCGGGCAAACGCGGGTGCCGCGAGCCGCGGATTCGCATGCCCGTCCATTTGCGAGTACGAGCCCGCCAGCACCTCGGCACCGAGAAACGGAAACCGTGCGCGCAGCGCGTCGCCACGCAGCAGGTCGAGCTTCAGACCGTAATGCGCGGCCTCCTTCGCGTAGGTTTCGAACTGGTCGGCCTGCTCTTCGCGATAACAGACCCGCACATGGCCGGACATCAGAAACTCGGCGTCGTGCTGGATCAGTTCCGGCAGACGTCCCCAGATTTCGCGCGAACGATTCGCGAGCGGCAACTGCGGTAGAAAGCGCCCCTGCCGGCGCACGTTGCCGAAGTTGGTACCGCTCGCTTGCTGGCCGACCAGCTGGCGCTCGAGCAGGATCACCGAGCGGCCCCGTTGCCTCAGAAAAAATGCGGCGGAGGCACCCATGAACCCGCCGCCCACGATCAGCACATCGGCTTGTGCGCGGTTCATTCGGTATCCTCCACAGTTGCGATGGCCAGCGGCTTCACCGGAGCCTGCCCGCGAAGCCTGCCAACCTGCTCGAGCGGCACCTGCGCGGCCGCCGCGATCACCTCCGCGCCCGCATGGCCGCAGTAGCGTCCCTGGCAGCGTCCCATGCCGACGCGGCTAAAGGCTTTGGCACGGTTCGCTTCCTGCGCGCCTTCGTCGCGCACCACGCGGCGCAGTTCGCCCGCGGTGATGCCTTCGCAGCGGCAAACGATCGTATCGTCCGACAGACGGGCCGCCTGCTGGGCAGGCCACGCAAACGCCTCGGCGAGACCGAGCCGGAAGCGATCCATTTTGCGCTGTTCGCGCAGCAATGTGTCGAGCGTCGCGGCCGGAACCGCGCGCCCGAGATCGCTCAACGCAGCGTACGCCGCGAGCCGTCCGGCGATCTCCGCGCCGTCCGCCCCGAGCACGCGCGCGCCATCACCGGCGATATAAACGCCCGGTTCGGTAGCGCGACCGAGTTCATCGATTTGCGGCACCCATTGCCGCGTCAGCGCATCGAAACGAAACGCGCAGCGCGCCAGATCGGCAAGCTGGGTTTCCGGGCGCAGGTGATAGCCGAGACCCACGGCGTCGCAATCGATCTGCTCGACGTTGCCGCGTGCATCGCGAAAGCGTACGCCAAGCACGCCGTCGTCCGGCGTGCCGAGAATTTCGAGCGGCTCGATGCCGTTTTCGATCCGCACGCCCGAGCGCTTCAACGCTGCCACGAGTGCGCGGCCCTTGCGCAATACGTCGACGCGCGCGAGTAACTTGGGCAGCGCGCGCAGCCGCGCACCGGTCGTCGACGTGTCGAGTACCGCCGCGACCTTGGCGCCGGCCTGCACATACTGGTTCGCGACCAGATACAGCAATGGGCCGGTGCCGATGAACACCACCTGGCGGCCGATCGCGCAGGCCTGCGACTTCAGCGCGATCTGCGCGGCACCGAGGCTGTAGGTTCCGGCGAACTGCCAGCCTTTGACCGGCATCAGCCGGTCGGTCGCGCCGGGGCACAGGATCAGCGCGTCGTAGCGCAACGCGCTCGCGTGTCCTTCATGCACGACGTGCAGCTTGCCTTGCGCGACGTTCCACGCGAGCGTCTGTGGACGGTATTCGATCTGCGGGCGCAGTCGCTCGAAGCTGCGATGCAGGTCCTCCGCGCGCGCGGCTTCGGTGCCGTACAGCTTCGCGTACGGCCGCGTGAAGCCCTCGGGCTGGCGCCGGTAGATCTGACCGCCATCGCGCCGGCCTTCATCGACGACGATCGGGCGGATCCCGGCCGCCAGCAGTGTTTCCGCGCAGCGCACGCCCGCGGGCCCTGCGCCGACGATCACGATGCGAGGTTCGCCCATTGGCCCTCCGGTTGTGTCGTGACGACGCGCATGCCTGCTTCGATCACGGTGGTGCAGGCGCGCAGCCGCTCGCCGTCCGCGGTCCAGACCCAGCAATCCTGACACGCGCCCATCAGGCAGAAGCCGGCGCGCTTTTCAGCGCCGAATTCGGACTGCCGCACATGCCGCACCGAGCACAGCATCGCGGTGAGCAGCGTGTCGCCCGCCAGCGCCTCGACCGTGGCGCCGTCGATCGTCAGCTCGACTTTGGCGCGAGCCGTCTCGCCTACGCGTACGAATCTGCCGTTCATGCCGCGGCTCCCGCCATGCCGTCCGTGGACAAGTGAGCGTCGCTGCGATTGGTCAGCACGTGGCGCAGGAATTCGCGGGTACGCGCCTCGCGCGGCGAACCCAGCACCTGCTGCGCGGTGCCCTCCTCGATGATGAGTCCCGCGTGCAGAAAGCACACCCGGTCCGCCACTTCGCGCGCAAAGCCCATCTCGTGCGTGACGACCAGCATCGTCATGCCTTCGCGCGCCAGGGTGCGCATCACGCCGAGCACTTCGCCGACCAGTTCCGGATCGAGCGCCGAGGTCGGCTCGTCGAACAGGATCGCCTTCGGCTTCATCGCGAGCGAGCGGGCAATCGCCACCCGTTGCTGCTGCCCCCCGGAAAGCTGATGAGGATAGGCGTGCAGCTTGTGGCCAAGCCCGACCTTGTCGAGCAGCTCGGATGCTTCGCGCTGCGCGTCCGCGCGCGCGATGCGTTTGACGTGCACCGGCCCTTCCATCACGTTCTCGAGCGCCGTACGGTGCGGAAACAGATTGAAGCGCTGAAACACCATACCGACCTGGGTGCGCAACTGGTTGATGTTGCGCGCGCGCTGCTCGACGCGCTCGCCGAGCAGGCGGATTTCGCCTTCGTCGTAGAACTCCAGCGCGTTAATGCAACGCAGCAGCGTTGACTTTCCCGAGCCCGACGCACCGATCAGGCAGACCACTTCGCCCTGGTTCACGTTGAGCGAAATGCCCTTGAGAACAGGTACGGAGCCAAAACTCTTGTGCACATTCGTGATTTCGATCATCGCATCCTCACTTCGCACTTACCTGGCCCTGTGCCGACCGAAACGTCGTTCAAGATTGCGGGTCATGCTCATCAACGGCAGGCTCATCGCCAGGTAGCCGAGCGCGACGAGTGTGTACACCGTCAGATTCTGAAACGTAGACGACGCGATCAGTTGGCCTTCGCGCGTCATTTCGGCGACCGTGATCGTCGACGCGAGCGATGAGTCCTTCAGCATCATCACGAGCGTGTTGCTGTACGGCGGCAGCGCGACCTTGATCGCCTGCGGCAGGATCACTCGTACCATCGTCTTCACGCGCCCCATGCCGATCGACTGCGCGGCTTCGTACTGGCCCGGATCGACAGCCTCGATACCCGCGCGGAAGATTTCCGCGACGTAAGTCGAGTAACCGAAACCAAGCCCGATGATGCTCGCCTGCAGCGCCGACACCTGGATGTGGATATCCGGCAGCACGAAGTAGATGTAGAACAGCAGCACGATCATCGGCAGACCGCGCACGACGTTGATCATCGCGCTCACACCGCGTACGACGTGCGGATAGCGCGACATCTTCAACAGCGCCCAGGTCAGGCCGAGCACGGTGCTCAACAGCAGACAACCCAGCGTGATGATGATGCTCATCATCGCGCCTTGCAGCAGAATCGGTACAAAGTCGGCTATATCTTGCCAGCGCATGTCGTGCCTTCCATTGCTCTTTGCATTCGTTCAGTCCGCCGCGCCGCTGGGCGGCGGACCTCGCAGGGCTAGTCCCGCCTTGCGGCGGGCACGCCTCTTGTCACGAGAAGCCGATCAGCTTACGAGGTGCCACTTCTTCAGGATCGCGTCGAGCGTGCCGTCGGCTTTCATCTTGGTCAGCGCGTCGTTGATCTTCACCATCAGCGCGCTGTTGCCCTTCTTCACCGCGATCGCGATGTCGAACTTTTCCATCGGCACATAGGCGTCGTCGACCCGCGTTCCCGCCATCGCGCCCGCTGCCTCCTGGGCCTTCAGGATCGGATAGTCGTTGAAGCCCGCGACGATGCGGCCCAGCGCGACGTCACGCGTCATGTCGGCGGGGCTGTCGTACATCTTCACTTCGGTGAAGATGCCGAGCTTCTTCAACTGATCGCCGTAGTCGGTACCGGTCGGCGCACCGACCGTCATGCCCTTCAGGTCCTGCACCGAGTGATAGACGGCCTTGTTCGTGTCCTTCACGATGATGCCCTCGCCGAACGCCGTAACCGGCTGCGAGAAATCGACCACTTCGGCGCGCTTCGGCGTCGGTGTCATGCCGGCAACGATGATGTCGATCTTGCCGGATACCACCGACTGGATCAGCGCCGAGAACGGCACCGCGTCGTACGACACGTTGAAGCCCTCGCGCTTGCCGATCTCCTTGACGACATCCGGCATCAGGCCTTCGATCTGCTGCGTCTTCACGTTCATGAACGTGGTCGGCGCGCTCGACGGCGGCGAGCCTGCGGTGAGCGTTGCCGCTTCGGCGGCGTGGGCGGCGTGAGCGGCGCCCAGCATCATCGTCATCGCGAGACCCGCGCCAGCGGCAAAGCGCTGCACAGTGTTGAAGCGGACGGCGGAAGCAGGCTGGAACATGAAACGCAACATGGGGATTTCCTCTGGGAATAGTGATTTTCAATCTGCGCGCTGCGCTGCCATCTGACAGTAGCGGTCAGTCGATCCATTCAATGCAGTACATCCTGCAACCTGTAATACGCGCCAACGAGCGGCAGAAACCACGCGCGTCCGAAATGTCCTGGAATCGCGGGCCATTCGAGCGTTCGCCACGGATTGCGCGAGGCGGCGCCGAACATCACGTCGGCCATCAGTCGGCCCATGTGCACGGACATCTGCACACCGTGGCCGCTGTAGCCCATTGAATAAAACAGTCCTTCATGCTGGCCCGCGCGCGGCAGGCGGTCGGCCGTCATGTCGACGAGACCGCCCCAGCAGTAATCGATACGCACGTCGGCCAGCTGCGGGAAATAACGGGCGAGCCCGTCGCGCAGAATCCGCCCGCTTTTCTCGTCCGAACGCGGGTTCGACATCGCAAAGCGCGCGCGGCCGCCGAACAGCAGACGCTCGTCAGGTGTGGCCCGAAAATAGTTGCCGATGTTCAGCGTCGTCACATACGAGCGGCGCGTCGGCAACAACGCGTCGAGGCGGTCCTTGCCGAGCGGCTCGGTCGCGACGATGAAGCTGCCGACCGGCGCGATGCGGCGCCGGAACCATTGCAGCGGACCGACCTGCGACGTGCCGGTGGCGATCAGCACGCGCTCGGCGCGGACCGTGCCGAGCGGACACTGCACCTCGAACGCGTTGCCGCCGAGCGGCTTCAGGTTCGTCACAGGCGCGTTCTCGTAGATCTGCGCGCCGCGGCGTGCCGCGGCCTCGCCCAGACCCACGCCGAATTTGCCCATGTGCATCTGCATGCCGTTACGCTGCACCAGACCGCCAAAAAAGCCGTCCGACGCGATCTCCTTGTGAATCTGCTCGGGCGGCACGAGTTCGACATCGGGATCGACTTCGCGCCGCAACACCTCGTACGTCTTCGCGAGCGACGCGAAATGCTGCGGCTTCGCCGCGAGTTTGATCTTGCCGGATTGGCGCAGATCGCAATCGATCTGCTCCTGCTCGATGATCGATTTCACCGTCTCGACGGCGCCCGCATACGCGCGGTAGAACTCCGCCGCGCGCTCGCTGCCGATGCGCGCGGACAACGCGGCATAGTCCTGCGCGACGCCCGTATTGCAATGGCCGCCGTTACGGCCCGATGCCTGCGCCGCGAGCCGGCCCGCCTCGAACACGATCACCGACCTGCCGCGTTTGGCCAGCTCCAACGCAGCCGACAGTCCGGTGAAGCCGCCGCCGACCACGACCACGTCCACCCGCTGCGGGAGCGGCCCCTGGGCGCCATTCGTAAAACGTGGCGCAGTGTCGAGCCAGTAGGAATCGAGCTTCATCGTGATGCGTTCCTGTCGGTTGGTTGCGCCGCTGTCAGCGGCGCGCGGAAAGCGATGTCGTGAGCCGGCCGATGGTGCCGATCAGAGGCCGAGCAGCGACGCCAGTTGCGGAATACCCGACACTTCGTTGACGCCGTAGTACGGGTTCAGCGGCTCGTGGCTGCGGTTGACGAACGCCTTGTGCTTGATGCCCATGTCGTACGCGGTCATCAGGTCATAGCGGAAGCTCGACGACACGTGCAGCACGTCTTCCGGATTGCAGTCGAGTTGCGAGAACATGTACTCGAAGGCTTTCTGCAGCGGCTTGTACGCCTGCGCCTGCTGTGCGGTGTAGACCTTGTGGAACGGTGCGCCGAGCTTGTCGACGTTGCTGTGGATCTGGTCGTTCGACGCGTTCGAAAGAATCACGAGCTTGTACTTCTTTGCCAGTCGCGACAGCCCTTCGGGCACGTCCGCGTGCGGGCCCCAGGTCGGCACGGCTTCGTAGATCTTCTGCGCAGTGGCTTCGTCGAACGGCACGCCGGTGCGTTCGCAGGTGCGGCGCACCGAGTTCACGACCACGTCGCGATACGGTTTCCATGCGCCCAGCACTTCGTCGAGGCGATAGCCACGGAAGAACTCGACGAACTCGTCCATCTTCGCCTTGTCCAGCTTGTCGCCGTACAGCTCGCGCGCGGTCTGGCCCATCTGGAAGTTGGTCAACGTGCCATAGCAGTCGAAAGTGATGTACTTCGGCTCGAAATCGATCATGGTCAACATCCTGTCGTCGTGGCGAACCTGTTCGCAGGCTCGGGGTTCAGTTTCGGATTGAATCAGTGCGATTACTGCTGGCGTAAAGCCGGTGTAAGGCGATTGTTCACAGCGCCTCGAAATCGATCAGCACACTCTTGTGCCGCATGCTGGCCACCATCGCCTCGCGGCCGAGGTCTTTGCCGATGCCGGATTGGCCGAAGCCGCCCGTCGGAATGATCATGTCGCCGCTGCGGCCGTAGCGGTTGATCCAGATCGTGCCCGCCGCGATGCGGCGCATCGCCCGCAGCGCCTGGCCGATGTCGCTGCTATGGACACCCGCCGCGAGACCGTAGATCGGATGCGCGGCGAGCGCGATGCCCTCTTCCTCGTCTTTGAATGTCTGGATCGTCAACACAGGGCCGAACAGTTCCTCGCGCACGGCGGGCGTTTCGGCCGTCACGTTGGCGAGCAGTGTGGGGCGATGGAAATAGCCCTCGCCGGTGCCTTCGAAAAAGCCGCCGCCGAAGATCACTTCCGCGCCGCTCTCGCGGCTCTGCTCGACCAGCGCTTCGATGCGCCGCGCCTGGGCGGCGCTGATGATCGGCGAATACGCGGTGCGGCTGTCCCACAGCGGACCGGGCTCGATCGGCTGCAGTTGCCGTCGAATCGCGTCGATCAGCGGCTCGGCAATGCGCTCGTGCACGATCAGCCGCGTACCGGCCACGCAGGCCTGGCCGCCGTTGGCCGTAAAGCCGCGGGCGACGCAGCGCGCCGTATGCTCGAGGTCCCGCACCTGCTCGAACACCAGTTGCGGGCTCTTGCCGCCGAGCTCCAGCGTGACGGGCTTGGTGCCGTGCATCGCTGCGTCGCTCATGATCGCGGCGCCCGTACGGGTCGACCCGGTGAAGCTCATCTTCGAGATGCCTGGGTGACGCGTCAGCGCGGCGCCCGCCGTCGCTCCACGGCCGTTCACCACGTTGAAGATGCCGGGCGGCATGCCTGCTTCGATCGCGAGCTCCGCGATCCGCAGCGTCGAGAACGGCGTCATTTCCGACGGCTTCATCACGACCGCGTTGCCTGCCGCGAGCGCGGGGCCGCACTTCCATGAACACATCGACAGCGGAAAATTCCATGGTGTGATCGCACCGATCACGCCGTACGGCTCCGATGCGATGAAACCGAGACTGTCGCGACGCGTGGCCGCGATATCGCCACCGAGCTTGTCGGCCAGCTCTGCGAAAAAGCGGATCGCCTCGGCGGTGAACGGCACATCGGATGTGTAGCTTTCCGTCACCGGGCGCGTCGAACTGACCGTTTCGAGTTGGGCGAGGCTCACAGCATCGCGATCGATCAGCTCGGCCCAGCGGCTCAGCACCTTCGCGCGTTCGCGCGGAGAACGCGTGCCCCAGCCGCTCGTCTTCCATGCAGCTAGCGCGTTGCTCACCGCGTAATCGACGGTAGCGTCCGACGCGTCCGGCACGTGGCCAAGCAGTGCGCCGTCCGACGGCCGGTGAACGGCGATCTGCGCTTCGCCCGCAGAATAATATGCACCGCCAATGAAATGCCCCTGCGGCAGCGCAACGACTGAAGGATCGAAATCGAGTGACGGAGTAGACATGCCAGGCCTGATCAGTGGGTTCAAGTGTGTGGTGCCGCGTGCGCTAGCGCACTAAAGACTCCCGGCACCACTCGGCACTGCGGTTCGCCATCGCGACCACCGAATGAACGAACATCGGATGAAGTTCATTTTAATGAACATCGACTGAAATACTAGTGGTCAAAAATAAACTTTGTGAAAACTTCGTTGTGCGCTGCGATACGTTGCGTGCCGTGCGAAAGGCGCTGCCACAGGCGCAAGGAACTCGCAAGCCCGCGCGCCCGTGGCGCGCGCAAGCAAGGCCACGCGAGACATTCACCTGCTCGTGCAACGCAAAATTGAAAAGGGCAACAAAGGGAGAAAGACATCGACGTCAGCCGCCATCCGGGTGAACCGGACACGGCACATCGAAACGAACGATGGGAAAGAGAGGAAAGACAGAGCCGCGCGCCACCCGACACGCGGCTCGAACTACAGACGAATCAAAGATGAATGACGGGCGGCTGCGTATTCATGATCCACAGCAAACGCGCGGTCTTCTTGCTTTCGTTATGCACGCTGTGCGGCACGGTGCTCTTGAACTGGAAGCTGTCGCCCGCGCGCAGTTCCGAGCGCCGGTCGCCGACGTTCAGTATGACAGTGCCTTCCAGCACCAGGCCCGCCTTCTCGCCGATGCCGACCAGCACTTCTTCCGAACCGGAACCGGCCGGCAGCATGATGATCATCATCTGCAAATCGTGATCGCCGTGCGGCGACAACAATTCCTTCTGCATGCCGTTCGAGCCGACTTCGAACAGCGGCCGCTCGGCGGCCTTGCGCACGAAATCGCCGGTGATCGGGTCCGACACCGCGTCGTCTTCTTCGAGCAGTGCGGTGAGCGGTACCTCCAGCGCCTGGCGCAGGCGCTCGAGAATGCGCACCGACGGATTGGCCTTGTTGCGCTCGACCTGGCTGACCGTGCCTACCGATACGCCCGCGCGCATCGCCAGCTCGTTGATCGACAGCCCCTGCGCGACGCGCAGCGCGCGCAGACGAGCGCCGACGTCGCCGTGACCCGGGTCGGCCGCGCGCTTCCTGCTGATCTGTGTTCGCTGCATGGGTTTCCTGTCGATGACGTTGCAGTGGTTGTGCCGGACACGCGCCGCGGCATGCGAAGAGGCTTCCGCCACTTCACCACACCGAACGGTCGTGCAATTTCCATCATTATATTGAATATAGCACCATCGGAGTGAACGACAAAAATACCTGCGCGGTTGAACTGCGCGTGGCTGATCGCAGTGAAGCAAGCCCAACGACGTATAGGCCCGAATAACAAAAAGATCGTCCTATGAAGTGGGCACTGGCAATGCGAAAGTCTAGGCTAACCACGCCGCCAGCAGGAGTTTGCAGTGTCCGAACCAATCGTGAAGAAATCACCCCGCTACCGCCGTTTCACATCCGCTGACATCGCCGCCGCGCACGGCCTCTCCGTTGCGGTGCGCTGGCCGCACCGCGCCGAGGACTGGAGCTTCATGTACGACGCCGGATGCGGCTTCGTCGCCGAAGACGACGGCACCGTGATCGGCACCGCGCTGTGCTGGAAATTCGGCGCGGACCGGGGCACGCTGGGCCTCGTGATCGTGTCGCCGGACGAACAGGGACGCGGCATTGGCCGCAAGCTGATGGAACTGGTGCTCGAAGAACTCGGCAACCGCGTGACCTTCCTGCATGCAACGGTCGCAGGCAAGCCGCTTTACGAAAAGCTGGGCTTCGTCGCCTGCGGCGGACTCACCCAGCATCAAGGAACGCTCGGTAGCATGAGCGCCGTCGCGCCGCCGCCCGGGGAACATCTGCGCGCGGCGACGCCCGCGGACACGCCCCGGCTGATCGAACTTGCATCGCGTGCGAGCGGCCTCGAGCGCAGCGCGACGATACCGTCGCTGCTCGAATTCTCGCAGGCGGTGGTGCTCGAGCGCGACGGCGAAGTGCTCGGCTTCTCGCTGTTCCGTCCGTTCGGACGCGGCTACTCGATCGGACCGGTCGTCGCGCAACGCTCGTCCGACGATCTGCGCGCCCGCGCACTGATCTCGTACTGGCTCGCGCAGCATGCCGGCGACTTCGTGCGGATCGACGTGCCGGGTGACGCCGGCATCCACGACTGGCTGAGCAGCCTCGGCATGACGCGGGTCGATTCGGTCGAAAAGATGGTCCGCAACGCTTCGGCCGACGCGCGCGAGGCGACCCCCGACGCGACCTGGCGCGCGTACGGCATCATCAATCAGGCGATGGCATAAACGGCGATGACCGTCCTCTACAAGGCCGATCCGGTGCGTGGCGCGCTGTGGGCCGAGCGCTTTGCGCAGCTCGCGCCCGAGATCCCTTTCCGGGTCTGGCCGGATCTCGGCGATAGCGCGGCCGTGCGCTACCTGGTTGCGTGGCAACCGGGCGACCTCGCGCTCACGCTGCCGAATCTCGAAGTCGTGTTCTCCGTCGGCGCTGGCGTCGATCAGCTGGATCTGTCGCAGATTCCGGCGCATCTGCCGGTGGTGCGCATGCTGGAGCCGGGCATCGTCGAAGGCATGATCGAGTACGTGAGCGAAGCGGTGCTGGCGATCCATCGCGATCTGTTCGATTACGCGTTGCAACAGCAGGCGCGCGCATGGCGCCCGCTGCCGTTACGCACGGCCGCGTCGCGCCGGATCGGCGTGCTCGGCCTCGGCATGCTGGGCACCGCGGTGCTGCAACGGTTACAGCTGTTCGGCTTTGACTGCGCGGGCTGGAGCCGCTCGCAGCACGACATCGAAGGTGTCGCCTGCTATGCGGGCGAGACCGGGCTCGAGGCGATGCTGGCCCGCACCGACGTGCTGATCTGCCTGCTGCCGCTCACGGACGCGACGCGCGGGCTGCTGTGCAGCCGGGTATTCGACACGCTGCCGCGAGGCGCGTCGCTGGTGCACGTCGGGCGCGGAGCGCAGCTCGTCAGCGGCGATCTGCTGGACGCACTGCAAAGCGGGCAGATTCATAGCGCGGTGCTCGACGTCACCGACCCCGAGCCGCTGCCCGCCGACCACCCGCTGTGGGTGCAGCCGCGCGTGCGCCTCACGCCGCATATCGCGAGCGCGACGCGGCCCGAATCGGCCGTCGATGCGGTGCTGGAAAACCTGCGCCTGCATCGCGCCGGCGAGCGCATGAACGGCCTGATCGACCGGACCCGCGGCTACTGATACCGATGCACGCCCCGACACCCGAACACACCCCCAATTGGCGATCCACGCGGTCTCGGCAGACCGCGCGCGATCAACGCAAGGAGAGATACGTATGACCCGCACCTACCGCATTGCCGTCATTCCCGGCGACGGCATCGGCACCGAAGTGATGCCCGAAGGCCTGCGCGTGCTGGACGCGGCCTGCCGGCGCTTCGACATCGGCATCGACTACCGCCATATCGAATGGGCGTCTTGCGACTACTACGCGCAACACGGCCAGATGATGCCCGACGACTGGAAGGAGCAGTTGCAGGACTGCGACGCGATTCTGTTCGGCGCGGTCGGCTGGCCCGACAAGGTGCCCGATCACATTTCGCTGTGGGGGTCGCTGCTGAAGTTCCGCCGCGAATTCGACCAGTACGTGAACCTGCGCCCCGCGCGCCTGTTCGAAGGCGTGCCCAGCCCGCTCGCCAATCGCAAACCCGGCGATATCGACTTCATGATCGTGCGCGAAAACACCGAAGGCGAGTATTCGTCGGTGGGCGGCACGATGTTCGAGGGAACCGAGCGCGAAGTCGTGATGCAGCAGTCGATCTTCACCCGCCACGGCACCGAGCGCGTGATGAAGTTCGCGTTCGATCTCGCACAACGACGCGCGAAGAAGATCACGGTTGCGACCAAGAGCAACGGTATCGCGATCAGCATGCCGTGGTGGGACAAGCGCGCCGATGAAATGGCCGCGCGCTACCCGGATGTGAAGATGGACCGTCAGCACATCGACATTCTGTGCGCGCGCTTCGTGCTGAACCCCGATCGCTTCGACGTGGTGGTCGCGTCGAACCTGTTCGGCGACATCCTCTCCGACCTCGGTCCCGCGTGCACGGGGACGATCGGCATCGCCCCGTCGGGCAACCTGAATCCCGACCGGCGCTTTCCGTCGCTGTTCGAGCCGGTCCACGGCTCGGCGCCCGACATCGCCGGCAAGGGCATCGCCAATCCGGTCGCGATGATCTGGTCGGCCGCGATGATGCTCGACTTCCTCGGCAACGGCAAGGGTGTCGAGCGCGACGCGCACGACGCGATCGTCGCCGCGATCACGCAGGTTCTGAAGGATGGCCCGCACACGGGCGACCTGGGCGGCAGCGCATCGACCACGGAAGTCGGCGCGGCGATCGCGGCGCAAGTCGCCAGCGAGGGTCGTCGATAGGCACTGATCTCTGACAGCGCAGACGGCATCACTGCCCGGCGCGTGTCGGGCGCTCTGCCCTCGCTCGCCAACCGCACTGGAGACCTCATATGAGCACGAATCTCGAACAGCAGGCCCGCGCGCTGATCCGCGCGGACAACTTCATCAACGGCGAGTGGGTCGCAGCGGCGAGCGGCAGGCGCTTCGCGGTCACCGATCCCGCCACCGGCAAGCTGATCGCGGAGGTGGCCGACAGCGGTCCCAGCGACGCGCGCGCCGCCACCGACGCCGCCGCCAAAGCGCTGCCCGCCTGGCGTGCGAGGCTCGCGAGCGAACGCGCGGCCGTGCTGCACCGCTGGCACGCGCTGATCGTCGCGAATCGCGACGCGCTGGGCGCGCTGATTTCGCTCGAACAAGGCAAGCCGCTCGCCGAAGGACGCGCCGAGGTCAGCTATGGCGCGTCGTACGTCGCGTGGTTCGCCGACGAAGCCACCCGCATCTACGGCGATCTGATTCCGCAGCAGCAGCGCGGCAAGCGGATGAGCACGATCAAGGAGCCGATCGGGGTCGTCGCCGCCATCACGCCGTGGAATTTTCCGCTCGCGATGATCGCGCGCAAGATCGCGCCGGCGCTCGCGGCAGGCTGCACGGTAGTCGCGAAACCGGCGGAAGACACGCCGCTCACCGCCATCGCGCTCGCGCTGCTCGCGCACGACGCCGGCGTGCCGCCCGGCGTGCTCAACCTGATTTCGGCTTCGCGCGCCGCGGCGGCGGAGACGGTCGGCGAATGGCTCTCCGACGGCCGCGTGCGCAAGATCACATTCACCGGCTCGACGCCCGTCGGCAAGCACCTCGCGCGCGAATCGGCGGGCACGCTGAAGAAGCTGTCGCTGGAACTCGGCGGCAATGCGCCCTTCATCGTGTTCGACGACGCCGACCTCGACGCCGCGGTCAATGGCCTGCTCGCCGCGAAATTTCGCAACGGCGGGCAGACCTGCGTGTGCCCGAACCGCGTCTACGTGCAGCGCGGCGTCTACGAGCATTTCTCCGCGCTGCTGTGCGCGAAAGTGGCCGAGTTGCGGGTCGGCCCCGCGAGCGATTCCGCTTCGCAGATCGGGCCGATGATCAACGAACGGGCGGTGGACAAGATCGCGCGTCATGTCGACGACGCGCTCGGCAACGGCGCGGTCGTGCTGACCGGCGGGCGGCGGCTCACCGAACTGGGACCGCACTACTTCGCGCCCACGGTGCTGGGCAACGCCACGGCGTCGATGGCGCTGTGCGGCGAGGAAACTTTCGGCCCGGTCGTGCCGCTGTTCCCGTTCGACAGCGAGCAGGAAGCGGTGCAGGCCGCCAACGACACGCCGTTCGGGCTCGCGGCGTATTTCTATAGCCAGAACCTGCGCCGTATCGAGCGCGTATCGCGCGCGCTGGAAGCGGGCATCGTCGGCATCAACGAAGGCGCGCTCGCTTCGGAGGCGGCGCCGTTCGGCGGCGTGAAGGAATCCGGCTACGGTCGCGAGGGATCGAAGTACGGGCTGGATGACTATCTGTCGATCAAGTATCTGTGTCAGGGAGGACTGGAGTAAACATGCAAGACTATCCGATCGAAGTCGAATTTCCGGACCTGTCGGCGCACGCCGACGGCAATACCGGTATTGCCTACGTGCATACGTTCGACTCCGGCCAACCCGGGCCGCACGTGATGATCAATGCGCTGACGCACGGCAACGAAGTGTGCGGCGCGATCACCGTCGACGCGTTGTTGCGCGGCGGCCTGCGGCCGCGCCGCGGCAAGCTCACGCTGTCGTTCGCGAACGTCGCCGCCTACGCGCGCTTCGATCCGTCCACGCCGGACAAAGCCCGTTTCGTCGATCAGGATTTCAACCGCGTCTGGACCGCCGCGAAGCTCGACGACGTCGCCACGCGCTCGTCCGAACTCGATCGTGCACGCGCGATGCGGCCGGTGATCGACACGGTGGACCTGCTGCTCGACCTGCATTCGATGCATGAAAAAAGCGCGCCGCTGATCGTTGCGGGCCCGCTGCGCAAAGGCGCCGAACTGGCCGAGCGGCTCGGCGCGCCCGCCACCGTGATCCAGGACGAAGGCCATCCCGAAGGTCGCCGGATGCGCGACTACGAGGGCTTCGGCGACGACGCGAGTCCAAAGAATGCGTTGTTGATCGAATGCGGCCAGCATTGGGAAGCCAACGCGGTGACGGTCGCGCGCGACTGCACCGCGCGCTTTCTGTTGCTGTCGGGCATCGTCGACGCAGCCGATCTGCCGACCGGCTGGATCAAGCCGCTGCCCGACGAAATGCGCATCGTGCGGGTGACCGAACCGGTCGTCGCCAGCAGCATGGATTTCCGCTTCGCGGGTCCCTACACCGGGCTCGAAACTTTCGAGCAGGCCGGCACGGTGATCGCGTGGTCCGACGGCCAGCCGGTCTCGACGCCGTACGACGACTGCATGCTGGTGATGCCCTCGCTTCGCCAGTTGCGGGCCGGCGTCACCGTGGTCCGGCTAGGCCGGATCGAACGACGTATCGATCAACGCTCACGCCAACAGGAACAAGCCACATGAAAGTTCAGCAGATCAGACAAGCGGCGGAAGTCACCGCCCTCGAGGATTGGGGAACCGCCGGCCTGCCCGGCACCGAGCCGTCGCGCGTATCGGGACGCCAGTACGTGATTCCGGGTCACGATGCAGTCGATACCGGCGTGTTCGAGTGTTCGCCCGGCAGTTACAGGCGTTCGGTCAAGCAGGCGGAGGTCATGCATTTCATCAAGGGCCGCGGCACCTTCACGCCCGACGGAGAAGACACGATCCGCTTCGCCGCCGGCGACACGCTGTTTTTCGAAGCCAACACCGAAGGGCTTTGGAACATCGACGAAACGCTGCGCAAGATCTACGTGATCTTCTGACGGCGCCGCACGCACCCGGTATTCGCTGGTCATGTCAATCATGGTTTCTCGAACATGCTAAGAATCGACGAAGTTTCGAATAGCGACGGCTTCCCCACTCGCTGCGACGTCGCAGTGATCGGCGGCGGCATCATCGGCGTCAGCACCGCTTACGAGTTGGCGCGGCGCGGCGTCTCGGTCGTGCTGCTCGAGAAAGGCATCATTGGCGCGGAACAATCGGGACGCAACTGGGGTTGGGTGCGTCAGCAGAACCGCGACCTGTACGAGTTGCCGCTCGCGATGCAGAGCCTCGCGCGCTGGGCCGAGTTGAGCGATGAGTTGGGCGAAGACATCGGCTTCCGGCGAGCCGGCATCCTGTACGGAAGCGAGCAGCCCGCGGACGTCGCGCAGTGGGAAACATGGCTCGGCAAGGCGCGTGCGCTAGGCTTCGACAGTCAGTTGCTGTCGGCTCGCGAACTGGCGGCGCGCGTTCCCAATGGTCAGGCGAAGTGGGCGGGCGGCGTGTGGTCGCATTCCGATGGACGCGCGGAGCCGTCGAAAGCCGCGCCCGCCATTGCCAGAGGCGCGCAGCGTCTTGGCGCACGCGTGCATCAGACCTGCGCGGTTCGCGGACTCGATATCAGCGCGGGCCGGGTCTCCGGTGTCTGGACCGAGCGCGGCCTGATCAGCGCGAGCAGCGTCGTGCTCGCAGGCGGCGCGTGGAGTGCTCTCTTCTGCCGGCGTCATGGCATCGATCTGCCGGCGGTCAACGTGATCGGCACCGCGCTGCGCACGGCCGAAGCGCCAGCCGTGATAGACGGGTGCTTCTCGGGCCCGAACTTCGCGATGAGGCGGCGACTCGACGGCGGCTACACGATCGCGGTGCCCGGCTACGGACGCATGGAAATCGCGCCGCAGAACCTCCGGCACGCGGTCAAGTTTCGCAAGATGTTCCGCAGCAAACTCAACAAGAAGCTCAAGTTCAGGATGGCGCAACCGTTCTTCGGCGGCGCCGAAGGCAGCGCGAACTGGCGCAACGACGAAATCTCTCCGTTCGAGGTGACGCGGGTTCTGAATCCCGTGCCCGATGCCGAGTGGCCGACCCGCGCTCTCGAAAACGTCGCGACGGTGTTTCCCGAACTGTCGGGATTGCGTGTCGCCCATGCATGGGCCGGCGCGATCGATACGACGCCAGATCTCGTGCCGGTGATGTCACGCGTGGACAGCACGCCCGGCCTCGTGATCGCGTCCGGGTTCAGCGGTCATGGCTTCGGGCTGGGACCGGGGGCCGGCATGCTGGTCAGCCGCATCGTGACGAACGACGCGACCGGGATCGATCTCCGGCCGTACCGGTTGACGCGCTTCACCGATGGAACCCGGCTGGCAAGTCCGGAAATGATGTGATGACCCCGCGTTGCGCGGCGGGTCATCGGTTCGAGTTCATCGAATTCATCAGTGAGGTACGGCCGCTGTCAGCGTAGGCCGCGCAATCTCATCCCCGGCGTCATGCGGAAGACGCCGCGTGATCGCAATCGAGCCAATCGAGCAAAGACCGGCGATGACGAATGCTGGCCAGAAGTCCGACGACATCACATGCGGATGGCCGCTCAGCAACCGGGTGATTTGCAGCGCATAGCCGCCAACGACCACCCCCAGACCGAGTGACATCTGCTGAACGACCGCGGCAAGACTGGTAGCGCGTCCGATGGCGCCGTTCTCGATGTCCGCATAGACGACGAGGTTCAGGCTCGTGAACTGCAAGCCGGGAAAGAAGCCACCGAGCAGCACGACGCCCCAGATGTACCACACCGGTACGCCCGGCACGAAAGTACCGAACAAGAAGAACATCACGCCCGAGAACGCCGCGTTATAAATGAGCACCGTGCGAAAGCCGAACTTGTGCAGCGTGAAGGAACTGAACACGCGCATGAACATACTGCCGAACGCGGAAGCGCAGGTAATGAGGCCCGATGCGAAGGCGTTCATGCCGAGCCCTTCCTGCAGAGCCAGCGGCAGCAGGAACGGTATCGCGCCGAAGCCGATCCGGAACATCGAGCCGCCTAACACGCTCGCGCGAAACGTGGGAATCTGAAGAAACTTCAGATCGAGGACCGGGCGCGCGGCACGCCGCGCGTACACCACATACAGGGCAAGCAGCAACGCGCCCACTATGCACATTTCGAATGCGCGGCTGTTTGGGACGAGGTCGCTGCCGATCAGCGAAAGTCCCAGCAGCCCGAGCGAACCGCCGAGCGCCGACAGGATGAAGCCCGTCCAGTCGAGCGGCCCGGGATGCGGCTCGTGCGTATTGGCGATGTGGCGCTTCGTCAGATAGATGCACGCAATACCGATCGGCACGTTGATGAAGAAGATCAGCCGCCAGTGCAGATACGTCGTGATGAACCCGCCGATCAACGGCGCCGAGACGGGCGCGAACAGTGCGGGGAAAGTGAGGTAGTTCATCGCCCGCACGAATTCGGTCTTCGGCAGCGAGCGGAAAATGATGATCCGTCCAACCGGCACCATCATCGCGCCACCGACGCCTTGCACGAAGCGCGCAAGCATGAAGACGTGCAACGACGGCGACGCCGCGCACATCAGCGAGCCGGCGACGAAAATCCCGATCGCCGTTAAAAACACCGACCGTGAGCCGAAGCGATCCGCAAGCCAGCCGCACACCGGGATGAAGACCCCGAGGCTCACCACATAGCTGGTAATCGCGATCTTCAGCGTAACGGCGTCGGCGCCGAAGTCGCGCGCCATCGAGGGCAACGCGGTCACGAGAATGTTCGCGTCGGCGCTCTCCATGAACAGCGAGCACGCGACGATCAGCGGACCGATCAGACCCGCCGTCAGCTTCAAGGGGTATCCCATTCGGGCGCCCATGCAGCCTTGCTTTTGCGACCGTCGGTTCTCGCGAGCCCGGCGATGCGGCGCAGATCTTCGTCGTCCAGCGAGAAATCGAATACGTCGATGTTCTCGGCTATCCGTTGCGGATTGGCGGACTTCGGCACCGCGGCGACACCGGGCTGTTGAACCAGCCAGCGCAACAGGATCTGGGAGGACGTTTTACCGTGTCGCGCGGCGATCTGCGCGATCAATGGATCGTCGAGCAGCCGTCCGCTGCCGAGGGGCGTGTGCGCGACAAAGCTCAGGCCGTGTTTTGCGCAGGCTGCCAGCACCTTGTTCTGATTCAGGTACGGATGGTATTCGCACTGATTCACCGCTAACGGTACCGGCGACAGCGCGACCGCCCGCTCGAGCCACGCAACCGGAAAGTTGGATACGCCGACGTTGCGCGCGAGGCCCTGCTGGTGTGCGTGCGCCATCGCACCGAGTGTCTCCTCCAGCGGAATGTCAGGATTCGGCCAGTGGATCAGGAGCAGATCGACATAGTCGAGCTTCAGCTCGGACAGACTGCGCTCGACCGAGCGCTGAAACGCGGGCGCATGCAGTTCGGTCCACCAGACCTTGGTGGTCACGAATAACGCTTCGCGCGCGATGCCGCTCTGGCGGATCCCCTCTCCCACCGCTCCCTCGTTCTGATAGCGCGCCGCCGTGTCGATGTGCCGGTAGCCCTTTTCGATTGCCGTGCGTACCGCGCGCACGCCATCGTCGTATTGCGATTGCCATGTTCCCAGCCCGATCGCGGGCAGATGCAGTTTCCGGGTTTTCGGCGACACCGTTGGTGTATCGATCATGCTGTCCTCAGCGAGTCCCGATCCGCAGACCGGGCGTTCCTGGCAGCGCAGCCAACCTGCGCGGCACGGCCTGCGCCGCGATCACTTCGCAGCCACGACGCGCGGCAGCACGTCTTCGAATGCCGCGGCGATGCGTGTGACGATCTCGTCCGCGTCCTGCCGGGTAGTAATCAGCGGCGGCGCGAAGCCGACGATGTCGGTGCCGAGCGCGCGCACCAGCAGGCCCTGCTCCCGCGCCGCGTCCACCACGTTCGCATTGATGCGGCGCTGCGCGGGGAACGGCGTGCGTGTCGCGGGATCCTGCATCAGCTGGATCGCCATCAGCATGCCGATGCCACGGATGTCGCCCACCGCCGGATGATCGCCGAAGCTCGCGCGCAGCCGCTCGAGCAGATAGCCGCCGACATGGTCCGCGTTCTCGACCAGCCGCTCGCGCTCCATGATGTCGAGGTTCGCCAGCGCGGCCACCGCGCCGAGCGGATGGCCCGAATAGGTCCAGCCGTGGCCCATCATCCCGTGCTCCCGCGAGCCGCTCATCAGCACGTCCCAGAAGCCTTCGCTGACTGCGACGGCCGACAGCGGCGCGTAGGCGCTCGTCAGCCCCTTGGCGAACGTAACGAGATCGGGCTCGATGCCAAAGCGTTCGCAGCCGGTACGCGCGCCGAGGCGGCCAAAGCCGCAGACGACCTCGTCGGCGATCAGCAGGATGTCGTGGCGGCGCAGCACCGCTTGCACCGCGGGCCAATAGCCGGCGGGCGGCGGCACGATCCCGCCGGTGCCGTTCATCGGCTCGGCGATGAACGCGGCGATGGTGTCCGGGCCTTCGCGCTGGATCAGTGCCTCCAGTTCGGCGACGCAATGCGCGGTGAAGTCCGACTCGCTGATGCCGGGTTCGGCATCGCGGTAATAGTCGGGGCACAGCGTGCGCAGCACGCGGTCGAACGGGCAATCGAAGTTCGCGTGGTAGACAGGCAGACCGGTCAGCGCACCCGTGACGATCCCCGAGCCGTGATACGCGCGCTCGCGCGCGATGATCTTCTTGCGGTTCTTGCGGCCAAGAATGTTGTTGTAATACCAGACCAGCTTGATCTGCGTTTCGTTCGCGTCGGAGCCGGACATGCCGTAGAACACCTTCGCCATGCCAGGCGGCGCCCACTGCTCGATCAAGCGTTGCGACAACTCGATCACCGGCTCGTTGCTGGTGCCGACGTACGTGTGGTAGTACGACAGGCGGCGGCACTGTTCGGCCATCCGCTCGGCGATCTCCTCGCGACCGTAGCCGACATTGACGCAATACAGACCGGAAAAGCCATCGATGTATTCACGTCCCTCGACGTCGGTCAGATGAATGCCGCGGCCCTCGCTGATGATCAGGCCTTTCAACGCGCCTGTTGCATGGTCGTACGCATGCGTACCCGGATGAAAGAAGTGACGACGATCCGACTGTTCCAGCGAAGTCATTTTCAATCCTGTTCTATTCGAATTGCCTATCGATCGTAGCGCGCCGGCAGCATGGTGTTCGACTGCATTTTCTATGTGGCGTGCGATTTTGTCGACCGCGAACACATCGATCATCAATAGATGATGTTCGGAGCCAACGCTTCACCCGTCATGAAGCGCTGGTGCGACATATGTTTCAACTCGTCCGAAATCGTGCCCGTCACGATTGCCTCGGCGAGCATGCGGCCCGCGCCGAGCGAACTGCTGAAGCCGTGGCCGCTGAAGCCGGTGCACAGGTATATGCCGGGATGCTGAATGCATTCGGAAACGACCGGAATTCCATCGGGCGTATTGTCGATCGCGCCGCCCCACGCGATGTCCACTTTCGACGGATCGAACTGCGGAAACACCTTGCCCGCGTCATCGTAAGCCGAGCGCACCAGCGACAGGTCCGGCGCCGGGTCGAGCACGCGATTGCGCACGAACGGCGAGCGACCGAGATGCAGATAGCTGAACTCGTTCCACAGCTGCCGGAAGAACTCGCCGCCGAATTGCACCTTGATGCTGTTGCGCCGGCTCGCATAAAGCCCTTTGAAACGCATCCCATAGCGCAGGCTGTTGGGCACCACGTGCACCGTGCCACGGCCGCTCTTCGCGAGCGTGTAGCCGCCATCGGCGCGCTCGCGCAGCGCAAACTCCGGTGTCTTCAACGGCCCATTGAACGCGAGACGGATATCGCCACCCGATTTCGACGCCGACGAATAAACGTTCAGCGTCGGCAACACGATCTTCTGCTTCAGGCAAAACAGCGACGACCATGCGCCCGCGGCGATCACCACCGCATCGGCGTGCACGCGTCCGCGCTCCGTCTCGATGCCGGCGATACGGCCAGCCTCGAAGATCAGATCGTTGACCGCGCAGTGCTGCAGGATCGCCACGCCTTGCGCGGCGGCCCGCTGCGCGAGCAGCGGAATCGCGCACGACGGGTCCGCATAGCCGTCGTCGAAGGTGCGCACGCCGCCGATCCACGGCGAGCCGCCAGCGGCGTAGACCTTGTTGGCTTCATCGCGCGACAGCATCTGCGCGGCGACGCCGCTGCGGCGCGCGAAATCGAACCACGCCTGCCAGCCCGCGAGTTCCTGTTCGCTGCGCGTGACGAAGGTGATACCGGTCTTGCGAAAACCGACGTCCGCGCCGATTTCGCCGGCGAGATCCGTCCAGCGCTGCACGCTCAGCTTCGCCATGCCGAGTTCGCGAAGATCGCGGCCGAGCGTTCGGCACCAGCCCCAGTTGCGGCTGCTCTGCTCGGCGGCGATACGACCTTTTTCGAACACCGCGACGCGCTTGCCGAGCCGGTTCAGTTCATAGGCCGTCGCCACGCCCGCCGCGCCGCCGCCGATCACCGCGACGTCGACATGCGTCGGCAGCGTCACGTCGGTGTCGATTTTCAATAACGGTTGTTTCACTTTTGAGCCAGGCCTTAGGGATAAAAGCGTGCGTTAGGAACGATGGCGACGTTCAGGAAACCGCGTCCTTGAACCTGAAATACGCGCCCACCAGCGGCAGGAACCACTCGCGCCCCGCGTAGCCGGGCAGCGCCTTCCACTCGGTGCGTGCCCACGGATTGCCGCGGCTCGCGCCCGTGACGATGTCGGCCATCACGTCCCCCATGTACGTCGCCATCTGCGTGCCGTGGCCGCTATACGCGAGCGAGTAGTACAGCCCATCGTGCTTGCCGGCCGACGGCAGACGATCGGCCGTCGCTTCGACGAGTCCGCCCCAGCAGTAATCGATCCGCACGTCGCGCAGGCCGGGCAGCAGCTGGTCCAGCGAGTCTTTCAGAATGCGCCCGCTCTTGCGATCCGATGCTGGATTGCTGCGCGCGAACTGCGCGCGGCCGCCCCACACGAGCCGGTCATCGTCGGTGGTCCTGAAGTAATTGCCAAAATTCAGGCTCGTCACGTAGTTGCGGCGATTCGGCAGTGCACGATCGAGCAGTTCCGGAATCGGCTCGGTGACGATCACGAAGCTGCCCACCGGCACGATCCGGCGCTGCCACCAACCGAATGGGCCGTGATTCGAGCAGCCGGTCGCGAGCAGAACGCGCCCCGCTTCGAGGTCGCCCTTCGTCGTGCTGACGCGATGCCGGTCGCCGCCGAGATTCGTCAGCTTCGTGACCGCCGCGTGCTCGTAGATGCGCGCGCCGTGACGCGCGGCGGCGCTCGCGAGCCCGGTGCCGAAGCGGCCCATGTGCATCTGGGCGCCGCGCCGGTCCAGCATGCCGCCGTGAAACGCATCCGACGCGATCTCGCGGCGCACATCGCTCGCCGACAGCAGTTCGACATCGGCGCTCAAATGCTTGCGCAGCGCTTCGTAATTGCGCGTGATACCGGCCATGTGCGTCGGCTTGCTGGCGAGCTTGAGCTTGCCGTGCCGCACGAAGCTGCAGTCGATGTTCTCCTGCTCGATCAGCCGCTCGACGTAATCGACGGCGTCGGTGTAGACCTGATAGCGCTGCTTCGCGACCTGCTCGCCGTACCGGCCGATCAGATCCGGCAGACTTTGCGCGGTGCCGGGGCTGCAATGTCCGCCGTTGCGCCCGGACGCTTCGCCGTGAATGCGCGACGCTTCCAGCAGCACGACGTCGACGCCTTTTTTCGCGAGCGACAGCGCCGCCGACAGCCCGGTGAACCCCCCGCCGACCACCACGACATCCGCGCGTGCCGGCAGCGCGCCTGTCGCGCCGACGCTGAATTCGGGCGCCGTCGCCAGCCAGAACGATTCGGGTTTCATAACCCCACGACCGCCGCGAGACCGCCGATGTCCTTGATTTCCGTATAGCCGTAGTACGGATTCAGCGGTTCATGACCGCGCGCGACATGCACCTTGTGCGTGATGCCGAGATCGTGAGCGGTCATCAGGTCGTAGCGGAAGCTCGACGACACGTGCAGGATGTCCTGCGGAGCGCAGTTCAGCTGATCGAGCATGTATTCGAACGCTTTCATCCGCGGTTTGTAGGCCTGCGCCTGCTCTGCGGTGTAGACCGCATGGAACGGCACGCCGAGACGCGCGATGTTATGCGGAATCTGCTCATTTGCCGCGTTGGTCAGCGCGACCAGCGGAAACTCCCTGGCCACCTTCGCGAGACCCGCGGTGACGTCCGGGTGCGGACCCCAGCCCGGCACCTGATCGTAGATCGCATGGCCGTCGCCTTCCCGATACGCGACGCTAAGACGCTTGCAGGTACGGCGGATCGCATTGTCGACCACCTGCGCGTATGGCTTCCATGCACCCAGCACCTCATCCAGCCGGTACGCGGCGAACGCATCGGTGAACGCGCGCATGCGCTCGGCCGGCACACGGTCCTCGTAAAGCGCACTGGCGGCGTTCGCCATTTCGAAGTAGATCAACGTGCCGTAGCAGTCGAACGTAATGAACTTGGGCTGGAACAACGACATGGTTCGTCCCCGGAAATGGGCGCTTCGCCCGACACTGGAAATCGCACGCGGCGACGCGTTTGATCAAGGTTTAAGCGAGTGTATGGACGACATTTCGCTTTGACAAATACGCATATAATCGTGGGCCATACCATTTTGATATGCCCTCGCCGATGCTGAATTTCCGCGAAGTGCAAGCGTTCCGCGCCGTGATGCTGTCGGGTTCGATGACGCAGGCGGCCAAGGATCTGCATACGTCGCAATCGAACATCAGTCGCGTGATTGGCCAGCTCGAGCGGCGCATCGGCATCAAGCTGTTCGAACGGCAGATCGGCAAGCTGATGCCGACGCTGGAAGGTCAGGTTTTCTTCCGCGACGTCGAGCACACGTTCGCCAGTCTGCGAGGACTCGAAGAGAAAGCTGAATCGATCCGCAAGCGCGGCAGCGGGAGCCTGCGCGTCGCCGCGGTGCCGTCGATGGCGATGGTGGCCGTACCGGATGCGATCCACGTATTCGCGCAGAAGTATCCGGACGTCGACGTGACGCTGCAGGTGGCCGATTCGCTGACGGTGTGCCAGTGGCTCGCAACCGGCTATGCGGACGTGGGCATCGCATCGGAGATCTTCAACGCGACGAGCGTCGCGTCCGAGGTCGCGCGCAGGAGTTACGGCGTGTGCATCACGCCGCTCGATCACCGGCTCGCCGGGCGCGAGCACGCCATCACCCCCGAGGATCTGATCGGCGAGCGTTTCCTGTCGCTGAGATCGAGCGACGTGATGCGTAAGCGGATCGACAACGCCTGCCTGATCAAAGGCGAAGAAAAACGCATCCTCGCGTATGAAACGCACTTCGCCGCGGCGATCTGCCGGATGGTCGCGCGCGGCCTGGGCGTCAGTGTGATGAATCAGCTGGTTGCGCGCGAGTACGTGGGGCAGCTCGCGATCCTGCCGTTTGCGAAGCGCATCGAGTTCGTCACGTACGTCGTGTTTCCGCAGAACATTCCGATGAACATGCTGGCGAAATCGTTCGCCGATGCGTTTCGCGACAGCAGCGGCTAGAAGCGCTCGCGGACCTCTTCGGGCCCACGTACGGCGTCGGCCTGATAGAAAGCCGCAAATCGTTCGAGTTGCCGACGTACTCCGTCAGTATCGACGGCTCCCATCAGTACCGCACTCGAAAAACCCATTCGCTCCATCTGCAGCAGTTGGTCGACGAGTATCTCACCCGTTGCCCGCAGATCCCCCTTGAAGCGGAGCCGGCGTCGCACGAGATACGCCTGGCTGTATGCGCGTCCGTCGGTGAACGACGGAAAATGCAGGTCGACCCGTGCGGCAGCCGCGATTTCGTCGGCATAAGCCAGTGGATCGGCATCATTGGGCAAAGCGAGTACGGGACTCGCCGCATCGGCGGCGTGCTCGTGCGGCTCGAGCACGCGAATCCGTACGATGGCGCTCATGCGAGATCCTCCGCCGTGGCGCGAACCGCATCGGCTGCAACCTTGAAGGGTTCGAGGCCGACACGGCGCACGGTTTCGATAAACGTTTCGCGTCGTTCGCCGCGATGCTCGCGCAGGGACAGATAGCAGCCAAGCACTGCATCGACCGCGTCAGTCACCTCATGCGCCGCGAATGATGGGCCGATCACTTTTCCGGGGCGTGCCTCGCCACTGCGGGCGGAACCGTCCGCACCGCCGAGCGTGATCTGGTACCACTCCGAACCGTCCTTGTCGACGCCGAGTATGCCGATATGCCCGCTGTGGTGATGACCACACGAGTTGATACAGCCGCTGATGTGCAAATCGATCTCGCCGATGTCGTTCAGTTCGTCGAGGTCCTGGTAGCGCTCCATGATGCCCTGCGCAATGGGCAGCGAGCGAGCGTTCGCGAGTGCGCAAAAGTCTCCGCCGGGGCAGGAGATCATGTCGGTGAGCAGATGGACGTTGGCGCTTGCGAGCTGCTCGGCCACAGCCGCTTGCCAGAGCGCAAGCAGGTCGTCGGCGTGAACCCACGGCAGCACGATGTTCTGCGTGTGGGTGACACGCGCTTCGCCTGCCGAAAAGCGGTCCACGAGATCCGCCACCCGTTCGAGCTGGCCCGCCGATGCATCGCCGGGCGCCTGCAACGGGCGCTTGAAGGAGAGCGTGACGATCCGCATCGACGCATGCTTATGCGGCGCAACGTTACGCTCCAGCCAGCGCTGGAAGCGCGGTGTGCTGCGGGCGGCTGCCGCGCGCGCCGCGCTGGCCGTCGGGTTGACGGGACGGTGCGCGTCCACTTGCGGCGGCACGACGAAATACGCGGCCATGCGCTCGAACTCGGCCAGAGGAATCGTGTGGGGACCGCCATCGCACTCGACGATCTGCCGGAATTCCTCGTCGACCTCATCGATGAAGCGCTGACCTTCGGCCTTCGCGAGTATCTTGATGCGCGCCTTGTACTTGTTGTCACGGCGCCCAAACTGGTTGTACACGCGCACGACGGCCTCGATGTAGTTCATGATGTGCCGCCACGGCAGGAACTCGCGCAGCACCACGCCAATGAGGGGCGTGCGCCCCATGCCGCCGCCCACTGCGACCCGAAAGCCCAGCTCACCGCTTGCGTCGTGGACGAGGCGCAGCCCGACGTCGTGCCAATCCGTCGCGGCACGATCTTCGGCGGCGCCCGTGATCGCGATCTTGAACTTGCGCGGCAGGAACGCGAACTCGGGATGCAGCGTCGTCCACTGGCGCATGATTTCGGCGAAAGGCCGTGGGTCCGCGATTTCGTCTGGTGCCACGCCGGCGCGCTCATCGCATGAAATGTTGCGGATACAGTTGCCGCTCGTCTGGATGCCGTGCATGTCGACCGTGGCGAGGAGGTCCATCACGTCGGCGGCTCTCGAAAGCGGTATCCAGTTGAACTGGACGTTGGTGCGCGTCGTAAAGTGCGCATGATGCGTGGGCAGGCGCACGGTGCCGAGCTTGCGCTGCGCCTCCAGCGCCTGGCGGTAGACCTCGGCTTCCGGCTCGTCGTATTCGCGGGCGACCCGCGCCAGCACACGAAGCTGCGCACTCGATAGCTCGCCATACGGAACGGCGACCCTCAGCATGGGGGCGTGCCGCTGCACATACCAGCCGTTTTGCAGCCGCAATGGCCGAAACGCGTCCTCGCCGAGCGTGCCATCCTGCCAGCGCTTGATCTGATCGCGAAACTGGGCCGCGCGGCTCGCGACGAAAGCCTTGTCGAATTCGTTGTAACGATACATGGTGACTGCCGAAATGCCGGAGGCCGGCGAACACGGAGGTGCAACCTTATCGTTCGGAAACCCCGGCCTCAAGCAGCAGATGACGTAAAAAAGAGCGCAGCAGATGCGATGCGCACCGCGCGCTCAGAATCGCGCGCGCACGTCAGGATGAACCAGCAACCCGGCGAGCGTGCGGATCGCCTCGTCGATCTGGGGTGACCATGGATGGCCGTAATTCAGCCGGATGCAATTCTCGAATGCGTGCGAGGCAGAGAAGATCGGGCCGGGCGCCACGCTGACGCCTTGCCCGATGGCGAGACGATGCAGCGCCAGCGCGTCGACGGGATCGGGAAAGGTAAGCCACAGAAAGTAGCCCCCTTCGGGGCGCGTGTACTGCGTGCCTTCCGGCATCCAGCGGCGGATCGCTTCGAACATCGTGGCGCGCTGACTCTGCATGGCCAGGCGCATCGTCTTCAGGTGGCGCTCGTAGCCGCCGTGCTCGAGATAGTCGGCAATGCCGGCCTGGGCGGGGATGCTCGCCGAGATGGTCGTCATGAGTTTGAGGCGCTGCACGCGCGCGGCAAAGCGCCCCGCGCTCGCCCAGCCGACCCGATAGCCTGGCGCCAGGCTCTTCGAAAACGAGCCGCAGTGCATGACCAGCCCGCGCCGGTCGAACGCCATGGCCGGCGGCGGATAGTTTTTCGAGTAATGCAGTTCGCCGTACACGTCGTCTTCGATGAGCGGAACCTCGTGCTGTGCGAGTAGTTCGACGAGCGCCTGTTTCTTTGCATCCGACAACGTGACGCCCGTGGGATTCTGGAAATTCGTCATGAACCAGCAGGCGCGGACGGGGTGTTTCTCGAGCGCCTCGGCGAGCGCGTCGAGGTCGAGCCCCGTCTGCGTGTCGACGGGAATCTCGAGCGCGCGCAGGCCGAGCCGCTCGATCGCCTGAAGGGCGCCGTAAAACCCCGGCGACTCGACGGCGACTATGTCGCCGGGCTGCGTAACTGCCATCAGACAAAGATTCAACGCTTCCAGCGCGCCGTTGGTCACGATGATGTCCTCGGCCGGCTGCGAAATGCCGACGCGCATATAGCGCAGCGCAATCTGTCGCCGCAGGTTTTCGTTACCGGGAGGTAGATCGACGACCGTGCTCCACGGGCTCACGCTGCGCGCGGCCTGGCCGAGTGATTTCGCCAGACGCGAAAGCGGAAAGAGCAACGGCGACGGGAACGCGGAGCCGAGCGGCACGATGCCGGGGCGCTTGGCGGCCTCGAGCACCGAGAAGACCAGGTCGCTGATGTCGACTGTCGCTGACTCGCCGCTCGTAGCCGGTGCCGTCGCCCTGCTGGACTTCGATGGCGAGGCGACGTAGTAGCCGGAACGTTCCTCGGCTCGCACCAAACCCCACTGTTCGAGCAGATAGTAAGCGCGCGTCGCCGTGGACTGGCTCACGTCGTGCTGGGCGATGATTTGCCGCAGCGACGGCATGCGGGAACCGGGCGCCAGGTTGCCGGACCGGATCTCGGTTGCCATGCTCTGCGCCAGGATTTCGTAACGTGTCATGCGCTTTCGCTCTTCGATGGAGGTTGCCGGTCGGGGGATGCCGCCGTGCGCTTCGATTTGCGTGTGCCTCGCCGGAGGTGGGATGCGATCTGCTGCGCTCATTTTATCGTCGACTTCTCCGGGGATGCGCCGGGGCTCACTGCGGCAAAGACGCCGCTCAGGCTGCGTCGCTCAAATCTTTCGCAACTGCTGCTTTTTCCCTGGATGGAAAAGTTCGAGAATTTGCCAACGGATTCAAGTTAATCGAGTGAAACGGAGGAAGAGATGGAACTCATCCGCATGATGCGCATCGTTTTGTGGAGTTTCTTCGGCGTGCGAAAAGGCGCGGCACACGAGGCCGACTTCGCCCATGTGAACTTTAGCTGGCTGCCGTTCGTTGCCGTTCTGATGGCCACGCTCATCGCGGCGTGCATTGCTGGTGTGGTACTGCTGGTCGCGCATTCCACGGGGTCGACCCAGGGGTTCTGATCAGGAAACCCGGAGACCTCGTCATAGGCCGACGACTCTGTTGATCTTTGCTGTTTCAGCAGACCCGCTGATGCGGGCGCTCTTTCTACCGGCATCAGCGGCGCATGGCGCACGGCACATTCAGGCGAGACTGCCTCCGCTGATCTCGTTCGCCGTGCGTCTGACCGCACTGCCCCATTCGTCGATGTTCTCCGGATTGAAGCGGGAGCCCGGCATCGAGAAGCACACGCTGGCCACGACGATGCCGTTGCTGTCGAACACCGGAGCGCCGATCGCATAAATGGCGTGGCGGTATTGCCCGAGGTTCACCGAATAGCCGCGTTCGCGAATCCGCATGAGTTCCTCACGAATCAGCGCGGGGTCGTTGATCGTGTTTTCGCCGTACTTCGGCAGGTCGCGGCCGAGGATCGTATCGATCTGCGTGTCGCTCATATGCGCGAGCACCGCGAGGCCGTTCGCCGTCGCATGAAACGGCGACACATTGCCGATCGTGTAGGCAGTGCGCACGACCTGCTTGCACTCGGTTTCCTCGATCAACACCATCGCCGTCGTCCCGTCCGGGATCGACAGATGAACCGTTTCGTCGACGAGATCGCATAAATCCTGCATCGGCTGGCGCGCGGCCTTCTGCAACGCGCCGCCCTTCAACGCGCTCGGCCGCACGCCGACCACGCGCGCGCCGATTTCCCAGCGCGTCGACTCGGTACCGGCCTGCCTCAGCCACCCAGCCTCCTGAAACGTCATCAGCACGCGCTGCACGCTCGACTTCGGCATCTTCAGCAGCTTCGACAGTTCGCTGACGCCGATGGGCTGCTGCTGCGCGATCGTCTCGATGATTTCGATGCTTTTCAGCAGGCTGTTCATTTTTGATTCCCTTGCGATCGCAAATATCGCATGCTAACTTGTACCGTAATGAAGCACGTCGTGCCGTATTGTGGCACAAACTGCCGAGCGTGCAAAGGCTTCTTTTTCATTCACCAATCGCTGTGATCGCTCATCAAAGCTGGGAGAAGAATGGAGACCACCGTTTCAATGCCCCGTCAGCGTAGGCCCCGGCTGCTGCGTGCCGGCGCATTCGCACTAGCCTGGCTGGCAATTACGCCCGCCGCGTTCGGCGCCGACCTGACCGTCACCGCATTCGGCGGCACTTGGGAAAAGGCCTATCGCAAGTGCTTCGTCGAGCCGTTCGAGAAGAAGACCGGCAAAAGCGTCGACGTGACGCTCGGCAATCCGCTGCAATGGGTCAACCAGGTCGCGGCGAATCCGGCCCGCCCGCCCATCGACGTGATGGTCAGCACGCCCGAAGCGACCCACATCGCGATCGAGCGCAACCTGCTCGATCCGGTCTCGCCGAAGGAAGTGCCCAACATGGCGCAGCTCGATCCGCGTCTGGTGCAGTACGGGCACGGCTACGGCTTTCCCCTCACGTATGGCGATTTCGGGCTGATGTACAGCACGAAGCGCGTGAAAAATCCGCCGAAAACGTGGAAGGAATTCGTCGATGGCGTGATCGCCGGTAAATACCAGGCCGGGATTCCTGACATCAACTACGTCGCGACGCCCGCCGGCCTGATCACGCTGTTCGACCAGATCTACGGCGGCTCGCCGACCAACATCCAGCCGGCGCTCGACCAGATCAAGCGCATGCGCGACAGCAAGAACGTCACGTTCTTCAGCGAGCCCAATGCGCCGCTCAACGCGATCCGCAACGGCGACATCGACATCGCGATGTACTACGACGGCCGCGCGTGGAGCGAGCACGACACCGCCAATCCCGACATCGCGTGGATCAATCCGGCGCCCGGCTCCGTCGCGTTTCCGAACATGGCGGTCAAAGTGAAGAACGGTTCGCCGCTCGGCATCCAGTTCCTCGACGAACTGGCCTCGGCGCAGGGCCAGGCGTGCTTCGCCAACACGATGCAGTACACGGCGTCGAACACCAGGGTCACCTATGACGCGAAAGTCAAACCGCGCATCGCGACCGTCGACAAATCGATCTGGGTGAATTTCGACGACATCGGCAAGTACGTGCCGCAATGGATCGAGAGCTGGAACAAGCAGATCGGGCACTGACCTCGGACCATCTGTAGCTATCGGCGGCGCTGACGCAACGCAGACGCGAGCGGTCTGCAACGGTTATCTAAAGGGACGGCAATGGGCTTGAGAATTGGAGTGGATATCGGCGGATCGTTTACGGACTTCGCCGTGCTGGACGACGAGACGCGTACCACGCGCACGCTGAAAGTGTTCTCGCGGCCGGATTCGCCGGGCAGCGAAGTGATCGACGGCATGCAAGGCCTGAAAGCGCGCTTCGGCATCGATCCGCATGAAGTCGTGTACTTCACGCACGGCACGACGGTCGGCGTGAACTCGGTCGTGCAACGCAAGGGCTTGCGTCTCGCTCTCATCACGACGCGCCATTTCGAGGACGTGCTGGACATCGCGCGCCTGAAGATCCCCGACATGTATCACCTGATGTCGCGCCGCCCCGAGCCGCTAGTCACGCGCGATCGTGTGTTCGGCGTCGATGGCCGCATGCGCCCCGACGGCACCGAGGAAGCGCCGATCGACGAAACGAGCGTGCTCGCCGCGCTCGAAGCGCTGCAGGCGGCGCAATGCGAAGGCGTGGTGATTTCGCTGCTGCATTCCTACCGCAATCCCGCGCACGAGCAGCAGGTCAAGGCGATCATCGAGAAAGCCGCGCCCGGGTTTTTCGTGTCGTGTTCGCACGAAGTGTGGCCGATCATCCGCGAATACGAACGCACGGTCACCGCGACGATCGGCGGGTACGTGCAGCCGCGCGTGTCGCAATACCTGACGCGGCTGCAGGCCGCGCTGGCCGAAAGCGGCGTCGGCGCGGACCTGAAAGTGACGAAGTCGAACGGCGGCGTGATGAGCGCCGAGAACGGCAAGAGCAATTGCGTCCAGATGATTTTGTCGGGCACCGCCGCGGGCGTGATCGGCGCGTCGTATCTGGCCGGCATGTGCAAGATCAAGGACTGCATGAGCCTCGATATCGGCGGCACGACAGCCGACGTCGCGCTGATCGTCGATGGCAAGCCGCAGTACGCCACCGGCGAGTACATCGGCGACTTCCAGATTCATATCCCGTCGGTGTCGGTTTCGTCGATCGGCGACGGCGGCGGCTCGATTGCATGGGTCGACGATTTCGGCGTACTGAAGGTCGGACCGGAAAGCGCCGGCTCGAATCCGGGCCCGGTCTGCTACGGGCGTGGCGGCACGCGCCCCACCATCACCGACGCGTTTGCAGTGATCGGCGTGCTCGGCCGTGCGTCGCTCGGCTATAACGCGGTGCAGGTCGACGTGGAGGCGAGCCGCCGCGCGATCGAACCGCTCGCGCAACGGCTCGGCATCGACGTGCATCAAACCGCGTCCGCGATCATCGACGTCGCGGTGTCCGGCATGTACGGCGGCGTGAGCCGTATCGTGTCGCGCTTCGGCATCGATCCGCGCGCATTCTCACTGATGCCGTTCGGCGGCGCGGGCCCGATGCTCGGCGGCTTTCTTGCGCGCGCGCTGAACATGCGCCATCTGATCGTGCCGACCACGCCGGGCGTGCTGAGCGCGCTGGGCGGCCTGATCGCCGATACGAAGAACGACTTCGTGCGTACCACCTACTACCCGCTCGACGCCGCCTCGCTCGACAAACTCGCCGGCGACCTCGCGACGCTCGAAGCGCAGGCGCGCGAGTGGATCATCAACGAAACCGGCTCCGACGCGGGTGCGGAAATGCTCGTGTCGGCCGACATGCGCTACCGCGGCCAGTCGTTCGAAGTCGACACACCGCTTGATCCGCAATCCATCCGTAACGGCGACATCGCGACGATCGGCGCGGCATTCCATCGCGAGCACCAGCGTCTGTACGGCCACAGCGACCCGGGTTCGGCCGTGCAGGTGGTGGCGCTGCGCCTCGTGATCAGCCTGCCGACACCGAAGCCCGAGATGCCGAAAATCGCGGTCGGCGAAGGCGCGCCGCGCGTCGAGGCGATGATCGATGTCTATCTCGACGGCGCCTGGCGCACGGTGCCGCTGTACCACCGCTCGGCGCTGCTTGCCGGTCATCGCTTCGACGGCCCCGCGATCATCGCGCAGGACGACACGACCACCTGCGTGCTGCCGGGCTTCGAAGCCGTCGTCGACGAATACGGCAACCTGCTGCTGTCGGCTCAGTGAAGCGTCAGTGAAATCCGAAGGACTCAGACCATGACATTCAATCGATCCGTTCTACAGATCTTCGCCAACTATTGCGTCGCGGCTGCGGAAAGCATGGCCCACACGCTGATGCGCACCGCGCACTCCGCGTTCGTCAAGGAAACCGAAGATTTCTCCTGCACGATCATGACGCCCGCGGGGCTCACCTTCGCGTCGCCGAAAACTCTCGGGGCGACCTGGTATCCGGGTCTCGACTTCGGCGCGGTGATCGAGGCGATCGATCACTACGAGCCGGGCGACATTGGCATGACCAACGACGCGTACAGCGGCTACGTCGCCACGCACACGCCCGACGTGATGATGTGGAAGCCGGTGTTCTACGACGGCGAGATCGTCTGCTACGTCGGCGGGCACATCCACAACACCGACATGGGCGGCGCGGTGCCCGCTTCGCTATCGCGCACGCTCACCGAGATCTATCAGGAGGGCATTCGCTGGGCGCCGACCAAGATCGTGCGCGCCGGCGTGCTCGACGACACGCTGCTCGACCACATGGCGATCAACGTGCGCGCCCCCGAGCAGAATCGCGGCGACCTGAAGGCGCAAATCGCGATGCTGATGACCGGCGAGCGGCGCGTGCTGGAAATCATCGAGCGCTTCGGCATCGACGATTTCAAGGCCGGCATGTACGCGATGATCGACTATTCGGAAGAACAGGCGCGGGCGATCGTCGCCGGTATGCCCGACGGCGAATACTTCTTCGCTGAATATGCCGACGAGGATTCGGTCAACGGCAAGCCGCTGCGCGTCGCGCTGAATCTGAAAGTGCAAGGCGAATCGCTGGTGCTCGATTTCACCGGCAGCGACCCGCAGCTCAATTCGTCGCTGAACATGCCGACCGGCGGCAAGGAGCGGCACGTGCTCGCGCTCGTCGGGCTGAATTACGTGCTGTATTCGCTGCATCCGGATCTGCTGCTCAATGCGGGCATGCTGAAGGTCGCGCGCTGCGTGCTGCCGGAAGGCACGATCATGAACTGCGTGCCGCCTGCCGCGGTCGGCATGCGCAGCCTCACCTGCAAGGTCGCGCAGAACGTCACGTTCGGCGCGTTCTCGATGGTCTGTCCGGACCGGCTGCCCGCGTGCCCGGCCGGCGGCATGTCGATACTGAACGTGCGCACCGTCGATAGCGAAGGACGCACCGTGATCGCGGCAATCGGTCCGGTCGGCGGCGGCGCCGGCGGCATGATCAGCGGCGACGGCTCCGATGCGTCGGGCGCCAACGTCGCGTTCCTGCGCAACACACCGGTCGAGATCAACGAAGCGGAAGTGCCGATCCGCATCCTGAAGTACGGCATGGTGCCGGGCAGCGCGGGCGCGGGCCGCTATCGCGGCGGCCTCGGCACCGTGATGGAGTTCCGCGTGTTCTCGCCGGGCACGCTGGTGACGGCGCGCAATCGCGACCGTTCACGCTTCGCGTCGTGGGGCGTACTCGGCGGCAAGGCGGGATCGACGTCGCGCTTCACGCGCAATCCGGGCACCGAACATGAGGAGAACCTCGGCGTGACCGATCTGGTCGTGTGCGGTCCCGGCGACGTGATCCGCCTCGAAGGCTGCGGCGGCGGCGGTTATGGCAATCCTCACGAGCGCGATCCGCAGAGGGTCGTGACCGACGTGAAGCGCGGCTATCTGAGCGAAGCGGATGCGCTGGCGCTGTACGGTGTCGTACTGCGCGCGGGCGAAGTCGATATGCAAGCAACCGCTGCGCGGCGGACCGAGCTCGAAGCGAACGCGCCGCGCACGCCGGCCGCGCACTTCGACTACGGCGCGGCTCGCACCGCCTATGAAGCGCGCTGGACCCGCGAGCGCTACGCGGTATTGACGGAAATCCTGGCCGGCGTGCCGGTCGTGTGGCGGCACTTTCTGAAGCACAAGATCTTCGACGCGTTCGATGCATGGGAAGCCGACGGTCGTCTGAAGCCAGGCGGGCAGACGATCAGCGAGATCTTCAGCGAGGTCGCGAGCCGGTATCCGCAATTGCTCGAAGCGCGGCGAGCCGCATAGCGCGAAGCGCGGCGCCGCGTGCGGGAGATCAACAGGTGCAGGCTGCCGTCTGCCGTGACAACGTCAATCAAGGTGAATCGATGCTGCAATCCGCGAATCCGTTTTCCGGCTCCGCGACGAGCGCCGCAGCGCCCGCCGTGCCGCCGCGTTCGCAGCCGCTGTCGCTCGATGGCGTCAGCAAGCGCTTCGGCGCGACCATGGCGCTGCAACAGCTGTCGCTCGACGTGCGCGCGGGAGACCTCGTCGCGCTGCTCGGTCCGTCCGGCTGCGGCAAGACCACGACGCTGCGGCTGATCGCCGGGTTCGAGTTTCCCGATACCGGCACGATCCGCATCGCCGGGCGCGAGGTGACGAATCTGCCGCCGAACCGGCGCGGGCTCGGCATGGTGTTCCAGAACTACAGCCTGTTTCCGCATCTGAGCGTGGCCGAGAATATCGCGTTCGGTCTGCGCATGGCGGGCGTGCCGAAGCGCGAGCGCGCCGCGCACGTGACGCGGATGCTCGATCTGATCCGACTGCCCGGCTACGGCGAGCGCCGCATCGCGCAGATGTCGGGCGGCCAGCAGCAGCGCGTCGCGCTCGCCCGGGCGATCGTCACGAATCCGTCGGTGTTGCTGCTCGACGAGCCGCTCGGCGCGCTCGACAAGAATCTGCGCGAGAACATGCAGTTCGAGCTCAAGTCGCTGCAAAGCAAGCTCGGCATCACGAGCGTGATGGTGACCCATGACCAGGAAGAAGCGCTGACGATGAGCGACCGTGTGGTCGTGATGAATCATGGGCGGATCCTGCAATCGGGCACGCCGACCGAAGTGTATGACCGGCCGCGCACGCGCTTCGTCGCGGAGTTTCTCGGCGCGGCCAATATCCTGCCGTTTGCGCTCGTGCGCGCCGAGCAAAACTGGCTCGATATCGCGATTCGCGACGCACGCGGCGAGGAGCGCACCGATGCGCCGCCCACCTGTCGCGTCGCGCATGCGCTGAACCGCACGCTCGCGGCGGGCGCGTGTGGCGAAGTCGCGGTGCGGCCGGAAAAGCTGCGCGTGGGCGACCCGCGTCCGGACGATATCCGCTTCGACGGCGTCGTCGCCGCGCGCGTGTTCCGCGGCTCGCAGCACGCGTACCGCATCGAGGTGCCTTCGCTCGGACAGACCGTCAGCGTCTATCAGCAGGCCGCTCGCGCGGCCGCGCTCGAAGCGGGTCATCCGGTGAGCGTGTCGATCAGCCCCGACGATCTGGTGGTTCTCGAAGCCGAACCCGGCGAAGGTGACGCCCGATGAGCACGCTCGCCACGCTGCCGCAGGCGAGCCGCCGTCCGCGTCGATGGCTGTCGCCGTACGCGATGCTGTGCGCGCCGGCGCTCGTCGTACTGGCGATCTTCTTCGGCATGCCGCTCTACGAAAATGCGCTGCGCAGCGTCGGCATCTCGGCGATTCAGGGCACTCACTCGGCCTTCACGTTCGCGTACTACCACAAGCTGTTCACCGATCCGTACTACGTGGGCATCATGATCGAAACGCTGAAGGTCAGCGTGTTGACGACGTTCTGGTGCCTGGTCATCGGCTATCCCGTCGCATGGTTCATGGTGCGCCGCGCGGGGCGCTTCGCCGGCCCGCTGATGTTCGTGCTGATCATGCCGCTGCTCACGTCGATCATCATGCGCACGTTCGGCTGGAACGTGCTGCTCGCGCGCCACGGCCTCGTCAACGACGCGCTGCTCGCGCTGGGGATGATCGAGCAGCCGCTGCGCATCACGCAAAGCCCCGTGATCGTCTATGTGGGCAACGTGCATGTGATGGTGTCGTTCATGGTGCTGTCGATCATCCCGGTGCTGCGCTCGGTCGATCAGCGTCTGGAAGAATCGGCGCGCGTGCTCGGCGCCGGCGCGCTACGCGCGTTCGTGCTGGTGACGCTGCCGCTGTCCGTCGAGGGGATCATCACCGGGTGCCTGATCGTGTTCATGATCGTCAACGGCAGTTTCATCAGTGCGCTGCTGCTCGGCGGCGGCAGTATCGTGACGCTGCCCCTTCTGATCTTCCAGCAGTTCAGCCAGTCGCAGGACATGGGGCTCGCAAGCGCCATGGGTAATCTGCTGCTGATCGTCGTGCTGATCTGTCTGTATGCGCAGGGACGGCTGATCGGCCGGCGCAAGGAGGCACGTCGATGAGCACGCTCAGCCACTCCCCGCGCGACAGCTCGCGGCTGTTCGAAAAGCTCGGCAACGGCGCGCTCGCGTTGTATATCGCGCTATTCGTGGTGTTTCTGCTGGCGCCGATCGTGATCGTCGTGATGGCGTCGTTCACGCCGGGCGAATCAGTCGCGGTGCCGGTCGGCGGTCTGTCGTTGCGCTGGTATCGGCGCTTCATCGAATACAGGCCATTCACCGATTCGCTGATCACGAGCCTGTTGCTGGCCGGCGCGTCGACCGCGCTCGCGATCGTGCTCGCGGTGCCGGCCGCGCTCGGACTCGCCAACACGCGCTCCCGCATCGGCCATGCGGCGACGTCGTTCCTGCTGTCGCCGATCGCGGTGCCGCCGCTGGTGGTCGGGCTGTCGTCGCTGTACTACCTGTCGGAGCTCGGCATCGGCAATTCGTTCGTCGCACTGCTGATCACGCATACGTGCGTGTCCGTGCCCTATGTGCTGCGCACCACGATCGCCGCGTGCAAAAACCTGAGCCCCGGTTACGGTGAAGCGGCGTCGGTGCTGGGCGCGAGCATCTGGCGACGCTTCTGGCACGTGAGCTTGCCGCTGATCTCGCCTGGAATTTTCGCGGGCGCGCTGTTCTCGGTGCTGATTTCGCTCGACAACCTCGGCGTGTCCTACTTCTTCGGCAGCGCCAACACGACGACGCTGCCGGTGGTCATGCTGTCGTATTTGCAGAACCAGTTCGATCCGTCGATCGCCGCGATCAGCACGGTGCAGATGCTGATTGCGATCGTGTTTCTGTTGGCGGTCGAAAAGATTTACGGCTTGCGTTCGATGAACCGCTAGACGCACGCCATGCCGTCGTCAAACACTTAAGCAAAAAGGCGCGAGGTTCAATGCACGGTTCCGAAGAACAGTTGGGCACCGTCCTCCGGCGTCAACCCGGCTTCGAAATAGGTCTGAAGGCGCGTGGCCTTTGCGTCGTCGAGCAGATATGGTGGCCGCACGAGCCCTTCCGCGACGGCATGGTCGTACCATCGGCTGAGCCACGCTCGCAATTCGATTTCACTCGCCGACAGCACTTCCGCTTCCATGCGATGTTCTCCTGGTCTCAAAGCGCGTCGATTACAACGCGAGCCGCTCGACTGCCATCGACGGGCGCGCCACCGAGGGCGGAAACACTTGCCAACCGCGATCGGTATGGTGAAAGAAGAACAGCTCGCACGGACCCCGCGGGCCCTCCCCTGCCACACATACGCCGACGATCCGTCCGCCGCGCGAGCGATGCACGGTCAGCACACGTACCGTTGTGCGCGTGTGTCCGAGCCACTTCCCGACCGCCATACGCAAAGACTGCTGCTCCACCATTGCCGCCCCCTCCGTTGAAGCCATCGTAGGCAGCCGCAAATGATGCTTCCATCGGCGTCGGCGGATTGTGCGTTCAGGATTGACCGGTTCGATCGTCAGGATTTCCTTATCGCCGATAGAGGGCATGCATCCAGCTTGATCGACTATTCGCTGATCAGGCCGTGCCGGATCGCATAACGAATCACCTCCGCGTTATTCGAAAGACCCAGTTTTTGCATTAACCGCATCTTGTGGGTGCTGATCGTCTTGGCGCTCAGCGAGCACGCTTCGGCGATATCGTTGATGCTCCTGCCGCCGGCGATCAGCTGCAGCACCTGAAATTCCCGGTCCGTCAGGACTTCGTGCGGCGGCACGTCTCCCGCATGCTTTTCGAAGACCATCGCGTCAACCAGCTTCGGGTCGATGAAACGTCCGCCGTCGGCGAGCTTACGGATTGCCGCAAGCAATACCTCGGGATCGCTGTCCTTGGTCACGTAACCGGTGGCGCCAGCCCTCAGTGCGCGGGACGCCACCTGTGCCTCGTTGTGAATGCTGAGCACGAGCAGCGGCAATGCGGGCCGGTCCGCGCGCACGCGTCGGATCAGATCGACGCCGCTGATGCCGGGCATCGTCATGTCCAGCAACAGCAGATCGATGTCGCAACTGCGAAGTTTGTCGATGACCTCGGAGCCGTGGCCAGTCTCCTCCACCACGATCATGTCGGCGGTAGTGGCGATGATCTGTTTGAGGCCGCCGCGCACGATCGCGTGATCGTCGGCGATGAGGATCTTGATCATGTCCCGAATCCGAACTCGTGCGTGAGGCGCCGGGCTACGTAACCAGCGAAAACTTCACCGGAATTTCTGCACGATCGATCAGTTCGTCGAGGCGCTCGACGAGCAGGTCGAGCGCGCGGAACGTGCCCGCGTCGAACCCTTCCGCATGCGCGCGGCGCAGTTCCTTCAACGTCTGCTGCAAATGCCGTATCGCGACAGGATGACTGTCGCGCAACGGCCAGCAGAACAGCAGGTATGTCAATGGTGTCAGGCTGCGCGCCTCGCACCACGTTTCGAACAGACGCTGGCAAATTCTATCGACCTCTTGCAAGCGCCTGCGTTTGTCCAGAAAGTCCGCAATCATTTTGCACGTCGCCTTTCGATCTTCGCAAACCCCATCGATGATGAACGACCGGGCGATGGCGCGCAGTCGTCACCGGCTGCAAATGACTACGGCAAATCCTGAACCAGACGTCAGGAAATCCTGAGTCCATGTATGCGCACACTGAACGACGCGCATCGGCAAACGCCAAACCACGCGGATTGGTGCCGTCGTGGTCGCGCCTGCTGCTTCGCGAGCCGTCGCCAGTCGCGAAGGATTTTCAGACTCTCTGACGCCGCCTTGAGGTCGCCCCACGCCGGAAATACGCGGTTACCAATTCCTTACGTGAGGCACGAAACGCTGACATAAGCTGAAAGGAGTAGCGTGCCGTTTTGTCGCCGCGCGACCGGGAGCACGTCATGAAGCCGCTCGATGTAAAGTGCGTCGGCAACGCCGTCGGAGTGCTGGTATTGTTCGGGGCGCTGTCTGGGTGTTACTACGTACCCTACGGGTACTATCCGGGCTACGGCTATTACCCCGCCTATGCCGCCCAGTATCCTGCTGCGTATTCGACTGCCGATCCATCCGGGCCCGGCGACCCGTCACAACAGGCTCCGGTGCAACAGGAATTCGCCATGCCTGACGGCACGTCTGCCGAAGGGCAGTCACCCACGTACGATTTCGCGGCCGCGCCGCCGTCCGCGCCGGCCTATGGGGCGCCGGCGTACTATCCGGTCGCCTATCCACCGTATCCCTATGCGTATCCCTATGCGTACCCCTACCCATATCCGTACTACGGATACTGGCCGGGCTATTACTGGTGGCCGTCGCTGGCGTTGACCTACGCCTTCTGGGGAGGGTGTTGCGGCGGGTACCACTATGGTCATCACACTTACTGGGCAGGCCATGGCTACTGGGGCCATGGGTATTACGGACACGGCTACTACGGCAATTACGGTCACCCCTACTACGGCCACACCAACTGGGGACATGGTCAGGGCGCCTGGAGCGGCCACGCCACCCCGGCCGGTGGTATGTACGGTGGTAGCGGCTGGGGCGGCGCTCACGCGAACTATGGCGGCTACGGCGGTGGCTGGGGCGGTGGTAGCGGCTGGGGTGGCGGTCACTACATGGGCGGCGGCGGGCATGGTCGTTGATATGGAACCCTTCGTGCGCCGCTGAACGCGACGGCAATCGCGGGCGGCGCGGTGCGAACTCCGTCATGCAATCGCTACGACGCGGCAAATAGAACCTGAATTGTCGGCGTAAATGCGCCGCAGAAATGTCGCCAACGAAGCCCATTACAATGGGTGCCATTCAATAAAACCAATGCGAACCGCCATGCATCTTCCCTCGAGCCGTCGAACGCTGCAACGAACAGCCCGATCAGCCTGGATTGCCGTGTGCGCCGCGCTTCTTTTGTTGCCGCCACCCCTCCTGGCCCAGGACGAAAAGCCCGGTATAGCCTTTTCCGCGATCGAGCCGGGCGCACCCCTGCCCGCGGGCTGGAAGAACCTGCCGGTCGTGCACGGCAAGCCCCTCACGCAATACACGCTCGTTCAGGACGCCCACGGCACCGTCCTGCAGGCGGACGCGAACCGCTCTGCTTCTGCGCTGATGCACGAAGGTGATATCGACCTTGCTCGCACACCCGTCGTCGCATGGCGCTGGAAAGCGGATCGACCGATCGAGGGTGCCGATAACCGCGTCGCATCGAAGGAAGACGCGCCAACGCGGCTGGTGTTCGTGTTCGACGGCGACAAGAGCAAGCTGTCGCTTTTCGATCAGGCGAAGATGGGCGTGGCAAAGCAACTGGGCGGCCAGGATCTGCCCTATGCCACGTTGATGTATATCTGGTCGACCAACGCCGCGCCGGGTACCGTCATTGCCAACCCTCACACGGACCGCGTACAGATGATCGTGGTCTCCGGTCAGCCTGGCGATGCGGGTCAGTGGCAAAGCCTGCGCCGCAATATCGTGGAAGACTATCAGCGGGTCTTTCACGAACCGCCGGGACGCATCACAGGCTACGGACTGCTGACCGATACCGACAATACCGGCACCACGACGCGCGCCTGGTACGGGGACGTCCAGTTCCTCCCAGCGCCTTGACAACCGGGTGCGTCGAGCTGAGCGGGCCGGTCGAAAACCGGCCCAGAGTAGTCGCACTACGATCGATGCAAGCACCGTCTGAATCAAGCCTGTTCGCGTCCTCGACTCCTTGGCGGTTGACTCATCGGAACGGGGTGCGAGTCATGCCAATCTGAGCGAGCACGCATGCGGAACGCCGACAAGCCAGCAGCAGCCGGGCACCGACGCGCAGTTTGGACGCCGACGCTCAGCGGCTCGTTGCTCGCGCTTGTGTTCTGGTGGCAGTCACTGACGCCAACCCTGATTCCACGGTCTTGGGGAACGCAGACTGCGGTCGGGGCGATCTGTCTGGCCATCGGTTACGCGATAGGTACCCTGGCCGGCTGCGCGGGGCATCGGCTGCTGGCGCGGTGGGGATTTTCTCCTGGCAGCGGAATGCGCCGGAGTAGCGGGATCGCTGTGGCGGCGGCCTGGCTCATTGCGCTATTCGTCGGCTCGACGCTATGGCTCGGCTGGCAGAACGACCAACGCAGTTTCATGGGGATGACGCCCATCACCTGGTTGGACGGCGTGCTGGCGAGCGTGCTTTCGCCGGTTGCCGCACTGCTAATGCTGGTCCTCGGGCGGCTAATAGCCCGTGGCGTCGCGGCGCTGCAGCGCGTTATCCAGGGGTATGTTCCGTCGATCGTGGCGGTGCCGGCAACGGCACTGCTCATCGTCGTGATCGGCATCGCGCTCGTTCGTGGAGTAGCGGTGCCCTCCTTCATCGGCAGCGTCAACTTCGTCCACTGGCGCGCGAACGAGCGAACGACCGAGGGAACCGTGGCTCCCACGTCGCCAGCGGTGTCCGGCAGCAGCAAATCGTTCATCGCGTGGGACACCCTGGGACGCATGGGGCGCGACTTCGTGGCAACAGCGACGAGCACGCAACAGCTTGCGAAGTTCCACGGCACTGATGCGACGCTGGTCGATCCGGTCAGGGTCTACGTAGGGGTGCGTTCCGCGGACTCCCTGAAGCAGCGTGCAGAGATTGCGGTCCGCGAGCTCGAACGCGCTGGCGGGTTCGAGCGCAAAGTGCTGGTCGTGTGGATACCCACCGGCACGGGCTGGATAGTGCCCAAGGCCGCCGCTTCGCTCGAACAACTGCACCGTGGCGACACGGCAATCGTGGCGATCCAATACTCCTTCCTGCCGAGCCGGTACGCTATCTTCATGGACACCGGGCTCGCCGAGGAGGCAGGCATGACGCTCTTCAAGGCCGTTCGCGCCCGCTGGGCAATGCTCCCGCCGCAACGGCGGCCGAAGCTCCTTCTGTTCGGCAAAAGTCTCGGCGCGGCGGGTGTGGAAGCGCCTTTCGTGGGAGCGGACGCATCGGCGTCGGTCGCCAACATGGTGGCCGCGACCGATGGCGTGCTGATCGCCGGCGCAACACAGAGCAACCCTATCCATGCGCAACTCACTCGCGAGCGCGAGCGCGGGTCACCCTTCTGGCAGCCGATTTTCAATGGAGGGCGTTCCGTACGGTTCTTGAACCGCGATCCGCATCAGGCGGTATTGAATGCCGACTGGCCCGCCCCGCGAATCGCGTACCTGCAGCATCCGTCAGATCCGGCCGTGTTCTGGAGTGTCAGCGCATTCTGGTGGCCGCCAGAATGGATGGCCGCGCCTCGCGGCTTCGACATGCCTCGCGCCATGCGTTGGTTTCCGATCGTGTCGGGCTTGCAGGCGGTGGGCGATCAGATTCACCAGCTAGGCGTGCCGCCGGGTTTTGGCCACAACTACTCTTCGCAGGATTACGTCAGCGGTTGGGCCAGCGTGCTGCCTCCCGACGGCTGGACGAACGCCGATACCGAACGACTGGCCCGGTTCCTCGACGGGATTGCCGGCGACGATTCAGAGCCGTGAGCGAGCCACACCGACGCGCTCCGGTCGCGCACCGCCAAAACCCGGACTAACGCCAGGCCTTCGTGAACTCGCCGATTACGCGCGTGAGATGCGCCTGCATCGCCGTGCGCGCGGCGCTCGCATCTCGCGCCATGATGGCCGAAAAGATGCGCTGATGGTCATCCTGTGAAGCCGCCCGCAAGGCGGGAGTATGGAAGTGCTCCTCGATCTTCTTCCACAACGGGTCGGCGCGCGAGTTGTCCCACATCGCGGCCACCACGAGCCGGAGCATTTCGTTTCCGGTCGCCCGCGCGATCGCCAGATGGAAATCACGGTCGGCGGCCTCGTTCGCGGCCTTGTCGTCCATGTTTTCGCGCATCGCGCGCAACGCGGCGAAGATCCGGTCGAGGTCTGCATCTTTGCGTTCGGTAGCGGCTAACGCCGCGATCCCGCTTTCGATCACCGCCCGCGCGCGCAGCGTCTCGATCGGGCCCAGCCCGCGCGGCAGTTTGAACATGGCGGAGCGCGCCTCTGGCGCCTGGGCCACATAGATGCCCGAGCCGACCCGGACCTCGACCACGCCCTGCACCTCCAGCGCGATGATCGCCTCCCTCACCTGCGTGCGGCTCACGCCAAAACGCTCCGCCAGCGTCCGCTCGGAAGGCAGACGCGCACGCGGCCCGACGTCGCCGGCGACGATCAGATCGTAGATCTGCTTCGCCAGTCCGACGTAGGAACGGTCGGTCGCGTCCTCATCGGCGGCGCGGCCGGTTGGCGTGTGCGAAAGATCGGCCATTCAGGATTCCCGAAAGCTTCGAGGCCGCCAGCAGGCGGCTCGAGTTCGTAAAAATGGTACACCAATTGCCCCGTCCGGCCGCATCGGCGCGGCACTGCCCTTGCCGGCCGTCAAACCGACGCAGCAGGGCTTTCGGGCTTCTCGACGGGCTCGCGACGCCGTGGTAAACCACTATCGCGCGAGGATTGGTATGCCAGTACTGTCAGACGTGACTACGTTCGCGCCGGCCCTTCGTTTTGCTTCGAGGCGGCGCCTTTGAAGAAGTCAATGCGCTGCTTCGACGAGTCCGAGTCAGCCCCGCTGCAGCACATTCCGCAAGATTCCCTGCTTCACGCACAGATTTCCGCGACGCTCCACGATCGCCATGTGCGCCGGCAACCGGTAAGTTCAATCCAACAAATTGGAGACGACATGCTTTCAGGAATCCAGGTGCTTCGAGCGGCGGCGGCCGCGTCATTGGCGCTGTGCGCAAGCGCGGCTTTCGCGCAGGCTTCGATCGTTTCCGGGCCGTCCAGCGATCCCACATGCATGGTCCCGTGGAAGACCGACACGAAGTTCATCAAGTATCCGAAGAAGAACGGACCTTATCGGATCGCACTCGTCAACGGCTATATCGCGAACACCTGGCGGATCCAGATGATCAAGACGGCCAAGGCGTATGCGGCACAACCGGCCGTCGCCGCAAAGATCAAGGAATTCAAGGTCGTCTCGACCGGCGAGGACGTGCCGGCGCAGATCTCGGCCGTCAACAACTTCATCGATGCCGGCTATGACGCGGTCATCGTGGACGCACAGAATCCCACCTCGTTCGGCCCCGCGATCCGCCGCGCGAAGAACGCCGGCGTCGTGCTGATCGCGTTCGACAACATCCTCGACAGCGAAGACGCGATCAACGTCAACGTCGATCAGTACGGGCTCGGCGTGCTGTGGGCCAAGTGGCTCGCGGACCACCTGTCGAACGGCGGCAAGGTGCTCGAGGTTCGCGGGGTGGCGGGGACCTCGGTCGACACCGACCGGCACAACGGTTTCATGAAAACCCTGGACGACTCCGGCAAGAAATGGAACGTCGTCCAGGTCTACGGCAAGTGGGATGACGGGGTCGCGCAAAAGGCCACCGCCGACGCGATTGCCGTGCAGGGTCATTTCGATGGAATTTCGGCGCAAGGCGGCGACACCGGAGTCGTGCGCGCGATGATCGACGCGAAACATCCATTCGTGCCTTTCGGCGGCGAGACCGAGAACGGCTTTCGCAAGTTCTGCGCGCAGTATGGCAGCCAGGGCCTGAAGTGCACGTCGGCGGGCACCGGTCCCGCGCAGGTGGCCGTGGCGATCAAGACGGCGCTCGCCGCGCTGGACGGCCAGACGATCCCGGTTTCGATCAAGCTGCCGCTCGACGTCACCGACGATGCGAAGCTGAAGTCGGGCGTCAACTACTTCCCGAACGACTCCGACAACTTTTTCGTCGGCAACTCGTTTCCGTCCTGCGGCATCAATTTCTCCGCGCAGGAAATCATGAAGCAGAGCCAGGGCAACCAGTGATCGGATGATGGCCGGGATGTGACGGGAGACGAAGCATGCTGCAGGATGCAAAGCAGCCGTTCTTTCAGATGTCTGGCGTGTCGAAAAGCTACGGCGGCGCGGTCGCGCTGGATCACGCCGAGCTCACGGTGCGCCGGGGCCGCATTCACGCGATCCTCGGCGAGAACGGCGCGGGCAAGTCCACGTTGCTGAAGGTGATGTCCGGCGTCGTGCAGCCGGACGAGGGCACGATGCACTTCGATGGCCGGGAGGTCTCGTTCGCGTCGCCGGCCGAGGCGAACGCGGCCGGCATCGTCTGCGTGTATCAGGAGCTGTCGCTGATCCCCGACCTGAGCGTGGCGGACAACATCTTCGCTGCGAACCCGCCGCGACGTTTCGGCATGATCGACCGCCGCACGCAGCGCCGCCAGGCCGAGGAGGCGCTCGCTCGGGCGGGCGCCGCCGACATCAATCCGCTCGCGAAAGTCCGCGACCTGCCGCTGTCGCGCCAGCAGATGGTCGAGCTTGCGAAGGGGCTGGCCCACGCGCCGCGCATCCTGATCCTCGACGAAGCCACCTCGGCGCTGACCGCGGCCGACGTCGCGCGCGTGATCGAGGTGCTCAAGCGCCTGCGCGAAGAAGGGCTCGCGCTGCTGTTCATCTCGCATCGGATGCACGAGGTGAAGGCGCTCGCGGACGAATGCACGGTCTATCGCAACGGCCGTCACGTGATGAGCTTCGAGGCGGGCACGCGCTCCGACAATGAGGTCGTCGAGATGATGATCGGCCGGAAATACCAGCATGCCTTTCCTGACAAACCCGCGGCCAAACCAGCGGCCAAACCAGCGGCGAACCCCGCGACCAACCCCGCGGACGACCGCAGCGCCGCCCCGGCTCTCGCCTGTCGCGATCTCGCGTGGAGCGACACGCTGCAAGGCATCAGCTTTTCGTTGCAGCCCGGTGAAATCCTCGGACTGGGCGGCCTCGACGGACAAGGCCAGCGCGAACTGCTGCTCGCATTGTTCGGCGTGTTGCGCGGTTGCGCGGGCGAGATCGAGATCGACGGCAAAGCGGTGTCGATCGGCAGCCCGATGGCCGCGCGTGCCAACGGAATCGGCATGGCGCTGATACCGGAGGACCGCAAGACCGAGGGCCTGATGCTGCCGATGTCGGTCCGCGAGAACCTGTCGTTTGCCGCGCTCGATCGCATGTCCACCGTCGGCGTAATCGATCGCGACCGTCAGCAGGCGCTCGTCGACCGGGCGATGGAGCTGCTGGCGATCAAGTCGTTCAGCCTCGACGCGCCCGTGGGCTCGCTGTCGGGCGGCAACCAGCAGAAGGTGGTGATCGCGAAGTGGCTGATCCGCCAGCCGAGGATCCTGCTGCTCAGCGACCCGACGCGCGGTATCGACGTCGGCACCAAGCAGGAACTCTATCAGCTGCTCAGGCGCCTCGCCGACGAAGGCGCCGCGGTTCTGTTCTATTCGACCGACTACGACGAGCTGATCGGCTGCTGCGATCGCGTGCTCGTGCTGTACGAGGGCAGGATCAAGAAGGAACTCGTCGGCCCGGCGATCACCGAGCAGAACCTGATTGCCAGCGCGCTCGACCTGCCCGTCGGACAGATTTCGTCTTCCACGGGAGTCGCGCCATGAGCGGGCTGCGTTACTGGTATGCGGAGAATCGCGGGGCGGTGTTCGCGTTCGGCCTGTTCGTGCTGATGTTCGCCATCTACCTGTTCAACTATCCGTCGACGTTGTCGGCCAACGTGTTTCAGACGGCGGCGAACAAGGCGGTGCTGCTCGCGCTCGTCTCGATGGGGCAAGCGCTCGTCGTGCTGACGGCCGGGATCGACCTGTCGATCGGCATGACGCTGGTGCTGACGAATTGCATCGGCTCGTGGATCGTCACCGGCGGTGCGCTGCACAGCGCTCTCGGCATCGCCGGCGTAATCGCGGCGGGCGCGCTGTGCGGCGCGCTGAACGGCGTGATCATCATTTTCGGCCGGCTGCAGCCAATCGTGACGACGATCGCCACCGGCGCGGTCTACTACGGACTGGCCCTGCTGCTGCGTCCCGTGCCCGGCGGCTCGATCAACGAGGACCTCGCCGACGCACTGACCGGCAAGGTCGCCGGTGTGCTGCCGGCGAGCTTGCTGATTCTGCTCGCGGCGACGGTGATCGTCTGGATTCCTTTCAAGCGCTCGGCGCTCGGGCGCGCGGCGTACGCGACCGGCTCGTCCGAACCCGCGGCGTTTCTGTCCGGCATGCCGATCCGCCGCGCGAAGTTCGCGAGCTATACGCTGGCCGGCCTGCTCGCCGCGATCGGCGGCCTGTTTCTGACGTTCTTCACCGACACCGGCGAAGCGAGCCTCGGCAGCGCCAACTCGTACACGCTGTTTTCGATCGCCGCGGTGGTGATAGGCGGCGTGTCGCTGCTCGGCGGCAAGGGCAGCGCGATCGGTGCGATCTTCGGCGCATTCGCGTTCCGCTCGATTGGCGACCTGCTGTTCGTGTTCAACGTCGATGCGCTGTGGCAGCCGCTATTTCAGGGCGTGATTCTTCTGCTGGCCGTCGCGATCGGCGCGTGCGGGCTGTTCAGGGTACGCAACCGTCTGGAGTGGTTTCAATGAGCCACGTTTCGGCAACCGGCCGGACCACGTTCGTGTCGCGGCTCACGCGCAGAATCGACAAACCGATCGTGATCGCGTTCGCGTGCATCGTCGCGCTGCTGCTCGTCGGCGGCATGTTTTCGCGCAACTTCACGTCGCCGGAGTACATCCTGCTGCAGCTGAAGGTCGGCGCGTTCCTCGGCATCATCGCGACCGGCCTGATGATGGTGATCCTGCTCGGCCACATCGACCTGTCGCTGCCGTGGACCATCACCGTCGGCGCGATGATGGCGTGCGCGGTCGCGGGGCACGGCGAACTCGGACGAATCCTCGCGATACCGGTCGGGATCGGTTGCGGCGTGCTGATCGGCATCGTCAACGGCATCCTCGTCGCGCTGCTGCGCATTCCGTCGATGATCGCGACGCTCGCGACCAATGCGGTCGCGCAGGGCATCATGATCGTCTATACCGGAGGATCGTCGCCGCAGGATTCCGCGCCGGAAGTGATGCGCTGGCTCGCGGCGGGCTGGCTCGTGCCGGGCGTGCCCAATGCCGTCGCGCTGTGGGTGGTGATCGGCGGCGCCACCGTGTTCCTGCTGTCGCGTACGACCTTTGGCCGCACGCTGTACGCGATCGGCAATACCGAGCGCGCGGCGTATCTGTCCGGCATCGATACGCGGCTCGTCACCGTGGCCGCATTCGCAGTGTGCAGCGGGTTCGCGGCGTTCGGTGGCGTATTACTCGCCGGTTACGCGTCGAAGGCGGCGCAGTCGATGGGCGATGCCTATCTATTACCTGCGATCGCGGCAGTCGTGCTCGGCGGCACGTCGATTCTGGGTGGACGGGGCTCATACCTCGGCACGGTGGCTGGCGCGATCCTGATCACGCTGCTGCAGTCGATCCTTTCGGTCGCGCAGATGCCGGAGGCCGGGCGTCAGATCATCTACGGCGTGGTGATAGCGGCGATGTTGCTCCTGTATGGGCGCAGCAAGCGGGAAACGTAAGAAATCAGCGACGGTGCAGACTGATGACGTTCTTTTTTGCATCTCGTCGCGCAAACGCATAGGGAGTGCGACCTGCTCGCTTGGCCTCATACATTGCCGCGTCGGCGGCGTCCAGCAATTCTTCAATCGAATCCACGCCGTCCGGGTAAGTTGCGATGCCAATACTCACGCCGATCGAAAAACAGCCATTCGACTCCTCCGCTCCGACCTGACTAACGCTAGCAGCCAACCGCGTCGCCAGCTCGCGCAACTGTTCATCGTCGTCGAAATCGAACGACACCATCACGAATTCGTCGCCGCCGATTCTCACTAACAGATCCCCTTCACGCGTCGACGCTCGAAGTGCGCGTGCCAATGCCCTCAGGACGGCATCGCCGGCCGTATGACCGAGCGTGTCGTTGACGGCCTTGAATCCGTCCATGTCCAGATAGAGCAACGCGATCCGCCTGGGAAGCACTTGCGCCTCCGCAGCGAGCGCGTCGAGGGTGGAAAGCAATTGTCGGCGGTTCGGAAGTCCGGTCAAGGCGTCCCTCGTGGCGCGTCGGCTGATGACATCCGTGTAAGCGTGGACCAGCGCGAACGCGCGTCGCTGAACGAAAAGGGAGTAGACGAGCAGACAGCAAACGAGGACCGCAATGACCGCGAGCGCCGTGGCCCCGAGTACGACCCGTCTGTCGACATCGAGCACCGCAACACGACGGACCTCGCGCCAGTTCTGCAGGAGGACGCCCAGGTCGTCGCGCAGCGCGTCCATATAGCGCTTGCCTTCGTTCGTTTGCACGAGTGCCAGCGCAGCCTCGCGGTTGCCGTTGCGCGCGAGATCGAGCGTGCGGCCGATCTCCATCACCTTGTCATTCTTCGCGCGCTCGATGCGACCGACCAACGCCGTCGAGCGCGGATCGGTAGCGACCAGTTGGTGCAGTCGCAGCACTGCGTCGTCCAGATCGCGCACCGCGAACCGGTACGGTTGCAGGTAGTTGTCGTCGCCTGTCAGCAGGTAGCCGCGTTGCCCCGTCTCGAGATTCTCCAGATCGTGCAGGACGCGATTATCGGCTTCCAGCACAGCGACAGATGTGTCGTCTTGCGTTCGGTCGGCGAGGATGATCGTCGCGTCATATATGAAGAATGCGGCCGAAACCAGAAGCGCTGCAGCGATGAACGCATACAACGCCACAAACCGATTCCTGTCGATCGCCGCAGCGCGGAAAAGACGCCTGGGCATGAAGACCTCACTTGCCGGGAGCTATCGCAGCGACCGGTCGTTCGCTCGCGGCGATCGACGAGCGTTTCGCCCGGGCGGGGCGGGTTGAACATAACGGCATTGTATCGTCAGCCCGCCGGAGTCCTGATTGTCGACCCGGATCGAAGTCGCGCACTTCGTGCTTGAAGCGCCAGAGCACATCTGCTGATGAACCGCTCACGCCCGATTTGCACCCGGGCCGCGCAGGCTACCTCACGCTGCCAAGATGTTCAGCGAGGCGAGCGAACATCGCGTCGCACCGGTTCAGTTGTTCGATCGTGATGAACTCATCCGGCTTGTGGCCCTGGTCCATGCTGCCGGGTCCACAGACCACGGTCGGAATGCCCGCCTGTGTGAACAGGCCGCCTTCCGTGCCGAAGGCCACCGTTTCGTATTCCGTCGACCCGCTCAACATCGCGAGCAGACGTGCCGCGTCGCTGTCGGGCGAAGTCGCCAGTCCGGGATAGGCATTCAGCATCTGCACACGGACATCGGTATCGGGCTGCACCGCGCGCATCTTCGGCAGTAATTCGGCTGCCGCGTAGGTTTGCAGTTTGTCCGCCACCACGTTGGGATCGAAGCCCGGCACGCCGCGCACTTCGAAATCGAACTCGCATTCGGCGGGAACGATATTCAGCGCGCGTCCGCCCTTGATGACACCTGTTTGCACAGTCGAGAACGGTGGATCGAAACGCGCGTCGTGATGTTGCGGCTGCGCGAGTTCGTCGCCGATCTGTTCCAGCCGGTTGATCAGCCGCGCCGCGTATTGAATCGCGTTGACGCCGTGTGGCGCGTACGCGGAATGACATGCCGCGCCCTTCACGTGACAGCGCATCGCGAGCTTGCTCTTGTGGCCGAGCACAGGCTTCAGTTCGGTCGGCTCGCCAATCAGACACATACGCGGCTTATGTACACGCTTTTCGAGTTCAGTCAGCATCGGCCGCACACCGAGACAGCCCACTTCCTCGTCATATGAAAACGCGACATGCACCGGCACTTCGAGCTTCAGCTTCAGCAAAGCGGGCAGCGCCGCCAGCACGGACGCGAGGTAGCCCTTCATGTCGGCCGTGCCGCGCCCGTACAGACGCCCTTCTTTCTCGGTGAGACGAAACGGGTCCACGGTCCATGCCTGACCGTCGACGGGCACCACATCGGTATGCCCGGACAGCACGATGCCACCACGGTCTCGCGGACCGATGGTGGCGAACAGGTTAGCCTTGGTGCGCTCGGCGTTATGGAATAGCTCGCTGTCCACCCCTAGATCCGCGAGGTATTGCTGTACGAACCCGATCAGTTCCAGATTGGAGTCGCGGCTGACGGTCGCAAAACCGATCAGCCGTTCGAGCAACGCGCGGCTCGACAGCTCACTCATCGCCGGGCACTCCGTAGCTCGGCGCCGCGGTTGGATTCAACGCGCGCGCGATGTAGTCCTGCATCTGCGGACGATACGCTTGCCACAGCGCGTCGAGTTTGCCGATCGGATCGTCATCCGCCCAATCGACACGCAGATCGACGACCGGCCAGACCGCCGTATCGACGATCTTCAGCGCCGCCGAATGCACGGGCCCGGCTTCTCCGCCGGCTTCGACGGCCGCATACATCGCGTGCAGCAAACGATCGGCGAGCGCGCCTTGTGCGCTCTCGAACGCTTTCACCATCGCGTCGATCACCGGCTTGTCGGCGAGCAGATTACCCGCTGCCACGCACTGATCTCCCGCGACGGCGTGATGCACGCCGAGCGCTTCCTTGCCGGTGAACATCGCGGTTCGACCCTCGCTGTCCACCACCGTCACCTGCCGGTATTCGCTCCATTCGCTCGCGCCTAGCGCCCGTTCGAGCGCCGCATCCGCCGCGATACGCTCGCTTTCCAGCAGATCGAGAATCCGCGGCCCGAGCGCGGGCAACGTCACGTTCTGCGTCGCCACCACACCGACGCCCGCGCGCGCCCACGGGCACCGCGCACCCACGGCAATGCTCGACGAACTGATCGCGATACCGAGCTGACCGGTCTTGCCACAACGTCCGACGATGGAGAATGTCATGGGTCGTTCCTTACGGTTGAGCAGGCTTCCAGTTGTCCGGAATCACGGCGATCACGTCGATTTCCATCAGCCATTGCGGCTGGCCGAGCGCGCTGACGCAGAGCCCCGTCGAAATCGGATAGACGCCCTTCAGCCACTTGCCGACTTCCTGATACACCGGCTCGCGATAACGCGGATCGATGATGTAGGTCGTCGTCTTGACGATATGCGACATGTCACTGCCCGCTTCCTCGAGAAGCTGCTTGACGTTCTTCATCGCCTGCTCGGCTTGCGCGCGTGGATCGCCGAGACCGATCAGGTTGCCGTCGAAATCGGTACCGACCTGGCCGCGCACATACACCGTATTGCCCGCGCGAACCGCCTGGCAAAGATCGTTGTCGAGCGTCTGGTTCGGGTAGGTATCCTTCGTATTGAACATGCGGATCCGGGTATGCGTAGGCATCAGTTCACTCCCACTTCTTTGGTCTTCGGCGCGTGCGATTCGTCGCACGCGGTATCGGTCGTATTCGCATCATGCATGCCGCGCGTGTCCTGCCGACGCTGCGACGCATCGCGATACGCGAGGTATTTGCGCTGCGTGACGATGTGATCGGCGATGTGCTTCGCGTCGTGCCACACGCCCCAGATGAACGACGACGCGCGCCGCGACAACCACGGCAAGCCGAGGAAATACACGCCGGGCTCCTTCGATACGCCGCGCTGATGCTGCGGCTTGCCCTTGTCGTCGAACGCGTTCACGTGCAGCCAGCTGAAGTCGACCGCATAGCCAGTGGCCCAGATGATCGTGCTCACTCCAGCCTGCTTCAGATCCAGTTCAGGCAGCGGATGCGTCACGCACTCCGGGTCTGGGGGAATCACGCGTGCGTCGGGGTCTTCCGGCAGGTCGACGCCGTTGCGCTCGATATAGGCGTCGGCGGCGGCGAGTAGCGACAGCAGGTTTTCGTCGCCACGCTTCAGATTGGCGGCGAGATCCGGTTCGAAGGTCACGACGCCATTCGCGAACGATTTCGTCGTGCCGACGAGCGTCATGCCCTGATGCGCGAGCCGGCGAAAATCGATGGTCTGGCCGCCGTATGCGCCGCTGACCGCGATGGTCACGTGCTCGCGTCCCGGCACGGCGACTTCCTTGTCCCATTCGCCGAGTACACCCAGCCACCAGCAGAAATCGCGACCGCGATAGGCGCGCGGTGGACGGTCATGCGCACCGACGGACAGATAAACCTTGCGGCCCGCGCGTTGCAGTTCGTCCGCGATCTGCACGCCGGACGACCCCGCGCCAACCACGAGCACCGCGCCTTCGGGCAGTTGCGCCGGGTTCCGATAGTGGGCCGAATGAAGCTGCGTGAGATCGCCGTCCGGTGGCGCGATGGGGGGAATGACGGGACGCTGGAACGGCCCCGTCGCGACGACCACGCGACTAGCTTCGATCGTGCCGTCAGACGTGACGATCGCAAATCCTGCCCGGCCTGTCAGACGCTCGACGCTGGTGACTTCGACCCCTGTGCGAATCGGCGCATTGAACTTGCGCGCATAGGCCTCGAAGTACTCGGCGACCTGATCCTTGCCGGCGAAGCCATCGGGATCGAGTCCTTCGAACTCCATATTAGGGAAGCGGTCGTGCCAGGCGGGACCATTGGCGACCAGCGAATCCCAGCGGCAGGTACGCCAGCGTTCGGCGATGCGGTCGCGCTCCAGCACGAGATGAGGCACGCCGAGTTTGCTCAGGTGTTCACTGATTGCCACGCCCGCCTGACCCGCGCCTATGACCAGCGTGTCGATCGACAATTTTTCAGCCGCCATGGCCTGCTCCTTCTGAAAAGCGGTCTGGATTAGGTTCTCTCTCTTCCATGACGCATGACGCGATGCGCCGTCGAGACGCGGTGACGTTTGCTGTGTTCGCGTTCGAACCAGCACCCGACTACGGCGCGTCACAGCACGTCCCGTCTCGGTCGGACAGAATGTACGCCGCGCGGCAAGCAACAAAAACTATATTTTAAAAATGCTTTGCATCGTTTTTCGCTATGCAATCGACAATTGGCGAGCGACAATCGATTCGACCGATCACGGAGCAACTGATGGACGGCAACTCGATACGCTACTCGTTGCGTCAGCTCAGGTATTTCGTCGTCACGGCCGAGACGCTATCGTTCACCGCCGCGGCAAAGCGCCTGCACATTTCGCAACCGTCCATCTCGACGGCGCTCGCGGATCTGGAGGAATCGTTCGGCGTTCAGTTGTTCATCCGCCATCACGCGAGCGGGCTGTCCCTCACGCAACCGGGCCGCGATCTGCTGGGCCACGCTCGCAATCTGCTTCAGAACGCCGAAGAATTGCAGCTGACCGCGAAGGAAATCGACGGCGGCATGTCGGGCTCCATCTCGCTGGGCTGCATGGTGTCGCTGGCTCCGCCATTGATGCCCGGCATCATCAGCCGCTTCGTGCAGGATTATTCGGCGATCACCTTCCGTACCACGGAAGCGCATCAGGACACGCTCCTGAGCGGCCTGCACGACGGCTCGCTCGATATCGCGCTGACCTACAGCCTCGATATCACCGATGGAATCGCGTTTACCCCGCTGCTTTCGCTGCCACCGTATGCCATCCTGCCTAAAACACATCGGTTGGCGCGGGCACGCAAGGTGTCGCTGGCCGATCTGCTGCCCGAGCCCTATGTGATGCTGGACCTTCCGCATAGCCGCGAGTACTTCTCCGCGCTGTTCGATGCGGTCGGCAGCCGCCCTACCGCCGCTTTCCGCTCGTCACAGCCTGAAGTGGTGCGTGGCATGGTCGCCAACGGCTTGGGTTACAGCATACTCAACTTCCCGCTGAAGTCGACCCGAACGGTCGACGGCGAAGACTTCGTGATTAAACATTTCAAGGAAAGCGTCAATGCGACGACGCTTGGCATTGCACTATCGGGCGCCGTCAAGCCGCGTGAGGTCGTTAAACGCTTCTCCGCATTCTGTGAAACGTATATTCGGCGCCTACACATTGGTTAGCAGCCCGGAAAGCGTCACCGCATAGGCTTGGCCTATGCACTGCATGCAAAAACAATATTTTACCTAGCAATTTGGATTGTTAGATTGGTGCTCATCGGATGCACACACTGATGGGGGGCCCCTATGCAAGCCATTCTTCAGTTGACGGACATTGAACTCGACATCGTTCGCGCGCTGCGCGAGAACTGCGAGCGTCCGTTCGAGGATGCACACGCAATGCCGCCGGCCGTCTACACGTCGGAGGCGTTTCTCGCGCTCGAACAGCGCGACGTGTTTCGCAACGAGTGGTTATGCGTGGGCCGCGAGAGCGCGCTGGCAAAGAGCGGCGACTATCTGACCGCGCAGATCGACGACCAGCCTGTGGTCGTGCTGCGCGATGCGAGCGGTGCGTTGCGCGCATTCTCGAACGTTTGCCTGCACCGGATGTCGGTATTGCTCGAAGGGCGCGGCAACGTGCGCCGGATCGTGTGCCCGTATCACGCATGGAACTACACGCTCGACGGTTCGCTCGCCGGCGCGCCGTTGATGGATCAGCAGCCGGGCTTCTGCAAGGAGCAATACAGGCTGCCTGCGTTGCGCTGCGAAACGTGGCAAGGCTGGATCTACGTCACGCTCAACCAGCACGCGCCCGCGGTGGAATCACATTTGTCCGGACTGACGACGCTGATCGAGCCGTACGGCATGAGCGACTACGTCGAGACCTTCCACGAAGAGCATGTGTGGGACACCAACTGGAAGATCCTCGCGGAAAATTTCATGGAGAGCTACCACTTGCCGATGCTGCATCGCGCAACGGTCGGACCGCACTCGAAGCTCGAAGAAATGGAATGTCCGCCGGGTTTGCCCGCGTTCAACTATCACTGGATCACCAAGGAAGCGTCGCTGCCGATCGGCAACGCGCATCCGGCCAACACGCGTCTGCAGGGCCATTGGCGCCGGACCACCGCGCTGCTGGCGATCTACCCGACCCACCTGATCACGCTGACGCCGGGATACTTCTGGTATCTGATCCTGCAGCCGCGAGGCGTCGGCCGCGTGCATATCCGCTTTGGCGGCGGCCTCGCACCGGAATTCGTCGACGATCCGCGCGCCGCCGAATACATGGCCACGCTGAAGACGCTGCTCGACGAAGTGAACGCCGAGGACCGGCGCGGCGTCGAGGCGGTATTTCGCGGCGTGCACGCGCCACTCGCGAAGCCCGGCCATCTGAGCCCGCTGGAACGGCCGAATTACGACTTCGCCCGCTATCTGGCGGGACACGTGGGCGCACCGTGAAATCGCCGCCTCACGCCGACCGCCAACACTCTGCCGAGTTGCCCATGTCAAGCCAACCATTTATTTCGTTCGACGGCGTCAGTAAGTCATACGACGGCGTGCATAGCGTCGTCGAGGGACTCGATCTCGACGTCGCGCACGGTGAATTCGTTTCGCTGCTCGGTCCGTCCGGTTCCGGCAAGACCACGACACTGATGATGCTGGCGGGGTTCGAATCGCCGACGCGCGGCGAAATCCGCCTCGCCGGCAAGCGGCTGGACGACAAGCCGCCGCACCGGCGCGATATCGGCATGGTGTTTCAGAACTATGCGCTGTTCCCGCACATGACGATTGCCGAGAACGTCGCGTTCCCGCTGTCGGTGCGCAAGGTAAGCCGCAGCGAACAGAAAACGCGCGTGATGCGCGTGCTCGACATGGTGGAGTTGTCGCATCTGGCGGGGCGGCGTCCGTCGCAACTGTCGGGTGGCCAGCAGCAGCGCGTCGCGCTCGCCCGCGCGCTGGTTTTCGAGCCGAGCGTGGTGCTGATGGACGAGCCGCTCGGCGCGCTCGACAAGCGCCTGCGTGAAACCATGCAATACGAAATCATGCGGCTGCATCGCGAACTGTCGCTGACGATCGTCTACGTCACCCACGACCAGAACGAAGCGTTGACGATGTCGGACCGCGTCGCCGTCTTTTCCGATGGACGCATCCAGCAGGCCGCCGCACCGACCGAACTCTACGAAAACGCGGCGAATGCGTTCGTGGCCAATTTCGTCGGCGAGAACAATGGACTGACGGGCCGCGTCAATTCCGGCGGCGGGGAATGGGCCGCGATGCAGCTCGCCGACGGCAGCACCGTGTGCGGACGCCCAGGCGTCGGGCTCGCGTCGGGCGACACCGCGGTGCTGGCGCTGCGTCCCGAGCGCGCGCACATCGCCGCGACGCCGGACGCCGTGCAGGAAGCGACGCGGCAGAACATGAACGTCGTGCACGCGCTGGTCGAGGAACTCGTCTACTGCGGCGATCATCATCGCGTGCATCTGAAGCTCGGCCATGGCGAAAGCATGGTCGTCAAGGTGCCGAACACACAGCACCATGATCTGCCCGCACTCGGCCGCGAGACCGCCGTGACCTGGCGACGCGACGACTGCAAGGTGCTGCCCGCCATGGCGGCCGCGCCGCAATCCGCCGCCGGGTCCGGCGGCGCCGACTATTCCACTGTTGCCGTTCCCTCGTCCGCCTCGCCACTTATCGCAGGAGCCAACTAGAAATGAAGACCACCTTCTCGACCTTCCGGACCACCTTCGCGGCGTGCGCGCTCGGGGTGTTTGCCACAGCCACGGTACACGCGGCCGATACGATTTCCGTCGTCACCTTCGGCGGTGCGTATGAAGCTGCCGCGAAGAAAGCATGGTTCGAACCGTTCACCGCGAAGACCGGCAATCAGTTCTCCTCCGAGTCCTACGATGGCGGCCTCGCCAAGCTGCAGGCCATGGAGCAATCGAAGAACCCGACCTGGGATCTGATCGACCTCGAAACCAACGACGCGATCACCGCATGCGACGAAGGCCTGATCGCCAAGTTCGACAAGAAGATGCTCGGCAACACCAGCGACTTCCTGCCGGGCTCGATCAGTGATTGCGCCGTCAGCGCGATGGTGTGGTCCACCGTCTATGCGTACGACACCAGCAAGCTGAAATCCGCGCCGACCACGATCAACGATTTCTTCGACCTGAACAAGTACCCGGGCAAACGCGGCATGCGCAAGTCGCCGAAGGTCGCGATGGAATGGGCGTTGATCGCCGATGGCGTGGCGCCCAAGGATGTGTACAAGACGCTCTCCACGCCTGCCGGCGTCGACCGCGCGTTCAAGAAGCTCGACACGATCAAGTCGAGCATCGTCTGGTGGGAGGCGGGTGCGCAGGCGCCGCAGCTGCTCGCCGACGGCGCGGTCGTGATGACGCAGGCGTACAACGGCCGCATCGACGACGCCGTGCACAAGGACAAGAAGCCCTTCAAGATCGTCTGGGATGCGCAGGTGTACGACTACGAATGGTGGGCCGTGGTCAACGGCGCGAAGCATGCCGACGCGGCGCAGAAGTTCATCGTCGCATCGTCGACGCCGCAGGCCTATGCGGACCTGTCGAAGTACATCGCGTACGCGCCGCCGCGTAAGGACGCCATTCCGCTGATCGACAAAGCGCGTCTGAACGATCTGCCGACCGCACCGGAGAACTTCAAGCGTCCGCTGCAAATCAACGCGACGTTCTGGGCCGACAACGCGGATGCGATCAACAAGCGGTTCCAGAACTGGCTGACGCAGTAACGCCAGACCGAACGAACGTCACCCGAGAGATCGAGCACGATGAACACGCCGCTGCCATCCACCGCCCCTTTTGGCCGCGGCCCGCAGGCCGCGAACCGCGAGTCGTTCCGCGCCGCGCGCCGCAAGGCCGCGATGCGCGCGTTGCTGCTGGCTTTGCCGTTGCTGATCTTTCTGCTGGTGACGTTCGTTGCGCCGATCGCGAGCCTGCTCGCGCGCAGCGTGCGAAACCCCGAAGTGCGCACCGGCATGCCGCAGTTGAGCGCGGCGCTGGCCGGATGGGACGGCGCGGGCCTACCCGGCGAACCGGCCTTTGCCGCCCTTGCGCACGACCTGAAGGACGCGAGCGAGTCCGGCCAGCTCGGCAATATCGCGCGGCGCATGAACTTCTATCAGCCGGAATTCCGCAGCCTGCTGTTCAAGACGGCGCGTGCCACCCGTTCGGAGACGCCCGCGCAATGGAAACCCGCGCTGATCGACCTGGACGAACGCTGGAACACACAGGAAACCTGGCGGCTCCTGAAGCGCGCATCGATCTCGCCCACGCCCGACTATTTGCTGAACGCCGTCGACGCGCAGGTCGCGCCTGATGGTTCGGTGACGTCCGTCGCGGCGGACAGTGCGATCTTCCGCGCGGCCTTCGGGCGCACCGTCACGATCAGCGCGACGGTCATGCTGCTGTGCCTCGTGCTGGGCTACCCCGTGGCCTATCTGCTCGCGACACTGCCGGAGAACCACAGCAACCGGCTGATTCTGTTCGTGATCGTGCCGTTCTGGACCTCGCTGCTGGTGCGTACCACCGCCTGGTACGTGCTGCTGCAACCAGGTGGCGTGATCAACAGCGCGTTGCTGCGCTTTGGACTCATCGATCATCCGTTGCCGCTGATTTTCAATCGCACGGGCGTGTTGATCGGCATGACGCATATCCTGCTGCCCTACATGATCCTCGCGATCTTTTCGGTGATGAAGAGTGTCCCGCCCGTGTACATGCGCGCGGCGAAATCCCTCGGCGCGCATCCGGCCGTGGCCTTCGTGCGCGTGTATGTTCCGCAAACGCTGCCGGGTGTCGGCGCGGGATGTTTTCTCGTGTTCGTGCTCGCGCTCGGTTATTACATCACCCCCGCCCTGCTAGGCGGCGCCGGCGACGAGATGATCAGCCAGCTGATCGCGTCGCAGACCAACGAGCAGCTGAACTGGGGACTCGCGGGCGCGCTGTCGTGCTATCTGATCGCATTTACAGCGGTGTTCTATTTCATCTTCAACCGGCTGGTCGGTATCGACCGCTTGCGCTTCGGCTGACGCGCCGCGGAACTGACGCTCATTCGTGTCGCTTACCCGGATAGTTCATCAACAGGCAGACTCAGATGAAAGACGTACGAACCCGGCTACTGTCGGAACGCATCGCGGGCGCGGGACTACGCGTGCATTGCGCGCTCATGTTCTTTTTCCTCGTCGCGCCGATCCTCGCGATCGTGCCGCTGTCGTTCAACTCCGGCTCGTTCTTCTCGTACCCGATGCAGGGCTTCTCGCTGCGCTGGTACGCGCAGGCGCTGAGTTCGCCGGACTGGCAACGCGCGTTCGCGAACAGCATCGGCATTGGCGCGGCGTCGACGCTGATCGCGACGGTGCTCGGCACGCTTGCCGCGCTCGGCTTGAGCCGCGCGCAGTTTCCTTACCGCGCGATCATCATGCCGATCATCGTGTCGCCGATGATCGTGCCTATCGTGGTCGTCGCGGCGGGTTTTTATCTGGTCTTTTCGCCGCTCGGGCTGGTCAATTCGTATCTCGGCGTCGTGCTTGCGCATGCCGCGCTCGGCACACCGTTCGTGGTGATCACCGTGACGGCCTCGCTGTTGTCGTTCGATCAAAGCCTGCTGCGCGCCGCCTCGGGCCTGGGCGCGCAGCCGTGGGTCGCGTTTCGCCGCGTCACGCTACCGCTGATCACGCCCGCCGTCGCAACGGGCAGCGTGTTCGCGTTCGCGACATCGTTCGACGAAGTGATCGTCATTCTGTTCATCGGCGGCCCCGAGCAGCGCACCGTGCCGCGGCAGATGTGGAGCGGCATCCGTGACCAGATCGACCCGTCGATCCTTGCCGTGGCCACACTGCTGATGGCGTTCGCGATCGCGCTGTTCGCCTGCATGAACTGGTTGCGCAAGCGCGCGGCGGCGGCTAGCCGCTCGTTTGCCTGAGCCGGCCGTCATGCCGGCCGTCATGCCGGCGTGACGTCATCGATCCGCGCGTGCGGCGCGCAGCCCCGCGACGGCGGATCGACCTGGCGGCATCTGGTTAGCCGGTGTGCGGCGAAGCCGGAACGGGCGGGCGCGTAAGAGCTAGACAGTTAGTTGCGATTTATTTATGAAGACGTTGAACGGCCGCGACCGTGGCGATATGCTTCGGATCGCCCATCCAACACGCTTGACCACCGACGCACCCGAAGGAAACGACACCATGCGATTGCGACGCATCACCGCACGACGCTCTCCGGTCCATGGCATGGGACTGTTCGCGCTACAGCCGATTGCGCCGGGCGAACGGGTCATCGAATACAAGGGCGAATTGACCAGCTGGCGGCGTGCCGCCGCCCGTCAGCGAGCCGAGGCGGGTCATACGTTCGTGTTCGGCCTGTCCAACGGGCGCGTGATCGACGGCAGCCGGGGCGGCAACAGCGCCCGCTTCCTGAACCATGCGTGCGCCCCCAACTGCGAAGCGATCGAGACGGGCGAGCGCGTATTCATTCATGCGCTCGCCGCTATCGCGCCCGGCGACGAGCTTTTCATCGACTACGGTCTGTCGGTCGATGGCGCGATCACCGACGAAATCCGCACCCAGTACATCTGTCATTGCGGCGCTGCGGCCTGCCGTCGATCCATGCTCGGCAACAATGCCGAGCCAGCGTAATCCTGGCTGCCGCGCAGGCGGTCCGGTGAGCGATACCTGCGGCTTCTGATACCGAAACAGGCACGCGCTTCGATCTCCGGGCACGGCCTGACGCCCGACGATCGGTTCCGGCGCGAGGCCGGGCCATTGCGCCGCGAGATCCCGGCCCATCTCCGGTCGTGGCGAATCGTGGATCCGCATCGTCGTTTCGGCGGCTTCGAAGCGCTCGAACCGACCGCAACGAGGCCAAACGACGCCTATCATCCAGATAATCATCCAGATACCGCCCGGCGACGCACGCCCGACAGGATGGGCGGCGCTCACGCACTGAACGTGTTCGACGGTAGATCCCGGATCGGGAGGTCACATGTCATCGCTACGCGCAAACGATCTGCTCCGTTCGAAGGAAGGAGTCCGTCTGCATGGCCCGGACCTGGACTGCTGGCGCCGCTGGGGGCCTTATCTGAGCGACCGGCAGTGGGGCACCGTTCGCGAAGACTACAGCGACTACGGAACTGCCTGGGACTATTTCCCACACGATCACGCGCGCAGCCGCATGTACCGCTGGGGCGAGGACGGCATTGCCGGATTCGGCAACGACCCGCTCGACTGGTGCGTGTCGCTCGCGCTCTGGAACGGGCGCGACCGCATCCTGAAGGAGCGGCTGTTTGGCTTGACCAATGAGCAAGGCAATCACGGCGAGGACGTGAAGGAGCTTTACTTTTACGTCGACGGCACGCCGACGCATTCGTACATGAAGATGCTGTACAGGTACCCGCACGATGCGTACCCGTATCAGGATCTGATCGACGAAAACGGCCGGCGCGGCGCCGATCAGCCCGAATACGAAATCCTCGATACGGGCGTGTTCGACAACGACCGCTATTTCGACGTCTGGGTCGAGTACGCGAAGCACACACCCGACGACATCGTGATGCGCGTCACCGTCGAGAATCGCGCGGATCAGCACGCGAGCCTCCATGCGCTGCCGCTCTTCTGGGCGCGCAACCGCTGGGCGTGGTCAGGCAAGCCCGGCAGGCCGTCGCTCACGCTCGAGCCGGATTCCGCCGAAGGCGAGCGCGTGATCGCGCACAATCCCGCGCTCGGCACGATGATCGTCACGGCCTCGGCGCCGCAGCCGATCGAATGGCTCTTCTGCGAAAACGAGACCAACGTGCGGCGCATTTTCGGCATCGACCGTGAAGGCCCGTTCAAGGATGGCTTCAACGACTACATTGTCGATCGCGACGAGCAGGCGATCCGCCGCGACGCGGGCACCCGCGCCGCCGCGCATGTGGCCCTGCCGCTCGCGCCGCACGAGCGCGCGGTGCTGTATCTGCGTTGGCGTCCGGCCGCGCAGCCGGGAATCGCGCGCGACGACGCGCCGCTCGACTTCGAAGCGCTGTTCGCGCGCCGGATCGCGGAGGCCGACGAGTTCTACGGGGCGCTTCAGCACGACATCACCGACGCCGATGCGCGGCTCGTGCAACGACAGGCCCTCGCCGGCATGCTATGGACGAAGCAGTATTACCAGTTCGACGTGACGCGCTGGCACGACGGCGACCCCGGTCAGCCGAAGCCGCCGAAAGGACGCCGGCACGGCCGCAACGCAGACTGGCGGCATATGTGCAACGGCGACGTCGTCTCGATGCCCGACAAGTGGGAGTACCCATGGTACGCGTCGTGGGATCTCGCGTTCCATGCCGCCGCGTTCGCGATGATGGATCCCGACTTCGCGAAGAAGCAGTTGCTGTTGCTCGTGAAGGAACGCTACATGCATCCGAACGGACAGTTGCCCGCCTACGAATGGGCATTCGGCGACGCGAATCCGCCCGTTCATGCATGGGCGACATGGCGCGTGTACGAACTCGACCGCGAAGTCACAGGCGTTGGCGACCACCAGTTTCTCGAAGTGATGTTCCACAAGCTGCTGCTGAACTTTTCGTGGTGGGTCAACCGCAAGGACGCGGAGGACCGCAACATCTTCCAGGGCGGCTTTCTCGGCCTCGACAACGTCGGGATCTTCGACCGCTCTTCCCCGCTGCCGACCGGCGGCCGCCTCGACCAGGCCGACGGCACCGCCTGGATGGCCTCGTACGCGCTCGATCTGATGCAGATCGGACTCGAGCTCGCGATGACGAACAACGCGTACGTCGAAATCGCGGTGAAGTTCTTCGAGCACTTCCTGTATATCGCGGAAGCCGTCGGTTGCAGCGAGGGTTGCAGGACCGGGCTATGGGATGGCCACGACGAATTCTTCTATGACGTACTGCATCTTCCGGACGGAACCCGCGTGCCGATGCGCGTTCGTTCGATCGTCGGCCTGATTCCGCTGTTCGCCGTGCATGTGCTCGAAGACCGGATCTACGGCCACCTGCCCGGCTTGCGAGAGCGGCTCGCGTGGTTTCTCGATCATCGGCCGAATCTGGCCAAACTCGTGTCGCGCTGGACCGAGCCCGGCAAGGGCAACACTACCCTGCTGTCGCTGTTGCGCGGATACCGGATGACGGCGCTGTTGCGCCGCGCGCTCGACGAAGACGAATTTCTGTCCGGGCACGGCGTGCGCGCGCTGTCGCGGGTGCATCGCGATACACCGTATGAGTTCGATCATGGCGGCGCACACGTGTGCATCGAGTATCAGCCGGCCGAATCGGATTCGCGCGTATTCGGCGGCAATTCAAACTGGCGCGGCCCCGTGTGGATGCCCGTCAACTATCTGCTGATCGAATCGCTGTATGAATTCCATCGCTACTACGGCGACGAGTTCCGCATCGAATATCCGACGGGATCGGGCAACCGGTGCTCGCTCAGCGAGATCGCCGACGGTCTCGCGCAACGTGTCACTACGCTCTTTCTGAAGGACGAGCACGGCATGCGGCCCGTGATGGCCGCTTATCCGCAGTTGCAGGCCGACCCGCGTTCGTCCGATCTCGTGCTATTCCACGAGTACTTTCACGGCGACGACGGACGTGGCGTCGGCGCTTCGCATCAGACGGGCTGGAGCGGTCTTGTCGCGCTGCTGCTTCAGCCACGTTTGATGAAGCTGGCCCACGTGGCGTCCGATGTCACGAGCGAAAGCGCGCGTGCGGCCGCGCCGGCAGCCGAAGACGCGCTCCCCACGATGGCGCGATAGACGACCCGTTGGCGTGATTTGTCGACTGCAGTCTGGCAGGCGACCGTACTGTGCGCTGCCTACTACGCACGGTTCAATCCAGTTTGACGTTCCTCGTTTAACACTTGGCACCTCTGGCGATCTCACGCGCGTCTTAGGCGCTGATGCAGACGCTGTTGATGCGGAGTGGGCTGCCTCGCCCCAACGGGCAAGCTTTGGTAGCAGCGACTGCAGGGACAACTCATTGCGAGGCTCGCCCTCAGGAAGGAGAACGTCATGTCGTTTGACGTGGGGGAACCTGTTTGCGTCAACCATCCTCGGGGATGGCCACTCTTGCGCATGGGTCGCCCGCCTTCACACGATACCGATTCAGTGAATACGTGAATGGCTTTGCAGGAAGGTGCATCAAGTATCGGCTCGAGGGTCGAGAGGAGCAATGGAATGAACGCAAGCGAATTACAGAAACTAGGTCATGCGCTGGATGCCGGCTGGCTGATGGCATTGTGGTTAGCGATTCATGGTGGTGACCCGCCGCCGCAAGAGCAGGTGATCGGTGTAAACGAGTCACTGGACTTAGCGGCACTCACGATGGTCGCGCGCCTCGGCGAGCTGTATCCCGAAGCGGGCAAGAACCCAGGTGCGGCGCTGTCCAACCTCGCGAAACTCGGCTTCAGGGTGACGGTCACCATGGCTGACGATAGCAAGGTCGAATTGCATGGACCTGATGACGTCAAGACCTTGATGGCCACCATGTCGGCCGCCGGCACGAGCCAGCAAGGACCCTACAAGAAGATCTGCGTCTGGAACCAGTATCTTGGCCAGGTTTGCAAGATCCTTTACCAGACGCATTGGTCGTAGGCCGCCACACTGCCTTTGAGGGGCCGCCTGCCCGGGGTGCAAAGCCGGCGCATGATCTCGAACGCGCCGCGCTACGCAAGCCACAAGGAGTAGAGTCGGTCCCTCACGGACGCGGGAAGACATCGAGAAAAACTTCGACGCGGCTTCGCTTTCGGCCAGGGGCCGCGGTTTGCCGACGACTGACATCCCCGCGCCGACAGCAATCCTCTCGCTTCGCGCTCAGCAAAAAAGGATTGCCCTTGCTGCGGGAGCGATTTTTGCTGTGGCCCAGCTATCGCCGGGTGCTCCGACGAGGAGACGACAATGATGACGAAGGCTTCAGGGCTGCGATCAGCGCTGGCATTTGTACTGGCGATCGGACTTGCCGGGTGTGGAGGTGGTGGCGATTCGGCCGGCACCGACGTCGATGCCTCGAAATTATCGGCAAAGACCTTGGCCGCCGCCTCGAACCCGGCGGCGAACGACGATTCGGCCACTTCCCGAATCGTGAAGCTCCAGCGCTACCAGATCGACCCGACGAAGGTCTTCGTCGCGGGTATCTCGTCTGGCGGTTTCGCGGCGGTGCAGATGCACGTGGCCCACTCTTCGACGTTCAAGGGTGCCGCGATTTACGCCGGTGGGGTGTACTGGTGTGCGGGCGCCGGAGGCGCCGCGACAGCTTTGGAAAACTGCGGCGGCTTGACGCTTCCGACGAACCACGCGTCGTACAACAACACTCTGACGACGTCAGAGGCGTACCTGGACACGCAGTCGTCCCTCGGAACCATCGACCGGGCGACGAATCTGCGTGGGCAGCCGGTCTACCTCTGGTCCGGCACGCAAGACGAGGTCGTCAATCCGCTCGAGATGGCCGACCTCGACGCCGAATACCTGCGTTATGGTGCCAACGTTCGCTTTGACAATGGGTTTCCCGCCGAGCACGGCTGGGAATCGCCTGACGGCGAACTTGCATGCGGCACGCTCGGCAGTCCCTACATGATCCGCTGCCTCGCAAATGGCGCAGCCTACGATTCGGTAGAAACGTGGCTGACGATGTTCCTCGGCCGATTGAAACCGCGCAACAACGGAAAACTGTCGGGCACGTTGTATTCATTCTATCAATCGGAATTCGGGGCGTCCCCCAACCTTTCGATGAGCTCGACCGGTAGCGTCTTCGTTCCCAAGGCCTGCGCGCAAGGCGACAGGTGCGGATTCGTTCTCGCTCTGCACGGCTGTCTGCAGCAGGCGTCGCTGATCGGAAACCGCTGGGTCACCGAGGCCGGCATCAACGAATGGGCCGACACGAACAAACTCGTGGTGGTGTATCCCGACACGATCGCGTCGTCCGCGCCGGGGCCGACCAACCCCAACGCATGCTTCGACTGGTGGGGCTACTCCAATCAATACGACCCGAACTACGCACTCAGGAGCGGTTTGCAGATGTCGGTGCTCTACGCGATGGTGCAGCGCGTGACAGGCCGGCCGTAGCGTTGTCGTGGCACTGGTTCGACGCAGGCGCCGAGCGCCGCCGGCAACACGGCCGATCAAGGCGGGCTGGGCCAAACAGTGTCGCGGAGCGTCGCTCCGGATTCGAGTCTGATGCTGCATGGATTGTTTCGACCTCGCGTTTATCGTTCCCACATGACCGCGTCAAAAAAAATTCACACGGAGGTCTCCGGTTTCGGAAACTGGTGCCGATAAGACCGCTCATAGGTCCACCGCGAATTGAGGTTCCCCATGCCATTTGATTTTGTCGCCAGCCCGTCGCCCCGCTTGAAACGGACGGTCGTTATGCTGGTTGGATGTGTCGGCGTATTTGCCAGTCTGTCGATCTGGGGCCGGGTACCCGCCGATGCACTTGCCGACGCGGATAGACAGGTCGCTCACTACGGCCCCGCACTAACCGGCAACGCTTGCCCTGTCGAGGGAGCGGTCTCGCGGGACCCTCACGGTAATTTCGTGATGTGTTGGAAAGAGGTTTGGACCAAGCCGTAGACCTGATCAGGCCAAGCAATTCAAGCTGGCCTGATCAGAATTCAGATAGCCCAAACGGGCCATTGGTCGCGATCGCCCGAAAATTGCCGGCGCGGCCGATCGCGCGAAAGCGACCGGCCGCCGGAGCAAGACGGTAAGCCCGTCTTACATGGCCGGAAGACCCAGCATCTCACGCGCTTGCGCAGCAGTTGCCACCGGCCGGCCATATTCGCCACACAACGAGGCCACCCGTTCAACCAGTTGCGCATTGCTCTTCGCCAGCGTGTCCTTGTCCCAGCGCACGTTGTCTTCGAGACCGGTGCGGCAGTGCCCGCCCATCTCGAGAGTCCAATGGTTGACTTCCAACTGATGCCGGCCGATACCCGCAGCGGTCCATGTTGCATCCGGCAAGATCGCCTTCAGTTGCTTGACCTCGAACTCGAGAATCTCGCGTCGCGCAGGCAGCGCATTCTTTACGCCCATCACGAACTGAACATGCACGGGTGACTTCAGCAGCCCTTGCTGGACGAGATCCGCCGTGCTGTACAGCATCGCCAGATCGAAGATCTCTATTTCCGGTTTGACATCGTAGTCGAGCATCGTTTTCGCAAGCGCACGCACGAAGTCCGGCGGATTCTCATAGACGGTAGTTGGAAAATTGACCGAACCCGTTGCGAGCGACGCCATATCCGGGCGCAGGTCGAGCATCGCGCCACGTTGCTCGAATGAACGGCCACGGCCGCCCGTCGAAAACTGGATGATGATGTCAGGGCAGTGCTTGCGGATGCCGTCCTGGAGAGCGGCGAAACTCGACCGGTCGGAACTCGAGTTCTCCTGTTCGTCACGCACGTGCAGATGAACGAGGGTGGCCCCGGCTTCGTACGCTTCGTGCGTGCTTTCAACCTGCTCGGGGATCGTGACCGGCACAGCCGGGTTGTCCTTCTTGCGGGGAACTGAGCCAGTGATCGCAACGGAGATGATGCACGGTTCGCTCATGACTAACACTCCGGTTCCAGAGTTTCGTCTCACCAATAAGGCGAGCGCTGATGATCGCGTGCGTGGCGAAATCCCCGCACACCCAGTTTTCCAAGTCTAGTTCAAAAGCGCGACTGAAATCGACGCGCAAAACCGGACGCCTGAAGTGTGCACCGCATCGCGCGTGCGCCGAAAGGCTCCCGCTGCGCCGAGCGCATCCGTCACATAGGGCGCCAGCGTAAGTGCGACGGTGAACGCTGAAGATCAACGAACTAACGTGCAGTCGCGCCAAAGGTGCAGCACTTCGCCGGATGCGATTGGCCGAAGTCGGACCCTTTGCGGACATCCGGCGCTCGGAGGACAATGCCCTTGCGAATCTCTTCCGAGGCTGCCCAACATGGCTAACTTTCAGCCCGATGGATGGCATACCGTCACGCCCCGAATCGTCGTACGGGATCCGGAAAACCTGATCACATTCATCAAGATGGTGTTTCAGGCACAGGGCGAATTCCATCACGGGCGGCCTGCCGAAATCATGATCGGCGATTCCGTCGTGATGGTTAGCGGCGGAGACGGCCTTCGCGATCCGATGCAGGCGTTTCTGTATGTCTACGTCGAGGACGCCGATTCGACCTACGAGCGGGCGATTTCGGCGAACGCGATCTCACTCGAAGTTCCGACCGACATGCCATACGGCGACAGGCGAGCGATGGTAAGAGATCCGTGGGGAAACACATGGCAGATTGCCACGCGTCAGCGCGACCCTTCTGCTGCCGGGATCCGTTCCAGGTTGGCCAACGACAGATAGGCCGATATTTGTGGAGCACGGAGCGATTTGGGCGCCTCGTCTTGCAAACCTCACGGCCCACCCCCAAAAAAGCTTGACTGAGTGACTCAGGGCGTGATGCAGACATACAGTTTGCGATTCCGTGGTGACCGTTCATCAGCAGCGGTTAGCGGCCATTCGCCATGCTTCGCGGGTAGTGCGCGAAAGTGCGATCACTTCACGGGAATGTCCATAACCGGACCTTGCTGACGCGACGCACAGCGTTCTTCAGGCAGGTTGCAGAGAAGTAAATCCCCTTTGGCGTTGGCAAGCGACCGGAACTAGCCCAACGCCGTGGCTTTCCGGCGCCAGCGTCCTGGCGATCGGGCCGCACGCGAGCCTGCCGTTTCTCTGTACTTGAGACATCGAACAGGTCGAACATCAAGATGCCGCGAAACGCAAAGAACACCGATGCTGCGACTCCCCTTGGGGGCGGATGGTGCGGCGCGTCCTGTACTGGACGGCAGGTCCGCCACAACGAGGTTCAGCGCCGCATCACCCGGTAGAGCGCGAAGACACCAATAACTGTCAATCGCGCGCAGGGGCGCGTCTGTTCGACGTCGATTGCGCCGATCCACGCTTCGCAGCGCTGCCTACCACGTGTAACGCACTCCGAGGGCGCCCTCGACGCCGTTACGGCGGACGTTGCTGTCGCCACTCACGGCGAACTGATAGCCGAACTGCCCGTACAGGCTCAGCCGCTCCTTGATCTTCGCGGTGACACCCCCCGCGAACTCCAGTCGCGTGGCCTGCACGTTGAGCAGCACCGGGTCGCTGCCGAACGCCGTACTCGCCTGCGCACCCCAGTCCCGCCACAGGTTGGCCCGCACGTACGGCTGCCACACCGCACCGTTGCCGCGTTCGATGGTCCACTGCCCGCGTACGCCGAGCCGGCCAGTGGCGCCCGAAGTCGAGCCCAGCGCAACCGGCCCCAGACCATCGTTCTGATCGCTGAACGACACGTGCTGCCAGATGATCTGCGCCTGCGGCTCCAGCACGAAGCCCGGGCCCAGCGGCAACGGAACCGGATAGCCCCCTTCGAGAGACGTCACGAAGCCCGAGCCGCGGATGGGCAGACTCGTAAACTGCGTGTCCGCGTTACCGTCGTAGTATGTGCCCTGCAGCACCGCATCGAGATACCAGCCGCTGGGCCCGTAGTGCGTCCAGTAGGCGCCGCCCGAATACGCACTCATGCGCATCGAGCCGGTGCGGGTCACCTCGTATCCCGTTGCCGCCGCGTTGGTCACAAGGCCATCGACGTCGACGTTGCCGTATCCATAGGCAAAATACACGCCGGCGGTCTCGCGATGTCCCGGCCAGAAGCTTCCACGCCATACGTCGACGCCGGTCTGAAAGCCGCCGAGCCAGCCGCTCGCGCGCGGATCGGCGAAAGCCTGGTATCGGTTGTCGATCTGTTGGCCGAACACCCGGCCCCACGCGGAGTTCGTCCAGCCCGAAGCGTCCGCGCCGCCGGCGGGGAGCGTAAGTGTGTCGCCGATGCGCTCATGCATCGTGCCGAGCATCGTCAGGCCCAACTGGCGCGCTATGGGTTGCACTACGCCATAGGTCGCAAGCTCCGGCCCGATGATCGGCCAGACGCCGGGAGGCAGCGGTTCAGGTGGCGTCTGAGTGGTGATCTCCTCTTCCGGCAGCGAGCCGATCCCGTTGCCGCCGTTACCGCCATTACCGCCGTTACCGCCATTACCGCCGTTGCCGCCGTTGCCGCCGTTGCCGCCGTTGCCACCGTTGCCACCGTTACCGCCGTTACCGCCGTTGCCGCCGTTGCCACCGTTACCGCCGTTGACGAACGTCGAGCGCAGAAACCAGTCTTCAGGGCTGGTGCCGTTCAGGCCGCCGCGAAATAGACGATAGTCGTGGGAGCCGCCGCGCACCTCACCGGCAAGTGTAAAAGCGTCATCCGTCGTGGTGGCGCCGTTGATCGTCTGGACCACGAGAATGCCGTTCGTCTTGGTCAAGGCGCCAGGACCGCCCGCATTGGTGACGCGCATCGATGAAGGGTCGGCGCTGCCGCCATTGACGATGAGGGTGTCCGATGGCGAGCCATCCGCACCGAGATACGTCCGAAGTGCGAGCGTGCCGCCGGCGCCCACGTAGTTGTTGACGGTCAGTGAGCCGAACTGCCCCTGCGCAAGCCCGAAGCCGGGCTGAACCGTTCCGGCGTTGGTGACGCTGTTCAAGACCGTTCCGGTACTGCCCAAGGTTCCGTTCGGATCCACGCTGACTGGCGACTGCAACGAGCCCGTCAGATTGACGACGCCACTTTCGACGATGGTCGGACCGGCAAAGGTGTTGTGGCCCGACAGCGTGAGCACGCCGGTGCCGACTTTCACGAGCGAGCCACCGGTACCGCCGCCTTGCCCTCGGTCGGCGATCACGCCGCTGACCGTCGTCGAAATATTGTTCAGGCCAGTGGTGAGTACCTTGGAACCGAGAAAATAATTGCCGGCGCCCTCGATGGAGCCGGCAGTCATCCCAGCGGCGGTCAGGCGCGAGATATCGACCACGCCGCCGGTGTTGGTAATGAACCGTGCCGTACCACCCGTGCTGGCATCATAGAAAAGGGTTTCCCCCTGGCCGTTCGTGATGATCGTCTTGGTGGCACCGCTGCTGCTGCCGTGAAAGGTTGTAACGCCGCCGCTCCCGGTTGTGATGGCGTTCTGAGGGCCGACCGCCGCATTCGGCGTTGTCCCCGCAGTTGCTGTGCCGGAAAAGTCGAGGGTTCCAGTATTGGTAATCGTCGCGCTGGCCGCCGTGCTGTCGTCCTGAAAAGTCGTCCTGCCACTATTGATAATCGTTGATGTGCCGGCATCAGAAGAGACGGTGAAATTCAGGACCCCGGCGTTGGTGATATTCGCCTGAGCGGCACTGGCATGGCCTGAAAAAATCGCCGTACCACTGCTCAAATTGTCGATGGCTGATGTCTCGCCGGTCGCAGGATCAACCGTGCCGGCGTTGGAAGAACCGGTAAATATCAATGTTCCGGAATTCCCAATGTTTGCCTGCCCCCCGGTGCTCATGTCATTGAATGTGACGGTGCCGAGTAAGGTGTTGGTGATGGTGGCACCGGCAGCCGTGCTCGTGCCGTTGAAAATAATTTCACCGGGGCTACCCGTAGTGCCGTTAGTGATATTGGCCTGGTGAGCGGTGCTTGTACCCTCGAATACGACGGAACCCACCGAGTTAGTGATTTTGCTCGTGCCGGCATCGCTGTTGTTGAATATGATCGTACCCGTACTGGCGTCTGTCGTTTCAAAGGATGCATCGCCCGAAGTGCTGTTATTAAAGAGTATCGTTCCGCCTCTATCGCCATATCCAACTGTGCCGTTGCCATTGGTTTCGAGCGCCGAGGTGCCCGGACCGAATGTCAGTGTGTATCCGGTAATCACGACGAAATTCTGGTTGACACCAGAAGTGTTGCTTACGCCACTACCCGTAATGTCGAGATTGCCGCCAGTCACGCCGATGGTGAAGCCGGGTGTTGATGTTCACGCAGAATTGACCCACTAAGGGGCGTAATTTTCATCGAATTTTGACCCACGTGATTGAATGTCCTGCTCAATCTTTGAGCAGGGGATACAGAGGTGATCACGGTGGGCATATTGGCCAAGATCAGGCGGATGTATTTCCGCGAGCAGGTCCCGCTGCGCGAGATTGCGAGGCGTACGGGCCTGTCCCGAAACACGGTGCGCAGCTGGCTGCGGCAGACCGATTCTGTCGAGCCGAAGTATCCAAAGCGCGTCAGTCCGAGCGTTGTTGACGAGTGGGCCGCACAGCTGACGGGCTGGCTGCGGGCGGACAGTCATCGCCCGAAGCGCGACCGGCGCACCGCGCGATTCATGTTCGAGGCGATCCGCGGCGAGGGTTACGCGGGCAGCTACGGCCGCGTCAGCGCGTTCGTGAGGCGCTGGCATGAGGAACAGGCCGAAGCGCCGCGCAGAAAGGCCTACGTGCCGCTCGCCTTCGAGCCCGGCGAAGCCTTCCAGTTCGACTGGAGCTGCGAATACGCCTTCATCGGCGGGCTGCGGCGGCGCCTCGAGGTTGCCCACGTCAAACTCAACGCCAGCCGCGCGTTCTGGCTCGTCGCCTATCCCACCCAGAGTCACGAGATGCTGTTCGACGCGCACGCCCGCGCATTCGCCGCATTCGGCGGTGTGCCCAGGCGCGGCATCTACGACAACATGAAGACCGCCGTGGACAAGGTTGGCCGCGGCAAGGAGCGCGCGGTCAACGCACGCTTCGAAGCGATGTGCAGCCACTATCTGTTCGAGCCAGAGTTCTGCAACCGGGCGGCAGGCTGGGAGAAAGGCATCGTCGAAAAGAATGTTCAGGACCGCCGACGGCAGATCTGGCACGAAGCGGCGCTACGGCGCTGGGAGACGCTGGAGATTCTGAACGAATGGGTCGCCGGCCAGTGTCGCGAAGCCTGGCACATGCGGCACCCGCAATGGCCCGAGCTGACAGTCGAGGACGTGTTGCAGGACGAGCGCACCCGGCTGATGCCCAACCCACGGCCGTTCGACGGCTACGTCGAGCAGACCCTGCGGGTTTCGTCGACCAGCCTGATCCACGTCCAGCGCAACCGCTACAGCGTGCCTACCGAGTACACGAACCAGCTGGTGAGCGTGCGCTGCTATCCGGCGTATCTCAGCGTCGTCGCCGACGCGCACGAGATCGCCCGCCACGAACGCAGCTTCGAGCGGCACATGACCTTTTACGACTGGCGACACTACATCACGCTGGTCGAGCGCAAACCCGGCGCACTGCGCAACGGTGCGCCCTTCATCACGATGCCGCAACCGCTGCAGCTATTGCAGCGGCACCTGCTCAAACACCCGGGCGGCGATCGCATCATGACGCAGGTGCTCGCCGCGGTGCGCGAACACGGACTCGATGCTGTGCTGCTCGCTGTGCAGGCTGCGCTGGATTCAGGGCGCCCCAGTGGGGAGCATGTCCTGAACGTGCTGAGCCGGCTGAAGGCGCCTGTCACGAGTGCCAGTCTCGCCACCACGAAACTCCAGCTCAAGGAAGAACCGGCGGCTGACGTGAATCGCTACGAGACGCTACGCGCCAACCCACCGGAGGATCGTCATGTCTAACGACATCATTGCCCAGCTCAAGGGCCTCAAACTGCACGGCATGGCGAGTACCTGGCCGGAGCTACTGGCACAGGCGCGTCACACTGACTTCGAGCCGGAGCGCTTCATGAAGCAGCTGTTGATGGCGGAAACCGCCGAACGGCAGGTCCGCTCGATCGCTTACCAGATGACCGCCGCACGCTTCCCGGCTCACCGCGACCTGAAAGGCTTCGACTTCGCACAGGCACAAGTTGATGAAGCGCTGATTCGTGAACTCAGCGAACTGTCGTTTCTCGCAAGCGCACACAACGTCGTGTTCATCGGCGGCCCCGGGCACGAGACATAATGCTCACCTCCCTATGTCATTGAAGATCAATGGATAATTGATTTGAGTTATCTGATTGCGGACGGTCCGCAGCTCGTCGCTCCAGATAATTGTCGACGTCCACCTGCTGGATGATCCATGGCGCACCCAGACAAGCCTGTGACGCCGGCAACCTCCCGACTCGAATCAGGCGGATGACGGTTGGCGCACTGATACCCAGCAGGGTGGCTACTTCTGTAACCGTCAGTTCGCGGCGCTCCTGCCGTTCGCCTTCGCGATATGCAGGGATTCGATGGTCCTTCCGCAGCGTGCAGATTCGCGCGGCGGTCCAGGTGTGGCCCTTCGCCGTCCGTTTGCCTAGTCGATTGATGACCGCCGCTACGCCTTGATCTGCCAACGTTCTCGCCAACGCGCGAACGATGTCTATCGTTGCGACATCGGTGGCCCAGCGATGCTCACCTGTGTGGTTCTTCTCGAACACGATCTCGGTGTGATCGCCTCCTTGCCAATGCACGAGTGCACGAATCGTGTCGTCCTGCTTTGTGGCAACGATCTCCTTGACGACCGTCCTAAGAATGCGTTTCTTGATCTCGACCGAACTGGCCGGGTGGTGCCATAGCCGGGGCAGGTCTTCACCGAGTCGCAGAAGTTCATCACGCGCGCCCGCACTCAGCGCCCTCGATGACTGTTCGCGCAGGAGGTCGAGTTCGGTCTGTATTTGCACCTGCGTCTTCAGCGTTTCATTCCACCGTCGCTCAAGTTCCGCCGCAACCAGCCGGTTCTCAGGATCAATCGCATCGTATTGCCGACGTGCTCGCGCAGCTTCATACCGCGCCTGTTCAAGTGCCAGCTCCTTGTGCCGCACGCGTTCGTCCTGCTCTGTTCGTGTACGTTCAATGGCCTCGAGTGATGCACGAATACCTAACGGTTGAAGTTGGCGCAAAACTTCTTCAGTAACGCGTTGATCAACACGAACCGCACCAAACGAAATGCAGCGAGGGCCACCATGATTGATCATGCTGCCCTGACAGTTGTACCGCGCGACGGTGCCTTTGGTGCCGGAATACGCAACGTGCAGCTTGCGCCCGCAGTGACCGCAACGAAGCAGTCCCGCCAGAAGCGAGCTCCCGCGCTTGACAGCGCCGCGGACCATGCTGCCCTTCATGTTCGCGTTATTGGTAATCAATTTGCGGTTCGCCTCGTACTCGTCCCAGCTAATGTAGCCCGCGTGGTGCTCGATGATCAAGGCCTGCCATTCCTCGCGCTGAAGGGGGTTGCCCGCAAACACTCGCTTGCGTCCGTTCACAATGCGAGCAATAGTCCGGGTCTTGCCAAACGCGTATGCGCCGCCATAAGTCGGATTCGTCAGGATGTGCAGAAGGGTGTTATAGACGGGAAGCTTCCATACAATGTGGCGACCGTCCGGGCCGTAGTTCACCGCGGGTAGCTCAATGCATTCCTGTCGAATCCATAGGAGGACCTGCCTGACGCTACCAAACTCGCGAAACTTCCGGAACGCCAGATCGAGCGCTTCCCGGACGCGGGTATCAGGATCCTTCTCGATACGATTTCCTTGTGCACGCACATAACCGATTGGCACCGACGTGAACAGTTCACCGCGTTTGGCTTTCTGATCAAGAGCCGCCTGTGAGCGTTGGCGAAACGTCGAAAGCTCCATCTCGGAAAGCGTGCCCTTCATGCCTAACAGGAGGCGATCGTTAGGCTGTCTCGGATCGTAAATTCCATCTTCGTCAATCAGCAGGCATCCTACAAGACGGCAGAATTCCAGAAGCGTGTGCCAGTCACGACCATTGCGCGCAAGACGCGAGGCTTCGATGCAGAATACGGCACCCACTTCGCCGCTGCACAGTGCCACCAATAGGCGCTCGAATCCGGGACGATGATTGCCAGAGCCGGAGCGACCCAGGTCGTCATCGATAACCGTCGCATCTGGCCAGCCAAGTCCGCGTGCGCGATCGGCAAGCCCGTATTGGCGCAACTGGCTCTCGCGATTGTGGTGGACCTGATCCAGCGTTGACTGACGGACGTACACGTATGCACGACGGGAAAGGTGTTCAGCGCCGATCTTGCTCATCACGCGCCTCCGCTTCGATGACGTCGATCAACGCGAACATCAGCAGCGCCAGTTGCGTCACCAGCTCGGCTTGCATCTCCTCTGATACTAACGCCTCCGGCACAGTTTCCTCGAACAGATCCTTCTGCCTCGTCATCTGGTTGCGCATCTTTGCCTCCCTCAGGTGTTACCGCCGCAAAGCACGATAACGCCGTGTCGACCAGGCGCAGAAGTTCGATCAGCACCGCATGAGGCAACTCCGGCTGGACGACGACAGACATGCGGGCAGCATCCTCGCCTGCCATCCACGGCGGAAGATGCGTCAGAGTGCCATCGGGCTGCCTGATAGTCAGATACGACTCGCCCCGGTAATTGTTCATCCCGATGACGGTTATCCGTTCACCGCAGCGAGGGTGAAACGGATAGCGGATGATCACATCATCGCAATGATGATGGGCAGTGTGTAGTGGGTTCGCCGGGCACTGGCAAGACGCACCTTGCCTCGGCAATCGGAATCGAGGCCGTACAGCGCCACGGCAAGCGTGTGCGTTACTTCTCAACTGTCGAGCTGACCAACGCCCTGGAGCAGGAGAAATCGGCGGGCAAACAAGGCCAGATCGCACACAAGCTGATGTACGTCGATCTGGTGATTCTCGATGAACTTGGCTATCTGCCGTTCAGCCAGACCGGTGGCGCATTGCTGTTCCACCTGCTGTCAAAGCTGTACGAGCATACGAGTGTCGCGATCACCACCAATCTCAGCTTCGGCGAGTGGGCAACGGTGTTCGGGGATGCAAAGATGACGACAGCGCTGCTGGACCGGGTTACGCATCATTGCCACATCGTCGAGACTGGCAACGAATCGTGGCGCTTCAGGACCAGTTCTGCCAAAGCGAAGGCAACGAGAAAAAGGGCAGCAAAACCGGCTGGAAACGAAGAGTTATCCACACCGGAATAGATGTACTACGCTGTCTCGAGGTGGGTCAAATTTAGATGAAAACGGTGGGTTAAGACTCCGTGAAAATCAACACTGTGAGCAAAGCCCGCTTTCCTCCCTCGTTGAAGGTAAGGGTGCCGAATCGGGCAGTGCCCGCTGTCGAGTCAAGGTAGACGTCGAACTCGGGAATGTAGGTGATCACATGGTTGAATACCGCTAGCGGGCTAGCGACCGACGGCAGCCAATAGCGGCTGTCCGAATTGACAAGTACCGTGCTGCTTTGTATGCCTTTCGCGGCCAGCAGCGCCTGCAGCAGCGTCGTATGGTCTTTGCAGTCGCCATAACGCGCGTGCAGAACATCTTGTGCGGTATGCGGAACGACTCCGCCGAAACCGAGGATGACGGCAACGTAGCGAATATTCCGGCTGACCCATTGATAAAGGGCATCTGCCTGAGCGCGCCGGTCGGTGATTCCCATCGTGACTTCATTGGCCAGCGTTTGTATGTCGGGCGTAATGGCCACTTGAGCTCGCGCACGCGCAAGGTATGCCTTTCCGACCGCCTCGTAACTGGGAAACGTCGTGACCGCTAGCCGCGGACTGCGATCGTCTATGCTCGGCGCGTTGGCTTCGTCGCCAGGCTGCGCCGGTACATCCTTTATCGACCAGCGCCACGTTTGTCGGCCGTCAACATCCGCCACAACCAGTCCGCCGGGCATATCGACGACATCGGCATACAGTTTCATCGAGGCTGGCGCATTGATCGTTACGCTGGCGCTTTTGATGGCCTTGTTGTTCGAAAACCTGTCATCAGCCGAAAATTGACCTGGGAACAGCGGCGTGACCTGCGTCTCGCGCGTGCGCATCGTGACGGTCGCACCAGGCTCGACGCCGGGAAAGACAATCGTCTTGACGAGGTTGTCGTCGAAAGTAGGTGCCAGGGCGCTCGACGTACTTTGACGGGTGAAGATCGCACTGGGCGGAACATCGATCCGCACTCCGTCCTGAGTAGTTGTATAAGCCTCGATCACCTCGAATTTCTGCAATTCGGGGCTATATCGATGTGAAATCTGACCGTAGGACCTGACTCCCTGTTCAGTTTCTATGCGAATTGACCTCGTTTGATCATGTGTTGACGAGCCGTCGCGATTCACCGTGTAAACGCTGTCATAGGACAAGATGGTCACGGGCGGGGAGAAATCAGCGGAAAAAGCGACAGTTGCGTGCGTGGCGACTGTGACCATAGCGAGGTGTGCCATCAGCCGGCAGCCGATTGAAATTGACCGACCGTCTCGCGCAATCAGCGTGCGGATCGTCTCTCCTGGTTGCTTTTTTTCCCCTTGCGAAGAGCCGCGGCAAACGACCACTTCGTGGCGTCCCTCGGAAGCAGGCGTGCTCTCCTGCTTGTCGACAGCCCCCACGACGTCGCTGGCGCTTTCGAACTTCTTCGTCCGTAACGCCTTCAGACCGTCGTAACCGTATGCAATCGCTTTCTTTGCCACGTCGGGGAACGCACCGCTGGCCCAAGCGCAAAGGGCTGCAATCAGGGCGGTCGTAACGTGGTCCATTGCGCGCTCCTCATGCACGGGACGGGTCCAAGGTCCGGCTGGCGGGAACTTGTCGCGATAACGCAGGTGTTCGGCGTACCAATATAGAACGCGCGAGCACCCGCGCCTTATAAATCAACGAGAGGCCAGCGACCGTCAGTAACCGTCGACTGGCTCGGGCGGATAGTATCCGCTGGTGTGGTCTATGGGATCGGGCGGCCACGCGTAAGCCGCACCGCGAACCGGGAGCGTCATCCGGGGTTCGATGTCCGATCGCACTTACTCTGGCGCCCTGCGCGCCAGCTCGGTCCTTCAGCCTTTCACGCGCTCGGATCGCGGATCATACGGTGCCTTCAGATGCACGGTTGCCCTCACCTGTTCGCCCGCCACGTCGATCGTATAGCGGCCTTCCGTGAGCCACGCGGCATCGGCGACGCCGTCGGCACGGCTTACGAAACCCATTGCGACCGGACATCGCAAGGTATGCCCGAACGCGGCCGACGTTACCGCCCCCACCGGCTTGCCGTCGCGCAGGATCGCTTCGCCACCCCATAGCATCAGATGTTCGGCGCCGTCGGCCGTCAGGGTCACGAGACGCCGTCGCAGCGGCGCGTCGCGCAGACGCAGCAGCGCGTCGCGACCGCGGAAAGCGATGTCCTTGTCGAGCTTGCAGGCGAACGCGAGGCCTGCCTCGAACGGATTGCAGTCCGGCGAAAGCTCGCGGCCCCAAGCCCGATAACCCTTCTCGATCCGCAGCGATTCGATCGCGTAGTAACCGGCGTTGACGAGGCCGAACGGCTTGCCGGCCGCGTGCAAGGTCTCGTAGACGCCGACCGCGAATTCGACCGGCACGTACAACTCCCAGCCCAGCTCGCCCACGTAGGTGAGGCGCGTTGCCCGCACAGTCGCATAGCCGATATCGACTTCGCGGCTCTGGCCGAACGGGAACGCCTCGTTGCTCCAGTCCGCCTTCGACACGCTTTGCAACAGCGCGCGAGCGTGGGGCCCCATCACGGCGAGCACGGCGTACTGGCTCGTGACATCGACCAGCACGCAGTGGCGCTCGGGCGCGATCGCCTTCTCCAGATAATCGAGGTCGCGCGTTGCCTGCGCCGAGCCCGTCACGATCAGGTACTGGTCATCGGCGAGGCGGGTCAGCGTCACGTCGGATTCGTAGCCGCCGCGCTCGTTCAGCACGCCGGTGTAGACGGTGGTGCCGGGCGGCACGGCGACGTCAGTCGCTACGATGCCTTGCAGCACCGCTTCGGCGTCGCGCCCCTTGACCAGCAGTTTCGCGAACGAACTCATGTCGAAGAGCGCGACCCGCTCGCGGCACGCGCGATGCTCGGCGCCGCTCCACGGCAACCAGTTCTGTTGGCCGAACCCGTAGTCGATGCGCGCTTGCTCAACGCTCGGCGCGAAAAAGTTGGCGCGCTCCCAGCCCATCTTGCTGCCGAAGCACGCGCCGTCGTCGCGCAGCAGCGCATATAGAGGCGAGCGCCGGAACGGCCGCGCCGTATCGAGCTCGCGGTTGGGCCACGGCATCGCGTAGTGCAGGCCGAGCGTTTCCTTCACACGATCGTGCAGCCACGTGTCGTTGCCATTGAAGCGCGCGAAGCGGCGGATGTCGACGGGCCACAAGTCCATGGTCGGCTCGCCGGCGACGATCCACTCGGCGAGCGCCATGCCCGCGCCGCCCGCCGACGCGATGCCCATCGAGTTGAACCCGGCGCCCACGTAAAAGCGGCGCAACTCCGGCGCTTCGCCAAGGATGAAGTTGTTGTCCGGCGTGAACGATTCGGGCCCGTTATAGAACTGCCTGACCTGCGCGGTTTCGAGCGCCGGCACGCGCACGAGCGCGTTTTCCATCAGGATCTCGAACTGATCCCAATCGTCGGGCAAAAGCTGGAACTCGAAGTTCTCGGGGATGCCCGACATGCCCCACGGCTTCGCGTTCGGCTCGAAGCCGCCCATTACAAGGCCGCCCACCTCCTCCTTGAAGTAGATGTAGCCGTCCGGATCGCGCATCACGGGCAGATCGCGATGCACGCCGGCGATCGGCTCGGTGACGATGTAGTAGTGCTCGGCCGAATGCAACGGCACCGTGACGCCGCACATCCGCCCGACCGCCTTGGCCCACTGGCCTGCGCAGTTGACGACGATCTCCGCGTGCAACGTCCCTTCGGCCCCGTCCTTGCGGCGCCATGTGACGCCGCAGGCCTCGCGGCCCTGACGCGCCGGGCGCGTCTGCACCGCGGTGATGCGTACGTTTTCGACGATACGTGCGCCGCGCATGCGTGCCCCACGCGCGAGCGACTGCGTCAGATCGGTGGGGTTCGCCTTGCCGTCGCCCGGCAGCCAGACCGCGCCGAGCAGGTCGTCGGTGCGCATCACCGGCCACAGTTCGCCTGCCTCGCGCGGCCCGATGACGTCGCAGGCAACGCCGTAGGCGCGCGCGACTGCCGCCGTGCGTTTCAGTTGGGTCATGCGCTCGGCGGTGCGCGCGACCGACAGCGAACCGCACTGCTTCCAGCCCGTGGCGAGGCCGGTCTCGGCCTCGAGCTCCGCGTAAAGCTTCGTCGAGTAGCGGATCAGCTTCGTCATGCTTTCCTGCGCCCGCAACTGCCCCACCAGACCGGCCGCATGCCATGTGGTGCCGCACGACAGCTGCCCCTGTTCGAGCAGCACGATATCGGTCCAGCCGAGCTTCGTGAGGTGCCACGCAACCGAGCAACCGACGATGCCGCCGCCGATGATGACGACACGAGCATGGCTTGGGATTTCCGTGGACATCGGGCGACCTCGCTTTGGGAATGTGTGGCAATGCGTGGAAAACGCTGTTGCCATAGATTGCAACATAAACATGCAAAAAACAACAAAAACCACGAGTTGCCTGTTTGACAGCAAGGCGGAAGCGCGCAGCGAAAAGTCACATGCAATGCCCTGTATAAAGGGCCTATCGCGTCTTGGCGGAATGCCTAGGACGCCTACCGCCTTGTCACTTCTAGCGATGACGACGGGAAATCCAACCTCACAATAAAACTCCGAACGACGAGGAAATATGTGTTATTTTGTGGTTTCGTGACAACCGAGACCTGACGCGCCGTGATCCGTCGCGCCCCTTTTTGTTTTTGATTCCTGGTCGCTTATGTATCCGTTGCTACGTCGTGCCGAAATTTTGCGGATCGCCCAGTCGCAGGGCACCACCTCGATTGCCCAGCTCGCCGAGGCGCTGGCCGTATCGGACGAAACGATCCGACGCACCGTCAAGCCGCTCATCGAGGAGGGCCTGCTCGTCAAGGTGCATGGCGGTGTGATGCTGCCCAGCCATCTGGAAGAGTCGCCCTTCCGGCGGCGTATGCACGAGCACAGGGTGGCAAAGGAAATCATCGCGCAGCAGATCGGCGAACTGGTGCAAGACGGCGATTCGCTCATCCTCGACAGCGGCACGACCTGCACGCACATCGCCCAGGCGCTGCGCAGCCGCTCACGGCTCACGGTGATCACCAACTCTGCCGCCATCGCCAGCCTGCTCGCACAGCACAACGGCAATCGCGTTTTCATGGCGGGCGGCGAGCTTTGCGCGGACGATGCCGCCGCGCTCGGCGAGCCGGTGCTCGCCTACATCCGGCAGTTTCACGTCAAATACGCAATCGTGTCGGTCACGGCCGTCGATGGCGCGGGACGCTTCATGGACGCACAGCCCTGGGATGTCGAGTTCACGCGTGCCGCATTCGGGCAGGCGCGGCAGCGGGTCGTCGCCGCCGTGCACGCCAAGTTCGAGCACAGCGCGCTAGTGTGCGCGGTGAACGCCGACGAGATCGACATGCTGGTCACCGATGAGCCGGTAGACGCGCACTTTGCGCAGATCTTCGCTGCGGCAGGCGTCGATGTGCGTTATCCGGGCAGCGCGGCTGTACCGATGACCGTTGCCCCCGGAACGGACACGCAGGCCGCGGCGCCGCTGTCCGACGCGACTTGCCATTCATCCAGCGACGCCATCGCCGACGATGTGCACGGAGAGCCACACCATGCTCGATAACCGGTCAGCCGGGCCCGTGCCCGCTGCATTGAACCCGAACCGCAGGCTCGCGATCGAGCGCATCGACTACATCGTGCAAAGCCTCGAGGCGAGCGGCTCGGTCAGCGTCGCGAACCTGTCGGCGACGCTCGGCGTGTCGCGCGAAACGATCCGCCGCGACCTGAAGATTCTCGCGGAGCAGGGCCGTGCGAATCTCGTACACGGCGGCGCGGCGAAACGGCCCGACGCCGAGCCGTCACTGGCAAGCCGCGAGGCCGTCAACGCGCTGGGCAAGGCGGCCATTGGCGCCGCGGCCGCCCGGCTCGTCGCTGACGGCATGGTCGTGCTGATCGACTCGGGCTCGACCACGCTGGGTCTCGCCGAGGCGCTGCAGCATCATCGCGATCTGACGGTGATCACCAACAGCCTGCCGATCGCGCTGATGCTGTGCCGCGCGCCCGGCGTGAAGGTCGTCGTGCTCGGCGGCGACATCGATCCGAACGACGAAGCCGCTTTCGGCGTCGAGACGATGGCCGCGCTCAGCCATTTCCGCGTCGACCTCGTGTTCGTCGGCGTGGGCGGCATCTCGCCCGAAGGCGAACTCACCGACTATTCGCGGCTCGCGGCCGAGCAACGCCATCTGATGATGAAGGCGGGCAAGAAGGTCTACGTGCTCGCGGACCATGGCAAGTTCGACCAGCAAACGCCCGTGCTCATCGCGCCTGTGCCGCATATCGCCGGAGTGATCGTCGACGCCGAGCCGCCTACAGGCATCGTCCGAGCCTGCGCCGAACAGCGCTGGGAAATCATCATCGCGAATAGCCACAGCTAGCATGACGATGACGCTTCCCGTGTTTTTCGCCGTGCTGTCCGCCGCGCTGCTGCATGCGGGCTGGAACGCGGTGATCAAGGTGCGCCTCGATCCGTTTCTGGCGATGACCCTGCTGTGCATCGCCTGCGGTCTGATCGCGCTGCCGTCGCTGGCGTTCACCGGCTTCGCCCGCCCTGCCGCATGGCCTTGGGTGGCGGGATCGGTGGTGCTTCATTTCGGCTACTACGTGTGTTTGAGCGAGGCGTACCGTCGTGCGGACATGAGCCAGATCTACCCGATCGCGCGCGGCTCCGCTCCGCTGCTGACCGCGCTCGTCTCGGTCACGATCCTGCACGAGACGATGAGCGCCGGTGGCATCGCGGGGGTCATGCTGCTCGGCAGCGGCGTGTTGCTGCTGTCGCTGCGCGGCCGCCATCACTCCGCGTCGGAAAACCGTGTCGCGCTCGCCTTCGCGCTGCTCACGGCGGTGACGATCGCGGGCTACACGGTCGTCGACGGCGTGGGCGCGCGCGTCGCCGGCAACCCCAACGCCTATGCGGCGACGCTGTTCGTGTTCGATGCGTTGCCGATGTTGACGCTGTGCCTGTATCGCTACGGACCGGCCGGCATGGCGCCGATGCGGCGTTTCCTGCTGCCGGGCTTCGCGGGCGGCGCGATGTCGCTGGCGGCGTACTGGATCGTGATCTGGGCGATGACGCTCGCCCCCATCCCCCTCGTTGCAGCAGTGCGCGAGACGAGCGTGGTATTCGCCGGCTTCATCGCCGTGTATGTGCTCAAGGAGCCGTTCAGTCGCGTACGTGCCGCGGCCGCTACCTTGACGGTGGCCGGCCTTGCGCTGATGCGGATCTTCTGAGCGCGGGCTTGCCGGGCTGAGCGCGCGGCACCGACCTGCCGAGCGGCGGCGCGAACTGCCGCGCCGCTCTCCCGACCGACGCAGGTCACCTCTCCCCCTCCCCTTCACGCCTCCCCATGCGGGTTTGTCCCGAGCGGAGGCCGCTTTCCCATATCCATCGCGGACTTCGCCATCCTCCTGAGGTGATTTCGCGCGCCCACGACGAATGTGGCATTTTTTGGCATCTTGACTGTTTTTGTTGCATCTCCTAGAGTGGGTCTCACGCACCTGGGCAGTACCCAAATCGACCCACAAGGAGACATCGATGACCGGTTCCACGTATGTATCGCCGGCTTGTTCCGAAACTGGCGATCCGCTGTTGCTGACACCCGGACCGCTGACCACGTCACGCACCGTCAAGGCCGCGATGGTTCACGACTGGGGCTCGCGCGACGCCAATTTCATCGAGATCAATCGCTCGGTGCTGGCACGCCTTGCCGCGATCGCCAATGGCGCGCACGACTGGGTGACGGTGCCGATGCAAGGCTCGGGCACCTTCGCCGTCGAAGCGATGCTCACCACCTTCGTGCCGCCCGGCGGCGAGGTGCTGGTGCTGATCAACGGCGCGTATGGCAAGCGCGCGAAGCGCATCCTCGAGATCGCCGGCCGCAAGACCGTCGTGCACGAAACGGCCGAGGACACGCCGCCCGATCTCGCCGAGATTGACAAGCTGCTGGCCGCTTCGCCGTCGATCACGCACGTGTTCGCGGTTCACTGCGAGACCACCGCGGGCATCCTCAACCCGATCGCGCAGATCGGCGCGCTCGCGGCCCGCTACGGCAAGGGCTATCTGGTCGATTCGATGAGCGCGTTCGGCGCGTTGCCGATCGACGTGCGGACCATGCATATCGATGCGGTTGCCGCGTCGTCGAACAAGTGCATCGAAGGCGTGCCCGGCCTCGGCTTCGTGATCTGCCGCCGTGAGGCGCTCGCCCGCACGCAGGGCAACGCGACCACCCTCGTGCTCGATCTGCACGAGCAGTCGGCCAACCTCGAAAAAACCAGCCAGTACCGCTTCACGCCGCCCACGCACGTGATCGTCGCGTTCCATCAGGCGCTGCAGGAATTCGATGCCGAAGGCGGCGTCGCGGGGCGCGGCGCGCGCTATCGCAACAACTGCCGGATTCTCGTCGAAGGCATGCGCGCGCTCGGCTTCAAGCCGCTGCTGGCTGAAGCGCTGCAGGCTCCGATCATCGTGACCTTCCACATGCCCGAGGACCCGCGCTTCGAATTCCAGCGCTTCTACGACAGCCTGAAGGCGCGCGGCTATGTGATCTATCCGGGCAAGCTGACCGTCGCGGACTCGTTTCGCATCGGCTGCATCGGCCGGCTCGGCGAGCGCGAGATGCGCGCCGCGCTCGACGCGATCGGCGAGGTGCTCGACGAAATGGGCATGAACGCGCCGGTCGCGAAAACGGCATGAAGGGGGACGCCATGAGTACGCTGCAAGACACCGTGTTGAGCATCAACGGCCGCGACTATCGCTTTCCATCGGAGCCGGTCGTCGTGATCTGCCTCGACGGTTCGGAGCCCGCCTATATAGAAGAAGCCGCGAAGGCCGGGCACGCGCCGCATCTCGCGAAGCTGCTGCGCACCGGCACGAGCCGGATCGCCCAATGCGTGATTCCGAGCTTCACGAACCCGAACAATCTGTCGATCGTGACGGGCCGCCCGCCCAAGGTCCACGGCATTGCGGGCAACTACTTCTACGACCGCACGAGCGGCGAAGAAGTGATGATGAACGACGCCCGCTTCCTGCGTGCGCCGACGATCTTCGCCGCGTTCCACGACGCCGGCGCGAAGGTCGCCATCGTCACCGCGAAGGACAAACTGCGCACGCTGCTCGGCAAGGGGCTCGACTTCACGAGCGGCCGCGCGATCGCCTTTTCGGCTGAAAAAGCCAACGAGGCTACGCGCGCACAGAACGGCCTCGGCGACGTGCTCGCCTACGTCGGCAAGCCGTTGCCGGATGTGTATTCGGCTGACCTGTCCGAGTTCGTGTTCGCGGCAGGCGTAAAACTGCTCGACACGTTCCGCCCGGACCTGATGTACCTGTCGACGACCGACTACGTGCAGCACAAGGCGGCGCCGGGCTCGCCGAAAGCCAACGAGTTCTACGCGATGTTCGACCGCTACGTCGGCGCGCTCGATGCAGCCGGCTGCGTGCTGGCGATCACCGCCGATCACGGCATGAACGGCAAACATCGTGCCGATGGTGCCCCCGACGTGCTGTATCTGCAGGATCTGTTCGACCAATGGACCGGCACAGGCCGCTCACGCGTGATTCTGCCCATCACCGATCCGTACGTTGCACATCACGGGGCGCTCGGCTCTTTCGCAACCATCTATCTGCCCGAGGGCATCGGAGCGTCCGACGCAGCGGCGCTGCTCGAACGGCTGCGCGCGACCGCAGGCATCGAGCTCGCACTGACGAGCGCCGAGGCCTGCGAGCGCTTCGAGCTGCCGCCTGACCGTATCGGCGACGTTGTCGTGGTCGGCACGCGCGCCAAGGTATTCGGCACGAGTGCCGCGCGTCACGACCTGTCGGGCCTGACCGAGCCGCTGCGTTCGCATGGCGGGCTATCGGAACAGAACGTGCCGCTGATCGTCAACCGCAGAACCGACTGGCCGGCGAACCGTGCGCTGCGCAACTTCGACATCTTCGATGTCGCGATGAACCACGTATTGCAGTCCGCCGCGGCTTAAACGCGTCGATCACGGCCCGCGCGCCCCGTTTCTCGCAGCGGCACGCGGACTCCACCGGATCATTGAACGAGGTATTCGATGAACGTCATGACCAAACCCGCCATCAGGCAGGAATCGATGCGCATCGCCGGCCAGCACACGAGCACCGACGAGCTGATCGAAGTCTTCAACCCCTACACGAACGAGGTTGTCGGCACCGTGCCCGCGGGGCGTCCCGAACACGTGCAACAGGCGTTCGCGAAAGCGCACGCATTCAAGCCGCGGCTCACGCGCTTCGAGCGTCAGCGCATCCTGCAGCGCACGGCCGAGATTCTGAGCGACCGCAAGGAAGACTTCGCACGCCTGATCACCGCGGAGTCGGGGCTGTGCTGGAAGGACGGGCTTTACGAAGCAAGCCGCGCCTACGATGTGTGGTCGTTCGCGGCGCAGCTCACGATCAGGGACGACGGCGAGATCTATTCCTGCGATATCAGTCCGAACGGCAAGAACCGCAAGATTTTCACCACGCGGCTGCCGCTGCTCGGCGTGATCTCGGCGATCACGCCGTTCAATCATCCGTTGAACATGGTGAGCCATAAGCTGGCGCCCGCGATCGCGACCAACAACCGTGTGGTGCTCAAGCCCACCGAGCTCACGCCGCTCACGGCGCTCGCGCTGGCCGACGTGCTCTACGAAGCGGGCCTGCCGCCGGAGATGCTGAGCGTCGTCACCGGCAATCCGCGCACGATGGGCGACGCGATGATCACCGATCCGCACTGCGATCTCGTCACGTTCACAGGCTCCGTGCGGGTCGGCAAATACATCGCGCAGCACGCGGGCTATCGCCGCACGGTGCTGGAGCTCGGCGGCAACGATCCGCTGATCGTGATGGAGGACGCCGATCTCGACAAGGCCGCGCTGCTCGCGGTAACCGGCGCGACGAAAAATTCGGGGCAGCGCTGCACGGCGGTCAAGCGGATTCTCGTGGTCCAAAGCGTGGCCGACGCGTTCGTCGAGCGCGTGCTCGAGCATGCGAAAAAGCTCAAGTGCGGCGACCCGATGGATCCCTCCGTCGACGTGGGCACCGTCATCAACGAGGCATCCGCGCAACTGTTCGAGCGACGCGTGCAAGACGCACAGGCCCACGGTGCCCGTGTGCTTTACGGCGCGCCGCGTGAGGGCGCGCTGTTCCATCCGACCGTCGTCGACCACGTGCCGTACGACTGCGAGCTGGTGCGCGAAGAGACCTTCGGCCCGGTGATCCCGATCATCCGCGTGCCCGATGCGATCGAGGAAGTGATCCGGGTTTCGAACTCGACCGCGTATGGCCTGTCGTCGGGCGTCTGCACGAACCGGCTCGACTACATCACGCGCTTCGTCAGGGAGCTGGAGGTCGGCACCGTGAACGTCTGGGAAGTGCCCGGCTATCGCACGGAGATGTCGCCGTTCGGTGGCATCAAGGATTCAGGCAACGGTTACAAGGAGGGCATGGTCGAGGCAATGAAGAGTTACTCCAACGTGCGGACCTGGTCGATGCCCTGGGAGTGACCCGCCGCACGACCAGGTGAAATGCTGACCTCATCCGAACTCAACGCAAGAAAGGATGGATATGAAAACTCGTCTGATCGCCCTGGCTGCCTGCGCGCTCGTCATGGCAACGCCCCCCCTCTACGCACAGTCCGACGTCGTGACCATCTATGCCGCGGATGGTTTGCACGACGGTTCGCCGAGCTGGCTCGGCAACCAGTTCGAAGCCTTCACGAAGGCGACCGGCATCAAGGTGCAGTACATCGAGGCCGGTTCGAGCGGCGTGGTGGACCGGCTGAGCAAAGAGAAGTCCAACACCCAGGCGGACGTGCTCGTGACGCTGCCGCCCTTCATGCAGAAAGCCGCGGCTGACGGCCTGTTGCAGTCCTACTCGCCGGCGGGCGCCGACAAGATCGACACGCACGACAAGGATCCGAAAGGCCTCTACTACGCGATGGTCGGCAACTATCCGAGCTTCATCTACAACTCGGCGGTGCTGAAGAGTCCCCCCAAGACCTATGCGGACCTGCTCGCGCCGCAGTTCAAGCAGAAGATCCAGTACTCGACGCCGGGGCAAGCCGGCGACGGCACGGCGCTGATGCTGGGAACCTTCCACGCGTTCGGCGGCAAGCCGGCCGGCTTCGAGTACCTGCGCAAGCTGCAGACCAACAACCTCGGGCCTTCGGCGTCGACCGGCAAGCTCACGGCGCTCGTCAACAAGGGCGAGCTCTTCGTGGCCAACGGCGACATGCAGATGAACCTCGCGCAGATGCGCGACAACCCGAACGTCGCCATGTTCTTCCCGGCCGGTCCCGACGGCCGCCGCACGACCTTTGCGTTGCCCTACTACGTCGGTCTCGTGGCGAGCGCACCGCATGCCGACAATGGCAAGAAGCTGATCGACTTCCTGTTGAGCGCGCCGGCGCAGCAGGAGGTCAGCAAGGTGGCATACGGCTTCCCGGTGCGCACGGACGTGCATCCGACGGATAGCAACTTCCAGGCGTTGAACACGTTGCTGAAGGGCGTCGACATCTGGCAACCCGATTGGAACCAGGTGCTCCAGGAGCTGCGTCCCGACGTGGCCGCTTACAACCAGGCGATTTCCATCGACTAACCAGGCTACCGACGAGCGACTAATGGCAAACACCATGACCATGGAAAGGGGGCCGCAGCGGCGCGCCTCCGCTTCCCCGGCCGTCATCGCGCACGCAGCGAGCGGCATCGGTTTCGAAGGCGTGTCGGTGGCTTACGGCAGCCAGACCATTCTCGAATCTCTGACGCTTACCGTGAAGCCCGGCGAGATCGTCGCGCTGATCGGTCCGTCCGGCTCCGGCAAGACGACCGCGTTGCGCGCCGTCGCCGGCTTCGTGCAGCCGAGCGCCGGGCGCATCACCATTGGCGACCGCGACGTGACCCGGCTGCCGCCGTACGCACGCAACATCGGCATGGTGGTGCAGAACTACGCGCTGTTTCCGCATATGCGCGTCGAGGACAACGTCGCCTTCGGGCTGCGTGCCCGCGGCGCGGACGCCGAGGTGATTCGCGAACGGGTGCCCGAGTGTCTCGGCCTCGTCGGCATGGCGAAGTATGCGAAGCGCTATCCGCGCGAGCTGTCGGGCGGCCAGCAGCAGCGCGTGGCGATCGCCCGCGCGCTCGCGATCCGCCCGCAGGTGCTGCTGCTCGACGAGCCGCTGTCCGCACTCGACGCGCAGATCCGCCGCTCGATGCTCGACGAACTCGCGAAGCTGCACCGCACCCTGCCGTCGCTGACGGTGCTGTACGTGACGCACGACCAGACCGAGGCGCTGACCCTCGCGAACCACATCGGCATCATGCGCGACGGCCACCTGGTCGCTTACGGCGACGCCCAGGGGCTTTATCGTCATCCGCCGAACCGCTTCGCCGCCGAGTTCCTCGGCCGCGCGAACGTGCTGCCGGCGCAGCAGCTCGAACCGATGGCCGACGGGCGCGCCCGAGTGCGCTTTCACGGCCACCTGCTCGAAGGCTGCAACCATCATGGAATCGCAGCCGGCGCCGCCTGCTTCGTGTGCGTGCGGCCGCACCATCTGCACTCCGTCGCGGGCGGCGGCGCGCCAGCCGGCGATGGGCAACGCCTGAACGAATTGACGGGGGTCGTCGTCAGCGTGCAGTGGCTCGGCGAAATGCACAGCATCGCGCTCGATGTCGAAGGCGAGATGCTGCGGCTCACCTGCGCGCCGCTCGCGGAACCGCCGGAGCCGGGCGCGGCGCTCAGCGTACGTTTCGATCCCGCGGATGTCACTCTCGTACCGGAGGCTGAGCGTCATGGCTGATATCGTCATTGCGCCGCCGGCTCGCGCGAGGGCGCCGGCCGCGGGACTGGGCGGCCTGTGGATCGCGCCGCCGCTTGCGGTGCTCGCCGCGCTGTTCTTCTACCCGTTCGGGCTGATCGTCATGCAGGCGTTGGGCGGCGACCAGCATGTGCTGTCGTTCGCGAACTTCGAGCATGTGCTGCGCTCACGCCAGTTCCTGAGCGGGCTTTATCACACGATCGCGATCGCGGTATCGGCCTCGACGGGATGCCTCGTGCTCGGCTTCGTGTTCTCGCTCGTGATCGCGTTCGTGCCGTTTCCGGGTGCGCGTTTCGTGGGCCGGCTCATCGATACGTTCATCGCGCTGCCCACCTTCCTCGTCGCGCTCGCGTTCACCTTCGTGTACGGTTCGGCCGGACTGCTGAACCAGTCGCTGATGGAAGCGTTCCATCTGCCGCTGCCGCCGCTGAACTTCCTGTACACGCAGTGGGGTGTCGTGCTGTCGGAGATCACGGTCTATACGCCGTTCATCATGCGGCCGCTGCTCGCGTGCTTCTCGCAGATCGACGGTGCGCAGATCGAGATGGCGGGCAGCCTCGGCGCGCGGCCGCTGCGCATCATCAGGCAGATCATCCTGCCCGCCGCGTTGCCGGCGCTGTTGGCGGGCGGCAGCCTGTGTCTGCTGCTGACCGTCAACGAGTTCGGCATCGTGCTCTTCATCGGCGCAAAAGACGTGATCACGCTGCCTCTGCTGATCTACGACAAGGCGATCCAGGAATTCGACTACACCACCGCGTGTGTGATCGCCGTCGTCAATATCGCGCTGTCGCTCGGGCTCTATGCCTGCTACCGGGCCGTCGTGTCACTTTGCGGAGGTCGCCGTGCTGCTCTGGGCTAAATGGGGTAAATGGCTGACGTGGGGCGCAACCGCGTTGCTGTTCTGCGCGGTCTACGGGCTGCCGGTCGCGATGATCGCGCTCGCCAGCATCAGCGGACAGTGGAACGGCATACTGCCGAGCCACCTGACACTCGAGCACTACGCCCGGGTGTTCCATACCGATTCGGCAAGCCAGCTGCGCGTGAGCGTGCTGACGGGGGTGGTCGCGAGCGTCGCCGCGCTCGTGAGCGGCACGTGGGCCGCGCTCGCGCTGCGCCGGATGAAAGGCCTGCCGCGCCGTGTGCTCGACGTGATCTTCTTCGTGCCGAGCGCGGTGCCGTCGGTCTCGATCGGGCTCGGCTTGCTGGTCGCGTTCAGCCGGCCGCCGGTGTTGCTCAACGGCACGGCGACGATCGTCTTCATCGCGCACTTCCTGCTGATCTCGGCGTTCACCTATGGCAACGTGGCGGCCGGTCTTGCGCGGGTCGCGCCGGAATACGGCGAGGTGGCCCAAAGCCTCGGCGCCCGGCCGTTCTACCAGCTCTCGCGCGTGACGCTGCCGCTCGTCGCGCCGTACCTGCTCGCATCGTTCAGCCTGAGCTTCGCGCTGTCGATGGGCGAGCTCGGCGCGACGCTGATGATCTATCCGCCGGGCTGGGTCACGCTGCCGGTCGGCATCTTCGCGCTGTCGGACCGCGGTGCGATCTTCGACGCCGCGACGCTCACGATGATCCTCGGTATCGGCACGCTCGCGGTGTTGATGGGGCTCTCGCGCATCTCCAACCGTGCAATGGTGCGCGGATGACGGCGACGCCCGATGCCGATCTCGCCGAAGCCGTGTCGTATCGCGTGCTCGACCCGGGGGGGCTGTCGTTCAAGACGACGATGGGCAACGTGCTGACGCTCACGCCGCCGCTCACCGTCGCACCTGCGCAGAGGCTCGAAGCACTGCAGATACTCGAGGAGGCAATCGCGGCGGGCACTGCCCGGGTCTGAAAGAAGTGCCGAAGAACAACAAGAAGGGAGGTGCAAGATGATCATGATCGTGCTTCATCTCGCGGGCGGCGTCGCGCTGCTGACGTGGGGCCTGCATATGGTCGAGTCCGGCCTGATGCGCGCGTTCGGCGCCTCGCTGAAGCGCTTCATGGCGAAGAGTCTCGGCAACCGGCTGAACGCGTTCTGCGCCGGGCTCGCGATCACCGGCGCGCTGCAGAGCAGCACCGCGACCGGCATGATCGCGTCGTCGTTCGCGGCACGCGGTTTGATGCGGCCTGTTACCGGACTCGCCCTCATGCTGGGCGCCAACGTCGGCTCGACGCTGATCGTGCAGGCGTTCTCGCTCGATCTGAGCTGGATCTCGCCGGTTTGTCTGCTGGTCGGCATGACGCTCTTCGAGAAGGGCAAAGGCTCGCGCAATCGCGACATCGGCCGCGCGTCGATCGGGCTCGGCTTGATGCTGCTTGCGCTCACGCTGCTCGTTTCGACCGTGCAGCCCGCCGAGACCGCCCCTGCCCTGCGCACGGTGCTCGGCGCGCTGGCAGGCGAGCCCGTGCTGAACGCGGCGCTCGCTTGCGTGCTCACGTGGGCTGCGCATTCGAGCATTCCGGTCGTACTGTTCGTGATGTCGCTCGCCAATCTGCATACCGTGCCGATGGACACGGCGATCGCGATGGTGCTCGGCGCGAACGTGGGCAGCGCGCTCAATCCGTATTTCGAGGCCGCGAAGGGCGCCGACCGCAGCCGCAGGCGCCTGCCGGGCGGCAACCTCGTACTGCGCGGCGGCGTGTGCGTGCTGATGCTCGCCGTGTGCTCGCCGCTCGCAACGCTGCTACAGCAGGTCTACGACAGCCCCGGCCGTGCCATCGCCGACTTCCACACGGGCGTGAACGTGATGATCGCCGTGGTCTTCATGGGGCTGCTCGATCCCGTCGCGCGACTTCTCGAACGGCTGCTGCCGGCACCGAGCGCCGCCGAAAACGGCGACGCGCCGCGCTACCTCGACGAAGCCGCGTTGCGGGTGCCCTCGCAGGCACTTGCATGCGCGACCCGCGAATTGATCCGGATGGGCGATATCGTCGAAGCGATGCTGTGCGCTAGCGTGCCGGTGCTGATCGCCAACGACCGGCGCGCGGTGAGCGAGATCGCGGCCCGCGACGATGCCGTGGATATGCTGCACGATGCGATCAAAAGCTACGTCACCGAGGTGACGCGCGAAACGCTCGACGACGAAGACCGGCGCTGGGCCTCGGCGATCATGACTTCCGTGATCAACCTCGAGCATATCGGCGATATCGTCGACAAGAATCTGATGGAGCTGGCGCAGAAAAAGATCAAGGCACAGCTAAGCTTTTCTGCCGAAGGCGCCGAGGACTTGCGCGCGCTGCACCAGCTGGTGATCGATAGTTTTCATCGGGCTCAGGCGCTGCTCGTGTCGGGAAGGACGCAGACCGCGAAGCAGTTGCTCGAGGACAAACAGGCGCTGCGGCGTCTCGAGCGCGCCGCGCGCGATTCTCATCTCGGCCGCCTGCGCGAGGGCAAGCCCGACAGTATCGCGTCGAGCTCACTCCATCTCGACGTGCTGCGCGACCTCGTGCGGATCCAGTCGCATATCTGCGCTCTCGCTTATCCGCTGCTCGAGCACAAGGCGGCTAACGAGGGCGGTGCGCAGGTGGCATGAGGCGAAGCACGAGACTTTTGGCGAGCTTCTTCCAGATGATCGACCTGGAGGCCCGGGTTCAGCCAGAAAGACCAGCTCACGCCTATTCTCGTGCGGAATTGGCCTTATGAAAAATCTGCGGATTATCACTCCCGTATCTGGCAACTACGATCTACCTGTCATTCATCACCAGACAGAAGATTTCCATGTCCACTCTCGCAGGCAAAGTCGCCGTCGTTAGCGGCGCCGCCAAAGGCGCTCTATGAGCGACCCGACGCTGTTCACGCCGATACAGGTCGGCAACCTCAAACTAGCCAACCGGATCGTGATCGCCCCGATGGCCCAGTACTCGGCCGAAGACGGCCAGATGAGCGATTGGCACCTGATGCACCTCGGCCAGCTGGCGATATCAGGCGCGGCGGCACTAACCATCGAGGGGACCGCGGTCACCCCCGACGGACGCACCAGCTATGGTGACGTGGGGCTCTATTCGGACGAGTGCGAAGCCTCCATGACGCGAGTGCTGCAGGCGGTTCGGCAGTGGTCTGACACGCCGATTGGAATCCAGCTCAACCATGCTGGCCGAAAAGGGTCCCGGCAGAAATTGTGGGACGGAGGCGCGCAGATTCCATCCAATCACGCAAATGGTTGGCACACCCATGGCCCATCGCCGGTCGCTTTTGCAACCGGCGAGACACCGCCCATCGCGTTGGATCGCGATGGCCTGGCCGCGATTCGCAACGCCTTCGCGGCCGCGGCACAACGCGCCTCGCGGCTTGGGTTGGACTTCATTCAAATCCTGGGTGGGCACGGCTACCTGCTCCATCAATTCCTCTCGCCTCTGTCAAACCACCGGGACGACGAATACGGCGGCTCATTGGAAAATCGGATGCGCTTTCCACTCGAGGTCTTCGAGGCCGTGCGAGACGCGTTCTCGCATGAGCGCCCCGTTACGATGCGGGTATCCGCTACCGACTGGGTGGAAGGCGGGTGGTCCGTGCAGGACGCGATCGCTTTTGTGCACGCACTGGAGGCGAGAGGTTGTGCCGCGATCAATGTCTCGAGCGGCGGTTCGAACCCAGCCGCGCAAATTCCGGTCGGGCCCGGTTATCAGGTTCCCTTCGCGCGGGCAGTGAAGCAGGCGACGGCACTCCCCGTCATCGCCGTCGGCATGATCACCGGGTTCGAACAAGCCGAAGCCATTCTCAGCACCGCAGACGCCGATCTGGTCGCGCTCGCTCGGGCCGTGCTCTTCGACCCTCGCTGGCCCTGGCACGCCGCCGCTCACTTTGGGGCTCACGTCAGGGCGCCCAAACAGTATCTTCGCTCTCAACCCAGTCGGCTGGGAAAGTTGTTCGTTTGAGTCTGTCTCGTCGAGAAGGGGGCGGTGGGTTTGAAGTTCGACGACGTCCCCTGCTCTCGCAGGCTGAAAGTCGTACTATCCGGCGAACGGATGCGAAGACATGCTCATCTCCAGGTCGGAATGACGGATGCGGCGAGCAGCACGCCCACCGCCAGATTGAGCAAGCGCCAGTGGCGCGGCGTCCGGAACAGCCGCCCGAGTAGCACGCCGAGCGCGCACCACAACGCGAGGGATGCGCACGCTGCCACACCGAACGCTGCACCGAGCAGCATCGCGAGCCGGTTCGGATTGTTTGCGAGCAGCGCGAACGACGCCGCCGCGCCAATCGTCATCGCCCACCCTTTCGGGTTGAGCCACAGCAGCAGGAAGCCGTTGACGAGCGTAGCCGGGCGCGCGGGGCCGTTGCCCGCGTTCGGCGGACCGCTGCGCGCGACGCGCCACGCAAGCCACAGCAGATACGCGGAGCCGAGCGCCCTCACCGCCGTTTGCAGCGACGGCAGCGCGACCAGCAGACCGCCGAGCCCGAGCGAGGCGACCGCGGCGAGCAACGCGAGGCCCATAGCGATGCCGAGCATCAGCGGTATCGAGCGGACGAAACCGAAGCGTGCGCCTGAAGCGGTGGCGAGCGTGGTCGCGCCGCCGGGCGTCACGGTCGCGACGGCGACGAACAGTAGAAGCGGCAGTATCGAGGTCATGGGTGTACATCCGGATTAGTGACTTTGCACTGTACGGATCGTCAAAGCATCGCGAAAGCTAATAATATTGATGGGGCACATTACGCGACATAATGCATAGATGAACCGAAACCTCGATCTCGATCTGGTCCGCACCTTCGTTGCCGTCGCCGATTGCGGCAGCATGACGGTCGCTGCGAATCTGCTGCACATGACCCAAGGCGCGGTGAGCCAGCAGGTGAAGCGCCTCGAAGATGTGCTGGATTGCCTTCTGTTCGTTCGCAAGACGCGCCGGCTGGAACTGTCGCGACAGGGCGAGCAGTTTCTGGTGAAGGCGCGCACGCTGCTGCGGCTGAACGACGAAATCTGGGCCGACATGACCGGCCAGCCGTTGCGCGGCGCGCTGCGTGTGGGGGTGCCTTACGATCTCGTGACGCGGCTCGCGCCCGCGATGAAGGCCTTCGCCAACGCGCATCCGCGCGTCGAAATTTCGTTGGTGTGCGCGGCGTCGCCGGAGTTGAGCGAAGCGGTGAATAGCGGTCGCCTGGACGTGTCGCTGGTCGAATCCGTCGCGAGCGAAGCCGAAGGTGAAGTGGTCTGCATCGAGCCGTTGGTGTGGGTCGCGGGGCGCGGCAGTGATGCGTGGCGGAAGCGGCCATTGCCGCTGTCGATGGTGGACGAGCGTTGTGCTTTCCGTCCGGTGGTGCTGGGCGCGCTCGCGGACGAGGGCATCGCGTGGCGTACGGTGTTCGAGAGCGGCAACATCGAGGCGACCGCCGCAACGGTGCGCGCGGGCCTCGCGATCACGGCCTGGCTCGTCTCCACGGTGCCGGGCGATCTGGAGACGCTCATACCTCGAGTCACCGGCTTGCCTGCGTTGCCCGCGTTCGCGATCTGTCTGCGATTGCCCGCGACGGTTCAGCCAGCGGCGCAGGAATTCGCGCGCCACGTACGCGAATCGATGTCGAGCAACGCAGGCACGCGACGCGCGCAGCTAGCGAACATTGCTTGACGTATTGCGTTTGCATTGCGTTCACGGACGTCGCGCTTCTATAAACGCTGCGGCAACGCCGCCGCAAAAAATTCTGTGACCCGGCGCACGCGCGCAGGCACGAAACGACGCCTCGGCCAGACGATGCTGACATCACGGGCGTCCCGGATGAAGTCGTCCAGCACGGTCACGATGTCGGGATGCTTGAGCTCGTCGGTCAACGAGAGCTTCGCGAAGAGGCCGATTCCCACGCCCGCTAGCACGGCCGATCGTATCGTCTCTACGCTATTCGACGACAGGTTGCCTCGCACCGGTACGCTGAACCGGCCACGTGGCCCATGAAACGGCCAGTTCGCCGATTCCAGCAGACCGCCGTAGAGCAGGCAATTGTGATTGACGAGTTCCGCGGGGTCCTTCGGTATGCCGTGTTGCTTGAAATAGCGACGCGATCCGACGCAGACCAGCGGGGTGCTGGCAATTCGCTTCACGACCGAATCCGGATCGTTGACGGAACCCACTCGAATCGCGAGATCGATTCGGTCCTCCACCATATCGCGTACGAAATCCGACAACACGAGATCGACCTGAAGACCAGGATGGCGCGACAGCAGTTCGGGAATGAGCGGAAGAACGTGCAGGCGGCCGAACGTCGACGCGCAGGCAATCCGGACAAGGCCCGAGACATCCAGCGTGCTGCTGGTCAGTTCGCTATCGGCCACCTCGATTTCGTCCAGCAACGGTTTGGTCCGCTCGTAGTATTTCTGCCCCTGATCCGTCAGTGTCACGCTGCGTGTGCTTCGGTTGAATAGCAGCACGCCCAGGCGCTTTTCCAGCGCGCCGATCGCCTTGCTGATGGCCGACTGTGACTCGCCGGTTCTACGCGCCGCGGCGGAAAAGCCACCCGCCTCGACGACGGCGATGAAGGCGTTCAATTCGTGAAACCGGTCCATTGCATTTCTCTCGCGAGACCTATTCTCCTGGTGAATGGATCTTATGATAATTCCGCCGATTATCTTTCGTTGGGACCGCAATTACGATGTCACTTCCAGTCATCAACAGGCGGAAGGTTCCAATGTCAGCTCTCGCAGGAAAGATCGCCGTCATTAGCGGCGCAACGACCGGTATCGGCCTGGCGATCGCCCAGCGGTTCGTCGCCGAAGGCGCTCACGTGTTTATCTTCGGCCGTCGGCAAGGCCAGCTCGACGAGGCCGTCGATCTGATCGGACGCAACGTTACGGCTATCCAGGCCGACGCCGCGAATCTCGATGACCTCGACCGTGTCGCCGCGGCAGTCAGGGACGAAAAGGGTGTCGTCGACATCGTCGTGTCGAACGCGGGCTATACCGAGCAGGCCTCGATCGACACCATCACGCCCGAGCATTTCGACAAGGCATTCAATCTGATGGCGCGCGGCCCTGTATTCCTGGTGCAGAAGCTGCTGCCGATGATGACAGGTGGTGGATCGATCATCCTGGTTTCGTCGGCCATGCACGCGATGGGCATCCCAGGGCACACCGCTTACGCGGCGACCAAGGCCGCGTTGCGTTCGTATGCCCGCACCTGGGCCGCCGAATTCAAGGATCGCGGCATCCGCGTCAACATGCTCAGCCCTGGTGTCACCGACACCCCGATCCTCGATTCCCAGTCAGCGTCACGCGAGGATCTGGTGAGCATGTACAAGAGCATGGTCCCGCTCGGTCGGCTCGCGCGGGCCGACGAGATGGCCAGCGCGGCGCTCTTTCTTGCCTCCGGGCAGAGCTCATATATGACGGGCGCGGATTTGATGAATGACGGTGGTATCGGCCAGGTCTGAGGTGTGAGGCCCGAGGATCGCCGTTCGCTGCGCGCACATCTGGATCGGACATCAAGAGTAATGCACGATGAACTGTTCAACTCTCAGCCCCGGAAAAGTTGCAGCGGCACTCGCCCGCCAGCTCGCCGGCAGCAGTATGGCTATTGGTGTTGCGAACCCGCATAGCCATGAGTCGATGGAGGTGATGGCGAAGCAACTCGGTGCGCAGATTGCGGCCATGAGTTTGCAGGATGCGCCGACCACGGAGGTCATGATCCTCGCCGTACCGCTTCGCGCACACGCCGCCATTGGCGAACAGCTATCTGATTGAGACCGGAGGGTCGTTGTCGACGCGATCGACAACGACGACATCTCGCCGGATGAGCTGATGGGGCTTCTGAATACCGCGAGGTGACGCGCGCGGCGATGCTTATTGGCTTGTCTGCCACGACCGGGCGGTTTAACCAAACTATCGCATCCACAGGTTGAATCCGCCGTTGTTTCCGGCCTTCCCAAGGACCAGGAATTGCTGCGAATTTACTGCCTTCGGCGGTATCGGGTACATTAACCGCGGCATCGAGACTATCCGGACCCCGACGTCCGCCAGTTACCTGCCTGGCGTCTAAATGGAGGCAAAAAACGATGACACGAGTTCGCGTTCAGGGCTTCACCATCTCGCTCGACGGATACGGAGCAGGTCCGAATCAAGACATCGACAATCCGCTCGGCGTCGGCGGGACGGAACTGCACCAGTGGCTAGTCCCAACACGCACGTTCCAGCAGGCCTTGTTCGGCAATGACGGCGGTACGACCGGGGTCGACGACGATTTCGCCGCCCGTGGCTTTCAGAATGTCGGGGCCTGGATTCTCGGGAGGAACATGTTCGGACCCATTCGTGGGGACTGGCCGGACACGAACTGGAAAGGCTGGTGGGGAGACAATCCGCCGTACCACGTTCCGGTCTTCATCTTGACCCATCATGCGCGTCCCCCCATCGAGATGGAAGGCGGCACAACGTTCCACTTCATAACGGGCGGCATTCGCGAGGCGCTCGACCGTGCGCGCGAGGCCGCTGCCGGAATGGACGTGCGGATCGGCGGTGGACCGGACACGATCCGGCAGTATCTTCGTGAAGGCCTGATTGATGAACTGCACATTGCTATCTCGCCGGTCCTGCTCGGCCGCGGAGAATCGCTGTTCGAAGGGGTCGACTTGCGGGCTCTGGGATACGAATGCGTTGAATTCGTAGCGTCGCAGAAGGCGACGCATATCGTCCTGCGGCGCCAAGGGCACAGCGCCGCGTAACTACCCGTTGAAGGCCGACGTCCGGAATTGCCGAGGCCTTGGCTCGCACATGAATGCGTACTGCCGCCCATGAGCGTTCTCCCGCAGACCTGGTCGAGCCGATCCTCCAAGGACGGCACCACTCAATCAGCGGCCGTTCCCGCCATCACAGAGCGAGCCCCTGGTTGCGTATTCGGGAAAGCAACCTCGACTGCTGAACCGGTCACGAATGTTTCCGCACGCTTTCTACCGCTTCGTTGCGAACGTCCCGAGCATCGACAATCAGCTTATACGCGGCGAAGTACTTGTAGATATTGCGTACGTAGGTCGTCGTCTCGATACCGATCTTGTCGGCCACGACGATCTCCACATTGTTGAACCACGTTCACGATGCGGCAGGAACGCTATCAGTTGCAACCGTGACTATTCGCGGTCCGATAACAGGTTGTCCCGCCCGGGCCCTTGGCCACGCCTTTGCCATTCGCCGTCTTTGCCTCCCCACCGCGATTGGTCTGGGTCGTGTGCACCCCATTCTGGTTCGTTTGGGATTGCCAGGCCGTGCCGGTATTCTTGTTATAGCCGCCGGCTGTCTGCCCATTGCCGCACACCGTCTCACCGCGGGCATTTTTCGCGCACTCTGCAAACGCGTTCGTAGAGAGGATGACGCATGCCAGTATCACCAGGGTCTTCATGTCGCGCTCCTGAATATACTTCGTGTCAGTCGATGACTGTTGCTCGTAGTGACTCAACCCTGAGCCCGACCGAGGCGCTCTCCTCGACGTGCGCACACGGCCCATTTAGTAGGAGTATGGAAGCAGAAACATGACTCGTACACGATGGGGACACCTTTTTTCCACCTTCACCTCGGCAACACACCATTTTTGTCGAGCATCCGATCGGCACCTATAATCCAGCCAGCGAGAAGGTCGTAGTCTCCCCGCTTCGCATACCCAAACGGTGCGGGACATCAAGCGCAGTTAGCTAACGATGGTCTTAATTACTGTAGCGATTACTTGCATTTCTCTTTTGTCCAGGCAAACCGGTCACCGGACAATTAGCCGCGGTCAGCGCCTCTTGAACGCTACAATCCGAACCTGTCGTTTCTCGAGTTTTGAAATGCATTCGCACTGGAGGGATCTCCATGCTTTCCCAGCTTATTAGTCGCTCTTCGGTCAGAAGGGCGTGCGCGATGTGCGTTGCTGTATTCGGCTTGTACGCATTGCTGCCCGTTTGCAAGGCGGCGGACACTTCGGCCCCGGACGCGCAGGCGAGTGTGCCCAGCGGGGCTTCAGTCGACAGCGAAAGCGGCACGGTCAGTTACATCGACCAGAAGAACGCAATCGTCGTCGTCGACGTTCCGGGACGGGAGAGTCTGAGCTTCAACGCGAAGGATCACAAGGATGTGCTCAGCTGGCTTCAGGTGGGCGACAAGGTCACGACGCACTATGTCGAACCCTACGTCACTGGACTGACGCTTGCGGCGGGTACGCCTGTGACGCACCTGAACCGTACGGTGAAGGTGACCCAGTTTTCACCTGAAAAGAAAGAAGAAGGTTTTCAGGCTGTTGGAACCTTTGAAGGCGTTGTCGAAGTAACAGGCATCAATAGGAAACTGGGTCTGCTGACATTTGCCGACAAATCCGGAGTGGCTCGTTCGGTCAAGGTCAATCGCCCCGATCTGGTCGACACGATGTATTCGCTCCCGCGCCGTAGCCATGTGCGCATCACGTATGAAACTACCTCGACGGTCATTGTGCAGCGCTAGCGCGGGCTGACCACGATTGGAAGGCCCGAGCAACGATCAACAACTGCTCGCCTTCACGGCCGGGTGTTGCTACGTTCAGCGGCCGGTCAGCGAGACGTCGTTTGCAACAGGTCGCGCGCGGTGCTGAGCATGCCGTCGGCGATTTTTCCGGAATCGACCTTGTAGCTACCGTCACGCAGCGCGGCCTTGATCGACTCGACCTTCGCCGTGTCGATATCGGAATCGCTCGACGTGCGCAGCGCGGACATGGACGAGAGACTAATCGTCGGATTCTGCGCGCCGGCAGCGCTGCCTTGTTGCGCGGACTCGACGGCATCGTTCGCATCGCTGCTGATCATTGCGCGTTGCGCAGCGTTCTGCGGAGTCGCGAGCGGGTAATTGGCGGATTCGATCTTCATGGTGTGTGTTCCCCACTTGTTGAGTCCTTTAACGGTTCAGCGTTTGAAATCTTCACCCTGCCGTGGCAAGCGCAACCCTGTCCGCGTTTCGCCGTGAGCCGCTAAGCCTTGCGGGGCGGGCATTCTAGCCATCCGTAGCAAATTGCAACAAAGTGTGAGCTACACCACATAGCGGCTATAAACCGATCCAGCCGAAGCTGAGAATCCGGCGGCCGCGACCGACCGGCGGCATCATCGCCGGTCTCCGAGCGAGTTCCACATTGTCGGCGCGACGTCACCTCCTGGCCGGCTAGAGCCTGTAATATGGGAACGCTCTGTCACTACTTTGCTGACGCGCTCCGAACCAAATGCGCAGCTATGCTTGACAGTACGACGCCGCATCCCCATTTGCCTCTCGTGAACAAACGTACCCGCCGCCCGCCGCAGCCTCAATGGCCTTTTCCGCCACGTCGCGATGTGGCTGGCCGCTCCTTTGGGGATCTCGTCGCGCTTCGATATTGCGGCGCACAGGTGTGGCTCTGGCAATGCCGGTGCGGCGGCCAGGTGACTGCTGCCTTGAAGGCGGTGGAGAGCGGTGAAGTGCGTGACTGCGGCTGCCGTGAGCAGCGTCGCGTGTGGCGGTCGCGCCCCGGCTCGCCGGCGCTGAAGAGCGGCGAGGTTTTCGGCCAGCTGACGACCGAGCGGTACGCCGGCGATGGATTGTGGGTTTGCCGGTGCGACTGCGGTGGCGAGGTGACAGTGAGCGCCGGACGCCTGCGAATGGGCAAGGCGCGCTCGTGCGGCAATTGCGTCCTCGCTTCGACCGACCAGGCGGCGTAGGCCTCCTCGCTTGACCACGGCCCCTTCCCTGCAACGTCGGACAGCCGCTTTACGTCTGTCGGCAGGGTTGCCATTGAGCGCTTCCTGCGACCCGCACGCTATCAATGATTCCCGGACGACCTGCTGCCGGAAACCTTGCGAATAGCAGCATTGTGCCCATTGCGGCGCGAAGATCTGAAGGCTGAATTCAGCCCTTCCTACGCGCAGGAGCGCGCGGCGCGACGGGACGCAGTGAAGAACGGTAAGTCTGCGTGACTCTCACGCGCCCGGTGGCTGATGCCACTCGCTTGACCAGAACAAGTCCCGCGAGGTTCATTCGCCGTTCTGGGCCGACTTGATCAGGTTGTTCCGCAACGCCACGACCGACGTCTGAATTTTCGCGAACTCGTCGGGCGCCAAGCCCGTCTGGACGGGGTTCATTTTCAGGGCTTTTTCGCGCAGCCGCCGGCCGCTCTTCGTGAGACTGATCCGCACCTGGCGCTCATCACCGGGATCGCGTTGCCTTTCCAGATAACCCATCGCCTCGAGCTTCTTCAGCATTGGCGTCAACGTGTTGGATTCGAGAAACAGCTTTGCGCCAAGACCGCTGACGGTCTGGTTGTCTTCCTCCCACAACGCAACGATCGCGATGTATTGCGGGTAGGTCAGTCCGAGTTCCTCGAGTATCGGCTTGTATGCCTTGCCAAACGCGAGGTTCGCGGAGTAGACCGCAAAGCACAGGTAGTCGGAAAGCATCAGGTTTTCGGGTGCCAGTTGATCCCTGGATTTCATGTGTATCCTCCTTGGCTGGAGCCGGGCGTTTCACGAGAATATAGATCGCATACGATTGTATCGCACCATCACCTACATCGCATCGCTGCCTTGCAGGGTACAACTCCTTGTGAATTTCACCAGGCCCGCCCATCCAGTACGGCATCGTAGAACCGCTTTGCTTTTTTCAGGTCGTCGGTGCCGGCCGCGACATGACTGAACATTGCGTCTTTCTCAGTGAACGGATCCTCGATTCTCCCGGTGCTGTGGCCGGCGCGCACGAGCAACCAAAATGCGCGACGGCCCAGCGCCGGAGGAGTGCACGACTTAGTGGTGTGCGAAGAGGTTATCGCGCCGCGTCACGGCGACATGGCTCCCCGCTTCCGACAGTCCCGAGACCGCACCGCCATAAGCCTTTTCCGCGCTGGTTGCGTCTTCGCGCTCGGCGGCGACGGTACGCAGGCTCTGCCCGCTTTGCGATGACGGTGCGCCGATCGACGGCTTGTAGAAAGGCGCCGGTCCGTAGCCGCTGGCGAACGCGGGTGCGGTGACGGATGCGGAAACTGCGACGAGCAATGCAACGATGAGTTTGGTCTTCATGATGGAGATTCCCTAAAGAAAGTTCATTGACGGGCACGTGCTCCAGCGGGAGCACGTGCCCTGGCGGATCACGCCGTGACGATGCTGGTGCTGATCTCGATGTTGCCGCGCACAGCCTTCGAGTACGGGCAGATCTGATGGGCCCGGTGAGCGATTTTCTCGACGACCTCCTGTTCCACACCCGGCACGCGAATCTCGAACTCGGCGCCGAGGAACCACGCGGCACCGGTCTGGCCGATGTTCACCCGGATGTCCACGGAGTAGTCGCGCGGCAGCGTGACCTGCTCCAGTTCGGCCGCCATGCCGAATACGGTGGTGTAACAGGCCGACCACGCGCCGGCAAACAGCTGCTCGGCCCTCGGGTGCGGCTCGGTACCGATGTAATCGAGGTTCTCAACGCCGGGCGCGGTCAGCTTGAGGTCATAGACGCCGTACTCGCCGCGCTGGGCAGCAGGGTCGCGATTGACCGTGGCGTGGGAGTTGCCTGCAGCGAGGACTTTTTCGATCTTTTCCATGATGGATTCCTGTGTAGAGGGAAATCAGAGAGATTTAAATCTTGCGCGATTACATCGCATACGACTTATAAATCACACCGTGACGACCTTCAGGCCGACCTCGATGTTGCCGTGCACGGCCTTCGAGTACGGGCAGATCTGATGGGCGAGCTTCGCGAGGGCCTCGACGACTTCCGGTTCCAGCCCCGGTGCGCGGACGGTGAACTGAGCGCCGAGGGAAAACCCGTTGCCGACCGTGCCGATACTGACCTGGATGTCCACGGAGTAGTCGGACGGCAGCGTGACCTTCCTCATCGAGGCCGCAATCTCGAATGCGCTGATATAACAGGCCGACCACGCGCCCGAGAACAGCTGCTCGGCGCGCGGGTGCAGCGCGGTGGCGATGAAATCGTGGCGTTCACCGTTGGGCGCCGAGAGTTCGAGGTCGAGCACGCCGTGCTCGCCGCGCCGGACATCGGGGTCGTGATTGATCGTGGCGTGGGAGTTGCCTGAGAAGAGGACTTGATCGATCCGGGTCATGATGGATTCCTGTGTCAATGAGGGGGGTCAAGCGTCTTATATCGCATGCGATGTAATCGCTTGCGTCGAATAATGGACAAAGATGCGCCCGATGTCAATCGCAAAAGATTTAATCGCATCCGTCATATCGATAGGAGGAACGAAAATCGCGCTGCGCACAGCAGGGTGTCGCCTGCCCGATGCGCCGCGCCCCGCGCACGCAAACGCCGCTGCCGGGCGCGTCGGGGCCCCTCGCCCTTCGGCCAGGCAAGGCAAGGCGACGACGGGCGGCGTTGTGACCTGTCAGATCCGCCATGAAATTGACAGTGGAGCCGCGCGGCACTTGAAACTATGATTTTCATAATTAAATGCTGCGCCGCGGTGCGACTCGACGGCAGGTCCACACCGAAAGTTGCCGGATGGGCACCGGGGACCTTCCGGCCGATGCCGTTGCAGGTGGCTTTCGTTAGAATCTGGTTTCGATTGTCTTATTAGTCAATAACCGGAGACGAACGTGCCAGGCTTACTTCCCGATGTCGACCGCGAGGGGCTCCTCGAATATTCAGTCGTGTACACCGACCGATCAATCAATCACATGTCGCAGCTCTTTCAAGGAGTCGTACGCGATATTTCCGGCGCCCTGAAAAAGGTCTACAACGCGCAGTCGGTCGTGATCGTCCCGGGCAGCGGGACTTTCGGCATGGAGGCCGTCGCCCGCCAGTTCGCGACGAACAGAAAGTGTCTGGTCATCCGCAATGGCTGGTTCAGTTTCCGCTGGTCGCAGATTTTCGACATGGGCGGGATTCCGTCCGAAACGACCGTGTTGAAGGCGCGTCCGGTCGAACCGGGAAGGCAGGCCGCCTACGCGCCACCTCCGATCGAAGAAGTAGTCGCTGCAATCAAGGAAAACAAGCCGGATCTGGTGTTTGCGCCGCATGTCGAAACCGCATCCGGGATGATGCTGCCCGATGCTTATTTGCGCGCAGTGTCCGACGCCGTGCATGCCGTCGGCGGCATGTTCGTGCTGGATTGCATCGCCTCCGGCACGATCTGGGTGGATATGCAGGCCAGCGGCATCGATATCCTGATCAGCGCACCGCAAAAGGGCTGGAGCGCGTCACCCTGCTGCGCCCTGGTCATGCTCAGCCCCCTCGCCCGCGAACGGATCGACGCAACCACCAGCACCAGTTTCGCCTGCGATCTGCGCAAATGGCTGGAGATCATGACAGCCTACGAGAACGGCGGGTTCGCATACCACGCTACGATGCCCACGGACAGTCTCGCGACGCTGCGCGACGTCATCAAGGAAACCGACGCATATGGCTTCGACAAAGTGAGAGCGGAGCAGCTCGAACTCGGCAAGCGCATTCGCGCACTGCTGAGTGACAAAGGTTTCAGAAGCGTTGCTGCCGAAGGTTTCGAGGCTCCGGGCGTCGTGGTCTGCTATACGGACGATGACGGCATAAGGTCCGGCAAGAAATTCGCGGATGCCGGCTTGCAGATCGCAGCCGGCGTTCCCCTTCAATGCGACGAGCCTGCGGACTTCAAGACCTTCCGCATCGGACTATTCGGCCTGGACAAACTGCATGACGTCGAAGGCGCGGTCGCCAGGTTCGCCAAGGCGTTGGACGGTATTCTTTAGAGCGCTTTCACGAAACACGTGCGCATGGCTTCGCCCTCGCCACCGCATTGGCGCGAGGACTCCGGAATCTCCCGGAATAGCTATGCGCACGCTTGAGCCGCAGCCGACGATCACCGATCCCAGTATTTGCGCAGGCTGAGGTAGCTTCACTGACACTGCCGTTGCCTCGAGCGCAATCCGCCCCGTCGCGGGGCTTGCGTGCGGCGCGCCGCACCGCTCGATCCATGTCAACCGGCGCGTGAGCCGCGAGTTCCAGCCGGGGCTTACGAGATGCGGCGTGCTCTTCGGCGTGAGCTGAACGGGAAAATGTTCGTTCGGCCCGGATCAAGCGACCTACACTGCAATTCAACGAATGCAAAAGTCGCCAGCCCGGGCTGGGCCTGGACGATCGCATTCCGATTTCGCTTTGATCGAGCGGAGTCCGTACATGCTCCCCTTTCTGTCTGGAGGCGGTCATGAAAAAGGAGAGGAAGACAGCACGGCAAATTCTGTCCGGGAACCCTCGGGAGGTTATTTCGGTCGGCCCCGACGACACCGTGCTTAGCGCGCTGCATCTGATGGCCGACAAGGATGTGACGACCGTGCTGGTGCTGCAGGGCAGCAATCTGGTTGGCGTGCTGTCTCAGCGCGACTACGCCCGCAAGGTCGAGGTGCTTGGCCGCAACGCCGCCGAGACCAGGGTTGGCGACATCATGACCACCCAGGTGCTTTACGTGACGCCCGAACATACCTGCGATCAATGCCTCGCGTCGATGCACACCAGGCGGATCCGGCACCTACCCGTTCTCGAATCAGGGCGCGTCATCGGCGTGCTGTCCAACAGCGACGTGCTGGAGGAACTGCTGCAGGAGGACGAACATTTCATCAGGGTCCTCGAAGACGACATGCTCCATCTGACCATTGATACCGGCGGCGCCTACTAGACAGTCGCGCTCGAATCAGGCGAGGTGAAACGTGAACACGCAATCAACCGCGGGTGCGCCTTCACCGGCCATCCTCTCCCGCTCGTCCGGCAAACTGGCGTCGGCACGCGATGCCGTGCGCCTGATCCGCGAGGGCGATACGGTCGCGACAGGCGGCTTCGTCGGCATCGGCTTCGCGGAAGATATCGCGATTGCCATCGAGGAACTCTGTACCGCGCGTGACGAGGATACGTTGGTCGCCCTCCCCAAGCCCAGCAACCTCACGCTGGTCTATGCGGCGGGCCAGGGAGACGGCAAGGAACGGGGACTGAACCATCTGGCGATGCCAGGGCTCGTCAGGCGCGTGATCGGCGGACACTGGGGCCTCGTGCCGAAGCTACAGCAGCTCGCGGTGGATAACCAGATCGAAGCCTACAATCTGCCGCAAGGCGTGATCAGCCAACTGTTTCGCGACATCGCGGCCGGCAAGCCCGGCCATCTTTCGCGAGTCGGCCTCGGCACCTTCGTCGATCCGCGTTTCGGTGGCGGCAAGCTGAACGAACGCACCACCGAGAACCTGGTCGAGTTGATGCGGATCGGCGACGAGGAATATCTGTTCTACAAGGCCTTCCCGATCAACGTCGCGATCGTGCGCGGCACCACCGCCGACCCGGACGGCAACGTGACGATGGAGCGCGAAGCCCTGACACTGGAGGCTCTCGCGATCGCCATGGCCGCGCACAACTGCCACGGTCTGGTGATCGTCCAGGTGGAGCGTATCGCTGAGAGCGGCTCGCTGAATCCGCGACAGGTGAAGATCCCCGGCGTCCTGGTCGATTGCGTCGTGCTGGCGCCGCCCGAGAACCACCAGCAGACCTTTGCCACACCATACAGTCCGGCGTTCGCCGGCGAAATTCGGGTCCCCGCGAGCAGTGTGGCGCCGATGCCGATGAGTGAGCGCAAGGTGATCGCTCGGCGCGCGGCAATGGAACTGCAGCCAAACAGCGTGGTGAACCTCGGGATCGGCATGCCCGAGGGCATCGCCAGCGTCGCCAACGAGGAAAGGATCCTCGACCTGCTGACGCTGACCACCGAGCCCGGCGTGATCGGCGGGATTCCAGCGGGAGGCTTGAACTTCGGCGCGGCGACCAATGCACAGGCGATCATCGATCAGCCCGCCCAGTTCGATTTCTATGACGGCGGCGGGCTCGACATCGCCTTTCTTGGCCTCGCGCAGGCCGACCGCATGGGCAACCTCAATGTGTCGCGATTCGGGCCGCGCCTGGCCGGTGCCGGAGGCTTCATCAACATCAGCCAGAACGCGAGGAAAGTCGTGTTCGTCGGCACTTTCATGGCGGGCCAGAGCCAGATTGCGGTCGTCGACGGCAAGCTGCGTATCCACCGTGACGGCACGGCCAGGAAGTTCGTCGAAGAAGTCGAGCATCGCACGTTTTCCGGCCCGTATGCGGCCGCAAAGGGCCACCCGGTCATCTACATCACCGAGCGTTGCGTGTTCGAGCTCGGCGCCGATGGTATGGAACTCATCGAGATTGCACCTGGCGTCGATCTGGAGCGCGACATTCTGGCCAAGATGGATTTCACACCGATCCTTCGTTCGCCGACGCCGATGCAGATGGACGAGCGGATTTTCCTGCCTGAACCGATGGGCCTGCGCTCGAACGTTTTGCGACTGCCGCTGGAAGCACGCTTTATCTACGACGACGACAAGAACATCATATTTCTCAATTTCTCGCGTCTCGAGGTAAAGCGTCCGGACGATATCGCGGCGATCCGCGCTCAGGTATGCCGCGTCTGCGAACCGCTGGACCACAAGGTCTATGCGGTGGTGAACTACGAGGGTTTCGTATTGGACCCCGCGCTGGAGGACGCGTATGTCGAAATGGTCGAGGATATGGTGCAGCGCTACTATCTCGGCGTAACGCGCTTCACGACCAGCGCTTTCATGCGCGCCAAGCTGGGCGGCGCACTGACGCGGCGCGGGCTCTCGCCTTATGTTTATGAAACGGAGGCGGAAGCGCAGGCCTACCTGCGCGAACAGTCGCCAGACCGGTAAGCTCTCCGGGGAGGAACGCGTTGATACCGATTTCAATGCAAGTTTGAAATATCGGTATTACAGCAGGTTATTAAGCGACCGACTTCAATCGCCGTCGACCGGCGCAAAGCCCCGCGCGGCGGGCCTTTCAGGCTTGCCACGCGGCGCGCGTCCCGGACTTGCCGCCGAGCGGCGCGAACCTCTGCAGCGGCGGCCGCAACGCGACATTTCGGTATACTTCGACGCTCTCCCAAAACAACTATTCGCGGTCCTCCTCCCGCGCAGCGACCGCCGTTTCACAGGCGTGCCGTCCTAGCGCGACAAGCGCGTCCGCCCCACACATCATGTCCGATCTGTCCTCGTCGTTCGGCGCGCCCCGCCGTGTCGTCAATATCAATCCGAAGCCGCTCAGCGTCGCGCTCGCGCTCGTCGTGATCGGCGCGATCTATCTCGCGCAGACCGTCAGCGTCAAACAGGCCGCGCTGTACGTGCTCGGCGCGCTGCTCGGCGTCACGCTCTATCACGCCGCGTTCGGCTTCACGTCCGCGTGGCGCGTGTTCATCGCCGACGGCCGCGGCGCCGGCCTGCGCGCGCAGATGCTGATGCTCGCGATCGGCGTGCTGCTGTTCTTCCCCGCGCTTTCCGCCGGCACGCTGTTCGGTCATCCGGTCGTCGGCGAAGTGTCGCCCGTCGGCACGTCGGTCGTGGTCGGCGCGTTCATGTTCGGCATCGGCATGCAGCTCGGCGGCGGCTGCGCCTCCGGCACGCTGTACACGGTCGGCGGCGGCAGCACGCGGATGGTGGTCACGCTGATCGCGTTCGTCATCGGCTCGGTGATCGGCACCGCGCATATGCCGTTCTGGTCCGCAATGCCGCATCTGCCGCCGATCTCGCTCGTGAAGACGCTCGGCGTCGGCCCGGGGATCGCGCTGAACCTCGTGGTGTTCGCGGCGATCGCCGCGCTGACCGTGCTGATCGAAAAGCGCCGTCACGGCCGACTCATCAACGACGTGGATCGCGTACCGAACGCTTCGCCGTGGCTGCATGGCCCGTGGCCGCTATTCGCCGGCGCTATCGTGCTCGCGATCCTCAACTTCGTGACGCTCGCGCTGTCGGGCCATCCGTGGGGCATCACGTCGGCGTTCGCGCTGTGGGGCGCCAAGACGTTCACGGCATTGGGTATCGACGTCGCGAACTGGCCGGTGTGGAGCACCGGCCCGAACGCGGCCGCCCTCGCCGCACCGATCAGCCACGACGTGAAGTCGGTGATGGACATCGGCATCGTGATCGGCGCGATGGTCGCCGCTGCGCTCGCCGGCCGCTTCGCGCCGGTGTGGCGTCTGCCGCTGCGCTCGCTGATCGCGGCAATCGTCGGCGGCCTGATTCTCGGCTACGGCGCGCGCCTCGCGTACGGCTGCAATATCGGCGCGTACTTCAGCGGCATCGTGTCGGGCAGCCTGCACGGCTGGCTGTGGCTCGTCGCGGCATTTTTCGGCAACGTGGTCGGCACGAAGCTGCGTCCGCTGTTCGGCCTCGCGGTCGAGCGAGTCAAGCCGACGGGCTGCTGATCGGACGGCCCCGGCCGCAGATCGGGCCGGGGCTGCCGGTAATCGGGCTGAAGCGAGCCACGCCTCGCAACGGAATCGACTCTCCTACTTCGCGCCCGTCTGAAGCCGTCGCGCGAGTTCGCCAGCTATCTGTTCCGCGCTGTTTTTGACCGCCGTCTTTTGATCGCGCCCGGACAGCACGACCTTCGCGGCGATCACGTACGGATTGAGCTTGATGACCGCGCCCGGCATATCCCTGCTCGCCCCCTCTTCAACCGATTCATAGAGCGGCGGCAACTCCGGCGTCGCCAGGTTATCGCACGACACCGCGACCTGAAACTGGCTTTGGCCCGCGCCCATCCCCACCATCGCGCGACGCAGCCGGTTGCCTTCATCGACACTGAGAAACACTCCGCGCACCTGCCAGCCAGCGTGCGGCAGCGGCTCACCCGGCGTGACGCGGCGCGCGTCTACCCCGGCCTTCCTGAGATCGTCCGTCAGCGATTTCGCCATCAGCGCAACGATGTCTCGCGCCCGCGCCTGCGGATCCTGCTGCTGGCGCAGCGGACCTTCAGGCACCAGGCTGCCCAGGATGCCTCGCGTGCGGTGACCCGGTCCGTTGTCAGGGGTGACATTTGCCGCGTCGAGATCGAAATCGGAGACATAGACGACCGGCGGCGCGGCGGCAACCGCGGGCGCCGCCGACGAATCCGCTGCCAGACACCCTTGCGCGCCGCCACACACATACGTCGCCAGACAGACCATTCGCATCCATCGAAAAACCATTGCGCACCTCCGCGCTGATCGCACTCTCCGCTTCGTACCGATTGCATGGCAGCGACGAAATACGGCATTCAGATCACGGGCCGTTCACTCATCTTAGGTGTTTCAGAAGCGCCCCCGTGGTTCGATCGTCCACGTTGCGACCAGATAGTCTGGATGACGATAGCAAGCATCAGATTGCACTGCCCGCCAACGCACACATCAGTGCGGCATCCTGACCTGGAAATCCTATACTGGGTCGGTGTGGTGGCCGGCGCCGCGCGTCGTCTGCGCATGCTTTTGCGCGAGTCCAATCGTCGGACATGACGCCTCTGACCCGATGAACCGTGCGCTACGTCATCTGCCTGTTAGAACGGAAGAAGAAGCCATGCTGACGATCGACGACATCCGCGCCGTGCCGCTGTTCTCGGCCCTCCCCGACACCGAACTGGAAAATCTCGCGCACGCGGCCGCCGACCTGCATCTGTGCGCGGGCGAGTTCGCGGTCCATGAAGGCGGAGAGCGCGCGTTATACGCCGTGCTCTCGGGCAAGATGGAAGTCATCAAGACGTTCGACGGCATCGAGCGAACCTTGGGCTGGCGTCTGCCCGGCACGATCTTCGGCGAAGTGCCGCTGGCACTGAGCTCGCCGTTTCCGGGCGCGTATCGGGCGGCCGAGCCTTCGCGCGTGATGCGTGTCGATGCGCCGCAATACTATGCGCTCGCGGCGGCGTCGCCCGACGTGGCGTTCAAAATGGGGGCGCTCGCGCGCGAACGCATCGGCGGGCTGCAAAGCCTTTCCGCCGAGCCGCCGAAGGCGCGCGTGATGATCGTCGGCAATCGTTGGGACGATGCGTGCACGCTGTTGCGCCAGTTTCTCGCGCGCAATCAGATCAGCGTCGATTGGCTGGCGCCGGATGCGCCCGAACTGGCCGCGCGCTGGCCCGGCACATGTCCGACGGAAGGCGAGTGCCCCGCGTTGCGCCTCGTCGACGGCACCGTGCTGAGCCGGCCCGCAACCCGCGAGCTGGCGGGACTGCTCGGCCTGCAGACGCAGCCGCGTCTGGCCGGATACGACACGGCGATCATCGGCGGCGGGCCTGCGGGGCTAGCCGCCGCGGTGTACGGCGCGTCGGAAGGTCTGCGCACGCTGGTGCTCGAGCGCGAGGCGCCGGGCGGTCAGGCGGGCACGTCCTCGCGCATCGAAAATTATCTCGGCTTTCCCAATGGCGTTTCCGGCGACGAACTCGCGAGCCGCGCGCTGCAACAGGCACGGCGGCTCGGCGCGGAAATCCTGGTGACGCGCTCGGTCGAGCGCATCGATGTGCAGGCGCGGCAGATTCATCTCGACGGCGGCGACGCCGTGCACGCCCGAACCATCATTCTCGCGACGGGCGTCACGTGGCGGCGGCTTGCCATCGACGGCTTCGACCGCTTTATCGGCAAGGGGATTTACTACGGCGCGGCGCGCAGCGAAGCGAGCGCGACGCACGGCCTCGACGTGCATCTGATCGGCGGCGGCAATTCGGCCGGTCAGGCGGCGTTGTTCTTCGCCAATCATGCGCGCAGCGTGACGCTCGTCGTGCGTGGCGATTCGCTCGAAAGGGGCATGTCGCGCTATCTCGTCGAACAGCTTGCGGGCAAGTCGAATGTCGCGGTGCGGCTGCGCTCGGAAGTGGTCGGCGCCCATGGCGATACGCATCTGGCTGCCATCGACGTTCGCGATTCGACCCGCGACGAAGTGAGCCGGCACGACTGCGGCGGTCTGTTCGTCTTCATCGGAGCGGATGCGCAGACGGAGTGGCTGCCGCCCGAAATCGCGCGCGATGTGCGCGGCTATGTGCTGACTGGCGATGACGTCGTCAAGGCCGGACGCTGGTCGCATCAGCGCGATCCTTATCTGCTCGAATCGAGCGTACCTGGCGTATTCGCGTGCGGAGATGTGAGGCTGAGCCCCGTGAAGCGCGTTGCGTCGGCCGTCGGCGAGGGCAGCATGGCGATTGCTTTCGCGCACAGGTATTTACAGGCGGACGGTGCGTGAGTTCGTCGCGCGGACGTTATGTATTTGCAGGTAGCGCGACACGTTCCAATACGGTCATCGGACCGAGCCTTTCGATCAGATCCAGTTGGGCCGCGTCGCGCACGAACAGCGAACCCGCAAAGCCGAGCGCGTTCACCGACACGCCTTCGACACGCTCTTGAGATCTCGGCACGAGCAACATCCAGCGCCGTGTGACCAGCAGGTTATAGGGCGCCGCATGGCACCATGCACGATCGATTTCGAGCGCGCCGATACCCGCCGCTTCGAGCAGCGTGCGATAGCGGGAAAGCGCCAGCTTCGGTGCATCCACGCGAGTCAATTCGTCCGCGTCGAAGCGGGTGAACGCATGCCGAAACGGCAAACCCGGCAAGCCCTTCTGCGCACTGAGCAAAGGCTCCATAGGCACGGGCGGACCGCTTTCCCCGAGCGGCAGCGGCACGATCTGCAGATGCTTGTGCGGCTGGCTCGCGCCCGCCTCCGTGCCTCCGTTGTAAAAGCCGATGCCGTCGAACTCGGCCATGCACACGAGCAGCGCCTCGAAATCGGCAAGATCGAGCAGCGCTTGCTGCGGTGCGAATTCGCGCGTGACGATCAGCAGATGATGATCGATCACGTTGAACTTGTTCAGCAACGCGAGATGCGTGTCCGAGATATCGGCGACGAACAGATCCGGCTCGTAGGGAAGAAAGGGGTTCGCTGGTGGGCGCTTTGCCGTCTGAAGCTTTCGCGCCTGCTTGAGCTGCTGTTCCTTGTGGGTCAGGCTCGACACCTGCCGCACGAGAAAGCGGATGCCGCCGCTGTCGAGCTCGGACTGCTGCGTGTCGATCGGTTGCAGCGCGCCGCGACTCAGCGCGTATTCGGTCTGTCGCAGCATGGCGGGCCACAGCGTGCCCGGTATGAGGCGTCGTTGTCGTTCCATGGGATGTCGGCAGGCGTTGCGGCGCGCGTGAAGCGAGAGAAAGCGCAGCCGCTACAGCTTGTACCCTATCGTGCGCAAAAGATCCTTGCGCCATTGAACGTCTTCCGCGCTTTCGATGCCGACTGGCGAAAAGCCATCGATCACGCCGACGATGCCGCGCCCCTGGTCCGTTTCAGCGATCAGCACTTCGACGGGATTCGCCGTCGCGCAGAAGATCCGGCAGACCTCGGGCACGGCCTTGATCGTGTTCAGCACGTTGACGGGGAAAAAGCCGTCGCCCAGAAACACGAAGAAGCTATGGCCCGCACCGACGTTGGTGGCGTTCTGGCAAGCCATCTCGACGAGGCTCTCGTCCGTGCCGGAGCGCCGCACGAGGCGCTTGCCGGAGGCCTCGCAGAACGCGAGGCCGAACTTGATGCCGGGCACCGTGCCGACCATCGCTTCGTGAATATCCTCGACGGATTTGATGAAGTGGCTCTGCCCGAGAATGAAGTTGGTCGCTTCGGGCTTGACGACCTTGACGGCGGACAATTGCATGGTGGACCTCGCTCCATTGCGGCAACACGCCGATGAAAACACGTCGAAGACCGCCCAACGCGACTGCGGATGGTTCGCGCGTCAACCGGTCTTCGTCGATCCGGCTTCTAGCCTAGTACTAAATCGAGCCTCCGGCGAACGACGCCAGCAATTCCGATGTCCGGAGCCCGTCGCCTTGCAAAAATGAAAAGATCGAGTGCCGTGCCGCAGCCGCCGGCCTTCGAAGCACGGCGGCGAGCGCACATCACATGGATCGTTGCGGCTCTATCCTGAAGCAACGTTCGGGTCTATAACGAGAAGTGATCGCCTGATCGGTTCAATGGCGGATCGTGCAACATCGGGAGGCCGAAGGCGCGACATCGCAATCAACAGGCGACTGGCAATCGGCCGGATTTGCACCCGCCCCGAAGCCGCTGCCGGGTAGCAACAGACCAAGGTGAAACAGGCAGAGGAAGCCTGAGTTATGGCGGCATTGATCGACCAGAAGCCGATTCGACCGGATAGCGTTTTGACCCGCTTTAAACCCCGTCACGCCGCGGCAGTCTCTCCGAGTCAACAAGGTCAAGCGCCGGTTTACGCCCCCGACCGAGTGTGCAAGTATCTTCACCAAGCCGCATCCCGCACACTCTTGCGAGGTTCACGATGGCCTGGAAACTTTGGAAGACCGAGAAGCAGTACGACGAGACGCGAAGCTGGCCGAGCGGTACGCATCAGTCGTTGAAGCAGCTTCTGGATATGTACCTGGGCAGCGACTCGCCACCGTTCGCGAGCTGGGCCGCGCCTGGCATTACGTTTTCGCCCGATGTCGAAACGCTCGCCCGAAACGGTGTCCGGGGCTATCAGCTTGCCCTCTGGTTTTGGCTTTTCGCCGAGAAGCACGGCACCATCGCGGCAAAAATGGCGCGTGAATCCTTGTGCCTGCTCGCCGACGCGATGCAACCGTCGTCCGGCGACCAGATCGACTCGCTCCTCGACCTCGCGAACCGCCTCGCGCATTCCGTCGAAACCCTTTCAGCTCAACAGCGCACTTTCCGACTGGAGAGTCTGTCCGTCGAGCTACCCATGGACTTTTTCCTCGCTACCGCGTTCCTGCGGCTCGCACCGGACTCTCCTTATGCCGGGAGCGAAGGCACCAACCTGCAAGGCAATGACTTCAAACTGGCCGACTGTTTTCGCCATGCGACCGAGGAGGGACTGGCGGTATTCCGGCCCATGATCGACGCGGTCGAGTTCGACGCGAAATCGCTGCCCGAGTGGAAATGGAGCGCCCATCCCGGCGCTGCGGAGCGACACCTGCAACGCCGCCACAAGAATCCGCTTTTCGCCCTTCATCGCCAGATGGTGACGGCTCACGAGGTCTTTGAGGCACGACTTGCCGATGCGCGGGCCAGCGAGGAGATCAGGAACGAGCTCAATGAGACCAGCCGGTCGTTCTCCGAGACGACCGAATTGCCGTTGAACTGGCAGCCCTTCCTCGAAGGATACCGGGACCACGTGGACAGGCTCGATGAACGGCGGCTCGTAGCCGGCGGACAAAGCACGTCGCTCGGAAATGCAATTGCAGAGTTGCGCGCCGACATACTCGCGACCTGGCGCGCTTCGATTCACAAGAATCGGCACAGTCTCGCGACCTTGGAGCAGGATGAAGCGAAACGTTCCGAGCGACGGACGTTGCTGTATGGATGCGACTGGACGGCCCAGCTTTTGAGCCACGGGTCCCTGATTCCGCCAGAAGAGGTCGTTCCCTCCCTGCTGAGCGAGTCCCCCTCCGAGCTGGAAAAGGCGGTGACGGGCCTGCGCAGCGAACCGCGACTGCATGAGACGCTGGCGCAGTGTTGTGCAACTGCGCATCGGCTCGTGAACGAGCTTCGCGCGGCGGGTCATCAACTTCCCGATATCGACGACAAGCTTCGCATTCTGGATGGTGCGCCCGGCCAGTTGCCGGACTGATCGTCTTCCAGGTGATGCCACGCACGATCACAAAGGCCACTTATGAACTCTTCCTCTCCCGACCCGCTCGATATCGCGACCGAGGCGGCGTCTGCGCTTTCAGAGTACCTGGAGCTTTCGCTGGACAAAGGAAAGAGCCTGATTCTGGTGCTCTCTCAAGGCGAAAACAGCGAAATCTACCTCGGTAACCCCGGCGAGCCAGATGCGGACTGGACGAGCTACGCGACCATTCCGAACACGATCGTCCACGCGCTTCTGGAGGCCACCCGGTCGGGATTCAATCAATTGGTCATTGAAGGGCAAGCCTACCGCTTCTCCCGGACCTTCGCGCAAGTCGACGAGCATGGAGCTGTCGTCTTCACCCCTGCGTAGACGTCGGAGTCAATCGCGGTTGAGAGCTCGAGCAAGGGTTTCGTCGACGGCTATCCGGCGGGTCGCATGGCTGCCTCGACGGAAGGATGGCGGGTGAACGGGCGTTCGTGAACTCACCCGGCGGCCCATGGTCCTATGGCTACACGTGAGCCGTCAAGTCCCATCATGGATGATCGTAGCGATTTCCTTGTGCGCAACATGTCGTCCGGCGAGGTCGAGCTGGCGGTCGAATGGGCTGCGGCGGAGGGGTGGAACCCAGGCCTCCACGATGCGCGATGCTTCTGGAATGCAGACCCCAATGGCTTTTTCGTCGGTACCTGGCGCGCGGAGCCGGTGGCATGCATCTCGGCGGTCGCCTACGACGAGCGCTTCGGTTTCATCGGCCTCTACATCGTCAAGCCGGCGTTTCGCGCAAGGGGGTTCGGTCTGCGCACCTGGCAGCTCGCGATGCGCTACCTGGGAGATCGTACGATCGGGCTGGACGGTGTCGTTGCCCAGCAGCAGAACTATAAAAAATCCGGCTTCCAGTTCGCGTATCGCAACATCCGCTTCCAGGGCGTCGTGCGAGCTGCGTCGACGCCCAATCTGACAAACGCGCGGGACGTACCTTTCGCGCAACTGGTTGCCTACGACAGCGGATGTTTTTCGACCGCCCGTTCCGGCTTTCTGGCGGACTGGATCGCGCAGCCACAGGCGCTGTCTCTGGCGTATGTGCGCGACGCTCAGATCAGAGGGTACGGCGTGCTGCGCCGTTGCAGGACCGGCTACAAGATCGGTCCGCTGTTTGCCGACGACGCACGGATCGCCAACGATCTGTTCGACGGACTGGTCGCGAGCGTCGCAGGCGAAGTCGTCGCATTCGACGTCCCTGAGATCAACTCCGCTGCCGTAGCGCTCGCTGAACGCTACGGCATGGTGAGCGCGTTCGAAACGGCGCGGATGTACACCCGCGCCGCGCCGGCCATTCCCGTGCAACGCGTGTTCGGGGTGAGCTCGTTCGAACTGGGTTGACTGCGGCTCATCGAGCGACGGTAAGCGACGACTGACGCTGACCGGCAATCGTAAAAAGGCGCACGGTCTCATCCAGCACATGGGCGGAGTCGATCAGCCGCTGCGCGGTGGCCGTCGCCTGCTCCACGAGCGCGGCGTTCTGTTGCGTCGCGCTGTCGAGGTGCGTGATGGCCTGATTCACCTGCGAAATGCCCTTGGCCTGCTCGTCGCTTGCATTGGAGACGTCGTCGATGATGGTCAGCACGCGTCTGACCGTCTCGTCGATCACCTTCATCTGCGACGCGGTGCGGTCGATCAGTTCCGTTCCTTGCGAGACTTCCGCGACGGTCAGATCCACCACGGACTTGATCTGCCTCGCAGACTCCGCGCAACGTTGCGCGAGCATGCGCACTTCGGTGGCGACGACCGCGAACGAACGGCCGGCGTCGCCAGCACGGGCGGCTTCGACCGCTGCGTTCAATGCAATGATGTTGGTTTGAAACGCGATGCCATCGATCACACCCGTGATATCGGCGATTCGCTGCGACGCCGACGTGATGCCGGACATGGTCCGTTCAACCTGACCGACGATCTCGCCGCCGAGCGCCGCGGCATCCTGCGCCTCCCTGGCAAGTCCCAGCGCGGACGCTGCGGCGTCGGCATTGGCCTTCACGCTGGTGGTGAATTGCTCCATCGTCGCTGCCGTTTCCTCGAGCGAGGCCGCTTGCGATTCAGTGCGGCGCGCCAGATCGGCATTGCCGCTCGACATTTCACGAGCGGAGTCGACCACTCCGCCGATCTGGCCACGCACGTCCAGCACGATCGCGCCGAGGTTCGCCTTCAGTTGGTTCAGGGCGCTCAGTACGTCCGCGAAATCGCCGTTCCTCGCGATGCTCATTTCGGCAGTCAGGTCGCCGGCGGCCATTCGGGTGGCGAAACTGGACAACCCCGCGAGCGGCGCACCCAATTGCCTTTTCAGTGCGCACCAGGCGAACCCGGCCAGCACCGCGGAGATCGCGGCAGCGCTCCAGTACGGCAACGGCGGCACCCCACCGTACTGCGCGGCACCGACGAGCGGAAAGACCAGTGGCGCAATCGCATAGCCGATGCCGATGCGCGCCACGACGGAAACGCGCGTCAGTGCCTGCAGCTTGCCGGCCATCCCGGTACGCACCAGCTTTCCACGGCGCAACTCGTGCGAACGCAAAGTGCCTTCGCGCATCCGCGCGTAGGTCGACTCGGCGAGCTTCACTTCGTCGCGCGAAGGCTTGGTACGAACGCTCAGATAGCCGACGGTCTGGCCGCTTTCGATCACCGGTGTGACGTTCGCGCGTACCCAGTAATGGTCGCCGTTTTTGCGGCGGTTTTTCACAAGCGCCGTCCAGGGCTGACCGGCGCGGAGACAGTCCCACAGGTCGGCGAATGCCTCACGCGGCATGTCAGGATGCCGGACGATGTTATGGGGCGCGCCGAGCAACTCTTCTCGTGCGTAACCTGAGATCGAGATGAAAGCGGGGTTGCAATACTGAATCTTTCCTTTTACGTCTGTCGCCGAGACGAGCATTTCAGAGGCGGGGAAATCGAATTCGCGTTGAGTTACGGGTTGGTTATTGCGCATGAAGGTCGTTAGCGAGGCACCGCGCGGTGCTGAAGGCGCCGGAAGGTCGGTCAATGGGCCCTCTAACGGCAATACCCACAGAATATTTAGGGTTATCTGACTAGCTTAGTCGGGTATTCGAAAGCTTGTTGCCATCAAGTCGAAGTGCAGCTCGCCGAGTCGACCTACGCGCGGATGCGCGAAGGAACCGGTAGTGCCTCAAAAGCCTCATGATTACCAGATAGGCAAGCGTCGCCGCAACCAGGTCGATGGCAAGCATCACCGGGATATAGAACATCATCGGAATCATGAAGGCCGAAGCCGTGGGCGATGCTCGCCCATCTGAGCGCCTCACTCCCTGGCATCGGCCCATTGCGGCCAATAAAGATCACGCAAAGCACGTACAGGCCGATAAAGAGCGCGACTTTAGACGCCGTTCCAGAAACAGGTGTTGCCATAGGTGATGAGCTCTACGTTTTGTCCGGGCACTTCCTCCGGTAGCATCGCCATAGCTTCATGATCACCACATAGGCGAGCACTGTCACGATCAGTTCGATGGTCAGCCACACCACGAAATACAGGTCATCGGGATCGGAAACTCCGAGCCAGTCCGACGCACGCCACCATGGATGCGCTTCACTTGCTGTCCACTCATTCGATAGCGGGATATAACGGACCGAAATAAGAAACAACCCGATAAATAGCGCGACCTTGAACAGCCTACGGACAAGTGTTGCCATACGTGACGACCCCTACGTGTTGTCCGGGCGCTTGCTCCGACAGTGCCGCCATAGCCTCATGATCACCAGATAGCCAAGCGTCGCCACAAACAGATCAGCCAGAAGGATGATCGGAATGTACAGGTCGTCCGGGTCACGAATGCCGAGCCAATTGGCGGCGTGCAACCATGCGCGCGCCTGACTCTCTGGCATGGGTATCGGGTATGTGTGGACATATGGCACGGCCAGGCAGAACAGGCCGACAAACAGCGCGACTTTAGACGCCGCTCCAGGGAGAGGTGTTGCCATAGGTGATGAGCTCTACGTTTTGTCCGGGCACTTCCTCCGGTAGCATCGCCATAGCTTCATGATCACCACATAGGCGAGCACTGTCACGATCAGTTCGATGGTGGTCCATACCAAGATGTACAAATCTTCAGGATCGCGAATCCCGAGCGCCTGCGATGTGTACAGCCATGCGCGCGTTTCTGCCTGTGACCACTCATCGTGAAGCGGACGCACGAAAATGAGTGAGAAGAGGAAGAGGCCTGAAAACAGCACGATCTTGGTGGCCCTGCGCTCGGCTATACTCATGCGCTGTATAAACATTTCGTCTTTTGGCGCGATAGAGCTGCCAACCTTTTAAGATTTCGAAACAGGCCGACAAAGAGAACCTACTTGAACAGTCTAGGGGCAGGTGTTGCCATGCGTGATGACTGCATCGTTGATCCGATACCACTTGATTTCGGCCGATTGCAGCGTTTGCCCCTTCGCCACGGCCTTGTAAAGATAAGGCGTCGCCGCATCAAACTCCTTTTCGAACGAGACCGGCGAGTAAGCACGCGCGCCGGTGATGTTGCCGTTGGCAGCATCTACCGGCAGATTTACACCGTGTCCAAAGCTGATAATTTCAATGCTTCCTTGGCGATCCTGAACGGTCGACGAACCTTTTATGTCTGCACCGCCATCATCTTTCAGCCACATGTGCGCGGGGATCGGCATCTCAAAGAGCTCCCTGAAAACGATTAAAGTGAATTACCGCTGGTACGCGAGTAGATCACGGTTCGTATTTCGCGATGACGCATATCGAATGAGGCACCTTTCATTTGACAATGAATGACAGATTCAACGACTCAAAAGCAAACGCCCCGGCAATGCGGGGCGTTTGCTTTTGCGCTGGCAGTACCTGCGCTATTCGGAAGCGACCTCGCCCTCGCGCTCGGAAAGGCGATCGGCAGTCCACGCGTCAACCTCGTTCTCCGACCAGCGCACCGCACGCGAACCGATGCCATGTGCCTGTCGCGGCGACGTCCGGCGACATCAACGTCACTTTCGCGCGGCCCTCTTCTTCCTTTCCGGAACTTCGACGGCAGTGTCGACCGGTGTGAACGGCGCCTGAAAATGATCGACGAGGAAGTCGATGAAGGCTCGCGCCCGCGCCGTCTGATTGCGCTGCCTGGGGTAATAGACGAACAGGTCCGCCGACGGCAGCACGGTATTTGGCAACACCAGCTTGAGGCGCCCGCTCTGTACATACTTGGCCAGATCCCATTCGGAGCGAATCAGAATCCCATGACCGTCGAGCGCCCACCGGAGGGCAATGTCGCCATCATTGCTCGATAACGCGCCTTTGACTTTGATCGCCTCGATGTGGTCGTTCACGATGTAGCGCCACACGCCGTAAGCGTCATCGTTCTGCCGGTGAATGATGCAGCGATGCTGATGCAGGTCCTCCACGCGCTCGGGCGTTCCAAAGCGCTCCAGATATTTCGGCGACGCGCAAAGAAAACGGCGATTGCTCATGATGCGCCTCGCGCTCAGCCGACTGTCGGGTAGCTCGCCGAACCGTATCGCCATGTCGAACGCGCCTTCGACGAGATCGACCGGTCGGTCCGTGACCTCGAACTGAACTTCGACATTCGGAAAACGCTTCGCGAAGTCGGAGACGAGCGGTGCAATCGTCGTCCTGCCGAAACCTAGCGTCGCGTTGATGCGTAACGGCCCATGCGGATCGCGTCTGGCTCCGGAAATCGCCTCTTCCATCTCGCGGACCTGGCCGACGATCTGGGACGCGTAGCGCAGATAGGTCTCTCCCTCGGGCGTCAGGCTGACGCTGCGCGTGGTCCGGTTGACCAGTCGCGCGCCGAGCCGCTGCTCGATGATTCCCAGCCGCTTGGTCGCCGCCGGCGGACTGAGATCGAGCGCCCGGGCGGCGCCGGACATGCTCCTCAGTTTCGCAAGGAGAATGAAGAACTCAAAGTCGGATGCGGGAGCAGTACTCACTTTTGGTGAAATATGTAGTGAACTGAAGTGAATTCTAGCAGGCTGTTTCGCGGCTAAGCTAGGCACCACATTGAAGCCGAGGTGGCTCAATAACTGTTCAAATCTCTGGAGGCAGTGGCGTGAGAATCGTTGAAATCCGCGAAAAGACCGTTCCGATCAGTTCCCCGATCCGGAATGCCTACATCGACTTCAGCAAGATGACTCTGAGTCTGGTCGCCGTCGTCACGGACGTGATCCGCGACGGCAAGCCGGTGATCGGCTACGGCTTCAACTCGAACGGCCGTTACGGCCAGGGCAAGCTGATGCGCGAGCGTTTCATCCCGCGCCTGCTCGAGGCCGACCCGGCCTCGCTCGTCGACGACGCGGGCGACAACCTCGATCCCCACAAGATCTGGGCGACGATGTTCATCAACGAGAAGCCCGGTGGCCACGGCGAGCGGTCCGTCGCGATCGGCACGATCGACATGGCCGTCTGGGATGCGGTGGCGAAAATCGCCGGCAAACCGCTGTTTCAGCTGCTCGCGCAACGCTACGGCGATGGCGAGGCCAACCGCAAGATCTTCGTCTACGCGGCGGGCGGCTACTACTATCCGGGCCAGGACCACGAAAAGCTCAAGGACGAGATGCGCAGCTACATCGACCGGGGCTACACGGTCGTGAAGAAGAAAATCGGCGGCGCCTCGCTCGACGAAGACCTGCGACGCATCGACTCCATCCTGAGCGTGCTGCAGGACGGCCAGAAGCTCGCGGTCGATGCCAATGGCCGCTTCGATCTCGATACGGCGATCAGCTATGCGAAGGCCCTGTCGCAGTACGACCTGTTCTGGTACGAAGAGGCGGGCGACCCGCTCGACTTCGAATTGCAGGCAACGCTGCGCAACTACTATGACAAGCCGATGGCAACCGGCGAAAACCTGTTCTCGATGCAGGATGCCCGCAACCTGATCCGCTACGGCGGTATGCGTCCCGATCGCGACTGGCTGCAATTCGACTGCGCGTTGAGCTACGGCCTCGTCGAATATCTGCGAACGCTCGACATGCTGCATCAGCATGGCTGGTCGAGGAGCCGTTGTATTCCGCACGGCGGCCATCAGATGTCGCTGAACATCGCGGCGGGCCTCGGACTTGGCGGCAACGAATCGTACCCGGACCTGTTCCAGCCATACGGCGGCTTCCCGGACGGCGTGCGCGTCGAGAACGGATACATCACGATGCCCGAGTTGCCCGGCATCGGCTTCGAAGGCAAATCCGACCTCATTGCCGAGATGCGCAAGTTGGCTGAATAGCGCGCGCCCGCAGCGGCACCGACCCGGATTCCCGGTTGAATGATTCAGAAAAAAGACGGAACGAAGCCGGCTCAATGCGGCCTTCCCGCGCTGCTGCGTGGGGGGCCGCATTTTCCCTTTGAAGACGCCAGACATAGGAGACAAAGATGCCCGTATCGAAAGTAAGAAGAGCACTTTCCAAGCTGTACGTTCAGGTCCTCATCGGGATCGTGGCCGGTATCCTGCTGGGCCACTTCTACCCCGATATCGCGTCGCAGATGAAACCGCTGGGCGACCTGTTCATCAAGCTGATCCGGATGCTGCTTGCGCCGATCATCTTCGCGTCGGTGGTGGTCGGCATTGCGCGCATGAACGACCTCCATCAAGCGGGCCGCGTAGGCGTGAAAGCCCTGCTGTATTTCGAACTGGCATCGACGATCGCGCTGATAGCGGGCATGGTGGTCGTGAATGTCATCCAACCCGGCAGCGGCATGAACATCGATCCGTCGCAAATCGATGCCGCCGCGATTTCGACCTACACGCACGCGGCGCAGCAACACGGCATGCTCGAGTTCTTCATGAGCATCGTTCCGAATAGCATCGTCGGGGCATTCGCCAAAGGCGAGATGCTTCCCATCATTTTCTTTTCAGTTCTGCTGGCCATCTCGCTGGCCAGGATCGGACCTCGCGCCGCGCCATTCGTCGACATGCTCGACCTGTTCCTTCAAGGCATGTTCGGCGTCGTGCGAATCGTCATGTACGTTGCGCCGATCGGCGCCTTCGGGGGCATGGCCTTCACCATCGGCAAATACGGCATCGGCACGCTGGCATCGTTCGGCGAGTTGATGCTTTGTCTGTATCTGACTTCGTTCTTCTTCGTGTTCGTCGTGCTTGGCCTTGTCATGAAAATGTGCGGGATATCGCTGTGGAAGTTTCTCCGCTACATCAAGGACGAGATTCTGATTACACTCGGCACGGCGTCGACGGAAGCGGTGCTGCCGCAGATGCTGATCAAGATGGAGGCGATGGGCTGTTCCCGCCCCGTCGTCGGCATGGTGTTGCCCACCGGCTACACGTTCAATGCCGATGGAACGGCGATCTATCTGACGATGGCGGCCTTGTTCATCGCCCAGGCAATGAACGTTCATTTGAGCATCTGGGACCAGTTGCTCGTGCTCGGCGTGCTGCTGCTCACGTCGAAGGGCTCCGCCGGCGTGGCCGGAGCGGGATTCGTCGCACTGGCCGCGACGCTGGCCTCGATGCACAAGATTCCCGTGGAAGGCCTCGTGCTGCTGCTCGGCGTCGACCGCTTTCTCAACGAGGCGCGCGCAGTCACCAACCTGATCGGCAATGGCGTTGCGACCGTCGTCGTCGCTCGCTGGGAGGGTCAACTCGACAGGAACATCGCGCGCGCGGTTCTGGATCGCGAGAACACGGCTCACTTCCACGTACCGGGTCCTGCCGCGCAACCCGCGGTCACGTCGGCACCGACCGCCGAAGCGGCCGCGCGTTCCAGCGCGCATTAGCGTAGGTGCGAAAGGCGCCGAAGGCGGCGGCGCGGCAACGCCGCCATCGACCCGATCCGGCCGGACGCGGCCGAACCGGGGTGTGCGCCGCGCGACTCTACGGCTCGCCGGATCATCAATAGAACTGAACTTTTTGGGCCGGGTGCCGTTAACCCAACGGTATCTCACTCCACCGAATTCAGCATGAAACTGACCATCAAGTTCCGTCTTCTCGCCACCCTCACCTTGCTCGGGTTCCTGCTGACGGTGACCGGCGTGCTGGGTATCGCCGGCATGCGTGGTTCGAACCATGCCGTGGCGCAGGCGTACACCAACGACGTGGCTGCCGCCACCGCGCTCGGCAAGTCCAACCTGAACCTGACGGTCGTGCGCACCACGCTCGATCGCGTGCTGTTGCACCCGGAGGCAGCGGATCGAGCCGCACTGATCGATAAGGCGCGCAACTACCTCGCCGTCTCCGACGAGGCCTGGAAAGAGTACCGCGCACTGCCCGTCTCCGACGCGGAGGCGGCCTTGTCGAAGGCCGTTGCCGACGCCCGCGAAGCGATGCTGCATGGCGCACTCGAGCCGATGATGGATGCGATGAGCCATGGCGATCATGATGGCGCCGACCATCTCGCGATGGTCGTGATGCCGCCGTTTGCGGCAGCTCTGACGCAGAAATCCGCGGAGTTGGACAAGTTTCGCAACGCGCAGGGCAATGCGCGCTACAGCACGGCACAGCATAGCTACCAGACGCTAGTAACTATTACCGGAATCGCGATCGCCGTCGGTCTTCTGAGCTGCGTCACCTGCGGTTTCACGCTGCTTCGCGCGATCGCGCGCCCGATCGATATGACGGTGCGCCATGTCGAGCGGCTCGCTCAGGGTGACATGTCGCAGCAATTGCGCTTGAACAGCGATGACGAAATGGGTCGCCTCGTCAAAAGCGTCGGGCAGATGCAGAAGGACATCGGCACGATGATCGAACAGATCGCGCGCGGCAGCGAGTCGATCGCGTCGGCGACCCAGCAGATCTCGGCCGGCAACGCGGACCTGTCGGCGCGCACCGAGACACAGGCGGCGTCCATCGAGGAAACGGCGGCAAGCATGGAACAACTCACCAACGCTGTCAGCGAAAACGCCGCGCACGCGCGTGAAGCGCGCGAACTGGCGGACGCGACGAAGGCCACGGCCGGTGCGGGCGCGGACGTGGTGCGTCAGGTCATCGTCGCGATGAGCGACATTCAGGACGGCGCGAAGAGGATGGGCGAGATCATTGGCGTGATCGAAGGCATCGCCTTTCAGACCAACATTCTTGCACTGAATGCGGCGGTCGAGGCCGCTCGCGCCGGAGAGGAAGGACGGGGTTTTGCCGTCGTCGCTGGCGAGGTACGCAATCTCGCCCAGCGCTCGGCGACCGCGGCGAAGGAAATCAAGGAGCTGATCGACGCGTCGACAGCGCGCGTCGCGGACGGTTCGCGCCTCGTCGGTCGGGCCGGCGAGACCATGGGCGAAGTACAGACGGCCGTCAGCCGCGTCACGTCGATCATGAGCGACATCGCCACGGCGTCGGCCGAACAGAGCGATGGCATCGAGGAAATCAATCGCGCGATTACGCAGATGGATCAGATGTCGCAGCAAAATGCCGCGCTGGTGGAGCAGGCAGCCGCGGCGGCCGCGTCGCTAACCGAGCAGACTGGCCTGTTGACACAGGCGGCGGGCCGATTTCGCTTTGCGTCGATCTCCTGATATCGCTGCGTAGGCTCGCCTGCCGCTGCAGGCCTTAGCGGCGCGCGTCGCCGGAGGTCGTGGCGTCGGGCTCACTGGTCGGCACCGCCTCGAGAAAGCCGCGCCCCATCTCCGCCTCGAAGCGCGAAGCGCTGCCCTCCCAGATGATGCGCGCGTGTTCGAGCACGTACACACGATCGGCATGCGGCAGCGCAAACCTGACGTTCTGCTCGCCCAGCAACACGGTAATGGGCGTGGACTTCTGCAGCGAATCCAGCGCCTTCGACAATTGCTCGAGAATCACGGGCGCGAGCCCGAGTGTCGGTTCGTCGAGAATCAGCAGCTTCGGCTGGGTCATCAGCGCACGCGCGATCGCGAGCATTTGCTGCTCGCCGCCGGAAAGCGTGCGGGCGGTTTGCCCCTGGCGCGACTTCAGGATCGGAAAGAGATCGAACAGCCAGGACAGCTGTTTTGCGCGCGCCGTTTCGGCCAGATGATATCCGCCGAGTTCGAGATTCTCGCGTACCGTCATGTCGCCGAATAGCTCGCGCGTTTCCGGGCATTGCACGAGACCGGCGCGCGAGATCGCGGCACCGCTGATGCCGCGCAGATCGCGCCCGTCGAAGCGGATCGTCCCCTTGTACGGCACGAGCCCCGACAGCGCGTTGAATAACGTCGTCTTGCCCGCGCCGTTCAGACCGACTACCGATACGAACTCGCCCTCGCGCACCTGCAGACTGACGTCGTCGAGTGCGCACGCCTTGTCGTAGAGCACGCGCACTCCGCTCACCTCGAGAATCGTGGGCTTCGCATCGCCCGCGGCGCCAGTGCGCTGGCGCAGCTCCAGCTTGCCGCCCAAATAGACCCGGCGCACCGTCTCGTTCTGCATCACCTGTTCCGCGGTGCCCTCGGCGACATGTTCGCCAAGGTACATCGCGAGTACGCGGTCGGCCAACGCGGACAGACTTTTGACGTTGTGATCGACCAGCAGCACGGCGCGGCCTTCGGCACGAAAGCCGCGAATCAGCTCGGAAAACGCCGCCGATTCCGCCACCGTCAGTCCCGCGAACGGCTCGTCCACCAGCACGACCTGCGGGTCGCGCGCAATCGCTTTGGCCATCTCCATGCGGCGCAGATCCGCAAAGGGCAGCGTCGCCGGATGCCGGTGCATGACCGCGGCAAGGCCCACACGCGCCGCAATTTCCTGCGCGCGCTGATGCACGTGGGGCTCGGCGGCGAGCTTGACGAGCGAATCAGGAAGCAGCGCGAGCTTGATGTGTTCCAGCACCGTCTGCCGATGGAGCGGCCGCGAATGTTGAAACACGATGCCTACGCCTGCGCGCGCGATCCGGTGCGGCGCCCAGCCCGCCATCTCCACGCCATTCACCTTGACCGACCCCGCGTTGGGCCGCTCGATGCCCATGATCAGTTTCATGACCGTGGACTTGCCCGAGCCGTTTGGTCCGATCAGCCCGAGAATCTCGCCGGGCCGGATGTCGAAGCCGATATCCTTGACGGCGACGAGACCGCCGAAGCGCTTGGTCAGCCCGCGTACGGAAAGCAGCGGCGTGTCGTTCATTGGCGCTCCCTCGCACGCAGCAGATTGCCGAGCAGGCCGTCCGGAAAGAACAGCAGCGCAGCGAGCGCGACCGCCGCGACGACGAACGTGTTGAGCTGGCCGAGCGGACGCAGGAACTCGCCGGCGACGATCAGGAAGATCGAGCCGAGCACCGCGCCGAGTATCGTGCGGCGTCCGCCGAGCACGGCCGCGATGATGATCTGTACGCCCACGCTCAGATCCACGACCGTGCTCACGGAAGCCGTGCCCTGGTAGAACACCAGCATCGCGCCGGCCACGCCCGAGAAAACCGCGCTGATGCAGAAGGCCACGAGCTTGTGCCGCGTGACATTGAAACCGAGCGCCTGCGCGCCGGTCGCGTCCTGGCCGCTTGCCTGCAGAATCAGACCGACCGCCGAACGCGACAGGCCGAACAGCAGGATCGCGCAAACGATCAGGAACGCGAGCGCGATCCAGTAGTTGTGATTCGCATCGACCGACATCACGTCCGGCACCATCATGCCGATTTCGCCGCCCGTCACGCCCGCAAAGATCACGATGGCGTTCTGCAACAGCAGCACGGCCACCAGTGTGACGAGCCCGAAGTAAGGACCGCGCAGCCGCAGCGCCGGCACCGCGAGCAGCAGGCCGCCCACCAGCGCGACGCCGCCGCCCGCGAGCACGCAAACGGGTATCGGCAGGCCCCATCTGGCGTCGAGGATCGCAGCCGAGTAGGCGCCGAGTCCGATCAGGAACGTCGGCCCGAAGTTGACCTCGCCGGCAAAGCCGAACAACAGGTCCCAGGACATGGCGAACACGCCGAAGTAGTACGCAACGGTGAGCACGCCGAGGATGTAGCCCGACAGCCACCACGGCAACGTCGCCGCCATCACGGCGAGCGCCACGGCGATCCATGCGCCGCGCGAACGAAGAAGAACGGACATGAGGGTACGCTCCATTCGCACGGTTAGCGCCGTCCCAGGAAGCCCTGGGGGCGCACGTACACCACGAGCACCAGCAGCAGCAACGCGGGCAGCGGTCGCAGCGTCGGCGCAATCAGATAGGCCGTGACGGTTTCCAGATAACCGACCACATACGCGGCCATCAACGAACCGGATACGCTGCCGAGCCCGCCCAGCACGACGATCGAGAACGCGCTGGCCGTCAGTTGCCCCGCATTGTTGGTGCTCACGCCGAGGAACGAAGCGAGCAGCACGCCGGCAATACCGGCCAGCACGCCATAGATGCTCCACGCGAGAAGATAGATCCGGGACAGTTCGAAACCGAGCAGCGTGAGTCCACGCGGATTCATCGAAGCCGCGAGCAGCGCCTTGCCTGCGCGGGTGCGGTTCACGAACAGCCACAACATGCCGATCACCGCCCAGCAGACCACGGCGATCATGATTTCGTTGAACGGCACGCGCACGCCGCCGACCATCGCCACACCGCTGATCAGCGGGCGCATCGTCACCGGATTGTCGGTGAAGAGCCACGCCATGCCCTGCTGGATCATGATGCCCCACAGCAGCGTGCCGGTGAGCACGAAGATTTCCTTCTCTTCGCCGGGAATCGCGGCCGAGCGTTGGATGGGCCGCACCACCATCAGGTAGGTGACGAAGGCCGTCACGAGACCCGCCAACACGCCGAGCAGCGTGCCGAGATAGGTGCCGAGTCCGGCCTCGCCCGCGAGCATCCAGCCCATCAGCGCCGCGACCAGCATCACGCCGCCGTGCGCGAGATTCAGGATGCCGGAGACGCCGAAGATCAACGTGAAACCGATCGCGCCAAGCGCGTACAGGGAACTGATGGCAAAGCCGTCGACCAGAATCTGCAGTAGCAACATGCCCGGCCTTTCACGTGGTTAGGGTGTCGATGCGTGTGCTGTGCGGGCCTGCGTTATGCGCAGGCCCGCACAGACCGAGGCAACCTCCATCGCTTTCGTCAGCGTTGCGCGACTAGTTCGCGCTTGCCTGCTGCACCTTGATGAAGGTCGGGAATTTCACCGTGCCGTTGGCAATCGACTTGGGCCAGATCGCGACCTGCTTGCCGTTCTGCCATTGCAGGTTGATGCCGGTGATATAGCCCGGCCCGTACTTCAGCGCGTGCGTGAACTGATCGCTCTTGCCGTAGAACTGCCAGCGTCCGATCGTGCCCACGTAGTCGGTTTTCTCGAGCGCGTCGACCATCTGGTCCGGATCGGTCGAGCCCTTGTTGCGCTTGATCGCGTCCGCGATGATGTAGACGAGGTCGTAGCTCGTGAAGCCGCAATACGCCGGAGAGACGCCGAACTTCTTCTGGTACTCATCCGTGAAAGGCACCGTTTTCGGCGTGATCGCCACGCCCGGCGCCGCGGCCGAGGCCGTGATTACGCCTTCGGTCGCGCCGTTGGTGTCCTTCCAGAAGCTCGTGGTGGTGGCCTGCGAGCTTTGGCCCGACATCGGGATCGGCACTTGCTGGTCGTGCCATTGCACGGTCGGCTGCACGCCAACGTGGCTGATGCCGGTGGTGATCGTATCGGGGTGCTTCGCCTCGATCTGGTTGAAGATCGGCGTGAAGTCGGAGGTATCGGGATTGAAGCGGATATGGTCGAGCACCTGAAGTCCCGCTTTGGGCAGGCATTCGAGGTAGCGGTCGTCGAGCGGCTTGGTCCACGCGGCGTCCTCGCTCATGACGACCGTCGTTTTCATCTTGAACTGGCCGACGAGGACGTCGTGCGAGAAGTCGCAGATCGATTGTGCAATGAACGCCGACGTCATCCAGCCGTGGAACGTGTACTTGTAGTGGTCGTAGTCGTCGTGGACGTGCTTCGAAATATCGTTGCTTGCCGCGCCGGGCGTGATGAAAGGCACCTTCAGGCGCCCGGACCACGGTTCCATGGCGAGCGCCACTTCGCTGATGTAGCTGCCGATCACGGCAACCACCTTGTCCTGGGTCGCTGCGCGCTGGAAGGCGCGCACGCCGTCCGAGGCCGACGAATGGTCGTCGTACGCGACGATCTGGATGGGCCGGCCATTGACGCCGCCGCTGGCATTGATCTGGTCCGCGGCGAGCTGCGCGGCCTTGCTGATCGAGGCTCCCGCCACCGAGGATTCTTCGCTGATCACGCCGATCTTGATCGGCTCGGCCGCCGCATGGGCGCCTGCCGCCAGACCTAGCCCCGCCGCTACCATCCCCGTCGCGACGACGCAATGAAAGTTCCGCCACACACTGTTACTGGACATCATGCATCTCCGATTCGAATGGATCGTTGAGCAACAATTGCCGGCCACGTTGCATTTGAAGAATGCGCACACAACAATATTCACCGGCTTTGCAGCGCTCAATCGGTACAAACGATGAGCGGGTCGCTACGGATTTCATGGTGCAGAGCGGAAAAATCTGGTCGTGCGCGCCTCGGGGATACGGCTTTATCCAGACCAGCGGAAATGGATACCGGTCGCGAGAATAGCGGCCTTTTTTCTGTCAATCATTCGTCATGCGAAGTATTTTTGCCGCTTCGCATTCTTTTCTGGCTTTGCGCAACGGCGTACGCCGAGCGTCGCACATTTACGGTCTTTTTGCCGTCAGGTAGGCGATACGCGATGCGTCGAACTGCTTCCCGCTTTCGAAGATCGCCCGCATTCGACCTTCCAGGTACTCCCGCTCATCGCGCGTGAATTGCTTCTCGAAGATCTCTTCGAGGGTCGGTGCCAATGGGTGAGGTGACGTACGAATAAAGGTTTCCCACGACAGACGGTCCTCGGTTCGCACATCGATATGCAATTCCAGATGAATGTCGGTAAATCCCGCATCGATCGCGAATCGGACCAGATCGCGCTCGCCATAGTTCGTGATGGGCAGCGAGCGCGCCTTTTCCTCGGTATCAGGGAACTGTGCCGCGCGGCATCGGAGCAGCAGAGGAAAGAATGGGTCGTCGGTCTGGATCGCGCGAGTATCGATCAATCGCTTCAGCATGCAAACCTCGAGCGCTTCATCGCGCAGGATCGGCTCGGCGATCGCAAAGCGGCCACCCGGTTTGAGTATGCGATAAAGCTCGCGCATCGCGGCGGGTTTGTCTTCCACATACGCGAGCACAGCGCGCATCGTGGCCGCATCGACGGATTCGTCGGCAATTCCCGCGAGTTTTTCCGCGGATCCGTGGGCATACGTGCACTGTCCGCTCACACCCAGGGCGCGGGCGGTCTCTTCCGTGTGCCGGAGCAAGGGCGCCGAAATGTCCGTCATGATCACGTGAATCGAGGCGCCGGCTCGTTCGATCGCCCGGAATCCTACGAGACCATCGCCCGTGCCGATGTCGGCCACGGTCATGCCGGAATGAAGGCGAACGAAATCCAGCACGCGGTCCGCGTACTTCGTGATCTCGACGCGGACGCTGTCTTCATGCGCGCGATCGTCGCCATGGCGCAGCTTGAGAATCCAATTCGACCAGTTGTCGTGCGTTGCGTCGTTCGTGGGTGCCGACAAGATGACGTTCCTGAGCAATCGTGAAAAATGCGGCGGATGATAGCTTCAGAACCTGAAGACGTCCTTAACGAGTTGAGGATCATCTGTATCGTGGAGCTGCAATACCTATTCGGCGAGAAGTATTCCGGGAATTGATGTTCAATAATAGTTTCCCGAATGGACACGTCGTGTCCGTACTTTCCGGTGCCCCCGATCATCACAAGGTGAGCTGGCAGCTCAAGTAGCCCCATGCCGCAGCGCATCAACCCGCGCCATTGATCAGCGGAGGGCAGTCACGGCGCGACAGCCGATCACGCGGCAAGCGTGCGTGCGGGCCCGAACACTACGCGGCAACCCTGCTTGCTGACACATGTACGTCATGATAGGTTGCTGCAATTCCCGCTGCCGCATCTGGCATCTATTTTCAGCGTCGCTGCGCGCAATCAAAAAAAGCGGGATGGGTTGCTCTGGACTCATCGTACGCATACGCCTTTCCCCAAGAGGAATTCAAGAGCCATGGCTTCAATGATCCAGCGGACGACCCTGTTCGCCTGCCTCCGCGCGACTTGCGTCGCGGCTTCCCTGTCCATCGCCGCGCTTGGCGCCCATGCCGCCGATCTGGTGATCGCGGGCCGGGACGACATCTACGGCCGTGGACTCGCGCAGGCCGTGGACGGCTACAAGAAACAGCACCCGGGCGTCGATATCGAGTTGCTGAAGCTGCCGAACAACGACCTCTATCAGAAGCTGAAGCTGTCGTTACGCGAAAACACGCGCGCCTATGACCTGGTGATGATGGACGACACCTGGTCGCCCGAATTCATCGCCAACGGCTGGCTTCAGCCGCTGCCCGCCACGCTCGCGGATGCCGACATGGTGACTTCCACGGTCTCCCTCGGACGCGCGCCGACGGGGACCTTGTACGCGATGCCGATCGTCGGCAACGTCGAGATGTTCGCCTATCGCAAGGATCTGCTCGCGAGTCGCGGCCTGCAGCCGCCCCGCAGCTGGGACGACGTGCTGAAGATCGCACAGACCATCGGTACGGCCGACAAGGACGTGTCGGCCGTGGTGTTTCGCGGCGTGAAGGGCAACCCGGTCGTCACCGGCTTTCTGCCGATCCTCTGGGCCTATGGCGGAGAAGTAATCGACACGAACGGCAAGGTCACGATCGATTCGCCAGAAGCGCTCGCCGCGCTGAAGATGCTGCTCGCCCTGAAGAAATGGGCACCGAAAGACGTCGACGTGTACGGCGCCGGTGAAGTGCGAGACGCGTTGCAGGGCGGCACCGCCGCGCAGGCCATCGAAGTGTGGCCCGCCTGGCTGCCCGCGCTCGACGATCCGGCAAAGTCGCGCGTAGTCGGCCAGGTCGCGCTGCAACCGCCGCCCGGACAGGTCAAGGGGCCGGCGCCGATGCTCGGCATCTGGCAAATGGGCATTGCGAAAGATGCCGCGCATGCGAAAGTGGCGGCGGATTTCCTCGCCTACCTGACTTCGTCGGCGACGCAAACGCAACTGGCCGTGCTCGGCATTCCGCCGACGCGCAAGAGCGTCTTCGCCAATCCGACACTCGTCAAGCAATATCGCTGGTATCCGGACCAGTTGAAGGCGCTCGAAGCGGGCCGTGCGCGGCCTCGCGTGAAAGACTGGCAGCAGATCGAGGCGATTCTCGGCGACGCGTTGCAACTCGCGCTGACCGGGCAGGCCGCACCCGACGCCGCCTTGCACCAGGCCGCGCAGAAGATTGCCCAGGCCAACGCCGCATTGCAGTGACTGCGGCAGTGACAGTGCAGACAAGCGCGGGAACGGGACGATGAGCCGGTTGCGAGGTTATCTGCCGCTGATCGTCCTGATGAGCCCAGCCGCGCTCGTGCTCGGCGTGCTGGCGCTCTACCCGGTGACGCGCGTGCTGATCGATTCGTTCTTCTCGGTGGACTACGCGTCCGGGCATCGCTCGTTCATCGGTCTCGCCAACTATCGATCGGTCATTGCGGACGGCGAGTTCGGCACGAGCTTCGTCAATACGATCCAGTTCATGATCGTGGCGTCGCTCGCCGAAGTCCTGTTCGGACTCGCGCTCGCGCTGCTGTTCGTCCGTGCGTTCGCGGGCCGGCGCATCGCGTTGCCGCTCGCCGTGCTGCCGATGATGCTCTCCACGCTGGTGTGCTCGGCCATCTGGCGCAACTGGCTCAATTACCGTGGCTTCCTGAATGCGCTGCTCAAAACCGCGGGTCTGCCGGCGGTGCCCTGGCTATCCGATCCGCACCTCGCGCTCTGGTCGCTGATGCTGGTCGATGTCTGGCAATGGACGCCGATGGCATTCCTGATCATTCTCGCGGGGCTACAGTCGATTCCGCCCGAAATCGCCGAAGCGGCGCGCACCGACGGCGCAAACGAATGGCAGTGTCTGCGCTACATCACGCTGCCGCTCGTTGCACCGCACGTCGCTCTCGCCATGCTCCTGCGTTCGATCGACACCTTCAAGCTGTTCGACAAGGTGTATGCATTGACGGGCGGCGGTCCGGGCAATGCCACGCAAACGCTGTCGACCTACATCTACGACACGGGCTTCCGGTTCTTCAACGTTGGGCCGGCGAGCGCGGCTTCAGTACTGATGCTGCTCACGTGCGCTGTGCTGGTCTCGGGATACATATGGAAATCGGCCGTCAAGCGCGAGCGTTGATGCCGCTCGCGCGCTTGCAGGGTTTCGCGCGACGCTCGTCCGGTGCAGCGGTGCGTGGGCTGTTGCGGCTCGGTGCGGTGGCGCTTCTGCTGCTGCCGTGCGTATGGATGGCTGGCGCGGCCTTCACGCCGACGCTGGAGCGCCTCGCCCATCCGCTCGCGTTGTGGCCTTCGGCGCCCACGTTCGAGCATTTCGCGGCGGTGTGGGAAAGCGGCATGGCCCAGTCGGTGCTGAACTCCGTGTGGGTCGCGGTCGGCGCCACGCTGCTCGCTCTCGCGCTGGCTTTTCCCGCCGCTTATGCGCTCGCCCGACTGGCGTTTCCGGCGCGACTGGATCTGCTGTTCCTGTTGCTCGTGCTGGCGCTCAAGCTGATGCCGCCGATTACCGTGGCCGTACCGCTGTTCTCGCTGGCCAAGTGGCTCCATCTGCTCGATTCGCTGTTCGGGCTGGTACTCGCGTATCAGTTGTACGCGTTGCCGATGGCGATCTGGATGTTGCTGCCGTTCGTGCGCGACGTGCCGATCGAATTCGAGGAGGCCGCAGCGCTCGACGGCGCGAACCTCGCGCAGCGCATCGCCTTCATCGTCGTGCCGCTGTGCGCGCCAGGTCTCGTTGCCACCGCCATCTTCGTGTTCATCATCGCGTGGAACGAGTTTCTGCTGGCGTTGTTGTTCGTCTCGTCGCCGAGTCATTTCACGCTGCCGCTCACCATGGCCGGTTATGTGACCGAGAACGGCATCGACTGGGGCGAACTGATGAGCGCGGGGCTGATTTCGTCTGTGCCGACACTTCTGCTCGCGGGCTATGTGCAGCGCTATCTGCTGCAGGGCTTTTCGGGCGGATTGAAGTAGCCGGCTCCGACTTCACGTCGCCGTTGCAGCAGACGCTTTGCTTACTCAGAGGTTTTCTTGCGCCCTGCCCTGACCGATCACACCGTATCGCCGGCTGACTGGATGTCGGCCATCGACGGCAGCCGCTTACTATCCGCACTGACCTTGCCGGGTAGCCACGACACCTGCGCCTATACGGTCGATGACCGGCTCGCACGTACGCAACGGGCCACGCTCGACGATCAGTTGCATCATGGCGTGCGGGTCCTCGACATCCGCTGTCGCCATGAGCGCGATCACTTTGCGATTCATCATGGCGGCATCCCGCTGGGCCTGGTATTCGACGATGTGGTGCGGACCTGCGCCCGGTTTCTCGCGCGTCATCCCGGCGAATGTATCGTCATGTCGGTCAAGGACGAATGGCCCGCGCGTGACTGCACCCGCGCGTTTGCCGCGACCTTCGAATGGTATGTGGCGCGGCACGTGGATGTGCGCTGGCATCTTGCTGCCGAGTTGCCTCTGCTGGAGGCGGTGCGCGGCAGCATCGTGCTGTTGCGGCGCTTCGCGAGCGGGAAGCCGCTCGGCATCGACCTGACGGCGTGGCCCGATAACGCGACGTTCGATATCGCCCCCGCGCCGGCGCCGTTCACCATCCAGGACGAGTTTCGCGTGCCGGTGCCGGCATCGATCGCTTACAAATGGCGCGCCATCGATTCGCTGCTGGATCTCGCACCCAATCTGTGCGGCGAGCGTTGGGTAATCAACTTTTGCAGCGGCACGGGGATGGCGGCGGCGCCGGTCGTGGTGGCGTGTGGCGATACACGGCATCGCGGCATTCACGAGCAGTTCGCCGAGCGACTCGCGGCGCGTCCACAACCATGCGGCACCGTGATGCTCGACTTTTGCGACTGGCGGGACTGGCGCCTCGTTGATGCATTGATCGACTGTAACTGGAGCCGATGAGTGGAGCCGATGAGGCTTCGTTGCGGGCATGACGTTTCCCGTGAACGTCAGCGTGGTTCCTTGTTTGCCCTGGGTTGCCGCGGTGGCGGCTTCGATTCTTGTCCGCGCTGCGCCGGCTCCCGCGTGCACGCGTCCGGCGGCGTGACATAAGGAACGTCTTCACGACAACACGCATAGATCGGAAACCCATACGCGTTCGTGCCGACGATGGTCGTTGGCCCGTGCAGCGGGCACACCGCCTTCATGGCGCCTCCTCGAGACTCATCGATCAATCGCTTCCATCTTACGCTCGCGCTCGAATGACGTTCCATGTGCGCCCGACCTGCTGTCGGCCGTTCCCGATCAACGACCGCAAGCTATAACGCAGCGTACGAGCGGCGCTATCTGGGGGCCGCCCTCGCGCGGCGCGCCGCTCGGGCGGAAGCAAGGAGTGCGAGGCAAGGTCGGTGAATTTGTCATTTCTTGCATATCGTGCAATGATGCATCCAGTGGCGATCATTACTATTTCCTGTCATCCCAGCCATTTTGGTGACATTTTGAGGGTGTACTCTGCGAAGTAGTCGAAGAGCGCCTGCATCGCGTCGCTGGCCGTGCGCGTCCTTGTCCGGGCGTTCAAACGTCGACCTCGCTCGACGACTACCCTTCATCACCGAGCATTCGTAATAAGGGTATTCACCTAGTCGTTATTCCCGAAAATTTAACATTTTGAAGTTAGAATGAACCTTCTAAAATCGATTGTCATGTCATTTCATGACAATTGAAATAGAGGTCGAAGCGTCCGGCCGGCTGGATGGCCGGACCCGCGAGGCTTAAGCCGTCATTCGACTGTTGAATTCCGGCGACGAGAAGTGCGATACGGACCGAACTGGTTTTGTAGTATTAATTTAGTCTTACTAATAATACTTTTGCTCCGGAATCCTCATTGACCGCGTTCCGCATATGCAGCGCGCATATGTCATGTGGTTTCCTGGGGCAGGCGGGTTCGAATTTCAATTCAGGAGAAGCAATGAAAGACCTTTCGTCCGAAGATTTACTGAGATTCTGCCGAACGAATGTGTCGACGTTGTTTTCGCTCGCCGCCGAAGCGTATGAAGGGGTGCAGCAGCTCGCCGGCCTGAACCGGCAGGCGGGAAGCACCATTCGGGGCATCAAGAGTCTTTGAGAAGTGCGCCGGCGCGGCACATCGCCGCTCGCTGACGCACCGACTCCATTCGCGCAATACCACAAGCGTACAAAAACCCGCGCAGTTCATTCAATGCCGAAGCCGGCCCTCCCGCAACGCTGGAGGCGGCAGCGCGTTGTGGCAAAGCAATGGCGGGTTGTGCGAGACAGCCATTGAGTATTTACGTTCCTCGCAGACATCACGAACACGGACGGAAAGGATGACGAAACGAATCGTAGTAGTAACGGGCGGCATGGGCGGCCTTGGAGAAGCGATCAGTACGAAACTGCATGACGCCGGGTACGCGGTGGTCGTCACGCACTCGCCGAACAACACCGGCGCGGACAAATGGTTGGCTGACATGGAAACGCAGGGCCGGAGCTTTCGCGCTTACCCGGTCGACGTGGCCGACTACGACTCATGCCAGCGTTGCGCGGAAACGATCCGCGCGGAAGTCGGCCCGGTGGACATCCTGGTCAACAACGCAGGCATCACCCAGGACATGACCCTCCGGAAGATGGACAAGGTCAACTGGGATGCGGTCATTCGCACCAACCTCGATTCGGTCTTCAACATGACCAAGCCGCTGTGCGAAGAGATGGTCGCACGAGGCTGGGGGCGCATCGTCAACATTTCCTCGGTCAACGGTTCAAAAGGCTCGGTCGGCCAGACCAACTACGCCGCGGCCAAGGCTGGCATGCACGGCTTTACCAAGTCACTGGCGCTGGAAGTGGCGCGCAAAGGCGTCACCGTCAACACGATTTCGCCGGGCTACCTGGCCACCAAGATGGTCACCGCAATCCCGCAGGACATCCTCGATACGAAGGTGCTGCCGCATATCCCGATGGGACGCCTCGGCAAACCCGAGGAAGTCGCGGCGCTGGTGGCCTATCTGTGCTCGGACGATGCGGGCTTCGTGACCGGCTCCAATATCGCGATCAACGGCGGCCAGCACATGCAGTAACGCGACGCACCGCGCCGGTATGCGTCGGAACATCGGACGAACCGGCGTGCGCCATTCACGCAACACCCCTGTGCTTCCATGAGAGGAACGTGTCATGAGTGAAACCTGGATGGGACTGATCATCGGGGGCTCGGCCCTCAGCATCGCAATGATCATGGTGATCGATCACTATCGCCGTGAGCGCAGACGGGCAAGACTGCTACGGCATCTGGATCATCACGAGTGGTGGCATCAACCGCGCGGGCGAATGTAAGCGCATCGTCCGTGCCAAATAAAAATCAGATATATCGAGAGGGCTGAGAAATGACACCGGAAAGCACCGGACAATCAAAGGCCACAGGCCAACAGATCACGGTCCGGACGAAGCGCGGCGGCATGCGGGTCGCCGCAGTGTGGCAGGTATTGATGCCCGTCGCCGATGCCATCGAGGACGTCCGGATTACGAGCAACCGCAAATGTGATGTCGAAGACATGACGATAGCGTTTGCCGACCGGTTCTCCGGATCGCTGCACACCGTTCTCAAGCAGTTCGAGACGATGTCGTGGGTGGCCGCCGCGGAGCTTTGCTGAACACCGGGGCCGTGGCGCCTGCGATGGATCGCGTCGCCACGTAGGCCGGCGCGCGTCATGCTACCTGGCCCGCCGGGTTGCTGGCGGGCGAACGCACCTCGCACGGTTTGTTTGGCAAAGACTGGCCAACTGAAGTCGGACGTACCCGACCGGACCCAGCCGGTCACCACCACCTGAGAGAAGTGGATGAAAACTACAACCAGGAAAGGGCCCCAGGACCTGGAGAGCCCCTATACACCGCTGACCGCCGGAGATGCGATTTCCCATCTTGAACGGATTCTGTCTTCCGATGGCGCGGATTCATTGTTCAGCCGGACGTACTGGCGCGCACGTGTCCAGCAGGTGAGCGCTACCCAAGGACTGACTCCGCAGCAGCAGGCGAGGCTCGTGAAGTTGCTCGAGTCGCTCCCTCCTCCGGTCGCGAGCGAAGAGTCATGCTAGTCACGTTTCGACCCAGCTACATCGAGGATAGTCGGGCGCAAACCGATCGGGAGACGGCAGCCGGCGCGGGCGGTTGATGGCGAATCCGCGAACGTACGCCGTCCGCAATGGATCAGAGCGGATCGTCGAGATCCAGCAGCCGATCCTCCACGTGCGGAAGCTTCGGCGCACTCTCCCTGCAAGAGCAGCACTTTGCCTTCCTGACGGAGACGATCACGGACCGTTTGATAGAGGCGTTCGCGCACGAGGATAAGTTGTGCCGTGTCCGTCTGCGCGTGGCGCTCAATCTGAGGCCGATTCGCGAACGCCAGCGTAAAAAGCGATCCCCCCGCGTCACGCAGCGACAAAACGACGCTGCCGCGCCCGTATCGCCAGCCAAAAAATTCTCTTCAGATCTTCAGTCAGCAGCCGACATAAGGAATAGGCCGAACAAGCACTTGTCTAGCTTGTGCAGCCCAGTCGTCGCGCAGACGACTTCCCTATTTCCAGCTGGACACAGAACTGAGCAATAACACCATGCAGTTTTCCAACATGAAGATCGGTAACAGAATCGGAGCAGGCTTCCTGGTGGTCCTGTTACTTTCCGCAATGACAGTGGGCATCGGGATCATGATGCTTCAACGTCTGAACGATCAGGCCACCGCTGTCGACAAAACCAACCTGCCGCGTTTGCTGAATGCCAACGCGACCGGACGTCAGCTGGATGCGATCGCGGTCGCGGTCCGGAACCTGCTTCTCAATGACGATCCGGAAGTTCAAAAGCGCTCGCTGGATAAAATCGCCGCCACCCGAACCAGCCTGCACGAAACCATAGCGACATTGTCGAAATCGCTGGCGCGTCCCGAAGTGGCCGAGCGGCTCGTGAAGCAAAGCGCGGACTACGATCATGGCGTCGAAAAGATCGTCGGGTTGCAAGCCGAGGGCTTGCGTAGTCAGGCTATCCAGACCTTGAACACGGAAGTGCTGCCGATCTACGTCGGCTACACGGCGACACTCGAGGACATCATCCAGTTTCAGGTCTCCGGGACGACGAGAGCCACCGCTGCCATCACGGACATCGCCCAGGAGAGCTGCCTGATATTGGCCTGCCTGGGCGCGGCGGTCCTTGCCATGGGCGTTGGTTTCGGCTGGGTGATCACACGCAGCATCACCCGTCCGCTCGCGCAAGCCGTCAATATCGCGTCGACCGTGGCGAAGGGAAATCTGACCCAGAAGATCGAGGTCACCAGCAAAGACGAAACGGGTCATCTACTCAACGCTCTCAAGGACATGAACGACAGCTTGAGTAAAGTGGTTCTCGACGTACGCACGGGATCCGAGGCGATCGCCACGGCAACCAGAGAGATCGCGGCGGGCAACCTCGACCTCAGTGCACGGACCGAGCAGCAGGCCGCATCGCTCCAGGAAACGGCTTCGAGCATGGAAGAGCTGACGGCGACGGTCCGCCGCAACGCCGAAAGCTCGGAACAGGGCAACGTTCTGGCTGCCAATGCATCGGAGGTTGCCGCGCGCAGCGGCGAGGTGATGGAGCGTGTCGTTCAGACCATGCACCAGATCTCGAACAGTTCAGGCAAGGTGGCCGACATCATCGGCACGATCGAAGGCATTGCGTTCCAGACCAACATTCTCGCTCTGAATGCCTCGGTTGAAGCCGCGCGGGCCGGCGAGCAAGGCAGGGGCTTTGCCGTCGTGGCCAATGAAGTGCGCATCCTGGCGCAACGCTCCGCCGCCGCGGCCAAGGAGATCAAGGAACTGATCGACGAGTCGGTCGCTCGCGTGAGGACCGGTCAAGCCCAGGTCGACGAATCGGGCCGCACCATCGACGAGGTCGTGTCCGCCGTGGGTCGCCTGACCGGCAATGACACTCAGATTCAGCACGTTGCCGATGTTGATCAGGGCGTGCGCCAGAGATTCGGACATCGCATCGGTCCCGATGCCCCGCACGAAGCTTTTGTCGATCTTCAGTTCCTTGACCGGGAACCGTTGCAGATAGCTGAGCGACGAGTAGCCCGTGCCGAAGTCGTCGATCGACAGCGCGATTCCCAGGGCATGGATTGCATCGAGCGACGCGCGGATGTCATCGGCCGACTCGTCGAACATGACTCCCTCGGTCATCTCCAGGATCAGATCCGCGGGCTGCAGACCATGAACCCGCAGGGTGTGCGCGATCAGGCCGGCAAAATCCGCACGCTTGAAATCGGCGACACAGACGTTCGCCGAGATGCTGGGTACGTCGATGCCCGCGGCGCGCCACTCGGCGAGCTGGCGGCAAGCCTCGTCCAGCACCCAGCCATCGAGTTCCGTAATCAGACCGCTTTCTTCCGCGATCGAGATGAAACGGTCCGGCGGCACGGTCCCGAGTTTCCCGTCGTGCCACCGGACGAGAGCTTCAACACCCCGCAGCGCGCCCGTCACATCGACCTTGGGCTGGTAGGCGACGCTCAGACCTCCCGCTCGCAACGCTCGTTGGAGCGCGATTTCCAGTTCGAGCTGTTCTTTGGCTTGACGCTCATAGACGGGCGCATAGAAATGCACCTGATTGCGTCCCGTGCTTTTCGCCTTGTACATCGCCATGTCGGCATTGCGCAGCAGGGTATCGGCGTCCTGCCCATCGTGCGGATACAGGGCGACGCCGACGCTCGCACTGAGCGTGATGCTCGTTTCGATCTTCGTGTTGACGCTGATAGGCTGGTATAGAGCCTGCAAGATGCGTCCCGCCACCTGGGCCGCCCGATGTACGTCACAGTTTTGCAGTACCGCGAGGAACTCGTCCCCGCCAAGACGACCGACCACGTCCTCACCGCGGACGCAATCGCGCAGACGCCGCGCGATTTCGCACAACACCTCGTCGCCAGCACCATGGCCCTGTGTGTCGTTCACGCGTTTGAAGCGGTCCAGATCGATGAACAGCACCGCCGACTGCGAAGCACTCCGTGCGGCATCGGTCAGGATACGCAGCAGTTCCCGGTTCAGTTGTGCCCGGTTCGGCAAGCCGGTCAACGCATCGAACCATGCCAGTTTGCGCAACTGATGCTCCATCGCGTATCGCCTGCGCAACTGTCCGCTGAACATCAGACACAGCATGATGGTCAGCGCATCGAGTATGGCGGTCACGATGCCAATCGCAAATGCCCGCTTGCGCCACTCGGCGTAGATATCTTCTGTCGCGAGGCCGACGACCATCACGAGCGGATAGTTTCCAATCCGCCTGAAGCTGTACATACGCTCGACCTGGTCGATCACCGCCACGTCGACATAGGTCCCGTGATCCGACTGCACGAGCTTCGCAAAGGAATGGCCGCCGGCGAGCGAGCGACCTATATCGTCGGGGTGATACGGTTGCCGCATCAGCACGGTTCCGTCCGTGCGCAACAGGGTAAGGGTTCCGTGAGCGCCGAGGATCGAGTCTTTGAATAGCTGGTGGAAGTAGCTTAGCCTGAGCGTCCCCGCAACGATGCCTGCGAAGCGGCCATTGTCATCTTCGAGGCGCAGGCTAAGCGCTATCGACGGTTGTCCAGCGCTGCCCAGGCTCGAAATAAAGGGCTTGCTGAGATACAGGCCGGCCCCTTTCTGTTGCTGTTGAACCTGAAAGTAGTCCCGCTCGCTCACATTGAGCTTCGGCGGCAGAATCCAGCGGGAATCGAGCAGGCTGTTACCAGACGCATCCGCCGCGAAAATCGCGCCCAGTTCCCTGACGTTTTTGGCCGCGCTGAACGCGACGAGGTGCCGCGCATCGGCGGTGAGCTGGAGGGTGCCGGGCGTCTTCATGCTGGTCACGACGTCCTGCATGGCCAGTTGGCAGATGTCGAGATTGTGCTCGGTCTCCTTTTGCAGCGAGAGCGCGAGGTTCTTTGCGGCATCGCGGGCCTGCGTCATCGCGTCCCGCCGCATCTGGTACAGCGAGACGGCCGTGATGCCGGTGGTGGCGAGCGTGATGCAAATGCCCGCGAAAATGAACAGAGCCGGTTTTGCCAGAAGCGAGCGCGCGATTCGGATCATGGTCTTACACATCACGCCGGCATCCGGCCTGCTTTCAGGTCAGCCATCAGTAGATATAAGCCGGAAGACAAGTGCCATCGCGGACGAACGAATTATTTGCCACACACGATGCGGCGGCGCTTCATGCTGTATATCGGCAAAAATTTCCAAATCTGAAACGCATCTTGAGCACGTTGGCGCTCTGAGTGCGCAACGTGGCGCGCCGCAGGCCGCTCCCCTCTTCATCGGTCTGTCGCCCGGCCATCGGCCGGGTTCTGCCGGATAGCCGCATTCAGGGGTTGCGATTTCCTTCATGGGGTATCGAATCTGTTTATCGCACTCGACGCGACACCGCGCCAAAAAGATCTCGATGGGCCACCCCGAACGTCCGTCGAGGCCGGCCGGGCCGAGGCTCCGCGCGACACGGATCGCCATCGCCCGCGCGCTGGCCCGGCAATGCGCGATGCATGCAGCAGAAAGCGTATGTGGTTAACCCGCTCTTTCAACCGGTGGCGCGCGTGCTTATCGTGCTGGGTGCGCACGGCAGGCACAAAACTTCGACCAGCCCGCCGTCCGCTGCCATCGCATTCACGCGCAAGACCGCGCGTAACGTCTTCTGCGGCGCCGGGGCGACCGTCATATCGGCGAGTCGAAAAGCGCACGCGGAAACGAACAGATACCTGCGCCGCCGGCATTGCCGGACGGGTTCGCAGCCGAGCGGGCCACAATCGGGAGGCCTCCGTAGAGGGGACACAAGATGTTCGGATGCAAGATGATCGACGTCAACGCAGTATCCGCCCGACCCGCTCGAGCGCCGCTCCAGTGGCACGCGCGCCGATCCGATGACGGCCGCCTCCATCCTGTGCGCACTCCCCTCGAACAGACACGGCACGGTCATTAGCCACTGGCAGCTGACTGCCGCACTCAATGACCGCCGCTACTCCCGACCGTCCTGTCAAATCCTCGGTTCCGGGTGCGCAAACCGTTACGCCGGATCCCGCTCACAGCGTTCTCCCAGCGATGAACAAGGGGTCCGATTTTCAACGTTGTTACGTGGTTCGTTAGCAAGGAAATCGAATGCAAAACAAAAAGCGCACTTTGCTCAAGGCCGCGGCCGCACTCATGCTCGCAGGGTCGAGCATGCTCGCCCATGCGGACGATGTGGTCAAGGTCGGGCTCATCGTTCCGATGAGCGGTCCGTTCGCGTCGACGGGTCGTCAGATCGACGCAGCGGTCAAGCTGTATATGGCCCAGCATGGCGACACGGTCGCCGGCAAGAAGATCGAGATCATTCTGAAGGACGACACCAACGTCCCGGATACCACCAAGCGCCTTGCGCAGGAGTTGATCGTCAAGGACCACGTGTCGGTGCTGGCCGGCTTCGGGCTGACCCCGCTGGCTCTTGCCGCCGCTCCGCTCGCAACCCAGGCGAAGGTGCCGATGGTCGTGATGGCCGCGGCCACCGCGATGATCACCGAGCAGTCGCCTTACATCGTGCGCTCGGGCTTCACGCTGCCGCAGAACACGTTGGGCATTGCCCGTTGGGCGCCGAAGAACGGCATCAAGAAGGTGGTCACGCTGGTGGCCGACTACGGTCCCGGCATCGACGCGCAGAACTCCTTCAAGAAGGTGTTCGAAGCGGAGGGCGGCAGCGTCGTCGAGCAACTGCGCGTGCCGGTCGCGAACCCCGACTTCTCGCCGTTCCTGCAGAAGGTCGCCGACCTCAAGCCCGACGCGCTGTTCATCTTCGTGCCGTCGGGCGCCGGCGCCGTGTTCATGAAGCAGTTCGCCGAGCGTGGCCTGAGCAAACAGGGCATCAAACTGATCGGCACCGGCGACGTGGTGGATGACGACATCCTGAACGCCATGGGTGACGTGGCGCTGGGCACGGTGACGTCGATGCACTATTCGGCCGCGCTCGACAATCCCGAGAACCGCGCCTACGTCGCCGCCTTCGAAAAGGCCAACCCCGGCATGCGTCCGAACTTCCACAGCGTCGGCGCCTATGACGGCATGCACCTGATCTACGCGGCGCTGCAAGCCACCAAGGGCGACACCAACGGCGACAAGCTGCTGGCAGCCATGAAGGGGCAGAAATGGAACAGCCCGCGCGGTCCGGTGGAGCTCGACGCGCAGACACGTGAAATGGTCCAGAACGTGTATATCACCCGGACGGAACGCGTGAATGGCCAGCTGTTCAACGTGTCGTTCGACAAGGTCGACGCCGTCAAGGATCCGGCCAAGATCAAATAAGCTCGTCAAACCAGGGCGGACAGCATCCCGATGCGCCGACTTGCCCGCCGCGCCCCTCGCACTGCCCGGGGCGCGGCGTTTCGGTGGTAAAAACTCATGCTAACCATTCTCTTCGACGGTATTGCCTACGGCATGCTTCTGTTCGTGCTGGCGAGCGGTCTGGCCATCACGCTGGGATTGATGAACTTCGTCAATCTCGCGCACGGTGCGTTCGCCATGGTGGGCGGCTACGCCACCGTGCTCGCCATGTCGCGTCTAGGTGTCCCCTTCTTCTGTGCGCTGCCCCTCGCGTTCGTCGTGTCCGCCGTGCTTGGCGGCATCCTCGAACGCACGCTCTACAAGCGGGTGTACGGTCAGTCCGAACTCAACCAGGTGCTGTTTACGATCGGCCTGACCTTCATGGCCATCGCGACGGTCGACTATTTCATGGGCTCGACCCAGCAGTTCCTGAACCTGCCGCAGTGGCTGCAGGGCCGCACGGTGTTCGCCGGCATTGGCATCGGCTACTACCGGTTGTTCGTGATCCTCGTCTGCGTGGTTCTCGTCGTTGCGCTCCAGCTGATCCTCACCAAGACCCGCTTCGGCAGCCGCCTGCGCGCATCGGTGGATGATCCGCGCGCGGCCAGCGGCCTCGGCATCAACATCAACTTCGTGTTTCTGACCACCTTCGCGTTCGGCTCGGGCCTCGCCGGCCTCGGCGGCGCGCTGGGCGCGAACATGCTTGGCCTCGATCCGATCTTCCCGCTCAAGTTCATGATCTATTTCCTGGTCGTGGTCGCGGTAGGCGGCACGACCTCGCTGACCGGTCCGCTGCTGGCTTCGCTGCTGCTCGGCATCGCCGACGTCGCAGGCAAGTACTACATCCCCGATCTGGGGGCATTCATCATCTACGGCGTCATGATCATCACCCTGATGTGGCGACCACAAGGTCTATTCGTCAGGGCGGGGGGCAAATGAAGTCGGTAACTTCCAGCGAAATGGGCACGGCGAAGATCGCGCCCGAAGTTCGCAGCATGGGCAGGCAGTGGTCGCGCTGGCGCCACGTGGAAATCATCTTCTGGATCGTGGCTCTGGGTGTCTGCGTAACGCCGCTGAATAACTTCCTGCTGCTCAACGAGATAGCGATCCTCGCGTTGTTCGCGGTATCGCTGGACCTGATCCTCGGTTACACCGGTATCGTCTCGCTGGGCCATGCGGCCTTTTTCGGTCTCGGTGCCTATTCGGCTGCGCTGCTGGCCAAGTACTTCAATCTCGACCCGCTGTTGGGCATGCTGCTCTCGTGCGGCATCGCGGCGCTGGCGGGTCTCGTCACCAGCGTGCTGGTGATGCGCGGCTCGGACCTCACGCGCCTGATGGTGACGCTCGGCGTGGCCTCGATCCTGCATGAACTGGCCAACAAGCTGGGCTGGCTCACCGGCGGGGCCGACGGCATGACGGGTGTGCCGATGGTGCCGCTGTTCGGTCACATCGAGTTCGACCTTTACGGCAAGACGGCCTACACCTACTCCATCGTCACGCTGTTCGTGCTGTTCGTGGTCGCGCGCGCGGTGGTGAAGTCGCCGTTCGGCATGTCGCTGCAGGTGATCCGCCAGAATCCGCTTCGCGCGGCGGCCATGGGCGTGCCGGTCAACCTGCGGCGCACCGCGGTATACACGTTGAGCGCTGCCTACGCGGGCGTGGCCGGCGCCCTGCTCGCGCAGACCACCGGCTTCGCATCGCTCGACGTGCTCGACTTCCACCGCTCGGCCGACGTGCTGCTGATGCTGATGATCGGCGGCGCGGGTTATCTGTATGGCGGCATCATCGGTGCGGTCGTATTCAGGTTCATGCAGGACCGGCTCGCGGACATCACGCCGCAATACTGGCAGTTCTGGATCGGGTTGCTGCTGGTGATCATCGTGATCGTCGGTCACGAGCGGCTCGTGCGTCCGTGGACGTGGTTCCGTCGCAGCGGAGGCAGCGCATGACGATCGCACTGCAGACCTTCAACCTGGTCAAGCGCTTCGGTGGTCTCGTCGCGACCAATGACGTGTCGATCGCGGTCGAGAAAGGCGCCCGCCAGGCGCTGATCGGCCCCAACGGCGCCGGCAAGACAACGCTGATCAATCAGCTGACGGGCGTGCTGTCGCCGACTTCGGGCCGCATCGAGCTCGAAGGCCACGACATCACGTCGCTGTCCGTGCACAAGCGGGCTCGCGCGGGGCTCGTCCGCACGTTCCAGATCAACCAGCTTTTCAAGCACATGACGCCGGCCGAATCGCTGGCCGTGGCGATCTCGGAGCGCGATGGTCTCGGCGCGCGCTTCTGGCGCGCGCTGGGTCGGCGCGGCGAAGTCATGGACGAAGTCGCTGCGCTGCTCGAACAGTGCAGGTTGCTCGACGTCATGCATCGCGAAACCCGCGTGCTGCCCTACGGCAAGCAGCGTCTGCTCGAAATCGCGCTGGCGCTGGCGGCCAGGCCGCGCGTGCTGCTATTGGACGAGCCGGTGGCCGGGGTTCCCGACGGCGAACGCCGCGAGATTCTGAATACGGTCGCCGCCTTGCCCGACGACGTAACCATTTTGCTGATCGAGCATGACATGGACCTGGTGTTCAGCTTCGCCAACCGCATCTCGGTGCTGGTGAGCGGCGGTCTGCTCACCGAGGGCGCATGCGCCGAGATCGCCAGCGACCCTCGCGTGAAGGCCGTGTATCTGGGCGAGGAGCTGGCTGGAGGTGAATATGTCTGAATTGCTGAAGCTGGAGGGCATCGTCGCGGGCTACGGCGAAGCCAGGATCCTGACGGGCATCGATCTGGCCTTGGATCAAGGCCAGGCACTCGCGCTGCTTGGCCGCAACGGCACGGGAAAAACCACGCTGATCAACAGCATCGTCGGTCACACGCGTCGGTTTAGCGGGCGGATCTGGCTCGATGGCAAGGACGTCACCGCGTTCAAGCCGCACCAGCGCGCGCTGGCCGGCATTGGCTGGGTGCCGCAGGAACGCAATATCTTCAAGTCGCTGACGGTCGAAGAGAACCTGACGGCCATCGCCGTGCCCGGTCCCTGGGATCTGGCTCGCATCTACAGGATGTTCCCGCGCCTCGAAGAGCGCCGCGCTAATATGGGCAACCAGCTCTCCGGCGGCGAGCAGCAGATGCTGGCCATCGGCCGCGCGCTGATGCTCAATCCCAAGGTGCTGCTGCTCGACGAACCGCTCGAAGGTCTCGCGCCGATCATCGTGCAGGACCTGATGCGCATTCTCTCGGACATCATCCGCGACGAGGGCCTATCGGTGATTCTGGTCGAGCAGAACGCGCGCAAGGCCCTGAGCATCACGCACAACGCCGTGGTGCTCGAGCGCGGCTCGGTCATTCATGCGAGCACGGCGGCTGAGTTGCTGGCCCAGGATCACAAGATCGATACCCTGCTGGCCGTGTCTCAACACTGAGCGGCGGGCGATGCGCGCGCGGGCAACGTGCGCGCCGCCGTGCAACCTGACGTCAGCCGGGCTACGCCACGAAGGTCGTAACCGCCCGGTTGAACGCATCCGGTCGCGCGACATTCATCCCATGCGACGCACCGTCGATCGTTTCGCGTTCGGCAAACTCGATCCACTGTTCGAGCTTGTCGACCGTATTGCGGAACATGCGGGGACTTTTCTGGCCATCGATCAACAGCGTACGGCACTTGATATCGCGCGCGGCTTCCGGCGTGTAGGCGGGAAGCGGGTCGAGCAACTGCTTTGGCAGCGTGAGCGCGTTGTCGAGCGCCATGCGACGAAAGCTCTCCGGGCTTTTGTTCCAGAACCCCGGCATGCTCACCGAGTCGACGAACATCGACAGGCCGGCGTCGAACTCCCCCCGCTGAATCAGTTCCGCGACACGGGCGCGCAACACGTTGGTCGCCGGCGGCATGTACGCGGGCTGCCCCCTCGGTTCGGTTTGCAGCGGGCCGCCGGGATCGGCCAGCGTCAGTGTTTTGACGAGGCGCGGATATTCGCGCGCGAGATGGAACGCCACGCAACCGCCCCGCGAGTGACCGACCAGATGAACGGGAGCCAGGTCGAGCGCCGTGATGAATCCGGCAATCTCCTCGACGTGCGTCTCCCAGCTGAAGTCGCTGTGTCCAAACGCATCGACCTCGGGCCAGTAGTGGCTCAAGCTCGGCGCCAGGCAGCGAAACCGGCCGGACAGGGAGGCCATCTGGGCGTCCCAATAGCGAAAGTCGCAAAGCGAGCCGTGCACGAACACCATCGGCTCGCCGCGTCCGGACTCGACGTACGGGATGGCAACACTCGATGCGGTGGTCACGAACGACGGCGCAAACGCGCCATAGGCGGAAGCCAGAATCGACGGGCTGGTACGTGCATTCATCACAGTGCTCCTTTGCCGACACTATCGATGCTGTGCTGGCAAAAGAAAATCGCATAATATTGATGGAATCGATCTACTTTTCTGATATCAACCATCATGGCAACGGAAATGAAAGCGCTCGATCTGGACGTGCTGTCGATGATCATCGCGGTTGCGGACGCCGGCACGATCAGTCGTGCGGCCCAGGTCGTGCATCGCTCGCAATCGGCGGTGAGCATGCAGATCAAGACGCTCGAGACGGCACTCGGCAAGGCGCTTTTCGTGCGCAAGCCTCGCAGCGTGGTGCCGACGCAGGACGGCGAAATGCTGTTGACCTACGCCCGACGGATGATCGCGCTGCGTGATGAAGCGTGGGCGGCGGTGGTACGGCCCGACGTGACCGGACGCGTGGTGATAGGCGTGCCGGACGACTATGCGACGTCTCTATTCCCACCGATCCTCAAGAAATTCTCGGCGACCTATCCGAAGGTGGAGATTCAGGTGGTGGGACTGCCGAGCGTCGCACTCGAACCCATGCTGAAGGACGGCACGGTCGATCTCGTCTGCGCGACGCGCGTGAAAGGATTGCACGGCGAGTTCCTGCGTCACGAACCGATGGTTTGGGCCGCCTCGCCAGGCGCGACCGAGATCTGGCGCGAAAGGCCCTTGCCCATCGCCGTGTTCCTGCCCGGCAGCGTCGCGCGAGAGAAAGCCATCCGGAGCCTGGAGCGCGCGCGCATCACGTATCGAACGTCGTATGAGAGTCCGAGTCTGCTGGGTCTGCTGACGATGGCCGAGGCCGGACTCGCGGTGACCCCTTTGGCCAAGTGCGCGGTACCGGCTCACTTCTCGCTGCTGGGAGCCGCGAACGGCCTGCCGGAGATCGGCACGCTTGAAGTGGTGCTGGCGCGAAGTGCCGCTTCGAAACGAGCGGTGTGCGATTTTCTCGCGGAGCGCATTCTCGCCGACCTGAAGAATTAAGTGACCTGAACGAAGCGGCTTCCAGACCCGCTCGTCGCGCAATATCACGCCACGGCGGCGGACAGTTCCGACGGAGCGTACTTCGAGGTCGCGAGCACTTCTGCGGGAACGGCAACGTGCGCGCGCCGCACCAGCGCGCCGCCGCGAAACATCAGCAGGTCGCCGGGCCGACAGATGGTCCAGACTTCGTCGGTCAAGGGTGTGGTGGCGATGACCGCCGTGCGGTCAGCCGGAGTGCCGCGTTCGGCAAAATCCACGCTGAGATCGCCATCCACCAGACGCGCGCTCGAAAACGGCCAATGGCGTATCACGTACGACAGACGCGTCGAACAGTACGCAAACTGCGCTTTGCCGTTCGACAGCACGAAGTTGAAAATGCCGCGGGCGGTCATCGTGCGAGTCGTCTGCTCGATGACGTCGAACACGGTATCGATGTCGTTCGGATCGGCGTTCGGGTGCGTCGCGAAATGCGCGTACAGACGGTTCATGATCAGGCAGAACGCCGCTTCGCTATCGGTCGATCCGACCGGCGCGAATAGACCCGGCTCCAGTTCGCCAAACGCTTCGAGGTCGCCGTTGTGCGCGAACACCCATTGCTGCCCGCGCAACTCGCGCATGAACGGATGACAGTTCTCGACACTCGCGCCGCCCTGCGTCGCCTTGCGGATATGCGCGACGACGTTGCGCGACTTGATCGGATAGCTCTTCAGAAACTCGGCGACGGGCGATCGATACGCCGGTCTTTCATCGACGAACACCCGGCACGCGCGGTCCTCGTAGAACGCCACGCCCCAGCCGTCGATGTGGTGATCGGTCAGGCCGCCCCGCGCGGCGAAACCCGTCAGCGAGAAACTGACGTCGGTGGGTCGGGCGCAACTCAGCGCGAGCAATTGGCACATGTCGGCTGCACCCTAGGCTGCTGGCGGTAAGACGCGCGCGGCCGCCGTCGCTGCCTTCGCGATCACTTCGCTGATGCTGTTGGTGTCGTTCGTGCCGGCGGCCATCGCGAGTCGTCCCCGTATCCAGAATGATTGGGAGACTAACGTGTTTCAACCGCCCCTGTTAGAGCGAATCGTGCTTTGCAAATCACCTGCGTGCGGCTGCCGGGGATCGACAGGTTTCGCGTTACGCGCCTGTGCCGACAGGTCCACTCCAACGCTCTCGCCAGCCGCAAAAACGAGGCTCTGCTAACGGCCTCAGGAAGACTCCCCTCCCTCGACCCCGCGCGACGCGCACATCCGCCACGCGGCCTTCGGCGCAACGACGGCTTGCGCAACGTCGCGCCACCAGCGTTCGCCGCGATGCACCGCAGCCAGATCGAGACGCTCGCCCATGCGCGGTGTCGACAGCGCGACGCCGCGCGCGAGCGCCAGCCCCGTCACTCTTTCGAACGGCTCCTGCCAGCGATGCATCGCGAGGTCGAAGGTGCCGTTATGGATCGGCACGAGCCAGCGGCCGCGCAGATCGATATGCGCCTGCACGGTTTCTTCGGGTTGCATGTGAACGTATGGCCACATCGCGTCGTACGCACCGGTTTCGATCAACGTGACGTCGAATGGTCCCAGGCGCTCGCCGATCGCGCTGAAACCATCGAAGTAGCCGGTGTCGCCGCTGAAGAACACGCGCACATCGCGGTCGACGATCACCCACGACGCCCACAACGTGCGATTGCCGTCGAACAGGCTGCGCCCGGAGAAGTGCTGCGCGGGCGTCGCGGTGAACTCGATGCCGTCGACCTCGGTGCCCTGCCACCAGTCGAACTGCCGGACCTTCGTCGCGTCGATACCCCATTCGATCAGCCGGTCACCGACCCCGAGCGGCGTCAGAAACACCTCGGTACGCTGCGCCAGAATCAGGACGGTTTCGCGGTCGAGATGATCATAGTGATCGTGCGACAGGATCACCCCGTGCAGCGGCGGCAAATCGTCGAGCGAGATCGGCGGCGCATGAAAGCGCTTCGGACCGAGATTGCGGAACGGCGACGCCCGTTCGGCGAACACGGGATCGGTCAGCCAGAACTTGCCGCGCAACTTCAGCAGCATCGTCGAATGACCAAGCCGGTACAGGCTGCGGTCGGGCGCAGCATCGAGTTGCGCGCGCGTCAGCGTATCCACCGGCAATGCGTCGGCCGGTGCGGTGCCGCGGGGCTTGTTGAACAGCACCGTCCATGCGAGCCCGAGCGTTTTGCGCAGGCTCTCCGCCGGACGCGGCTTGACGTTGCGAAAGCGCTCGCCGTCATGCTGCGGCGACTGGCTGAACCTCGCGCGGCTGCGGTGTGCGGCGTTCACGCCGAGCATTCGGCGGACAAAGGCGGGAAGCGACGTCATGAAGTTGACCTTCCGTAGAAAATGTACACTCGGCAGTGTAGTTTATTTTCAAGAAAAGTAAACTGGCCAGTGTAAAATCGTTCGATGGAATCCAATGCCCGCCCCCAACGTCTGACTGACCGAAAGCGCGTCGCGATCGTCGCCGCCGCGATCGAGGAATTCCTCGCGGCCGGCTATGACGCAACCAGCATGGACCGCATCGCCGCCCGCGCGGACGTCTCGAAGCGCACGGTCTACAACCATTTCCCGAGCAAGGAAGCGCTTTTCGCGGCGATTCTGCATCAACTGTGGGACGCGAGCCAGGACGGCGATGCGCCCTCCTATCGCGCCGACCAACCGTTGCGCGCGCAGTTGCTTGATCTGCTGGAGCGCAAGCTGCGGCTGCTTCACGACGAGTCCTTTTTGTCGCTTGCACGGGTGGCGATCGCAGCTGGCATCCATTCACCGGAGCGCGCGCGCGACATGGTCGCCCGGATGGGGGAACGCGAGGAAGATCTGACGGCATGGGTCCGGGCGGCCGCCGCGGACGGCCGCATCAGCACCGATGATCCCGTCTTCGCGGCCCTGCAGTTGCAGGGGCTCGTGAAGGCTTTTGCCTTCTGGCCGCAAGTGGCGATGGGGCAAGTGCCGCTCGATGCGAGTGAGCAGAAGCGGATCGCGGAAGCGGCGGCGGATATGTTTCTTGCTCGGTATACGCGAGTCTGATTGTTGGGTCGGCGCGTTATGTCGAGTTGACGAGGTACGAAAAACCGGCAACGTGGCCACCTTTTCGAGCGTTCGTATTCCACGCCTTCCGCGCATGATCAATGCCGCGCCGGTGCGGCCTCACTTGCCGCGAATGATCAGCCAGCGCGAGCGGATGCCCGCGGTGAGCGACTGCAGGTTGTCGCCCAGCTTGTATTTTCCCCGCAGCATTTCCTTGCCCGACGAGATGCCGCGGTGACAGGCCTCGATCAGCTTCTTGCGCATCGAAGCCGAGAACCCGACCCCATTGTCGAAGCAAAGGTCGATCAGCGAGTCGACCAGCGCGGTCGCGACCTGGTCGCGCTCGCGCTCCTCGCCCGGGGCCAGGATGCGGCCGGGCCAGACGCCGTACTCGGCGCCTAATGCCTTGTTGGCGTTCTCCAGGTCCTCGATCGTGCGGTTCAGGTCGGACCAGGGGCCGGCGCCGTCGTACGTATCCAGGCCAACGGTCGTGAATTTCCCGCCCTTGACCTGGAAGAAGATGTTCTGGTCGCCGAGGATCGAGCCGCGCGGAAACTTCTCAGAGGAGTGGACTTCGCGGAAGCGGTCTCCGTTGCCGATGAAGAAGTCGACCGCCAGTACCTCGCCCAGGCCGAAAGGCACGTCGGTATTGCCCAGCGTCAGCGCATCGGCCAGCGCCTTCTTCTGCTCCACATCCTTGCCGATGCCATGCAGGTTGGCCAGCTCCTCGACGTAGCTGACCTTGATGGCAGTCTTCATCTGGCGATCAGCGGTATGGAGCAGGTCGTCGAGCTTCTGCAGCCATTGCTCCTTCGTGAGCGGCGGGTTGGCTTTGACCTTGGTCGGGTCGCAGCGCTTGAGCTCGTCGATTTCCTTCAGTGAGAGCTTGGCGGTTTCGAACGGCAGGCCACGCAGCCTGGAGAAGGCGGTGGCGTGGAACTCCAGCATGGCGCCGACATTGTTGCGCCCGGCGCCGTCCTCGGACTTCACCACCAGCGGGCGCGACGCATTGCGCTGGCTGATGAGCAACACCACGTTCTTGTTGTTGGCCTCGACCGGCTGGATCGACGAGATCTCGCCGGCGGCGATATCCATGAACGGCATAACACTCTCCTTAGGGACCAGCAAATCGAAACGGCCTTTCGGCCGGACTCGGGACTCAGGAAAGAGAGGCAGGAGTTTCCGAATCCGGCCAACAGGAATTTCTCTGACTCACATGTCAGATCGCCAGGCATCAAATGGGGCGGATGACCGAAACGCGACGTGCTTCAGCCATAGGCCTGCGTCGAGCGAGCGTCGCTCGATGGCCGGCCAATGCCCGATGCGCTCGGCTGGAGCCGACGTTCACGCGTTGATCCAGGCTCGCGCCAGTTCCAGCTCGTCGACGTGAAACGCCTTGATTTCAGCCTTGGTAAAAAACCGCGCCAGATGCATCGAGGCGTGAATCCAGCGCGCGTCGGCCACCACGGCGGCGCGCGTGACCTTGCGGGCGAGCGGGACGCCGAGCGTCAGGTCGGTCCACACCGCCTTCGGCTCGATGCCGCTGAAATGCTCGATGCGTTCGAGTACGCGGGTCTTACCGTTCAGTTCAAGATCACCACGCATGCGCTCGATGGCTTCGCGCAGTTCGTGGTCGGTAATCTTGCCTTCGACGGATATTTCGATGACCGAAGAATCGGGTGCGGTGTGATAAAGGATCATGGCAGGACCCCTGGCTAGCGAGGCGCTACACGTTCGGGCACGGATGTGCCCGGCGTTCGATTGCTTTCTCATGGTACCCCTTTCCACGTGTCGGTCAGGTTACAGGCACCGGTGCGCTGCGCCTCCGCCGTCATCAGCCATCCGTCGACACGGTGGTCGCCTCCCACGCATCGATTTCCACGTTCAATGCCGACAACTTGTCTCGAACGAGCCCGAGTGCGTCGCTACCGAGCAAAAGATGCGTGGGCGGATGATCCGCTGCAATGGCGTTCAGCATTGCGCGCGCCGCTTTGATGGGATCTCCCAATTGCTTGCCGCTTTTTTCCTCGCGGGCCTGGCGCACGGGATTGAAAATCTCGTCGTAATCCGGAATCGAGCGGGGGGTCCGCGTCATCGAGCGACCTGCCCAATCAGTGCGGAATGAGCCCGGCGCCACGGCCGTCACGGCAATACCGAAGGGCTTGACCTCTTTGCCAAGCGCCTCGGAGATGCCCTCCAGCGCAAACTTGCTTCCGCAGTAATAAGCGATTCCCGGCATCGTGATGTAGCCGCCCATCGAGGTGATATTCAGAATGTGGCCACGGCGGCGCTCGCGCATGAACGGCAGGACGGCCTTCATCATGGCGACCGCACCAAATACGTTCACATCGAACTGTCGGCGCATTTCGGAGAGCGGCGATTCCTCCATGATGCCCTCGTGGCCGTAGCCGGCATTGTTGACCAGCACATCGATTGGTCCGACGTCAGCCTCGATTTCCGCCACGACGCCGTCGATCGCGTCGAAGTCGGTCACGTCGAGCACACGTCCCCACGCGCCATTCGCGAATGCCGACTCGAATTCCCGCTTTGCCTCGTCACTTCTCACCGTGCCGACGACCTTGTGACCCACCGCCAGCGCTTCCTGTGCGAGCGCGCGGCCAAAGCCGCTGCTGACGCCGGTGATGAGCAGAGTTTTGCTGGATGCCATTGAAGCTTCTCCCGAATGTCGATTGAAGAATGCATACTAATCTGACGAGCGACGCAAACTAAGCCGCGTTCCGCTGATTTTCTTGCATAAAACTATGAACACGACCCGCGCTTCGACCCAGCATCCAGCACTCTCCTCTCAAAGCCAGAAACGCATGGTTGCCCTGCTACGCGCGTTGGCACCCGACGAGGGCTACAACCTGACCGCCTTGCCGAGCGTGCGTATCTTGCGGTCGAACCGGGCGCTATCGCGCACGCCCGTTCTGTACGACCCCGGTATCGTGATCGTCTGCCAGGGCCGCAAGCGCGGATATTTCGGCGACCAGCTCTACCTGTACGACGAGCGGCACTACCTCGCCGTGTCCGTGCCTGTGCCGTTCAGCATGGAGACCGACGCAAGCGAGGAGCGCCCACTGCTTGCGCTGTATCTGCACCTCGATTTCGCATTGGCAGCCGAACTTGCGGAGCGGATCGACCGCGAAGGCGTGGCGGAGCCCATACCGGCACCGCAGAGCATGATGTCTACGCCGATGGATGACGCGATGCAAGCATCCGTGCTGCGCTTTCTCGAGGCGATGCATCGGCCACTCGAAGCCGCCGTGTTGGGCGCCGGGCTGTTGCGTGAACTGTATTTCCGGGTGCTCACAGGAGCCCAGGGAAGCTCGTTGCGCGAGGCTTTGGCGATGCGAGGACAGTTCGGCCAGATTGGCCGCTCACTACGCCTGATTCATGCAAGCTATGCGCAACCCCTCGACGTAAAGCAACTGGCCGACGCGGCGGGTATGAGCATTCCAAGTTTCCACAGCCACTTCAAGGCAATTACGCAGGTGTCGCCGATGCAATACGTGAAGTCGACGCGCCTCCATCAGGCTCGCCTGTTGCTGGTGCGCAAGGAACTGACCGCGGAGGCGGCGGGACACGCGGTGGGTTACGCGAGCCCGTCCCAGTTCAGCAGGGAATTCAGGCGTCTGTTTGGCTTGACGCCGGCCGCCGAGGCGAGGCGTATGCGCGAGAGCTTCGCGATCCCGCCTGGATTCGCTGATGCGGCTTATGTCTCGTCGCACTGAATCTGGCGCGGGTCGGTCAAGGGGTGAAACCTGGCCATTCGCCGCGCGATTGGTCACCCAGCGTCCGCATCATGCAGGTGGCTCACCAGGTAATCGATGAGCGCACGCGAGCGCGACGGTAAAAATCGATTCGGCGGATAAAGCAGCCAGACCGGTCCCATATAGGGACGCGCCTCGAACTCCCAGTCGCTCAGCACCCGGACGATGTCGCCCCCGGAAATCGCCTGCGCCGCGACAAAATCGGGCAAGTTCGCAATGCCCAGTCCATGCAGCGCGGCATCCAGTCGCGCGCTCGTATCATTGGCGATGTAGCGCCCCTTCACTTCGACCGACTGTGATTCAGAACCGCGGCGGAAATGCCATCGATTGTCGTCGACCGTCTCGCCTAGATACATGCATGCATGCCGCGCGAGGTCGCGCGGCTCGGCCGGCGTCCCTCGTTGCGCGAGATAGGCAGGCGACGCGCACAGCACCCATCTGACCGCTCCGAGTTGCCGGGCGGCAAGGCCTGGCGGAGGCGAACGCGTAAGTCGGATCACCAGATCGACATCGTCACGGAGTGGATCGACTTCGTGGTCGGCGAAGACCAGTTGGACATCCACGTCGGGCCACTTGCGCAGAAATTCGGGAACCAGCGGATGGATAACGGATCGCGCAAACGAAATCGGCGCACTGATGCTGACCTTGCCTCGCGGATCACCCACCCCTTGTCCGGCGACGTCGACGGCGCCAGACGCTGCGCCGATCATATCCCGGCAATACCGGTAAATCTGCGCGCCGGAATCCGTCAAACGGATGCTGCGGGTCGAGCGCTCGAGCAACCGCGTGCCAAGCGAATCCTCGAGACGCTTGATCTGCCGGCTCACGGTCGAGGGCGTGCTGCCAAGTTGCCGCGCCGCAATGGAAAAGTTGCCGGCGTCGACGACCCTCGCAAACATCGCCATATCGGGTAGCAACGCAAAGAGTTCATTGGGATTCATCGCAACCCTCGCACCCGCAGCACGCATTTGTGCATTTCAAACATAAAAGATGTTCCGCCGCGCTGGATTATAGTTTTCAATGCAATACCCGACAATGGGGGACCGTCCGATTGAAAACAGAAGGTCCGTCATGTCGAAGCATCAGAACGCGTTATGGATATCCGACCTCATGCTGCTTGCGGTCGCGATGGTGTGGGGCACGAGTTATGGGGTCGTGAAAGGCGTGCTCGCGATCTATCCCGTGCTCGGTCTGCTGGCGTTGCGCTTCGGGTTGACGTTCGTCGTGTTGTCGCCGGCGTTGCGCTCGCTCCGACACGTCAAAGCGTCCGCCCTGGTGGGTGTGCTCGGCTCCAGCGTGATCCTGCTCAGCATCTTTTTGGCCGAGACATTCGGCATAGCGCACACGCAGGCGTCGAATGCGGCGTTCCTGATCAGTCTGTGTGTCGCGCTGACGCCGCTGGTCGAATGGGCGTTGCTACGGCGCAAGCCGTCGAGCGGCGAATGGATCGCCGTGGGCCTGTCGCTGACCGGCGCCGCGTTCGTGAGCGGCGGCGTGATCATTCCGACCGCGGGCGATGCGCTGATTCTTCTGGCTGCGTTGCTGCGTGCACTGATGGTGTGTGTGACCAAGCGTGTGATGCGCGAATCGCAACTTACCCCGCTGTCGGTGACGGCTGTGCAGGCAGGCGTCGTCGCACTGGGCAGTGTCCTGGCGGCGTTCGTGATGCCGTCACGACATTGGGAGGCGCTGCCGTCGCTCAGTGAGCACGGGGAGTTCTGGGCGAGCATCGCTTACCTCGTGCTCGCCTGTACGTTGTTCGCTTTCTTCGCACAGAACTTTGCGGTCAAGCGCAGCAACCCAACGCGCGTCGCTTTGCTGATGGGAAGCGAGCCCGCGTTCGGTGCGTTATTCGCATACGTATGGCTCGGTGAGCATCTCTCCGGTTCGGCGTGGTTTGGCGGAGGTCTGATGGTACTTGCATCGGTGCTGGCGGTGGTTCCATTTAAAAGGGACGCCAAAGTGGCGGTCGACATGCAGCCTGCGATTTCAGTCGACGGTTAGCCTCTGTTCAGGTCGGATGCAGTCGTTCGAGATGTTTATATAAGCGCAAGCGGCTGTTCCTCCGACCGCAAAGCATTTTTCTTGTGTGCAATAATCTCCGCTCCCATGTGACTGGCGCATACAGATAGAGCACTATCGTGGAGCATGGGGTCGACAGCCGCCGCGCGCCTGGGCATTACCTACTATCCATGGAGATGGGTTATGCCTGATTCCGCACATTTGCTGATGTTCGCCCTTGTGGCCTTGGGAATGGTTTTAACACCGGGGCCGAACATGATTTATCTAATTTCACGATCAATCTGCCAAGGTAGACGCGCGGGACTCATTTCCCTTGGAGGCGTTGCGCTGGGTTTTGTGTTCTATATGCTCTGCGCGGCATTCGGTATTACCGCTTTCATATTTGCGGTCCCGTACGCATATGACACGCTGCGCTTCGGCGGCGCTTTGTACCTTCTCTATCTCGCCTGGCAGGCCGTCAAACCCGGCGGACGGTCCGCATTCGCAGTGCGCGACTTACCGGTCGATACTCCGCGAAGGCTCTTTAGCATGGGATTTATCACTAACCTGGCGAATCCCAAAATCGCCATCATGTATCTGTCTCTGCTTCCCCAGTTCATTACGCCTGGACATGGCAGCGTTCTTACCCAATCGTTGGCGCTCGGTGGCGTTCAGATTTCCATCAGTCTCGCGGTGAACGCGCTGATCGCGATGATGGCCGGATCGATATCGACCTTCCTGTCCGGACGCCCCCTGTGGCTATTGGTACAGCGCTGGCTGATGGGAAGCGTCCTGACAGGCCTGGCAGTGCGAATGGCATACGAATCCAGAAAATAACCAATAGACTCGCGGCCCCTTCGGGAGCGATGGCGCCGCTAGCTGCTCGCCGATGCAAGCTCCATTCGCTTGCGCTGCAGGAACCGGCGCACGGCCGGATCACGCTCGAGACCGATCGCCAGATCGTACGCGTCGAGTGCTTGCGCCGTCGCGCCGGCACGCGCGAGCAGATTCGCGCGGGCGGCCCAGTAGGGCTGGTAGTCGGCCAGCCGCGGGTCGTCCGCATACGGCGCCAGCGCATCGAGCGCCGCCTGCGGGCCATCGCGTTCGGCCACCGCGAGCGCGCGGTTCACGGCGACCACTGGTGACGCTGCAATGGCGAGCAGCCCATCGTAGAGCTGCACGATCTCGTCCCAGTTCGGGCGACGCGTGCGGCAGCGATCCACATGCGCCGACTGCAGCGCGGCCTCGAGCTGGAAGCGCCCGATCGCGTTGAACGCGTTCGCGCGCCTTAGCAGTGCGTTCGCTGCGTCGAGCATCGGCGCGTTCCATGTCGCAGGGTCCTGGGCCGACAGCGGCACGTAGTCGCCAGCCGCATCGCGTCGCGCATCGCGACGTGCCTGCGCAAACAGCATCAGCGCGAGCAGGCCCAATGTCTCCGGTTCGTCGGGCAGCAACTCGACGAGCAGTTGCGCGAGATACAGCGCCTCGTCGGCGAGGTCGCGTCGCTCGGTATCGCCGCCGACCGGATCCGTCCAACCTTCGGCATATGCCGCATAGACCGCTTCGAGCACCGCGTCGAGCCGACCGGGCAACTCCTCGCGCTCGGGCACGCTGAACGGAATGCCCGCTTCCCGGATCTTGGTCTTCGCGCGCACGAGGCGTTTGCTCATCGCGGCGGGCGACATCAGGAACGCCGACGCAATCGTCTTCGCTTCCAGTCCCAACACCACTTGCAGCATCAGCGGCGTGCGAATCGCGGCCTCGAGCGCAGGGTGCGTGCACGCGAACAGCAGCGCAAGCCGCCGGTCGGGCAACGCGCCTGCCTCACATTCATCGATCTCGTCGGCGAGGATCATCAGCTGGTTCGCTACGACGTCGCCGACCTGGCGATGACGCGCGCCGTCGATCGCCCGGCGGCGCGCGACCGTCATCAGCCACGCTTCGGGACTCGCGGGGCAGCCATGTTCCGGCCAGTCCGCAAGCGCCGCCGCGAATGCGTCGGCGAGCGCGTCCTCGGCCGCGGCGACGTCGCGCGTGCGCATTGCCAGCAACGCGACGAGCTTGCCGTAACTGCGGCGAGCGACCGCCTCGGCAATCGAACGCGCGGCGCCGTCGTCGCCCCGAGCGCCGCCAGACGAACTCATGCAGATGGCGCTTCGTACGGAGCGGTCCAGACCGGGCGCACCTCCATCACGCCGTGCGCCGCGCCGGGACAACGCGACGCCCACGCCATCGCCGCGTCGAGGTTGGGCACGTCGATCAGGTAGTAGCCGGCGAGTTGCTCCTTCGAATCGGAGTACGGTCCATCGAGCACCTGCGGCTTGCCGTCGACGAGACGCACCGTGGTGGCCGTGCTCGTGTGCTGCAGCCGGTTGGCGCCCACCAGGGCCCCCGCTTTCTTCAGCGATTCGGTGTACGCGTGATAGGCGGCAACGCCTTGCTGCCGCTCGCTGTCGGTCATCTTGTTCCAGCCGTTTTCTTCCGAGTAGATCATCAACAGATATTCCATTTGAGCCTCCGTCATGGGGTTGAGGCGGATGAATTGCATCGGCCGCCATCACAATGACGCGCAGGCCGCGTGCTGACGGACAGGTGGCGTAAAAAAAATCGCGGACGGCCGCCTGGACTCTCGCCGCATTGGAACAAGACGCCTGGATCGCAGCCCGTTCGAGCGTGTTTCGCCAAGCATTGTCGGACGGGTAACGAGCCTTGTCGACCTGGGATTGGCCGGCGGCGCAGCGATGCCGGACCGCTATTGCTCGTCTGCGTGATCCGGCATCGGCGCAATACTCGTTAGGTCGTGACCGCGACAAAAGCCGGGCCGGAATCAGGCGTCAGGATCTCCGCCACGAAATCGATAAATACGCGAGTCTTGGTCGGCAATCGTCGGCCTGAAGGATGAACCGCGTGAACGGGCATCGGCGCCGGCGCGAAATCCTGTAACACGCTGATGACCGCACCGCTCGCGATCTCCGGGGCAAACAGCCACGCCGGCGCTTGAACCAGTCCCATATGGGCGAGCACGGCAGCGCGAATCTGTTCCGCGTCGCCGGTGTGAAAATTGCCGGACGGAACATGCAAGCCAGCACCGTCGACGTTTTCGAAGCGCCACGCGCGCGGCTCGCGCAGCGGCGCGAAAACGACACAGGCATGTCGAGCGAGATCCTGCGGTCGCTCAGGGCGTCCGTGTTTTTCGAGGTAGTGCGGCGTCGCGACCACAACGACTGGGCTCGATGCGAGGCGCCTTGCAATCATCGAAGAGTCGGCAAGCCGCCCGCTTTTGATCGAAAGGTCGAAGCCCTCCTCGACCAGATTGACGTTTCGCTCCGTTGCCGACAGGTCCACCGACACGTTCGGATATCTGGCAAAAAATGCCGGTAGGTGTGGCACCACATATAGCCGGCCAAACACCGGCGCCACGGTGACCCGGACCATCCCAGCCGGCGACAGCTGGCCACGCCCAACGGACGATTCGAGCTCCGTGAAATCTCCAATGATGCGCAAACCCGCTTCATAGACCGATTGTCCCGTCTCGGTCAGCGTCATGCTGCGCGACGTGCGCCTCACGAGTTGAGCACCAAGATGGCGTTCGAGCGACGCGATCTGCTTGCTGACCGCGGGCTGGCCCACGCCGATTTCGCGCGCCGCCGCGGCGAAACTGCCGCTCTCGACGATCCGAACGAAAAGTTTGAGCGCATCCAGCCGATCCATCCGTTGCCCCTCAAAACTTCCAGAATGGAATTGATTGTATTCCGTTCGGCCTTCTTCTGAACGCTGCGTGGAATCGATATCGTCTGTCCATCGATCACCCGCCAAGCCCAACGAAGGAGCAACGATGAACGACATGCAGCAGACCAACCTGATCGAAATGCGGCACCGCCTGAATGATGACGACCGCGACGCGGCGATCTCGGTGCTCGAGCGCACCCAGCGACTTTTTGCGAACTTCGGCGGAGCCATGCGCGAGGCCTACGACGCGATGACGGCGCAAACGCCGATAGCGGATGGCGTCGATCTCGAAAGAGTCGACAGCGCGGACGTAAAGGGCTGGTGGGTTCGGCCCGAATCCGCCGTGGCCGGCCGCGCGATCCTCTTTCTGCATGGAGGCGCGTTCGTACTCGGGTCTGCCACGGGCTACCGCGGCCTGGCGAGTCAGATCGCGGTGCGCGCCGGCATCGACACCTTCGTGCTCGACTATCCGCTTGCGCCCGAGCATCCGTTTCCCGCGGCGTACGACGCCGCGATCGAAGCGCTGCGGTGGATGGCGAAGTCAGGCATTCGCGACATCGCGCTGGTTGGCGACTCGGCAGGCGGCGGGCTCGCGCTTGCGGCGCTGGGCGCTGATGGAGGCCTGTCGATGAACGTTACTTGTGTGGCCACTTTATCGCCGTGGCTCGATCTTGCGTTGACGGGCCCGTCGTCGCGCAGCGAAGAGACCCGCGACCTGGTCTTGACGCGGCCGATCCTCGCCGATGCCGCCGCCGCGTACCTTGGGTCAGCGGATCCCGAAGACCGACGCGCATCGCCGCTGTATCACGTTCCCGAGCATCTGCCGCCGATCGCCATTCAGGTCGGCACGGACGAACTGCTGCTCGACGACGCGCGGCGCTACGCGGCTGCCGCTGCGCAGCGGGGAAACACCGTGCAGCTGGAAATCTACGAGGGACTCCATCACGTATTCCAGCGCTCGACCGACGAGCTTGCAAGCGCCCGCTACGCGTTGGAGCAGGTCGCGGGATTTATCTTGCGGAGCGGGTCGGCTAACGCCCGACCCTGAGATTCCAACGCCGCAAAAAAAATGGCGCCGCAGGCATTCAGCCCACGGCGCCATTTCGTGGCGCTACGACGGGAACAACGCGCCGTAGCCCGACAGCACACTTACATCGTCACGGAGTCGGCGACTTCCTTGAAGTCTTCGATCTGGTCGAAGTTCATGTATTGATAGATCTTGTCGCCATCGGCGTTCAGCACGCCCATGTCGGCCATGTACTCTTCCTTGCTCGGGATCTTGCCCAGACGCGAACAGATCGCCGCGAGTTCCGCCGAGCCGAGGTACACGTTCGTGTTCTTGCCCAGACGGTTCGGGAAGTTGCGGGTCGAGGTCGACATCACCGTCGCGCCTTCACGCACCTGTGCCTGGTTGCCCATGCACAGCGAGCAGCCCGGCATTTCGGTACGTGCACCGGCCGTGCCGAAGACGCCGTAGTGGCCTTCCTCGGTCAGCTGCTTCTGATCCATCTTGGTCGGCGGGGCCACCCACAGCTTGACCGGGATGTCGCGCTTGCCTTCCAGCAGCTTCGACGCCGCACGGAAGTGACCGATGTTGGTCATGCACGAGCCGATGAACACTTCGTCGATCTTCGCACCGGCCACGTCCGACAGCGTCTTCACGTCGTCCGGATCGTTCGGGCAGGCCACGATCGGCTCGTGGATGTCGGCGAGATCGATCTCGATGACGGCTGCGTACTCGGCGTCGGCATCCGGCGACAGCAGTTGAGGGTCGGCCAGCCACTGCTCCATCGCCTTGATGCGGCGCTGCAGGCTGCGCGGGTCCTGGTAGCCTTGGGCGATCATCCACTTCAGCAGCGTGACGTTGCTGTTCAGGTATTCGATGATCGGTTCCTTGTTCAGGTGCACCGTGCAACCGGCGGCCGAGCGCTCGGCGGAAGCATCCGACAGTTCGAACGCTTGCTCGACCTTCAGTTCGGGCAGGCCTTCGATTTCGAGAATGCGGCCGGAGAAGATGTTCTTCTTGCCTTGCTTGGCCACCGTCAGCGTGCCTTGCTTGATCGCGTACAGCGGAATCGCGTTGACCAGGTCGCGCAGGGTCACGCCCGGCTGCATCTTGCCCTTGAAGCGGACCAGCACCGATTCCGGCATGTCCAGCGGCATCGTGCCGGTGGCGGCCGCGAAGGCAACGAGGCCCGAACCGGCCGGGAAGCTGATGCCGATCGGGAAACGCGTGTGCGAGTCGCCGCCGGTGCCCACGGTGTCGGGCAGCAGCATGCGGTTCAGCCACGAGTGGATCACGCCGTCGCCCGGGCGCAGCGCGATGCCGCCACGGTTGCTGATGAAGTTCGGCAGCGTCTGGTGAGTCTTCACGTCCACCGGCTTCGGATAAGCGGCGGTGTGGCAGAACGACTGCATGACGAGATCGGCCGAGAAGCCGAGGCACGCCAGGTCCTTCAGTTCGTCGCGGGTCATCGGGCCCGTGGTGTCCTGCGAGCCGACCGAGGTCATCTTCGGTTCGCAGTACGTGCCCGGACGCACGCCCTCGCCTTCCGGCAGACCGCAGGCGCGGCCGACCATCTTCTGCGCCAGCGAGAAGCCCTTGCCGCTATTGGCCGGCTGCTGCGGCAGGCGGAACAGCGTCGACGGGGCGAGGCCCAGCGCTTCACGCGCCTTGGCGGTCAGGCCGCGGCCGATGATCAGCGGAATGCGGCCGCCGGCGCGCACTTCATCGAACAGCACGTCGGACTTGACCTGGAACTCGGCGATCACTTCGCCGTTCTTCAGGGCACGGCCTTCGTACGGGCGCAGTTCGACCACGTCGCCCATTTCCATCTTCGACACGTCGAGTTCGATCGGCAGCGCGCCGGCGTCTTCCATCGTGTTGTAGAAGATCGGGGCGATCTTGCCGCCGAGGCACACGCCGCCGAAGCGCTTGTTCGGAATGAAGGGGATGTCTTCGCCCGTGAACCACAGCACCGAGTTGGTGGCCGACTTGCGCGAGGAGCCGGTGCCGACCACGTCGCCCACGTAGGCGACCAGGTGGCCCTTTTCCTTCAGCGATTCGATGAACTTGATCGGGCCGCGCTTGCCGTCTTCTTCCGGGGTGATGCCGGGGCGCGCGTTCTTCAGCATCGCCAGCGCGTGCATCGGGATGTCAGGACGGGTGGTCGCATCCGGGGCCGGCGACAGGTCGTCGGTGTTGGTTTCGCCGGTCACCTTGAAGACGGTGATGGTCAGGCTTTGCGGCACTTCCGGACGGCTCGTGAACCATTCCGCGTCGGCCCAGCTTTGCATCACGGCCTTCGCATTGGCGTTGCCCTTGTCGGCCAGTTCCTTGACGTCGTGGAACTGGTCGAACATCAGCAGGGTTTTCTTCAGCGCCTCGGCGGCCACCGTGCCCACTTCGGCGTCGGACAGCAATTCGATCAGCGGCTGGATGTTGTAGCCGCCAAGCATCGTGCCGAGCAGTTCGGTGGCGCGGGCGCGCGAGATCAGCGCGCAGGCGGTCTGGCCTTTGGCCACGGCGGCGAGGAAGCCTGCCTTCACGCGAGCGGCTTCGTCAACGCCGGCGGGCACGCGGTTGGTGATCAGGTCGAGCAGCGTCTGCTCTTCGCCGGCGGGCGGGTTCGTCAGGAGTTCAACCAGCTCGGCGGTCTGCTGAGCCGTCAGCGGCAGGGGAGGAATGCCGAGCGCGGCGCGTGCGGCCACGTGAGCACGAAAGTTTTCAAGCATGGGGGACCTGCTGGTATTTGCGTTTCAGGGAAAGGCTTTTAAGGCACTCCAAGCTGTGCCGTGCACTGCTTCGATCGCGATTTTAATTGCAATACCCACCCAAGGTCAAATGTCTTATGTCTTATATAAGACTTACGATGGAAACCGTCGATGCGCCAACGCCTCCCCCGGCGCGGCAACAGCACCGACTGTGTAAGCCGCTTCAATCATTCGCGATGCCCCGAACGCTTTGATTCCTGTCTTCCTAACGCCTACAACAAAGAATGTCCGGCGAGTTTCTTCCCGGCCGGATCCAACCGGCAGCGGAGGCGCGAATGAGCTACCAACTGATGGGCAGCATCCTCGAGGTGTGTGAATGCAAGGTCCTGTGTCCGTGCTGGATCGGCGAAGACCCCGATAACGGCATTTGCCGCAGCGCGCTCGCTTACCACTACGAGCAAGGCACGATCGACGGCGTCGATGTGTCGGGCCTGACGGTCGCGTTAGCGGCGTTCATTCCCGGCAACGTGCTGAAAGGCGGCTGGCGAGTCGCAATGTTCGTCGACGAGCGCGCGAGCGACGCGCAATTCGATGCAGTGGTGAGCGCGCACAGTGGCCAGCGCGGTGGCCCCCTTGCGGATCTCGTGAAGTTGATCGGCGAAGTCGTGTCCGTCGAACGCGCGTCGATCGAATACACGGTCGTCGACGGCAAGGGCAGGATGAAAGTCGGCGAAGCCATCGAGGCCGAGTTGGAGCCCTATCGCGGCCCGACCGGCGAGCCGACCAAACTGGTCGAAAGCATCTTTTCGACGATACCGGGATCCCCTGCCTTCGTCGGCAAGGCGACCTCTTTCCGCCTGCGGCACGAAAAGCTCGCTCTCGACCTGGCTTTGAGCGGACATAACGCCATTCAGGGATCGTTCAGCTTCGCGTCGTGAAGGTGCTCGCACGCTCTCGGCTGTTCGCGCCGCTGTTCGTCGCATTGACGACCAGCGCGTGGATCGCGTTATGGATGTGGGACGCGGGGCCCTACGCGCGCTATCTGCGTCACGCGAGCTGGTCCGAACTGCCGCTCGTCGGCGCGATATGCCGCGAGGTGCCCGGCGCGAGCCTTACGATTGCGGCGTTGCTGCACAGCGCCGCCTGGCTGCTGATGATCGCCGCGATGATGCTGCCGACCGCCTTCCCGCTCTTCGACACCTTCCGGCGAATGACCGTCGCGCGCGAAAACAGGCGTGCGCTGATGGCGCTTCTGATCGTCGGTTATGCAACGGCGTGGGCACTGTTCGGCATCGTCGCGCATGGCGTCGACGCGGCGCTCCACCGGGTCGCGGACCAATCTCCGAACGTGCTGGCCAACAGCTGGCTGATCGGCGCCGCGCTGGTCGCGCTCGCGGGCCTCTATCAGTTCAGCAGCCTCAAGCACCGATGTCTCGACAAATGCCGCTCGCCGCTGATGTTCATCACCGAGCATTGGCGAGGCAGGAGCGCGCGCCGCGAGAGCTTTCTGCTCGGAATCAATCACGGCGCTTTCTGCATCGGCTGCTGTTGGGCGCTGATGCTGCTGATGTTCGCGGTCGGCACAGGCAGCGTCGGCTGGATGCTGGCGCTAGGCGCAATCATGTCGGCCGAGAAGAATTTCAGCTGGGGCAGGTCCATCGGCAAGCCGCTCGGCGTTGCGTTGCTTGCGTGGTCCGCGTGGATCGTCGTGCAGCGCGCGGGCATCGCCTGAGCTATCCCCGGCATGCTGCGCGCTCGCACGGAGGTCCGGCACGAGACACCCAGTATCAGGAAACAGATGTTTCCTAACCTGGCGAGCAGCACGCGCAGTTGATGCGATGTTATGTCTTGCTGCTGTTAGTCCAGTAGGCGCATGGCCTGATCCGCCGCTGCCGTCATGTGTGCCCGGGATCGCCCTACTTTGCCGACGACCCTGAGCCCTTGCGTCAGACTCAGCAGAGCGCGGCCGGTAGCGTCCGGATCGACGGCGGACGCGATCGAGCCGTCGGTCTGGCCCAGTCGGATCAGACGGCGCAACAGACGCTCCGTTCGCTGCAAAGCGGCGACGACATGACCCGCGACCTCGTCATCGAAGGACAGCAGGTCGACTGCGCTTCCTACGACGAGACAGCCTCGCTTGCCCTCATCGCCGATTGCCGACTCGGCATAAAACTGCAGAAAGGCCCTTACCTTGTCGCGGCCGGTCTGCTCCGCGTCGATCAGGCTCTTTAGCTGGCCGTTTCGCAGGTGGATGTAGCGCTCGAGCGCGGCAAGGAATACGGCTCGCTTATCGGCGAACGCCTTGTAGATACTGCCGGCCGTGAGCCCCATCGCGACACCGAGGTCGCCAAGAGACGTCCCTTGATAGCCGCGCTCGCGAAAAATACGGATTGCGCCGTCCAGCGCGACGTCCATCTCGAATTCGCGTGGTCGACCCGGCGCCCGCGCCTGTCTGGCAGCATGCTTACGTGTAGTCATGCCGCGATTATAGGAAACGATCATTTCCCAATCAAGACGCCCTATGTGCCGAAGAGCGCGATGCTTTTGGGTCGAACTGAGTCGAACCTGGCAGCCCAGGTTCGGCCCAATAGCCGTCCCTCGCGAATATCTGGGGCACGGTGGTGAGCATCACGAAGTCGACGCGCGCCGAGCCTTACAAATACCAATCCAATGCGTTCCGTCGAGGCGAGTGTCAGGCGGTCATGCCCCCGTCGACACGTAGTTCCGCACCCGTGACGAACGTGCTGTCGGACGAAGCAAGAAACAGCGCGGTATTCGCCACTTCCTCTGGCGTGCCCAAACGATTCATAGGAATCAGATTGGTCAGTGTGCGCCGCACTTCATCGCTTACGTTGTCGAACATGGGCGTGTCGATGGGGCCGGGACTCACCACGTTGATCCGAATTCCGCGTCCGGCCAATTCTTTGCTCCAACTGCGAGCGTAAGATTGAACCGCCGCTTTCGTCGCGGAGTACGTCCCGAATCCCGGGTTGCCTACCGATGCGGCGATCGAACCGATCAGCACAATGCTGCTGCCGTTCGTCATTTGCTCAACGGCACGCTGCACGGTGAACACCAGCCCACGAACGTTTACGCTGAAGAGCCTGTCGAAATGCTCGTCCGTCGTCGTGTCTAGCGTCGCGAACTCGCTGATACCGGATGCGGCGACGAGGATGTCGAGACCGCGCGATTTTCCCTTCACCGTATCGAACAGCCGATCAAGATCGGACGCCTTCGTCACGTCACATTGGACCGCCTCGACGCGACCGCCAATCGCACGAACGGCCTCATCGAGTTGGGTCTGCCGACGGCCCGCGATAAAAACATAAGCGCCTTCGTCAGCAAGGCGCCGAGCTACGGCAAGTTCAATACCGCTATTGCCGCCGGTCACCACGGCAACTTTTCCTTCGAGCTTCAACATGAATCACCCCTTGTATGGATAGCTAGACAAAGATACATCGCGTATATTTGGTGTCAATTACGCACCGACCATAAATCAAATATACGCAAGGAAACCGCCATGCTTCAAAATTCGGAATCTCCATTGGCTGAATTCGGTGCAGTGCGTGTTGCTCTTGAACAGATCACGAATAAATGATCCGTCCTGATCCTGACCGTGCTGTGCGCAGAACCATCGCGGTTCAACGCAATCAAAAGGCGTCTTGATCCGATCACTCATAAGGCGCTTACCGAAGCATTGCGGCGATTGGAAAGAAATGGCTTGATCGATCGCCGTGTCATCGCGTCTTCGCCGGTCGCCGTTGAATGTTCGATCACCCCGCTTGGGCGCTCACTACAAAACCATTTGCAAGCCTCGTAACATGGGCGGCTTCGCATGGACGCAAGGTTGAGGAAGCGCAGATCGCCTATGATCAGAAATCAGACTGAGGTTCAAAGCTCGGGGCATTCAAGGTTCTTTACAAAATCGATACGTTGGCCGAGTAATGAGCGTCCAGGTTTTGGTATTCAAATCGAATCAACGAATATCCGCGCCGACGCACGAAAGCCAACTCGCTTTCATTGGAATCCGCAAAATGGCATCTCCGGCCTTGTCATTGTCATTTCGCGGCACATCGCAGCAAATCCGCGCGCAATCAAATCCTCACGCGCATTCGCCCAAGGCTTATCCACCGTCTTATCCACGTTTTCTGTGCATAACTTTTATCGGAGCAGCCACTGCGGACAATCGGTCGCGACGGGGTCCGACGAATCCGGTGTAGTCTGACAGTCTGGCGTTCATTTCGGAGGCGGCATGGAACGGGAGCTAAAGCTGCGCGTGGCGAACGAAGATCTCGACAAATTGCGTCACGCGCCGATACTTGCACAATCAGAAAGTACCGCGGGAACGCCTCACCTGCTGACGAGCACGTATTTCGATACACCCGATTTTTCGTTTCACCGATGCGGGGCCACGCTGCGCGTGCGCACGGTCGGCAACGAGAAAATCCAGACGCTAAAGCTCGAAGGATCGGCCAAGGCGGGCCTCTTCGAGAGGGACGAGTTCGAGATGGCGGTAAATAGCGACGCGCCCGATCTGAACTTGCTGTGTGACCCGATCTCCGAAGACAGCGACTGTGGGAAGCTGATTCGCGACGAGACCGTTGCGGCCCGACTGAAGCAGGCCTTCGTCACGCGGATCAACCGATCGGCGTTTGCGCTGCGCCAGCCGTCCGGGGACGAACTCGAGCTTGCGCTCGACGAAGGAACGATCGAGGCCGAGTCGGGTTCGGTGCAGATCGCCGCGGTGGAACTGGAATTGAAACAGGGCAATCCCGATGTGCTGTACCGCGTCGCGCTGGAAATGCTCGAAACCGTGCCACTGCGCATCGACCATCGCAGCAAGGCAGATATCGGATATGCACTGCTCGTAGGCGAGCACAGCGAAGCGGTGAAAGCGCAACCAGTGCGACTGGACAAACGCGATTCGATCGAGGATGCATTCTGCGCGATTGCCCGCAACTGTCTGGACCAGGTCCACGCGAATGAACGGGGCGTCGTGTCGGGCCACGATCCATCGAGCGTCCATCAGATGCGCGTGGGGCTTCGCCGCTTGCGTTCGGCTCTCGACCTGTTTGCAACAGTCATTCCCGCCTCCGCCGGATTCGACGAGGAGTTGCGCTGGATTGCCTCGGAACTCGGCGCCGCGCGCGACTGGGAAGTGCTTGCGGGATCGACGCTCGAACAAGCTTGCAGTAACGGCAATGCGGACGAGATCCGGCCCGTCATGCAGGCATGCGAGCAGATTGCCAGCGACAACCGCAAGCGTGCGGCTGCCGCGGTCGAGTCGGTCCGCTACACGCGGTTCGCGCTCCAGTTCGCGCTGTGGCTGAACCGGAAGGGTTGGCAAGATGAGATGTCCGACCAACAGCGCAACGCGATCAGCAGCCCGGTGAAGCCATTCGCCGCCGATGTCCTGCGTCGCCGGCACAAGATACTGATCAAACGTGGCAAGGGTTTGGCCGATCTCGACGATCACCGTCGTCACCGCGCCCGCATCGCGGCGAAGAAAGTTCGATACGCCACCGAGTTCTTCGCATCGCTGTGCCCGCAGCAGGCCGTCCGTCACTATGTCGGCGCGCTCACCGCGCTTCAGGATGATCTCGGCTGGCGCAACGATGCCGTCGTCGCCGATCAGCTTCTGAAGTCGCTGTTGCAAACGTCGCCGGAGGCGGCCTCGGGCGCGGCCTTCGCACGCGGCTTCCTCGCGTCACGCGTTGCTGCCAATCATCGGACATTGAAGAAGCTGTGGAAGCGTTTCAAACTGCTTTCGTCGCCGCACTGACCAGACCCGTTCAGCCCGACGTCTGCAGGCATGAACGTGTCACGCGCAACACTTATCGTGAGGTCTCACCATGTTCGAGGTTGAACTCTTCGCGGGCTGGGGCGATATCGATTTCAACTCGCATATGCGTAACACCGCCTATCTCGACAAGTCCGTGGATGCGCGGATGCTGTATTTCGCGAAACAGGGTTACTCGGTGTCGGAGTTCGCGAAGCTGCGCATCGGACCCGTGGTGATGAAGGATCAGATCGAATATTTTCGCGAGATCCACCTGCTTGATCGCGTAGTGGTCAGCTTTGCGCTCGCTGGCCTGTCTGTCGATGGAAGCCGCATGCTGTTGCGCAATGAATTTCTTCTCAACGGCAAGCTGATGGCCCGCGTGACGTCGGCGGGCGGTTGGCTTGATCTGGAAAAGCGCAAACTGATCTGTCCGCCTCCTGCGCTGCTCGATGCGATGAAGGCATTGGACAGGACCGAGGATTTTGTCGAATTGCCGAGCAGCGTGAACCGGACGGTTTCGAATTGATGTTTTGACGGTTGTGCGGGGACGTCTGAGGTCCGACTCATGGGCGCCGGTACGTATCCGCGGGCTTGTGGTGCCGGGGCGGTTCACAGCGGACCGCCTCCAGCAGATCTACGCTGGCCACTGATCAGCGTTGTCCCTCAGATGCCTCAGGACGTGCGCGCCATGCTCGCGGCGTCATCCCAAACCGCTCGACGAACCAGCGGGTGAATGACGCCTGCCTCGAGAACCCCAGCAGTTCCGCCACGCGCCCGATCGAATGGCGGGTGTGCGCCAGGTGCTGCACCACATGGTCATACCTCACCTCATCGAGCAGGCTTACGTAGTCGAGCCCCTCCGCCTGGAGCTGCCGCTGCAAGGTACGGCGGCTCTTGTGCAGCGCCTCGGCGACATCCGATATGGATGCCTGCCCGAGCGGCAGGAGGAACGTGAGGATCTTGCGGACTTCCAGCGCGACTGACTCAGGCACCGCGTCGTCGAGCGGTATCACCAGGTCCTCGGCGTAACGCGCCAGTTCTACGTCGGCCGTGGGATTCGGTAGATCCAGCAATGCCGCCTTACAGAAGATCCCGTTGATCTCGCTGTCGAATTTGACCGGGCAGCCAAAGAAGCTGACGTGCGGGCCCGTATCTGCGGGGGCCGCGTGCGTAAAGTTCACACTGTGGGGTTCCCACTGTGGACCGAGCAGCGCCGCGCCAATGCGCGCCAGCACCGCGAGGCCTAACTCAGTGGCCTGCCGGGTTTGTCGTGGCGCATCTGAAATCACCTCCGCACGGATGGCAACCATGTCGCCCTCGAATTCGAGGTAGATACCGAGCGCGTCGTTGAGCACATGGCGGTAGTGCACCGCGGTAAGCAAGGCATCGCGAAGCGTGCGGCGATTTGCAAGCAAAAGACCGACCGCGCCGACATCCTGCGCCTGCCGGCCCGCCGCCATCTCCAGGGCGAACGTCGGGCAGCCAGCACGCTCTGCCGAGATTTCGAGCAGCCTGCACCCCGCCGCGGCCGACATCCGATGCTCGGGATGGACGAGCACGTCCGCGTCGAGGCCCACTTCGCGCAAAAGCGCAAGCGGGCTCAGCCCATGCCTGCGGGCGACCTGAAAGTAGCCATGCAGCATGGTTGCGCGAATCATTGGTTCCATCGCTGGTCCGTTTTCTCTAGCTGTGGATGCATCGTATAACGACGCGACCCGGTTTCTACGTGTTTTCCCCGGGTATCAGTGGCGCAAACAGTGAGAACGCCGGCGCGCACCGGTAGAACGAAGGAAAACTGTCTCCGCTGCACCGGGAATTGTGTCAACCATGGGTGCTCAGCCTGTTGCCCGGCAAAATTCGTTGATTTTTCAGACGCTTTCAAGGGCGCGCGAAATCCGCCGGCGCCAGCTCGAGTCGTGTCGCGGGATGGGCGAGCAGCCTCCGTTCGGCGATCGCCCTGATGTGGCCAGAGCCGTCGCGAAGGCAGACCGGGCTCGCACGCGAAACCTGGCCACTGCTCTTCCTGAAGACGGGGTTCGGGCAGAGCCCGTGGAACAGGGTGTGGCGATCGACCGGTAGTTGCGTTCCATGCGACTGCACGCATTGAATGGGGGGCCGCAGCGTTATGCTTTGCCCTTTCAGGAAATCCTGAAGGGGTCTTCAAAAGGCACGGCAGTTCTCGTCGATACCATGAGTTGGCATGCAGAGACCGAGGTAAACTGGCCACCCCCATCCATGCAGCACACATCAAGCATATGAACGTCGACGTCAACACGAATCCGGCTGTTCGGGAAATTTCGGACCGCTCTCTCGATCGCAGTGATCTTCAGCAGTTGATCGCGGAAGGCGGCACGCCACTGCGCTTTGTGGCGTGTGACCTGACGGGTCTAGATCTGTCGCGGCTCGACCTACACGGAGCAACCTTCGAGCGATGCCAACTTGCAGGCGCTTCATTTATCGGGGCCAATCTCGGCAGCACTCAATGGACCCGGTGTCGCGCCGGCGAAGCCGACTTCGGTGCGTCAGACCTCGTCGACGCAGTGTTTCAGTCAAGCGACCTCAACAACACCAGATGGCGTCGGACGAAGCTCTCATCTGTGACCTTCAGGGGCAGCAAGCTCACAGGCGCCTCGTTCGAAGACTGTACTACGCTGGGATTGACCTTCGAGGAGTGCCTGCTGGTCGGCGCTCACCTGCGCCGTGTGTCCTTTCGGAAACAGACGCTCAGGGCACTCGACTTTTCTGATGCGGATCTCGCAGGCGCGGACTTCCGCGAGGCTATGTTCGACGGCGGGAGCTTGCGCAACGCTACGCTGAAGGACGCCAAATTCGATGGAGCGGACCTGCGAGGCGCAGACCTGAGCGGATTGGGGCTCGCTGACGCCAACACTCTGCGCGGGGCCAGCATCTCCGTCGATCAGGCGACTGCCTTCCTCTCGGGAGTCGGCTTGCGCGTCCTTGCCGGCAGAGGACTCTTCACCTGAGCAGAAGTCCCTGCCCTTGAGACAGGGCGGCGCCTCGTGATCCGGGCGCCGCATGGGCGACGCGGCAATTGTTGCGGACCCGCGCCGTCACCGCCTCACGAAATCACATCGAGGTCTGGCACGTGCTCAACGTCAAGCGCGATATTCCGGCGTGGCTGCTGGGCGATGACAGCGAGTTCCATTGACACCATCGGTAAGGCACGAAGCGCGCGAGCAGTTACCGGGTATCGCGGGCTTCTTCACTATCGCACCGCCTTGAACCTCCCCAACCGAACAACGAACATCGGGAACGGACCCGCGCCGTCGATCTTCGCGGCTTCTTTCTGCTGCTAGTCGAGCGACTGGATCGCCGTGAACAGGATCAGGAATGCGAACGCCTCGCGCTGTTTGCGAGGGCATGCGCTACGCGTGGAAGTAAGCTGAAATCCCGGTGGTTCCGTTCGACAGCGCCACCGGGCAAACGCGACAAGCGCTCCAGAGACTCAACAGAGCAGGCCGTCGACCATCCGTTGAGCGGCTATCATCTACCGTGGAGCGCATCGATCTCGCCGGCGGATGCTCTGCCACAAGCTTCGACAAGCCCGATGGCGGACAATCCCGACAAGGATGTCGCCGGGTCGCAGATGCGCACGACTGCCAGCTAAATGGATTACTGTCTCACTGTGAAGAACCTGCCCTGTTCATCGGAATTCCCCGCGGATGCGGATTGGCGTCGCTCGTGTCTTCGGGTAACAGATTGCCATCGCCGAGACTTTCATCGGCGCGGGCAGTCTCCGGGAATCGCTCGGGGTAAAGATGCCGCTGCGCGACGCTCGCGTCGAAAGTTCGAGACCACTTCGCGATAACCACCGTCGCAAGACTATTGCCGATGGTGTTGCATGTCGCGATTGCCATCGACATGAAACGATAGACCCCGAAAATTATCGCCACGCCTTCAACCGGCAAGATGCCCGTCGATGCAACGGTCGCCGCGAATACCACGAACGACCCGCCCGAAACAGTGGCCGCGCCTTTCGAGGTCAGCAGCATCAGCAACAACAGTCCGATCTGGTGCTCGAGCGTAATGGGAACGCCATAAGCATGCGCGATGAACATCACCCCCATCGACATGAGCAGTGATGTGCCGTCGAGGTTGAATGCGTAACCCGTGGGCAGTACCAGACCGACGGTCTGCTTCGCGCAGCCGAGTCGCTCAAGCTTGATCAGCAAGCGTGGTAAGGCACTTTCCGACGATGCCGTGCCTAGCACGATAAAGACTTCGTCCTTGATGTAACGCAGGAATCGCCACAAACTGATTCCGGCCAGTTTCGCAATGATGCCCATCACGACCACGATGAACAGGACCACGATGGCATAAAAACTGAACACGAGTTCCGCCAGTGCTATCAGCACCCCGGTTCCGTTACTCCCCACAGAGTAAGCCACCGCCCCGAGCGTGCCGAGCGGCGCAAGCTTCATCACGAGATTGATGAACGAGAACAGCACCTCGGAGATCAGATCGAGGCCTTCGGTGATTCGCACGCGGCGTCGCTCTGGAATCGCAAGGATGCCGATACCAACCATCACCGCGAGCACAACCACCTGCAGCAATTCTCCCTTGACGAAGGCGCCGATGAAATTGTCGGGCACCAGATGCATGACAAATTCGGTGAAGCCCTGAGGCGCAGCTTTCGCAGTCATTGTGGGCACCGCGCCCACCGTCACCGCGGTCATGCCTTTGCCGATTTGCAGCACGTTGCCGGCGAACAGACCCACCATCAGTGCAATGGTAGAGACGACTTCGAAGTACACGATGGAACGCCAGCCGACGCGCCCCGCGCTCCGGACGTCGCCGGCAGACGCGATGCCGTGAACGATCGTCAGAAAAACCAGCGGCGCGACCCCCGCCTTGATCAGCGCCAGGAAGATATCTCCCAGCACTTTCAATTGGGATCCGAGTTTCGGAAACACCAGTCCGACGGCAATACCGAGTACCAGTGCGAGCAACACCTGCACGCCAAGCTTGCGGTACCACGGCAGTTTCTTCGGAGACGCGACGAGCGCGTCGTCGCGGGATGCGTTTGCGTCATTCATCGTCTGTTCCTTCACGTCCGTCCGGCGAACGTCTTTAGCTTCTAACCCTGAGTCTTCAGATCTGGCCCGACAGCGCGACCGCGCGATCTACCATGCGTGGTGCAAGTCCGAGATAGTTCGCCGGGTCCGTCATCCGGTCGATCGCGGTGCGATCGAAATGCGCCGTGACTTGCGGCAGCGCAGCGAGCGCCTCGGCCAGCGTGCCGCCGTGCTCGTTCACCGTGCGGCACGCGTCGTAGACGATGTCGTGCGCCTGCTGCCGGCCGATGAACGGCGCCATGCCCATCATCACGGCTTCGGCGACGATCAGGCCTTTACTGATACCGAGGTTGTGCTTCATCCGGTCGGTGTCGACGATCAGGCCGCCGAGCGCGAACTTCGCCTGATGCAACGCGCCGGCGCTCAGAATGAAGCTCTCGGGAATGGCGATCCATTCGGCGTGCCAGGGGCCGGTCGCACGCTCGAAGTCCTGGATCATCGCGTCGGTCATCAGGCCGGCGTGCTGGCGCACTGCCTTGGCCGCGGCGAGCATCAGTTCGCTCGAGATCGGATTGCGTTTTTGCGGCATCGTGCTGCTAGCGCCGCGGCCTTTGACGAAGGGCTCGTAGACTTCGGCAAATTCGGTCGACGCCATGATCATGATGTCGAGCGCAATCTTGCCGAGCGAGCCCGTGACTAGCGCCAGCAGATTGACAGCTTCTGCGAATCCGTCGCGCGCGACATGCCAGGTGGTTGCGGGCACGCCTAGTCCGAGTTCGTCGGCAAGCGCTTCCTGCACGTCGAAACCCTTTTCCCCCAGCGATGCCAAGGTGCCCGCGGCGCCCGCAAATTCGACCACGGCCACACGCGGCCGCAGTTGCGCGAGCCGTTCCTGATGGCGGTCGAACATCGCCAGCCAGATCGCGACCTTGTAGCCGAACGTCACCGGCAGCGCCTGTTGCAAATGGGTGCGTCCCGCCATGGGTGTATCGCGATGTTTCCGGGCCAGGTCAGTCAGAATCGCGCGCAACTCGCGGATGTCGGTGTCGATCATGTCGAGCGCGTCGCGCACCTGAAGCGATACCGCGGTGTCCATGATGTCCTGGGTCGTCGCGCCCCAATGGACGTAACGTCCGGCCTCGCCGCACATGCTTACCAGTTGATGAACCAGCGGCAGGATCGGATAGCCGACGATGTCGGTCTCTTCGCGCATATGGTCAAAGTCGATGCACTCGAGGCGGGATTCGCGGGCAATGATTTCGGCCGCTTCCGCCGGAACCACGCCAACCCGTGCCTCGGCCTTCGCCAATGCCACTTCGACATCGATATAGCGCTGCACCAGCGCCTGATCCGAAAACAGCGCGCGCATCTTCGCGGTGCCGAAAGCATCGCGAAACAGGATGGAATCGACCACGGTGCTGGCCATGGGGATGGTGCGGTTCGTCATTGCGACCTCTTCAAAAAAACAAGGAAAACAGGCGGACTTGCAGCTACTGCCACGGGGGCTGACCACCCAATATGTCCGGACATATTAAATTTATTATGTTCGAACATATTGGGCAAGCTATGATTTACCCTGGCGTCCACGAAAACCCGGTTTCCCCACAGAAAAAATGAACCGACCGCACTTTGCCGATATCGCCCGTGATCTGACCGAAGCCATTGCGTCCGGTCACTACCCTGTCGGGTCGATACTGCCGACCGAGCTGGAATTGCGCGATCAGTACCAGACGAGCCGTCATACGGTTCGCGCAGCGTTGCATGAACTGCAGCAACTGGGCCTTGTATCGCGACGCAAGAATGCGGGCACTCGCGTCGAATCCGCACAGCCGAGAAACGACTTCAGGCCGTCGCTGGCGTCAGTGGACGACGTTGTGCAGTTCGGTTCGGAACATTTGCGGCTGGTGCAATCGACGGGGGAAATCGTCGCCAGCGGCAAGCTGGCTAGAACTTTGAAGTGCGCGGATGGGGCTCGCTGGTTGCGCGTGTCGAGTTTGCGGATTGACGGCGACAGACAGAGTCCACCGATCGGCTGGACCGATGTGTATCTCGATCCGGCTTACACCGACATCCCGGACGCGGCCCGCTCGCAACCGGACACGCTGATCAGTTCGCTGATCGAAGCACGGTACGGGCGCTGCATCGCGGAGATCCAGCAGGACGTTTACGGGGCATTGATCTCAGACGAGATGGCAAAGAGGCTGAAAGTGGAGGCCGGCACGGCGGCGCTTGAAATTGTGCGCCGATATCTCGACTCATCAGGCGAGACGTTCGAGGTATCGATCAGTGTTCACCCGGCGGCGCGGTTCTCGGTGTCAATGCGACTAAAGCGCTCTGAGGCCTGATGCTCGATCGCCCTGGTGAGGGAATGGACAGATGCACCAGTGACGCCGTGAACGACAGCGTACACCGCGGCTTCAAAGACGCACGGCCGAGGGACCGATCCGAATGACCCATTTGGGTTCTGACTTTGGCGGCGCGGTAGGTATCGACCACGGGCGATCGGCAACAGTCGGCCAGCTTGAGACGTTCGACAAAGCCGCATAGTTCGTCAACAATGCGATGCCTGCTCGAACGCACCTATTTCATTCGGCCTGAAGCAACGGATCGCGTCGTTGCTTTGCTTCAGCGCCGATATCAGGATTCACGTATGTCTCGCGCCGAACGTCTCCTTCAGCTCCTGCAAGTGTTACGTCGTTATCGACGTCCCGTGAGCGGCCAGGCCCTCGCTGACGAGCTCGGTGTGAGCATTCGCACGCTATACCGGGACATTGCCAGTTTGCAGGCGCAAGGAGCAATGATCGAGGGGGAGCCAGGCATTGGCTACGTGATGAAACCGGGTTTCATGCTGCCACCCATCATGTTCCGCTCAGAGGAACTCGATGCCTTGGTGCTTGGAATGCGCTGGGTAGCCGATCGCTGCGACAAGACGCTATCGTCCGGTGCGCCAAGCACGCTTGCGAAGATTGCCGCCGTACTGCCCACGGAATTGCGTCGCGAACTGGAGGAATCTTCTCTGCTGGTCGGCGCGCCGTTGACGAGACCGACCCACACAATCTCACTGGACCTTCTGCGTGCCGCGGTCCGTGCAGAGCGAAAGCTCGCTATGACTTACGTGGATGGCAGTGGTATTCACTCGCGTCGTGTCGTTTGGCCCTTTGCTTTGGTTTATTTCGACCAGGCGCGAGTGCTGATGTGTTGGTGCGAGCTTCGTGCCGATTTTCGGAATTTCCGTTCGGACCGGATTTTGAACGTCGAGCAGATGGAGGAGCGCTACCCCAAAAGGCGTTCGACGCTGCTTCGTGAGTGGCGCAAGCTCAATCAGGTCGCCAGTCGATCGATACTGCCAGAATCTGACAGTATCGATCGCTAGACTGAAGCTCTTTTCTTGGCGAGGAGCGCAAAATGAAGTTCGCATCGGTTCGCGTTGTTACCCCGGATCTCGAACGGCTGGTCGAGTTTTATCAGAGGCTTTCCGGCATCGAGGCTATACGCCTGGCCGATGGATTTGCCGAAATGCGATTCGGGGGCTCGACGCTCGCAATTTCATCGGAGCACCTGATCAAGCTTTTCAATGCCGGTGCTGCCACTGCCGCTGCCAATCAATCGGCAATCCTGGAGTTCGAGGTGGAAGACGTTGACGCGGTGTTCGAACGGATGAATGCGTCCGGAACAAACATTGTAATGCCGACGACATTGATGCCATGGGGCAACCGCTCGCTCCTGCTGCGTGACCCGGATGGGAATCTCGTCAACATGTTTTCTCGACCTGGGTGTTGAAGCCGCCGTCACGGTTGCCCGCTGCTTGCCTGTTCGTTCAGTCTCGAATGGCCGTTTCGGAAAGGCGCCACCGTCTCTTGAGGGTCGGGAGTACGCACTGCCGACTGGTCGCTTCCGGGGAGCGGAATTCCACTGGCCGCTTTCCGGCGATGAATTTGAAGAGCGGGCTGACGCAGCCCGACCCAGCCTGTGTGAAAACACATTGATCGCCTAAACTGAATCAACGCACTGAGGCCGGGTGACTCATGAAGCGATTCGTTGAAGGCGATGACCGCATGCAGGTCGCACTACTTCCCGAATGTGTCGATGACTCTACCGTGGCGTCGCCCTTAACCGCGGGTGTCGACCCAATTGCGTGCCCATTGGCTCGAGTACTGCAACGCCTGCTCTTCACTCTTGAAGTAGTCGAGTGAATAGAACCAGTAGCGGCCTTCGGCTCGCGCGTTATCGAGGCGTTCGAGCAACAGGTTGGATGAGAAGTTACCGTCGGGCAAACGATGCGCCGAGGATTGGACGGCATAGCCGTTGTATTGTTGAACTTGTTTGTTTTGCATTTTAATTTTAATGATATTCGAGTGCGCACGTACCGTACGAAAGGGCACGGGTGCGTTGTCCCAAAGCCATTCGAGCCGATTCATCAAGCAGTCGAAAGGCGAAAGATGGCGTTGAAGCCTGAGGAGAGAATGAGGAGCAACAAGGCGTATGGCGCTCGCTAAGCTGCCGAATCAGCAGGTGCGGCTAACGGCGATCGCGCCAACTTTGGGAGACAAAAACTCCGCGAGGGTGTCGCTGCAACCCGGCGTTCGTCGAACGCCGGGTCCTTCAAACTTTACAGCGGCTTGATGTTAGCCGCTTGCAGACCCTTGGGGCCTTGCTTCGTTTCGAAGCTCACCTTCTGATTTTCAGCCAGCGTCTTGAAGCCGTCAGCCCGGATCTCGGAGAAGTGAGCGAACAGGTCGTCGCCGCCCTTGTCCGGGGTAATGAAGCCAAAGCCTTTGCTGTCGTTAAACCATTTAACGGTACCGGTTTCCATGAAGAATCCTTGAGAAAAAAAATTTAGACTTGCTCTGTCAAAGAGCGCGTGAAGCTTCAAGGAGGGAGAGGACAACGAATACCGCTGAGGAGCGAGCAATTGATGAACAGCAATCGAACTTCTTGAACTTCGGACGGCACAGTACCCGCCAGGCGGATCAGAGTCAACAATTATCTTGTAACCATTTCAGCAGGCGGCCCGCGCTGCTGACGAAGCGATGCGACACCGCTTGGCTGTGCCCCTTGCCTGGCATGGCGTGCAGGTTATACACCGCGCCCCGCCTTGGTATCAGATCAGTGGATTGACGTCTGGCTGTTTCCAAAGGGGCAGCCGGCGCCGGAATGACTTGGCTACGTGCCAGGTGATGAACGCTTCATCGCCGATTTTTACCGGGACGACCAGGCTGAATCATTACAATGCCTCGACGAACTCCCTTCGACAGCATGAAATGAGAAATATGCTGACTTCCTTTTTCTGGAGCGGCGACGCCATCCGCAGTCGACGCGTAAGTGACATCGTTTTATGGACCACGCTCGATGTACCTTCACCCCCTGCGCCCGTGGCGGCCGATTGGCAAAGAGAGATATCGACGCGACTCGCTCTGGAACCTGGGGATGTCGAGGCAATGCCTTTGGCGCGCACGCAAGTGCGCTGGCCGGCCTACAAGCGCTGCGTGCAAGCCATGTCCGATTGGACGTGCGCCCTGGGACTGCCCGCGGTGCTCGCCGATAGTGACATGGCGCTGATGGCCTGTCGTGGCGCGAGATATCACCATGATGGTGAGCAATATGGCAGTGCCGCGTTTTGCAATCTGTTCCTGAGTGAAGACAAGGGCCTGGACTTGCGGTTTCCCTCTACGGGTCAACGCATTCCCCTCAAGCGCGGAACAGCCGTCATTTTCGATACGTGCCAGCCCCATGGCGTGATTCAGCGTGGCGGCGAGAGTTTCTCTGCGGCCGACTTCGCGCCGGACCAGGATTTCACCCAGATTTTCTTGACGTGGGAGCTTCCGATCGAAGACGCCAATGTCGGGCAAGCACTCAAGGTGATCTTCGACATCGACCGCCCGTCGTCGCAGCGATTAGAGGAGGAGCAAGTCTGGATGAACGGCGCACCAGCCGCCGTGTGCCCGGAATCCGGTTACTGGCACCGCGCTGGCTGATTATCGGCGTAAGGCCCTGGAACCGTGGCACTGGAACACGAAGTACACGACTCGCAATCCATCTCGTCCTCGCGTCGCCTCGACGCACACCGACATCGCCTGTTACGTCCCTGCCCCACGTCTTTCTGCCGATAGACCGCACACGGGCCAATCGCAGCGATCAGCGTTGACGCCCTCTTGAAATCATCCTATAACCATCCATATGGATGGTATCTGGAGGATTTTTACATATGGCGAAAGAAGTGCCGGATCGCTCACGAGGTAGCGAGACCGAAAAAATTACGATCAATCTTGGTCCAGTCGATCTGGGGCAAATCGATTTGCTCGTCGAAGAGGGCTTTTACTCGAACCGCACTGATCTGATCCGTACGGCCATCCGCAATCAGCTGTCGATTCATGCTCCTGCCGTCAAAGAAACCGTAACGCGCCGTGAGCTTGTACTGGGTCTCCAGCATTTCTCGAAACAAGACCTCGAGGCAGCATGCGCGGCCAGTCAGCGACTCAGAATTCAGGTGCTGGGACTGGCGAGCATTGCCACGGACGTCTCACCCGAGCTTGCGCTGGCAGCGATCGAATCGATTCTGGTTCGAGGCGCGCTCCATGCCTCACCGGCGGTCAAGGCCGCGCTAGCGGATCGGATCCGCTGACATCCCTGACTCTTCCCCGCTATCGGAACAAACATGAAACTTAACGAAGGCTTTCTGGCCTCGATGAAAGAGGCGTTCGCACTCTTTCGCAGCAACGACCCTGCTGCGGCCGCGGAGGTTGTCAAGCGCGCCATGCGTGGCGAGCCGACGGACGTGGCAACCGTGCATGCAGACCCGCATGACAACACGACGACAACGCGCTTCGCCGACCGCCTGCAACCCCGGCATCGCGCCCAGACGACGCAAACCGAACCGGACGTGCAGGATTGCGGGCACTTCAGCATGCGGCTCTACGTCAACGCCGCGGGCCAGCGTAATTACAAGGTCTACGTCCCCAGTCAATACCGCAGTGATCCGCTGCCCCTCATCGTCATGCTGCACGGTTGCACGCAGGACGCTGACGACTTCGCAGCCGGCACGCGGATGAACGCCCTTGCCGAAACGCACGGTTTTATCGTCGCTTATCCGACCCAGCCGCAACGCGCAAATACCTCGAAATGCTGGAACTGGTTCAGGCCTGCCGATCAGCTGCGCGACCAGGGCGAGCCGTCGCTGATCGCGGGCATCACGCGCGAAGTCATGGCGAATTACGACGTCGATCCGAAACGCGTCTTCGTTGCTGGTCTTTCGGCCGGCGGCGCGATGGCGGCGATCGTCGCGCAAGCCTATCCCGATCTGTACGCAGCTGCGGGCGTTCATTCGGGCCTACCCGTCGGATGCGCGCACGACTTGCAGTCCGCGCTCGCGGCGATGCGCGGCGGCAAAGCCGGGTCCAAAGCGCGGCAACCTGGCGGAGCGGACATTCACGACACGCAGGCGTCTCAATGCCCGCTCATCGTTTTTCACGGCGACGCGGATGCGACCGTGCATCCTGCCAACGCCAACGGATTGGTGCACGGATTCTCCGTGAGCGATCCGATAGCCGCTCGCCCGTCGGGCGCCAATGGGCACGCGCGCAAGCATACGGTCCGGCACATGACGTCACGAGCCGGGGTACATGCCGAACTATGGATCATCCACGGCGCGCCTCATGCGTGGGCCGGAGGCTCTTCGAGGGGGAGCTATACCGATCCATCCGGCCCCGACGCCAGTGCGGAGATGGTGCGATTCTTTCTCGAGCATCCGCGTCGTCAGTGAGCGTCCAGCGCGCCGCGCTGCTGTATCCGGTGCAAGGAGGGCGCGCAACGGAGGCGCGGGTTGCCATGCTCCTTTCCCGAACGGGCCTGCCAACCAATCTTGCGATCATTGCCGTCGAACCGGCGATCGGTCTAGCGCTCCTTGTCGGTGGAGCGAAAGGGCTTATTCGCCGTGTGGAAGGCGTGTTGCAGGTGCTCGGTGTGTCTGCCCTCCTGTTGTCACCCATCATCATTCCGATTGCACAGTTGGAAGCGAACGCGCGAGTGCGCACGTGAGCGCAGTCTGACCGCTTGACAGTTAATTAATTACGGTCGCCGACCGCTACAGGTAGGGTGAAGTGAAAGACCGCGCCCCGCCCAAGCGCGCCGGTGACCCATAAACGCCCGCCATGCGATTCGACGATCGAACGGCTGATGCGAAGCCCCATGCCGGTGCCGTGGGACTTGGTTGTAAAGAACGGATCGAAAATCCGTTCCGCGAGCTGCGGCGGGACGCCCATGCCGGTATCACTGACAGACACAAGAATCTGCCCGTTTTCGGCCCGCTGCGACCTGATGACCATCTCCCGGATTCCTTCAACATCCTTCATCGCTTCGATGCTGTTGACGATCAGGTTCATCGCGACCTGCTGCAATTGCACTCGGTCTCCAACAATCTGGGGGAGACCGGCTGCCAGTTCTGTGCGGACCGATATGTCGTGTCGCGCTGCCTCGCCGCGCAGGAGGTCCACGGTTTCCCGCACAATCTCGCTTACCTCGACGACCTCCTGATTCAGGGCACCCTTTTCGAATTGTGTGCGGAGCCTGGCGATGATCTGCGCCGCGCGTTGTCCGTCGTTCGCAATATGAGTGAGCGCCGCGCGCGCCTCATCGAGATTCGGCTCGTCGCGGTCAAGCCATCGCAGGCCGGCATTTGCGTAGGCGATAGCAGCCGTAATCGGTTGATTGATTTCATGAGCCAAGGAAGCGGCCAACTCTCCCAAGGTGGTCGCCCGGTTAATGCGTGCGAGATCGGCCTGCGCTTGACGTAGCGCGTGTTCGGCACGCTTCTGCTCGTCGATGTCGGTGGTGGTACCAATGAATTTCAGAACCTGTCCTTCAGCATCACGCAAGACCACAGCTTGTTGGAGATGCCAGCGATAGCTTCCGTCCTGAGCGCGCAGGGAGCGGGTTTCTATTTCGAATCCTTGTCCCGAGCGCACCCCGCCCCAAAAGACCCTCGATGCCGCTTCGCGATCCTCGCGGTGGACTGCGGTCATCCAGGCCTCCGGGTGCGACCGGACGAAGTCGAGAGTCTGCCCGGAGTAATCAAGCCAGACCTGATTCACGAAGTCCGGTGTCCCATCAGGCTTGAGTGTCCAGGCGGATACAGGAAGTCGCTGCAGCAGTCCGGCCTGGAGTTGCAGATCCGAATAGAGATGCGAATTCTCAAGTGAAATGGCGGCTTGCGAAGCCAGCAACTGCAGAAGAGCAACCCGGTTTGACGTGAAGGCACATGGCGCGAGGTTATTCTCCAGATAAAGCGCGCCGACAAGATTTGCCTGCCTTACGATGGGCACGCAAAGTACGGAGCGTGAACCCTTACGCCGGACATACTCGTCTTTTGAATACACGCCGTCGGCCGAGGCGTCATCGAGGAGCACGCACTCCTGTGACCGGGTGACATATTGCAGCACGGATTGCGGGAGGTCAGACGGCGTGATCGTGTCTTGGCGAACTGCAATCTCGATATGGCTCGGTCCACTGATCGCTTCCGCTTCGATCCGGGGCTCGCCGCCCCAAAAGAGGATGAGCAGAGCCCGACTAGCCCCTGCGTTCTCGACCGCGAGTCGTACCAGCTTCTCGATCAGACTGGGAAGGATCATCTCACTGGAAAGTGTCTGCGAAGCTTTGACAACAGTCTCAACATCCAATTTCCCGGTCGGGTTGTTTTACTTTGCCGTGAGCACCCCAACCGTCATAGCACTGACGCGCGTTGCGGAGATAGAAGTAGCCCGCGCTTTCGATACCACCCGCCAGGAAAAAACGTCCTGCCAGCTCGTTGGCGACGGCCTCGTTGTGCATAAAACCGTTCGCTTGTGCGGAGCGGATAGCCTGCTCGTAGAGGCGCATGGCGTCGAGGTCGCGCCCTCCGATCCGGGCGAGTTCCGCGCCCACCAGTGCGGCCCGGTTTTCAAAGTTTTCCGGGCAATTCTCCGCCCATATTGCAAGCTGCCTGTGGTGATCGGCCAGAGCCTCGAAGTGCTCCTTTCGCGAGCCTGCGATTGCAGAGTCACAAGCGCCGGCCCGGGCGAGTCCGCCGTAAAAGTAAAACTCCGCCACTTCGAAGTAGGAGTGCACTGACCAAAGCAAACGTTTCGCATTCAGCGACGCCAGCACCGCGGCACAATGATCGCCGGCAAAGAAGTGAGCCTGTAACTTTCTGATCCAATAAAAACACTCTCGCGTCGCCAAGGATGCATTGCTCGAAAATTGCGCCTCGAATTGAAGCTCGTCGAATTGACCGCCATTAAAAGAACCGAACTGCGTTGTCAAGCCGCGTAACGTCCGCACAAACGCGAGTTGCGTGGCGATCTGGTCAATGAGGCGGCCGAACCGTACTTTCTTCGCAAACTCGAGACCGGCCTCGGCTTCACGCTGCACCTCGGTCAACGGCTCTCCCGTTGCGAGCAGATTGGTGTTCAGATGGTGGCAGCTAAATGCGCCAAAACTAAGGTCGCCGATCCTGTTTGCCGCGTCGAACGCGCGCCGTATGAGTTGTTGTCCGGTCCTGGCATGTCGCTTCCATGGGATGACACAGCTTCCGAAGCGCATATAGACGCGCGCCTGATAGCGATGCCATCCGTGCTTCTCCACGAGATCGTAGCCTAGTTTTCCGAACTGAAAGCCGGCCTCGTAGTTTCCGAAATGAGGCCCGGCGATCATGCCGAACGATACATACGCGAAGCAAGATGCGTCGCTGTTGCCATGCTCGAGGCTAAGGGAAAGTATCCGGCAAAGCACGAGCGCGAGAAGGTTCTCGTCGGTGAATTGCGCCGTAAGCACAGCCTCCGTGAAAACATCCAGAATGTCGAGTACATCCGGATTGGTGATCAACGGCAGGTCAACGAGCTCGCCGATTTGCCTCGTCCCCAGCCACGACCAGATTTGTTCGTATTCCTGCAATACCTGTTCATCCGTGGGATGGGGCGACCAATCTTTTCCGAACCCTCGCTGGTATTCGACGAATACCTCCATGCCACGGTCGCCGCGACCTAGCAGGTTATAGAGAGTCAGGCGTAAATGGGCGACCAGCGCGGTATCGTGAGCAGTTTTCGCCCGTCCGGCCAGCATGGAAAGGCGGCTTTCCGAGCCGGTCATGTCAGCAGTCAGCAATTCGCATGCGGCAAGCAGATGCTCGATCGCAAACACAAGACCATAGTTGCGATCCCAAGCCTCCTCCGTCAGCAATCTGCGCCCGGCGTGGAGATACTTGAGGGCCGATGCGTACGCCGTCGAGATCTTGGCGCGTCTACCCGCGATGAGATTCAGCTGCGCAATCCGTTCACGTTCCGCAATTGACGTGATCAGATGAGCGCCACGGTTGAGTTGATTGACAATCTCGAAGATCCCTTCCTCAAGTTTGTCTGGCGAAGTGTGCGAAGCCATCGACATGCCGATTCGCAGATGCGCCTCGGCGCGCAACTCCTGAGGAATGAGCGAGTAAGCGGCCTCCTGCACACGGTCGTGGAGAAACCGGTAAGCCTCGTCTGAACACATAACGAGTCCCGTTCGGACCGCTTCCCAAAGCCGTCCGTGCATTTCCTCGCTCGAGTCCTGATACACCGTGCGCAGCATGACGAAGTCGGCGCTGTTGCCGAGACACGCGAGTTGCTGCAGCGCTTGCTGCGTCTCGGTGGACAGGCGGTTCAATTTTCCTACCATGAGGTCCACGACGTTGTCGGTATAACCCTTGGCGTGAATGCGATTCAGATCCCAGCACCACCGCCCCTCGGCGTGATCGAAGACGAGCAACCCCTCTTCGAACAACGCCGAGAAAAACTGGATGGCAAAAAACGGGTTGCCGGTGGTCTTCTCTTCGACCAGTTCCGCTAATGGGCCAGCACGGCCCCGTTCACAATGAAGGGAATCGCCAAGCAACTCTTCCAGGTCGTTGCGCGTTAAGGGCGCAAGTACGATGTCATGCACGGTCGCGCCAGCCTGACGAATGCTTCCCAGCTTACGCGTCAGCGGATGCGTGGCGTTCACTTCGTTGTCGCGATAAGCACCGATCAGCAGCAGGCCTTTAACGTCTGGATGCGTGAGTAAATCTTCCATCAAATCCAGAGTGGCCGCGTCGAGCCATTGCAGATCGTCGAGGAAGAGCGCGAGCGGATGCTCCCGCGTGAACGCACTGATGAAGCGACGCAATACCAGTTGGAAACGACTCTGCGCATCCCGCGGCGATAGTTCTGCGACCGGCGGCTGCTCGCCGATAATGAGCTTCAACTCCGGGACCAGATCCACCATGAGTTGACCGTTCGGACCGAGCGCCACACGGATTGCATCGCGCCAGCGGTCCACCTCTTCCTGGTTCTTCGCGAGAATTGGACGGATAAGGCTCTGGAACGCCTGCGCGAGCGTCGCATACGGGATGTCGCGCTTGTACTGGTCGAACTTGCCTGATGCAAAGAGGCCTCGGGGCGGGACAAGTGGCTTATGCAGTTCATTGACGACAGCGGACTTGCCGATACCCGAATAGCCGGAAACCAGAACGAGTTCCGGCCTGCCTCCACTTACGACACGGTCGAAGGACGCGAGCAGCGTATTGATTTCGGCTGAGCGCCCGTACAGTTTCTCGGGGATCAGTAGCCGATCCGACGTGTCGTGGCCGCCAGGCGTGAACGCATCAATGCATCCACGAGATTCCCATTCCTTGAGGCATCGCCTGAGATCGCGCTCCAGCCCCACCGCCGTCTGATATCGCGCTTCAGCGGTTTTAGCGAGTAACTTCACAATGATGGCTGACACTGGCCCGGGTATATCTGGCGCCCGTTCACGAGGAGATTCTGGCTGCCTTGCGATCTGGCAGTGCACCCACTCCATGGGATCAGAAGCGGTGAACGGGAGGCCGCCGGTCGACATCTCGTAAAGCGTGACACCCAGAGAATAGAGATCGCTGCGGGAATCGATTGAGCGATTCATGCGCCCGGTCTGTTCGGGCGCCATATACGGGAGTGATCCGGCGATAAATTCGGGGGCATCGGGCAACTGGCGCTCGCGAGGGAGTCGGGACGCGATGCCGAACCCGGTGAGCCATACGTGTCCGGCGTCGTCGACAAGTACGTTCGCGGGCTTGATGTCCTTATGGATGAAGCCTTGCCGGTGGGCCTGGCTAAGTGCTGCCGCCAAACCGACCGCTATGCGAAGGAAGCGAGTCAGATCAATTGGCTGTTGCTTGTGTTTTTCAAGTAACTGATCCAGTGGTTCACCGCCCGGGTCCTTGAGAATGAGGATCGCTCGACCCTGGTGACGGGTCAGCGCCAGCGGTTGAGCGGCCCACGCCGCATCGAGTTCGGTCGCGAGCGACCATTCGTGTTCGAGCCGCCGGAGGCGCTGGGGCGACGACTGATCCGCGGCGACCGCAAGCGCCAGGATCGGCGTCGTGCTGCCGAGCGATCTGCCGCGATAGAGCGTGAAGTCCGCCTCCTCGCGAAGCGCCTCTAACACGTACCCGGAATCCTCTGCCATAGAGAACACTCGTGCTGTCAGGTAGAAATGTCAGTTCTTTCACAGTGAAAGGACCGAGCCTTCGATTTCTGCAATCGCGAGTAATGCTATTTTCAGTTGCGGGAAGGCGCTCGCGCTAGGCTGGCGGTTTTCCCCATCACGAGACCTGATGATTGTCGCACACCGATTTTCGATCAGCGGATCAGGGGTCGCCCGGTGGTTTCGGCTCGCCTAGAGAGTCGACGAACGGTCGTTTCCAGTTGTGAAGCGGCCGCCCAGACACGCTCTTCACTCTTGACGGGAATGTCCCTTCATGGCCGAGAGCACCAGTTCGATGAAGGTTCCGTAGAGCCGCCGTTGAAATTTTCAACGGCAGCTTTCCTGGAGCTTCTGTGGATGAGTAAAGTCGGCCAGAACGGTCGTTACCCACACAGTACGCACAGCCTTCTCGGCGTCTGCTGCTCTACCCATGGGAAGCCAGCCGCCCGATCGGAGGAACTCATTCCCATCGCAACGCGTGACTCCGGGCACGCGCATCTGCGTTCAGCCTTAGTTCAGAAAATCTAGAACTATCAATTTATTGTCCGTCATTCTTCCAGCTCTACCGCACATGCATTATCGGGCTGCGTGAACCGGACCCTCGGACCTTGTTCCTTCCGGTATGCACACGACGTGACTCGTAGTGCGCTTGCTCGCCGTCCTGCAGTGCAGCCGGCTCGCCTGACGACCGTCGAATCATGCTTTGCGCACCGGGCAGGGCACTTCCCGCGACTGCGCCAGCATCCAAATCCCCGCAATTGCCCAATCCTCTGGAGAAAGACGATGACTGTAAAACGATTCAGTGTAGTGCGCTTGCTGCTCGCCTTTGGCATCGCTGCCTCAGCTTATGTGACGGCGAATGCTGAGGCTGCCTCGACTACACTGGCGACCGGCGGGCTTGCGATCGGGATGGAGATCAGCTATCCGCCCTTCGAATCTTATGCCGGAAGCGATGTCGTAGGAGCCGATCCGGAACTGGCACGTGCGCTTGCAAAACAACTCGGAGCGAAAGCAACATTCGTCGATACGCGCTTTTCCGGGCTCATTCTCGGCCTGGACGCACGGCGCTACGACGCAGTCATCTCCGGCATGTATGTGACTCCCGAACGTACCGCTCAAGCACGCGCAATTCCCTACGCCCAGACTGGCGCCGCGATTTTGGCCAGAACGTCTTCTGACGTAAAGCCTAAGGCAATGACCGATCTTTGCGGCCTGCGCGTGGCAGTCGAACAAGGCGCTTCCTGGGCACCGACGCTCCGCAAAGTCTCGGATAGCTATTGCAAGGCAAACGGCAAGGCACCGATTGGAATCCAGGAGTTTCCATCCGCCCCTGAAGCACTCCAGGCGCTTTTGTCGAATAACGTTCAGGCCCAGATGGAGATTGCCGTCGCCGCACACATGCTGGCTGACAAGTCGTCAGGGCGCGTTGTCGTCACGTCAACCGAGCTGATCGAGCCACAAACCCTCGGCATATACGTCCGAAAGGACGATCAGGCACTCTATGACGCGCTGGGAAAGGCACTGGATCAGCTCAGGCAGAGCGGCGAATACGGGCGGATTCTCAAGAAGTACAACCTGCTGCCACCTGCCAAAGCGTCCTGAATGCAATCAGGCGATCCCGTTTAGATGTGGAGCGAGACTCTCATGCACTTCGATTTTTCATACTTCTTATCACTGTTTTCGCTACCTGCGTTCTGGCGGGCCAGCTTGACCGTGGTCGAACTCAGCGCATTGTCATGGGCGCTTGGCATGGTGCTCGGATTCCCGCTGGCACTGGCCAAACTGTCAGGCAAGAGGTGGCTGACCGTCCCGGCCAATCTATACATCTGGTTTTTCCGCAGCGTTCCTCTGCTGGTCGTTATCGTCTTCGTCTTCAACCTGCCGCAGCTGTTCCCGGCTTCGGGGTCAGTCCTTTCGGATCCCTTTGTATCCAGTTTCATTTCGCTCGTGGTAACCGAGGCGGCATACATGGCGGAGATTCACCGAGGCGGTCTCCTGTCCGTTGCGCGCGGGCAATATGAAGCCGGTACCGCGCTAGGGATTCGGGCGCTTGGCCTGCAGCGGCTCGTGATCATCCCACAGGCCTTCCGCATCGCGCTGCCCACGCTGGTCAACGAGTTCATCACCTGCGTCAAGCTGACATCGCTTGCGTCAGTCATTTCGCTGACGGAGCTTCTGATGGTCGGACAGCGACTGTACGCACAGAACTTTCTGGTTCTGGAGACGCTGCTCGCCATCGCGATCTACTATGTGATGATCGTGACGGTCTTCGGCTGGTTACTTCATTACATGGAGCGTTGGCTGGATACGACCCGACGGCGTGCGGGGACAATTCCTGATGCAGAGCTGGCGCCGCTCAGGCACCAACTCGTAACGGCCGCACCAGGTTCGGTGAAGATCGCTCGCGCGCGCTCCGGGAATGCGTTGTCCCTGAAGAATATCCATAAGCGCTACGGCCATCACGAAGTGCTGAAAGGCATCGATCTCGAAGTGGGGGTTGGAGAAGTCATCTCGATCATCGGTCCGTCCGGATCAGGAAAGACGTCGCTGATACGCACGATCAACGCGCTCGAGTTGATCGACAACGGCAAGATCGATCTGTTTGGTGAACCGTACATCGCAGCCGCAGATCGCTCTGGCGGCACGCGCTTGAGAGCCGGCAGAAGTCGCATAGGCATGGTATTCCAGAGTTTCAATCTGTTTCCTCACCGCACGATCCTTGATAACGTCATCATGGCGCCACGCTATCATCAACGCGGCACGAAAGAGGATCTGGCACATCAGGCGATGGCTCTCCTGGAGAAGGTGGGAATGCTTGCCCACGCGCACAAGTATTCATACCAGCTTTCTGGCGGCCAGCAACAGCGTGTCGCGATCGCACGAGCGCTTGCGATGGAGCCGGATATCATGCTGTTCGACGAGCCGACGTCCGCGCTGGATCCGGAACTGGTCGGCGACGTGCTTGCCGTTATTTCCGATCTGGCGAAAGAAGGCATGACCATGGTGATCGTCACGCATGAAATGAACTTCGCCATGTCGATCTCTGACCGCGTGGTCTTCATGGAAGGCGGTACTGTCCAGCTCGTAGCGTCACCCGAGACAATCCGCATCAGCCCCAGCGCCGAACGTGTGCGTCGCTTCATCGGCATCGACTCGCGCATTGCCGTGAACCAGTGAGGGATGTCGTCGCGCCGCGCGCGACATCCAGCCTCGCTACTGCATCTCAGGCGGTCAGCTGGCGCTTGAGGATGTCCCGAAACTTTTGAATCAATGGCTCCTTCAAGCGGCCACGCCGTACGACCGAGGTGAACGGCGCCTGGAATCCAAAGGCTGCGGGTGACAGTGCCCGCAACCTGCCTTCTTCCACCCAGCGTTGCGCAAAATGCTCGGGCAAAAAGCCGATGTAGGCGCCCGACAGAATGAGGACCAATTGGCCCTCCATGCTGTCTACGGTCGCCCCGGTATCCCTGAGGCCGTGCCGGACGTGTTCGGCCTGGTTCCAGTAGGCTCGTCCAACCATGCGATACCCAGCGAGATCCTGTTCCGTCACGCGTCGAACGTTAAAGAGCGGATGGCTGTCTCCACAATAAAGCCAGTGCTGCTCCCGATATAGCGGCTGATAGATCAGTCCATTCATTCTTATCTGAAACGCCCCGACTGCGATGTCGATCCGGTTACTTAGCACACTGAGTTGCAGCTCATAGGGCGTTTGAAGCCGTATATGCAGTTCGACGGACGAATGCTCACGCGCGAAGGTACTAACAACTGCGTCAATCGCGTGCACACGGTCTGTGACCAGCCCATCGAGCACACCAATTTTCAGGCTTCCTCGCAGTTCGCCCCTTAATCCAGCGGCATATCGCTCGAAGCCATCCACCTCCCCTAGCAGTCTCTGGGCCTCAAGATGAAATTCCGTTCCCTTCGGCGTGAGGCTGAAGCCGCCCCGCCCCCGATGGCACAGCACGACACCTACCAGGTCCTCCAACTGGCTCATGTAGGTACTGATTGCGGACGTCGACATGTTCAGTTCCTGCTGCGCGCTGGCGAATCCCTGGTGGCGAACCACGCTGGCGAATACGCGCAGCAGCCGCATGTCTGGTGTTACCGAAGCCAACCTTGCCTCCATCGAGTTCAGTGTGCCCGTGCATCCCGACGTTGTGTGGGGAGAACGGGCTGGGTTGAATGTTCAGAATTACCTGAACCAATAATCTGACGCCAGCAATTTTTCGGGGCGATAATGAACGGCATGATGCCACGTCAAGCACGACCCGAACATTGATATCAACACATTCCGAAGCGCCACTGGAGAGAGAAAATCTGGAGTGAGCGCGAAGATTTCGTCACGGAAAAACGAGGCTAAACAGCAAATGAACATAATTCAATACGACGTATCGGAAACCAGCTGGCAAATTGAGGAACAGCAGATTCGAAACGACCTGGCGGCGCTCTACCGGCTCCTCGCCGTTTTCAGGATGACCGACCTGATCGACACACACATCTCAGCGCGTTTGCCTGGCAGAACGCCGACGTTTCTAATCAATCGTTACGGCGTCCTGTTTCATGAGGTGTGCGCATCCGATCTTGTCAAGATAGATTACGCCGGCAATGTCATCGACGAGCGCGCCGCGCACAATCCCGACGCATTTCCGGTAAACGCGGCAGGATTCACGATCCATTCGGCAATTCACATGGCACGCCCGGATCTCCATTTTGTCATTCATACGCATACGGCCGCCGGCATCGCCGTATCTGCGCAGCGCGATGGACTTTTGCCGATCAGTCAGCACGCACTCAAATTCTACGGTCGCCTCGCGTATCACAAGTACGAGGGCATTGCGACCGATCTCGACGAACGCGAGCGTCTTGTCGATGATCTCGGCGAAAAAAAGGCCATGGTTCTGCGCAATCACGGCCTCATCGCAGCTGGCGCGTCTGCCGCTGAAGCATTCCATGAGATCTACATGCTCGAACGGGCCTGCCAGGCACAAGTTCAAGCGATGGCAGGCGGTGCAAGCCTGGTCACCCCCAGCGCGGAAGTGTGCGAGCGCACGGCTCGACAGTTCGAGATGGATCTGTCTGGTGGAATCATCGACAAGGCGTGGACCGCTGCATTGCGCTTGATCGAAGATCAAGGTTCGGATTACCGGACGTGATTGAACCTCTCTTTGCAAGACGGACCGCCACGAACCCAGTTTTGTGGTGATGGTAGTTTCGGGCGGCTCGTCGATGCGTCCCGGAAGCACGTCAACACGTTTCAAAATCAAACAATGTCCGCCATGTTCTGTGCGCCAGCCTTCGCTCAAAGTAGCGTGGCGCTCTGTACGGGTTAATCGACGAAGGAATCGATTACACATACAACGTCGGCGGCGGCCACGTCTACGAACTTCAGAGCGGCTATGCGCAAGGCAGCCGGTCGGGTCTGCGAGGAAGCGAAGATCTTGGCCGGGGCCAGTGCTCAACCCGGCAATACGCCCGGATGATACGTCGATGGGTCGATGCAGCGGGGCTTGATCCGACAGCGTACGGCACGCATTCGATGCGCCGTACGAAGGCGATCGTCATGGTGGCCGATTGCGGCACGTTCACCGCGGCATCCGCGCGGCTTCATTCGACCCAGTCCACGGTGAGTCAGAAGGTGGGTCGTCTGGAAGAGATGGCGGGGCACAGGCTGCTCGAGCGCAACAGCCGCGACGTTCGTCCGACCGATGCGGGCGAAACCCTGCTCGCCTATGCGCACCGGGCGCGACACCGTGAGTCACGCGAAGCACAGCGAACCGGCCGACGCCGCGATTTCGCGCGCGGCCTTCGCCCCTTCGACCTGCAGGATCGTCGGCAAGGACACGCCGTTCCTCGCTGCCGTCAGCTCGGCGAGAATCGAGATCGCGATCTCGGGCGGCGTGCGGCTGCCGATATAGATGCCGGCCGGACCATGCAGGCGCGCAAGCTCCGCATCGGAGAGATCGAACTCCCTGAGACGCTCGCGGCGCGCCGCGTTGTTGCGCCGCGAGCCGAGCGCGCCCACGTAGAACGCAGGCGTCCTGAGCGCTTCCATCAGCGCGAGATCGTCGAGCTTCGGGTCGTGCGTGAGCGCAACCACGGCGCTGCGCTCGTCGAGACGCATCTCGATCACCGTGTCGTCGGGCATCGTGCGAACGAGCGCCGCGCCGGGCACATCCCACACGTCCGTATATTCCGTGCGCGGATCGCAGACGGTCACGTGATAATCGAGGCCCGTCGCGATCTGGCAGAGATAGCGCGAAAGTTGGCCCGCGCCGATCACGAGCAGCCGGTAGCGCGGCCCGTGAATCGTGACGAACCGGTTGCCGTCGAAGAACACGCCCTCGGTCGAGCGCGCGGGCGCAAGCGTGGCCGTGCCGCTCGCCATGTCGAGCGTGCGCGCGACCAGCTCGCCCGCCTCCACGCTTCGGCACAGCGCCGCGATGCCGCCCGCATCGCCGAGCGGTTCGAGCACCAGTTCGATCGTGCCGCCGCACGGCAGGCCGAACCGGTGCGCCTCATCCGCGCTGATGCCGTAGCGCACCGCCTGCGGCCGTTCCGCCGTCACGCCGCCCTGACGCACGCGTTCGATCAGATCGTCCTCGATACAGCCGCCCGACACCGAGCCCGCCACCGCGCCGTCGTCGCGCACGACGAGCATCGAGCCCTCCGGACGCGGCGACGAGCCCCACGTTTTCACCACGGTCACGAGGAGCACACGATGCCCCGCTTCGATCCAGCGCTGGCTGGATTTGAGCACTTCGAGATTCACGCTGTCCATGATCGCCTCCTGTCGTTCGCACGGGTGCAAGGCTGCCTGCATCGGATGAACGATGAATTCGCCGATGCCGGTCAGTCAGCGTCCGCGAGGCTGCCGCGAGTCTCGGGTATGACGAGCGCACCGATCAGATAGAGCACGCTCACGGAGGCCAGACACACGGCCAGCACGACCGGCAGATCGGCGGGCGTGCGGGCGACGACGGATACCAGCGTCGGCATCATGCCGCCGATCGCGAAGCCTATGTTCCACGAAAGGCCGGTGCCCGATGCCCGGATCGCGGTCGGGAACCGCTCGTTGAGGAAGATGAGAATCGGCGCGTAGCTGGCGCTTCCCAGAGCGCTCAGCAGCACCGCCCAAGCGCCGATCATGACGACGCTGTCAGCCCGCGCCAACGCGATGAAGAGCAGCGGGAAGCAGACGAGCCGCGCCACGCCGAGCCAGATGAAACTACGCTTGCGCCCGATGAGCGTGCTCAGATGACCGGCTGCCGTCGATGCGACGATCACGGCCACGCTCGATATCATGAGAATGAGGCCCGCGACACTGTTGGGCGTGTGATTCACGACCTTGAGGAAGGTGGGCAGGAAGCCCGAGGTCAGGTAATAGCCGCTCCCGCCGCCGATCGTGAGCAACAGGTTCACGAGCAGGATGGCGCGATACTGCTTCGAAAACAGCAGCCGAACCGGCGAGCTGACCGGCTTTTGCGTATCGCGCGCGGCGACCGGAGCCGCTTTGCGCTTTTCGGCGGCAAGCGCAGCCCACACGGGAGACTCCTCGAGACTGTTGAACACGAACACACCCAGAAACGAGCTGACGATGCCGGCAAAGAACATGAATCGCCATCCCCACACTTCGAATTGCGAACCGGGAAACGCCGCCGAAGTCACCAGGTAGACCAGAGAGGCCAGCAGCGCGCCAAGCCCCGCGCCGCCCCCGCCGACGAATCCGGACACGGCCCCTCGGTACTTAGGGCTCACCGTTTCCGTACCGATGGTATGCGTCGATGCGACCACACCGCCGACGAATACGCCCTGTACCAGACGCAGCAGGAGAAACAGGACCGGCGCGATGACGCCAACCTGCTGAACGGTCGGCAGCAATCCGAATGCCGCCGTCGAGAGGCCCACGCCTACGACGGAAATGATCATCGACCTCTTGCGCCCGTGCTGGTCGGCCAGCGAGCCGAAAATGGCGGAGCCGAGCGGCCGCATCAACAGGGTGACAGCGAAGGACGCATAGACCGCCGCGAGTGAGAGCATCGGGTTGGTCGAAGGAAAGAAGAGCTTCCCGACTACGGGCGCGACGAACAGCACGACGAACAGGTCGAACAGGTCCAGTGCCCAGCCCAAACACGAGGCGGCAACGGCCGCGAGAACCTGTCTGCTGCCCACACTTCTGACCATGCGGTCATTTCGCAACGCTTCTTCCATGAGGATCTCCATCCAAGTTCAATATATCTAGGACTACCATGCTTATTTGCATGGTTTTTTATTGCAGGTCTCGAATGCGCTTCAGATCTGCTTATCCGCGCCCTCCACCTTCGCCGTGCCCTTCTCTTGCGCGTATTCGCCGCTGGAGAGCTTGCGTCTCAGGATCTTGCCCACCGGAGACTTCGGTATCGCATCCACGAAGATGTATTCGCGCGGCCGTTTGAAGTTGACCAGATCCGATGTGCGGCAAAACTCGTCGAGCACCGTCGCGTCCACCATGCATGAGCGCTTGATGAAAGCCACCACCTTCTGGCCCCACCGCTCGTCTTTCAGGCCGACGACCGCCACCTCATCCACGGCGGGATGCAGCGAGAGAATCGATTCGATATCGACGGGAGAGATGTTCTCGCCACCGCTGATGATCATGTCGTCGACGCGACCCGTCACATACAGATCGCCGTCCGCGTCCAGATAGCCCGTGTCGCCGGTGAAATACCAGCCTTCCCTGATGGCCTTTGCATTGGCATCTGGACGGTTCCAGTAGCCTTCGAAGGCTTCATCGCCTGCCAGTTCGGCGATGATCTGCCCTTCCTCGCCTGCGCGTGCGAGCGCATCGGGACTCGATGCATCGAGACTGACGACCCGCAGGCGCGTATTGATGCCTGCGCGTCCCGCACTCCCCGGCTTTTTCGTGGCGTCCTGATCGACACTGAATGTGTATACCTCGGACGAGCCATAGTGATTCACGAACAGCTCGGGCCTGAATGCAGCCGCGCAACGCTTGAGCAGCCCATCGTTCATGGGCGCGCCGGCAAAGCCGAGCTTCGTGATCGAACCGATGTCCGTTCGTGCAAACTCGCGAGCAGCGAGCAGGTCGTGATACAGCGTCGGAACCAGATACAGACACGTAATCCCGTACTCCGCGATGGAATGCAGCGCGGATGAAGCGTTCCAGCGGGGCACGCATACGAAAACACCGTCGACCAGGACCATCGCGAGCAATGAGCGGACGCCCATCGTGTGGTAGAGCGGCATCACGCCGAGCGTGCGTTCGCCGCGCCGGTACAGGTTCTGCGCGACATGCGCGAGCGCCGCCGCGCGCTCGTGACGATGCCGGCGCGGAACGCCCTTCGCCAAACCTGTCGTGCCCGACGTATAGAGCATCACGGAGTAGTCGTCGGCCGATGCGGCAGGCTGCGGCGAGAGCGCGGCGGTCCCCTCCTCCGGCTTCGCCATCAGTCCCTCGAAGCTGCAAGTCGCGCCTTCGACCTGACCGAGACCGACGCGCGCGGTCGTCCGGGCTGCTTCGCTCGCGATGACGGCATCGGCCGATGCGGGTTCGTAGATCAAGACCCTCGCGCCCGCATCGGCGATGGTGTGGTCGAGCTCTTCCGGTTTGGCGCGCCAGTTCACAGGCACGATCACGATGCCGGCGAACTGACAGGCCCAATGCAGCGTCGCCGTTTCCCAGCGGTTCTGAAGCACGACGATCAACCTGTCGCCGTGTTCGAGTCCGAGGCTCCGCAGGCCGGCGGCGACGCGGCCGATCCGCGCATACCACTGTGAATACGTCAGTTCCACATCGCCGTCGACTATCGCCAGCGCATTCGGATTGCGTTCGACCGACTGCATAAACGTCCGGCCCAGATCAAGCATGACTCGCCTCCATTGCGTTCTCGTTATTGCGTCTGCGTGCGGCCACGTCGAGTACCGCCTTCACAATGGGCGTATAGCCGGTGCAGCGGCAGATATGCCCCGACAGCATTTCCCGCACTTCTTCCTCGCTGGGATTCGGTACGCGTTGCAGGTAATCGGCGCACGACATCAGGATGCCCGCGGTGCAGAAGCCGCACTGAAGCGCGTGGTGCCGCTGGAAGGCCGCTTGCAGATCGCTCAGCGAATTGCCGATGGACAGTCCCTCGACCGTATCGATACGCCGCCCGTCCGCTTGCACGGCGAGCATCAGGCACGAACGACATGCCACGCCGTCGACATGAACCGTGCACGCGCCACATACGCCGTGCTCGCAGCCGACGTGAGTGCCAGTCGCCCCCAGTTCGTGTCGGATGAAATCGGAAAGCAGCTCGCGCGGTTCACATGCGCCGCTGCGCGACACGCCGTTCAGATTCACCGTGATGCTGCGCAACGCTCCTGATTGATGAGCGTCGTGCAGCGGATTGCTGTCCTTTCTTTTCACATTGCCTCCTGTATCACTTTCCATCCAAGCTGCCGGACGAGATGCCTGCGATGACTCGCGCTCACATGCGCGTCGTCCTGAGCGCCCAGCTTCCATGCAAAATCGTTGAGTGCCGCGCGCAGATCGTCACCGGTCAGTCTGGGAAGATGTTCGACGACGGGCCGGTCGGCCACGCCGCCGACACCGATGCGAATCGAGTCGTCGGTGACGACCGCCGCGCACGCCACCAGCGCGAAGTCGCCGTGCCTCGCGGAGAACTCCGTGAACGCGAAGCGCTCGCCGGGTTTCCTGAGTGGGAAACGCACGGCTTCGACAAACTCGTCCGGTTCGCGGGCGGTCATCAGCATTCCCTGGAAGAACGCGTCGGCGGGCAGGAGCCGCTTCTTCTTTTTCGAGCGCAGCATCACGTCTCCGCCGAGCGTCGCAAGAACCAGCGGCAGTTCGGCGCTCGGGTCGGCATGCGCGACCGACCCGCATACCGTGCCCCGGTTTCTGATCTGGAAGTGCGAGATGTAGGGGAACGTGTGGCGCAGCAGCGGCACTTCCTGTTCGAGCGTCTTGCGCCATTCCACGCTGCCTTGCGTCGCTGCCGCCTTGACGACGAGGTAACCGCCTGCCGTATCGACTTCGACGACATTCAGATCATCGGTGCGCGATACATCGACGATCCAGCGCGGCTGTGAAAGCCGCATGTTCAGGACGGCCATCAACGACTGTCCGCCGGCCATGATGCGGGCATCCGCGCCGCCGTGATACAGCGCCTCGAGCGCGTGCTGCATGCTTTGCGCACGCAGATAACTGAATTGCGATGGTTTCATGCCTTCCTCCCGAACCGGGCCAGCAGCTTGTGCAACCACGAACCGCCACCACCGCGGACGGGCTTGCCCGCGGCCTGCCGGCCAAGCGCTTCGAACAGTTGAGTCAGCACCACCTTCGCGGCGCCTTCCAGCATCCGGCCACCGACGGCCGCGACTTTGCCTGAGACCTGCGCTTCGTAGTCGTACGTCAGCAACGCGCCTTTCGCGGTGGGCGTGAGTTCGACAAGTCCCTCTCCCTCGGCTGTGCCGAGCGGCGAGACTCCTGCGCCCGCGAGCCGAAGCCTGCGCGGCGCTTCGATATCGGAGAGGCCGATCTTGGCCTCGAACCGTGCCTTGATCATGCCGACGCCGACCGTCACATCCGCGCGATACTGGTTCGGCCCTGTCGTTTCGAGCGCATTGCAGCCGGGCACCACCTTGCCGAGCGCGACCGGATCCATCAGAACCGCGAAGACCGCCTCCGGCGTTGCGTCGAGTTCGACCGTGCCTTGCGCGGTGAGCGCCTTACCTGCGCCAGCCGTTTTTTTCTTTGGAGCAGCCTCGCGATACTCGGGCCGCGACGGCTCCGGATCGTCGATCCCGATGAACGCAAGCACCTTCGCTGGCGTGATAGGCAAGCGCACATCCTCGATGCCCAATGCATCTGCGACTGCATTACCGATGCACGGCGGGGTGCTCATGTTGTTGCCCTCACCGAGGCCCTTCGCCCCGAGCGGCGTGAATGGCGATGGCGTTTCGAGATGCAGGATCAACGGATCCGGAACATCGCAGGTCGTGGGCAGCAGGTAGTCCGCGAGCGTGCCCGACTGGAAGCTGCCGTCTGCGCCATACCTGAACTCCTCGAGCAGCGATGCGCCGAGCCCCTGGGCAAACGCACCGCGAATCTGTCCGTCGGCGAGCGCCGGATTCAGCAACGTGCCGGCATCGTGGGCGGTCACGTAGCGGTCGATCCGGACACGGCCGGTCGTGCGGTCGATTTCCACTCCACACATGTCGAATGCAAACCCGTAGCACGCCGATGTGTTGATCCGGTCCTGCTCGTCGGGCGGCTCCATGTTCGGAGGGGTCCAGAAGACCGTTTCGCGCAGGCCGGGCTCCTCCCCTTCGGGCAGAAGCGCGGGCGCCCAGTGCGGTGCGTTGCTCGCGGCGCGATTGAACGGCAATGCCTTCTCTTTGTCGCCCATAGGGACGATGCGGCCGCCTTCAAAGCTGATTTGCTCCGGCGCGCAACCGAACTGCTTCGCGACGATGCGCGCGAGCTTGTCTCTCACGCGCATGGCTGCCAGATGAACGGTGCCCGCCACGGCCCCCGCGAAGCGGCTCGAGTAGTTTCCTGACGCCACCGACCACGCGTCCTTATGCGTGTCGAATTCGACGTTGACGACGATGTCGGCCGGGTCGAGCCCGAGCACGTCGGCGACGACCTGCGCGCACACGGTCATGTGCCCCTGTCCGGCGGGCGTGGAAGCTACGGTGACGACCACGCCGCCCAACAGGTCGACGCTCACGGTCGCACTGGCGATCGCACCGCTCTTCGGCCCGGCCTTGCGCCGCGCCTCCACCGGCAGCACAGTCGAGATGTAGCCCATGTTCGAGACCGACGGCTCGATGATCGCCGCGAATCCGATGCCGTAGAGGCGGCCTTCTTTGCGCGCGGCTTCGCGTCGTGCGGCCAGCTCGTCATAGCCGCCGTCCGACAGCATGCGTCGCAGCGCTTCCTGATAGTTACCGGAATCGTAGAGCGCGCCCGATGGCGTGCGATACGGAAACGCGTCGGCGGGGATGAAGTTGCGTCGGTAGACGTCGAGGATATCGAGCTTCAACTCGATCGAAATACGCTGCACGAGTCGCTCGAGCGCGAAGTAGACCTGCGGGCCGCCGAAGCCGCGCACGAGGCCGGTCGGCGTTCTGGACGTCAGCGCGACGCGATTGCGCACGAGCAGATTGGGGATCGCATACGCGCCAGTCAGACAACCGTGCATCCGGTAGAAAGTCGCCGGCTCCGGCGCACGGAGATAGCCGCCGCAGTCCTCGATCTGGTCGTAGGAGAGCGCGGTGATGCGGCCATCGCTCTCGACAGCAGCCTCGATCTTCGTCAGACGTGCGGTCGCCGATGTCGCGGCGCTAAGATGTTCGAGCCGGTCCTCGACCCACTTGACCGGCGCACCCGCCTTGCGGGAGGCAAGACACATCAGCACCACATAGGGGAAGACCGCCTGCTTGACCCCGAAGCTGCCGCCGGAGTCGCGCGGTGCCTTGTGCCGCAACCGGTTAGCCGGAAGCTTGAGCGCCATCGCCATGACCGCGTGCAACGAGAATGGCCCCATGAAATTCGAAGTGACCTCGTAACCTTCGTTGCCGGCCAGAAACTCCGCGACTACGACCGCGCATTCGATCGGCGTGCAGGTGTTGCGCGGGTAATGTGCTTCGAGCGTCACTCGATGAGGGGCCTTCGCGAAGGCCGCTTCGGGGTCTCCATAGCGAAAGTGCCTATCGCTCACCACGTTCGAACCGACCTTCGGATGCAGGATCGGCGCATCGTCGGCGATCGCTGCCGCGATCGAAGTGACGGGCGGCAATGGTGCGTATTCGACCTTGATCTGCTCGAGCCCGTCCTCGGCCAGTGCCCGCGATTCCGCGACGACCACCGCCACGGGTTCGCCGCTGTAACGCACGCGGTCGATCGCGAGTGCCCAATGCTCCATCGGTGACTTGACGCCCACGACGAAGGGCAGGGACCACGCGCGGACATCATCGCCGGTCAGTACCGCATGCACGCCTTTCTGGGCGAGCGCGTCCGCGGCATCGATCCTGACGATTTCGGCGTGTGGATGAGGGGATCTGAGAACGGCCGCATGCAGGGTGCCAGGCTTCACGGCGATATCGTCACCGTAGCGGCCACGTCCGGTCAGGATGGCTGCATCTTCGAGGCGCTCCATCGGCCGGCCGACATGACGGCGTGATCGCAGCTCAGCGTTCGACGGATCGACTGTTGATGCTGGATGAGCTTCCTGTTCGACCAGGAGCTCAGTTCCGGTTTCGTTCACGTGTGTCTCCTGCATGAATGAGTGACGCTATGGACCCTTCGGTTTCGGCCCATGAAGCCAGAGGCATATGACCTCTGTTCGCAGATGGACGCTGGTGCCTTGTTTGCCGTCCGGTTCGCGGCGGTCAGCATGCTTCGTTGACTGCAATGTAGAACCGGTAAGGGGGAATCGCTTTACCCGGGGATCGGACGATTTACCCTGGAGTCTGATGGTTTTCGGTGATCGATCTGCCGGCTCGAGCGGCAGCAGCAGACATCGATACGAGTCGCGTGTCGCGCGCATCGAATTGAGGCCAACGGGTGCGTGAGGTCGCGCTATGTGCTGACGGAAGGAATGGCTCCAGCGAGCTGACGTCGGCTCGTTTGAAGTTGGTTGCGGTTTGAGCCGGGAAACAGTGGAATCAATGGAATCGGTGGACTCGGCGCCTATATCTGCACCTCGCCATGATCGTCGTAGAGTTCGACTACACGACGATATTCGCTCGGGGTGATGCCGAGATGCTGGCGAAAGAATCGGGTGAAATGCGCTGGGGCTGAAAAGCCGAGATCGTATGAAATGTCGGTCAACGAACTCTTCGTGGATGACAAATCCCCGATCGCGCGTTCCATCCGTAACACGTTCAGGTACACATTTGGCGTGACCCCGGTGCAGCGATGGAACAGTGCGAAGAAGTGAGCCCGTGACAAGCCACAGTGTTCCGCAAGCCGGTTCATATCCGGCTCGGCCCCCGTGTTCTCGCGAAGCCAGGCAATCGCCTTGCGTATGCGTGGATCGCTCGGGCGCCGGTTGGCGATCTCCATTTGCCGTGATAAATCGCGCCAGCTTCGGTCTGGGTCGATAACGGAGATCATCAGCTCGCAGAGAAGTCCCTCGAGCCGGTCGGACGCAACACTGTCGGACCACCACATTTCCAGTGCCATTTCCTCTGCAAGCTTGCGCGCGTGCTCCGACAGTTGTACGCAAGGATGAGGAAAGAACTGCGGGTGCCCGCTTCCACCCACCGGGTGTTGAAGATGCGCCAACCAGTCCGGCTCGATGTACATCGCGAGAATGACGGTGTGCTGCTCCTCATTGCCATTGTGTCTGTACGCGTGCGATTCCCAGGGATTGACGAGTACCGCTGTTTCGGCGGACAGCGGCTGCAATTTGTCTTGCACCGCGAAGAATGTATCCGGGCCCGCCGCCTTGAGGAGCAAATGGCAGTGGTGATGCGCATGCTGAACGAGCGGCGCATCCATGTCGAGCAATGCGACCCGCCCAAACCTGCCCTGATAGATTTTTATCGCGTTCGACACTCGTCCGGCCTCTTACGAAACACTTCTCACTCGATGGGCGCCCCTATGCTCCGGTACTTACACCAAGTTTTTGCGTGGCTGGAGCGCGGTTGTCAATCGAGCCACGAGCAGGGAGCCTCGCGTAAGCGCATGCAACTGCTCGGGCGCCCCGGAACCGGGCCATTTCCGACCGCGAGGTTTCCAGGTGTCCCATCGCGGCGCCTCAATGGCCCACGAAAACGGGCTTGCGCTTTTCATGAAACGCTTCAACCCCCTCGCGGAAGTCGTCCGAACTGCGAAGCCGGCTGTAGCAGTGTCCTTCCAGTTCGATCGCAATCGAAAGCGGAGCGTCTTCCGTATCGTTCAACAACTTTTTCGCGGTGCGCTGAGCAAGCGGAGAAAACGCGACCAGTTCGCGAACGAGTGCGTCAGTCGCAGTCTCGAGGTCGCCATCGGCGACGCACTCCGTAGCGATACCCCAATCGTACGCCTGCGGGCCAGGAATTCGGCGTGACCGCATGACGATATCCTTGGTTCGCCCGATGCCGACCATTTTCTGCAGACGCGCAGAGCCGCCCGAGCCAGGGATTTGGCCGAGCTTCTGTTCGGGGAGCGCGTAAAGCGACGTTTGCGTCGCGATGCGGAAGTCGCACGCAAGCGACAACTCGAAGCCTACGCCGAAGCAGTAGCCGCGATTGGCGGCGATCACGGGCTTACTGCAGCGAGCCGGCGCAGCGATGTTCCAGGCGAGCTTCGACACATGCTCCGGCGACGACTCGATGAACCCCTTGATGTCGCCGCCGCTCGAAAAGTGCTCCCCTACGGCACGTACGACGATTACGCGCACCTTGGGGTCGTCATCCAGAGCCTCGAAGACCATGCTGAGTTGATCGCGCTGCAGCATCGACACGATATTGAACGGCGGCCGGTCGAGAATGATGTCGGCGCGCGAGTCTGCCTCGCTAATTTCGACCCGAAAGCCATTCAGTTCCGCAAGCAGCTTTTGCGCTTTGTGGACGAGCTGATTCATGAATGTTCCTCTTTTCCGGCTAGATTGATCAGGGTTAACGCGGGCCCAAAAACCGATGGTTCAGACTGTGGTTTTGAAGGTGACTCAAGTATCGAGTAATGTCCGCCCTCCGGCTTACCCGCAATTCCAGCCACTTACCCTGGAGTCTGATTTTGCGTATCGCACGACCGGGGTAGCCATTGCATTGACCACACCTGCCTAGTTGTATCCAAGGATTGCAACGTGCGCGACATCGGGGTGCGCTTCGACATTTGATACAAGCTCGGCGAGCGGGAAATACAGCATGGTGCGATAGGGGTTAGGTGATCGCGAAAATTCATTTAAATCGCGATTTCCTGAAACCGCCTCGCGATCATTCATTTCATTTGTTTCCAGAAAATCAAACATGGTTCGCCTCATGTTGGTCGGAAAAGCTGCACGCCTGCTATTGCCAAGCGCGAGTATCGGCCTATGCGGACTGCAAAGGCTTACCAACGATTCTTCTAAGTTACCGTGGAGTCTGATCTTCTTCAGGTTTGTCCAACGCCTGCCCGCGTGCACTGCCGCGTGCTTGCGAGCCTGTGGACATGGGCAGGCGTCGAACAACCAAAAGAATCGCTCGCGTAGCTATTCCGTCAGGTTACGAACTGATGCAGCCAACAGCATTGCGAGAAACTTGGGGCCGGAAAGCCGACATTGAAGACTCCAACGAATTGGTAAGGATCTTTGGCAATCACCGCTGCGTCGACATAAGCCTAACGATCTCGCGAAGAAGATAGTTTGCGGCCGGGCCAAGTCTCCTGCCGACTCGTGTCGTGACGTAACGATCGAAGGTGCGAGCTATCGGGTGGTCGATGGGTACAGCCTTGACTTGACCCGCTGCAATCCGCTCATGCGCCGCACGTCGGGTCATGAACGCCACTGCCAGGTTTTGTGCCGCTAGCGCCGCCGCAGTCGAGAACAGATCGCAGCGGAATGCAGGCACATAGGTGCGTCCAATATCCGCAAGGATCGCGTCAATGTACGTTTGCAGTCCGAAGTCCGATGGCATGAACACCAGCCGCTCACCGCTCAATTCTTCCATTGACACAGTCTTGCGGGCCGACATCGGATGATCAATAGAGAAGATCGCGCACAGCGGCTCACTCTGAAATAACCGGGAGTTCAACGTGGGATCTGTCGCGGCGCCGATGGATACACCGATATCGACCTCGTCCTCGCGCACCATGGACAGCAGTTCGGGTAGCCGGCCTGTACGCAGTTCCACCACGATGTTGGGGTATTTGTCGTGGAATTGCTTCAGGACGACAGAGACCAGGTTCGTCACGATTCCTTCCCCGACAGCAAGGGTGACCTGACCTCTTCGCAGACTCCGGTACTCGTCGAGTTGGGCACGAAATCGCCGGGCTTGTCGATCCCGTTCTCGAGAATACTCGACCGCCATGTGACCGGCTTCGGTCAACTCCATCTTTCGCCCCCGCCGTGACACGAGCGACAAGCGCAATTTCCGCTCGGTAAGGGACACCTGGCGGCTGATCGTAGAGACGTTGACGCCGAGCCCGACCGCCGCCTGACGCATACCTCCAAACGTCGAGATCGCCACGAGGTACTGGAGCACGCGCTCCGAGAGATCGTCTTCGACCGATTCCATACGACTCTTCCACTGTTGTCTTCAAGGCAACATATTCGTCGCTTCGGATGCAACTTTCCATCGGGAAATTCGCCGATACTGCGACTCTACTGGATACGGCCGGTAAGCAAGGCCCAAGCCAGACAGATTGGACGACAACCCGTAAGCACGGAGCGAGGAGAACGCATGAGCGAACCGAAGCTGGTAGCGGCGAAAGCCGAGGCAAGCTCGATTGGAGACAACCGACTGCCAGGGACGAGACCCGCAAGGGACCCGATCAACCCGTACGTTCTGCTCTTTTTCATGCTGGTTGCTGCCGCCGTGGCGACGTGGGTGGCACCGGCAGGCGAGTTCAGCCGTACAGTCAGCAACGGTGTCAGCTTTGTCGTCCCCAACAGCCTGACATGGATGCCGCAGCACGGCGTGCTGCCGGGCGCAGTGTTCGTTGCTTTGGCTCAGGGGATGACCAAATCCGCCCCGATCATCTTTCTTATTCTGTTCACGGGCGGCGCGCTCGCTGTCCTCGAAGCGACCGGCGCAGTCCGTAGCACGCTGAACGCGATCGTCAGGCGCGAAGCCTCGAGCGAGCTGACCACTTTAGTCATCGTCAGCGTAGTGTTCTCGCTTTTTGGCACCTTGGGGGTAGTGAATAACTCCGTCGTCGCCTTCGTGCCTATTGGCCTGCTGCTCGCTGAGTCGCTGGAGCTGCCGCGGGAGATCGGGGCGGGCATGATCTACCTTGGTACGTATTCCGGCTTCAACACGGCAATCCTGAATCCGGTGACGACCGGGTTGTCACAGCGTCTGGCTGGTCTGCCGATGTTTTCCGGGATGTCGTTTCGCTTCGTGGTGTATCTCGTCTTCGTGCTTGCGACAGTGGTCTTTCTCATTGCTCGAACCCGGGCGTACCGCCGGACTCGCGAAGCAAACGCCGCGGGGTCTCCAAGGGTGGTGGCCCGCCAGTCGTCGCCGGAACGCCTCAGATCCCGGCACCTGTTGATCGTCGGTATCCTGATCGTCTGCCTTGCGGTCTTCGTGTACGGCGCGTCATCGAGGCATTGGGCCGAAACGGAAATGACCGCTACTTTTCTCGTCGTTGCAATCGCTTCCGGGATAGTGGGCGGCATCGGGCCCAGCAAGCTTGCGGATACGTTTTTGTCCGGCTGCGCACGGCTGATTCACGGCGCGCTAATTGTGGGTGCGGCGCAGTCCGTTTCGATTGTCCTCAGCAGTGGCAAGATCCTCGACCCCATCATCAACATGCTTGCGGGAATGCTTGCACCGCTGAGCCCGACGTTGGCAGCGATTGGCATGTTCCTGAGCGCCGCCTTGATGCACGTCGGAATATCGTCGGGATCTGGCGAGTCTGCCGTATTGGTCCCGATTTTTGCCCCGCTCGGAGACGCCCTGCATCTGACACGACAGGTTTCAGTTCAAGCGGTGCTGCTCGGCGAAGGGTTCGTGAATTGCTTTAACCCGACCTCTGGCGTCCTGATGGCCGTTCTCGCGACGTCCGGCATCTCCTACTCACGCTGGGTCCGCTTTGTTGCTCCTCTTCTGCTCGTGTGGTTTGTGATCTGCGTCGTCGCCCTTGCGATCGGGGTTGCCATCCACTGGGGACCCTTTTAACCGCCCTTCTCTCTGCTTCCCATGTTACTGCCCGACTTGAGCACCATCTCTGACTTTGAGCCGCTGGAAAGCGACCTGCGTCAGCTACGTTACGCCCTGCACTGCTGCCCCGAACTGGCGTTCGAAGAGACCCAGACTGCGGCGATGGTCGCCAGCCGGCTAAGAGAGTACGGATACACCGTCTCGACCGGCATTGCCGGGACGGGAGTGGTCGGAACGCTAAGGCTTGGAACCGGTGCGCGTAGTATCGGTATCCGCGCCGACATGGACGGACTCCCAATCGAAGAACTCAACACGTTCGATCACAAGAGTCGATTCCCCGGAAGAATGCACGCGTGCGGTCACGATGGACATACCGCGATGCTTCTTGGCGCGGGCCGCCAACTTGCGAAGCGACGGCGCTTCGATGGCACGCTGCATCTGATCTTTCAGCCCGCCGAGGAAAGAGGATTCGACAGCGGTGCCAAACGAATGGTGGAGCAAGGTCTTTTCACGCGCTTCCCATGTGACGCAGTCTTCGCCATGCATAACCATCCCGGCCTCCCGGCGGGTACCTTCATGTTTCGCCAGGGCGCGTTCATGGCCGCTGGCGACCGCGTCTTCATCAAGCTCGTCGGAAAAGGCGGGCATGCCGCTCGCCCTCACCTGGCCCAAGACCCAATCGTTGCAGCCGGCAGCATTGTGATGGGGCTACAGACAGTCGTCTCACGCAACGTCGACCCGTCGAAGCCAGCCGTGGTCACGATCGGGAAAATCGCGGGCGGATCCGCGCCGAATGTCATCCCGGGGGAGGTCGAACTGAGCATCAGCGTTCGTTCCTTCGACGAGGACGTCCGAGCTCTTTTGAGAGAACGGATCACGAAGCTGGTCTACGCACAGGCCGACAGTTTTGGAGTCGCCGCTGAAATTGAATACCGTGCGGGTTATCCGGTCGTGACGAACGCCCCAGCTGAAACGGATCTGGCGATACAGGTCGCCAAGGAACTGGTCGGTGAGACGCGCGTCACGGAAAACATGGAACAGTTGATGGGTAGCGAGGATTTCGCATACATGTTGCAGGAGTGCCCCGGGACGTTCTTGCGAATTGGAAACGGTACGCATGAAGGTGGAAAAACGCTCCATAGCGCAACTTACGACTTCAATGATGAGAACCTGATCGTCGGTTCTGCGTTTTGGGCCAGGTTGGTCGAACGATATTTACAGATCCAGGATCTCGCCGCCTGAATCACAATAAGTTTTCTCGAAGCCGCCCGCTCTGGGACCACCCGGACGCGAGCATCCCGGCCACAACGGCTTCCACCGCACTCAAGACCTTCCTGATCTCAGTGGCGGATCCAGGTCCAGGCCTACGCAACGAAAAAGCGAACACGCTAGTGCCGGGGCAGTCCAGGCATCCGGCCCGCAAAGGGCCGAATTGCGGCCTGAGTCCAGTGTTTTTCGAAGCTTCGCTTCGCCGAATTGCGGCCTAAGCTTTGGCTCAATTTTCTTCACCGACCAACGCAAAAACAGCGATGTCCACACGACTTCACCGGGTCTCTCGCGCGGTCTGTTTTGCCCTCGCCGCTGCGACGTTCGTCATATCTGAAACGGCGCTCGCCAGACACCCCACCCGGCTCTCCTCGTTTTCCGCCGACGATCAGATTTTCATCAAGTTGCGTGACGCCTCGCGCGACAACGATCCCGCGCGTGCCGCACAACTGGCGAGCCTGATCCGGGATTATCCGGCGCCAGCCTATCTCAGCTATTTTCAGATCAAGCCGCGCCTGTTCAACGGCGCGGGGCATGCGAATCTCGATGCGCCGGACGCACCGGTGCTGTCGTTTCTGCAACGCTACGACGGACAGGCGATCGCCGACCGTCTGCGCAACGACTACCTGCGCGTGCTGGGCGCGCGCCACGACTGGCACGATTTCGATTCCCAATATTCACGGTTCGTTCTGAACGACGACACGCAGGTGAAGTGCTATGCGCTCGAGTCGCGCGCCGCGCGGGGTGAAAACGTTGTCGACGCGGCTCGCGCGCTGCTCGTCGAGCCGAAGTGGTACGGCGACGGCTGCGTCGATCTGATCACCGCGCTCGTCGGTAACCAGCAGTTCACTTCGGAGGATGTCTGGCAGCAGATTCGCCTGGCCTACGAACAGGGCGCGACGACAACCGGCGGCAGACTGGTCGATGCGCTGGGCGCGGCGCGCCCGGATCCGCTGCTCCTCGATCAGGCGACGAACCAGCCGCGCCTGCTGCTCGCGAAGGGCATCCAGATGGACGCCGCGTCCCATCAACTCGCGCTGCTCGCCATCACGCAGGTGGCGGCCAGCGATCCGGCGGCGGCCGCGGCCACCTTCACCGCGGTCGCACCGGCGCTTACACTGGCGGAACGCGCTATCGGCTGGGGCACGATTGCCTATCAGGCGGCGACCCGGCAACTGCGAGGTGCGGTGGACTGGTACCGGCTGTCGGCGAACGCGCCCCTGTCGAGCCAAGCCTATGAGTGGCGCACCCGCAGCGCGTTGCTCGCCGGAGACTGGACGATGGTTCGCTGGTCGATCGAGCAGATGCCGGCCGCGCTGCGCGCGCAACCAGCGTGGGTCTACTGGTACGCACGCGCGTTGAAGCAAGGCGGCGAGGTGACGGTGGCCGACCAGGAATTCGGGAAGATCGCGGGAACCTACACCTTCTATGGCCAGTTGGCCTCCGAAGCGCTCGGCCAGCAGATCGTGATTCCGCCGCAGACCAAAGTGACTGACGAGGAAGTCGAGAAGGCCGGCCAGACACCGGGCTTCGAACTGGCAAAACGTTTTTATGCGCTGAACCTGCGCACGGAAGGCAACCGGGAGTGGAACTGGCAGTTGCGCGGCATGACCGACCGGCAACTGCTCGCAGTCGCCGAGTACGCGCGCCGCATCGAGCTCTACGACCGGGCTGTGAGCACCGCCGACAGGACGCAGACCGAGCATGATTTTTCGCTGCGCTATCTGGCACCGTTCCGCACGATTGTCGAGCACCATGCGCAGACCACCGGGTTCGATGTCGAATGGGCCTATGGTCTCATTCGCCAGGAGTCGCGCTTCATCATCAGTGCGCGCTCGGACGTTGGTGCGGGCGGCCTGATGCAGGTGATGCCGAACACCGCGGAGATGGTCGCGAGGAAGATCGGGCTCGGTACGATCTCGCGGGCGAGGATGAATGACATCGACACGAACATCCTGCTCGGCACGTATTATCTGTCGATGATTTACAACCAGCTTGACCGATCTGCCGTGCTCGCGACCGCCGGCTACAATGCCGGCCCTGGACGCCCACGTAAGTGGCAGGCCAACCTGCAGCGTCCGGTGGAGGGCGCGATTTTTGCGGAGACGATTCCGTTCAACGAAACCCGCGACTACGTCAAGAATGTGTTGTCGAACACGGTCTACTACTCGGCGCTGTTTGAAGGCCGCCCGCAATCGCTGACGGAGCGGCTTGGCCATATCGAGCCCCGATGACATCGTGCGCAACGCTTCCGCGCTGACCGCACGGATAAAACAAAGGGCCTTCGGGCTGACTCCATTACCGGCAGTCTCACTTAGTCACATCAGCTTGTGAGTGAGCTTTGCGCCGCAGGTCACTACTTCCTTGATATGAGCGACAAGCTTCGCATCCTGGGCGGCACGCCGGGGCAGGTACCGGCCTGCCGCTCCGCTCGGGCATCTGACATTCGACTGGCCCCTCTGCGGGCAATCGTTGCAACAGCACGCCGCCGTAGCCTTGTGAAAGTGAGGCGCGCTGCGACTTTGGCATCAGGACCATGTCGACGACCATGATGGGTCATTGCTCTGTGCAATCTGCTCCAACCCTCTCGCGCGATGTCGAAATATTCCGTTTCGTAACTCACAACTACCGCGTCAACATGCCAGTCATCGCCGGCGTTGAGGAGGTGAGCGGCAAGAAGCCGTTCGTCGACAGGGAGATAACCATGAACACCTTCATCTACAGACTGACCGCAATCGCTGCACTGTCCGTCGCGTTCGTTGGCACGGCGTCGGCCTCCACGAACTGGGATGGATCGCACCCGCGCCGGGCCGAAGTCAATCATCGTCTGGTCAATCAAGACTACCGAATCCACCAGGAAGTCCGCGAAGGCGAGATGTCCCACGCAGAAGCAATGCGTTTGCATCGCGACGACCACCAAATCCGTCGTGAAGAACGTCTGATGGCAAGCCAGGACGGTGGGCATATAACTCGCCAGGAAAACCACGTATTGAACCAGCAGGAAAATCACGTGAGCCGGCAAATCGGACAATGAAGGTGACGTTCGCAGCGCCGCGTAGCGCAGCCTTTGCGGCGCTGCTCGCAGTTTTGCATGCAAACGAACAACGGAGCGGACTATGAATCCACGGGAACCCGCTCGCTGCGGGACCAGGTGCGAAAGTGGCTCGCAGCGGTGTTCCGAGTCCTTCTTCTGAGGACGGAAAGACTGCTGAGCAGCAATGTCTGCTGGCTGGATAGTCCTCGTCAGGTCTCACCACACCATTCTATTGGCGATTCGCCACGGGGTGAGCGCAATTCGGCTGGCCCTCCAGTGAAAACTGGTGAGCCCACAGTGTTTTCCTCGAACCTTGGGCATACCCTAGTCTTCGGTCTCTCTGACGGGCGCGTGATTGATGGCAGCCGCGGAGGCAACAGCGCCCATTTCTTTAGTCATGCATGCACCCCCATCTGCGAGGCAGTCGAGGCCAGTGATCGGTTTTTTTCATGCAGTCACCGCCATCAAACCCGGTGACGAACTCTTCATTGACTACGGCCTCATCGTCGATGGACATCTCACCGAGGACGTTCGGAACATGTCCGCGTGTCATTACGGTGGCTGCGCCTGCCGTCACTCGATGCTCGGGGAGGCAGCGACTTCGCCGTGAATGGGCACACGAACGTCTCAGCGAACCCGCGAATGTTCGCCCTGCTCTTTCCTCGAAGCGTTACATGGGATCCGATTGCCAGTGAACGCGCTATGTCGACGCTGAACCGCGCTTCCAGCATGCACAATTAATGAGGCTAACTTCCGGCGTGCATCGGTCGCGCGCCTCGCCACCCGGAAAGGCAAGTCGTCGGCCATTCCGGACGTTCAGATGTTGGATTTGGTCGGTCAGCTTCAGGACACTCTCCGGCCGTTCGCACCTCAGCGGTCGTGAGCGGCGCGTCTTGCCGTCGCCAACGCGTACTTGCGACCCGTTCCTGCCTTTCGGTTGGTTTTCCCGAACGTCAGAACTTCGCTCTAAAGCGGCCGCCCGCTCCACGGTGCCGTTCCCTGTGTTGTCTTCATTTTTGAGTCCGCGAACAGGTATTTGTAGCAAGACCCTTAAAGCGAGATTTTCTGCGCCGCCAGATAAGGCGCAGCGGGCCCAAGGAAGCATGCCCCGAGATTTTGGGAAGCATCGGATGAGACTTTCCGCTCCGTGGACTCAGTTCTCTGGTTGCGAGATGCTCGCCCAGCGAAGCTCACCCATCACCGTCGCCCATCAGATGGCAACGCACAAATATTGCCTGTGAATCAGACTGATGTTACAGATTTGCCGTGACCAAGAAAGCGCGCCGATTTCCTCGCGCAAAAGAGTGCAGAAGCTCTAGGTGCGGCAAATCTGCATCAGGCTGGGAATACAGCAGGCGACCACCGCGGTCGCACTCGCCCATTGTTGCCTGCCGCCCTGCAACACAAGCGAAGCTCAGGCACCGGTCGCCACGGTAGTTTCTGTGTCCTCAATCCATTCCTGGACGGAAACCTCAATGGTAATGAAAGAAAGGTTCGAGCCCGACAAAATTCGCCCGGCGTAAACCTGACCGGCAGTGTCGGCGAGAACTCCGTTGAGCTTCACTTCTGCGACTTCGGTTGTGCCATTTCGCACTTCGCCGTAGACACTCAGAATCTCGACGCCAGGTCCTTCGATATGCACGACCTTTTCAGTCTCGCCTTGGCCGCGGACCAGGTTGCCATCAATCAAGCTTCCAACTACTCCCCGTACGACCGCGCTATGGAATCCGTTTGCCCGACACAGCACGGCGAGCGATTCCACCAAATCCTGGTTCGGCTTGATGCGAGCGACAAGTAGACGACCATAATGGCCGCGCTGGACGGAGATGGCTTCTGTGATGTTTTCGTTCATAATTTCGTGACCGGCTTCAGTAAGTCAAAGGTTGTTTCAGTATCGGGCGTAACGACGAAATCGACACCATCGAAAAGGCAAAGCCTGACGACGAGGCCATCGCCGCCTGCCACCGTTTCGTCCAGGATGATGTGACCGCCGTGTGCCTTTCCATTCTCGTCAGTGAAGCCACCATGGCAGTGAAGGATTCGGGCACCGTCATCTTTGTGCCCGACGGTGATTGCTGCGCTAATCAGCATACTTTGCCCGTCGACGACGATCGGGGAGCCATACACGTAAGGCTTAACCCCTGCGGCCGCACGAATCATCACGTGGTACTGAATTCGCTGGCAAATACCGCCAACAATTCGACCGCACCCCGCTCGCGGGCCTAAGTCATCCAGGACGCGATGGAGCGCGCGTCCAACGTTGGCGCCGGGCGGCACGGCTACACGAAGCTCCTCGGTAATTTGACCGCTGGTCACATCGACGAGACGGGGCGATGTCACCTGTCCTGGGTGAACAAAAGGCTGCGTGCTGAAATCCCCTTCGTCGAGCCGTCGCGCTCGTGACGCTAGGGCATCGGGGACAGACAATGTTTGGTGCATGAACGGGTTCTCCTTTGAGTGCCGTGATAAAGGCCAGCCCGTTAATGCACGAAGTGTGCCGACAGACGCTCGCCAGGTGCAGAAGCAAACGGCGCAAGCGCTTCGGGAATTGAAGCGCAACGGCTATCAGGCGCGTCGACGGTTGCGGATGCAACACTTGTCGCACCCGACGCTACAGGTGTCGCGCTACATCACGCGCCCGGAGTCGCCACAGCACCGACCTCCTGCGCGACCGTGACGAATGTCCCAATGCATGGATTCCGATTCAGCCGGTCCCATGTGACGTTCAGTTCGACATATGGGGGGTTCTGCAAGGGCCGAAATTTAACGTTCCGAGGCCGGGCAGTTTTCATTGACCGATGCACGAGCGCAACGCCTAGCCCCTGTCCGACCAAAGTTACGATGGTCTGTTGATAGTTGGTCTCAAGACGAATCTTTGGCGTGAAGCCGCGTTGCTTGCAGTGCCCAATGATGATGTCGTAGATGTATGGCGCTGCTGCGCGCGGCGAAATCAGGAAGGACTCGCCTTTCAGTTCTACGACATCGATTGGGCCGCTTCCACGCGCGAGCCGGTGGTCAGCCGGAAGCGCAGCCACTATAGGTTCCCGGAACACGGTCCTCGTTTCCAGCTCCGGGTGGTCCTCCGGCGGGTACATCAATGCCACATCGGTACTGCTCTGCCTCATGTCCTGCATGAGCAGCCTCGGTATCGACTCCGTCAAATGGAGGTCGACCGCTGGAAATCTGGATGCATAAGCGAGGGTAATCGGCGGCACCACGCTATACGCTGCCGCAAACATGAAGCCGACCGACAGTGAGCCACTTGCCCCCTGGCTGGCCGTCAGCGCGTTCTGCTTCGCCCGCTCCACAGACCCAAGAATGTCCTTTGCGTCGAGCAAAAAGCGCTCTCCGGCAGCTGACAATTTCACACTTCGACGATTCCGCTCGAACAGAACGACGCCAACCTCCTCCTCAAGCAGCGCAATCTGTCGCGACAGCGGGGGTTGCGATATGTGGAGCCGCTCAGCCGCACGGCCAAAGTGGAGGGTTTCGGCAACAGTGACGAAGTAGTGGAGATGGCGCAGTTCCATCTTATTCCCCATAGGTATCACAGCGTGACTTTTATTGTATTGGAAAATATGAGAGCGGAGGTCTAGTCTTGCATCACATCAGGGCGCTACCAACATTGGCCACAAGCCATCAACGTCCTGACGACAAGCGAAGGCACGCTACCAGGCGAGCCAGATAATCAACGGAGACAGTCGTGAGCCGCCAAAAAGTAGCCCACAACGCCCTCTCACAGGGTTCAACGCGACGTGGAACGCCAGAGTTCCACGACAGCACGATGCGAGACGTCATGGAGCGCGGCAGGTGCTTCGTTGACAGTGGTTTGCCCGTACTGATTCTGGGCGAGACGGGAACCGGCAAAGAGGTCGTCGCCAGAGCGCTCCACCAGTACAGCGCACGTCGAACCCAATCTCTCATTACCCTCAACTGCGCTTCGATTCCCGAGACACTCGTCGAAAGTGAACTGTTCGGATATTCGCGTGGAGCGTTCTCCGGCGCGCTGCCTGGCGGCATGAAGGGAAAGATTGAGGCCGCGCATGGCGGTACGTTGTTCCTCGACGAAATCGGCGACATGCCGCTAAATCAGCAGGCGCGACTCCTCCGGGCACTCTCCGAACGTGAAATCACGCCGCTTGGCGCAACGAGACCCGTTGCGGTCGAGTTTCAACTAATTTGCGCAACGCACCAAAATCTGCCGGAACTCGTCCAAGATGGGACCTTCCGGGCGGACCTCTTTTACCGAATCGCGGTCGGCATTCTGCGCTTGCCGGCATTGCGTGAACGGACTGACCTTGCGAACCTCGTTCAGCAAATTGCCAACGAAGAGGCCGGACATCCTGTCTCTATCGAGCAAGGAGCATGGGAAGCGTTGTTGTCATGTAGATGGCCCGGCAATGTTCGTCAGTTGCGCGCGGTTCTGCGTTGCGCGTGCGCATTGAGCAAGGATGGCGTCCTCCGCTCTGGCGATTTCCCACAAGACCTGATGCGTCATTCGAACGTCCCGTCAGTCGCCGCTTCGGGTGCAGGTGCCATCGGTAACGAGGCTGAAAGCCGACCTCGTTCAGACAGCCGCTCTGCCCAGAAGCGGGAGCGTGTTCTCCGGGTGCTCGCCGGAAGCCGCTGGAACATGTCGGCAGCCGCAAAAGACCTCGGCGTTTGCCGGTCAACCCTCTATCGACAACTCAAGTCACTCGGAATCCCTCACATAAAAGATGGCGGATTTCCGCTCGGTGAAACCTACGCCGAGTTCGCAATCACGCAGTCATAGTGACGCGCTGAACTGCTAAAAACAGCACGGGAAACATGCACTAGCTCGCTTCCTTTCTGCGACCATAAGATTCACTAAGTTATACGAAGTTTTTTAACCTCAACAAAAAAGGCCGGCAACCGGCTGCAATGGAGACATTTATGAATACCACGAGTAGGCGTTCGTTTCTGAAGTTGATGGCTGTTGCAGCGTCGGCGCCGTCTTTGACTGTCATTTCTCGCCCGGCGCGTGCTGCGGAATTCACGCTTCGATACGCAAACAACCTTCCCGGAACGCACCCGATGAATGTGCGCGCAAAAGAGATGGCTGCCCGAGTCTCCGCGGAATCGAAGGGGCGTGTGGAAATCCAAATCTTCCCGAACAACCAGCTGGGCGGGGATACGGACACCCTGTCACAACTGCGCTCCGGCGCCGTCGACCTGTTCACCTTGTCCCCTCTGATTCTTGGCACATTCATCCCGACAGCGCAAGTCAGCGGAATCGGATTTGCTTTCAACGACTATGACAACGTCTGGGCCGCCATGGACGGAGACCTGGGTGCGTATGTCCGAAAGCAGATTGGCGCGACTTCGATTTTCGCGTTCGAGAAAATCTGGAACGGTGGATTCCGCCAGATAACGACGTCCACCAGGGCCATCGCGCAACCCAAAGACCTTCAGGGTATGAAGCTGCGAGTCCCTCCCAGCCCGCTCTGGACATCCATGTTCAAAGACTTCGGGGCTGCTCCTGCGAGTGTGAATTTCTCAGAGGTTTATTCTGCACTGCAAACGCACGTCGTCGAGGGCCAGGAGAACCCTCTGTCGATTATCTACACGGCAAAGCTCTTTGAGGTTCAGAAGTTCTGCTCTCTTACCAACCATATGTGGGACGGCTTCTGGTTTCTGGGCAACAAGGACTCGTTCGGACGTCTGCCTCCCGACCTTCAGACCATCGTGCGTAACGCGATCAACGAAACGGCAGCAAAGCAGCGCGAAGACGTGACGCAGCTCGACCGAACTCTCCGTTCAAAACTTGAAAGCGCCGGGTTGAAATTCAACGAGGTCGACAAAGGTGAGTTCCGCAAGCAGCTCCAGGCCTCAGGCTTCTACTCCGACTGGCAGAAGAAGCTAGGACCGCAAGCCTGGTCGCTCCTTGAAAAATACTCTGGAAAACTGGGGTAATGTCATGCATACCACGCACTCCCTTGCACACGATTGCGCAACTGCGCGGCCAGCGCGCTTATCGGCGACCGCAGCCAAAGTACTCATCCGGCTGGTTGAATTCGCCGCCGCTGCCATTCTTGTCGCCGAAGTCGCGGTCCTCTTCTGTGGTGTCATTTGGCGTTATGCGCTAAACAACCCGCTTGTCTGGTCCGACGAAGTCGCATCCGCACTCTTTAGCTGGCTGGCCATGTTGGGCGCCGTGCTTGCATTGAGTCGTGGCGAGCACATGAAGATGACTGCAGTCGTCAAGAAATGGCCGCCGGCGGTGCAGGCATGGGCACAAAGTGTGGCCTCGCTCATCGTCTGCGTCTTTGTCGCGATGATTCTGCTTCCGGCCGCACACCATGCAACCGAGCAGATGGACATCACTACACCGGCGCTCGGAATCCCCGACGGGCTGCGTGCCATGGCTCTTCCAGTCGGTGCCGCACTGATGTTTCTTGTGGCTCTGGCAAAGATGTTCACGCTGAACGGTGTTATGACCCGCGTGGCAGCCATCGCAACTGTCGCAGTTGTCGCTGGTACCCTGTGGCTAAGCGCGCCTGCTCTGCTAGCGGTTGGAAATCTGAACCTTCTGGTGTTTTTCGTCGCGCTGGTTGCCGGGGCTATCGTTGTTGGAACGCCCATCGCCTTTGCCTTCGGCATTGCGACGGTCAGTTACCTGGCTCTGGTTACACACGCGCCACTCGCCATCGTCGTCAGTCGCATGGACGAGGGTATGGCGAACCTCGTGCTTCTGGCCGTCCCTGTCTTTGTACTGCTTGGGACCCTTTTGGAGGTCAGCGGACTCGCACGCTCACTTGTCGAATTCATGTGTTCGCTGCTCGGCCACGTGCGCGGGGGTCTTCAGTATGTACTGCTTGGCGCAATCTTCCTCGTCTCCGGTATTTCTGGCTCGAAAGCCGCTGACATGGCGGCCGTCGCGCCCGCGCTGTTCCCCGAGATGCAAAAGCACGGCTCAGACCCCGAGGAGCTAGCCGCTCTCCTGAGTGCATCTGGGGCAATGACGGAGACCATACCGCCTAGTCTCGTGCTCATTACCATCGGTGCGGTGTGCGGCGTGTCCATCAGTGCGCTTTTCGTTGGGGGGCTGCTTCCGGCCGTCGTCGCAACGGCAGCAATCGGCGTGGTTTGCTGGTTACGTGCTCGCTCCGGACCGGCGCCGACGCAAAAGCGGGCATCGCTGAAGCGGATTGGTACCACCTTCGTGACCGCCTTTCCCGCACTTCTTCTCCCGGTGCTTATCCGAATCGCCGTAGTTGAAGGGGTCGCTACTGCCACGGAAGTTTCGACGCTCGCCGTCGTCTACACGCTCGTCTTCGCCATGGGCGCACGACTCCTGGGTCGCCCCGTCAAGCTGAAGCGGCTTTACTCCATGCTCGTAGACGCCGCAGCGCTGTCTGGTGCAATCCTGCTGATTATCGGCCTTGCTACGTCCATGGCATGGGCACTAACGCGCTCGGGATTCTCGGGTCAACTCGTTGCGATGATGAAAAGCGCCCCCGGTGGGTCTGTGGGCTTCCTTATCGTCACGATAATCAGCTTTGCGATTCTTGGCAGCGTACTTGAAGGCATTCCCGCAATTGTTCTCTTCGGACCGCTGCTTTTCCCGGTTGCTCGTGCTCTCCAGATTAACGATGTGCATTACGCGATGGTCGTCATTCTGTCCATGGGACTGGGACTGTTTGCGCCTCCGTTCGGCGTCGGTTTCTATTCCGCGTGTGCCATCGGAAAGGTGTCGCCTGACGGTGTTGGACCGAAAGTATGGCGCTACATGGTCGCCTTGCTTGCGGCACTCATCATCGTCACTTTTGTCCCCTGGATTTCTACGGGCTTCCTGCCCGCCTCCCCCATCTGAATTGCCTGCGGAGTAAGTAATCATGCTGGATACCACAATTGAACAAGCTGCCGCGCGCCGCGTCGCCGGTTCGAACGGACGCGTCGCTCTGGTGACAGGAGCGGCGATGGGAATCGGCGCTGCAATTGCCGAGCGTCTGGCCGCCGACGGGTTCAGCGTCGTCCTCGGCGACCTCAACCTCGAAGCTGCCGATGCGGTCGCGCAAAAGGTCTGCGCACAAGGCCAGAGCGCCATCGCCGTCACGCTTGACGTGGGCAGTGACGTCTCCATTCAGTCCGCCTTCGAGCAGATTGAGGCGCAGTTCGGCCGTTGCGACGTCCTCGTCAACAATGCAGGTATCGCGAAGACCTACCCATTCGAGACCTACCCAGTTGCTCACTGGCGCGCCGTTATGGAGGTCAATGTGACCGGACCGATGTTGCTTGCCCAGCAGGCCGTGAAGCAAATGAGGAAGCATCGTTGGGGTCGAGTGGTAAACATTGCGTCCGTTGCGGGCATCCGCGCCAGCGCCGGACGGACAGCTTACGGCACCTCGAAATCGGCCGTTATTGGCTTGACCCGCCAGATGGCAATCGAACTTGCCGACTATGGCGTCACGGCGAATGCCATCGCCCCCGGGCCGATTGAGACGCCTATGGTCGCGTCCCTCCACTCGGACGTGGCCCGCGACAACTTCCTGAAACTCGTCCCAATGAAGCGATACGGAACTCCCGACGAAATCGCCGGCGTCGTGTCATTCCTGGCTTCGGACGACGCGTCGTATGTGACCGGCCAGACACTCGCGGTCGACGGCGGCTTCATCGCCGCCGGCGTGCTCGAAATCTAACTTGAACCTTCTTGAGGAATCTATTATGTCCGCTCAACCGCTCATCATCGGATGGAGTCACCTCCCGTTTGGCAAACTCGACGCTCTCGGACCGGAGGAGATGATTTCGAAGTCTGCTATCGATGCCATCGCACATGCTGGCATTGACCCGAGTGTCATCGATTCGGTTCACGTCGGCACGTTTAACGCCGGCTTTGTCTATCAGGACTTTCCTTCCACGCTCGTATTCAACTCGATTCCCAGCCTGCGATACTCCGCAACAGTCCGTTGCGAGAACGCCTGCGCAACCGGCTCTGCGGCGATTTACTCTGCACTCGATGCGATACGGTCCGGACGCTCGAAGTACGCCCTCGTTATCGGCATGGAAAAGATGTCATCGCTTCCCACAAAGGAAGTCGGCGACATCCTGCAAAAATGCTCCTACGCCAAGGAAGAGGCTGGCGTGCCCGGCGGCTTCGCCGGCATTTTTGGCACTATTGCTCAAGCTTATTTCGACCGCTATGGCGACCAGTCGGATGCACTCGCCGCGATTGCGGCGAAGAACCATCGCAATGGCACGGCGAACCCGTACGCACACATGCGACGCGATTTCGGCTTCGACTTCTGTCGGAACCCATCCGAAAAGAATCCGTTCGTAGCGGGACCGCTCAAGCGCACCGACTGCTCCCTGATTTCCGATGGTGCCGCCGCGATGATTATCGCAGCGGATGATGTCGCTTCCGATGTGCGCCGCGCAATCGGCTTCCGGGCAAGCGTTCAAATCAGCGACTATCTTCCGCTCTCACGCCGCGACAAGACGCAGTTCGAGGGCGCGCAGCGCACCTGGAAGCGAGGACTCGAAGAATCCCGGTTATCGCTCGACGACCTTTCGTTCGTCGAAACGCACGACTGCTTTACCATCGCAGAACTGCTGGAGTATGAGGCGATGGGTCTCGCGAAGCCCGGTGAAGGCGCAAGAGTGATTCTGGATGGCGTCACCACCAAAGACGGCAAGCTGCCAGTCAACCCGTCTGGCGGCCTTAAGTCGAAAGGTCATCCCATTGGCGCCACAGGCGTTTCGATGCACGTCATGGCAGCCATGCAACTGGCTAACGAAGCCGGTGATATGCAGATTCCCAACGCCACGCTTGCCGGTGTCTTCAATATGGGTGGAGCGGCGGTCACGAACTACCTTAGCGTTCTGGAACGGCGACTCTAAATACAGCGGGCTCGTTTGATAGAAGCGATTTGAATTGAGGATTGAAATGCTCACAACTGTCATGAATTTAGGAGACCTGCTTACCCAGGTTTCCCAACGTTTCCCCAAAGAACCCGGGTTCATCACTTCCGACAAGACGTGGACGTGGGAAGAAATCAACAGGCGTGTGAACTCCGTTTGCGCGGCCCTGCGCGAACAAGGTGTGAGAGCGGGAGACCGCATTCTTGTTCACTCTCGAAATAACATCGCTCTTTTCGAGAGCGCTTGGATTGCTTTCAAACTCGGCGCCGTTTGGGTTCCGACGAACTATAAAATTGCTCCGCCAGAAGCCGCCTACCTCGGCAAGTCCAGCCGGGCCAGCGTAATGGTGTACGACGACGGCTTCGAAAATTACGTAGACGCTGTGCGCGACGCTTCCCCCACACTTCAGACCGTTGTCGCTTTGGGCAAGCCGCGCGATGGTGAACTGAACTACGACGACCTCGCCAGCATGGCGGCTCCGGGCTTCGAATCGGCAACCGTGGACCGCGATAGTCCGCTCTGGTTTTTCTACACATCCGGCACGACGGGCCGCCCCAAGGCGGGTACCTTGACCCATGGACAAATGGCCTTCGTGGTGACGAACCACCTGGCGGACCTGATGCCAGGTATCAACTACCGTTCCCGCTCACTGGTCGTCGCTCCGCTCTCCCATGGTGCGGGCATCCATGCGCTGGTCAACACGGCACGTGGAGCCGCGAGCGTTCTTCCGAGCGGCGACCGCCTCGATGCGGAAGAGGTCTGGAGACTCGTCGAGGAGCATCGTGTGGACAACATGTTTACTGTACCCACCATCGTGAAGGTCATTAGCGAGCACGAGAGCGTCGACCGCTACGACCATAGCTCGCTGAAGTTCGTCATCTACGCGGGCGCGCCGATGTATCGCGCCGACCAGAAACATGCGCTGAGTAAGCTGGGACCAGTGCTCGTTCAGTATTACGGCTTGGGCGAAGTGACGGGCAACATCACCGTGTTGCCTCCATGGATGCACAGGGAGGACGACGACGCAACTGACGCACGGGTCGGGACGTGCGGGTATCCGCGAACGGGCATCGACGTGGCAATCCTCGACGACGTGGGTAACCGTCTGGCTCCGCTGGCGACCGGCGAAATCTGCGTTCGGGGGCCTGCGGTCATGATTGGCTATGACGACAATCCCGAGGCCAATGAGAAAGCATTTAAACACGGATGGTTTCACACGGGCGACCTCGGCCACGTCGACCAGGACGGATACCTCTACGTCACGGGTCGCTCGTCGGACATGTACATCTCGGGCGGCTCTAACGTCTATCCCCGTGAGGTCGAGGAAGCATTGCTTACCCATCCGGCCGTGCACGAAGTTGCGGTACTGGGCATGCCCGACCCGAAATGGGGCGAACTGGGCGTCGCGGTGATTGTTCTAAAGGAAGGTGAAGCGGCAACCTCCGACGAAGTTGTCGAGCATCTCGACGGCCGCCTGGCAAAGTACAAATGGCCGCGTCGTGTCGTCTTTTGGAATGAGTTACCGAAGTCGGCTTACGGGAAAATCACCAAGAAGGACGTTCGAGCGAGGCTCGTACAAGAGTCTCAAGAACAGTCACCCCAACCTGCGAGCGTCTGACATGGCCATTTACCAGATAGGAGACAGGCGGCCGAACATACACGAGTCCGTCTTTGTGCACGAGACGGCCGTGGTCATCGGCGACGTGGAAATCAAAGAAGGTGCGTCGATTTGGCCTGGGGTGGTGATTCGGGGCGACAACGAGAAAATCGTTATTGGCGCGAACACCAACGTTCAGGACGGTGCTGTCATTCATGCGGACCCTGGCTTCCCGGTGAATATCGCTGAGAACGTGTCTATTGGACATCTGGCGATGCTGCACGGCTGCACTGTCGAAGAGGGCTGCCTCGTCGGTATCAAGGCCGTCGTTCTCAACGGCGCAACCATAGGCGCGCGCAGTTTGGTCGGTGCGTGTGCACTTGTTGGCGAAGGTAAGGTCTTTCCGTCGGCGAGCCTGATTATCGGCATGCCCGCAAAAGTGGCGAAGACGCTGTCCGGGGACGTTATAGACAAGCTTCTAGGGAACGCTCATGACTATCGCTCGCGGGCAGCGTTCTACACGTCAAATCTTGTGAGGATTGGCTAGTGTGAGTTGCGTACAACTTTCGGGGCGTACGCGAGAAGGCTTTCTGTATCCAGGTCCCCTTGATTTCTTAGGAGAGTGAAAATGATGTGGTTTAACGGCGCAGAGCTCGTCTGGAACAATACGCCAGTGCGGGAACTCGATATCTGCGCGCTAACCAACTCTGAGCGCTTCGAGTTTCTTTGTGCAATTTCAGCACATGACCCGATGCCTCTTGGGTTGGTGCCTCCGCACGCCTTGTCGGGCCCGTGTTTCCAGACCAGGCGGTAGGATGGCCGACGTACTTACGGTATCAATGGGGCGGGCAGCTCAAGACCTCCTTCACTCCTTGCGTTCAATTGTTGGTAAGCGGAATGTTCTCACTGGTGACCGTGAGACCCGGCCGTTCACGAACGGCTTTCGCTTTGGTGGAGGGGCTGTACTTGGGGTCGTGAGACCCGGTTCTCTCATCGAAATGTGGCGAGCATTTACAGCATGCATCCAGCAAAACGTCGTCGTAATTACGCAGGCCTCCAACACGGGTTTGACAGGGGGGTCAACACCCAATGGCAACGACTACGACCGGGAGGTCGTTGTTATCAACACGACGCGAATCCGAAAGTTGCACCTGATCCTGGGTGGGGAACAGGTAATTTGCCTCGCTGGCACTACTCTGGACCAACTTGAGCGCGACCTCAAACCTTTAGGTCGCGAACCGCATTCCGTCATCGGTTCATCTTGCATCGGCGCATCCGTAATCGGCGGAATTTGCAACAATTCGGGCGGCTCGCTCGTCCGCCGCGGACCTGCATACACGGAATTGGCGCTTTATGCGCGGGTCGATGCAAACAGACGCGTAGATCTCATCAACCATCTCGGCATCGAACTCGGAACCTCGCCCGAAGAAATATTGACGCGCCTGGAAGCCGGGCAGTTCAACGATGCCGACATTGCACGATCGACCGGCGCAGGCTCGGACCGAAGCTATGTGAACCATGTCCGCGATATCGATGCCGAGACGCCTGCCCGCTATAACGCAGACCCACTTCGACTTTATGAAGCATCGGGCTCCGCCGGCAAGTTGATGGTTTTCGCCGTCCGACTCGACACCTTCCCGGCTGACAACGCAACGAGCGTCTTCTATCTCGGAACAAACGATACGTCGCACTTTTCGGAGGTCCGCAGGCACATCCTATCCAGATGCGAAAGTGCACCGGTTGCCGGAGAGTATCTGCATCGCGACGCCTACGATATGGCGGCGAACTATGGTAAGGATATGTTTTTCGCCATCGAGCGACTTGGAACGCATCGATTGCCAGCGCTGTTTGCCGCCAAGAACCGGTTCGACTCGGCTCTTGGTAAATTCGGGTTCGTCGGTGAGCATGCATCAGAGCGACTTCTACAGTGGCTGAGCCGATTGATGCCGAACCATCTTCCGCATCGCATGCAGGATTTCAGACGACGTTATGAGCATCATCTGATGGTGAAGGTGTCCGCCAACTCGGCTGACGAGGTTCGCAAGTATTTGAACTCGCTTCGGGGGAAGGCGGACGCCGATTTTTTTGAATGCACCGCGACAGAAGGACGTAAAGCGTTCTTGCATCGATTTGTCACTGCCAGCGCTGCCGTCCGTTATCGCGCGGTTCACCGAAAGGAGGTCGAAGACATTGTTGCACTTGACATCGCACTGAGGCGCAACGACAAAGACTGGCTAGAGGCCCTTCCCGAAGACATTGATAGCAAATTCGTGAAGAAACTGTACTACGGTCACTTCTTCTGTCATGTCTTTCACCAGGACTATATAGTCAAGAAGGGACTGAACTGTCTCGACCTCGAACATAGGTTGCTAGATTTATGCGAAAGCCGCGGCGCGAAATATCCAGCCGAGCATAACGTCGGCCATCTGTACAAGGCAGAAGACACGCTCGCCCAATTTTATCGGAGCCTCGACCCGTGTAACTGCATGAACGCGGGAGTCGGTCAGACGTCAAAATTCGACAATTATCGAGAGCCACATTAGGCGGTGGTGACCGGACACCTTCACGGGCGAGTCTAGATCGAGCTTTTGCCGGAATCCGACACCCCGTTGAGGTAGTGGAGCGACGGAGGGTTGCCGACAAGCCACGTATAGACCTTTTCATGGGCGTTGTCGGCGGGGCGAAAGTCTGGGTCCGCTCCTGGCCGACCACTGCCGTATGCGATTCGCATCCTCGCCACGCGCTCGACCGGCAGCCATCGGCAGAACGCGACCCACTCCGGTCAGACACCTTTCCCCAAACCGGTCAGTCAGCCAAATTCAGGTTTCGCGATCTGGACTGCCACCAAGATGCTTTATTCGCCCTTGCGTGCACCGAAGAGTGGCATCATCCAGAACGGTTTGAACCATTGCGCCCAAAAGGGCGTTGCCTGAATGACTGGCTTGGCGCTCGGCGGCTTGCGAGCAACCAGTTGGGCAAGTGTCGCTTCCGCTATCCGACGTGCCTCCGCAAAACTCATAAAAGCCGGCACCATTGCGTTCAGTGCAATCGGATCCGCGAGCAGATCGCGCAACGTCTGCTCGTCCTTCGCTTCAAGCTGCAGTTCGTACTCGATTTGCAGCGTGCTCTGCAATTCGGCCAAGGTCAGCATGTCCGCCTCCAGGGTGATCGACGAAAATGGTTCAACGCTTCTTCGCGCACACCGCCTGCACTGCTCGCCGTTGACGAGCGGCGAGCCGCAGCGGTCTCCGCCATGCTGCCATCCGTGCGCATTGCGTGATGCGCAACGGGTCCGTTGGCGTGTAGTATGGCGCATTTGTGCGCAGCAGCAAAGAGTCATTTCATAGCGCGGCACTCTCTGGCGAATTCCACCTATCGTTCAATGACTTGTGCAGCGTACCGCTAGCCAAACGGGAATTGCTGCGACGCACGAGAGGGTCTGGTTTTTCGTCGGTATCTTGACCGTCGTCGGAAGGGCCAGTTCGAGCCGAAAGCCTACGAGCGCAGTTCGGCCGGAGCCGACATTGGGCCGGGCTGAGTTCTACGTCAGCGATAAGGCGGCGGATTGCTGGCGGTCGTGGCACCGACCAGCCGAACGACAGCTTCCTCGATCGGCGAACTCACACTCCCGACCCATCTCAGCCGGTCAGCCGATTGCAGCTCGGGCGCCGAGTTCCGAGGTACAGCGGTCACTCGGGACAATCGGCTGAGGTTCTGGATCGCCCCTATTCGTCGATTGCTATAGACTGGTCTCCCAACGCAGAGCAGTCGAAACTGTCTGGAGAAAAGTCATGTTCTCGCGCAAACCGGGCGATAGAGATAGCAGTGGCCGTTCGTACACCTGCTTTTGTCCTCAATCGGACGTCATGTTTGCGAACAACCGGATCGGCACAGGACTTTCGCGGCGCGGCTTCGTCGTCGGCATAGCCGCCTCCCTGCTGATGCAGATTCTGCCCAGGCTCTCCAGCGCGCAGACAGCGCCTGTGCCATCGAGTCCCACGCAGCCCATTCTCTTCACGAATTTCCGCCTTTTCGACGGCACATCCGGCAGGTTGCGCGGTGGCCTTTATCTGCTCGTCGAAGGCAATCGCGTTCATACGCTCTCGCAAAACCGGCCCACCATGCCCGACGGTTCGCAGGTGATCGACTGCGGCGCGCGGGTGCTGATGCCGGGCCTCATCGACATGCACTGGCATACGTTGATCGCCGCGGTGCCGCTGCCGACCTTGCTGACCGCCGACATCGGCCTCATCCATATCGCCGCGAGCGCCGAGGCCGAGCGCACCTTGATGCGCGGCTTCACCACGGTGCGCGATGCGGGCGGCCCGGCGTTCGCGCTGAAGCAGGCTATCGACGGCGGCATCATCTCGGGGCCGCGCATTTACCCTTCAGGCGCGATGATCACTACCACCGGCGGTCACGGCGATTTCCGCCAACTCACCGACGTCCCCCGCACCACCGGCCGGGTAAGCGCCTCCGAGCAATCGGGCGGCAGCATCATCGCCGATAGCGCCGACGAAGTGCGCAAGCGCGTGCGCGAGCAGTTCATGCAGGGCGCCTCGCAGATCAAGCTCATGAGCAGCGGCGGCGTTTCCACGCCGCGCAGTCCGCTCGACATGCTCACTTTCACCGAAGCCCAGGTGCGTGCTGCCGTGGAAGTCGCGCAAGACTGGGGCAGCTACGTGATGGTGCACGCATTCCCGCCGGCGGCGATCCAGCGTGCCATGGCGGCAGGCGTTCAATGCATCGAACATGGTCACTTGATGGACGACGCAACGGCGAGCCTGATGGCGAAGAACGGTACGTGGCTCAGCATTCAGCCGTTCCTCAGTGCAGACGACTCGGTACCATTGACGGGTCCGAGCCTCGATAAAATGCAGATGGTTTTCGCGGGCACGAACAACGCGTATACGCTTGCGAAAAAGCACGGCATCAAGACGGGATTCGGCTCAGACCTGCTGTTTTCTCCCGTGCTCGCCGCGCGTCAGGGCACGATGCTGACGCACTTGCTGCGCTGGCACACCGCAACGCAAGCCTTGCAGATGGCGACTGCACAAAATGGCCAACTGCTCGCGCTTTCGGGTCCACGCAACCCGTATCCGGCGAAGCTTGGCGTGGTTCAGGAGGGGGCGTATGCCGATTTGCTGCTCGTCGATGGCGATCCCACCCAGGATCTCACGCTCATCGCCGATCCGGCGAAGAACCTGCGCGTCATCATGAAGGACGGGAAGATCTACAAGAATACGCTCGGCGCGTAAGCGGCTTGACACGCGACTCAACCCGGCTCGATGTCGATGCGATCCGCTTTCCTTATGGCGGGAAGCCGCTGTAGAACGACCACTTGAATGTCGGCTTCTGCGTGCAGCCGAATGGCCGACTGTACGCATTCACGAAAGCCCCGGAAAGCTGACGTTGAAGAATTCAACGTCAGCTCTACAACACCTTCATCGAACTGGTGCTCTCGGCCAGTTTTTGCCGTTCGCCTGACTAATGGAGCGGCCACTCGAAAGGCTGGGCCATTCCGAAATCAGCCCGACGCTCAACACACGGATATCGGCCAAAGCCGACGCTCGCCGAACCGGCAGTGTGCGGCGGGTCTAGGCCGCTTTGCTGACCTTCGCAACCCGTTACCGACAGATGCCAGCTATGCCATCAATAAATGAGTCTTCGCGAGCCGAAGCAGCCTCTTACGCCGACGAGATGCCACTGACCGGTACCAATGGACTCCGTACATTCATCGGGCCGCGAGCACGGGGAGACTGATGCGGAAGGAGCAATGCAACAGGGCTGCTTGGCGCGCGACAGCCGGCTCGGGCGGTCTCCGCCTTGGCTAGTTCGATCCTAGATTACGCGGCTCAGCCTGAGGATATCGGGCAAACCGAAATCACAGACGTCCCGTTGCCCGAGACCTCGGGAAACAGCGACCTTAACTGCAAGTTCGTATGCAATTGATCGTTCCCGCAGCAGAGCGCTCAAGCCCTGTGAGAGGATTTCCCGATCTGCTGCGCTCAAAGATTCAGCTTGGAATGAAATTGTTTCGGACATGTGCAACTCCTCCGCTACAGGGCAATCGCTCTCACTGTCGATAACTTTCAAGTTGTCAACTTCCGCGGAATCTCGACTCGTAGCAAACGATTGAGGTTCGCTGAGCTATGGAGATACTGTCGCCGCGACACGCTCTCCAACTGAGCGTCGAAAGTCCGGATAACTTGCTGTGTTAAACGGACGGCGCCCTCCCTGAGTACCCACTCGCCAGTGGCGTATGCGTGCTCCGCGGCCACTTCGAGCGCTCTCTCGGTCTCACAATATGTCTCGTAGGCGGCTGTTCCGTACCCGTCTCGCCACAGCAGGTATGAGTGATACGTCGTGCGGATCAGTTGATACAGCTGGTGTCTATTACCTTTTCCTGCACGACACGCAGCCAAAGCAAGGTGCGCGACCAGAGAAGTGTGTCTCACATACTCGATCGGCAAAGGAAGCAACATATCCTTTGCGGATACTTTACTATGCATCATTGGGTCCTTTCCCAGGCTTCCGAGACGAGTAATCGTTTGAGAGGGGGCCTCGCGAACGGAAGGCGTCCGATATTCCTGTCGCCTGACGGCGACTGGAATATCGGCGAGCGCCCGTGGCGCGGAAACCGGCGCATCAGACACGTTGTGGCTTATAAGCAGCAGGAAGACACGAACTAGACTACCGGCGCGTAAGCCGTTTCGCGGTCAAGCCCAGCTTTGTCCATGCAAAGGCGGATCTTTTCAAGCTCCGATTGACCCGGCTTGATGAGAGGCGGGCGGACATATGCTTCGGGTAACTTGCCCAGGTACACCAAAGCCTCTTTCATGCGGTTGTGCATGTCCAGCAAAGGGGCATCATAAAATGCTCGAACGGTCGGATAGATTCGATCATTGATTGCCTGCGCCTTCTTCAGGTCACCAGCCTTGATGGCCCGGAAAAGTGCGACCTGCAGATTGGCGATCACGCTGCCAGCACCTGATAGAAGACCATCGCATCCCAAAGCGAGTGACCCAAGCAACCACGCGCTGTGCGTGGTGAGAACTTTCACCGGATTCGCAAGCGCGTGAAGTTCGCGGATATGCCGCTCATGTTGGTTGCCATCGCCGATCTGGTCTTTAATTGCGCGGATCTGCGGATAGCGGTCGAGCAGCTTCAGCAGTGTGTCGAGCGGATAGCTCAGGTTGGAAGCGAGCGGGAACTGGAACAGAATGATGGGCAGATCGGATGCATCGGTAATCCGACGCAGATGCTCGGTGATCATTTCCGGCCGCAGATGACCGCCCATGACCATAACGTCGGGCGGAAACACGAGCAGCGCGTCCGCACCCTCCTCTTGAGCCATCCGGGACATCCGTCCTGCCTCAAGGCTGCTGTTCGTAAAGATGCCTGTAATGATGGGAACGCGGTCACCCAGGATCTCTTTGGTCAGAGCGGCGACGCGATGCTGCTCTTCATACGTGAGCGCATGGACTTCAGCAGCGTGGCCGTTAATGGTGATCCCTGTGATGCCATCGACAGAAACAAGATCGTTCAGGTGGGAACGATATGAACGTTCGTCGATGTTCAGATCCTGATCGAAAGGTAAAAGGCACGCGGGGATAACCCCTTCAGGGACAAAACGGGACGCTTTTGACATCGTCGACTCCTAAAAGTGAGGGCTGGTTCAAAGGCAGTTGGGGCGTCGCCGCGCGAGGATCGGCGCAACGCCGTAATCTGTCAGAGGCGAGGCAGCAAAAGGCCGCCGTCGATTTCAATGGCATGTCCGGTCGCATAGGGAAGTGCGCCGGACGCAAGGCTTTTGATGGCTTGAGCGATGTCTTCCGGCCGTCCCCAGCGCGGTATCGGGACCAGCCCGCTGTCCATCCGATCGCTGTAATAGTCGCGCACTTGTGCAGTCATATCCGTTGCGATCAGTCCTGGGCGGACCTCGAAGAGCGCGATACCGGCTTTCGCAAGGCGAACCGCGAAAAGCTGGACAGCCATGGACAAACCTGACTTCGACACGCAGTAGACGGACTTCTCAGGCGAGACCATCGTGGCGTTTGCCGAGGTGATGGTCACGATGCTGCGTCCTTCTCGCGAAGGAGATTCGGCCAGCATGCATCGAGCAGCCTCTTGCGTCAGGAAGAATGTTCCTTTCAGGTTGATGTTTATCAGCCTGTCGAATTCTTCCGGCGGAACATCGAGTATGTCGCCGCGCACGGCGATTTGTACGCCAGCATTGTTGACGAGACAGTCCAGGCGCCCAAAGGACTCATAGACCTGCTTGATGAGTGGTGCGTGCACACCCAAATCCGATATGTCGGCCTCGAAGAACACTCCGCGCGCGCCCCGTTGTGCAATTCCCAACAGGGTTTCGTCGGCATCCGGTCCGCCAACAACGTCATTGATCAACACATCAAAGCCCGCTTCAGCCAACGCGTAAGCAGTTGCGCGTCCGATCCCTCGCCGCGCACCGGTCACCAGAGCTACTTTTTTCGGTTCCACAATGACTCCTTCGAGAATCGTTTTAAGCCTGTCGGACACTGTCCGCAGAAATTCAAACTGCCGCCGTGTGGCCGGGCAGAGATGCACGAGTGGGCAGCCCTTCTGAATCGCCGATCACCTGTACCGCAAGTGATCCAATCCAATTGCCTCGTGCGACGGCCTCTTCCACGCCAAGCCCTTCGAGCAACCCGCTGATCACGCCGACAGCGAACCCATCTCCTGCTCCGACCGTATCGATGACTTTCGCGACGGGGCATGCCGGTATGGTTTTGGCCTCGTCTCGGGTTCTGAAATAGGCGCCGTGCTGGCCGAGCTTGACGACGACCAGGTTCGCGCCTCTGTCGAGGTAAAAGCCGGCGATCTCCTCGGGCGTGTCATATCCGGTCAGGATGGATCCTTCGCCAAGACCGGGCATCACGATGTCCGCATGCGACGCCAGATCATTGAGTGTGTGGATCATCTCCGCACTGGAGCGCCACAAGGACAGTCGCAGGTTCGGATCGAATGAAATCGGCTTGCGCGCGGCATGCATCGTTCTTGCAGCATGGAACGACAATTCGCGTGCCGTCTCAGACAGTGCAGGAGTAATTCCCGTCAGATGAAGGTGGCGCGCGCTTAGCACATAATCAGCTGCGAAGTCGGTGATAGAGAGCGTGCTTGCTGCGGAGCCCTTGCGAAAATACTCAATCTTCGGGTCGGAACCGTCGCTGGTTTTCGACTTAAGCATCATTGCCGTCGGATGTCTCGGATCTACCGTGACACAGACGTCATCGACGCATTCCGCAGCGAGCGTGTCGAGAACCAGCTTTCCAAACGAGTCCTCGCCTACCCGGCTCACCCAGCCGACCTTGAGGCCAAGGCGCGACAGGCCGATGGCGACGTTCAACTCCGCGCCAGCGACACGCTTTGTAAAACTACGTACGCGGGATAGCGGACCGAAATCATCGGCCACGAACAACGCCATTGCTTCGCCAATGGTTACGACGTCAAGCCCATGGCTCATTTTTACTCTCCGAGACTTTGATATTCCGCGTGTTGCGGTCATGCGTCCCTGCAATCCCGTCATGCCGGGCTAACCGATGGCGGAGCCACGAACGCGCGAGCGTCTCATGGAGTGAGGACGGTATTGATCCATACAGGCCCAGCGCGCCTTATTCCACGACACGTGCCGCGGAATGAGGCACAACCGGGCCACACCGAACGATGAAACCGCAGTACAGGTCTATGCCGCGCAGCTCCCTGGCGTTACGCCTAGAAGCCCTTGCCGAGATACTTGTCGACGTTCGTGGCGTCTACCTGTTGGCCAGGCAGCACGACCTTCGCGGGAACCGTCTCGCCGAGCGCGACCTTGTGTGCGTACTCGATCGCCTCGGGTGCTGCGAACGGATAGATGAAGGTCGCAGCCATCGTTCCGTCCTTTACGGCCTGAAACGCCGTGTTCTGTCCGTCGATGCCAATCACCTTCACTTCCTTCAGACGCCCCGCTGCCTGCAGTGCCTGAACGGCCGCCAGTGCCATCTCGTCGTTGTGTGCATAGACAGCCTGGATCGTGCCCGGACCAAATCGCTGCAACTGGTCCTCCATGAATTTCAGCGCAGGTTCGCGGAGATAATCGCAGTACTGGGTCGCCACGACCTTGATCTGGGTTCCCTTGATGCCGTCAGCGAATCCGTTATGCCGATCCAGCGTCGGCGAAGCACCCGCCGTTCCCTGGATTTCGATAACGTTGCCCGTCCCATGCAGCGCCTGCGCGAGGAACCTCCCGGCCGCCACACCAATCGGTCGATTTTCCGCGCCGATGTGCACCGTCACTGGGGTGTTCACTTCACGGTCAATCGTGACAACCTTGATGCCGTCGGACATCGCTTCGCGGACGACCGGAGTCAGTGCCTGAGCCTGCAGCGGACTGATCATCAGGACCTTCACATGTCGTGCGATCAGGCCTTCGACGTCCGAAACCTGCTTGTTCGCCGAGTTCTGGCCATCGGTGACGAGCACTTCGACATCGGGGTAATGCTGTGCCGCGTATTCCTTGTTGACATTGACCATCGCAATGCGCCACGGGTGGTTCATGGTGGCTTGTGAGAAGCCGATGAGGGTCTTGTCGGCAGCCTGTGCACCGACACTCGACGCGACCAGGCAACACACAGCGATCGCGCGGCTAACTCGTTTCAAACTGAACATGATGAAGTCTCCTCTCTGGTTATCCAGCGCCTGCCCGAACATCGGTTCTGAGGCAGGCTCCCTGGGATTCCTACTTGCGCAACTTGCGCATCTCCAACAGAACGGCAATGATGATGATCAGGCCCTTCACGATCTGCTGCGTGAACGGAGATACGCCGATCAGATTCATGATGTTCGCGAGCACCGCGAGGACTGCCGCACCGATGACAGTTCCCACCACGCCGCCTTCGCCGCCGAAGAGACTCGCACCACCGATCACCGCAATGGTGATCGCCTCAAGTTCCTGGCCGGTACCGAGCGTCGGCTCCCCGACGGTGAGGCGCGAGACGAGAATCAGTGCGGTAACGCCGGCGAGCAGGCCACTGATGACGTACACAGCCAGAGTCGTGAAACGAACGTTGATGCCGGACAGACGTGCCGCTTCATGATTACTGCCGACAGCGTAGATAGCCCGGCCGAACGCGGTGTATTTGAGAACTATGTAGGAGACCGCGCATACAAGAGCGAACACAACCACGGGCACGGGTACACCCATTAGATTGCCCCACCCCAACCACGCGAAGTCAGCAGCGGCGGATGCGTCGACGGGTTGCCCGCCCGACAGTGTCATCGCAAAACCCCGTGCGGCCACCATCATCCCGAGCGTCATGATGAACGGAGGGACCCGGCCAAGCGTAATGCCCAGGCCATTGAGCACACCCAGCACAGCACCAACAAGCAGGCCGCAAACAACGACGAGCGGCACGGAAACGCCATGACCGAGCATCATCGCGCTGATGACGCCGACCACGCCGATGATAGAACCGATCGAGATGTCGATACCGGCTGTGATGATCACGAACGTCATGCCCACACCCACGATGCCCGCCAACGCCATCTGGCGCAGGACGTTGACCAGGTTCGCGTGACCGAGAAAGTCCGGTGAGATGAAGCTTGCGATCACGCAGAGGAGCGCGAGAGCCCAGAATAGTCCCGATGATTTAAGTAGGTATGCGAATGAACGATAGTGGTTGCCCGCGTCCACTTTCACGGTTTGCGTTGTCATGATGTCTCCTGCTTACTTTGCTATGCCCTGGGGAGACGACACGTCTCGACCAGATGTTGAATGGCGTCTGCGACGCCGCCTTCGTCGTTGGTTGTCGTGACCCAGTTCGCAATGCCTTTCACCGCGTCGACACCATTACCCATTGCTATCGCATATCCTGCCGCTTCAAACATCGGTACGTCGTTGTAGGAGTCTCCGATTGCAACAGTCTCTTCCGGGCTCACGCCCAATTGCGCCTGCAGCGCACGTAGAGCAGTTCCCTTGGAAACGCCCAGTGCATTGATTTCGAGTAACCGATGGTGCGAAAAGAGCGCGTTCGTCGTCGGCGCCAGTTGCGCACGAATCGTTTCCAGTGTCGGTTCCTGCGTGGGCGGTGCGATGAACATCAGCTTGTGCGGCAGTTCCGTCAGGTCCAGGTAGCTCTCCACCATTTCGGGAACCTCGCGTGTGACCTCGTGATCGTGCCGGAACGCATCGTTCCATCCAGGAATGCGCCACGCCTCGGTGCTGTGCCAGCTGAGATCCACACCCCACTGCACGGCCAGGCGGCACGCGGCCTCCACGTCCTCGCGTCGCAAGCGCTGGTCAGAGATACCTTCGGCGGACAGTGGGTCCGTTGCATGCACCTGGCCGATCCAGCTTCCGCCAAAGCAAATAGCCGGACCGGTAAGCGACAGTGCGTTCATGACATGCGACACGCCCCGCGGCGAGCGCGCCGTCGCCAGTACAACGCGCGTGCCAACGTCACGTGCCGCGCGCAATGCCTCGGAAACCCGAGGCAGCACAACACGTTCAGTGGTGAGCAACGTTCGGTCGACGTCAATGACGATCAGCCGCACATTGCGATTGGCTACGGCGTTCATTTGCTCATCACCTTTTCGCGTGCACCGAGATGGATCGACAGCGTCTTGACCGCCGTGTATTCCTCGAGGCCGTATTTGCCCATCTCCCGGCCGTAGCCGCTCTGCTTGTAGCCACCGAACGGATACTGCGGCTGTCCGTCGATCGTCGTGTTCACGAACACGACGCCGCTCTTCAGCTTGCGGCCAACTGACATGCACCGGTCGATGTCTTTCGACCAGACACTGTTGCCCAAGCCATACTGGGTCGAGTTGGCGAGTTCGACAGCCTCGTCGAGCGACCTGAAACGGGTGACGGTCAGGACCGGCCCGAAGATTTCCTCGCGGAACAGCGTGGCGTTCCTGCCGACGCCTTCCAGCACGGTCGGGGGGAAGTAGGAGCCATTGCCCTCGGCGGGTACGCCGCCGGTCATGACCGTAGCGCCTTCTTCGATGCCCTGTCGGACGAGGGATTCGACCTTCTGATAGTGTCCGGGATGGATGAGCGGGCCCACGTCGGTCGCATCGTCGAGCGGGTCACCGAAGACGAGACGTCTGGTCGCCTCTGTCACGCGACGCACGAACTCGTCGGCGATGGTGTCCTGCACCAGCAAGCGCGGATGCGAGACACAGCACTCACCGTTGTTGAAAAAGATGCCGAATACAACGCCATCGACGGCCGCATCAAGATCGGCATCGTCGAACACGATATTTGCGGCCTTGCCGCCCAGCTCGACCGCGACCCGCTTGATCGTATCCGCGGAATTGCGAATGACCTTGCGTCCAGTCTCCGTCGAGCCCGTGAAACTGACGATATCGACGTCCGGACTGGTCACGATCGTTTCGGCAACCGGATTGCCGTACCCTGTCACCACGTTGATCACGCCCGCCGGAATACCCGCCTTCTCCGCGAGTCGGACGAGTTCGAGTGCTGAGCCCGACGTAAATTCCGAGGGTTTAACGACAACCGTGCAGCCTGCCGCGAGTGCGAAGGGCACTTTCTGCGAAAAGATCAGCGCGGGGAAATTCCACGGCACGATCAGGCCTGCAACGCCGACCGGCTCGCGCAACACGAGACCCATTTTCGAGGGACCGGCATCGGTAAAAGTTTCTCCGTGAATCTGCAACGCAAGCGATGCGGCGTAGCGGGTCAACGTCACGACGCCTTCGAGATCGCCGCGAGCGAAGCGAATCGGCTTACCCACTTCCTCAGCATCGATTCTTGCAAGCCGCTCCTTGTCAGCTTCGATCAGATCAGCCCAGCAATTGAGCAGCCGCGCGCGATCGATACCGCCGCGCTGAGGCCAACCGCCTGTGTCGAAAGCGCGCCGTGCCGCTTCGATCGCGCGTTGCGCGTCCAGTTGCGTTCCCTCAGCGAACGTGGCAACGCCTTGTCCCGAGCCGGGCGCAACACGCTGGATCACGCTGTCCGACGAAACGATCTCACCAGCAATGTGATGGCCGTAAGTTCTTGCCGCTTGAGGATTCATGTCTTCTCCAGTTCAAAATTGGGCTTGCCGAACGTCAGGTGGCGTGCGACATGATGGATTCTTCCGTTGCGCCAGCGCCAGGCAGCTCGGCGGCAATGCGCCCTTGCTTCATGACGTAGATGCGATCACTCAGGCCGAGAATTTCCGGCAACTCGGACGACACCATCAGCACCGCGGCTTTCTGGCGATCGGCGAGTTCGGCGATCAGTTGATACATCTCGCGCTTGGCGCCGACATCGACACCGCGCGTCGGTTCGTCGACGAGCAGCACGGTGCAATTAGCATTCAGATAGCGCGCAAGCGCACACTTTTGCTGATTGCCGCCGCTCAGATTGCGAATGCGCGCGTGAGGGGATGGCGTACGCACGTTCAGGCGCTCGATATAGCTCGAAACCGTGCGCTCTTCCTTTTTCAGGCGCAGCAGTCCGGACTGCGTGAAGGGGGAAAGCTTGGAGATCGTCACGTTGAATGCGACGGACTGGTCGAGAAACAGTCCATCCGTCTTGCGGTCCTCAGTAATCAGACCCATGCCGCGTGTAATCGCGCGCCTTGGCGAACGCCGGCGAAAGGGTTTGCCGTGCAGGTGAACCTCGCCCGCGTCGACCGGGTCCGCGCCTAGCAGCGCACGCAACAGTTCCGTGCGTCCGGCACCTGCAAGACCGCAGATGCCGACAATTTCCCCTTGTCGCACGTGCAAACTGACATCGCGCAAAGCTGAACCGCGCGTCAGCGCTTTCGCTTCGAGCGCGATCTCGCCGAACGCGCGATTGCGTGTCGGATAGATGTCTGTAATTTCCCGTCCGACCATCATGCGTACGAGGTCCGCCTGCGTGACCTCAGACGTGGCGCGCGACCCGACGAGCCCACCGTCGCGCAGCACGGTGATGTCCTGTGAAATCCGGAACACCTCGTTCAGGCGGTGCGAGATGTAGACGAACGACACGCCCTCTCCGCGCAGCCTGTCGACGACGTTGAAAAGCTTTTCAAGTTCGGCGTCTCCCAGCACGGCCGACGGTTCGTCCAGGACGAGGATCGACGCCTTCCGGGCGAGCGCGCGCGCAATCTCCACCATCTGACGTTGCGCTACGGAGAGCGAGTTCACTCGTGCCTGAGGCTCAAGTTCAAACCCAAGCATGCGAGTGATCTGTTCCGTATCACGGGCCGCCTTGCGCCAGTCAATCGTGCCGGAGCGGGCTCGTGGAAGGCATCCGAGAAAAACGTTCTCAGCCACGCTCAGATGCGGCGCGAGACTCAGTTCCTGATAGATGACCGCGACGCCGCGGTCGATCATTGACTGAGGCGTGGGATTGGCTACTGTTTCGCCGCCGACAACCACCTCCCCTTCATCGGCGACGTATGCGCCCGAGAGGATCTTCATCAGCGTGGATTTCCCTGCCCCGTTCTCGCCCACCAAAGCGAGCACGTGGCCACGCCGAACCTTGAGCGACACCCCTTTCAGGGCATGCACACCCGGAAAGCGCTTCTGAATGTTGCGCATTTCGAGCGCCAGATCGGAAGCGTCCGTGGCCGACGTGCTTTGATCGACGCCGTCAGGGCTAACTCGCTCTTCGTCGCCGGGAAAATCATCCATGTTTGTCTCCTGCTGAGAGCTCCGCGGGCCGGAAACGCCTTTCTGACGCCGGGGGCTGCCATCTCACGAATTATGAAATCGTTGTCATAGACGCTTACGAAATACCCGTGCATATGCGCACCGTCTATGCTCGCGCTACTCTGACAACGATTGCATAGTAGTCGCGGATAATGGGTCAGTCAAGGTGGAAGCACCCTGCGTTATGGCAGTGTTAACCCGGGGACCGTACATCAGCTGCAAGCCGCAGACCGACAAATTTTCACCCCAGTCGAAAGATAATTTTCACTTTGAAAAATCGACTCAAACCATGGTGGGCGGGGTTTCCAGCGGGATCGCGATGGTTACAAGCTACTGAACAGACTCTCGCTGCCGGGTTGCCCTCAGGTGGAGTCTCTATGCCCGTCCGAGCGGCTGCTATCGTTGTCATCTACGTGAGTTTCGAGCAAATCTTTGTGCTATCCTGCCAAGGCATGGTCTTGCTCGCGCGCGAGTCGGTACCGCCCTCCGATCACATTTTTCTGCAAGACGACATGGCCACGACTGCTCGCCGGACCCCGAAAACGATTGCATCGCCAAGCGGCTCGGTCAGTTTGCATGACGTCGCGAAAGCGGTGGGATGCTCACCCTCGACTGTCTCGCGTGCGTTACGCACGCCTGAAATCGTGCGCGACGAAGTCGCACAGCGGATATTCGCGGAGGTGCGGCGGCTAGGCTATACGCCCAACAACGCGGCTCGCGCGCTACGTTCGCGGCGAACGCGCATGATCGGCGCCGTGCTGCCCACGCTGGAACACGCCATCTACGCGCGCCTTGCAAACTCCCTTGAAAACGAACTCGCACGAGACGGCTATTCACTCATCGTGACGACGTCAGCCTTCGACGCGCGCAAGGAATCCAAGCAAACGCAGATGATGATCGAGCGCGGCGCTGAGGGCGTGGTGCTTGTGGGTGATGCGCACAAGAAGGAGCTATACGAGTTTCTGCAACTCCGAAACGTGCCGTACATCAACACTTACGTGTATTCCGCCGGATCGGGGCACCCCTGCGTGGGCTTTGACAATCGGAGAACGGCGACCCAGATCGCCGACTATCTGCTGAGCCTGGGTCACACAGAAATTGCGATGATCACCGGCATCAGCACGGACAATGACCGGGTTCGCCAGCGAATCGAAGGCGTCACCCAGGCGCTAACCGCGCACGGCTTGTCATTGTCTGCCGGGCGCATCGTCGAAGCGCCATATACGATTGCCGCAGGTCGCAACGGCATGCGGCGCCTGCTGGGGCAATCCGTGCATCCGACGGCTGTTATCTGCACGAGCGATATTCTCGCGTTCGGCTGCATGTCGGAGTGCGCAGCGGCTGGCATCTCTGTACCACGCGATATCTCAATCATCGGCTTCGACGATCTCGAGTTCGCGCCGCATCTTCAACCACCGCTCACCACCATGCAGGTACCCGCGTTGGAGATGGGCGCGCAAGCAGGTCGCTATCTGATCGACGTACTCGAAGGCAAGTCTCCCCTCGACAGCGTTGAGCTCGAGGCACGACTCATCATCCGCGGCACAACGGCGCAGCCGCCCAAGTCGTCGGCTCGGACTGCAGCACGGGACGTGACCGCTTAAGCGATTCAGCGGCTGGGAATTAGCATCGGGGTGCCTCGACTCCGATCGCCGCCCCATGTCATCGCGTAATTTGCCGCAAAGCTCAGCCGCCTCCGCCCGCACTGAAGAATACGACGCCTGATTAAGGGATTGGAGCTTCGGCTGGATGCGGCAAGCTGCCCTTCGCGGTCGTCTTGATGCCTGAAAGGCCTCGTCGCGACCAGGATCTCTCGCCTCTCACCCGTCCAAGGCATCGCTGATAGTCCGTCAGCCGTGCGCAGCAAGAGCAGCGCACGGCGTGGATTTTCGTCAGACTCGCACTGAGCAATTGAAACCCACCACTCATCGGGGAGCCGTCCGGAGGAAGACGGAAAGCTCGAGCGGCGGCCAACTGGCTCTTTTTTTATCGACCTCACAGTCAGTTGGTCAGCGTTGTGGCGGCCAGCGTTCGCGCGGCATCCTGCCTGCTGCGCGGAACACTCAGCGCCAGAGCCGCCGCAATCACAAGCGCCGCGGCCATGAACAGATACGATGTCGCCGGATCTCCGGTCAAACCGCTCAGGTACCCGACCGCAAAGGAACCGAGAAACGAACCGAGTGCGCCGATACTATTGATCAGTGCAAGCGCACCACCCACCACCGTGCGCGGCAGGACTTCGGGGGCGATAGAGAAAAACGGCGGGAACGTCACATACATCGCGACCCCTGCTACGGTAAGCAAGCCGAAGGACATCCAGAAATGGGAAGCTCCAAACGCGTAGAGCAGGAGGAACGCAATGCCCGCGATCGCCAGCGGCACCGCGACAAACATTCTGCGGTTCTGCAAGCGGTCCGACATCCACGAGCACGGCAACATGCAAAGCACCGCACCCAGGTACGGTACTGCCGACAACCAGCCGATATTGACCATGCTTAGGGTGGTGCCATGCCGGAGGATCGACGGCAGCCACAGCAGGAAACCGTAGAACCCAAGGCTTTGAAAGAACAGCGTGCCCGCAAGCTTCCAGACCGTTGCCGTGCGAAATGCTTCGCGATAGTTGCGCACCGGCGCGAGCCCCTTCTGCTCCTGCGAAAGCGTACTCTCGATAAGTGCTTTCTCATCGGTTGTGAGCCATTTGACGTGAGATGGTTTGTCACGCGCCACGGCAACCCATACGAGCGCCCACAGCACGGCAGGCAACCCTTGAGCGATGAACATCACGCGCCAGCCCCACGCCTGCGTCATATAGCCAGATACCACCGACATCCAAAGCACGGTCGCGGGATTGCCAAGCAGGAAGACGGTGTTGGCACGCGAACGCTCGCGTCGGGAAAACCAGTTTGTGACGAAAACCAGCATGCAAGGCATAACCGCCGCCTCGGCAATTCCCAGCGCAAATCGAACCAGCATCAGCGCCGGTATGCTCGTTACGACGCCTGAGAGCGCAGCGAGCGCACCCCATGCAAGCAGGCAAACGAAAACGAGCTTGCGCACGCTGCGGCGCTCTGCGTAGATGCCGCCCGGCACCTGGAAGAAGAAGTACCCCAGAAAGAACAGCGAGCCGATGAGCGACGACGTCGACCGACTGATACCCAGGTCATGCTCAATGCCTGACGCAGCAGCAAAGCCGTAGTTCGCACGGTCGAGGTACGCAAGGCTGTAGGTGATGAATGCCACTGGCAGGATGAACCACCACCTTTTCGCGGGCAGGGTTGCGTCGGTCATCTGCTGTCTCCTTCGGATTCTGATTGAGTGCAACGGTACACACGCCGGCGTGCTCGGTACAGCCGGGCATGTGCGGACAAAAACGACGGTCGTCGGGATAAAACATGACAACGATTGCAGAGAAAGATACATGCGTGACAAATCGACTGTCAACGAAATCCGCTGATCGTTTACCCCGAAAACACCCGTAAAAACGCCTTCTATGCTGGACTTGCCGCCAGTCTCAGGTCTGTGAGGCGCTCGGAAAGGTACTTGTCATCCGTCAATTTATGATGCAGAGTGACAACGTTGGCACTTCAATGCCTACCGAAATTGGGGGCGTCCATGCCCCGAACGACACTCGATCAGGAGAGACAATGGGTGACTGGCTCAAAGACGCAATCAGTGCGACCGTGGACAAGGTTTCAGCACAGGCGCGACGCGGCGGGGATTTCCCTCACATCACCGAACATGGCAAATGGGTCTTCACGTCCGATGGCGTGTGGACGGGCGGATTCTGGGTCGGCCTGCTTTGGCTCGGCTATGAACTACGCAAAACCGACGAGCTGCGCGAAGCGGCGACGCGCCTGACCGAGCGCCTGTTGCCGCGCGCGGCTGACAAGGTCAACCACGATCTCGGGTTCATGTTTTATCCCAGCGCGGTAAAGGGCTGGCGCATCACGGGCAACAAGCGCTATTTGCATGCCGCTGTCGAAGCGGCGCACAGCCTCGCCTCGCAATTCAATCCTGCCGGCGGCTTCATTCCGGGTTGGGGCTTTTTCGGCAGCGAAGATTGGTCAGGTTCTGTGCTGATCGACACGCTGATGAATCTGCCCCTCCTGGTCTGGGCGACGAACAACGGTGCAGACGCGCAGTTGCTCGACGTGGTGCATCGCCATGCACGCACAGCGCTCGCAAATCATCAGCGCCCAGACGGGTCGGTTTATCACGTCTTTCGGTTTGACCCTGCGAACGGCAACCCCATTTCCGGCGACACCTATCAGGGTCTGGCTGCGGCGAGCGCATGGTCACGCGGACAAGGCTGGGCGCTCGCAGGCTTCTCGATGCTTGCGGACATGACCGGCTCGCCCGACTACCTCGCCGCAGCGCAGCGCGTCGCCGGGTATGTACGCAATCATCTGCCCGAAGACGGCGTGCCGCCGTGGGACTATGCCGCCGAGCGCGGGGCCGTGAAAGATTCGTCGGCCGGAGCGATCACGGCTTACGGTTTGATCCGCCTGTGGGAACTGACTGGCGACGCAGAGCATCTCGTACTTGCGACACGCATGCTGGAGGCTCTCTATCGCACCTGCATGGGTGACTCCGATATTGCGCCGGTTCTCGTGCACGCCACGGCCGACCTGCCGCATGGTCTGGGCATCGACGAATCGACGATCTACGGCGATTACTATTTTCTCAAGGCCCTCGTCGCCTTGCAGGAAGTTGAGTCGAGACAATACGGAACCACACTTTCTCGCGTCGAGCAGGCCTAAGCTGACACGACAAAAAGGGTGACGCGCGTCGCCCTCTAACCGAAGGAGCAACACAAATGGAAACCGTCCGGCTGGAACGCCACGGGTGGGTCGCACTGCTGACGCTGAACCGCCCGGAGCGCATGAACGCGTTAAGCAAGCCGTTACTCGAAAGCCTCGACTCCACGTTTCTCGAACTTGCAAGCGACTCAGAAATACGCGTGGTTGTCCTCACGGGTGCCGGCGATCGCGCATTTTCCGCGGGTGCCGATATCACCGAACAACGCGGGTTCTCCGCTGACGATGCGTATGCCCACATGCGGTGGGGCCAGGCGATCTTCGATCGCATCGAGACATTCCCGAAGCCGACAATCGCCGCAATCAACGGCGTAGCGTTCGGTGGTGGGCTTGAACTCGCCCTCGCCTGTGACCTGCGCCTGATCGCATCGAGCGCGCGCGTCGGGCTTCCTGAGATCACGCTCGCGAGCTTTCCCGGATGGGGTGGCACGCAACGGCTGCCCGCGCTGATCGGTGCGTCCCGTGCCATGCGGATCATGTTGACGGGCGAGCCGGTTTCGGCAGTCGATGCGCTGGCGGTGGGTCTCGTCAATGAGGTCGTCGAATCGGAAGAACTTCTGGACCGCACGACGCAACTTGCAGAGTCGATCGCGCATCACGCACCCGAAGCGCTCGCATGCCTGAAATCCGTCGTTCACGTCGGACTGCATCAAGGCAGGGAGGCGGGACTGGAGGCTGAAGCACGCGGCGTTGGGAAACTATGGGGGTCCCCCGCTCAGAAAGCCGCCCAGGAAGCCTTCTTCGCACGAAAGAATAAGCGCTGAGCAGGCGAGACAGGGAACGGCGGGCTGCCCCCACGGGCGGCCGCGCCTGTTCACGCATATGAGGCTGTGCAGTTGCCACCGTCATTAGTCGCGCCGATATGTGGTCGGCACCGAGCCTTTATCTCGCACCGAGATCCTTCAACGCCGCGCTGGCAAAGTCAGATGCGGCGCCGCCACACTTCCCTCGCGATGGCATTTTGTTTATATCCGCGAAGCGGCAGGAGTGCGCGCGACGACCTGGTTCTGGATCGTCGATCACAAAAATGGCCCGGACAGAAACCGGGCCAAAATTCCCACCTCTCAACCTTCGCATCAAAAAAAGACAGCGCTCTGGTTTCGAGCACCCCCCGATAACATCGAAAAAATTTGCCCGGCAAAGCCGGGCAAATGCCCGCAACATGGATGGGAGCTCTGTGGAGACTTTCGAGAGATTGGTTATGCGCAGCCTCAGCGAAGAGCGAGCCCTGCCTGTCACACGAAACCTGCTGCAATATGCCCTCGACCTTCAGAACCAGTGCTGGATTCCTGCATAGACGCCCTTCTGACTTTGCCCCGGAAGAGGTTGTCCGCCGTGCTCGTGTTGGTCGACTCAGGCCAAACCTCGGGTCGTCGGTTGCTCCGTCACCGCACCTGAAGACCACCGACAGCCCCCGCCTTGGCAAGTGCGTCAATGCGGGCTTCGTCGTACCCGAGTTCTCGCAGGATATCGACAGTGTCGTGGCCGATATCGAGGGCGACATGACGCACCGCAGGAACTTCGCCGTCATACCGGAGCGGATGGTTCACGATCGTCGCCTTTTCCCCGCGAATGTCGAGCGTCTCGAAAACACGGTTGTGGATCGCCTGCGGCTCGTTTGCAAGATCCGTGTAGTTATGTACCGGTGCCCACCAAAGCTCGGCTTTATCCAAGCGCGTAGCGATATCGTCGAGCGAATATCTGTGGGTAGCATTGGCCGTCGCACGCGCATAGGCATTGCGCTCCTTGAACAGGTCGACGCCAGCCATTTCACGCAGGCCGGAATCGTCGAGTGCTTCGGCGAGTTTCGCCGGATCGTTCAACGACACGGCGACCTGGTGGCCATCCTTGGTGGGGTAGATACCGTACGGCGCCTGATGAAACCACGTCGACAGATGCGGATCCCGTTCAAACAGATCGGTATTGTTGGGGCCGCTCAGATAGTTCGTGATCGCCTCGCCCTGCAGGTCGATCGCCGCGTTGAACAGATTACCCTCAACGCGCGTGCCTTTGCCTGTTTTCAGGCGTCGCACGTAGGCAGCAAGCACACCCATCGCGAGCAATGCGCCCCCGTGTTGGTCACAGATCGCCGCGCCCACGGCAGTGCCGCCATTGCCCGACGCCGCAACAAGGCCGCTTCTTGCTTGCACAAGAAGGTCCTGCCCCGGCCTGTCTTTCATCGGGCCTGATGCCCCCCAGCCACTCGCCGATGCGTAGATGATTTCCGGCTTGCGGGCCTTGATCGATTCGTAACCCAGGCCAAGGCGATCCAGCACACCCGGCCTGAAGTTCTCGACGACCGCGTCAGCCTCGTCAATCAGCTGAAGCGCGATTTCGACGCCTTCTGGCTTCTTGAGGTCGAGCGCGATAACCCGCTTGTTGCGGTTCGCACACAGAAAAAAGCCGCTAACGCCCCCGACAAAGACCTCCGCGCCGGACCAGTGACGCTCATAGGCACCGCTCGGAGATTCGATTTTCACGACGTCCGCGCCCATGTCCGCAAGATATTGCGTGGATGCCGGCCCCTGCAGGTAGTGGCAGAAACTGACGATGCGCATCCCTTCCAGCATGATTCCTCCATTTCGCTCATTGGCGAGCTCAGTTGCCTTGCCCATGCAGCCCAGAAGGCGGGAAGGTCAAGACGTTAATGACAACGATTGCATAAATGGTAGAAGTCACAGGCCAACGATGTCAAGGACACGCCCCATCCATTCCTCCTCAGGATTACCCTGGTCAATCCCGGGAATAACGCCCAGCAGGCCGCCGCTTCAAGCCCAACAGGCGACAGGAGGACGAGAGATGGCTGGCTGTCGCCCTTCGCGCGCTGGCAGCTTCGACTTGACAGCCAATGATTCACAAACTATCGTTTCTGCAATCGTTGTCATAGCTGCTACGCAACCGGCGCGGCGTCATGCCGACGAACACCAGACCTTCAATGGAGACAGCATGCGCGACCGCGCACTTCACGTCACGGCGACAGCAGAACGACAACGTCGCGCGTCACCCCACACCCACGACCTGCGCCATCCCTGATCACCCGTACAGAGAAGCATCATGGAATTCGACTACATCATTTCAGGCGCAGGCTCGGCAGGCTGCGTGCTGGCGAATCGCCTTTCCGAGGACCCCGATGTCAACGTGCTGTTGCTCGAAGCTGGCAGCCGTGACCTCAATCCGATGATTCATATCCCGGGCGGTCTGGGGAAACTGTTCGGACCAAAAGTGAACTGGCGATTTCATACGATTCCCCAGAAACATCTGGACAATCGCCGGATCTGGTATCCCCAGGGAAAAACGCTCGGGGGGTCGAGTTCAATCAACGCCATGATCTACATCCGCGGGCAGCGGGAGGATTACGATAACTGGGCCTCGCTCGGCAACGATGGCTGGGCCTACGACGATGTGCTCCCCTACTTTCGCAAGTCTGAAGACAACGAGCGGCTCGTCAATGACTATCATGGGTCCGGCGGACCGCTCTGGGTATCTGATCAGGTCTCGCCTCACCGCTTGAGCAAAGCATATGTGCGCGCCGCTCAAAGCTGGGGGCTGCCGTACAACCCCGATTTCAACGGCGAGACCATGTTCGGCACAGGCATGTATCAGGTGACATGCCGCGACGGCCGACGACGTTCGTCAGCGGTTTCTTATCTGAGGCCAGTCGCCGGTCGTCGCAACTTGCAGTGCATGACGGCCTCGCGGGTACTGCGTGTCGTGATTGAACACGGACGAGCCATTGGCGTCGAAGTCGCGGAAGGCAACGAGCGCAAGGTGATCCGTGCCCGCCGCGAAGTGATTGTGTCTAGCGGGGCGATCAATACGCCAAGACTGCTCATGCTCTCCGGCATTGGCGCAGCGGACGAACTGTCTGCGCTCGGCATCCAGCCTGTCCATGATCTGCCTGGCGTTGGGAAGAATCTGCAGGACCATCTCTGCACCAACGTCCATTTCCGTCTCAAGGACCCGATCAGTTACGACCGGCAGGACCGCTATCCAAAGGCGATTCTTCACGGACTGCAATGGTTGCTGTACCGTAACGGACCGGCGGCGTCGGTGATCGTCGAGGGTGCGGGCTTCTTCAAGAGTCCAGGGGCAACGCGCCCTGACCTGCAGGTTCATATTGCTCCCGCGCTGGTTGTCCGTGGGGGTCAAACGCGGCTGGACGGATATGGATTCACGATCAATTCGACGTTCCTTAGGCCGCGGAGCGTAGGCTCAGTAACACTCGCCTCATCCGATCCCCGCGCAGAGCCGTTGATCGATCCGAACTACCATTCCGACCCGAAAGACCGCGAAATGTCGCTGGTGTCGGTTAGAACCATCCGCGAAGTGGCCTCACAACCAGCCATAGCGCGCTACGTACAGGAGGAGCGACTCCCCGGCGCGACCGCGCAAACGGATGAAGCCATCATGGCGTATGTTCGACAATATGCGTGCTGCGACTATCATCCCGTAGGTACATGCAAGATGGGGAACGACTCACAATCGGTCGTCGATTCGCAGCTACGTGTACGCGGGCTGGACGGACTCCGTGTGGTCGACGCCTCGATCATGCCTGTGCTGATCAGCGGCAATACCAATGCACCAACGATGATGATCGCCGAAAAAGCTGCCGACATGATCAAGGGTAAGGAGGCCGGGTCGAGCATGCGCAAAGCGGCAGATCATGGAAGCCATGCGACTGCTTGAGTTCCGGTCTCGCGATCGAGACACCGTCGGCTGATGTATCGAACACGCGACTGCGCAGATCACAAATGGCGCCTCGTGATTTCCCGTGCGCGAGCTTCGGGCTTCACGCGAAATAATCGGTGTGAACGTGGGGCGCGCCGACGGCCCTCATGCCCTTACGCACGCTGCGCACGCTGCGCACGCTGCGCACGCTGCGCACGCTGCGCACGCTGCGCACGCTGCGCACGGAGCGATTGTCGCTCCGCGTCCGTCATCTGCCTCGCTCCGACATCGAATACATCGAGTGTCGATGGCTTGGTCATTCGTGGAATGCCCTGCTCAAGTTGACGACGATCTATGACTGAGCTCTCCATGTCGCCAATGATGAGCAACACCTTGGGAGCCAGACCCCGTCTGCCGCGCGGCGTTTGACTTGCGATGTCGACCGCCCGGAACCAGCCGAAGTCTGCATTACGTGGTCGGCTCCAGTCGCTCGTTGATGTCGCTCGATCCCTGTAGTTCCGATAGGCGGGTATCTGAGCGAACCCGGCACCGTCATTCCAACGTCATGGCAAGGAGATCGGCCAACGACCGAATGTGGCCGACAGTACGCGTTCGGTATCCAGCCTCGTACGCGTACGGTCGGATACCCTCGTTCGGGCCAGTGGCCGCTTTGCGGCCTCATAGCCCACTGAGTGCAACCGGCTAGAAGGAAGGGGCCTTCGTCCGAAGCGTCGGCAGGAAATTCAGACGGCAGTCTCAGTCGGCGGATTTAACCCGGCGATGCGCTAAAGTGATGGACGACCATCCCACGCGTCGGACGGCACTTGCCTGGCCTTCCCGCTGCGTTGACGTGTTCTGCCGTATGCCATGAAGGGATGACGATTCACCGGAGCGATTCATGCGATTTGTCTTGCGGCTCTTCGGCTTCGCGCTAACCGTGCCGTCTCTTTGCGGTTACGCCCAAACGCCGCAACAGTTGCCGGCGCTGAATATCGACATTACGCAGACGTCCGTCTCGGGTCTCTCATCGGGCGGCTATATGGCGGTTCAACTGGCTGTCGCGTACTCGTCGATTGTTAAGGGTGCGGGTGTCGTCGCGGCGGGACCGTACTTCTGTTCGCAAGGCAAGCTGTTGACGGCGATGACGCAGTGCTCGTGCAATCCACCGCTGCCGTGCGGCGTGTCCGCAACCAGCACCGCGGTGCCGTCGCTCGTCTTGGCTACCCGCCAGGCGTTTGCCAGAAAGTTAATCGACGATCCGGCCAAACTTGCTGGACAACTCGTCATCACGATTTCCGGACAGAAAGATACGACCGTGCCGCAAGCGGTGGTTCAGCAACTCGCCGACTACTACCGCACGCTGGGGTTGCCCCCGGCCGGTCTGTCGGAGGTATCGCTTGATAATGCAGGCCACACCATGCCGACCCTGAACTACGGCGTGGCGTGCGGCGACTCGGTATCGCCTTTCATCGGCAAGTGCCAGTTCGATGGGGCAAAGGCGATCCTTGGATGGATCTACGGTCCAGCGCCGCTCAAGCCGCGCACGGGTTCGGCGCCGACCGGCCATTTCGTGCAGTTCGACCAGACCGCGTTCCTTCCGAAGAGCGGGCGGTGGAGCGTGCCGGGCGCGGCGGGTCTTGACAGCACGGGCTGGGTCTATATTCCCGAAGACTGCAAGGCGGGCGCGCGCTGTCGTCTGCACGTCGCCCTGCACGGCTGCGAGCAGGGGCAGGACTATGTGCCGGTCGATTCATCCGGTAGCAAGCTGTATTACGGCACGACCTTCGTCAAACACGCGGGCTACGAGCGATGGGCCGACAACAATCAGATCGTCGTGCTTTATCCGCAGGCGGTCGTCATCCCGGTGACCAATCCGCTTGGATGCTGGGACTGGTGGGGCTATACCGATTCGCACTTCGCCGATCGGAAGGGCGTGCAGATGCAGGCGATCCGCGCGATGATCGACAGGCTGAGTTCGGGGGCAAATCAGTGATTCATCGCTTCCGCAAGACTGGCCACAGGACCCCGAATCAAAGGGACAAAAAAAGAGCGCGCTGTCACGTTGAAGCGTTCGCGACGCATCCCGGAAACTAACGATCGGGCTATGTGTACATTTCGGCCTTTCCGGCCATTGGGCTGATCACCGGCCAAATGTCGCATTGGGTTGCTCTGCGGTCGTTGGACGACCTGTTACTTCAAATGACAGCTTTGTGCGCTCCGCCAGAGGACGGCACCCGGCTTTGAGCTGTCTTTCGGCGAAGTGGAAAGCTGTCATTCAACGCTTAGGTCGAGGGGCGTCCTTGCGGTGGAGGCACATCCTCTTGAGCCAATTGCTGGACGGCTGGAATCGGGGCGGCAGGAACGAGCCCGTAGTCGGACATGACTGCCAACAACATCTGGCGGTCAGGCGGACCGCCGGCATTCAAAACTGCCTGTACATCCAGAAAGTATTGCGCACCAAGGTCAGGGGTAAGGACGATCAGTGCCTTGGCAGTGGTTTGATGAGGGTTACTGAATGCATGGACGGAGCCCTTGGGTGTATGCATCCACTGACCCGGCGCCAGATCTCTGACAACACCGTCAACGGAATAGCGGATGAGCCCCTCCAGAGCGTATATGCATTCTTCATTGTGGGTGTGGCTATGTGGTGGTGGTACGTTTGCTCCCGGGGCGATCGTCAACTCGAAGATCCCCATGCCCTTTTTGGCGGATCCGTCTATGAGATAGCGCACTGTCAGGCCACCAATTGTGATTGGCTCGAGAGTGGATGCGTGTGTTGTCATCGCGAATACTCCGAACGGGAAAGGTGCCGTCAGCGGAGGCGCCGGGGCAACAAATAGGAGATGCCTGGCAACCGGGCTCGGCGCAGACGGCTGGCTCGATAGTGCAAACATACTGTCTGCAGCCGAGCGCATAGGAATGTGCGGCCGCCCACGGAAAAGGCCGATTGAATGCGCAATGGCCGTTTGTGGCGGACTCCAGTCCAATACAATCGCAAGTGCCCGGCCCGGAGCAGTCATCGGGCGGTGTTCCATGAGGAAATCCCCCTTTGTTGCATCAGGCTCGGCGCCGCGTCAGTCCACCGTTTATACGCCTGCGAGAACGAAGACAGGTCGCTGAACCCCGGTTCCTGAGCAATCTCCTCGAGCGACATGCGTCGCCAGCCATTCGGTTTGTGAGTCTCATCCGAAGGAAGCTGCTGCGCTGATCGAGCAGGCGGCTCAGCAACGGGGACGATGGCGGTTCGCCTGGGCCCGTCTCCCACGAGACAGCGTGGGATAGGCGCCCCGGAACGACCCATTGACCGCTACCGCTGTCGAAAGCGCCCTCTCGCGTGGCAATTGCCGGCTAAAGCACGAACTGAGCAACCGGGAAAGACTTGGATTGAAGTCGTCCTCACACGAGGTGGCCTTTGCGTTTCGGGGACGAAGTAAACGCTAGAATCGCTGTTTGCCAGACGTAGTAGTGCAAATCTGGAACCAATAGAAATCTGAGCAGTAGTCAGTGGTGAGGAAAAGGTATGCAGAAAGGTAGGCTTCTTACAATTGCTTTCACTGTCGCTGCGGCGTCCTTCGCTGGGTGCGCGAGCATAGCCGAAAAAAACGCCGACCAGTGCGAGCAAATGATGCAAAGCAAAGCAGAACCCGCGCTCGTGTCGGTGAGCAAATCCGACCCGTCGCCTGACGGCCGCTCGGTGCTGGTAACTGGCGTGGTCGAAGATCAGCGCTTAAATACTGTCGTACCTGCAAAAGCGGAATGTCAGTTTAACGGTAAGTCGCTTGCAGCCTTTCATTGGCTAGCTCCTGCCACGCTGGCAGATTCAGGGGTCGCGCGTGCGAACACTGGGAACACGGAGCATTAGACAAACCGAAGGTGCGAGCATGACCTCGGCGTAAAAGAGAGCATGCAAAACCTTGGGGGAGATCGATTGCTTTACTATCCCTGAGTCTATAGCGTGGTTGCGCGTGCTCAGCTCTCTTCCAGGCCGGCGCACGCCTCGTGGCGTCAATGTCCAGACGCTATGACGTATCACCATTGCGATACAGCAGCGGCAAATGAAAACCGCAAACACCGCACGCGTCGGAATTTCGGACGCAGGTGATGGAACTGGTCAATGCAGGGCGCACACCGCAGGAGCTCGCGTGCAAGCTCGAGCCGGCTGCACCGCCATCCGGCAGCGACGGCAGGGATGCCGGCACCGGCCGGCGTGAAGCACGTGCTCGTGAAAGCGAAGCCGCTGGGCCCGGTGCCTGATAAGGATACCTGCGTTATCTTCACCGTCTGCCGATTCCACCAGCCAAGTTCGCAGAGCCGCGATCAGGTTACGACGGTCGGTGCGTTCCTGCCGGTGCGGACCGCGATGTCGGCCACCCGACCGGCGATGGCGATCAGGCCGGCGAGCGCCGTCTGCGTGGGGATGTCATGTTTCGAGCTGTCGACCTCGTATCGTTCAAGATAGACGCGCAGCGTCGCGCCTTCGGTGCCGGTGCCAGACAGCCGGAAGACAATGCGCGAACCTTCCGCAAAGACGAGCCTCACGCCCTGCTTCTGCGACACCGAGCCGTCCACCGGGTCCGTGTACGAGAAATCGTCGGCGGTTTCGACGATGAAGTCATCGAGTCGCTGGCCAGGCAGCAATGGCAGCTGCGCGCGCAAGTGCGTCATTAGCGCGTCCGCAGCCGCGCTGTCGATCGCCTCGTAATCGTGCCGCGAGTAGTAGTTGCGGCCGAAGCGCGCCCAGTGCTCGCGCACGATCGCCTCGACGGGTTTGCCGGTCGCGGCAAGGATGTTCAGCCAGAACAGCACCGCCCACAGGCCGTCCTTCTCGCGGATGTGGTTCGAGCCCGTGCCGTAGCTTTCCTCGCCGCAGAGCGTGGCCATGCCGGCGTCGAGCAGGTTGCCGAAGAACTTCCAGCCGGTCGGCGTTTCGTAGCATCGAATGCCTAACCCGGCGGCGACGCGGTCCGCGGCCGTCGAGGTCGGCATCGAGCGCGCGATGCCCGCGAGGCCGTCGCGGTAGCCGGGCGCGAGCGTCGCGTTCGCGGCGAGGACCGCGAGACTATCCGATGGCGCGACGCAGAAGTCGCGGCCGACGATCATGTTGCGATCGGCGTCGCCGTCCGAGGCCGCGCCGAAATCCGGCGCCGCCGCGCCGCTCATGCAGCCAATCAGATCGGCGGCGTTCACGGGGTTCGGGTCGGGATGATGGCCGCCGAAGTCCTCGAGCGGCTCCCCGTTGACGACGGTGCCTGCCGGCGCGCCGAGCATGCCTTCGATAATCGCCTTCGCATACGGGCCGCCGATGGCGCTCATGGCGTCGAAGCGCATCGTGAAGCCGCGCGCAAACAGCGCGCGGATCGCCTCGAAGTCGAACAGCCGCTGCATCAGCTCGGCGTAGTCGGCAACCGGATCAACGACCTCGACGGTCATGTTCCCGATCGTATGCGTGCCTGGCGCGTCCAGATCGACGTCGGGCGCATCGCTGATCCGGTACGCCGTAATTGTGCCGGTGCGCGTGTAGATCGCGTCGGTTACCTTTTCTGGCGCGGGGCCGCCGTTGGCGATGTTGTACTTGATCCCGAAGTCACCGTCTGCGCCGCCCGGATTGTGGCTGGCGGACAGCACGATGCCGCCGAACGCGCCGGTCTTGCGGATCACGCAACTGATCGCCGGTGTCGAGAACAGCCCGCCGCGGCCCACGAGCACCGTGCCGAAGCCGTTGGCGGCCGCCATCTTCAGGATCGTCTGCACGGCGGCGCGATTATAGAAACGACCGTCGCCGCCCAGCACGAGAGTTTGTCCGACAGTGCCCTCGAGCGAGTCGAAGATCGACTGCACGAAATTCTCGAGGTAGCCAGGCTGCATGAAAACCGCCACCTTCTTGCGCAGCCCGGACGTGCCGGGCTTTTGCCCGGGAATGGGTTGGGTTGCAATGTTTCGGATTGTCATGTCCCTTCCTTTTGCCGGGGGTTCCAGCGTTGCCTTCCTGTTTTTGCGGGGTATCCCTTTCGTGTCTTCTGTCTTCTGTCTTTTGTCTTCTGCCTTCTGGCTTCTCCCAGATTCAGCCGCGACCTCGACACCAAGCCGCAGGTCTAGCAGGTCCGTAAATTTCGCGAAGTCGAATGAGCGCCGCCAGTCAGGCGACGCGCTGGCAAAGCGTCGCGTGCCGAGTTTGTGTCGAAGTTGGGAGAAGTAGAGGCTCACCCACTCGTCGACGAACCGGTTCCAGTCCGGCAGTGGCGGTATAACGGCGTCGCTATGGACACGGAAACCGTAAGAGACTGTACGCTTTCTGAATGACGTACGCTTTCGGAGAACGGCATAGAACCGACGCACGACGTCAACCAGCCGCCTCCGCGTCAACTGCCGAGTCGTCCAAACGCTGAGCGTGCAACGGTTACTGCGTAAGCGCTCGGCTGCGCGACCGTGTATCCGCGCTGTGCCGTTCTCGTCCATCCGACGAAAGCTTCATACGATGGCTGGTGCGGATTAAAACGCTCCCCGATAACCGACGGCGGTGTTCGGCCGGAGCCGACGCTCACCTACCGACCCTCGTCGGACGGCTGTATGGTGCTAACCGGCCGTTCGCCCGAGCCGGCACCGGTGCGGCGGCTCTCACATCGGTGAATGCGTAATTACCATCCCATTCCAGCCACTCGCCCGTGCTGCGTCCCTACGGCGGCTGTCTGGTGCCGCAGCAGCCATTCGTCGGTGGCAAGGTCTACCAAAGCAGGGTGTCTGCGTCGAACCGCTGAGTCCCCCGCTGTGCCGGTCACGGATTGCACTGCCGTTACGGCACTGCTGAGAGCTTCGATGGAGCTCTGCCGCGGGCGTCATGCGGAATTTTAGCAACTCAGTCCGAGCCGTATCGGGCGCACAACGCATCATCCGTGTGCCGGCGTCAGGCCTGTTTCGTGCCGCAGAGAGTATCAGGTGAACGAACGGAGTTGGGGTTTCCGCGTACGGCTGCTTTTGACGGATTGTTGCGTCGGTCTATTTACCGCCAGCCGATTGAGCGAACATAAGCGCCGCGGCTGAAATCGAAAGCGCAACGCAGACGTAGATGGAAACAGGGAGACTCGAATTGTAGTGCTTGAAAAGCCACGTGATGATGAGAAGAGCGAATCCGCCGCCGATAACCCCAGCGAACGTGTAGGCCAGCGATGAGCCGGCGAAGCGCACCTTTGCATCGAACTGTTCCGTGACAAGGGCGGCCTGTACCCCATACATCGCCGCGTGCGCAGTCAGTCCAAAGACGACGGCACCGACAATCAGACCGACCTCGCGGGTATCAAAGAGTTCGAACGCTCCGAAGGCGGCGATGGCACCGGCAACGATTCCAAGCAGGTAGACTCGTCGCCGTCCAACCTTATCGGACAGGGCCCCGAAAGCCGGAATAAGAAGCAATTGTGCCGCAGCCCCTCCGAGCACGCCTGTGAGAGCAACGGATTTCGGCAGCCTCAGGACCTGTGACACGTAGGTCAGGCTGAACGTAGCCATCAGTGCGTAAAGAACGTCGCTTCCAATCCGCACGCCTCCCGCGACCATGAGACTCTTCATATGCAGGCGAAACACGTCCCTGATGGCCGTCGACGAACGGGCATGTTTTGCTTCAAGCTTTTCGAAATCCGGAGTCTCAGCGATGGCACGCCGAACCCACAGGCCTGCGGCGACAAGGCAAACACTGAGGACAAACGGAATACGCCACCCCCAACGCACAAAGTCGGCTGAAGGCATCGCAGACGTTGCGATCCAGAGCGTGGTGGTTGCCAAAAGCGTTCCGGCAGCCGGTCCAATCTGGGCGAACGATCCGTTGAACCCCCGCCTCTTCGCGCTGCCATGCTCCGAGGACAGGAGAACCGCGGCAGCCCAGTCGCCTCCAAGCGCCATGCCCTGCAAGAACCGCAGGCTCACGAGAAACATGGGCGCTGCGACGCCAATGGAGTCGTAAGTCGGCAGAACACCGATGGCGAGGCTCGAAATCCCCATCAGTAACAGCGTGATCAGCAGGACCGTCTTTCGTCCGAACTCGTCGCCGGCCCAGCCGAAAATCACTCCACCGATCGGTCGGGAGATATAGCCAATGGCGTATGTCGAAAACGCAAGAATCGTCCCCACCATTGGGTCGAAGGAAGGAAAGAACAGGCGGTTGAAGACCAGTGCCGCCATCGCGTTGTAAAGAGTAAAGTCGTACCACTCCAGGGTGGCGCCAGCCATGCTGGCAGCAGCCACCTTCACCATGGAGGTCCTGCCCTGCATCACTTTGCTATTTGTAATGCGAGTACCAGTCGCAGATTCACAGGGGTTTGTGTAATCCATGGATTTCGGTCTTCAATAGACGGTTTGGTAAGGGCCTAACGAGGGCTCACTAGTGAAGCTTCACCCGAGGCGCGCCCGCACGGCGGAGACTGTGTGCGAGCAGGCCCACCACCATGCGCCGCACGCCGGAGACAGCCAGCAGATGTTTTCGATAGAGCCCGGCGTACATGACGTTTGCAAGGAGCCCTTTTACGAATACGTTGCCGACGTTTGCAACTGCGGCCACGCTTCCGACAGCGGACGAAGACCCTAGCGAGACGAGTGAGCCGTGGTCCTTGTACTGGAAAACTCCCACGGCCCTGCCTTCCATGCGAGCGCGCAGCGCCTTAAAGAGAAACAGAGCCTGCTGGTGCGCGGCCTGAGCCCTTGGTGGGACCATGCGGTTTTCCGTCCACGAACAGCTCGCGCAGTCCCCGAGTGCGAAGATGTTTTCGTCGGTCTCGCTTTGCAGCGACCCGATTACCTTTATCTGATTGATGCGATTCACCGCAAGTCCATCCAGTGTGGCAAGCACATCTGGGGCCTTGATTCCCGCGGCCCAGATGGTGACGTCTGCCGGGATCAGGCGGCCGCTTTTTGTCCGCACACTTCGCGTGCTTACTTCGGTCACGGGGTCCGAGACCGAAACTTCGATACCCATCGATTCGAGCGACGTCCGCGTCGATACAGAAATCTTCGGTGGGAGAACAGGAAGGATGCGCTCCCCGGCCTCCAGGAGAGTGACTTTCATCACGCCTTGCCCTTCAGGGGCGAGCAACCCGAATTGCCGGAACGCGCTTTCCATACGACGAAGCTCAGCGGCAAGTTCAACGCCGGTCGCACCGCCACCAATGATTGAGATGCCCACGCTGTCCTTTATTCCGCCAGACGCGAGGGCGCGGTTTCTGACGCATGTCTGCAGCAGGTGTCTGCGAAGACGCTCTGCCTGTTCCAGCGTGTCAAGCGTGATCGCGTTACGTTCTGCGCCCGGGATACCGAAAAAGTTTGTGCGGCTGCCTAGCGCCAGTACAAGCGTGTCGTATTCGAGAACTCGGGCAGGAACAATTTCTTCTCCTCGCTCTTCGCTATCCATCATGGCGTTAAGGCGGATTGTGCGTCCCTGCCTGTCAAGGCCGGCCATCTCCCCATGCACAAACTCGAAGTGGTGCCAGTGAGCATGCGCGGCGTAAGTTATTTGATGGGCCTGCGTGTCGAGACTGCCTGCAGCGACTTCATGCAGCAACGGCTTCCACACATGTGTCGGACAGCGGTCGACGAGGGTGACTTGCGCACGGCCCACTTTTCCAAGCCGGTCGCCGAGTCGCGTCGCCAGTTCAAGACCGCCAACTCCGCCTCCAACAATCACGATACGATGCATCACACCCCCCGTTCAGTTGTAGCCGAGAATTGCAGTGAAAAAGACGTCCGCACGGTCACTGACGTTGCTCGCGAGGGTCGACGTCGGGCGCTGCAGCAACGAGGCGTACAGCGAGTTCTGCTGCGGTTTGGCTCGCTCCGCGCGAGTGACACCTGCAGGAATCACTTCGGCTACTTCGAGGGCAATTTGCACTACACGATGCGAATTCATTCCATCCACCTTTTGTCGAAAAACTGAACCATTTGAGCTACCAAGGTGCCCCGTCGGAAAGGCCTGATGTGTGTGACGAGAGCAGTTGGCTCTACTATAGGAAGCCTGAAACAGAAAAAAAAGACGACATGTTTTGACGGTACTCGTTAGTTTTTCTTACTGTGTGGCCAGGTTCGAAAGTCCGAAAATCGCTTGCTGGAAACGCGCGTCGGCGCCTGCCCTATACGATCACGGCAGGCGCAAAAGCCGACGGGCGGAAAGGCCGAAGGGCAACCGATTCAGATAAAAGGCAGATGGACGGAAGTCGTCCGGAGAGGTGTCTTCCCACGTATCGCGAGTCAATACGTGGGAAGCGTGTGGGAAATGGCTACTTGAACGCTGGCGCGATGATGGTCGAAATAAGCTGTACTACAGCCATATGAGTCGCCTCAGGAATGCCGTCGACGTTGCTGTCGATGACATTGGCGACCGAGTTGATAAGCCCGACGTCTACCCCTCGCCTCAGAAGTGCCGCCTCCAGCACAGGACTATGCGCAAGTGTTGTCTTGCCCATGCGCGCTGCAAATGCTCCGGCAATCGCATAGCAACCCCAGTTGGAGCAGGCAGCTGTCACCAGCACGTCCGTGCCGGTCACTGCACCGATACCGGCACTCCCGTCTGGACGCTTGTCGCCGAATTTGACGTATCTCTGAACGGCTTCCGACACGACGCTCATTCCAATCTCGTTGCCGCCGTCCCCGACCGCCACAGTCGGAATCTTCTGCGCAATTGCTTCATCGAACAGAAAGTCTATTCGGGCACGGCCCATTCCGTAGTCGACGCCACGCATACTGCAGTAGACGCCGTCGACGTTACGTCCCACACGCTCCGTGGAGAAAAAAAGCGCCGGTTGATACTTGTCGATGAGGGACCTCGACACATCTTTCGCCCCCGCTTCGTCGAGCGGGAATGGTTCCACACACACGACGGCAAGACTCCCATCGTCGCGTGCGATTTTTGCCTGTTCATAGGGCAGAACGGTCAGTCCGGCAGTGGTGAGAATGGCGGAGGTCGTTGGAATGAGCGTCTCTTCAACGAAGGTGATACAGAGCGCCTTCTTCGCAAGCGATAACGCCCTCACCACCACTGCAAGCCCGGCCGGTCCATCGTTCTCGCCGATGCATGGCGAAACCCACGCACGCGATACCGAGCCTGTTGTCACGAAGACGTTCGCCTTGTCAGGAATCGCCGCGAGCGCATCTGCTGCAGCGCCCACGAGCGGCCCCCCTTGGCGCTTGCGGGCCGCGGCATAGAGTTGCTCGACGCCGCGCCCACCGAGGTCGAGAGAGACGAGCGAATCAAGACGCTCGTCAATGGGAGCAAAGCTGGCTGTTGTCATGTTCAGTTCCCGAGGACCAGTTGCGCAATCGCGGTGCGGTCGTGGATGATCGCAGCGACCTTGTCGAGCGACGACATGACGGCGGACACAACCGCGTCAACCCCGCCGGTGCGGCCCAATGCATCCAGAGTCGGCTTCAGCCTTAGAGAGACACGGGCGCCAGGCTGACCGTGCGTATTCACGGTCAGAATGCCATGGTCCTCCAACAGGACCATGCCGAGGGCGGAGGTTGCCTCGCAGGGGACAACGACAGGCTTTTCATCTGCACGACCGGACAGCTTCAACAGCACGCGCAGCACTGCGTCCTCGTCGACCATCGGACCGAGGTCGCTACGATGAACCAGGTCTTTACCCATTTTCTGCTCAAGTGCTTCGGCAAGCTTCTGGCCCGCCGCCGATTCCTGGCGCAGATCTTCCGGCTGGTATTTCTGAAGCGAACGCAACACTGCAGCGGCGATCGGTGCGCGAGCTTCCATGCCGAATTCAGCGCCCTTTGCCGCTGCGGCCGTCACGAGTTCCTTGCGGCCCACGAGCACACCCGCGCGTGGCCCCGACAGGCCAGCCTTGTCGCAGTTCGTGACGGAAATGTCTGCGCCGAGTTGTAGGCTCAGTTGACCGCCATGTAGCACGGTGCGCAGGCGCGCACCGTAGGCCTCGTCCAGGAAGACTTTTGCGCCCAGTGCGTGCGCATACTGAATGACTTCCCTGGTAATGTGGTCCTCGACGCGTTCGAGACTACTCGTCACCGTCGTGATGACGACGAGCGCGGGCCGGATCGATTCGACAATTTTCGACCATTGCGCGTCAGCCTGAACCTCATGGACGGGAACGTTCGCAATTTTCGAGCCGCGCACGACGGACGCGTGTGAGCGTCCACCGGGCGGAACAACGGAGACAACCGGCTTGCCATCGGCCAGCGCGGCGATGGTCGCGATGATGCCCGCGCTGGTCCGGTTGAAGATGGCGACAGCGTCATCGCTTCTTCCGCCCATATGGCCAATCGCGACCTGGCGTAGCTCTTCAGCAGCCAGTCCCGGACCGACCCATTCCTCGCATAACGTCGCTATATCTTCAGCGTGGATCGGAAAGTCACGCTGATTGCCCGTAAACACGCCAATCGATTCCGCACCCAGCATTTTCACGCGACGCGCGGCCACGGCTTGTCCGTGGCGCAGTCGCAGCGCCTCGTCAATGCTCGAGCGAATAATGGAGCCGCGGGCAAAGCCTACGGTTGGATCAATCGGATTGCCAAAGCTGTCCGTCTTTGTCGAAGCCGTGTCAGAAGACAGCACTGCCTTCATTTCTTTCACGTCACTCATGTCTTACACCTGTCAATTCAAAAATGTTGCTGCTTGATTTGTGGATGTTTCGGGCCTTCAGATGGACACGCTAACGATGCTTCTGAGCAGTTCGACGAACGATGTATGTCCTTCCCAGTTGATGCCGTCTACGGCGACGTCCGCCTTCGAGGTCGCCCCGTCTCTCGCTCCGGCTTTTACCGTCGCCTCGATGAGGGCGTGCTCCAGTCTCGGTGTGTGAAGAACGCTAAGGTCTCCTGCTCTTGCCGCGAGCGCTGCGGCGATGCCGTAAGCGCCCCAGTTCGAAACAGAGGCGCTTACAACAACATCTGTCGCCGTGACGGTCACGACGCCGGACGCGTGGCCCGCGAGAGATTTGCCGCCGAGCGGGTGTACGGCGGTAATGGCATCGCGTACCGCCCCAAACCCCACTTCATTGCCGCCATCTCCAATACCGACGGTTAGCACGCCGCGCCTGCGAGCAAGATCGGCGAGCAAATAGACATGCCCGACGTCCTCCGGATTGCGGCAATCACCACGCACGCCGTGGAAATACCCCTCCTCATTCGGGCCGTCGCGTTCGACGAAGATGATGGCGCGAGGCCGATACTCTTCCATCAGCGCGTCGGCCATCGCTTGGCCTGGTTCGAGCCCCAACGGAAACGAGACCACTGAGATCGTCTGCAAGCGATCTCCTTGTGCCAGTTCCGCGTTGACAACCTCCGCCACAGCAGCGACGGGGGCTGCATGGGCCTCTTCGGTAACCAGCACGACCCGGACGCCGAACGCGAGAATCAATGCGCGAGCCAGAACCGCCGCGCCTACGGGACCATCCGTTTCGCCCTGCGGCAACTTGGGCGCGACACCTGCCCCTGTCGCGATGAAAACAATGTCGCCGCGTGAGAGGGTGTCGGCTAGTCTGCGAGCCGCGAGCGAACTGAGCGGTTCGCCGTGATGGGCACGGCAAACCTCGTACATCGGCACGACGAAGCCGGCGGGAAGTCCCCCATTCAGCGGGCGGATCTCGACGGTCATCAGCCGGTCGATACGCTCGCCGGTAAGTTGTTCGTGAGTGTTGTTCATTTTCAGGCCGGACCTTATTGATCGATAGGTTCGCGGAACGTCTCTTTCACTAACAGGACGCAAACGAGCGTGATGATCGCGGCGACGACGACGTACCACGAAACAGCCATCGAACTGCCGGTGCGGGCGACAAGCCAGGCGGCGATCAGGGGCGTCGGCGCGCTCGAGACAATGCCGGAGAGTTGATAAGCCGTGGATGAGCCGCTAAAGCGATACCGGGTGGGATACTGCTCCGCGTAGATCACGCCATGCAGAGATCCGGTTGAGGCATGGCCAATCCCGAGGCCGAGAGACAGTGCGACGGTGATCAGCACCGGATTTCCGGTGTCGAGCAGCCAGAACATGGGAAACGCATACACGGCGAAGAAGATCGCTCCAAACCCGTAGACCACCTTTCGCCCGATCTTGTCGGAGAGCCAGCCGAAGAACGGCTGCATGATCAGGTCGACAACGGCCGCGATGAGCAGTCCCGTCGATGCGACGCCACGCGGAAGGTGCAGCGTGCCCGTGATATAGGTCAGCGCGTATACCGTGATCAGAAAATACCCGACGTTCGCAGCAGTCTGGAAGAAGACCATGATGAGCGTCTTCTTCTTTTCGTTTTGCCAAACTTCCAGCAACGGAATGCGCGCTACCTTGCCTGCCGCTTTTACCTTTTCGAAGTTGGCCGGCTCCGTGACCTGGAGGCGGATGTACATACCCACGAACAGCAGCGCGAGACTGAAGATGAACGGCAAACGCCATCCCCAGGCAAAGAACTGACTGTCGGGCAACGACGATACGAGAGCGAACGCAGCGGTCGAAACGAGCAGACCGGCGGGCACCCCCATCTGCATGGTGGCGCCAAAGAGCCCGCGCCGCCCTTCTGGCGCGTGTTCGACCGTCATCAGCGCGGCGCCGCCCCACTCGCCACCGAGCGCAAATCCTTGCACCACACGCAGCGCAATAAGCAGGGCGGGGCTCCAGTTGCCAACCGAATTGTACGAGGGCAGAAAGCCAATTGCCGCCGTGCACAGCCCCATCACCAGGAGCGTGAAGATCAGCATCTTCTTGCGCCCGATACGATCGCCAAAGTGGCCGATGACCATGCCGCCGAGCGGACGAAGTATGAACGCGACTGCAAACGAAGCCATGGAAGCCAGCGTTGCCAGTTCGGGTGATAGTTCGTTGAAGAACACCTTCGGGAACACCAGTGCCGCGGCCGTTCCGTAGAGAAAGTAGTCGTACCACTCGACGGTCGTGCCGATAAACGAACTCAGCGCCGCTCGCGTCGAGGTGGCGCGCGACTCGGCGTGCGCGCCTTCTGTGGTTGCTGCCAGATTTGCATTCATCGTCTCACTCCAAACCTGAATAGGGTCGAGTCTGGTGGCGACCCGGTCGATAGCCGGGCCGTCCTTGATGCCGTCGTTAGACGTTGATCGTCACGCTTTTGCGGGAGGTATAAGCCTCGAGTGCGCCTTCGATCGAATACTCGGCGCCAATGCCGCTCTGCTTGGCGCCACCGTAAGACATGCCGGGAATCTGCCCGCCTGCGCGGTTGACCTGTAGCCAGCCGGCGTCGATCTGCTCGGTGGCCTTCAGTGCTTTCGTGATGTCGTTGGTGAAGACATAGGCGGCGAGCCCGTAGACGGTATCGTTCGCCCACCGGATCACTTCTTCCTCATCCGACCATGGAATTGCCACGAGCACAGGACCGAACACTTCCTCACGCGTGACGCGCCACGCGTTGTCGACGCCGGCAAAGATCACCGGTTCGGGGAAGAAACCCTTCGCCTCTTCCACAGGCGGCGGCAACGAACCGGTCAGGACGTGCGCGCCCGCATCGATGGCTTCCTTGATGAACGCCCGGACTTCCGAATAACGCTCCGCGTTGATGATCGCGCCGATATCGTTCGATTCGTCGAGCGAGTCGCCAATCTTCAGTTCCTTGACCTTCGCGACGAGCCTGGTCATCACAGCATCCCACACGTCCTTGTGGACGTAGAGCCGCGAGCCGGCCGTACACGACTGACCCTGACGCGCGAAGCGCATCGCGTTGATGATCCCGGTGACGGTGGCGTCGATGTATTCCGGCGTCGCGGCGTCGGGATAGACGATGCAAGGGCTCTTGCCGCCGAGTTCCAGCGTGGCATGGCCGATGCGATCCGCGACGGCGTGCCCCACGAGTTTGCCAACTTCGAGCGAACCGGTGAACGACACCTTTGCGACGTTGGTATGCGCTGCAAGCGGCGCACCGGCATCAATACCCGTTCCCGTGACGACGTTGAAAACGCCTGCGGGGAAGAGACCGGTCGCAAGTTCGGCGATCTTGATGACAGCCAGCGGAGCGTCCTCGGCAGGTTTCAGCACCAGGGTGTTGCCAGTGCCGAGTGCCATGCCGATTTTCACGGCGGCCAGCACGACGGGCGAGTTCCACGGAATGATGGCGCCGACTACGCCGAGCGGCTCGCGCGTGGAGTAGCTGAAAAGGCCCGGGCCCAGCGGCAGCGTTTCGCCTTTCTGCTCCGCAATGACACCGCCGTAGTAGCGCAGGACCTCGGCAGCGCCAAGCACTTCCGGCCGGCTTTGCGTGCGCAGTGCATTGCCGCTTTCCGCGGCGAGTACACGCGCGATCTCTTCAGCGTTGGCCGTCACGCGGTTGCCGAGTTCCGTCAGCAGCGCCCCGCGGGCGCGGGACGCGAGACGACGCCACTTCGGGAAGGCGGCTGCAGCGGCTGCGACAGCTGCATTCACGTCGTCGGCATCGCTGGCGCCGATGGTCGCGAGCTTTTCGCGGCGCGACGGGTTTTCAACGTCGAGGGTTTTACCCTTGGCTGGTGTACACCATTCGTTGTTGATCAACAGGCCGGTGATGCCAGCCTTCGGCAGGATAACTTCGGCGTTAGGGGTATCGGTACGTGAGTTCACAGTGAGTCCTTCAATCTTTGGATGATTACTGGGCCGCCGGCAGGCTCAGACGCACGCCCAGCAGTTCTTCATAGATTTCATTGACGCTCGTGGAATCCTTGCCGCCCAGGCCCTTCGCGCGGGCGGCGTTGTACGTCTGGAGAACAAGCTGGCCGAGAGGCATCGGCAGATTCGAGAACTCATCCAGACACAGCTTGATGTCCTTGTGCATGAGGTCGATGGCGAAGTTCGCCGGGCGCTCGGCGGTGAACAAGGTCTTCGGCAGGTAGTCGAGCATCTTGCTGCCCGCGAGCCCTGCGCTCAGCACGTCGCACAGGACATCGAGCCTCGCGCCAGCCTTCACGCTTGCCGTCAGCACTTCGCCTAGTGCGACCGTGTTGATTGCGGTGAGCAGGTTATGGCTGATCTTGGTCAGTTGGCCTGCGCCGATATCGCCACAATGGACCACTCGGCCGGCGAGCACGTCAAAGATGGGCTTGAGCTTTTCAATCACGCCTGGGGCGCCGCCAACCATCAAGACCAGCTTGCCATTCTCGGCACCCGCAACACCTCCGCTGACCGGCGAGTCGACGAACAACACGTTCTTTTGAGCAGCCTCTGCGGCAATTTCCTTCGTCGTCGCAGGATCAACCGTGCTGAAGTCGACGATGATTGCGCCTTCGGCTGCTGTTTTGAGCACGCCCTCACTGCCGGTCACTGCATCACGCAGCGTCTTTGGGCTTGGCAGGCTCAGGAGGATCCGCTCTGCGTCGACAGCCGCCTCGGCGGGATTCTTCGTTGCCGTCGCGCCTTTCGTTGCGAGCGCGTCCATCGCGGCCTGGCTCGGATCGTACACACGGACCTGGTGGCCTGCTGCGACCAGGCGCGCGGCCATCCGCCCTCCCATCCGTCCCACACCGATAAAAGCAACCTTCATTCTTTCCTCCAACGGGTCTCTATAGATTGAACCTGCGACGCTCAGGCTTAGCTAAGTCACTGTCTGCCAAGGGTTTTCCCTTGTCGCTGCGGCCTTTTGCGTCCCGGTGATGTGACTATAGAAAGTCCCGTTAAGAAAAAAAAGACGACACTTTTTGACGCTATGGGTAAGTTTTGGTTACGATTAACGGTCGACCACGGAGTCGCTCATGCTCAATCTCAGCCGTCTTCGCCTGCTTCACGAACTGTCCGTCCTTGGCACGATCTCCGCAGTAGCGGATGCCGTGCACCTGACGAGACCGGCCGTGTCGCAGCAGCTTGCCCAACTCGAAGATGAACTTGATACCGTTCTGATTGAACGCTCGGGTCGGGGGGTCCAACTGACCCCCGCAGGGCGGCGCCTTGTTGCTCGAGCCACGGACCTGTTCCAGATGGTCGAGGAAATCGAAGCCGAGGTAGCCGCGGCCAATTTGGAGGTCAGTGGTGAAGTGCGGCTGTCGGCGTTTGGATCGCTCGCCAGCAGTGTGGTGCCACTCGCCGTCAAGCATCTGCTGGACTTGCATCCTCGGTTGAGCGTGATTTTCACTGAACTGGAACCGTCGGAGGGGTTGCGCGCCGCAGCCGCGAAGCAGACGGATATCGCGATCGTCGACGACCTTGTTAGCGCGGAAGCGCTCGCAAGCGTGCTGGAATTTCTTCCATTGTGCGTTGACCACTTCGATGCGGTCGTGTCTGCAAACCACAAGCTTGCCGGGCGCAAGTCGGTTCAGCTCTCTGACCTGGCTCACGAGCGGTGGGCGCTGAACCAGTCTGCTGCCACCTACCACACGTTTTTGCTCAACGCCTGCTTTGCAGGTGGCTTTACGCCCAAGGTCACGACGAGCAGCCGGAACATGGCGGTGACCCTGGAAATGGTGAGAACCGGCGGGGCTGTTGCGGTGCTGCCTCGCCTTGGGCTTCGCCACGCTGAGAAAGATCCAGACTTTTCGATACTGCCCATTGACCCGGTTCTCAATCGTCGGGTCTTTATGGCGCTGCCCAAAGGTACGGCAAAGCGTCCGGCGGTAGCGGCAGTTCTCGACGCGCTTACCCTGGCGGCCAACGAGCACCATTGAGATAGCGGGCTGTCGGTCGGTGGCTTCAACTTTCAGTGGGGATGTAGCTGCTCCACACCCGTGGAACCAATTCCAAACTCAATTTCCCAACGGCTGGTTTTCAGGTCGCAACGGCGGAAGCCTGACGGTCAGGCTACATGCACAATTCGGCCAGAGCCGACATTGGGCCGGGCTGAGTTCTACGTCAGCGATAAGGCGGCGGATTGCTGACGGTCGTGGCACCGACCAGCCGAACGACAGCTTCCTCGATCGGCGAACTCACACTCCCGACCCAACTCGGTCACTCACCGCCGGCGCTCGTCAATGACCGCTTTCAGAGGCGGAGCCGCCGTCGTTTGATTATTCTCACCGTGTCAGTGCGGGCTCGATGGCGTCATAGCGGTGACGAGCTAATTGCGCCCCGTCCTGGGACTTCTCGGGGAGTTGCGCTTGCACAGCGGACCAGCGGCTTCGATTCATCAATGGATGCCTTCCTCACGAACGCGTTGTCCCGCGGAGGGTGCGATCGGTGCCGAAAGGTTGCGGGAACCGGATGGGACCGCAGATTCACCACTTTGTATCTTTGAATGGCGCATGCAGGTCCATCCAGTCGTAGGGCATGCTTGCCGCGATCCAAGGCCAAGTTGCTGCGTCATCTATGGCTTGGCCAGCTGATTTGGTCGCTCCGGGGAGCGCCACGTGGCTCCGCTCTGTCTCATCATTCGCGCATCGGCCCGGCTCATTAATCAAATCCGCGCTTTCCATCGGGACTCTCTCTTCAGTTTATTGACGGAAGTCGTCGCAGAGGGAAGTAATGCTGACGGCTATCTGGAAACTTGCAGCAAAGCAATGCGCAAGCTGTGATTTTTGATAGAGCCTTACTGCGAATCACACAGTAAGGGGAAGGCGTTACGCCAATGGCGCTGGCAAGCTCGCCAGAATCTCGCGTGCTTTCAGAAGGACGGGCGTGTCGATCATCTTTCCGTCGAGTGCGACGGCCGCACCGCCACTCGCCTCGGTCGCTTCGACAACGCGTCGGGCCCACGCCACCTCATCATCACGCCACGCGAACGCCGCATGCACGGCCGCAATCTGCTTTGGGTGGATGCACAGCTTGCCGCGAAATCCCAGGCGTCTCGCCCGCCGCGCCTCCTGTTCTATGACGGCCGCGTCGTCGAATACGGTAGTGACGCCATCAATCGGCGCGGCAATGCCAGCGAGTCGCGATGCCAGGGTCAGTCGCGTACGAAAGTAGAGCAACTCGTCACCGTCGCCTTCGATGCCAACGTCGAGCTGGAAATCGATTGTTCCGAACATCAGACGTTCAATACGTGGTGCGCTCGCGATCGCATCGAGTGCGGCAAACGCGCGCGCGCTCTCGATCAACGGCACGATGCGCAAGGCGTCGTGGGCGCCGGCGGCCGCGACGATCAGCGTCGCAGCATCCTCTGCTTTCGGCACGACCAATCCAGCTACACGCGGCAACGCGCTAAGTGAGCGCTCGTCGGCGAACCAGTCGGTCGTGACCGCGTTGATACGCACGTAAATCGGCGTGGGTGATGCCGAGTCGTCGGGTGCGTTTCCAGCAAGCCATTCACGGACTTGCGCGCGCGCTGCAACTTTGTCGGCCGGTGGCACGGCATCTTCGAGGTCGACTATGACGGCGTCGGCACCTGCGGCGAGCGCTTTCTCAAAGCGCTCAGGGCGATTACCAGGAACGAACAACCAGGAACGGATTGACATGATCGGGGTCTCTTTCGGCATCAAACCGTGTGCTCGGCGTGCATTGCGTCGATCTGAGCGTGGGTCAGGCCCAGTTCGGCGAGAATAGCGTCGGTGTGTTGCCCCAGTGCGGGGATCGGATCCATGCGCGGCGAGAACGACGCCGGCATGCCCGGCGGCAGAAGCGCAGCGACCGGACCGTTCGGCGCTTGCACTTCGGTCCAGCGACCGCGAGCTGCCAACTGCGGATGATCCCAGACGTCGTGCATCGAGTTCAGATTGGCGTTGGCAATGCCGATCGCGTCGAGACGCGCGACCAACTGTGCCGCGGTCAGCTGACTGAACACGTCGTTGATGATGCTGCGCAAGGTATCGCGATGTTCAATCCGCAGTGGATTCGACCGAAAGCGCGCGTCGTCGGCCAGTTCCGGCTTCTCGAGGACCTTCTCGCAGAATACCTTCCACTCGCGCTCGTTCTGCAAGCCGAGCATGACGGTCTTGCCGTCGCCGGCCGGGAAAGGCCCGTACGGATAGATGGTCGCGTGTGCCGCGCCGGCGCGCGGCGGTGGCGCCTGATCGTCGATCGCATAATACAGAGGGAAGCTCATCCACTCGACCATGCATTCGAGCATCGATACGTCGATGCGGCAGCCGCGCCCGGTCTTCTGACGTTGCAGCAGCGCGGACAGGATGTTGGTGTACGCATACATACCGGCCGCAATATCAGCAATCGAGCAGCCGGCCTTTGCGGATTCCTCGGGCGACCCTGTCACCGACAGAAAACCGGACTCGCTCTGGATGAGCAGGTCGTACGCCTTCTTGTTGCGATAGGGGCCGTCGGGGCCGTAGCCCGAGATGCCACAAACGATGATCTGCGGATATTTCCCGGACAGGGCCTCGTACGACAAGCCGAGCCGGTCGGCGGCTCCCGGCGCGATGTTCTGCACGAGTACGTCGGCGTCGGCCAGAAGACGATGCAGCACGTCCTGCGCAGCCGGCTGCTTGAGGTCGAGTGAAAGGCTTTCCTTCGAACGGTTGGTCCACACGAAGTGTGACGACATGCCGTCGACCCGTGCATCGTAGGCGCGGGCGAAATCACCGACGCCGGGGCGCTCGATCTTGATGACCCGGGCGCCGAGGTCGGCCAGTTGACGGGTGCAGAACGGCGCCGCGATAGCGTGTTCGAGCGAGATGATTTTGATGCTATCGAGGGGTCTCATGACAACAGTCTCCGAATACTGATAGTGAAAGGCTGGCGTGGGAATCAGACAATCCTGGCGAGCACGATGAGGCTCAGCGTGATCGTGATTGCGCCGCCGATACGGGTGGCAATCTGTGCGAACGGCATGAGGCGCATGCGATTAGCGGCGGTGAGGATGGCGACGTCGCCGGTGCCGCCCATGCCGCTATGCGTGCCCACGACGATGGCTGCGTCGATCGGGTACATCTTCATGCGGCGTGCGGTGAAAAATGCGGTCGCCATCAGCGTAGCCACAGTCGCGACGATGGTCACGACCGTCGGCACATTGAACGAAGAGATGATCTTCTGCCACGGCGTGATGACCACGCCGATTGCGAACAGCAGCGGATACGTGACCGCCGTCGCGAAGAACTTGTAGACCACACCCGCACCCTGTTCCAGACGGGGCGAAAACACGAAGAACACCTTCGCCGCGACTGCAAGCACCAGCATCACCACCGGACCGGGAAGGCCCAGCGTGTTCTGCGCCAGTGTGCCGACGAAATACAGGCATACGGCGATCATGCCGGCTGCGGCGATGTCGGTGACATCCATCGGCGCGCTGGACTTTGCGCCTTCAGGCAAGCCGTCGTTGCCCGAGCGCATCAACTGGCCGTTGCCTGTCAGCGACGGATAGCGCTTGCCAATTGCGTTGAGCACGCCCGAAAACACAATCGCCGTCACGTTGCCGATCATTACGGCCGGCATTGCCTGCGCGAGCAACTCGCCAGCCGGGTGATGCAGCACTTCCGAATAGCCGAGCGTGAGCGGAATGACACCCTCGCCAAGACCGCCCGACATGACAGGGAGCACGACGAAGAAGACCGTATGGAATACGCCCATGCCGAGCATCGTGCCGACCGCTGTCCCGACCACGCCGGCGACCACCGAGCCTACGGCCAGCGGCACGAACATACGCAGGAAGCCGGCGATCAGAACCTTGCGGTCCATGCTCAGGATGCTGCCAACGATAATCGCGGGAATGAACAGGTACAGGAAGTTCCCGGCCTTCCAGAATTCGACGATTGGCTTGACCACAGCCGGCGGCAATGCTTGGGTGAAGACCAGGTAGGACGGCAGAAACGTCACCAGGATCACCGGGCCGCCAATGCTACGGAACACCGGAATGCGCTGGCCGATCTCCATGCATGTGAAGCTACATATCGCGAGTAAAGCAATGATCGGTGAGAGTTCGGCCGATAGTTTGCCCGTTACCGCCGTCGCGATCAGCGCGAGGGCTAGCAAAATATGCACGGGCAAAGGAACGATGCCGATGCGCATGTCCATCAATCGCCACCATGCGTCGCGAAGCCGGTGCACGCTGCCGGTCGAGGGACAGTTGTCCGACGGGGCATGCTCGGTCGCGCCAAGGTGGGTGCGTTCAGGTAACTGCATTTGCTTGTCTCCAATCTGTGTGTTTTCTGAGGCCAACTATAGGCGCGCAAGACGGGCTGGAGGAAATACTGAATTCGGATGCGGGTATAGACGTGATCTATGGCTTGACACTGGAAGCGGGATCGTCAGCCCAGAATTTAGCCGAAAATTAGTGTTTATCCTGACGCCATATAGCGGTACGCTATGGCCTTCTCCTGTATTGTTTTGGTCATGGATATCCGGCAACTGCGCAACTTCATCGTCATCGTCGATATCGGCAGCCTGTCGAAAGCGGCCGAACGGCTGCTGATCGCACAGCCGTCGCTCAGTCTCCAGATCCGCACCCTCGAAGAGGAATTGCAGACGCAATTGCTGGTTCGCAGCGCGCAGGGAGTGGCGCCAACCGAGGCCGGCAAGACGCTGTATCGCCATGCGCGCGCCGTGTTGCGGCAGATGGAGCAGATTCGCGAAGAGGTTCGCGACGGCGGCGGCAGTGAGGCAGGGCCAGTCGCGGTGGGTTTTCCGACAACGATTGCCGCAATCCTCGCTGTGCCGCTGTTCCAACGGGTGCGTGAGCAATATCCCGGCATCCGCTTGCAGATCTTCGAAAGCATGAGCGGCTACATCAGCGAATTGCTCGCTAACGGGCGGCTCGATCTCGCGATGCTGTTCCGCGACTCCGAGACGCGCGGCATCTCGGTCATGCCGTTATTCGACGAGGAGATGTACGTGATCGGCGGGCATTTGGTGTGCCCGGAGATATTCGATGTTGCCCCGCCCGAGCCGCGCGAGAGCGGCAACGACGTCGCGAGCGGAACGTGCGAATTGGCACGGCTGGCGAATGTGCCGCTGGTTGTGCCGAGTGCATCGAACGGATTGCGCTTGCTGATTGAGCGCAGCTTTTCGCAAGCCAATGTCGAGCTAAACATTGTCGCCGATATCGACTCGCTGCCGACACTCATCGATATCGCACGCGCCGGCGATGCGTGCACGATCCTGCCAGCGTCGGCGCTGGCGCCGCGCGATCCGACCCTGCGGCCGAAGGCGTTGCGCATTGTGTCGCCGCAACTGCAGCGGCCGGCAAGCGTGTGCTGGTCGAACTCGCTGCCGGTCGGATCAGCCACACTGGCCGTGCGGCAGTGCATCGCCGACCTTATTGTCGAATTGCAGGCCGATGGTCACTGGACGGGAATTAAGCTGCGCCCGCAAGCGTAGCGTTGAACTCTCGCTTGCGACGCCTCCATCCTCGCTCGCGTCGATAGCCGCTTGTACAGTCAGTCGGGTGTGCCCACCCGAATACACTTTCTTGCTTCCAGCCATTCATAGCTTCGCCTACCCGGCTGCCCCCGCTCGCCTTCGTTTGTGTAGTCGAACGGCCGCTCTGTGCCGACGAGCGGCCGTCTCAATGTCCTTGCGCGGGATCGGACGAAAGTCCCTTTCTGGCCGGTCACGTCCCGACAGCGAGTTGCGCCGGACGCGACCGGCCGTCTAGCCTGCGCGACGCCCTGATTGAGGCTAGAGCTCGCACCTTCCCGCGGGCGAATAGAGCGTTGATCGTGGAGACGGCGCCACCCAGTACTGGGCTGCAGAAAGCATGCGGCAATCTCTCGTCACTATTTGCAGGTCGAGCAGTGCTTTGGCCGGGGTGGTCCCAAACCACCGATATATGAGAGCGCCGAGCACGAAGCGCGGTGACGACCGCAAGAGCGAAAACGACGATTGCCACGGGTCAGGCAGAGCCGCCCCACTCCCGCCGTTCCCAAAAGGAAATTGCAACGTCGGCTTAGGACTGCAAAGTCAACGCTGGCTTGGAGCGCTATCGCGCTTCGACGGGTCGTACGCCATCACGCGTTACCGGATGTCCAGGCAATCTGCTCCCTTTACTGCCGCGACGCTCGACCCACCGTCCGATTTCCCCGACGATGCCGCGCCGGAACACCAGCACGCAAGCGACGAACATCACCCCGGTCACGATGCTGGCCGAATCACCCAGCTCTCGAAAGCCCGCGATGCGCGTTACCTCGGCCAGCCAGGTTCCAAACGCGGCAAGCTTCGTCTCCAGCCCGACGACGATCACCGCGCCGACCGCCGGCCCCGCGCGCGTGCCGAGACCGCCCAGCAAGGTCATCAGGATCACAGTGCCCGACATAGTCCAGTGCACGTCGGAGAGCGTGGCGAAGCCGAGCACGAGCGTCTTCATCGCGCCCGCAAGCCCCGCGCACGCGGCCGATATGACGAATGCCAGCAGCTTGAAGCGATCGACGTCGTAGCCGAGCGAAACCGTGCGCGCCTCGTTCTCCTTCAAGGCTCCGAGGATCCGGCCGAACGGCGAGTCCATCATGCGTGCGAGGACGGCAAACGCGGCAGCCGTGAGCACCAGCACGACGTAGTAGAGCGTCAGGTCGCTGTCGAGCGAAAGCACGCCGAACAGTCGCCCGCGCGGCACGCCTTGCATGCCGTCCTCGCCTCCCGTGAGCGGCGTCTGCACGCAGAAGAAATAGATCATCTGGGCGAGCGCGAGCGTAACCATCGCGAAGTAGATGCCCTTGCGGCGGATCGCGAAGAGGCCGATCACGAAACCGAGCGCCGCACCGACGCCCGCGCCGAGCAGCAACGCGGCTTCAGGCGGCAAGCCGTGATCGCGTAACGCGCCGCCCGCCACGTAGGCCGCGACGCCGAAGAACGCCGCATGCCCGAACGACAACAGACCGACATAGCCGAGCAGCAGGTTCAGCGATGCAGCGAACAGCGCGAAGCACATCAGCTTCATTAGAAAGACCGGATAAGCGCCGAGCCACGGCGCGGCAGCGAGCGCGGCCAATCCGACGACGAATGCAAAGCGGTTATGCATGAGACACCTCACTTCGATTGACCGAACAGCCCGCTGGGACGCACGAGCAGAACCAGCACCATGACGGCGAATACGACCGTCGCCGACGCTTCCGGATAGAACAGCTTCACCAGACTCTCGAGCACGCCGAGCGCGAGGCTCGTCAGCACCGATCCGGCGATCGAGCCCATCCCGCCGATCACGACGATCGCGAAGACGGTGATGATCATGCTCTGCCCCATCAGCGGCGACACCTGCACGACCGGCGCGGCGAGCACGCCGGCGAACGCCGCGATCGCGACGCCGAAGCCGTAGGTCAGCGAGACCATGCGCGGCACCTCGACGCCGAACGCGGCGACCAGTCGCGGGTTCTCGGTCGCGGCACGCAAGAGCGCGCCGAGCTGCGTGCGCTCGATCGCCCACCAGGCGCCCACGCAGACCGCGAGCGACGCGATCACGACCCATCCGCGATACGCCGGTAGCATCATGAAGCCGAGATCGACGGCGCGCGCGAGGCTGTCGGGCGCCGCGTACGACACCCCGGAGACCCCGTACACCGAACGCGACACGCCTTCGAGGATCAGCGCGATGCCGAGCGTGAGCAGCAAGCCGTACAGAGGGTCCAGCTTGTACAGGCGCCGCAGCATCGAGCGCTCGACCATCACGCCGAGCGCACCGACAGCGAGCGGCGCGACGGCTAGCATCAGCCAGTAGTCGAGGCCGAAGTAATGCGTGCCCATCCACGCGAACAGCGCTCCGAGCATGAAGAACGCACCGTGCGTGAAGTTGATGACGTTCAGCAGCCCGAAGATCAGCGACAGGCCGAGACTCAGCACCGCATAGAAGCAGCCATTCATCAGGCCGAGCACGAGCTGGCCCGATACCGCCTGCAGCGGCATACCGAAGATTTCCATGATGTTTCGCTCCGGTCAGATGTTGAGCAGTGCCTGCAGCGCGGCCGCTTTTTCGTGAAGCCTGGCCGCCTCGAAGGTATCGACGATCCGGCCGTGCTCCATCACGTAGAAGCGATCGGCGAGCGGCGCCGCGAAGCGGAAGTTCTGTTCGACGAGCAGCACGGTGAAGCCGCGCGACTTCAGCACCCTGATGACGCGGGCGAGCGTCTGCACGATCACCGGCGCGAGCCCCTCGGAGATTTCGTCGAGCAGGAGAATGTCCGCGCCGGTACGCAGAATCCGCGCGATCGCCAGCATCTGCTGCTCGCCGCCCGACAGCCGCGTGCCCTGGCTCGCGCGACGCTCGGCGAGATTGGGAAACATCTCGTAGATTTCGTCGAGCGACATCGGTGTACCCCTCGCGCGTGGCAAACGCGGCGGCAGCATGAGGTTCTCTTCGCACGAGAGGCCCGCGAAGATTCCGCGTTCCTCCGGACAGTAGCCGACGCCCAGCCGCGCCACCCCCTGAGGCGGCATGCCGACCGTCTCGCGGCCGTCGATGACGATCGAGCCGCGCCGCCTATCCGTCAGCCCCATGATTGCCTTCAACGTCGTGCTGCGGCCCGCGCCGTTGCGGCCAAGGAGCGTGACGACCTCTCCGCGCGCCGCGCGCAGGTCGACGCCGTGGAGGATGTGCGATTCGCCGTACCAAGCTTCGAGGCCCGTCACATGCACTGCGTCGCCGGATGCGGCGGCGGCATCGACGGCGCGCTGCAGCGGTTCAATGTTCGAGCGATCCATCTTCGGTCCCCATGTATGCTTCCTTCACTTGCGGGTTGGCGGAGACGGTCTCGTAATCGCCTTCCGCGAGAATCTCTCCGCGCTGAAGCACGGTGATCCTGTCCGCGATGCTCGACACCATCTTCATGTTGTGCTCGACCATCAGGATCGTCCGGCCCGCGGATACCTTTTTGATCAGCGCCGTGACGCGATCCACGTCCTCGTGACCCATGCCCTGCGTCGGTTCGTCGAGCAGCATCAGAACCGGGTCCATCGCGAGCGTCGTCGCGATCTCGAGCGCGCGCTTGTGGCCATACGACAACTCGCCGGTCCTCAGATCCGCATAAGCGCTCATGCCGACGTCGTCGAGCAACTCGAGCGCGCGACCGCGCAGACGCCCCAGCATCGCGCTGCTCCTCCAGAAGCGGAACGACACGCCGAGCGGCCGCTGCAACGCGATACTCACGTTCTCGACGGGGCTCAGATGCGCAAACACCGCGGAGATCTGGAACGACCGCACCACGCCCTGTCTCGCGATCGCCGCGGGCGCCGCGCGGGTGATTTCACGGCCATCGAAGAAGATTTGCCCCGACGTCGGTGCGAGGAACTTCGTCAACAGGTTGAAACACGTGGTCTTGCCGGCGCCGTTCGGCCCGATCAACGCGTGGATCGTTCCGCGGCGAACCCGCAGGTCGATGCCGTTGACCGCCGTGAAGCCGTTGAATTGCCTCGTCAAGCCCTTTGTCTCCAGAATCATGTCTGCATGCGTCATCGCGGCTCCTCCTGCCAGATTCGATGCGTGATCTGTTGCTATGCAATGAGCGCGTCATCCGGCCACCGGCAGCGTCTCGATCCGGTACGCGTGCCGCAGCGTGCGTCCGAGCACCGGGTCCTCCAGCACCGTCTCGAAGCACTGGGCCGCACGGATTCCGCCGATGGCCGCGAGCGTTCCGCACAGCATCGCGGTTCCGTCGACGAACTCGCCGCCGCGTTGCGCGAACTGGCCGAGCAGGTCTTGCGGCGAGCGCATCGCGCTGACCCTGCCTTCCTGATAGAGCACGCGCTCGCCGTCGATCGTCGCGTAAGAGCGCAGCAGCAGCTCGTCCCAATGACCGGCCACGTCGCTCAAGCGCCACAGCGTGTTCGAGCACGGCTTGTCGCACATCTGCTTCGACACGGTGATGCCGTACGCCTCGACCTGTCTGTCCGTATGATCCGAGGCCACGCCGACATACACTTCACCGCGATCCTTCACCAGCACGAATTCCGCTTCGCCGCTGCTCTCCTCGCCCGTCACCTGCATCGACGCAAGCGGGCCGAGCCGGTCAGCCGCGACACGATAGAAGACCGGCGTATAAGCGGGCCGTTTGATACCCAGTGCTTCGAGCTCGCGGATGTGTTTTTCCATCGCGTCGACGTCGCGACCGGTCCAGCCCGCGATGACGAGCGTATCGATCGAAATGCCGCGCTCGGTTTGACCGTCGCGCTCTTCGATCCTGAATGTGATGGTTTTCATCAAAGCTCCTCTATTTCGCTGCGACGACCTTGCCCGCGGCAAGCGCGCAATGGCTCGCGCTGAGCGGCGCATAGGCTTCCTGCGCGGGAATCGTCTGTTTGATCGTGTAGTAGTCCCAAGGCTTCTTCGACTGCGCGGGGCTCTTCACCTCGGCGATGTACATGTCGTGCACCATCAGCCCGTCGGCGCGGATCACGCCGTTGGTCGCGAAGAAATCGTTGACCGGGGTCTTCCGCATCTGCGCGAGCACGGCATCGGGCGCGTCGGTGCCGCTTGCCTGCACGGCCTTCAGGTAATGCAGCGTCGACGAATACACGCCCGCCTGAATGAACGTCGGCATGCGGCCGGTCTTTGCGAAGAAGCGCTGCGACCAGGCCCGGCTCGCGTCGTCGCGGTCCCAGTAGAACGGTGTCGTCAGCATCATTCCCTGGGCGTACTTCAGGCCGAGGCTGTTGACATCGCTGATGAACATCTGCAGCGCGGCGATCTTCTGCTTGCCCGGCGCGTTGATGCCGAACTCGCTCGCGGTCTTGATCGCGTTGATGGTGTCGGCGCCCGCGTCGGCGAGACCGATCACCTGCGCACGCGACGCCTGGGCCTGCAACAGGTTCGAAGACAGGTCAGCGGCTTGCATCGGATGCTTCGACTCCCCGAGCACCTTGCCGCCGGAAGCGGTCAACGCCGCTGCCGCATCGTCCTTCAGCGACGCGCCGAGCGCATAGTCGACAGTCAGGAAGTACCACGACTTGTCGCCGGCGCGCGCCATCGCCTTCACGAGGCTCGTCGTCAGCGCATAGGTGTCGTACGTGTACTGGATCGTGTAGGGGGAGCACGCCTCGTTGCTGAGCTTCGTCGTGCCCGCACCGCTCACGATCGCGATGCGGTGCTTCTCTTTCGCGACGTTCGACACCGCCAGCGCAACCGACGACGGCAGCAGGTCCTGCACCATGTCGACATGCTCGTTATCGAACCATTCGCGCGCGACCGTCGCGGCGACGTCCGTCTTGTTCTGGTGATCGGCGCTGATTACCTTGATGGGCGCGCCGAGCACCTTGCCGCCGAAATCGTCGACGGCCATCTGCGCCGCGACGACGGAGCCCTTGCCGCCGATGTCCGAAAAAATCGACGACATGTCGGTGAGCACGCCGATCTTCACGACGCCGTCGCTGATGCCGGCGGCGTGAGCCGCCTGGAAGGCGAATGCGCACGCCACAGCGATGGCGGCGGACGCCGCACTGCACGCGGGTTGTCTGAACATGAAAGTCTCCTTGATATGTAGTTCGGAAAAAGCCGGTCAATGCGGACGCACGACGGCCTCGACACCGGCACCGATTGCAAGCAACTGACGATCGCTCATGTGCCTTCCCATCAACATCAGTCCGACCGGTGCATCCCCTGACGCATGACAGGGAATCGACACCGAACAAAGGTCGAGCATGTTGGCGATCGACGGATTGCGCAGCAGCAGCCGGTTCGTCGACGTGTAGACGGGCTCGTCGTCGAGGTCGGCGATGCGCGGCGCGATGATCGGCACCGTCGGGCAAACGATCGCGTCAAACGGACGCAGTTCATCTTCGGCCTCGCGGCACAGGCGCGAGCGCAGCGCGCGATTGAGCAGGTATTCGGCCGTGCTTTGCCCGCTGCCGAGCCGGATGCGCGCTATCACGCGCGGGTCGTAGGCGTCGGCATGGCGCTTGATCAGTCCGACGTGCCACGCCCATGCCTCCGCAGCGACCAGTCCGCCATGCTGGCCGAGCGCGGCAAGCTGTCGCCAGCTTTCGAACGACACTTCGCGCACGATTGCGCCCGCCGCAGTCAGCCGTTCGATCGCCCGCTCGAACGCGGCCGCGACGTGCGAGTCCATGTCGTCCAGCACGATGCCGGTGGGCGCGGCGAAGCGCAGTCCATGCGGAGCCTGCGACACGATCGCTGCCGCTTCGGTATCGCCTGCCATGATCGAGTCGAGCGCGGCGCAGCACGCGACGCTCGGCGCGATCGAACCGATCGAGTCGTAACTCGACGACAGCGGCACGGTGCCTTGCAACGGGATGCGCGCGGCCGTCGGCTTGAATCCCGCGAGTCCGCACAGCGCGGCCGGTATGCGGCACGAGCCGCCGGTATCCGAGCCGATCGCGGCGGCCGCCATGCTGTCCGTCACCGACACCGCCGCGCCCGACGACGAGCCGCCCGGAATGCGCGCCGCGCTCCTGTCGAACGGATTCGCGGGCGTGCCGTAGTGCGGATTGATGCCGGGGCCCGAGTACGCGAACTCGGTCATGTTGGTGCGGCCGACGAACACTGCGCCCGCCGCTCGCAATCTGCCGATCGCCACCGCATCGTGCATCGCCGGTTCCTCGGCAAGGACGTGGCCGCCGGCGCGCGTGACTTCGCCTTGCACGTCGAAGAGATCCTTGACCGAAACAGGAATGCCCGACAGCGGACCGGCGACGCCGCAGCGGCGCAGCGCATCGCTCGCCGCCGCCTGCGTCGCGGCCGCCGCGCTTACGCCGTGCGGAAAGACCCGCCGGCCTTCGCCCGATGCATCGCCGATCCGTTCGATGCACGAGGCGACGAGCGTCTCGGCCTCGAGACGGCCGTCGGCAAGCTGGGCGCGCAATGTGTCGAGAGCGGGCAACATGATCAGGCCGGATCGTAGTAATGCACTTCGAGGAGCACGCAGCCGCCGTTCGACTTGAACGGGCCGTGCCACGCGCCGGGCGGACGCACCGCGTACGTATAGCCTTCAAAGGGCTTGCCGCCTTGTCCCTGCTCGTCGTTGCCGACCGTCAGATCGCCTTCGACCAGAAACACTTCCTCCCAGTAGTCGTGGACGAACGGCTTCGTCGTGTGCATCCCGGCGGGCAGGCGCAGAAGGCGCGTGCGGCTGCCGCGCTTATTGCCGGTGTCGAGCGCGCCGGACAGGATCAGCTCCTGTGCGCCGGAACCGGGCGCATAGCCTTCCGGTAACTGCCAGCCGTCGGCCATGTCGAGTCCGTGAAACTCATCGTGAAGTTTGTTGATAGCCATGTGTTTCTCCTATGGGGGACGTGGATTGCGTTGAAGCGGTATCAGGCGGCCTGGCGCGTCTTTGCCAGCTCCGCATCGAGCGAATAGCTGGACAGCATGCTGTCGACGAGACCGGTCGCGCGGCGCCAGTCGTAGCTGCGATACGCGTGACCCTTGGTCACAAACGACGCGCCCGCATAGAACAGCTCGTACTGGTTGTGACGCGATGCGAACTCTGAGCCGACCGCGTCCCACGCGAGCTTGAAGAACTTCACGCGTTCCTCGGCGCTGCAGACGGGCGACTTCTGTGTCTTCTCGATGATGCGTGCGAGCTCGGGGTTCTCGAAGTCGCGCGCGCTGGACGGAAGCATGATCATTCCGCCTCCCGCGAGTTCGCGCAGCGTGGTGAGGATTTTTGAATAGAGCTGCTGCGTGAGCACCTGCGAGCTGTACAGCATGTTGCGATCGGGGACGAAGTAGCCGTTGACGACGCTCCCCTTCGCTTCCATGCCGTACACGTAGGCTTCGACCATCGATGCTTCCGATGCGAGCTGACCCAGGATCTCGCGCACCTGCGGGAACGCGTTGGTGCCGTTGACTTCCGAAATCCTGAGACCGAGCCCGACGAGGAACCGCAGCTTCGTCATCAGCCGCACCTGACATTGATAGTTCTGGTAGACGTGTGCGGGCGTTGCATGAAACTGCTTCGCGCACATCGACACATCACCGGCGACGAAGATCCGTTCCCACGGCACCTTGACGTCGTCGAAATACAGCACGGCATCGTTCTCGTCGTACCGGCTCGACAGCGGATTGTCGAACACCGACTGCGCGTGCTCTTCGTACGACTTGCGCGACATCACCTTCATGCCCTTCGCGTTCATCGGAATCGCGAACGACAGCGCGTACATCTCGTCGCCTTCACGCAGCGGCTGAATGCAGCTGCAGAAGACTTCGTTGGCCATGATGCCGCTCGTCGCGAGCATCTTCGCGCCGCGCACCGTGATGCCCTCCGCGTCCTGATCGACGATGCCCACCGCGAGATACTTGTCTTCCTGCTCGTGCGCCGACTTCGACTGATTCGCCTGCGGATTGACGATCACGTAGGTCAGAAAAAGATCGTTGTCGCGCGCGTATCTGTAGTAGTCGCGCAGCGCGCCGGCGCGGGCCGGGTCGTACTGCTCGAACAGATCGATGCCCATGACCATGCCCGAGATGCAGGACGCGACGTGATCCGGCGAGCGGCCCATAAAGCCGAAGTGGAGTTCCGTCCACGCTTCGAGAGCCGAGCGCCGCTCAACCAGTTGCTCGTACGACGTCGGCAGTTCCCAGATGCGGCTCACGCGATGGCCGGAATCCGGCGAAACGAACGTCATCTTCTCGACGTTCTCCGGGCGTGCCTGATAGTCATAGAGGCTCGCATAGCTGCGAATCGAGTTGCGGAACGCGGGATGCACGGTGACGTCGCCGACTGCCTTGCCGTCGAGAAAGACCTGACGTCCGTCGCGCAGTGATGCAATGTGTTGAGTGCCGTTCTTGATCATGATGTTCTCCAGGAATGAGTTCGTCCGCCGTTTCAGGCCGACACTGCGGGCACGCCGTCGAGCGTGTGATAGCGGCCGCCGAAAAAAATGAGCGGGCGTCCTTGCGAGCGCGTCTGGTGACGCGTCACGCGGCCGACGAAGATCACATGGTCGCCGCCGTCGTATTGCGCATAGGGCTTGCATTCGAAGGTCGCGAGCGTGTCGGGAAGTACCACCGGCTCGTCGCGGGGGTTTGCGACATCGCGCCAGCCCCATTTGTCGCCGTTGGCCTTTGCGAACCGGTTCGACATGTCCTGCTGCGACTCTTCGAGCACGTTGACCGCGTAGCTGCCGGCCACGCACAGATCGGCGAGGCTTTGGCTGCGCCGGTCCACCGAGAACAGAATCAGCGGCGGATCGAGCGACACCGAATTGAACGACGCGACCGTCATGCCGATCGGCGTGCCTTCGCGCCTCGGCGCCGTGATGACCGCGACACCCGTCGCAAACATGGACAACGCAGCCCGGAACTGACGCTGCACTTCCGGATCGGCGCTCGGCCGTACGATGCTGTCTTTCATCTCGCTCTCCTTCGCGCCGCACTTCCGGCGGCACTTTCACAAGAATCTACAAAGCCTTGTTATTTAGCTTTGTTACATAGCTTTATTACAGGACAACAAATTCCAACGTTCAAGCTATCGTTTACCCTCGTAACAAAAGCTTTGTATAAAAGACAACCCTACTCGACGAATGGGTGTTGGCCAGATCAGGCAGGCGGCTGGGCTACACTGCGCGCACACTTCTGTTACGAGGCTTCTCGCGTTCGAGAAGACGCTGCACTGGAGCTCGATCAATGACCTCACGCCCCATCTACATGGACTACAGCGCGACGACGCCGGTCGATTCGCGCGTGGTCGAAAAAATGGTTCCGTACCTTTACGAGCGCTTCGGCAATCCGGCATCGCGCAGCCACGGTTACGGCTGGGATGCGGAAGAAGCGGTGGAAACCGCGCGCCGCCATGTCGCCGGTCTGCTGCATGCGGACCCGCGCGAAATCATCTGGACTTCGGGCGCGACCGAAGGGAACAATCTCGCGATCAAGGGCGCGGCGAACTTCTCCAAGACGCGGGGCCGTCACATCGTGACGGTGAAGACAGAGCACAAGGCGGTGCTCGATACGTGCCGCGAGCTCGAGCGGCAAGGGTTCGACGTCACGTATCTGGACGTCGGGCACGACGGATTGCTCGAAGTCGCCATGGTGCGCGCGGCGCTACGCCCGGATACGGTGCTCGTGTCCGTCATGATGGTCAATAACGAGACCGGCGTGATACAGCCGATCGCCGACATCGGCGCGATGTGCCGCGACAAAGGCATCGTGTTTCATTGCGACGCTGTGCAGGCGGCGGGCAAGATCGCCATCGATGTCGGCGCGCTCAACGTCGATCTTCTGACGGTTACCGCACACAAGGTCTACGGCCCGAAGGGCATCGGCGCGCTGTATGTGCGGCGCAAGCCGCGCGTGCGCATCGAAGCGCAGATGCACGGCGGCGGTCACGAACGCGGCATGCGATCGGGCACGCTGCCGACGCATCAGATCGTCGGCATGGGTGAAGCGTTTCGGCTTGCGAACGAAGAGATGGAAGTTGAAAGCAGGCGCGTCGGCGCACTGCGCGACAGGCTGCTCGCGGGTTTGATGGAACTGGACGAGGTCTATGTCAACGGCGACCTGAGGCAGCGCATCGCGCACAATCTGAATGTCAGCTTCGCTTTCGTCGAAGGCGAATCGCTGATCATGGGGATCAAGGGCGTCGCGGTGTCGTCGGGATCGGCGTGCACGTCGGCGTCGCTGGAACCGTCATACGTGTTGCGCGCGCTCGGCCGCAGCGATGAACTTGCGCATAGTTCGATTCGCTTCACGCTCGGCCGCTTCACGACCGAGGCGGAAGTCGACGCGGTGATTCGCCAGGTGCAGGAAACCGTGATCAAGCTGCGCGTGCTGAGCCCGCTGTGGGACATGCATCTGGAAGGGATCGACCTGCGCGCGATCCAGTGGGCCGAGCACTGATCATGCGGGCCGCGGCGCGGTCACGACTTTTCCTGTCGCGCGATCAGATGCGCGAGATCGAGCGTCGCGCGATCGCCGTTGGCGACGAGCCGGTCGACGACCGAGCACAGCGCCTTGAACTCGGTCTTAGTCACGCCTTCGAACAGCACGTTGTTGATGCGCTGCTGCGTCGCGGCGAGTTCGCGGAGCAGCTTCAGCCCGTTCGATGTCACGGTCAGGCGCATCTTGCGCTTGTCGTCGGGGTCCGAGCGTTTGTCGATGAAGCCGAGCTTCTTGAGCTTGCCGGTTTCGATCGTGACGAAAGCGCCGCTCAGATGCAGGTGGTCCGCGAGCCGGTTCACCGTCACCGCCTCGCTATGCGAAAGGTGCGAGACCGAGACGAGCAGCGAATACTGTATGCCGGTCAGGCCGATGAGCGTCCCGAAGCCGTCGCGCACGGACAGAAGCCGCGCCGCGAACGGCAGAAGACCGTTGATCAGATGGCGGAATTCGGTGTCCGCCCCGTCGACGAGACATGCTGGATTGGTAATCGTCAGAGCGGATTCGTCGATCTGCTTCGGCATGGTACTCAAACTCCTGGATGCTAATGTAGTTACCTTTTAAAAATAATTATACGGCAAAGCTTGAAAAAGGAGGTTTAAGCCATGAACCCTTCAATCTCGACCTCTGCTGCCCGGTCGCTGCTCGAATGTTATATCCGCGCGAAGGATCAGAACCGGCCCGATCTGATCTTTGACTGCTTCGCCGCCGATGCCGAACTGACGTTCGAAATCGCAACCGATGCAATCGATTTTCCCCGCAGCGTGACCGGCGCCGCGGCGATCGCCAAAACGCTCGTCGCTGACTTCGGCGAGCGGTTCGATCGTTGCCGTACCTATTACATGTGTGCCGCGCCGGAAGTGGACGCGGATGGCGTCTGCACGATGCCGTGGCTCGTCGCCATGCGACAGAAGGATAACGGCGCGCTGCGGCGTGGAAAAGGCGAATATCGGTGGCGCATCGCGCGCATGGGCGACGGGACCGACAGAATCGTCGAGTTGCACATTGCCATCGAGCGCATGGATACGATCGACGATCCGGGCTCGGCCAGGCTTCGGTCGTTACAGGACACGCTGAGCTATCCGTGGCTGACGCCGGCGGAACTGTTGCCGCGAATGGACTCGTTGATGGGCGTCGTTCGCGGGAAATGACCCGCATGCGCGGCGAGCCGATCTCGGGCACTTGGAACCTCGAGAAGTCTATGATCCGACGACCGGTCTGAGAAGTGAAGCGGACTTCCGCGCGGCGCTAAGCAGCGGATCTTGATTGGCGGCTCATGGCCGACTGCACTCATTCACAGAGGTCGCCCGAAGCTGCCGTTGAAGATTTCAACGGCAGTTCTGCAGAACTTTCATTGAACTGGTGCTCCCGTTAAGGGTTGTTCGCTGCCTGCCCTGATTCTGATCACTGTGAGCGCGCGGCGACGCGTGCGGGCAGGCGGCGAATAAGCCTTAACGGGAGTGTGAGTTCGCCGATCGAGGAAGCTGTCGTTCGGCTGGTCGGTGCCACGACCGTCAGCAATCCGCCGCCTTATCGCTGACGTAGAACTCAGCCCGGCCCAATGTCGGCGCTGGCCGATGACTCGACCTCCAAGCCCGCGGACGCAGCATGGGGAGATCTAGAACGGATCGACTCGGAACCCGAATCCATTGCTTGATAGAACGCGACAAGAGTTCGGTTCTCCATGTGCGGTGGCCGAAAACGCCCGCATTGTTCGCGTCAGGATGCCGATAGTGTGATCCTCATGGAACGGAGAATGGGCAAGTAGTTTGACGAACTGCGTTGCCCCCCGATTGAATCCGAAGGATCGCCGGCCATCCGGAGATCTGCCTGGTGAGCAGCGAGGCGCCCAGTATGACGTTGAGAAGCGCCTCGGCGCCATCAATGAGTTATGTCGACGTACTCCGCCTCCATAGATGAATGGGCGGCTGATTTCGGAGTGAATCCGCGCGTAGCTGAAGTTACGCCTGTGGATGCGTAGTCAATCTCCCCCTCATATTGCGACCGGGCGCAATCCCTTCTCGTCTTGAAGGTGCATCGACACATGCAATTGGCTTGTATATCGTGCCACCGTGGACCATGGCGATTTCGGGTTCAACCCGGCCACGCGCTATTGCGCCGTGACGACATTGACCGGCCTGCCTTCGACGAACGCAACCATATTGCCGATCAACTGATCAGCCAGGCTCTGGATGGCTTCATCGCTTGCCCAGGCCACGTGAGGTGTCAGGATGAACGCGGGATCACCAAGCACTTCATTGAACGGATGCCCTGCCGTCAGCGGTTCCTCGGTGACGACATCGAACCCTGCGCCAGAGATCTTGCCAGACTTCAGCGCGGCAACAAGTGCGGATTCGTCGACGAGGCCCCCGCGGGCGGTATTCACAATCAGCGGTCTGCGTCGTCCTTCACCTATTCGTGTGAACTCGGCCTCGCCGATCAGGTTCCGCGTGGCTGGCGTCAACGGACAGTGCAGAGTGATGACGTCGGACTGCTCGAGAAGCTCGTCGAATGGCGTGTATAACGGTCCCATATCCGTTCGGCCCTTGTAGGCGGAGAAGAGCACCTGCATACCGAGCGCCTTGCCGATGTCGGCGACAGCCCGGCCCAGAACGCCGTCACCGATGATCCCGAGGGTCGCTCCCTTCAGATCCCTGATCGGGAAATCGAAGAAGCAGAACTGGCCCGACTCGATCCAGCGTCCGGCCCGAACGGCGTTCCGGTAAGCGACGAGGCTCCTCCGCAGAGCGAAGATAAGCGCGAATGTATGTTCCGGAACGGTCTGCAGCGCGTAGTTCCGTATGTTGCTCACGACCACGCCGCGGGAGTGACAAGCCCTCAGGTCGATGTTGTCGGTTCCGGTCGCGGCAACTGCAATCATCTTGAGGTTTTCCGCGCCTGAAATGTCACGCTCGGAAAGCTTCACTTTGTTGGAGATGACAATGTCGGCGTGTCGGATGCGAGATGAGACCTGCTCCGCCGTCGTGTGTTCGAAGAGCTCAAGCTCGTGTGGAAATGGCAGTTCCTTCAAGGTCGTCTGCGGCGAAATCGTAGCTCGGTCGAGGAAGACCACTCGCATCGGACGTGTAGGGCGTTGCATATCTGAACCTCTTGTTGAACTTAGACATGCGGACACTGAGAGGTCGCAATCCAGTCAGCAGCCGCGTTTCAAAACATTGTGCACGGCTCCAGTCATGCTTAGGTTGCTGCTTGCTCCACGATGCTTGCCGGGCCGGAAAGGGTTTGGAAAATCGCCAGCATGGCATACAGCACAGGCGGTGTAGACTTGGCCGGTTCCGCCTCGCCCAATCGCCTCCGTTGGAATCTTCGCAATGGTCAACCCCACGCACTTCGATCTGCAATCGCTCAGAGTTTTTCTGCTGGTCGCCGAGTATGGCAGCCTCACGAGAGCGGCTGACCGTGGCCAGCTCACGCTATCAGCAATCAGCAAGCGCATCGCCGAGCTCGAGAGCGTGACGGACTGTGCGCTTCTGATTCGCCGGCCGCGTGGCGTCGAACTCACGGCGGCAGGACGCGGCTTGCTCGAGCACGCAACCCGTCTACTCGACCAGGTGAACAGCATGGCCAGCGATATGAGCGATTTCGCCACCGGCGTGCGGGGACACGTGAGGTTGTGGGCCAATACGTCGTCCATCGTTCAGTTCCTGCCGGGTGATCTCGCGCGGTTCCTCAGCGCCAACCGGTCGATCAAGGTCAGCCTCGAGGAACGTCTCAGTGGGGAAATTGTCGATGCGGTGAAATCGGGAAAGGCCGATCTCGGCGTATTCGCGGACAATGTGCCTGCGCACGGCATCGAGCGGCGTGTATACCGGAGGGATGAGCTGGTCCTACTTGTTCCGCAATCTCATTCTCTGGCGCACGAGGAGATTGTCAGCTTCGGGCAGACGCTCGACGAGGACTACGTCGGACTGAATGCGGGCAGCTCGCTACTGGCCAGGATGACCGATGCCGCGTTCGAAGCCGGTCGACCGCTCAAACTCAGGATTCAGGTGTCGAGCTTTGACGGCATTTGCCGGATGATCGAGGCCGGACTCGGAATCGGCATCCTGCCGCGCGCGGCAGTGAGGCCGGAGCTTCTCGCCACCGCGCTGCACATGGTGAGACTCGCGGATTCGTGGGCACACAGAACGTTGTGGATCGGCGCAAGCGATTCGGTGATGTCCGCGGAGGTCGCCAGGCTGTTCGACTTCCTGTCCGGCGAGTCGGAACCGGGAACGAAGCCGGTTTAGTCACGCTTCGCAAGCGTCGTGGACAGCGATCGTTGGATGCCGCCCACGACCCGTGATGTTGTTGCCGTTTCCTCGCGCGACTTTCACACCGGGTTGATTTCGTCCTGGCTGCGCCGCGTCGTCAACGGGCCAAGCGCGCGCACCGTGATGGCGACGATCAGGAGTGCGGCGGAGATGACGCCAAACATGGCACCCGGGCCATGCTGGTTCAAAACCGGCAACAGAATGAACGGCAGCGAGCCGCTCACGATACGGGACAACGCATACGTGCTGCCGATCGCCGTGGAGCGCACACGTGCGGGGAAGATTTCTGCCTGGTAGATGTGATACGCGTTGCTGAACACGTTTGATGCGCAGGTCGTGAGCACACCGAAGGCGACAATCAGGAACGTGTTGTCGGAATAGGCAAAGCCGAAACCGAACACGGCGATCGACAGAATGGCGGTGATGACGAGCGTGCGGCGCTCGACCCAGTTGAGCAACGGGATCGACAGCAGGGACCCGACGGGATAGCCGAGGAACGACAGAGCCATAAACAGCGTTCCGTCGGTGACGTCGAATCCCCGGCTTTTCACCACGGTGCTCGCCAGCGTTCCGAAGCCGTAGTAACCGAAAGCCTGAAACAGGTGGAATATGCCCAGCATCACGTACCGCCTGCCGTACGGCGCCTGACGCAGGACGGCGATACGCTCGCGCAGTCCCATCGCGTGCGGCTTTGCAGCGCCTTCGGAGATGACTGCGGGCAGGCTCATGCCTGCACTCTGGGCAAAGCGGCGCAACTCGGCGCACGCTTCATCGACGCGGCCGCGGGCCAGCAACCAGCGGGGGCTTTCCGGCAGTCTGTGCTGGACGAAGAGAATGAATACACCACCGAGTCCACCAATGGCCAGGATGATGCGCCATCCCGCCACGGTGCCGACGTGAAGTGGATTGAGCCATACCGCAAGAAAACCCACAAGAGGGACCGCGACATACGACACGGTATAGGCCCACGCGGCCAGCCGGCCTCTGCGTTCCTTGGGCAGGATTTCGGACAGGTAGCTGTCCGCAACCGGGTAGATCGCGCCTACCCCGATGCCTGTCAGAAAGCGGCAGAGCACGAGCATGTCTGCGTTGACGGAAAATGCGCCGACCAGCGAAAAGGCGCTGTACCAGACGAGATTGAATACGAATGCCTTGCGGCGGCCGATGCGATCGGCGAGGCTGCCGAGGCAGAGCGAGCCGAAGAACATGCCGATGAAGGCCGATGCCAGCAGCAGCTTGAAATCGGCACTTTGCCTGTTGAATCCAAAGTCGTGCTGCAGCGCGGATCCGATTGAACTCACGAGGAAGATCTCGTACATGTCGAAGAAGAGGCCAATGCCGACGACCCACACAACGAACCTGTGCAATGCACCGGCCGGCATGTCGTCCATCAGGCTGCCGAGGGTCGCGCCGTGAGCGCTCTGACGGATGGCACGCTGCGTGGCGCTATCGCCGGGCAGCGGTATAGGCGTAACCGCGGCCGCGTCGCCGCGCAGGTCGAGCTTGTTGATATCCATGGTGTCTCCTGTTGGCCAGAGTTGGTGCTTTAGCGATTACTCTGGAGCCATGCAACGCTTGATGTGTATGTCCATGACTGAGCTGCCCGGGGTCTTGGGTGCCCCGGTGCGAGAGCGGTCGCTGTGGCGCTACTTCAGCAGCTCGGAAATCTCGATCAGGTTAAGGTCCGGGTCTCGCACGTAGACCGACCGAATCTTCTGCGTGGCGCCCGTACGCTCGACGGGGCCATCAACGATCGGCCAGTCCACCCGCTGCAGATGCGCGACGACATCATCGAGCGGAACCGCGGCAATGAAACAGAGGTCCAGTGCACCCGGTACCGGCACATGGGCCTTAGGCTCGAACTCGGAACCACGTACATGCAGGTTGATCTTCTGATTGCCGAAACGGAAAGCCAGGCGGCCCGCACCGAACGTCTCCAGATCCATCCGGAGCACTCGCGTATAGAAATCCTTTGTTGCCTCGGGGTCGACACAGGTGAGAACGAGGTGATCAAGATGGTCAATCAACGCCATTTCATGCTCCTTGTTGCATAGGTGCGCGCTGTTCTGGAATGCCGTCGGCTGCGACGGCGGGCATCGGGTGGAGGTCAAGGCGGCGACCGGCCTTCAGCAACTGGCTCGGGACGTCGTGGCCAATGAGGTCGGGCAGGAGGGCCGCTGCATCGAGTGTCGCGGCAAGATCGACGCCGGTGTCGTACCCGTCCAGCGACAGCATGTGCAGGAGCTCCTCGGTACAGACGTTTCCCGTCGCACCGGGCGCGTAGGGACAACCGCCGAGCCCGCCGAGCGATGAATCGAAGCGGTCAATCCCGGCATCGAGAGCGGCGAGCGTATTGGCCAGCGCCATGCCGCGGGTATTGTGAAAGTGCAGCGTGAGTTCGAGCTGGGGAAAGGTGTCGATTGCCTGGCGGCAGAGATTGCTGACTTGCGATGGAAAGGCCATACCCGTGGTATCGCACAGCGTGATGCCATGCACATCCAGATCGGCGAACCGACGCATCCAGCCCAGCACCTCAGCGACGGGGACATCGCCCTCCATCGGGCAACCCATCGCTGTGGAGAGCGAGACATTGATCGCAACACCGGTCTGGCGCACGACGGCAACGACGTCGCGAAGCTGCGCGAACGACTGTTCCCGTGTCATGCGCAGATTAGTCCGGTTATGGCTCTCGCTGACCGACATCACGAGATTGACCTCGTCGATGCCGCAGGAGAGCGCGCGTTGCGCACCGCGCACGTTGGGCACGAGTACCGTATAGATCACACCCGGTACACGTGTGATCTGCTGCATCACGGCTTCGGCATCGCGCAGCGCCGGAATCGCTCTCGGCGAAGTAAAAGACGTGACTTCGATTTTCGCGAAACCGCATTGGCTCAGACGGTTTACCAGTGCGATCTTTGCGTCCGTATCGACGAATCGTGCTTCGTTCTGGAAGCCGTCGCGCGTGGCGACTTCGTGGATGTAGAGCTTCTTTCCTGATTTCGACATGTCGTCGACTCCTTGCTAGATAAGGCCGCGAGAGCGCCACGCGCCGCGGGTGTCTGCATCGAAGCCCAGTGCGTCGAGCACGTCGTCGGTGTGCTCGCCGAGTGCCGGGGCGGGATGTGCAATGGTGCCGGGTGTCTCGCTCAGCTTCGGTACGACACCTGGCACCTGGACCGGCGTACCATCGGCGAGTTCGGCGTCCACCAGCATCTCGCGCGCCTTGTAGTGCGGGTCGGCGGCGATGTCAGCGACGTCGTAGATGCGGCCGGCTGGAATCTTCGCTTCGTTGAGTGCGGCAAGCACGTCGTCCAGCGAATGCCTGGCCGCCCACTCGCCGATCGCGGCGTCGATGCGCTCGACTTCCTTCACTCTGCCGTCGTTCTGTGCGAGGGCCGGGTCAAGGCCGAGATCAGGCCGGTCAATCAATTCCATGAGTCGGCGAAAAATGCTGTCGCCATTGCCTGCAATCAGCGCGTATTTGCCGTCGCGACACTTGTAGGCGTTGGTGGGCGCAATGCCGGGAAGACTGCTGCCTGCCGGTTGCCGGACAGTGCCGAAGACGGAGTATTCGGGAAGCAGGCTTTCCATCATGTTGAAGACGGATTCGTACAGCGCGACGTCGACCACCTGACCCCGACCGCCCTGTTGTTCGCGGTGCCGAAGCGCGAGCAGTATGCCGATGACGCCGTGCAACGCGGACAGCGAGTCGCCGAGCGATATACCCACGCGCACCGGCGTGCGGCCCGGTTCGCCGGTCAGGTGCCGCAATCCGCCCATTGCTTCGGCGACGACGCCGAAGCCCGGCCGGTCGCGATACGGCCCGGACTGCCCGTATCCGGAAACGCGCAGCATGATGAGACCGGGATTGATCTGTTTCAGGTCTTCCCAGCCGAGATTCCAGCTTTCGAGTGTGCCTGGGCGGAAGTTTTCGATCAGCACGTCGCTTTGCGCGATCAGGCGGCGAGCGACGTCCTGGCCCTCGGTGGAGCGCAGATCGAGCGTCACCGATTTCTTGTTGCGGGACTGCACTGCCCACCAGACGGAGGTCCCTTCATGGAGCAGGCGCCATTTGCGCAGCGGATCGCCCGCTTGCGGCGGCTCGATCTTGATGACGTCTGCGCCGAACTCCGCCAGCATTTTCCCGGCGAAGGGGCCAGCAATGAGCTGCCCCATCTCGAGTACCCGAACACCCTCCAAAGGCCGCTTCATCACCGTGTCTCCTTTCATCGACTTCATGGCGGCTATGGTGCGGGATTTTCGCGAGCGCGATAATCGATCGATGATCAAGCATCCTTTCCTGGGGGGAAAGGCTCAGGAGCCGCGTCCGCGAGACTTTGACGGGACTACCAGGGCTTCGACGTTCATTCGTGGATGGCTGCTGACCGCTTTCACCCGCTGAACTACTACGTTCAGGGTTCTTCGACGTCCGCCGTCATTCACATGACTGTGAGCGGGCCGTGGCGCGTCTGGGCATGCGTCGAGTAAGCCCTAACGGGAGTGTGAGTTCGCTGATGCAGGAAGCCGCCGCCCGGCAGCTCGATGCTGCCACCGTCGGTCTGTTCGGCAGTAGGCGCAAGTGACAATTTCTGATCGCGTCCGGCCGGTTTCACTTCTGAGCTCTCCCTCGACCCGACTCGTCACGACGAATTCATACCGCTCTGGACGGCTGTGAAAGACGGTCGCCTGGCAGACACGATCGTGGTCCAGCCGCGACGCCCGCCGCGTCAGCAGCGGCGCGCACACATCGACTTCAAGACAGGTGGCAACGCCCCCCCGGAAGACCCGCGCCGCACTGGAAACGTCTGTCTCGAGATCGAGTCGCCAGGCTGGTTTAGTAAGATAGCGCTACTGCACAAACTTCAATGAACTCGCCACTTACAGACACTCAATGGACATTTTTTACTATTGGCAGAAACTCGAGCAAAATCTGAAGGAAGGACCGCTCGGCTATTTCGGCTCGAACAATACAAAAATTCTGGAGCTGACACAGCGATTGCCCAAGCGTATCTGGGTCTTCAAGACTCCGAGAGGAATGAAGGGTTCCATCCAGTTAGTCGGATCACTCCTCGTCAGCGAGACACCGCGCGTCGCGGTCAAGACCGACTATACCAACGTGATTTACTACGACCCGTTCTCGTCCGAGTCGGTAATGTACATCGACTCGGACACACCACAGCGCATCCAGGAGGTCTCTGGATACTTCCAGTACCGGTTTCACTCTGCCTTCAGCTCAAACTTTCAGGGAGACGCCGGTCTGCAGGCTATGGAGTCGAACGTAGTGCGCGGGTTGGAAGCGCTGGTCGCTGACTGGGACACGTGTCAGATGCTCGACCGCGTCAAAAATCGCGAGAAGGTTCAGCCCATCAATCCTTTCGCATGACATTCGCGCCTGACAGAGGCTTCGTTGCGTGACCTGTCCGGTAGCTGAGTTGGCGCGGCTAGCCGCACTGTTGGTCGCCGCTCCGCTCACGAAAGCCACCTACCTGCTTGTCGATCCAGTCGCAAAGGCGTTTATCGCTGCGCTTTTCCTCCACGTCGGCCGCCGTCTCGCCAATTCGATTCGGTCTCCCGCCTCAAGACCGAGCTGGTGGCTCACGTCCACGGGGATCGTGACCTCGCCCTTCGAAGTGATAGTTGCTGCTGTCATGGTGGGTCGATAACTGACGCGTTCCCCGCGGCAAGTTTGAGCCGCGGGGTGCGCTCTTCCCAAAGTACCCCGGTCGCGCCTAATCGTTGCGACGTGTTTTCTAACAATGCGCGGAAGCGCACACAACGGGGCAGATCGGCGACCGTCAATCAGGCTTCTCAAGGGCTTACCAACGTTACACTGCCTTCAGAGCCCTGCCCCTCCAGCGCCTGCGTACGCTCAAGACACTTCTTAACACGTCGCCCGAACGAAAAAACATGGACATGCGAGTCAGTTACGAACACAGCCTTGCTTCGCACCCGGACCAGTTCATCGTTCAGGTCCCGTCGCAGCTCGTGACCGATGTCCCTGCCGACCTCCCGCGCGAGTTACTGCCCGACTACATTGCCAACCTCATCATTACGCGGTCGCCGACAATCGGAAAGATTCGCAACCTCAGGATTCTCTAAGCTGCGAGCCCCACTGAGCATTCCCGTTGCGAGCCTTGCACCACTTTGCTCATCAGGGAACAACTGCCAGGGTTGTGTCAGAGAGGAACATGCCGCCAGTGCCGGAAAGGCCGCATTACTGCGCAAAGACGGGACCGGGCTGCGAGGACTTTGCTGCAGCCCGTCCTCTGACGCTTATGCCTCGACGGGCGTACTTACGAAGTCCGTGAGACTTCGCCTACCTGACATAAGGAACGGGCACGCCATTTCGAATGACATACACCGTTGTTGGCGCGCCCTTCAGATTTCCCTCAGCATCAAAGGAATACGTGCCGGCTATGCCCTTGTATTGTTCGTTCGCCAGTTGTGCGATCAGTTTGCTTTTATCAGTCGTGGTCCCGGCTTTCGTCATGACGTCGGCCAACATCTTGACTCCATCGTAGTAGTTGACCGCATAAACTTGCATATCAGTATGATAAGTGTCCTTGTACTTCGCAATAAATTTCTTACCTTCGTCAGTCTGGTCCAGGGCGGTCCCACCTTGGGAACAATAGACAATCGAGGCCGCATCGCCTGCCACCTTTCCCATGTCGGCTGTACAGATGGCGTCTCCTCCAAGTAACTTCGCTCTCAGACCGCGCTGCCGCATCTGTTTAACCATGGGCGCAGCTTGAGACGCATAGCCGCCGAAGAAAATCACATCAGGGTTCCTGGCTTTGAGCGCCGTGAGGATGCCGAGGAAATCAGTTGCCTGGCCGTTGGTGAATTGCTTGTCGACAATTTCCAGGCCGTGTGCCTTGGCCGATTCCTCGAACTGTTCTGCGATTCCCTGCCCATACGCGGAACGATCGTCGATGATCGCAACCGTTTTGACCTTCAACTCCTTCGCCGCAAAGTCTCCCATTGTCCCGCCAAGCTGCGCATCACTGGCGCCGATCCGGAAAATGTTTTTGAAGCCCTGCTTTGTGATCGACGGGTTCGAGGCGACGGGCAGGAGCGGAACCCCGGCGTTGTTGTACACGCGAGATGCGGGAATCGCCACGCCCGAGTTGTACGGCCCCAGCACCGCGACGACGTTGCGGTCAACGAGGATCTGCGCTATCTGCACGCCCGTCTTGGGGTCGGCCTGATCATCTTGCGATTCCAGCTTGAACGTGACCTTCTTACCAGCTACCACCACCCCTTGCCTGTTGAGTTCATTGATAGCGAGGCGCGCGCCATTTTCATTGTCCTTGCCGTTTGCCGCTTGAGGCCCCGTTAGCGGAGCGGAGTGTCCGATCACGACAACTTCTTGCGCCATTGCCGGCAGCGTGAGAGCGACCGCCGTGCAGGCCGTCGTGCTAAGAGTAATGAGTTTGCGCATGCTTTGTCTCCAAACAATAGGTAGGTGTTATTTGTAGGCTTCAGAGGCTCATTTGGCCGTCGGCATCGCGAACTCGGCGCCCTTTTCGATGCTCTCGGACCAGCGCTGCATGATCGACTTCTGCCGCGTATAGAAGCGCACGCCTTCTTCACCATATGCGTGCATGTCGCCGAACAGGCTGCGTTTCCAGCCGCCAAACCCATGCCATGCCATCGGCACCGGAATCGGCACGTTGATGCCGACCATCCCGACTTCGATCCGGCGGCCGAACTCGCGCGCGATATGTCCATCACTGGTGAAGCACGCGACTCCATTGCCGAACTCGTGCGCATTGATCAGCTCGACCGCTTGCGTGAAGTCCTTGACGCGCACACAGGCGAGCACCGGTCCGAAGATCTCTTCTTTATAGATGCGCATCTCCGGTGTGACGTTGTCGAACAGCGTGCCGCCGGTGAAGAAGCCTTTTTCATGACCCGGCACTTTCAGTCCGCGTCCGTCCACGACCAGCGTCGCGCCTTCCCTGACGCCCTCCGCGATATAGCCTTCGATCCGCTCGAGCGCCTCGCGCGTGACGATCGGACCCATTTCGGCGTCCTGCTCCATACCGTTCTTTACGATCAACTCGCGCGCGCGATCCGCGAGGCGCGGCATGATCCGATCAGCGACGTCGCCCACCAGCAACGCGACCGAAATCGCCATGCAGCGTTCGCCGGCCGATCCGTAGGCGGCGCCCACCAGCGCGTCGATGGCCTTGTCGATATCGGCGTCCGGCATCACGACCATGTGGTTCTTCGCGCCGCCCAGTGCCTGGACGCGCTTGCCGTGCTTCGCGCCCGTTTCGTAGATGTAGTTCGCGATTGGCGTCGAACCAACGAAGCTGATGGCCTTGACGTCCGGGTGCGTGAGCAATGCATCGACGACCGTCTTGTCGCCTTGCACGACGTTGAATACGCCACTGGGGAGCCCGGCCTGCCTGAACAGATCAGCGATGAACAGGGATGCCGAAGGGTCACGCTCGCTCGGCTTCAGGATGAACGTATTGCCCGCCGCGATGGCGACGGGGAACATCCAGCACGGCACCATACAAGGAAAGTTGAACGGGGTGATGCCCGCGACGACACCCAGTGCCTGGCGCGTTGTCCAGTTATCGATCCCGGTGGAAACCTGTTCCGTGTAATCACCTTTGAGCAACTGCGGAATTCCACAAGCGAACTCGATGATGTCGATCCCGCGCGCGACTTCGCCCTGCGCATCCGAGAAGACTTTGCCGTGCTCCGCGGTAATGATCGCCGCGAGTTCGTCGCGATGGCGGTTCATCAGATGCAGGAAATTGTGCATCACGCGCGCACGCCGGATAGGCGGCATGTCAGACCAGGCCGGGAATGCCGCTTTGGCGCTGCGCACGGCCATGTCGACGTCGGCGGCGTCGCCGAGGACCAGCTTGCGGGCCGCTTCGCCCGTCGCCGGATTGAAGATCGGCTGCGAGCGTGCCCCTGCTCCTCGTACGCGCTCCCCATGAATGAAGTGCACCACATCGGACGTATCGTTGAAAGCGGCTGTCATGTCTGTTCCTTCGATTAAAATTTCGGTGTGCAAAACGTAGTCGTCGTCCGAGCGACGGCGGCGTGGATCGTCTCAGTAAATTGCGTAGATCTTCCGAACCGGCTCGAGGACATCCCAGCGACCGGTCCAGCCGGGCGGCAGGATCACGAGGTCGCCACTGGCGATCTCGGTCACTTCTCCGGTCGAGTCGTCGGTGAGCCTCGCACGGCCGGAAATGATGTACGTGAATTCGGTATCGGGCCGGTTTATGACCGGCCAGCCTCCGGGCTGGCATTCCCATATACCCAGATTGCCGAGCGCCTCGGGCGCGACAGACCGCACAGCGATCTGGGGATCGCCGCTATCGGCTCCGGCCCGCTGGCCGGCCGAGGCGAGTCGAGCCGACGCAATATCGGCGGCTTTGACGATGGTGAACTTCGCCATGTATCACTCCTTTTTCAATGGGCACCGGTCAGCTTTTCGAGAACCCGTGCTGCACGCGATGGTTGGTTGGTTACACGTTCTTCAAAATCACTGAAGCCCGCCGCTGTGAGACCGCCATTGACGCCGATCCAGCGGAAAGGCTCCGGCTCCCATGCCGGAGAGCGATGGTTGACCACCGGCAACTGGTTGATCTCGTCTTCGCGATCGAGAATAAGATTGCGCAGGATCCGGCCTGCGAGGTTACTCGTGGCGACTCCATCGCCGACGTAGTTTCCCGCCCAGGCAATGCGCGCGTCTCGGTCCATACTCACGGTCGGGCACCAGTCCCGCGACACCCCCAGCGCGCCGCCCCAGCGATGCGTGATGCGGGCATCGGCCAGTGCGGGAAAGAACTCGAGCATGGCGGCGTGGATGTTGGCATGCACCTTATCGACGAGATCATCCTCGAAAGAAATTCTGGAGCCGAAGCGGTATGGCGCGCCGCGGCCGCCAAACACCAGTCGGCCTTCCGCGGTCACCTGTCCGTACACCCTCAGGTGGCGCATGTCGTTGAACGCCAGGCGATGATCGAGCCTCAGCCGCTGGCGAAGCGCCTGAGGCAACGGCTCCGTCGCCAATACCAGCGAGTAAAGCGGAATGACGGAGCGGCTGTTCTCCGGCAGCTGGCAGGAAAATGCCTCAGTCGCACGCACCACTGTCTTTGCCTTGACGGCACCATGCGCCGTGCTCACTTTCCCGGGCGCGATGTGAAGAGCGGCCGTCTTCTCGTAAATGCGCGCGCCCATGGCCTCTACAACGGCTGCCAGTCCACGCACCAGCTTGCCGGGATGGATCAGCGCGCAGTGCTCGGTGTAGAGGCCTCCGAGCACACGCTCGGCGCCGATCCGCGTCGAAGCCTCCTTCGCATCGAGCGCGCGCCATTGGTTCGGCAATCCGAAGCGGACCGACGCATCGACCGAGGCCTGAATTCGATCGAACTGAGGCTGGCTGCGTGCAAGGGAAAGAAAGCCTTCCTTGGCATAGTCAGCATCGATGCCTTCAAGATCGAGCACGCGCCCAATTTCATTCACGGTCTCGTTCATCGCTGCCTGCAGATGCAATGCCGCGGCGTGCGAGTACATGTGCGCCACGCGTTCTAGCGAGATCGGAAATATCGCCGACGCCCACCCTCCGTTGCGGCCCGACGCGCCGAAGCCGACCGCTTCCCGCTCCAGCAGGACGATGTTCAGCGATGGTTGCGCCTTCAATAGATAGTACGCAGTCCACAACCCTGTATAACCTGCGCCGACGATGACGACATCGGCCTGCTCTTCCCGCTCCAGCGTGTCCCGCGCGCGCGAGTGCTCATACCACAGCGGGCGGTTGGGAAGTTGCGTCAGTTCTTGCGCGGATGGCATCCGTTTCTCCTACCAGTCCTGGTTCTTGTTCATGCAATTCGAGCGCATTTGCAACTGCGGCGATTACCGTGTGGGACCAAACCGCAGGCTTGAATCGTCGATTTCGGTGTCATGTGCGATTTGCCGCCGAAGGTGTCGCGCTCCGCGCCTGACTCCGCTTGCCCTTGGCGCAAAACACCGGGTAAGAGGCCACGATGACGATCAGGGCGACGACACTTTGCAGAAGGCTGATCTGGCTTTTGGGATCTAGCGCCATGCTCACCAGTACGGCGACGATGGTGACGGTCACGAGAAGCGGCAGCCACGGATGGCCCCACATCCGGATCTTCAGCAGGCCCCGACGTTCCCATTCGCCCCTCAGCTTGAGTTGTGACAGGCAGATCATCAGATAGACGAACAGAAACACCGCACCCGACGAATTGATCAGGAACAGGAAGACCGTGTCGGGCCACAGTGCTGCGATCACCACACAACCGTACCCGACTAGCGTCGAAGCGATGACGCCCCGGGCAGGTACGCCACGACCATTGACACATCCCAGCCACTTCGGCGCCTCGTTGTTCGAACTGAGGACCAGAAGCAGACGCGACGACGTATAGAGTCCAGCGTTGAGCACGGACAGCACGGCCACGAGGATGACGGCGGTCAATACGGTTGCGGCGCCCGGGATGCCGATCTTCTCAAGCGTGGCCACGAAGGGGGATTTGCCTGGCACGATGTCCGTCCACGGCTGGGCCACGACAATGAAGAACGCGGAAAGAACGAAGAAGATCAGGATGCGGGCCATCACCGTGTTGACTGCACGCCGAACGTTGCGTTCGGGATGCTCGGATTCCGCGGCGGCAATGGTGGCTACTTCGACGCCGGTCATGGAGAAGATCACGACCACGACGCCCGTGAACAGTTTCCCCACGCCTTTGGGAAAGAAGCCACCGTGAGCGGTCAGGTTGGAAAACGTTGCTGTCGATCCTGGCCAGAAATGGAAGACGTAGGCGCCCGCGATGATCAGGAAAGCGGCAATGGCCACGATTTTCACGCCCGCGAACCAGTATTCGGCTTCTCCGAATGATTTGACGGACAACAGATTCAGCGCCGTCATCATGACCATCAGCCCTAGCGAGATGATCCAGACGGGAATGGCGGGAAGCCATGCATGGATGGTTTGTCCGCCTACGACGGCCTCGAACCCAACCACGATGACCCAGAAATACCAGTAAAGCCATCCCATCGCATAGCCAGCGACATCGCCGTAAGCGAGGCGCGCATAGTCGACGAATGAACCCTTCATGGGTTGAGCCGCGGCCATTTCGCCCAACATGCGCATGATCAGGGCGACGATCAATCCTGTGATGGCGTAGGTAATGAATGCACCGGGGCCGGTCGACGCAATGACCGCGCTGGAGCCTACGAACAAGCCGGCTCCGATCACGCCGCCGAGAGCCAGCATACTGATATGCCGGGTTTTAAGAGAGTGTTTCAGCCGCGGATCGAGCTCCGTCTGGATAGGCATGGATTGTCTCCTGGGAATGAATCTGTCTTTTGTGACCTCCATTAAAAGCAATACGCGCGGGCCAGGCTATGCGCAAAATTTCGTCTCGAAGAACGGCTTTTGTACAAATGTATGACTATCCGTCTGAAGATTCCGACTGGCCGCCGGACTACAACAGGTTGGCCGCCTTGCCGGCCTTGACCGCGAGCCACAAGCGGGTGATGCCGTCGGTTGTGGTCGGTTTGACGCCGATCAGTTGTTCAATTTGTTTGAGGCGGTAGACAAGCGTTTGGCGGTGGATAGCCAGGTCAAAGGCGGTGGACTTCCAGTTGCCATCGTTCTCGAGAAACCTCGTAAGCGTCGCGAGCAGTTCGCTACCATGGACGCGGTCGTACTCGATCACGGGACCGAGATAGCGGCCAACCAACGCGCTCGCCTCTTCGAGTGATCTCGGCATCGTGATGTAGCCAGTTTCGATTTCTCCGTAGCGCACGACACCCGTTCCGACTTCACGTGCCTGTGCCAGCGCGAGGCGCGCCTGGCGCACGCTCTCGCGAAAGCCGGCTGCCTCAGTGACGGGTCCACTGATGCCGAGCACGGCGCCCTCGCCCAGGTCTAACCGAAAGCATTCGAGCGTGTCGGCGTGATCCTGAGCCAGCGCCAGCAGCACGTCATCGTCGAGCAGCAACGGCGGCCGCGCGTGCAAAGGCGGCGCATGGTGGATCTCGGTGACGCTCCATGGGCCGTGCTTTCCGGGACAGACCGCGAGCACGACGAGCGTGCCCGTCAACCCGCGGCGCTCCAGCATGGGACGAAAAGAAAACTCGGCCTCGCCCTTCAACAGGCTGCGCAAGAGTGCCGCGCCTTCTTTGCGCAGGTTGTCGCGGTCAATCATCATCCGCTCGAGCTCGATCTCGAGCAGGCCGAGAAGAGAGCGCACTAGGAGCGGATCCTGCAAAGCTTCCGCGTCCCGGCGATAAATAACCAGGTTCGCCCTCGCCCGGCCGCCGATAGCAACGCGTTCCACAAAAACCGCGTTGGTTTCATCAGAAGCTGGCAAGGGGCTGGAGGAAACGATGATCGAGCCGCTGCGAGCATCTTCGATTGCGAGTCCGAGTCGCAACCGATCTGACAAAACAGTGAGTCGTCCGGCCATGTCCGGCACGTCGCGCAGCGCGCTCGCATAAGTCTCGAACAGTTGTTCGCTGGCTCTGAAACGATCGCGCTGGGCTTGCAGCACACTTTCGATCACATGCTTGGACAACTGCACGAATTCAAGCTCGAAGCTCCCTGCCAGCACCGGGAACATCAGGCGGTCTGCTGTTTCCAGCATCTCGGGTGACAGTTCCGGCGCATCAGCCCGGCGTGCGACGACTAATGCACTCGCATTGCTCTGGGCCAACTTCTCCAGCCAGGCAATCTGGTCTGACGCATTGCGTGGCAGGCCCGCACCCGTCGTCATGACCAGATTGCCGGCAGTAATCCATCTCCAGGGATCGGGAAGATCGACGGCATGGGCCCAGGTGATTGTCCGCATCAGTCCGGACAAGCCAGCAAGACCAGCCAGCTTCAGAGATTTGGTATCGAGTAACTCCTGCACGGTAATCATGGCTTGCAGTGGATAAGTAGATAGCGGGGATGATGTGAACGACCAGAGTACCGGCGACCGTCGTCGGCATCCGCTGTGTCATGTCGTCCACTTTGAAGCGTACCAAGGCTGGGCTTGCTGTGCGTCCTGCTTATCGTACCGTGGGTAGCGGGCGCCAATTCGGCGCTGCGAGGTTTTCGCCCAGAACCGGTTAGGCATGGCACGGCGGCTGCACACCAGACCGCAACTAGACTGTCCACCATGGGTGCCATAGCAGAAGCGCTGATTGTGCTCATCGAGCCGCACTGCCCTCATGGCAAGGCTGACCGCCGCCCAGTGTTTGCGCTCTGGAAGATGCCGCATTCATTTTTCTGCAGTAGTAGTTTCAGGCGGCTCAACCTGATTCGGATTTTGGATGGGGACGATGCCGGACGATCGATTGCCCACGGCCTGGACCGACCGTTGATGGTTGCGTATCCGACGCCGGAACGTCTGAGCGAAGAATCGGATGAACGTCGCTTCCAGGCCGGTCAGCGACCACTCGCTAACCGGCCTGGGACAACCTACACCTCTGTCTGTTCGGCCATTTCGAGTGCGTCATCCACCTCGATGCCGAGGTATCGCACTGTACTTTCAAGCTTCGTGTGGCCGGCGAGTCGTGAATTCTGCTCGGGAACAGGAAGTCAGTTGCATGCAGCCCCGCATGCCCTATCCATGCTGCCACGCTCTCGCGAGTCTGTTCGGTAATCTCGAACTGTACAGGCCGCGCTGCTCCTCTCCGAGCACAGCGGACATTTGCAAGGCGAATCGTCGGCGTGTTCGCGGCCTTTACGGACGCGTGCCTTGACGCAAGTTCGTGTGTCATTGCGCCGTTTGCCAGCGCAGCACCGGATGCGTCGCGCCGGCAGGCATCGCCCACACCCCCGTCGGGCTGAAGTCATACCCCACGAACGATGTCGGCGTGCTCATCTGAGCGGTGGTCAGCCCGTTCGCCGAGGGAATCGGCGTACCGTATTTGACGCCGATTGTGGCGCCCGTGGTGCTGGTGTTCCAGTACACATCGTTCGTAATCGTGCCTACGTTGTCCCGCGCGATGCCGAACGATCCATACAACGGCTGGATGACCGGACCGGTTGCGAATGACTGGGTGATTGTCCCTGAGTTTTCGACGACGAGGGCGGCCCCGCCGCAATGCGTATTGGTGGGGCGGCATCCCCCATACCTTGTCGTGCCCGTTGCATAAGACTGGCTGATCGTGCCACTGTTAGAGCCGACGAGGCCGCCACCGCCCGTATTGAAATAACCCCCCACTGTGACAGACCCCGTGGCGAACGACTGGCTGATCAGGCCGCTATTCACGCCCACCAGACCACCGCTCGACCCCGGCGAGAGCACATCGGCGCTGCTCGAAGAACGCAGGACCGAGCCGGCGTTGACGCCCACGAGCCCACCGGTTGCCCCACTGTCAAAAAGGCTCCGGTTGCCATATCCCGTGACCGTGCCGGCCGTGCTCACGCGCAGGACGGTACCGTTGTTCAGGCCGGCGAGTATGCCCATATCGAAGTCCGCCGTCGATACGAGCCCGCTCACGTTTGCCGCGTTCGCCGTGCCCGAAATGTCGAGGTTGCGTACGACGCCCTGGGTACCGATCACACCGAACATGCCCACTAGTGGCTGCGGTTCGGTCGCGGAGTACAACAACCCGCCCAGCGTGAGCGAGGTGATCGTATTGCCTTGTCCGTCGAACTGCCCCGTGAACGGTGTGTTGCTATTGCCGATTGGAACGAAGGGGCTGTTGCTCGTCGCGCTCGCGTCGATGTTCCTGCCGAGCGCGTAGTTACCGGCGAGATCGTTGCCAACCTTCGTCAGATCGGTCAGGGAGTTCACAAGCCTGTACGTGGTGATCTGCGTAACGAGGCCGCTGAATGCGGACGGTTTCCATGCCGGGTTGCTCAGCTGCGTACCGGCAACGTGTGTGCCGTTCATGTCATAGAAAGCGCTCAACGCACCGGTGCTCTTCGACCAGTCGAGCGTGCCGTTGTTGGTGACGCTGCCGCCGTTGTCGATGCCGGTTGCGTCGGCGCGCAAGCTGAGATTGCCCGCGCCCTGGTTCGCGATCGTCGCGCCTTTCCCGATCGACACGTTGCGGTACGCGTCGAGCGTCAGTGAAGCGGCACCGCTCCATTTCAGGTTCGATGCGACGTTGATGTCTCCCGTCGCGCCGGTCGTGGTCACATTGACGGAAGTGCCTGAATTCAGGCTGCCGCCCAGTGCGCGTGCAGCGGATTGGTCGATCGTGAAGGCGGGCGTCGAGAGATTCCATTCGCCCGCATGCACGGCTGCCGTGGCGCCGAATGCCGCTTGCGCCGCGTCGGTATCGACCGTTCCGCCGCTGCCGTTCGCGTTGGTGGCCGTGATCACGCCCGACTGCTCGACCCTACCTTTGTCGGCGACGAGCCACACATGGCCGTCGCGATTCGCCGTGCCCGTCGCCCGGATGCGCGTGCCACCGCCGGCGAGCGCGAACACGTTGCCGTCGGCAGCCTGCAGGCTGATCTGCGCGCCTGCAATGCTTCCGCTGTTGACGACCGTACCCTGGCTGCCGGTCTGAACGAACACCTGTTTGCTGCTGGCCGAGTCCTGCAACAGCACCTGTTCGCCGACGGCCAATTCAGCCGTGCCGTTCGGCGCCGTGATAGAGCCCGCGTTGATCACGACGCGTCGTGAGATCAGGAAAATGTCGCCGCCGGTCGAACTGATCTTGCCAAGGTTGATTACGCTTGCGTCCGAATTGCCCGACAGAACAAGTGCGCCGCCGTTCATGAACGCGCTGTCGCTTGCGTCCAGGGTGGATGCAACGAAGCGTCCGCCCGTCGTCAACGTTCCGGACGGCCCCACGACGACGCCCTGAGGATTGATGACATACAGGCTGCCCGTTGCGCTGAGCCTGCCGAGTATGGCGGAGGGTGAACCACCTGTCACCCGGTTCAGCGTCGCGCCATTGCCGTTATTGAACGTGACGCTGTTGTTCGCGCCGATCGAGAAGCTGTTCCAGTCAATCACACCGTGTGTCGAACCGGGTTGTGTGATCACCAGTCCGTTGCTCGTGCCCGCTATCGTACCGGTGCCGGCGACGTACCGGCCGCCCGTTGGTAGGATGCCTCCCGCGCATGCCACGTGCGTCAAGCAGAGTTCAGCGAGCGAAATGCCGATCGCGAGCCAGATGCGTCGGGCTGAATGCTGACAATGCGGTATGCGTCGCGGGGGCCGAGACAGTACTGGACGTGTCATACATCCCTCTTTCCGCTTGGGCGCGGATTAGTTGCCGAATGATCTTCCGATGTGTCATCTACCGTCGGCTGAACGGTAGAGCATCTATAAACGGATCAGAGACCTTGCTCGACTTTTATGTTCGGTATCGCACAAAAGGCTTTGCGCGATGCGTTCGCGGGCTTGACTGACTCGGACGTTCAGCCTCTCAGTGCCAACGCCAACAGATCAACTGGCCCCCAGCAGATATTATGAGCACTTCGGGTTTGGCGAGTATCCGCCGCATACAGATCTGGCTCACTGGATCGTGCCCCCGCGCAACCAGACACATCGCTGCGATAACGGCGTACTTTGCATGTCCGGGGAAACGTCACGCAGGAGTCCCGAGGCCGTGCATTGACCGCATTTACCTGGACTCACTTCGTGACGACGCAAGTTGAATTGCATCCTTTGCCCAAAAAGGCTCGACTGTACCCGGAACGAACGAACAGATCGGAGGTCACCAGTGCGGACTACGCACTTGAATCGACGATTTGCCTGGAGATGCTCGCCCGGGCAGCGCTGGCAAGCGTTTCACCCGTGTTGCTCGCCGAAGACAGAGATTGGCGGAACCTCTCCTATGCATTTGGCCACACCCCTACATCCAAGAAATTTGTGCCCGGTTCGATCGGAGTAAAGGAAGCACGTTCCCGGCTCAGCGAACCAGAGCCGAACGCGACTCAAGAGATCACCAATTTCTGCACGGATCAATTCAACAAACGCAACGCGGAGTTGCATTCTGGCGTGTTGGCATTTCATGGATCCGGGTCTTCGGCTTGGCAACCTCGATGAAACCGCGATCCGCCGACTGCACGCGTCTTCTGATAATGGCGGCGTGCATCGCTGTCATCATGCATCCCTCACCGGCGGCGGCGCAGGCATGGCGCGACCTGGCACCGCAACCCACCCCACCGGTGCCGCGACGCGCATCGTCACCGTCGTCATCAGAGACGCAGACCGAGTCCGCGCGGATCGCTGTCGAACGGCTGGCCAGGCTCATCTTCGAACCCGCCGGCGCGTCTACGGCTTCATCGCCGACGCCGGCAGCACCCATCGTCGCGCGAGGATTGCCGGTACTCGACGACGCCTTCCTGCAGAGCTTCGCGACGGACCTCGACAAGCCGCTGACTTTCGGCCGCCTCGCCGAAATACGGCGCGCGGTGGTCGCGCACTACCGGGCGGCGGGAAAACCGCTCGTCGACGTCTACGTGCCGGAACAGGACGTCAGTTCGGGCGTCGTGCATATCGCCATTGCCGAATTCAAGCTGGGTCGGGTTCATGCAAGCGGCAACAGCTACTTTTCGAACCGGCTCCTCGAACGTGAAATGCCGCTCGAGCCCGGCGCAGCGATCCCGCAAGCGGCGGTGTCGAAGGGGCTCGCAGTGCTGAACGCGAATCCTTATCGACGGGTCGATGCTGTGTTCGCGCCCGGCGATGCCGCGGACACCACCGACGTCGTGTTGCAAACCGAAGACCGTTTGCCGCTTCGGGTCAACGCGGGTTACGACAATGAAGGCGTGCCCGACCTCGGCCGCGACCGCTTTTTTGCAGGTATAGGCTACGGCAACCTGTTTGGTCTCGATCAGCAGATCGCCTATCAATTCACGGCCAGTAACGATTTCTTTAGCGGCAATCCGGATATCGAAGGCCGCCCCAACCGCGCCCGCTTCACCGCGCACGCGCTGAATTACACGGCGCCGCTGCCATGGCTCGACAGTATCGAGTTGTTCGGCGTCTACGCGCAAAGCACGCCACGCCTGCCCGACACGTATGGGCAAACGGGCATTTCCGCGCAGCTTAGCTTTCGCTACGACTTGCGTCTGCCCACCATCACGGACACGGCACAGTTGATCCAGATCGGATACGACTTCAAGCGGAGCAACAACGATCTGGAATTCGGCGGCTCGCAGGTTTTCAACTCGAATACGCACATCCATCAATTCGTGCTGGCTTACGATATCAGCAAGCCGACCGAGGTTGGCACGGCGCACGCCGCGGCGACACTCGTCGCCAGTCCGGGCGGATTCGATGGCAACAACCAGGACGCGGCATTCAACGCGGCGCGGCAGGGCGCCACGCCCCGGTACGTCTATATGCAGTTGACGGCGTCCCGTGCCACCGGGCTTGGCGCTGGCTTCACGCTGATCACGAACGGAACGTTCCAGTGGACTCCGAACACTCTATTGCCGAGCGAGGAGATGGGGCTCGGCGGGGAGTCGAGTGTGCGAGGCTACGACCCCTATGTGACGCAGGGCGATCGCGGCTGGAACATTCAGACCGAGGTACGCACGCCGGCGATCCCGCTCGGCGCGAGCAATGCGGCTGTGCAGCCCTTCGTGTTTTTCGATGCGGGCCGGGTATGGAACACGATCGACCAGCCGGCGGAAAATAACCCCGGTCTGCTCGCGGGCGTCGGCGCGGGCGTGCGCTTCCAATGGTCGCGGTTTGTGGATTTTCGCTGCACGTATGGCGCGCCTTTACGCTCGGCGACGTCAAATGGCTCGAAGGCGCCGATAGTGCTGTTGTATGTGTCGGTCGGAACGTGAACCGTCGATGGTCAACGTCTAGCCGCACCAACGGGTCATCCGTCGTCAGCCCCGATTAACCGTCGCAGACTGCGAGGTCGAGCGCCGCATTTTGGGTCGGTCGATCGACTCTTGGCGACCAAGCCTCGGCGGCCCTCAGGGACATTGCGGCATGTCAGTCGCGCGCACGCTGCACTGGCTAACCGTCCTGTTGGTCGCTATTCAATTTGTGATCGGCTGGACGATGCCGGATGTCCACAAAGACACGCAGCCCGTTAATTTGATCGCCTGGCATCCTGGCGTGGGCGCGACGCTCGTCGCCGTGATGGCAATCCGGGTGATCTGGCGATTGACGCATTGGCCCACGCCAGATGAGCTGCCGCGGCTACTCAGCGTCGTCTCGCGCATAGCGCATGTTTGCAGGCAACGTCACGGGCCGGCTTCTTGCTATTCCTCCCAAGCATCAACAATTAACGCTCTTCGCTGGGAACCCGCATGCGCCTGCTAAACCGTGTGGCTATTTCAATGGTATTGCCACTGGCCTCCTGCGCGCTCGGACCATCAAGTTCGAGCGACGCGGGCTTCGGCGCGTCGCCCGCCATACCGGCCCCGGAATCGTCGTTGGTTCCGATGGTCAACATCGCGCCCGTTCAGGCGCGACCCGACGGTTTCACGCCCACCGCTCCCGCTGGCTTTCTCGTCACCAGGTTTGCCGGTGGCCTCGCGCACCCGCGCTGGCTTTACACGCTGCCCAATGGTGACGTACTGGTAGCGGAAAGTGACGCGCCGAACGAACACGATGAAGGCAGCAGCCTATTCGGCTGGGTCAGAAAGCAGGTCATGAAGCGCGCAGGCGCCGGTGTGCCGAGCCCCGATCGCATTGTGCTGTTGCGCGATGTGGACGGTAGCGGCGTCGCGCAGACCCAGACCGTGTTTCTGCGCCGCCTGCACTCTCCGTTCGGGATGGCGCTCATCGGCAATCAACTCTATGTTGCCGATACGGACGCTCTGCTGCGTTTCGACTATGTGACGGGCACCACCCAGATTACAAGCCCTGGCGTCAAGATTGCCGACTTGCCGGCCGGGCCGATCAACCATCACTGGACCAAAAATATCCTGGCCGATCGCTCCGGCAAGCATCTGTACATCACGGTGGGATCGAACAGCAACGCAGGGGAAAATGGAGTCGACGCCGAAGAAGGTCGAGCGCGCATCCTCGTGTTCGACATCGACACCGGCCATGTGCGGCCCTATGCGACTGGATTGCGCAACGCCAACGGACTTGCCTGGCAACCGGAGAGCGGCGCGTTGTGGACGGCAGTCAATGAGCGGGACGATCTCGGCAACAATCTTGTCCCCGACTACATGACCGCCGTGAAAGATGGCGCTTTCTATGGCTTTCCCTACAGCTATTACGGCCAGCACATCGACACCCGTGTCAAACCGCAACGCCCCGATCTGGTTGCAAAGGCCATCGTGCCGGACTATGCGCTCGGCAATCATACGGCTTCGCTAGGTCTGGTCTTTTACGACCGGACGCTTTTCCCGTTTCATTATCGTGGAGGCGCATTTGTTGGCCAGCATGGATCATGGAACCGGAAACCGCGTACCGGCTACAAGGTGGTGTTCGTGCCGTTTGTCGATGGAAAACCTGCTGGCGTACCTGAGGATTTCCTCAGCGGCTTTCTGACGGCAGACGGCTATGCCGTGGGTCGACCCGTTGGCGTCGCGCTGGACGCGCATGGGGCCTTGCTGGTGGCTGACGACGTCGGTAACGCGGTATGGCGAGTAGCGCCGCTTAACGACGACAAATCGGCCGACATCGAGCCGGCAGGTAAATGACACAGCCATATAGCGGGACGTCACTCAGCACGCTGATGAAACCCGGCAATGGTCCTCCACATCAGCGGGGGATTTGAATACATCGGGAAATGCCCGCAATCCGGGATTTCAGCCAGCTCGACGCCCTGTTCGCGGATATGGCTCAGGTACGAGAGCGTTGCGTTCTGATCGCCGTACATGAACATCCGCGGGAACGGCAGGCCGAGGAACTTCGTCATCAGGTCGCCGTTGTCCGACAGGTCGACCATCGAACGGAAAATTCCGCCGACAGCTTCGGCGCGCACCTTGTGCCAAAGGCTCGCCGAATAGAGCGCGCTCGCATATGCCGGGGCAAGCCGGGCGCGCTCGATGAAGTCGCGGAAAAACTGCTGTCCGCCGTCGCGCGGATGCTCGACGATCTGGCGACTGAGAAAGCAGTCCTCTGGCGCGATATTGCCTTCAATGTCGACGAAGCTGATCACCCGCTCCGGATACCGGTGCGCAAGCATCAGCGCAGTCAGCCCCCCCATCGAATGCCCGACCAGATGAAAGCGGTCGAACCCGACCCGATCAAGTACAGCAAGCGCCGTTTCCATCAGGAACGCAATGCTGATCCTCGACAGGTCAGCACAATGCGTCTCGCCACAACCCGGCGCGTCATACGCCACAAACGGATGACCGGCGAATTCCCGAAAGCGGACGATGTCGGCATAGTCCTCCTTCGTCGATCCGAACCCATGCAGGAACAGGATCGGTGCCTTGTCACCCTCGCGATGGATGGCCGACACGTCCAGCGCAGTACCATCGATGGAAAACACGAACTGCGCGCGGTTAAATTCTGCTGGCATCTTCTTTACTCTTCGGATAAGGATCGCTTCGCGCCGGTCGCAACACATCGCGTGCTGTCGAGACCAGCCACCGCCGCGACGGGTTCAATTTGTCAGCGTCTGGCAAAAATCCTGAATGGCCACGCACGCGCGCGACAGCGACTCTTCATCCAGCGCATAAGCAATACGGATGTAAGGCCCGAGACCGAACGCACTTCCATGCACGGTCGCGACGCCCATCTCGTCGAGCAATGCGTTGACCACGGCCTCGTCCCCGTCCAGGCGCGTTCCGGCCCGGGTCGTCTTGCCGATCAAGCCTTCGCATGACGCGAACGCATAGAACGCGCCCTGCGGCACTGCGCAGTGCAGGCCCGGTGCCGCGTTGATCTGCCTGACGACCAGATCGCGCCGGCGCTGGAATGCCTCGCGCGAATGCCGGATGAAGTCCTGTGGACCCGTCAGTGCCGCAAGTGCTGCGTACTGCGAGATCGTAGACGCACCGGAAGTCTGCTGTCCCTGCAGCTTTTCCATCGCTTCTATCAGCCAGCCCGGACCGGTGCCATAGCCGATGCGCCAGCCCGTCATCGCGTAGGCCTTTGACACCCCGTTCATCGTCAGCACACGCTCACGCAGGCGGGGCTCAACCTGCGCGATCGTGAAAAATTCAAGGTCGTCGAAGATCAGATGCTCATAGATGTCGTCGGACAGCACCAGGACCTGCGGATGTGCGAGCAGCACTTCGGCCAGCGCCTGCAATTCCTCGCGGCGGTAGACGGCACCGGTCGGGTTCGACGGCGAGTTCAGGATCAGCCACCGGGTCTTCGGCGTGATGGCAGCCTGCAATGCATCGGCCGTAAGCTTGAAGTCGCTCGTGGCGCCGCACGGCACGATCACGCACTGCGCACCGCAAAGCTGCACGATCTCCGGGTAGCTCACCCAGTACGGCGCCGGCACGATGACCTCGTCGCCTTCGTTGAGCGTGGCAGCCAGTGCGTTGAAGATCACCTGCTTGCCGCCGCTGCAGACGAGCGTGTCGCGCCAGTCGACGTCGAGCCCGTTTTCGCGCTGGAATTTCGCGGCGATCGCCTCGCGCAGCGCGCGCAGCCCGGCTACCTGTGTGTATCGCGTATGACCGGCCCGGATTGCGGCGATGCCCGCTTCACGAATGTGCTCCGGCGTGTCGAAGTCGGGTTCGCCGGCGCTCAGCGAGATCACGGCTGCACCGCTCGCACGCCGCGCCGCGACACGATCCATGACCCTGTAGGTCGCCGACGGGCGTGCCGCGGCGAGGAAACGGTTCAGCCCTTCAGACATCCCGGTCATTGCTTCTCCCTCCAGCCCGTGAGTCCCATCAATTCCAGCGTGCTGCTGCCTTCGCGCAATGCGTCCATCATCTTCGCCTCGTTGTCGGCGCGTGCCTGCCCCTGCGCAAGCGTCGGTGCGACGTGCGCGGCCGGGATCACGAGCACGCCGTCATCATCCGCGACGACCAGATCCCCGGGCGCCACCGGCGTGCCCGTGAAGCTGATCGGCCGGCCCACTGAAGGCGAACTCGCCTTGATCGTGCCGCGCATGGAGATGCCGCGGGAGAACACCGGGAAACGCCGCGCCGTCAGCGCCGCGATATCGCGCACGCCGCCATCAATGACCAGGCCCGCCACGCCGGCCGCCTCGGCCGCCACAGTGAGCACCTCGCCCCAGTAGCCCGCGACGAAGTCGCCAGTGGATATCACCAGGATGCTGCCGCGCGGCACCCTCTCCATTGCGATGTGGATGGCCAGGTTGTCGCCCGGCGAGCATTCCAGCGGATAGGCTGGGCCAGCGACCGAAGCGCCCGCCCAAACTGGGCGGATGGCGCTATCGGCGGCGCTGGTAGGGATGCCTGAAGCCTCAAATAGCGTGGAGGTGCCGAGCTTGCAGGCCTGTGCGAGTTGTTCTGCGCTGTAGGTCATGGTGCTTGCTTCTTCCTATTCCTTGGTCTGGAGCTTGTGGTAACCCAGCGCGGCGCGCGCTTCGCCCAGGGTCTTGCCCTGTGCGATCTGCTCGCGGATGCGCGATTCGACTTCTTCGATCTTTCGGGCGGCTTCGGCCACCTCGCGGGCGCGACCACGCGGCACGACGACAACGCCGTTAGCATCGGCCACCACGATGTCGCGTGAAGCCACGCGCACGGTACCGATGGCGACCGTGGTGCTCACCGATTCGACCTGCACGCGATCCTTGCCGGTGCGCATGAAGCGGCCTGCGCTGAACATCGGATAGCCGTCGCCCAGCGCCTTGCTCACGTCGCGGCACACGCCGTCGATCACCGTGCCGGCAATGCCGCGTCGGCCCGCATACTGGGTCATGATGTCGCCCCAGACGGTGCAGTCGGTGCGGCCGTCGTTGTCGATCACGACCACATCACCCGGTGCCACGTCGTCGATGAAGTCGCCCACCGTCTCCGGCGGGTTGCTCGCCGGCACGTACTTGACCGTGAAAGCCGGGCCCACCACGGCCTTGCTGTAGTCGGCCAGCGGCATGATGTCCAGCGCCTGGCCGTGTAAGCCCAGCTTGTCCATGGCGTCAGAGACGCCGGGGGTATCCAGCCCTTCAAAGAGGGCCACCAGTTCCTGGTCTTCGGGATTAGCCCTCAGGGAATTTGCCATTTGAGATGCTCCAAAAGAGGATGGGGGGTGTCACTGGGCGCGAATCGCCTCGAATTCCTTGTCGTGCATCACCTCGGCGACCGAGCGGCCGGCGCGCACAGCAGCGACCATGCCGTCCTGGCGGCGGGCGATGCGTTCACCCAGATCAAGCACGTCCCCGATGCGCGCCGCAGGCACGAAGACAGTGCCGCAGCGATCGGCGATCACGTAGTCGTCTTCGTGGACGGTCACGCCCGCCATCTGCACCGGCTTGCCCGCATCGATCTGGATCACCCGGTTGCGGGCGCTGATCATGGTCACGCCGCGACCGAAAACGGGATAGCCGATCGACTCGCTGCCTTCTATGTCTCGGCTCAGTCCGTCGATGACCGAGCCACGGACCTGCTTCGCGGTGGCCGCATTGGCGAGAATGTCGCCCCAGCACGAGATGCCAACCGCCCCGCCGGCAATGACCAGCACGCGGTCGTCCGTGGTCACCGCGTCAATGACCGGTGAAATCAGATGCACAGTCGGCTTCGCGTCGGCTTTTGGTCCGAGCTGGATAGTGCTCGCCCGTCCCACGATCTTCGGGCAGTCCCATAGTCGACGCAGCCCGTAAGTCGCACCGGGCAGACCGAGAAAATCGAGAGCGTCAGAGACTGTGTTGGTGTCCAGCGCCGCGAGGCGGTCAAGAATCGAAGTCGGATTCATCGCACGAGGTTCCTTTGGAAAGTGCGACAATCCTCGCGTGGCCGGATTGATATGTAAATTCCGCATTTTATCTCGGTGATACGATTTTCGGAACACGTATGGTGGGCAATCCACGACTCTCGAAGGAGACGGTCAACATGCGCAATACGATTGACTTCAGGCTGATCCGGCAGCTATGGATGTTCCTCGCCGTCGCCGAGGAACAGCACTATGGGCGGGCGGCCAAGCGGCTGAACATGTCACAGCCGCCGCTGACAGAGCAGATCAAGGTGCTTGAACAATCGCTCAAGCTTCAGCTTTTTCATCGATCTCGCCAGGGCACGCAACTCAGTCCCGCGGGTGCGGCGATCCTGCCGGCCGTCCGGCAATTCGCTGGCCAGGTGGAACAACTCGAACGTGTAATTCGGGAAGTGGCGGCCGGTCAGACAGGCGTGCTGCACGTCGGCGCCATCACCTCCGCCATGCTGGAAACGGTGCCCTCGGTGCTGGAAGCACTCAAGCGCGCTCACCCGCACCTGACCGTATTCGTTCGCGAAATCGATAGCGTCGAGGCCATACCTGCGCTCGAAGCCGGTGAACTCGATCTGGCCTTTGTCCGTGTAGATGGCGAGGTGGGAAGCGGGATCGCCACCCTGCCGCTGGCCGAGGACCGGCTGGCCGTCGCGCTTCCAAAGGATCATCCGCTGGCCGCCCAGTCCAGAGTGCGATTGCAGTCCCTGGCAAACGAACAGCTCGTGATGTCGTCGCGCCAGGTCAGTCCGGTCTACTTCGATCTGCTGACGTCGGTCTGCCGTTCCCACGGATTAACTCCGCGTGTCACCCACGAAGTACGTTCAGTGACGTCACAGATTGCGTACGTCGGATGCGGACAGGGTGTGGCGCTGGTCCCATCCTCGATGCGCAAACTGGCACCCGAGAATGTCGTCGTCCGGCCTCTGAAAGAAAGGGTCGTGGTCGTAACGGCGGCTTTGGTGTGGAGTACAAAGCGCCACCATCCGATGGTCGACGAAGTCGTGGCGCGATTGACTAAAGGGGCAATGAAACGGTGAGCACTTTGCATGCGTCGACCAGCTGCTTACGGCGACCCAGCAGGAAGAATTGCGCAGTTTCTCCACGCGTGCCACTAGTCGCAGACGCTCAGTCTTTGGTTCAGCCGGAACGGCTTCGTAGCGAAACAGAGGGCGATTCGCCAAACGCCCGCTTATATTCCATTGCGAACCGTCCCAAGTGGGCGAACCCCCATTTGAGTGCGACGTCGGTAACGGAAACCGGTTCGACAGTCGCTCCTCGCAATTCATCGCGCACACGTTCGAGACGCAGTTGTCGCACCCAGGCCATCGGGCTCACGCCGTGGCAATTGCGGAAACCAGAAAACAGGGCGCTTGCACTCACCCCGGAATACTCGGCAAGCCGTTCGATCGTCAGGGGTTCATGCAGATGCGTAAGGATGTATTCCTCGACCCGCTTCACATAGAAAGGCGCAAGCGGTGCGCGCGAGGAGCGTACGCCATCGCGCGCGGTGTTGGCCTGCCCGTAGACGAGCGCGTTGAGGACGGTGGATACGAACTGCTCGTAGGCCAGCGGATGACGCAGCGGGTGCGCAGGATCGCTCAACGCACTCCCCAGCAAGGGTAGCAACGGCAGAAGGCACCTGCTCGACGGCGACGTCAGGTCGAATGCCGGCTCGAACTCCACCACCCTACGCTCTTCGGTACCGAAATGACGCGCGCAGTGGTGTTCGATCGCTTCGCGCTCGATGCGCAGTACGACTTGGGGACAATCCATCCAGCGCATCCGCAAAGGCAGCGTCGGCGATACGAGCGAAGCAACGTTCGGCGTCGAATCGAAACGATGGTCGCCGCATTCCACTTCAGCGCCACCGCTCAAGGGGATCTGCAACAGGAAGAAGTTGTCGAGACGTTCGGGGTCGATCCTCACATCGCCGCCATAGTGCAGCAGATTGAGCGACAGACTCCCGTGCCTCGCGTGATACATGCGGCTCTGCAAGGATTGCGAAGCACTCAGCAGGGCGAGCTTGTGCGGCTTGAACACGGAGCCGACGCACGCGCGCACCTCGTCAAGGTCGCCCGATTCGAGCAACAAGGTACCGCTATTGAAGCAGGCCGCGCCGACCAGCGCATTCGCAGCGGGAAGAGGCTCCATAGCAGTTCTCCAATTACGTCACCATCTGCACCTGAGCCGTGCGCGATTTTCCCCACTTCAGGAGCCGTCTGCGGGAAGCGGATAGCCGAGTGCGGATTCGGACAGTTTCCTTTCGGTGCGAAAGAAAGCCGCAAGAAACAGGCCATCTTCAGATAGCTGCGTACTGTAGGGCCGGCACACGCCGGCAACCATCCTCATTTACCCGCGCCCCGTCTTGCAGGGGTTTTCCCTCGTTCCGCATGTTTCTGGATTCCCCGGATAGCCGTTGCATGAAACGGATAGAGCCAGTCGTTTTGTCGCGGAACACTGGGGGCACTCGAGCTGCAACCCTATCGGAGAGCCCCAATGAAAGGACGATACATCGACATTCCCGCACCGGACGGCTGCACGTTCCGGGCGTACCTGACGACCCCTGCTAGTGGCAAAGGTCCCGGAATTGTGCTGTGCCAGGAGATCTTCGGTGTCAACGCGACCATGCGCGACGTCGCCGACTACTACGCCGAAGAAGGCTATACGGTGCTGGTGCCCGACCTCTTCTGGCGCGTCGAACCGGGCATCGAGCTCGGTTATACGGAAGCCGGTTTTGCCCGTGCATTCGACCTCTATCAGCAATATGACGAGAACACGGGCGTCGAAGATATCCGCGCAACGCTCGACGTACTCCGGACATTGCCTGAATGCCAGGGCGAGATCGGTGTGCTCGGTTTCTGCCTGGGCGGCAAACTGGCCTGGCTCGCGGCCTGCCGTCTGCCAGTGGCGTGCGCCGTCAGCTACTACGGCGTGGGCATCGAGCAGGCGCTGGATGAAGCGGCCAATATCAAGGGGCGCCTCGTCCTGAACATCGCAGCACTCGATCGCTTCTGCCCACCCGAAGCGCAGCAGCAGATCGCGGCGGCGCTAGGCCATATGGAGAACGTCGAGGTGTATGTCTATCCGGGCGTCGATCACGCGTTCGCCCGCAAGGGCGGCGACCACTTCGACAAGGCATCCGCGATGATGGCGCACGAGCGCGCGGTGGCCGCGTTTCGCAAGACGATGGGTCCGCACTACGATTTGTCGGCACTGTGGGAAGAGCACCTCGCCCACGAGTTCGCGACACGCGACGTCGATGCCACGATGGCAACGATGGTGGCCGAGCCCTACGTCAACCATATTCCGACGCTGACCGGCGGTGTGGGCTACAAGCAATTGAAGCGTTTCTACCGCCACCACTTCGTGCATGCCAATCCGCCTGATACCGCCATCACGCCGATCTCACGCACTGTCGGCGCAACGCAGATCGTCGACGAAATGCTGTTCTGCTTCACGCACACCACCGAGATCGACTGGATGCTGCCCGGCATTGCGCCCACGGGCAAACGCGTGGAGATCCCGTTGCTGGCCGTGGTGAAGTTCCGCGGCAATAAGCTCTACCACGAGCACATCTACTGGGACCAGGCCAGCGTGCTGGTGCAGATCGGCCTCCTCGACCCGAGTGGGCTACCAACCACAGGCGCCGATACCGCCCACAAACTGCTCGACGAGACCCTCCCGTCGAACACGTTGATGCCGCGCTGGCAGGACAGCGACCGCGCCGACGATGCCCATTGACCGCATGAACCTCTGAAGAACATGGAGCAAGCCATCATGACCTCACTCGCAGGCAAGACCGCCATCGTGACGGGCGGAGCCACGCTGATTGGCGCGGCCGTCGCCCGGGATCTCGCAGCCGCTGGCGCCAGCGTCGCCGTGCTCGATATCGACGTTCAGAACGGCAGACGCATAGCCGACACACTCGGCGCCAACGGCCTCTTCATCGAAACGGACATCACCAGCGACAGTGCCCTGGAGCAGGCGGTTGCGAAAACCGCGCAGCAGCTCGGCGGCATCGACATCCTCGTCAATCTGGCCTGCAGCTATGTCGACAACGGCATTCAGGCAGGTCGCAATGACTGGCTTGCCGCGATGAACGTGAACGTGATCTCGGCGGTCATGCTGGTCAAAACCGTGCACCCGTATATGGTCAAGCGCGGCGGCGGCTCGATCGTCAACTTCAGCTCGATCTCGGCTGAGTGCGCGCAAACGGGACGATGGCTCTACCCGACCTCGAAAGCCGCGCTCAAGGCGCTCACGCGCAACATGGCCATGGACCTGGCCCAGGACAGGATCCGCGTGAATTCGGTTTCGCCCGGCTGGACCTGGTCGCGCGTGATGGATGAACTCACGCATGGCGATCGCACAAAGACTGACCGCGTGGCGGCGCCATTTCATCTGCTTGGACGTGTCGGCAACCCGGAGGAAGTCGCGCATGTCGTCACCTTCCTCTGTACCGATGCAGCGAGCTTCGTGACGGGCGCCGACTACGCCGTCGATGGCGGCTATTCGGCGATGGGTCCCGAACAGGCGGCGCCGGCCATTCCGAAGCTGGCTGAGTAAGGCCGGGCGATCCGCAAACACACTCCCTTCATCTATCGACTTCGAGGTATTCGCCATGAGAAAGATCGCCATCATCGGCGCCGGCCAGTCCGGCCTGCAACTGTCGCTTGCCCTGCTCGAGCGTGACTATCAAGTCACGCTCCTGACCAATCGCGATGCCGAGCAGATCCGCACCGGCAAGGTCATGTCGAGCCAGTGCATGTTCAATACGTCGCTGCAGATCGAGCGTGACCTCGGCCTGAACTGGTGGGACGACTCGTGCCCGCCCGTGGAAGGTATCGGCCTTGCGGTGCCGCATCCGGACGTGCCGGGCCGCAAGCTGATCGACTGGTCCGCGCGTCTGACGCACCCTGCGAAGTCAGTGGACCAGCGCGTCAAGATGTCGGCCTGGCTCGAAGCCGTCGGCCAGCGTGGCGCCGACGTGCGGATTTGCGACGTTGGCGTGCCCGAAATGGAAGCGCTCGCGAAAAGCCATGACCTCGTGCTGCTCGCGGCCGGCAAGGGCGAGATCGTCAACCTGTTGGGCCGCAACGCCGAACGCAGCCCGTTCGACAAGCCGCAGCGCGCGCTGGCATTGACCTACGTGCGAGGCATGGCACGGTCGACGTCCTTTTCACGCGTGCGATTCAACATGATTCCCGGGGTGGGCGAGTACTTTGTGTTCCCCGCTCTGACCACGACCGGTCCCTGTGAAATCATGGTGTTCGAAGGCGTTCCCGGCGGTCCGCTTGATTGCTGGGCGGGCGTTAAGACACCGGAGCAGCATCTCGAAACCAGCCTCGCTCTTCTCCGTCAATATCTGCCGTGGGAAGCCGAACGCTGCGCCAACGTAGAACTGACCGACCCCAACGGCACGCTGACCGGTCGATTTGCGCCCACTGTGCGCAATCCTTTTTTCAGATTGCCATCTGGCCAGAACGTATTTGGCATGGCCGATGCGATCGTCGTGAACGACCCGATCACGGGCCAGGGCTCGAACAATGCCGCCAAGTGCACGAAGGTCTATCTTGACGCCATCCTTGAGCACGGCAGCGCCGCCTTCAGCGAGGACTGGATGCAGCAGACCTTCGACCGTTACTGGTCGTATGCGCAAGCGGTCGTCAAATGGACGAACTCGCTGCTCACGCCACCGCCGCCCCACATTCTCGAGTTGCTCGGTGCAGCCGGTCAGTTTTCTTCGCTGGCCTCGACGATTGCCAACGGCTTCGACGACCCGCGCACGTTCTCGCCATGGTGGTTCGATCCGGCTGCCTGCTCGGCTCTGATCGCCGAACATGCCAAGCGCGCGGCGTAATCGACACAACAGGAGAAAGCTCATGTCAAGCACACACGAACCCACCGCCGCTAAACCCGATCACCTTCTCAATGCGATGCGGCAACTGCGCAACGCCTTCGGGCAGTATCCGACCGGGGTCACCGTCGTCACGGCTGCCGCGCAGGACGGACGCAAGATCGGTCTGACCGCGAACTCTTTTGCGTCACTGTCGCTCGATCCGCCTCTCGTGCTCTGGAGCATCGGCAAGTCTTCGCCCAGCTGCCCGGACTTCGTGAATGCCGGGCACTTCGCGATCACGTGCTCGCCGAAGACCAGATCGAACTGTCCCGCCAATTTTCGAAGTCGTCGCCCGACAAATACGCTGGCGTGGCATGCCGCGAAAGCATCGGCGGCACCATGGTGCTGGAAGGCTGCAGCGCACACTTCGTCTGTCGTAACCTGGCGCAGCACGAAGGCGGCGACCACCTGATCTTTATCGGGCAGATCGAGCACTACGAAGCGGACGGCCACGCGCCGCTGGTCTTCCATTCGGGGCAGTACGCCGCGGTTGCAGATAACGCTCCTGTTTCTGATTAATTTATTTAGCACTCTTTAGAATGGGAATTTACATGAAGCACCGTCGCTCCCACAAGCTGCTCTTCTGCCTCGCTGCAACTGTCCTCGCTTTCAACACGCCGGCAATTGCCAGCGACCTGCCCAACATCAACCTTGGTTTCACGAGCTTTCTCGATGGCGCGCCGCCAGCGGGGTCCGGCTGGTATGCAACGCAGTATCTCGAGTACTACACGGCAGACCGCATCAACGACAATGCCGGCAACAAGGTCGCTCTGCCGAAGCAGAACATCGATATCTTTGCGGGCCTGACGCAACTCGTTTACCAGTCGCCGCTCAAGATTGCCGGCGCGCATCCTGGCATTGACGTGATCCTGCCGTGGGTGGCATCGGCCCATACCGACGACGGCATGGGGGACGTGGCGCTGAACGCGCGCACCGGCTTTGGCGATTTGCTTATCGGGCCGTTCATCCAGTTCGACCCGGTCATGGGCCCCGACGGACCTCGTTTCGCGCAACGTTTCGAATTCCAGATCATTGCACCAACGGGTGCCTACGACCCGAGCAAGGCGATCAGCCCGGGCAGCGGCTTCTGGTCAGTCGATCCGTACTGGGCGGCGACTGCCTGGCTCACGCCCAGGTGGACGGTTTCCTGGCGCCTGCACTACCTGTGGAACGCCACGAACAATCGGCCCTATCAGGGCCTGGGAGCGGACACGACGTCATCTCAGGCCGGGCAGGCGCTGCACGCCAACCTCGCCACGGAATACGAGGTAAATCCGGGTTTGCGCATCGGCCTCAACGGTTACTGGTTGCGCCAGATCACCGACATGAAGGTCAATGGGCAGGATGTGGCTGGACAGCGTGAAGCTGTATGGGCGATCGGTCCGGGTGCGATGTATAGCTTCTCCCAGCATGACCACCTGATGTTCAATGCGTATTTCGAGGCGGATGCACGCAACCGGCCCGAGGGAACGCGCCTGGTGCTGCGCTACGTGCATCACTTGCAGTGACGCGCTTATCAAGATTTCGCGAGGGGCTGCGCTCGGCGAGACTCCGAAATCGCGGCCATCAACAGGGCGCGCTCATCCATAGCGCCGGGCTTCGCGGGACCACGCCCAAATCCGGCGACGACCGTCGTGCAGCGTACATGGCGTTCTGCGCTCGTCCTGGACGTCGCGTAACGTGACCGTTGTTGGGACGCCAGCCGCGATCTCGTGAGCAGCCGCGGGAACATGCGCCAAGCGACTGGTAGAGCATGGCCCACCGCATGCTCCCTGGCTGTTAGGGAATGCCTGCCCACACGACTATTCTTCAAATCGCGTCGGCAGGCCGATGCTCATCCGTATCCACACAGCACACCAGCACTTCCGCCGGCTTCTTGCCGGTGCTCAGAGAGCGCGGCGAAATCGCGCTTGTCTCCGCCTCAGCCGTCTTCGTCCCGACCGCCGCCACTGCAGCCCCCACCGTCAGTGCCACAGGCATGGCTCCCATCACCTCGGACCGCGGCACCGCCTTCGGCCCCGCCGCTTGCGCATGTGTCGCCGTCGCGGCGGATGGACTTACGGGCATCGCCTGCATCGTGAACGTATCGCGACCCTTCCGGGCACCCGGAAATGCAAACACTCGCGCGGCCTATCCTGCTTTCGATACGACAACTCCCGGCCGCGTGGCGAATACCGTCCCGCCAATCGGCACCAACCGTAAAACGGCAAACCGAAAAATTTTTTCGTTCTGAACGATATGCCATCACCTTCTATGCCCGAAGGCGCTGCTGCATATTTCAACCATGGATAGTCAGAGGCAGAGTCCCCATGCCTGACTGCGATCCGGTTCGAGCGGTTCAGCGAATTCTGAAGGTCAACAGTACAGGCAAAGCGCCTCCAGTCATGAGGGGCGGCATGCCGTCGTCGAACGCTCAATCACGACGACTAATCAGGAGACAAAGATGTCCTCACATCCCGCAATGTCTGTGGATGCCAATCGCGCGTCCGCGGATGCTACGTTTCGAAAGGCGGCCTGGCGCTTCATGCCACTTCTATTCGCCTGTTACGTGGTGGCTTACCTCGACCGCGTGAACGTGGGGTTTGCAAAGCTCCAGATGCTGAACGATCTCAACTTCAGCGAGGCAGTCTACGGTCTAGGAGCAGGCCTGTTCTTCGTCGGCTACTTTTTCTTCGAAATTCCGAGCAACTTGTTGCTTCACCGGGTCGGTGCGCGCCGCTGGATCGCGCGCATTATGGTGACCTGGGCTGTTCTCTCGCTCGCAACGGCGTGGGTCACAACCCCAACCATGTTTTACGTTGTCCGTTTCCTGCTTGGCGTCGCCGAAGCCGGGTTTTATCCGGGCATGATTTTGTACCTGACTTACTGGTTTCCGTCTCATCGGCGCGGAAAGATGATGGCCGTTCTCACTGCGGGCAATCCTGTGTCAGGCATGCTCGGCGGCCCCCTCTCGGGCCTCATCATGCACTCTTTCGCTGGAGTCGCAGGTCATGCCGGATGGCAGTGGCTCTTCATTATTGAGGCCGTGCCGGCAATCGCGCTTGGCATCATTGTCTTCTTCTTCCTGGACGACCGCGTGAAAGATGCGAACTGGCTCAGCGACGAAGAAAAGGCGCAAATCATGCAGGAAATCAATGGCGACGCGGCTAGGCGCACTCATGGCTCGGTCAAGGACGCATTCTCCTCCGGCTGGGTTTGGCTTCTGTGTCTTATCCTATTCGGCATCATCATGGGGTCGTACGCAATCGGCTTCTGGCAGCCGACCATCATCAAGGCTTCCGGCGTCAACGACCCGCTGACGGTCGGATTGCTCACCGTGATTCCGTACACCTGCGCTCTCGTCTCCATGATTCTGGTTGGTCGTAGTGCCGACCGTAAGCGCGAGCGTCGCTGGCACGTTAGCGCCCCTGCGCTGGTAGCTGCGCTTGGATTCTGTATCTGCGCGTTTAGCGGCAACCAACTTGTGCCCGCAATGATTGGCTTGTCACTCGCCGCGGCGGGCATCATTTCCGCACTGCCGATGTTTTGGGCGTTGCCCACCTCGTTCCTCGGGGGCACCGCTGCGGCAGCGGGCATCGCACTCATCAATTCGACCGGCAATCTCGCCGGATTTGTAAGTCCTTCGGTGATGGGATGGCTCAAAACCGAGACGCATTCTTTAACCTCAGGCTTGTACCTTGTTGCAGGAAGTCTGGCGCTCTCGGCGGTACTGATTTTGGTGTTCCTCCCAGCACGGGTGGTGAACCGGTGATGGATGCAGGTTGGCTGCAAACCGCCGTAGTTGCGCATTGATCGTTGGTGCACCACTTAATCGATTCGTTAGAACGCGCTCAATGCGTCCAGGTGCGCCCACTTCCTCACAGGTCACAACCAAAAGAGTGGGCGACAGCGAGCAAGTGCAAATTTTGGAGAAAGTCATGGCTGACAAGATAGATCCCCCGCAAACCCCCACTGAAGCGACTGGCATGAGGCGCGGACTTACCTCGTACGGTGACCAAGGGTTCTCGCTGTTCCTTCGAAAGGCGTTCATCAAAGGTGCTGGTTACACGGACCAGGCCCTTGACCGCCCGGTCATCGGAATTGTGAATACCGGCAGCGGCTTCAATGCATGCCACGGAAACATGCCGCAACTTGTTGAGGCAGTGAAGCGTGGTGTCATGCTGGCAGGTGGCTTGCCGGTCGACTTCCCGACCATCTCTATTCATGAGAGCTTCTCCTCGCCGACATCGATGTATCTGCGCAATCTGATGTCGATGGACACGGAGGAAATGATTCGTGCGCAACCGATGGATGCGGTCGTACTCATTGGCGGGTGCGACAAGACTGTGCCGGCGCAATTGATGGGCGCCGCCTCTGCCGGCATGCCTGCTATCCAACTCGTCACTGGCGCGATGCTCACAGGTTCTCATCGAAGCGAGCGCGTTGGCGCATGCACGGACTGTCGGCGCTACTGGGGCAAGTTTCGTGCGACCGAAATCGACCAGGAAGAAATCAACGACGTCAACAACCAGCTCGTGGCGAGCGTGGGAACGTGTTCAGTCATGGGTACAGCGAGCACGATGGCGTGTATCGCCGAAGCCCTCGGCATGACTGTTCCCGGCGCAGCGACCCCGCCTGCGGTGACGGCTGACCGTATCCGAGTCGCGGAGCAAACCGGTACGACCGCCGTCAAGCTAGCCAGCGAACGACTGACCATTGACAAAATCCTCACGCCAAAGGCTTTCGAGAACGCGATGCGCGTGCTTCTGGCTATTGGTGGGTCCACCAACGCTATTGTGCATCTGAGCGCAATCGCCGGGCGCCTGGGTCATAAGATCGACCTCGAGACGCTCGATCGGATGGGTAAGGAAACGCCCGTTTTGCTCGACCTCAAGCCGACGGGTCAGCACTATATGGAGGACTTCCATAAAGCGGGCGGAGTCGCCACTCTGCTTCGTGAATTGAAGCCCTTGCTGCATCTCGATGCAATGACCGTAAGCGGCCACACGCTCGGCGAGCAGATTGAGGCAAGCGGCCCCGGGTTCAGGCAAGACGTGGTGCGTTCGTTCTCGCAGCCTATCTATCCACAGGGTGGATTGGCGGTTCTCCGCGGCAATCTCGCTCCCGGCGGCGCAATCATCAAGCAATCTGCGGCTGACCCGAAGTTGATGGAGCACGAAGGCCGTGCAGTTGTGTTCGAGAACGTCGAAGACCTCATCAATCGCGTCGACGACGAATCATTGGACGTGAACGCTGACGATGTCCTGGTTCTCAAGAACATCGGGCCGGTGGGTGCGCCGGGAATGCCAGAGGCCGGGTACATTCCGATTCCCCGTAAGCTCGCGCGGGCTGGCGTGAAAGACATGGTCCGCATCTCCGACGGCCGCATGAGCGGAACTGCGTTTGGTACGATTGTCTTGCACGTTACGCCCGAGGCGGCCGCCGGGGGGACGTTGGCATACGTTCGAAACGGTGACCGAATTCGTCTCAGCGTTCGGAATCGCGAGGTGTCGCTTCTTGTCTCCGACGATGAACTGAAGCAGCGTGCAGAGGATACGCCGATCAAGCGACCGACAGCCGACCGTGGTTACCGCAAGCTCTTCTTGCAGACAGTGACGCAGGCGGACGAAGGGGTGGACTTCGATTTCTTGCGAGCAGCCAGTCTTCAGAAAGACAACCCGTCTGCGTAAGCATGCAGGTCCGAGGCAACGAGAAGTGTCTCGGACCGCACGATGTCATCGTGTCAGGCACGCCAGCAAAGGAGCGTGGAGTCTTACACAGTTCCGAGACTCCTCACGGTTACGCCGGCTTCACGCCAGCATGTCGTCGTGAGGTCGGTTAAACGTGGTCGCTGCGGCCTGTGAGAACAGCTTCACTAACGCAAACCGAGGCGAGTGCCGCGCGATAGCAAGTCCGATACGACGTACTGGTGCGCGTTCGGGAAGCGAAATACGAGCGATAGCGAGCCCGCTTGTCCACAATGAAGGCCAGTCGGGCACCAACGATACGCCGAGTCCCTTGTCAACGAGCGTCGCGATTGCGAGCAATCCGTCAATTTCGAGTCGCTGCCTGGGATGCAAATCATGGTCTCGTAAATAGCGGTCTGCCAATTGACCGCCGAGCACAGAACGAGCGTATCGAACAAAGGGCTCGGACGTAAGTAGTTCATGTGCATCTCGTCCAGCCATCGATTCGTGCGCCACCACGATGAGTGGCTCTTCAGTCAGCGGGTGCCATTCGCATGTTTTAGGCATGGCGAATTGAGGCTCGACAACGATGGCGACGTCGAGCTCGCCGGAACAGACCTTCTTGCAGAGATCGACCGAACTTCCTGTATCGACAAAAATCTTGAGGTCGGGGTACGAGGCATAGACGCCCTGCAAGACGGACGGCAGTATGCTGACCATGGCCGACTGGAACACGCCGACCCTCAGTTCGCCGATTTGCATCTGGCCATCTTGCGCTACGGCCTGCATATCCCGCACGGCACGAAGAAGTGCATGCGCGCTGTCCAACACCTTCACGCCTTCTGCAGTGGGTCCAACGTTGCGTCCTGAGCGTTGAATCAGCGTGGTTCCAAGGCTTTCTTCGAGCGAGCGAATCCGCGCGGCAACTGCTGTCGCCGTCAGCCCAAGGCGTCGCGCTGCTTCGGCGATGGAGCCACTCTCCACCACGGCGACGAAACTCTGCACATAACGAATGTCCATAACCGATTCTATGACACAGGAGCACTTCTTTGGTAGCCGCCGTCGCTGGCGCTCCTCGAGATAGGGCGAAGCAGCGTTCGGACCGCGCAAATATTCTTCGGTCTGAAATCGAGGATTTCTTGTTCTCCGAGGCGACATCCTCGCGATACTTCCGGATTCGAGGTACTCACCTTCCAAGAGTCCGCATATCCAGGAGACAACCATGACGATATTCAACGACAAACGACGGTCAGCTCTGAAAACGCTCGGCGCTCTGGCTGCGGCCAGTAGTGGTGTTTCACTCGCGGGATGCGCGCATGCACCTTCGAGCCCGGTTGTCTGGTCGGCTGGCACCGAGCCCGCCCGAGTGAAAATGCCGCCGAACGCCACCGACTGTCACCACCATATCTATGACCATAGCTACCCATGGGCGCCAGAAGCGACCCTGAAGCCAGGAAACGCGACGGTCGCGGATTATCGTCAACTCCAAAACCGTATTGGAACGAGCCGCAACGTCATCATTCAGCCCTCCAGCTACGGCATCGACAATCGGCTGTTGCTTGCGGCGATTGCACAGTTTGACGGACGCGCACGCGGCGTTGCTGTGGTCAATACGAGCGTTACGCAAGCGCAGCTAGCTGAGCTGCACAAGGGCGGCGTGCGCGGTATCCGATTTAACCTGGCGCCGCCTGGGACCACGACACTCGAAATGGTCAAGCCGCTAGCGAAGCGTATCGCCGCGATGGGATGGCACATTCAGGTCAATGCGCCGGCAGCTTATCTCCTTGATGCCAGAGGCACATGGTATGACCTGCCGTGTCCAGTGGTGTTCGACCACCTCGCACACATACCTGAGCCCGATGCCGTTCATCATCCGGCATTTCAAATGGTGTCCGAGTTGCTTGTAAGCGGCAAAGCGTTCGTGAAGCTAACAGGCTTCTACAACGACACGAAAGTCGGACCTCCGAATTACTCTGACAGCGTGGCAGTCGCTGCGGCGTACGCGCAAGCGGCACCGGACCGCGTCCTGTGGGGGAGCGATTGGCCGCATCCGACCGAACAGCCACTCAACCGTATCCCCGACGACGCGTTGTTAGCAAATTTGCTTATGGTAGTGGTGCCAGAGGAGGCTCGACGAAACAAGTCGCTGGTCGACAACCCTGCGGGGCTGTATCAGTTCTGACGCCCGTCAGCGTGCACGCGATAGTGACAGCCATCTTTGCTTGAGTTCCCCTTCACAGGGTCCGTGTCAGTACACAGGACAACACGGTTATCTTCGGTATCCGCACCATCAAGCATCTGCGGAAATACATGGTGGTATTGGAATGAGTGCATCGCGAGGGTGTCGCTCATGATTTCCACAACGCGAACTCGCCGTGCGCGAGTTCCTGCTTGAGAAAATCGATGCACACGCGCACCTTCGCCGATTGCGCGGCGCGCGCCGCCGACATCGCCCATACGTCGGCCGGTTGCTCCCACGCAGGCAGCACGCGCTCGAGCGTGCCCTCCGCGAGCGCTTGAGCCACATACGACTGCCCGACCATCACGATGCCGTGACCATCGCGGGCCCAGCGCAACACGACGTCGCTGTGATTCGAAGCCAGCGGTCCCGTGACTTTTACCGTGCTCCAGCCACCCGGCCCGAGAAGACGCCACACGCCGAATGGCTCGTCGCGCTCCCGAAAGACGAGGCAGTCGTGCTGGGCGAGTTCCTCGACGCTCTTCGGTCTGCCATGCGCGTCGAGGTAGCCGGGCGCCGCGCACAGCACACGGGGACTGACGGCAATGTGATGCGCGATCAATCCCGGTTCCTGTGCCGCGCCTACGCGGATGTCGAGATCGAAACCCTCGTCGACGATATTGACGCGCCGATCGACCAATTCCAGCCAGATTTCGAGTTCCGGATAGCGCTTCTTCATCAGCGACACAATCGGCGCAATGTGACTGCGCCCAAGGCGCTGGCTCGAACTGATACGCAGCGACCCCCTGGGATTTACCCGCAGACTGGACAGATCGTCACGCATCGCATCGACGTCCTGGAGGATTGCGCGCGCCCAGCGATTGACCGTTTCGCCATCCGTCGTGAGCGACACACGGCGTGTCGTGCGGTGGAGCAGCTTCACCCCGAGGGTCTTTTCCAGCAAGGCGATGCGCTTGCTGACGTGGGTCTGCGAATTGCCGAATTCGTGCGCCGCGGCGACGAAACTCAGCCGCCGCGCGACTTCGCAAAACAGGCGGAGATCGCCGAGCATCGGTTCATTAAGCATGATCTGGTGATTATGGGGTGCAATATCGGATAATAATAGTTCGAATCAGCGATAGTAACCTTGGATCATGCTTTGAAAACGGAGCCAAGCATGATCAATGGCAAGACCGGGCTCGTCGCCCACATCGGCTATCCGACGCACGCCTTCAAGTCGCCGATGATCTACAACCCCTACTTCGAACACGCCGGCGTGAATGCCGTCGTCGTACCGATGGGCTGCACCCCCGAGCATTACCCGGCCTTCCTCCGCTCGATCTTCACGCTCGAGAACATCCGCGGCGCGCTCGTCACCATGCCGCACAAGGTGACGACCGTTGGCTTGCTCGACGACGCCACACCCACAGTGAAGATTGCCGGATCGTGCAACGCAGTGCGACGCGCGGAGGACGGACGCCTCGTCGGCGACATGTTCGATGGCGAAGGGTTCGTGCGGGGAGTACGGCGCAAGGGCTGCGAACTCGCAGGCGCACGCGTGCTTGTCGTGGGCTGCGGCGGAGTGGGATCGGCGATCGCCGCATCGCTGGCCGCGGCGGGTGTGGCCTCGCTCGGTCTCTTCGATGCGCGGGCCGAATCGGCACAAAGCCTGAAAGAGCGCCTCACAACGCATTACCCGAGGCTCGAAGTCACGACGGGCAGCAACGATCCGGCCGGTTACGACCTCGTTGTGAACGCGACGCCGATGGGCATGAGCGACGGCGATCCATTACCGGTGGATGTAAAGCGCATCGCGCCTGAGACCTTCGTCGGTGAAGTCGTGATGAAGAACGAAATGACGGCCTTTCTGAAGGCCGTACAGGCCCGCGGCTGCCGCTTCCAGGTTGGCTCGGACATGCTGTTCGAGCAGATTCCCGCCTACCTCGAATTCTTCGGCTTTCCGACAACCACGCCGGACGTGCTGCGTTCTGTCGCGAAGCTGAGCTACTGAACCCTTTGCAAGGCAAGGAGACGATATGACGACGATCCCCCGATTCGGCTGGTGTGGACCACTTCAGAACGCCGCACTGATGAAAGAGGCCGGGCTCGATTACATCGAGGCGCAACTGGTGCCGATGAAGCTCGAAGACGATGCGGCCTTTGTGGACGCCAAAGCACGTGTAGGCGATTTACCGTTGCCTGCGCTCGCGTTCAGCTACCTGTTTCCGCACGATGCGCGCATCGTTGGGCCCGAAAAGGACGAGCGGCGCAATCGCGCGTATTTCGATCGCGTCGTCGAATTGATGACGATGGCACGCGCACGGATCGTCGTGCTCGGCAGCGGTTGGACGCGCAACATCCCCGATGGCTGGTCGCAAGCCCAGGCGGAAGACGAATTCCTGAAGACGCTTTCATGGTGCGCCGATGCGTTGCACGGCACGGGCGCGACGCTCGTCATCGAGCCACTGAATCGCAAGGAATCGAATCTGGTGAACAGCGTCGGCGATGGCGCGCGGCTCGCAAAGCTGCTGGGGCGCGACGAAGTGCGCGGTCTCGCGGATTTCTATCACATGGATGAAGAAAGCGAGCCGCTCGATGAACTTCAGACGCACGGCGAATGGCTCGCGCATATCCATCTCGCGGACACGGGTCGTCTGAATCCCGGTACGGGCACCTACGACTATCCGACGTTCTTCGGCAACCTCAAGGCGTGCGGATACGACCGACTGCTGAGCGCCGAATGCGGCTTCAAAGGAGAACCGCTCACATCGATGCGCGAGAGCGTTGCGTTCATGCGGCGTGCGTGGAACGACGCCTGACCATTTCATCGAATCATCGAAGGGGCCGGTACAGGCCCGCAACCCTCGAAGGAGGAGACACATCATGCAAGCTGATTCCCTCGGCAACGCGGCCGCCGATCGCGCGGCCGACAAGGCGACGCGTCGCCTGATCCCTTTTCTGCTGTTGATGTACGTGCTGGCGTTCCTCGATCGCGCGAATGTCGGCTTTGCGAAGCAGGCTCTGCACGACGTCGTCGGGATCTCCGACGCAGCGTTCGCGTTCGGCGCAAGCATCTTCTTTGTCGCTTACGTGCTGCTCGAAGTGCCGAGCAATCTCGCGCTTCACAAGGTCGGCGCGCGCCTATGGATGTGCCGCATCATGGTGACATGGGGACTCGTGTCCGCCGCGACGATGTTCGTCAAAGGGCCGACGAGCTTCGTGGTGCTGCGCTTCCTGCTCGGCGCATGTGAAGCAGGCTTTTTCCCAGGCGTGATTCTTTACCTGACCTACTGGTTCCCGGATGCGCGTCGCGCGAAGGCAATGGGTCTGTTCTACTTTGGGGCGCCGCTCGCGTTCATGTTCGGCTCGCCGTTGTCGGGGTTTCTGTTGCGCTTTGACGGCGTGCTCGGCTTGCACGGCCACCAGTGGATGTTCATGCTCGAAGGTCTCGCGGCGGCGGCGGTCGGCGTGTGGGCGTATTTCTATCTCGACGACAAACCCGCCGATGCATCGTGGCTCGACGCCGACGAAAAACGCGAACTCACCGCCACGCTAGCTGCCGAAGATGCAGCGAAGGCGTCGCACAGTCCGCATAGTCTGGGAGCGGCTCTAGCGAATCGCACCGTGCTTTATTTCGGGCTCGTGTTCTTCCTTATCCAGATGGGCGTGTCCGTCGTGGTGTTCTATCTGCCAACATTTATCGGCAAATTGCTGGGCACGGGGCCGAACACACTGGTCGGCCTGGTCGTTGCGATCCCCTGGGCATGTGCGCTTGTTGCAACCTACGCCGTGCCGAAAGCAGCCGGGCGTACCGGACGTCTGACACTTTTCGGCTGTGCAAGCCTCGCTGTCGCCGCTTTCGCGATGTTCGCGTCAGCCGGCGCTTCGCCGGCCATCTCGGTGATCGCGCTGTGCATCGCCGTCGCGGGGCTCTGGGCTGTGCAACCGATCTTCTGGACGATGCTCACGAACTGCGTCGGCGGAATCGCTGCCGTGTCGGGCGTCGCAATGGTGAACACCATCGGCAACGTCGGCAACTTTGTGTCGCCGAACGTCAAAGCGTGGGCCGATGCGAGCTTTGGATCGAATGTCGCGGGGCTCATCGTGCTGAGCGGCGTTGTGCTGTTGGCGGCCCTTCTTTTTATTGGGGCACGTGGTACCGCGGGTCGCCGGGGACCGGTCGACGAAAGGGCGGTCATTTGAGGCGGCGTGGGCAGTGCCCCGCACCGTCTTGACAGCACTGGCCACGTTCCAGGCGGTCGTGGCTCACGATCGGCATGCCAATAGTGCAGGGAAATCATTGGGAGTATGACCGCTCTCCTCCAAAATGCGCCGCAGCGGTCGTCGGAGGGCGATTAGCCGCAATGGTTCGGGAAGATGCACCTGTTTGTGGATGTCGCCGAACCGACCTTCAGCCGCCGCACAGCCCCTGTTCGGCGACCGGCGGCTTCGGCCGAGATTTGCCGGGTTGCTTTCTGTTGCTGACTGGCCGTCCGGCAGTAGGCATCGTTAGATCCCTGAACGGCACCACCTAGCCCAGGCCGGAAGCGAACATCGGTCAAATCCGTCCACAGAGTGCGCCAAGGTCGGGTACCACAATTGAACTCCCATTATCCCTGTGGGAGATTGTGATGAACACCGAAAAATCTCGCGAGGCATGGAACAAAAGCAAGCTGGTCGGCCAGAAGCCACCGCTGAAGCCAGAAAGACGTCCAGGCCATCGGGATCCATCTTCAAAACGCCCATGCTGTTCGCAACCTCGCCCTGTTCAACCTTGCACTCGACAGCAAACCGCGTGGTTGTGATCTTGTCAGTCTGCGAGTCCGCGAAGTGACGCACGGCAATCAGGTCCTGGCGAGGGCACAAGTCATTCAGCGAAAGACACAACGTCCTGTCCAGTTTGAACTGACCGAGTCGACCCGGAAGGCGGTCGGCGCGTGGCTTGAGAAGGCTGCCCTGAGGTCGGAGCAGTACCTCTTCCCAAGTCGCCTATTGGCGCCCCCCATCTTTCAACCCGCCAATACGCCCGGATGATACGTCGATGGGCAGATGCCGCGGGGCTTGATCCGACAGCGTATGGCACGCATTCGATGCGGCGTACCAAGGCAACGCCAGTTCACGCCCGAGATGGGCGAGCTGCTCTGCGACTTCCTTGCTCCGTTTTCCACGAATACCAGGGCCGCACTCGAGCTGCTCCGGCGGAGTGGCGGTGACGATTTCGCGCGCAAGGCCGACGTGAAGTTTCCCTGCTCGCACATAAGTTCGACTGCCTCCATCTGCCGCGGCGGCCTCATCAACTTCAACCAAAGCGTTGGCATGCGCCAATACCTCACCAGTTTGCGCCGGTTCCTCTCATATTGGTGCAGCGAAGCATATATAAAGACTTTTTAGAGTACTTCGTTCCTGCCCGCATGCTGGTCGACTTGGTCCTGTGGTTGCGCTGCGACGGCCTGGGCCCAATTGTCTGCTTATTTCGGTTCCTGGCGATCCTCGTAGACCAGGACGGCTGGCACTTCAGGTCGGCCCGGTTTGCCTCCACAACATCATTCGTGATTAGCTAATTTCTTCGCGAAACAAGCGTTTGCGATATAGACGGTTAGTTCACGCCGCGCTTAGCTCCAGGAGCATTGTGTATGTCCGCACCGAGAATCAGCGTTCTGCTGCCTGTCTACAAGGTCGAAGACTATATCGAGGACTGTCTCGACTCGCTGCTGTCGCAATCCTGCACCGATTTCGAAATCATCGCCGTCGACGACAGCAGCCCCGATCGCTCCGGTGAAATCGCCGCCCTGGTTCTCGGGCAACAGGATCGCATTCCCTGGAAGCTCGTCAGAAACATCGACAACAAAGGACTCGCTGAAACGCGAAAAATCGCCGCATCGGAAGCGCGCGGCGACTACGTGCTCTGCGTTGACAGTGACGACCATGTCCATCGCGATCTCATTCGCACCGTGCTGCGCGAAGCCGACCAGCACGACGCAGATGTCGTCATTTTTGCCGCCGAAAGCATCAGCCCCGATGGCACCGTGAACTATGACATCGATTCCGGCGACGGCATCATCACTGGCGTGGAAGCCGTCCAGAAAATTCTCGAACTCAGGCTGCCAGCCTTTTGCTGGAACAAGCTCGTGCGCCGCTCCATCTTCGTCGCGGCCGAGCATCCGTGCGGTCTCATCTTCGAAGACGTTTGCGTGTCGGTACAAACGCTCGCCAACGCGAAGGTGGTTCGCCTCATTCCCGACAAGCTCTATTCATACATGCTCCGTGAATCAGGAATTTCGAGACGCTTCAACCCGCAGGTCGTCGACCTTTTTGCCATCATGGACCGCGTGGAAAAAAGTACTGCTTCCCTCCCGATTACCGACTACAAGCGGCTCTTCTTCCGGCTCAAATACAGCTGGGCATTCCGCGCGATCGCGTTTCAGACCGCGATTACCGCGCCGACCTACCGCCTCGCGAGCCCCATTTTGCAAAGTGTATCGGAGAAGCTGCACGTGAAGCACCTGCTCGGCATGTTTGCCGATCGGCATCTGAAACTTTCCATCGTTATGACCATGCTCAAGATCCATCCGTGGATCTTTTATTGCGTCGTAAGACGATTCAACCGCCGCTGACACGGCAGAATGCGCCATACGGCCGATCATTTAACGCCGAGCGCGTTGGAGGTGCACGAGATCGCGTGACCGAATCGAACGTGCCCTTCTTTCCCCCAGTAGGCACGCGGAGAGTACTGGGAACTTGCAGTTAATTGTGCCGCCTAAAATTTTGCGTATTCGTCGCTGTTGAGTGGGCATCGGTTATTGCTCGCCGCTCGAATTTGAAAACCCGCATGCGCCAAAGCAACCAACATCGCTGCGCTTTGCATTCCTGTTCTCACTGCTCCGCGCCGTGAGGCCAGCTATCAGCGACGCAAGGGCTGTCATACGCGAGATGATTGTGCTCGATGGACCGTATTAATCATGTTGGCCGGTCAATGGACCAGCGCGGTGCGACGACGTTGTGCCGCACAGAAGGGGCGGACTGCGGACGAGTCACGGTTCGACAACGAAGTGTCAGTTTAAGAACCTATGAGGGCTCATCTTCATGCGAGGAACTAGGGCGTTGATGTGTGCGCGTCTCTTTCCTGTTTTAATAAGGCTTCTAAAACATCGCTGGACGACGTGATCTAGCGACGTGCCCACTCAATGGCGTCGGCTTCGGCCAAAACCTTGGTCGGCTTGTCCGCACAGCGAGAGAACTCGATCTTCGGAACTATGATGGGTTTCGCGCAGTCGTCTTGACAGGAAAACCGCGCTTCGGCCGTCCATCCGTCGACGGCGGAACGCATCGGCTTTCGCGCGCGACCGACGAGGTTCGTATCGAAGTTGAAGGCGTGGATGCCTAAACTTTCCTTGCCAGTGATCAAGCCATGCTTCAGTATTACCCAACCTTGGCATCCACAAGGAGGTTCCCCCATGAGAACAATTGCTATGGCGATCGCCGTGATGTCGGCGCTCGCGGTGCCAGTCGCCGCACTCTCTCAGACGGATGCGACCCCCACTCGTGCGCAAATACGCGCCGAGCTACAGCAGCTGGAGCAGGCCGGCTATGACCCAGGAAAAGGAGAAGTTCCGAATTATCCGGCAGATATCCAGGCGGCTCAGGCGCGCGTATCGAGCCAAAACGGCACTACTGCTTATGGCGGGGCGACGTCGGGCACATCCGTATCCGGCTCTCGCGCTACTACCCATCCCGCTACTACAGAGGAAATGAAGCAGCTTTATTTTGGAGGTGATTAGCAGGTTCCAATTCTGGCCGCATGTATCCAGCACGCGACGTAAGCGGCACGACGGAGACACGGGAATCGTTAGGGTGGGAGAGGCGAATCTACCCTCACCCTTGGCGGAACCGTACAGGCATTTCGTCCACGGGTGCCCCTCTCGGTAGAACCACGCGGAGATTCGATATGCACGACCTTGTGAAATCCACCCTGAAGGAGATATTGCCGCCGGGGCTCGTACGATTGCTGCGACCTAAAAATCGGTCTCTCGATGCTTGGGGAACCCCTCGATACGGTCTGCATGGGTTGAAGCTTCCCGGCGGACAGCACTTCAATTTCCGACCCTCAATATCGGACCGGGCGGTGTGCAAACAGATTTTTTTTCGACGCGACTATGCAACGGACCATCTTCTCCGGTCGCAAGAAATAGTCGACTTTTATCGGGCCTGTCCGGATCCGATCATCGTCGACGCAGGCGCCAACATCGGGGCTAGCGCGGTCTGGTTTGCGCTCACGTATCCGAAAGCGAAGATTCTAGCTATCGAGCCGGATGTATCGAACTTCGAATTTCTCAAGAGCAACTCGATTCCGTTCCCATCGATAGTCCCGCTGAATGCCGCCATTGCATCGACCAGTGGTACGCTTTATCTGGACGATCCCGGGGGGGGCGCCTGGGCATATCGTACGGCTCAGCAGCCCACCAATCACTCGTACCCAGTCGAAGCGATGACGTTGAAACAGGTGATGGCGAAATCGAGCGGAACGCCGTTCATCCTGAAGATTGACATCGAGGGTGCAGAGGAGGACCTCTTTTCGCGCCCCTCCGAGGACATAAACAGATTTCCGCTGGTGATCATTGAACTGCACGATTGGATGATTCCACGGAAATCGAACAGTCGGAACTTCTTGAAGTGGCATGTCGAAATGCAACGTGATTTTGTATATTCCGGCGAGAACGTTTTTTCGATTTCCAATGCGATTCGACCGGTGTGAATTGACGCCAGGTGTCGGGAGGTCGTCACTGCGCTTCGCTAACCGGCACGACCATCCCGGCTGGGTCGAAAAACAGCCGTCGATTCGCGTACAAAGATCCCCGAATCTCGACCAGAGTACCCACATCTGTTCGGGGCCGAATGGCGCCCTTCGAAGTCGCTTTGCCGGAACTTCTTCGGGCGACGACGATAGCTAAAGGGGATGAAATGACAAGCGCCAGGCTTGGCAAACATGAATTGCTACCGTTGCCGTAGCGGATCTGTAGCACACGAAAATTCACTCTCAGAGCATTAGCCGACCGCTACGCAAATGGCGGAGAACGGCTGAGATTTTTTTCTCGAGTGGCTAACGCATTCGGCACCGAATGTATGCCGGTAGGCCAACTCATGCCCCATTTGTCGCTCGGCTGTCGGGACCATCAGTCGTGCATACCGGAGGCGGCAAACGGCTTCCAGTTGATAAGACCGTAGTGCGGATACGGAGGCAGCATGGTGACCAATTCGCTCTTGCAGGCCAACCATCTGGCCATAGGAGCCGCTGGGATTTTCTCGGCCCGATACGCCAAGCAGCAATGCATCGGTCTGGGTATCGCGATCCGCCAGCCGAGTATTGATCGTAGACGGCGACCATGGCGCGCGTACCGCGTTCGGCAGATTGCTGCGCGCGTCTGGTTATCTCGTCGAATCGCTGGACAGTCCTGAGGCCTTGCTAGAGGGCGCCGATCTGATGAGCTAGCCCGTCCACCTCGTGCTGGATCTGATAACGCCACGCATGACTGGGCTGGAAGTCCAGCAATGACTCGCCGGCCCCCCTTGCAGTCGTCGACCAGTCCAGCAGCGCGACGGTTCAAACGTCTCGTCTCCATCCATCAAGTCTGGGAGCCGTGTGTGGCAAGTGCTTCAAGAAAACGAGCTCTATTGCGCCGAACTCAACAAATGGACGCGAAACGAAGTGCTGATCGCTTTCGGGCGAGCGTTCGAAACGGCCAATTTGAAGCCGATGAATCGTGCATGGTTCACGGAATGCGGACGAGCGGTGAGAGCGAAGAAATGCTTGTAAATCGCTCGAGATCGTCTAGGCTACGGCGATAGGCGCAGATCGATCACTGAATGCAAGCCACCATGTTGACTTTCAAAGACATTCCTCACTCTATATGGCTTATACGAAAGACCTGGATAACGAGGGGCGCTCGCCTGTACTATTCCCAATATGGAGAAGATGCCGTACTGCGCGAGATCATCAGTCCGTCCTTCAACAACGGTGTTTATGTGGATGTGGGCGCTTACCATCCCATTAAATTCTCGAACACATATGCGTTGTACCGGCGAGGTTGGCGTGGCATCAACATCGATATGGATCCGGTGAAAATCGAGGCATTCAAGCTTGCGAGGTCTGATGATACCAACGTGTGCGCAGCAATCTCTAACGAGAAGGCAACGCGGCAGGCCTACAGTTTTTCCGCTTATGGATTGACTTCTACCATAGATCCCGGAGAAGTCGCGCGACGAACCGAAACCCCTATCTCCGTGAGGAACGTTGAGACGACGACGCTCAATGAAGTGTTGGAGAATAGCTGTTACTCCGCGCGGGAGATCGATCTACTTTCAATCGACGCGGAAGGTCACGACTATCATGTGCTGCGGTCAATCGATCTCAAGAAGTACAGGCCAAAAATTGTCATCGTGGAATCGACATTGATGTCGATGAATGACATCATGAACTCGGCAATTTATCGTTATCTCGTGGAGCGCGACTATCGGCTAATCGGTTGGACCCATCTATCACTGATCTTCCGGATAGAAAGATCGGAGATATTTCGCTTCCAGTTATAGTTTGCATCAGAGAAGTTAGTGGCATGAATAGAAGTCGTTCCATTATGGACTCGTGCTATCCAGGTAGCGAAAACCCATAACTCCTCAGATGCACTTTGGGCTGCCACTCACCAAATCGCCTATAGAGAGAGTTGATAGCCGAATTGTCCATAAGATCCCGGGTCTGCTGGAGCAAAGTTTCCAATGTCGATGTTCATTGACGCGCGGGGCACTGTCACTGCGCGCAGAACCCCATCCATGCCGGATGCTGGCACGGACGGCCGCGCGAACACTATGCGCACGAAGAGTTTCGTGACTCCGATAGCAGGCGGGATGCCGCAACATTTCCGAAGCCGCCGGATAGCTTCACAGGTCATCGCACTGCTCAAAGGTGGGCGACGCATGTCACTTACTCCCGCACTAGTGAACAATCGGCTGAACGGCTTTCTTACCTTCCCGACCCGTCGTCTCTCGTCCGCTCGGCAGGCATAACGGGTCGGGCCTTATGCACCCGCCAGTCGCATCGCTTTCATTGTTCTCGAGAACCCCAGTATTCTTAGCACTCGCATGAGGTTGTAGCTCAGCACATGCAGGCTCATCTCGGTACCGACGTTGGTCAGCCTGCGTGTCAGGAAGTGCGTGTAACCCATCCAGTGCTTGAACGTCCCGAAGACCTGTTCTACGGTCCGCCTTCGGACTGTCATCGCATCTGGCGTTTTGTCGAGCCGCCGCTGGACTACCTCCAGCACTGATTCGTGCTCCCATCGGGAGATTCGTCGGTACACGCTCGGCGTGCATTGCGACTTCATGGGGCACTGGGGACAAGCACTGCTCCTGTAAGAGCAGCGTTGCAGTCCCTTTTCCTCCCTGGTAAAGCGGTAAATCGCGCGTTGGCCGGCGGGACATTGATATTCGTCATCTCGTGTGACCGGGAATCAGCCACGCGAGCAAGTCAAACCCTTGTCGAGAATCCCCCCGGTTGCCGAGGTTTGAACCCATACTCCACTAGAAAATGTACTTGTCTGAATCAAAATGTCTTAAGCCGCCAACGCATGGCCGCCAAATCTTCTGAACGCGATGCCGGCAGCATCGAAGACGTGGCAATGGTCGGACGACGCCGTCAAGTTCAGGCTGTCACCGTGGGCGTGACGTTCCAGCGGAGGGATCCGAGCAATCAAGCCGTCAGGTGCGAGCGAACTTTCTGCGTAAAGGTAAGCGGCGTCACCCAAGGATTCCACGGCCATAACCTTCGCTGCCAACCCGTCCGAAGACGAGCCTACGAGGAGGTGTTCAGGCCTCACGCCCACCGTCACTTTGTCGCCGGGGCGTGCCTTGCCCGCGTCGACGGCTGCGAGCTGCATCGCCCCCGTTGCATATCTGACCATGACGCCGTCCTGTCCGACCGAGTCGACTGTCCCCTCCAGGAAGTTCATTTTCGGCGATCCAATGAAACCCGCTACAAACCTGTTCGCCGGCGCATGGTAAAGCTCGTTCGGCGTTCCAACCTGCTCGATGTTTCCCGCCGACAACACGACAATCTTGTCCGCGAGCGTCATCGCTTCGACCTGATCGTGTGTCACGTAGATCATCGTGGTCTTGAGTTCGTCATGCAGTCGCGCGAATTCAAGCCGCATTTTTACGCGCAGTGCAGCGTCAAGGTTCGACAGCGGTTCGTCGAACAGGAACACCTTCGGCTTGCGCGTGATTGCGCGACCGATTGCAACGCGCTGACGCTGGCCACCCGATAGCTGCTTGGGCTTGCGTTCCAGCAGATGGTCAATGTGAAGGATCTTCGCTGCATTGCGCACAGCGGCATCGATTTCAGGTTTTTTCGCGCCCGCCAGCTTCAGGCCAAACGCCATATTGTCGTACAGCGACATGTGCGGGTAGAGCGCGTATGACTGGAACACCATCGCAATGCCCCGCTTGGCGGGTGGCACCTCGTTGACACGCACGCCGTCAATATCGAGGTCTCCACCGCTGATCTCCTCGAGTCCTGCGATCATCCGCATGAGCGTCGACTTGCCGCATCCGCTTGGACCAACAAATACGACGAATTCACCGTCCCTGATATCGAGGTTGATATCGCGCATGACTTCATTCTCGTCATAGCGCTTGCTTACGTTACGCAAAGTCAGACCTGCCATGGTGCGTCTCCTTTTCCTTCATTCCGCCGTTACCGGCGGCCAGCTGAATCCGAGCTCCCTTGTCCACGCCTTCGCGAGGCCAGGAAGATCACTCATTTGATTGAACGTAACCTCGACCCCGACACTACTCAGTTTGAGAGCCTGCTCTCCTGGGTCATGCGCGCCTCCGGCATATCCGAGCACTGTCATCCCGGCCGACACTGCCGCCGTTGCGCCCGCGACACTGTCTTCAACGACAAGGCATCGCGCGGGCGAGATGGCCAACTTTGTTGCGGCGAGAAGATATACGTCCGGCTCTGGCTTCGGATTGGCCACCAGATCTGCGGTGAACAGCCTTCCTTCAAAGAATCGCTTTAAGCCGGTGCGATCAACGGTATGGGCAACGTAATCCGAGTAGCTGTTGCTGGCGCATGCTTTCAGCAGAGGGATGCTCGCCAGCGCAGCATCGATCCCTCGCACCATCGGAGCGAGGATCGCGGCTGCTCTGACTTCGCGATGAATTGCCTCAATTTCCTCAAGCGTCAGTGTCTTGTCGAGTGTTGCCGCCGTTGCCTCTAGGACCCGTTCAGTCCGAAAGCCAAGCAGCGGCGTCACAACCGGCTCGATCTCGATGCCAGGCCAGAGAGCTTTGAGTTCGCGAACTATTGTCGCGCCCGCGATGGTCTCGCTATCGACGAGCACGCCGTCGCAATCGCAGATCAGAGCAAGGTGCATTTCTCCGCGATTGTCCGTCACTTGACCGCCCCGAACGTGAGCCCGCGCACCAACTGCTTCTGCGACAGCCAGCCGACGATCAGGATCGGCGCGACCGCCAGCAACGAAGCGGCCGACAACTTGGCCCAGAACAGTCCTTCAGGACTCGAATACGACGCGATGAACACCGTCAGCGGTGCCGCGTTCGAGCTCGACAGGTTGATGCTCCAGAACGCCTCGTTCCATGACAGGATCACGAGCAGCAGCGCGGTCGACGCGAGCCCGGGCAGCGCCATCGGCATCAGCAGATAGACGATCTCCTGCCACGTCGCCGCGCCGTCGATCCGCCCGGCCTCGAGAATGTCGCGCGGTATTTCGGCGAAGTACGTGAACGCCATCCAGACCGCGATCGGCAGATTCATCAGCGTATAGACGATGACGAGACCCGACACCGTATCGAGCAGGCCGCTGCTTTTCCACAGCAGATAGATCGGCACCAGCACGCCGACCGACGGCATCATCTTCGTCGACAGCATCCACAGCAACACTTTCTGCGTGCGCCGCGTCGGGAAGAACGCCATCGCGTACGCGCACGGCACCGCGAGGATCAGGCACAACAGCGTGACGCCGACCGAGATCAGGATCGAGTTCCACGCGAACGAGAAATAGTTGCTGCGCGCGAACACCTCGCGGAAGCTGTCGAGCGTCGGCATGAAAAACAGCGACGACGCGTAGGCCTGCTGCTCGGTCTTGAACGCGGTGATCGTCATCCAGAAGATCGGGAAGAACAGCAGCAGCGCAACCAGCCAGGCGAGCACGCCGGGAATCGCGCGCAGCACCGGCTCAAAAGGCGACTTGTGCGGCAGCGCGACCGGCTGCGTCGTCGATGCAGGAGTGGAGGCAACATGGCTCATTTTTCGTACTCCCCTTTCAGGTTCTTCGCGAGCATCCGCACGAGGAAGAACGACACGATATTGGCCAGCACGACCGCGAGAATGCCGCCCGCGGACGCGAGACCAACGTCGAACTGTTGCAGGCCGAGCGCGAAGATCAGGTACGACAAGGTGGTGGTCGCGTTGCCCGGACCACCGCCCGTGGTCGTGTAGATCTCGGCAAAGATCGACAGCAGGAAAATCGTCTCCATCATCACGACGACCGCGATCGCGCGTCGCAGGTGCGGCAGCGTGATGTAGAAGAACATCGAGAACGGACCCGCGCCGTCGATCTTCGCGGCTTCCTTCTGCTCCTGGTCGAGCGACTGGATCGCCGTAAAAAGAATCAGGAACGCGAACGGCAACCACTGCCACGCGACGATCATGATCACCGCGGTCAGCGGATAGTCGGCGAACCAGTCGATCGGCTGCATGCCGAGCGCGCGCATGCCCTGAGCGACGAGCCCGTAGACCGGGTGCAGGATCATGTTCTTCCAGATCAGCGCGCTGACCGTCGGCATCACGAAGAACGGCGCGATCGCGAGCAGGCGGGCCACGCCCTGACCGTAGAACTTGCGATCGAACAGAATCGCCATCAGCACGCCGCCGACCACGGTGATCACGAGCACCCACACGATCAGCTCGATCGTATGCGCGATCGACGGGCCGAACGACGGATCGGTCGCGAGGTAGCGGTAGTTGTCCAAACCGGCGAAGCCGCGCAGATCGGGATTCAGCAGGTTGTAGTGCGAGAACGAAAACCAGATCGTCATCGCAAGGGGGATCGCCATCCACAATACAAGGACGCCGACGGACGGCAGGACCAGCCAGCGTGCAGAAGACGCACCTTTCTGATCGAGTCCGCCGGGTTGCGCGACCGGCGGATGCGCGGAAGTAGCAAGTTGCTGCATGATCGTCTCACCTGGAAGTGTGTGGTAGCGCTGGGAGTTGCCAGCGCCACCACAATTTCAACGCATTCCGGCCTTACTTCTGGTAGCCCGCCTGACGCACTGCGCGATCGGCGGTCGCATTGCCCGCCTTCAGGGCCGACGCCACGTCTGTTTGCCCTGCGACTACGCCAGCGATGTCCTGGCCCACGATCGTGCCGAACGACTGGAATTCAGGAATTCCCACGAACTGGACGCCGGAATACGAAACCTTCTTGAGCGTCGAATCATTCGGGTTCGCCGTCTCGATGGCCTTCAGCACGAAATCGCCAAACGGTGCGGCCTGCTTGTACTCAGGACGTGCGTAGGTCGATTTGCGTGTGCCGGGCGGAACCGAGGCCCAGCCTTCATCTTTCGCGACCAGTTCGATGTATTGCTTCGACGTTGCCCATTCGGCGAATTTTTTCGCGGCATCCTGCGACTTTGAAGTCTTCGGAATGGCGAACGACCACGACCAGAGCCAGTGCGAGCCCTTTGGCGTCACCGCAACCGGCGCGGCTGCAAAGCCGATCTTGTCCGCGACTTGCGACTGGGCTTTGTTGTAGAGCATGCCGGCCGCGACCGTCGCATCGATCCACATCGCGCACTTGCCCGAGGACGTCAGCGTCAGGTTTTCGTTGAAGCCGTTGGAGCTGGCTCCAGGAGGGCCGTCTTTCTTGAGCAAGTCCGAGTAGAACGTAATGGCCTTATTCCACTCGGGCGTATCGATCTGTGCCTTCCAGTTCTCGTCGAACCATCGGCCTCCATACGTGTTCACCACCGTCGAAACATAGGCCATGTTCTCGCCCCAGCCTGCCTTGCCGCGAAGGCAGATGCCGTACTGCTCCCTGGACTTGTCGGTGAGCTTGTCGGCGAACTCCTTGATCTGATCGTAGGTCGGCTGGTCCGGCATCTTGAGACCCTTCGACTCAAAGAGGTCTTTGCGGTAGAACGTCATCGAACTCTCGACATAGAACGGGAGCGCCCACAACTGGCCGTTCGACGAGAGACCATCGCGTGCCGTCTTGACGACGTCCTCGAGGTCATAGTCGGCCGGCAGGTTGTTCATCGGCGCGAGCCATCCGCGCTTGCCCCATTGCGGTGCTTCATACGTCCCGATGGCGACGACGTCGAACTGGCCGCTGTTCGTAGTGATGTCGGTTGTCGCCCGCTGGCGCAGCACGTTTTCTTCCAGAATCACCCAGTTCAGTTTTATGTCCGGGTTAGCCTTCTCAAAATTGGCGGACAGCTTCTTCAGTTCGAGCATGTCCGGGTTGTTGAGGGTTGCGATCGTGACGGTCGCCGCGCTTGCCAGTTGGGCTACGCAGAGGGCGACGCCAGCGAATAACGCCTTGCGCAGGAACGCACGGCTCGTGGGGGTACTCGTCTTCATGTGTGTCTCCGATGTTTGTTCGCTTCGGTTGGGGGTGCTACTCCGTGCGCCGTCCCGCGGTTCTCGATCCAGTAAGGCGGCGTCCTGCCAGCTGTGAATCAGCTCATCCAGTTGCCGCCGTCCACGTTCAGCGTTTGTGCGGTGATGTAGTCCGCGTCCGCGGAGGCCAGGAACACCGCCGCACCCGTCAACTCGTCCGGCCGACCCATCCGGCCCAACGGCACTGCCTCGCCGACCAGACGCTTCTTCTCGCCAAGCGGACGGTTTTCGTACCGGGCAAAAAGCGCGTCGACTTCTTTCCACATCGGTGTGTCGATAACGCCTGGCGCAATGCCATTGACATTGATGTGATGCGGCGCGAGCGCAAGCGCGGCCGACTGCGTGTAACTGATGACGGCGGCCTTGCTCGCGCAATAGTGGGAAACCAGTGCTTCGCCGCGCCGGCCAGCCTGCGACGCCATGTTGATGATCTTGCCGCCGCCCCCCTGCTCGACCATCTGTTGCGCGACCCGCTGCATCAGGAAGTACATCCCCTTGACGTTCACCGAGAAAATACGGTCGAAGATTTCCCACGATTCGTCCAGCAGCGGACGCATGTCGAACACAGCAGCGTTGTTGAAAAGAATGTCGACGCGGCCGAACTGCTCGACGGTCGAACGCACAATAGCTTCGATGCTCTCGCGCTTCGTGACGTCTGCCTGGAGCAGTAGCGGATTGGCCTTGTCGGCATCCGCATAGGTCGACTCGAGCGCCGCCTTCGGCTTGACATCGACAACAACGACTTTCGCCCCTTCTTTCAAATAGCGTCGCACGACCGACTCGCCGATTCCTGTTCCACCACCCGTGACGATGGCAATCCTGTCTTTCAGTTGCATCCTGCCTCTCCTCAGATTGGACATTGAATCCAATGCCCGTTTAATCATTACATCAGTAGACCTATCTATCACCGAGGGATTTCATCCGGTTCATCACCCGGCTCGTTGCCAGTACCGGTTCTCTTCTTCCCGCCAACAGACTCCGTGCCGTGTCTAAATCCCCGACCGAAGCAATTGATTCAAACTTCGTTATTGCTTTCGATCGATTCTGGACCGCAAAGCATCACACCTTGCATGCTGCGGCGTACACGTCGATGACTTCGCGAATCCTGCTCTGAATAAGGCTCATCGGTGTGGCATCGATATTCCCGTGTCTGAGCTGCCTGTATTGTTCCGGCAGGTAGAGGCTAAGCAGATTTTCAGAGATGACTGTGCCCGTCAGATTGCTGATCAATTTGCCGACGGCAGCATCGATTTCCGGGTCCGCCCAGTAGTAACGTACGCGGTCGCTGTAGCTGTACGTTCTCAGTAGCCGTTTTTCGCGGTCGTCGCCGTGGTAGTACTTCTCCCAGTTTCCGGGTTTGGAGAGCATGACTCTTTCCACCACATCGCGAAGCTTTGACCTCGCTTCCGGCGCGACGAGCTCGTTCTCGATGTCCGCCAGCGCATAAAGGGCCTCGCGCAGCGCGAAGGTAACGCCGGGGCCCACTTTCAGAATCACGAATCCGTCCCTGACTAGTGCGGTGAGCGCTTCCGGCGTTTGGTAGTCAGTGGAGTGCGCCTCGAAAACCATTCCGGGTAGCTGCTCCAGCACCCCGGAGAGCTTCGTCGCCAGCTCAGGCTTGTAATCCACGACCTTCGTGTGATCGAATTCCACGCCGGGCTGGACGACGAGCGCAATCACGCGCTGCCACGCAGCGTCGAGCCCGCGGTCGCGCCACGCATTACGATGAACCGCGACGGTATCCAGCGCGGCGTCCGGACCGGTGACTTCAACGCTCTCCAGTTCCTCCGCAGCGCCACCCGGAACGGGCACCTCTGTGCCAATGATGTAGACCGGCTTCTCGCTTTTGCCCTCGCGCGAGGCCGCCATTTCTGCGATCGAGCACAGACGCGAGGCCCGCTCGGCGACGACATCGTCCGACAGCCGTGCGGGGTCACCGGCGCAACTCATGCTGGTGTCGAGGTGGATCTTCGTGAACCCGGCCGACACATAGGCGTCGATGAGCGCTTCCGCGCGTCGCATCGCCTCCTCGGCCGGCAGGCTACGCCATGCGTTGGGTCCAAGGTGGTCACCGCCGAGAATCAGCCTTGTTCGCGGCAGGCCAACCCGATCAGCGATCAGATGGACGAAGCGCACGAATTCGGCTGGTTTCATGCCCGTGTAGCCACCAAACTGGTCCACCTGGTTCGATGTCGACTCGATCAGAAGTGGTGTATCGTCGTCGAGCGCCTGTTTCATCGCCGCGCCCAGCACCCAGGGATGCGCGGAGCAGATGGAATAAATGCCCTTGAGTTTTTTCGCTGCGCCTTCATCGCCTGAGAGACGCGAGACTACGTTAGCCATGAGCTTGCTCCGACGGGTTCGCGATGAATGCATCGAGTTCAGCCAGCGTCGCCGTCCCTTCCATCGGACCGCGGAAAGTCACCGCGCGAGCCCCAGCCGCGCAGGCGTAGGTGAGCGCCCTCTCGATGCCAAAGCCTTGGGCACGACAGGCGATATAAGTCGCACCAAAACAGTCGCCGGCTCCCGTCGGATCAACCTCAGTGACAGGCACGGCAGGGAGATTGAGTTCGGTTGTGCCGTCGTAGTAGCTGCATCCGTTCTTCCCTCGCTTGACCACGACTTCACGCACGCCGCGCTTCAACAACTCTTCGACGGCTCCCTGCTCGTTGCTTGCGCTCGCGAGCAGCATCACTTCGTGACCGCTCGGCATGAACACATCCGTGTAGTCGAGGATGAAGTCGAGCGCTTCCCGCATCTCGGGAATACGCAGCATCTCCTTGCGGATGTTCGGATCGAAGCTCACCGTGCCGCCGTGCCCTTTTACCGTCTCGATCACCTTCTTCATCGCCTCGATGATGCGAAACGAGAACAGCGACGATCCCATCACGTGAAAGTGATTGCATTGCTTCAGCAGATCGTCGCGGATGTTGCCGACAGACAGGTGCCCGGAGGCACTGTTCGCAATGTTGTAGATAAAGTCGCGATCGCCGTCCTCGCGATACGTGACAAATGCGCTTCCTGTCGTCGCAGTCTTGATGACGGAAATGCCCGAGACATTGACGCCGTCGGCCCGAAGCCGCTCGACATTGAGCACGCCGAAGTCGTCGTCGCCGACACAGCCGATCATCGCGCAGCGGCTACCGGTTTTCGCGACCTGGTCGATGAAGATCGCGGGCGCTCCACTGGCATAGGGGCCGATCAGAGCGCCGGGTCGACGGAAAGACTGTCCGCGCTCGGTGGCCATGATCTCGACCAGGATTTCGCCCATCGTCAGGATGTAGCCGGACTTGCCGGCCTTGTGCAGTTCGGTGTTAGCCATGGCGTTTCTTCGTTTGTACGTCGATGCAAACGGCGACGAGAATGACGACGCCCTTCACGATCAGTTGATAAAAGTACGGCACACTCAGCAGGTTCATGCCGTTGTTGATGACGCCAATGATCAGTGCGCCGATCAGCGTCCCTGCGATCGTGCCGTAGCCACCGCTCAGGCTCGTGCCGCCGAGCACGGCCGCCGCGATCGCGTCCAGTTCGTAGCCAAGTCCGGCATTCGGTTGCGCCGAATACAGCCGTGAAGTCATCAGTACGCCCCCGATACTGGCCATCAGCCCGGAAATCATGAAAACGAAGATTCGGAGGCGCCGGACGTTGATACCCGAATACAGCGCGGCTTCACGGTTTCCACCGGCGAGATATGCCTTGCGACCGAATACCGTTTTTGCCAGGATGAAATGGTTGACGCCCAACAGAATGAGCAACACCCAGATGGGGATCGCGATGCCGAGAATGGTCGAATTGCCGAGCGCCGCGAACCGGTCATCATCAATCGAGATCGGCACGCCCGTCGACGCGATGTAGGCCAGCCCCCTGAAAACGCCCATCGTCGCGACCGTCACAATGAAAGACGGAATCGTCAGCATTGCGGTCAAGGTCCCGTTGACGAACCCGAGAACCAGACCCGCAGCCATCGCAACCAGAACCGCAAGCGCAGGATGCAGTCCATGCTGCATGGCAAACGCTGCAATGGTTCCAACGAGCGCCATGACTGCACCAACGGAAAGATCGATATCGCCCAGCAGCAGCACGTATGTCATGCCGAAGCCAAGAATGGCGATGATCGACACTTGCATGACGATGTTCAGCAGGTTTCCCAGCGACAGGAAATTCGACGACAGGACCGAGAACAGCACGCAAAGCAGGATGAGACCGCAGACGATTCCGCCATAGTGACGGACCCACTTCGACATCGCGGTAACGCTGCGCATGCGCTCGCCCGTTTCGCCCTGGCCGGCGTTCCCTGTGAGTTCGGATGGTTTCATGCTTGTGCTGCTCCTGTTGCAAATGACATCACAGTCTCCTGAGTCAGCCCTGCCGTTGCGAATTCCTTGACGAGGCGCTTCTCGCGCATTACGACGAGCCGGTCACTCATCGCTAGCGCTTCCGGCAGTTCAGAAGAAACAAGAATGATCGCGGTGCCGGCGTCGGCGAGTTCGCGCATCACGCGGTAGATCTCGAACTTCGCGCCGACGTCGACGCCGCGCGTCGGCTCATCAAGAATGAGGACCTTGGGTCTAAGCGACAGCCACTTTGAAAACACGACCTTCTGCTGATTGCCGCCGCTGAGATCAGCGACCGCCTGATGGGGTCCTGCAGTCCGGATCTTCATACGGGTAATCGCTTCTCGCGTTTCGTTCTGCTCGAACCGGCTATTGAGAATGCCGAAGCGGGAACCCTTGCGCTCGAAGCTCGCCATCGTGACGTTTTGCGCGATGGAGTGCATCAGCACGAGGCCTTCGTGCTTTCGGTCCTCAGTGACAAAGGCGATCCCTGCGGAGATGGCGGCCTCAGGCGAGCGCAGACGGAGCGCCCTGCCACCCATGACGATCTGCCCGGTCGGGCGACTCATACCGAACAGCGCTTTCATCACGTCGGAGCGTCCGGCACCGATCAGGCCAAAAAAACCGAAGATTTCTCCCGGTCGGACATCGAAGCTGATGTCGTGGAACCTGCCTTCGATCGTCAGGTTCCTGACCTCCAGCAGCGGCGCTTTCCCGGCATTCAGGGGCGTGACGCGCGGAGGATAGACATCGCTCATTTCCCGTCCGACCATCAGGTTGATCAGCGCTCCGATCGTCGTCTGGCCCTTCTCGTGCGTACTGATGTATTGACCGTCTCGCATAACGGAGATGTCATCCGAAATCCGCATGATCTCCTCCATCCGGTGCGAGATGTAGACGACGGCCGTCCCTCTTGCCGTGAGCTTCGTCACGATGTTGAAGAGCACTTCGGCTTCCCGGTCACTCAGGGACGACGTCGGCTCGTCCATGATCACGAGTTCCGCATTACGGCTGAGTCCCTTCGCAATTTCGACGAGTTGCCGCTGGGCCATGGACAGTTTCGCCACAGGCGCGTGGGCGTCGATTTCGATTCCAAGGTCATCCAGCAGATTCTGCGCTCGTCGGAAAAGCGATGTGAAGTCCACTATGCCGAACCGCCGCGGCTCGTGGCCCGCGAAAATGTTTTCTGCTACGCTCAGATTCGTCGCGAGGCTCAGCTCCTGGTAGATGATCGAGATGCCGGCGGCTTGCGATTCAGACGGGTTGGCGAACGTGACACGCTGCCCGCGCAGAAGCAGTTCGCCACGGGTCGGCTCATGCACCCCCGCGAGAATCTTCATCAGCGTCGACTTTCCCGCACCGTTTTCTCCCAGGATCGTATGGACACGTCCGCTTCTCAGCGTCAGCGAGACGTTCCTGATCGCCTCGACCGGTCCGAACGACTTGGCGATCGACTTCAGTTCAACCAGCGGAACCTCGGTACGCTCGCCAAAGCGCGCATCCCGCAGCGTCGAGCTTGTTGCGCCCGACGTATGGATCCGCGGGCTGATCGGGCTCGCGTTCATTTGGTGGTTTCGTGCAGATAGACCCCGGGTGTCACCGGAATCAGCTTCGCAACCTGCTGCTTCTCGGCGACTTTCACTGCCGTGTCTACAGCAACCGCACCCATCTTTTCGGGGTACTGACGAATCACGCCAACAAAATTGGGATTTTTGTCGACGGCTGCGCGCGCTTCGGGCATGCCATCAAACCCGATGACCTTGACGTGATTGCCTGCGGACTTTCCCGCGACCGCCGCGGCCATCGCTGCATCGTCGCCAAATCCGAAGATGCCGTCGAGGTCCGGGTGCGCCTGGAGCATGTTCTGCGCGGTCGTCAGCGCTTCAGCTCGAGTGATGCCCGGCTGGACGGCGACAACCTGCACGTTCGGGCACGCACCGAGCGCCTTCTTGAACCCTGCAACGCGGTCGATCACAGACTGCACCGTTGGGTAGTCGATCACACCGACCTTGCCTTTTCCACCGAGTACTTTGCACATGAGCTGACCGGCCATCTGCCCGCCCGCGTAATTGTCGGTTGCGATATGGGACGCCACCTCGACGCCTTGCGCCCCAATGTCCACCGTTATCACGGGGATACCCGCCTTCTGCGCCGTCATCACGGCAGCCTTGACGCCCTTCGAATCAACGGGCGACAGGACAATCACATTGACCTTGCGTGTGACGAAGTCCTGCACGTCGGCGATCTGCTTGCTCAGATCCTGGTTGGCGATCGAGATATCGAGTTTCGCATTGTCTTTCTGCGCTTCCTGCTTCATTGCATCCGCCAGAGCGACATAGAACGGATGTTGCTGGGTAAGGAGCGAGGCTCCAATCGTTACCGGTTCAGCGTGCGCGAAAGACGCAGCGACTGCCGTAGCAAGGACGGCTGCGATATGTTTGGGCATCACCTTCATGTGTCTCATCCTCTTTATGGGTTAGATCGTGGACTTGCGGAACTCAAGGATTCCGTTTTCTCTTCTGTAAAGCTCGAGGCCGTTGCCTGGCATCAACTCCATGGTTGGCGGGTCGATACCGTCATCAATCAGTAGCGCGTCGACGTCGCTGACCTTGGCGAAAACTTCGCCCTCGCGCTCATTCAGTTGCGGCTGGTAGGCGACGACGATCGTTCTTTCAGCCGCCTGTGCAGCGGCCTGGAACACCCGCGCCACCCCCTGATCCGCGCACAGCAGATGGCCATCCCGGTCCAGTCCTGATGCTTCGAGAAAACAGAGATCAATAGACCGTCGGGTAATCGAAGCCTCTGCATCGGGACCTGTCATGGCCGAGGTGCCGAGCTCCAGTTGGCCGCCTGTCAGTGCCAACTCGCAATGCAGAAAGCGTTGCGCCGTTTGAACCATCCCGACGTCGTGGACGAGAAGTGCCAGATTCGACCGATCCGACAGGAACGGCAGTATCTTGTGGACGATTTCACCGGTGCCAACCATCAGCGACTCATGATCGCCAACGGTTTCGGCCGCAAAACGGGCAATTGCCGTCTCCGACGCCTTGCGGGTTGCTCCATCGGCCACCGGAGCCAGAACGTTCTCGCCAGGTTTTTGCGCGAGATAGCGGGCCTTACCGAAGGACCGAAGCAGATAGCGCTGCTGTTCGAGATACGTCAGATCGGTACGGATCGTGACGCTCGATACGTCGAATATCTGACTTAGCTCTTCGACTGAAACCTCGCCGCGCTTGCGGACCAGTTCAACGATTTGAAGCCGTCGCCTCAGCGAACTCTTGTTTGCCTGCATGTCTCCGATCTCGAAAGATGTACTTTTGTTTTGAAAGAGTTTAGTTTCGACTCGAAAGAAGGTCAAAGTAATTTTCCATCACGCAGAGTAGGGGTTTTCCCGGGTTCTTCGCGTCCGGCGTGCCGCCTGAGTGAGGCGCTTCAGGCATCCGGACCCCCGCGAGCTGCCAGCTGCGTGGTCGGTTGGCGGGTCCGCGATCAAGTCCAGTGATACGGCGGAATTGCGGCAACTTGCAGGTGAACAACGCGAGCGCACCACGAAGGCCAAAGAGCCCTGCTTCAGAGCCTTGATTCCGTTTCCGATTTTCCTGCGTGCACGTCTTGCAACCGCCCTATGGGTACTCGATTCCGGCTTGCAGTGACCGCAGCGACTATCGACAGCGCTATCTCCGGAGGCGTGGTGCCACCGAGGTAGAGGCCAACAGGAGCGTGGAGCTTTTTCAAAGAAGATTCGCTCAGGCCGAATAGCCCGAGGCGTTCGCGTCGCGCCTCGCTGTTGCGCCGCGACCCAATCGCGCCAACGTAGAAAGCCGGCGATTCCAATGCCTCAGTCAAGGCAAGGTCGTCCAGCTTGGGGTCGTGTGTGAGCGCTACGTGTCGCGCAAGCGCGCCAGGACTGCCGCGACGACACTGTCGCAACGCGTGCCGCCAAACTCGAAGATCTCGGGACCTAGCTTCTCGACTTCATCGGCGAGCGACTCACGCAGTAACACTTTTGCCCTGAAATGACGGCTACGCACGGTGGCCTCGGAAATGTCGAGGCACTGCGCGGTTTCCTCGACGCTCATCTCTTCGACGGATCTCAGCACGAACACCGTACGAAAGCCCGAGGGCAGCGCATCGAGCTTGCGCTCCAGCAATGCGCGGATTTCCGCGCGTGCGGCCGCCTGATCGGGTGCGCTGTGGTCATAGGTAGTCATCGGGTCCATGGCAGTAGACATCTGCTCGTCGTCGGGACAATCGTCCAGCATCGGCAGCACGTTCTGGCGGCGTGCGTCGCGGCGCATTCTCGCAAAGCATTCGTTCAGCACAAGACGCGACAGCCACGTGAACAGCCGCGCATCGCCGCGAAACTGTGCGATCGCCTTGTATGCATTCAGATACGCGTCCTGCAGTGCGTCTTCCGCTTCGGCGTCGTTGCGCAACGTGGCGCGCGCGAGCCGGTAGAGGCGCCGGTTATGGCGGCGCATCAGCAGTTCGAACGCGTCGTGATCGCCCGCGACGATGCGGCGCACGATCTGCACGTCGTCGTCGGCGGCGGGGACGGGGATCGGTACGTTGACCGTCAGGCCGTCCATTGTGTCGTCCTTTTCGATATCGTCATCGTGTCGGCTCGACAATCAGTGTGCCATGCATCGTCGGATGGAAGATGCAGCGGTACGCGTAGCTCCCCGGCTTGCTTGCGCGATAACGCCATGACGCATCGGGCGCGATGCTCTTCGAGTCGAAACCCTTCGCGTAGGCGCTTGCAGTATGCGCGACGAGGTCTTTGTTGACCCACACGACCTCGTCGCCGCGATGCACGGTCAAGGTCGGCGGATTGAAGCGCATCTGTTCGATGGTCACGACATAGGTGCCTGCGAACGCTGGCGCGGCGGCCGCGAGCCACGCCAGCGCGCAAGCATGCCGGATGGCAGTGCGAATGCCGCTCATTGCGCTTTCGGCAGCGACGACTGCACCATCTTCGCGTGGTCGAGATGCGCAACGAACGCGGGCCGGACCTTCACCAGCAGCGCTTTCAGATCCGCATTTTGCGCGCTCGGAATCAGCGTCTTGTCGAGCGCATCGATCACGGTCTGGTGATATGTCACTTCATGGTCGATATACGCGCGATCGAACTGTGCGCCCTGCATCGTCTTCAGGTTCGCGACGTTTTCCTCGCCGCCCTGCTTAAGGCTGTCGCTTGTCTGATTCGTTTCCGGCTTCACGCCGAGCTTGTTGACGAGATCGACAGCGGACTTGTTGACGGCCGTATGGTCCTTGACCATCTGCTGCGCGAACGCCTTCACGGCTTTCGAATGTGCTTTCGATTCCGCGAGTTTGCCCGCGTCTATATCGGCCCGATTCGCCGCGACGACGATCGCCGCGATCTGCGGATCGGTTGGGCCCGAGCCCTGAGCCCAGGCGCAAGTGCTCGCTAACGCGAGCGTGATGAGCAACCAGCGTGTGGATTTCATCTGACGTCTCCTCGATATGGCAATGGGCCTCCCCGTCTTCGCGAAGGGCCGGCGTGTGAACGCTATTCGAGGAGTTAGATGTCACGTGCCGCAAGCCTGTTCCGGCACGTGTCGGCTGTGGGCTCGCCGCGATGGAGGGCCCCGTCGAAATCGCTTCAGCGGCAGATCGAAATCACTGGACAGACGACCAGCGCCAGGGCACGACCCATGAGCCGCAGAAATCAGGTTGTAATATCCTGCTCAGAAGGACCTCCGCGAGCGATTTGGGGCGACACCGATCGAGCTCGACGGAGCCCACTAAGGGGGAACGTCATGAGGAGCTTCCTTCTGGCATTGGCATGCGCGGGTGTGCTGTCGGGCGCCGCGGCGCAGGATTTGGTGCGTGACCCAGCATCCGGAACCGCCGCCGCCGCGACAGACCTCCTGGCCGTTGCAAGGCGAGTGGTCGATGCCGCTTCGCGGCCCGCTACGCCCTGGAACGGGCCGCGCACCGGACCTCGTGCGCAATCTGGAAAACACATCGCGGTCGTCGCCGAGGATTTGCGCAACGGCGGCGTCCTCGGTGTGGTCGATGGGGTGCTGGAGGCGGCCAGGGTGATCGGTTGGCACGTAAGGATCTTCGACTCCGGAGGTGCGGACGACCTGCGTCTAAAGGCGCTCGCGAATGCGCTGGCAAGCCAGCCCGACGGCCTGATTCTCGCGGGCGCCGATGCGCGCGCGCTGCTTCCTGCCCTGCGGCCGTTCGCCGAGAACGGCATCCCGATCGTCGGCTGGCATGTCGCGGCCCAGGCCGGACCGGTGCCAGGCACGCCGGTCGCGATGAACGTGTCGACGGATCCCCTCGAGGTCGCGCGCGTGACCGCGCTCGCGGCCATCCTGCAAACCGGCGGACATGCCGGCGTCGTCATCTTCAGGGATCCCGGTTTCCGAATTGCAAAGGACAAGGCGGATGCAATGGCTGCCGTCATTCGCGAATGCAGTGGCTGTACCCTGCTTGAAGTGCGTGACGTGGCGATCTCGCGCAGCAAGGAACTGGTGCCGGGGGCGACACGCACCCTGCTCGCGCGCTACGGCCCGCGCTGGAACTGCGCGCTGGCAATCAACGACATTTACTTCGACTACGCCGCCCCGGTGTTGACTCAGGCGGGAATGCCGAACGCTGCGATGATCATGCTGTCGGCCGGCGACGGCAGCGAGTCCGCCTTCCTGCGCATCCGCACGGGCACGTTCCAGACGGGCACCGTGGCCGAGCCGCTGAATCAGCACGGCTGGCAACTGATCGACGAAATGAACCGGCTTTTCGCGGGCGTTGGCGTTACGGGCTACGTGACCCCGGTGCATCTCGTCACAGCGGACAACGTCACCGCGGACGGCGGCAATCGTCTACTCTACGACCCTGACAACGGCTATCGCGACATTTATCGCCGGATCTGGCAACGACCGTGAAACTGCCCTTCCCACAATCGCTTACCGCTCAATTTTCGCTCGTCGTTTCGTGCCTGGCCGCGCTGGTGGTCGTCGTCGGCGCCACGACGATTTACTCGTTGGCCGGTTCGGCCCACTCGATCCGTCAGTTGGCCGAAGAGCGGCTGGCGCGCCTCGCGGACGCGCAGGATCTGGTACAGCACACGCTGACGATCGAACGCCTCGCATTGCAGTTGTCTCGCGACGATACGATCGATGCCGTGCGCGAGACGCATCGGCATGTGCTCGAACAGTTGGCATCCTTCGACCGCCTCGTTGACCGCCTCGCCTCCGCGACCTCGAACGACGACCCGGGGGTCGACGCGCTGACGCTATATCGGTCGAGCCAGCGCTTTCGCAACATCGTCAACATCGAGGCGCAGGTGCGCGAGACCGCGCTCGGCCCCCGGGATGCGCCGGCGGACGGGCAACGGCCGGGCGTGTCGCTGACGAGCCTCGACAAGGACCTGCGCGGCGCGGCCGAAGCGCTTGCGGTCGCGGCGCAACGGCAGTCCGATTATTTGACGCGCGACTATCGCGAAGCAGTCCAGGATCTGGCCGCTCACGCGGATCGCACTCGCAAATGGGTGGCGGGTGAAGTCGCGGTGAGCCTGCTGCTCGCCTGGCTGATCGCCCGCGAATTCCTCGGGCGCCATGTCGTGGCGCGCCTGCGCCGCGTCAGCCACTTTCTGCGGCACGGCGATGCCGGGAGCACGCAGGCCGGCGTCCCCGTGCGCGGCGGCGACGAGATTGCCGATATGGCGCGTGCAGTCGAGCAGTTCCTTGAAGACCGGCGTCAGCGCCGCCAGGCCGAAGATGCGTTGAAGGAGCTCAACGCCGGACTCGAGGCGCGCGTCGCACAACGCACGGCCGAGCTCAGTACGGCGCTTGCGGGCCAGGCGGCCGAGATCGCGGAACGGCAGCGCGCCGAAGCCGCCGTCCGGGAAAGCGAGACCTTTCTCAACAGCATCATCGAAAACATCCCGGACCTGGTCTTCGTCAAGGAGGCCGCAACCTTGCACTACGTGCGACTCAACAAGGCGGTAGAGCAAATTCTTGGCTACCGCCGCGAGGAACTCCTTGGCCGGTCCGACTACGACCTGTTTCCCGCAGAGGAGGCGGAATTCTTCACGCTCAAGGATCGGGCCGTGCTGGAGTCGCGACAAATGATCGATGTGCCGGAGGAGCCGGTTCATACCCGTCATGGCGTGCGCCTGCTGCACACGATGAAGATCCCGATCGCCGATGTCCGCGGTGCGCCGCAGTTCCTGCTCGGCATCTCACGTGACATCACGGATCACAAGCTTGCCGAAGCGGAATTGCGGCGCTACCGCGAGCACCTCGAAGACATGATCCGCGAACGGACCGCGGAGCTGGCCGTTGCCAAGGAACATGCCGATGCGGCCAACCAGGCAAAGAGCGACTTTCTAGCCCACATGAGCCACGAACTGCGCACGCCGCTGAATGGGATTCTTGGCTACGCGCAAATTCTCAAACGCGACACGCGTCTCGATCAACGCCAGATCGACGGACTCAATGTAATCCAGCGCAGCGGCGAACACCTGCTTATGCTCATCGACGACATTCTGGATATCGCCAAGATCGAAGCCGGAAGAATGGAACTCAATCTTTCCGACGTTCTGCTCGAACAGTTCGTCTACTTCATCGCCGAGTCGATACGGGTGAAGGCAACCGAAAAAGGCCTGGCGTTCGCTTGCGAGATGCCGCCCGATCTGCCCGCGGGTGTGCGAGTAGACGAAATACGGTTGCGCCAGGCGCTGCTCAACCTGCTCTCCAATGCGATCCGATTTACCGAACAGGGAAGCGTGCGTCTGAGGGTGGCTTTCATACCGCCCGCGCGACTGCGTTTCGAAGTGCAGGACACCGGCATCGGCATAGATGAAGCGCGACTGGAGGAAATCTTCCGCCCTTTCGAGCAAGTCAGCGACGACCGCCACCGCTTTGGCGGTACCGGGCTCGGGCTCGCCATCAGCCGGCAACTCGTGCGCCTGATGGGAGGTGTGATCCGTGTCGAGAGCCGCCGCGATATCGGTAGCACCTTCTCGATCGAGCTGGACGTCCAGGTGGTGACGCCCCCCGCGACGCTCGCCGTGTCCGAACGGATCGTGAGCGGCTATTTGGGGCCGCGCAAGACTATCCTGGTCGTGGACGACGTGGCCGAGAACCGTGCCGTATTGGTCGATATGCTGGGGCCGCTCGGATTCGACATGGCGGAGGCTGGGAATGGATCCGAAGCTCTGGAGAAAACCCGATCCCTGCATCCCGCGCTCGTCCTGATGGATGTGGTCATGCCCGGGATGGACGGGCTCGAAGCCACGCGTCGCCTGCGCGAGATGCCCGAGTTCCGGGATCTACCGGTCGTCGCAGTCTCCGCAAGCGCCTCTGGGACCGATGCGGCGCACGGTCTCGCTGCCGGCGCAAACGCTTTTCTCGCCAAACCGATCGACTTCGAACGGCTATTGCACCATGTCGCAGCCCTGCTGAATGTCGAGTGGATCGACGAAGCCAGCGAAGCACAAATACCCGCTGCTGCTCCTTTTACCGCACCCTTGATTGCACCGCCGCCCGAGGAGATCGAAGCGCTGCACTACCTGGCGCGACTCGGTGACATGCGCGCCATCGTGCAACACGCCCAACGCCTGACCGAGCTCGACGAGCGCTATCGGCCTTTCGCAGACCACCTCTGCCGCCTGGCGAAGGCCTACCGGTCCAAGACGATCCTCGCGTTCGTCGAGCAATATCTGGAAAGAAGGCTCATCCGCTGAGCTGCGCCGCGGACCATGAACCGCATCGTCCTTCGTTGTCTACTCGACGATCATTCCGTGGCGGATCGCGTACCGGATCACCTCGGCGTTGTTCGAAAGACCGAGTTTCTGCATCAGCCGCATCTTGTGTGTACTGATCGTTTTCGCGCTGAGGGCACATGCCTGGGCGATTTCATTGATGCTTCTGCCAGCCGCGAGCATCTGCAGGACCTGGAATTCGCGATCCGACAGGACTTCATGCGGCGGCACGTCGCCGCGCTGGGTATCGAACACCATCGCATCGACGAGCTTCGGATCGATGAAACGGCCGCCGTCCGCGAGCTTGCGGATCGCCGCGAGCAGCACCTCCGGGTCGCTGTCCTTGGTCAGATAGCCCGTTGCTCCCGCGCGCAGCGCGCGAGACGCGACCTGTGCCTCGTCGTGAATGCTCAGCACCAGCACGGGCAGCGAAGGATGCTCCGCCCGGACTCTTCGGATCAGCGCGACGCCGCTGATGCCGGGCATCGTCATGTCGAGCAATAGAAGATCGACAGCGCACGGGCGCAGCTTGTCGATCACTTCCGCCCCTTGTGCCGCTTCCGCCGCAACGACGATATCGCTCGTGGTCGCGATGATCTGTCTGAGTCCGCCACGAACGATCGCATGATCGTCCGCAATGAGGATCCTGATCATGTTCGTGTTCCGCCATCGAGCGGAATGTGAATCGAAACCACGGTGCCCGCACCCGGCGAGGTGTCGATCGAAAGCGATCCGCCAATCAGCCGCGCGCGCTCGTTCATGCCGAGCAGGCCATAGGAATAGTCGCGGCTCACTACTTGCTGGTCGAAGCCGCGGCCGTCGTCACGCACATGCAGAAGGAGCTTCGCCGCCGTGGAAACGAGCGTCACCTCGACACGTGTGGCGTCGGCATGACGCGCGACGTTCGTCAGCGAAGCCTGCGCGATGCGGAACAGCGCCGTCGCATGCGCATCGGACAGCGCGGGTTCACCGCCTTCGATGCGCAGTTCACACGCAATCGCATTGCGGCGGTTGAACTCGTCGACAAGCCATTCGAGCGCGGACACGATTCCGAAGTTGAGCGCGGCGGGCCGCAGGTGGCTCGCAACGTTGCGCACCATCGAGATCGTGCCTTCGACCAGTTGGCGCATTTCATCGGCTTTTTTTGTCGCTTCCGGGTCGTGCGTGATGCGCATCTTGAGCAGGGACACGTCCATCTTGAGCGCGGTCAGCAATTGCCCCAGTTCGTCGTGAATCTCCATCGCAATGCGCTTTCTCTCCTCCTCGCGGATCGCCTCCATGTACGCGTACAGGTCGCGCTGCTGCTCGCGTGATTCGACGAGCTCCTGTTCCATCTGCTTGCGCCCCGTGATGTCGTTCAGGCCCACATAGATCGCGGGAGAATCGTCGTAAGTCGCGACACGCGCCGTCGCCATCACCCAGAGTCGTGTACCGTCCGGGCGCCGGAACTGTACCTCCGTGTTGCGCAAGCTGCCGTTCGTGCGCAGATGTTCGATCAGACGCTCGCGCTCGCCCGGCTCGGCGTAGAAATCCGCGATATTGGCTGACAAGCCGTCGTCCATGCCAAAGAGTTCGCGCAACGGCGGGTTCGTGTAAAGGATGCGCCCATCCGGCATCGACGTGATGCACAGCGGCACCGGACTCGTTTCGACGATCGCGCGAAAGCGAGCCTCGCTCGCCTGCAGGCGCTCGTCCGCGCGCCGCCGCTCGTCGATCTGCGCCTGCAAGTTCGCGTTGGCGCGGGCCAGTTCTTCGGTGCGCAATGCGACACGTCGCTCGAGATCGTCGCGCGCGTGCGAAAGCGCAGCTTCCGTTTCCTTGCGCACGGCGACTTCCGCCAGCAGTTGCCGGTTCTGCGCGAGAACCTGCTTGTGCATCACCCGCAGCTGGAGGTGCACGCCAACGCGCGCGACCGTCTCATCGACGCGCAATGGCTTGGTCACATAATCGACTCCGCCCACCAGAAAGCCTTCGACGCGGTCCTCGTTGTCCATCAGCGAGGTCATGAATATGACGGCGATATCGCTGGTGCGCTCATCACGCTTCAAGCGCCGACAGGTCTCGAAGCCGTCGATGCCCGGCATCTTCACGTCGAGCAGGATCACATCGGGTTGCGAAAAGGCGGCGCGCTCCAACGCTTCGATACCGTCGAGCGCCACCAGCACGCGAATGCCGCGCACCACGAGACTGTCGACAACCACGCCAAGATTCCCCGGCGTATCGTCGACGATCAGAATCGTGCCAGTGCACGCGACCGGCGCGGCGAGATGACTCATGATGCGGTGTTCCCTTCGAGATACCGCTTAGCGAGTTGCAGGAACTCGCACCGCCATGCGTCGAAAACGTCGAGCGCCATATATCCCCGCGAGTGCCGCCGTTGTGGATGTCCTATTCTGCACTCGATGCCAACGCCTGGTCTACCGCACCCTGCCTCGGGTTCAAACGTCCGATGAAACAGAGCGCGCCGCAGCCTCGGCGCCGCAGCACGCTGCCTGCATGCTGTTCCGCGCTTCGCCTGCGCTTCAGTTCGCTAGTCCGGCGCCTCGCCCGCCACCGCCATCAGCCGGACCGTGCGCGGTGAGACCAGTTCGTCGATCAGATCGGCCGCTTCGCACAGCGCGCGAAAGTCATACTCGTCGATCTGATCCGCGTGATGACGCCGCAACTCACGCATTGTTTCGCCGAGGCGCCTGAGCGCGTTGGGCGTGCTGTCGATCAGTGGCCAGCAGTGCATCAAATACGCAAGCGATGTCACGCTGCGCGCCTCGCACCAGGTGTCGAACAGTCGCAGACATATGGAGTCGATCTGCTCGACGACGTTTTCCCGCTCCGACAGATAGCCCATCATGACGCATCAATTCGACATGGCATTTCGATGGCTCATCATCTACGACCAGAACGTGTGTCGCATTCGGCGCAAGCTGGAAAATCAGGGTGTGACATTCTGATTCGCGTGTCAGGAAATCCCGAATTCCATCCATTCAGAAAAAGCCTCGCGAATGGGTAAAAACCCTAAATGCCGGTCTGCGTGCTGTTTCTGATTCAGGAAGTCCTGACAGCTGAAATCAGAGCTTCCTGAGGCGACATTCCGCTGGCGCCGATTGGACGCACGCACCAATCGCCATAGCATCGATTCATCGTGGATCGAGGAGTTAAGTCATGGCGGCCAACAGATCGCTGCGTTCTCAGGTCGAAAAACTCGTTGGCCCGGCGCGAGCCCGCGGGGCGCGCGTGAGTCTGCTGGAGCGCTCCCGCTCAGGTGCAACACGCAGCGTGCGCGTTCAGATCGATTGGCCGACCGGGGCGTTTTCAGTCTTCCTCTTTCGCCACGCCGACGGCGCATGGCACGTATTTCCGCCGGGCCAGCGCCGTCCAGAGATGGGGATAGGCCGCGTCGCGGCCTGATCGTTCGGCAAGCCTGGCTCGAAGGCTACTTCAAGGCGGGCCTGACGCCAGCCGAAGGCGCCATTCTCTTCTCCGGCGTCGTGCATTGAGAGGTGAACGGTGAGGTTCGAAGCGTTCGATGCCCGCCCGTCGCGAATCGATTGGACGCTCTGCAGTTTCGGGCTGTAGAGGTTAGGGCTCGAAAAACGGTGAAGTCAATCAATGAAACATCACATTGTCGGACGTTATCGCGGATTCGTTATCGAAGCCCACATCGAGCCGCGGACAGCCCGGTTGTCCGGTGCAATCGCGCTAACCTATCGCGTGACGTGGTCGTTGCGTAGAGCGACGCGAAAACAGGACGTCGCCGGTGACTTCGCCGATGCCACTACCTACGAGTCGGAGAGCGTTGCTCTCACGTGCGTCGACCGCGAGGCTCGCGCTCTTATCGATGACATGCTGTCGCGCCGAGGAGTTGAAGGGAACGGCAATCCAGACCCAATGATCAAGCACTGCGTCGAAGCGCTCCCTTGAACGACCAACCGTTGAGCGCGAGGAAGACGAGCAGCGTTGCGCCGAAAATGCATTGGCGCCCCGCTTCACCGATCTGCAGCGCGGTCAGCAAACTCGTGAGTACGGTCAGCAACACGGCGGCGATCGCGACCGCGATGTAATCGCCCCGCCCCCCTGCGAGCGACACACCGCCGATCACCGCTACGACGACGCTCGGCAGCACATAGGTCGTCCCGAGCCCGAGAAACGCCTGACCGACGTAGCCGACGAGCAACACGCCCGTCACAGCGGCGATGCTTCCGCTCGCGACATAGACCGCGATCCGGATGGCTCGCACTCGCGTACCGGCAATGGCGGCCGCGACCGGATTCGCGCCGGTCGCCATGAGGCGACGCCCCCACGCCGAATGGTCGAGGAAACGCCACATCAGCACGCCCGCGACGAGCCATATCAGCGCGACGCTCGGCATGCCCCCGACCGTCCTGCCGGCGAGCGCCGCGAGTGCGGGACTTGCCGCCGTGTTGACGTGCATGACCGACGACCAAACGATCAATCCGCCATCGATGAGACTCGCCATTGCGAGTGTCATCACGAGCGGCGGGATGCATAGCAGCGTGATCCCGACGCCGTTGAGCGCGCCCACCACTGCGCCGGCCAGCGTCGCGACGGCGAACGCGGCCGGCAATCCCGCCGATGCCGGTCCGAGCAGCGCGGCGCCAAGAATGCCCCCCAACGTCGCGGCCGCGCCGACCGACAGGTCGAGCCCCTGCTCTCCCGCGATCATCACGAGCGATTGCGCGATGGCGAAGAGCCCCAGAAACGTCGCGATCTTCAACTGATTGGCGACCTGGCCCAGGCTCGCGAAACCCGGCACCGCGAACTGCCCCGCGATCAGCACGATCACGGTGAGCGCCAGCAAAAAGGCCCGGCGCGAATTCGGTTTCATCGTCATCTCCCTTTCGCGCCCACGAACGTGAAGCCGAGCGCAATGACGATCACGGCCCCCTTGAACACTTCCTGATAGTTGCTCGGGATGCCGGCGAAATACACGACGTTGCCGATCAGCGTGAGCACGAGCGAGCCGCAGACGGCGCCGATCATCGAGCCGCGCCCACCCGCGAGCGAAATGCCGCCGATCACCACGGCCGCGACAGAATTCAGTGTGTACGGCAGTCCGAGACGCGCATCTCCAGACGCGGTCTGTGCGCTCAGGCAGACCGCCGCCGCGAACACGAAGAGCCAGGCGAGCAGATAGCCGAGCAGCTTGACGAGCCGGACATCGATGCCGGCCTTGAACATCGCGTCGGCGTGACTGCCGGTCGCGATCAGCCGGCGTCCGAAGCGATGCCGCTGCAGGAGCACCCACAGCGCGAGAGCGGCGAGCACGGGCAGCGCCGCGAGCGGAATCACGAAGACGCGCGCCGCGAACCATTCGCCCAAAGCGTCGGGCACGGCGCCACCCGGCTGTGGGATCAGCAGGAGCGCGCAGCCGAACCAGACTGCCCCGGTCGCAAAAGTCGCGATCAGCGCGCTTTGCTTCGCATAGCCAACCAGCAGACCGTTGCACGCACCGGCGAGCAGCGCGGCGGCCAGCGCGGCGAGACACGTCGCGCCCATCCCCCAGCCCATCAGAGCAGGCGCGGCGGCGAGCACGCAGTTGACGAGCGAGATGCCCGCGCCCATCGACAGATCGAGCTCTCCCATCAACACGACGACCGCCTGCGCCATGCAGATGAGAATCACCGGCGCGGCGTTCTGCATGTTGCTCGCGAGCGAATCGGCCGTCAGAAAGTCCGGCTGCAGCCATGCGTTCGCGATCACGACCGCGAGCAGCATGACGAGCGCGGGCAACGCGCTCGCGACACGCGCGCACGACGCCCTCAGCGCGACCCCGAGCCGTTTGCCCGGCGGCCGTGCGTCAACGCCAGCCAGTCCCTCTCCCAGATGCGCCTTCATGCCGCGCTCCGGCCGAACAGCGCGCTCGTCACGCGGGATTCATTCATCTCATCACCTTCCAGCTCCGCGACGATCCGGCCTTCGTACATGACGATCAGCCGGTCGCAAACCGCGAGCAATTCTTCGGTATCCGATGCATACACGAGCACGGCGGTCCCCGCTTGCGCAAGCGCACCGATCGTCTCGTAGATTTCCCTGCGGGCGATCACATCGACGCCCTTGGTCGGATCGCTGAGCAGCAGCACGTCGACCTGCCGGTTCAGCCAGCGTCCGATCACCACCTTCTGCTGATTGCCGCCCGAGAGATCGCGCACCGGCTGGCTCACGTCGGAGGTCTTGATGCGCAGACGCGCCACCACGTCGTCGACGAAGCGGCGGATCGGCGCGCGACGCAAGCGCCACGGGCTCGCCTCGAAGTTCACGCTGACCTGCGCCAGATTGAATTCGACCGGATGATCGAGCCACAGGCCCTGGCGATGCCGGTCGTTGGGCACGAGACACACGCCCGCGGCGATCATCTGACGGGCCGAGCGCGGCACGATCGTCCTCGCTCCGGCTGATCCGTCCAGCCTGAGCTCGCCGCCGTCCGGCACGCGAAAGCCTGCGAGCGCGTCGAGCAGTTCTTCCTGCCCGTGGCCCTGCAATCCCGCGATGCCAAGGATCTCCCCGCGTTTCAACTCGAAACCGACGCCGCGCAGCCGCGCACCCGCACGCAGATCCCTCACGCTGAGCGCGACGGTCCCAGCTGTATGCGCCGGACGACCGGCACGTCCACGCTTGCCATCGCGCACCTGCGCGGCAGCCGCGCCGCCCATCAGCTCGAGCACGCGCGCTTCGTCGAGTTGACCGCCAACCGGTAGCTCGCCCACCGGGCGGCCGTTGCACAACACCAGCACGCGATCGCACAGCGCTTCGATCTCCGCCATCCGATGCGAAATGAAAACGACCGCGGTGCCGCGCGCCGTCAGGTTTCGCACGACGTGCATCAGGCTGTCGACTTCGGCGGCGGTGAGCGCGGCGGTCGGTTCGTCGAGAATCAGAATGCGCGGCTTGAGCGCGAGCGCTCTCGCGATTTCGACGAGTTGCTGATCCGCGGCGCTGAGACTTCCCGCGCTCGCCTCGACGTTCCACCCCGGCCTCAAACTCTCCAACAGTTGCGTGGCACGCGCACGCGTGCGCGGCTGATCGAGAAAACGGCCCGCACGGCACAGCTCCGCGCCGAGAAACACGTTCTCCCACACCGGCAGATCGGGCGCGAGACCCGGATGCTGATGCGCGATCGCGATACCCGCCGCGCGCGCCGCCCTCGGTGAGCCGAGGCGCAATGGCGTGCCGTTCATGTCGATCGAACCTTCATCCGGCATCCGGTCGCCGGCGAGGATGCTCGACAACGTCGACTTGCCCGAGCCGTTGGCGCCGAGCAGCCCCAGCACTTCTCCCGGGTTCAGCGTGAGGCTCGCGCCATCGAGCGCGAGCACGCCGCCATAGCGTTTCGTCAGTCCCTTCGCGATGAGCACGGACATGATTGGCGCTATTGCGTGAAGAGCGCATCGAGCTCGGCTTCGCTCAGCCATTGGCCGAGAAAGTAGCTGTCAGGCTTGTTGCTCATCGAAGCGAGCGTAGCGTCGAGATTCTCGGCCGTCACGGTCTTGGTGATCGGGAAGTAGTAGGTGTTGTCGGGCAGCGGCTTGAGCGCGCGTCCATGCGCGAGGCGCACCGCGATACCGAGCGCCGTGCGGCTGATATCGGGCGGATTCACCTGCACGAAGACCTTCATTGGATTGCCGGCGTCGCGCTGCTTTTTCCATTCGGTGAGAAAGCCCTTTTGCGCCTCGCCGGTCATGATCGGCACGCGACGATTCGCGTTCTCGAACGCGCGCAGAACGCCGAGCGCCATCGCATCTTCGGTGAACACCGCGTCGATTTCCGGTTGCGCCGCGATCACCGTCGCCATCACCGATTGCGCCTTCGCCTCGTCCCATTCCCCATAGCCGGACCAGACGACCTTGATGCCGGGATATTTCGCGAAGGTATCGAGCGCGGCCTTCTTGCGCGCCTCGGCGGCCGGATGGCCGGGAATGCCGTCCAGCACCACGACATTGCCCTTGCCGTGCAACTGCTCCGCGATCCATTCCGCGTAGCGCTGGCCCCACTTGTAGTGATCGACGGTCACGTTGGTCGCGTAGCGATTCGACACCGCCTGGTCGAACGACACGACCGGGATCTTGCTGCGCTGCGCCTCCGAGATCACACCGTTCAACGCGGTGGCCGAGTTCGCATCGACCATGATCGCGCCGACCTTCTGGCGAATCATGTTGCGCATGTCCTGAATCTGCTGACCGGTGTTGGCGCCGGATTGCTGCACGACCAGCTTGTCGGCGAGGCCCTTCGACTTGTATGCATCGAACTGCTGATTGGCGCCGTCGATCATCTGATTGCGCCATTCGGTGCCGAAATAGCCGTTGGACAAGCCGATATCGGGTGCGGCGGCGAACGCCGATGCGCACGCGAGGCTCGTCGCCACGGTGGCCAGCAAAATACGCGGTGTCATCTCGTCTCCTGAAGTCTCATGTGCGCGCGAACACGCGAGCCGCGTCCCGCGGCCGGCTTCGCGCATTTTTTTGTGGGTGAAGCTCAGTGCACCGGTGCAGCGGTCGCCGCCCCGGTTTCGACGCCCGGATCGGCCGGCAAGGCAGCGCCCACATGAAGTTCGCCGCGCGGCGGCAACGCGTCGTGTTTCGTCTTGAAGATCTCGCCATCCTTCATCACGAGCGTGATCTTGTTGGGGTCCTGCAGGATCGTGAGGTCAGCGAGCGGGTTGCCGTCGACGAGAATGATGTCGGCGAGATAGCCCTCGCGAATCTGGCCGAGCTCCTCGGGCATCATCATCAGCTCGCCGCCGTAGCGCGTGGCCGCGATCAGCACTTCCATCGGCGTCATGCCGAGGTAGTCGACGAAGTATTGAAGGTCGCGCGCGTTCGTGCCATGCGGCATCCATGCAAAGCCGTAGTCGCCGCCCGGCAGAATGCGGATGCCGCGCTTGTGCATTTTCTGCAGCGTGATCGCGGCGGTTTCGAGCTCGCGCTTGTAGCCCATCTTCGTCGCCATCTCCTCGGTGATGCCCCACTTCTCCGCGTGATACAGCGTGCTGATGAGCCAGCCGATACCCGGCGCGACGAAGTGCTTCTCCTTGTTCGCTTCGAGCATGTCGAGGGCTTCCTCGTCGGCGAAGCTTGCGTGGAAGATCAGCTCCAGCCCGTGCCGCACGCATTGCTTGACCGATTCGCTCGAGCGCGCATGGGCCGCCACACGCTTGCCGGCGCGCTTCGCCTCGGCGGCGAGCATGGCAATCTCCTCCTCGGAAAACGGCGACGACTCCGCCGAAATGCCCGCGATGTATTCGCCCGACAGATTGATCTTCAGATGATCGACGCCATACTTGACGAACATGCGCGTGGTCGCGCGCATCTCTTCCGGCCCGCTCACGACCGCGCCGAAATTCAGTTCCTTGAATGGCATGTGCGGCAGCGTGTTGTCCGCGAGGCCACCGAGAATCGTGATCTCCTGGCTGCCCGCCAGATAGCGCGGACCCGGAAATTCGCCGGCGTTGACCGCATTGCGCAGCACGACATCGAGGCGCGGCTTGGCGGCGGCCGCGCCTAGCGCCGAGGTCCAGCCCATCTCCAGATAACGCTTGGCCACGCGCACGCACCAGAGCATGTGCTCCTCGGGCGGCATGAACTGGATCGCGGAAAGCGACGGCTGGTCGTTCCACGAGAAATGCGTGTGCGCTTCGGTCATGCCCGGCATCAGGAATGCGCCACGGCCATCGATGCGCTGTGCCTGCGGCGCATTGATCGGCTCTTCCTCGCGAGCGACGCGGATGATGCGCTGCCCGTCCACCAGCACCTGACCTCTGAAAGGCTGGGCACCGCTGCCATCGAAAACCGAAACGTTGGTGAACAAGATCGAACTCATGTCTGTCTCCTCCACGCGGCGCGGAACGCGCTTGGGCGTACGCCGCAGGTTGATTACTGCCTGATCCTGGTTAGCTTCCGATCGGGCGCCCGTCGATCGCCGTTCAATGCGGCTTTTGTGATCGACGCGGCTCGCCCGCCTGTTCAATTCCTCACAGCACCGCCTGATAGAAACGCTTCAACTCGGCCGTCGCTTCGGCGGGTTTTTCGAACGTCGTCCAATGACCGCAGCCGCTCAGCACGACCACTTGCGCGCCCCGGATGCGCTCGCCCATCGCCTTCACGGCGTCGGGCTTGCCGACGCCGTCCTGGTCGCCGGTCACGAGCAGCGTCGGCACCTCGATGCGTTCGATCTCGGCGGCTTGCGCGCCGGCCAGCGCCTCGCAGCTTTGCGCATAGCCTTCGGGCGATTGACGCATCACGCTTTCGCGCACGAGCGCGAGCGTCACGGGCCGCTGCGACTTCGTTTCGTCGCTGGTGGCGCCTTTGACGATCGCATCGGCGATCTCCTGCAGGCCCGGCACGCCCTTGTCGCGCGCGATGCCCGCGCGCTGACGCATGCCGTCGCGCGCGGCGTCGGGCGGAGCGACGAGCGGCCCGAACAGCGCGAGGCTTCTGACCAACTCGGGATACTTCACCGCCAGATGCTGCGCGACGATGGTACCCATCGAATGCGCGACGATGTCCGCGTGATTCACGTGAAGCTCGCGCAGCACGGAGACGATCGTGTCCACATACGAATCGATCGACAGCTTCCGCTCGGGCAACGGCGAGCGCGCGCTGCCCGGCAGATCGATGCGGATCACCTTCCTGCCTTCGAACGCCGGCAGCACCGGCGTCCAGTTGTTCGAGGAACCGCCAAGACCGTGGATGCAGACGACCGGCGCGCCTTCGCCTTCGGTCTCGATGAATACGCCTTGCACTTGCGTCGTTGCCATGTTCATGCCACCTCGTTTTCAAGGATGCCGATGCGCGCAATCTCCATGCGCACGACATCACCGCTTTGCAGGAATTTCGGTGGATTGAAGCCGATGCCGACGCCGGCCGGAGTGCCCGTCGCGATGACGTCGCCCGGCTGCAGTTCCATGCCGGCCGACAGCGTCGCGATGATCGTCGGGATGTCGAAGATCAGCAGCTTCGAATTCGACTCCTGACGCAACTCGCCGTTGATCCAGCAACGCACGTCGATGTTCGAGGCGTCGAGTTCGTCGGCCGTGACGAGATAAGGGCCCATCGGGCAGAACCCGTCGAGCGATTTGCCGAGAAACCACTGCCGATGCAGCTTTTGCAGATCGCGCGCGGTGACGTCGTTGATGATCGTGTAGCCAAACACGTGATCGAGCGCATTGGCCTTCGAGATGGCCCGACCCGCCTTGCCGATGACCACGCCGATCTCGGCTTCGTAGTCGAGCTGTTGGGTCACGTCGGCATGTCGCGGAATGCGCTCGCCCGTCGCGATGATCGTCGACGCGGGCTTGGTGAACACGACGGGCGCCTCCGGAATGTGCTCGCCTGCCTGTGCGCTTTTGTCGAAGCCGGACTTGCTGAACTCTTCGGCGTGGTCGTGATAGTTCTTGCCGACACAGAAAACGTTTCGCCGCGGCTGGTCGATCGGTGCGAGCAGCGTCGCCGACGCGAGCGCGTACCCTTCGCCACGCGGACGCAGCGCTTCGCGCAGGTCGGAGAATTGTTGAACCAATTGGACCATGTCACCGGAAAAGCCGTCGCAGAGCTGCGATACCGGCCAGTACACGCCGGCTTCCGTGTCGACAAGGGCGACCGCTCTCGCTCCTTCGTGGCGCAAAGTTGCTAATTTCATGATGGGCCTTTAATCTAGGTCTGGTGGGTCAATCTGGAACCACTGTAGGACCAACTTTGGACAAATAGAACTAGGGTTAACCAAAAACAAGAACCAATTGGTTCTGTTTGATGCACGGCAGGACTGGGTATGAGTGACGTCGAGACAAGACTGACAGTCAGGGCGAAAGGGGCACGGGAGCTCGCCAGCTATCTGGAGGAAGCGATTCGCAGCGGGCGTTTCGCTGAAGGCGTGCGCCTACCGCCCGAACGCGAACTGAGCGAGGAGTTCGGCGCTTCGCGCGGCGCCGTCAGGCGGGTACTCGCCGATTTGAAAGAGCGCGGGCTCATCCGCCAGACCGTTGGCAGCGGCACGTTCGTGCTGCCTGGCGCCAGCTTGCCGGCACCGGCGCCTATCCCGCTACCGCTGCCCGAGACGAAGCCACACCCGGTGCAGACGAGCCCGGCCGAGCTGATGGAAGCACGCCTGCTGATCGAACCGCTGATGCCCGGACTCATCGTCCGTTATGCGACGGTGGCCGATTTCGCGCACATGAGCGAGTGCATCGAGCGTTCCGAGGCGGCGCAGACGATCGAGGAATTCGAGCACTGGGACGGCGAGCTGCATCGCGCGTTGGCGGTCGCGACGCACAACAGCTTCTTTCTGCGCGTGCTCGAATTGACCAACGAGGTGCGCGAGCAGGGCGAGTGGGGACGTCTGAAGCGCCTGTCGCTCACGCCTGAACGGCGCAGCCAGTACGAGGCGCAGCACCGCGCGATCGTGGAGGCGCTGCGCGATCGCGATGCCGAGGCGGCTTGCGAGCTACTGACGAACCATCTCCGGCAAATCAGAGAGAATCTATTCGGGCGTTGACAGCATCGATCCACTGGCATTTGCTGAGGCGGCTCTTCGAATCAGAGAAACAAATTCTCCCGGCGGCCGCGGCGGCGAGGACAGACTTCCCTCACACATCACGCAGCCGTCGTCCCGGAGAAAATCGCGCTGCGCCGGATCTCCGCAAGTGTTTCCGTTCGTTTCCGCCGCGTTGATGCTCGGCCTTCGTGGTGTTCCTTCCTCTGGTTTTCCTGTTCGACGTCGCATGTCTTCCGGCTTCGAAATTTCCGAAATCCATCGAAAAGCTATCCCGGAAACTCGACGGCTTCGGCCTGTGGGACCAAAGTCTGATTGACCGACCTGAAGGTCACGAGTCTCATCATTTCGGAAAGGTTCGAGTGTCCGATAACCGCGTACGTGCCATCGAGCCCATCCAGGCCGGTGCCGATCCGGCGCAAACCCGCAATGATCAGACAGTACTGGTATAGCAGATCGACTCGCCTGTTGGCAGCACTGTCGGTTGCGGGTGTTGACAGGACCCTCGCCGTGCGGCATCGCGGTAAAGGCGGGGGATCCAACCCGGAAGACGCGACCATAAGGTAAGCGCAGATATTCGCGCACTTCATCGCGCAGTCTCCTTTGCATGGCCTCGAGGCGAACCGCGAACCTTTCGAACTCCACTGCGGTGTGGATATCAGGGAGAGCGCAAACATGGACTGGAATCGCTGGTACAGCTTAAAGAGTTACCTCAAAACTTCACTATGGACTGTGCCGCTCATCGCAGTAGCGATCTATGCTGTGGTAAAGCCCCTCACTGAAATGCTGGGAAGGTGGATGATAGGGCAACGCATCCTTGATCCGAAAACCGGCCTCCTTGGGCTATCCATGACTGGGGCGCGGTCACTCGTTGGCGACGTAGTTTCTGCAGATCTGGCGTTTCTGGTGTTTACGTTCGGCTCTCTGCTCGTAGCAATCCAGGTCGCTGGCGGCCAATACACCCCACGGATCATCGCGACGACATTGCTGCGCGATAACGTCATCCGCGGCATCTCTGGTTTGTTCGTTTTTACACTACTATTTGCCAACAGAACCCTGGGCTGGATGGGGGAAAATGAGGTACACCAATTTCAGGTATTCATTGCGGCGCTATTTGGATTTGCGTCCGTCGTCGCATTCCTTTTCCTGATCGATTACGCGGCGAAGTCCCTGCGGCCGGTAAGCCTCGTAGCGCGAGTTGGGGAACTCGGAATAGAGGTCATCGAGAGCGTCTATCCCACCCCGACTACGGGCCGAATTGCCCGGCCGAGACTTGACCAGAAGCGAGGTGAACCGACCCGCACCATTCGCCACCGTGGGAAATCGGGCATTGTTCTGGCCGTGAATCTCGACAGGCTTGTCGCCAAGGCGAGGCGCACTAACTCGGTGATCGAATTCGCGCCGCAAGTCGGCGATTTTCTCGCAGTGGACGAACCCTTGTTCTATTTGTACGGGAGCTCAGACGCAATCGATGAAAACAGGCTGCGCACACTGGTTGCTTTTGGGACTGAGCGCACGATGGAACAGGATCCCATGTTCGCGTTTCGCATCCTGGTCGATATTGCGCTGAAAGCGCTATCGGCTGCGATCAACGATCCAACCACGGCCGTGCTGGCGATTGATCAGTTGCAACGGCTATTGCGTGTAGTGGGAAAACGGTCTTTGTACAACGAAGAGATTGTCGATAGCTCTGGACGTGTGTGTGTCATCTTTCGAACGCCGAACTGGGAAGATTTCGTGCACATCAGTTTTCGCGAAATACGTCAGTGCGGCGCGGGCAGCATTCAGATCGCGCGCCGTCAGCGCGCGGCGATTGAGAATCTCATCCAGTGCTTGCCGGAACATCGCCATGACGCCCTGCGTGCCGAGCTGACACTGCTCGACCGCACGATCGACGCGAAGTATATATTTTCCGAGGACCTGGCCTTGGCCCGTATCCCCGACTCGCAAGGGCTGGGAGGATCGGATACCTCGACCGCAAAACAACCCACTCCTTTCTGAGGTAAGCCATGCGCAAACTCATCATGGGAATCGTTGAGTTCCGGGAGAAAATGCTGCCGCAATACGCGCAGCAGTTCAGCAAACTGGCGCTCGCGCAGACACCTGATGCGCTCTTCATAACATGCTCGGATAGCCGCGTGGTACCGGACCTGCTCGCCTCAACCCATCCCGGTGATCTCTTTACGATGCGCAACGTCGGCAACCTGATACCACCGGCGACCACGGAGGGCGTCTCTACCGGAGATCTTTCCGAGGCAAGCGCGATCGAGTACGCCGTGCTGGTGTTGAAAGTCGCGAATATCGTCGTGTGCGGGCATTCAGAGTGCGGTGCGATGAAGGCAGTCTTCTCGAGAAACGCCAAGCTGAAATCGCCAAACCTCGATAAATGGCTATGCCACGCCAGCAACGCAGCGTTTCGGCTCGAACAGGAAGGTCCTCTCGATGACAGCCTGAAAACGCACGATCAATTGTCGCAACTCAATGTACTGGTGCAACTCGAGCACCTGATGACATACCCGATCGTCCGCCAGCAAGTCACTGCCGGGGCGCTCGTATTGAGCGGCTGGTGGTTCGACATCGCGACTGGCGCCATGTATGCCTATGAGCGCACGAGCCGGTCATTCGAAGTCATCGACCGCGCGATGGCTGAACGGATGATCACGCGCCTTGCCGCACGGGCGCGATGATGGATTGCGAAGTCCCGCCAGCCGGGCGGTAAGGCGCCCGAACTCGACGAGTGCGTGAACGCGTCCGCTAATGGCGACGCAGCGGTGTTTGCGGGCCGCTGCGAGCGCAGCACCTTTCGCCGCATTGCTGATTGCACCGTCTCGTGGCTCGACGCCGACCGGACGGTGACGAGCCTCAAAACCCAGCTTTTGAATATTTTGGTCCATTTGCTTTTGCAATGAAGCGTCTGTACCGGCGACGTCTTACTGCTGGACGTGTGTCAGTTGTGCAAAAACGCCTTCCCGATACTATCGGCGTGCCCGGTTAATTGAGGGGACTGGGTGTAACCAGCGTCATGGAGGGCAGTCGTTGTTTGTGCCACGAGCTTCTGGAGTGGTTCCGTGACTCCGCCGGGTGACCTCAATTGTTCTAAAAAGAAATACGTAAATGCACCGTTATACCTGTCGTTTATATAGGCATCCGCGCTCGTTTGTGAGCTCTGACAACCTGCCACCAACGAAATATTAGGCAGCGCTGAAGAAACGTCCTTAAAGCTCCGGACTGTCTTTACGGGCTTCTGAGGCCGGGCACTGTAGAATTGTTTTGGCGCTCCCAAGCGGTAAAAATCCTTCTCGAGATCGCCACTGTGACATGAGTCGGACCCCCATGCCGCTACTACCCCATTGGGAATCTTTGAGAAGATATTGTGAAAATCGTCGACCGTGACAGACGTCTCTGGTGTGAAATCAAAATCGACGGGACATATCACGTCGGTGCCAATATCGCCCTCGGTGAGTTGAGCGCCATGACCGCTATACCAAAGAATGAATTTGTCACCGCTTTTAAGTTTGGCAACTGCTGCGGAGAGACTTGCTTTTATCTTCGATGCAGTCGCCTCGGCGTCCGTTATCGTAATTATTTCTGTCGGAGAAAATTGGTATTGCGACTGTAGTTCCTTGGATATGTCGGACACGTCATCGAGACAACCGTGGAGAACGTTAGGAAACGGATATGCGTTTATCCCTACCAGTATGGCATGGTTCATGATCGTTCTCCTCGGCGATTTAGAGTCACTTGCCCTACGGAACATTGCGTCCCTACGCGCTACAGCTTAGGCATGTTGATCTTGCAGCTGCAAGGGTAGGACCAAAAAATATATTGCAGATAACGTATGAAGAAGATCGTCGTCGATAAATAGAAAAGATGATGACCGGATTCGCCTGGCGTTGAGGTTCTTCCTCTGCCCGCTTCACGTTGATTTGCCGACTTTACTATTGGGAGGTGTGTTGCCGGCAGCCCACCCGCTCAATGAGCGAGTCGTCCGATGCTGCGATGCTCCCGAATGACGCTATGTGCGTTATCGCACAGTGATGTTTGGTTTTAGCGCGCCCCCTGCCTCCGCGCACTCTCATCAACCTTGCTTTCGCCATGCCTGATTACTATGGTTATGGGGGCGCAACCCAATCGATTGCTACCACGTTCCCGGGAATGCGGAAAACAGCAAGGAGACGACGCCATGCCCGTGCCGACCGCCAGGAAAATCATGATCATCCGGCACGCGGAAAAGCCTGATGGAGCCGGCACGCCGTATGGCATCAATGCCGACGGGGAACAAGACAATGAAAGCCTCATTGTGCGCGGCTGGCAACGCGCCGGAGCGCTTGCGGCGTTTTTCGCTCCTGCTCGAGGTCCGATGCAAGACCCGAGACTCGCGAAACCCGAAGTGCTGTTCGCGGCAGTGGTTGCGCCGCACGCGAAGAGCGAGCGCCCAACCGAGACAATTACTCCGTTGAGCCAGCGGCTCAAGATCCAACTTAATGTTCAAGGTGAGTACACCAAGGGACAGGAAGCGGCCGTTGCGAATGCCGCACTCATCAGCCAAGGCACGGTCCTGATCTGCTGGCAGCACGAGGACATTCCGACGATCGCCGACAACATTCCACTATCAAATGGCCCAGTGCCGGGGAAATGGCCTGGCGACCGATTCGATATCGTGTGGGTCTTCGACTTGCAACCTCCCAACGGCCTATACGCGTTCAGCCAGGTTCCGCAGGAACTGCTGGAAGGCGACCAACCTACTGTCATCTCTTAGCGATTGTCGAACCACGCTGCCGCGAGAGCGCGGGGGAGCAGCTGGCATAGTTGCGTACGCAAGTCGCGCGCCATGGAGCACGACGCACGGCGCCCCGGGATTCGAGCGATGCTGTGTCGCCGCAGCAAAAACCGTGGCCGCTCTATCAGTTTCTGCAACGCCCTTTCCAAAAACCTGCCGGGTTCATCAAGCTGGAGGCGGCGCTATCGCAATCGAAGTTCGTCGCGATTTACGGTCTCGTATTCGATGACGGAGGTCCCGATGGGAAGGGAGTGCATGAAACGCACTTCAATTCCACGCCTGAAGATAAGGATAAAGATGGCGCCGTCGTTGTTTACAACGTTGACGCAAACCAGAATCCGTCACGGACGTGGTTTTTCTTCAAATTTGTCGGTGACCAGATCACCACGTGAGCCCAATCATGGCCAGTAACAAAAATTCAAAGCTAAGAGATATCGACCGCGTGATCCGGAATAATCTGGGGCCGTTGACCAAGCCGGGTGTGCTGACCGTGCGTCCTGGATACGAAATCGCGGACGACCAACTCACTGGCAAGGCCGCGATCGTTGTGACGGTCCATACGAAGCGGGCGTTGGCATCCCTTTCGCGTGATGAAGTGCTGCCGAATTCAATCGAACGTATTCCGGTCGACGTTCGTGAGGCGACCGCGCATCAGCGCCTGCGCGCTCACGACCCCGCCGCCGCCGCACTGATCCAAGCCTATGGACGCCCCGAGGACAAGGACCCGGAGTGGGATTACGAGCGCGAAATGCCGAGTGGGCGGCTCCTAAGCGACAACCGCAGCGCTATCAGGAAGGCACTGGCGTACCGGATGGCCAATCAACCAGCGACGGCTCGCGCGCTGCATGCTCACACGCAGAAGCAGAAGATTGCGTACGTTCCCGCACCCGGTGTATCGCTAGATCCGGTCGCACTCCGGCAGGCGACGATCACTGCGCATGTCAGCCCCGACGCGGGGCTGGCAACACTGCAATCGTTTCTAACGGGAACACAACATTCCCTGGTTGTTGGCATGTACGACTTCACGTCCGGCCCGATCCTGCAAACATTCAAGACTGTTCTTGACGGTACAAAGACGCTGCAGATGGTGCTCGATAATCCCCCGCCGAATAAGATAGGTGACCAGACAGACCCGCAGACCGTGGCTGAGCTCGATCAGGTGTTGGGTCGCCGAGCGAAAATCGTCTGGGCGCTCGACCGACCGGACGTATTCGCGGCCGCCTGGATGTTTCCGTACGCGTACCACATCAAGGTTATCGTTCGTGATGGCAACACGGTGTGGCTGTCGAGCGGCAATCTGGACAATAGCAACCAGCCCGATCTGCATGCGCCTCCGCACACGGAAGATCGAGATTGGCATGTGATCATTCAGGACACGACGCTAGCCGGCATCTTTGGGGCGTTTCTCGATCAGGACTACGCGAGTGCCAAGGACCACCAGACTGCTGCAGATGCCGGTGCGGACATGCAACGAGCCGTTGCGGATGCGAATACGAAGCTCGCTGCGGAAACCAATCCGCCGGTGAACACACGGGTCATTCCGACTGACGGTAAATACGTTCCAGCGAAAGTATTCAGGAATGTCAACGTAAGTGTTACGCCTCTGCTGACGCCGGACAAGGTAGAAGGCTCCACGACGCAGGGCCAATATCTGACGAACATCCTGCAGCTCATCGCGAGCGCAGAGCACTCGCTATACATCCAGCTACAATACATCGAATCTTCGAGTGGCTCGGGAGACTACAACGGACTGCTTCAGGCAATCGCCGATCGTGTCGCTGCGGGTGTCGATGTCCGACTGATAGAAAGCGCCGAATATGGAATGAAGTGGGCGGAAAAGATGAAGGCGGCAGGTGTCGATCTCACCCAGAACATTCGTCTGCAGCGCAATGTGCACAACAAGGGGTTCGTGGTCGATTCGAAGGTGGTTGTCATCAGCAGCCAGAATTTCTCCCCGGCCGGCATAGAGGATAATCGCGACGCAGGCGTGATCATTCCATCGCAGCCGATTGCAGCGTACTACGAAAAGTTCTTCGTCTCCGATTGGGAAGAGCGCGCGAAGCCTTTCGTCGCCGGCAAGCCGGTGAGTGGCGCAAAGAAGTCGACCACGCAGAAGACAGCCGCAAAGAAGTCAGCGACGAAAAAGGCCCGGCAGCCCGCCGGCAAGGCGGCGGGAAAGCGGGCCATTGCAACCAGGACGCCGAGAAAATAGAAAAACAAGCGTGCCCGCGAGGCATGTTTGCATATCTTTCTCAAAGCCGCGCGAGCGCGCTACAAGAGCCACTCGACAGAAGCGTGATGTATGACATGCCAAGCGAGTAATCGGGTTATACAGCCACGACAACTGTCACCACACACAGGAAAATGACGAGCAGGCTAAAGCGGTTCCTGACTGCATAGACAATAGGATCGTCGTGCATCTCACCACGAAATGCAAGCATCCACGCCCGACTTATCCAATACAGCAGCAAGCCGAAGAGCACCCACAGGGCGTGGGGATGGCGATAGAGAGCGTGGACATCTGCCGAGTTCAGGTAAAGCGCAAGAATCAGCACCGCAACATATCCCGAAGCTGTTCCGAACGAACGCACAATGCCCAAATCGTGCGTGTCATACCCACGTCCTGAGGCGGACGCCTGACCATTGCGAAGCAGCGCATCGAGTTCGGTATAGCGCTTTACCATGGCAAGGCTCAGAAACATCATCACCGAGAACAGGATGAGCCAGTCGGACAAGAGAATATTGCCAGCCGCACCGCCCGCTATGATGCGGCTCGTGTAGAGCGCGGCAAGAGCAAAGACATCCACGAGCACGAGGCGCTTGAGCTTGAACGAATACAGCAGCGTGGCGACGAAATAGCCGGCCAGTACCACACCGAACAGCGGGTCCAATCGAGACGCCAGGGTCGCCGACGCGATCAGAAGCGTCACCGTGAGGATCATTCCGAATGTGAGCGATAGTTGCCCCGAGGCGAACGGCCGATGCTTTTTGTTCGGATGGCGGCGATCAGCATTCAGGTCGAGCATGTCGTTCAGCAGATAGCCGGCTGACGCGCAAAAGCTGAAAGAAAAGAAGGCGGTCACTTCCGCCAGCACCGTCGGCAGATCAGTGAAACGGTGTGATGCAAGAAGCGGCACGAAGATCAGCAGGTTCTTCACCCATTGATAGACACGCATCTCTTTGGCGACCAGCCGCCAAAGAGAGCGCTTTTCTTCAAAAACGAGGAGGTCCTGGTTGACCTTCTTTGCCGCATCCGCGATGCGCTGATCGCCCACCACGATCGCCCCACGCGCCTGCTTCCAGACTGGCAAATCCGCCAGTTCGTTACCGCAATAATCAAATCCGCGATGACCGAAGTGAGCAGTTAGCACACAGCCCTTCTGACTGCCCTTGAGATTGCGGACTTCATCACTGGCAAGCACGCCGCTGAAGAAGCCGAAATGACTGGCGATCTGATCAGCGAGTTGTTGATTGGACGCCGTACAAAGATAAAGGTCTCGCCCGTTCTCACGCTGGTCGCGCAAATAGCTGACGAAACTCGCGTTGTAAGGCAAAACCGACACGTCGATAGAGATCCGCTTCGCAATTTCGGCTTTCAGGCAGGCTCTGCCCTTTAACAGCCAAACGATGCAAGCAAATAGGTAAATGGGGTTTTTCTTGACGAGCATCAGGAACGACTCGGCAAGCAAATCCGTCGAGGTTAGGGTCCCGTCGAGATCTACGCACAGGGGAACGCTTACGTCACTCATTTCAAGACCACCCTCTCGTTTCGCTTATACGCCCTCACACGCTTTTCGAAGCCAGATTATTGTTCTACAGAAAGATTCCGAATTTTCAGCCTGTCACGGAGGCAGCCAACGCAGCATTGCAACGATGAAGGCTTTTTACGGAGCCGAAGACGTTGCAATGGAAGCGAAGGACCAACCACAACCTGCTCGACGCAACGCGTCGTGTGATGCCTTGTCTACACCGCGTATTTCTCATTCGTCGTGCTCGTCTAACATCAGTAATTGATCTCAACGGGGACGCAATTCATAGAGCCGATGTTCGGGTAAAGTCGCAACGAGTTGCCAACCATCAAGGGTCTCTGGCAGCCGTCGGTACGGGTCGAACACCGCAAGATAGACCGCCGTGAACCGGCTTTGAAGGTCCGGAAAACGGTCCAGCAGTGCAGTCGACCACGCGCGCAACATCGCGCCATTTGCTTCGAAATCCGGGTCCCGGTTAGAGCTCTCATCCTGGAACTGCCTCAATGCTACGTTCTCGCTCCGGTAGAGCACGGGTTGTTGCCCCGCTTTGAGATACAAATCCGGCACGAGTACGCCATCCACTGTTGCGAGCGCCACCACCTTGTCCAGATATGGGTTCCAGCGGTGGGGGTCCTTCCATGGAGACGGGTAGGCGGTGTCCTGCTTGTACTGGAACAAGACGGAACCGGCCTTCAGAGACGCGAACGTACTGCGGTAAGCCTGAATGACAGGCCTGCCGCCCCGCCAGTCCTCAGTCACGGTCGCAATCCGCAAAACAAAGACGAGCGTGAGCACGAGCGCGCCGATACGTTGAAGACGTGGCGCCACCGAAGGTTGTATGCCAACCAGCGCGGTCAGCAAAAACGCGAAACTGAGCCCACATCGCTCGATCACCCCGTAGGAAGCAAACGCGTCAAACGGTGCGAGCAGGACTACCAGCGGAAGTGCGAACACGGTTATCCGGAACTCCGGCTCGCACGTCCACCATCTTTGCACGAGACCAGTGACCACGAACACGACCAATCCCGCCACGATCGCCACATCGGCTACGCGATTGCCCACCGACAGGACATCGACGCAGTAAGCGATCTTCGAGAGTACGCGGAAAAGGCCGAAGTTGGTTGCCCCATGAAGGCCACCGGTGCTGCTGTGAACCAACAGTGCAAAGGGAAGCAGCAACGGAATAATGCTCGCGGCCGCGTGGCGAGCCAGTGCATGAATCGAGAACTTCCTCTCGCGAATAAAACAGCCAAGTTCCCACGTGCCTGTGATCAGAGCGAAAACGGCGAGCGGAAACAGATGGCAAAAGTAGATGACAAGGGCACTGCCGCACGAGACCAGAATCCGCACGAGGGTGGACCTGCGCAACGCCACATGTGCGGCGATTGCCCAAAAGCAGACGCCAAGACCAAACAGAAAGTTGTCGTAGCCGCGTATCAGTATCCAGTTATAGAGCAGCAGGAAGCTGATAAACGGTAACCATGACCAGCGGCCATTGGCAACACGGCTCAGCACTAGGCAGCCCGACGTCAGTAGCCCGAGTTCAACGAGGGTAAACAGCCAGGTGGCCCATTCCACCGGTATGAACTTCGTGAACCACGGGACGGCCAGGTCCATCGCTAGGTCAGGCAAGACATCCCACTGAACGACGAAATTTCTAACATACGATGCCGGATGAGAAAGAATGTCGACCCGGACGATATTGTAGAAATGTTGCCCAAGAGGAGGAACTGACGTGGTGAGGAATGGCACCGATGCAACGATAGTCGCAATCAGCCAAACACCCCACAGATGCAATGGCGAAACACCATGGTTCATCTGGTTTCTGACAGTCATCAAAAACCTCAGAAGATTGTTTTAGGATTCTCTAGACAAGGGATAAGGTATGCGCGTGCAACGCCGACGGCACGTAGTTCCGCGATGGCCTCACGACAGGCCATGCAGCAACGGGGTTACCGGGTAGGGCTTTCTGAAAGAAAACTCTAAACGTGGAAGCTGAAGGTTTTCTGAAGAGGCGGGAAACACTATGTGTCGCGCACCACATACCTCTGCAAAAGAGGCTCGTAAATAATGAGAGTCACAACACGGCAAATATCCGGTCACCGTTTAGACGAGCATGGCAGAAAAAAATGGCCTAACTCTTTCAAGGAGAGTAGGCCATGAAACACACGCGGGAACCAAAGCATCGGCGCCGGACGGAATCAGTCCGCGATGGCGGATGAAGCCACGTTCGATCTCGTGAATTGGCCGGCCGTTTGCTGGAAAGCGCCGACGGCTGCACGTGCGAGTGACGGCGCGGGCGAATGTCGGTCATGGCGGCCCCGGTCCTATGAGGAAACAATCACCGCTACGAAGATCCGAACACCGAAAGCGCCACGGCCAACAGGGCAGGTAACGCAAGCCATAACAGAGCTGGCACCTTCCATTGCCTCCCTACTCCACGATGCCGATGCTCGGCTTTATCCGCCGGCGCTTTCGCTTCACAACGCTGGCGTGCGGCTTGTATAGCCTGACGCCAGCCCGCTCCTTCGCCGCGCCTTTCACGCACTGCGTATAGCGGCTTGTGTGGTGGCGTGCTAGTAGGCCCGCTGGCATGGTCCTTAGCCGCCTTTGCGGCGAGCTGACGGTCATACTCCGCGCGCTTGGTCTCGTCGCTGAGTACAGTCCATGCCTCGTTGAGGATCAGCATGATCCGCGTCGCGTCCGGGGAGTCATTGCGGTCAGGGTGATACTGCTGACATAGCACCCGGTACGCCGCCTTGATGACGGGCAGAGGGGCGTTGGGCGCCACCTTCAGGTTGTCGTAGTGTGTGTGCATCTCTGTTCCCCGGTTTTTGAATTTTCTTGTCGAAGGACAATACCTCGTGTGCCCGCGTGGAACGGACGTCAAGGCGCGGCCCCAACCTCTATGGATGTAGCGGATTTTCAATCGTGCACGAAACGGGATGGCTCGCCATGTGGTAAACCGAACAGTTGGCGCGAAGAATCACTGACGCCAACGCGGCAGCGTTGCACCTGCTTCGAGGACGAGAAGCGCGCCGTTGCCGACGCTCGTGGCGTCGTGGTTGCAACGCCATGTTGGCTACAACACATAGCGGTTACAACGCCTTCAGTAAGCCTTCAGCTTCCACGTTTAGAGTTTTCATCGAGAGCGCTCCCGCACCTGAAGCGACGGTAACGTTGGTACCCAAAAAGTGGTGCCTTGAATGACATGGCGCTTTCCAGATCGGCGCGCCGCGGTCAGCGCAGCAATTTTTGCGTGCGGCATTTCTCGCCGCCCACCTGGACCACGCTGGCCTTGCATTGCGACTAGCTCATAGAAGAAATACAGAAAATGAATAGCGTCGATTCGTCTATCGAAACATATCTGTCAACTATCCATTTCAGTCATTTCTCGACCCAATCCATACAAGCCATCGCCGGCCTGTACAGCTGTAAAGGCCTCGTTCTGATTCCCGTGCTGTGGTGGATGTGGTTCCAGCAAGACGAGCGGCGCGCATGGCGGCGCGAAATGGTTGTCGCGACGCTTCTCAGCGGCATCGTGGCGTTTTTCGTCGCAAGACTGCTGACTCACTGGTTGCCGTTCAGAGTGCGCCCCCTCTATAACACCGAACTTCATCTGCAGTTCGCAAGCAGTGCGACCACGGGTGCGGGCCTGGCAGATTGGAGTTCGTTCCCAAGCGATCACGCAATGCTATGGATGGCCATCGCCACCGGCATCTTCCTCGTGCGGCGGCGCATCGGTGTGCTGGCGCTGCTCTACACCGTACTTTTCATTTGCGTCCCGCGCGCCTATCTCGGCTTTCACTACCCGAGCGATTTGCTCATGGGTGCCGTCATGGGGATTGCGATCACCTCGATCATGACGAGAGATGCGATCCGCGTGCGCTATGCGACTGCGCTGCTGCGCTGGATCGAACGCCACCCATCGCCGTCGGCGATGCTGGCCTTTATTCTGTGCATCCAACTCATCATGCAGTTCGACGAACTGCGTAATCTGGCGAGCGACATATTCACGTATCTTTGAACCGGGCGTCGCGAACAGGCACTCCCGTCAGTTGGGCGCGACTGACAGCCCGTCGTGAGTCCCGATGACTGGTCGGAACGAGCGAATCAATGCGGTACTATCGGCGCACGGCGCGCGTCTCGATCTACGTCCGGCTTCGCCGTTATCCGGTTGTCGAAGCCGCGGAGCTTTCGGCGCTGTATAGAGGCCCGGCAGTCCCCGTGTGCGCGATACTTCGCAGAGTCGCAGATGAAACGGCCATTGAGATGGATCGGCGCTATCCTGGCGGCCTTTGCGGTCGCTGCCCTGCTGGCTCTACCGTTGCCTGAGTCCGTCGACCTGACGACGGAGATCGTCACCGCGATCTTGATCGAGCGACCGGATTCGGTGGTTTTCGACTACGTGACGACACCCGCGCACTGGCCCGACTGGCACCCGTCTTCGTTATCGGTAAGCGGGGCGACCGATCACCCGTTGAGCGTTGGCGAACAGGTTGCGGAAGAATTTCGCGTGGCGGGTCGGCGGGGAAGCGTCGTGTGGACGGTTGCCGTGCGGGACCGTCCGCGTAAATGGGTCATTATCGGCAAGATAGATGGCAAGCCCGCCGGCACGGTGCGCTACTCCCTGACGCCCGTAGCGTCCGGGACACGATTCGAGCGTGTGTTCGTGTACCGCTCCCCGTCACTTTGGTTTGCAGCAGCGAATGTCCTGTTCCTGCGCGCGCGAATCCAGCAGGAGTCCGACGAGGCGGTCGCGCGGCTGAAGAAAGCGGTGGAAGCGATGCCGTAGAGCGGGTTGCACCGGCAATCGGATGGCTCGCCCTCTTCCCGACATGGCAGGCGGACCACGCGTGCATCGATGGTGTGCCGACAGGGTGGCGGATGGCACTGAAAGGGACGGAAAACGGCACGCGGGCCCTGCAGCCTTGCTGTCGTCTGCCGGCTCGCCGCCGCTGGCGGAGCCCGCGCTCGGAGCCCAACTATCTCGCCGCTCGCCGCGAATCACGACAGTTAGCAAATCTTTATGACGAATTCGGGTCCCGGTTTGGTCAAGCGGCTTCCCTTTGGGCTCGATATGTGGGCTGCCCCACACTTCGGTGCCAATTCCAACCCGTCAGAGGCTGTCCGAAGCGCCCTTTCTCCATAAAATTTCCCAAAAGGGGATCGGCACGGAGAAAAAATTATGGACGCACTTGCAGGTTTTTTCGTCTTTGGGGTTTCGTTAGCTGCGATCGTTGCGACAACAGAAGTCAACGGAAAATTGTGGTGGGCCAGTCTGCTCGGCACCCTCGCAGCCGGACCGATTGTGGCCGCGGTGCTGTTAATGGCGATCCCCGGCACTATAGGCAATATCGAGGCCGCAACGCTTGCATTTCTGGTGCCGCTCATCATTATGTGCGTCGCCCTATCGAGGCACATCATCCCGCAAATCACCGCGGAGCACCGCAGTTGATGGCATCACGTCCGGGCCTTGCGCGCGCCGAGCGTCGAGGAGGGTGAAGTCGACGAGTGTCATGCGCTTCGACGCCTCGCGACTAGCGCGGCGCAGCCGCGAAGCGCTGGTTGTAGCCGGGATCCGACAGTGGACCCCGCCTCGGCGATTCGGATCAAAACATCGCCCGCGAGCACACTGCCCATCGCACCGAGAACGCCCTCGCCTTCGCCGAACTCACCGGCCGTTTCAAGTCCGGACTCCTGAAGTTCCTGTTCGAACTCGTATTCGTTCATGTTGCCCATGCCGTGCCTCCCTGTGCGCGCTGAAGATCACCAGACGACATGGATGCAAACCAGGATCGCGTGACTGCGAGCCGTCGCCAGCGGCAGGCGCCCCGAACAACGCCTGCTCGCATGGATCCGGCCACCCAAAGCCTATGCCTCTACCTATGCCTACGACGACCGATCACGACTACGCGCTCGCGTAGCACCCGTAATCACCGCGACGCCGAGCAGTATCACCGCCACGATAGCAATGATGTGCTGCGCGACATGCAGCGCCATCAATCCCCACGCGACGCCGCCAATGAAAATGATCCATCCGACCAGATAGATGAGCAGGGTCATCGTTTTTCTCCTTGCGGTTTCGGCCAATAGCGCCGGTTGCCTGCGCTGCAAGATTTACCTGGCGCTCCGATGATCCGCTGACATCGCTTCTATCGGTGCGGGACGCGGTGCATACGACGCCCTCGCCGAAGAAGCGATCAACGGGTCTATCTCCAAGCACATTGCGCGCCTGACGCCGCCATCGCGCGCGGCCCGATGGACGACCGCGGTTCGCTCCGCCGCAATATCGGATTCGAATTTGCGGCCGATTCCAAGGTGCACGGCGGCGTCCCATGCTGCGGGGCCTTACACTTCAATGCCATCCAACCCGAACTTCTCGCGTTGTGCCTGGCATGCTCCCTGCGTCCCACATCATTTTTCGCGCAGCCGCCCAGGCACCGCGCTCATCCGCTATCGATCGACATGGACGCTCCCCGCAACAAACCCGGCCCGAACTCGCCGCCCTCCGACAGTCGCGCCGGCTTCGTACGCGTGCGAGGCGCGCGCGAGCACAATCTGAAAAACGTCGACGTGCAGATTCCGCGCGATGCGCTCGTCGTGTTCACGGGTGTATCGGGCTCGGGCAAATCATCGCTGGCGTTCGGCACGCTGTATGCGGAGGCGCAGCGGCGCTACTTCGAATCCGTCGCGCCGTATGCGAGGCGCCTGATCGAACAGGTCGGCGTACCCGAAGTCGACGCGATCGAAGGGCTGCCGCCCGCGGTCGCGTTGCAACAGCAACGTGGCGCACCGAGCGCGCGCTCGTCGGTGGGCAGCGTGACGACGTTGTCGAGCCTCGTGCGCATGCTGTATTCGCGCACCGGTGACTATCCTCCGAAACAGCCGATGCTATTCGCCGAGGACTTCTCGCCAAACACGGTGCAAGGCGCCTGTCCGACCTGTCATGGGCTGGGCCGCGTGTACGAGGTCACCGAGAAATCGATGGTGCCGGACGACTCGCTCACCATCCGCGAGCGCGCGATCGCCGCGTGGCCGCCAGCGTGGCACGGACAGAACCTGCGCGACATCCTGGTGACCCTCGGCTACGACGTCGACACGCCATGGCGCGATCTACCGAAAAAAGATCGCGACTGGATCCTCTTCACCGATGAACAGCCGACCGTGCCCGTCTACGCCGGCCTCACGCCCAAGGAGACTCGCGCCGCGCTCAAACGCAAGGACGAACCGAGCTATCAGGGCACGTTCACAGGCGCGCGCCGTTACGTGCTGCACACCTTTGCGACCACCCAAAGCGCGCTGATGAAAAAGCGCGTGTCGCAGTATCTGGTCGGCAGCGTCTGCCCGACCTGCGATGGAAAACGGCTCAAGAAAGAAGCGCTGTCGGTGAAATTCGCCGGGTTCGATATCGGCGAGTTTTCACAGTTGCCGCTCGCGGAGCTCGCCGCGCTTCTCGCGCCGATTGCGCGCGGCGAATGGCCGAAGCCAGATACGGCGACGACCGGCCGGGGCAGCGTACTCAGCAAGAGCGCGATGCGCGAAGCGGTCGACCAGCGGGTCGCGGCCGGCGGTTCCGCGCACAAGGCATCGCCCGATGTGCGGCGCACGCCGAACCTGTCCGGCGAGAAGCGCCTCGCGGCGCAGCGCATTGCCGCCGAACTGCTGGTGCGGCTGACCACTCTGGTCGAGCTGGGCCTCGGTTATCTCTCGCTCGAGCGCAGCACGCCCACGCTGTCGTCGGGTGAATTGCAGCGCTTGCGACTGGCCACGCAATTGTCGTCGCAGCTATTCGGGGTCGTGTACGTGCTCGACGAGCCATCGGCCGGCTTGCATCCCGCCGATGGCGAAGCGCTCTTCAGCGCGCTGCAGGAATTGAAGGCAGCGGGCAACTCGCTGTTCGTCGTCGAGCACGATCTGCAGACGATGCGGCGCGCCGACTGGCTGGTCGACGTCGGTCCGGCGGCCGGCGAAGCGGGCGGCCACGTGGTCTATAGCGGGCCACCCGCAGGACTCGCGAAGGTCGAAGCGTCGCAAACGCGCCTGCATCTGTTCGCCCCGCTCGCGCAGGTCGATCGCACGCCGCGCGATGCCACCGGCTGGCTGCGGCTCGCCAACATCACCCGCAACAATCTGCACGGGCTGAACGTCGCGTTCCCGCTCGGCTGCCTGAGCACGGTCACGGGCGTCTCCGGCTCGGGCAAATCGAGCCTCGTGAGCCAGGCGCTGCCGGAGCTGGTCGCGAGGCGGCTGGGAAAGATCATCGAAAGCGCGGACGACGACGAACCGGACCCGCTGCTCGCCACCGCGACGATACCGACGAGCGGCCACATCGCCGACGGCATGGACGCGCTGCGGCGGCTCGTGCGTGTCGATCAAAAACCGATCGGGCGCACGCCGCGTTCCAACCTCGCGACCTACACGGGTCTTTTCGACCACGTTCGCAAGCTGTTCGCGGACACGCCCAGCGCGCGCAAGCGTCACTACAGCGCAGGGCGCTTCTCGTTCAACGTCGCGCAAGGGCGCTGCCCGACCTGCGAAGGCGAGGGCTTCGTCAGCGTCGAGTTGCTGTTTCTGCCGAGCGTGTACGCACCTTGTTCGACCTGTCACGGCACTCGCTACAACGCATCGACGCTGGAGATCACGTGGCACGATAAAAACATTGCCGAGGTACTGGGCCTGACCGTCGACACCGCGTGCAGTTTCTTCGCCGACGAAGCCGGCGTGATGCGCGCGCTGAATGCACTGCGCGACATCGGCCTCGGCTATCTGCGGCTCGGCCAGCCCGCCACCGAGCTATCGGGCGGCGAAGCGCAACGCATCAAGCTCGCCACCGAACTGCAACGCGCGCAGCGCGGAGACACGCTTTACATCCTCGACGAACCGACCACCGGCCTCCATCCCGCCGACGTGGACCGGCTGATGGTGCAACTGCAGCGGCTCGTCGACGAGGGCAATACCGTGGTGGTGGTCGAGCACGATATGCGGGTGGCCGCCCAAAGCGACTGGATCATCGACGTCGGCCCGGGTGCCGGCGACGCCGGCGGGTCGATCGTGGCATGCGGCACGCCGGCTGAGGTCGCCCGCGAAAAGCAGAGCCGCACGGCCGCGTATCTGCGGCAACATCTCGTGCCGTGAGACAGAATCTTTCGGCATCCACCCGCGCATTTGCGCAACGAGCGACTACAGTTGATTGGCGGGACGGCGACTGCGCCCATGACAACTTGCGAGCGTCCGTTTGCGTCCGTTTGCGCCCGTCGGTTCGCAGACATCGCGAGAAGCGAAGTAAGCTGTCCGCGCGGGGCCGGGACATAGCTGGGAACGCATGAACCAGGCGAACACTCAGCAGCTTGACCACGCCGATATCGATCGCGCGGCACTTCACCCGTGCCCATCTCTGGAGGGCGCCTGAACTGCGCGCGATGCGCGTCTTCGTGCAGTCGAAATCGTATTGATGCGGCCATAACGGAGGCCAGAATGGCGCCTGTAATCGTCGATGTCGCGGAACAAAAGCGCTTGAACGACGCGCATACGGCGCAGGTGCCGTGGAAGAAGTGGGGGCCGTATCTGAGCGAGCGGCAATGGGGAACGGTCCGCGAGGACTACAGCCAGGATGGCGACGCGTGGAACTATTTCACCCACGATCATTCCCGCTCCCGCGCCTACAGGTGGGGAGAGGATGGGCTCGGCGGCCTGTCCGACGACCGGCAGCAACTCTGCTTTGCGCTCGCATTGTGGAACGGGCGCGACCCGATTCTGAAGGAACGCCTGTTCGGCCTCACCAATAGCGAGGGCAATCATGGCGAGGACGTGAAGGAATATTACTTCTATCTCGACAGCACGCCCACGCACTCGTACATGAAGTATCTGTACAAATATCCGCAGCGCGAATATCCGTATCTCGACCTGATCGAGACGAACCGGAAGCGATCGCGCGACGAACTCGAGTACGAACTGATCGATACCGGCGTATTCGATGACGACCGGTATTTCGATGTCTTCGTCGAATACGCGAAGCTCGATCCGCAAGACATCTTCGTGCGCATTTCCGTGCACAACCGCGGGCGGGACGCGGCACAGCTTCGGATCCTGCCGACGCTATGGTTTCGCAACACCTGGTCGTGGGGCCATGACGATCGCAGGCCGTCGCTGAGCGAAGCGGGTCCGGGCGTCATTCGGGCTAGCCATCATGAACTGGGCGACTACTGGCTCTATTGCGACGGCGCGACGGAACTGCTGTTCACGGAAAACGAAAGCAATGCGCAGCGTCTGTGGAATCAACCCAATGCGTCGCCCTATGTGAAGGACGCATTCCACGCGTATGTGATCGGCGGGCAGCGCGAGGCAGTGAATCCGGCCCGGACGGGAACCAAGGCGGCCGCCCATTACGCATGCAACGTCCCCGGCGGCGACAGCGTAACGATCCGGCTGCGCCTGAGCGCAGTGAGCCGCGACAACGCCTTCGACGGTTTCGAGAACACCTTCACTGAACGCATCGCCGATGCGGACGAGTTCTACGCGCACATCGCGCCGAAGTCGCTGACGGAAGATTCGCGCCGGGTGCACCGTCAGGCTTTGGCAGGCATGTTGTGGGGCAAGCAGTACTACTACTTCGATCTCGAACTGTGGCTGCGCGAGCATGGGAGTCACCCGTTGCTCGAAGGTGAGCGGCTCGATGTGCGTAACACCGGGTGGTTCCACATGCTCAACGCGGACGTGATCTCCATGCCGGACAAATGGGAGTATCCGTGGTACGCGGCCTGGGATCTGGCGTTCCACACGATCTCTCTGTCGCTCGTCGACTTCGATTTCGCGCAGGAGCAATTGCTGCTGATGTTGCGCACGCTGTATGTGCATCCGAGTGGCCAGATCCCGGCCTACGAGTGGAACTTCAGCGACGTCAATCCTCCGGTGCATGCCGCCGCCACGCTCTGGCTCTACCGGTACGGTAAAGAGCTGGGACGGGCCGATCCGCGCTTTCTCGAGCGCTCGTTCCAGGGGCTGATGCTCAATTTCAACTGGTGGGTGAATCGCAAGGATCCGTCAGGTCGCAACGTGTTTTCCGGTGGCTTTCTGGGGCTGGACAACATTGGGGTGTTCGATCGGAGCGCGCAGCTGCCGACGGGTGGATCGCTGGAACAGGCGGACGGAACCGCGTGGATGGCGTTTTATTGCCAGTGCATGCTGGAGATGGCGATCATCCTGACGGAATACGATCCGATGTACGAGGAGATCGCCTTCAGGTTCGTCCAGCACTTCATGTGGATCGCCTACGCGATGGATCGGCGCGGCGAACATGCGGACGAGATGTGGGACGAGCAGGACGGCTTTTTCTATGATCTGCTGCGGCTTCCCGACGGCCAGACCAGGCGCCTGAAGATAAGGTCGATGGTGGGGCTGCTGCCGCTGTGCGCGTCGACGGTGTTCGAAGCAGATGCGGTGACACGCTATCCGAAACTGATGGATCTGATCGCCCAGTTCCGCAAACGCTACCCGGAGTTGCTCGCCCACGTGGCTCCGACAGATGCCGGCTTCATCGGCCATCGGGAGCGCCGGCTCCTGTCGATCCTGAACAGGCGCAAGCTCGAGCGCGTGCTCGGATACCTGCTCGACGAGAACGAGTTTCTCGGGTCACATGGTATCCGTTCGCTCTCCCGCTATCATCTCGAGCATCCGTATGTGCTCAACGTCGGTGGGACCGACTACAAGGTGCAGTACCTGCCGGCTGAATCGAATACTGGCATGTTCGGCGGGAACTCCAATTGGCGAGGGCCGGTATGGATGCCGGTGAACCTGCTCATCGTCAGGGCACTCATGAATCTCTACAGCTTTTTCGGCGACGAGTTCAAGGTTCAATGCCCGACCGGGTCCGGACATTACATGACGCTGTTCGAGGTGACGCAGGAAATCGTCCGGCGACTGACGGGTACGTTCTTGCGCGACGCGGATGGACAGCGTCCCGTCTATGGCGGGACCAGCAAGTTCCAGGACGATCCGCACTGGCGCGACCTGATCCTGTTCTACGAGTATTTCCACGGAGACAACGGTGCGGGGCTAGGGGCCAGTCATCAGACGGGCTGGACGGGCCTCGTTGCACCTCTGCTGGACATGTTCGGGCGCATCGATGCTCAGACCGTACTCGAAAGCGACCGCTGGCGCGTCATGGCCGGCGCCTGCGCGCAACAGGCCGGCCGGGAATAGATCACGGGAAGTGGCGGGTTCCGCTCTCAACGCGCACCGTCCGTGACCATCGTTGCGGACGTCCTGAGACCCATGACTATGCTCAGGAGGCTTAAAAGCGTCACCGTAGCGGCCAGAATCGCAGCGAGATGGAGTCCTTCGGCAAGCCGGTCGAACTCCGGCCGCACCAGCGCACCGAACAAGCCCACGCCGAGCACGCCACCAATCTGACGTGCGGTGTTCAACACGCCCGATGCGATGCCCATGCACGACGAGTCCACGTGCGCCAGCACCGCGGTGTTGATCGACGGCACCGCGAGCGCCACACCGACTCCAACCGTCAGCAACGGCAACGCCACTGCCAGCGCGCTGCTATCCACCCGAACGAACGCAAGCGAAACATAGCCGAGCGCCGCCAGCGCCTGGCCGACGAGCATCGGCAGGCGGCAACCGAAACGCGCGGTGAGCGAACCTGACGCGACATTAGCGACTGTCACCACAGCCGTCATAGGCAAAAATGCGAGGCCGGTTTCGAGCGGCGTGTAGTGACGCGCGCTCTGGAAAAACAGACTCATCGCAAACATCAGTCCGTAGTAGCCGAAATTCAGCGCCAGCCCGGTTAGCGCGCTGACATTCACCGCGGCATTGCGAAACAGCGCGAGCGGCAACAATGGCTGCGCATGCCGAGCCTCGACCATCACAAACAAACCGCCCGCAACGGCCGCGACGGCAAATCCCATCAATACGGTCATGCTGGTCCAGCCCAGCCTGCCGCTTTCGACCACCGCATACGTCAGCCCGACCAACGCAACGACGGCAAGCGTCTGACCGGCCAGATCGATGCGACGCGCCGCGTGCGCCTCGGTGTCAGGCGCGTGAGCAATGGTCAGCCAGATGCCCGCGACGCCGATCGGCACGTTGATCAGAAAAATTGCCGGCCAACCGAAGCGCTCGACGAGCACGCCGCCGACCAGCGGGCCAGCCCCCAATGCGAGCGCCGCCGTGCCCGCCCACACGCTGACGGCCCTGGCCCGCGCATGCGGGTCCGGAAACGCCGCGCCGAGCAGCGCCAGCGACGACGGCACGCATAGCGCCGCGCCGATGCCCTGCACCACCCGCGCCACGATCAGCATCGCCGCGCCACCCGACAGTCCGCACCCCACCGATGCGCAGGTGAACACCACGAACCCGGCGAGAAACATGCGACGTGCGCCGAAGCGGTCGGCCAACGCGCCAGCCGACAGCAGCAGGCTCGCGAACGCCAGCGTGTAGGCGTTGACGACCCATTCCAGCGCCGTCGAATCGAGGCCGAGGCTATCGCGCATTCGTGCAAGCGCGACGTTCACCACCGTGACGTCGAGACAGATGATGACGAAGCCGAGGCTCGTCGCGAGCAAGGCAAGGCGTGGTGATCGGGCCGGTGAGCTGAGCTGTTTGCGCATGATGTCCGTGCATGAAGTCGGGCGATGCGGAGCCGGGATGGGCCGCAGACGACGTGTACGCGGACTGTATTCCTATAGCGAAGATTGATAAACGCACGGCGAATAGCAACAGAACCAATTATTATTGAGGAATGGATCTCCTCAAAGCGATGACCGTATTTGTGCGCGTAGTCGAAAGCGGCAGCCTGACGGCGGCGGCGGTGGCCTGCGACCTGTCGCCGACGATGGTCGGCAATCACCTTCAGGCGCTGGAAACCCGGCTTGGCGCGCGACTCATCCATCGCACCACGCGCAAGCAGCAGATCAGCGCGTTTGGTCAGGCCTACTACGAACGATGCGTCGAGATCCTTGGGCTGGTCGACGATTCGGAACGACTCGCGCTCGATCATCTCGCGACGCCGCGCGGACGCCTGCGTGTGACCGCGCCCGTCGTGTTCAGCAACGAATGCCTGATGCCTGTGATCGCGGATTACTGCGAGCGCTATCCCGAAGTGAAGCTCGATATCGTCGCCACCGATGCGCTGTCGGACCTGCTCGACGACGGCTTCGAGGCGGCGGTTCGCATCGGCGCGCTGGGCAATCCGGATCTCGTCGCACGGCCTCTGAAGCCGTACCGTCTCGTGTTGTGCGCGTCGCGCGGGTACCTGACGACGCACGGCACGCCGTCATCGCCCGACGCGTTGCGCTCGCATCAGTGCCTGACCTACGCGTATCCACCGCGCTCGGAATGGCACGCGGCGCAGGCCGAATGGAGCCTGCAGGGTCCGGACGGACGCGTGAGCGTGCCCGTCGACGGCAGGCTGAGAATCGACAATTCGGAAGCGCTGCGACGGGCGGTGCTGCGTGGTCTCGGCATCGCCATGCTGCCCGAGATTCTGGTGGCCGCGGATCTGCGAGCGAAGCGGTTGGTCGAAGTGCTGCCGGAGTTTGCCGCGCCCGAGCGGCCATTGAATCTGCTGTATCTGCGTGAGCGACAGACGTCGCCGAAGCTTCGGAGCTTCATTGAATTCATCGTCGAGCGCTTCGGCGCCCAGGCCGCAACATCAGCGGGTTGAACGCCCGGCACCGACTCTCAATGCGAATCCTGTTGCTGCCTACGCAGGTTGTCCCTGACACGACGGGCGACCAGAACCGTCAGATAATCCGTGATTCGTGCACCTTCGCTGTATTCGATCCACGTTTGCGCGTACATCTGCAAGACCGTTTCCTCGGGCGTGTTGGTAGCGGCCGCAATCTGCTTGATGACATCTTCGACGTTGCGCGTGACCATTGCTTGCTCCCGGCGTGCGGTGATAAAAGACCGTCACACACACGGTACGCGCCCCGATACGCAAGTCAATTGACCTGCGTCAATTGACCTGATCTATGACCGTTTACGCTTTGGTCGAGGCGCCCGGCAGCGAGGCCCTCACTGAAACACCGGTTTTCCCGACGCGTCCTTGACCTTCGCCTTCCACTGCGCGCGGATTTCCGACACGACCGCATCCGGCAGCGAGATGTAGTCGAGATCGCTGGCAGCCTGCCCGCCGCTCTTGAACGCCCAGTCGAAGAACTTCAGCGTTGCCGCGCCTTGCGCCGGCTTTTCCTGCGTCGCGTGCAGCAGCACGAAGGTCGCGCCGACGACCGGCCATGCGTCCTTGCCCGGCTCGTTCGTCAGGATCTGGTAGAACGACGTCTTCCAGTCCGCGCCCGAGGCCGCCGCCTTAAAGGTTTCGGTCTTCGGCGCAACCACGGCACCGGCCGAATTCTTCAGACTGGTGTAAACCATGTTGTTTTGCTTCGCATACGCCCACTCGACGTAACCGACCGCGCCCGGCAGCCGTTGCACGAAGGCGGCGACGCCGTCATTGCCCTTGCCGCCCGTACCGGTCGGCCAGTTCACCGTGGTGCCTTCGCCGACCTTCGACTTCCACTCCGGGTTCACCTTCGACAGAAAGTTCGTCCAGATGAAGCTCGTGCCCGAACCATCGGCGCGGCGCACCACGGCGATGTCCGTATCCGGCAGCTTTATGCCCGGATTGAGCGCGGCGATGGCCGGATCGTTCCATTTCTTGATCTTGTTCAGATAGATGTCGCCGAGTACGGCACCCGACAGCACCAGTTGACCGGGCTTCACGCCGGGCATGTTCACGACCGGCACCACGCCGCCGACCACCGTCGGGAATTGGAACAGGCCCGTCTTCGCCAGTTCGTCGTCCTTCATCGGCGCGTCGGAGCCTGCGAAATCGACGGTCTTCGCGATGATCTGCTTGATGCCGCCCGCTGAACCGATGCCCTGGTAGTTGACCTTGCCGCCTCCGCCCTTATGGAAAGCGTCAGCCCACTTGTTATAGATCGGGGCTGCGAAAGTGCTGCCCGCGCCTGTGACGTCCGCGGTTTGCGCTTGCGCGGCCGCGAGGGGGAGAGCAACGGCAAGAACTGCAATTCCTCGTTTGAACAGCATGGTTTGCCTCCACGAGATTGACTGACCGGATCAATAGTTGCAGCAAGCTACGCTCCGCGATGCAATTGCTCGACTATGCATCTTGCGGGCCCACGCTGGCTCCGCTGGCCACCCGCTACTTGCGCTGGTGCGCGGTGCTTTCTTCAATGGTGTCCGCTCCGCTCTGGCCCGCCTGATGCTGCATCGTGCCTGCGCGTCGAACCTTCCCCAACGCTCGAACTTTCAAACTTAAGCGGTTCAGATGACATTTCGTTGACAGCCGTGGCGAAGCGTCCAGGCGGTCTGATCGCGCGGCTCAGCTTCGAAATAAACGCAACGACGAATGAACATCTTGCTGGGAGAAGAATTCAGCAACGATCGCACAATGGGATTCTGAAAACCATCGACCGCCACGAACCTCGCCAACACACGTTGATTCCCAACGTGAAAGCGCCGCGTAAGTACATTAACTGAAAGCGGCAATTGGACTTACTCGGAGCTTTCTGCAATTCGCCAATCCGTCACGAGACGACATTGCGCACATGCGGTGCAATCCGACTAATTTGTATCCGTCAAGGAAAACACGGAAGGAGAAAAGCGCGCATAACGTCTACCGTTCGATTTGACTCAATACATCGACATCAAGCGGTTCCGCGTTGCGTTTTTTAGTCGGTCAGGGGCTTAGGACAGGTAAAGACACGAGCCTCCGGCGGCTCGAGCGACGATCAACGGAGTCAACACAGCGCTCCAACGACAACGCCGCTGCGCGAGCCTTCCGGCCACCAACAGGAGATGGCGCGATGCCAAACCTCGTCCGTATCGTATTCCTCGCATGCCTCGCTTGCCTCGTCGCGACGACCGCGGCAACGGCACAGACCCCAGCCTCACAACCCTCCTCCGGCACGATGCCGGAGAAGATGCCATTCGACATTCCTTACGGCACGCCAATAGGTGTAGACACCGCAAAGAAGCTGCTCGCGATTGCAGAAGCGGAAGCAAAGAGACGGGATTGGAAAATGAACATCGCAGTTGTCGATACGCATGGCGAGCTCGTTGCATTTGAACGCATGGACGGCGCGCAATACGCATCGATTGCGATATCGCAGAACAAAGCTCGTACGGCGGCGCGATTTCGTCGCGAAACCCGCGTCTTCTACAACCAGTTCGAGAGCGGACATACGTACTTGAGCACGCTGGATCCGGAACTGGTCGCGTCGCCGGGAGGATTCCCGCTTGTGGACGCAGGAAAGCTGATTGGCGCTATCGGATGCAGCGGTGGCACCGCCGAGCAGGACGCCGCCGTGTGCAAGGTGGCGGCCGACACGATCAAATAGTGCCAACTGTCATCGGTAGATCCGTTCGTGAAGGTCGCGCACGCCGACCGGCGCGCCCGTGCCGAGCCCGAACTCCTTCGCCAGAGGGGGAAATCCGCCCACGCTAACATGCACAACCTATATCTTTAGCTCAATTCAATATTTAGTCTTTGCATAACCCGGTGTTAGCCTGAATTCGTTCCGCAGGCGTGCACCGCGCCACGTCTGCGTCCGCTGCCATTTCTCCATCGAAACGAATATCCGGCAAGGAGCTACCGTGAGCGTCGAATTCATCGGCATGATCCAGCAACGCAAAGTCTCGGAGACACATGCTCCCCAAGGCCCCGCGATCGATACCGACTACGTGCGCACCTTCGCGCAAGCCCACGAAAACGCGGGCTTCGACCGTATCCTCGTGCCCCACAGTTCGACCAGTCCCGACGCGACCATCACGATCGCCTATGCCGCGAGCGTGACCTCACGTGTGCATTTCATGCTCGCGCATCGGCCGGGCTTCGTCGCGCCGACTCTGGCGGCGCGGCAGCTCGCGACGCTCGATCATTTTTCCGGCGGCCGCCTCGCGGTGCACTTCATCTCCGGCGGCAGCGACGAAGACCAGCGACGCGACGGCGACTTCCTGAGCCATGACGAGCGCTACGCGCGCACCGACGAGTATCTGCAGATTTTGCGCCGGGTCTGGACCGAAGAGCGTCCGTTCGATCACGAGGGCCGTTTCTACCGCTTCGAAAAAGCCTTCTCCGATGTGAAGCCGAAACAGACGCCACACGTGCCGATCTATTTCGGTGGCGCATCGGAACCCGCGCTCGCGGTCGCGGGCAAACACGCGGACGTCTACGCGCTGTGGGGCGAATCGAAACAGCAGGTCCACGAGCAGATCACGCGGGTGCGAGCCGAAGCCGCGAAACATGGCCGCAGCGTGCGCTTCTCGGTGTCGTTCCGGCCGATCCTCGCGTCGACGGAAAAAGCCGCGTGGGAACGCGCGGAACATATTCTCGACGAGACACGCCGGCTGCGCGTCGAGCAAGGCTTCGCACGTGGTGGCCCGCAACAGAGCGAAGGCGCGCGGCGTCTGCTAGCCGCCGCCGGTGACGGCGTGCGCGCGGACGAGCGTCTGTGGACCGCGGTCGCGAGAGAGATCGGCGGCCGTTCGAATTCGACGGCGCTCGTCGGCACACCGGCACAAGTCGCGCAAACGCTCGCCGAATATCACGCGCTCGGCGTCACGACGTTCCTGATCCGTGGCTTCGACCCGCTTGAAGACGCGATCGACTACGGCCGCGAACTGATTCCCGCCACGCGCGAACTAACGTCGCGCGCACGCCACGCGGCGTAACAGGAGCGTGACGACATCATGAGCACCGTACTCGCCGATCCGCCCTCGCTTGCGTTTCGCCCCACCCCCTTGCGCCAATTCTGGTTCGACGACGCAGCCGAGCCGCCCCGCTCGCTCGCGCAGGAGCGCCTGCACCGGCAACAGCGCCTCGCCGGCGCGTTCCGTCTGTTCGCGCGTTACGGATTCGCGCAGGGTCTGGCCGGTCACATCACCGCGCGCGATCCCGAATGGACCGATCATTTCTGGGTCAATCCGCTTGGCCGCCATTTCGGCCGTATCCGTGTGTCGGATCTGTTGCTCGTCAACAGTCACGGCGAGATCGTGATCGGCGACGGACCGGTGAATCAGGCCGCGTTCGCGATTCATGCGGCCATTCACGACGCACGGCCCGACGTGGTGGCCGCCGCGCATACGCATTCGCTGCACGGCAAGGCATGGTCGACGCTCGGGCGTAAGCTCGATCCATTGACCCAGGACGCCTGCGCGTTCTACGAAGACCACGCGCTGTTCGATGACTTTCGCGGCGTCGTGCTCGACACCACTGAAGGCGCGCGCATCGCGGACGCGCTCGGCTCGCACAAGGCCGTGATCCTGAAGAACCACGGCATCCTGACGGCCGGTCCTTCCGTGGAGGCAGCCGCGTGGTGGTACATCGCGCTCGACAACGCGTGCCATGCCCAACTGCTCGCGCAGGCGGCCGGCACGCCGCAGCCGATTCCGCACGACGTGGCGGCTCTCACGCATCAGCAGGTCGGCCGCGCGAACGGCGCACGACACGCATTCGACAGCCTGTATGAAGGGCTCGTCGAAGCCGAACCGGAACTGCTCGACTGATGGCCATGCATAAACTACGGCGTTTCGTCGGCGCCATCGCCACGCTCGTCGATTCTGGCGTCAATGAAGCCGAATTGCTCGACCAGGGCGCACACGCGCTGCGCGAGCTGATCCGCGTCGACGACTGGTTGCCGGACGCATACGTGCAAGCGTCCGCCGAGCGCTATCAACAGTTTCTGTTGTATGCCGATGCGCGCCAGCGCTTCAGCGTCGTCAGCTTCGTATGGGGACCGGGCCAGCAGACGCCGATTCACGACCACACGGTGTGGGGTTTGATCGGCGTGCTGCGCGGCGCCGAACTCGCGGCGCCATATGCGCGCCACGACGACGGCACACTGCGTCAGACGGGCGCCGAAGTGCGCCTCGAAGCGGGCGACGTCGATGCGGTGTCGCCGGGCATCGGCGACATTCATCGCGTTCGCAACGCCTACGACGACCGCACGTCGATCAGCATCCACGTGTATGGCGCGAACATCGGCGCGGTGCGCCGCTCGACGTACACGTGCGACGGCCGGCCGTTGCCCTTCATCTCCGGTTACTCGAACGACACGCTCCCCAACCTGTGGGACCTCAGCAAGGAACAGCATCACTGATGACGACCTATCCGGTTCGCACCTACGAAGACGTGCGCGAAGCGCTGCTCGCGCGCCGCGAAATCGCGCTGCTCGACGTGCGCGAAGAAGACCCGCATGCGCAGGCTCATCCGCTGTTTGCGGCCAATTTTCCGCTGTCGAAACTCGAACTCGACGCCTATCCGCGTCTGCCGCGCCGCGATGTGCCGATCGTACTTCTCGACGCCGGCGAAGGCCTCGCCGCACGCGCCGCCGACAAACTGACGGCGCTCGGCTACACGCAGGTCGCGTTGCTCGCGGGCGGGCTCGACGGCTGGATTCGCGCCGGCGGCGAGGTGTTTCGCGACGTCAACGTGCCGAGCAAGGCATTTGGCGAATTCGTCGAAGCGCGCCGGCACACGCCTTCTTTGTCGGCCGAAGCGGTGCAGACATTGCTCACGGATGGCGACGACGTCGTCGTGCTCGACGCACGGCGTTTCGACGAATACCAGACGATGAACATCCCCGGCAGCGTCAGCGTGCCCGGCGCCGAACTCGTGCTACGTGCGCGTGCGCTCGCGCCGGACCCGATGACGCGCGTGATCGTCAATTGCGCGGGGCGCACGCGCAGCATCATCGGCGCGCAGTCGCTCGTCAACTCGGGGCTGCCGAATCCGGTGGCGGCGTTGCGCAACGGCACGATCGGCTGGACGCTCGCGGGGCAGCCGCTCGAACATGGCAGCGATCGGCAATTCGATTCGCGAGCCGGGCTCGATACACACAACCTCGCCGCGTCGCGCGGCGCGGCGCGCGCGCTTGCGGACCGCGCGGGCGTGAACCGCACGACACTCGACGAAGCCACGCGCTGGACCGCGCAAGCGTCGCGCACCATCTATCGCTTCGACGTGCGCACGCCCGCCGAATACGAACGCGCGCATGCGCCTGGGTTTCAGGGCGCGCCGGGTGGCCAGCTCGTGCAGGAAACCGAGATGTTCGCGCCCGTGCGCGGCGCACGTGTCGTGCTGTTCGACGACGACGGCGTGCGCGCGAACATGACGGCGTCCTGGCTCGCGCAGATGAACATCGACGTATATGTCGTCGACGGGGCTACGCCCCAAGACCTGAGCGCGAGCGGCGCATGGCGCGGCGCAAAGCCCGAGCCGGCGCCCGCGCCACTCGTGTCCGCTGACGAACTGGCCGCGCTCCTCGCAGACCCTTCGAGCGGGACTGTCGTGATCGACGTGACGGCCAGCGCCAATCATGTGAAGGCCCATATTCCGGGCGCCTGGTGGCTCGTGCGCTCGCGACTGTCGAACACCGTCGACGATCTGCGCACGCTCCCCGATGCGAAACGCTACGTGCTCACGTGCGCGACGAGTGCGCTCGCGCCGTTCGCGGCGCCGGAGATTGCCGCGCTGACCGGCAAGCCCGTCCAGGTGCTCGAAGGCGGCACGTCCGCCTGGATTCGCGCGGGGCAACCTACCGAATCTGGCGACGCTCGCCTCGCGTCGCCGCGCATCGATCGTTACCGGCGTCCATACGAGGGCACCGACAACGCGCGCGAAGCGATGAACGCGTATCTGGAATGGGAGTACGGCCTCGTCGCGCAGCTCGAGCGCGATGGCACGCATGGCTTCTTCGTGATCTGATCCACGGATGCGACACGGGCGCCGCGTCAAGCGTGCGCCCGCATCGTCGTCGTTACGCCGCGCGCGACAGGCGCGCCGCCTTGAAGCTCTGCGCGACGCTTTCCGACAGCACGGCGAGCGCCGAGCGCATCTTGCCGAGCGCGTGCGACCTGACGATCCACACCGCGATCTCAGGCTTGAAGTCGCTCACCTGAACCACATCGAGCCGCGCGGCATGCGCACTGATGCGCAACAACGGCAGCGGAACCAGCCCCAGTCCGACGCCATCGGCGACGAGGCCTAGTTGCAGTTCCGTGCCGAGCGTCTCGAGGTTGAGCTTCAGCGCATAGCCTTGCGCGGCAAGCGCCTGCTGCAATCCCGCCCGAAAACCGCAGCCGTCCGGATTCAGCACCCACCCATAAGACTGGCATTCGGCCAGCGTGTGCGTGCGCTTTTTCAGACTGCCCTTTCGCGCGACGACCGCGAGCTTCAGCTCACCGAGCGTTTCTCCGGCCAACGTGTCAGGCAACACGCGATTGGCCGCCAACAGCACGATCGCGGCGTCGAGTTCGCCGTCATCGACCTTCTGCAGCAATGGATTGCCCCACCCCGTCGACACGCGCGCCTGTAACTCCGGATGCGCGCCGCGTAATGCATGCAAGGCCTTGAGCATCGCAACGTCGGCGACCGTCTGCGCGACGCCGAGGCGCAGCACGCCGGCAAGCGGTGCGTCGTCGGTGACGAGATGCCTGAGCGCATCGACTTCGCGGACGATCGCGCGGCATTGTTCATACACGGCGCGGCCCATTGGCGTGGTCTTCAACGGCTTGGTATTGCGGTCGAGCAACTCGACGCCGAGCGCTTCCTCGAAGTTCTGGATGCGTCGCGTGACGGCAGGTTGCGTGAGCGCAAGAGAATCGGCAGCCTGACTCAGCGACTGGCTGCGCACGACGGCGACGAAGGCTTCGATCTCATCGAGTTTCATGGAATGTTGTATGGCTGGATTGAACGTTGAATGGCCCGCTCATGCATGACCCTTGCATGAGCTTAGCGTGTCGACGCACCGATGTTCAAGCGGCGCGCGCTTTCCCCGCTCGCATATTAACAAAGCAGAACAATGCGTTTGCCTTATAAAACGTGCATACGTATCGTGTGCTTTTCTACCTCGCCTGCGCAGCGCATCCCATGTCCTATCTTTTGAATCGGTTTCTACTGAGGTTTTCCGGACTTCTGCTTGGCGCGCTCGGCGCGTTTGCCTCCTCTGCGGCGATGGCCGATGCCACGCTCAAAGTTGGCGACCAGCAGTTGCAGACTCGCGGCATTCTCGAAGCGTCTGGACAACTGAACAATCTTCCGTACAAGATCGAATGGTTCAATTTCCCGGCCGCGCAACCGCTCGGCGAAGCGCTCAATGCGGGCGCGATCGACGTCGGCGGTCTCGGCGATGCGCCGCTGATCTTCGCCTACGCCGCGGGCGCGCGGGTGCGCGCAGTCGCGGCAACACGCTCGATACCACGCGACCTCGCGATCATCGTGCCCGACGGCTCGCCGATCAAAACGGCCGCCGATCTCAAGGGCAAGCGCATCGCGACGACGCGCGGCTCGATCGGCCACTACCTCGCAATTGCGACCTTGGAGCGCGCCGGCATCAAGCTGTCCGACGTATCGCTGCGTTTCATGCAGCCGGCCGATGCGAAGGCGGCGCTCGCGTCGGGCAACGTCGATGCATGGTCCACGTGGGACCCGTACGTCGCCCTCGCCGAGCAAAAGGATCATGACCGTAGCATCGCGAACGGCATCGATCTTTCGTCGGGACTCAGTTTTCAGGCGGCGACGGAGACTTCGATCAACGCCAAGCATGCGGAAATCGCCGACTTCCTGAAGCGCGTCGCCGCAGGCCAGCGCTGGGCGCTCGCGCATCCCGACGAAGTCGCCGCGATGCAATCGAAGGTGACCGGCTTGCCACCCGATGTGCTGAAGACGGTCTACCAGCGCGCGCAATTGCATCCCGTCGCGATCGACGACGGTCTCGTCGCCGAGCAGCAAAAGACCGCCGACCTGTATCACCGCGCGGACGTGATCAAGACGCGCCTCGACGTCACACCAAGCTTCGACCGGCAGTTTCCTCTCGACGCGCGATGACCTCGCGGGCAACCCGGCAATCTGCGGTCGCAGCCGGTCCCATCACGATGGCGAGCCGTCCCCCGCATAGCGCGCTTGCGGACGAGATCGGCGCGCATCGAGCGGCTTGATCCAGCGCAGCGCCATACCGATTGGCTGACGCTGCGCGATGCTCATTCAGAGCCAGGCGAGGCCAGGTGCGGCCTCGCACTTTCGTAAGGTGCGGCGCCGGGTCACCCAGGCGCTGTGTCGACTGAACGATGCGTCAACGCGGGCTGCGAGTATGTGGTGCAATCCACAGGTTGCTCGCGGCAAATCGCAGTTGCCTGAACGCAATGCCGGTAAAGGCCATGCGACGCCCCACAAGCACGCCCCTCACGTGGGGTAAACTGCCTGCTCAAGCCCGCCATCTGGCGTTCCCACACTCCTTTCCGTCATGAAACCAAGACTTGACGCCGCGGTTTTGACCGCGCTCTGTGCCGCGGCACTGTTCGGAGCGGCGACGCCCCTCGCCAAAGCCCTGCTCGGCTCGATGTCCCCGTTCATGGTCGCAGGCCTGTTCTACCTTGGAAGCGGCGTCGGACTCGGTGTCGGCATCATCGTTCGCCGGATGCGACGGCCGTCGACACACGCCAGCCATGATCATCGGATTCAGAAAGCAGAATTGCCGTGGCTTGCCGGCGCGATCGCCGCCGGGGGGGTCGCCGGGCCCGCGCTGCTGATGCTGGGCCTGTCGAGCACGCCGGCCGCTACGAGTTCGCTGCTGCTGAATCTCGAAGGCGTGCTCACCGCCATCGTTGCATGGGTGGTTTTCCGGGAGAACGTCGATCTGCAAGTGTTTCTCGGCATGGTTGCGATCGTCGCCGGAGGCGTGATGTTGTCCTGGACTCCGGGAAAAGCGGGTGTGCCGGCCGGTGCGCTGCTCATCGTCGGAGCGTGTCTGTGCTGGGCAGTCGACAACAATCTCACGCGCAAGGTGTCCGCGAACGACGCGATGGTAGTCGCGTGCCTGAAGGGACTCATCGCCGGTCCTGTGAATCTTGCGATTGCAATCGCGACTGGAGCGTCACTGCCATCGGCAATCACGGTGGGTGCAGCCATGCTCACAGGGCTTGCAGGCTATGGGGTGAGTCTTGTTCTATTTGTCGTCGCGCTTCGTCATCTGGGAACGGCACGCACGGGGGCTTACTTCTCGATTGCACCGCTGTTCGGTGTCGCCATCTCGCTGCTCATCTGGCCTGAACTTCCGGCCGTCACCTTCTGGATTGCCGCAGCGCTGATGGGGCTTGGCATCTGGCTTCACGTACGCGAGCGGCACGAGCACGAGCATACTCACGAACTGATTGAGCACTCACACCGGCACCGGCACGACGAGCATCATCAGCACGAGCACGACTTTCCGTATGCCGGTGACGAGCCCCATACCCATCCGCACGTCCATCTGCCCATCACACATTCGCATGCGCATTTCCCGGACATTCACCATCGTCACCAGCATTAGGCCGTTGTCCTGATTGCAGGCGGCACCGTTGTTGGTGCGCCGGGGTGGTGAGTTGGCAGGCGTCATCGTCTCCGTCAATTGCTCCGCTCAGTGAGCGGATGGCCACCTGGCGTTACTGGAAGCGCCCTCACGGCGGTGCGTGCCTTCCAGGCTATCCATGCGACAGAGCAGCGCTTTCGCCTGCTTCTCGATGTGCATAGGCAGCAATGGCATGACCAGAGTCATCCGTACCCTGCCTCGCCAGTAGTTCAGGCTGGCGACTGCTCCCCCTTCGACCTGGTACACGTAACGAGTCGAGCACTCGAGATAGTCGAGTACATGTCTGATGTGCGCCAGATCTTGCTCTGCCAGTTCGTAGCTCAAGATGAAGTCACCGTCGTCAGTTGGGCTGGATTGTCTTCGTTGATGCTAATTCGACGCTTTGGTACCCATGCCGCTGGTCATGGCACCACGCTGGCACATGGGAAGAGACTCTTGCATTTGGCTTGCGACAGTGACACGCAACGCACCCTTGCTGGTTCGCCTGCCAACCTTGGACAGGACAATCCCACTGCGCGTTGGCTGCCGATAGCTGTATCAGCTACGTGTGACGGCTTTTTTTTTCGCTTGATTTCGGGTTTCGAGTGACAACAAAAACTAGTCGACACGCTCACCGACAGTCGAACCGATTTGTTTTTTTATAGTGCGAAGCTGGCCCAGGTCGGCGCAGCCACGTCTTCTGAAAACACTATCACGCATTGCTGAAGGAATACTTATGGGGTTCGCACGTTGACGCCAACTGCAAAAGACACTATCTCCGTCGGTCAAACAAAAAATGCGTCAGACCCACTGAATCAGCATCGGAAAATTCCCGATAGCGCGTGTGGCCAATAATTAGGATCGCTTTGTGAATTCAGCGAGAAGAATTCGTGACTGCACTCGAGAACCGCAAGCGCCAGCCACGAGCGCCGCCATTCAGCAGACTAAAGATTCGATGGACGTCAAAGAACCACAGAGACAAGCGCAAGTTCTTTGCACGGATTTGCCTCCTCGCTACATCTGCCATCGGACACGACAAAAGTTCTGAACCTTTCGAAAGATCAGTGCAGGTGAATCGTAGGGGTGGTCACGTGACCTGCACAAAAACGACTTGTCGCCGCCTCCTCATCGTCATTTGGAAGGTCTAGTTTTCCAGGCTGTAACACGCCGTAAGGATTCGAAGAGAGGTAGACGCCGTCCAACAGTCGTGCAAAGCAGTTCAACGCCTCAATGGAGCTCCCCATGATCCAGACACCAAGATCGACATTCCATCGGCCTTCAGTTTTTGCCTTGCTGAGCGCGGTCTCGCTAGCGGCTGCCGCAATCTACTGCTCTGCGGCGGACAGCAAGCCTCAATCCACGATGGATACATCTTCGGACACGGTAACGCCGATCAAACATGTCATCGTCATCGTGGGCGAAAACCGGACGTTCGATCACGTGTTCGGCGCTTATCAGCCGAGGGCTGGCCAGACCATATCCAACCTGTTGTCCAAGGGCATTATCAAGGCAGACGGCAGACCAGGACCCAACTTCAAGTTCGCTGAGCAATACATGGCCAAGGCCACGAATCCGTCACGGTTCGACGCCAGCCCAGAGGCGAAGCACCCTTACTCGACACTGCCCGCGCCGAACACGGGCTCGGCGCCTAGCGCGGCAAGCGACGCGAGTCCGCCGCCGTTTGCAACACTTGCCGAAGCACAGAAAGTCGAAGGGTATGCCCTCGAAACAGGCGATCTCATTCAATTGACTACGGGGGCGACGGGCCTCCCCAAAGACGTTCCTGACACGCGCTTTGGTTCGAACCTGTACAACCTGCCGAATGGTCCGTATCAGATCTCACGTGTCGGTCCGAACTACGACCAATACATGAACAGTCCGGTCCATCGCTTCTATCAGAACTGGCAGCAGGCCGACTGCAACGTCGCCCACGCGACGTCCGATAATCCGAGCGGTTGCGACATGGATCTATTCGCGTGGGTAGAGGTTTCGATAGGCGCCGGATCGAATGGCAACGCGCAGGCCGCAAACTTCAACGATCAGTCGACCAACGAAGGCGCAACCGCGCTCGGATTCTATAACGTGAATCATGGCGACATGCCCTACTTCACGGAGCTCGCGCGCAATTACACGATCAGCGACAACTATCATCAACCGGTAATGGGCGGCACGGGCGCGAACAGCATCATGATCGGCACGGCCGATGCACTCTATTACACGGACGGCAACGGCAATCCGACGACTCCTCCTCAGAACGAGATCGAAAACCCGCGGCCGCAGCCCGGCACCAACAACTGGTATAAGCAGGACGGCTACTCGGGTGGGTCGTATAGCAATTGCTCGGATCCGAAGCAACCAGGAGTAGGCGCGATCCGACACTACCTCGACAGCCTGTCATATCACCCCAATGCCAATTGCGCGCCCGGCACGTACTATCTGCTGAATAACTACAACCCCGGCTACAACGGTGACGGTAGCGTCAATACGAGTCCCTTCACCATTCCGCCTTCGCCGGTGCGCACTATCGCCGATACCCTGCTAGAGCGCAATGTTTCATGGAAGTACTATGGCGAAGGCTGGACCAGCTTCATAACCAGTCCGTCAACGAGCGTCTACTGCAATATTTGCAATCCGTTTCTCTACGAAACGGCGATCATGACCGAACCGTCACTGATGGCCGCGCATCTTCAGGATACGACGAACCTGTATGCCGACATCACAAACGGCACGCTACCCGCGGTTTCCTTTGTGAAACCGGGCGGATTACTCGACGGACACCCGGCTTCTTCAAAGTTTGGTCTCTACGAGGGATTCGTGCATAAGATCATCGATTCAGTTCAGGCGAATCCCGAGTTGTGGGAATCCACTGCAATCTTCATTACTACCGACGAGGGAGGCGGCTACTACGACTCCGGCTACATTCAACCCGTTGACTTCTTCGGGGACGGGCCACGCATTCCTCTCATTGTCGTGTCGCCCTATTCGCGTGGCGGCCGGGTGGTTCACGATTATTCGGATCACGTTTCGCTCGTAAAATTCATCGAACGGAACTGGTCGCTGGGACCTATCACGTCGCGCAGTCGTGACAATCTTCCCAACCCCGTTCAGTTGCCCTCCAGCCCATACGTTCCCACGAATGCACCGGCGCTTGGAGACCTGTTCGATGCATTCCGGTTCCGGCACGCCAGGGAGTCCGATGCGGATAGCGGCAAAGAGGGCGGTGCTGGAATGTTCCCGTTCTAACTGCGCCGGACAGGAATAAGGGCGCTGTGAATGCTTCGCATCGAGCCAGTAGGATGGCGTTGAATGGGGGAGGCTCGGCCTCCGCCATTTAACGCCGTTGATTTTCTAACCGACGGGTAAGCCTGAGACGAGATCATGTGTTGGCAAGACGAGTCTCCGAAATCGCGCGCACATCGATGCGGCCTGGCAGAATCGCGTCACGCTGGGCGCGATCCGCGACCTTTTGCAGCGCGTCGATGTCGCTGTCGTTGACGAAATGCTGCTTCAGCGCCGCGCGTTTCGTGATCTGCCGCGCGGCATCGATCGGCGAGCGCGTGAGCGTCGCATAGATTTGCGCGTAAGCCTCGGGGTTTGCGATCGCCCAGTCGCCCGCGCGTTGATAACGTAACAGCAGGTCCGCGATCGCGGCGCGCTTGCGCGGGTCAGCTAGAGCGCCGCCCGATGCCGTGATGAAGCCCAGCCCGCTGTTGATGCCGGTGCCGTCGCGCAGCACGCGGCCACCGCGCTGCACGGCGATGCCGTAGTACGGATCGAACGTCGCCCATACCTCGATCGAACCCGATGCGAAGGCGGCGAACGCATCGACGGGCAGAATGAAGCGCACCGATACGTCGTCCTTCGACAAACCCGCCTCGGCCAGTGCGCCATACAGCTGGAACTGAGAAATGCTGCCGCGCGCCGACGACACGAACACCGTCTTGCCCTTTAGATCGGAGACCGAACTGATCGTGGAGTGCGGCGCGACCAGGATACCGAGTTGCGCGCCCGACCCTACTCGCGTCGCGACGATTTTCAGCGACGGGTCGCCGACGGCTGCCGCGAGTACCGGCAAGTCGCCCGCCGGCGCGAGATCGACCGAACCGGCGCGCTGCGCTTCGAACAGCGGTGCCGCGCCCTGGAAGTTGGCCCAGCGCCACGCGTACGGCGTGCCGTCGAGCACTTTCGCCGCTTCGACGAGGGCGCGCGTGCCACCAGCCTGATCGCCGAGCACGAGGGTCACGTTTTCCGCGGCCCGTGCATCGTTCGTGCCGGCAAACGCGGATATCGCGGCGAATGGCGTCGCGGCCAGTGCTCGAAGCAGCGTGCGCCGCTGTGTCGAAATGGACGTTGAAGCAGATCCGGTCATAAGTCCTCGCTGTCGATGTGCAACACAGCGTAGCGACGAATAACCGCGCTGAGAATCATTCTATTTCGATATGTTTATATCGACTCAATATTTATGTTTTGCATCTTCCCAAGCCGCCATCGATGGCGTACTGGCTGCTCAATGCCAGTGCCCGCCATGTCCTCCGTGCCAGTGGCCGTAATAGCCGCCATGGCCATAGCCACCGCCCCAATAGCCTCCGATCACCACGGAAGGTCCCCACCATCCGTAGTAGCCTGCCCATGGATAGCCGTAGGGATAACCGTAATACCCTGGGTAGCCGTAGTACCCGGGATAGCCGTAGTACCCTGGGTAGCCGTAATAAGCAGGCGCAGGCACCGCGACATACGTGCAATTCTGTCCCGACAACGGCAAGGCGTTTGGCGTCGCATTCGCGCCGGCCGTCCCTCCTGGCGGCATAGGTGCGTTGCCAGTCGCGGATTCAGTGGTGGCGGTGGTGTTGACGGCGGCGGTGCCATTGGTGCAGGCGTAATAGCCTCCCGCTCCCGGATAATACGAATAGGGGCCGTAATAGACGCAGCCAGACAGCGCAAAAACGCTCGCCACGCCAGTGCATAGACCAACGATTCCACAACGCATGATCGCTCCCCCTGTCCGGGCTCAGCGCGGCCGTCTCGACACGGCGTGGCTTTATTCTAGTCTTCGAATCTGGTGCCGGGTACGCGTCTTGCGCAGAGCAGGTATTCCGTGGAAATCAGGAGCTTCGTCATGGACCCGCTCGATCCCCTCGACCCGAACGCCTCCGCGACTCCCGCACAGCCGGGCACCGGCGCCCGTATCGTCGGCGGCGGCATTGGCGACGGCCCCGGCCCAGAGGTCATGGCCGCCGCCACGCTCGACGGCAATAAGGTCATATCTTCCGACGGTCAGGACCTCGGCAGGATCTCCGACATCATGCTCGACGTGCGCAGCGGCCGCATCGCGTATGCGGTGCTGACGGAGGGCGCTTTTCTCGGCATCGGCGGGACTTTGCACGCGATTCCGTGGCGCTCGCTGACGCTCGACACGGAGCACAAGTGCTTCCAGCTGGACGCAACGGCCGAGCAGGCAAAGAGCTCGCCGGGCTTCGACAAGGACCATTGGCCATCGATGGCCGACCGCGCATGGGGCACGTCGGTCCACCAGTTCTATCACCGCGAACCGTACTGGGAAGCAACGCGCGGTGTCGTCGAAAGCGATCCCGCGACACGTGTCGATCCGACGACCGGGATCTAAGGACACTCATCGAGACGCTCGAGCACCGATCCCTCGTGCACGCCACGTTGCTGGCGGCAAAGAGGTGCGAGCGCGATGTCAAATCAGCTGCCGGCAGACTACCGCGCAGCGGAGGTGCAATGACGATGATCCGACGCACACTAGCTAATCGAAAAAATCTCTCCTATGTGGCATGGGTGGCTGTCGGCACGGGTTCTGTATTTCTGACGCTCGCGCTTCCGCTGCCCGCATTGGGCGCCTTCGTCGTCGGCGCCTGCTGTGCGTACGCGGGGCGTAATGGGGGGCGGCGAGATGCGCGATTTGTCGCCGCCTATCTGGCGCCGCCAGAACCGGGCGACAGTGCGGAGGTGCCACCGCCGCCCGCGGCTTCGACGAATGCTACGAACGCTACGAACGCTACGGACGAGCCGCAAAGCGAAGCCAGAATGCGCTAACGCGCTCCGGCCTCGCACCCGTCAAAGGCGATAAACCCGCTCGGCATTGTCATGAAACAGCGCAAGCCGCTCCTGCGCTGAAAAGTCTTTCGTGATGGCCTTGAACGCGTTGAAAACCGCGTCGTAACTGCTGAACAGCTTGTCGACCGGAAAGTTGCTGGCGAACATGCAACGCTCGACGCCGAATGCCTCGATCGCATGCAGCACGTACGGGCGGATGCTGTCGACCGTCCAGTTCCAGTCGCCCATGCCGAGGCCCGAAATCTTGCACGACACGTTCGGCGCCGTCGCGAGCAGCTTCATCGCCTTCTTCCAGCCTTCTATTTCGGCCGGCGCGCGGTCCACCGGCATGCCCGTGTGATTGAGCACGATCGGCGTCTCGGGAAACTCGCGCGCCAACGCGACCGCTTCCTCCATCTGCGTGTAGTACAGCTGCAGATCGAACGACAGGTCATAGCGCTTGAGCAGCGCATAACCGCGCCGCCACTGCCCGTCGCTCATCAGATGCGGACTGTCGATGAACGTCTTCACCGGATCGCGATGGAAGTTCAGACACTGTCGGATGCCGCGCACGTTCGGGAATTCGCAGTGCGCTTCGATCACCGCCTGCACGTCGGGAGACGACAGATCGGCGAAACCGACGATGCCATGCGGATAGCCGTGTTTGTCGGCGACGCCTTGCAGCCAGCGCGTTTCGGCGACCGGATCGTTGTGATCGTATTCGACCTGCAGATGCACGGTCTTCACGACGTTCTGGTTCTTGATGTCGGCGAGAAAATCGTCGATCAGATAGTCCTTGCGGATCGCCGAATAGTCGCCGAACACGCGGTCGAGCATGGGGCCTTGCAGCCACGGATAGGTGCCGGTCTTCAGATCGAAAAGGTGGTGGTGCGGGTCGATGATGGGCAGTATGTCCACGGTGTCTCCGGATCTCACGAGTGGTTCGGATCGAAACGCCGTCCACCTCGCGTGGACGGCTCGCATCGGGTTACGTTCGGCTCGCGTTCAATAGTTGCCGGCCGAAGGCGGATAGACGCGCTTGACGGTGGCCTGCGCGTCGGCCTGGTCGATCGTGTCCCTGGTGACGAGGGGTTCCTTCAACGCCAGTTGCTGGGTCGTCGGCTTGTGGTTCAGCGCATTGAACACCTGCGTCGTGGCGTCGATACCCTGTCCTACCGCTTCCTGCAAGAAGATGCCTTGAATCGAGCCGTCACGCAGCAAACGGATCGTCGTCGGGCTGCCGTCAGCCGTCACCACCGCCACCTTGCCGGTCAGCCCGCGCGTTTGCAGCGCCTTTGCCGCGCCGGTCGCGGCTTCGTCGTACATGCCATAGATCGCCTTGACGTCGGGATGCGCGGTCAAGATGTCGTTGGCTTGCGAGACCGCCTCGTTGACGGTCAGGCCATGCGTCTCGAGCACCTGCACGAGCTCGCAGCCGTCGGCCTTGAACGATTCCTGCGCGCCCTTCATGTACTTCTGCGCGTTCTCGCGGTCCTGCGGCAGCGACAGCATCGCGATCTTGTTGCCGCCGCGATCCTTGGCCAGCTTGCACACGTATGAACCTTCCGCCTTGCCCGTCTCATAGTTGTTCGCCGTGACCGCCGAGGTGAAATCCGTCTGCCCCGCCTGCGGTCCGATTCCGGTGAACGCGATCGGCACCGACTTCTCTTTCAGCACACGCAAGACGGGCGGCGTGCTGGTCGAACTGACCGGCCCCATCACGATCGCATCGACGCCGCGCGTCAATGCCGTGCGCACGTTGTCCATCTGCTTGGCGGGCGAATTCTCCGAAGTGAACTCGACGTAGTTCATGCCGAGTTCCTTCGCGCGCTGTTTGACGCCATAGGCAACCCACTGCCAGTACGAAATATCGAGGGACGGCGCGATATACGCGACGGTATGCTTCGCCTGCGCGAACGTCGATGACGACGCCATGGCCGTCGCCATCAACACGGCTGCCGCCATTACCCGGCCCCACGGCTTTCGCGTAACGCGGGCCTGCTTCGGTGCGATCTGCTTCATGTCTGTCTCCTATGAGCTTGTGTTTGCCGCGGCTTAACGCCGTGCTTTGGTAATGCGGTCGACCAGCACCGCGATAAGAATGACGATCCCCGTCACGGTGCCCTGCCAGAAACTGTTCACACCGATCAGATTCGCGCCGTTCTGGATGATCGTGATCATCAGCGAGCCGAGCAGCGCGCCGATCGCCGAACCCGTTCCGCCGAACAGACTCGCGCCGCCGATCACCACCGCCGCGATCGCCTGCAGCATCAGGCTCGAACCGGCCGTCGCCTCGGCGTTGCTGATGTACGAGATGCTGACGATGCCGGCAAACGAAGCGAGCAGCCCCGACAGCAGGTAGGCGGCAAGCCGCACACGGTTGACCGGAATGCCGATCACGCGCGCCGACGAACTGCTGCTGCCGACCGCATAGAGCCAGCGGCCAGCCACGACCTTGCGCAGGCAGAACTCGATCGCGACGAGCAGCAGCACGCACCACAGCGCGTAGTTGGGCAGACCGGGAATCAGCGTGCCGGAATTCAGCAGGTAATAGTTCGGATCGGAGATCGGCAGCGAATGGCCGTCGGTGACGATGAACGACAGGCTGCCCGCGATCGCATAGGTGCTCAGCGTGACGACGAACGGCGCGAGTCCGACGAAGGTGACGAGCGCACCGTTGATGAGCCCGATCACGAGCCCCACGCCCAGTCCGGCGAAACTGCTCGCAATGGAGCCGAAGCCGTGCGCCATCGCGAGCCCGGTCACCATGCCGGTCAGCGAGAACACGGAGCCGACCGAAAGATCGATGCCCCCCGTGATGATCACGAGCAGCACGCCGAACGCCATGATCACGAGCGGCGCCGCGGCCTGCGTGACGTTGGCGATGTTGCCCGCCGACAGCGCGGCGGGCACGACCATCCCGACCGCCAGCTCGATGACGATGAGCGCGATGGCGATCGCGATTTCGGTGCGGTACGTCGATAGCAATCGACGCCCGGTGCCGCCGGGCTGGCGGGTCCCCTCTGCGACCGGTTGAGTGACTGTCTTCATGTTCGTCTCCATTGCATTGTTTGATCAGGCGGCCATGCCCGTCGCGTTGGCCAGATTGGTTTCGTTGACGTCGGCGTGCGTGAGCACGCCGGTGGGACGGCCGTCGAGATCGAAAGCGAGCACGGTGTCGCACAGCTCGACGAGCTCCACGTACTCCGTCGACCACCAGACCACCGCGCAGCCCTCTGCGGCCATCTCGCGGATCAGCGCGTAGATCTCGCGCTTGGTGCGGATATCGACACCGCGCGTCGGTTCTTCGAGCACCAGCAGCTTCGGCTTGAGCGTAAGCCAGCGCGCGACCAGCAGCTTTTGCTGGGTGCCTCCGCTCAGCGTCGACGGCAGGTCCCACTGCGAGCCCACGCGCATGTTCAGCGCTTCGAGCAGACGCGCGCCCTGTCGCACTTCGGCGCGGCGCGCGACGCCGCGCCGCTCGACGATGCGCTGCGCCGCCATCAGGTTGTCGACGATCGGCAGCGTTTCGAGAATCCCTTTGTTCGCACGGTCGCCCGAGATGAAGCCGACGCCGCCGCGCGCCGCCGCGCCGGGATTCGCGAAGCGCAGCGGCTCGCCGTTGCGCTGCACGTCCCACGCGCTTTCGGTCGACTGTCCGGTCAGCGCGTTGATCAGCGCGGACGGTCCGGTCGGCGCGCCGGCGAGTCCAACGATCGAGCCGGGGCGAATCGCGACGCGGATGTCCTCGTGCGCGAACGTGATTTCGTCGCCTTGCGCAAAGCCGGGTGCCGCGCCGTTGCCCGCGTGGGTATGGATCGCCTTCGCCGCGTCACCTGTTTGCCCGTCGGACTCGACGCTCTGGCCCATGCATTCGACGATCTCGCGATCCGTGATCGCATCGAGCGCGACGCGATCGACTGCCGTCTTGCCGTCGCGGATGATCGTGCAGACGTCGGCGATCTGGCGGATCTCGCGCATCCGGTGCGACACGAAGAGAACCGCGAGCCCGGTCTCGGCGACCAGCCTGCGGATCACCGCGAAGAGCCGCGCCGTCTCCGCGGCCGTCAGGTTCGCGGTGGGTTCGTCGAGCAGCAGCAGGCGCGCGCCCGAACCCAGCGAGCGCGCGATCTCGACCAGTTGACGCTCGTGCAGCGTCAGATCGCCGACCAGCCGCGCGGCGGACTCGCGCGCGAAATGCGGATCGATCAGCGACAACGCGTCGACGGCAAGCGCTTGCGACGCGCGCTCGCTGTACTTTTGCGTCGCGCGCCGCAGGCGCGGCATCGCGATGTTTTCCGCCACCGACAGATGCGGCAACAACGCGAGCTCCTGATTCACGACCGCGATCGAACCCGCTTCGACATGTGCGGCCACCGAAGCGCCGAGCGACTCGCCGTCGAATTCGAGCGTGCCGCCGTCGCGTTCGTGCTGACCGGAGATGATCTTGATCAACGTCGATTTGCCCGCGCCATTGCCGCCGAGAAACGCATGCACTTCGCCTCGCGCGATGGACAGGTCGAAGCCGCGCAGCACTTGCGTCGGTCCGAAGCTCTTGACGATCGAACGGGCGGACAACAGGAATGGCGTTTGAGCCATGTCGAATCTCCAATTGCGACAGCGCTTTCGCACGCAACGAGGCCGGCGCAAGACCGGCGCGAAAGCGCGCGAATCGAACAGGGAAGGGGCGGCAAAGCCTGCGTATGCCGTCAATCGGCGCGATACGCGTATGACGGATATGGAGCGAAGCTTGCTTGACTAGCGAGGACGCGGCGACGATCGCGCGCGGCGAAGGAAAAACGGATAATGCATGGCGGTCTGTCTCCTGCGCAGTGGTGCACTGCGCCATATCGGTATCGGGATGGAAACGTGATCTGAGCGACGTTTCCAGCCTGCCGCATCGCGGGTCCCTGCCGTGAGGCAATCCGGACCGGTGCGGCTTATGGACAGAATGGCAGTGCGCATCACTCGCGAACAAGCCGGTTTCATTCAACTGCAACTGAAAAAAATTTCACTATGCGCATCCCACCGCTGAAGGCGATCATCGCGTTCGAAAGCGTTGCCCGCACGAAAAGCGTGAATCGCGCGGCCGATGAACTCGGCCTGACGGCGTCGGCGGTGAGCCATCAGCTGAGCAATCTCGAGTCGATCATCGGGCAGCCGCTGTTCCAGCGCTCGGGCCGCGGACTCGTGCTGACGCCCACCGGCGAGCGTTATCTGGCCGACGTGACGGGCTCGCTCGCGGACCTGAGCCGCGCGACCGAACGCGCGTCGAGCCGCACCGACGTCGAGATCCTGCGCGTGCATTCGAGCCCGAGCTTCGGGCTGATGTGGCTGCTGCCGAGGCTGTCGTCGTTCCAGGAAGCGAACGACGACATCCAGTTGAACGTCGCCTGCTCATACGAAAACGTGTCGTTCTCGAACGGCTTCTACGACATCGACGTGCGCCACGGCTACGGCAACTGGACCAATGTCGAAGTCAAAACGGTGCGCGGCGAGTTCATTGCGCCGCTCGCGTCTCCGAAGTACCTCGCACAGCATCCGGTGAAGACGCCGGAGGACCTGCTGTCGCATCGGCTGATCTATTCGGAGTCGCCGCTGGTGCAGTGGAAACAGTGGTTCGGCCGGACCGGCGTATCGGCCGCGCACAAGACTTTCGACTTCTCGTTCGACCGCTCGTACATGTCGCTCGAAACCGCGGCGCTCGGGCTCGGCATCGCGCTCGAAAGCCTGATGCTCGCTTCGGTGAAGATGCGCGAGGGACTGCTGGTGCCCGTGTTCGACGCCAGCTTTGCGGTCGAAGTCGGCGCTCATCATCTCGTCTATCCGGCGCAGAACGCGGAACTGCCGCGCGTCGAGCGCTTTCTCGCGTGGATCGAGCGCGAAGCGGCCGCCGACTTGCGGGGCTGAGTTTGCGCCTTGGCTTGCCCCCGCGCCTGCGCCGGGCTTTGCACCGGACCCGCGCCGCAGCCGTCATCTGAATTTTTCTCAGCCATTGCTGAACGTTTCCGCGTTGATGCGGGCGCTTCGCGAGCCGACACTCTGGGCATCAGTCAACACATAGGAGACGAACCATGCTGCTCGAGAACCGGACCATCATCGTGACGGGTGCGGCGTCGCCGCGAGGCATCGGCAAGGCCACGGCCCGTGCGCTGGCCGCGCAAGGCGCGCGCGTCGTGATCCTCGATCTGCGCCTCGAAGACGCGCAAAGCGCGGCCGCCGAGCTCGGCGCGGCGCATCTCGGTCTGGCGTGCGACGTTACCGACAAGGACGCCTGCATCGCGGCCGCGCGCGAGACGCTGCAGCGCTTTGGACGCATCGACGGTCTGGTCAACAACGCGGGCATCACGCAGCCGGTACGCACGCTCGACATCGGCGGCAAGGACTTCGACGCGATCGTCGACGTCAATCTGCGCGGCACGCTGTACATGTCGCAAGCGGTGCTACCGGCGATGCAGGAGCAGAACGGCGGCAGCATCGTCTGCATGTCGTCGGTATCGGCGCAGCGCGGCGGCGGCATCTTCGGCGGTCCGCATTACAGCGCCGCGAAAGCGGGCGTGCTCGGTCTCGCCAAAGCGATGGCGCGCGAATTCGGCGCGAACCGCATCCGCGTGAACTCGATCACGCCTGGTCTCATCCAGACGGACATCACCGGCGACAAGCTGACGCCCGCGATGCGCGAGGACATCATCAAAGGCATTCCGCTCGGCCGGCTCGGCGACGCCGCCGACGTCGCGAACGCGTGCCTGTTTCTGCTCAGCGACCTGTCGAGCTACCTCACGGGGATCACACTCGACGTCAACGGTGGCATGCTGATCCACTGACGCCGCGCGCCGCCAGTCGGCGCGTTTCGGCGCAAGCAACGCACCCGGAACACAATCCGGGGCACGTGGCCACAGGCACGCGCAGCAGCGCCTGCCGTGGCACCCAGGAGACATCGATGAAAGCCAAATACACCGCGACCGTTGCCAGCAACGTAATGCCGCGAAACGACAAGCTCACGTTCGAAGCACGGACCTATGCGAAAGTCGCCCGCCGGTTGATTCCCTTCCTGATGCTGTGCTATCTCGGCGCGTATCTGGACCGCGTGAACGTCGGCTTCGCGAAACTGCAGATGCTCAACGATCTGCGTTTCAGCGAAACGGTGTATGGGATGGGCGCCGGCATCTTCTTTCTCGGCTACTTCCTGTTCGAAGTGCCGAGCAACGTGATTCTTCACCGCGTCGGTGCGCGCCGCTGGCTAGCGCGAATCATGCTGACGTGGGCCGTCATCTCCGCGAGCTTCGTGTTCGTCAGGTCGCCCACCGCGTTCTACGTGCTGCGGTTTCTGCTCGGCGTGGCCGAGGCCGGCTTCGCGCCCGGCGTGATCCTCTATCTGACCTACTGGTTCCCGGCGGAGCGCCGCGCCAAGGCGTTGTCGCTGTTCTTCATGGCGATTCCGCTCGCGGGCATCATCGGCGGCCCGCTGTCCGGCGCGATCATGCATTCGCTGCATGGCGTGTGGGCGATGTCGGGCTGGAAATGGCTGTTTCTGCTTGAAGCGGTGCCCTCGCTCGTGCTCGGCATCGCGATTCTGCTGTATCTCGACGACGGCATCGCCAAAGCAAAGTGGTTGAGCGACGCGGAGAAAACGCTGCTCGCACGCAACGTCGCGAACGATGCGCAACAGACGGTCTCGCACGTATCGATTCGCGACTTCATCCGCGACCGTCGCCTGTGGCTGATGGCGGCGATCTACTTCTGCGTGGTGCTGGGCCAGTATGGTCTGACGTTCTGGCTGCCCACCATCATCCACCGGGCCGGCGTCGCCGATCCGTTGTGGGTCGGCGTGTTCACCGCGATTCCGTATCTGTGCGCGATCGTCGCGTTGCCGCTGATCGGCATGAGCGCCGATCGCCGCCGCGAGCGTCGCTTTCACCTGGCGATTCCGATGCTGGTCGCCGCCGCGGGCTTCGCGACGTTGCCGCTGCTCGGCAGCGTCGGTGCGTCGATCGTGTGTCTGAGCGTCGCGTCGGCGGGCATTCTTGCGTCGTCGTCGCAGTTCTGGTCGCTGCCGACCGCGCTGCTCGGCGGCATGTCCGCCGCGGCGGGCATCGCCGCGGTGAACTGCTTCGCGAACCTCGCCGGCTTCTTCTCTCCGGCGATCGTCGGCTGGCTCAACGACCTGACCGGCAAGTCCACCGCCGGGCTGATCTTCATTTCCGTCTCGGTGACGCTGGGCGCCATGCTGGTCTTTCTGGTGCCCGCCCGATCCGTGAACCGATGATTCCCTTTCTCGACCTGCTACAGGAGTTACCGATGGACGCTGAGACCATCACCGAGTCGGTCACGCTCGCCGAGCGTGCCTACCGCATCCGCCGCAACGCGTTGCTGATGGGCGAAGTACAGGGCCAGGGCTATATCGGCCAGGCGCTCGACATTGCCGACGTGCTGGCCGTCGCTTACTTCGGCGCGATGCGTTACCGCCCTGAAGACCCCGAATGGGAAGGCCGCGACCGCTTCCTGCTGTCGAATGGCCATTACGCGATTGCGTTGTACGCGGCGCTGTTCGAAGCCGGCATCCTGCCCGCCGACGAACTCGAAACCTACGGCAGCGACGACAGCCGCCTGCCGATGTCCGGCATGGCGAGCTACACGCCGGGCATGGAGATGTCGGGCGGCTCGCTCGGCCAGGGGCTGACGATCGCCGTCGGCCGCTGTCTTGGTCTGAAGCGCAAAGCTTCGGACTCCTTCGTCTACACGCTGTTCTCCGACGGCGAGCTCGACGAAGGCGCGGTCTGGGAGGGCCTGATGTCGGCCGCGCACTGGAAGCTCGACAACCTGATCGCGATCGTCGACGTGAACAACCAGCAGGCCGATGGTCCGTCGACGCAGATCATGGCGTTCGAGCCGCTCGTCGACAAGCTCGAAGCGTTCGGCTGGTACACGCAGCGCGTGGACGGCAACGACATCGAAGCGGTCAAACGCGCGTTCGACAACGCGCGCCATCACGACAAGCCGCAACCGCGCATCATCGTCTGCGATACGAAGATGGGCTGCGGCGTGCCGTTCCTCGAAGCGCGCGAGAAAAACCACTTCATCCGCGTCGACGCACACGAATGGCAACTCGCGCTCGAAGCGCTCGAAGCCGGGAGACAAGCATGAGTACCGTTGCAAAGAAGCCGCGCCTGAAGACCTCGGCGATGATCGCGTCGATCGCGTCGGAGGGCCAGGTCACGCGTTCGGCGCCGTTCGGTCACGAACTGGCCGAACTGGCGCGCAACAAGTCCAGCGTGATCGGCATGACGGCCGACCTCGGCAAGTACACCGACCTGCACATCTTCGCGAAGGAGTTTCCGGAGCGCTACTACCAGATGGGCATGGCCGAGCAGCTGCTGATGGGCGCGGCATCCGGCTTCGCGCACGAAGGCGCGCAGCCGTTCGTCACGACCTACGCGGTGTTCGGCACACGGCGCGCCTACGACTTCATCCACCAAACGATCGCCGAAGACAATCTCGACGTGAAGATCGTCTGCGCGCTGCCGGGCCTCACGACCGGCTACGGCCCGAGCCATCAGGCAGCGGAAGACCTCGCGCTGATGCGCGCAATGCCGAACATGACGGTGATCGATCCGTGCGACGCGCTCGATATCGAGCAGATGGTGCCGGCGATTGCCGCGCACAAAGGGCCGGTCTATGCGCGGCTGTTGCGCGGCAATGTGCCCGCCGTGCTCGACGAATACGACTACCGCTTCGAACTGGGCAAGGCGAAGCTGCTGCGCGACGGCAACGACGTGCTGCTGATCTCGTCGGGGATCATGACGATGCGCTCGCTCGAAGTCGCGAAGGCGCTCGAAGCGGACAACGTCGGTGTGGCCGTGCTGCACGTGCCGACCATCAAGCCGCTCGACACCGCGACGATCCTGCGCGAAGCGAAGCGCACGGGCCGCATGGTGATCGTCGCGGAGAACCACACGGTGATCGGCGGACTCGGCGAAGCGGTGGCGCGCACGCTGCTCGGCGCTGGCGTGACACCGCCATTCAAGCAAATCGCGCTGCCCGACGAGTTCCTCGCGGCCGGTGCGCTACCCACGCTTCACGACCGCTACGGCATCTCGACGGACGCGATGGCTACGACGATCAAAGCGTGGCTCGGTTGACGACGCAAGTCGTCACAACACCGCGCGGGCCTGTTCGGCTTTACACCCCGATGGTCCGCGTCGTCTTCAGCGCGATCCATGTCATGCCTTCGCGCAGTCCTTCGAGTACCGCTTCTCTTTCGGCGGCGAACACCCGCGATTGATGAAAGGTGCGTTCGAAATCACCTTCGGGCGACGTATGCTTGACATGGATCGTCGCCTGAAATCCGCCTTCCTGCGCCTCCTCCGTCTCGACACTCACGGACCAGGTTCCTTGCTGCGCGTTTGCTGAGATGCTCATTGGATGCTCCTCGGGTTGTCGCGAGCGGCTGCCACGGTCAGCCTAAGGCCGTGCAACGCCTCGATCGTTGATCCACGTCAAGCGTCGATGCGAGCCGTGAGCGACGCTAGACATCATTCGCTCGCCCGATGCCTTCAGCTTCGCTTCAGACTCACGCCGTCGCGTGAAAACGCACCGCGCACGCACCGATTTGGCGCCCCTCGCCCCGACGTTTCGCGGTAAGCTTTGCGAGAGTATCCGCGTCACGAGTTCGTGCCCGTGCGGCAACGCTGCCCTCATGATCGACGAACGCCGGAGTTCATCATGTGGTACGCCTTCATCGATGCACAGCAACGCCTCGCTCGCGCGATGGTCGGGGGAATGCTAACCGAATCGAGGTCGGTGCCGAACGCGCAAGCGGGCTGGCTCGGGCCGGAACAGGCGGCCGACGCGTTCAGCCACTGGCTGCTGAGGTCGAGCTGCGCTTTCGAGCGAACCCCGCCGTTCGCAATCCACTCCGTTGCCGCCAACGGTAGCCGCGTTGCGGTCGACGAAAGCGTCGTCGCCTCGTTGACGGTCGGCACGCTGCTCAGGTTCAGGCGCAACCCGTCTACGCCGCCTGCCGACGCAAAACTGCCGGTGCTGTTGTGCGCGCCTCTCGCCGGCCATCATTCGGTCATGCTGCGCGAGACCGTCGAAACACTGCTCGAAGAACGTGACGTGTTCGTGACCGATTGGGCCGACGCGCGCGACGTCCCTCGCGAAGCGGGCCCGCTTTCGCTCGCCGACTACGTGCAGGCGCTCGAAAGCTTCGTCGGCACCGCGTGCGCGTTCGGGTCGCCGATTCATGTGGTCGCGATCTGTCAGGCGAGCGTGCCCGCGCTCGGCGCCGCGGCGCTGCTTGCCACGGACGAGGCCGCGCCGATTGCGAGCGTCTCGCTGCTCGGCGGCCCGATCGATACGCGGTTGAACCCGACCGTCACGGACCGCTTCGCGAGTTCCCATACGCTCGAGTGGTTTCACGACCATGCAATCGATATCGTTCCACCGCCGTATCGGGGCGCGGGACGCCTCGTGTATCCGGGTTTCATCCAGCAGGCCGCGATTTTTGCCGCGCATCCGGAGCGGCACTTGCGACTCGAAGCGGATTACTGGTCCCGATGGCTCGCCGGCGACATACCCGGTGCGCAGCAGGCGCTGCGCTCGGCAAATGAATATGCCGCGGTGCTCGACATGGCGGAGTGCTACTTCCTCGACATGCTTCGTGTGGTGTTTCACGAACATCTGTTGCCGCGCGATCTGTGGTCGGTCGCCGGGCGCCGGGTGCGGATCGCCGCGCTGCGCGATACGCCGCTGTGCACGATCGAGGGTGACAGCGACGAGATCACCGGCGCGGGGCAAACGCATTGCGCGCATGCGCTGTGCGGTGCATCGCCGCTGCGGCCCGCGCGTCAGCTGACCATCGAGCAGTGCAATCACTACGATCTGTTCATCGGGCCGCGTTGGCGCGATGCGGTTCATCCGGGGCTCCGCGAATTCTGGCGCGATGTCGAGCACGCCGCGCTGGAAGTTCGACGGCCGCGCCGCGCGGCCAGGATTCCGGCAGGCCACAGATCGGCATAAGGCGGTTGGGAAAACGTCAGCATTGCGCAGCGGGCGATCGTTGAGCGTAACCTCACGACGCAGATTGGCTCAGTGCCCGCCCTCCATGCCGATCGCGGCTTCCAGGGCCGTTTCCGCCGCATCGAACGCACGGCGGATCGCCGCTTGCGCGTCGTCCCCAGCGCAGTGCGCGACGGGCCTGAGTTCATGCGCGCGCGTAACCAGATCGAGCCGCACGGCATACAACGGATGCGCCGATCCCGGCCGCAACGCCTCGATGGAGAGATGGCAGTGCGACACGAGTGCGCCGAACCGCGCGAGACGCACCAGTTGCGCACCTGCTTCCGCTTCGAGCGAAGCGGCACCCGCGAAGCCGACATAGACGATCTGCATGTCGATGCCCATCTTCGCCTCCCGGTGCGAATGTCGATCGGGCCTGTTCCTCGGAAACCCGGGCCAGGCGCTCGCTATCGGCTTATTTTGTTCTTGTGCGAAAGGCGGGCATTGACGTGGGTCAAGCGCGGTGAAGGCGCGCGCGGTGATACCGGTCGAAGTACTGAGGTGGGAATCAACCACGGATAGTCGCTTGACTGCCAGACTGCATCGGACTAACATGGACTTAGTCCACTAGGAGCAGTTATGCAGACAGTCAATATCCATGAAGCAAAGACCCAGTTTTCGCGTCTGGTCGACGCTGCGGCGCGCGGTGAGGAAATTGTGATCGCAAAGGCCGGCAAGCCGGCAGCGCGGCTCGTACCGATGGAACATGCCAAGACCGTCCGGCGCTTTGGTGGGCTCAAAGGCAAGGTTCGCATTGCGGAAGATTTTGACGCGCCCTTGCCCGATGACGTCATCGCGGCGTTCGAGGGCCGTTGATGCGACTCCTGCTCGATACGCACGTTTTCCTCTGGGCAGTCACCGACGATCGCAAGCTGACCAAAGCGGCACGCAAGTTGATACTCGATGCAAGCGAGGTTTTCGTCAGCAGCGCGAGTATTTGGGAAGCTTCGATCAAAGCCGGTCTTGGAAAGCTCGACGTAGACGTCAATCTCCTCGTTTCTGAGATCGAGGCGAGCGGCTTTCTGGAATTGCCGGTGCGGGCAGTTCATGCCGCTCTGGTTCGGGATTTGCCCGACATCCACAAGGATCCATTTGATCGGCTTCTGGTCGCGCAAGCTCTTTCAGAACCGTTGCGCCTACTGAGTTCAGACGGCCACCTGTCGAAATACACCGACCTGGTCATCACCGTCTAGGAATCCCCTCAATGCATATGCATCCCCCCATTGATCGCAATGTCCGCGCCGGTGATAAAGCCCGCATCCTCTGAGCACAGAAACGCAATCAACGCCGCCACTTCGTCCGGGCGTCCCAGCCGGCCGACCGGAATCTGCGGCAGGATCTTCGCGTTGAGAATCTCGCTCGGCACCGCTTCGACCATCGCGGTCGCGAGATAACCGGGCGACACCGTGTTCACCGTGACGCCGTGCTTCGCGGTTTCGAGCGCGAGCGCCTTCGTAAAGCCGTGCACGCCCGCTTTGGCCGCTGAATAATTGGTTTGCCCGAAGGCGCCGCGCGAACCGTTGACCGACCCCACGTTGACGATGCGGCCGTGGCGCCGCTCGAGCATGCCGGGCAACAGCGGCTTGGTCATGTTGAACAGGCCGTCGAGATCGGTGCGCAACACGGCGTCCCAGTGCTGCTTGCTCATCTTCGCGAAGCTCGCGTCGTGCGTGATGCCAGCGTTGTTGATCAGCACGTCGACGCCGCCCAGTTCGGTCAGCACGCGTTGCGCGCAGCGCGCGCATGAATCGAAGTCGGCGATGTCGGCTTCGTACGCGTGAAACTCGCGACCCGTGTCGCGCTCGTGCTGCAGCCATGTCGACACGTGATCGTTGTGCGTCGAGTGCGTCACCGCGACCGTCATGCCCGCGTCATGAAGCGCCCGGCTGACCGCCGCGCCCAACCCGCCCATCCCGCCTGTGACCAATGCCACGCGATCCGTTCCCATCTGAGCCCCTCCTTGCCGTGTCTGCGATTGACGGTGCGCGTACCGGCCTGGCCGGCTCGCGCGGCTAAACGACGCCCGCGAACGGCAGCGCGTTCTGCGAGCCCCACCACCATGCGTTCAGGCCGCCCGCGAGCGGAGCGACGCCCGGGGCGATGCCGTACGCCGCCTGCCACCACGCATACCAGGCGGCGAAAGCGCGGTTGGCCTGGTCGAACCAGTCCGCCTCGTGCTGCGCGGCGAAGGCGATCGACCTGCTCCAGTCGGCGAAGCTCCGTTCCGCGTACTCGCGAGCCGCGCACTGCGCGCTCTGATACGCCGCCGCGTAGTCGAACCATTCGGAAACCATCATCACTGCCCTCCAGAGCACAGCATAGGATTGCCAGCGGCGGTTGCAAACCGTCGAGCGCGCCTGCCACTGTATTGAGCGTCCGACGGCCCCTGCTTGATCTGCATCAACAGCCGCGGCCGCCGGGCTCATAGACTCCATTTGACGACGGGCTCGCGGCTGCTCGCGCCCGTTGCTCGCGCCCGTTTTCCCACGTTCTGTCACGGAGCTTTGGCGATGAGCTACAAAAGCATTCTCGTTCACCTCGATACGAGCGTTCGTGCACATCCGCGTCTCGAGATCGCATTGCAGCTTGCACACCGCTTTCATGCGACGCTGACCGGCCTGTTTTCGACGTACGTGCCACCGCGGCACGCGTTCTTCGTGATGGCCGGCACCGCCGACTACTACGCGGAGCACGAGCGCCTGCGGCACGAGCGTGCCGGCGCGCTGGAGCGGCTGTTTCGCGCGGAGCTCGCGCGCGCGAACGTCGACGGTCATTGGATCGCCGCCGACGGCTACGCGAACGACGTCGTGCCGCCCTATGCGCGCCTCGCCGATCTGATCGTGCTCGGACAGACCGACCCGACCGATCCCGAGGCGTTCGTCGCCGAACAGTTCGTCGAGCACGTCGTGCTGTCGGCCGGGCGGCCGGTGCTGCTGGTGCCGTCGGGCGGCACCTTCGCGGGGACGGGCCGCCACGTGCTGATCGCGTGGGACGGCAGCCGCGAGGCCACCCGCGCAATCCACGACGCGCTGCCGTTCCTCGCGCACGCGGCCAAAGTCACGCTGCTGACGGTTCATTCGTCGGCCGATCGTTCGCCGCGCGACACGGTTCCCGGCGACGACATTGCACTCGCCGTCGCGCGTCATGGCGTCAAGATCGACGTACGCGAACTGAGCGTCGCCGACGACACGCCGGTCGGCGACGCGCTGCTGTCGCAGGCGGCCGACCTCGGCTGCGACATGATCGTGATGGGCGCCTACGCGCATTCACGTCTGCACGAAGTCGTCCTGGGCGGCGCGACGCGCACGATGCTCGAGTCGATGACCGTGCCCGTGCTGTTGTCGCACTGAGGTTCGCACTGAATTTCGCGCTGAAGTTCGCGCATAAGGAGACCGCCATGTTTCAACGCATACTCGTCGCGCTCGATGGCAGCGACACCGCTTCGCGCGCGTTCGACGCCGCGCTGACCCTCGCCGCCGAGTCGGGCGCCGAGCTGATGCCGCTCTATGTGATCGACGTGCCCGTCATCGCCTACGACGCGCCCGGCTTCGACCCATGCGTGATTCAGGACGCCTTCATCGAGGAAGGCAAGCGAATCGCGGCCGACGCCCAGAGCCGGATGACCGCGCGCGGCGTCAAGGGCACGCCACGCACCGTCGAAGCCGCGCTCACCGGCGAAGACGTCGCGCATCGCATCGTCGCGGCGGCGCTCGGTTGGCACGCCGACGCGATCGTGCTGGGCACGCACGGCCGCCGTGGCTTCCAGCGCCTGATGCTCGGCAGCGTCGCCGAGCGGGTGCTGCGCAGCGCCCGTTGTCCGGTGCTGATGATTCCGGCGCAAGCGAACGACGCAACGCGCGACGAGCCCGTGCCGGCCTGCGCCGAAAAAGCACTCACCTGAGCCGCCGAAACCCGGCTGCTGCGCGGCCGCCGCGGCGCGACCGCACCACTGCTGCGCGGCGCGGCGCTTCAGGGCCGCGCCTGCTCCTGTTCGTCATGCCGCACGATCAGCACCGGTTTGTCGGTCGCCCGCACGAGCGACTCCGCGACGCTGCCGAGCAGAAACCGCTGCACGCCGCGTCGGCCGTGCGAGCCCATCACGATCAGATCCGCTTCGATTTCCTCGGCGACGCGCGCGAGCACAGCCGACACGCTTTCGGCGTACGCGTCGATCACGCGCACTGTGCCGGGCACCTGCGCCTCGCGCATCAGCTCGCGTGGCGCATCGAGCGAGCGGCTGGCAAATTCTTGCGCCGCGCCCGCCGGTTCCGGCTCGAAAGCCGCATCGGCGTTGTCCGACCACTTGCCGTGCCCGACCACGCAGCAGGCTTCGAGTGTGGCGCCCGACAGCTTCGCAAGCTTCAGCGCCTCGCCAAAGGCGCGCTGCGCACTGGGACTGTCGTCGAGCGCGACCAGAATTCGTTGATACATGTTGGACTCCCTCTGAAAGCGCTGGCATGCCCCGAAGCGGTGCCTTCGCGCGTCTGCACTGACAGTGTGAAGCGCGCGCCGCCGCGCGGCTTGACACAGGTCAACGGGCCGCCGCGCGGCGCCCCCGCTTGCGCGCGGCCCCCGCGGCCCCCGCGGCCCCCATAACGCCGCCATTCGCCCCGACCCGGCGCAGCCATGCCACGCGCTGCCTGCCGCGGATAGCGGACCACGGCCGCGCACCTGCCGCCAGTGGGCAAGCAACGCGCGGCCTCACGATTACCGTTATATGTCTTCCGTTGCAATCGATGCAAACCGGCATCTCGTCCCGCCGCATCGGGCCTCGCCAACTACGCACTAGGAATATTCCTACAACCATTTCCTGAACTCCTAGCGTCACTTAAAGCGCCGCCGATATATTTCTGAGATGAGGTCGCCAATACTGGTCGGCATGGACACCACCATGCCAGCCACCGTATCGAGAGTCTTCCTCGTCGACGATGCGACCGAGGTCCGGCGTCTGCTTGCTTGCCTGATCGCGCTGATTCCCGGCATCGAAATCGCCGGGGAGTCCGCGGGCGTCGAGCAAACGTTCGACGACATCGTCGCGAGTCGCGCCGATGTCGCGGTGCTGGACCCGTGCTTCTCGGGCAAGACCGACCTGGTGCTGCTCGCGGCGCTGTCGCGGGTGCGGCCGTCCATCGTCAGCATCGTGCTGACCAACCATTGCGCGACGGCGTTTCGCCGCGCGTGCGAAGCGGCGGGCGCCGACTTCTTCTTCGACAAGACCTCGGAGTTCGAGCTCGCCTGCCGTGCCATCGAAGCGATTGCCTATGCGCGTCGTGCGCATCCGGTCTGACCGCCAGGAGCCGATCATGCAAGTTGCCGCAGCCTGTGAACCCCGCCGCGACGCGCCCCGCACCTCGTACGTCGCGCCAATCCACGTCGTGCCACGCGGCGCGGAGGCACGCCATGCCGTGCCGCGTTGCTCCGCCTGCGCGATGCGTGCGATCTGCATGCCGCCCGATCTGACCTCGGACGAACTGAGCCGACTCGATGCGGTGATCTGCTCGACGCGCTCGATCAAACGCGGCGACGCGCTGTATCGCGCGGGCGACGCGTTTCATAGCATCTACGCGATCCGCGCCGGCTCGTTCAAGACGGTGGTCATGCATCGCGACGGCCGCGAGCACGTGACAGGCTTCCAGATCGCCGGCGATTCGCTCGGCCTCGACGGCATCAGCGAGGGCAAGCAGAATTGCGATGCGATCGCGCTCGAAGACAGCGTCGTGTGCATCATTCCGTTCGCGCAGCTCGAGGTGATCTGTCGCGAGATCAAGCCGATGCAACATCACATCTATCAGATGATGAGCGGCGAAATCGTGCGCGAATCGGGCCAGATGCTGCTGCTCGGCACGATGACCGCCGAACAGCGCGTCGCGACGTTTCTGTTGAACCTGTCGAAACGCTTCAAGGCGCGCGGCTTTTCCGCGGCGGAGTTTCATCTGCGCATGACACGCGAGGAAATCGGCTGCTTTCTGGGCATGAAGCTCGAAACGGTGAGCCGGATGTTCTCGAAGTTCCAGCGCGAGCGTCTCGTCAAGGCGAACGGCAAAACGATTCGCATCGAAGACCCGGAAAAACTGGCTCGCGTCTGAGCGCTTGCGCGAGGCTCGCCTCACGTTCGTTCGCGGGACATGCCGGGTGGAACATGCGCTCCTGACCTGATATAACTCAGTGCGATACGGTGCGCGACCTTGCGCGACCGCGTGGAGGAGCGATGAGTCTGTCGAGTGGCGAGTCTTTGCGCTTCACCGGTACGGCGTCCGAGTCGGCGGTGCCCGTCGAGGATCGCTATTTCATGTTGGTCGAAGCGGTGCAGGACTACGCGATCTTCATGCTGGATCCCGCCGGCCGCGTCACTAGCTGGAATCCGGGCGCACAGCGCATCAAGGGCTACACGCCCGAAGAAATCATCGGCCAGCATTTCTCGAAGTTTTATACCCCCGAAGACATCGCGGCCGGCAAGCCCGCCCGCGAACTGGAAACCGCCGCGGCCGTGGGCCGTGCGGAGGACGAGGGCTGGCGCGTGCGCCGCGACGGCTCGCGCTTCTGGGCCAACGTGGTCGTTTCCGCCGTGCACGATGCGTCGGGCGCGTTGCTCGGCTTCGCCAAGATCACCCGCGACCTGACCGAGCGCATGCGCCTCGCGGAACTCGAACGCGCGGATCAGGTATCCACGCACGTGCAGATCGCTCGTGAAAACGAGCAGAAACGCATTGCGCGCGAACTGCACGACGATCTCGGCCAACGGCTGACCGCGCTGAAAATGAGCGTTGCGTTGCTCGAAGCAAAGCTGAACAGGCAAGCCGACACCGAGCCGCTCGCCGCCCAGACGCAGGAACTGCAAAAGCAGATCGACTGGATGGCCGCTTCGCTGCGGCGTCTCGCCGCCGATCTTCGGCCCCCGCTGCTCGATGACCTCGGACTCGCCGCCGCGCTCGACTGGCTCGCCGAAGACTTCACCAAGCGCTATAGCGTGCGCTCGAGCGTGCACCTCGAACCGGCCGAGCCGGTATGCGGCGAATTTGCGGCGACGGCGCTGTTTCGCATCGTTCAGGAGGCGCTGACGAACGTCGCGCGGCACGCCAAGGCCAGGCGCGTACGCATCGAGATGGTCTGCACGAGCCCCATCGTATCTCTCGATATCGAGGATGACGGCGTCGGTGTCGCGCTGGATCAGTCGCAGGGAACCAATTCGTTCGGTCTGCTTGGCATTCGCGAACGCGTTCGGCAGTTGCGCGGCAATGTGTCGTTCACCAGCTCGCCGGGCCATGGTTTCAGGATCTCGATCCAGATACCGGCCGACGCGCTCGTGTAGTGCTCACCCGCTGCCGCGCCCCGCTGTCGCGGACTACTCGGCAGGCGCTTCCTCGGCGCTCGGCTCGCGCATCAGCAACACCGGACAGCGCGAGAAACGCAGCACCCGCTCCGCCACACTGCCGATCACGAGACGCCGCACGCCGCGCCGCCCATGCGTGCCGAGCACGAGCAGATCGGCGTGGATCTGCTCCCCGTGGCGCAGCACGATAGTGGCGACATCGTCGGACAGGCTCTCCGACTCGATCAGTTCGGGGCGGCAAGGCACGCCGGCGGCGGCGCAGGCCTGTTCGGCCTCGTCGAGCACCGAGTGGCCGTCCTGACGCAATGCGTCGACGAGCGTGATCGGATCGTAATAGCCGGCATAGGAAAAGATCGGCGTCTTGTCGACCACATAAATCGGATGCACGACGCCCTTCGTCAACCCGGCGAGATTCACCGCTTCTTTCAGCGCGCGTTTCGAGAAGCTGCTGCCGTCGAGCGCGACGAGGATATGCTGGTACATGCCGATTCTCCACTGAGGTTGGATTTGTCAACGCGCGTGGCGCGTCCCCGCTACAGATAAAAGAGCCCGCCCGCGCTGACAGTGTACGGCTGCGGGAACTCGCCGCGCGGCACCGCGTCCGCCCCCAACGACGACGCATCGCGCGGACACACGAGCACCGGACACGCCGCGTCGCGCAGCGTGCGCGACGTCACGTGGCCCGGCAATGGATGCGGCGCGCCGCGCATGCCGTGCGAACCCATCACGATCAGGTCCGCGTGCCAGCGTTGCGCTTCGTCGAGAATCGCGCTCGACGCATCGCCAGAATCGTCGTCGAACTCGAGCAACGCGGTTTCGGCCGCGCGCCCGCTTTGGTCGAGCATCGCCGCACCGCGCCGCAACACATCGATGCGATGCTGCGACACGACTTCGAACGGCAGCCATTCGCACCACGCGAACCGGTCGTCGGCCGCGTAGACGACCTTGATGCGCGCGTCGGGCGGCGCGACCGCGAGCGCGGTGCGCAACGCGTCGAGCGCGGTGTCGCTGCCGTCGATCGCGACCAGCACGCGGCTCACCGCCGAGGCATCGCTCGCGGCGGTCGACCTCGCCGGCATGTACAGGACCGGGCGCCCTATCGAAGCGACCAGCTCCTCGGGATCGATGCGGCCGTCCCAGCGATGTTCGCGCGGATGCGCGGCCACCGCGACCAGATCCGCGTCCCATTGCTTTGCCGTGTGAGCCAACGCTTCGGCCGCGCCCTGATGCAGCGCGGTGAGATCGACGATCTCCACGTCGGTCGCCGCGACGACGTCGTGCGACGCGAGCACCGCGTCGCGCAGCGCGGCCTGCGCGCCGTGCAGCATCGCGCGATGCGTCTCGCACCAGTCGGGATAGCTGAGCATCAGCGTCGGATAAAGCGCGGCCGGGTTGCAGACGATATCGACGAGACGAAAGCGCGCATCCGCGGCGACGAACTGCCTGGCGATGCGCGTGCCGGACGGCAGTCCGGTGCCCCCCGCGGACGCGATCATCACGCGGTGGAAGGTGTTGCGCTCGGCAGCAGTGTTCATTAGTGTTCCTCGGATCGTCGCACCGTGCGGCGGCGCGTCGGCCGCTTCGCTTTACGCGTCGGCCCGCGACGGCGACCCCAACGGTTCGCGCTTACATGATGAACGCCGACGCGGCGGGCGGCTTGATCTGCATCAAGCGCCAACGGCTAGCGAGCGGATCACGGGCGGATCGACAGCACGGCCGCGCCGGTCAGCCTGCCGTTGCGCAGATCGTCGAGCGCCCGGTTGGCGTCGCGCAAAGCATAGGTGGTCGTCTCGATCGCGAGCCGGATCTCGGCGGCGCTGCGCATGAACGCAAGCCCATCGTCGCGGGTCAGATTCGCGACCGACACGACGCGACGCTCGCCCCACAAAAACGCGTATGGAAACGACGGAATCTCGCTCATATGAATGCCGCCGCACACCACCACGCCGCCTTTGGCGACCGCCTGCAAGGCGAGCGGCACCAGTGCGCCGACCGGCGCGAACAGCAGCGCCGCATCGAGTTCGCTGGGGGGTGCCTCGTCGCTGCCGCCGGCCCAGACCGCGCCGAGGCGCAGCGCAAGTTGCTGGGCCGCGTGATCGCCGGGACGCGTGAACGCATACACGGTGCGCTGCTGATGACGCGCGACCTGCGCGACCAGATGCGCGGCCGCGCCGAAGCCGTAGATGCCGATCCGTTCGGCGTCGCCCGCCATGCTCAACGTGCGATAGCCGATCAGCCCCGCGCACAGCAGCGGTGCGGCCTCGATATCGCTGTAGTGCGGCGGCAGATGAAAGCAGTAGCGGCTATCGGCGACCGTGCGCTCGGCATAGCCGCCGTCGATCGTGTAGCCGGTGAAGCGGGCATCGTCGCAGAGATTTTCTCGGGCGGACAGACAATAGCGGCAGTGGCCGCAGGTGCGCCCGACCCATGGCACGCCGACCCGCTCGCCTACCGCGAAACCGCTGACGCCCGCACCCAATCCGGCCACCACGCCGACGATTTCGTGACCGGGAATCACCGGCCGCTTCGGATGCTCCAGCTCGCGGTCGACCAGATGCAGGTCCGTGCGGCACACGCCGCAAGCATGAATGTCGATCAGGATCTGGCCGGAACCGGGCTGTGGATCCGGCACTTCCCGCTCGCCCAGCGTCGCCGAGCTGCCGTCGAACACCATCGCTCGCATCGGGTTCTCCTTCAGACGCGGCAGCGCCAGCCGTGACCGGCCGCCGGGTGCGCCGCCTCACCAGCATAGGCGCGCCATTGTGTCGCGCAATCGTCCCCTGCCATAGACCGTTTGATCGAGGTCAATAAGGGCCGTTTTGTCGTCCGTAGACTGATCTTATTCCTGATACGGGAGTACGTGCCGTGATTGCGCGAATCCGAAATTGTCTGCTCGTATACGCGGTGTCCGCGCTGACGGCCGGCCTCGCCTACGGCGAGCCCGAGCCGAGCGCGCTCGTCGATCAGCAGCACTGCATGTTTTGCCATACGCGCGATGCGCCGTTTCTCGCGCCGTCGTTCCAGCAGATCGCCGAGCGCTATCGCAACGTGCCAAACGCGCAGACGATGCTCGAGCACAAGCTGCGGCTCGGCGGCAAGGCGCACTGGGGCGATACGCCGATGCCGCCGGCGGCCGAGCGCGGCGGCCCTCTATCGGCGGAGGACGCGCACACGCTCGTGCAATGGGTACTTAGCCAATAAGGACTCGATGCGCATGCATCGGGCCCGCTGCCGACGCGCGATGGCGTCGGCAATGCGAATCAGTCGTCTACATTTGCGGAGACTTGTCATGCGTTTGACCGTTCATCTCGACACGTTCGATCGTGTCAACCCAATGGCCTTCGCCATTCTCTGGCTCGACAAGGACACGCGGCAATGGTCGCGCGAAGGGCATTTCGGGCTCGAGTTGCCCGAATGGGGCGCGTTGCATGTGGATTGCGGCAACACGCTCGTGTGCGCGCCGCATAGCTCGGCGCCGGTCTGCGTGCTGGAGGGGCTCGATCTGAACCAGGTAGACGGGCCGTTCGAAGGCGAGGTCGGCCGCGTGCAGTGGTGCGCCGAACGCGGCCGCAGCCTGATAAGCGGTCACTGGCGCGTGCAATGCATCGACGTCGAACAGACGGAGCCGGAAAACGGTGTATTTGCGGCCGGCGAAGACGCCTGAGTCGGGGCGTCGTCACATCAACGAATTTGATTTCCTCCTACAGGTCTGAAATTATCGCCATTCGAACAACGCAAATTGAGCAGCCGCGGTCGCGAGCCAATGCGCGTTGTTCTCCCGAAGCCCCTGCAACACATGGGCGAGCGCAGCGGCATGGTCGAAGTCCGCTTGCGCGGTCTTTAGCATCTCGGGATACGCCTTCAATGCCTTGGTGTGGGTCGCATACTCGTCGGCCGCTGCGTCGAGCTTATCCCACAGCGATTTGTCAAATAGCATCTGAAAAGCCGACACACCCGAAATGCCGATCTTTCTGGATTCCTCACGCACAGTCTTGTACTCGGTAAGGGCCGCGTCGCACAGCGACAGACACATTTCTTGCGACGGTGATTGGAATCTCGTCTCCTGGTACTTCGGGTCTAGGATGTCGTAGCGCACTCTCAGCATCAGCCTCACAAGCTGAACGAACGACGCAAGTTGACCTGGCATCGCCGCCGGCATTTTCCATTCGAACATCGGCCGCAGCTTCTGGCTATTCGCTTCAACAAAGAGCACGACGACGCGTCGAAGTTGTAACGGTGCGACTTCGCACTTCGCTATGATCGGGATGAAAATTCCTTGCTCAGTCTCGAACGGCGAAAGGTGAGCAGGTAGCGCCCCCGTCACTATCGACGCAAACTCTGCCTGTAGTTCACGCGGCCAATCGACCTTGTCCCCGAACATTTCCATTACAGCAGACCAACTGAGCGTCGCGTCAGGGCTCATGCCAAGCATCTTCATGCCATCGTCATATCCAGTGACCTTCGATTGCTCCGGATCGAACTTTCGGTTCCTGTCATATGCAAGGGAGATCAGGATTCGCCTCGTGTAATACTTTGGTTCGATCAACGTGTCGGCAAAGGCTTCTGCCAGTTCGCAAGCAGCGTCCACCGCGCTTTTATGGGACTTGGACCCGATGTTGTCCACTTCTGCGTTTAGAGGTTCACCGTGAGTGAACAATCCTTTCGCGAAGACCTCACTAAAGAACTTCAGAATGCCTTCTTCCGTTGCAGGATAAGACTGATACTGCTCGAACATGCCTGGAAGCTTTTTCAGATCAAGATTGCGTATCCATATCACCGGCTTTTCGCAATTTTCCGTGAAACGCGCGAGTTCATAAGCGGGCCAGCCGTTGTCGATATCGGAGCGTGGATACAGGAATACGAAGGCGTCGGTCTCGCGGGTATTCTGCTCGATCCACGCCCGCCAGTTGGCGCCACCCTGCATTTCTTCGCTCAGCTTCACCTCAACGGAATCCGGAGACGCCAGAGCCAGGATTGACCATTTCAAGCTTCGCGCAATGTTAACGAACTCCGACGTGTGACTCAGGAATATTTTGACGGTGCTCATTCAAGTCTCCTTATGTCGGGCTCAAGTATTGCCTACTCCCCTTTACGATGCAGTAAAGACGATTGGAGATCAAGAAATTGAATCGGCGCGACCATTGATGAACGGTGCTGATATTTGGAACCTGCGTTCAGCGTCACGGCCACTGCGATGAGTGCCCCGAACGAATCAAAAATGTCCTAAGCGCTGTGCGAATTCTGGCAACCGATGCCCAATGAGATCTGTCCCGCGCGGCCGCCTGACTCCGTCGAAGAACGCGGCGTGGCGCCCAAACCGTCACCGCCCGACGATGACCAACGCTGAAGGGCTGCGGTCATTTCAGCACATTCTGCCTTCATAGCTGTCCCGACTAGCACTCGTCCGCCAAAATCCACCGATTCCGCGGACAATTTCAACGCCGACGTTGAAATTGTCTCTCACTATTCCAGAACTGTTTTTATTCAACCCAGCTCAATAGTGCGTGGTATGCGCGAAATCAATCATCGAAATCCCGGCATTGGAGCAATGGCGTTCGGCCACGCAAGCGAAGCACCTCGGGTCTTCATTGAGAATGTCTTTTTCTGAACGTTCGTCGATTTCAAAGATAATCGCGTCCAATCGTTTTCAATTTGAGACCGCCGGGCTCGGCCGGACATTCGTTCGCATCTGAGATCACTACAACCGGTTTCGGCCATTGTTGTTCATTGACCTTTTGGCACCGCGCAGCTTCGTATCACCCAGAGGGAGTTGCCCATGTCCCACGAAGAAGTTGTCGCGTTTAGAGCCGGCGACGGTCACGCGTGCAACCTGATTCACATCAGGGGCTCGAGGCAAGCTTCGAAGGGACCTGTCCTGCTGGTACATGGAGCAGGCGTGCGCGCCAACATATTTCGCCCCCCAAACGCTACGAACTTCGTCGATGCGTTAATCGATGAAGGATATGACGTCTGGCTGGAAAACTGGCGCGCCAGTATCGACCTTCCGCCGTGTCAATGGACGCTCGACGAAGCTGCTCTTTATGATCACCCCGCCGCCGTGAATAAAGTGGTCGAGCTGACTGGGGCTCCCACGATCAAAGCTGTGGTGCACTGTCAGGGCTCTACGAGCTTCCTCTTGTCGGCAGTTGCCGGGCTCGTCCCGCAAGTCGACACGATCGTATCAAACGCAGTATCACTTCATCCTCAGGTCGGTTGGTTTTCATATCGCAAGGGTCGCTACGCGCTGCCCATCGTCGGCCTGATGACCGACTACCTCAATCCTCAATGGGGTGAGCACGCCGACGGTGTCGTACCCAACCTGCTCAAAGGCCTGGTGCTGCTTACCCACCACGAATGTGCCAATGGCGTCTGCCGATTTTCCAGCTTCACCTTCGGTGTAGGATTTCCGGTGCTGTGGCGTCATGAAAATCTCAGCGATGCCGTGCACGACTGGATCCGTCAGGAATTCGCCAATGTGCCAGTCTCGTTCTTCCGGCAGATGAACCGGTGCCTGGATGCAGGTCACCTGGTGTCACAGTTGCCGGGGCTACAGCCGGATCCGACAGCACAGCCGCCGAAGACGCAGGCGCGCTTCACGTTCATCGCTGGCGAACTCAACGACTGCTTCAAGTGGCAGAGTCAGCAGGCTACGTTCGACTGGTTCGAGCGCCATCGGCCTAACTATCACCGTCTGCATGTGCTGGGCGGATATGGGCATCTCGACGTTTTCATCGGCAAGAACGCGGAGCGCGACGTGTTTCCCGTGCTCATGGCGTCACTGGCCGCCCCCCACTGACTCAGAACCGACAAAGGGAGCCGGTGATGGCGATACCAGCACGACAGAGGTGGCTTGCCGGCCGCCATGCACTGGTCGATGACATTCCATTCCAGATGCCAGTCGCTTCCCAGAATTCACCGGCGCTGATGGCGGTCTTTTCGATCGACCTCGACGCAGCGCGCAGCGTGATCCCGGGCAATGAAGTCCATCCATTCCAGCTCTGGCGCCGAGGCCTGCTTGTCGTGACCGTGATCGACTATGTCATCACCAACATCGGCCGCTACATCGAATACTCCATCGCGATCGCCTGCACCCACGGGCGCCAACCGGCCCCACGCCTGTTGCCGGGCCTTTTCATGAAGACCTTCGGTACAGGGCAGTACGTGGTGGACCTTCCGGTGTCGACCGAGGTTTCGGTCAAAGGTGGTCGTGGCATCTGGGGCATGCCGAAGCACCAGGCGAACCTCGACTTTGTCATCGGAGAGCAGTGGGTCAGCAGTCAGTACGACCTCGATGGCCAGATGATGATGCGCATCGACGTGCAAAAGCCCCGGACAGCGTGGTTGCCCGTCAACACCGGGGCAGTCAACTACTGCTCCTTTCGCGGCATGCTGATGAAGTCGTACATCTATTTCAGGGGCAAGCTCGGTTTCTCGCTGTTTGCCGATAAGTCCGCCCGCATGTTTATCGGCGATCACCCGCGCATGGCCTGGCTAAAGGCACTGGATATCGATCCGAAGCCGATCGCCACAGGCTTCTTCCCGTCGACAACCGGCGTGCTGGATGACTACTTCGAGTGCTGGTTCGTGACCAGCGCCGAGCCGCCGGCTCAGCCCATGCCAGGCCTCGAGACGACGTATCCGCTCGGGCAATCGCAGCAATGGCTCGCGCCGCCAGCTCGTCCGGCGGACTGGGAGTCTGCGCCATGATCGGCCGCCTGTTGATAGTCAATCACGTGTTCCTGCTGCTGTGCACATCGATGTACCTGGGCACGGGCGGCTCGCTAGTACTCTTTTCGTTTCCCATTGCCTCGCAGCTCACCCCGGACAACTACTATCTGCAGTTCGTCCCCCAGGTGGCGGCAGCCACCGCGTTCTTCACGACGATGACGAAACTGATGCTGGCGAGCGGCGTCGTCATGCTCATCGGCGAATGGCGTCAGCCCACCCGCTGGGTACCGATTGTGGTTCTGCTCGGTGTGTTCATTGCCACGTTTCTCACACTGAAATGGATTTTCCCGCTCAACGCGGAAATGGCCAGTCACATCAAGGATGCCAGCAGGTTGCAAGAGGTGCTGAACGAGTGGATGCGGCTCAATCGGATACGTGCCGGGTTGTGGTGTATTCAGTGGCTTTCGATGGCCTGGTATTTTGCACGCTGGACATATCGAATCCGCTATTCAGCGTTGGGGCGATGATGCGATTCCTGATCTTCGAGCGCCGTGCGACGACATTGATAGCGGCCATAACCGTGTTGACGGGAGCCGCCCAGGTCATCGCCCCGAGCCCCTTACTGGCCCTGATCGCGTACACACCACCCGATCGGCTCGCAGATCAACTGTTCGCCACGGTAGGCATGTTCATGATGCTGTTCGGCGGCAGTCTGCTGCACGCGCAGCGGCGCACGGAAGCCCTTCCCGTCGTGCTTCTCTGGGGAGCGTTCCAGAAGCTGCTGGCGTCGGCGTTCGTGGCGTGGGGCGTCACGCGAGGCGCATTCATTTCCGCGGCATTGCTGGTCGCGATGTTCGACGGCGCCAGCGGCTTGCTCTATCTGGACTTGCGACGCCGCGGAGGATAGTCGATGGAACGCCTCGCGCGCATTTGCTTCTGGGGCTACATGCTGATGCTTCTGGGCATCGGTGGAAGCGGGATCTTCATTGCCGCCTGGGAGCTTCCTCACATCTTCGAAGTGCGATTGGATTCGATCCAGGAACTGCACCGGGCCACCTTTCTCAGCCAATATCGTTTTCTCAAAGGGCTCGAGCTGGGCTTCGGTGTGTTTTGCTGGGCCTTCCGGAACGAAATCTTCTTGCCTCTCACGGCATCACGCGTGTTTCTCGGCGGCCTGTGCGCCGGTGTCACGGCTCGGGTACTGAGTTTCATCGTCGATGGCATGCCCACCAAGACCTTCATCGCGTTCTGTGTTCTGGAGGCTGTGACGGGATTTCTGGTGTGGGAAGTCGTCTGGCGCGGGAGAACGTCGTGAGCGCAAACCATTGCCCGCCTATCGCGGCTGATAATCCCTCCGTTCGTCGCGCACTGGTGCTGGCCGGCGGCGGCATGCGTGTCGCCTACCAGGCGGGAGCCGTCAAGGCGCTGATAGACGAGGGACTGCGATTCAGTCACGCCGACGGGGCTTCGGGCGGCACGATCAATCTGGCTGCCTTGTTGTCCGGTGTACCGCCGGACGAGTTGTGCGCCCGTTGGCGAGCACTGCCCGTGAAGCAGTTCGCCGCGCTGCGCCCGGCGCCTGAATACCTGCACGTCGCGAACATGAGTGCGTTGGGCAGTGCCGCCGGATTGACGGAGCATGTCTATCCGTCGCTGGGTATCGACATCGAACGGGTTCGCGCGGCGACCGGCATTGATGGCTCCTTCAATGCCTGCTGCTTCGACGACAAAACCGTGGTGCCCATCCCTCACCCGCAGCTCGACCTGCAGCGGCTGGTCGCGGCCGCCTCGCTGCCCATCTTCATGCCCGCCGTGAAGGCCGACGGCAAGACATGGACGGATGCGGTCTGGATCAAGGACGCCAATCTGCTGAGTTGTGTCGAACGCGGTGCGCGCGAGCTTTGGCTCGTCTGGTGCATCGGCAACACGCCCGTCTACCGCGATGGCGCGTTCAACCAGTACGTGCACATGATCGAGATGAGTGCGGGGGGCGCACTTAACTGGGAGTTGGAGACGATCGCGGATATCAATCGCAGGATCGCGCGCGGCGAGTGTGTCTTCGGACACGATCAGCCCATCTCCGTGCACGTGATCAAACCGGAGTTGCCCCTGCCCCTCGACCCCGACTTCTACCGAGGACGGATCGACGCCGCGACACTGATCGACATGGGCTACCGTGACGCGCGACGTACGCTGCGCATCGGTACTCCGTCGCCACTGAACCCGAGTGCATCATTGATGCGCGAGCCCGGCGTGGGGCTGAGCTTTCGCGAGACGATGGCGGGCGGCTTTCGTCTGGGGGCTACCGACCCAAGCGCCGTCGAGAGCGACAGGGATGGCTCCCCGCTGACCATGAACGCCACGATTCACATCGACGACATGGCGGCCTTCATTGCCGACCCTCGTCATCTCGGTGGCCTGACAGGCCACATAGATTTCGCCCCGTTTGGACTCGCGATGCCGTCGGAGTCGGGCGTCTTCGGACTGTTCACGCCTTGCGACGATCCAGAGCTAACCTACATGATTTACGAAATCGGCTTTCGTCACGCAGGCCAACCGTACTATCTGGCAGGCAAGAAGCATGTCCGCATTGGCAGCCCATTCAAGATGTGGGGCGAGACGACGACCCTTTACACGACGTTGCACCGGGGCAGCGATGCGACGGGACCCGTCGTCGGCGCCGGCGTTCTACATCTTGGCGTGCCCCAGCTCGGGCGCCTGATGCAAACGGTCTATGCCACGAATGCTCCTGACTCGCGACAAGCGGCACATGCGATCTCGCGGTTCTTCAGGTTCTTCGTATCGGAACTGTGGCGCATCTATATCAGGAGATCGCCGACATGAGTGCGTTCGAACACGATGTGATCATCGTCGGTAGCGGCTTTGGCGGTGCAGTCGCGGCCTGTCGCCTTGCGCAGGCGGGACGCGACGTACTGGTGCTGGAACGTGGCCGCCGCTGGACCCCGCAAACCTATCCGCGCGACGACGCCGAGTCCTGGTTGTGGAACCAGCAGCATCCGCAGCGATTCAACGGCTGGGCCGACCTGCGCGCATTCTCGAACATGTGGGTAGTCGCTGCCGCGGGTGTGGGTGGAGGATCGCTGATCTACGCCAATGTCTCGGTCGAAGCTAAACGTGATGCCTTTGACCGCGGCTGGCCGCCCGCGATCACGTATGAAGCGCTCAAGCCCTACTACGAGATCGTGGGATACATGCTGTCTGTTCAGGAACTGCCCGACAACCAGCTTAGCGAACGCACGCGACTCATGCGCGAGGCCGCCGAAGCATGCGGCTGGGGCGACCGCTTTCGAAAGCTGCCGCTGGCCATAAGCTTCTGGAAAGACTACGACCCGTCTTTGCCCGATGCTCGCAGCGACAGCCGCTCGGTCAAGATCACTAACGTGCATGGGGTGGAGCAAGGCACCTGCGTACACTGCGGCAACTGCGACATCGGCTGCCAGGTGTCGGCGAAAAATACACTCGATCTGAACTATCTCGCCGTCGCCGAGGGTCACGGCGCAAAGATCCTGCCGCTGCATGTGGTGCAAAAGATCGAGCCACTTAGCCCTGGATGGCGTGTGCATTTCAATGTCGTTGATCGATCAACAGGCGGCTGCACGCCCGGGACCGCAACGGCGGCCAAAGTGATCGTTAGCGCCGGTTCAATCGGCAGCACCGAATTGCTGCTGCGCTGTCGCGACGAACATCGCTCACTGCCCAATCTATCTTCGCGGCTCGGCTGCGGATGGGCGTTCAACGGCGACTTCGTCACCCCAACGTTCTATCGGGACCGCAAGATATCGCCGTCACATGGCGTGACCATTTCCGCCGCGATCGACCTGCTGGATCATGCTGGCGCCAACGGGCAGGCACTGTTCGTGGAAGACGGCGGGGTACCCGATCTTATGCATGATCTCGTGCAACGCCGCCTTCAACGTACGCCTCGTGGCATATCGCGCACCTTCTGGCGTAGCTTCGCGCGCCATTTTGATTCCGAGGACCCCGTCAGCAACATGATGCCGTGGTTCGGCCAGGCGATCGATCCGGGCGACGGGCGAATGCGCCTGGGTCGCTGCTGGTATGCCCCGTGGCGCCGCGAGTTGCGACTCGACTGGTCGTACCTGCGATCTCGAGCGGTGGTCGACGCCATGATCGACGCACACGAGCGGTTGTCGGCCGCCACCGGCGGCCGACCGTTCATCCCACCGACGTGGAGCGAGTTGCACAAGCTGATCACGCCTCACCCGCTCGGCGGCTGCAACATGGGCCTCACCGCGGCGGATGGCGTCGTTGACGCGAACGGTAAGGTATTCGGCTACGAAGATTTGTACGTGATGGATGGTGCCGTTGTCCCGCGAGCGTTGGGGCTGAACCCGTCGCGCACGATCGCTGCGCTGGCTGAGCGCAACGTCGCGTTGTTGCTCGACAAGACTGGATCGGCACGTTGAGAGGATAGTCACACTACATCGCGATCACCTTGCCGGGGTTCAGAATATTGTGAGGATCGAGCGCGAGCTTGATCGCCTTCATCGCCGCGAGTTCGGCCGGCGAGCGTGACAGGCCGAGCACGCTCAGCTTCTCCTCGCCGATTCCATGTTCGGCCGATACCGAGCCGCCCATTTCTCCCGTGAGTTCATAAACGACGCGCTTGACCTCGTCGATGGCCTCGTCGGTCCAGCCCGGTTCCTGCACCACCACGTGCAGATTGCCGTCTCCGAGATGCCCGTACACGAGGATCGTCGCCTGCGGCCAGCGCGCGCGCAGCCGCTCGTCGCAACGCTGCGCCGCATCGCCCGCCTGCGCGACCGCGAAGCTGACGTCGAACGAGATGCGTCCCGGTATCAGGCGCGGATATTCGGCTGGCGCGTCGCGAATCGCCCAGAACGCCGCGGCATCCGCGTCCGATTGCGCGATCGCGGCGTCGGCGATCACGCCGGCATCGAGCATGTCGGCGAGGAACTCCTCGAAAGCCGCCGACTGCCGCTCCGGGTCCGCGCCGCAAGTCTCGAGCAGTACGTAGTAAGCGTGATCGCTCGCGAGCGGCACGCGCAGTTCGGGCAGGCATTGCCGCACGAAGTCGCAATAGCTCGGCCACATCACCTCGAACGCGGACACGCCGGCCGGCAGCCGTTCCTGCGCGCGGCCGAGCAGCGTGGTCACCGCCGCGTAGTCCGGCATGCCGCACCACGCGGTCGAGATCGCGCGCGGTTTGGCGCGCAGGCGCAGCACCGCGCGCGTGATGACCGCGAGCGTGCCTTCGCTGCCCGTCAGCAGGTTGCGCAGGTCGTAGCCGGTATTGTTCTTGATCATCTTGCGCTCGCCGCCGATCACGCTGCCGTCGGCGAGCACCGCTTCGACGTCGAGCACCTGGTCGCGCATCATGCCGTAGCGGATCACGCGATTACCACCGGCATTGGTCGCGATGTTGCCGCCGATCGTGCAACTGCCGCGCGCGCCGAGGTCGAGCGCGAACATGAAGCCGGCATGATCGGCCGCTTCCTGCACCACCTGCAGCGGCGTGCCGGCGAGCACGGTCATCGTCGCGCTGACCGGATCGATGTCGAGAACGCCATTCATCCGCTCGACGCTCAGCGCGACCTCGCCGCCGAGCACGCAGGCGCCGCCCGCGTGGCCGGTCATGCCGCCTTGCGTGACGACCGGCTGGCGCAGCTGATGGCAGATCCTGAGCGCGGTGGCGACCTCGTCGGTCGTGCGCGGGCGGATCAGCGCGATCGGTTCGGTCGATGGCGTGCCGCTCCAGTCCGCGAACTGCCGCCCGCCAAATTCGGCCGGCAGGCTCACGATGTCCGCGCCGAGCGCCGCGCGCAGCGCGGCGACGGCTTCGTTACCGCGGCTCGCGGCGGTCGGTTCGTGCTGCATCGCTTATCTCCAGTTCGTCAGACGGGCAGCGCCGCTGCGCGCGTTTGCCCCGTTTGCATCTGCATTTGCATTTGCGTTTGTGTCCCCGCTCGCACACGCGCGAGCGGCGCCCGATGCCCAAGCCAGCGCAGATAACCGCGGTCGAGCCCGGCGATATCGCCGCAACCCAGCAGACCGAGCGCCCGGTCGATCTCGGTCTTCAGAATCTCGATGGCACGCTCGGCGCCCGGCTGACCGCCCGCGCTCAGACCATAGGTGGTCGCGCGTCCGAGCAACACCGCGTCGGCGCCCAGCGCAACCGCCTTGAGGATCTCCGAGCCGCGGCGAAAGCCACCGTCGAGCATCACGCAGAGCTTACCGCCGACCTGATCGACGACTTCGGGCAGCACGTCCATTGCCGATACCGCGCTGTCGAGCTGCCGCCCGCCGTGGTTCGACAGCACGATGCCGTCGACGCCGACCTCCAGCGCCTTCAGCGCATCCGGTGCGCCAAGCACGCCTTTGACGATCAGCCGACCCGGCCACAGATCGCGCAGCCAGCGGATATCGTCCCACGATAACGACGGGTCCAGTTCCCGGCCCAGCGTGATCGTCGCGCCCTTCACGCTGTCCTGGCCCGGCGGCAGCAGGTCGCCGAGATTCGCGAAGCGCGGCATGCCGTTGGGCCACAGCACGTTGGCCATCCAGCGCGGATGGCGCAGCACGTCGAATTTGTTGCGCCAGTCGAGTTTCAACGGTTCGATGTAGTTGCGCAGGTCCCATTCACGCTTGCCGAACACCGCGCTATCGGTCGTGACGACCAGTGCCTCGATGCCCGCGGCCTTCGCGCGCTGCGCCAGTTTGGCGAGAAATTCGCGCGTGCGGTACATGTAGACCTGCATCCACACGCGCCCCCCGGCGCGCCGCACGACTTCCTCGAGCGAAACCGTCGACACGTTGCTCAGCACGAACGGAATGCCGGCCGCCGCAGCGGCACTGGCGAGCTTGACGTCGCCTTCGCGAAACATCAGGCCGCTATAGCCGGTCGGGCCGATCATGAACGGCGCCGCGCTGCGTTCGCCGAACAGCGTCACGCTCTGGTTGCGCTGCTCGACGTTCACCAGCGTGCGCGGCAGAAAAGCGATTTCGCCGAACACGTCGCGATTGCGGCGCAGCGTCGCTTCGTCTTCGGCGCCGCCCTCGACATACTCGAAACAGAAATTCGGCAGACGCTTGCGGGCCATCGCGCGCAGATCATCAATGCTGTGCGCGCGCTTCACGTCGCGGCCTGAATAAAGGCGGCGTTCCAATTGCATCCTCCTGTGCGTGATCGATCCGGCTATTGGTTATTTGTTTGTGTCGCTGCAATGCAGCCGCTCAGGTCACCACGCCGACCTGCCACGGCACGAATTCGCTTTGCCCATAGCCGTGCAGCTCGCTCTTCGTGCGGGTGCCGGACGCGCAGTCGAGCATCGTGCGGAAGATCGCTTCGCCGAGTTCATCGATGCTCGCGCTGCCGTCGATCACACCGCCGCAATTGATATCGATGTCATCCTGCTGGCGCTCCCACAACGCGGTATTGGTCGCCAGCTTCAACGACGGCGACGGCGCGCAGCCGTACGCGGAGCCGCGCCCGGTCGTGAAGCAGATCAGGTTCGCGCCCGAGGCGACCTGCCCCGTCGCGGACACCGGGTCGTAGCCGGGCGAATCCATGAACACGAAACCCTTTGCGGCGATCGGCTGCGCGTATTCGTAGACATCGACCAGATTCGTCGTGCCGCCCTTCGCGACCGCGCCGAGGGATTTTTCGAGGATCGTCGTCAGGCCGCCCACCTTGTTGCCCGCCGATGGGTTGTTGTCCATCGCGCCGCCGTTGCGCGCGCAATAGTCCTGCCACCACGCGATGCGCGCGAGCAGCTTGTCGCCGACCGCGGCGCTCACCGCGCGGCGCGTCAACAGATGTTCGGCGCCGTAGATTTCCGGCGTTTCCGACAGGATCGCGGTGCCGCCATGCCGCACGAGCCGATCGACCGCGGCGCCGAGCGCCGGATTCGCGGAGATGCCCGAATAGCCGTCCGAGCCGCCGCATTGCAGACCGACGCATAGATGCGAAGCCGGCACCGGCACGCGCTGCACGCGGTTCGCGTCGGCGAGCATCTCGCGCACCATCGCGATACCGCGTTCGATCGTCTTGCGCGTACCACCGCTATCCTGGATCGTGAAGCTGCGCAGCTTCGTGCTGCTGGCGTCGAGGCCGCCCGCCGCGAGCACGCCGTCGATCTGGTTCGTCTCGCAGCCGAGCCCGACGAACAGCACCGACGCGAAGTTCGGATGCACCGCGTAACCGGCGAGCGTGCGACGCAGGATCGCGATGCCCTCGCCTTGCATGTCGATGCCGCAGCCGAGCCCGTGCGTCAATGCGATCACACCGTCGACGTTCGGATAGTCGGCGAGCGCGTCGGGATGCACGTCGCGCCGGAAATGATCGGCGATCGCGCGCGCGACCGTCGCCGAGCAGTTCACGCTCGTCAGGACGCCAATGAAATTGCGCGTCGCGATGCGGCCGTCGTCGCGCCGAATGCCCATGAAATGCGCGGGTTCATCGACGTAGACGGTGGGCTGCGCATCGACGCCGAACGCGTGCTCGCGCGCGAACTCGGACATGCCGAGATTGTGCGTATGAACATGCTGGCCGCGCGCGATCGCCTCGCGCGCGACACCGATGATCTGGTTGTAGCGCTTGACCGGCTCGCCCTGCGCGATGTCGCGCGTCGCGATCTTGTGGCCCGGCGGAATCAGCCCGGCGACGACCAGTCGTTCCGCCTCGATGCGCGTGCCCGGCAACAACTGCCGGGTCGCGATGATGACGTCGTCGCCGGGATGCAGGCGGATGATTGCGGACGCGACGCTAGCTTGAGTCGACATGAAAAGCCTCGAAAACAGGGTTATCCGTGAGCGTTGAAACAGAATACGTCAGATCGTGGAGCCGGCGCCCTTCGGCAGATCGCGGCTGTCCGACTCCAGCGACAGCGGCTCGATGCGCCCCACGATGACAAGATAGCTGAACGCGCCGAGAAAGCAGAAACCGCCCGCGACGACGAGAGGAATCGTGAACGAGCCCTTCGTCATCGCGACCATCACGCCGGTGAACGTCGTGATGACGATGCCCGCCAGATTCGACGCGAAGTTCTGGATGCCGCCGATCGACGCGACATGGCGCGGCGTCGGCGCAACGTCGCAGGGCAGCGACCAGATGCTGGCCGCGGCGAACGCGAGGCTGCCGTAGGCGATGCCGAAGAACGCGAGCATCAGATACGTGTTCTCCGTGAACGCCGACAGCGTGATCACCGACGACAACAGCATGCCGCCGACCATGCAGGTCTTGCGCGCGGCCGTCAGGCTCCAGCCGCGCCGGAACAGCGCGTCGGACACATAGCCGCCGAGCCAGCCGCCTGGAATCGCGATCAGCGCCGGAATCATGCCGAGCGTGCCGAGCGATTTCAGCGAGAAGCCGCGCGTCTGCACGAGGTAGCTCGGGAACCACGTGATGAAGAAGTAGATCACGAAGTTCAGGCAGAAGAAGCCGAGCATCATGCCCCACAGCGTGCGGTGACGAAACAGCGACGCCCACGTCACTTTGTCCTGCTCGCCGCGTGCCTGAGTCGCCTGCACGGCGTTGTGCGCGGTTTCCATCGCGTCCTGCACGGGATTGCGGTAGATCACGAACCAGCCGACGATCCACACCGCGCCGAGCAGGCCGGTGAGGATAAAAGCCGCCTTCCAGCCGAGCGTGCCGATGATCAGCGCGACCACGGGAATCGACAGCGCGGAGCCGACCCGCGAGCCGCTATCGAAGATGCTCGTCGCGATCGCCCGTTCCTTCGGTTCGAACCATTGGCTGACGAGCTTCGTGCAGGACGGATACGCGCCCGCCTCGCCGACGCCGAGCAACAGGCGGCAGCCGAACATGCCCGCGACGCTGCTCGTGACCGCGGTGGCCGCGGTGAACACCGACCACCAGCCGACCGCGAGCGGCAACGCGATGCGCGCGCCGACACGATCGACGAACCAGCCGAACGGCATCTGCATCAACGCATAGGTCCAGAAGAACCCGCTCAGGATGAAGCCCATCTCGGCGGGGCCGATACCGAGCGCCTTTTCGATTTGCGGCGCGGCAACCGCGAGATTCGCACGATCGATGTAATTGACCGCGATCGCGAGAAAGCACAGAAAAATCACTACCCAACGCATCTTCTTCATGAAATCGTCTCCTCCTGGGCTGGCATCTACTCTATTTGGATGAACCGCGCGGCCTCGCGGCCGCCGGTGTGCTGCCGGGGTTTGCTACAGATTTACTGCCGATTCATGGCCCGCGCCGTTAGCCGTCGTGCGCGCACGCGGTAAGCGCCGCATTCAGGCGCGGTTGCTCGACACGCACGCCAAGCTCGCGCGCCAGATCGATCACCGGCTTGAAGCGCCGCTCTTTCTTCTGCTCGTGATTGCGCGCAATGTCGGCGAGGCGATGATCGAGGAACGGGTTTTCGAAGCGCTCGCGCACGTCGTCGAGATAGGCGCGCGCGTCGCTGCCCTGACCGAGCGCATCGAAGACCGGCAGCACTTCGTCGCGCCACAGCGATTCGAGATCGGCCCGCAACAGCGGATCGCGCATCGCGTGAAGCACGTTTTCGCCGGGATCGCGCGCATCGGCCTGCCAGCGCTCGGCAAGCCACGTGTGTCCGAGATTCAGCAAGAACAGCTTCAGGCGCTCGTAGTGCAGCAGATCGTCGGTGACGATCATCGCTTCGTGCTCGCACGGCAACACCATGCCGGCGCGCCGCTCGATCGCCCACAACGCGTAGGGTTCGGCAACCGCGCCGACCGGCCGGATCGGCTCGGACACGATGCGGTCCACCAGCGAATTGACCCAGACGCACGTGTGCTCGATGTAGCTCAGGAAGCCGGTTCCGGCGTTCCAGCCGCGCGCGATATCGGCGACGAGGCTACGCAGTGTGTCGCCGTTGTTGGACACGAGTTCGCATGGCAGCAGCGTCAGCGGCGCGGCCCCGGCTTTGAAGCGTGCATGCAGCAGCACCACGAGCTTCGCCGCGAATCCACGCGGCACGCTGTTCTCGTCGTGCAATAACTCGGCGGTGTCGTCGGCGAAGCACTCGTAGCCCCGGTCGCCGGTGTTCGAGATCACCACACGCGCATCGCACGCGAAGCGCTGCACCACGGTCGGCCAATCGGTTTGCGCGTTCAATGCCTCGGTAATCGCGTGACATCGCGTGGTCGTATCGATCACCGCTTCGCGGCGCAGGCCCCGAATGCGCACGTCGTATTGCCGGTGCGCGCGTAGCGCGTCGATGCGCGCGAGGCTCTCGGGGTTGGCCGTCGTCTGTACGACCGTGACGTGGCCCAACGCGCGGCCCGCGTCGAGTGCCGCCGACACGAACAGATCCGCGTGCGCCTGCAGAAAACGGCTCGTGCCGAATTGAAGGATCGGGTTGCCCATCGTTCGCATCGTTCGCATCGTTCATCGTCCCCGCTCGTTCAACAGGCGACCAGCGCCTTGATGACGCCGGCATCCGGTTTCAGCAACTTGGGGAATTCGCTCGGCAGATTGCCGAGTTCGACCACGTGCGTATTGAGCGCGGCCGTCGGAATCTTGCCCGCGCGCATCGCGTCGAGCACCGTTTCGAAGTCGGCGACGGTCGCGTTGCGGCTCGCGAGCAAGGTCGTCTCGCGCTTGTGAAACTCGGGATCGGCAAAAGAAATGCGCTCGCTGACGATCGACACCAACACGTACTTGCCACCATGTGCGACGAACTGCAACCCGCGCTCCATCGCCTTCACGTTGCCGGTGGCGTCGAACACCACGTCGAAGAACTCGTTGTCGGTCAGCGCGGCGAGTTCGGCGGCATCGGTCGCGGCCTCGGTGGTGTCGAGCAGCACCGTGTGATCCGCCTGCAACGCGCCGGCACACACCGACAAGCGGTCCGCGCGGCCATCGAGCACCGTGACTTCGGCGCCGCGCAGCTTCGCGAAGATCGTCGCGGCCATGCCGATCGGTCCTGCGCCGACTACCAGCACACGCTGCGCGGTCTGCACGTCGGCGCGCGCGACCGCGTGTGCGCCGATCGCCAGAAACTCGAGCATCGCGGCTTCGTCGAGCGTCACGCCGTCTGCCTTGAAGACGAACGCCTGCGGCACCGCAAGGTACTCGGTCATGCCGCCGTCGGTGTGGACGCCGAGCACGCGGATGTTCACGCAGCAGTTGCCCTTGCCCGCGCGGCACGCGACGCAGCGCCCGCACGACAGATACGGCATCACGTACACCTGATCGCCGGCCGCGACGCGCGCGCCGGCCGGCGCCGCTTCGACGATGCCGGCAAGCTCATGGCCCATCACACGCGGATACGACAGATACGGCTGATTGCCGGTGAAGATATGGAAGTCGGTGCCGCAGATGCCGACCCGGCGGATGCGGATCAGCACGTCGTCAGGACCCGCGTCGGGCATCGCACGTTCGGCGAGCGCGAGCTGGCCGGGTTGTTCGCAAATGACTGTCTTCATCGTCATGGAGGAATTGATCGGGTGGCGGGGAGCGGAGCGACCCGGAGGCTCGCTCGTCTGGCGTCTACTTGGCGTCAATCTGGCCTTACCAATTTGCAAAAGTAAAGGTACGTGCGATACTGGTCAAGCCAATTTGCGTGAACTTGGGGGAAACCCCGAACGCTGACCGATCGCCCCCCGAGGGGCCGCGGTTTGCGCGCGGTTTGCGTGTTGGGCGCTTCGATCTACAATCGGCGCTCGCCTTATCGGGCTTACACAAGCTCCATCGCCGGGAAACGTTTCGTGACCGCCAAACCTGCCGACCCTCGCCGTCTCTATCTTCAGATCGCGGAAAAATTGCGCGATCTGATCGCTCAGCCGGAGTTCGCGCCGAACGGCCGCCTGCCGCCCGAGCGGGCGCTGGCGGAGACGCTCGGCGTGTCGCGGCCGTCGGTGCGCGAGGCGCTGGTCGCGCTGGAACTCGAAGGGCTCGTCGAGATTCGTATGGGCTCGGGCGTCTATCTGTGCGCGACGCCGTCCGCGCAGAACGATGCGTCGCTGTCGCAGGCCGAACTCGGCGATAGCCTGCTCGATATCCTCGGCGCGCGCTGCCTGATCGAAGGCTCGATCATCGCGAGCGTCGCACCGTTCTGCAAACCGAAAGACCTGAAGATGCTGCGCGCCATCTACAACGAGATGCAGCGCGAGGTGAAGGCAGGCAGAATTCCGGTCGCGTCCGATCGCGCGTTCCATCTCGCGATCGCGCAGATGTCCGGTAACGAGGTGCTCGTGCGCACCGTCAGCTCGTTATTCGATGCGCGGCATAGTCCGCTGTCGGAAAAGCTGCGCGGCCACTTCGAGAACGAAACGACGTGGGGCGCGGTGCCCGACGAACATCTGGTGATTCTCGAAGCGCTCGAGGCGCATGATCCGATTCAGGCGCAGGCGGCGATGCAGCGTCACTTGAAGCTGTCGTTGGAGCGGGTGATTACGGGGGGGCAGCGCACGCCTTAGGCGCCGCTGCGAGATACGGCTGATGCGCGGATGCGTGTCGCCCCTCAAACGTCGGTATAAACCTGCATCGCAATCCGCTTGCTCTGCGGCTCACCCTCCGAGATCTGAATCAGCTCGCTATCACGGCGTTGCGGCCCTGCCATGCCGGGCGTCCACACCCAGTAGTGATTGCCCGGCAAGCCATTGACCGCCACCACGCGATGATTGCCCGCCGCGTCGATCGCATGGATCGTCACGCGGCTGATCAAGCCGCCCTTGAGCGCGCGCATGTCGTCGACGGCCTCGCTCACCGCGCGCTCGACACTCATTCCCATCTTCATGTAGAGCACCACCGCGCGCGCCGTGCCCGCGCGGATCGTCATCTCGCCCGCGCCCGTGCATGCACAGGCGCCGTAGCGGCTATCGGCATAGGAGCCCGCGCCGATCACGGGACTGTCGCCGAGACGGCCCGGATATTTCCAGCCCCATCCCGACGTACTCGTGCCGCTCACGACATTGCGGGCGCTGTCCAGTGCGAGAAAAACGGTGGTGTCCTTGCCGATCTCCGGATCGACCGCGTCGTGGCAATAGCGTTCGAGCGGCACGTTCGGCCATGCGGCCTTGTCGGCCGCGCTGACTTCGCTGTCGAACCAGTGCGCGTACGCTTTGCGCGAATGTTCGGCAAGCAGTTCGCAACGCTCCGCGGCCGTTTCGGCTGCATAGCGCGCGGCGCCCTCGCCGATCAGCAGCTCGTGCGGCAGCCGCTCCATCACCGCGCGCGCGACGCTCACCGGATGCCTGAACCCCTTCAGGCCGCCGACCGCGCCAGTGCGCAGCGTCGAGCCATCCATCAGCGACGCATCGAGCTCCACTTCGCCGAGCAGATTCGGCCAGCCGCCGCGCCCGACCGTGCGCACCTCTTCATCATCTTCGACGAGCCGGATGCCGGCCTCGACCGCGTCGAGCCCGGCACCGCCGTTGCGCAGCAGTTCGGCGGTCAGGCCGATGCCGGATTTACCTTCGTTGTTGGTCAGAATGATCATGTGTTCAGCTCTTACAGGCGGAAGAATACGGACCGTTACAGCCCAGCGCGAAAATCCTTGTTCCAGAAGTCGAGCATTGCCGTTTTGTGTTTCATCAACATCGCGAAGTCGACCGGCACGATCCGCTCCAGTTCCTTGCCCGAGAATCCCACCGCCTGTTGCAACGACTGCGGCAGGTTCGCGTTCGCGATCGTCGGCGCGTAGCCCATCGACTCGGCGAACGCGCGCTGCGAACGCGGATCGAGCATCGCATTCAGATACGGAAACGCGCACGCGGACGACTTGCTGCCCGCGGTCACCGCCGCCTCGAACGTGGCCGGCAATGCGCCTTCCTTCGGAAACACGTAATCGACCGCAAGGCCTGCTTTTTTCCACTGCAGCGTGCGCGCCTTCCACGTGACGGTCACGACGATCTCGCCGCTCTTGAGCGCCGACGCCAGCGCATCGACCGACGGATACACGCGCGGCGACGCCTCGCGCAGCGCGCGCAAATACTTCTGCCCGAGCGCGAGATCGCTCGCCTGTCCACCCGAGGCGAGCGCGCCCGCGAGCGTCAGATAGTCATACTGATCATCGACCAGGCCGATTTTGCCCTTGAATTGAGGGTCCAACAGCGCGGCGAGACCATCGGGGCGCGTGCGCACGCGATCCGTATCGTAGACCAGCACGAGCGCGCTGAAGATGTGCGGCACCGCGTAGCCGCGGCGAAATTGCGGAATCACGTTGGCAAGGTTCGGCAGCAGCGCGTCGTCGAGTTTCGCGGTCGTGCCTTCGGAGTACATCTGGAACATGTCGTTGTCACGCAGCAGCGCGACGTCCATCGTGCTGCGCCGGCCGTGCGCTTCGGCGCGCATCGTGGTCTGCCGCGCGAGCGCACTGCCGACCGCATAGGTGATCGTGTCCCCGCCAGGCGTCACGAGCGAATCGATGTTCTGTTGCAGCAGGCGTTGATAGTCGCCGCCCCAGGTGCCGACCACTACTTGCCCCGAGCACGCACCGGCCGCGTTGGCTTTTACCGCGAACGGACCCAGTGCGGATGCGGCAACGAGTGCGCCCGTGGATCGAAGAAAACGGCGGCGTGGCTGGTTGATGTGATTCATACACTCGCTCCAGGAGAAATGCGTTTTCGAAAAGAAGCCGCGACAGACGAGCTCAGGCCTCGGTGGCCCGATCTGTATTTGAATGGATAGGTTCGGAACGCCGCTGCCGCCGCGAAGCGGCAGTAAGTCAACTCGCTGCGCTCAAGCGCGCATTCACGGCCGCCAGCACTTCTTCGAGCGTCTCCTCCAACACCTTCGACAATTCGTCGAGATGCGGAGCCGGCGCCGCGCCATGCGGCGTGATCTTCAGCGTGTGGAAAGGCATCGCGTGTTCGAAGCGGCGCAGGATCAGATTCGAGTCGAGGAAGTCGTAGGCCGACACCGGATGCAGCAAACCGATGCCGAGGCCTTCCTTGACCATCGTCGCGATGTTGACCGAATACGGTGCGGTCGCGACCACCTGCGACTGCAACTGGCCGGTCGCGAACACCTGATCCATGCCCCAGCGCACGAGGTCGGGCAAATCGTACGACACGATCGGCTGATTCTGCAGATCGGCGACCTTGATGACCTTGCGCTTGCCGAGCGGATGACCGGCCGGCAACGCGCAGATCGCATCGAGCTGCGCGAAGGCGGTCGAATCGGTGCCGGTCACGTCGACCGTATTCGTGACGAGGCCGAGCGCGAGTTGACGCGACACCACCTGATCGCGAATCAGCGACGATGCCCCGGTCGTCAACGCGATCTGCACGGCCGGGTGCCGCCGATGAAAGTTCGCGACGACGCGCGCGAAGTAGCCGAGCCCGAACGACACGACCGAGCCCACGCGAATCACCGCGGTCGACGGATTGCGCAAGCTCAGCGCGAACTCGCGGATGTTGTTCAGGCCGGCATAGCGCCGCTCGACTTCCTCGAACAGCGCCAACGCTTCGACGGTCGGTTCGAGCCGTCCGCGGCTGCGATCGAACAGCGTCAGACTGAGCGAGCGCTCCAGGTCGGTAATCAGGCGGCTGATGCCCGACTGCGACGTGCCGATGACCTGCGCGGCGCGGGTCGTCGTGCGGGTGAGCATCAGCGCCCTGAATGCGTCGATGTGCCGAAAGTCCATCCGTTCTCTCCGGATTGCATGGGCCGCCGGCGCTCCCCGCTGTCAACCCCGCTCGCACGGGAGCGCTGCGCATGTCAGGCCGGCAAATCAAAGGCATGGATTTTACCGCCCTTCATCACGACCGGAATGCGCTCACCCTGCCCCAGCAGACAGTCGAGCGACGCGAGCGGATTGCCGTCGACGACCAGCATGTCGGCATGCGCGCCCGCCGTGATCTGTCCGAGCTGCCCGACCTGGCCGAGCACCTGCGCGCCGACCACGGTCGCGCTGCGCAGGATCTCGAGCGGCGACAGCACTTCGCTGCGCAAGCGGAATTCGTCGCTTTGCAGACGCTGCGACTCGCCGAGCAGATCGCTGCCGAAGCCCATCGGCACGCCCGCCGCGCGGAAGATTTCGAGCGAATGCAGGCCCGCCTGGCGCACGCTCTCGATCTTCGCGACGCTGTCGGCGGGTAGGCCCAGCGATTCGCCTTCGTTCGCGAGCGCATCGTAGGTGACGAGCGTCGGCACCGCGAACGCGCCGTGCTCGGCCATCACGCGCGCGGCCGCTTCGTCGACCAGATTGCCGTGCTCGATCGTCCGGACCCCGCACCGCACCGCGCGCGTGATCGCCTCGGCCGTGTACGCATGCGCGAGCACGTAGGTGCCGCGCGCCCGCGCCTCGTGGACGATCGCCCTGATCTCGTCTTCCGAATAGCCCCATGCGCCGACCGGATCGGTGGGCGAGGCGACGCCGCCGGAGGCCATGATCTTGATCTGGTCGGCGCCCATCTGCAGTTCTTCGCGCACCGCGCGGCGCACGGCATCGACACCGTCGGCGACACGCGAGATCGCGCCGACCCGCGCGCAACACGCGCATGGGCTATCCATGCCGATGTAGTCGCTCCTGCTGCGCATGTCGCCGTGTCCGCCGGTCTGGCTGATCGCGCGGCCCGACACGAATAGCCGCGGACCATCGGCCAGCCCCTGTTCGAGCGCCTGTTTGAGCGCGAAGCCCGCGCCGCCGGCGTCGCGCACCGTCGTGAAACCGCGTCTGAGCATGCCTTGCAACAGCGGCAACGACTTCAGCGTGACCAGCACGTTCGGCAGATTCACCTGTGCCGCGAGATTGAGCTGCGTCGCGTGCACGTGCACGTGCAGATCGATCAGGCCGGGCATCAGGGTCTTGCCGCGTACATCGATTTCGCGCGCGGACGTGGTGCGGATCGGCCGATCCGAGACCTCCTTGATGCGTCCGTTTTCCACCAGCACCGCGTGGTCCTCGCGCAACTCGCCGGCAACCGGGTCGAGCAGCGCGCAGTGCGAGAACAGAATCGACTCCATCATGTCTCCTCCCGGTTCAGGACCGGGGTGATCTCCAACGTTGAAGGGTGTCGCGAGCTGCGCGACTCAATCGATGGTCGCGTGCGCGAGCGTGCGCGGGGTCTTCGTCAGCAGCTCGGGTGTCGGGCCGGTCACGACCGAATCGTCGAGCCGGAAGCCGCCGAGTCCGTACACATAGATGCCGGGCTCCGCCGAGTAGACCTCGTTGTCGAGCAGCGCGCGGTGATTGAACGCCATGTCGTCCGGATACTCGTGACCGATGATGCCCATGCCATGCCCCGTGCGATGCCGGATGTACTTCGCGCAATCGGCCTGCTCGATCACCGCCTGCGCGGCCGCGTCGATACCCGACACCGGCTGGCCGGTGACGGCCGCCGCGACGGCCGCCTCGTTGGCCGCGCGCGCGACCTCATGAAAACGCGCCTGCTCGGCGCTCGGCTTGCCGCAGAACCACGTGCGCTCGTTCTCGATCACGAGACCGTTCAAACGCGGAATCACGATATTGACGAGACCATCGCCCGCCTTGATCCGCGCGCCGCATGACGCACCGTCGCCATGCGGCGACGCCGATGCCGGCCCCGACAAGGTCCAGCAGCGCATCACTTCGAGATTCTCACCGGGAAAGCGGCGCGCGCCTTCGGTCACCATCAGTGTGGCCATCTGATAGTCGAGTTCCTGAACGAGCCGTCCGGGGCGGATGTTCTCGCGATAGCGGTCCTGCACCCAATCGGCAAGACTCGACGCCGCACGCATGATCTCGATCTCCTCCGCGTGCTTGACCCAGCGCAACGAGCGCAGCTCGGCGAGCATCGGCAGGAATTTCGCGTCCGGCAGCAGTGACCCTGTACGGCCGAGCGGACCGCCCGCCGCCTCGACGCCGATTCGCGATGCAGCGAGCCCGGCGGCACGCAAACGCGCGGCGATCAGTTCGGGGACTTCCGCGAGCAGCGGCTGTCGCTCGACCACGCGCGGATGCTCCGAATAGAACGAGATGTTGTCGAGCCACAGATGCCCGCGCTCGCGCGCCATCATCACGTGATGCGTCGACAGCTCGTTCATGATCGCAAACGGCTCACCCGACAGCGGCACGCACACCGCGATCGGCCGCTCCCAGGTCTGCACGTCGACATGGAAATTCGTGGCCCACTGGAAGAAGTCGGCGGACGTGAAAATCAGCGCATCGACGCGCTGACGTTCCATCAGTTTTTGCATCAGGTCGTGACGGTAAGCGCGAGTCTTTTCAGTGAGGATCGGCATCGGTTATTCCTTCAGGAACACGAATAGAGAAGAGGCGCATCCCACCCGCGAGCCCGCGGCGCGCCTGCCAGTTCAGGTCATCATCGTTTTTGCGTAGCGCCGCTGGATGATCCAGTGCGAGAACAGCGCCAGCGCAAACGTCACGACCATCGATACGAGCGACAGCACGGCCCCGAACGGCCAGTTGTTCGCCTTGGCGATCTGGTCGTAGATCGCCGGCGTCATCATCGTGATGCCGGTGCCGCCGAGCAGCACCGGCGTCGCGTACGCGTTCATGCACAGAATGAACACGAGCATCGTGCCGGCCGCGACGCCGGGCGCCGCGATCGGCAGCACGACGCGCGCGAGTGTCTGGCCGAAGCTCGCGCCGAGATTGCGCGCGGCTTCCTCGATCGAGAAATCGAGGCCTTCGAGCACGCTCTGCAAGGTCAGGATCATGTACGGCAGCACCACGGCGGTGGTGCCGGCCACCACCGCGAACGGCGTATACAGCAGCCGTACCGGTTGATCGACGACGCCGAGCGCGATCAGCATCGCATTGACGAAACCCGCGTTGCCGAGCATGACCATCCACCCCGCCGCGCGCACGACGTTGCCGACCAGCAGCGGAAACACCAGCAGCATCACCAGCTGGCTCTTGAAGCGGCTCTGCGTTTTCGCGAGCACATAGGCGACCGGAAAACCGAGCACGAGCGACAACGCCGTGCACAGCGCGGCCACCTTGATCGTGGTCCACAGCACCGCGTGGTAGTACGGATCGGTCAGAAACTGGACGTAGTTCTCGAGCGTGAACGCCGCCTGCATCATCTGGACCGAGTCGAAATGATTGAAGCTGTAGCGCACCAGTTGCGCGCCCGGCAGCACGATCACGAATAGCACGACCAGCACGGCAGGCGATGCGAGCAGGCCCCCGGCAAAGTCGCGGCGCCGCGGCGCGGCGTTCAGTGCGCTCGTCGTCATGGTTCAAAGTCCCGGCTTGAATTCCTTGTTCCAGAAGTCGAGCAGCGCCGGTTTTTCCGCGGTGAAACGCGCGTAGTCGACTTTGACGAGGCGATCGAGTTCGGCATTCGTGAAGCCGACGCTCTGTTGCAGCGTCGGCGGCAACGCCGCATCGGTGACGGTCGGCGCATAGCCCATCGTCTCGGCGAAGCCGACCTGCGCGCGCGGATCGAGCATCGCGTTCAGATAGTTGAAGCCACAGCCACGCGTCGGCGCGTTCTTCGGCACGGCGGCTTCGAACGTGACCGGCACGCCGCCCTCTTTCGGGAACGCATAGTCGACCGGCACGCCGCCTTTTTTCCACTGCAACGCGCGCGCCTTCCACATGCAGGTCATCCAGATTTCGCCGCTTTTCAGCGCCGCCGCGACCGCTTCGTTCGACGGATAAACCTTCGGCTGCTGCTTGCGCGCCTCGCGCAGAAACTGGATGCCGGCCGCCGTGTCGCCGTTGTGCTGGCCCGCCGCGAGTGAAGATTGCAGCACGTTGAAGTTGTACAGAATGTCGGAAAAGCCCACCCGTCCCTTCAGTTTCGGATCGAGCGCGACCGCGAGCGAGTCGGGCTTCGCCTGAAACTTCTCCGGGTTGTAGACGATCACCATCGCACTGAAGATGTGCGGAATCGAATAGGGACGGCGCAGCGCTTCGATCGTGCGCGCCGAGTTCGGCACCAGTTTGGAATCGAGCGGTTCGAGCACGCCCGAACGGTTGACGTCGAACATATCGATGTCGGCGAGACACGCGACGTCGAGCGAACCGTGACGCGACATTTTCTCCGCGCGCAGCTTGGTCATGCGGCCGATCTGATCGGCCGAGTCGTAAGTGACGTGACCGCCCGCGGACTCGATGATCGGCTTGCCGATGTTCTGTTCGAGCAGGTTCAGATAATCGCCGCCCCACGTGCCGACGACCACACTGGGACAAGCGTCGGCCGCCAACGCCGCGCGCGGATCGAAGCCGAGCGACGGAGCGACGAGCAGACCGGATGCAGCTTTCAGAAACGTGCGGCGCGTGATGGGATGGGTCATTTTATGGTCCTTCAGGCGGAAAAAAGCAGGCAATCTTCGGTTCTGAAGCACGCGTGCAGCGTGTCGCCCGGCGACCACGCGCCGGCACCCGCATGCGCGGTGTTCGGCACGAGCGCGACGAGGCTCTGGCCACGCTCGCTCGTCAGGCGTAGTTCGACGCTCGCGCCGAGATAGATCCGCTCGGCCAGCCGCACCGGAATCGATACCTCGCTGTGCTCGGGCGCCGCGGCGAGACGCAGGCGCTCGGGACGGATGCCGAGCGTATTGGCATGGCGCGCGGCGGCATCGACCGCGATTTTTTCGCCGTTCGCCGTGATGAATTGCCCGTTGTCGACGTGGCCCGCGAGGAAATTCATGCGCCCCAGAAAGCTCGCGACGAACGGATTCGCGGGCCGCTCGTACAACTCGTCCGCGCGGCCGATCTGCTGCACGCGTCCGTCGTGCATGACGGCCACGCGGTCCGCCATCGCGAGTGCTTCTTCCTGATCGTGCGTGACGAAGATCGTCGTGAGACCGAGACGCTGCTGGAGCGCGCGGATTTCTTCACGAACCTCGACGCGTAGCTTCGCGTCGAGATTCGACAACGGCTCGTCGAGCAGAAACACGTCGGGCCGGATCGCGAGCGCGCGCGCAATCGCGACACGCTGTTGCTGGCCGCCGGATAACTGCCGCGGATAGCGTTCGGCGAGCGAGCTCAGCCGCACCATGTCGAGCGCCTCGCGAATGCGCGTATCGCGCTCCGCCTTCGGTACGCGCCGCATTTCCAGACCGAACGCGACGTTTTGCGCGACGGTCATGTGCGGAAACAACGCATAGCGCTGAAACACCATGCCGGTGTTGCGCTTGTCGGGCGCGAGCCGCGTGACCTCGGTGTTGCCGATCCAGATTTCGCCATCGCTCGGCTCGACGAAACCCGCGACCATGCGCAGCGTCGTCGTCTTGCCGCAGCCGCTCGGTCCCAGGAACGCGACCAGCTCGCCCTCGGCGATATCGAACGACACGTCGGCGACCGCGGTCGTCGCACCGTACTGCTTGCGCAGATTGCGCAGGGATACCTGAGCCATGATCAGATCACCTTGCCGAGCTTCACGAAACGATCGGTGATCAGCATCACGATGCCGAGCAGCACGATCTGCGCGGCCGATACCGCCGCGATGGTTGGGTCGAGATTGAATTCGAGGTACTGCATGATCGCGATCGGCAACGTGGTCTTGCCGGGGCCGACGAGCGGCAAGGTCATCTCGAGGTTCTCGAACGAGACGATGAAGCCGAACAGCGTGGACGCGACGATGGCCGGGCGCAGCATCGGCAACGTGACGCGCCACAGCGTGCGCCACGCGCCGGCGCCGAGATTGCGCGCCGCCTCCTCGACCATCGTGTCGATCTGGCCCAGGCTCGCGGTGACGAGCCGGATGGTCCACGGAATGGTCAGGCAGATATGCGCGAGCAGCAGGCCGCCGAACGTGCCGACGATGTCGGTGTCGAGCGCATTCTCGGCGCGCAGATAGAACAGATAGGTCGCAATGCCGGCGACGATGCCAGGCACGACTAAGGGCAGAAGCAGCGTGTTGCTGACAAGGCGCCGCCCGGGAAAGCGGTAGCGCGCGAGTGCGAGCGAGGCCGCGACACCGAGCACCACGCCGCCGATCGCCGCGCCGGCCGCGAGCTTCAGCGACAGCACGAAACCGTTCGCGAACGCGTCGTTGCGCCATGCGTTGACGTACCACGACAGCGTGTAGCCGGACGGCGGGAACGTGATGATCGCGTCCTTGAAGAAGCTCAGCCAGATCACGAAGATCAGCGGGCTCAGCATGAACAGGTAGATGAGCGCGACGCCCGCCCTGACGAGCCATTTCGCCGAGGCTAGACGTGGGCGGGACAAAGCGTGCGCGGAAACGATGCTGCTACGGTCGATCGGAACCTGCGTCACCGCGCTTTCTCCTTGGTCGCGATTACACGTTGGGGTGTGTCCGATGAGGTGGCGAGCTCATGCCATCCCAGCTCCGCCTCGGCTGGTGCAATGTAAATTTGCATAGCCTTGCGAACTGCGATTCACAGTAGCATGAATAAAAAAATGCGCAAAGCGGGTTCTGACCGGACGCGCGCTGGGGTTTACGCGGGCGGTGGGCGCCCAGGGGAAGGGTATCAGCGCACCACCGCTGCCCGTGCCCGGCCCGACTTCACGCGCCAGTTCGCGAACGCGCCGAGCGCCATCAGCACGCTGGTGCCGAGAAACACCGCGCGCATGCCGACGTGTCCGCCGACGAAACCGCCGAGCAGCGGGCCGACCACCTGTCCCGCGTACTGCGACGACACCGAGTAGCCGAGAATCGCGCCCGTCACGCTCGCCGGCACGTTGTGGCGGATCACGCTCGCGATGCACGGCAACAGGCCGCCCAGTGCCATGCCCATCAGGAAACGCAGCACGATCAGCTGCCAGCTCGCGGTAACGAACGCCTGCGGGATGAGCAGCACCGCCGCCACCGCGAGGCAGCCGACGATCACGTTCCAGTGCCCGGCGCGATCGGCGAACCTGCCGAGGCGCGACGATGAGATCACGCTGCCGAGCGCCGCGCCCGACATGACGAAGCCCGCGACCATCGTCACGCTTTGCGGCTTCGTGAGCTGGGCGACGTAGACGGTGATGATCGGCTCGATCGACATGTTGGCGACCATCAGCAGCAAACCCGTGGCAAGCATCGCGATGGCCGGCCGCTTGTCGTCCACCGATGCCCACGCGCCTTTCTTCGACGCGTCGTCCGCGCGCTTGCGCACCGGCGTTTCGCGGATCAGGAACGCCGTCGCGAGAAAGGCGACGAAGATCGCCGCGCCCGATGCCCAGAAGGTCGCGCGAATGCCGATCAGCGGCGGCAGGAAGCCGCCGATCAGCGGGCCGACCAGATTGCCCGCCATGATCCCCGACGACAGCACGCCGAGCGCCCAGCCCGAGCGCGCCTTCGGCGTCTGCGTCGCGACGAGGATCATCGAGCCCGACGCATAGCCGCCAAGCAGCCCCGCGAGCAGCCGCAACGCGACCAGTTGCCACGCCGAGTGCGCCATGCCGATCAGCGACATCGCGACCGCCATGCCGAGGCTCGAGCGGATCAGCATCAGCTTGCGGCCGTAGAGGTCCGCGAGCTTGCCCCACAGCGGCGCGACGAGCGCCGCGCTGAAGAAGGTCGCGCCGAACGCGGCGCCTGACCATTGCACGATCGCCGCATGATCCTTCACGCCGAGCTGCTCGACGTAGAGCGGCAGGAACGGCAGCAGCAGCGTCATCGCGACGATGGTGGTGAACGAGCCGAACACGCACACGCAGAGATTGCGCTGCCAGTGCGCGGCGGCTTCATCGTCGGCGGGCGGGACGGCCTGCGCGGGCACCGTGGCCTGCGCCTGCGGCGGCACCGGTTGGGCCGATGGTATGTCGAGCTTGCGATTCATCTTCGAGACTTTCCAGGGTGGCTAGAGACCGTTCGAGCTATCCGAAGCATCGTAACGGGCTGCGCCGCGGTCAGGCAGTCAACCCATCATCCTGGTATCGCTACTACCTCTTCGGAACTCGCGGGCCTGACTGCGCGTCCTGCGCGACTAGTGGCCCACGCGCGACGTGCTGTGCGACGTCTGCGGCGTGGCGGCCGCCGACGCCGCCGCATCCGACACCCCGACCGCGCCGCCGGGCAGATCGGCCGGCTTCGTCGACCTCACCGCATCCGGATAGAGCTGCATCAGCACGCGCAGCACACCGTTGGTCCAGCCGAAGCCGTCCTGTAGCGGATACTCGCCGCCGCCCGCCGACCTGTCGTTCGCGTCGACGTCGTACTTTTCGACCAGCTTGCCGGTGCGCTGGTAGTACGCGACGTCGGTGCGGATCCAGCGCGTCGCGATATCGCGCGCGAGTTCCGGCTCGCTATAGCGGCGCAGCCCCATTACCGCGAGATACTGCAGCGGCGCCCAGCCGTTCGGTTCGTCCCACTGCTGGCCGGTGTTGGTCCGCGTCGTCGCGAGACCGCCCGGGCGCAGCAGATCGCGCCGGATCGTCTGCGCCACTTCGCGCGCGTCGTTGCGTGTCGCGACGCCGGCGTAAAGCGGGTATACGGTCGCGGCAGTGAGCCGGTGCGTGAGCGTGCGATGCACGAAGTCGTAGTCGCCGAACGCATGCAGTTGCGGATCCCACAGCACCCGGCGGATCGCATCGGCGCGCACGCGAGCGCGTAGTTCGAGATTCTCCGCGTGACCCGCATCGCCGGTCACACGGTAGGCTTTCGCGAGCGTGCGTTCGAGGTCCACCATCAGGCAGTTCAGGTCCACCGGCACTATCGAGGTCACGTCGATGCTCGCGAGCGTCCTGCCGTCGGCGAACCAGCGCGAGCTGAAATCCCAGCCGGTTTCGCCGCCCGCGCGCAGGTTGCGCCACAAATCCTGCGCCTCGCGTTGCGGCGCCTGCTGCGCCGTCATCACATCCTCACGATATGACTCGTCGCGCGGCGCCGCGCGCTCGTCCCAGTAGCGATTGAGCAGCGTGCCGTCGGCAAGGCGCACCAGATGGCGCGCCGCGGTCCCAGACGCGACACTGTCGCTGCCGGCCATCCAGTACGCGTATTCACGGCGCAGTTCGGGCAAATAGCGGGCGTACACCTGATCGCCCTCTTTGCGCGCGACGAGCTGCACCATCTGCGCGAAGAACGGCGGCTGGGAACGGCTCAGGTAATACGTGCGATTGCCATTGGGAATGTGGCCATAGCGGTCGATCAAGGTCGAGAAATTGTTGAGCTCGTCGTCGACGAGCGCGTGCTGGCCGCTCGCATCGAGCCCCAGCAGGATGAAGTACGAATCCCAGTAGTAGATCTCGTCGAAGCGGTCGCCAGGCACGATGTACGGCGACGGCAGCGGCAACAGCGACGAGTACGGACTCGCGCTGGCGTCCGGCTCGCGGCGCAGCACGCTCCACAGCGTATCGATGTGCGCGGTGACGCTGTCGTTCGGATCGGACACGTAGCGCTTCGGTGCGCGCGCGGGCAGCGTGAAGCGCTGTTCGACGAACTGCTTCAGGTCGAATTGCGGCTGGGTGCGCCGGCTGTTGTAATCGGCGATGACCTGCGCCGGCGGCTCGTTGGGCCACATATCGGCAAAGGTCTTGCTGTCCGGGTACAGATGCGCGAGTTCGACGTCGCGGTACAGCTCGCCGTACAGTTCGGACGGCGGCGTCGGCACGACCGGCGACGGCTGCGCGTGATCCGTGTTTTCGATGTGCCGGAGCGCGGCGCTGCTGGCGGCATTCGCAGCGACGGCCGATGCGGGCAGCGTAATCGCAGGCACCGCCGGCCTGGTTGGCGCGACAGTCGGGGCGGATTGCGCGCCGACGCCGGTGCTCGCGGCGAGCGCCAGCGCGGTGGCCACCGAGGCAACAGCGCGGCGGTGCAGCCGCGCGCGGCAAGACCAAACGGCAAGATCGGGACGAAATGGCATCGGCGGACCCGTTGAGGGCGACGCGGTGACGTCGACGTAGGCGGCCCGCCGCGCGTGCCGATCACATGCTGCACGCTACCGCGGGGCTTCGAGAGGGTTTCACGAGCAAATGTGGGGCCCGCTTCGCAATGCAAGCTAGCGCGCAAGCGCCTTTTACCGGTGAATTACGGACAACGGAATTGATGCCCGGGCGCCTTTCATCGTCACACGCGCGAGCACCGAATGAAGTGATCAAAAGTTGACGGAAGATTTTCCAGTTGTCATGGGACCGGACGAAAATGGCCAGGTTCAATAGCTGGACCAGTCATTGCGTGCGCGCTTGCGCTGCGGCACCGACGCATGAACAGAGCGCGTCGACCTGTCGATGGCGCTCCCGTCAGACGTTCATTCAATCGAGGCCGAGATGAAAAATCCCTGGACGAAGAAGAACCCGTTCATGAGCATGTGGTTAAGCGGCGCCAATACCGTCGCGAACGCCGCGAGAGTACGGACGATCGCCGCATCCAAGCGGGCGGTCTCCGCATTCTGGACCGCGGCGCTCACGCCGCCGAAGCCGAAGAAAAAAAGCAAGGCGCGCCGCTAAGCAGTCTCGTCTTCGATCACCGCAGCGGCGGCAAGTTTGCACTGCTTTCTCTGGAATAGAATTTGCCGCCCGGAAAGTTGAGCCGGAATCCAGCCTTAGCCTCCGGTCTGGAATCCCAATGACGCCGCCTTCGCGCGCAACTCCGCGAAGCGGTCCGCCGTCGGGTTGATCGCCAGCTTTTGCGACTGATCGATCGCCGATACCGAGCTCGACGGCGAAGGCGCGAGCGCCCCCAGGCACGCTCCGCCGAACGGCCCCTGGGCGACCGTGAACGCGGGAGCGTCGGTGCGCGGCGCGTCGGTGAAATCGAGCGCATAAGCGAGATTGACCGTCGCCGCATCGCTGCCGCGCACCCCAAGCGGCTGCAAGCCGAAGCGCCATTGCAGCAGCGCGTGAATCGAGCTGGGGTCGAACGGATAGCGCGTGACCGAGCCGGCGCGCACGCGTGGGCCAAGCAGCGCGAGCGGCACGCGAAAGCCGAGCTTGCCGTCGTTGCCGAGGGTGAGTTCGCTGTTGCTGATCGGCCTGGTGGGCGGCACCACGTGTTCGAGAAACCCGCCCCATTCGTCGTAGACGACGATCATCAGCGTGCGGCTCCATGTCGGGCTCGTGCGCAGTGCCTCGTAGACCTGCGCGAGAAACGCCTCGCCGTCGCGGATGTCGGCATGCGGATGATCGTCGGCGGAAACGCCTTCCGGCTCGCCCGTGAACGACGGATCGATCATGCAGAATGGCGGCAGCGTCCCCGCCGCGGCATTCACGAGGAAATCCGCATACGGGCGCGAAATGCCGAGATACCGCGTGCCATAAAGCGCCGTGAACGGCACGTCGTGGTAGTAGTAGCGACAGTCGACATTGGCGTCGTTCAGCTTGTCCCAGATCGTGGCGAGCGACGAAGTGCCGGCGCTGTCATCGAGCCGATCCGTTGCGCCGCTATGCAGGTACAGGCGATTGGGAAACGTGCTCGTCAGGATGCCGCTGAAGTAGAAGTCGCCGATCGTGTAACTGCTCGCCACGGCGTTGAAAAATTGCAGATCGGCCGACGTGTAGTAGCCGATAGGCAGCAGATCGCCGGGAATCAGGCTCGTGCCCGGCGTCAGCAGCCAGCCATTCATCGCCCCCGAAGCCAGTTGCGTGCGGGCCCCCGAGAAGCTGTGATTGGGATCCTGGTAGGAGCACGCCTGATAGCCGTACGCGGCATTCGCCGCGAGCGAAAACGGCGTTTGCGTCGCGCCGAACGCGTCCTTGAACTGCTGGTTCGCGGGCCGGCCCTCGGCGCCCGGCACCCAGCCGAGGAAATGGTCGAAGGAACGATTTTCCATCGTGACCAGCACGATGAAGTCGATTCCCGAACCGGCCGGCGCGGGCAACGCCGGGCGCGGCAGGCTATAGCGGTCGGCGGCGTTGGGCGAGGGAATGTCGGTAATCGAGGACGCGGGGTCGCCGCCCGATCCGCCCGATCCGCCCGATCCGCCTGATCCTCCGCCGCTCGATCCGCCGCCTCCGCAACCCGATAGCGCAACGCTGCCGGCCACGGCGGCTACGCCCGCAAGAAAGCGGCGGCGGTCGTGTCCGTGATTCTGGTGAGTCTCGTCGCCCATCACACGTCTCCCTCGTTGGATGCGCCGCGGGCATCCAACCAGGCTTGCCTGCCGCGAAGCAAAACACGCACGCCGATTCGAGCGGCGGCCAGGTCGTTGGCAGCAAGATTCAAACCCGAGGGATCGGCGGTGTGTTTCCCTGCACGGTCAAAAGCGATCGCAGCGAAGAGGCTCGGCGCGAACCCAGGCAGCGTTTCGCAGACCTCTTCGAGGCACGCGCGCCGACACTCGGCAAAGGCGAGGCTATGCGCGTGACGGAAGTGGCGTTGATGATCGCCAAGGGCCTGCCGGATTGGTACGCACGCGTCATAGCGCAGCGCAGTGGCAACGCCAGCGGCTTCAGGCCGAGGTGGAAGCAGCGTTGACGGCCTATCTTCGCGACAGGCTCGCAGCGATTTACCGGCGTGATGCGATGGCGCGCCCTAGATCTCCACGCGCGCGCCGACTTCGATCACGCGATTGGCCGGCAATTTGAAGAACGCCGCGATATTGCCCACGTTGTGCAGCATCACCGCGAACAGGCGCTCACGCCACAATGCCATGCCGTGACCGCGTTTGGGCACGACGACCGCGCGGCTCAGGAACCACGAGGTGTCGTCAAGGTTGAAAGCGAATTCGGGCGATTTGTAGGCGGCCAGCGTGCACGGCAAGTCCACATCGTCCTTGAATCCGTAGTTCACCGTAGCGTGCCAGCAGCCCGTGCACAGCGGGCTGATCGTCACACGCTCGCTTTCGGCCACCCACGGCACGCTTTTCGTGAGTACGCTCAGGAACACCGTCCGCTCATGCAGCACACGGTTGTGCCGCAGGTTGTTGACAAGCGCGTGCGGCACCGCTTCGGCGTCCGGCGTCAGGAAGATCGCCGTGCCGCCGACGCGCGTCGGTGAGCTTTCGAGCAGCGTAGCAAGGTACGGCTTGAGCGGCATCTTTCCCGCCCGCACGCGCGCTTCGGCCAGCATCATTTCCCAGCCGCGTCCCCACGTCGCCATGACCGTGAACACGATCGCGCCGATCACGAGCGGGAACCAGCCGCCATCGACGATCTTCAGCAGATTCGCCGAGAAGAACAGCGCGTCGATCACGAAGAAGAATGAAGTGGACAGCACGCACAGCAGCCAGTTGTAGTGCCATGCGTAACGCACGACGAAGAACGTGAGGAACGTCGTGATCAGCATCGTGCCGGTCACGGCGATGCCATACGCGGACCCGAGCGCCGTGGACGAGCGGAAGCCCAGTACCGCCGCGACCACGGCGATCAGCAGGATCCAGTTGATGCCGGGCACGTAGATCTGGCCGATCTCGCGCTCCGACGTATGCACGATGTTCATGCGCGGCAGGAAGGACAGCTGCATGGCCTGCATCGTCATCGAATAAGTCCCTGAGATGACGGCCTGCGAGGCGATCACGGTGGCGATCGTCGCCAGCACGATCATCGGCACGATGGCCCACTGCGGGAACAGCCGGTAGAACGGGTTTTGCACCGCGCCGGGGTTCGCCAGCAGCAGCGCGCCCTGGCCCAGATAGTTGAGCGCGAGCGCGGGGAAGACGATGCCGAACCACGTAAGCCGAATGGGGCGCTTGCCGAAATGGCCCATGTCGGCATAGAGCGCCTCGGCGCCGGTCAGCGAGAGCACCACCGCGCCGAGCGCGACGAACGCGAGCCAGCGGTGATGCATGACGAAGGCGAGCCCTTCCAGCGGATTGAGCGCATAGAGCACGACCGGCGCGGTCATGATGTTCGCGACGCCCGCCACGCCGATCACCACGAACCAGAGCACCATCACCGGCCCGAACACGGCGCCGATGCCGCCCGTACCGTGCTTTTGCGTGACGAACAGGATGATGAGCGCGGCGAGCGTCACCGGAATCACATAGGTCTTGAGCCCGGGCTCGACGACTTCGAGCCCTTCCACGGCGCTCAGCACGGAAATGGCCGGCGTGATCACGCTATCGCCGAAGAACAGCGCCGCACCCATCACGCCGACCACGAGCAGTCCACGACGCAAACGCGGCCGCGACTTGATCGACGACGCCGCGAGCGCGAGCAGCGCCATGATGCCGCCTTCGCCGTGATTATTCGCCCGCAGGATCAGCACGACGTACTTGAGCGAAACGACGATCATCAGCGACCAGAAGATCAGCGAAACGATGCCGACGATATTGAAAGCATTGAGCGAGAGACCGTTGCTGGGATCGAACACGGTGGCGAGCGTATAGAGCGGGCTCGTGCCGATGTCGCCATAGACTACGCCGAGCGCGGCCAGCGCGAGCGCTGGAAGAGCCGGCGAGGCTTCGCCGTGGCCTTGCTTCTCCGGCGCGGCGGATGCGGAATGTCCCATGTCTCCCTCCTCATACGAATCGCGCGTGAGCCGCGATGGCCGCGCCGCGTGTTCGCTTCGATTCTTTCGTTTCGTTGACGTCAATTCGTCTGGGTCGTACGGGCTGGATCCTGCCAGGAGTGCGCTAGAGGAAGTATAGAAATTTCCGGCGAACATGCGTATCGACGGTACCCATGCTGCGTCGTCGCGCGGTTTCCTGACGCGGATCAACGACTGAACGGGGCCCGCCCGCCGCCAGGGTTTCCCCTCCTTCGCCACACCAGAAAATGTCCTAGTATCAATCAGTTAAAACTAACTAACTCGTCAATTAGTGTCGTGGCCATGCCTCAAGCCGCCCGCTCCCGAATGGGTCGCCGTCCTCATCCGCAGAACTTCGACGCACGCGAACATCTGCTCGATGTCGCGGTGACGCTGTTCGCCGAGCGCGGCATCGCCAATACGACGGTTGCGCAGATCGCGGCGGCGAGCGGCGTCACGTCCGCGATGGTGCACTACTGGTTCCAGACTCGCGAAAAACTGCTCGACGCCTTGTTCGAGGAAAGGCTCGTCGCCGCCTTCGGGGCGATCTGGGATCCGGTCGATCCCGAACACGACGAGCCGCTTGCGCTGACGCAAGGCATCGTCAAACGCATGTTCGACGTCACCGAAAGGATGCCCTGGCTGCCTTCGCTATGGCTGCGCGAGATCGTCAACGAAGGCGGCCTGCTGCGCGAGCGCGCGTTTGCGCACATCCCCCTCCAGAAACTCGCCGCGTTTGGTGAGAACATCGCGCGCGGCTGCGCATCGGGTCAGTTGAACGCGGAGCTGGAACCGTTGCTGCTGTTCAACTCGGTGCTGGCCCTCGTGATGCTGCCGCAGGCAACCGCCAGGATCTGGCAGCGCCTGAATCCGCGCACCTCGTTCGATCGCGCGACGCTCGAACGCCACGTCGTCGCGCTGCTCACGCAAGGCATGAGCGCATCCGACGCGGTCAAGGCCAACGCGAAGGTGAAAGCCACGGCCACAACCACCGCACGTCGCGCGAAAGGGAAGCCGTCATGATTGCGTCCGCCCGCTCATCCATTCGTGCCCCGTTGCTCGCACTGTGCATCGCGGTGTGCGCGAGCTGTTCGCAACAACCGGCAAATACGTGGCAAGGCTATGTGGAAGGCGAGTTCCTGTACCTCGCGTCGTCGCAGGCGGGACAGCTGACCGAACTCGCGGTCTCGCGCGGGCAGACCGTCGCGCAGAACACACCGCTCTTTGCGCTCGAAGCGCAGAACGAAACCGAGGCCGTCGCGCAGGCCAACCAGCAACTGCGCTCGGCCCGCGCGCAGCTTGCCGACCTTGGAACCGGCAAGCGTCCGCCGGAAGTCGACGTGACGCGCGCACAACTCGTGCAGGCCGAAGCCGATGCGGCGCGCGCCGCGACCCAGTTCCGCCGCGATCAACAGCAATTCGGCGCAGGCGGTATCGCGCAAAGCCAGCTCGACGACTCGCGCGCGAACGCGCTGTCGAGCGCCGCACACGTGCGCGAGCTGCAAAGCCAGCTCGCCGTCTCGCGTCTGCCAGGGCGGATCGAACAGATTCGCGCGCAACAGGCGCAGGTCGACGCGGCGCAGGCCCAACTCGGCCAGGCCCAATGGAAGCTCGATCAGAAAAGCGTGCACGCGCCGCACGCGGGCCTAGTGTTCGACACGATGTATCGCAGCGGCGAATGGGTGCCGGCCGGCAGCCCCGTCGTGCGCATGCTGCCGCCGGAGAACGTCAAGGTGCGCTTCTTCGTGCCCCAGGGGGTGGTTGGTTCGCTCGCGCCGGGCCGTCGCGTCTCGATTCATTGCGACGGTTGCGCCGCCGATGTGCCGGCCGTGCTCAGCTTCATTTCGGACCAGGCGGAGTACACGCCGCCAGTGATCTTCAGCAACGAAAGTCGCGCGAAGCTCGTGTTCATGGTCGAAGCCAGACCCCAGATCGCCGATGCGCCCAAGCTGCGGCCCGGCCAACCCGTCACGGTAACGCTGCAATGAATGCGCCCGCGCCCGCCGGCAACGCCAGCGACCCCGTGTACGCGATCGACGTGCACGGGCTGAACAAGCACTTCGGCACCAAGCACGTGGTCAACGACGTCACGATGCAGGTGCGGCGCGGTGAGATTTTCGGCTTCCTCGGTCCGAACGGCAGCGGCAAGACCACCTGCATCCGCATGATGTGCGGACTGCTGACGCCGGACTCCGGCAGCGGCACGTGTCTGGGCTACGACATCGTGCAGGACAGCGCGCAGATCAAGCGGCGCACCGGCTATATGACGCAGCGCTTCTCTTACTGGGAAGATCTGACGATCCGCGAAAACCTCGACTTCGTCGCGCGCATCTACGAGATGAAGAACCGCCGCGAGGCGGTCGACCGCGCGCTCGAACAACTTGGCCTGCAAAGCCGTGCGAAGCAACTGGCCGGCGCGTTGTCGGGCGGATGGAAGCAGCGTCTGGCGTTGGCCGCGTGCATGCTGCATGAGCCGGAACTGCTGCTGCTCGACGAACCAACCGCGGGTGTCGACCCGAGCGCGCGCCGCGACTTCTGGGAAGAGTTGCACCGCCTCGCGGCGCGCGGCATCTCGGTGCTCGTCAGCACGCACTATATGGACGAAGCGGAACGCTGCCACAAGCTCGCCTATATCGCCTACGGCAAGCTGCTCGCGCAGGGCACGTCGAAACAGGTGATCGACTCTCAAGGGCTCGTGACGTGGGCCGTGTACGGCCAGAATCTCGTTGAGCTCGGCGACCGGCTGCGCCGCTCGCCCGGTGTCGAGCAGACGGTGGCGTTCGGTTCGTCGCTGCATGTCAGCGGTCCGGACACGCCCGAACTCCACGCTACGATCGACCAACTCGGTCATTCGGATCCAACGCTGCGGATCGAACCACAGGAAACCGGCCTCGAGGACGTGTTCATCTTCATGATGAACCGCTCGACCGACAATTACGCAGCTGCTTCGGCGAAGCAGGCATCATGAATTCCGCGCGCCGCCTTCCGCGCTTTTCGCTGATGCGTTGGTGGAGCATCGTGCGCAAGGAGTTTTTGCAACTGAAGCGCGACCGCATCACGTTCGCGATGATGATCGTGCTGCCGATCATGCAGATGGCGCTGTTCGGCTTCGCGATCAATACCGACCCGAAACATCTGCCGACCGCCGTCATCGCCGCCGATCACAGCGAGTTCACCCGCAGCTTCGTGATGGCGATGCGCAACTCCGACTACTTCGACATCGTGTCGACGCTGCCCGATGAAGAGTCCGGCCGCCGCGCGCTCGCGCAGGGCAAAGTGCTGTTCGTGCTGAACATTCCCGTCGGCTTCACGCGCGAGCTGGCCAAGGGCGCGCGGCCATCGCTGCTCGTCGAAGCCGACGCGACGGACCCCATGGCGGTGGGCACCGCGCTCGGCGCGCTGCCGTCGATCACGCAGTCGGTGTTGCAGAAGGACCTCACGGGTGCGCTGTCCTCGCTCGCGGTCGGTCCCACGGCTTTCGATGTTCAATTACACCGGCTCTACAACCCCGAAAGCATCACCCAGTACAACGTGGTGCCGGGCCTGATGGGCGTGATCCTGACGATGACGATGGTGATGATGACCGGCCTCGCGATCACGCGCGAACGCGAGCGCGGCACGATGGAAAATCTGCTCGCCACACCGGTGCTGCCGCTCGAAGTGATGACCGGCAAGATCGTGCCTTATGTGGCGATCGGCCTGGTGCAGGTCAGCATCATTCTCGCGGCGGCGCGCTTCGTGTTCAATGTGCCGTTCGAAGGCAGTCTGATCGCGCTGTATCTGTCCGCGCTGCTGTTCGTCGCGGCCAATCTGACGATCGGCATTACGCTGTCGTCGCTCGCGCAGAACCAGTTGCAGGCCATGCAGCTGACAATGTTCTATTTTCTGCCCAACATCCTGCTGTCGGGTTTCATGTTCCCGTTCGCGGGCATGCCGAAGTGGGCGCAGTACATCGGCAACCTGTTGCCGCTCACCTACTTCAACCGGCTCGTGCGCGGCATTCTGCTCAAGGGGGTCGGTTGGACCGATATGTGGCCGCATGTGTGGCCGCTGCTGATCTTTCTGTTGGTCGTGATGGGTGTCGCCGTGAAGTTCTATCGACGCACGCTCGATTGAGGAAGGCCTGCAATGTGTTCCGCTCCTCGCATTCGTGACGTGGTTTTTCATCCTGCGGCTTGCTGGTCCGAGCGATCCGCCACGCGTCGGCTCGCAGCATTCTGCGCAAGCGCGGCATTGTGCGCGTGCACGGTCGGCCCGGATTTCCACCGCCCCGACGTGACCAGCGTGTCGAGCTATACCGCCGCGCCGCTGGCGGCAAGCACCGTCGCAGCCGATGGTCCCGGCGGCGCCGCGCAACACTTCGCGCCGACCGACGTACCCGGCGACGGCTGGTGGCGCGCGTTCGGCTCGCCGGTGCTGAACGCGCTGGTGCTACAGGCGCTCGACGACAGCCCGAGCCTCGCGCAAGCCCGCGCGAAACTCGATCAGGCGCAACAGGACTATCGCGCGCAGGCGGGCGGCACGCTGTGGCCGCAGGTCGATGCGAACCTGTCGGCCACGCGCGCGCAAATCGATCCCGAAGCGCTCGGCTTCGGGCAACTGGCGCAGGGTCGCTCGTTTGCGCCATTTACGCTGTACAGCGCCCAGGTCGCGGTGTCGTACACGCTCGATCTGTTCGGCGCGAATCGCCGCGCGCTCGAAGCGGTGGCCGCGCAGGTCGACTATCAGCAATACGAACTCGAAGCCGCGCGTTTGACGGTCGCGGGCAACGTCGTGACGGCGGCGATCCGGCGCGCGTCGCTCGCGCGGCAGATCGCGCTCACCGAAGCGCTGCTCGCGAACCAGATGCAGCAACTCGATATCGCCGAACAGCGCTATCACGCGGGCGGCATCTCCGAGGTCGATCTGCTGAGCCAGCGCACGCTCGTGCAGCAAACCCGCGCGACGTTGCCGCCGCTGCGTACGCAGCTCGCGCAGACCGATCATCTACTCGCGATCTATCTGGGTCGCGCACCGGCGGAATCGGGCGCCTTGCCCGAGCTCGCCGCGCTCGACCTCGATACGCTCGTGCTACCCCCCGACCTGCCGCTGACCTTGCCGTCGACGCTCGCGCAGCAGCGGCCTGACATTCGCGCGTCCGAAGCGCTGTTGCATCAGGCGAGCGCGAACATCGGCGTCGCGACCGCGAATCTGTATCCGCGCATCACGCTGTCGGGCAGCGCCGCGACCGAACGGATCAATCTGTCCGACCTGCCGACGGGCTTCAACGTGTGGAGTTTCGGTGCGGGTCTCACGCAGCCGCTGTTTCATGGCGGTGAGCTGCTGGCGCGCAAGCGTTCGTCCGAGGCGGCCTACCAGGCCGCGCTCGCGGTGTACAGGCAAACCGTGCTGCAGGGACTGCAACAGGTCGCCGACGCGCTGCGCGCGCTCGATCAGGACGCCGTCGCGTTGCAGGCGCTCGACGCCGCTCAGCGCAGCGCGCAACATAGCGCCGGCATCGCGAGCCAGCGCTACGCGGCAGGCGGCATCAGTCAATTGTCGCTACTCGATACGCAGCGTCAGGAATTGCAGACCGGACTCGATCGCACCAAAGCCGCGGCGCAGCGTTATGCCGATACCGCCGCGCTGTATCAGGCGCTCGGCGCGCGGCCTTGAGTGACCGATTCGTTATCGGTTCGCAGGCGTCTCGCGCAGTACCTTGTTCAGCACCAGGTACGCGAACGAGCCGATCACGATGCCCCAGAACGCCGAGCCGAGCCCGAGGAAGGTCATACCGGATGCGGTCGCCAGAAACGTGATGACCGAGGCCTCGCGATGGTCTTCGTCCTGGATCGCGCCCATCACGTTCGAGGTAATTGCGCCGATCAACGCGAGGCCCGCCAGAATCGCGACGAATTCCTTCGGCAGCATCGTGAACAGCGCGACGATCGCCCCGGCGAACGTGCCGCCGATCAGATAGAACACGCCGTTCGCAATGCCCGCGATATAGCGCTTGTCCGGGTCGTCGTGCGCATCCTTGCCGGTGCACAGCGCCGCCGTGATCGCCGCGATCACGATCGTGATGCCGCCGAAAAACGCCACGCCGATCGACGCGATGCTCGTCGCGGTGATGATCGGACGGGCCGGCGTGTGATAGCCGGACACGCGCAGAATCGCCATGCCCGGCAGGAACTGCCCGGTCAGACTGACGACGACGAGCGGCAACGCGAGGCTCAGCGTCGAACTCAGCGTCCATTCGGGTTCGATGAAGATCGGCCGCGTCACTTGCAGCGGCAGCGCGCCCAGATGCGCGGCGCCGAGCGCGATGGCGAGCACCGCGCCCGTCAGCAGCACCAGCACGATGCAATAGCGCGGCAGCAAACGCCTGAACACGATGTACGCGCCGATCATGCCGAACGCCAACGCCGGCATCGACGCCGCCGCCTTGAACGCATGCGTGCCGAACTGCAGCAGGATGCCGGCCATCATCCCGCAGGCGATGCCCTTCGGAATGCTGCGCACCATGCGGTCGAAATAGCCCGATACGCCGATCAGCAGAATGATCACGGCCGCGGTGAGGTACGCGCCCACCGCCTGATGCAGCGTCAGCGCGGGAAACAGTCCGACCAGCAGCGCGGTACCGGGCGCGGACCAGGCGGTGACGACCGGCACCTTCAGCTTCCAGCTCGCGAAGATGCCGGAGACGGCCGCGCCGATCGAGATGCCCCACACCCACGACGCGACCATCTCGTTGGGCATGTGGGCCGCTTGCGCCGCCTGGAAAAAGATCACGAGCGGGCCCGCGTACGAAATCAGCACGGCCAGAAAGCCGGCTACGATGGCGGACACGGACCAGTCGGCCGCAATGGCGCGGGTGGTCGGCGCCTGGCTAGGGGTGGGATTCATCGTCGATGTGGGTCGAGGTGGCCCGCGCCGCGGGCCACCGTCAGGCAGCGGAGTCATTCCGGGCCGATAGTATGAAGGACATTCGCCGCGCGGCCTATCGGCATCGTTCGGCGCCCGCCGCTCGCTAGCCCTGATCGCCGCCGCCGACCGGCAGCACGGTGCCGGTGATGTACGACGCTTCGTCGGAAGCGAGGAACAGGATCGCGCCGACCTGTTCGTCGATCGTGCCGTAGCGATGCATCAGGCTCGACGCGATCGTCTGATCGACGATGCCCTGGTACCACCTCGCTTCCTGCTCGCTTTGCGCTGCGGTATTGCGCGGCACGCGGCGCGGCGGCGCTTCGGTGCCGCCCGTCGCGACCGCGTTGATGCGGATGCCGTGCTCCGCATGCTCGAACGCGAGGCTCGCGGTCAGCGCGTTGACGCCGCCCTTCGACGCCGCGTACGGCACGCGATAAATGCTGCGCGTCGCAATCGACGACACGTTGACGATCGCGCCGCTCGCACGCTGCAGCATGCCGGGCAACACCGCGTGGCAGCACCACAGTGTCGGGAACAGCGAACGCCGCACCTCGGCCTCGATCTGCCCGGCCTCATATTCCTCGTACGGCTTCGCCCAGATCGTGCCGCCGACGTTGTTGACGAGCGCGTCGATGCGGCCGAACGCGTCGATCGCGAAGGCCGTCATCGCGGCCGCGCCCGCATAGGTTTCGAGGTCGGCGATGAACGCGCGCGCGTCGCCGCCGGCGCGCGCAATCTCTTCGGCCACTTCGTGCACGATCGGCGAGCGGTCGACCAGCACGACAGCCGCGCCCTCGCGCGCCGCGCGCAATGCGACGCCGCGGCCGATGCCCTGGCCCGCGCCGGTCACGACGAGCACCTTGCCCTTGAAGCGATCGGTAAAGGTCGAAGTCATGCTAGTTGCTCGCCGAGAATTTTTCGTAGTAGAAGTTCGCGGGCTCGACGCTGCTGTCGCGCAGCCAGCCCTGCACCGCGTCGACCATCGCCACCGGGCCGCACAGGTAGACATCGACGTCGCCGTCGTTCAGCCAGTCGCTGTCGACGTGCGCGGTCACATAGCCCTTGCGCTCGTGGCCGCTCGCGGAATCGACCACACAGGTGCGATAGCTGAAATTCGGCAGCGTGCGCTGCGCTTCGTCGATCTGTTCGAGCGCGACCAGATCGATGTCGTTGGTCACGCCGTACACGAGCCGCACCGGCTGCGTGTTGCCGCTCGCCTTCAGCACGTCGAGCATCGACAGGAACGGTGCGATGCCGGTGCCGCCCGCGAGGAACAGCACCGGACGCTGCGGATCGCGCAGATAGAAGCTGCCGTACGGACCCGTGAAGCCGATCCGCTGACCCGGCTGAGCATCGTTGCTCAGAAAGCCGCTCATCTTGCCGTCCGGCACGTTGCGCACGACGAACGCCGCGCGCGTCGCGCCCGGCGCCGAGCTGAACGAGTACGACCGGCTCTCGCCGCTCGCGCCCGGAATGTCGACGTTCACGTATTGACCCGCGAGAAAGCTCGGCGCGCTCGCGTCGTCGATATCGATCGAGAAATGGATCGTCGAATCGGACAGCCGGTCGACCGCCGCGAGCGTGCCTTCGAAACGCGACACGCCGGTCTTGCACGCCGCCGACGACGCCTGCACGCGAATCACCAGATCCGAGCGCGGCCGCGTCTGACACGCGAGGATATAGCCCTTGCCCGCTTCCTCGGGAGTCAGCGCGTCTTCGACGTAGCTCGACTCGGGCATGTCGTACGCGCCCGATTCGCACAGCCCGCGACAGGTACCGCACGCGCCTTCGCGGCAATCAAGCGGAATGTTGATCTTCTGCCGGTACGCGGCATCCGACAGCGTTTCGTGCTCACGGCAGCTGATGAAGCGTGTGACGCCGTCTTCGAACTGAAGTGCAATGGTGTGTTCCATGACCTGTCTCCTGCGACCGCACCAATTAGATGTGGTAGATATCGATGACCTGATTGATGTAGTCGTTCTTCAGCACGACGTACTTGCTCAGGATTTGCGGCTCTTCGCCGTTGAAGTCGATCACGTAACGCGACATGCCGAAGTAGCTGTAGTTCGTCTTGTAGCGATGGCTCAGCGTGTGCCAGTTGAAGCGCACCGTGTACACGCCGTTCTCCGCGCTCTCCACCTCGACGTTGGCCACGTTGTGGCTCGTGCGGGTGTCGGGCATCGTCGCGCTCGAACGCTCGGTCTTGATGCGGAACACGCGGTCTTCGAGGCCCTGGCGGTTCGGGTAGTAGATCAGCGAAATCTCGCGCTGCGGATCGGTGACGAGCTTGTCCTCGTCGTCCCACGACGGCATCCAGAACGACGCGTCCGGGTGATAGCAGGTGAGCCACTCGTCCCACTGCTCGTCATCCAGCAGGCGGCTTTCGCGGAATAGGAAAGCCTGAATATCGGTGATGGCGATGTTGCTCATGCGCGGCTCCCCGGCGCGCTCAGCGCCTTTTTCATCGTGTCGATCCAGTAGCGGTGCTGCACCGTGTACAAGCCTTCGTCCTCGGTCTTCACGCCGCTCATCACCGGGTTGAGGCCGATCTTTTGCGCGGCTTCGTCGGCGCCGTCGATCCAGTGCTTCGAACCGCGGCACATGTCGTTCCATTCGACCGCGCGGCCCGCGTAGCCCAGCTGGCAGGCGCGGAATTCCTCGAGGTCGTCGGGGGTGGCCATGCCGCTCACGTTGAAGAAGTCCTCGTACTGACGGATGCGGCGCGAGCGCGCTTCGTCGGATTCGCCCTTCGGCGCGATGCAGTAGATCGTCACCTCGGTCTTGTTGACCGACAGCGGGCGCAGCACGCGAATCTGCGAGCCGAACTGGTCCATCAGATACACGTTCGGATAGAGGCACAGGTTGCGCGAGTTCTGGATCATCCAGTCCGCGCGCTCAGTGCCGCAGCGCGCGGCGAATTCGTCACGGCGACTGAAGTTCGGACGATCTTCGGGATTGGCCCAGCGCGTCCACAGCAGCATGTGGCCGTGATCGAACGCGTAGAAGCCGCCGCCCTGACGGCCCCAGCTGCCGGCATCCATTGCGCGGATCTTGTCTTCGCGCGCGTTCTCTTCCTTGCGATGGTTGGTCGTCGCCGCGTAGTTCCAGTGCACCGCCGACACGTGATAACCGTCCGCGCCGTTTTCGGCGGTCAGCTTCCAGTTGCCTTCGTACGTATAGGTCGACGAGCCGCGCAGCACTTCAAGGCCGTCTTCCGACTGGTCGACGATCATGTCGATGATGCGTGCGGCCTCGCCGAGGAACGTCTCGAGCGGCGGCACGTCGTCGCTCAGGCTGCCGAACAGGAAGCCGCGATAGTTGCCGAAGCGCGCGAGCTTCTTCAGGTCATGCGAGCCTTCCTTGTTGAAGCAGTCGGGGTAGCCCGCGTCCGCGGGATCCTTGACCTTCAGCAGCTTGCCGCTGTTGTTGAAGGTCCAGCCGTGGAACGGGCACGTATAGGTCGCCTTGTTGCCGCGCTTGTGACGGCACAGCATCGCGCCGCGGTGCGTGCACGAGTTGATGAACGCGTTCAGCTCGCCCTGACGATTGCGCGCGATCACGACCGGCTGACGGCCCATGTAGGTCGTGAAGTAATCGTTGTTGTTCGGAATCTGGCTTTCGTGGGCCAGGTAAATCCAGTTGCCCTCGAAAATGTGCTGCATTTCGAGTTCGAACAGCCGCTCGTCGGTGAACGCGCTGCGATGCAGGCGGTAATCGCCGCTCTCACGGTCTTCCACGAGGAAGTCGTCGATGTTCTTCAGTTGCGGAGTGTGATCCGGGTAGATCGGAATCATGCGTGTCTCCTGATTCGGACTGTCGGTATGCGTGCGATGCACGCGTGTAGGGAGCGGCCTGCCTGCCGGGAGGCCGGCGGGCCGATTGGTCTTTTACGTCGGGGAGTGGAGGCGGTGCGCCTCCGGTATGGCGTCAGGCCGGGGCGCGCAAGCGCTCGACCTTCGGCATGGAATGCAGGACCTGGTGCCCGAGGGATTCCACGCGCGCATCGGCCGCGGGTGGCAGGGCATTGGTGGACAACCCATTCATCGGGGTTGCGATTTCAGCATGTCTCATTGCTGCTCCTGAACTCTTTCTAGGTCTTGGATCCCATGCGCGAGGAATTGCCTGCGCCGTCTCCGGGGGCCGACCGACGCTTCAGACCGGGCCGAGCCGTCAATGCTCGGGAGGTATAATTTTGCGGGGCGTCTACGGTAACTGAAGGATAGTTCTACGCCGTTCGCATCGTCCAACACTGATTTAGTATCGCGACGATACTTAAAAGGTATTTCTATGGAACTGCGCCATCTGCGCTACTTCGTGGCCGTCGCCGAGGAATGCAACGTCACCAAGGCCGCCAAACGTCTGCACATTGCGCAGCCGCCGCTCAGCCGGCAGATCCAGCAGCTCGAGGAGATACTCGGCGTGCAGCTGTTCGAGCGCGACTCGCGGCCGCTGAAGCTCACCGAGGCCGGCCGCTTCTTCTATTCGCATGCGGTTCAACTGCTCGCACAGACCACGGAAATCGAGGCGATGACGCGGCGCGTCGGCAAGATCGAGCGCAGTCTGTCGGTGGGCTTCGTCGGCTCGACGCTGTACGGCATGCTGCCGAAAATCATCCGGCGCTTTCGCACCGAGAACAGCACCGTCGAGCTGAGCCTGCACGAGATGTCGACGATGGATCAGATCAAGGCGCTCAAGGAAGGCCGCATCGACGTCGGCTTCGGCCGCATTCGTCACGAAGACCCGAGCATCAAGCGTGTTGTGCTGCGCGAGGAGCGGATGATCGTCGCGTTGCCGCTCGGCCATCCGCTGATCGACGCGAAACCGGTGCTGTCGCTGCACGACCTGACCAGCGAAACGCTGATCATCTTTCCGAAGGCGCCGCGGCCCAGTTACGCGGACCAGGTGCTCGCCGCGTTTCACGATCGCGGCCTGAAGCCGCACCGGCTCTACGAAACACGCGAATTGCAGATCGCGCTCGGCCTCGTCGGCGCGGGCGAAGGCATCTCGATCGTGCCGGCGAGCGTGTACGGCTTGCAGCGCGGCGACGTCGCCTACAAAGACCTCGACGATCAGAACCTCGTGTCGCCGATCATCATGAGCATGCGCATGCTCGATGAATCGGCCGACATCCAGCGCATGCTCGAACTGATCTACGCGTTGTACGACGAAGAGCACATGACCTATCTGCCGCCTTCGCATCAGTAACGCGGATTGTTCCGCTTACGGCCCGACGTCCAGACGGGTGTCGCCGTAACGAAGTTGTATGGACAAGATACCCCCACGGTATAGACTGGGGGTATACGCGAAAATTTGCGACTTCCGCCGAACCCTTCAACTAGCCTGCCAATCTTGCCTACAAAGGCTTTTACGCCTATTTCCCGCCTCCTTCCCGAGTGCCCGTAAGCACTAACCCTGATTGCCGCTCGTCTCTCGTACCGGATAATTTGTCTATACAACATCGTACCAGCAGTATCCATCCCGGAGACTTTATGAAGAAACTTGCGTTGTCCCTCGCCCTCGCGCTCGCTGCCACCGGCGCCTTCGCCAAAGATTGGTCCACGGTCCGCTTCGGCGTGGATGCAAGCTACGCCCCGTTCGAATCGAAAGCGACGGATGGCAAGCTGGTCGGCTTCGATGTCGACCTCGGCACCGAAATCTGCCGCCGCCTGAACGCGAAGTGCGTGTGGGTCGAGCAGGACTTCGACAGCATGATTCCGGCACTGAAGGCAAAGAAGTTCGACGGCGTGCTGTCGTCGATGTCGATGACGCCGAAACGTGCTGAACAGATCGCTTTCTCGTCGAAGCTGTTCAACACGCCGACGCGCCTCGTCGCGAAGAAGGGCTCGGGCATCGTGCCGACCGCTGAATCGCTGAAGGGCAAGACGGTGGGCGTCGAACAGGGCACGATCCAGGAAACCTACGCGAAGACCTATTGGGAGGCGAAGGGCGTGAAGGTCGTGCCGTATCAGAACCAGGACGCCGTTTATACCGACCTGCAGTCGGGCCGTCTGGACGCGGCGCTGCAGGACGCGGTGCAGGCTGACCAGGGCTTCCTGAAGACGCCGCGCGGCGCCGGCTTCGACTTCGTCGGCAAGAACATCGACGATCCGCAGATCCTCGGCAACGGCGCGGGCATCGGCATGCGCAAGGAAGACGCGGATCTGAAGACGAAGGTCGACAAGGCGATCGCCGACATGATCAAGGACGGCACGTACAAGAAGATCGAGCAGAAGTACTTCACCTTCGACGTGTACGGCGGCTAAGCCCGCACCAGTCCCACGAGCCCGCTTCACGAGCCCGCTCCACCCGATCGCTAGGCCCCGCGCGCGCAGGCGCGCGGTTCGCTCCTTCAACAAGGACACTCCCATGCTGTTTCAAGGCTTCGGTCCGCTGCTCCTCGCGGGCACGTGGGTAACCATCAAGCTCGCGGTGCTGTCGCTCGCGGCGTCGTTCGCGCTGGGACTTCTCGGCGCCGCCGCGAAGCTGTCGACCAACCGCGTGATCTCACGCATCGGCACGATGTACACGACGCTGATCCGCGCCGTGCCCGACCTCGTACTGATGCTGTTGCTGTTCTACAGCATTCAGATCTGGCTCAATGATCTGACCGACATGTTCAGCATGGAGCAGATCGACATCGATCCGTTTCTCGCCGGTGTGATCACGCTGGGCTTCATCTACGGCGCGTACTTCACCGAAACCTTCCGCGGCGCGTTTCTCTCGGTGCCGCGCGGGCAGATCGAAGCGGGCTTCGCGTACGGCATGAGTGCGCGGCGCGTGTTCACCCGCATCCTGTTTCCGCAGATGATGCGCTTCGCGCTGCCGGGCATCGGCAATAACTGGCAGGTGCTCGTGAAGGCCACCGCGCTGGTGTCGATCATCGGTCTCGCGGACGTGGTCAAGGCATCGCAGGATGCCGGCAAGAGCACACAGTCGTTCTTTTTCTTCACGCTGGCGACCGGGGCCATCTACCTCGCCATCACCACCATTTCGAATCTGGTATTGATCCGCCTCGAGAAGCGCTACTCGATCGGCGTACGGAGGGCCGCGCTGTGATCGAACTGATCCGTCAATACTGGCAGAACTACATTTTCACGGACGGCTTCAACTACACCGGCCTCGTCATCACGCTGTGGCTGCTGGTTGCGTCGATCGTGATGGGTTTCGTGCTGGCCGTGCCGCTCGCGATCGCGCGCGCGTCGCGCAACCGCTACATCTCCGGACCCGTCTGGCTTTTCACCTACGTGTTCCGCGGCACGCCGTTGTATGTTCAATTGCTGCTGATCTACACGGGGCTCTACAGTCTGCATTTCGTCCATTCGCACGCGATGCTCGACAGCTTCTTTCGCAATGCGATGAACTGCACGCTGCTCGCGTTCGCGCTGAACGAATGCGCGTACGCCACCGAGATCTTCGCCGGCTCGATCCGGGAGACCTCGCACGGTGAGATCGAGGCGGCCCAGGCGTACGGCATGTCGAAATTCAAGCTGTATACGCGCATCATCCTGCCCTCGGCGCTAAGGCGCGCGCTGCCCTCCTACAGCAATGAAGTGATCCTGATGCTGCACGCGACCACGCTCGCGTTCACTGCGACCGTCCCCGACATCCTGAAGGTGGCGCGCGACGTCAACTCGGCGACCTACGCGACGTTCCAGGCCTATGGCATCGCGGCGATCCTGTATGCGTCGATCGTGTTCGCGCTGATCTGGGGCTTCCGCAAGCTGGAAATCCGTTTGCTGGCTTATCTGAAACCGCAAGGGCATTAAACCCGGGCGCATTCGCGCCATGATGGAGCATACGAGCATGTACAAGCTGACAGTCGACGACCTGCACAAGAAGTTCGGCGACAACGAGGTATTGAAGGGCGTCTCGCTGAAGGCGAAGGCGGGCGACGTGATTAGCCTCATCGGGTCGAGCGGCTCCGGGAAAAGCACCTTCCTGCGGTGCATCAACTTTCTCGAATCGCCGTGCTCCGGGCGCATCACGCTGAACGGAGAGGAAATCAACACGAGCAAGGATCGCAACGGCTCGCTGCGCGTGACCCATCCGAAGCAGTTGCAGACGATGCGCACGCGTCTGTCGATGGTATTCCAGCATTTCAATCTGTGGGCGCATATGACCGTGCTCGAGAACATCATCGAGGCGCCGATCAGCGTGCTGGGATTGAGCCGTGCCCAGGCCGAAGAGCGCGCTCGAAAGTATCTGACCAAGGTCGGCTTGCCGGCCAATACGGAAAAGAAATATCCGTCGCATCTGTCGGGCGGTCAGCAGCAGCGCGTCGCGATTGCCCGCGCGCTTGCGATGGAGCCCGAGGTGATGCTGTTCGACGAACCGACTTCGGCGCTCGATCCCGAGCTCGTCGGCGAAGTGCTGCGCGTGATGCAGGCGCTCGCTGAAGAGGGCCGCACGATGATCGTCGTCACGCACGAAATGGGCTTTGCGCGCAACGTGTCCAATCATGTCGTGTTCCTGCACAAGGGCAAGATCGAGGAGCAAGGGCATCCGCAGCAGGTGCTGACGAATCCGCGTAGTGAGCGGTTGCAGCAGTTTCTGGCGGGACGGTTGAAGTAGCGGCAACGGGTGTGGCGCGTGGTTCAGCCGCGCGCCGTTACTCACCAGATTGCCCCCGCATAGGAGTACGCGCGCAAACGCGCGTCAGGCGTGATCAGCATGCCGCCAAGCACAATCGCCGTGGATGCGATCAGCCGTTGATGCGACGTGAGTAGGGTGGGCAATGCCGCGGCCTGTACCGCGATAGCCATATCGACCGGCACCACCCGCATGCCCTCGATCGACGCCAAGGTCGACAACCAGCGCCGCGTATCGACAGACAATTTCAGCCGGCCGTCGTCGACGTATTCCGCTACCTCGACGACGCTGATCATCGAAATGGCGATTTCACCCACCTGCATTTCGCGCTCGATCGCCTCACGAGCCGCCGCGCTCAGCTTGTCGTGACCGCCCAGCCACATGATCAAGGCCGTGGTATCAAGCACGATCATCGAACTCTCGCCGTTCGCTCAGTGCGAAACACCGCTTTTGAAATCTGTCGTTCCATTTCTTCCTACCCATTTCCATGCGGCCAGTCGGGCCCGCAGCACTTTCGAGCGGAACGTAAGCCGGCCAGCGTCGAGCGATTACGCGCGCCACGCCGACCGCATTTGCGAGACCGGCAAGCGCTCAGGCGGTCACACGTACACCGTGTGTTCGCTGTCCCCCTCGGGCAGAACGAGCAGCACGCCTGACTCGTGCGAGCGCACCTCCAGGCCTCCCGCATCGCGCAACGCCGAGCATTGCCTCAACACCAGCGGCAACGCTGCTGCCTTGACGCCATGAGCGCTAATCCGAAGGATCTTGTCGCTGCGCGTCACGCTCACGCTCGTCACCGCCGCACCGTCCGGGCCGCGCAAAGTCACGCTGGCCGATTCGCCCGACTCCAGTTCGAACAGATGCAGCACACTGCGCAACGCGTAGTCGTAATCGGGACGCTGATTCTCGGTGCCGATCGCGAGCAGCGTATTCGGCCGCACGTACAACGGCAGACTCAGAAAGCCGTGTCGTTCGCGCACCCACCTGCCGCCCTCGACCTGCTTGCCGGTGAACAGATGCGTCCAGCGCCCCGCCGGCAGCCAGAAGTCCACGTCGCCCACGGCATTGAACACCGGCGCGACCAGCAGCGCGTCGCCGAGCAGATACTGGCGGTCCAGATAATCGCAGCTCGGATCGTCCGGAAACTCCAGCAGCATCGCACGCAACATCGGCGTACCGTGATCCACCGCCTGCTGCGCGGCGTCGAACAGGTACGGCATCAGACGCGACTTCCATTCGGTGAAATGGCGCACCACGTCCACCGCTTCATCGTCGAACAGCCATGGAACACGGTACGACTTGCTGCCGTGCAGGCGGCTATGACTCGACAGCAGCCCGAAGGCGCACCAGCGCTTGTAGACGTCGGCGGGCGCGGTGTGCTCGAAGCCGCCGATGTCGTGGCTCCAGAAGCCAAAGCCGCTCAGGCCTAGCGAGAGCCCGCCGCGCAGCGTCTCGGCCATCGACTCGTAAGTCGCGCTGCAGTCGCCGCCCCAATGCACGGGCAACTGCTGGCTGCCCACGGTTCCGGAGCGCGCGAACACCACCGCCTCGCCCTCGCCGCGCACCTCGCGCAACACGTCGAACACCACCTTGTTGTAGAGGTAGCTGTAGTAGTTGTGCATCTTCTGCGGGTCGGAGCCGTCGTGGTAGACCACGTCGGTCGGAATGCGCTCGCCGAAATCGGTCTTGAAGCAGTCGACGCCCATCTCCAGCAGTCGCCGCAAGTGTCCCGCGTACCATTGCGCCGCGGCGGGATTCGTGAAGTCGACGATGCCCTGACCGGGCTGCCAGCGGTTCCACTGCCAGACGTCGCCGTTCGGCTTGCGCAGCAGGTAGCCCTTCTCCATGCCTTCGGCAAAGAGCGGCGACGGCTGCGCGATATACGGATTGATCCACAGGCAAATCTTCAGTCCGCGAGCCTTCAGCCGCGCCAGCATGCCCCGCGGGTCCGGAAAGGTCTCGCGGTTCCACTCGAAATCGCACCAGTGGAAGGCCTTCATCCAGAAGCAGTCGAAGTGGAATACGTGAAGCGGGATGCCGCGTTCGGCCATGCCGTCGATGAAGTGGTTCACCGTGGCTTCGTCGTAATTGGTCGTGAAGGACGTGGTGAGCCACAGGCCGAACGACCACGCGGGCGGCAGCACGGGCCGCCCGGTGAGTTGCGTGAAACGTTCAAGTACGGCTTTTGGCGTGGGACCGTCGATCACGTAGTATTCGAGCCGTTCTCCGGCGACGCTGAACTGCACCTTCGCGACCTTCTCGCTTGCCACTTCGAACGAGACGTTTTCCGGGTGATTCACCAGCACGCCGTAGCCACGGTTGGTCAGATAAAACGGCACGTTCTTATAGGCCTGATCGGTGCCCGTGCCGCCGTCGCGGTTCCAGCTTTCGACCACCTGGCCGTTCTTCACGAACGCGGTGAAGCGTTCGCCGAGGCCATAGACGTTTTCGCCAACGCCCAGATCGAGTCGCTCGAACATGAATGCGGCGCCGTGCTGGCTTGCATCGTGAGCCTGACCGCTCGCGCGAAAGCCGCTGCCGGTGATGCGCTCGCCGTCACGCAGGAAATCGACCGACCAGTCGCCCGACTTGACGACGCGCACCGTGAGCGAGCCGCTGGTGAGAGTCGCTTCGTTCGCGGTGTTGTTTGTAACGACGGTCCCCGGCTCGCGGTTGAGCGCGAAATGCGGGCCACGGTCGAGCGCGCCGGAAAAGTGCTCGACGCGCACGCCGATCACGCCGCTTTGCGGCGAAAAGAAGCGCCAGGTAAAGAGCCCGGTATCGAGCTGTCGTTCGCGGTTCGATACGTCACGCGGCGCCACGTGCACGAGCAGTTCGTCGCCGACGATCTCCACGCTGTGCGGTGCCGCCGAATACGACACGTTCAGGCCGTCACGGATCAACCAGTTGCCATCGCTGATTTTCATTTACGTGTTTCTCGAATGGTATTCATTGCTGGTCCCGCCCAATCACGGAACGCGTGCTGTTCGCCTATAGCGCGCGTTCGCTGTTGCGGTCGAAAACATGGACGTGCTCGCTTGCGATGTCGAGACTGAACGCCTCGCCGCTCGCGATCGCGCATACCCCGGCTTGCGCAACCAGCACGGGCGCCGCAACGCCATCGAGCTTCACGGTGACGAAGCTCATCGAACCGGTGGACTCCACCACGTCGACCACGCCACGCAGGCCTGCGGCAGTGGACTGCAAGCGCAGATGCTCGGGACGCAGACCGATCCAGACCTCGGTGCCCGGCTGCAGCGAGCGGCCCAGCGCGAGCGTCTGCCCGCTCGCGCCGCCGAACTGCGCGCTGTGCCCGTCGGGTCCGATCACGGCCTCGATGAAGTTCATCGCCGGCGAACCGATGAAGCCCGCGACGAACCGGTTGGCTGGCCGGTGATACAGCGCGAGCGGAGCGCCCTGCTGCTCGACCTGGCCCGCGCGCAGCACGACGACGTGATCGGCCATCGTCATCGCCTCGATCTGGTCGTGCGTGACGTACACCGAGGTCGCGCCGAGGCGCTGATGCAGCTTGCGAATCTCCGTGCGCATGTGCACGCGCAGCGCCGCATCGAGATTCGACAGCGGTTCGTCGAACAGAAACACCTTCGGATTGCGCACGATCGCGCGGCCCATCGCCACGCGTTGGCGCTGCCCGCCCGACAGCTGGCGCGGCATGCGCTCGAGCAGATGGTCCAGCCCCAGCGTGCGGGAGACGCTGTCGATGCTCTCGCGGATCGCGCGTGGCGCCGCGCGTCGCAGCCGCATCGAGTAGGACATGTTCTTCTCGATGTTCATGTGCGGATACAGCGCATAGCTTTGGAACACCATCGCGACATCGCGCTTGCGCGGCGGCACGTCGTTGACGACCTGGCCGTCGATGCGCAGCGTGCCGCCCGTGATCTGTTCGAGCCCGGCGATGGTGCGCAACAGCGTGGACTTGCCACAGCCCGACGGACCGACCAGCGCGACGAAGCACCCTTCGGGCACACTGATGTCGATGTCCTTCAAAATCTGCACGGCTCCGTAGCTCTTGCTCAGCCGCTCGATCTGTATGCGATCCACAGCGATTCTCCGACCGGCCGGCGCCGGCAAAAAAAGTATGCGTTACTTGAGCGCGCCGGCCGTCAGGCCAGCCACGATCCTGCGTTGCAGCAGCATGAAGACGACAAGGATCGGCGTGACGAAGATCGCCGAGTACGTCATGATGCCGATCCAGTCGACCTTGGTTGCCCCGACGAACGCGGACAGGCCCACCGTGGCGGTCTGGTAACGGTCGTCGAGAATCAGCGAACGGGCGTAGACGTACTCGCCGAACGATTGCAGGAACACCAGGATCGCCGAGACCAGAATGCCGTTGATCGCAAGTGGCAAAATCGCGCTGAAAAATGCCCGCCTCGGTGACGCGCCATCCACGAGCGCCGCATCGCGCAACTCACGCGGCACCTGCACGAAGCTCGGGCGGCACAGCACGATATAGAACGGCAGCGTCTTCGTGATCTGCGCGAGCACGACCGCGAAGCGAGGGGTATCGAGCAGACCTAGGCTTTTGAAGGCGGTGAAGATCGGCGTCACCATCAGGCTCGACGGCAGTGCCTGCAGCACCAGCACCGCGAAGATCGCGAAGCTGGTCCAGCGGTTCTGCACGAACGCCAACGCGTAGGCCGCGCCCGTGCCGATCAGCACGGTCACCGCCACGGTGCCGCACGCGGTCACGAACGAGTTCCACAGGAAGTTGCCCATGCCGCTGTCGCTGAACACCCGCCACAGGTGTGACTGCGGATGTTGCGGCCAGAACGTGGGCGGAAAATGGAACATCTCGCCCGCGCTCTTGAACGCCGTGATGTACATCCAGTACAGCGGGAACAGATAGACCGCGGTAACGCACAGCGCGATGACGAACAGGACATAGCGCTTCATGTCAGACCATCCTTTCGTTGCGCGTCGAGCGCACGTAGATCACCGCGACGATCAGCACCAGCACCAGCATCATCGTGGCGACCGCGGAGCCCGCCGAGACTTCGAAGGTCTGCAGCGAAAGCTGCCACGACCAGAATTGCGCGACCTGCGACGAGTTGGCCGGACCGCCCTGCGTGAGCGCCGCGATCAGGTCGAACTGCTGCATCGTCATGATTGCGCCTAGCGCGATCACGGCGCCCAGCGTGGCTTTCATCATCGGCAGCGTGATGCCGGTGAAGCGTTGCAGCGCGTTCGCGCCGTCGAGTTCGGCCGCTTCGTACAGGTCCGCCGGAATGGCCGCGAGCCCGACCGACAGCAGCAGCATGTTGAACGGCACCCCGAGCCAAACGTTGGCGCCGATCACCGCATAGAGCGACCAGCGAGGATCGGACAACCAGAAGATCTTTTCGTCGAGCACGTGCATTTGCATCAGCACATGATTGAGCACACCGTAGTCGCCGGCGAAAATCAGCTTCCAGATCACGCCAACCACCAGCCCCGGCATGATCCAGCCCGCCAGAAACAGGCCGCGCATCAGGCTCGCGAACGGGAAGTCCTGCGCGAACAGCAGCGCCAGCAGGAAGCCGATCAGCACTTGGAAGGTCAGCGACAGTCCGACGAACAGCACCGTGTTCACGACGACCTGATGCATTTCCGGCCGGCTGAACACATCGCGGTAATTCGCGAGTCCGACGAACGGACGCAGCAGCGTCGCGGGCGCCATCAGATCGACCTGCTGAAACGACAGCACGATGTTGTAGACGAGCGGCAGCCCGGCAAAGACCAGCAGATACAGCAGCGCGAACACCGCCAGCGAGATCTCGAAGGCATGGGCGCGCGGAATGCGGCCCAGGATCCCGCTAGCGGGGTCGCGCGGGATACGGCGCAACAGTGTGTTCATAGCGTTCATCGCTCAAAGACGGGACGGCGCGCGAAGCCGGCCGACGCCTGACGCCCGGCGTTCGGCCACCTCGATCATGTCCAGCGCAGTGCCTAGTTGCTGACTGCCTGCACGGTCTTCGCCGCCTCTGCCATCGCCTGTTGCGGCGTGGCCTGATGCGTGATCACGGACTGGACCGCATCGGAGATCGCCTTCGAGATTTTCGGCCACTGCGGGTTCGGTCCGCGCGGACGGGCGTACTGCATCTGCTCGTTGAAGACTTGATACGCCTGCGGCCATTTCGGGTTCTGCGTATTGGTGTCTTTCGACGGCGGCTGCATGCCGAAGTCGTTCCAGTTCCGGTCGCGCTGCGCGTACATGTATTCGAGGAACTGGAACGCCGTATCCGGATTCTTCGCGCCGCGCAGGATCGCGTGATTCTGCTCGCCCAGCGCCGATGCGCGCGGGCCGCCCGCTTTCTCGACCGGCAGGAGCGCCACGCCCCACTTGAACTTCGCGCCCTTGTCGACGGCACTCAGTTCCCACGGACCGTCGATGTCGATCGCGGCATTGCCGTTGATGAACGTCGCGGCCGCCTCCGACTGGCTATGCGTGAGCGTGTCCTGCGACGCGACCTTGCTGTCGAGCAGCTTCTGCCAGAACGCGGCAGCCCGGGCGGCGCCCGGATCGTTCAAGCGATTCCAGTCGGCGCCCGCCGCCTGAACGAACGGCAGGAACTGGAACACGCCCTCTTCGGTGTTGATCGCGGAAAACGCGAGGCCGTACACGCCCTTCTTCGCGTCGGTCAGCTTCTGCGCGTCCGCGTACAGCTCGTCCCACGTCTGCGGCGGATGCTCGGGATCGAGCCCCGCCGCCTTGAACATGTCCTTGTTGTAGTACATGGCCAGCGTGTTCGTGCCGCGCGGAATCGCGTACACCTTGCTGTTCCAGGTGGCATTCTTCAGCGGCCCGGGAAAGATCGTCTTCTCGTCGATCACCTTCGACTTCGCGAGGTACGGCCCGAGATCGAGCAGCGCATTCTTCGAGGCGAACATCGCCGTGTTCGGGTTGTCGATCGGCACGACGTCCGGCATGTTGCCGGACATCACGGCGCGCATGGTTTCGTCGTTGAGCGCAGCAAAGCCCACTTTGCGGATCTGCAGATGGACATCGGGATGCAGCTTCGCGAATTCCTGCGCCATCTTCGCGGTGTAGTCGTCGGGCTCGTCCACCGCCCAGACCGACAGCGACGCCGCATGCAGCGGCGCGCAGGAAAGCGAGAATGCCAGACCGATGGCCGCGGATGCGGCAAGTAGCTTCTTCATGCTGTCTCCGTTTTTGCGCGCCGCGACCGCGCTTTGTCTAAGTATTTTCTTCGGGCTGTGCGGGAGCCGTCTCGTTCGGTTTGCGAAGCACCACGAGGTTTCGTGCTGTCGTGGCCGGTTTTCCGGAAACGTTTCCGGGAACGCTCGCATCATCGCCTCACAAGGAGGCGTCGTCAAGTCGCCCACGGAACCAACTTCGCGTCGCTGCAACCGGTTTTCCGGAAACGTTTCCGGGGACGCTTGAATGATCTTCCCGGAGGCAGGCGTCGTCAAGCCACCCACGAAAATCGCAATTGCATTTGGCGCAAACCACAATGCGCGCCGGCGCGGCGAGAACCACGTGACAGACAGGTCGATGCGGGCGAGACGGCTGCTATCGCGCTGCCGGGGGCGCGGCGTCTTCGTTGTCGCGCAGGGTCAACGGCCACAGTAGCGGCTCGCGCTCGGCACGATAGGTTTCGGCAAGCTCGGGAAGCTGGGCGAGCAGCGCTCGTGCGAGGCGCTGCCCCAGTCCATGGGCATCCAGGGTGAAGCCGCTCAGCGGCGGCGCGAGGTATTCCGACACCTCACCGGCCAGAACGCCGCCCGAGATCGCCAGATCGCGGCCCGGCGTCTGGCCCATTTCGTGAAGCTTCCGATAGGCGCCGATCGCCATGCAGTCGCTCTGGAACATCAGCGCGTCCGGTGCATCGCCGAGGGCGAGCAGCGCCTCGGTCGCCAGATACCCGCCGCGCTCGGACAGCCTGTTGCGCTGCACGTACCCCGCGGGCACCTCGAGCCCGTGCCTCTTCATCGCCCTCTTCCATGCACGCAGATAGATGTGCGCCTGCATCGCGTCGCCGTCAGGAATCGCCAGCGCGATGCGCCGGTGTCCCCCTGCGACGAGTCGAGCGACACCCGCGGCGGCGGCCGCCTCGAAATCCAGATCGACCCACGTGTGCTCGCCGCCCGACTCGCTGCGGCCCAACGCGACGAACGGAAAATTGCGGCTCGCGACATAGTCGAGCCGCTCGTCGTGGCGCCGCGTGCCGGCGAGAATCACGCCGTCCACCTGGCGGCGATCGACGATGCGTCGCAGTCGCGCGACCTCGTCGTCCCAGGACTCGCTCGAGTACATGACGAGATCCATGCCATGCTGCGACAGAACCGATTGCAAGCCATCGGCGAGTCTCATGAAGATGCCGAGGGTGTAGGTCTCTTCTTCACGCCGCACCGGAAGCATCAGGCCGACCACGTCGAGCCGGCCCCGGCGCAGACTCGCCGCGGACTTGCTGGGTGCGTAGCCGAGTTCGTGCGCCGCGGCGCGGACACGTTCACGCGTTTTGGCACTCACCTCGTCGGCGTCGTTCAAGGCGCGCGAAACAGTCGAAATGGACAGCTTGAGCTCTCTGGCTAGTTCCCGGATATCCATGCGCCTGTCTATTGATGAAGGAAATCTGCCCGGGCTCGCGGTGCGAGCCCGATGCGCAAGGCCATAACGGTACGTCACCGGAGGGCTGCTGTCGAGCCACTCGCACCGGACCGCCTGCATGGCGTGGACAGGGTCGGGCGTTCGTCTTCGACGCCTTTGATGGCTTCGGCCGCTGGCCGCAGGCAGTGTAGCCTGGCGAATTCGCCCGGCCTCGAGACGGCGAGTGCCATGTGAGGCCGGGGCTCATTGTAGTCCCGCGGCCAGACCTCGATTTGAGGTTTGGCTCAGCGGGGCATACGAACCAATGAAGCGGCAGGCAGACTGAAACAGGCATGCCGGGCTACGCGCTGGCAGCCCGCGTCGCTTAGAACGTATGACGCAGGCCGATACGCGCCATCACCTGTTCCCTACCCGACGACGAGTCGTCGGCGGCGGTCATATAGGCTTTGTCGAGCGCGGTGCCCGAGTTGCCGTTCACCTTCATATACGTACCGGCGATATACACGTCGGTACGTTTCGACAGGGTGTAGTCGGCGATCAGGCCGACCATTTGCCAATGCAGCTTCGCGTCGCTCGCCGACGCATCGAGCTTGCCCTGCGTGTAGTAGTACATCGCGCCGACGAGCAGCGCCGGCGTCACGTAATACGTCGCGTTGACCTCGAAGTTGTCGAATTTCAGCGACGACAGCGTCTGCCCCGGCGGCACGATCGAGCCGCTGATGAACTGGAACGAGGTCGGGTCTTTCAGATCGGTGTGCGTATAGACGAAGCCGAGAGTCGACTGCCCGATCTTGTAGCTGACGCCCGCGCCATACACCGTCTGGCGGCTCGCGAGAAAACCGGCGTCGTCGGTCGTGACCGCGCCTACCGTGTTCGCGCCGGGATCGTTGACGTTCAGGTAGCCCACGCCGATCGTCAACGGTCCGTTCGTATAGCCGGCGCCGACACTTTGCGCATTGTTCTTCGAGAACTGCCCGGCGCTGTTCGAGAACGCGTAGGTGGTGCTCAGCTGGAAGCCCGACCAGTTCGCGCTGTTGAACTGGACCGCGTTGTCGAGCCGGAAGAAGTTGTCGGTGTTGTCGTTGCCGTACGGGTGGTCGAACATGAAACCGCCCCAGTTGCCATTCGCGGTCAGCGGCCCAAGGAACGTCACCAGCGAATCGTATTGACGTCCGAACGTCAGCGAACCGATGCCGTCCTTCGAAATCCCGACATAGGCCTGGCGACCGAACATGCGACCGCCTTCCATCAGACGGCCGCTGCTCGCGTCGAAACCGTTCTCGATCCGGAACAGCGCCTGCAGACCACCGCCCAGATCCTCGGAGCCCTTGAGCCCCCAGCGGCTGCCTTGCGCCTCGCCGCTCATCATTTCCCAATTCGAGTGGCCCTGCACGTTGCTCGTGTAGGTCAGGCCTTGGTCGATCAGGCCGTACAGCGTCACGCTGCTTTGCGCGTGCGCACCGACCCCGATGCCGCTTGCAATCAATAGTCCTGCCAACTGTTTTTTCTGCATTTTTTCCAAACCCATTAGTAGCTATCGTTATGGTTCGCCGCGACGGGCAAGCGGGCAAACGCCGTGACGGTTGCCCGCGCCCGATTGCTGGATCGGCTTAGTCGCCGTAGATGTCGAAACTGAAGTACTTGTGCGCGAGCTTGTCGTACGTGCCGCTCTTGCGAATCGCGTCGATGGCCTGGTTGATCTTCGCGATCAGTTGCTCGTCTCCCTTGCGTGCGCCGATCGCGATGCCGTCGCCGGTCGCGCGCGGGTCTTTGACTTCCGCGCCGGCGAACGCAAACGACTTGCCGCGCGGCGTGCGCAGGAAGCCCAGATCGGCCTGAACCGACGCCTGGAACGAGGCATCGAGACGCCCCGTCGACAGGTCTTCGTAGATCTGGTCGGGGCTCTGATACGACACGATCGTCACACCGTTCGGCGCCCATTCCGCCCGTGCGTAGCTCTCTTGCACCGCCCCCTGCTGCACGCCGATGCGGTGGCCGCGCAGCGAGTCGACGGTCGGCTGCAGCTTCGAGCCGGCCGGCGCGACGAGTCGCGCGGAGCCGCCATAGAGCTTGTCGGTGAAATCGATCTGCGCGCGACGCGCGGGCGTCGCCGTCATCGCGGACAGAATCGCGTCGAACTTGCGCGCCTTCAATGCGGGAATCATGCCGTCGAAGCCTTGCTCGACCCATTTGCAATGCACGTTCAGCTGCGCGCAGATCGCGTTGCCGAGATCGATGTCGAAGCCGACGAAGGAGCCGTCGGGCGTCTTCGATTCGAACGGCGGAAAGGTCGGATCGACGCCGAACGTCAGCGTCTGCGAGTTTGCCGGGCTGGCCGCCGACGCGGACGGCGGCATGGCGGTCAACGCGCAGACAGCCGCGCACGCGGATGCCAACAGGGTGGAACGGATCAGTCGTTTCATGGTGTCTCCAAGTCGGGAAGAGGCGCGCTCGCACAAATCGAGCGACAGGTTGCCGCCGCTGTTATTAAAGCCGCGAGCAGGCGACGGCACCCGCGCGCGGCATGCTTGAACGCCGTGGCCTAGCGCAGGAACCGCTCCGTGAGCCGAACCCAGTAGCTCGCGCCGATCGACAGGATGTCGTCGTTGAAGTCGTAACCGGGGTTGTGCGCCATGCAGCCGCCCTTGCCTTCGCCATTGCCGACGAGCAGGTAGCAGCCGGGGCACTGTTCCAGCACGTAGGCGAAGTCCTCGCTGGCCGTGATCGGCCGCATGTCGTGCACGAGGCCTTCGTCGCCGAGCCATTCCCGCGCGACGGACTTCGCGAGCCGCGTCTCGTCGGGATGATTGATCAGCACGGGATAGCCACGCTCGTAGTCGACTTCGGCGCGGGCGCCGTAGGCCTGCGCATGCGCTTGCGCGAGCGCGGTGATGCGCTCCTGCAGATGGGCGCGTACCGCGGGACTCAGTGAACGGACCGACAGCCGGATTTCCACGCTGTCCGGAATGATGTTCGGCGCGCTGCCGCCATGAATAGCGCCGACCGACACGATGCCCGTTTCGAGCGGATCGACGTTGCGCGAGACGATGGTCTGCAACCCCATCACCAGCGACGCGCTCGCGACGACCGGATCGACGGCCTTGTGCGGCACCGCGCCGTGCCCGCCGTGACCGACGATGCGGATCGTCACCGTGTCGGCGGCGGCCATGAACGGCCCCTCGTAAAAGCCGAAGCGGCCGGCCGCGACGCCGGGCATGTTGTGCATCGCGAACACCGCGTCGCACGGAAAGCGTTCGAGCAGCCCGTCTTCGAGCATCTTGCGCGCGCCGCCGCCGTGCTCCTCGGCCGGCTGGAAGATCAGGTTCAGCGTGCCGCTGAAGTTGCGCAACTCCGCCAGCACGCGCGCCGCCGCGAGCAGCATCGCGGTATGGCCGTCGTGGCCGCACGCATGCATCACGCCGTCGTGCTTGCTCGCATAGTCGAGGCCGGTCGCTTCGGTGAGCGGCAGCGCGTCCATGTCGGCGCGCAGGCCGAGCGACTTGCCGCTGCCGTTCGTCAAGGTACCGACGACGCCCGTGCCGCCCAGCCCGCGATGCACGCTATAGCCCCATTCGGCGAGGCGCTGCGCGACCAGCTCGCTCGTCTCGAACTCCTGGAAGCTCAGTTCGGGATGCGCATGAATGTGCCGGCGCAGCGACACCATATCGGCTTCGATCGCGCGCATGCGCGACGGGATGAATTCGTCGAGGGATTCGTCGAGAGATGCTTCAACTGGGTAGGACATGGAGGGCTCGTTGGTGAAGACTGTCGGCGCATCATAGGCAGGCATTTTTTGAGCGGGAAGCCGCAATTTTGTTATATTGATAACCAACGGTTGTCACCGTGTTAACCCCCTCGTCAGCCTTCCCCCCCGATGAAAATCCATCAACTCCAGGCGCTCGTGACGGTCGCCGACGCGGGCAGCATCCGCGCGTCGGCACGTCTGCTCGGCGTGTCCCAGGCGGCAGTCACGAAGGCGTTGCGCGAACTCGAAAAGGATCAGCAACTGACGCTGCTGTCGCGCAGCCCGAGCGGCGTGAGCTTCACCGAGGCCGGCCAGACGCTGCTCGGTCACGCGCGTCTGATGATCGGTCAGCTCGAACGCGCGAACGAAGACCTCGCGAAGCTGCGCGGCGATCAGACCGGCAAGCTCGCGATCGCGATCACGCCGCTCGTGATGCTGGCCTTCATGGCGGAAACGATCACGCTGTTCCGGCAACAGATGCCGAAGGTGCGGCTGGAGATTTTCGAGGGCTTGACTGCCGTCGCGGTGCCGAGGATGCGCGAAGGGTTGCTGGATCTGTCGGTGGTGCCGCTGTCGTCGGCGCTGCCGAGCCGCGAGTTCGATCAGGAATTGCTGTTCACGTACGAGTCGTGCGTGATCGCGCGGCGCGGGCATCCGCTCGCGGATCGCCGCTCGATTCACGATCTGCTCGAGCATGACTGGGCGGTCAATTACACGGCGGCGAGCTTCGAAGGGATGATGCGCAACATCTTCTGGCAGCATGGCGCCGCGATCGAGCCGCATCGGCTGCATTGCGCGCATTCGAGCACGTTGCTCGTCGAACTCGCGCGTCATAACGACATGTTGTCGCATTGCCCGCGGCCGCTGCTGCTGAGCGACTCGCTAAAGGACTGGGCGCAACCGCTCGAACTCGTCGAGCAGTTCGACCTGAGTCAGGTCGCGGTGATCGGCCTGCACAACACGATGCGCAGCGCGGCGAGTCAGTGCTTCGTCGAATGTTTGTCGACGGTGATCCGCAAGCGCCGGCGCTCGGCGAAGGCGCACAACCGGATGTTGTTCGATATGCTCGACGTGGTGCTCTGACGGCGCACGTCGACTAGGGATTCAACACGACCCATGCGTTTGCGTCGACCGTGATCTTCATCGCATCGAGGCTCGCGCCCGCGCACGGTCCCTCGATGCAGCGTCCGTCCTCGAAGCGAAACAGCGCGCTGTGATGCGCGCACATCAACACCTGCGAGCGATAGCACAGCACATCGCCGGGCTCGAAATCGAGCGGCACCGAGAAATGCGGGCAGCGGTTCGCGTAAGCCCACACCTGCTCGCCCCGCCGCACGACCACGACGGGCAGGCCGGCGGGCGTTGTATCGACGACCCGCGCGCCGCCGTCGGGCACGTCGGCGAGCGGACATAGCGGCGTTGCGTTCATCGCTCAGACTCTCCGTTCCGGATTGCCGAGGCTCCAGTCCCACGGACGGATCTCGACGCTATCGAACAGCCCCGCCTGCATATACGGATCGTTGCTGACGAACTCCATCACGTCGTCGATACGTTCCGCTTCGACGACCAGCAAGGTGCCATTCATCGCATCGCATTGCGGCGCGAGCGTCGGACCGCCGAGGCGCACGAATACGCCGCGATGCGCACCACCGCGCAACCACGTCCGATGCACCGGACGCACCCGTTCGCGCACTTCGCGCATGCCGGGCTTGTCGGTTGCGAATACCGCGAAAAAGCGTGCCATTGCCGTCAACTCCGATCGAGGATGAAGTCGTAGCGCGCTTCGCGGAACGGGCCGTCGAAACCGAAGCGGCGCGCGAGCTCGTGGTCGGCCGGGCACTCGCGATAGTCGACCATCAGCGACGGCTTCACGCCGAATACCGCGTCCGAACCCAGATACGGATCCTCGCGATCGAACACATGTGTGACGAGCGTGCGATGCGCGGGCGCGTCGATCATGAAGTGCAGATGCGCGGGGCGCCACGGATGCCGTCCGGTCGCTTCGAGCATGCGGCCCACCGGGCCGTCGGTCGGAATCGGATAGCTGACCGGCACGATCGTCGAGATCGCGTAGCGGCCTTCGGCGTCGGTGCGAAAACGTCCGCGCAGATTGCCGTGCGGCTGCTCGGTGTCCTGCCCGGAGTACATGCCGTTGTCGGCGGTCTGCCAGACGTCGAGCACCGCGTTGGCAAGCGGCTCGCCGTCCGTCGACAGCACGCGCCCATGCACGAGCGCGGGTGTGCCGGGCGTGAACGCGATGTTCTCGCCATACGCGCGCTCGGGCATGCCGCGAATATAGAACGGACCGAACACGGTGGTGTCGGTGGCGCCCGTCGCCAGACGATGGTTGATCGCGTCGACCAGCATCGATACGCCGAGCGTATCCGACAGCAGGATGAATTCCTGCCGCACGAGGTCGTCGCACATCTTGCCGGTGTCGGTCAGAAAGCGAATGGCCGACATCCATTCGGCCTCGGTCGGCTCGACTTCACGCACGAACGCATGCATGTGCCGCACGAGGCTTTGCATCAGCGTGCGCAGCCGTTCATCGGGCGTGCCGGCGAAGCTCGCCACCACCTGCTCGGTCAGGGCCTGTTCGGCCTCCTGGTTGTCTGTCGACATGTCTGCCTCCATCGATTGTTTGGGTGGCGCCGCGTTCTGCGGCGCTCAGGCGGGTTCGGCGCCCTGCCACGCACGTTGCAGCAGCGCGCGTATCGCCTCACGCTCCACGGCACGCGGGTTCGCATACGGATTTTTGCACGCGAGATCGGCTGCTTCGTCGAGGCCATGCTCGGGCATGCCGATCTGCGCGAGCGCCAGCGGAATGCCGAGCGCGCGGTTCAGTTCGAACAGCAGCGGACCCGCGTCGGCCGCGCGCTTGCCACCGAGCGCGCGTGCGACGCGTGCGAGCGCATCGGGCGCGGCGCCGTGGTTGTAGTGTGCGGTATGCGGCAGCATCGCCGCATGCGTTTGCGCATGCGGCAGGTTGAACGTGCCACCCAACGTATGACAAAGCTTGTGGTGCAGCGCCATGCCGACCGCGCCCAGACAGGTGCCCGCGAGCCACGCGCCGTACAGCGCGCCGCCGCGCGCGGCGGCGTCGTTGGGCGCGCGCACGATCGCGGGCAGCGCTTCGCCGAGCGCGCGGATCGCTTCCTCGGCCATCAGGCTGATCACCGGGTTCGCGTCTTCGGCATACAGCGCTTCGACCGCGTGCGCCATCGCGTTGATGCCCGACGCAGCGGAAATGCCCACCGGCAACGACAACGTCAGCGACGGATCGTAGATCACCGTGCGCGGCAGCACGCGCATGTCGCGGCCGGTGCGCTTCAGACGGCCCTCGGTGAGGCCGTAGATCGGCGTCATCTCGGAGCCCGCATAGGTGGTGGGCACCGCGATGATCGGCAGCGACGATTCGAGCGCGATCGCCTTGCCGAGGCCGACCGTCGAGCCGCCGCCCACCGCGACGCAGCAGTCGGCGTCGAGCGCGGCAGCCGCATCGCGCGCCGCTCGTGCAACTTCGATCGGCACGTGCATCACGGCTTGCGCATGCACACCCGCCGCGCGGGACCCGAGCACATCCGCGACCCGCTCGGCCAACGCGTGCTGCTCGGGCGTCGCGAGGATCAGCGCACGCCTGGCTCCTAGCCGCTCGAGCTCCGCGGGCAGTGATGCGAGCCCGCCCCATTCGAACACCACACGCGACGGCGTGCCCTGATAGACGAAGCGCTCCATGCCGGCCTCAGCGCTTGAAATGCGGCGGCACGTTGCCGTCGACATTGACCCACACCGAGCGCGCTTCCGTGTAGTCGTGCATCGCCTCGAAGCCCATCTCGCGTCCGTAGCCCGACTGTCCGACGCCGCCGAACGGGCTGCCCGGATTGACGCGCTTGTAGCAGTTGACCCAGCACATGCCCGCATGAATCCGCGCGGCCATCGAATGCGCGCGCGACAGATCGCGCGTCCACAGCCCGCTGCCGAGGCCGTAGTCGGTACCGTTGGCGATCGCGAGCGCTTCGTCGTCGGTGCTGAAGCGCAGCACCGTGACAAACGGGCCGAACACTTCCTCCTGCGCGACGCGGTCGTTCGGGCTCGCGGCCTCGACCACGGTCGGGCGCACGTAGTAGCCGTTCGCGAGCGCCGCGTCGCTCGGCGCAATGCCGCCGGTCAGCACGCGGCCGCCCTGCTGGCGCGCGATGTCGACGAACGCCAGCACGCGTTCCTGATGCTGCTTCGACGTGAGCGGGCCCATCTCGGTGTTTGCATCGAGCGGATTGCCGAGCCGGATCGACGACGCCAGCGACACGAAGCGTTCGAGGAACTGATCGGCGATGCGCTCGTGCAGGATCAGCCGCGAGCCCGCGATACACGCCTGGCCCTGGTTGTGGAAGATCGCCCACGCGGCGCCGTTGATCGCGGCGTCGAGATTCGCGTCGTCGAACACGATGTTGGCGCCCTTGCCGCCGAGTTCGAGCTGCACGCGCTTCAGGTTGCCCTGCGAGGCCTCGACGATGCGCCGTCCGGTCGCGGTCGATCCGGTGAACGCGATCTTGCCGACGCCCGGATGCTCGGCGAGCCGCTGCCCGGCAGTATGACCATAGCCCGCGACGATGTTGACGACGCCGTCAGGAAAGCCGACCTCGGCCATCAGCTCGACGATGCGCAGCGTGGACAGCGGCGTGATCTCCGACGGCTTCAGCACGACCGTGTTGCCCGCCGCGAGCGCCGGGCCCATTTTCCAGCTCGTGAACATCAGCGGGAAATTCCACGGCACGATCTGTCCGACCACGCCGATCGGTGCGCGCTGCACGTAGTTCAGAAAGCCCGCCTCGACCGGAATCACCGAGCCTTGCAGCTTGTCGGCCATGCCGCCGAAGTAGCGGAAGCATGCGGCGGTGCGCGGTACGTCGAGCGAGCGCGAGTCGCGAATCGGATGGCCCGTGTCGAGCGATTCGAGTTGCGCGAGTTCTTCGGCGTTGGCCTCGATCGCGTCGGCGAGCTTCAGCAGCAGGCGGCCGCGTTCGGCGGCGGGCAGCGCGGCCCACTTCGGGAACGCGCGGGCGGCGGCAGCAACGGCGAGATCGACATCGGCGGCGCTCGCCGCGGCGATCTGCGTGATCAGCGAGCCGTCGTGCGGATTGAGCACGTCGATCGTGCCGCCTTCGACGGCGTCCGTGAAGCGGCCGTCGATGAACAGTTGGGTTTGCATGAATGATCCTCGGTGAATACGGGCGCGGGGGCTCTTCGATCAAGCCTTCAGAAATCGACGGGATACGGCTTGAGCTCGCCGCTCTCGTAGCGCTTCGGCAGATTCGGCGTCGCGTTCTCCCACACCAGCAGCATCGAGCGCTTGGTCGAATAGCCCTGATGGCGGATATCGGCCGGCATCGTGCAGATGTCGCCCGCGCGCATCGTGATACGTGCGCGCGGCGCGCCGGTGTTCTTGTCGCCGACGTCCCAGACGATTTCATCCGACATCTGCAGGAACCACTCGACCCGATCGTTGCCGTGAAAAACCGGCAGGATGTATTCCTCGGTGGTCGGGCAGAACAGGCTCTGGCCGCACACGGACGTGACCGACGGATTCCACGTGACGTCCGAGCGCGACAGATACTTGAACAGGTTGAACGCGTGCAGCTGGCCCTCGAAGCCGGGCTCGACGTGCACTTCCGGATCGTCCTGCGTGACGTCGGCGAACGCGCGGTTCACCGGCAGATCGTCGCGCAGCGGCGAATCGCCTTCGAGACCCGGCATGCGGCGCGTCGCGATGCGCGTGCGCTCGATCGCGGCATCGTTGTCGCCATGCTTGCGGCCGAACGCGGTGCCGGTTTCTTCGGGTGCGGCGAACGGGTCGAAGCCTTCGTTGGTCCAGTCGTGCAGGATCGCCTTGAAGGTCGCCATGATCGTCGGCGTCTCGAAGGTTTCCATGTAGTCGACGCCCGCGTCCTTCATGATGCCGTTGAACGAGCCCGCATACACGTCGACCTTGCCGTAGTGATTGCGCGTGCCGAACACATGGTCGAAGTTGACCCAGCCGTAGAAGAAGCCCCACGCGACGTCGCGCATCATCGCGCGCAGGAACGCATCGGCAGGTACCGCGTGGGTGCGGGTCTGACCTTTCGCGGGCCAGTTGATCTTGACGAAGTACTCGTCGCGCAGGAATTCGAACGCGCCGAGCGTGAAGCGGCGATAGCCGGTGACAGCGTCGGGTTCGCTTGAGCGCACGGTGTCGGCGGCGAAGCCGGCCGGGTGATCCAGGGTTTCGAGAGATGCCATGTTTTGTCTCCTAAGGTCGTGTGCGTATCAGTGCAGGCAGATGTCGGCCCACTTCTCTACCGACAGTTCGCCGAGCATCGTTTGCACGAGCGCGACACCGGCTTTCTGTGCGGTGAAGCGATACGCGCAGCCGGCCGGCAGCAATGCCTGATGACCGCGACGCAGCACCACGTGACCCATCGCACGGCCGGCGGGTTGCGCACCCGCTGCGACGGTGCCCGTGCCGCTCTTCGGCGGGTTGTCGAGCTTGATGAAATCGATGCGCACTTCGCCGTCCATCAGGATCGCGAACTCGTCGTGCGCGCAGGCGAACCATTGCGATTGACCTTCGGTGCGTAGCGCCTCGATCACGTAGTCGAGGTTCTTGCCGACCACGACCTTCTCGTAGGGCGCCGACTGGGAAGCGACTTCGAAGATGTTGGAAAACACGTAGTGGCGCGCTTCGCCGCTCGTGATTTCGATTTCGCCTTTGCGGTAGCCGTCGAGCGAGCCAAAGACGGTGTGGAACGACTGGTCGGTCATTGCTGTCTCCTGTGTCGATCGGAGTTGGCGCTTCAGCGCTTACTCCGATCCCATGCAACGAAGTTGCGGTCGATCGGAGTTGGCGCTTCAGCGCTTACTCCGATCCCATGCAACGAAGTTGCGGTCGATCGGAGTTGGCGCTTCAGCGCTTACTCCGATCCCATGCAACGAAGTTGCGGTCGATCGGAGTTGGCGCTTTAGCTGTCGACCGGTGTTGGCGCTTTAGCGCCTACTGCGGTCCCATGCAAAGCTCTTACTCCGATCCCATGCAACGAAGTTGCGGTTGTTGAATCGGTCTTGCTGGGATCAACTTTAGAAGCGCAACAGGATGGCAACAACCGGCGATCGGGCGATTACAGCATTTGCACTTTGCAAATAATCGCCGCGTAGGCAGCCGCCTTACGTCACCCAGCCGCGCTCGATAAGCGGCACGTCCCAAGCGGGTTCGGGACCCAGGTACTCGGCCAGAAACTCGACCAGCGCTTTCACCTTGAGCGCCTGTCGTTGAGTCGCGGGATACACGGCCGCGAAATTGAGCGGGGACAGCGTGTAGTCGGTCAGAATCGGCACCAGCGAACCATCGAGCAGCGCGGCGCTCGCGACGAGCGTCGGCAGACAGACGACGCCGCCACCGGTCAGCGCATAGTCGCGCAGCAGATGCACCGAGTTCGAACGGATCATGCCGGGCAGCTCCATTTCGACAACCTCGTCACCGTGCGTCATGGTCCAGCGATTGCGCGACGGGTAGCCCGAATAAAGTGCCGTGGTGTGTTGCAGCAGGTCGCGCGGATGCTGCGGCGCGCCATGCTCGTTCACATACGCGGGCGCCGCGCAGAAAAGACGCCGCACTTTGAAGAGACGCCGTTCGATCAGCGATTCGGCGATCGGCGGAAAGATCTGGAAAGCGACGTCGAAGCCCTCTTCGATCGGATCGACCACCCGGTCGTTGACGATCACGTCGAGCTGGATGCCCGGATAGCGCCGGTTGAATTCCGCAAGCGGCGCGCCGAAGTGGCCTAGCGCGAAGCCCGGCAGCATCTGGATGCGCAATCGGCCAGTGGGTGTGGCGCGCAGCTCGCGCATCTGGTCGGTCAGTTCGTTGACACGCCCGACCACTTCCGCGCATTCGCGATAGAACGCCTCGCCCACTTCGGACAGGCGCACGACCCGTGTGCTGCGATGAAAGAGCGGCGCGTTGACGAACTTCTCCAGCTGCTGGATGCGCGTCGTGATCACTGAACTCGTCACGCCCAACTGCCGCGCCGCTTCGGCGAAGCTGCTCGTCTCGGCTACGCGTACGAAGGCCTCGATGCTCAGAAAACGGTCCATGCTGGGTCCTTGTCCACTCGTCCGGCCTGTCAGTGTATCTGGGCTGGGACGCGTGAACGCGCCGCTCGGTCGGCAACAACGGCCTCGTTATCGAGCGCGGCACCGACTGCATTGCCGAGTGCCGTGCCGACCGGTTGCAGCGCATCATTCCGGTTGCTCGCTGACCGGCAGGTCGAGCGACGGCGCGCGGCCCTGACGACGCACTCGGGCCGGCGCGGTTTCCTCGAGCAGCAGGCTCACGCCGATGCCGAGCAGCACCGCGCAGATCGGCAGCCACAGGATGTTCTGGATGCCGAAGTGGGTCGCGACGAAGCCCGCCAATGCCGGCGCAATGCCGCCGCCGAAAATCTCGCCCGCGCCGACGACGATGCCGATCGAAGTCGAGATCATGCCGATCGGTGCAGCTTCGGTCGCAACCGGACTGGACAGCAGCGACACGAGTCCGAGCGTGAAGAACGACGCGACGAACAGCACCGCGAACAGTTGCACCGGTTGCGCGCCGAGTCCGCGGAACACGTACAGCATCACCGCGGTGCCGGCAAAGCCGACGATGCTCGCGACGCGCCGCCCGGTCAGGTCCGACAGCCCCGGCAAACCGAACTGGCCGATGAAGCCGCCAAAGCCGATCGCCGACACGACGACACCCATGCGCTGCGTGTCGAGCGACAGGTAGTCGGTCAGGTACAGCGGCAGCATCGCGCCGAGCACGAACACGCCGGTCATCGCGCAGAACAGCGCGGCCATCGCGATCGGGATGTTGCGGCTCTTCAGCACGGCGCGCCAGTTGCCGCGTTCGGCCGGGCACGTGGCGCGCTTCGGCGCAGCTTGCGGCGCGGCTTTCGGTTCGCGAATCACGAAGTACATCAGCACGCCGAGAATCAGCCCCGGCACCGACACCAGCGCGAACACCCAGCGCCACGAGACCACGCTGAGCAATTGCGTCGCGATGATCGGCGCCAGCGCGAGGCCGAACAGCGCGAAACCGCTTTGCTGCAGACCCAAATTGAAACCGCGGCGCTTCGGATGCGACGCATCGGCGGTCGCGGCGAAGCTGGTCGGGCAGAACGAGCCTTCGGCGACGCCCATCAGCGCGCGCACCGCGAGCAGGCTCATCAGGCCGCCGGCGACCCCGGAGAACCCGGACAGCAGCGAAAACGCCAGAATCGCCGGGATCAGCACCTTGCGGCGCCCGATCTTGTCGGAGATGCCGCCCATCAGCGCCGCGAAAATACCCCACGACAAGCCAAGGATGCCGATGCAGTTGCCGACGTCCTGCGCGGTCAGATGCAGGTCCTTCATGATGGCCGGAAAAAGCGGCGCGATCAGCCACCGGTCGAGTCCCACGAGGCCAAAGCCCAGGGCCAGCAGCACGACGGCCTTCCATTCGTAGGCCACGTCCCAGTCGTTCGATTTCATCTGTGTCTCCATAGGCCGGCCGCCTGGCGCGGACGGCATTCGCTGGCGCGGGGGCGCGCCGCCGGGTTCGTCGAATGCAATAACGGGTGTCGTGCCGCGCTGCGTCGATGCGGCTACGACGCGGCCAAGATTGGCGCAAGTGCGGCGGCTCAGGAACGGGACAAGCGGCGAATGCGGTATTCGTGAATCGCAAATAATCGCGACGGATGGCGCGTGGGCGAATGGGGACAAGGCTCGGCGGCAAGCCGGGGCAGCGAACCGCGAGCGCTTCAGGGTGCCCCAGGACAAGCCCGGGTAGACGCGCGCGTCGGCGCCGGGCGGTGGGTGGCGCGACTCGATTTCGGCGCGCCGACGCCAGCAGCGGTGGCGCGCAAACTCTGCCTCACAAAAAGTGTCGAATCTGCGATGTCATCACACATGGAGGGACATCATGCATAGACGAACCGAAGGTGCTCCCGACGCTCACGGATTGGGTGCTTCGAGGGGGTGCCCGGGTGGTTTCGCGTTGCCTGTCCCGGCAACCGCGAGCGCGGCGGCCTTGCTCGGCGCGATTCTGCTGGCCGGTTGCGCGCAACCGTTGACCGCGTTCCACCCCGGCGAAGATGCCGCGCTGCTGACCACCCGGCTAGGCCAGCCGGCCGAAACCTACAGCCTGCCCGACGGCAGTAAGCGCCTGATGTGGCCGACGCAGCCGCTTGGGGTGACGACGATCGCCGCCGATGTGTCGGCCGACGGCAAGATCGAAAGCGTGCATCAGGTGCTGCAACCGAGTGAATTCAATCAGGCGCAGGTCGGCACGTGGACCAAGCAGGACGTGCTCGTGCATTTTGGCCGCCCGGCCGAATCGAAAACCATGCCGCGCCTCAACGAGGAAGTCTGGAGCTACCGCTATCAGGACAGCGGCGTCTGGCATCTGCTGTACAACTTCTACTTCGATCAATCCGGCGTGCTGCGGCTCACGCAGCAGTCGCCCGACCCGCTGCGACAGACCGGCGACACGCTTTACTGAGCGACGCCGTCCGACGGCGCAGCGTCAAGCCGCGCCCTCAGCACTTCTCAACCGCGCGCGGCTATTGGACAGGTGCATATGCATCGCCGCGCGCGCACCGTCGACATCACCGCGTGAAATCGCCTCGTAAATGTTCAGGTGCTCGCTGTTGACGCGCGACGAGTAGCTCGAAGGATCGAGCCGCGGTCGCGGCGCGAACGACGGATCGAGTTGCGACAGCACATCGACGAAAAACGGATTGCCGGTCGCGCGCGCAATCTGGATGTGGAACTGGAAGTCGTACGGCGCGGCATCGACGCCGGCACCTGCATGCGCGTCGAGGTCGTCGAGCGCGGCCTTGATCGCCACGAGGTCCTGGCGCGACGCGCGCTGCGCGGCGAGCCCCGCGCTTTCCGTTTCGATGCAGATGCGCAGCTCCAGAATCGCCAGCACGTCGCGGCGCGTGCGCGCGGTGGCCCCCGACAGCTCAACGGTCGGCGACGGCGCGCCGGCGTCGAGCACGTAGCTGCCCATTCCCTGGCGCGTCTCAATCTGACCGGACATGCGCAGCCTCTGCACCGCCTCGCGCGCGACCGCGCGGCTCACTTCCTGAGTGCGCATCAGGTCGAATTCGGTCGGCAGCTGGTCGCCCGGCTTGAGCGCCCCCGTGCGGATCTGCTCGCTGAGCCAGTCGTACACGTTTTCGGCACGCCGCCGTGTGCGACGTACGGGCAACGGAGAATTCATTGAGTCGTCCAGATTCGTTGTGTTAAATTGTCCGTCATACGATGACTGACAGTAGTTGATAGTTCGAGTATACCGCTGGCGCCGCGCGCCCGCGATGTCCGCGCGCCGCCCGGGCGGCTCTCGCGCCCTGGGCGGAGCCGATTCAACCCCTATGGAACCGAATTCATGAAGATCGAACGCGTCACGCGCACCGTCTTTACCTATCCCACGCGGCGCGCCGTCGATAGCGGCGGCCACTCGCACCCCGGCGACGAGCGCGAGGCCACGATGGCCCTGCTGAAAATCGAGGCGGACAACGGCGCGGCCGGCTACGCGTTCGGGCCACCGGAGGTGATCCGCGAGGAACTCCTTGCCGCGCACGTGCGGCGCGTGCTGCTCGGGCAGCATCCGTTCCAGCGCGAGGCGCTGTGGCAGGACCTCGCGCACCGGCAACGCGGCAGCGCCGGCCAGCTGACCGACCGCGCGCTGGCGATCGTCGATCAGGCGCTATGGGATCTGGCCGGGCGGGCGCTGCAAACGCCGGTCTACCAGTTGATCGGCGGTTATCGCGACAAGGTTCCGGCCTATGGCAGCACGATGTGCGGCGACGAGCTCGCCGGCGGCCTCGCCACGCCCGACGACTACGGGCGCTTCGCCGAAAAGCTCGTCGCACGCGGCTACAAGGCGATCAAGCTGCACACGTGGATGCCGCCGGTGTCGTTCGCGCCGGACGTGACGATGGACATCAAGGCGTGCGCGGCGGTGCGCGAGGCGGTCGGCCCGGACATCGCGCTGATGCTCGACGGCTACCACTGGTACAGCCGCACCGACGCGCTGCGAATCGGCCGTGCGCTCGAACAACTGAATTTCGCGTGGTTCGAGGAGATGATGGACGAGCAGAGCATGGCCTCGTACAAGTGGCTCGCCGACCAGCTCGACGTGCCGATCGTCGGACCGGAATCGATGTCGGGCAAGCATCATCTGCGCGCGGACTGGGTCGCCGCCAATGCCTGCGACATCCTGCGCGCGGGCGTGGCCGGCGTCGGCGGCATCTCGCCGACGCTCAAGGTCGCGCATCTGGCCGAATCGTTCGGGATGAACTGCGAAATCCACGGCAACGGCGCGGCCAACCTGGCCGTCACGGCCGCCGTGTCGAACTGCCGCTGGTATGAGCGCGGCCTGCTGCACCCGTTTCTCGACTACGACGTGCCGCCCGCCTATCTGCGCAGCCTCGCCGATCCCATGGACGCCGACGGTTTCGTGCATCTGTCGCAGGCGCCTGGCCTCGGCGAGGACATCGATTTCGAGTACATCGCCGCGCACACGATTCAGAGCAGCTGATCGGGCGCGAGCAGGTTGGGCGGGTCTGCCGATCCGACCCTGCTCCTTCATTCCATCCCCAATTCCCGTGCGAGGGTATACCGCCATTGAGACAGTTGTTCGATGACTGATAATGTTCGTTGTCGGTTGTACGATGACGAATAAATAAACAGGTTATCGAACATCCGGCGAACAACTAAAAACATCCGCCCGACTGGCTCCACCTCGGTCAGGCGAGACCTTCTAACGTGATGGAAGTGAATCAGGATGTCGACCACAAATAGACTGTGCACAGCTCTCGCACTGTGCATCGGCCAGCTGGCCGCCGCTTACTCGCCCGAACTGCTGGCCCAGGAGACGCCGGTGCAGTTCTCAGGATGGTCCGACAAGGCCTACACGCCCTACGGTGGCGATTCGATCAATTTCTATGGGCGCTTCATCAACTCGATCGACTGGGTCACGGGCGGCGGCAATCCCGGCAGTGTGCGCATGGCCAACTACGGCTCGGCATGGGGCTTTCGCGGCTCCGAGACACTGACCTCGGACCTGAAGGCGGTCTTCCAGGTGGAAAGCTCGTTCAGCACGACGGACGGCACCGGCACGTTCGGCGCCCGCGAAACCTTCGTCGGTCTCTCGAGCAAGACCTTCGGCTCGCTGCGCATGGGCCGCTTCCAGGCGCCGTTCGACCGTCACGGCATCTTTGGCGACACGCTCGCCGAAACCCAGGGCCTAGGCATCACCACCGTGCTGTGGTCGAACTGCGGCATCGCGATGAAGGGCACCGCCGGCTATACGAAAGCGCAGGGCTGTTTCGACATCAAGTACCCGACCTCGATCCGCTACGATTCGCCGAATTTCGGCCCGGTGTTCGGCGCGGTGCAGTATTACGCGTACGATCAGGACGTCAACAACGGCGGCCTCGGCGCGCCGCATGTGTGGTCGGCATCGCTCAACTACGTGAGCGGCCGGCTGCAGGCGGCGATCGGCTTCGAAGGCGATTACGGCGTGCTGGGGCCGGGGCAGAACAACTATGCGGCGGAAATCGTCGCCGGCTACCAGCTCACGCAGTCGGTCTACTTCGGCGGCATCGTCCAGCAGCTCAATTACGAGGTCAACGCGCAGCGCCAGAACATCCGTCAGAACATGCTCGGTCTCGTTGCGCGCTATACGCCCGGTCCGTGGGGCTTCGAGCTGAACTACGGCATCGCCGGCAGCGGTTACGGCAGCGCGCCGATCGGCGCGTCGGTCGGCTCGGTCAAGAAAGGGCCGAACACCGGCGCGCAGCACATCGTGTTCACGACGCGCTATGACTTCTCGAAGCGCACCGCGCTCTATGCGCAGCTCGTTGCGCTGCGCAACGCGTCGAACGCGATCTACAGCATCAAGCCGATGGGCATCCAGAGCCCCGGCGAAAACGAACAGGGCGTCTCTCTCGGCATCATTCACTACTTCTGATCCGTACCGCAGCACGACTCTCTTCGATTCAAAGACATCAGCCTGCGCGGAGAAATGCATGGACATCAACATTCTCGTCGTGGTCGCGTATATCGGCTTTCTGATCGCGATCACCCTGTCGTTCCGTTCCTTCAACCGGAACACGAGCGACTATTTCAGCGGCGGCGGCAAGGTGCTGTGGTGGATGGTGGGCGCCACCGCCTTCATGACGCAGTTCTCCGCGTGGACCTTTACCGGCGCGGCGTCGAAAGCATTCAACGACGGCTTCGCGATCGTCGTGCTGTATCTGGCCAACGCGGTCGGCTATCTGAGCAACTATCTGTACTTCGCGCCGCGCTTCAGGCAGATGCGCGTCGTCACCGCAACCGAAGCATTGCGCTCGCGCTTCGGCCGGACCAGCGAGCAGAGCTTCGTGTGGCTCAGCGTGCTCGACGGGCTGCTGTCGGCCGGGCAATGGCTGAATGGTCTCGCGATCATCACCGGCGCGGTGTTTCATCTGCCGGTCGGCACGGTGATCGTCGGAACGGGACTCGTCGTGATCGCGATGGCACTCGCGGGCGGTGCATGGGTAATGGTCGCCTCCGACTATCTGCAGATGCTGATCGTGATGGCCGTCACCTTCACGTGCACGATCGTTGCGCTCGGCAATGCGGGCGGCATCGCGCCGATCGTCGGCAGCTTCCACGATACCTTCTGGACCGGCCACGGCTACGCCTATGCGGGGCTCTTTGCGGTGTGGGTCGTGATGATCGTCGTCAAACAGATCTTCATGATGAACAACGGCCTGAACTCGTACCGCTACATCTGCGCGAAAGACAGCGAGCATGCGCGCAAGGGCGCGTTGCTGACCTGCGTGCTGAGCATTCTCGGGCCGCTCGTGTGGTTCGTGCCGGCGTGGTTCATGCATTACCGGATGCCCGATTTCGCCGGCGACTTCGGCATGCTCGGCCACGATGCCCGTGAAGCCGTATTCGTCGCGTTCGTGTCGAAGTTCATGCCGGCCGGGATGCTGGGCCTCCTGATGGCGGCGATGTTCGCCGCCTCGATGTCGGCGATGGACGCCGGCATCAACCGCAACGCCGGCTTCTTCGTGCGCAATTTCTATCGCACGGTGTTGCGCCCGAAGGCCAGCGAAAAGGAGCTGATGGTCGCATCGAAGCTCGCGTCGCTGGTGTTCGGGTTGATGGTCGTCGGCGTCGGTATGGCGATCAATGCGGTGCACGGCATGACGCTGTTCGACATCCTCGTCACGCTGAGCGCGATGGTGACGTTCCCGCTCGCGGTGCCCGCGATGCTCGGCTTCGTCGTACGCAAGACGCCGGACTGGTCGGGTTGGGTAACGCTGCTGGTCGGTCTCGTGGTCTCGTACGTTTTCGGCATCCTGATCGGGCAGACGACGATCGAAGCGTGGTTCGGCATCAAGCTGAGCGGACGCGAATGGGCGGATCTGCGGGTGTCGATCGTGCTGCTTGCGCATGTCGTGATCACCGGCGGTTTCTTCGTGTCGACGCGCCTGTTCTATTCGGAATCGAATGCGACGCGCGTGGCCGAACGCCGCGACCTGTTCCAGCGCTGGGACACCCCTGTCGAGTCCGACAACGACGACGCCACCGACAGCGAGCGCGAGCATCGTCAGCGTGGCCTGCTAGGCCGGCTGGTGTGCCTGGCGGCGCTCGGCATCATGGCGCTCGCGCTGCTGCCCAACGCGATGAACGGACGCTTCGTGTTCCTGATCTGCGGCGCGGTTCTGCTCGTGCCGGGCGCATGGCTGTATTACTCCGCCAGCGCGGGACGGGTGGCCGCCGTCGCAGAGCGCCGCGAGAGCGCGAAAGGCAAGATGACGCGCTCGCGAACCTGAGTGCGCGGACCCTCGTCCGTGAAACGAAACAAACGAAACGAATGGGCTCGCGGCCATCGCGCCGCGCGGCTCGCTGCGAAGGACTGACAATGAGCAAGGGCACAACGCTACAACTCGACTACGCGGAACACGTCGATCCGCTAACCGGCGCAAAGGTCACGCGCCTCACGCCGCCGCACGTGACGTGTCATCGCAACTACTTCTATCAGAAGTGTTTCACCAACGACGGCAACCGCCTGCTATTCGGCGGTGGTTTCGACGGGCACTGGAACTACTGGCTGCTCGATCTGCCCACCGGCGTCGCGACACAGCTCACCGAAGGCCCGGGCGACAACACGTTCGGCGGCTTTCTGTCGCCCGGCGACACGCATCTCTACTACGTGAAGAACGACCGCCGTTTGCAGCGGCTCGACCTGCGCACGCTGGAAGAGTCCGTGGTCTATGAAGTGCCCGACGATTTCGTCGGCTACGGTACGTGGGTCGCGAATTCGGCGTGCAGCAAGGTGGTCGGTATCGAGATCGCGGCGGACGACTACATGCCGTTGACCGACTGGCGCAAATTCCACGAGTTCTATTTCAAACAGCCGCGCTGCCGCCTGCTCAGCATCGACCTGCGCGACGGCGCATGCACGGTGATCCACGAAGCGCATCAATGGCTTGGACATCCCATTTATCGTCCGTTCGACGACCACACCGTCGCCTTCTGCCACGAAGGCCCGCACGATCTCGTCGACACACGCATGTGGCTCGTCGATGAAGACGGCACCGATGTGCGCAAAGTCCACGAACACGCAGAAGGCGAAAGCTGCACGCATGAATTCTGGGTGCCGGACGGCAGCCGGATGATCTACGTGTCGTATCGCAAAGGCGATCCGCGACGCACGATCCGCAGCTTCGATCCGCGGCTCGATGCCGACGTCGAACTGATGGACATGCCGCCGTGCTCGCATCTGATGAGCAATCACGACGGCTCGCTGCTGGTCGGCGACGGCTCAGACACGCCCGTCGACGTCAGCGACGTCGGTGCGCACGAGATCGAAAACGATCCTTATCTGTACCTGTTCGAACCGGCGACGCGCACGACCAGGCGCATCGCCGCGCACAATACGTCATGGCGCGTGCTCGACGGCAATCGTCAGGTCACGCATCCGCATCCGTCGTTCACACCGGATAACCGCAAGGTGCTGTTCACCTCCGATTGCGACGGGCTGCCCGCGCTGTATCTGGCGGACTTGCCTGCGGCTACCGCGAGCGCTACGCCATTGCGGCAGCAGGCTCCCGCGACAGCCCGATAACCGCCTGCAGAATCGCGGCGCGCGCCTGACCGAGAATCAGGCCGCGCCACACGTCGTCCTCGCAGTAAAAGCCAGCGCGGATCTCGTCGCGAATCGCGTCGATCTGTTGCGGGTCCGCGTCGGGATGCTGACGCACCCAGCTATCGGCGCGCAACCGGTGCAGCATGTCGACGAGCGGCACCGTGCCGTACTCGATCGCAATCGCCGTGGTGCGCGCATGCGTGCACGCGCGGCGCAGCGTATCGAGCACCGGACCCGCGACGTTGGCCGCAACCGACGTGCCGTCGAGCGGACTCGTCACGTCGGCGCCCCACCACGCGCGGGCGCGCTGCAATTCGTCGGCGCCGAGTTGCCCGACACAGATTTTCTCGCCGTGTCCATACGGACCGAGTCCCGTATGGAAATCGATCCAGCCGATGCTGTCGCAGGCCGGGCCGTACTGTTCGAACAGCGTCTGCAACAGCCGTGTGCTCCACACCGTGCGCGCGCCGCCGAAGAACATGCCGTCGGCGTGGCGGTACTGGCCGATCGTCAGCGCCTGCTGATAGGCAGCCTCGCCGCGCTCCTCGATATACCTCGCGATCGCCGCGGCGTTCTCCGCGCACGGCGGCCAGCCAGCCGGCACCAGCAACGCGTGCAGATCGTCGTACGCGGGATTGACCGGCAACGGCCGCGAGAAATCGATGCTGTTGCGGTTCAGATCGACGTTGTCTTCGTTCGTGCGGCTCAGATACGAGAAGCCGTACGGATTGATCGCATGCACGACGAGGATCGCGACATTCAGCCTGTCGAGCAGCGCGTGCATCGGCCGGTCGTGCAATAGCGCGATCTGCGCGGCCGAGCCGCAAAATCCCTCGACGCCATGCGTGCCCGACGTCAGCACCAGCAGACGGCGTGCGTTTGCCGGACCGATGCGCGCGACGTCGGTGGCGAGCTCCTCGCCGTTAAGGCCACGCAGACCGGGTATCACGTGACTGTCGACGCGCGCCGCCGCATCCGCGGCGGAGCGCAGATAGAGCCGCCGCGCATTCACGTATGACGACGCGAAATACGACGATGGGTTCATCGGAGCTCCAGGAGTTATGCGGGTTTCAGGAACGATTCGGTCAGACGCACCCAGTAGGTCGAGCCGAGCGACAGCACGTCGTCGTTGAAATCGTAGCTGGTGTTGTGCAGCATGCACGGACCAAGCCCGTGACCGTGATCGCGATGCTCGCCATTACCGTTGCCGATGTACGCGTAGCAGCCCGGCTTTTCGAGCAGCATGAACGAGAAGTCTTCAGCGCCCATGGTCGGATCGATGTTCGTCTCGACATGCTCCCTGCCGACGATTTCCTGCATCACGCCCAGCGCGAAATGCGTTTCCTTTTCGGTGTTGACGGTCGGCGGATAGTTGCGGCGGAACGAGAACTCGACCGAGCAGCCGTACGCCAGCGCGGTCGCTTCCGCAAGCTGCTTCATGCGGCTTTCGATCAGATCGAGCACTTCGACCGAGAACGTGCGCACCGTGCCGGCCAGCGTCGCCGTGTCGGGGATCACGTTGACCGCTTCGCCCGCGTTGATCTGCGTGATCGACAGCACGGCCGCATCGATCGGACGTTTGTTGCGCGTCATGATGCTTTGCAGCCCGGTGCCGATCTGCATCGCGGTGAAGACCGGATCGATGCCGTTGTGCGGGATCGCCGCGTGCGCGCCGACACCCTTCACGGTGATCCTGAATTCGTTGCTCGACGCCTGGGTCGCGCCGACGCGCGCGCCGAACTCGCCGGCCGGCATGCCCGGCCAGTTATGCAGCGCGAACACCGCATCGACCGGGAAGCGCTCGAACAGACCATCTTCGATCATCGCCTTCGCGCCGCCGCCGCCCTCCTCCGCCGGCTGGAACATGAACACGACGGTGCCGTCGAAATTGCGATGCTGCGACAGATACTGCGCGGCGCCGAGCAGCATCGCGGTATGGCCGTCGTGGCCGCACGCATGCATCTTGCCCGGATGCTGCGACGCGTGCTCGAACGTGTTCAGCTCCTGGATCGGCAGCGCGTCCATGTCGGCGCGCAGGCCGATCGACTTGCGGCTCGAACCGTGGCGCAATACGCCGACCACGCCGGTCTTGCCGAGCCCGCGCGTCACTTCGATGCCCCACGCTTCGAGCTGCCGCGCGACGACATCGGCGGTGCGGTGCTCTTCGTAGCACAACTCCGGGTGCGCGTGAATGTCGCGGCGGATCGCCTGGATGCCGGTGTTGGCGTGAGCAATTTCGGGGATGATTTTCATGGGGTATCCTGGTTGAGTCGGCGGGAATTACATCAGCGGTTGTTTCGAGCGGTCCTTCAGCAGCGCAATCGTGACCAGACCGATCACGCAGCCGAACAGGCCGTAATAGACGGTGACGACGACGATCACGCGCGCGTCGAAAGGCTTCGTTGTGGGGGTGCTGAAAGGTATCGCGTCGGATTCGCGTTGGTGAACCGATACATCCATTCCTGTCTCCATGTTCGTGACGATGGGCTCGCGCGCTATATCGCCTGTTCTTTTGACCTCATTGTCCATAGCCGCTTAAATCAAGGAAAGCTAAAATTTCTTGTTATTCACTTCAAGAAATTTGATGTCTCGCGGCCCGCGTCGGCGCCGCTCTCCCCACCTGGTCGAGGCCCCTTTGAGTACGATCCGTTTCCTACGCACCTTCGCCGCCGTCGCGCGTCACGGCTCGTTCGCGATTGCCGCCGAGCAGATGGCGCTCACGCAGTCGGCGGTCAGCATGCAGATGCGCGCGCTCGAAGCCGAGTTCAAACACGAGTTGTTCGATCGCAGCGGCCGCAAGGTCATGCTCAATGCGATGGGCAAGAGCCTGCTGCCGCACGCGCAGCAACTGCTCGCCGTGTACGAGGCGATGCGCGTGATGGCGGGCGGCCTCGAAGAAGACGTCGGGCCGGTGTCGATCGGCGCGGTCGAATCGGTCGTCGGCACCTTGGCCGAAGCCGTCGCGCACCTGAAGATGACGCGGCCGAGTCTCGACGTGCGCATTACGGCCGCGAAATCGGTCGATCTCGCCGCGCGCGTCGATTCGGGCGAAATCGACGCGGCCGTGATCATCGACACGCCGGGCCGCCGCCCGGCCAGCGTGCAATGGACACCGGTCTATTCGGAGCCGCTCGTGCTGCTCGCAAATGCGAACATGGCTGAAGCGCCTGTGGCCGAGCTATTGCGCACGCAGCGTTTTTTGCGCTTCGATCGAACTCAGCGGACCGGCGTGATCATCGACCGTGCGTTGCGCAAGCAGCGCGTGAAGGTCAATGAGTTTCTCGAACTCAATTCTCTGGAAGGGATCGCCGAACTCGTACGCCAGGGGATCGGCGTTGCGGTGGTGCCGCTGCTGCGCCGCTCCTCATGGACCCGCGACGACGCATTGCGCGTCGTACCGCTGCCCGAAGCCGGCGTGCGGCGCAACGTGGGGATGCTGGAGCGCGCGCAGCATGGAAAGATGAGCGTGACGGCCGCGATCGTGCGGCAGTTGAAGGAAGTGATCTGAGGTGGCTCAGCCTCCGCCCGATCCGTGGCCACCTCCGCCGCCATGACCGCCGCCCTCTCCTGCGCCATGCCCGCCTTCGCCGTGTGCCGAAGCGAATAAGCCTGAAATACGACACATGCGGAAATTGTTTGCGGCCGTTTTTTAGAGGCTCTGGATTTCGAATCTGAAGTGTATTGCGGGCAAATAATTTAATTGACCGTCAGTCGCAATACGAAGCGGGACACTCGTGCCCGATATACTCCCCCTCACCCCTGAACGTCTTTCAGCCACGGGCGAGCACTCGGACCATGAAAGCAACGGACCTCGAACAGCGCATCCTCAAACAATCCCTGCTTTGCACCGTGATGATCGCCGGACTCGGCATCGCGGTCGGGATTCTGAGCGGCTCGCTGGCGATCATCTTCGACGGCATGTTCTCCGCGCTCGACACCGCGATGTGCGGCCTGTCGCTGCTCGTCACCCGCCTGCTTCAACAGGAGGGCAGTCGACGCTTCCAGCACGGCTTCTGGCATATCGAGCCGCTCGTGCTGGTGTTCAACGGCAGCCTGCTGTCGGTGCTGTGCTTTTACGCCTTCATCAACGCGGTAAAAGGTCTGCTCGACGGCGGCCACGAGCTCGAATTCGGTTGGGGCGTTCTCTACGCCGTGGTGGTTGCCGCGTTCTGTTTCGCCATGTTCTGGCGCGAGCGGCGCGTGAATCGCGCGATCGACTCCGAACTGATCGGGCTCGACATCAAGAGCTGGCTGATGTCGGCGTGCATCAGTTCGGCGCTGCTGCTGGCGTTTTCGATTGCATGGCTGCTCGAACGAATCGGGTACGGCCACCTGACGCCGTACATCGACCCCGGCGTACTCGCGCTGCTGACGCTCGTCCTGATCCCGATGCCGATCGGAACCGTGATCGGCGCGGTCAAGGAAGTGTTGCTGATCACGCCGCCGGATCTGGAGCGCGAGTTGCGCGACCTGATGCAACAACTGACCGCCGACTACGGCTTCGTCAAGCACTCGCACTATGCGACGCGCGTCGGCCGCGGCCTGTTCGTCGAGGTGCATATCGTGTTGCCCGAGGCGATGGAGCACACCGGCGTCCGCCAGCTCGATCAGATCCGCGACAGGATCTCGCGCGCGATCGGCGAATCGGGCCCGGACCGCTGGCTGACGGTCGCGTTCACGCGCGACCCGCGCTGGTTGTAACCACGCGCGACCGACGCGCTTGCAGGCGGCCCGATTTTGCGACAACTACAGCCACGCCATTCGTCGATACGGAGTCGGCGGGTTTGATTCGCTGATACTTGCGTCGCTCAGTTAGGCGGCCGGCCGCAGTCGGGCGGCGGCCCTTTCGGCGGTTGATTGCCGTCGCCGTCGCGCGGTGGCGGAGGCGGCGGTGGATGACCCGAGTCCGATGGCGGAGGTCCCGGCGGATGATCGAAACACGGCGGGGGCGGCCGATTGCCGCCAGCGCCGCCATCCGATTGCGCCTGCGCCGTCACCGATACGCCAAGCGCGCACCCGGCCAATGCGAGCGCTACGAGCCTGCTTTTCATTTAGCGGTCCTTCTTTGAACGTCGCGGCTGCGACAACGCCCGCGACCTTATCGCGTCGGACCGGGCGATTGCGCTACCGTAAGTTGCCGGAAGCTTCAGTTGCCATTCCCGTTTCTAACATGCGCACGCGAAGCCGCCATTCCAGACACCACGGAAAAGCGCACCGTCAGTGCTCTCGCCATCAAGAACGAACAGGCAATCGACGTCCTTCGCGACTAGTCTCCAAACGGGTTGCCGGTGTCCTTCACTTCGGTACTGAGGTTGTATTCCGCTCGCACGGCCTTGAGTACGCCCTCGATGTCGCGCTCGAAGCCGATCGCGTTGCCGAAGTGGGTCATGTTCCAGTTGCAGCCGGTCTTGTCGGCCTCCTGCAACTGCGGCCGCGGCACGCGAATCTTCACGCCGTCCTCGACGATTTCCTGTAGTCGATGGATGCGCCGGTTGACCTCCTGCTGAAGCTGCGAGGCATTGAGCGTCTTGCGTATCATCCAGGTCTCCTTCCGGTTGCTCGAGCCAGTCTAGCGCAAGTGAGGCGCGTCGCGACCTGGCGCTTACATGCAAAGTGCCAGAGAGCAAGCAGCCGCGTTGGGTCGTTGGCACGCGTGAGCCGGCGACCGACGCACACGAAAGCGCGGCGGCTTCAGGCCACGATGGTTGTGCACCGCACCACGCAGTCGTGCGCTCTTTCTGTCGCCGGCCTGGATTGTTTCCCCGATAGGCAGAGACACGGTTTGCGAGGAACATAGGTCTGCGCTACAAGTTGCCAACGTGTCAAACCGGTGGGGGTGAGCATGGGACAACTCGACTTCAGCACCTTCGAGCACGAAGGTTGGGAGCGGGTCGCGCAGGCCTATCATGAGTATTTCGGTGATTTGACCGCCCAGTCGAACCACGCAATGCTCGAGACCCTTTGCGTTCGGCGGGGCGCGCGTTTTCTCGACGTCGCGTGCGGCCCTGGCTACCTCGCGGCGGCCGCTACGCGGTGCGGCGCGGATGTCGCTGGTGTGGATTTCTCGGTCGCGATGGTCGACAAGGCGAGACGCGTCTTTCCGGGACTCGAGTTCCGCGTCGGCGACGCGGAGGATTTGCCATTTCCCGACGAAAGCTTTGCGGCAGTGGGCATCAGCTTCGCACTGTTGCATTTTCCGCACCCCGAGCGCGCAGTCGCGGAGGCGTTTCGTGTACTTCAACCTAACGGCAGAATCGCCTTCACGGTATGGGCGACACCGAACAAGGCGGTGGGCTTCGGCATGGTGTTGAAGGCAATCGAAGAGCACGGCACGACCGATGTACCCGTCCCGCCGGGACCTCCCTTCTTTCGCTTCAGCGACTGGCAGGAATCGCGGCGCGTGCTGCTCGATGCCGGATTCGTCCAACCGGAGGTGCGGGAGTTGGATCTGACGCTCACGCTCCGTGCGCCCGATACCCCCTTTCATGCACTGCTACGCGGTGGCGTGCGAGTTGCCGCCTTGCTACACGGCCAGACGCCGGCCGCGCTCGCGTCGATTGAACGGGCCGTCGCACGCGACGCAGAGGCGTATCGAAGCGACACCGGGGAACTGCGGCTTCCCATGAGCTGCGTTCTGGCTTCCGCACTCAAGCCCTAGGGCGCGCGGGTCCATCCGAAGGGCCCGCGTTCGATGCGACCATCGGAGCACCGCGTGGCTTGCGCGCGAAATACCGCCGGTGCTCAAGGAGTGCGGTAGAAACAGGCGCGTTCCCGCTCGCCGAAGGATGCGGCAACCCTCCGACGTCCACTAGACCGTTGCGGCGAGCTTGAATTCATCGAACCTGGCCACTGGTAACGGTAGTTCCTGGACTTCCAGGCGGTCCACCAAAGCTGCATGCGCACCGTCAACCAGCCACTCGCAGATCCGGTCGAGTGCTTCAGCGTGGCCTTGCAACACAGCTTCGACCGAACCGTCCATCCGGTTGCGCACCCAACCCGTGATCCCTCGGGCCGTGGCCTCATCGATGCAAGCTTGCCGGTAACCTACTCCCTGCACGTGACCATATGCCCGCACCAGTCTGGTCCGCAAATCGGTATTGAACTGTGGCGTCATGGTGCACCCAACTCCAGTCCGGAAACAAAAGCTCTGCAGGCTACGAATCGCGAGTTCGACGGTCAACCTCCGCGCAGCTCGTCGCTTTCGCCTGCCGCGTCTGTTTCATCCCCATCCGCCTGTGTCGCTACCGGTGGCGTCGCAGGCTTGACACGTGTCCACCCCGTGGTATTCGCCGGTGCATGGAAGCGGAACTGCATGTTCCATGCGGCCCAAAACTTACGCTGTGCAGCCTGGGATGTCGGGAGAACAAAACCCAACTGCTCGGCGAGTGCCGGCAGATAAAGGTCAAACGCTGCTTTGACGACATCGCCCCAGCTCCTTGCCGCAAGTATCGCAAGCCGATACGCGATTGCTGCAATGGCGGCCGCAATCGCGGCATTGCGCAAAAGATCAGCCAACAGGCAGTTACCAGCCAGCCCCTCTACGAGCCACATGTCGATCGCTCGCACAAGGGTAAAGATGAACGTGAATGTACCCAGAACGACGAGTCCGACCAGAAAGTCAACCGGCGCCCTGGCGTCCGCAATTGCGGCTTGATAGTCCTTTGGGATGACTGCAAGAAGACGCGGCCATACAAATATGCTGTCAACTTTATAGACTTCGCTCGAGTAGCCCTCGAATGCACGCAACGTGTTCCCAAAGGCTGTAGAAAGGACAAGATTTTCATACCGGGGGAAATCACGGGCGTTCTGCTCCTGGGTGCGGTACAACCTCGCCCTTACGGTGGTTCTGTTCGATTCCGCCGTTCTGTATTCCGCCGATTCCTTTGAGTCTTTAAGCCGCTCGATCGTACTGTTCGCTGTATCGAGTTCCGTACGGAGGCGATCGATCAGGTCCAGCTGACGCTTGCGGCGATTGCGCTGTTCGCGCTTCCAGGCCTCGCGATCGAATGGCCATTTGTATCCTTCGAGGACCTGATAAAACCAGTTGTTCAATACCAGCAGGATCAGCGATAGAACCCACACGACTATGACGAAATAGAACAAGCCTCCAACCTTTTCGCTGTCCGAGGTCGCCTTGTTCAGCAACTCGCAAAATGCCGGGATATCCGCGTTGGCTGCGAGAAAGCCTGTAAAGCCAAGCAGGGCCGGCAAAAAGAAGCCGAGGATAAATGCTTTGTCCAGCAGTTTCGATAGGCCCGAGAGCATCGGAGGTTATCCCCTGGCGAGTTCAGCGACGCACTGGCGGCGGGTTGTCGTCATCCGGGTCTTGCTGCGACTGTCCCGGCAGACCTCCAAGTAAGAGCGCCTGGTGAGCGGCATCCAGATCGATGCTTTCCAATTTGCTGGGTGGCGTTGCCGAGCCCGAGTCGTCGACGAGATGTTGATGAAGAAAAGCGACGACCGCTGTGAGGGCTGTGAGGGCGCCCACGTAATCCTGGGAAATTGCCAGGTCATGGACTTCCAGGGTCCGCTTCATGACCAATTCGCGTAGCGGTTCCGGTGCTGACTCGTACTGGCGAGCGAACGCGCTGTTCCGTTTGATCTCTTCGAGCCGATCATTCGCTTTCGAGGCACTCCGGCGGGTTTGCCCCCTGGGTACATGCGTGGCGGTCCGGCCGACCACTTTTGTCAGCAGCTCGACGATTTCCCGAGACGAGTTTTCTTTCATCCTGGTCCTCCTGGAGGGAAGCACGCCCGCCTCCCCGGCGCCGCCCCGGTCGTCAGTGCTCGAACCGTTACTGGATGTTAGTACAGCTGTTCCGTAGGAGGAAACAGTATATCGGTGCGCTTGCCGCACAGGCGTGGCTTCCGAACTAGTTGGCAATTGCTCGCACTGGAAACGGGCAGGTGGTCATTCGTTCTTGTAGTGGCACTTCGCAGTAAGTGATTTGTCGCCAAGGTTCCAGGCCGTGCAAGCGGTTGGAACCGGACAATTTCTGAACACCCGCCGCGCAAACGTTCAACACTTGCGGGCGCGATTAGTTGCAGGGAAGTGTTGGTTTCGGATCGTCGCAGCGGGTCAAGGTGTACGGTGCGTCCCACCACCGTGCCCGCCTCGCCATCGTCACGACAGCAGTCAACACGGGTGCAGGCGGCCGGCAGCATGCTTCCTGACAGGCCCCTGCGTCGGCACAACCTTTGCGTACAAAGACCGCGTCAACTGGAGATAGCCATGATGCGATGTTTTGCAGACCTCGCGCCCAAGCGAGCGGTTCGCGGCAGTGCAGCCGTGCTTGCTGCCGCCCTACTCGTAGCGACCTGCGCGACGGGAATCGCGGCATTCGCTGGACTGCTTCCGAAATCCGACGGGGTAGCGACCGCCGTGACGGCTACGCCGTTGCTTGAAGTGCAGACCACCTTGATAGATCTCATCGAATCCGGCTCCGCCGACACGCCTTCAACTTCTGACGAAGCTCGCACACAAGCGTGGTTCGTAAGCGAACCTTGCCCGCCGCTGTGAGCGGGCATTTTCGCAGCCTTCGCCCATGGCCAGATCGGGCAAACGTGAATATTTGCCGCGACGCACCACGCGACATCACTTTCGGAACCCACTCCACCGTTAATCAGGCGTAGAGAACGGCTTTTGAAGTATTGCAGTTCGTTGAAGCGCTCCTGGCTGAACAACAGCGTCCCCTTGGTTCCGTACACCTCGAACTCGAGATGCATCTTGCGCCCGGTTGCGACCCAGTTCGCCTCGATTGACCCCGAGCAGCCGCGCTCGAACTTCACAATCAATCGCGCGATGTCATCGACCTTGACCTCCCGTCGCTCGACCGACCCAGGTGCGGCGGGACGAGTCTTATTGACGGTCTCGAGCCGGGCGTTCACCTGTGCAATAGGGCCCAGAAGGAAGCGCGCCATACCGACGATATGGTTGCCGATTTCGGCCAGAGCGCCGGCACCGTTCTGAACGGTCTACTCTCCAACTGTAGGGAATCTCAGGGTCCGCCACGTAGTCTTCTGCGTGCACGCCCCGGAAGCTCGTGAATTCGCCCAGTTCCCCGGACGCAAGCACATGCGGGAGCAACAGCGCGGCGTGGCCGCGCGAAGGAGCGTTGGTCGATTAGGTGTCGGTTCGACGCAAGAAGCGGCCCATGAAGATAGGGCTTACTTGCGGGTCGCAGCGACTAATTTGATTTCGACGATAAGCTCAGGACGCGCGAGCGCCGCGATACCGAGGATGGTCCATGCTGGGAAATCGACGCGGATGTAGCGCTCCTTCACTTCACGGAACGCCGCCAGGTGCGAGCCGACATCAACGTGGTAGGAGACCATTTCAACCACGTCCGAGAAGTCCAGACCGAGATGCGTGAGCACAGCTTCGATGCGCTTGAACGCGACATCGATTTGCTCCTTCGGGTCTTCCGGAATCGACCCATCGGCACGCAGACCGATTTGACCTGCGATGAAGACCAGTCCGTTCGCCGTAACAGCCGGCGAGTACTGGAACAGGTCGAAAATGCGGTTGCTTCCGAAAGTGGCGTCGTCTTCGGGGAGACGCAGACGCTCGATTCGGCTCATGACAGTCCTTCAATCAGTTGGTGTAGTACAGAGGGAGGTGAATCCAATGTGCCCCACTCTACGCGAGTGACCGGACCGTCGTCTGTATAGCGAGTTACCAAATCACCCGAGAAGTTTTGATGGGTCTAGTACCCAGATGCGACGCTGTCGGAGTTCGATTGCACCGAGGGCCGTGAGCCGCTTCAAGGCCCGCGTAACGGTGACCCGGGTCGCTCCCGTCATCGCAGCGATTTGCTCGTGGGTCAGGTGAATGGATATGAGCGTTCCACCCTCGCGCTTCTCACCGTACAAATCTGCCAGCCGACCGAGCAATTCCCCGATTCGCATTTCTGGCTTCGGAAGCGCGAGGTATTGAATGCGGGAGGCGAGAATCCGCTGCTTGATTGCAACGATGCGCATTAGGGAGATTGCGAGCTCCGGGCAGGACGGAATTGCCTCCGCAATAACCCTGATATCAAACTCAATGAGTTCGGATGTCTCAGCGGCGATGGCTGTGGCAATACGCGCAAAGCCATCCATCGCAGGCGACTCCCCAAACATTGCCCACGGCCCCCTCATCTCGAGCATGAACTCGGGACCGTCGCTCGCAGAGCCGTCGATGCAGCCAGACGCAGAGCCGCCGCGCCCCTGAGCTGTCAGTGGGCCAAGCGTGCCCTGAACACCGAATAGGCACGCCGCACTGAGTTCCAGATGCATGCCCTGCGCTCGCCAGTGGTGACTCGACGACAGGAGGTCAGAGACGCGCCCACGGCGCACCTGCCTTAAGGCAAGGCCTGTGCCTGGCATCGCCTCACGTTCACGAGTTTAAGCGATTCGGGCCGTCTGACATCTCCGTTATTACGTCTCGCCGCTCCACGCCCTTCAAATCTTCGGGCGAACCGGTTTTCAATACTTCCGGGCGTAAGAACCAAGCACCCTGACTTGAGCATTGGCTTGCACGAACTGTTGCAGAGCGCCCACCTTGGAGTGCCCGGCCACTTCGATAAGGTAGAGGTGGGTGTCTAACGTTCTTTTGCTCGGACGCTCGTAGATTGCAAGGATTTTGAGCTTCGCGGCAGTCATATCTTCAAGTAGCAAAGAGAAGTCCTTATCTTCGATGTCGACAAGAAGAGATGTTTTGTCGTTTCCGGTCGGCGCAGGCATCTGCCTTCCAAGCACCCACCATCTCGTCACGTTGTGTGGACCTTCTTCGATGTTGTCGACGAGAGAAATGAGTCCGTAAATCGAGCCCCCGATTTTCGGCCCCATCGATGCTGAGTGGAGCGACCGGCTTTCCGATACGCCCTTTGCGGCTGCACCGCCACCGAGTGCGGTCACACGCCGGACAGTGGGCATTTCCTTGTCGAGCCACGGTTTGACTTCTTCTAGCGCCACGGGATGAGCGACGACCTCTCTGATGTCTTCCAGCTTCACGCCGGGACGCGCGAGAAGGCTATAGCCGAGCATCTTCGGATACTCGGCAATCACGACGACAGATGAGAGAGCGAGTACAGGGTCAAGATAAGGTGTAACGCCGACCACTGAGGTCGTCACAGGTACACACGCCTGGTCGATTTCTCCACTGGCGAACGCTGCGAACAGTCTTTCACTCTCCAATCCAATCAGTCCTTCCGGACCAAAAAGGTCCAGGCAAGCCTGATGCGTCCATGAGCCGCCCGGCCCGAGGTAGCCAATCTTCGCTTTCGAAACCTCAATTTGGCTCTCAGAAGCCGAATTCAAACTTGCCATGTTTAACCCCTGCCCAGAGTGCTGAGTGAACCAAGACGACATCGCTGAGGCGTTTTTGATTGCGTGCGGCAGCTAGTTCAGTTTCCGCGGGGTACCGGCCGCGGGTCTGCTGCTGACAGACAGCAGTTCATAACTGCAAATCACGCATCAAGTGCTGACATTTTAACAACATGCCAATTTTTTACTATAATGAAAGACAGCATACCCCTTACAAATCGAGTCTGAGGCGTGGTCCAACTTCGACGAAGCCCTCTGATTTGTAGAAACGGAGCGACCGAGTCCAGCGAGGCTGGTGTGGAGCGCCGACGTCCATCCGCTTCCAGCCTCGCGCCCGTCCGAATTCGGCGGCCCGATGAACCAGGAGTGCCGCAATGCCACGCGACCGATGTTCCGGTTCGACATACAACTCAGTAATCTGGCCAAAGACACCACCCGCGAAAATGGCAACCCCCTCTGTGAGCAGAAGGAGGCCAATAGCATGCTCATCATCGATTGCGACGAAACCAAAACTGCGTTCCCTGTCTCGCAACACCTTCTCCACGGATTCGAGACGATATTGTGGTATCGCGTCGTCTTCGCGGAGTTCGGCGAATAGCGCTGCTACCAGGTGGCTAACAGCGGCAGCATCCTCGCTCGTGACTGGGCGGACTTCCGCGCCGCTTGCCTTGACATCATCATGTGTCATTTCTTCGACTCACTTTATGACAGACTTGGCGGAACCAGGTCGCCTCATATAATGGCAGCCGAGGGTACTTATCCGCCAATCAACGGTTGAAAATCCATGCCACAAACGCAAGCAAAACCCCCACTACAGGAACAGCAGAACGTTGATGCTGACAAGCCGCGTGACCCGGACGTGGAGAAGGTCTCACGAGCTCTGTCAGCGCAGATTCACGCCTTCCGTACGGCTGCAGGCATTGCATCCGGAACCTTGGCGAAGATGGCAGGCATTTCGCATTCCATGCTCTCCAGAATTGAGAAGGGAACGGCAACGCCTTCCATCGAAACCCTCACGCGAATCGCCAATGCACTCGGCAAACCGGTGTCGCGCTTTTTTGTCGACCAAAGTGAGCGGCATGACTGTTCGTTCGTTCCCGCCGGTGGTGGTGTATCCGTAGACCGCGAAGGTTCGTCGTTTGGTCACGTCTACACCTTGATAGGCCATGTGCTTTCCGGAAACCTCTCAGTTGAGCCGTACATCGTGACTCTCGATGAGAATTCGAAACCTTGGTCCACGCATCAGACAACAGGTCTACAGTTTCTTCACGTTCTCGAGGGCCGAATGAAGTATCGCTATGCCAACCGCCTGTACGACGTAAAACCTGGAGACAGTCTGCTATTCGACCCCAATGCAGCGCACGGGCCAGAGGAAATCGATAGCCTCCCGGTTCGCTTCCTTGCCGTCTTCTTCAACATCCGGGAGTACAGCTAGCGCTATCGCACAATGGCGGCCCCAATCACTTGGGTTCACTCGCTTGTCGAGGCGAACTGGACGACCGCCGTTTCAAGCGCATCCAACCCGCCGCGGAGTACATCCAGCGGAATCACAAGCGATGGAGCAAACCGGAGTACGTCTGGTCCTGCCATCAGAGTGAAAACGCCCGCAGCGTAAGCATGCTCAACGAGCTTCGCTGACTGGCCTTTGAATCGCTCCCCAAGTTCGGCGCCAATGAGTAGCCCGCGCCCACGAATCTCGGCGAAGACCGAAGTTCTCGAATTGATTTCGGCCAAACGCTGCATGCAAATGTCATGACGTTGCTTCACCCCCTCAAGTGTCTGAGGACGTCTGACGATTTCCATGACCTTTCCAGCGACCGCCGCGGCGAGAGGATTCCCGCCAAAGGTGCTTCCGTGCGACCCTGCAGTGAAATGCCCGGCCAAACGCTCGGTAGTCACCATTGCCCCAATAGGGAAACCGTTTCCCAGTGCCTTCGCGGTCGTAAGGATGTCGGGAATGACGTCATATCCCATATACGCAAACAGCTCACCGGTCCGCCCGACACCGGTCTGCACCTCATCGAAGATGAGTAGCGCATCGACCTCATTACAGCGAGCACGCAGCGTCTCAACGAACTCGGCGGAAGCTGGCCGCACGCCGCTTTCGCCCTGAACCAGCTCGACGATGACTGCGCAAGTCGCTTCAGTAATTCCGTCTAGTGCGGCCCGCGTGTCATTGAATGGTAGGTGTCGTATGCCCGGCGGCAACGGCCCGAACGGTTCACTGTACTTTGTTTGGCCACCGACGCTAACTGTGAAGAGGGTCCTGCCATGAAAGGAATGATGAAAAGCAACGATTTCCGTCTTGCCCCTCTTGGCGTCTCCCGCGTCATAAGCGACCTTGCGGGCCAGTTTCAACGCTGCTTCGTTCGCTTCCGCACCGGAGTTTGCAAAAAATGCTCTATCGGCAAACGTCGAATCCGTGAGTTGCCTAGCCAGGTTTAGAACTGGCTCATTGGTGAAAACGTTGCCAACGTGCCATAGCGTCTCGCTCTGTTCACGCAATACGGCGACCAGTTCGGGATGAGCGTGACCGAGCCCCGTGACCGCGACGCCTCCGGCGAGGTCAACGAACTGGCGACCGCTTTGGTCCCAAACGAGTGAGCCCTTCGCTTTACGAGGAATCAACTGCGCCGGTGAATACGTCGGTGCGATGAGCTTTCCAAAGTCACTACGTTGCACGACTGCCTGCAAGACACTTCTCCGGTTGGCTTACTTGTGAATCATCTGGCTGAGGAAGCGCTTCGCACGCTCAGTCTTTGGAGCTGAGAAGAACTCGGCTGGCGGAGCATCTTCGATGATTTCCCCTTGGTCAAGGAACAGAACACGGTCTGCGACCGCTTTTGCGAAGCCCATCTCGTGCGTGACACAGAGCATTGTCATCCCGTCCTCGGCTAGAAGTGTCAGGGTGTCTAGTACTTCGCGCACTACTTCCGGGTCCAGCGCGGACGTCGGCTCGTCCAGCAGCATGATTGTCGGAGACATGCAAAGGGCCCGCGCGATGGCGACACGCTGTTGTTGCCCACCGGACAGCTGGGCCGGGTATTTTGATGCATGTCCAGAGACGCGCACACGTTCGAGCATCTGCATTGCCTTTTCTTCCGCCTCCTTGCGCTTCATACCCCGCACACTCATAGGAGCCAACGTGCAGTTCTGCAACACGGTCATATGCGGAAAGAGGTTGAAATGCTGGAAAACCATCCCGACATCCGCTCGAACCATACGCACATTCTTGACGTCATCTGTGAGTGCAACGCCGTCAACAATGATGTCGCCAGCATCATGTTTCTCCAGTCGGTTCACGCAACGGATTAGCGTCGACTTGCCCGACCCGGACGGGCCACAGAGCACGATTTTTTCGCCCTTCCGGACATCAAGGGACACGGACTTCAGCACATTAACGTCGCCGAAGCTCTTGCGCAGACCCTTTATGGTAATCACGTATTCAGCGTTCGATTCGGTAACCATGACAAATCCTCTTTGCTTGCTGCTCAGCGGGCAGCCTGTTTCAGTTCGCTCTGGTAGGCTCGGCCTGCAGGACTATCCCTCCACGTCACCACTTTTCCTTCGGAGAGTCGTTGACGGCCGTAGACGATCCACGGGTCGTCGACGGTTCCGACAATCTCATCGAGCCGGAAGCGTGACGGGTAATCCTTAGCAAGCGACGAATAGGTCAGTCCGCTCTCGTACTTTCCAGAGAGTAGTCCCTCGGCAACCGACGCTGTCGACGTTTCGGGGATGAGTTGCAGGCCTTCTGTGTCAACATAGTCCCGTGTCGCAGGTTGCAGCGCCAACGACTTTGGCTGTTCGACATCGATACGAGTGACGACGGCCATGTCTTTGCTCCCTGACACGAACGCATCGACGACAAAGAGATGCTTTCGAAACTTCGCCACGATTTCTGTAGTGGATGGATGGACCGCCACCTGAATCAGGTAATCTGCGTCGCCATTTATCACTGCCTTGGCTGCAGTATCGAAATCAAGAACCAGCTCGACAGAAGCTTTATCCTCAAGCTCATGAAATTTCAGATATCGAGCGGTGACAAATTCATGATTGCTGCCACTCGGACCTAGGGTCATAAATCGAAGCACTTGTAAATCTCCAGACTTGTAAAAAAGGGACCGTTCCCTTAGTGCGAGGCAGTCTGCGTGTCAGCAGAATCGCCCGCTTCGAGCGCCGCGACGCGGCTTCTCTTCCTGGGCGTCGAGGTTGAGTCGGGCTTGCCGGTCTTCCGTCCCACGATGAGTTCAAGGTGCTTGAAGAGTTGTGCGAGAACGAACGTCATTGCCAGGTAGACAAGACCTGCACCAACGAAAATCTCATACGGTGCGTAGGTTTCACTGACGAGCAACTTCGACGTTCCCGTCAATTCCATGATGGTCACGGTGGACGCCAGTGACGTCGCTTTGAGATTCAGAATGGTCTCGTTTGCGTACGCGGGGATTGACATCCGGACTGCAAGGGGCGCCTTAATCTTGACAAGAATTGACGCATTGCTGAGGCCAAGTGCCTGCGCTGCTTCAACGATACCTTTTGGAACTGCGCTCAACGCTCCCATGAGAATACGTGCCGTGTAAGCGCCTGAATTCATGCCCAAAGCAATTACTGCGCACATGAACGGGTCGCGCAACAGCGGCCAAAGCATCGAATGGCGGATAAAGGAAAATTGCCCAAAGCCGTAATATAGGAAGAACAACTGCACCAAGGCTGGCGTACCGCGGAATGCACCGATATAGAACTTGACGAAGCCATTCAGAACCGTCGAATTGCTTAGCCCGAGCAGGGCCATCGGGACACCGATGCAGATACCTGCGACCACAATAGCTGCGAAGAGCTCGAGCGTTACAGGTAAAGATGCGAGCAGCTTGGGGAGACTTGAGATAAGCAGTGGAAAATCGAACATGTCTCACCTTGCCAAGGATGTAGCAGTCTTTTGCCGTGCAAAGCCGAAGGCGTTCGTCATGGCGTAGCTGAGCACAAAATAGAGAATGCCGGCGACCAGATAGAAGAAGAATGGTCGGTTGGTTCCCTCAACGGCGAAGCCTGTGCGTCGCATCAGGTCTTCCAGGCCGACGAGTGACACGAGTGCGGTTTCCTTCAAGAGAACCGTCAGTTGATTTCCAAACGCAGGCAGCGCCAACCGCCACGCCTGGGGAGCGATGACATGTACGAACGCACCCGAGGATGACAGGCCAAGCGCGGAAGCGGCCTCCATCTGACCTCGTGGAACTTCGAGAATGGCACCACGGAAGATTTCCGTGGCATAGGCGCCAAACACCAGGCCCAGTGACACAGCACCTGCGGTGAACGCGTTGATTTCGATGGACCGACCCATCAAATGCGATAGGGTTGAACTTCCCCCGTAGTACACGAGAAAAATTACCAGCAGGTCCGGTACCCCTCGAATCGTCGTCGTGTAGGCACCGGCAATGTGCCGCAGCACACTCGACGGCGACAACTTCGCTGCTGCCATCAGCACGCCGATGACCGAGCCAATTGCCGTGGCTGCCAATGCCACGAGCAAGGTAGTGGCGGCACCCAACAAAATCAGACCGCCATATCCGTTAAGAGTGAAACTAGACATGCTGGCACCTGGTTACATCAGAGGGAACGGGAAGTACTTCTTGCGAATCTGGTCGTAAGTACCGTTTTTAATGATTGCATCAAGCGCGGTATTCAGACGGTTGCACAGGTCGCTGTCATCGAGGCGGACAGCGATAGCGTTCCCCTCTCCAAGGACGCCGCCTTTGAACTCCGGCCCCACGAACGTGAAATCGCCGGACTCAGGACGCTTGAAGAAATCGGCGTAGAAGGTCGCCTTGTTTCCGATGATTGCATCTACACGGCCTGCCACGAGGTCAAGTTCCGGCTGGCGCGTGTCGTCGTAAAGCACAAGGGTCGCAGTTTTGTCGTAGCCATTCGCAGTGAGCCACTGATGCTGTGAGGAGCCGCGCTGAACACCGATGCGCTTGCCCTTCAGACCTGCTGGCGTCACATCCTTGATGCCGCTGTCCTTGGCGACAATGAAGCTCGAGGTCGTCTCCTTGTATTTATTCGTGAACAGAACCTGCTTGCGACGAGCCGGCGTTGTCGACATCGAGGCCACGATGGCGTCATACCGGTTAGCCTGCAGGCCCGGAATAATGCCGTCCCACGCCTGAGCAACAATCTGGCACTTCACTTTCATCTGCGCACAAAGGGCGTTTGCGATATCCACATCGAAGCCCTGCAGGTTACCGCTGGCGTCCTTGAAGCTCCACGGCGGATAGGTTCCTTCGGTCGCGACGCGCAGCGTGTCGCTGGCCGAAAAAGCCGGTGCCGCCGCCGCCATCGCCACAACAGCCAAACCACATCCGAGCGCGCCCCGGAGACGTTGAAACAGACTGAATGACATGGTCTTCGCTCTCTCGCAGTTACAGCGCAGGTCATCCGCGCCATGGAGACAAGGTAGTCAACCGTTAATTTAATGTCAATATTTTAATTATATGCAAACACCCTACCAGGGTAAACTATGACATCGGACAAATGTTGCCCCTCGTGACGTCGTGGAAGCTGAACGGGAAACTCGACACAAGACGTCCATGTCTTTCCGGCAGTGGGCCGGCAATGTATGGACGCGCCCGGCACGCGGAGAAATCAGATTTCGCGTCTGGAGGCAATTCGGAAGTCTGCAGTCCACCCGAGGTGCGCACGACTGCGCCTCACCGTGTCGACTTTGCACACACGCCCGGCTACGATAAAGGTCCATGCTCGACGAGCGCCGATATCTGCGCCCAAGCTCGTGGCGAAACAACGTAATGGAGCAACGAGCACGCCGGCGACCGAACCCGACATGTCCGAAATCCGGTTGAACGCTAATGCAGAACGAGTCGTACAAGGGCTACGCCCTGTGGGGTCACGCAATTGCGCAGCAAGAAGAGCTTCTGGAGCGGAAACGCTATGCCGGAAGTGGCACCATTACGCGTGACAACAGGCTCGTCGAAGCCTCTGCCGTACTTGGCGTTTTTGATAGTGAACAAGAAGCCGAAGACGCGGGAGTGTCTTGGGCGCGTGCGTGGGTGGACAGTCACGGGTAGAACCGCGTACCGACCCACGCACATGGAACCTGCACGCCAATCGTGGACTACATTGACGCCGTCGACATGGCGCCGCTGCTGGCCGACGGCATAAGAGCCGTAGGTGGCCCTCTTGTGCATGCCGCGCGGGTTCACTATGTTCGCACCACTCTTTGATAAGAGGCTTTTTTGTTTTCTGGCAAAGCCTTTTTAGACTGGAAGAGACTTGTTTTTCAATTAAATTAGATACCGCGTCTTATACGTCGCGCAGGAGCGAACCTACTTCACAGGCGGCTTTCTCTTTTGTGAGCAGGCGAAGTATAGGAGTAGTTGCGCCAGATGAGAGACCAGCCGACAAAGCCCTCCGCTGAGCACCAGTCGGCGCACCGTTGACGAGCAAGCGTCCGCGAGACATCCTAGCGGTTAGAAAGTCTGCAACGTCGAGATTCCCGCTTGAGCCTAGCCTGTGTCCTTGAAGAGCAAGCCTGCATGAGGGCGGCCTCAAGATTATCCGGCCGGAGCTTTGGAATGGATGCTGGTCGAACGATGTAGGGCAGCAAATCCGGCGTTCGCTGATTCGAAGGGCCAAGTCGACAGCGACGCCAGAGCGTCAATCAGAAAGCCTTGCAGGATGACTTCCAACCGGTCGCGAAGCGGTTGGACGGTGGACAGGCGTTCGCGCGACGCGAGTGAAGGGTGCTCGAGTCGCTAAGGTTGAGCTCGAATATTGCTGCCATGCACCATGCGAAATCACGGTTGGAACCAACTTTACTGTTATTCAGGCGTTGAAAACTATCTGACTCCGACTTTGTTGTGTCCCAGTACCAGCGGCAAAATCTCCCTCGTCTGGCATCCTCCCCGGCGAAGTTAACCTAAACTCTGTGCGTGTCGCATTTCTCAACAGGCTGTGCGTATCCATGCGCCGACGGCATCGCGCCGCTCCGGACCGCCAGCCACAACACGATCACTTTGACGGACAGAGGCTGCGCCGCGTGGCCGATCGGGGTCCGCGCGGTTGCGCCAGAACGGCCGCGGTTCGTCGTGCCCGGTGTCGCGACGATGACACGCCGTGCGAGGTGCTTCACCCGCCGCAAGCGTGAAGCCCGCGCGACCCGAGCGACGCTGCATTGAACACCTGATCAGGCGCCTCAGCACCGCGCGGGACCGCCGCCGGTGCGTCTGCCGAAATCGCGCGACGCGTGCAACCGCTGAGGACTCGTCGCGGTCCGCAGAGGGGAAGAACATGCGCGCGCTCGACATCATGACTTCTTCGGTCATCACCGCAACACCGGATATGACCATCCACGACGCAGCGAAACTGTTCGTCGATCACCACATCAGCGGTATGCCGGTGCTCGGCGCTGACGGCCGGGTGATAGGCATCGTCAGTCAGGGCGATCTGCTGCATCGCGTGGAAAACGGCACCGGGCACGGCAAACGTCGATGGTGGCTCGAATTGCTGTCGTCGTCGGCTCGGGAGCAGGCCGCGAGGTATGTGAAGGAGCATGGCCATGTCGTCGGCGACGTGATGTGCGAGAACGTCATTTCGATTCCCGAAGACATGCCGCTGCACCAGATCGCCGATCTGATGGAGCGCCGGCATCTGAAACGCGTGCCGGTGCTGAAGGATGGGCAGCTCGTCGGCATCGTCAGCCGCTCTAACCTGATCCGCGCGCTCGCGGCCGTCGAGCCAATCATCGACACGAACTCGCACGACGATGCAAGCTTGCGCGACGCAATCCTGCGCGAGATGCACGGACAGCGCTGGGGGCTCGCGAAACACGGCGTATTCGTCAAGGACGGCGTCGCGCATCTGTGGGGCATCATCGAATCCGAAGAGGAGAAGCGCGCAATCCGCGTCGCCGCGGAGAACGTGCCCGGCATCAAGCGGGTAGAGAGCCATCTGGAATCGCCGAGTGTGATTCCGACGATGTAGCCGACGCGCCGTCTATGCGCCGAACGTTCCCAGCTTGAGTGGTCGAGTGCGGCCGGCGCGGTATGGAACCGCGCCGACGTGTGCAATGGCGGCGCGCCTGACCGGTGGCGGCCGCATGCGTGCGCAGATGGAACCCGTGACGGCCGCGTCGTCGAATAACCGGGGAGTCTCGTCGCGTGCGAGGCTTCGTCACAAGTCGAACGTCAGTCCGGAATCTCCGGCTCGACCAGCTTCGCCAGCTGCGCGAGCGACTCCTGCCAACCGAGGTAACACATCTCGACCGGAATCAGCTCGGGGATTCCCTCCTGCACGATGTTCAGCTCGGTTCCGCACGACACCTGCCGCAACGAAACGGTCGTGTGCATCTGACCGGGCAGATTCGGATCGTCGAAATGGTCCGAATAGCGGATCTTTTCGAACGGAACGAGTTCGAGGTACTCGCCGCCGAACGAATGACCGTTGCCCGAGCCGAAGTTGTGAAACGACATCCGGTAGGTGCCGCCGACGCGCGCATCCATCTGATGCACGTCGCAGGTGAAACCATATGGCGGCAGCCATTTCGCCATCGCGGCGGGTTCGAGGAACGCGCGATAGATACGCTCGGGGGTCGTGCGCAAAACACGGTGGAATTTGACGGTTCCGGTAGCCATGATGAGGCGCCTTTCACAGGAGTGGGTTGAACATACTGTCACGACGCGCCCGCGTTGCGGGAATCGACATGCACGAGACCAGGCAAAACCCGTAGACGGCGTCGATACGCGCCGCTGCTGCTTTCGCTTCCCGCCCTCGGTCCGCGCGCCTATTTCCGCGCGACGGCCTGGCCGACCACGAAGCGGTGTCCGTCGGGCGTTGCGGCGACGAATTCGCGCATGCCGTACGGACGGTCCGCCGGCGGCGAAACAATCAGCGCGCCTCGCTGAACGAATTCGTCGTGAAGCACATCGACATCGTCGACTTCCATGTAGCCAAAGTAACTGTGATCGCCGATCGCCGAGGCCGGCACGGCGTCCGGGCAAGAGCCGAGCATGACGCGCACCTGGCCTCGCGACAGCAGGCGCCAATCGGAGGCGTCGGCCCAGTCCGCGTGGAAGCCGAGCACGTCGCGGAAATACGAGGTGCTTCGGTCGAGGTCCTGGACGGCGAGGACGAAGGCAAAGGGGCGCAGTGAGTTCGGAGTGGGCATGAGGATTCCTTGGGTAGTTCGACCGGGCGGGCTCGATCGACGTTAGGAGACAACCTGGAGACGTTTGCCTCGCACGCAAGCTCTTTGGTTCACTTCACTCCAGACACTGGTGACACGGTAGACGTGTGGTGCATTCACCGCTACGTCTACCGCCTGCGCCGCGCCGATCACCCCATCGACGCCTCGAACACGCGCCGATAATTACCGCCCAACAGCATTTCGCTTTCCTTCTGCGAAAATCCGGCCGAAAGCAGCGCGGCCCCCAAAGCCGGCAACTGGTCATAGTCGCGGAAAACCGGCGGTGAGATGAAGCCGTACATATCCGTACCGAGTCCGACATGCTCGACGCCTACGACCTCGACCATCCGTTTGAAGCCGTGCGCCATGCCATCGAGGTCGTGGAACGTCCCCGAACTTGGCCACACGCCGATCACGCCGCCCGTCTGCGCGACCGCGCGCGCATGATCGGCCGTGATCAGGCGGCTACGCGCGCCGGGGTGCGTCGCAAGCGCCGTGTGCGATAACACCAGCGGCTTCGTCGTGACGGACGCGGCGCGCTTCACCAGGTCGTACGTGCCATGCGCGACGTCCACGACGATGCCGAGCGCGTTGCAACGACGCACGACGTCCGCGCCGAAATCGGTGAGACCGCCATGCACCGGTGCCTCGGTTTGAATATCGCCGAGTTCGTTGACGCGGTAGTGCGTCAACTGCAAATGCCGCAGCTGATGTTGCGAATACGCTTCGTCGACACGCTCCAGTTGGCCTTCGAGAAAATCGCCGCCTTCGGACGCGATGATCACATGCGGGGTCCGCGGATCCGCGGACGCAAGCATCGCCGCATCGGTCACGACGACCAGTTGTTCGCGCTCGATCAACTCGTGCGCGCGAGCAAACTCGGTTTGACCCAGCTGATAAAGCTCGCCGGGCTGCGGCGTGCGCCATGCCTCGAAGCGTTTGCGGTCGGCGGACACGCGCGTGACGACGGTATCCGTGACGATCGCGAGGCAGATCACGTTCATGCCGCCCGCGCGCATCGGCGCGCTGACCGGCGTGAACGGCCGATGCGCGCCGAGCTTCGGATTGCGCGAAACGATCACGTGGCCGGCGTGACTGTGCATGTCGATGGTCAGCGCACCGGCGGCAGCTTGCCACTGCTCGGGTTCGCTGTCGCGCGGCTCGGCCGGGTCAGGCTCATGCGAATCGGTGTAGCCCGCGAAGCGTCCCGGCGCACAGGCCGCAAGACTCAATGCAGCGCCGCTCGCGAGAAACGCGCGGCGGCTCATGCCCGCGGCGCTCGACGATGCGCGCTTCGGTTCCGACACGTGCCGCGCCGCTTCGAGCTGATAACGCCAGCCGGCCGGATCGTCGATGAGCCGGATCAGACGGCCACGCAGCCGGACGAAACCGCCGTCGAGTTCGAGCGGATCGCGCGAAATCACTTCGATGCAGCGCAACGGGTCGCGCGGCACGCATCCGCCGCAGCACGGTTCGTCCTCGGTGAGCAGAAAATAGTCGGCAGCGCTCTCGGTCGGATCGAGCGGAATCATCCATCCGCCGATCTCCACCGTCGATGCGCTCTGCTCGTGGGTCGAGTCGTCGCGCATCGCGTTCCATACGGACTGCGTTGCGCTCGAAGCGTCACCGCTCGCCATTGAGTCACCCCGTCGTGATTGGTCGACCGATGATAGCAACGCATGCTTTCTTTTCGCCTAAGATGGATTGTTCCCGCCACAGCCGCCAAAGGAAGGTCATGGGCATCGACTCGACACATCAAACCGCCATCAAAGCTTTCGTGTTCGATGTCTTCGGAACCGTGGTCGACTGGCGAAGCGGTGTCGCGCGCGAAGCGCAAGCGTTTCTGCAGCGGCACGCACCGAATCTCGACCCGTCCGATTTCGCGGACGCATGGCGACGCGAGTATTCGCCCGCGATGGAAGAAGTGCGCAGCGGACGCAGACCGTATGTGCGGCTCGACGTGTTGCATCGGGAGAACCTCGTCAAAGTGCTGGCGCGTTTCGGCATCGCCAACGTTTCCGAGCCGCAGATCAATGAGTTGAACCTCGCCTGGCATCGGCTGGACCCCTGGCCCGATGCCGTCGACGCATTGCAAAGGCTGAAGACGCGCTTCATCATCGCGCCTCTTTCGAACGGCAACATTCGCCTGATGGTGGACATGGCAAAGCGCGCCGGTCTGCCGTGGGATGCCATTCTCGGCGCAGAGGTAGTCCGCGCTTATAAACCGTCGCCGCAGGTCTATAGCGAAACGGCGGAAATTCTTGGCATTGCGCCATGCGAGCTATGCCTCGTTGCCGCGCATAACAACGATCTCGCCGCCGCCCGACGCGTCGGTCTGAGCACCGCGTTCGTGCTGCGGCCGACCGAGCATGGCCCGCAACAGACGAGCGATCTGAAGGCGGACGAGGCGTGGGACTTCGTCGTCGCCGATCTGCACGAACTCGCGACGCAACTAGGCTGCGCGCGCTGAGGCAACCCCGCGTAAAGCGATGTACTGCAACAACATGATCGTCTTGCCGTCGACGATCTCCCCCGCGTCGACCGCCCGTAACGCGGCTTGCAACGGCATTTCGATCACCTCGAGATCCTCCCCCTCCTCCTCGACACCGCCGCCATCGTCGATCCGCATCGACGCGTCGTACTCGCCGACATAGAAGTAGAGCTTTTCGGTCACGGATCCCGGGCTCATGTAGGCCTCGAAAATCTTGTGGACCCGACCGACGCGATACCCCGTTTCCTCCTCGACCTCGAGGCGGATGCGCTCCTCCGGCGAAGCGTTGTCGAGCAAGCCGCCCGGCGCTTCGATCATCATGCCGTCGTGACCGTTCACGAAGGTAGGCATGCGGAATTGTCGCGTGAGTATCACGTTGCCGGTGCGCGGACTATGCAGCAGGATCGTCGCGCCGTTGCCGCGATCGTAGGTCTCGCGACTCTGGCGCTGCCATGTGCCGTCGCGACGCAGAAAGTCGAACGTGACCTTCTTCAGCGTGTACCAGTCGTCCGACAGCAAGGTCGTTCCGACGATGCGAACCCGGTCTTTCGTTGCAGTTTTCGTTGCAGTCATGGTGCCTCCTGTCGACCATAGACAATGATTCATGGTATCGTGCAACTTCGTGCAATTTCAAGATATTTCGTGCAATCCAATGTTGACGACCCAACGCAAGAAGGCGATCCTCGACGAACTCGCGCGCAACGGCCAGGTGCTGGCAGGCGAGCTGAGCGCGGCGTTCGGCGTGTCGGAAGATACGATCCGCCGCGATCTGCGCGAACTGGCCGCGGAGGGGCGCTTGCAGCGGGTCCATGGCGGCGCGCTGCCCGCGTCGGCGGCGCTTGCGTCGTTCGAGCAGCGTCAGGACATCGAGACGCTCGCGAAGCGGCGCATCGCGCGGCGAGCGGTCGAGCTGATCGCGCCGGGGCAAACCGTGATCGTCGACGGTGGCACTACGTCGGCCCTACTGGTCCAGGAACTGCCGGCCGATCTGCACGCGACCATCGTCACGCATAGTCCGAGCGTCGCGACGGCGCTGGCCGCGCATCCTCGTGTCGAGGTGATCCTGATTGGCGGGCGGCTCTACAAACATTCGATCGTCGCGGTCGGCGCCGCGGCGATGGAAGGCATTGCGCGCATTCATGCCGACCTGTACTTCATGGGCGTGACCGGCGTGCATCCCAGCGCGGGGCTGAGCACCGGCGACTTCGAGGAAGCCGCCATCAAGCGCGCGCTCGCCGCGCGCGCGGCGGAAACGGTCGTGCTCGCGTCGGCGTCGAAACTGAACGCCGCGTCGCAGTTCGTGATCGGCGAGATCACGCTCGCGCAAACCATCGTGGTGGAGAAGAAGACCAGCGTGGAATTGACGAAGCCGCTCGAAGCGGCCGGGGTCACCGTGGTGAGGGCTTAGGGTGTCAGCGTCGACACCCAGCGCGCTCAATCATCCATCGGCCGATCGTTCGGGTGCTCGAACACGGCCTTCATCGTGTCGCTCATCGGCATGTCGAGATTGATACCCTTCGGCGGAATCGGCGACATGAACCACGTTTTATAGAGCTTCTCGCCTTCGCCGCTCTGTTCGATTTTCGCAATCGCACGGTCGACGATCGCCTTCATCGCGGGATCGTCCTTCGGCAACATGCAGGCAATCGCCTCGTGCGTTTGCGGATCGCCGGTCACCACGTAGTCGGCCGGATTGGACGAGGTCGCACGTTCCGCCGAGAGCACGTCCGAATCCATGAAAAAGGCCTGTGCACGTCCCGTTTCGAGGTTCAGGAACGAGCCGCTATGATCGCGCGCGGAGACCACCGTGATGTTCGCGTGCTTCTCCTCGACGTATTTGCGCAGAAAGCGCTCCGAGGTCGTACCGGCCGTCACGGCGACGGTCTTGCCATTCAGATCGTTGAACGAACGGATCCCGGAGTTGGCTTTCGTCAGCAGCCGCGTTTCAGTCACTGAAATCGTGTTGGAGAATCCAACCTGCTGGGCGCGCTCCTTGTTATTGGTCGTGCCGCCGCATTCGAGATCGATCGTGCCGTTCTGCATCAGCGGGATGCGGTTTTGCGCGTTCACCGGAATCATCCTGACCTGCAGCGATGGCGCATTGATCGCCTGCTGGATCTCCTTGACGATTTGCTGCGCGATGTCGTGCGAATAGCCGACCACCTTCTGCTCGTTGTCATAGTACGAATAGGGCAACGACGATTCGCGGTAGCCGAGCACGATGGTATTGCGCGCCTTGATATTGGCAAGCCGCCCCGTCAGATCCTGCGCGTGCGCGCCGAGCGTCAAACAGCCTATCAGCAGCGCCGGCAGCGCGCGTTGTATTAGCGTATGCATGGTGTCTCCTTGGCAGATTTATTATCAACTTTCCTTCACGCATCTCTTGTCAGCGATTCGCATGCGATGGCGATCCGCCGGCATCCTTCCTGAAGCTGCTCGTACGAAGTCGCAAACGATATCCGGAACGCCGGCGACAAGCCGAATGCCGCGCCCTGGATCACGCCGACGTCCTGGGATTCGAGCAGATACATGACGAAATCACTGTCGTTGGCGATCACGCGTCCATCGGGCGTACGCCGCCCGATCACGCCCGCGCATGACGGATAAACATAGAACGCGCCGGCCGGACGCGGACAATAGAGTCCGTCGACGGCGTTCAGGCTGTCCACCACGAGATCGCGCCGCCGCTGGAACTGTGTGCGCCAGTCGGCGAGAAAATCTTTCGGACCATTGAGCGCGGCCAGCGCGGCCGCCTGGCTGATCGCCGAAGGATTCGTCGTGCTTTGCGATTGCAGCTTCGCCATCGCCTTGATCAGCGTCTTCGGACCGCCCGCGAAGCCGATGCGCCAACCGGTCATCGCATAGGCCTTCGATACGCCGTTGACCGTCAGCGTACGCTCCTGAAGATGTGGATTGCACTGCGCGAACGTGGCGAATTCGAAGCCGTCGTAAATCAGATGCTCGTAGACGTCGTCGGTCAGAATCCACACGTGCGGATGGCGGCTCAGCACCTGGCCCAATGCCACCAGTTCGCCGTGGGTATACGACGCGCCGGTCGGATTGCACGGCGAATTGAGCACCAGCCATTTCGTGCGAGGTGTGATCGCGGCCTCCAGTTGCGCCGGCGTCATCTTGTAGCCGCTGTCGACATCGCATTCGACGATGACGGGGCGCCCGCCGTTGAGCAGTACCATGTCCGGATACGACACCCAGTACGGCGCCGGCACGATCACCTCGTCGCCCTCTTCGACCGTGCAGGTCAGCGCGTTGAAGATGACCTGCTTGCCGCCATTGCCGACGCTCACTTCATCCTGCGCGAAAACCAGGCCGTTTTCGCGCTCGAACTTGTCGCGCACCGCGCGCTTCAATTCGGGCGTACCGTCGACCACCGTGTAGCGCGTCTTGCCGCTCTTCATCGCGTCGTACGCCGCTTCGATGATATGGGGCGGCGTATCGAAGTCCGGTTCGCCGACCGTGAGCCCGATGATCTCGCGCCCCGCCGCGCGAAGTTCCTTGACGCGCGCGGTCGCCATCGAACTCGGCGAGGGTTTTATCCGGTCGAGACGCGTCGCAATCAGTTTCATGTGTATCCCTTTCGCTTTGGTCGTGCGCGCTTTCGGCGCTTATACGATCACGCCCTGCTCTTTCAGATAGGCGTCGATCCAGCCGCGCTTGTCCTGTCCGACCAGAATCGCCTCCTTGCGCTGCTGTTCGCGCTGCGCCTGTGCGCGCGCCGCCTGCAGCACTTCGTCGAGCCGTGCCGCGGGCACGGCGACGAGGCCGTCTTCATCACCGACGATCAGATCGCCCGCCTCGATCACGAGGCCTCCGATCGCAACCGGCACATTGATCTCGCCCGGGCCTTCCTTGAACGGCCCCCGATGCGTATTGCCCCGCGCGAAGCACGGAAAATCCGCGTGATAGAACGCCGCAACATCGCGTATCGCGCCGTCGATCACGAAGCCCGCCACGCCGCGCACCTGCGCATGCATCTGCATCAGTTCGCCGACCAGCGCCTGCGTCACTTCCCCGCCGCCATCGACGACGATCACGTCGCCGGGCTCGGCGATATCGATCGTTTTGTGGATCATCAGGTTGTCGCCCGGGCGCACCTTGACTGTCAGCGCACGGCCGACGAGCTTCTTCTCGCGGTGATAGCGTCGCAAACCGATCACGCCGCATAGGCGCTGCATGTTGTCGCTGATATGCGGCGTCACGATCGTGCTGAACGCGTCGATCATTTCAGCCGGAATCGGCGCGGGCATCGGCAATATGCGGAATCCTAACTTGTTCGAATGACTCATGGATGTCTTCCTCGCTACAGATACGATGTTCAGAACGCCGGGTGTCGACGCAGGTACGGAACGAGGCCGCCCGCGTCGAGAATGGCGAGCATCTCCGGCGCAATCGGCGCGGCCCGCAGCGGTTCGGCGCTGCCGTTGCAGCGCACGGAGACGTGCGCTCCCAACTCGATGTGCAATGCCGTACCTTCGCCGATGCGGCTCGTGTCGCATTCGATCGGGTACAGCCCGTTATTCACCGCGTTGCGGAAGTAAGTGCGCGCGAAGCTTTGCGCGAGCACGACCTTGATGCCGGCGCCGACCACCGCCGTGACGCCCACCTCCATCGCCGAGCCGCAGCCAAAGTTCTTGCCGGCAACGAGGATGTCGCCCGCGCGTACCGATGTGGCGAAATCAGGCGCAATCGTTTCGAACAGATACTGTTTCAGCACGGCGGGATCGAGCGATTCCCGCTTGCGCCGTGACGAAATGATGTAGTCGGTATTGACGTTATCGCCGAAGCACCGCGCCCTGCCGCTGATCGAAGTGGTCATGTTCACTGTTCTCCAGCGCCAAGCATGCGAGGACTCACGATACGCCCAGCGATCGCGCTCGCCGCACAGACCTCGGGAGACGCGAGGAAGATGTTGGCGCTCGAATTGCCCATACGTCCCTTGAAATTGCGGTTGGCGGTGGAAATCACGTTCGCGCCGTCCTCGGGAATCGCTCCGCTCGTGCCGCAGCACGCGCCACAACCCGGCGTCACGATCACCGCGCCAAGCGAGATCAGCTCGGCGAGTTCGCCGCTCCGCGTCAGTTCCAGCAGCACCTCGCGCGAAGCTGGCGTTACTACGAGCTGAACGCCGTCGGCGGGAGCGCCAAACTCCCGGAATACGTTCAACGCCTGGCGGAAGTCTTTCGTACGGCCGCCGGTGCAGGTGCCGAGAAACACCATCTGCACGGTTGTCGTATCGAGCGAGCCGACCCGCACGTTGTTCGACACCTCGTGCGGCACGGCGACATACGGCTCCAGCGTCGCGAGATCGATGTCGAGCGTGCGGGAATAGATTGCGTCGGAGTCGGCACTGACCGCGCCGGACAGGTCGTCGACGCGCCCTTCGAGGTAGCGTCGGCACGCGTCGTCGTACGGGAAGATCGCGTTCTTGGCGCCGAGTTCGACCGACATGTTGGCGACCACGAGGCGGTCCTCGAAGTCGAGGCTTTGCACGCCGTCGCCGGCGAATTCGAGCGTCTCGTAGGTGGCGCCGTCGTTGCCGAGCAATTGGGCGAGGTAGAGCGCAAGGTCTTTCGGATAGACGCCTCGTGCGAGCCGGCCACGCAAGTTCACGCGAATCGAGGTCGGCACCTTGAGCCAAACCTTGCCGGTCTTCATGACGCCCGCCAGATCCGACGAACCGATGCCCGTCGCGAAGCAGTTCGCCGCGCCATACGTGACCGAGTGACTGTCCGCGCCGACCAGCAGGCGACCCGGCGCGGCAAAGCCCTTTTCGACGACGAGCTGATGGCCGATACCCTCGCCGATGTCGAACAGGCGTATACCCTGCTCCTTCGCGAAGCGGCGGATACCGGCCTGCAACAAGGCGGCTTTCGGGCTCGGCGCGGGCGCGTAGTGGTCGAGCGCGAACAGCAGCTTGTGCGGCGCGTGCACCCGCTCGCCGTCCATCGCGGCAAAGTAATCGATGGCCATCGGAATCGAGCCGTCGGTGCCCAGCGCGTAGTCGACCTCGCAGATCACGACGTCGCCCGCGCGAACATCGCGGCCCGCTTTGGCCGACAGAATCTTTTCAGACAGGGTTTTTCCCGACATGGCCTCGATCTCGTTGCTAGACTCCGCGTTGGCGCACCGTTTCAACGCGTTATCGGCACAGTATCGCAAAGACGAATGTGCAGAATGCGGAGAAATCGGCATCGCGATCCATGAAAAAAATTCCTGGTTGGACGCCGGGACGCTTGCCAGATCGCCGCGCCGCATTCGATACTGCGGGTTATCACCGAACTGGCGCTTACGCCAGATCCTCTCCCCGTCAATGATCCTCCGACCTACGTGATCACGCTCAAGCAGCTCGAAGCGGTCTACTGGGTGGCCCGGCTCGGCACCTTCGCCGCGGCCGCGGATCGCCTGCATACGACACAGTCCGCGATCTCGAAGCGCGTCAACGAACTGGAAATTTTTTTCTCGACGCCGCTCTTCGATCGCAGCCACCGCGCGCCTCGCCTGACGCCGAAAGGCCGCGAACTGCTCGACACCGCGGAGGAAATGCTGCAATCGCGCGACCGACTGCTCGAACGAATGGGCAAGCCGGTCGAAGAAGTCCGGCGCTTTCGCATCGGTATAACCGAGCTGATCGCGCTAACCTTTCTGCCCCGCCTCGTGCGCGAGATCAGGCACGCGTACCCGGCGGTGTCGTTCGAGCCGGAGATCGACGTCAGCACGAAACTGACAGAGCGGCTTTTCGCCGGGGAGATCGACTTCATCATCGCGCCGACCCCGATCCGCACACCTCGCTTCACCTCGATACCGCTGCGCAAGATGCATCTGGCGTGGATGGCCAGCCCGTCGCTGGTCGGCGAAGCGCGCACGCTCTCGCTCGACGAGATCGCCGCGTGGCCGATCCTGATGCAGGCCGGCACTTCCGGCGTCGACGCGATCTATGAACGCTGGTTCGAGTCGAACAACGTATCGATACGCCGCGCCTTCGCGGGCAACAGTCTGATCTCGCTGTGTTCGCTGACGATCGCGGGTGTCGGCGTCAGCTACCTGCCCGCGCTTTATTTCGCCGATTTCGTTCGGCAAGGCGAACTCACGGTATTGCATTCGCAGCCGGAGTTGCCGCCGGTGCGGTACTACGCGGTCTATCGCAGCGACGGACCACAGCCGCTCTATTCGCACGTCGCGAGCCTCACGCGCGAGTTCTGCGATTTTTCGAAACCGGAGTTTCATCCGCGCGCGTCCGCTTCCGAACAAAGATGAAACAGACGACTTTTGGAGTGCTAGGATGACGCCCGCACCCCGACTTGTTCCGCGAAACGAGACTGTCGCAGGTGCAAACACGATGATGAAATCGTTGCGTTGTGCAGCCTGATACTCAAGTACAGAGGAGACACTCAATGAAACTTTCGAAGCTGCTGATTAACGCGCTGGCCATCTCCGCCTTCGGCTTTACCGCAGTCGCGGCTCATGCCGAAGATCTGCTCGACTCGGTCAAACAGGCTGGAGTCCTGAAGATCGGTCTTGAAGGCACCTATCCGCCGTTCGACTCGCGCAACAAGGACGGTCAACTGGAAGGCTTCGACGTCGATGTCGCGAAGGCCGTGGCGGCGAAGCTCGGCGTAAAACCTGAGTTCATTCCGACCGAGTGGAGCGGCATTATCGCGGCGCTGCAAAGCGGCAAATTCGACGTGATCATCAATCAGGTCACCATTACCCCGCAACGCCAACAGGTTCTTGATTTCAGCCAGCCGTACACGTACTCGGCCGCGCAGCTGATTCAACGGGCCGACGACAAGCGTGAATTCAAATCGCTCGACGAGTTCAAGGGCGACAAGAAGATCGGCGTGACGCTCGGCACCAACTACGACCAGATGGCGCGCGCGGTACCCGGCATCAACGTGCAGACTTATCCGGGCGCGCCCGAGAAGCTGCGCGATCTCGCCGCGAAGCGTATCGACGCGACGATCGACGATCGGCTGATGCTGCCGTACATCATCAAGAACTCGCAGTTGCCGCTGCGCACGGGCGCGGTACTGAAAGGCGCCGATCAGGAAATGGGCATCCCGTTCCGCAAGGACAATCCGAAGTTCGCGAAAGCACTCGACGATGCGCTGACCCAACTGAAGCAGGACGGCACGCTGAAAAAGATCTCGATGCACTGGTTCGGCACGGACGTGACGCAGCCTATCGCGCAGTAATTTTCTCGTTGTTCTCGCGTACCCGCGCCGGCCTGCCGAATGGTCGACGCAGGTACGTCATTTGCTCGATGAGCGGTTTCTCTCGCGGAACCGCTCGCGATCAACACTTCCATTGCTTCAAATCACGAAGCACGCGCAAATACGCGATTGCGCGCACCTGCCCGTTCGTTCTTCCCGTTTCATTCGTCATGCTGAGTGCATACAGGATGCGCTGCGCCGCAGTTGCCTGATGCTTCGAAAGCGTGCGATGCTTTCGGAGCCATTGATCCGGCCACCTCGTGTCGGACTCGCGTGTCGCCGGGAGACGGCATCGAATGGCGTGCGATGAGACCAGTGAAATGCCCACAACCTTGGAGGCATCATGAGCATTCAATCACTGTCTCGCATCAGCACCGCATCAAACGCGCATCTCTTCCCCAGCCCAAATAAGCACTTCGTGCCGCGACGTTCGCCTATCACGCTCGGCGTCGCCTGCATCGCCTCGCTCGTCTTCGCGTCCGCGAGCTCTCTGGCCGATACCCAGGTGGGCGCCACGCTGCCGCCCGCGCCCGACATTCTGTACGGCGATCTGTTCGTCGCCGTGCAAACCGCGCAGATCTTCGCCGACCAGAAGACGTTCGTCGACGCAACGCCGAATGGCAATCCCGCCGCGATCGTGCAGTTATACGAAACCCAGAAGAACCAGCCCGGCTTTTCGCTGCAGAAATTCGTCAGCCAGTACTTCACACCGCCGCCCGATCAGAGCATCACGCCACCGCCGAACCAGAGCTTGCGCGAACACATCGACTGGCTCTGGAACGGCCTCACGCGAACGACGACGAGCGCACCCGACTACAGCTCGCTGATCCCGTTGCCCAAGCCGTACGTGGTGCCGGGCGGCCGCTTTCGCGAAGGCTACTACTGGGATACCTATTTCACGATGCTGGGGCTGCAGGAGTCCGGACGCGAAGATCTCGTCGACGACATGCTCGACAACTTCGCGTACATGATCGACACGTTCGGGCATATTCCGAACGGCAATCGCACGTACTATCTGAGCCGCTCGCAGCCACCGTTCTACTCGTATATGGTCGAGCTCGCGGCGCAAAAAGAAGGCAACAAGGTTTATCAGAAGTACCTGCCCGAATTGCGCAAGGAGTACGCGTACTGGATGCAGGGCTCGACCAGCACGCCACGCGGCGGCGCGACGCGCAATGTGGTCGTGCTCAACGATGGCACCGTGCTGAACCGCTACTGGGACGAACTGGACACGCCGCGCGACGAGTCGTATCTCGAGGACGTGCAGACCGCGCAGGCTAGCGGCCGGCCGGCCGGCCAGGTCTACCGCGATCTGCGCGCGACCGCCGAAAGCGGCTGGGATTTCAGCTCGCGCTGGTTCGGCGACAACCAGACGCTCGCCACGGTGCGCACGACATCGATCATCCCGGTCGACCTGAACAGCCTGTTGTTCCATCTCGAGACGACGATCGCGCGCGGCTGTTCGGAGACACGCGACTTCCGTTGCGTCGCGCAGTTCATCGGCCACGCGGCGCGGCGCGCGGAAGGCATCAACCGCTATCTGTGGAACAGCAACGGCTACTACGGCGACTACGACTGGCAACTCGGCAAATCACGCGACAACCAGACACCCGCGATGCTGTATCCGCTGATGGCGGGCGTGGCGTGGCCCGATCGCGCGTGGAAGACCGCGCGGACCGTGCAGAACGTGCTGCTCAAACAGGGCGGTCTCGCGACATCGACCTATAACACCACGCAGCAATGGGACGCGCCGAACGGCTGGGCGCCGTTGCATTGGATCGCGATTCAGGGCCTCAAGCGCTACGGACGCGCCGACCTCGCGCAGCCGATCGGCACGCGCTTTCTCGCGGACGTCCAGAACGTCTACAACACGCAGCAGAAGCTCGTCGAGAAGTACGTCGTCGAAGGCGCGGGAGAAGGCGGCGGCGGTGGTGGCGAGTATCCGCTGCAGGACGGCTTCGGGTGGACCAATGGCGTGACGTTGATGCTGCTCGATCTGTATGGCAATGGGCAGTGACACGCCGCGGCGTTTTCAAGCGAGTGCTGTGAGGTCGGTCTTGCGATTCTGAAGACATCACATCAAGCCTGCGGGGTCGTGAAAAAACCTCGCAGGCAGAATTTCCCGCCTCGAACGCCCGATGCACCGACACGTGATTCGCCGCACGAATCGCTCTTCCGTCAGTCCAAACCAGATCGACGTCGTCTACAAGATCCTCTCCGGTGGAAGCAGAATGATCTGGCTCGCCAATATTGTTCTCGTGCTGCACGCGCTGATCGTGGTGTTCATCGTGGGCGGACTATTCGCGATCTGGATCGCCGACGGTTTGCGACTCCCGTGGGCGCGCAATCGTGCATTCCGGACCACACATGTTCTCGCCATCGGCATCGTGGCGACCCTCGCAGTGCTCGATGTGCCCTGCCCGTTGACCGTTCTGGAGGACTATCTGCGCACGGGAACGGCCGGTCCGCAAGGCTTCATACAGCGCTGGGTCAGCGTCTGGCTGTATTACGACTTTCCGGGCTGGGTGTTCGTGCTCGCATATGTCGCGTTCTTGCTGACGGTGCTTCTTACGTGGTATCGAATCCGGCCACGATCGTGAGTCGGATAAGGTCCGCCCTGGCGCTCGCTGGCGGAAGGAGAACCCCTTACTCTATGGCCGTTACATAGGCTCAAATCGGCTTTGCGCAGTGAGACGGGCAGACAGAGGACAAACCTACCGGTCTATTGGACGGCGAGCAGCTTCGTGACGACCATTGGTTCACGCGACAGGAAGCGTCGACTTTTAGCGGGCAATTTTTATTTGCCCACCTTGTCGTCGGACTTGACCTTGACCCACACCAGCACTGAAGTACTTTGCTTTCCCGTCACCGGGTTCTTGTCCGGCAGCGTCGTGATGTACAGATGCTCGCCGTCGATCTTGAATTGCCGCACCTGCACCGTGCCGGTCCATGACTCGTTCCACGATGCGTCGACATGATGACTGACCAGGTCGCCATCGATGCTATACGTTCCCGCGTAGGCACTGAGTCCGTTATAGAGTTCGATGCGCTCGGCGTCGGTTGGCACGACACCGGTAGGTGCCTTGCGTCCTTCCTTGAGTAAGATCGCCTGCATGCGGCCGTCGGGGCCATAGCTCAGATAACCGTCCGGGTGTGCGCCGAACAGGTCCGTCCTTTCGCCGTTGGCCAGCTCTTCGGTGGTGAAGGACTGAAGCTTCCAGGTTCCCAGCAGCGCACTGTTGTCGTTACGCCGATCTCGTGCCATAGCCGCCCCTTTCCGAAAACGAACTACGCCCCCCCTCGGCAACACTACCCGCAACCGGCGTCCCGAGCAATCGACGCCGCCCGAACGGAATTTCCACGGCTTGCCTTTTTAATTGCGTTGAGAAGGTATTTTTACCGGTTAAATTTACCATTTAATTATATTTTTCAATCGCAACTAATTCCGACGATGTACCCACGAAAATCCGCAGTTCAGCGTCACTATTCAATGCAATTCGGATAAGCCCCGTCAGCATTTTTCCGTCCTCTTGCCGCCGCGACCGCGCCAATGCTCGATCTCACAGCTCAACTCCTCGACAACGAGCCAAGCTTATTCTGAATCGCATAATCACCGCTTGATGCTTGACAAGACCTCATTTCACCGCCTATTTTCACTCTTGCTGTAAGTATCGGAAAGATTAAATTTTAGATTTCTCTTGAAATGTCGAGATAAATCGACAGGGAATTCCTTTGTCCATTCAATCGATAATTTGGGAAAGCAAATAGAAATATCATTGAAAGTATTTTGAATTAATACATTGGGAAAAGCTGTCCATGCAACCGCTGCGTGCCTTCGAGTGCGGTGCGGGTTATTCGATCTCCCACGCGCGCGACCGGCGAAAAGCGGCCTTTGTGTAGCGGTATCACTCACCAGGGAACGAGATGAAACCAGACAGAAGGAGTACCGGCGATGGCCGCGTCCGTCGTCATGGCCGGCTAGCCGCACTTAGCGCGCTGACACTCGGAATCGTCATCCTCGCAGGATGCGGCGGCAGCGACGGAGGTTCGTCGGCGTCGGCGGTGCCGAGCAGCATGGCGCAGGTCGCCAATCAGGCACAAGCCGCATCCGCGCCGCAAACGCCGTCCGCCAATCAGCCCTACATCGATCTCACCAGCTATTCGACGAGTGCAACGTCCGGCATCGCCGAGTCACTGGTCGCGGAGAAAGCGGCGATCATGCATTACCAATGGACGTCTGGCAGCACCACCGTCAACTACACGACGACCACCGGTCACCTGACCGCCATGGATCTGACGAGCGGCGCAGCCGAGGCGACGATGTCCTACGTGGCCTACACCGCGCCGAGCACGAACGGCAAACCGCGCCCCGTCACGTTCGTCTATAACGGCGGCCCCGGCTCTTCGTCGATCTGGCTGCGACTGGGCTCGTTCGCGCCGACGCGCGTCGCGACCACCGACCCGCTGCTGAACGGCACCAGCTGGCCGAACTACCCGCTCGTGAACAACACGGAGAGCCTGATCGACACGACCGACCTCGTGTTCATCGATCCGCCGGGCACGGGTCTCTCCGAAGCGATCCTGCCGAACACGAACCAGACCTACTGGAGCACCGATGCGGACGCGAACATCATGCGCGACTTCATCATCCGCTACCTGACGGTCAATTCGCGCAGCAGCTCGCCGATCTATCTGTACGGTGAGTCGTACGGCACGCCTCGCACCGACATCCTTGCGCTCGCGCTCGAATCGGCCGGCGTGCATCTGACGGGGATCACGCTGCAGTCTTCGATCCTGAACTACTTCGCCGATGCGATCGAGGCGGTGGCGATCACGGGTTCGCCCGATCAGCTCGCGCTCGAAACCGATACGTTGAGCGGCTACATGCCGGGCTATGCCGAGGTTGCGGCGTACTACCACCAGGTATCGCCAGCGCCGATGAACCAGGCGACCTACGCGCTTCGCAGCGAGGCGTTCGTGACCGCCAACTACAACCTGTTCAAGAATTATTCGCTGTACTGGACATTGAGTCAGCTCGGCGCGCCGACTTACGCGGGACCGCCGAACTTCCCGCCGACGTGGCTCGAGAAGTTCTGGGACGCCGAATCCGGCCTCACGTTGCAGGCGATGCAGGGATACTTCAACATCAACCCCTTCAACATCACGCTGGTGCCGGGCTCGACGATCGGCCGCTACGATGGTCGCGTGTCGCTGCCCAACTCGGACCCGCGCCTGCAAACCGATGGCGACCCGTCGGACATCCTGATCTCGCTGCCGTTCACCAATGCGTTGGCGACGCAGATGCCGGATTACCTCGGCTACACGGCACCGAACGCGGCGTACATGCCGCTGAACGACGCGATCATCCAGGTATGGGATTTCTCGCACGGCGGCCAGCCGCTGCCCGACACGATCCCCGATCTGCTCGGCGCGCTGAAGCTGAATCCGCAACTGAAGGTGCTGGCGGAGAACGGCTATCACGATCTCGCCACGCCGTTCTTCAATACCGAGAAGCAGCTCGCGCGGCTCAAAACGGTGCAGGGTCTCAACCCGAATCTGCAGGTCAACTTCTTCCAGGGCGGACATATGATCTATCTGGACGACGTGGCGCGCCCGCAGATGAAGACGGACCTCGCGGCATTCTATGGTGGCACGCCGATCGCAGGCGCACTGACGCTGGCGACGCTGCCGCGGCCGTGGGCCGACGAAGCGCCGGCCGCTACGCCGACGAGCGAGGCGGTCGCCGCGGCCGCGCCCTGATTGATGGTGGTTTTCGCTTCGCGCGAAACCCTCTGACTACCTTTTATGGCGAGTGATCATGTCTTCAATCGATATCTTGCGACGTACGCTGGCGTTGATCGTCCTCGGTGTGGTCGTCGGCAGTGCGCACGCGTTGCCGCCTCAGCCGGTGGCGCCCGTGACGCTACCCAACGGCGGACACGGCGTGGATGGTCCGTTCTTTCCTCATAACCGTGCTAACGCGGTCGCGCCGACCACCGGCACGACGCTGCAGCAGCAGGCTCAGCAGCGCATGGAGAGCAGGCTGGGCGCGAATTCGGTGCTCAGCAATGGCTCGTCGATCACCAAGGCCCAGGCGCAAAGCAATGGGCTCGGCTATATCGCCAAACATTTCGACGAGATCGATACCGCGCATTCGGGCCGTGTGACGTTGAACGACGTTCGGCAGTATCTGCAGCAGCATCAGCAGTGATGGTCCGATAGTTCAGTGGTCCATTGGTCCGGCATGGCGGCCGGCGGCGCGTCGCGATCGTGCGGCGCGCGGCCGGCCGGATGCGGTCCGAGGTATTTCTGATTCACGCCCCCGGTCAGTCCCGAGCCCGCTAAAATCCAGTGGTTCAAGCGCTCGCGCATGCGACGCGTTCAGGCCATCCCAACAAGAATTGCGAAAACTCAGGAGACACCGCCCATGAGCGATCAGCCGTTTGGACGCTCCCGTCGCGACTTCATGCGTCTTGCCGTGACCGCCGGCACCACCGCCGCGCTGCCGTGGATGCAGGAGGCCAACGCGCAGTCGCCGGCGAGCGCAACGCCCGCGGCAACTGCCGCCGCGACGACCAGCGCCACCGCAGCCGGCTCCTCGACCAAAGGCACCCAGCTGATTCTGCTCGGCACCAAAGGGGGCCCGACGCCGTCGGATCTGCGCGCGGCGCCGTCGAACGTGCTGGTGGTCGACGGCCAGCCGTACGTGGTCGATTGCGGCAACGGCGTCGCGCTTCAATTGACCAAGGCGGGCATCAAGCTGCCGGGCATTCGCGACATTTTCCTCACCCATCATCATTCGGATCACAACGCCGACCTCGGCAATCTCGTGTTCCTCGCGTGGGCGACCGGTCTGCATACGCCGGTCAATCTGTACGGGCCGCCGCGCATCACGAAGATGATCGACGATTTCGTCGACATGAACGCGATCGATCTCGACGTGCGGATGCGCGAAGAAGGCCGCCCGCCGATGCGTCCGCTGATCAACATCCACGAGTTCGACGGGCCGCGCGTCGTGATGGAAGACGAGCGCGTGCGCGTGACGTCGCTGCTGGTCGATCACTACACGATCAAGCCGGCATTCGCGTACCGCTTCGAGACGCGGGATCGCACGATCGTCTTCTCCGGCGACACGACCTACTATCCGCCGCTCGCCGACTTCGCGAGAGGCGCGGACGTACTCGTCCACGAAGTGATGTACCTGCCCGCGCTGGAAAAGCTGATGAAGACCGTCGACAACGCGCCGACGCTGCTCGATCACCTGATGAAGAGCCACACCACGACCGAGCAGGTCGGCCGGATCGCCGCGGCGGCCGGCGTGAAGACGCTGGTGCTGAGCCACTTCGTGCCCGGCGGCGACCCCGCGATCACCGACGACATGTGGGCCGCCGACGCGCGCAGGCATTTCGACGGACGGATCATCGTCGGTAAAGACCTGCTGGTGATCTGAGTGACGCAGAGCCATCTCGCGCACGCGGCCCCGATTCCCGTCACGCTGCTGACGGGGTTTCTCGGCTCGGGCAAGACCACGCTGCTCAATCGCCTGCTGCCACAGCCGGTGCTAGGCCGTTGCGCGGTGGTCATCAACGAGCTCGGCGCGATCGGTCTCGATCATCTGTTCGTCAGCACGTCGCGCGACGAAACCGTCGCGCTGCTCGAAAACGGCTGCCTGTGCTGCGGCGTGCGCGACGAACTGGCGGCGACCGTCGCCGACCTGCTCGCGCGCCGCGAGCGGGGTGAGATTCCGGCGTTCGAGCGGATTCTGATCGAGACCACGGGGCTCGCGCGACCCGGCCCGGTGATCTCGCTGTTGCTCGGCGACGCGGCGCTCGAAGGCCGCGTGCAACTCGACGGCATCGTGACGACCGTCGATGCGAAGCACGGCGCCGCGCAGCTTGCACGTCACGAGGAATCGCGTCAGCAGGTCGCGGTCGCCGACCGGCTGTTGCTGACCAAAGCCGAACTGGCCGATGCCGCGGCGCTCGCCGAGCTGAGCGCGACGCTCGACACGCTGAATCCCACGGCGACGCGCATCTCCGTGCGCAACGGCGAGCTCGACGCGAGCCAGTTGCTCGGCATCCTGACGCCGCGTACCGTGCGGCCATGGCTGCGCGCCGCGCCCATGCGACGCGCATCACTGATGAGCGGCACAGCAACCGCGAGCGCCGCCCATCCGGACATCGACAGGTTCTGCCTCACCTACGCGCAGCCGTTGCCGATGCAGGCCTTTGAAACCGCGCTGACCGTGCTGCTCGGCTATCACGGCGAACGCATCCTGCGGGTCAAGGGTATTGGCAATTTCATCGGCGAGGCGCGGCCGATCGTGTTTCATGGCGTGCAGCAGCTACTGCATGAGCCGCTACGCCTCGACGCCTGGCCCGACGACGATCGCACGACGCGGCTCGTGTTCATCGTGCAGGGGCTTGCGCGAGCGGTGATCGAAGACACGATTGCGCACTTTCTGCGCGAGGCGGACGTGACGGCGCCTCGCTGACGCTCACTTGCCCGCTGCCGCCTGGATCATCTTCCAGCCATTGCCGGCCGGATCGCGAAAGCCCGCATCGACGCTGCCGAAGCGATCCACCGGCTCCTGCGTGAATTCCACGCCGCGCGCCTTCAACTGCGCGTAGCTCGCGCGACAGTCGGCAACGGACAACACCAACGGCGGCATCGCTCCCTTCGCGACCATCACGCAGCGTTTGCGCGGTCGCTTCATCGTGGACCGGCGGTCCCGGCGCGAACAGTCCCAGCTGGAAAGTCGGCTGCTCCGGGTGCTGGACCGTGAGCCAGCGGTAAGCCCCGTTGCGCACGTCCGTGTGGACCTGAAAGCCGAGCTTGTCGACGTAGAACGAAAGCGCCGCATCCTGATCGTCGACGTACAAACCGACCACATTGATACCCTGATTCATGATTCTTCCCTCCGTGGTTGAGGGCTCGACTGTATCGCTGGCCACGCGGCGGCGCTTCTCCAAAACTGCGATCGCCGGGTCGCAAGCGCAACGAATGGATGATTCGCGGGCTCAATGCAATTCGTTGAATTCGACGCGGCCGCCCTTCATCACCAGCGGGATGTGCTCGCCCTGGCCCGTCAGGCAGCTCAAGTCGCGCAACGGATCGCCGTCGACCACCAGCACGTCGGCATAGGCGCCCGGGGTGAGGCGCCCCAGCTTACCCGTCATGCCGAGAATTTCGGCGCCGATGGTGGTCGCGCTGCCGATGATCTCGGCGGGACTCAGCACTTGCGCGCGAATCGCGAACTCGTCGCTTTGCATACGGTGGCCCGGGCCGAGCAGATCGGAGCCGAAGCCCATCTTGACCCCGGCGCGCCTGAAAATCTCCAGTGACTTCAAGCCGGCTTCACGCACGGTATCGATCTTGGCCGCGCTCTCGGCCGACAAGCCATAGCGCACGCCCTCGAGATGCAAGGCCTCGTAGGCCACCAGCGTGGGTACCACGTACGCGCCGCACTCGGCCATCAGATCGGCGGTCGGCGCATCGATCAGGTTACCGTGCTCGATGGTGCGCACGCCGCAGCGCACCGCGCGTCGCATCGATTCAGCCGTATAGGCGTGCGCCATCACGTAGGTGCCGCGCGCCTCGGCTTCGGCGACGACCGCGCGGATCTCGTCCTCCGAATAGCCGAGCGCGCCGATCGGATCGGTCGGCGACGCGACGCCGCCGGAGGCCATGATCTTGATCTGGTCTGCGCCCATCTGCAGTTCTTCGCGCACGGCGCGGCGCAACGCGTCGACGCCGTCGACGACCCGGCTCAACGCACCGACTCGCACGCAGCAGTTGCAAGGCGCGTCGCCGGGCATAAAGTCCGTGCGCGCGCGGCCGTCACCGTGGCCGCCGGTCTGGCTCAGCGCGCGTCCGGCGACGAACAGGCGCGGCCCTTGCGCGAGGCCCATTTCGACCGATTGCTTGAGCGCGAAGCCGGCGCCGCCCGCGTCGCGCACCGTCGTGAAGCCGCGCCGCAGGATGCCGCGCATGATCGGCAGCGCCTTGAGGGTGACGAATACGTTGGGCATGTTCACCTGGCTCGGCAGATCGAATTGCGTCGCGACCATGTGCGCATGCAAGTCGATCAGGCCCGGCATGATGGTCTTGCCTTTCAGATCGATCACCTGTGCGTCGGGGGCATCGATCGGCTGCTGCGATACTTCCTTGATCGTGTCGCCTTCAACCAGCAGGTTGTGGCCCGGCTGCAATGCATGATGCAGCGGATCGAGCAAAGCGCCGTTCTTGAACAGGATGCGGTCCATCTGTGGTTCCTCGGGTTGCAGGGTGCGAGCGCGCGATGCGCCGGCTGTGAGCGGTTCAGCGGTTCAGCGGTTCAGGCGCATCGCGGCAATTTCTTCGAGCGACCGGCCTCGGGTGGACACGCCCATGATCAGAACGGCGAGCGCACCGATGATCAGCACCAGCGTCGTGCCGCCGAAAACCCCGCCGAAGCCGAGGCGCGGGTATAGAAAGCCGACCAGAATCGGCGCGGCGATCGCGCCCAGGCGTCCGATCGCCGAAGAGACGCCCATGCCGGTCGCGCGAACTTCGGTGGGGAACACTTCGGGCGTGTAGGCATAGACGCCGGCATAGGTCCCGTTCATGAAGAACGACAGCAAGAAGCCGGACGTCAGAATTTGAGCATCGCTGTGCGTGAGCGCGAGCCCAAGCGCGGAGAACCCGCCCAGCGCCATGTACGTGACGATGGTCGCGCGCCGGCCGATCTTTTCATTGAGCCACGCGCCCGAGAAGTAGCCGGGAATTTGCGCGAGGTACATGACCAGCGAGTACGAAAAGCTACGCGTGATCGTCATGCCGCTTTGCACCAGCAGCCCGGGGATCCACGTGAAGAACGCGTAGTAACTGAACGTGATCGACAGCCACATCAGCCAGGCCATCGCGGTGATGCCGGCCAACTGGCGCGACCACAGCGCCCTGAGTTTGGCGAATGGCGAGCCGCTCGCGACAGGGGGCGGGGCGCTCGTCGCGAGTGCCTGCTCCGGCAGCAGCGGCAAGCCCGCGGCGCGCACCACCTCCTCCATCCGGTCGACGATCACCGAGGCTTCGGCAGTTCTGCCGCGGCTGTCGAGCCAGCGCGGTGATTCGGGCAACGCACGCCGCCACCACAGCAGCATGACGATCGGCAGCGCGGTGATCACCGAGACGACACGCCAGGCTTCGGGCGCCAGCGGGATGACCAGGTAACCGAGTATCGCGGCGAACACGAAGCCGAACGAGAAGAACGCCGCCAGACTGCCGGTGAAGGTGCCGCGATACTTGCGCGCGCAGAACTCCGACAGGAACGGCGCGACGATTGCACTTTCAGCTCCGGTGCCGACCCCGGCGACGATGCGCGTCGCCATGAAGAAGGGCCAATCCTGCGCGGTGGCGCTGATCAGCGACGCGATGCAGTAGATGATCAGCGCCCACACCATGACTTTGCGCCGGCCGATTACGTCGCCGAGGATGCCAGCGAGCGCGGCGCCGAAAAAGTAGCCAATGAAGGTGCCGCTGCCGAGTACGCCGGTCTGCACGCTGCTCAGATGCCACTGGTTGCGCAGCACGGGCAGCATGAATGCCAGCACGGCGGCATCCATCGCATCGAAGACGTAGCCGAGTCCTCCCAGCCAGAGCAGTTTGCGATGAAAGCTCGAATACGGCAGGCGTTCTATACGCGCGGGGATCGTCGGCATGGCTTGCTTCCAGAAAGGGCAGCGCCGTGGCGCCGGGCATGGTCGAACGAGTATAGGAAGTCGAAATGGGGGGGTCTTGGTCGGAAACCGCATCGAACATGCGGATTCCGGCATCACGGCGCGTCGAGCACGAGCGCCGCGTCCCGATCGTCGACGCACCGGCCGATCAGATTGACGCCCTGATTCACGACTCCTCGCTGGTCGGCGGCTCGATGGGGTCGCCGGCCACGCGGCGGCGCTTCTCCAGAACCGCGATCGTCAGGTCCGGGCGTTGCGCGGCCTTCAGCACGCAGGCAGGCACGCGATCGAGCGCGGTGGGGTTGGCGCGCGCCTGCACACGCATCTCGCTCGGGCTCAAGCCGGTGATGTCGCGAAAGACGCGGCCGAACGTGCCGAGGCTTTCCCAGCCGGTTGCGAACGCGATGGCCGTGATGCCGAGGTCGGTGTCGCGCAGCAGCGTGGCGGCCTGCTCGATACGCCGCGTCAACAGGTAGCGGTGTGGCGGCACGCCGAAAGCCCGCTTGAACGAACGCGCGAAGTGCGCTTCCGACACGCCGCTGACTTCAGCCAGGCGCCGCACCGGCCAGGCTTCGTGCGACGCGGCATCGATGCGGTCTTTCGCACGCAGCAGGCGACGCAGCAGCGCCGGGTCTTCGAGTACGTCGGCGCCGCGCGAAGCCGGCAGCGGCGGGACTTCAGGGTCGTGTGAATGGGCCATATGTTCGCGTTAGAACCGATACCCGATGCCGCCGCGAATAACGTCGGTATCGCGGCTATAGCGCGTCATCACGCGATTCCAGGTGACGCGCGCCGACCAGCGCCGTGTAGCTCGATACGACGCCGTGATCGACAGGAGTCCGGACGAGATGCCGTTCTTTGCGCGGCACTGATGAGCGTCCAGGCAGGCTTTGTCATCGAGCGGCGGGCCTCGGGTTGATGGAAAGACGCGCAAGCTGCGGCCACTCGCCCTGGCCGCCACAACCTGAGGCCATTGTTGCATGGCTTTGCGTGAACCTCGCGTCGAAAGCGGCATGGAAATTTTTCGATTTACTTACAGAGATGACAGCGGCGCCGTGGGCTCGCTTTCGTCAGGCTGAGCGCGGGAAGCGTCGGAAAGCTCGTCCGTGCGGGGCTCGCCCTGCTCGGCTCGTCCAGAGATCAAGCCCCCTTTTGTTATATGTTGTCGTATGACTTTGTCTTGAGATGGCGATCAGGGGACAAGAGCAGCGTCAGCCCATCACCTCCGAGAGCCCTATAAATCCAGGAACATCAAATCGTCACAATGTAAGTTCGGGTAAGTACTGCATGTACGTAGAGGCAACCTTCGCCTAACATTCATATGTCGTCATATAACTAGCGCGGCACGACCCGCCTATTGCCGTCCCCATCGCCTCGTACCAAACCAATTCAGGCTGACCGATAGATGCCCTTCCGAGCGACGCTTCACCAGCACGCCCCGCCGCACCTTCACGCGCCACCGTCGAGGCGCGCCCGGGTGCCCGAGGCGCGGCGTCGCCTGGCCTGCGGCCTCGTCGAGGCCCCACCCCGTCAAGAATAAAAACAACCAACCATCGAGACCCGTCTCGCCGTTCCGGAACACGTCTAAGTACTTAGTATTCTTTAATAAAAAGGATGACCCCATGCTCTACAGAGTCACCGTCATAACGTGCCTGACCGCGCTGCTTGCAGCCTGCGGCAGCGGCGATAACGCGCCGCCCGCGTCGAGCACTAGCAGCACCACGACGCCGGCATCGGCCGCGCCTGCCGCCTTCAAGGTCGGCACCACGACCAGCGACGCCGATCTGCCCGCGGCTCCGCAACTGCCGACCGCCGATCAGGTCTGCAGCACGCTCGAAGCCAGCAATAACCTGGTGAGCCAGCCGAGCGGCGCGCTCGGACCCGAAGCCGACAACGGCACCACGTCGGCGATCCTGAATCCGGACCAGGCGCGCATCCAGGCCGCGCTCGACGCGTGCGGCGCCGCCGTGGACGCCCAGGTCGGCGCAGCCATCCAGGCCGCGGACGCCGCGGCAGCCGCATCGCAAACCGCGGCTGCGGTGCCGAACGTCAACATCAAGGGTGCGTCGGCGCAAACGCTCGCGGGCTCGCAGTTCCGCGCGAAGCAGTTCGCGGTGCGTCTCGTCGTGTCGAGCACCGGCGCGGGTAACGCGTTCATCACGGGTCCGCTGACGCTGCCCTCGGGCGTCACGCTGTGGATCGACAACGGCGTGACCGTCTACGCGACGCGTGACGTGATGGCCTATTCGCCGAACGCGGCCGGACCGTACTGCGCGAACACGGCCGTCAGCTCGACCAAGGCGGGCAGCTCGGGCAACTGTACGGCGCTGATCAACGGCCAATACCTCGTCAACTCGGCGGTGGTCGGCGGCGGCACGATCGATGGCCGCGCGGCATCGGAAATCGTTAGCTCGAACCCCCTCTACCCGCTGATGCGCGTCGACCAGACCTGCACGAACACCTACACCTCGTATGCGCAGGGTCTGCAGGCTGCGGACAACACGCCGTGCGACGACGGCGGCACGTTCGTGGATTCCAAGGCTTCGGCGCGCCACATGACGTGGTGGGATCTCGCGTGGCTCGGCAACATGGTCGAGAACGGCACGACCGGCGTCGGCTCGCAGTCGAACTTCCGCATGATGGTGTTCAACTACGCGAAGAACCTGACGCTGTTCGGCATCACGCTGCACAACAGCGCGAACTTCCACGTCGTGCCGAGCGGTGTGGACGGCCTGACCGTGTGGAACGTCAAGGTGCAGACGCCGTCGGCATCGGCATCGGCTAACCCGGCGGGCAACGGCAACCCGAACTACCTGGGCATGGTGCCGACCGTCGACACCGCGAAGAACACCGACGCGTTCGACCCGGGTTCGGCTTCGAAGGCAGTCACGCAAGCGCTGACGATCAGCAGCACCAAGACGTCGTCGGCCGGCAAGATCGCGTTTGACGGCTACCTGAAGAACGTCGTGTTCGCGTACAACTACATCAGCACCGGCGACGACGACATCTCTCCGAAGGGTTCGAACAACCCGAGCCCGGCGGGTTCGGGCCTGTACGGCATCGACGGCAATCGCGACGTCGCGACCGATCGCAAGTATGGTTTTGTCATCGCGCACAACCATATTTACGCGGGTCACGGCGTGTCGGTCGGCAGCGAGACCAACGCAGGCGTGACGAACATCCAGGTGTACGACAACTCGTTCGATGGCTCCGAACAGGCACTGCGCATCAAGTCCGACTGGGCGCGCGGCGGTCTCGTGACGAACATCAACTACAACAACATCTGTATCCGCAATAGCGGCCAGGCGCTGTTGTTCACGCCGTACTACAGCACGAAGGCACTGCCGAATCCGACTTCGCCGCTCTACCCGGACTTCCACGCCATCACGCTGTCGAACGTCCACATCATCGGTGGCACGTCGGCGATCTTCGAGGGCTTCGAGGCGAACTCGGGCGGCATCGCGCACGCGCAGATTCCGCTCGGCATGACGCTCAACAACGTGCTCGCCGACTCGCCGGAGCTCGTCTCGGTCACCGCATCGGATGCGAATCTGACGCTAAACAACGTGAACCTGCCGATCTTCCCGTCGACCGCGAACCGTGTCGTTCTGAACGGCTCCGCGTCGCAGTCGCTGTCGACCAAGGACGCGGTCGATTGCAGCGCCGCGTACGTCGACTTCCCGGCAATCGGCGATTCGTCGACGACCGGCCAGACGTGGGCGGGTTCTTCGCAGTAAGCCGTAAGATGGCAACGGCGTGCGGCGGAGGTAAGCCGCACGCATCGAGGTAGACGTGTTTCATTCGACGGCCTGCGCGGACTACTCCGCGCGGGCCGTTTTCATTTCATGCGCTGGGTGGACGACATGGTCGTCGCGGCGGCCGTTGCCGTGGCGGCCGTTGCCGTGGCGGCCATTGCCGCGGCGGCTGTCGTGATGGCGATCGCTACCGTGGCGGCCGCTTCACGCGGTCTGCTCGGTCTTGCCGTAAGTGAGCCGGCCGTTTTTCGACAGCAGCACCGCAACCGGCCGCGTCATTTCGAACTCGGAGAAAATGATCGTCATGCTGGCAGTGATCGGCACCGCGAGAAAGGCGCCGGGCACGCCCCACAACGCCGACCACACCGCCATGCTCGCGAGAATCGCGAACGGGCTCAGGTTCAGGGAGTTGCCCGTCAGATACGGGTCGAGAATATTGCCGATCACGAAGTGAATCGCAGTGAGCGACACCAGCACGACGAGAATTGAATTCAGGTCGCCGAACTGCAACACCGACATCAGCACCGGGAACACGATCGCGAGCACCGAGCCGATATATGGCACGTAGTTGAGCAGCGCGGTCAGGATCGCCCACAGCCCGGCGAACTCGAGGCCGACGCTGCGCATCGCGAGCCAGCAGATCCCACCGAGCAGCACGCCGAGAAACGTCTTGAGCGCGAGGTAAGCGCCAATGCGCCGGTTGATGTCGGTGACCACGCCGCGGATGCGTGCCGCGTTGGTCGAATTGGCGGTCATGTTCGTCAGCTTGTCGCCGAAGGTCCGACGCTCGACCAGCAGGAAACTCGCATACAGCACGATCACGAAGAGGTCGATGATCACCGACGACAGCGACGTCAGCATGCCGGTCACCATCGCCTGAATGTTCAACTGCGCGAGTATGTTCCGCCGCAGCGACTCCCAGGTCGGCTCGCTTTCGAGGTGCAGCAGGATCGAGATCTTGTGGATCATCAGCAGGACCGAGTCCTGGTAGCGCGGTGCGAGCGCGACGAGCGCGTCGTAGTTCTCGACGAGCATATCGACCGCGAAAAAGATCGCGGCGCCGATCAGGAACATGGACAGTCCGTAGCGCAACTGCACCGGCAGCCGCGGGCCGATCACCGGTATCCGTTGCAGCAGCCGAGTGAAGTCGACCACCACGTACACCGCGATCGCGCCGAACACGATCGGCACGAAGACTGCGCGCCCTATAAATAGCACCCAGCCCACAATCAGCAGCAGCACTACTACGCATACGGACGCTTGCAATCTGTCGGTCATTGGTCAGTGCTCCATGAATCCGCAAACAGGTGCGCCGCAGAGTCGCTCGAGGCTCACCCGAGTTCAGGCGACGGCCGCGCGAGCGCCCGCCGTACGACCGCCTGCAAAGCGTGTCGCGCGCGATGGACAGCACTGATCTTCGCACAGAACGATGACAGCTCACATAAAAAGCGCGCCAGATCGTTTCGTCGGCAAACTCGGCAAATTACCGGGCCCACACCTCGAAATGCGCCAGCAGAATGTCGCGAATCGTTGTGATGCGCCGGATTCGCTCGTGAAACCCATCTGCTACGCTGGGCTAATTGGTTTCAATACCCTGACGTGATCCGATGCGAGCGCCCGCGCCACGCAGTGGCGGCGCTTGCCCAAATCCACGCAGTGAAGCCCGCGCCGCGCGTGGCGGTGCGATGTCGGCACGATGTCTGTGCGTGATGTCCGCTGCACGCATCCCTCTCACTTCACGGCATGGAGAACGAGATGCTGCAACGGCTGGGGTCGCGATTCGTCGCAATGGGTCTGATGTTGACAGTCACCGCTTGTGGCGGTGGTGGTGGCGGCAGCGGCGCGGACCCGGGCAGCACCGGCGTGAACGGCGCGGCCGGTGTGACCACCCCCGCATCGAGTTCGACCCCCGCGTCGAGTCCGGCTCCCGCGTCGAGTTCGACGCCGGCATCGAGTCCGACTCCAGCATCGAGTCCGGCCCCAGCGTCGAGCCCGTCGAGCGCATCCGACGCGAGCGGCACGACGCCGAAGCTCGCCGCCGCCACGCCGATCCTCGACGGCACGACACTCGGCGCCGCCATCTGGCCCGCGGGCGTCACCGCAGCAGGCGGAAGCGGTCAGGCCGTCGGCGGATTGAACTGCGCGTTGCGCAGCACCGCGTATACGTATGCGCATGTGTCGATCTACCAGAACGGGCAACTACTGACGCTGCCGCCCAACATCGGCATGGTCGAGCCGACGCTGGCCAAGCCGACAGGCTGCGCATATCCGGTGCACACGGTCGATTCGAGCGGCAAGATCCATATGGACCCGACGACCGGCGCGACCTATACGCTCGGCGAGTTCTTCTCGATCTGGGGCGAGCCGCTGAGTGCGTCGAACGTGGCGGGTCTGACCGGCGCGCCGATCGCGATCTACGTGAACGACGGCGGCACGCTCACGCAATACACGGGCGACCCCGCGAGCCTCGTGCTGAAGCCGCACGACGAAATCACCATCATGGTCGGCACGCCAGTCACGCAAGTGCCCACCTACACGTGGACCAATCCGCCGCCGTTCGACCCGAACCCGATCACGCTCGTCTACGGAGGCGTCGTCGGCTCGTCGTTCTGGCCGAACGGCACGACCTCGGCGGGCGGCACCGGCACGCCGGTCGATGGCCTGACCTGCGCGCCGAACATGAGCGTGCTGTACCACGTGCACGCGCACCTGGCGATCATCAAGGACGGGCAGTGGCTCGCGTTGCCGATGGACGTCGGCATCCTGTCGCAATGCACGTATGAGATGCATACGCACGACAACACCGGCATCATCCATATCGAAGCGCCGAGCCAGAAGACCTACACGCTCGGCGAGTTCTTCGACATCTGGGGCGAGCCGCTGACCAACACGAACGTCGCGGGCATCATGGGCAACGTGGTCGCGTATATCAACGACAACGGCGATTCGCGCCGCTATATGGGCGACCTGCGCAGTATCGAGCTGACGTCGTTGCGCGACATCACGCTGCAGATCGGCACGCCGCCGGTGAGCACGCTGGCGACGTATTCGTGGTACGAACCGCAGTGAGGTCTGCCGGAAGCCACGCCAGTTCGTTTGCCATGGCGTGGCTTCAACGCGACGTACCCGAATGCCCGATACCGCCCGGCCGCCGCGGCACGATGCCCGCGGCGGAGCGCGGCGTCGCGTTCGCGACCAGAATCATCGACGCGCCGGCGAGACCGCTCGACACATGCTTCAACGCATGGCCGGCGATCATGTGATGCGTCAGCTCCCAGATCTGCCAATCGAGGCTTTCGAAAATCTTCGCCACCCCGTAGAAGACGATCACGAGCGTCCATGCGATCACGCCGTCCACCTTGCGGGTGAGCGTCATGCCGACGATCAGCATGAGCCCGCCGAACTGCAGAATCGCATACGGCCACAGGCTGTTGAACACGAGCCAGTAGCCGACGGTGGCGGGCGACACGATCACCATGATCAGCATCTGCGCCCAGCCGACGCGCTGTCCGCTCCACGCCGTCCAAAGCATCGCGAGGATGCCGGCGAACACGATCGTCATCGGCAGGCGATCCCAGACTAGCGTCGCATCGTTCGGCGTCATGTGATAGTAAGCCGAGCCGAACGCGGTGAAGAGCAGGCCGAACGCGGCCACCACCATGCCGGGGAATTGCGCCGGCTGGTTCGACGCATGCCGTCCGACCCAACGCAGACTGAGCACGCTGGCGATCAGAATGACGAGGTTCGACAGCACGTCCGCCGCGTTGTGCAGCGGCCCCAACGCGCGTTGATCGGCGAAGTGGTGATAGGAAGCCGGCTGCGCGAGCGGCCATATCATTTGCAGCGCGCTGCCCACGACGAAAAGCAGCACGCTAGCAAGCAGCAAGCGGGAGATCTTCACGTTGCTCGACTCCAGAGTGGGCTAAACGCTCGAAGGGCTCGAAGGCACCGATGCGCGGCCGGCCTGGCCCCGTTCGAATTCACGCAGCCTGCCCGTATCATCGGACAAAGCGCTTTGTGCAACAAGAGCGTCGGGCGGCGCACCGATAAGCATGCGCTCATAGTATTCTTCTCAACCAATGCAAGCTGCGTGCAAGAATGCGCGCGACATCGCCACTACGGGCTGTCGAGCGAAGCTTGATCGAGCAACGCAACGCCACGCGATGTTCCAATTGTGGAACCGGCCGGGTCGCGCGACCCAAAGGAAGACCTGGACTCCATGCAAGCGCAGACACACCACCCGCTGTTGCCGCATCGTCGATGGAGGGGCGCGCTCTGCGCGCTGCTGTGCGCTGGCCTGCTTGCCGGCTGCGCGGGGTTGCCGTCGCTCGAGGATCGCAAGGAGACGCACGCGTTGTCGCCCGCCGTGGCGGCCACCACGGATCTCGGTCGCGCGGTCGCGCCCGAGCTCGCCGCGCACCCGGGGCTGGCGGGCATTTATCCGTTGGCGGATGCGCATGCCGCGTTTGCCGCGCGCATGGACCTGATCCGTTCGGCGCAACGCACGCTCGACATTCAGTACTACATCTGGCGCGACGACCTGACCGGCACGCTGCTGCTCGAACAGATCCACGAAGCGGCGGACCGGGGCGTGCGGGTGCGCCTGCTGCTCGACGATCTCGGCATCGCCACCGCGCTCGACCCGACACTCTCTGCGCTCAACTCGCATCCGGACATCGAGGTGCGGCTGTTCAACCCGTTCGTCGTGCGCAGCCCGAAGTTCCTCGGCTTCGTGACCGACTTTTCGCGCGCCAACCGGCGCATGCACAACAAGTCACTGACCGCCGACGCCACCGCGACGATCCTCGGCGGCCGCAACATCGGCGACGAGTACTTCGATGCCACCGACGGCGTCGTCTTCGCCGACCTCGACGTCCTCGCGATCGGACCGGCCGCGGCCGACGTGTCGCGTGACTTCGACCGCTACTGGGCAAGCGCGTCGGCGTATCCGGTCGAGAAGATTCTGCCGCACGAAAGCGTCGATGAACTGGCCGCGCTAGAGCGCGATGCGCAGGCGATCGAGCAGGATCCGGCGGCCGCGGCCTACAAGGAAGCGCTGCGCGGTCCGCGCGTCGTGCAGAGCCTGCTCGACCACAAGCTGCCGCTCGACTGGGCCAAAACGAAGATGATCAGCGACGACCCCGCGAAAGGTCTGAACGACGCCCCGCCCGAAGCGCTGATTTCCCACCAGCTACGCGAAGTAATGGGCCAGCCGACGCAGTCGCTCGACCTCGTATCGCCGTACTTCGTGCCGGCGAGCTCGGGCACGCAGTATCTGAGCGGGCTTGCCGCCCAGGGCGTCGATGTGCGCGTGTTGACGAACGCGCTCGAGGCGACCGACGTCGCCGCCGTGCACTCGGGCTACATCAGACGGCGCGTCGAGCTGCTGCAAAACGGCGTGCACCTTTATGAATTGCGGCGCGTGGCGGGCGTCCCCTACAAGAAAGAACAGTCGCCGGGGCCGTTCGGCAGCTCCGGGTCGAGCTTGCATGCGAAGACGTTCATCGTGGATTCCCAGCGGGTCTTCGTCGGTTCGTTCAACTTCGATCCGCGCTCCGCGCATCTGAATACCGAGCTTGGCCTCGTCATCGACAGCCCCGAGCTCGCGACGCGGGTCGATCGCAAGTTTCTCGCGCTGCTGCCGAAAGTCGCGTATTCGGTGCATCTCGACGAAAACGGCAAGCTGTACTGGATCGAAACCAACGGCGACGTCGAAATCCGCCACGACACCGAACCGAATACGACCTGGTACGCACGGCTCGGCGTGTGGATGCTGTCGATTATGCCGATCGAATCGCTGCTATAGCGCGCAGTTCAGAATCGCCGCAAATCGCGATCTCGCAATGGATCGGGCGTGCGCTGCGTCTCGCGCAGCACGCCATTGGTGTCGAACGCGAAATTGAACAGCATCGGGTGGATGTTGTTTTCGGTGTAACGGTATGACCAGACTTCGCGTTGCGAGAGCCGGAAAAACTGCGTTTGCGCGGGGCGGCCGAAATTGATCAGCACATCGTCGCGCGTCCATTTGCCGATTTCCGCGCGATTGAATTCGCTCAGTTGCAAAACCTGACGCACATTCACGATCTTGCCGGAAGCATCGATGTCGGCCGCGACGGTGGTCGAGCCCATCGGCTGGGTCGGCCACATCAGTCGGCGGCCGCCTCCGGGCAGGTCGTAGACTTCGCGCGGCTGACCCATGCGGGCGATGATCGCCGACTGATCCTGGCCGGCCTGGAATTGCTGCCACGGTTGCACGCATGCCGTGAGCATCAACGCCGTCACGCACGTGAGCGTAGCGCGGCGCAAAGTCAGCGACGCGCGTGCGGTTCGCGCGGCAGCGTCCGGAACGTGGGCGAGGCGGTGAAGCATGGCTTTCTCCCGTTGCGTTCGATCCACGCGATGAGGTCAGGGGCCTGCGATGCGTCTGAAAACCCGGCGTCACCCGCCGTAGCAGACAAGCTCGCGCAATGCGACGTTGGCGCGTCGAACCGCGAACCCCTGAGCGCGCAGAAGCCAGGGCGAAACAGGCTGTACGCCCGCTCGCCCATGGCTGCAGTCTGATAGCCGACGCTTACTGCACGAGCTTCGCGCGAAGCCGTGCGTGCTCGTCAGCGGAAATGGAACCGGACGCTTTCAGCTTGTCGAGCTTTTCGAGTTCGTCGGCGACACTGAAGCCCACCACATTGCGCAGATCTTCGCGCACCTGCTTCGCCCGCGCCTGATCGCGCTCCGCCATGCCGCGATGCTGCGTGAGCAGATACGCGAAGATGCCGATATACGGCAGGATGATCAGGAAGATCACCCACAGAACCTTGCCCCATCCGGACACGTCATGGCGGCGGAACAGGTCGCCCGACACCGTGATCAACAGCCAGAACCACAAGATAAAGATGAAGATGGAGAAAACGTCGGCCAGAAAATTCGGGAATGTGAAACCATCATTAAAGAAAAGCATTGTTGTTCTCCAGTCATTCCGGTTGCAATTGAAAGGCTTAACGGATTTCGACCTATGGTTGCCCGCTATGGATGGCGCATACGATCAGCGCGGCAGCGCTGAAAATCTACCATGACGGCATGTCGATTGCGCACGCGCATTCATACGGGTCGTATGAAAGACATGCATCAGGTTCAGTGGCTCGTTTGAAACCACGAACCTTCTGGTCGACACGTGTTTCATTTGTCCTCCTCACTTCGCGCGGGGCAAATTCATGATGCGGACCTTTTTGCCTTTATAGCTTATCCCGATCGAGTAACGCGAGCAATTTTTAAGGATTCCGTTCGATTGAAGATTTCTGCAGATGCGGCGATCATGCCGCGTGGCGTTGAACATGCGCGAGTGAAAACGATGTCAAAAATCAGCGCTTTTGCGGTGCAAAACTAATGCCATCAGACTCCCTCAGTTCACATTCGTAAGTAAATCTGAACAGATCGGCGGCATGCGTCGTCGCCCTGCGCAAGCCGGCATTCCGGCGCGCAGGCCGAGACGAATCGGAAGGTGTTCTGCATGCCGCCGGCGATCAGCGCTCCCGCCGACCAAGCTGACGAGCGCGAGCCCGCGTCGCTGACGTCGCAGGAACGCGAGCGATGTAAGGTGGAGGGTATTACGCGGATCGTGAAGAGACCTTAGTCGATCGCGCGGCTGCGATCGAGCCTTGCGGAAATTGCTGGACTGCCGGCCGCAAGGCCGGCGGCGGCCGCAGCCGCAGATCGTGAGGCCGGGCAAGCCGCCGCTAGTTGCTACCCCGTGCGCTGAATTCCTTGCGCACCGCGACGCGGCTCGTCACCGACTGTACACCGGGCACGCCTTTCGCAATGTTGGTCGCAAGGTCGACCTGCTCCGGGGCCGGCACGCTGCCCGTCAACGTCACGACGCCGCTATTCGCGCGTACGGTAATGTTGCTGGCCCGTAGTCCCTGGCTGCGCGCGTTTTTGAATGCGCGGCGTACGTCCCGCACGAGTTGTCGGTTGGCCGCCTTGATCTCGCCCGCACTTGGCGCCGAACTCGCCGCACCTTGTGCTGCCGGAGCGGAGCCGACGGCTTGCGGCTGCGCGTAGGTATTCAGGCAAGTGAACACGACCGCGGTCGCGCCAACCAGCTTCAGCCATTTCTGTGCGTTCATTTCGTTCTCCTGTTGTCTATGGCCGGATCACATCGACGATGACTCCGGCGGTTATTCGGTAATGCGCTCGTCGAATACGGTCAGCGCGGCGAGACTGACGAGACTGCACGCGCTCATGTACCAGACCGGCGCATAGGCGCTGCCCGTCGCGCCGATCAGCCACGTCACCACGAACGGCGCGAAGCCGCCGAACAGCGTGACGCCGACGCTATAGATAATTCCGAGCGATCGCCCGCGCATTTCGCGCGGAAATCCTTCCAGCAGCAGCAGAAAGCCGGCCGGATTGCCGAGCACCCACAGGCCGATCAGCAGCGCAACGGCCGCGAGAATCGCCGCGAGCACCTGCGCGTGCAGCATCAGCGCGAACGCCGGATAGAGCGCTAGCAGGCTCGCGATTCCGGTCGCGAACAGCAACGGCTTACGTGACTTCAGCCGATCGGTCAGCTTGCCGCAGAAGGGCGACGCAACGGTCAGAATCAGTCCAGCGAGACCGCTCGGCAAAAACGCCGCCGCGCCCGACACATGCGCGAAGCGCGTCAACCAGCCGGGCAGATAAAACACGAGGATGTACATGGACGACGTACCGCCGATCATCAACAGCGTGCCGAGCACGATGCGGCGCACGTCGTAGCGCGCTGGCGTAACCTCGGTCGCGCTCTGGTTCGAGCCACTCGCCGCGTGCAGCGTCTCGTGCAGATGACTGCGTATGTACAACCCGACCGGACCGATCAGCAGGCCGAGCAGAAACGGCACACGCCAGCCCCAGCTTTCGAGCGCGGAAGGCGTCAACGCGTGGGTCAACAGCATTCCGCACAACGCGCCGGCGAGCGCCGACGCGCCCTGGCTCGCGAGCTGCCAGCTCACCAGATAGCCGCGGGTACCCGGCGCGGCCGATTCCATCAGAAACGTCGTCGACGCACCCACTTCGCCGCCCGCCGAAAATCCCTGAATCAGGCGGCCAGCGACGATCAGCAGCGGCGCCGCCACGCCAATCTGCGCATAAGTCGGCGCAAGACCGATCGTCGCCGTGCCGAGCGCCATCATCAGAATGGTCAGCGTCATCGCAGCTTTGCGGCCGCGCCGGTCCGCATAGGCGCCGATCACGACGCCGCCGATCGGCCTGACGACGAATCCCGCGCCGAACGTCGCGAACGACAACAGCAGCGGCCCGTGCAAGCCGCCTACCGGAAAGAACAGCTTGCCGATCAGCGCAGCGAAAAAGCTGTAGACCGTGAAGTCGAAGAATTCGAGCGCGTTGCCGAGCGAAGTCGCGAGAATGACGCGGCGATGCGTGGACGCCTGCGACGCGTCGCTCGATGCAATGTTCGACGCGGCCTTCGACACGACGACGTCGCGCGGTGGCGCTACAACTGGGCTGGTGGTCTTCATGCGTGTGATTCTTCAGAGACGATGGAAAGCGCGAGCCACGCGGCGGGGGTCGGCGTCTCGCGCTCGCCGACCCGCCGTGTCTCGACTCAGAACAGGTGATAGATGCCGAGCGACGCGGTCATCGGCGTCGTGCCTAGTTCGGGCGACGCGGTACCGGTCTGCAGCGGCAGCGGATTGCTGTTCAGAATCACGCTCGAAATCCCGTAGTTGCGGATAAAGCCCGCGCGCGCATACAGCGACGTGCGCTTCGACAGCGAGTAGTCGTAGCCGAGCATCACGCCGAGTGCCGAGTCCTTCGCCGGATCGCCGGCGCTGTCGCGCACGCCCGACGTATCGCGATAGACCACCGACGCGCGCACCGCGTGACGTCCCCACGGCACCGTCGCGCCGACCATGTACGAGCGCGCGATGCCGTTGCCTTCGAGCTTCGGCGCCACCTGCGCGAACGCAGCCGACAGCACGTAGCTGCCGACGTCGTAGATCGCGGACACACCATAGATATCGTTGCGCACGGTTTGCGTGCCGGCCGAGGTCTGGACCGGCGAGCTCCACACGCGGTTATACGCGCCCGACAGATACCACGTACCGTTCGTCCACGACGCGACCACGCCTTGATTCGAAGCATTCGGCGACACGCCGGCCTGATTGTTGAACGCATACAGGAAGGTCGCGCCGAAGCCCATCACGCGCGGCGTGGTCCACGTCGCCGCGTTGCTCGCGCGCACCAGCACCTGGCTCGAGCCCGGCCCGAGGTCCGCGTTGTAGCCGACGCCCTTCGGCGTCTGCACCGCACCGCCGGCGAGCCAGGTGACGACCGAGTTCGTCATCACTTCGCCGAACGGGTCGATGACTTGCGGCAGGTTCGCGGTCGGTTGCAAGCCGAGGCGCACGACACCCCATGTCGCCGAGTTCAGGCCGACCCAGGCGGCGCGATCGAACAACGTGTTGCTGGTGCCGAACGATCCGTTGTTCGCCATGAAGCCGTTTTCAAGGTTGAATTCCGCCTTCAGGCCGCCGCCGAGATCTTCGCGGCCGAACAGCCCGAATTGCGACGTATGAACGCCGCCGCTCTGCATTTGCCACTTCGAGGTGCCCCCGACGCTCTGGAAGTTCAGACCCATGTCGACGGCGCCGTACAGCTGAATGCCGTTCTGCTGGACCGCGCTTTCCATCGTCGGCCATGCCGACAGCCACTGCTGTAGATAAGAGTCGGCCCAGGCCGCGTGAGACATCAGCGCCACGGCCGCGGCGCAAACGGTCTTTTTATATTTCATGTGAATCCCCGATATGGACGTAGTCTGGCCGCCGACCCGGCCGCACGCGGGGTCGGCGAAACGCGATTCTGGTGAAGTTCAGGCTGTGAGGTAGTGCTCGACGAGCGTGGCCCAGTAGGCGACGCCGATCGGCAGCGCCTGATCGTTGAAGTCGTAGCCGGGGTTGTGGATCATGCAGCTGCCGTGGCCCTCGTGGCCATTGCCGAGCGCGACGTAGCAGCCCGGCACTTTCTCGAGCATCCACGAGAAGTCCTCGCCGCCCATCATGCCCGGCGGCAGCGGCAGAATGTTCTGCGCGCCGACCACCGCGGCCACCGCTTCGCGGGCGCGTGCGGTCTCCTGAGCGGTGTTCATCAGCACGCGCGTGACCCGCTGATAGTCGATGTGGGCAGTCACGCCGAAGCTCGCCGCCTGGCTCTCGACGATCTCGTGCACACGCGTCTCGATCAGCTGCTGGACTTCGGTATTGAGCGTGCGCACGGTCAGCAGGATCGTCGCCGTGTTCGGCACGACGTTGTGCGTGGTGCCGGACTGGATCGCACCGACGGTCAGCACCGCGGCATCGGCCGGCGGCACGTTGCGCGCGACGATCGTCTGCAGCGCCATCACGATGCTTGCGGCCGCCACCACGGGATCGCGGCTCAGATGCGGCATCGCCGCGTGCATGCCCTTGCCGGTCAGCGTGAGCGTCACCAGATCGGCCGATGCCGCCATCGCGCCCTGCTGCACGATGAACATGCCGACCGGCACGCCCGGCGCGTTGTGCAGCGCATACACCGCATCGCACGGGAAGCGCTCGAACAGGCCCTCCTCCATCATGCGCACGGCGCCGCCCTGGCCTTCTTCGGCCGGCTGGAAAATCAGATTCAGCGTGCCGTTGAAGCGGCGTGTTTGCGCAAAGTATTGCGCGGCGGCCAGCAGGATCGCCGTGTGTCCGTCGTGCCCGCATGCATGCATCTTGCCGTGCACCTTGCTCGCGTAGGGCAGGCCGGTGTCCTCGAGGATCGGCAGCGCGTCCATGTCCGCGCGAATGCCGATCGCGCGCGTGCCGTCGCCCAGTTTCAGACGGCCAACCACCCCCGTGCCACCGATGCCTTCAGTGACCTCATAACCCCATTCTTTAAGTTTTTCGGCGACGAGCCGGCTCGTTTCGACTTCTTCGAATCCCAGTTCCGGATGCGAATGAATACGTCGGCGCAATTCGACGAATTCGGCCGCCTTCTCGCGAATCGCGGGATCGATATTGATTTTGTGGGACAACGCCGTCTCCTCTGACAGACCCGTGTGACACGCGCTTGATCAAGCTCGGCGCGGATTGAGAGCCAGTCTACGAGAGCGGCGGTGAATAAAAACATGATAAAGTTTTATCCCAATAACCGTTAGTTATAGTATTTACCCTAAGGTAATAAGGTTAATGGCAATCAAGCTTCATCAATTGCGCGCACTGGTCGCCGTCGCGGATCATGGCACGATTGTCGGCGCTTCGCGAGCGCTGTTCGTCAGTCAGCCGGCAGTCACCAAAGCGATTCGGGAATTGGAAACCGATATCGGCATGTCGTTATTCGGCCGCAGTGTGAATGGCGTCGCGCTCACGCATACCGGGGAATCTCTGTTGCGGCATGCGCGCCTGATCGTCGGCGAACTGGGGCGCGCCGAACAGCAGATGGCGATGGAACGGGGTGCACAGGAAGGCCGCGTGAAGATCGGTGTTACGCCGCTCGCGGCGCTCACGTTGCTGCCCGATGCTTATGCGCGCTTTCGTCAGCATATGCCGCACATCACGGTGGAATTTCTCGAGTTTCACGCGACGAAACTGCAGGATCAATTGCGCCAGGGCTCGCTCGATTTCGCGCTCGCGGCTGCCGCGGAATCGTCCGCCGATTCATCGATCGAATGTTCTGAACTGCTGGCTTATCCGTTGGCGTTCGCGGTGCGCGCGAACGGGCCGCTCGCAAAGACCACCTCGCTGGCCGATCTGTGCGACGCCGAATGGGTGCACTCCGACACCACCGACGAATTCCCGCAATTCATTGCCGATCTGTTCAACCGTCAGGGTCTGCCGGTGCCGCAAAGAATTACACGCTGCACGTCGCAATCGCTGATGTACAGCCTCGCGCTCAGCATCGACGCCGTGATGGCCTGGGCTTCGCACACGCTCGAACTCGTCAACTCGACGGGGCATATGAAAAAGCTGGATTTCATCGAAACCTCGCGCGCCGCGAGACTGCATCTGATGCAGCGCGAAGGCGCGATTCACACACGCCCGGCCGACTATTTCATTCGCTGCATTCGCCAGGCCGCGATCATGTGAAGCGCGAGGCGTGCGAGCGGCCCCCTATCTCCTGAATACCGTCCTCACCTGCACACGGCCTTTTTTGCATTCGGCGCACAGGCCGAACAACACGAGTTGCCGCCCCGCCACGTCGAATTCGAATTCATCCGCCACGGCCCGCTGCCGCGCCTCGATCTGCTCGTCGAAAAACTCGTGGATACCGCCGCACGCGGTGCAGACGATGTGATCATGCCGCTTGCCGTCGTTCAGCTCATACACCATGCGGCCCTCGCCCAACGCGACGCTGCTCAGCAACTCGCCGTCGACGAGCAGGCCCAGCACCCGGTACAACGTACCCAAACTCATATTGCGAGTGTCGCCATTCAGACGCTTGTAGACCTGCTCCGCAGTGAAATGCTCGTGCGGGTGCTGATTAAAAAACTCGAGCACGAGGACGCGTGGAAGCGTAGGCCGCAAACCGGCTCGCTCCAGAATTCGGTGGATGTTCATGGACGTGGTGGCAACGCGGGACGGATGCAACAAGGCGAGCTGTCCACCGTTGCCAGTCGATGCAAGGGAGTGTTCGCGACGGCCATTGCCCCACCTACTAAGGCAAACGGCGAGAGGCCAGACTATGTGTGGCCACGCCTTAAGGGAACCTTAAGCCGCAAAATGATTGCGCACGAGATCCGCGAACGCGACTAGCGCGGCGACCAGGACCACGATAAACAGCCAGCGCTCCAGCAGCGAAAATACAGGCCGTTTCCCCTTGCGACGCTCGGCGAGGAAAAACCACGCGGTCGCCGCCGTGTAAAGAACGGTCGACATCAACAGATAGTGCAGGCCGCCCGCGTACACGAGAAAGAGCGCGTAGCCGCAGCCCACCAGCGCGAGCGTGAAATCGACGCGTCGCGACCACGGCTGCCCCGCGTAAGATTCGCCTCTTGCCGCGAGCTTCAACCCATAGCCGGCGACGAGCAGGTACGGGATCAGGTTCATCGACGTCGTGAACTCCTTGGCCAGCGTGAACGCTTCTTTCGAAAACAGCGTCACGATCAGAAACGCCTGGATCACGAGGCTCGTCATCCATAGCGCGGCGACAGGTACGTGGTTGCGGTTTTCGCGCCCGAGAAACGCGGGCATCGTCTGGCTCTTGCCCGCCGCGTGCAGAATTTCAGCGGCGAGCAGCGTCCAAGCGAGATAGGAGCCGAGCACCGAGAGCAACAGGCCGAGCTTGATCACGACCGCGCCCCACGCACCGACCGCGGCGCTCAGCACGCCGGCCATCGACGGATTCTTCAGCATGCCCAACTGCTCGAGCGGCAACACCCCATACGACAACAACGTGACCATGACCATCAACGCAAGCACGCACAGAAAGCCGAGCACGGTCGCAACGCCGACGTCGCGACGCTCGCGCGCATGCCGCGAATAAACGCTCGCTCCTTCGACACCGAGAAACACGAAGACCGTGCCCAACATCGTCTTACGCACCTCGCCGAACAGGTCGGCCGCCGGCAGCTCGGGACTGGTCCACAGATTCGCGACCAACAGCTGCCACTTGAAGTTCGATAGCACGAGCACCGCGAACAGCCCGAGCGCGAGCAACTTGGCGACCGTCATCGACGCATTCACGATCGACGATCCCTTTACGCCGCGCAGAATCAGGAAGTGGAACACCCAGATCATCAGCGAGGAACTGACGATCGCGCTCAGCGTATTGCCGGCGCCAAACGAGGGCACGACGATCGCAAGCGCGGACTTGATCAGCACGAGATACGCCACGTTGCCCAGACAGCTTGCGCACCAGTAGCCGAACGCCGACAGAAAGCCCGTATAGCGTCCAAAACCGACGCACGCATACGTATAGACGCCGACGTCGAGCTCAGGCTTGCGCCATGCGAGACGCTGAAAGATCAACGCGAGGATCAGCATGCCGGAGCCAGTGATCGTCCAGCTGATCAACGATCCGACGACGCCGGTATATTTGCCGAGCGCCTGCGGCAGCGAAAACACGCCCACCCCGACCATCGAGCCGATCACCATCGCCATCAGGCCCGGCGTTGAAAGTCTGACGCGCTTCTCCATGCTGCGATCGCTCTCCCGCGAACATGTGCCGATCCAGCCGCCGCCATGCAAACCCACGCAAATCAGCGCCCCTTCGCACCTCCGACGCCCACCGTTCAGCCGCGCTCGCGCGACTTCGATGATCGATCGCTCAGATCACGATCGTGCCGGTCGCGAGGCCGATCAGCGCGGCGATCGCGCCGCAGGCCGCAACGGCAAAGATGACCCATTCGAGTTTCGAAAACACCCGCAGGCCACGCTCACGTTTGGCCACCACATACAGCACCGTACCGGGGGCATAAAGCAGCGCCGATAGCATCAGGAACTTCAGGCCGCCCGCGAACAGCAGAAAGGCCGTATACAACGTCGCGAACGTCGCGACGAAATACTCGGTGCGCAACGCTCCGCTCAAAGTGCCGCCATTCTGTGCGCTGTCGTAACGAGCGGCCTTGATGCCGTAGGCGGCCACGAGGAAATAAGGAATCAGCGCCATCGAGCTCGTCAGGTTGAGCATCAGCGCAAACGCATCGGTGGACCAATACGTGCTGATCACGAAACACTGCACCACCGTACTCGTGAGCCAGACCGCCGCGACCGGCAGCTTGCGCTCGTTTTGTCGCGCGAAGATGCGCGGCATCGTGTCAAGACGCGCGGCGGCGAACAGCACCTCGGCACAGATCAGCGACCACGCGAGGTACGCGCCGAGGATCGAGATGATCAAACCGGCGCTGATGAACACGACGCCGAATGGGCCGAGCAGCGCGCCGAGTACCGCAGCCATCGACGGCTGGCGCATCACCGCGATGTCGGCGCGCGGCAAGGTCGCGTAGGGCAGCAGCGTTACCAGCACCAGCAGGCACAGCACGGCCACGAAGCCGGTGATCGTCGCCGTGCCGACGTCCGAGCGCTTTTTCGCGTAGCGCGAGTACACGCTCGCACCTTCGATACCGACGAACACGAACACGGTGACGAGCATCGTCGCGCGAACCTGCGAGAAAAGTCGCGCGCCGATCTGATCGCTGCCTTCCCACCAATTCGTGCGGAACATGTCGACGCGAAACAGCGCGATCAGCATCACGATGAACAGCACAATCGGTATCACCTTCGCGACCGTGACGATCGTGTTGATCATCGTGGCCTGCTGGACGCCGCGCAGCAACACGAGATGAAACAACCAGATGCCCACCGACGACACGATGATCGCGGTCGCCGTATTGCCGTTGCCGAAGGCCGGGACGAAAGCGCCGAGCGTCGATTTGATCAGCACCCAGTACGACACGTTGCCGAAGCAGCCCGCCATCCAGTAGCCGAATGCGGATAGAAAGCCCGCATAGTCGCCGAAGCCCGCGCGCGCGTAGGCGAACACGCCGGCATCGAGCTCGGGCCGCCGCTGTGCGAGCGCCTGAAAAACGCGCGCCAGCGCATACATGCCGATGCCCGCCACGCACCATGCAATGACCGCGCCGAACGGTCCGGTCGCGCGCGCGAAATTGCGCGGCAGCGAGAAAATCCCTGCACCCACCATCGAGCCGACGACCATCGCGGTCAATGCGGGCAACGACAGTTTCGTCTCGACCTGGGTTGCCATCGTGCACCATTCAGAGAAGCTGATTTCGCCCTGAAACGGACTCACATGGAGCAGGCTCGCGTACCTTGCGCCTCCCCCTGTTAGTCCTCCCGACTGAAGCCACCTGCGTTGCGTGAAAGGGACTGGCCATCGCTCGCGCAAGCGTGCGGCCGGATTCGCTCGATCAAACAGGAAAACGCCGTCACTGTGGGATTGCGATGACGGCGCTTTGCATTTCGCGCGTCGGATGTTCCGGGCGCTCGCGGCGCTTCGGGCCCGCTCACTGCGAAGCCGGTGCCGGCGCGCTCGCGGTCGCGGGCGCGGGTCCCGACGTCGTGGGCGTATTCGCGGCCACCGGCGGATTGGCCATCCAGCCGCCTCCCATCGCCCGGAACAACGCGAACTGTGCCTGCAGTTCGCCGACCTCTTCCCTTGCCTGCGACGACTGGCTTTCGAGCAGCGCAACGCGCACCTGATCGATATCGACGCGACCCGTATCGCCGAGCGTATAGCGACGCTGCACCTGGCTCAGCTGCGTGGTGCGACGCGTGACTTCTTCATTGCGTGCCTTGAACAGCTCGTCCTGGCGGTTCAAACGCGCCAACGCACGGTCGACGTCATAGAACGCACCGAGCGCGGTCTTTTCGTAATTGAACATGGCCTGCTGCGCCTGCGCATCCGACGACTCCACCTGCGAGCGCCGCGCGCCGAAATCGATCAACGGCATCGCCATCGCCGCGCCGAACAGCCAGAACGTGCTGGCCCCGAGGTTTTGACCCGCGATCTCCCAGCCATTGCGCGCGAGCAAGCCGCTGAGCGAGATGGTCGGCCAGTAATTGAGGCGCGCGACATCGGACTGCCTGACCGCCGCATTCACGCGCGCCTGCGCCGCGATCAGATCCGGGCGCCGCATCAGCAGATCGACCGGCTGGCCGGGTTCGATATGCGGCAGCGCGGTCATCAGCGTATCGCTTTCATCGAGAATTCCGGCGAATTCCGCAGGCTGCACGCCGCACAGATTCTGCAGGTTCAGCCGCGCCTGAGCGATGCCGTTCTCCACGTCCTGCAATCGCGCATCGACCTGTGCCCGGCCAGCGCGCGCCGCTTCGATGTCCGTACTGAGCACGAGGCCGGCGGTAAAGCTCTTTTCGGCGATGTTGACGAAGTCGTCCGCGATGGCGCGGCTTTGCAGCAGAATCGTGCGTTGACGCAGCAGCCCACGATACGTGACGTACAGATCCGCGACACCCGACACCACGCTCAGGCGGACCGCCTCCGCATCGCCCGCGGCCGCCCGCGCCTGTTCGCGCGCGGCCGAGAGCCGCGCCCGTCCCTGGCCGAACAGGTCGATCTCCCATTGCGCCTGCAGACCGACTCGCCAGAACTGCGCATCGGTATTGTTGATGCCGAGTATTTCCTCGAACTCGAGTTGTGTCTCGCCACCGTGGTACTTCGCGGCGCTCACGCCCGCACCGACCGACGGCAACAGTTGCGAGCGAGCCAGCCGGATTCCGGCCTGCACCTGATCGACGCGTGCGTAAGCGGTGGCGATATCGAAGTTATGCGCGAGCGCGAGATCGATCAGTTTGTTCAGCGTCGGATCGTTGTACTGCGTCCACCATGCCGCGAGATCGTGCGCGGACATCGGTGTCGCCGCGCCCGGTTGGGCCTCCGAGTACTGCGGCGGAAACGCGGCGGGCTTTTCCAGCTGCAATGATCCTGTACATCCGGCTTCGAGCAGCAGGGCCGCGATGGCAAGAAGATAGGCGCGCGCGCGGATCATTTTGCTTCCGGGTGCTTACCCGGCTCCCATTCCGCCTGCTTGATCGAGAACAGCATCGCATACAGCGCTGGCACGGCGACCAACGTCAGCACGGTGGCAAAAACAAGGCCCGCCATGATCGTGATCGCCATGTCCTTGAAGAAAGGATCCCACAACAGCGGCGCCATCCCGAGCGCCGTCGTGCCGCCCCCCAGTATCACCGGCCGCAGACGGTTCATCGCGCCGTGGGTCACCGCCTGCATGCGCGGCACGCCCGCGGCGATCTGGCCATCCATCTCTTCGACCAGCACCACGCCGTTCTTGATCAGCATACCTATCAGACTCAATAGACCGAGCAACGCCATGAAGCCGAATGCGCCGCGGAACAGCAGCAGACCGATCGTCACACCGACGATCGACATCGGTACGACGAGCAGCACGACGAGCGCGGGCTTCAGGCGCCCGAACATCATCAGCACGATCAGCGCCATGCCGATGAAGCCGAGCGGCAGTTGACGGAAAAGACTCGCCTGCGCGCGGGTCGACGATTCGTGCTCGCCGCCCCACTCGAAGCTGTAGCCGGGCGGCAGCTTGATGTGTTCGATGCCGGAGCGGATGCGGTTGAACGCGTCGACACTGTTCTGCCCATAGACCGGGTTGGCCGAAACCGTCAGCGTGCGAATCCGGTTTTCGCGCGCGATCTGGCCTTCTTCGGTACCGACCGTGAAGCCGTTGACCACGTCGCCGAGCGGCACGTAACGGCGCAGCCCCGCGCTGAACACCTGCAGGTCCTGCAGACCCGCGACGCCACGCGTGTAATCGGGCGAGCGCAGCACGATCGGCAGCAGCTGATCGCCCTCGCGATAGATGCCCGCGCGCAGGCCTTCGGTCGCATAAGCCATCGTGTCGGTGACCTGCCGGCGCGCCACACCGAGCGAGCGCGCACGCGATTCGTCGAATTCCGGCCGCACGATGCTGATCGGGTCCTCCCAGTCGTCGCGGATCGCGATGATCCGGCCGTCGGCCTTCAGCACGTTCTGCGCTTCCTGCGACAGGCGGCGCAGCACGAGCGGATCGGGTCCGGAGAAGCGTGCCTGAATCGCCGCGCCACCGCCGGGGCCGAAGTTCGGCCGCGTGACCGTCCAATGCTGTTCAGGGAAGCGCTTCTTCAGATCCGCTTCGATGTCCGGAATCATGTCGTCGATCAGGCCCTGGTCCTTCGCGCCGACGATGAACTGCGCGTAAGCCGGATCGCGCGTCTCCGGATCGTAGACGAGGAAGAAGCGTGTCGCGCCCCCGCCGATATACGTCTGTACGTTGGTGACGTCCGCATGCTTGAGCAGCACCTTCTCGACGTCGCGGCTCTTTTCGACGACCGCGCGAATATCGGCGCCGCGAGGCAAGCGCATATCGACATAGAAGATCGGCGTGGTCGATGCGGGGAAGAAGCTCTGTTCGACGAAACGGAACCCCCATCCAGCGAGCACCGTCAACGCGACGAGGCCGATGAGCACGATCACGCGCCGTGCGGTGACCCATGCCAACAGCTCGCCGTAACGCTTGTACAGCTTCGACTTGAACGGGTCTTCGTCGATGACGTCCGCGACCTTGAAAAGATACGTGCCGAACAGCGGTGTCAGCGCAATGGCGATCACCCAGCTAAATAGCAGCGAAATCGCGGCGACAGCGAACAGCGACGCACAGAATTCGCCGACCGAGTCCGGCGACAGTCCGATGCCCGAGAAAGCCAGAATCCCGACAACGGTCGACGCGAGCAGAAGCCATTGGCTCTGTTTGAGAATTTGGGTCGCCGCCTCGAGATGCGACTTGCCCCGCTGCACCTTCACGAGCATGCCCTCGACCACCACGATGCTGTTGTCGGTCAGCATGCCCATCACGATGATCAGCGCGCCGAGTGAGATGCGCTGCAGCTCGATCCCCGCCGCGTACATGACCAGCAGCGTGCCGAGAATCGACAGGAACAGCTCGACGCCCAGCACGACGCCCGCACGCCAGCCGAGCGCGATGCCGAGCGCGACACCGACGATCGCCACCGACAGGAACACGTCGAAGATAAAACCGCGCACGCTGTCGTCGACGACCTGCGGCTGATCGTAGAGCGAGTAGAGTTTGATGCCGATCGGGCGGTCGCGCTCGAGTTCGGCGAGCTTCGCCTTGATTTCCTCGCCGACCCTCACCACGTTGACGCGCGGCCGCGCGCTGATGCCGATCGTGATCGCGGGCTGACCGTTGTAGTGAATGACCTGGTTCGGAATCGTCGCATAGCCATGGCTCACGCGGGCGATGTCGCCGAGCAGCAGCGGGCCGGGCGTATTGTTGACGGGCAGCGAACGGATGGCCTGCAGCGAATCGAGCGAACCGGTCGGCGCAATCCGCAGCGACAGGTCGCCGACTCGTTCGCGGCCCGCGGGCCGAACCTCGTTCTGCACGAACAGCGTCTGCGCAAGATCGTCGGTGGACAGATTGTTGGCGATCAGTTGCGACTGGTCAACGTCGACCGAGATCTGTTCCTGCTGGTTGCCGGCGATCACGATGTCGGACACGTCGTCGAGCGTCAGCAACTGGCGGCGCAGTTCGCGCGCGTACTCATATAGTTGCGCCTGCGTGTAACCCTCGCCGGTCAGCGCGTAGAACATCCCGTAGACATCGCCGAAACGGTCGAGCACGAGTGTCGGGCCGGCCCCCGGCGGCAGCCGTACCTGCGCATCCGACACCGAGTTGCGCAATTCGTCCCACACCTGCGGCAATTGCGCCGACGTGTACTGGTCGCGAATCTCGACGCGGATTTCGGAGTAGCCCGGCGTGGAACGCGAGGTCAGCTTCTCGACTTGCGGCATCTGCTGGATCGCGCTTTCGAGGCGGTCCGTCACCTCCTGCTCGACCTCGTGCGCGCTCGCGCCCGGATACAGCGTCACGACGACCGCGGTCTTGATCGTGAACTTCGGGTCTTCGAGACGCCCGATGTTGTAGTACGCGAAGATGCCGCCCAACAGCGAGATGAGCGTCAGCACCCACGCGATCAGCGGCTTTTCGATAAGGGGGCGCGCGAGGTTCATTGAGGTGCATCCATTGGACGGACCGCCATTCCCTCTTTCATGAACTGCGAGCCGCCGGCCACCACGCGATCACCCTCCGCCACCGCACCGGCGACGACCACATCGTCATTGCGGATCTCGCGCACGGTGACCGGCACCGCATGCACACGGCCGGATGCGGCATCGTAGCGCCACAGACTACGCTGACCGTCGGCGCCGATCGACACCGCCGCGATCGGAATGGCGAAGTTACCGGCGTTGTCGCTTTGTGCGACCTGCCGCGCCGTGTCGGAAATCTGTACGCGCAGCGCCATGCCGGGGAACAGCATCGCGCTTTGCGGTCCTTCGATCGAGAACACGAGCCGGTAGGCCGGCGAAGTCGGCGAACTCTGCGTGGTTCGTTCGCGGAACACCATCGGGAAGCGGGTCTGCGGCCGCTCGGGCAGCCACGCCTCGGCTCTCAGCGTCTTGTCGACGAGCAGCCGCTCGGCAATGCTCTGAGGCAGATCGACGCCGACATCGACGCGGCCGATGTTTTCCAGATTGAACGCGGGCGCCCCGGCTTGCACGACCTGCTGGATCTCGATGTTGCGGCGAGCGATCCGGCCGTCGAATGGCGCGACGAGCTGGGTATTGCGCAGGTCGCGGCTCGCCATGTCGCGTGCCGCGCGTGCGGCGTCCGTTGAAGCCGACAACTGCTCATACGCAGCCTGAGACAGAATTCCGTCCTTGCGCAGCACCGCCTGGCGCTTCAGGTTGTCGCTCAGCTGCTGATACTGCGCGTTCGCGCGTTGCAGTTGCAGCTTGTAGGGTTCCTCGTCGATACGCGCGATCAGCTGGCCGCGTTTCACCGACGCACCTTCGAGCACCGCGATCTGCACGACGCGGCCCGAAACTTCGAAGGCGAGCGGGGAGATGCTGGTCTGCTCGACCCGCCCGGTAAAAATGCGAATGGCGGAAGCGTCGGCCGGTTCGACCCTGGTGAGCTGCACGGCTGGCCGCGTATCGCCGCTCTGCGTTTCGGTCTGGCGTTGGCAGCCCGACAGTGCAAGGAAGAACACACAGGTCAATGCGCACGACAATGCGCCGGTCGATGCGACTCCGGCTGATCGGGGAGGTCGCGGTGCATCGGAGCGGTTTGCGTTCATGACGTTCTCGGCTGACTGCTGACGCAACCCATGCCGTACGCCCGGCGACAACGTAGCTCGCGGGCCAGCGGATACAGAGCTCTACAGGTTGCTCAGGAATTCATAGGGGTCCATAACAGTGGATCGATGAGAGGATCCGCTGCGACTTCCACGGCCAGGTCGGACTCGAGAGACAGCTGCATCCCTTCTGTCGGGCCGGCAACGTCGTTCAAATCAGTCTATTGGCGCCGATTGGGTTGTGGCTGTCTGGACTTGCGCGACGCCAGTCTCATTTGTCATCTCGGTTCCTCGCGTTCCACATTGAGCCCTGTCCATCTGATCACGGGGGCAACCCGGAACATTACCTGCTTGGGTTAAAGGACAGTGACCACAGCCGCAACCGATGCGTTGCCATGTCGGCTCCGTTTATCTGGCATCCTGTCTAACTGCTATACCGCTTCGCCGCGCCGAAGAAAGACGGAGGAAATTGACAAGCCCCACCCTGTCTCGAATGCTTGACGATTCCAGCACAACTTGAAGACAAATGAATGTGCAGGCGCATTGCAGCATGGAATCGGTCCCGTCGATTTGAGCCCAGCTGCAAAATTATTTAAGTTCCCAAACAATTGGTTGTCAAGAGCCTCACCGCCACAGCGCGTTCGTATCGGGCAGAATCATGACGCGAGAGTACGCGTGCCAGATCGATTAACTTGCTGAAGCGGTATATCGAAGACATCAAAAGCGTTCAAGACTTCGTGCAGTTCACTGGCGGTCTGCCTGTGTCATGCGTGCGTCATTGTCCCCTTTCAAAGTTCGTCACAGGCATCATGGCCGATCAATGTGCTGGCCGTCAATCGCTTCGCGGCCTACCCCGCCAATACACATATATTCCATGATCTCTTCGACTTCTATTGGCGAAATATAAGCGTGGCTATTCTGCTGTACTAATGGCGGACCGCGATGAGCAAAAATGCTATAGGTTTCAAGGAATTATTGTTTCGTCGGTGGAGCAGCCGTGATTGTTAAATAGGAATGCTTTCTCATTGATACCTATGCGCGCGATCGAGAACGGCGCTGGTTGCACAAGCAATGTGCCGGGCGTAGAGTATTCAGCGGACAAATAATTCGCTTTCAGCTTTATCGGTTTGATGCACGAGGCAAGGGCCTTACGAGTCAACTCTGCGAGAGAAGAAAGTTGGCAGTTGCAACGTCGCGGGCCGCCGGAGCGTTCATCGTATGTCGGTCGGTCAGCGCGCCGTCAGCGTCGGAAACGAGCGGGGTCTTTCTGCCATTCAGCCATGACAACGGTCCACAGCATAATGACTGATGCGGTACCGCACACGACTGAACTCAATTCCACGCGCCTCGAAGCGCTTAGTGCCGGCAGGCGCTTCGCGCGCCGCGATAGTCACGGCGATCGAGCGAACGCGATGCCGTGGCGTCTTCCATCGCCGCATGCGCGTATGCTCGTTGGCCCAAGTCGTCCAACGTTACGCGGTTCGCGATTGTTTGGACGAGCCGGCGTCGGCGTAGCCCGGCAGCCGTCTCGCACGAACCGGTTCGACGCATCATGACGCGCGCACTCGCATCGTGGATATCGCGGTGCGCAACACTTGCGGTACTCGCCAGCAGTCTGCTGTCCGGTTGCGCGATGGTGACCGTCAGCTCGCAAGGCCCCGCGCAGTACATCGCGATGCGCCGCGGCGATATTCTCTCGACCGGCCGTCTGAGCGCCGCGACTCGAGACACGCTGCACATCGCGGCACTCGACGAGAGCACCTGCCAACGCGAGCCACTCGATTGCATCAATACGATCTCGACCGTCGGGGGAATCAATACCGACCGGCGCTTGTCGAGCCTCGCCGAATTGTCGTTGCAGATGGCCATCACGAACACGCCCGTCAACGCCACCGAATGGAGCGACGCGCAATTCGATCTATGGCTCAGGGCCGCGCGATTCGCATATGCCTTTCTATTCCTCGGTGAACGCACGGCTGGCGAACGTGCATTCGAAGATCGTCAGACCCAGGTCCGTGACTACTACAACTACGCGGTACAGGAGCTTGCCCGCGCGCTGTTTGTGCGCGGCGCGCTAACGACCAATGGCGGCAACCGCGAGCCGGGCACGCAGTACATCGCGGGCTGGTCGATTCATCTCGACCTGAGTCGGACGCGGCTGCCCGAGGGCGTGCGCGAACCGCGCGAAGTCATCCCGGCCTCGCGGCTGTCGTTCGCGGGGATACGAAGTATTTATCGCCGCGATGGTTTGGGCGCGGAACTCGTGGCTGTGATGAATGTGCCGTCGCCCGAGGAGGACGCCGACGCGGGTGGCGATGCCGGGCGCAATGCCGCTAGCAATACCGGGGACGATGGCGTCGACAATGGCGGTGGTCGTGCCGGCGCCGATACCGGTGCGACCACCCGCGCCGCGGGTGGCGCGAACCCACGGCTCAAAGCCGGCGAGTCGTCAGCAGCCGCGGGACGGCCGAGGTCAGCGTCGCGCTTTTTCAGCGAGATGCCGTCGCCGAACGTCACCGCGTTGATCTGGTTCAGTCAGGGCACGCTCGAACAGGTGCTTGCCTCGCATGATGTCGTGCTGTCCGTCTATGACCCGTATCGCGATGCCAGTGTCGAGCGACACGGCCAGACTGTGCCACTGTCGGCCAACTTCAGCGCGGGCTATGGCATCTGGCTCGCGCGCTCGGGTTTCGCCGGGCAATCGTTGCGCGCGCTGTTTGGACGCGCGCGCGGCATCGATGCGCCGCGTATCTACATGATGCAACCGTTCGATCCCAATCGACGGATCATTCTGATGCTGCACGGCCTCGCAAGCAGCCCCGAGGCATGGGTGAACGTCGCCAACGATATTCAGGGCGATGAAGTGCTTCGCCAACACTTCCAGGTGTGGCAGGTCTATTACCCGACCAACGCGCCGATTCTGGTCAACCTCGTCCGCATCCGGCGCGCCACACAACAGACGCTCGCGCACTTCGATCCAGACGGCGCGGCGCCGGCCTCGCGTGGCATGGTGCTGATCGGCCACAGCATGGGCGGCGTGATCGCGCGACTGCTCGTGTCGACTTCCGGCGATGCGCTGTGGGAGACGTTCAAGGACAAGTACGTGCCCGAAGGCACCGATCTCGATCGCGAGGACGAGCGGCTCAACCGGCTGCTCAACTTCACGCCGATGCCGCAAGTCGAGCGCGCGATATTTATCGCGGCACCCCACCGAGGCACACCGTTCGCGAGCAACCGGTTGTCGCGCTGGGCGGCCAACCTGGTGCGTCTGCCGCTTGCCCTGCTGAACGAGATCGAGGAAGTGATGCAGACGGCAACGAACATCGAACCGCAGGGCCAGACCTTCCACGTGCCGAACAGCATCGAACAGCTGCGGGAAACCGATCCGTTGATTCGTGCGACGTCGCAGTTGCCGATCAGCCCGCAGGTCTGCTTCCATTCGATCATCGCTCGGCGCCGCGCCGACGGGCCACTGGAAGACTCCAATGATGGCGTCGTGCCCTATCGCAGCGCTCATCTCGCGGGGGCGCTGTCGGAGACGGTGATCGTTGCAGGGCACAGCGTGCAGGAGACGCCGCAGGCGATCCTCGAGATCCGTCGGATCTTGCATGAGGATATCGCGCAGATCGATCAGCGCGGGGCGGTTTGCACGGAGGCTGGGTTGGCAAAATGATGGTGGAGGCGGGGTGTGTTTTGCGACGGCTCGGGCTTGACGAGGCCACTGTTGCAGCACTTACTTCGACTCAGCGGTACCGCGCTCCGAATCAGGCCAGTGCGACCGCGGCAAGCATGGAAGATCGGTCTCGACGCGCGGTTGCATCAGCGGGACGCCCGAAAGATCACGGGTGGCCCCTCGAAATTCATTCGCTACAAATTACGTATTAAATGATACGGATTGCCGAGCCGCCTACGCCCGTTTCGCCGTCTTGTCCCGTTTTATGCGGGTTGCCACTTGTCGTGCACTAATTTCGCGATTTTTCGTGAAACAATCGTCGCCGCAGGCGAAAAATGGCTTTTAAAACAAAAGGTTGTCGCATTGCGAAGACGTTTAACTATGTTTCACGGTGGGCGGTTGGCGAGAATGGCCGAATAATCATGCGTTCGCGCTCGTATTGGCTAATACTCGCTCATTTTTCGATATTTAGTTCGTGAGATTCACCTTTGCGTTCTGTCCCCGGATATTGTTCGCTTGTCACGTCCGACGTTCGTATTCGCTGCGCTTCAGGTTTCTTGCAGCGCGCTTTGCGATCGACAGTCGCTCGCGTCGGGGACTAGATGATTCGCCATCGTCTGGCTAATCAGCGTCACGGGGCGGTCCCGTGACACGAGTCTTTACGTGTGCGATCGCTTGCCCGTTTGCCCTCACCTATTCTGTCGACCGTCGTGCGGTGAATTTCTTGCAGCGGAGCCGAGAACAGCGATCATGATTGAGTGACGCGAAGTTGGCCCGATTCGGTTAGCCCGACATACGGAATGGGACGCGGATGATCAGCTGTCGTCCATGCTCTCGGTACTCAAGCGCTTGCACAACGATGAGTCACACGGGCGCGATTCATCGTTCCAATACATCAATCAGGCCATCCCACCAGCGGGCAAGTCGATCGGCAGTCCTGTTGACAGCCATCCATTGGCTTCAGGATGTGTTCTCACTGACAACGCTGTGACGTTGGTTCAACGCGAGTACTACAAAGTGCTTCGCATCCGGCGGGTGTCAGCAATTTGCTTTCTAGTCGTCGGGCAAGAACCGGTGCGACAGCAGAAGCGAGTCGAGGTCAAGTGGGCGCCTCATAGAATCAGAGAAGCACGCCGTTCGCGGAAATCTAGACCTGCTCCGATCGTGAGGGATCTCGACGCACGGTTCAGCGTCCCTTGACGCGACATTCAAGTAACAACTGGCCTCGGGCGCGCATCGAGGTATGTGTTGTGTTCGCGGCGGCAAGCCGAATTCACGGCATTCCTTCGCGCATCGGTCCATGCGGATTTCATCGCGAATCGTAGGAACGGATTCCCCTGCGAGAAAGTCCGCGTGGCTTGCGGTCGATAAGCGTTGGCCTCAGCGCTGTGCGCGTCAGTTGCCTCGGGTACGCCGGGCGCGTGAAGGATCGGAGTGAGTCCGCGACGATTTTCATCGGGGTGGCCGTGATGGACGGCGCCATCATGGATGCAGCGCTTTATGGAAGCGCCATGATCAACCCAGTCTGCGTAATTTGACCTGTGTGGCGAGGTGGACGATAGCCTGCGCAATCGGCAAACCGATTCCGCTGATCACGCATTCCCGTGGCCGGTGGCACCGGGTTGGTGAGTAGGGACTCGATGGCATGTGCAGCGGCTTCTCTCGTTGACAAGAATGTTGCCGCCGCCAGTTGAGGGAAGTCGCACCGACGAATCCCGCCGATGTGGCGTAGGGTTGAGAATGACCGCGGAGGGCGTTCAGGGAAACACGATTCGGTCGAAGGATAGAGTGCGGGCGCTCCATCCCCTTCGTCATTTGGCAACTGTGCGACTTTGAGTGCGTCACGGGCAACAACCGGTCAGCGCGATACTTGATTGCTGATTGTGGCTCCAGAATTGCCAGCCGATGACGGACTCGCTGATGTCGGGTGGCTGATGTTGCAACCGGCGCACGCAAAACCATTGCTAAATCACCGCCGCGCGAATCGCCCCACAAATCGTGCAAGGAACGAAGGAAGTTCGATCGCACCGACATGGCCCTCTTGCGTCGATACCGGCCGGGGTCGACAGCAGTGTCTAGAGTCTAGACACTCAGATGGTGTCGGGGGGTGTCTGCCGACCGAGTGTCTAGACTCTAGACACTCTCGAACCCCGGACCACTTTGACTGGCCGAAAAAAAGCCCGCACTGGGCGGGCCTTTCTACACTACAAACCAACCATCAAATCAGCTCGTTTTCGGCTGCGATTGGAACATCTGTCCGATCAACTGCCGTATCTGAACTTCTTGCGCCTCGGTGATGACCCCGGTTTTGATCTTGATCGTGAAGTTACCAACATCCTTCGTGATCACTCAGATGGTGTCGGGGGTGTCTGCCTTCCGAGTGTCTAGACTCTAGACACTCTCGAACCCCGGACCACTTTGACTGGCCGAAAAAAAGCCCGCACTGGGCGGGCCTTTCTACACTACAAACCAACCATCAAATCAGCTCGTTTTCGGCTGCGATTGGAACATCTGTCCGATCAACTGCCGTATCTGAACTTCTTGCGCCTCGGTGATGACCCCGGTCTTGATCTTGATCGTGAAGTTACCAACATCCTTCGTGATGCTTCCAGCGTGCTCTCGACCCGCAAAAAACTTCTCGATACTGCGTCCGCTGCTACCTGTCGACGTAGTCTGACGGGTCGCCAGAGCGATGATCGCCGCTGCGACCTTGCCTTGCTCCATCTCGCCTCTCACTAACAGCGGCCAAATCTCGCGGGCGGCCTTAACGCCGTCCTCGCCGTGCTTTTTGATAGCGGCTGCAATTGCTTGCGCCGCGGTCCCACCCAAAAGACGCGGCTGAATGTCGAGATCCTTCTTGATGAAGTCCGGCAAATTATCGAACGACAGGAACTGATACAGACCCGCCCGCGACAATCCCATCGCTTCCGCCAGTCGCGTGCGATTCGGGAATTCCGTTTCCGATCGCCGGATCGCTACTCCGATTTCATAGTCAGCAAGGTCGTCGCGGCTGATGTTTTCGACCATCGCCAACACGGCCATGTCTGAATCGGAGCAATCCGCGACGACGGCCTTGATCGTGTCCAGTCCCAACATCTTGTGCGCACGCCAGCGCCGCTCGCCGGCGACGATCTGATAGTCGTCTGCGATACGGCGAACCACGATCGGCTGCATCAGCCCAACTTCCCGGATCGACTCCGCAAGCTCGGCCAGCTTTACTTCGTTGAACACTCGACGCGGCTGCCAAGGGTTCGGCAAGATTCCCGCCACCGCCAGTTGCGAAGCGACGCCAGTCGATTCCAATTCCTGCACGCGAAGTTGCGCAACGGCCAGCGCCCCGGCCAGGCCGGGCGCCGTCTGCGTGCGGTTGCTGCGCTTAACCTCGTCTTCGTTAATCGACGAAGTTTTGCGAATGCCGGACGTCTTGGCCAGCAACTGTTCTCGCATATTGCTCATTGCGCTTTCCTCCATTTTTCCGAGTAGATCTCGTCGATCCAGCGACAGTAGTCGACGAGAGGCTGCCGCACGCGTTGCAGCGACTTGGCCGCGCTGTGATTGCTACTGATGTCGAAAACGGTCGAGAACGCCAACGCCCCGGTGCTCATCACCGAGCTAGCAGGTACCTCGATCGAGTGCAGCCAGTTTTCGTACGCGCTTTGCGCCCACGCGCGCACGATCGGCGCCGATGAGTTCCGCCCATAATCGACCCGCGACAACACAAGCGACACAAAGTCGTATTTCTTGTCCTTCTCGAATTTGATGAAGCTTTTGGAAACGTCGGAGAAAAGTCGCCAGAACGACAACGAACTGATGAAGTCCAGGTTTTCCGGGACCATCGGCATCACCATCGAATCCGCCGCCATCAGCGCGTTCAGGTTGAGGTACGACAGCGACGGCGACGTGTCCATCAGAATGTAGTCGTACTTCTTGCGCAGCGGCTCGAGCCCTTGACGAAGCACGGTCCAGAAGCGAAAACCTGGCCGGATCTTTTGCATCGCAGGCAGATGAAACTCCGCTCCGATCAGTTCCGTGTGCGCAGGAATTACGTCGATGCCGTCCCAGTACGTCGACTGAACCCGCCCCTCGAGGCCGCCTTCGATGTCCTGGTCGTAGACGTACGGCAACACCGTGTCTTCCGGCGTAACGTCTTTTTCCGCGTACAGGCCGCACAGTTCAGAAAGCGACGCCTGCGGATCGAGATCGACGACCAACACTTTGCGTCCCCGCAGCGACAACCCCTGGGCCAGGCACATAGTCGTCGTGGTCTTCGCGGAGCCGCCTTTGAGCTGCGCGGTAATAATGATCTTGCCGTCGGGCTCCTTCAGCCGCGTGACCAACGGAGTCTGGTAGATGTCGGAAATCTTTTGCACCCAGATCCGCGCTTCTTCCAGCGTGAAGGTCCGGGTGCGGCCCGTGCCGGCCGCCGTGCCCGAAGGCAGGTCTCCATCGCCTTTAGTCGCGAGATACTGAACCTGCGAGTGAGAGATGTTGCACATCTCGGCAATCTCGCCGGTCTTGAAGACGGGAGCCGTTTTTCGAGGACGCGGAGCCAGAATCGTGTCACGCAGCTCATTAGTGAAAATGGTGACTTTTTCTGCGAACTCACTGATCTGCTCAAAGTGAACGGTTCGGTCTACGGCAGGAAGTTGGCTCGTTCTGACCATTCTGAGGTTTATCCATAAAATTCCAGAAACCTCAGAATACAGGAAATACTTGAAAATAGCTTTTTAAATTACTGTTTTTATGCAGATTTTTCGCAAATTTCTGTATTTCTGCATCGTTTCGATAGCGGGATTACCGTCGAAACTAAACAAGCCTCGAATACACCGACAATTCGAAGGCACAAATGACCTCACCTTGCCCCGCGGCCCGAGCACCGAAATAGGTGCGCATGCTCAAAACTTAGGCACTTGGTGAGGTCATTTGTGCACTTCCGCATTTTACAGATGACCAACCGATCGCCCTTCCGCACAACCAACCTCACCATTATCAGGATTTTGGCGTACCTCAGCGAGCGCCCAGCCGACTAAAGCGCAACTGCACAATCAACCTCACCTACGAAAGCTCCAATCTGCCGGCAACGGGCCCTCACCAGAGGCCGCAACACTTCACCCAGGGTGCCGATCACGATGAAAGCACAACCAACCTCACCTTGGGTACGCCGCCTCCCGAACATTCGCCCTACGCATCGCACAATCAACCTCACCATGCTGCATTGCGCAATCTGACTCAGCAATTTCAGTAAATATTGTCGAGTCAGGTTGGTAGGTTTTTTTTAAAACGACAGCAAACCGACAAACCTACACGGCGACACGATATTCAATCTGATCAAACACTTAAGTTGGAAAAGGTGAGGTGCGTTGTGTCGAAGGTGAGGTTTAGTGTGCGCACAGGTGCGGTTGGTTGTGCAGCAAGGTGAGACCAATTCTCCACCAAGGTGCGGTTCGCTGTGTTCGACCGAGTCTCGCATCTCGAAGGTGAGGTGGGTTGTGCATCTGCGGAGAAACAGGACTGGAAGGCTTGCCGCATAAGGCCTAGCGCCCCGAAAGACCTTCTACATGGTGAGGTTCGTTGTGTGCATGGTGAGGTTCTGTGTGCGAAATCGCTGAATCGAAGCGAAAACCGACTCCGCGCTACGGCCGTTCTGATGGTGAGGTTCTGTGTGTTGACAGCTCACCACCACCTGCTTACAGTCCCGTGAGCGAAAAAGTGGATGAAGAACATGGGCGCGGACAATCCGGAAGAGAGCAGGTCGAAAGCGACGTCACGCCAGATGGCGCTCGCACTGTTCGAAGACATGTTCGATCAGGGATTGCGCATCAACGAGGCCAATCGTGAGATCGGTTATCAGCGCAACGATTTCTTTACCGAAATCGTCAATATGGGCCTGCCGGCACGGCGCTTTCTTGATGCCGCGTACTTCATCGTCGCGCAGGAGCCCGAGCAGCGCGATCAGTACGACGTCGAACTCAACTACTTCAAGTGGCTGATGCGATACGACAGTCGCAACCTGAAGCATTTGCGCACGATTGCCGACGAAGCCCAGAACGCCAAAGTTCGCGTGACGAATACGCCCGCGGACCGTGATCCCAGTGAAGACGATCTGTGGGTGCAGGTTCAGTTGATCGGCATGGTCGGCTTTCATCGCGGACGTATGCGTTTCGACGTTCATCCGCGGCTCGTGCCACACATCCGCGATCCGCAGAAATCGCACTGGCTGAGCTTGCGCATTTCCACCGCGTTTACGCGCAGCCTCGCGCGCGCGATCTACGACAAGGTTTTGCCCAACGTGCCCGCGGGACGCACCGATTGGATCCAGCTCGAGGAGATGCGCAACTGGCCCGGCAAGATGGGCGCGAACGCCGCCATCTTCAAATACTTCAAGCGCGACTGGCTCGAGCCGGCGGTCCGCGAGATCAATGAAGTGTCTGACGTCGAGATGTCCTACGAGACGCGGACTGCTTCCACGACGTCGAAGAAAATCGACCGCATCCGCTTCCTGCTCAAGCGCAAGGACACAGCTGACGCGGTACTTGCGAGCCTTGCCGACGCGAGCCATCTGTACAAGATTCTCACCGACGAATTCGGGCTGTCGACCAAGCAGTTCAGCGAGATTTCGGAGAACCGCGAACTCTGGACCGACGAACGCATCCAGCAGGCCGTCGAATACACGCGTTTCAGGATCAAGCGCGGCCAGGTCAAGAAGAGTCCCGCGGGCTATCTGATGCGCGCGCTACGCGACAACTGGAAGATCTCCGACGCCGAGCGCACGATGGTCGACGTGCAGGCCAAACTCCTCGCCGACGAAGCGCAGGAACAGGCGGTCAATACCGAAACGAGAAAGACCGTGGCGCACAGCATCGCGACGCGCGAAGAAGAAGTGCGCGCACGCATGAACGAAGATTCGCGCAAGGGCCGCGACCATTTCAACGCCTCGGATGCGAAGACGCGCAAGGAACTGATGCATGCGTGGACGACGTCGCGCGAAGGCAAGCTGATGCTGCGTCGGATGAAGCTCGAAGCGTCGACGGTCACCGAAGATGCGATCTTCGCGAACACGGAGCTGGTCTGGTATCTGGGGCAGTTCGTGTTCGGCCGGATGAACGCGGCGCGCGCGGCCGCGTGAAGTGAGCCGGAAAACACCAGCAAAGCGGCCCAAACCCTGCCGACCGGCAAATAAAGAAACGGGGTCTTGCGCTGACGCACAGCAACGTCAGTACAAGACCCCTTGATACTTCAGAACGCTCAAAGCGCTCAGAACGAGCCGAGCAGAGAGCCCAGCACGATCACCACCACCAGCGCGAGCAACGCGCCGAGAATCCCGACGACCACGATGTCGCGATAGCTTTCGCGGTGGTTCGAGCCGCATACGGCCAGAAGCGTCACGACCGCGCCGTTATGCGGCAGGCTGTCGAGAGTGCCGGAGGAGATCACGGCCACCCGATGCAGCAGCGCGGGGTCGATGCCGTATTGCGCCGCCAGTTGCAGATAGGTGCTGCCGAGCGCGTCGAGCGCGATGGTGAGACCGCCGGAGGCCGACCCGGTCAATGCTGCGAGCAGATTGGTCGCGACCGCGAGCGATACGAGCGGACCACCGCCGATGCCGAGTACCCATTCGCGCACGAGCGCGAACGCGGGCAGCGCTGCGATCACCGCGCCGTAGCCGACCAGACTGCCGACGCTGAGCACCGGCAGCACCGATGCATTCGCGCCCGCGTCGATCGTCTCGCGCAGCGCCGGCAAGCGACGCCGATTGAGCAGCACGAGCACGACGATCGCGACGGTGAGCGCGACGCACACGCCCCACACACCGCCGACCGCCGCAAGCGACGTCTCGCCCCAACGGACGTCGGCCAGGTAGTCGGCGTCGATGCGCGGCAGCACGATCACGTTCATCAAGAAGTTCGTCAACACGACGAGCACGAGCGGCGCGACCGCCACGCCGAACGACGGCATAGCCTCGCTGATGTGCCCGCGCTTCGCTTCTTCCGGATCGAAACTCTGCGATACGCTCGCGCGCTCGCGCACGAGGTTGTCGCTGGCCGGCGCGCTGGTGGATTTCACCGCCGTGCCGGGTCCGTCGAATCCTTCATTGGCCGCCTTCGCGCGCGATTGCTGCAAGGACAACCACCAGAGCCCGAACGCGACCATCACGATACTCGCGATGATGCCGAGCCCCGGCGCCGCGAACGGCGTCGTACCAAAGAACGGCATCGGGATCGCGTTCTGGATCGCCGGTGTGCCGGGCAGCGCGGACATCGTGAACGTCGACGTGCCGAGCGCGATCGCGGCCGGCATCAGACGGCGCGGAATATTGGCCGCCTGGAAGAGGGCGGTGGCCATCGGCGCGAGCACGAAGAACGCGACGAAGAGGCTGACACCGCCATAGGTGACGAGCGCGCCACCGATCACGACGGCGAGAATCGCCCGATGCGCGCCCAGCTTCTGCGTCATGTAACTGGCGATCGCCTTCACCGAGCCGCTGTCTTCCATCAGCTTGCCGAACAGCGCGCCGAGCAGAAACAACGGAAAGAACTGCGCGAGAAAACGCGCGGCGCTCAGCATGAAGGTCTGGGTCCAGTGCGCGAGAACCGGCTCGCCCGAAATCGCGGCGGCCAGCATCGCGGCGAACGGCGCGAGCAGCAGCACGGTCCAGCCGCGATACGCGAAGCCGATCAGCAGCGCGAGACTCGCGAGCATGCCAAAAAGCCCGAGACCGATCGCGAGCGGTGACAGGGTGATGACGTCCATGGTCAGACTCCGTCGAGCAGCGCGTCGAGATCCAGCGAGGAGCGCACGCCGATCGAATCGGCGTGCTCGGCGAGGAACGCATCCGCCGCACGTCGGCCTTCGTCGCGCAGCATCGTCAGAAAGCTCCACTCGGCGTTCAGCTTCGACGAGTAGCCGAGTTCGGTCATCAACTCGCTCGAGATCCGATGGATGCGCATCTCCGCCCAATGGCGGCCTTCGTCGCTGCCGGCGTCCGCCGCGCGGCGCAGTAGCGCGATCATGCGCAACTCTTTGAGCAGCGGTGCGTTGAAGGCGACCTCGTTCAGGCGGCTGATGATGTCGCGTGCCGTGCGCGGTGTTTCATTGCGCTCGACGGGATTGACCTGGATCAGCAGCGTATCGCTCGACGAGCATTCGCGCACCAGCGGCGTGATCGTCGGATTGCCGGCATAGCCGCCGTCCCAGTAGTCTTCACCGTCGATCTGCACCGCCTGGAACAGCGTGGGCAGGCAGCCGGACGCGAGTAGCACGTCGGGCGTCAGGTCGGCATTGCGAAACACGCGCGCCTGGCCCGTGCGCACCCGCGTCGCGGTAATGAACAGCTTGATCGGCGCGTCGCGCAGATGCGCGAAATCGATCGAGTCCTCCAGAATCTTCGCCAGCGGATGCACGCCGCGCGGATTCAGATCGTATGGCGAAAATACCCGTGCCGCGAGGTCCATCGCAATGAACAGCGGCGAGTAGTCTAGTGTCCAGCGGCCCATCAACACGTCGAACGGGCTGCGGCGAAACGGGCTGTACACCGATGCTTCGAATACCCGCCGCCAGAACGCTTCGAGCGCGGCGCGCGCGCCGGCCGCGCCGTCGACCTGGTAGCCGCTCACCAGCACCGCGGCGTTCATCGCGCCGGCCGAAGTGCCCGATATACCTTCGATCTGCAGCCACGACTCTTCGAGCAAACGGTCGAGGACGCCCCATGTGAAAGCGCCGTGCGAACCGCCGCCTTGCAACGCAAGGTCGATGAGGGCGGTTTCGCGGTGGGCGGGTTGGTTTTTTGTTGCAGCCAAGACGACTCCGGTAGTGAGGAGTGCTCCATTCCGCGAGCTGACGCCGCATGCACGGCGGACGATTGAATGCTGGCCAATGCTTTGAACTACCGAATGACGTGCGGCGTGTTTCAAAAGACAAACATCGCACTGCACCATGGGTATTGGAAGTGGCCCGTGATTAAAAGTCAAGCGTATTCAACTTGATTCACCGAGCTTACGAGCGGTGTATGTGCGGCGCCATTGCCCACTGGCTTACACCGCACGGTTGTGGTTGGCAATGCCGGTCGATCCGACCAGATATATAAAGCCGCCTGGTCATGCCGAGGTCAAAATCAGCGTGTAGAGCGCCCGGCCGGCGTGCCCCGCCGCGCCCCTTACCTATTCATGTGCAAGCGGAGTATCTTTGCAGGGAGAACACGACAATGCGGCGGCATCGAAGTCGCCCGTGCTATTCGCTTGCGCGTGCCGCTTAAATGCTAATTCGCGCATTTATTTTTGCTGTTTCGCCTTGCGCTAATCGCGGCTTATTGCAATGTAATGTATCGTCTCGGCGGCCGGATACATTACGACATAATTCGACTGATGAACCAGGCTATAAAGCAGGCATCGTCAAATCACGGAGAGCATCATGAGCGCCGAGTTGCTGCAAGGTTCCTGTCACTGCGGGGCCGTCAAGTTCGAAGTTCGCACCGAAATCGTTCCGGCCGGCCGTTGCAACTGTAGCCTGTGCCGCCGCAAGGGCGCGCTGATGACACCGCTCTTTCCCGCCAGTCAGTTGAAGATTCTGAGTGGCGAGGATTCGCTGACGCTGTACCAATTCAACACCAAGGTCGCCAAACACTACTTCTGCAAGCATTGCGGCATCTATCCTTTTCATCAGACGCGCAGGGATCCGCAGCAATGGCGCGTCAATATCGGCTGCCTGGACGGGGTCGATCCTTATGCGCTCGAAGCCAGCGTGGCCGACGGCGCGAGTCTTTCCGTGCTGGAGGACGCATGAAACGCCTCTTTGCCATCGTCGTGTTCGTCGCGGGTGGCTTCGCCGCCGAACTCGCGCATCCGTTGCAGTGTTCATTGGTCCAATCGAGCGGCGTGCAACTCAAACGCCGCAGCAGATGATCCGTCGATGGAAACCTCCGACCACGTACTGATCGTCGATGACGATCGCGGCATCCGCGAACTGCTTGCGGGATACCTCGAGAAAAACGGCGTGCGCGTCACGCTCGCGGCCAATGGCCGCCAGATGCGCAGCGCGCTCGAGAACGGCGCGCCCGACCTGATCGTGCTCGACCTGATGCTGCCCGGCGAAGATGGCCTCGCGTTGTGCCGCGAGCTGCGCGCGGGCAAATTCCGCACGGTGCCGATCCTGATGCTGACGGCGCGCAGCGAGGAAGCGGACCGGATCGTCGGCCTCGAAATGGGCGCCGACGATTACCTGACCAAGCCGTTCGCCGCGCGCGAGCTGCTCGCGCGAATCCGCTCGGTGCTGCGCCGCGCGCGCATGCTGCCGCCCGGCATGGAGGTGACCGAATCGGCGCCGATGCTGTGCTTCGGCGACTGGCGGCTCGACACGACCGCGCGCCATCTGCTCGACGCGGACGGCACCGAAGTCGCGCTGAGCGGCGCGGAATATCGTCTGTTGCGCGTGTTTCTCGATCATCCGCAGCGCGTGCTCACACGCGACCAGCTGCTGAACCTGACCCAGGGGCGCCAGGCCGATCCGTTCGACCGTTCGATCGATCTGATGGTGAGCCGCCTGCGTCAGCGCCTGCGCGACGGTGCGCGCGAGCCGCGCTACATCAAGACGTTGCGCAGCGAGGGCTATGTGTTCTCGGCGGCGGTCACCGCGATCGGAGATCCGGAATGAACGTATCTGCGTCACCGTCGCTGCTGCGCTGGCCCCATTGGCCGCGCACGCTGTTCGCGCGGCTCGCGGTGATCCTGTTCGTCGGGCTCGCGCTCGCGCAGTCGCTGTCGTTCTGGCTCACGATGACCGAGCGCGACCAGACCATGACCAACATCATGATGGGCTACATCGAGCGCGAGGTGGCGAGCTCGGTCGCGCTGCTCGATCATCTGCCGCCCGACGAGCGCGCCCAGTGGCTGCCGCGGCTCGCGCGGCGCAGCTATGAGTTCGTGCTCGGCCCGGGCGTGCCCGGCGCACCCGTCGACGCGAGCCTGTCGGAGCGCGTCGCGCAATCGATCGGCGAGGGCATCGGCAAGCGATATCCGTTGACCGTCAACGCGGTGCCCGGCGATCGCGAGCGTCTGCAGGTGCACCTGAAACTGAGCGACGGCTCGCCGCTCACAATCGACCTGCGGCCGATGCCCGGCGCTCCGTTGTCGCGCTGGCTGCCACTCGTGCTGGCGCTGCAGCTGCTCGTGCTCGCTGCCTGCTGCTGGCTCGCGGTGCGGCTCGCGACGCGCCCGCTCAATCAGCTCGCCGTCGCGGCCGACACGCTCGGCCCCGACCTGAAGGCCGAGCGTCTACCCGAAGCCGGTCCGTCCGAAGTGGCGCGCGCCGCGCGCGCGTTCAACGCGATGCAGGACCGGATCGCCACGTACATGACCGAACGGATGCAGATTCTCGCGGCGATCTCGCACGATCTGCAGACGCCGATCACGCGCATGCGTCTGCGCGTCGACACGATGGACGACGACAGCGAGGCCGCGAAGCTGCGCCAGGATCTGCAGGAAATGGAAGCGCTGGTCAAGGAAGGCGTCGCGTATGCGCGCACGATGCATGGCACGACCGAGGTGCCGCGCCGCATCGATCCCGATGCGCTGTTCGACAGCCTCGTCTGCGATTACGTCGATGCGGGTCAGCAGGTGTCGCTGCAGGGCCAGTTCGGCCAGTCGCTGACGATGCGTCCGCAGGCGTTGAAGCGTATCGTCGGCAATCTGGTCGATAACGCGCTGAGGTACGCCGGCGCCGCGCAGATCGATATCGGCGCGTTGCACGATGGCGAGGCTACCGTGTCGGTGCTCGATCGCGGTCCTGGTATTCCGGCCGAGTCGCTGGAGACGGTGTTCGAGCCGTTCGTTCGACTCGAAGGTTCGCGCAATCGTCAAACGGGCGGCACGGGGCTGGGGCTCGCGATCGCGCGGCAACTCGCGCTCGCGATGGACGCGACGCTCACGCTGCATAACCGCGTCGGCGGAGGGCTCGAAGCGCGGCTGACGTTGAGGAAGTTGCGCGAGTCTTAGTTCCATCGTGCGACAAGAAAAAAAAAGCCCGCCACAATGAGTGTCGGGCCAAAGCCTGAAGGTGAGGGAACCCGACAGGCGCGAAGGTCGTAGCACATGCGATCGTTCCATGAAGCGCTTTGACGTGTGTCGCGATCGGCATTCAGATGCGCGGGCAATATCCTATGGAAGATATTGTCCAAGTAGTGATCCCGTCAGAAAAATTCACAAAGCCGCCACTGCGAAATCGTCATCCGGTTTGTACTGTTGATGATCTTCGCGCGCCATTATCAAGCAGCCGATCTGGCGTTTCTCAGTAGCTCTGAGCGACCACCGGTTTAGCTGACTTCAGCCATTCCCCATCATTTGAGAAACGCGCTGGTGATGCGGCGGGTCGCATCATTGTCAAATCGATCGAAATCGAATGCGATTTACCGGTGCGAACGATTCAGATGCGTGCTTCGTATGTCATATGACACAAGGGGCACGGTGAATTGTTAATTCGCCCATTCAACGAAATTCGGCAATGCAGCATTGATCGATACGACCGTATAGCGCGCGTTACCTTGCTTTGCGATTAATTGACAAACGCGAACGGACAGACCATTCTTTTCGTGTGGTGGTTGCAGAGTAACGCGGCTGATCAACAGCAAGATCGGCCGAGAGACACGTTTCGTTCGAGTCTGATTTCAGATCCTTGTTAAAAAGGTAACTAAAAAGGAATCCGAATGGCGTCCACTCCACAGAAGATGTCAAAGATGCAACTCACCGGGATGGTGGTGGGCGGCATGGTGGGAGCCGGGATATTTTCCCTGCCGCGTACTTTTGCCAATGCCACCGGTCCGTTAGGCGCCGTTCTTGCGTGGCTTATTGCGGGCACCGGTATGTATATGCTCGCCCGCGTGTTTCAGGCGCTGGCGGAACGAAAGCCCGAACTGGACGCAGGCGTGTTTGCGTACGCGAAAGCGGGCTTTGGCGACTATCCGGGCTTTCTTTCCGCATTTGGCTATTGGATCAGCAGTTGTATCGGCAATGTTTCTTACTGGGTGCTGATCAAGTCGACGCTCGGCGCGTTCTTTCCAGTGTTCGGCGACGGTAATACGGTCGTCGCCATCGTCGTGGCATCGATCGGCATCTGGCTATTTCATTTCATGATCCTGAAGGGCGTGCAGCAGGCGGCCTTCATCAACAGTATCGTCACGGTCGCCAAGATCATTCCGATTCTGGTATTCATCCTGATCCTGATCTTCGGTTTCCGGATGGACCTGTTCCAGGGCAACCTCTACGGCGGAGGTCTCGAAGGCAACATCTTCGAGCAGGTGCGGGCCACGATGCTGGTCACGGTGTTCGTGTTCATCGGTATCGAGGGAGCGAGCGTTTATTCGCGCTACGCAAAGAAGCGCTCCGACGTCGGGCAATCGACGATACTCGGCTTCATCGTCGTGACCTCGCTGATGGTGCTCGTGACGATGCTGCCTTATGCGGTGCTCCATCGCGCGGACATCGCGACCATGCGGCAGCCGTCGATGGCCGCGGTGCTCGAAGCGGTGGTCGGTCACTGGGGCGCGGTTTTCGTCAGCATAGGTCTGCTGATTTCGGTGCTCGGTGCTTATCTCGCCTGGTCGTTGATCTGCGCCGAAGTGTTGTTCACGGCGGCGAGGACCGAAGACATGCCCTCCGTCTTCGGCAAGGAGAACGTCAACAAGACGCCGGCTAATGCATTGTGGCTGACCAACATCGTGGTGCAGCTGCTCGTCATCAGCACGTACTTCTCGCGCGACGCGTTCGCGCTGATGCTGAATCTGACTAGCGCGATGTCGTTGATCCCATACCTGTTCGTCGCGGTGTATGGAGTCATGAACGCGAATCGCGGCGACGGTTACGACGTGCGTCCCGAAGAGCGCCGGCGCGACCTGATCATGGCCGCAATCGCCGTGATCTATACGGCGTTCATGATCTGGGCGGGCGGCCTGAAATTCATTCTGCTTGCTGCAGTACTGTACGCGCCCGGGACGGTTCTTTATTTCTGGGCGCGACGCGAGCGGAACAAGAACGTCTTCATCACTTCCGACTGGTTCATCTTCACCGTCATCGTCATTGGCGCGATCATCGGCGTCTATGCCCTCGTAACCGGAAGGATCACGATCTGACGACATCGGATTGAACAGAGCGGGTCAACACTGGTATTCAGGAGATCATCATGGCGAATACGGACGCGAAAGCGGGTGAATTGGGTGTCTACTCGGAAGTCGGGCAACTGCGCAAAGTGATGGTCTGCGCACCGGGGCTCGCGCATCAGCGTCTTACCCCGAGCAATTGCGACGAACTGCTGTTCGACGACGTGCTGTGGGTGGAGAACGCGAAGCGCGACCACTTCGACTTCGTCACGAAGATGCGCGACCGCGGCGTCGAAGTGGTGGAGATGCACAATCTGCTCGCCGAAACGGTCGCGGTGCCTGAAGGCAAGAAGTGGATTCTCGACAACCAGGTGGTGCCGAATCAGGTCGGCCTCGGTTTTATCGATGAATTGAGAAGCTATCTGGAAGGGCTCGACAATCGCAAGTTGGCCGAAACGCTGATTGGCGGGCTATCCACGCACGACTTCCCTGAAGCGCACGGCGGCAAGGCGCTGGAGGTCGCGAAGGAAGCGGCGGGCGGCACGGAATATCTTCTGCCGCCGCTGCCGAACACGCTGTACACGCGCGACACGACCTGCTGGATCTATGGCGGCGTCACGCTCAATGCGCTGTATTGGCCGGCCCGCCATGAGGAGACGATCCTGACCACGGCGATCTACAAGTTTCACCCGGACTTCGCGGGCAAGGTCAACGTGTGGTGGGGCGACCCGACCCAGGACCACGGTCTCGCCACGCTGGAAGGCGGCGACGTGATGCCGATCGGCAAGGGCGTCGTGCTGATCGGCATGAGCGAGCGCACCTCGCGTCAGGCCATCAGTCAACTGGCGGCAACGCTGTTCAAGAAGGGCGCGGCCGAGCGCGTGATCGTCGCGGCGATGCCGAAGATTCGCGCGGCGATGCACCTCGATACCGTGTTCACGTTCGCCGATCGCGATTGTGTACTGGTCGCCCCGGACTTCATGGCGAAGACGCGCACCTATTCGTATCGCCCGAGCAGCCATCCGAGCGGTGTCGAATTGCACGCCGAAAACAAACCGTTTACCGACGTCGTTGCCGAGGCGCTCGGGCTGAAGCAACTGCGCGTGGTCGAGGCGGGCGGCAGCGACTATCAGCGCGAGCGCACGCAGTGGGATAGCGGCGCGAACCTGGTGTGCGCGGCGCCGGGCGTCGTCTATGCGTACGACCGCAACACGTACACGAACACGCTGCTGCGCAAGCAGGGCATCGAGGTGATTACGATCGTCGGTGCGGAGCTGGGCCGTGGACGTGGCGGCGGTCACTGCATGACCTGCCCGATCATCCGCGATGCGGTCGACTATTGATCGGTCAGGCGATTCAATCTGAAGGGTGCGCCGGCAAAGTGCCGCCCGCTCGCTGAAGTAGCGAGCGGGCGACGGCAGCGACGCGGCAGTCGTAGCCGATAAAGGGACAAGCTTAAATCAACAAGCCCGAATCACCGGAGCCGGTCACCCTGACCGAGGCGATCATTCCGGTCGCGCCAGCCTCGTTGTGCTGGTCGGTCTGTGGTGCTTCCTGTTCGGCGATGTGGGCGCGAGCGGCCCGAACCAGATCGGGCTCACCGTCGCGCGATCGTGCTGCCCGCGCGCATGTTCAAGGCGGCGTTCGCGCACCGCGGCTTTGCTTCGGTCGTATTGTCGCGGTCGGTCGGCGATGCGGCCACGCCGACCGGTGCGCTGATTCCGTGCAATAGCTGCGGCGCATATATGGCCGCCACGCTCGGTGTTGCCACGTTCAGTTACGCACCCTACGCGGTGTTCTGCTTCGTGAGTCCGCTGTTGACCGTTGCGATGGCCTATGCGGGCATCCGGATGACGCGCACGGCGAGCGACACCGCCAGGCCCGCGTCGGCCGCTGTGGAAGGTGGCGCGACCCGTTCAGACGATTGACTCGGCGAATCGAAAGCCATGGTCATCGTCGAGTGGACATATGCGGTAGCGCAGTAGCGATAGGCGGGTCCGGCTTGAAGTCGAACTTCCTTTTACTATACTTTTTAACGACTTCGGATCGCGCCTGAATTATCGAATTTGATATCTCGCGATTTGCAAATATTGCATTCGATAGACCAGCGATCGCTGCAATGAAGTTCGAGTTAATGAATCTGCGAGTAGCTGGACGACTACTTTCACGTCGATCACGTGAATGCCCGGAGCTTTCTTCCACCGCACGGAGGTTCGAACATGAATAATCGCTTTGTTGCGCAACTCGTCGCGTTGTCGTTTGCCGGTGTGTCGGCGTTCGCGATTGCGGCTGGACCGCCGCCGAAGGACGAGGGCGGTGGCCAGATGGCCGGTACGGGCCGTCAGCAGGTGATGCCAACCATTCCGCATCGTGATTGGCATAAAGGTCAACGTGTGCCGGCCGAATACCGTAATTACAATTTCATGATGGACGACTGGCGCGGGCACGGCCTCAATGCGCCACCGCGCGGCCAGAAATGGCTAGGCGTCAATGGCGATTATGTGCTCGTATCGACGAACAACTGGACCATTTCCAACATCGTCGCAGGAAACGAGTAATGCTTCATCGTGGTGCCCAGGTTATCCGGTGGCGACCAGGTTCTAGCGCCGGAACCTGGGCAATTCATTGCCACGACATCGCTTTGTCATTTTCGACGCGGATTTAATGCTGCGTATCGTATAGCCGGTCAGGAACGAACAATGCAGTCACGCCGCTCAAAAAGAACACCGCACCGACCACGAGAAAGCCGAGTCCGATTGAGAACTGCGTGGCGATGAAACCGATGACGATCGGCGCCGCCCCCGAACAGAAGCGCCCGAGATTATACGAGCCGCCCACCGCGGTGCCGCGCACCGACGTCGCGAAGCTCTCCGACATGAAGGTGCCGATGGTGCCGAGCGGCACGCCGTACAGAAAGCCGAAGAAAAGCATCAGCGTGGAAATGTTGTCGCGGGTGTGCCAGAAAATGATGATGGGCAGAAAGAGTGCCGCACCGATGCAGCCGAGCACGTACACGCCGCGCCGGCTCCAGCGATCACCGAGCCAGCCCGCGAAGATCTTGCCGATGAAGGCGACCACGTATGTGCCGATCATATAGCCGGTCAGCGAGCTGAACTTGATGTGCAGTTCCTTCTCGAGGTACGTGGGCAGCCAGTTGTTCAGGCCGTAAAAGCCGGACAGCACGAAGACCGACGCGAAGGTCCACAGGATGAACATCGTGCGTGCCTGGCGGTCGCGGAAAATCTGCGCGTAACGATTGTCGACGCGCCGCGTTTCGCCCATGCGGTCGGCGGCCCGGCTTGCGAGCCATGCCGCCGGTTCGGGAACCGCGAACTTGATCGCGAACGCGAGCAGCACCGGCACGGCCGACACGTAGTACAGCGTGCGCCAGCCGTACTGCGGCAGGATCCAGCTGCTGAGCGCGATCACGACGATGTAGCCAGCCGAAATGCCGGTTTGCAGCATGCCGAGCACCAGCGAGCGCCGCTCGGTCGGCACATATTCGGCCACGAGCGTGGTGACCAGCACCATGCAGCCAATGCCGAGCGAACCGATAAAGCGTACCGCCGCGAATTGGACGAAGGTGTGCGTGAACCCGAGCATTCCCGCGCCGAGCGAGAACAGCGCGAGCGCCCATGCGACGACCCGCACACGGCCAAGACGATCGCTCGCCCAGCCGCCGACGATGCCGCCGATCGCCATGCCTAGCAAGGTCAGACTGCCGAGCGCGCCCGCTTCGACATTGGTCAGCCCGAAATCGTCCTTGATGCGCGACAGGGTGAGGCCGTACATCATCACGTCGGCGCCATCGGCGATCAGCGCGAGGTAGCCGAGTACGAAGACCAGCACCCAGCGGCCTTGCGAGACGGTGGGACGGGTCACGGCCTGATAGTGTTGCAGATCGGATGGTGTTTTCATGAATGGGCGGCGCAAGCGGGGGATTCCGTATTCTGCTGGAGCAGAGCGGGGGCAAGAAAGGCACCGATCAGGACGCCTATGCTTTCATGACGGCTCGTGTACCAGCCTTCCTTGTGCGTCAGGTTCATCGTACCGATGCACACGCCATCATAGGCGATCGGAATGTTCAGGATCGAACCGAGACCCAAACCGGTCATCACCGCATGATCGTCGAAGGCCTCGCGAATGCCTTGCGACGTGGCGGCACGAAACGGCTTCAGCTCCTGAAGGATCTGTCGCGCCCACGCGGTGCCCTGCTTCCTCTTGCGTCCGCCCAATGGATAGACGTCCGGCATGTTCGTATAGACCCGTTCGACCTCGTGACGCTGTGCATCGTAGGACATGATCGTGATCAGGCTCAGGCCTATCGCCTTCGCCGCCACCGCGTGAACCGCGCGGAACAGTTCGAGCGGTTGGTCTTTCAGGCGCATCGCCAGCGCGAGGCGCTCGAGGTCAGAGATATCCAGCATCTGCGTATCGTGCGGTGCGGGTTCGGTCAGGTTGCATTGCGTCGTTTGCATCGCGTTCGCATCGGAAAGTGTGAAAAGTCGCAGTGCGTTCAGCCGTGCATGCGGGTGGAGTTCAGCTGGCCTTGCGCGTCGCGAGCCGGTTCGAGCTCGCTCGCTTCGATATCTTCGAGCGAGCGGTTGCGCGTTTCGATGCCGAGGAAGAACACCACGCAGGCGCCGATCACCAGCACCGTGGTCGTCATCGCGAACACACCGAGGAAGCCGAACAGCGGATAAACGAGGCCGACGAGGATGGGTGCGCTGACCGAACCAATCCGGCCGAACGATGACGACGAGCCCGTGCCCGTCGTGCGCACCGCGGTCGGAAACACTTCCGGCGTGTAAGCGTAGACGCCGGCGAACGCGCCGTTCATGAAGAACGACAACGCGATGCCCGCGCTCATGATCTGTATGCCGGTGTGAGAAAACGCGAGCGTGATCGCGGCGATGCCGCCGAGCAGCATGTAGGAAGCGACCACCGCCTTGCGGCCGATCTTCTCGTTGAGCCACGCCGCGGAGAAGTAGCCCGGAATCTGCGCGCCATAGATCGCGATCGAATAGCCGAAACTCTTCGTCATCGTCAGTCCTTCCTTGACGAGCAGGCTCGGGATCCACGAGAAGAACGAGTAGTACGCGAATGCGACCGAGAACCACATCAGCCAGCTGACCGCGGTCGTGCGCGCGAGTCGCGGCGACCACAGCGTGAGCACGTTGCGCCATGCGTTGCCGCGAGCCGTCGTCGAGGCCGGGATAGGCGCTGCGTGAAGCGCGTTGCTCGCACTCACGGGCGCAAGCGCAATGCCGCGCTCGACGAACGCCGCTTCGATGCGGCCGACGATGCCGTTCGCCTCAGCCGTTCGGCCCTGGCTTTCGAGCCAGCGCGGCGATTCGGGCAGCGTGCGGCGCCACCACAGCAGCATTACGACGGGCAGCGACGTGATCACCGCCAGATAGCGCCAGCCGTCGGCGAAGTTGCGCACCACCGCGAAGCCGAGAATCGACGAGGTCAGATAGCCGAACGACATGAAGCCGACCAGCGCGCCGCAGAAAATGCCGCGATAGCGGCGTGGCACGAATTCGGCGAGAAACGGCGCGATCACGACGGTCTCCGCGCCCGAACCGAACCCCGCGACGACGCGCAGCGCGAAGAACGTGTGCCAGTCCTGCGCGGTCGCGCTCGCGAGCGACGCGACGCAATAGATCGCGAGCGCGCTCATCATGATGCGGCGCCGTCCGATCACGTCGGCGAGCACCCCCGACAGGAAAGCGCCGAAAAAGTAGCCGATATAGGTACTGCTCGCGACGAGCCCGGTCTGAGCGGTCGTCAATTGCCACAGCTTGCTGACGACCGGCAGCAGGAACGCGAGCGACGACGAATCAAGTCCGTCGAACATGTACCCCAGCCCGCCGATCAGCAGCAGTCTGCGGTGAAAGCTCGATAGGGGCAGTCTTTCAAGACGGGCGGCGACGGCGGACACGGCAACTTCTCCTGAAGGAAATGGCGCGGCGTGGCCGCGCGTTCTGCGCTGATGGTTGCGTCGGGCTGCTTATCGGCCGATCGCATAGGCCTGCATCTGACGCGGCGTGGCCGCGCCTCGCAGCAGACCGTTGCGGATCGCGACCGCGCATACGCGGCCGAGCGCCCACGGTTCCGCGACGGTGAGGTCGTGGCCGCGCGCGCGCAGTTCGGCGAGCGTGCTGTCCGGAAAGCGCGACTCGGCCGACATTTTGCCGAGCTGCATCGCCCGAGGATAAAACGAGCCGGGGAAGTGCGCGGTCTGGAACGAGGGCGCGTCGGCGGCGGCCTGGAAGTTCATGCCGCCATGCACGTGCTTGAGGAACAGCTGCAGCGACCACTGATCCTGCTGGTCGCCACCCGGCGTGCCGAAGGCCGCGTACGGCTTGCCGTCGCGCGTGACGAGCGTCGGCGACAGCGTAGTGCGCGGGCGGCGGCCCGGGCCGAGCGACGAAGGCAGGCCTTCTTCCATCCAGAACATCTGCGCGCGCGTGGTGACGTTGAAGCCGAGACCCGGCACCGCCGGCGATGCCTGCAGCCAGCCGCCCGACGGCGTGGCTGACACCATGTTGCCCCAGCGGTCGACCACGTCGAGATGCACGGTGTCGCCGCGCAATTCGGGCAGCGGCGCGAAGGTCGGCTCGCCTTGGCCGAAGCCGCCAGCCTGCTCACGCCCGGCATTCGCCACGATGCGCGCGGCGCGTTGCTCGCTGTCCCCGAGCAGCCCTGGGCGGAATTCGAACGACGCGTGGCGCGGATCGATCAGGCGGCGCCGCTCGTCGTTGTAAGCGTCGCTCAGCAATACATCCATCGGCACATGCGAAAACGCCGGGTCGCCATAGAACACTTCTCGATCGGCGAACGCGAGCTTCGAGCACTCGATCACCGTGTGCACGAAATCGGGTCCCAAGGGGTCCATCGCGCCGAGATCGAAACCCTTCAGCAGCGCGAGCTGTTGCAGGAACATCGGGCCCTGGCCCCACGGGCCGGTTTTGTGAACGCGCATGCCAGCGTAGTCGTACGACACCGGGTCTTCGTAGGTCGGCTCCCAGCGCGCCAGATCGCCGGCATCGAGCAGGCCGCTGTTGCGCAGGCCCGAGGTGTCGAGCACGGCGGTCGAACGGAAGTACTGGTCGATTGCATCGGCGACGAAGCCGCGATAGAAGACATCGCGCGCCCGTTCGCACTGCTCGGCGCGATCGCTGCGCGTATTCGCTTCGCGCAGGATGCGCTTGTAGGTTTCGGCGATCGCGGGATTGGCGAACAGCTGGTTCTGCTTCGGCGCCTCGCCGTTGCGCAGCCATTGCTCGGCCGAAGTCGTCCATTCGGTGCGGAAGAAGTCCTGAATCGCGAGAATCGACGCTGCCATGCGCGGCAGCACCGGATAGCCGTTTTCCGCGTAGCCGATCGCATAGCTCAGCACGTCTTCGAGCGGCAACTGGCCGTAGTCGCGCAGCAGCGCCATCCATGCGCCGAATGCGCCCGGCACGACCGCGGGCAGCAGGCCCGTGCCCGGCACCACGTCGAGCCCCATCTTGCGCATCCGCTCGATGGTCATGCCCGCAGGCGTCACGCCCTGCCCGCACAGCACGCGCACGCGTTCTTCGCGCGCGCTGTAAAACACCACCGGCAGTTCGCCACCCGGACCGTTCAGATGCGGCTCGACGATCTGCAGGACGAAGCCGGCCGCGGCGGCGGCGTCGAACGCATTGCCGCCTTTTTCGAGGACCGCCATCGCCGATGCGCTCGCGAGCCAGTGCGTCGAGGCCACCATGCCGAAGGTGCCGATCAGTTCCGGGCGGGTTGTAAACGACATGCGCGACTCCTTGGCGGCGACGGGAGGATTGAGAGAACCAATAATGAATGGTTCGACTTGAGAAAGTGAAAGCGTAAGACTAACGAACTCGGGTTGCACCCGGTGTTAACCCGTGATGTGCGACCCAGTATAGCGGATCAAAAATCATCGGGCGCTGCTGTATGGTGCCGCCGAGATTCTGGTATTGTGTGAACCAATATTAATTGGTTCAGTGAGCGACATGGACAAACCGGTACTGGATGCGCTGCTCGACTACATCGCCGAACATCAGTTGAAGGACGGTGACGCGCTGCCGCCCGAAAGAACGCTCGCCGAAGAACTGGACGTGAGCCGCCGTGAGTTGCGCGCGGCGCTCGCTTCGCTCGAGGCGTCGGGGCGCGTGTGGCGCGGCGTCGGCCGCGGCACCTATCTGGGCGCGCGGCCGCTGAAGTTCGCGCCGACGCTGCGCGGCTTGCGCGCCGGCACCAGTCCCGCGGACATCGCCGAAATGCGACTGCTGTTCGAGCCGGCGCTGGCCGCGCTGGCCGCGACGAAAGCGAGTGGCGACGATCTGCAGGAACTGGAGAAATGCGCACGCAAAAATGCCGCCGCGAAAAACGACGACGAGTGGCAGCAATGGGATCACCGCTTTCATTTGCTGATTGGACATGCGACGCGTAATCCCGCGTTGATTGCGTTGATGGAGGTGATCAACGGCATGCGGGTGAAGCCGGAGGTTCGCGAGAAAACGTCCGCGCAGGAGACGCGGCAGTTTTTCGCGCAACAGCATCAGGCGATCGTCAATGCGCTGAAAGCGCGCGACGCGGACGCGGCCGCGCAATGCATGCGCGAGCATCTGCTGAGCGTGCAGGGGCGCGCCACGGCGATGACCCATGCAGGGGCGGAGCGGCGTGCGTGAGCGTTACTGGGCAAGCTTGCGGTTCAGCCGGCGCATGCCGTCGAATACCGCATCGGCCACGTCCAGCGGAAAGTCGGCGGGCAATCGCGACGCGACTGTGTCGATCACCGTCTCCGTTAGCTCAGTCAGCTCATCGATCAGCGTATCGATATCCGCGGCGGAAAGGCCGACGCGCTGCCCTTCGTCGACCCAATGCCGGCGCTGGATCTGATTGAGCAGGTAGTGGACGTTCTTGCCGCGAACCGCCATCGCCAGTTTCACTTTCTGCGGTGCGAGGCGGCCCGCGCCGCTGCCGATGATCGGATGCGCGGACAGCACGTCGTAAAGCGGCGTGGATTCGTAGCGATTGCCGGGCAGATGCGCGATGCTGAAGTTCTTCGCGTGGCCATCGGTCGCGGCGAGCAGCCAGAAGACCAGTTGCGTCGCGAAGAAGTTGCGCCGGTCCGTCGTCGCGCGCGACGACCCCGCGAGTATCTCCATGATCGCCTCGATGCCCGGACCGCCGTCGGACTCATACTTGCGCAGCGCCGACGTGCCAGTGGCCTGACACATGTCCTCCTGCGGCAGACGCACGATCCACGTGGCGTCGCTCGACAAACGGCGATCGAAGCGCTCGACGATCAATACCTTCTGCTCGTCGAATCGCGCGATTTCGCAATGTGCGACCGGGAGCCCGTAGGCCGCGACGATCTGCGAGCACAGCCATTCGTTTTCCACCGAGGTGCGCATATCGGCGCGCATGTTGCCGACGAGCCCGAGCGGCAGCTTGAAGATGTGGGTGGTCGGCGTGCTGCCTTCTGGCAGCAGCCAGCGGTTGCGATGACGCAGCAGCGCGGTTTTTTCCTGCGCGCCGGCGATCGACAGACGCAGGTCTTCGAGCGGATCGTGCTGCCCGAGCGGCGCCCCCGACGTCGTGCCGCGCAGCAGCGCGGCGATGTCGCTGTTGCTGAGTTCGCGGCCGTGGATGCTCGTCAGATCGCTCGGTTCTTCGTCCGGCTGCAGCAGTTGCAACGCGCCGACGCAGTCGCGCCCCAGCGCGGTGAGCAACGCAAACGGCGCAGCGCTGCCGGTGCGGTAGCGCGCGGCGATGCGGCGTCGGATCGGCTCGCTGTCGGGCAGCAGGTTGTCGAAATAGTCGGCGACGATCTGGCCGCGATATGGCTGATTGCCCGGTGTGAACGGCAGCGACAGCGATAGCGGGCGTCCTTGCGGATCGTTGGTCCATTCGTCGACATAAGTCAGACGTTCGCCGCTGCGTGTCGTTTCCCACACGCCGACCCGCAGGCCGTTCATCCACAGATTCAGACGGTTCGGGGTGCCGCGCGCCATGCTTACCAATCCTCCCGTTTCTTGCTGGTGCTGGTCGCTTTGGTTGCCCTGGCGGTTTTGACTGCTTTGGGCTTTTGGGCGGTGCTGGCGGATCTGGCCGCTTTGATCCCGGTGCCCGATGCTTGAGCGGCGGTGCGCTCGCTGGCCGCGCTGGGCGATCCCGGCGTCGCGCGCCGCACCGGAGCCTGCGCGCGCGTGGCAGGTCTGGCGTTGCCTTTTGCTGCGGCTGGCGTTCCGGCGGCCGGCGCTCCGGCGGCCGGCGCCCCGGTCGCGGTGCGGCGCGAGAGGGTGCGCTCCGGCGGCGGCACGGCGTCTTCCACGGCAACGCTTTGCGTCGATCCGCTCTGCGTGAGTTTCAGATCGACCTGCAAGACCCGCAACACCCTGAAGAGCCGTTCGATGCTGACGGCCGCCGGATTCGCTTCGAGTTGCGCGTAGGTCTGTTGCGTGACTCCGAGATGCGCGGCCATCGCGGCCTGAGTGAGGCCGGCGGTCTTCCTGAAGCCCTGCAGGATCGGTCTGAGCTGGCTCAGTGTCTTGATGGCGTAGTCCACGGTCGATCTCCGGTTCGGCTGCGATGGCGTAACAGGCCAAAGTCTGTAAATAGCAGATACAGTTTATACCCTGTATTTAGCAAATACAAGCTAAAGGCTGTTAGTGATAAACGCGGACGCATTTGAAGCGGTGTCCGGTTACCTGGTCATCAACGCAACTAACCGTCAACCGCGCGCGACCCCTCCCTTCGCTGCTGCGCAGCCACTCGACCGCAAGCAAAATGTGATCGACCGAAGTCCGTTCGGCGGCAGACGCAGGCGTGAGATCCGCACAGTCACCGAAAAACATGCCGACAAACGCATCAATAAAATTCGCACCTGTTTCACTATTGGTTGGTACTGCGTAAATAGATAAAATCCAATCGTTGTCGATTGACAATCTAATCAGGAAGCCGAACATTCAGTCAAAAAAAAGCCGCTTCGCATTGCAGGGATAGAACACTGAATAGTCGACGATAAGAAATCGATAGCAATACCACCCGCGCTCCTCGAGCGCAGGATAACTGATGAGCGTTTACACGCATGGCATCGCATCATTTCGCTAGTCGAATGAAATTTGACACAAATGTCACGCGGTGGGCATCGAGCCGAAATGGGCTTGGAAAATACAGAAAAGGCTGTAGACTCTATAGCGTGTCTTACGCGACGAGGCCAACACAAGTCCAGTCGTTACGCGCAAACAGCATGTGCGCAAATCACTCCAATCCGCCATGAGACTTTCTGTCACCAGGGCGTCTATTCGCTGATACAGCTCAACGCCAATAGAATCCGAACCGATGAACCACGCCGATCGGTGAACCTGAAAGGAGATGCGACGAGACACACAGACCATTCTTCCAAATAACGCGATCGACACCGCCGGATGCGGTCGCCCGGCGGCCCGCTGGAGAACATAACTTCCCTGGAGTATGTGATGGCAATCAAACCACAATGGCGAACGCTGTTATCTCTGACTTTCCTGTCGCTGGCAATGATGGGCAACGTCGCGCGCGCGGAAAGCATTCCGATCGTCACGGGCCAGCAATGGATGCAGTCGACCGATGAGCAGAAGAAAGCGTATCTGGTCGGTATCTCGAACGTGATCGACATCGAGCGTGCCTATGCCGGCAATATGGCGAACAGCAACGACATGTCGCAACGCTTCGGCAAGGGCATGCAGGGCCAGACGCTCGACAGCGTGCGTCAAGGCCTCGACAGCTACTACGCCGCCAATCCCACGATGATCCAGCATCCGGTGATCGAGACCCTCTGGTTCCAGATGGTCGTGCCCGGCCTGAAGAAAAATCAATAAGGAGAGCGATCATGAAACGACTTGGGTGGATCGTCAGTATTGGCGCGCTGGCCGCAATGATCGGTTGCACGGACATGAGCCCGCAGGCGCAGGGAACGATGAGCGGCGCGGCAATCGGCGCGGGCGCCGGTGCGGGCATCGCGGCAATCTCCGGCGGCGACGCGTGGACCGGCGCGATCATCGGCGGTGCGGCGGGCGGCGTGGCCGGCAATATGCGCGGCCGTTAGTCATCACCAGCGAGCAGGCAACGCCGGGTCGCGACGCGGGTCGCGCCCCGGCTTTTCGTTACTGAACCGCATGGCCCGGTCCAGACTTGATCAGGCATCCCATGGCCGTTACGGAACGCGCATCTGGAAGCGTCGCAGAAGGACCGTTCTTGCATGGGGCAGGACTTCGTTCTCCGCAGCGTCTCGAACATTCCGTGTCATTTTCTTCACGTCGAACGTCAAACAGCGCGGCGAATGGGACGAAATCATTCGCACTGGCGATATCGCGCCTCGTCAGCTTGTCATGCAAATCATCGGTTCATATACGGGCCGTTGGCGATGCCGCGTCGCGCGACCGGCCGACAAAGTTTGAACCGGTGATTAAAAGCCCTTAGGATATCCACACCGGAAGCCGTCGCGATGACGGCATGCGCACACCACGCAGAGAGCAGCCTGCGCGCGGTGCAACCTTCATCTCATCAAGAGAACACGAATGCTGCGCACGTCACTGAAGGTAATAAAGATAAGTGCATGGGTTCTGGTGCTGCTGGCGGTGCTCGCATTCGGGCTACGCGCGTGGTATTCGCAGCGCGGGCCGGAGCTGTCGGTATGGCACACCTATGTGCCGCGCGAAATGACCGTCGAGGAAATGGACACCGCCGACTGGAACGCGTATATCAAGGCGGAAAACCGGATTTTCGAGGACGTGCGCGTCAATGTCGTCGAAAAGCTGCAGCCGTCCGAGCGCATTCCGGCGAACCGTTATTACGAGGGCTCGCCGATTTTTCCGTGGCATTTCGCCGAAAACTGGAATCACTCTTACATTCTCGAGCCGTCGGGGCCACCCGTCGGCGCGGTCGTGCTGCTGCACGGCATGACGGATGCGCCGTACAGCATGCGGCATATCGCGCGTCGATATCGCGATCGCGGTTTCGTCGCGATCGGCATCCGCTTGCCGGGGCATGGCACGGTGCCGGCGGGGCTCGTCGACGTGCACTGGCAGGACTGGACCGCGGCAACGCGGCTCGCGGTGCGCGAAGCGCGCCGTCGCGTGGGGCCGGACAAGCCGATCGAACTGGTCGGGTTTTCGAACGGCGGCGCACTCGCGCTGCAATATGCGCTCGACGCGATCGAGAATCCCGCGCTCACGCGCCCGACGCGCGTCGTGCTGATCTCGCCGATGATCGGCGTCACGCGTTACGCGCGCTTTGCCGGTCTCGCCGGGTTGCCCGCGGTGCTGCCGCCGTTCGCGCGCGCCGCGTGGCTCGGCATCGTGCCGGAGTTCAATCCGTTCAAGTACAACTCGTTTCCTGTGAATGGCGCGCGCCAATCGTTTCTTCTCACGAGCGTGATTCAGGACCAGATCGCGCGACTCGAGCGCGAGAACAGGCTCGATACGTTGCCGCCCATTCTGACGTTCCAGTCGGTGACGGATTTCACGGTCAGCACGCCCGCGGTGATGACGTCGCTCTACGACAAGCTGCCTGAGAACGGCAGCGAAGTCGTGCTGTTCGATGTGAACCGCAGCGTGCGCTTCAGGACCTTCCTGCGCGTCGCGTCGTACACGGCGCTGTCGCGGCTGCTGCGCCTCGGTCCGCAGAACTATCGCACGACGGTGATCGCCAACGTGTCGCCGGATTCGGCGCACACCGTCGAGCGCAGCGTTTATGCGGGCGAAGTGCAAACGCGCGCCAAACCGCTGGATATCGATTATCCGCAAGACATTTTCTCGTTGTCGCACGTCGCGATTCCATTCCCGATCACCGACGCGCTGTACGGCATCGCACCGGACGATTCGGAGAACTTCAACGAGAACCTCGGCACGCTCGCGCCGCGCGGCGAACGCGGCACGCTGATTCTGACGCTCGATTCGATGTTCCGCATCGCGTCGAATCCGTTCTTCCCGTATCTGCTGCAGCGTATCGACGAAGGCATCGGCAAGATGCCGCCGCCGGTCGTCAAGTCACCGCCGCGCACACATGAAACCGCGGACGGTCAGCCCGACGATTTCGCCGAAGATCTGAACGCGCTCGAGCAGGTCGGCTCGGACGAGCCTTGAGATGCGAATGGTTGAATCGAGCTGACGGCAATCGCTCTGCCGCTTTCACGAGATGTGACCAGATGGCCCGCAGCTTACCGCGGGCCATCTGCTTTTCGGCTCGTAGATCGACGTTACGGTTGATACGACGAATCGACGATCGCCCACAGGGCCGCTTTCGGCTTCAGGTTCGCATCGAAGGGCAACGGCAGGTTGTTGCGTGGCACCGGCGTCGACGTCAGCCACGTGTGCTTGTCCGAGTAGCCCCAGAACGTCACCGCCTTGATGCTCGACTCCTGCTCGAACAGAGCGAACACCGCGCGATAACGCTCGGCCTGCGCGCGCATGATGTCGTTCGGCACCGGACGGCCGAGGTCCGGCAGACATGCGTGCGGGTTGCTCCAGCATTCACCGCGATCGGTATAGAGGCTCACGTCGAGTTCGGTCACCTGGTTTTCGAGACCTAGCGCGGCGACGTCGTCGAATGCCTGCTTGATGTTCGGCAGCGGCGGCCAGTTCACGCTGATGTGCATCTGATGGCCGACACCGTCGATCGGCACGCCCTGCGCGCGCAAATCGCGGATCACCGCGAGCAGCTTCGCGCGCTTGCCCGGATCGTCGGTGTTGTACTCGTTGATATAGAGCTTCACGTTCGGGTCGGCCGCGCGCGCCGCGCGGAAGGCGATCGCGATGTAGTCCTTGCCGAGCGCCCGATACCACGGACTGTCTTCGCGATACACCTGGTGCGGGTCGTCGCTGATCACTTCGTTGACCACGTCCCACGCATAGACCTTGCCCCGGAAGTGTGTGACGACGTCGGTTACATATCGATCGAGCCGCTTCGCGACGACGTCGTGATAGTGCGGATCTTTCGGATCGCCGGCGAAGAACCAGTCCGGCGCCTCGGTCCAGTCGCCGGCCTTGAAGTGCCACACGAGCGTATGACCGCGCATCGCAATGCCGTGCGCCTGTGCGAATGCGACGATCTCGTCGGCCGGCTCGAAGTTGTACTTGCCTTGCGCGACGCCGATCGTGCCCGGCTTCATCTTGTTCTCGGCGGTGAGGCTCGAGAACTGGGCGGCGATGAGCGCCGCGTCGGCGGGATTGTCGATCGAATCAGGTTCGATCGCCGCGCCGACCTTGAAGTGCGCGGCCATCACAGTGCGCAATGGCGGCAGCGCTTCAGCGGGCGCCGCGGCGAGCGGCGGGCCGTCATGAGCGGCGAGCGCCTGGTTGTGCGCGCAGCCCGTGGCTCCTGCGAATGTGCAAACGGCGACGGCCGCGCAAAGCATGCGCATCGAAGTCCTCAAAGGACGCACTGCTGGTCTCCTTGTGATGGCAAGCCGGTTCGGGTGGCTTTCTAACTTAGTATAACGTTAGCGGTAACAATCACGATGGTAAGCAGCACCTGACAGTCCCGCCATGAGGGATTCACCTGACGTATCAATGGGACGGTGGAAAGTGAATGAGCGTCGGTTCGACCGGTTCGACACGGCGCAAGATGAAAGCGCTTTCAAACGGGGATTGCACTGAGCGGACGCGCGGCTAACGGCGCGAAACAGAGTGCCAGTGCTCAATCCCGACTGGCGAGACGGGAAAACCGGATCCCTTCAACGCGCGGCTGCTTCAATCGTCCGCGCGACGATCCAGTTTGATTTCAATGCCCGTTCAACGAGCCTCCGTCGGGCGAGAGCCGGTTGTCCACCGAGGTGACACCGGGCACCGACATCGCAGCCTGTTCAGCACGTGCGACATGGTCCCGCTCGGGCACAAATCCGAGCAGCATGATCTGCCCCGAGTGGGCAAAGACAAACACGTGTGACATCCCAACGCCGCTGTGCGCCTCCGCGACCCGCACGCTATGGGCCAGTTGCTGGTCGGTGGCTTGTGAATCCTGCGCATAGGCCGCCGGCGCAATTGCGCCTGAAATCAGCAACGCGAGTGTAGAAACAAGGGCTGTTTTCACGATACCTCCTTAGAGTGCCAAGGTGTGCCGGCAAAATCCGCCGGCAAATCTTCCGGTCCGACTCGATGCGAGGCGTCGGAAGCGTGCTGGACAAAATCCTCTTTCCACTGCATGCGTCGCGGTGATCGCGGCTGCGCGGCGAGGTTTTGCCAGTCGGGGCGATGGGCGGTCGTGCCGTCGCCCGCAGATAAGTCCGCAAGGGCAGCGTGTTCGAGCGGGACGCTGCATGCGCGGCGTGGCGGCGAACAGCGAGAGCCGAGGGATGTGAGCTGGTTGGAGCGTTCGTGATGGAGCGCGAGAGCCAGACGGATGCACTGACAATCCCGCACTCAGCCGTCTACGCGACTGAGCCCGGCTCCTTGCCCGGCATCGTATGCATTGATGATAGTCGCTAATGTTCGCTACTGCTGGCGGCTCCGCCGCCGGTTCGTCAAGCCCAAACCGGCAATGCAAGCGAGTCGGGTCGTTGCATCTTCACAACATCAAGCGCGAAATTTTTCTTGCATTCGGGTGGGTTTTGCTTGTTAAGCAAGCGCTGAGCGACGCGCGAGACGGGTCCCCGCATTGTTTCGGTGCATGAATTTAAACGCATTTCCGACGCTTGTGACCATCACGCAATGGTCACAAAGCAGGGTGCTACAGGGGGATCGGCCGGCGCGCAACTGTTATCGATAACAGCGTTTTCCCTGAGCCGTTAGTTCGATGCGCGGCGCGAGGTCATCCCTATAATCGCCTCGAAATGTGAAGCAAATGAGAAGCGAGCATTTCGGCAAGAGGGGAAACGTGTGAGAACGCGTGCGTCCTTTGCGGCTTGGAGACGCCAAAATATATATAGGATATCTAAATGAAGAAGAAGCTTATTGCTGTGTCGGTGATGGCAGCCGCTGCGACGGCGGCCCATGCGCAGAGCAGCGTCACGTTGTACGGCCGTATCGACAACGGCATCCAGTTTGAAACCGGCCTGCCGGGCGGCCACCAGTGGTCGGCCCAAAGCGGCGACTGGGGTTGTTCGTGGTTCGGCTTGATGGGCTCTGAAGACATCGGCGGCGGCACGAAGACGGTCTTCCAGCTCGAAGGTCAGCTCAACACGATGACCGGTGCATCGGCGGGCAATCTGTTCGGCCGCCACGCAACGGTGGGCCTGACGAACGACCACTGGGGTTTGTTCAAGATCGGTAACCTCGGTGCTGGCGAACTGGCGCAGGACAGCTGGGGCACCGATCCGCAGGTGATGCAGCGTTACGCAATCTCGACTCTGGTGCGCGGCCGTAACTGGACGAGCACCAGCAACGGCGCGGAGTACAACTCGCCGGTGCTGTTCGGCGGCCTCGTGCTGAAGGGCCAGTACTCGCTGACCAACAACACGAGCTGGAACTCGGCGCCTGTCAACTCGGCGGGTGTGCCGACCGGCCAGGGTCGTACGAACGCGGTCGAAGGTGTGTACACCTGGGGCAGCGGCGACTTCCGCGTGATTTACGACGAAGTGCGCGGCGCCAACGGCTCGTTCAACAACGTGTACTCCGCTTCACGCGATATTCTCGTCGGCGGTACGTACGTGATCGGTCCGGTCAAGCTGTACGCGGGCTACCAGCACCTGAGCGCGCCTGACGCGACCAACGCGAGCGTCGGCGTGACCGATGCGTCGCAGCCTCTCGGTGTGAGCGCGCCGACCAGCGTGAACCACGAATGGTTCGGCGCCGCATGGCAGGTCAATGCCCCCGTGTTGCTGACGGCTGCGGTCTATCACGCGAACGCGAACAACGGCAACGGCAACGCGACGCTGTTCACGCTCGCCGGTACGTACGCGCTGTCGAAGCGCACGTTCCTGTACACGGAAGCCGGCTATGTGCACAACAGCTCGACGTCGAACCTGAACCTCGGCAACGGGCCGTACGGCAACAACAACTTCGATCCGACGACGGGCACGTCGTCGAACAGCAACCCGAACTATGGTCACAGCCAGACTGGTGTCTTCGCCGGGATCATGCATTCGTTCTGAGTTGAGGTTGCCTGATCAGCAATCGTAGTGATCTCTTTGTTTCAAGGACTGCTTAATTCTCTTTCATAGAGAGGCCGGTGCGACGCCTCCTCCACCCTCGTCGCATCGGCTGCTTTTTCTTTTTTCCGAATTCATCACCCGACGTACTGCGTTTATTCATATCTGAAAGCGCTTTCATCACAGGATTCAGGCAGAACTCATGACCCACGACGGCTCAAACGATAAACCCGGCGCGCCCAAGGTACCCAACGTACCCGTTGCGCCCAACGTGACGCTCGAAGCCATCGCGCGCGCGGCCGGTGTTTCTCCGAGCACCGTGTCGCGGATCCTGAACGGTTCTGCGCGCGTGCTTCCCGCCAAGCAGCAGGCGGTGGAAGCGGCAATCGCGCGTTTCAACTATCGGCCCAACGTGCTCGCGCGCGGTCTCGCGAGCGGCCGGACCGAAACGATCGGCGTACTGACGCAGGCGGTGTCGAGCCCGTTTTATGCCGAGTGGCTGCGCGGTATCGAAGAGTCGCTGTCCGAGCCGGGCTTTACGCCGATCTTCGTGAGCAGCCGCTGGAACATCGACGACGAAAAGGCGCGCCTCGAGCAGTTCATCTCACGGCGTGTCGACGGAATCATCCTGCTGCACGCGCAACTCGATGAGCCGACCTTGACCGACTATTCGCGGCACGCGCCGATGCTGGTGCTCGGCCGTTCGGTCCAGAACAGCGCGACGCTGGCGGGCCTGCCGATCGACAACATGCAGGGCGCGCGCGACGCGACGCGTCATCTGATCGAGCAGGGTCATCGCGAGATCGCGTTCATCGCCGGGCCTGCCAGTCACGAGGATGCGATCGAGCGCCTCGTCGGCTACCGGACCGCGCTCGAAGACGCAGGCATCGGCTTCGATGCCGATCTCGTCGAGCAGGGCGATTACCTCGAAACGGGCGGCGTCGCCGCCATGGAACGGCTGATGGCGCGCCATCCGTCGTTCAGTGCGGTGTTCTGCGCGAACGATCAGACCGCGTACGGCGCGCGCCTCGCGATGTTCCGCCGCGGTGTGAGGGTGCCGGACGACGTGTCGCTGGTCGGCTTCGACGATCTGCCGACTTCGTCGTACATGACGCCGCCTTTGACGACGGTCCGCCAGCCGACTTATGAAATCGGCCGACTTGCCGCGCAGGGCATCGTGCAGATGATCCGCAAGCAGTCGATCGCGCTCAGCCCGATTCCGCTCACGCTCGTGACGCGCGAAACCACGCGGCGAATCACGCCGCCGGTCAAGCGGGGCGATACGCGTACGTAGTGGGCATTTTTTTGGCGTTGGCGTGAAAGCGCTTTCAGCCATCGGCAGTCAGGCAGAAATGCAGCAGCACATTCAGCACCGAGTAAGCAGCACCAAGCAACGCAGCACCAAGCAAAGCAGCAACAAAGACAACAGGGGAAGTAGGTCGCAGCAACCGGTTAGTCATCGAATGCAATTCAAACAGGGTTCTTTAGGAGACGAGTAATGAAATTCCGCTTTTCAGGCTCTGCCGCCGCCGTTCTGCTCAGCCTGGCCGCAGTCGGCGCGCACGCCAACACCACGTTGACGGTCGCGGTCTTTCCGAAGCTGGATCAGGAAATCAAGGACGCGCTTCCGGCGTGGAAGAAGCTGCATCCGGACGTCGACATCAAGGTGTCGTCGCTCGCGATTGGCGATCACCACAATGCAATGACAACGGCGCTCGCGACGAGCTCCGATCTGCCGGACGTGATGGCGGTCGAGGTCGGCTTTATCGGCCGCTTCGCAGCGGGCGGCGGTCTCGAGGACCTGTCGAAGCCGCCGTATAGCGCGGGCCAGTACAAGAGCCAGTTCATCAACTACACGTTCGCGCAGGCGACCACGCAGGATGGCGCGATCGTCGGCATGCCGGCCGATATCGGTCCGGGCACGCTGTTCTATCGCAAGGACATTCTCGACAAGGCGGGCGTCACCGAAGCCGATCTGACCAAGTCGTGGGACTCGTATCTGGCCTCCGGTGTAAAGATCAAGAAGGCGACGGGCGCATACCTGATGGCATCGTCGCGCGATATCGAGGACATCTATATTCGCGCCGACCTGAAGGAAGGCGACGGCGTGTACTTCGACAAGGCCGGCAACCCGGTCGTCACGTCGCCGCGTTTCGTGAAGGCGTTCGAGCTCGCGAAGAAAGCGCGCGAGCTCGGTCTCGACGCGAAGATCTCGCCGTGGTCGAACGAATGGGCCGAGAGCTTCAAGCGCGGCACCGTCGCGACGCAGATGATGGGCGCGTGGCTCGGCGGCCACCTGTCGTCGTGGATCGCACCGGACACGAAGGGTCTGTGGCGCGCGGCCAATCTGCCGAACAACGCGTACGCATCGTTCGGCGGCACGTTCTGGTCGATTCCGGCCAAAGCGACGCAAAAGCCGATGTCGTGGGAATTCATCAAGTTCCTGACGACGCGCAAGGACACGCAGCTCGCATCGTTCCGTTCGATCGACGCATTCCCGTCGCTGCTCTCCGCGCAGAACGATTCGTTCTTCGCCGAGCCGGTCTCGTTCCTCGGCGACGAGAAGGCGCGTCTGATCTGGCGTGATGCGGCTTCGCACATCCCGGCGATCCAGCGCAGCAAGTATGACCAGGTCGCTGAAGAAGCGGTGCACTCGGCGCTCGACAAGGTCGTCGACGACGGCGCGGACGTGCATGCCGCGCTGCAGGAAGCGCAGGACCAGATCGCACATCGGGTCCGCCGTTAAGCGGTATCGATGCAAGGTCGCGGCACGCTGCATGCCGCGACCGACGTGTGTCGCAGTGCGTTGCAAGTCTGCTGCAAACAGCGTGGCCGGTCATCGATCCCGGCCACGCCCGACTGGACGGAACTATTGATGAACACTCCGCTGCCCACGACCGAAGAGGTCGCCCGCGATGCGCGCGCGAGCGATGTGCTGAGCTCGCCCACGCCGTTCGCCGCGCCGCGCAAAACGTCGCGGCTCGACCCGGTGAAGGTCGCGCCCTACCTGTTTCTCGGCCCGTTTTTCCTGCTGTTCGCGCTCTTTATGGCGTTCCCGCTGCTGTTTTCGTTGTTCCTGTCGTTCCAGAGCTGGGACGCGACGGCGGGTCTCGCAAGCATGAAGTGGGTGGGTCTGTCGAACTTCACGTTCACGCTGACCGACCCGTGGTACTGGAAGTCGCTGTACAACACCGCGTCGATGGCGATCATGTCCGGCGTGCCGCAGCATCTGGTGGCGCTGCCGCTCGCCTTCTTCCTGCAAACCGCGTTTCGCCGCTGGCGCAACCTGATGGTCGGTCTGTATTTCCTGCCGTTCATCACGTCGAGCGTCGCGATCGCGCTGATTTTCTCGTCGCTGTATTCGACCGACTTCGGCATGATCAACCTCGCGATCGCCGAGATCGGCAAGCTGCCCGGCTTGCACTGGCTCGTCCCCGCGCATCCGATCGAGTGGCTGTATAACCCGAAGAACGTCAAGCCGGCCGTTTCGGTGGTGATCTTCTGGCGCTATGTCGGCTGGAACACGGTGCTGTATCTGTCGGCGCTGCAAACCATTCCGAAGGACCTGTACGAGGCCGCGCGCATCGACGGCGCGAACGGCTGGCAACAGTTCACGCGCATCACGATTCCGCTGATCAAGCCGATGATTTTCTTTGCGGTCACGCTGTCGATCATCGGTGGGCTGCAGCTGTTCGAAGAGCCATTCATCCTGCTGCCGAACGAAGGCATGGGTACCAGCCAGTCCGGCCTGACGACGGCCGTCTATATGTATCGCACCGCATTCCACGACGGCGATTTCGGCACCGCGAGTTCGATCGCATGGCTGCTGTTCATCTCGATCGGCGCGTTGATGTGGTTGAACACGCGGATCTTTCACCGCAGCGGCATGAACGAGGAGACACAGCGATGAAATCGTCGAACAACAAAGGCCGTTATATCGGTTACGCGGTCGTGGTGGCCGGCGCGCTGCTGATGTTCTCGCCGTTCTACTTCATGTTCGTGTTCGCGACGCACACGAGCTCCGAGATCTTCTCGATGCCGCCCCCGCTGTGGTTCGGCAGCGCGTTTCTCGACAACATGGCCTCGCTGATGCGTCACATCCCGTTCTGGCGCAATCTGGGCTGGAGCTTCTATACGGCCGCGATGCAAACCGTGCTGACGCTGCTCGTCACGTCGATGGCCGGCTACGCGTTCGCGATGTACGAGTTCCGCTTCAAGAAGACGCTGTTCGCGATCGCGCTGACCGCGATGCTGGTGCCGCCGTTCCTCAGCATGATTCCGACCTTCATGACGATGAACCTGCTCGGCTGGATCGATCAGCCACGCGCGCTGTACGTACCCGGCGCGGCCGCTGCGCTCGGCGTGTTCCTGATGCGCCAGTACGTCGCATCCGCGATTCCGTCCGAGCTGATCGAGGCGGCGCGCATCGACGGCTGCGGCGAATTCCGCATCTACTGGAGCATCGTGATGCCGCTGCTGGGACCGGCGCTGGGCACGCTTGGGCTGATCAGCTTCATTCAGGCGTGGAACAACTTTCTGTCGGCGCTCGTCGTGCTGCGTTCGCCGTCGATGTACACGCTGCCGCTCGCGCTGCGCATTCTGCAAAGCCCGACCAATTCGGATTGGGGCGCGGTGATGGCGGGCTCCGCGGTCGCGGTGCTGCCGCTGCTGGTGCTGTTCGCATTCACTTCGCGGCGGTTGATCGACGGTCTGACGACCGGCGCGGTCAAGGCCTGAGATTCCTCTATTCAATTTCACGCCCTCGCGGGCACGATCATTCAGGACAACATCATCTATGTCGACGTATCGATTCAACGAAGACTTCGTCTGGGGCGTGGCCACCAGTTCCTACCAGATCGAAGGCGCAGCGCATGAGGACGGCCGTGGCCCGTCGATCTGGGACGCGTTCTGCAACGTGCCGGGCAAGGTCGTGAACGGCGAAAACGGCGACGTCGCATGCAATCACTATCACCTGCTCGAGGAAGATCTCGATCTGATGGCTGAACTCGGCGTCAAGGCTTATCGCTTTTCGATCGCGTGGCCGCGCGTGCAGCCGACTGGCCGCGGCGCATTCAACGACAAGGGTCTCGCGTTTTACGAGCGGCTCGTCGACGGTTTGCTCGAGCGCGACATCCAGCCGTTTGCGACGCTGTATCACTGGGACCTGCCGCTGTCGCTGCAGCACACCCAAAACGGCTGGGAAAACCGCGACACCGCTTATCGCTTCGCGGACTACGCGCGCAAGATCGGCAGCGTGCTCGGCGATCGCGTCGCGTCGATCGCGACGCACAACGAGCCGTGGTGCACCGCGTGGCTCGGCAACGCAACCGGCTATTTCGCGCCGGGCAACGCCGATCTGAAGAAAGCCGCGCACGTCGCGCACCATCTGCTGCTGTCGCACGGCCTCGCGTTGCAGGCCCTGCGCGCCGATGGCGTGAAGGCGCCGCTCGGCATCGTGCTGAACCAGTCGCCGGCGGATGGCGCGACGGATTCGCCCGAAGACCAGGCCGCCGCGTCGCTCGAATACGCGAAGTTCGTGCGCTGGTACATGGACCCGCTGTTCAAGGGCGAGTATCCGGCCGAGGCGCTCGAATGGTATGGCGCGAACGGTCCGCAAGACGTGATCCTGAGCGGCGATTTCGACGTGATCGGCACGCCGATGGATTTCCTCGGCGTCAACTACTACACGCGGATCTTCGCGAGCGCATCGGGCGACAAGCGTCCGCCGGGCGCACTCGGCTTCACCGACATGGATTGGGAAGTCTATCCGCAAGGCCTCACAGAATTGCTGACGCGCATCAACGCCGACTACAAGCTGCCGCCGATCTACATCACCGAGAACGGCTGCGCGGCGAAGGACGTGCTCGCTAACGGCCGCGTGCACGACGCCGAGCGCGTGCGCTTCTACGACCTGCATCTGGCCGCGTTGTCGGACGCGGTGAAACAGGGTGTCGACGTGGCCGGCTATTTCGCCTGGAGCCTGATGGACAACTTCGAATGGGCGTCGGGATACGACAAGCGCTTCGGCATGGTCTACGTCGACTATGCGAGCCAGGAGCGCACGCTGAAGGACAGCGCGTTGTGGTATCGCGACGTGATCGCGCAACACGCCGGCGTCGCGCTCGCGCGCTGAGGCGCGCGCACGGCGGCGGGCGCAACGGACCTCGCGTGGCGCGAAAGTAGTGGGGCAGTGGGATAGCGTCACGCGGGGTACTGCAAGTACAAGGATTGAGGAGGAGGCATCAATGGGCGAACTCGTATTGCGCAACGTCACGAAGACGTATGGCGAAGGACCGCAGGTCATCCAGGGGATCGATCTGCATATTCCAGACGGTCAGTTCACGGTGTTCGTGGGACCGTCGGGCTGCGGCAAATCGACGATGCTGCGGATGATCGCGGGGCTCGAGTCGGTAACGGGCGGCGACGTTCTGATCGACGGCGTACGCGTCAACGATCTGCAGCCAGTGGACCGCGGCATCTCGATGGTGTTCCAGAGCTACGCGCTTTACCCGCACATGACGGTCGCGGAAAACATGGGCTTTTCGCTGAAGCTGTCTGGCAAGTCGAAAGCGGAAGTGCGCGAGGCTGTCGGCCGTGCCGCCGAGATTCTGCAGATCACGCATCTGCTGGAGCGCAAACCGAAGGCGCTGTCGGGCGGCCAGCGTCAGCGGGTCGCGATCGGACGGGCGATCGTGCGCAAGCCGCGCGTGTTCCTGTTCGACGAACCACTGTCGAATCTCGATGCGGCGCTGCGCGTGCAGATGCGTATCGAACTCGCGAAGCTGCATCGCGAACTCGGCACGACGATGATCTACGTCACGCACGACCAGGTCGAGGCGATGACGCTCGGCCAGCAGATCGTCGTGTTCAACAAAGGCCGCATCGAGCAGACCGGCGCGCCGCTCGATCTGTATGAGCGGCCGGCGAACCGCTTCGTCGGCGGCTTCATCGGCTCGCCGCAGATGAACATGCTGGCCGCGACGCTGGTGTCGCGAAGCGATACGCACACGGAGGTGATGCTTGCCGGCGCGAGCCAGCGCATCGCACTGCCTGGCCGATTGGAGAAGCCCGTCAGCGGCGAGCTGACGCTCGGGGTGCGCGCCGAGCATCTGGGCATCGGCTCGCTCGACGACGGTCTCGCCGCGCGTGTCGAACTGGTCGAGCATCTGGGCGACGTGTCGCTGCTGCATGCGCGACTCGACGGGATGGCGCACGCGATCTCGCTGAAGCTCGACAAGAAGGATGCGCAGCACGCGGTCGGCGCGCGCGTCGGGATCAAGGTGGCGTCGTCGTCGGTCACGCTGTTCGATGCGAACGGCGCCGCGCTGAGCCTCGCGCGACCCGAAGTCGGCGAGGACGTCGACGCGGTCGTTTGACAGGCCGAGGCGACGAGCGAACGACGGCACAGCGATGGCGGACAGCGCGATGGAGAAAAATGGAGCGAAGGGCGATGGCGAGGCCGCGGCGAGCGGCCCGTCCGGGCAAGGGTACGGCGGGACGCCTGGTGAAGCGGCTGCCGCCAGGGATCGCGGGCAACCGGCTATCGAACGAGAGCCGCAGCAGCGCGGCAGGCTGAATAAGCCGCGCGAATCACTGCATGCGTGGATCGTGCATTTCGATGCGGAGCCTTCATCGAGGCCCCCTGCATCGAACGAAGAAGAGTGATGCGAGTGAGGATGACGTTAGCCAGCTTGCATCAAATATTACGCAATGCTTTCCATGCCATTCATGGAGCTTTCTCCTTGTCTGGCCTGGTTTAGAGGGTTGATTCGGTTGGTTCGGGTAGTGGTTCGGAGCTTAGGTAAACTCCGCATGGCGGTGGTGAATATGCGCCATTAACATCCGCTAACGTTAAGGGTAACGTTCACAGTGCTTACATCTATTCGAACATCTATAACACGCAGCGAAGCATTGAAACCCAAGACGCGCCGCGCTGCTATCCGGCACGACCCTGCATGGCCAGAGCGGTCTATGTAATACGCATTCAGTAGATAAAAGTGCAGCGGTTGCGCGCACGGATTGGCGCTGCCGACGCAGGCTGTGGCGCGGTTACGGTAGTCGTCGCCGCGAGTTGGGCAGGAGCTCGAGGGGAGCTCCTGGCAGTAGGTTGGGAAGCAACGACAGAGAGCAAGGTTGATAAAGAATGTCGGGCCACGCATCGCAGGCATTTGCCTGCGGGCGCAACGGCCCGATACAAAAAATAACCGTTGAAATTTTGCTGGGTGGAGAGCGTCATGGAAAAGCGAGTATCTAAAGCCATTTTCAAATCCCGGGCCTGCGAGCTGTTCCGTCAGGTCGAGGCATTGGGCGAAACCGTGGTCGTCACCGACCGCGGACAACCCACCATCGAGATACGGCCGTATCGCAGCAAGCAGGAGAATCCGCTCGAGCTGCTGCGCGCGTCGATTACGCATTTCAACCTGAAGCACGCGTTGCAACCTGTCACGGCCGATCAGGACGAGTAATGATCACGCTCGACACGCTTGCTCTCGTGTGCTGGCTCGGCAGGCAGAAAGCACTGAGTCAGGCCGCGCACGACGCGATCGATCAGGAGCTCGCCGGTGGCGAGATCCTGATTTCGGCGATCAGCGCGTTCGAAATCGCGGAGTTCGTGAAGGTGGGAAGTCTCGGGCTATCGATGGATGCGCGCAGCTGGATGTCGACGTTTCTTTCGCTCGACGGCGTGCGGATGATTCCGGTCGACGCCGAGATCGCGTTTCGGGCGGCGACGCTGCCGCCCACACTCACCTTGCATCAACGCCTGATCGTCGCGACCGCGCGCACGCATGGCGGCGCGCTGGTGACTTCGGATGCGAAGGTGCGCGCGTCGACTTACGTCGAAACGATCTGGTGACGGCCGCGGCGCTGCCTGGTGCGGACTGGGCCGGTGGAATCACGCACCACCAGTTCCGCCGGCAGCGTGATGCGCTGCGAAGCGGCGTCGATCCCAGCGATCTGCGCGAGCAGCGTGTTGACCGCGGAGCGCGCCATTTGCTGGAACGGTTGGCGGATCGTGGTGAGCGCGGGGTGAAACTGCTCGGACATCGGGATGTCGTCGAAGCCGATCACCGAGATGTCGTCCGGCACGCGCAGGCCCGCTTCGCGAATTGCGGCGATCACGCCGAACGCGCTCTGGTCGTTGGCCGTGAAGATCGCGGTGGGCGGCTCGGCGAGGTTCAGCAGGTCGAACGTGACGTCGAACGCCATCATTTGCGACAGGTCGCCCGCGGCGACCAGCGCATCTTCGCGCGGCAGGCCGAGGCGGGCCAGCGTGTCGTGATAGCCGCGTTGCCGGTCGCGCACGCCTTCGATCGTTTCGTCGCCGGCCAGAAATGCGATGCGCTTGTGACCGAGTTCCGCGAGGTGCTCGACCGCGAGACAGGCGCCGCCGTAGTTGTCGACCGATACCGACGGGAAGCCCGTCAGCGTACCGCGCTGATCGACGACGACGACCGGCACCTTCGCGGTGGCGAGCGCCTCGAGGCACAGCGACTCGCGCGGAAGAATGGCGAGGATGCCGTCGGAGAATTGCTGGATGAGCCCGAGCAGGTCGTGATGCGTATGACGGTCTTCGTCGAACACCGTGTAGACCAGCATCTCGCAGCCCGCACCACGCGCCGCGCGGCCCGCGCCGAGAATCAGCTCGCTGGAAAATTGCGTGTCGAGTGTCGGGGTGATGATGCCGATGATGCCGTTGCGACCGCCCGACAGCTTCTGTGCGGTGCGGTTGACGACGTAACCGATGTCCGACGCGATTCGCAGGACTTCGTCGCGGGTTTCGCGCGACACGCCGGGACGGCCGTTGAGGGCGCGCGACGCGGTCATCTGGGACACCCCGGCAAGCTTGGCGACGTGCTCAAGCGTGGGGGTTTGCCTGGCCATGCGGGGCGAAGGTGTGCGAGAGGTCATTGGATGGGTCGACTCGCTAATCGCGTTAGCGATACCGTTTATGTAGTCGCTATTCTAGCAGAACCCTTTATATTTCAGCTTCCTCATAATCGGTCAATCTTATAGGGCAGTTGCGTTGCACCCCGCGGGGACCAGGTAAAATCCCGCATAGCCTTACTTCTCGCATCCACCTAACATCCACTAACGTTAAGGCTAACGTTAACGTTCCGGCGGTTTCTTGAAAATCCAGAAGAGGGGACACACACATGGCGTACCCGGCTTTGTTTAAAGCGCGGTCCATCATCGGCGCGACGGCGCTGCTTTTTTCGATGTCTGCAGTTGTTTCGAGCGCCGTAGCGGCGGAGTCCAAGACGATCACGGTGTGGGACCAGCAGACCAATGCGTCGTCGAGCAAAATCATTCGTGATGCGTCGGATCGCTTCGAAAAAGCGGACCCGGGCTACAAGGTCGAGAATTCTCACGTCCTGAACGAGGCCTACAAGACGAAGCTGAAGGTCGCATTCGGCGCGAACCAGCCGCCGTGCGTGTTCGAGAACTGGGGCGGCGGCGGCCTGCACGAGTACGTGAAGTCCGGCCAGATCGTCGACCTCACGCCGTATCTGAGCAAGGATCCGTCGTATCGCGGCCGCTTCATGCAATCGTCGTGGGATGTCACGACGTTCGACGGCAAGACCTACGGTGTTGCTGCCGAAAACGCAGCGGCCGCAGTGATCTTCTACAACAAGGAAGTCTTCAAGAAGTACGGCATCACGCCGCCGAAGACGTGGGATGAACTGATGCACGTCGTCGACGTGCTGAAGCAGCACAACGTTGCAGCGTTCTCGCTCGCGAACAAGAACAAGTGGACCGGTTCGATGTACTACATGTACCTCGTCGACCGTATCGGTGGTCCGCAAGTCGTGAAGGACGCGATCGCAGGCAAGGGCAAGGGCTTCGAAGATCCGGCGTTCGTCGAAGCCGGCAAGCGCATTCAGGAGCTCGTGAAGGCTGGCGCGTTCGCACCGGGCATCAACGGTCTTGATTACGACTCGGGTGCGTCGCGCCGTCTGCTGTACACGGGCAAGGCCGCCATGGAGCTGATGGGCGCCTGGGAAGCTTCGACGATCGCAAACGAAAATCCGACCTTCTCGAAGGATCTGGACTTCTTCCCGTTCCCGAGCGTGACGGGTGGCAAGGGTGATCCGCGCGACCTGATCGGCACGGTCGGCGACGGCTTCCTCAGCATCTCGGCCGAGTGCAAGACGCCGGACGCAGCATTCAAGCTGATCCAGGCACTGACCGACGAGCAGGCGATGCAGGCTCGCGCGACGGATGACCACAAGCTGCCGCCGGTCAACAACGTCAAGATCGACGATCCGTTCACGCAGCGTCTGCAGCAACTGCTGGCCGCGGCTCCGAGCGTGCAGCTCTGGTACGACCAGGCACTGCCGCCGGCGCTCGGCGAAATGCACAAGGACACGACGCAGGCGCTGTTCGGCTTGTCGGTGACGCCTGAAGCTGCTGCGCAGCAAATGGAAGCCGCTTCGAAGAAGGGCGGTTAATCTCCAGTCTCAAAGAAAAGTCCGGCCGGCACCGCAAGGTGCCCGCCGGCATACAAGCCCGTGAATATCGCACTTTCCGCCACACCTGAACGCCGGCTGAGATTCTCGTCGCAAACGCTCGTCACGGTCGTGTTCCTTGCGCCGTCGCTGCTGCTGCTGGCCGTGTTCCTGCTTTATCCGCTCGTCTCCAGCCTGCGGCTGTCGCTGCTCGACTGGAACGGCCTCGGCAACACTGCCCGTTATATCGGGCTCGCGAACTGGGAGCGGCTCGCGCACGACACGGTGTTCTGGCAGTCGCTGAAGAACAACGTGATCCTTGCTGTCGCGTCGATCGTCGTCCAGCTTCCGATCGCGCTCGCGCTCGCCGTGCTGCTGGAAAAGGCCGGCCGTGGCTCGCGCCTGCTCAAGGTTCTCTATTTCCTGCCGCTGCTGATGTCGAGCGTGGCGATCGGCGTGCTGTTCAAGCAAATCTACGATCCGAATTTCGGTCCGGTCAACGTCGCGCTGCAGGCATTCGGGCTTGATGGCCTCGCAAAGGACTGGCTGGGCGACCCGCATTTCTCGCTGGGTGCGACCATCGCCGTGATCATCTGGCAGAACGCGCCTTTCTACATGATTCTGTTCCTCGCCGGCCTGTCGTCGATGCCGGCCGAGGTCAACGAGGCCGCGCTGCTCGACGGCGCATCCGAGTGGACGATTTTCTGGCGCATCAAGCTGCCGCACCTGCAAGGCACGGTGCGCACTGCCGTGCTGCTGTCCGTGCTCGGCTCGCTGCGTTACTTCGATCTCGTCTTCGTCATGACCGGTGGCGGCCCCGAAGGCTCGTCCGAGGTGATGGCCACCTACATGTATCGCACGGTGTTCAGTTCGTTCCAACTCGGCTACGGCAGCACCATCGGCTCGGCGATGTTCCTTATCGTCATCACGGTGGCGGCGGTCTCGATGTACTTCACCCGCCGTTATGCAACCGAGGTCTGAACCATGAACAAGAAACTACGCTTCCCCCGCGTTGGGGTTCCACTGCTGGCACTGATCTGGCTGGCAGTCACGACGATTCCGTTTCTCTTCATGGTCGCGTCGAGCTTCAAGAGCCAGGAAGAGACCTTCGCGACGTCGGTGTGGGCGCCGCCGAGCCACCTGTATCTGGGCAATTACGCGGCTGTGCTGCAGGGTCCGTTCTTCACCTATTTCCGTAACAGCGTGTTCACGGTGGGCGTGTCGGTGCTGCTAATCGTCGTCATCAGTGCGATGGCGGCCTACGTGTTTGCGCGCTTGCGCTTCTCGCTGAACAAGACGCTCTTCGGTCTGGTGGTCGCCGGCATGATCGTGCCGCTGCATGCGACGCTCGTGCCGATCTATCTGCTCACGCGCAACCTCGGTCTGTACGACACCGCGTTCGCGCTGCTCGGCCCTTATGTGGCTCTTAGTCTGCCAGTGTCGATCTTCATCCTGACCGAGTTCATGCGCCAGATTCCGCGCGAGCTCGAAGAAGCGGCGCAACTCGACGGCTGCAGTCCGTTCCGCATCTTCTGGCGGATTTTCTTCCCGCTGTCGGCACCGGGGCTCGCCACTGTGACGATCTTCAATGGCATCGGTCTGTGGAACGAGTTCATCTTCGCGTACATGCTCACGTCGACGTCCGAGCACCGCACGCTGCCGCTCGCGATCTGGGACTTCATGGGGCAATACGCGTCGAACATACCGTCGATGCTGTCCGTGCTCGTGCTCACGTCGTTGCCGCTGATCGTTGCCTACGCGTTCGGTCAGGAGCGCGTGATCAAGGGGATGATGGCTGGCTCGTTGAAGGGCTGATCCGCATCGCATACCACCTCGAATCGTGTGGGCTCACGTGGCCCGCACACCGAACTTCGCACAAACGATATGGCAAGCATCTCTCTCACTAACGTACAGAAGTCCTATACGAGCGGCAACTCGGTGATCCGCGACGCCAACCTCGAAGTCGGCAAGGACGAATTCTGCGTGTTCCTCGGGCCGTCGGGCTGCGGCAAGTCCACGCTGCTGCGCATGATCGCCGGTCTCGAATCGATCACCGACGGCGAACTGCGCATCGACGGTCAACTGATGAACAACGTCGAACCCGCGAAGCGCCAGGTCGCGATGGTGTTCCAGAACTACGCGCTCTATCCGCACATGAGCGTGTACGAGAACATGGCGTTCGGTCTGCGTCAGGCGAAAATCGATAAGGCCATCATCGACAAGAAGGTGCGCAGCGCCGCTGCCGCACTGCAACTCGACAGCTATCTCGAACGGCGCCCCGCGGCGCTGTCCGGCGGCCAGCGCCAGCGCGTGGCGATCGGACGCGCGATCGTGCGCGAGCCGGGCGTGTTCCTGTTCGACGAGCCGCTGTCGAATCTCGACGCCGCGCTGCGCGTGCAGACGCGTACCGAAATCGCCCGTTTGCATCGCGAGTTCAACCGCGCGAGCGCGGTGTACGTGACGCACGACCAGATCGAAGCGATGGCGCTCGCCGACAAGATCGTGCTGCTGCACGCCGGCGCCGACATGGAAAAACACGGCAGCATCGCGCAGATCGGCGCGCCGCTCGATCTGTATCACCGGCCGAAGAGCCGCTTCGTCGCGGGCTTCATCGGTTCGCCGAAGATGAACTTCATGCCGGGCACGATCCTCGCCATCGACGACAAGGGCATTCAGGTCGAGCTGACCACGGGCGAGCGCGTGCGTGCCGAGGTCGACGGCCGCAGGCAGCGCGTCGGCTCGCAGATCACGCTCGGCATCCGTCCGGAGCACCTTGCGCTGCCATCGACGCAGCCCGGTGTGCAGACGATCCGCTGCGCCGTGCGTCTGGTCGAACGGATGGGCGAGCACAGCTACGTGCACGTGGACGGCGGCGTACGCGACGGCAACGCGATGATCGCCAAACTTCCCGGCGACGGTGGCGTGACGCACGACGAGCGCGTCGAGCTGGCGTTCGCACCGCACGCGTGCCACGTATTCGACGACAAGGATTTCGCGCTGCCGCGTCTGCACTGATCCGCTTGCGATCGCGTTGTCTGCTCGACGCGAGCAAGCGCGGTACCACTGCATCGCGTCGCCAGACCCAACGAACGACCCGTAGTCGATCAAATGCGACGAATTCCGAGCCGTGGTTGCATTCGATCGATTAGCAGGACTGCGAAGTACGGAAAGGTATCTGCAATCCAAGGGGATGGCATCGGGGCCGAAGCAACGCCCTGCCGCACGCTTGTCAGGAACAACGGATTTTGTCGGCGCTACATGCGCTTCGTACACACCAGGATAAGAAAAAGGAGTTTTCGATGTTGCTTCGCCAAAGTGAGGTCCCGCTCTACCGCAATCCAGCGGCAGCCGTGGAAGAGCGCGTGGCCGACCTGCTCGCGCGCATGACGCTCGACGAAAAGATTGCGCAGCTTCACGCCGCGTGGCTGAAGCTGTCGGCCGATGGCAAGCACAAGGCGCGTAGCATCGATTTCGCAGGGAGCGCCAACCAGATCACGGTCGACGAGATCCTGCAGCACGGCCTCGGCCAGATCACGCGTCCGCTCGGCACGCATACGGTCGATCCGAAGGAAGGCGTGCGCGCGCTCAACGAACTGCAGCGCAAGATGGTCGAAGACACGCGCCTCGGCATTCCGGTGATGTCGCACGAGGAGTGCCTCGTTGGACTGATGATCAAGGACGCGACGCTGTTCCCGTCGCCGTTGAACTATGCGGCGACGTGGAACCCGCGACTGGTCGGCGAAGTGGGCACGATCATCGGCGAGCAGGCGCGCTCGATCGGCTGTCACCAGGGGCTCGCGCCGGTGCTCGACGTGTCGCGCGACCCGCGCTGGGGCCGCACCGAGGAGACGCTCGGCGAAGACCCGTATCTGGTCGGCGTGCTCGCGTGCGATTACGTGAAGGGCCTGCAAGGCGAACAGCGCGATCTGCTCGCGACGCTCAAGCATTTCGTCGGTCATTCGGCGAGCGAAGGCGGCCGCAATCATGCGCCGGTGCACGTCGGTCCGCGTGAGCTCAACGACGTGTTCATGCTGCCGTTCGAAATGGCCGTGAAGCTCGCGAACGCGGGCTCGGTGATGCCCGCCTATCACGACGTCGACGGTGTGCCCTGTCATGGCGATCGCGCGCTGCTGAACGACACGCTGCGCGAGAAATGGGGCTTCGACGGTCTCGTCGTCGCCGATTACGCGGGCGTGGATCTGCTGTACAGCCACCATGCGGTAGCGCGCGACAGCGCGTCGGCCGCGGCCCTCGCGTTCAACTCCGGCCTCGACGTCGAGCTGCCGGGCCACGAGTGCGCGGTACATCTGAAGGAAGCGCTCGAGCGCAACGAGATCACCGAAGCGACGATCGACACCGCCGTGTCGCGCGTGCTGCGCGTGAAATTCCAGCTCGGCCTGTTCGAGAATCCGTACGTCGATGTCGAACGCGTCGACGTCAAGAGCGCGGCCGCGGGCGATACCGCGTATCAGGTCGCCGTCCAATCGGCGGTGCTGCTGCGCAATCAAGGCAACGTGCTGCCGCTCGACGCGAACGGCGCCGACAAGATCGCGGTGATCGGCCCGACTGCCGACGATCCGCTCGCGCTGCTCGCCGGCTACAGCTTCCCGGTGCATCTGATCAACAGCGGCGAGCAGTCCACTGCCGCGATCGCGACGCCGCTGCGCTCGCTGCGCGCGTTGCTCGGCAACGAGCGCGTGATTCACGCGCAGGGCTGCGACATCATCAAGGAACGCCGCGCCGGCGCGCCGGTGTTCCCGGGCGACGTGTCGCTCGATCTGACCGGCGACGCGCATTGCGACGAGCTGATCAGCAAGGACACCGACGGCATCGCCGCCGCGGTCGAGGCCGCGCGGCAAGCTGGCGTCGCGCTGGTGTTCGTCGGCGATCTGGCGGGCCTGTTCCAGTCCGGCACGGTCGGCGAAGGGTCCGATACCGACAGCCTCGACCTGCCGGGCGTGCAGCAGGCGTTGCTGCAGGCGGTGGTCGATAGCGGCACGCCGACGGTGGTCGTGATGACGGGCGGCCGCCCGTACAATCTGGGCGGTCTCGAAGAGCGCATCGCCGCGCAGATCATGGCGTTCGCGCCGGGCGAGCGTGGCGCCGAGGCGCTGGCCGATCTGCTGGTGGGCCGCGCCAATTTCAGCGGCCGTCTGCCGCTGTCGGTGCCGAAGAGCGCGGGCGCCGTGCCGTACGTGTATAACCATCGTCTGAAGAGCGCTGGAACGCCGATTGCATACCATTTCGGCTGCCGCTATCCGTTCGGTTTCGGTCTCGGTTATTCGCAGTTCCGTTACGGCGATCTCGCGCTCGCGCACAGCGAAGTGCCGCTCGAAAACGGTACGATCGAGTTGAGCTTCACGCTCGAGAACATCGGTGCGCGCGATGGCACCGAGATCGTGCAGATCTACGTGCGCGATCGGCATGCGTCGGTTGCTCGGCCGGTACGGGAGCTGAAGGCGTTTGCGCGCGTGCCGCTCGCGGCTGGTGCGTCGGCGCGTGTGCGCGTGAAGCTGCCGGTCGACATGCTGAACTTCACCGATGCGCGCGGCGAGCGTATCGTCGAGCCCGGTGACTTCGATCTGCTGGTCGGCAGCTCGAGCCGCGACATTCATCTGAGCGGCACGGTTACGGTCGCGGGCTCTGCGACGAGAACGCTCGAGCGCAACTGGCGCATGCTGAGCGAAGTCGAGATCGTGGCCTGAGCGGCGGGGCAGGGCGGCGTGTGCCGCCCTGCGTGTGATCCTACTCGTTACAAGTGGAATATCTGATGTCGTACGCAACCTATCCAAGCCTGGCGGACAAAACCATCGTCGTGACCGGCGGCGGCAGCGGGATCGGCGCCGCGATCGTCGAGGCCTTCGCGCAGCAAGGCGCGCGCGTGTTCTTCCTCGATGTCGCCGAGCACGATTCGCTCGCGCTGCAGGAAACGCTTCGCCACGCGAAGCATCCGCCGCTGTTCCGCCGCTGCGACCTGAAAAATGTCGACGCGATCAACAGCACGTTCGCGGCAATCGAAGAGGCGGCGGGCCCGATCGATGTACTCGTGAACAACGCCGGCAACGACGACCGGCACGAAATCGGCGAGCTCACCGCGAGCTACTGGGACGACCGCATCGCGGTGAATCTGCGCCACCAGTTCTTCTGCGCGCAAGCCGCCGCTAACGGCATGCGTCGCGCGGGGCGCGGCGTGATCCTGAATCTGGGTTCGGTGTCGTGGCACGTCGCGCTGCCGAACCTCGCGATCTATATGACCGCCAAGGCCGGCATCGAAGGGCTCACGCGCGGTCTTGCGCGCGATCTCGGCGGCGCGGGCATCCGCGTGAACTGCATCATCCCCGGTGCGGTGAAGACGCCGCGGCAGATGCAGCTGTGGCAATCGGCGGAAAGCGAAGCGAAGGTCGTCGCGAGTCAGTGTCTGCAACTGCGCATCGAACCCGAACACGTCGCGCGCATGGCGCTGTTCCTCGCATCCGACGACGCTTCGCGCTGCTCGGGCCGTGATTACTTCGTCGACGCAGGGTGGTACGGAGAATGAGCATGCCGGTCCCTGTGTGCGTATGGGCGGTCGGCGCCGAGCTGGCCGAAGGGCCGCTGTGGCAGGCTGCCGAAAACGCCGTGTATTTCGTCGATATCAAGGGGCGCCGGATTCATCGGCTAGCCGTCGCGACCGGCGAGCAGCGGACGTGGCAGGCGCCCGACCAGCCCGGCTTCCTGGCGCCGCTCGCCAACGGCACGTTCGTGTGCGGGCTGCCGTCCGGCTTGCATCGCTTCGATCCGGCGAGCGGGGAGTTCAGCAAGCTCGTCGACGTCGAACCGCATCTGCCGGGCAACCGCCTGAACGACGGTTTCGTCGATGCCAGGGGACGCCTGTGGTTCGGCTCGATGGACGATGCGGAAGAGGCGCCGAGCGGCACGCTGTATCGCGTCGACGAGCAAGGCGCGGCCATCGCGCAGGACGACGACTACGTGATCACGAATGGCCCGGCGATGAGCCCGGATGGCCGCACGTTGTATCACAACGACACGATGCGGCGCGTGGTCTATGCGTTCGACGTCGCCGCGGACGGCACACTGTCGGGCAAGCGCATCTTCGCCGCGATCTCGGGCGACGGCCATCCCGACGGCATGGCCGTCGATGCCGACGGCTTCGTGTGGATCGCGCTGTTCGGCGGCTGGCGGATCGAGCGTTACTCGCCGGCGGGCGAGCTGGTCGATCAGGTGCCGTTGCCGTGCGCGAACGTGACGAAGCTCGCGTTCGGTGGCGACGATCTGCAAACCGTCTATGTGTCGACCGCATGGAAGGGGCTGACCGCCGTCGAACGGCAGCACCAGCCGCAGGCGGGCGGCTTGTTCTCGTTCCGCGCGCCGGTGGCGGGGCAGGCTCAGGCGCGCTGCACGGTGGGTTTCGAGCGTTAAAACGACAAAACACAGCGACAGAACAAACTGCATAACGCAACCCTGACGTTGCCTGGTCGCTCCGAAAGGAGCGGCCCGCTATCATGTGCGTTCCGTGACTTTCGCGCATTCGCCCCGATTCCTATCATGACGTCCAGGCCGCCAGTCCCGCCCCGCATGGCCGATGTTGCCGAACGCGCGGGCGTCTCGAAGATGACCGTGTCGCGCGTGCTCGCGGGTCGCAACGTGTCGCAGGCGACCCGCGAACGCGTGCAGAAGGTGATCGACGAACTCGGCTACGTCGCCGATGCCGCGGCCGGTGCGCTGTCGTCGGGACGCTCGGAGTTCGTCGCGGTGCTGGTGCCGTCGCTGTCGAGCTCGAACTTCTCCGACACCGTGCGCGGCCTGAACGCCGCGCTGGGTCCGCACGGTCTGCAACTGCTGCTCGGCGACACCGACTACCGCCTCGAACAGGAAGAACTGCTGGTGCGCTCGATGCTGCGCCACCAGCCGCGCTGCGTCGCGTTGACGGGCAGCCGCCACACTGAGGCGACGCGCATGCTGTTGCAGCGCGCCGGCATTCCGATCGTCGAAATGTGGGATCTGCCCAGCGATCCAATCGATACGGTGGTCGGTTTTTCGAACTCGGCGGCGGCGCGCGCGATGGTCCGGCACCTGCATGAGCGCGGTTATCGGCGGATCGGCTTTATCGCAGGCGCTAGCGAGCGCGACCGGCGCGGGCACGACCGGATGCGCGGCTACGTTGCCGAAGTCAAGGCGCTGGGCCTCGGCGAGCCGCGCGTGATCCGGCTCGGCGATTCGCCGATCACGATGAGCCACGGCGGGCCCGCGATCGGTGCCCTGCTCGACACGTGGCCCGATACCGAAGCCGTGATGTGCGTGAGCGACATGTCGGCGTTCGGCGCGATCATGGAGTGTCATCGACGCGGGCTGTCGGTGCCGGGCGACATCGCGGTTGCCGGTTTCGGTAACTTCGAGGTGTCGTGGTGCTGTCAGCCGAGCATCACGACGGTGTCGGTCGACGCGTACGGCATCGGCCTGCGCGCCGGCGAAACGCTGCTCGCGGCGCTTGCCGATCGCGAAGCGGGCGAGGTGCATCGCCGCAAAGCGGTGAAGATCGATTTCACGGTGATTGCGCGCGATAGCGCGTAGCTTTCGCGTCGCTGAATTCGCAAGCCGCGAACGCGTCGAACTCCCCTTAATTAAACAGCTCAGGGATATCCCTTGGTTGTCCGCATGGTAAGCCGGGCGTAACATCCACAACCAGAAATGTTACCGGTAACGTACTCTCGGATCGCAGGCAAACCGGCGAGCGGGCGGCCGCGTGCGGCGAGTCTGGCTCGGCCTGTCGGAATCGGCCTGATCACGAGCGCGACATTGGCGCATCATGTGGTGGAGACGGCCACGTTTCCGACGATCACCGCCGCGGCCAAAGACCTGACCGGCAACATCAATAAATGCACGCATAAGCAACCCTCACCAAGACAGAGAGACAAGCACCATGTCAGCATCCACCCCGCGCCGGCTGCGCAGCCAGGAATGGTTCGACGATCCCTCGCACGCGGATATGACGGCGCTGTACGTCGAGCGATTCATGAACTACGGTTTGACGCGCGAAGAGCTGCAGTCGGGCCGGCCGATCATCGGCATCGCGCAGACGGGCAGCGATCTCGCGCCGTGCAACCGGCATCACATCGAACTCGCGGCGCGCACGAAGGCCGGCATCCGCGACGCGGGCGGCATTCCGATGGAGTTTCCGGTGCATCCGCTCGCCGAGCAGAGCCGCCGGCCGACTGCCGCGCTCGACCGTAATCTCGCCTATCTGGGCCTCGTCGAAATCCTGCACGGCTTCCCGCTCGACGGCGTCGTGCTGACCACCGGCTGCGACAAGACCACGCCCGCGTGCCTGATGGCCGCGGCCACCGTCGACATGCCGGCGATCGTGCTGTCCGGCGGCCCGATGCTCGACGGCTGGCACCATGGTGAGCGCGTCGGCTCGGGCACCGTGATCTGGCATGCGCGCAATCTGCTCGCGGCCGGCGAGATCGACTACGAAGGCTTCATGGAGCTGACCACCGCGTCGTCGCCGTCGATCGGTCACTGCAACACGATGGGCACCGCGCTGTCGATGAACAGCCTTGCCGAAGCGCTCGGCATGTCGCTGCCCGGTTGCGCGAGCATTCCGGCCGCTTACCGCGAGCGCGGCCAGATGGCTTACGCGACCGGCAAGCGCATCGTCGACCTCGTGCGCGAGGACGTGCGGCCGTCGCAGATCATGACGAAGGAAGCGTTCGAAAACGCGATCGTCGTCGCGTCGGCACTCGGCGCGTCGACCAACTGCCCGCCGCATCTGATCGCGATCGCGCGGCACATGGGTGTCGAGTTGAGTCTGGAGGACTGGCAGCGCGTCGGCGAGCAGGTGCCGCTGATCGTCAACTGCATGCCCGCCGGCGAATATCTCGGCGAGAGCTTCCATCGCGCGGGCGGTGTGCCGGCGGTGATGCGCGAGCTCGCGAAAGGCGGCCTCGTGCACGAGGAATGCCTGACCGTGTCGGGCCGTACGATGGGCGAAATCGCGGCCGCCGCACCCGCGCCGGATCGCGAGGTCATCAAGACGACCGCCGAACCGCTGAAGCACGGCGCGGGCTTCATGGTGCTGTCGGGCAACTTCTTCGACAGCGCGATCATGAAGATGTCGGTGGTCGGCGATGCGTTCCGCAAGACCTATCTGAGCGAGCCTGGCGCGGAAAACACCTTCGAAGCACGCGCCATCGTGTTCGACGGTCCCGAGGACTATCACGCGCGCATCAACGACCCGTCGCTCGAAATCGACGAGCATTGCATTCTCGTGATTCGCGGCACGGGCACGGTCGGCTATCCGGGCAGCGCCGAGGTCGTCAACATGGCGCCGCCGGCGGCGCTCGTACGCCAGGGTATCACCTCGCTGCCTACCCTGGGCGACGGCCGTCAGAGCGGCACGTCGGCGAGCCCGTCGATTCTGAACATGTCACCGGAAGCGGCGGTGGGCGGCGGTCTTGCGCTCCTGCGCACGAACGACCGTATCCGGGTCGATCTGAATTCGCGCAGCGTCGACGTGCTGGTCGACGAAGCCGAACTCGCGCGACGCCGCGAAACCGTGCACTTCGAGATCCCGCCCGCGCAAACGCCGTGGCAGGAGCTGTACCGCAAGACGGTCGGCCAGCTTTCGACCGGCGGCTGTCTCGAACCGGCGACGCTTTATCTGAAGGTGATTGCCGAGCGCGGCAATCCACGCCATTCGCATTGACATGCAGGTGACAAGGCCGGGCTTCGCACCCAACGCGACGCCCGGCCTTGCCCGTTTCCCACTTATTCGAAAGAGCCCATCCCATGTCCGCAACTTCCTCCTCCAGCTTTCTTCCCGATGATCTGAACGACGCGCTGCTGATCGGCCGCGTGTGGCGCAAGACCGAGCAGCATGAAGGACCGTGCGTGGTCGTCGTGCGCGGCGGCGAGGTGTTCGACATCACCGCGACCGTGCCGACCACCGCCGATCTGTTCGAGCGCGACGATGCCGCGCAACTCGCGCGCAGCGCGCCGGGCGTGCCGCTCGGGCAGGTTGCGCAGCTGATCGCGGCGAATCAGCCTGGCGCCGGCGCGCCCGCCGTGCGCCTGCTCGCGCCGTGCGACGTGCAGGCGATCAAGGCCTGCGGCGTGACGTTCGCGGTGAGCCTGATCGAGCGCGTGATCGAGGAGCAGGCCGGCGGCGATCCGGCGAAGGCGAAAGAAGTGCGCGAGACCATCGCGTCGACGATCGGCAGCGACCTGTCGAAGATCAAGCCGGGCTCGGAAGCCGCAATGAAGCTGAAGGCCGAGCTCGAACGACGCGATGCGTGGTCGCAATACATGGAAGTCGGCATTGGTCCGGATGCCGAAGTATTTTCGAAGTCTCAGCCGATGTCGGCGGTCGGCTTCGGCGCGGACGTCGGTCTGCTCGCCGCGTCGGTGTGGAACAACCCGGAGCCGGAGATCGTCCTCGCCGTGAATAGCCGCGGCGACATCGTCGGCGCGACGCTCGGCAACGACGTGAACCTGCGCGACATCGAAGGCCGCTCGGCGCTGCTGCTCGGCAAGTGCAAGGACAACAACGGCTCGTGCGCGATCGGTCCGTTCGTGCGGCTGTTCGACGGCACGTTCTCGCTCGACTCGGTGCGCAGCTCAAGCGTGTCGCTGCGCGTCGAAGGCGCGGACGACGACTTCGTGCTCGACGGCGTGAGCCACATGAGCGAGATCAGCCGCGACCCGGCCGACCTGGTCGCGCAGACGTGCGGCCGTCACCACCAGTACCCGGACGGCTTCATGCTGTTCCTCGGCACGATGTTCTCGCCGATCAAGGACCGCGACGCGCCCGGCGGCGGTTTCACGCACCACCTCGGCGACCGCGTGACGATCTCGACGCCGCAACTCGGCGCGCTGACCAACACGGTGCGCCTGTCGACCGAAATCGAACCGTGGACGTTCGGCGTGCGCGCGCTATATCGCAACCTCGCCGCTCGTGGCTTGCTGGGCGTCGAATAACAGGATTGTCGCCGCAGTTTTCGAAAGGAGAGTCAGGACATGAGTCAATTTGCAAACTACATCGACGGACAGTGGGTCGACGGCGCGAGCGTGTCGCGCAACGTCAGTCCGTCGAATCTCGACGACGTGATCGGCGAATTCGCGCAAGCCGACGCCGAGCAGACGCATCGCGCGATCAGCGCCGCGCGCAAGGCGTTCGCGACGTGGTCGCTGTCCACGCCGCAGCAGCGCTTCGACGTGCTCGATCAGGCTGGCAGCGCGATCCTCGCGCGCAAGGCGGAGCTCGGCAAGCTGCTCGCGCGTGAAGAGGGCAAGACGCTGCCCGAGGCGATCGGCGAAGTGGGCCGCGCCGGGCAGATCTTCAAGTTCTTCGCGGGCGAAGCGCTGCGCCTCGGCGGCGAAATCGTGCCGTCGGTGCGGCCGGGCATGACGGTCGAAATGACGCGCGAGCCGGTCGGCGTGGTCGGCCTGATTACGCCATGGAATTTTCCGATCGCGATTCCGGCGTGGAAGATCGCGCCGGCGCTCGCGTACGGCAACACGGTCGTGATCAAGCCGGCGGATCTGGTGCCGGGCAGCACGTGGGAGCTGGTCAAGATCATCGCCGAGGCGGGCGCGCCGGCGGGCGTGATCAACCTCGTGATGGGGCGCGGCTCGGTGGTCGGCGAAGCGCTCGTGTCGTCGCCGGATGTGGATGCGATCAGCTTTACCGGTTCCGTCTCGACGGGGCGCGCGATCGGCGCGAAGTGCTTCGAGTCGGGCAAGAAATTCCAGCTCGAAATGGGCGGCAAGAACCCGATGGTCGTGCTCGACGACGCCGATCTCGACGTCGCGGTCGAAGCCTGCGTCAACGGTGCGTTCTACTCGACGGGCCAGCGTTGCACGGCGTCGAGCCGGCTGATCGTGACCGCGGGGATCCATGACCGTTTCATCGACGCGATGAAGGCGCGCATGCGCGCGCTGAAGGTCGGCGATGCGCTCGCGGACGGCACGCAGATCGGCCCGGTCGTCGACGACAAGCAACTGGCACAGGACGAGCGCTATCTGGCGGTCGCGCGCGAAGAGGGCGGCACGGTGTTCGGCGGCGAGCGCGTCGAAGGCGCGACGCAGGGCTACTTCCTCGCGCCGGCGCTGGTCACCGAGACGACCTCGGCGATGCGCATCAACCGCGAAGAGGTGTTCGGGCCGGTGGCGTCGGTCATCAAGGTCAAGGACTACCAGGAAGCGCTCGCGACTGCCAACGATACCGAGTTCGGCTTGTCGGCCGGCATCTGTACGACGTCGCTGAAGTACGCGAGTCATTTCCGCCGTCATGTGCAGGCGGGCATGGTGATGGTCAACACCGCGACGGCGGGTGTCGATTATCACGTGCCGTTCGGCGGCCGGAAGGGGTCGAGCTACGGTCCGCGCGAACAGGGCGCCTACGCGCGGGAGTTTTATACGTCGGTGAAGACTGCGTATATCAACCCGGGCGCGGTCTGACGCGAGACTGACGGCGCACCCCAGAACGGAACTGGCCCGCCATCGCATTGAATCGCGATGGCGGGCCAGTAGGGGAAACTGCGAGAGCGCTAAGGCAGAGCGCTCAGGCAGGTACAGCTACGTCAACAGCAACTTTCCAACCGGGAGCGCGGCTTACTGCGCTGCGCGGCCTTGCTCCGACGAACCGCTGGTCACGCCGCCGACAGCGCTGTTTTGCGCCGCGACGCGGGCTTCAGCAGCCTGAATGTTCGACGGATATTCGTTCGGGTTCGAACGTGCCGGGTTGTAGCCGGCCTTTTCGATCTGAGCCAGCTCTTCACGGACTTGCGCGCGGGTCAGCGGCTGGTTCGATTGAGCGAAAACGGCAACCGGAGCAGCGAGGGTAGCGGCGATAACGACAGCTTGAACGAGGGATTTCATTTTTAACTACCTCCAGGTTTTGTCTTGTTAGGCTGCGAAACTCGTTTGTTTGCAGCAGTGATGACAGTCTAGGGGGAGCAAGAACTAGGGTAAATACCTAATTCCTGAACTCACTGTTTCCAAAATTAAAACAATATCGGGACAGTACGGCTGCCGAGCATCGATTCACGACGCGATCGACGGCGGCTGGGGCGCATGCATCACCCGGCTGACACGGCCTGAGCGAGCAACCAGCCGGCCGCGCCAACAGCTATGGCGCCGATCGCCCGTGCGACGCGCGCGCCGTCCGGCGCAAGGCGTTCAGCGGTGATGGCGACCGTCACGGCGGCCATCGAGCGCAGATCCATGATGCCGACGACCAGCAGAATGGCGGTGAGACCCAAACAGCAACCGCCGCAGTCGATACCGATGCGCAGACCGTATCGCCACGCGCTTGCCGCATCGGCGGCGAGGCTCGGGGTCGCGCGAGAGCAGGCGAGGCGGCGGGCTTTCCACGTGCTGAACTGCAACGCGCCGGCGAGCAGGACGACCACGCTGGCCGCTAGCGGCACCGAACGCGCGAGCGCGGGCCACCGCAATTCGAGCGCCGCGAGCGACGCGCCCAGCCCAAACACGGCCGCGCCAAGCGCCGTCCAAACGACGGCGTACGCGCCGCTCACGAGCATCGTCAGTAGGGCCAGTCGGCCCGCACCCATGCGCGAGCCGATCGCGTCGCGATAGCGCAGCAGCGTCGGCAGCAACGACGGCAGCATCATCGCCGCCATCATCACGATCCACATACCGATGAACGACGCCGCCGCGCGGGCCCACGTGCGCCCGCAGGTCGGCATCCACAGCGCCGACATCGACCAGCCGCCGGGCATCGGCAGCGTGCCCATCGCCGACATCGACGCGTTGTGCGCGAGTGTCGCCGCGACGCTCGCGGCGAACACCAACACGCAGACGCCGACGAACACGCGCTGCGATGTGCGCGCCGCGCGCCAGGTGGCGAACTGCTGCCCGCTCGCGCAGACAGCGCGCACGAGCGGGCTCATGACCGCTCGTACTCGTCGTGACGGCGCCACCAGATGCCCGTCTCGTTGCGTCCCTTCGGCGCGCGATCGAGCCACTGATACATGCCCCACAGCGCATCGACGCCGCGCGCGTAGGTCGAGTACGTGTGATAGACGACGCCGTCTTCGAGCACGAACGCGCTCATGCCGGGCCGGTCGCGCGTATAGGTGGCCGCGTCGGTGCCGCAGGTCGCCGCGAATTGGGCGACGGGTTCGGGCGCGGGACTCACGTCCATCGCGTGAGCGTTGCGTGTGTAGTTGTACTCGATATCGCCGTCGCGCTGCTGGGCCTCGGTGAACGACACGTTGAAGTCGAAATTGAAATCGCCGCTTGCCGACGACGCCCAGGGAAACGTCCAGCCCATGCGCCGCTTGTATGTCAGCAGCTTCTCGAGCGGCGCGCGCGACACCGCCATCAGCATCACGTCGTGATGCGCGAGATGCACGGCGAAGCCGCCGAAACCGTCCGCGATCGACGAGCACGACGGGCAGCCCGCCTTGTAGTCGGGGCCGAACATGAAGTGGTAGACGAGCAGCTGAGAACGTCCTCTGAACAGATCGGCGAGCGATGCGCTGCCTTCGTCGGTATCGAAGCGATAGGCCTTGTCGACCCTCACCCACGGTAGCGCCTGGCGTTGCCGCGCGAGCTCGTCGCCGTGTCGCGTGTGGGCTTTTTCCGCGTCGAGCAGCGCGCGTCGCGCGTCGAGCCACTGTTCGCGTGTTCCGGTCGGATGCGTAGTCATCGTGGGTTCCTCCGTGGGTCGTACCGCGCCGAGCGAGCCCTTGCCCGACGGCGTCGGTAACGGTTGATGGTCATGCTAGATTAGGGGTGGACATCGACCGGGTGGGAGTGACAAGTGTGGCGGGATTCGCTTGATGCAAAGACGTGCTACGCGCGGACTCGCACGCCGTGGACGCGCTGATTTCGGCGGCGGCGCGCGCGCTCGCGGCCGGCGATCCGCTCGGCGCGCTCGACCGCGTCGCGTTGCGCGACGACGCGCCGGCGCTCGCGCTGCGCGGCATCGCGATGGCGCAACTCGGCGACTTCGTGCGCGCCAAGGCGCTGGTGCGCGGCGCGGCGCGCGGGTTCGGCGCGCAGCATGCGGTGGCGCGCGCGCGCTGCGTGGTCGCCGAAGCGGAGATCGCGCTCGCGTCGCGCGATCTCGCATGGCCCGCCAGAACACTCGACGCCGCGACCGCCACGCTCGACACGCACGGCGATCGCGTCAATGCCGCGCATGCGCGGTATCTGGCGGCGCGGCGTTTGCTGCTGATCGGCCGTCTCGACGAAGCGGAGCGCAAGCTTGCCGCGCTCGATCCGCGGCTGTTTCCGCCCGCGTTGCGGGCCGCGCATGAACTGGTGGTCGCAGGCGTCGCGCTGCGCCGTTTGCGCAGCGGCGCTGCGCGAGCCGCGCTGGCGCGGGCGGCACGCGCGGCTCGCGAGGCCGGTATTCCGGCGTTGATCGCGGAAGTCGAAAGCGCCTCGGTCGCACTGAGCAAGCCAGCGGCGCGCATCGTCGCGCATGGCGAAGAAGAACCGGTCCTGCTCGATGAAGTCGAGAAGCTGCTGACGTCGAACCAGGCGGGCGGACCGCTGGTCGTCGACGCTTGCCGCTACGCGATCCGCGATGCGAACGCGGCGGTCGCGCTCGCGAGCCGACCGGTTCTGTTCGCGCTCGCCCGTATGCTCGGCGAGGCATGGCCCGACGACGTGCCGCGCGACGCGCTCGTCGCACGCGCGTTTCGCGCCAAACGCGCCGACGAATCGCATCGCGCGCGGCTGCGCGTCGAGATCGGCCGGCTGCGCGCGGCGCTCGGCACGCTCGCGAGCGTCAGCGCGACGGCGCGCGGCTTCGCGCTCGCGCCGCGTCATGCGCGCGAGGTCGTCGTACTGGCGCCGCCCGTCGAAAGCGAGCATGCGGCGCTGCTCGCGTTTCTGTCGGATGGCGAATCATGGTCGAGTTCTGCGCTTGCTCTCGTGCTCGGCGCGAGTCAGCGCACCGTGCAGCGCTCGCTCGACTCGCTCGCCGCGGCCGGCAAGGTGCAGCCGGTGGGCGACGGGCGCGCGCGCCGCTGGATGACGCCGCCCCTCGCCGGATTCGCGACGGCTTTGTTACTCCCTTCCCCGTTCCCTTCGTGATTAGGATGGCAACCATGAACCGCTCAGCCGCCAGAATCGTCCGCGAATATGGGCCCTTTACGGGCGTCGATAAAGTGCATGGGGTCACCTACGACGGCCGACAGGTGTGGATCGCGACCGGCGACAGGCTCGACGCGTTCGATCCGGCGAGCGGCGAGACGCTGCGCTCGATCGCGGTGCCCGCCGACGCGGGCACGGCCTTCGACGGCGAGCACCTGTTCCAGATCGCGGACGGCCGCATCCAGAAGATCGATCCGCAAAGCGGCCAGGTACTGTCGACGATCGCGGCACCCGGCGACGGCGGCCAGTCGGGGCTGACATGGGCCGAGGGTTCGCTGTGGGTCGGTCAGTATCCCGAGCGAAAAATCTATCAGGTCGATCCGGAGACGGGCGCGGTGCTGCGCACGATCGAATCGAATCGCTTCGTGACCGGCATCACGTGGGTCGACGGCGAGCTATGGCATGGCACGTGGGAAGGTGACGAGAGCGAACTCAGGCATATCGATCCGCGCAGCGGCGAGGTGCTGGAGAGCGTCGAGATGCCGGCCGGCGCGGGCATCTCCGGACTCGAATCGAATGGCGCGGATCTGTTCTTCTGCGGAGGCGGCGGCAGCGGGCTCGTCCGAGCCGTACATCGTCCCGCGCGAGAGAGCGGCGCGGAACTACCGGTCGATTCGACGATGGAGTGAGTGATGACGCGAGTCGCGCGGCGTCGTTGCCGTCATTGCGTCCCCGCCGCGCCCAGGCCCGTGCTCGCGAAATAGATCACGAGAAAATACAGCAGCACATAAAGCGCGTAGGTCTGCCCGTTGCCGGTATAGACGCGCCGCATCCATGCCGCCGCCGCGAGCGCGAAATGCGATAGGCCGCGCCAGAACATCTGCGCGACCGGCGGCACCGTGCGGCTCAGGATCGGCCTGTAGAAGTGGTAAAAATCGGGGCCGTTGCGCGCGTTGCCGCGGCGGCTGCGGTAGTACAGCACACCGAGCCCGAACACGATCGCCGTGACGATCAGCACGACGATCACGACCGGCGTCGGATTCCAGAACCCGTAAATGCTTTCGAGCGACATGCCGCCCCACACCAGCGTCGCCGCGAACTGCGGATCGATCGCGGCCGACACCGGCTCGATCAGCAGCTTCGGGAAGAACGACAGGATCACGATGCCGACCACGAACAGGAACTGCGGAATCAGCAGCATGATGGGTGCTTCGCGCACTGCCTGCCGCTGCGGCGGGCGCGGTTTCAGGAAGATGCCGTTCAGCAGCCGCAGCATGTACAGAAAGCCGGCACAGGTCGCGATCAGCCCGCACACGGCGAGCCCGTACCAGCCTTTGTCGGTCATTGCGCTCAGCAGCAGCCATTTGCCGCCGAAGCCCATCAGCGGCGGCAGGCCCGACATCGACACGAGCGCGACCACGACCATCGCGAACGTTAGCGGCATCTCGCGCGCAAGGCCGCCTACATCGGCGAAGTTGCGCTTGCCGGTGCGCAGGATCACGCCCGCGAGCGCGAGGAACAGGATCCCCTTCACGAACATGTGATTGGCGACGAGGTACAGCGCGGTGACCCAGCCGAGATGGCTCATCAGGCCGATCGCGGTGACGATATAGCCGATCTGGCTCATGCTCGACAGCGCGAGCATGCGTTTGAAGTCGTTCTGCCGCAGCGCCATCAGCGCGCCGAGCAGCGTCGTCAGCATGCCTATCCAGGTCATCACGTGTGCGAGTTCGAGGCCGACCTCCGAGCGTATGGTCAGGTAGGTGCCGATCAGCAGGCCGAACATCGCGACCTTGCTGACCACCGCGGACAGCATCGCGGTCACGTCGTCTTCCGCTTCGGTGTAGGCGCCCGGCAGCCACACGTGCACGCCGATCGCGCCGGCCTTGATCAGAAAGCCGGTCGCGAGCAGCACGAACGCGCGGTTCGCTTCGGGTCCCGAGTGAATCAACGCCGATAGCGCGATGGTGTCGTCGATCGCGGCGACGTTGGCGAAGCCCGCCAGCAGGAAAAACGCCGCAAGCAGCGAAAACAGCAGGAAGGTCAGCACGTGCGGTCCCGCGCGCCGGCACTTCGCGATCAGGAAACACGACGACAGCGTGATGATTTCCCAGCTATAGAAGAATTCGAGCGACGTCGATGAGCGCAGCAGCGCCGGGATCGACAGCGACAGCACGACCAGCATCGGATAGAAGCCGGTGCGTACGTCGTCGCGATAGAGGCTCGCCGCGGCGATTACGAGGCTGCCCGCGAGCAGCAGCCATGTGAACAGCCCGGCGATACCACCCGAGCCTTCGCAGAGCAGACTGCCGATCAGCCCGATCGCGATCAGCGCGAGCACGCCTTTCACGCGCCCCGGCAGACGATCGGCCGCATAGAACAGCGCGCCCGCCATGAGCGGCGAGAAGATCCAAGGTGACGCGACGCCTGAGAACACGGCTGCCATATAGCCCGCCGCGATCAGCAGCACGGCGACGCCGAACAGCGGCAGCAGCGCGGCGAGGTTGGGGCGGGCTTTGGCTTCGACATCCGACGGAGCCAGCGCGCGCACGAACCAGTGGAACATATAACCCGCCTCGAGCAGCGAGCCGGTCAGGATCAGCACGATCCAGTAGGGCTTGCCGGCGGCGGTCAGGCGCATCACGAGTTCCCACTTCGCCCAGAAGCCGGGGAACGGCGGCAGCCCCGCGATCGCGACGAGGAACAGACCGAGCAAGCCGATCAGCAGTGGGCTGCGCGACAGGATCGCGCGCGCATCGTCGCCGTGGCGCCGCAGCACGCCGATCATCCAGAACAGCCCCGCCTTCGCGAACAGATGATTGATGAAGAGGCCGCCGATGACGAGCGGGATCGATGTATCCGCGCCGATCTGGCGCAGCAACGCGAGCGATAGCATCAATAGCGCCATTTGCCCGATCGACGAATAGCCGAGCACGCGTTGCGGTTTCGTCTGCTTGATCGCGAGCAGATTCGAAAACAGGAACGTGACGCCGCCTGATACGGCGAGCAGCGTGAGCTGGCCGTCGAACAGCGGCAGCAATTTCAGCAGCGCGAAAAATACACCCGCCGATACGCCGACCGATACCATCGCGGCGACGCCGCTCGGCGCGGTCTCGTAGACGTCGAGCCCCCAGCCGTTGGCCGGAAACGGCTTCAGCTCGATCACGAGGCTCGCGAACACGAGCAGGATCGCCGTCGTGCCGATCGGGCCGCCGATCCGCTCGCGCAGCGACAGCAGATCGTCGATGTTCAGCGTGCCGGCCACGTAGTAGAGCAGCACCGCGCCGAGCAGGAACAGGGTCGACGCGATCACCGTCGCGAAGATGTACTTGAACGCGGCGGCGAGCGCGGCGGGCGTGCGCTCGAGCCCGAACAGGCCGTATGTCGCGATCGACACGATCTCGAGAAACACGAACAGGTTGAACAGGTCGCGGGTCATCACCATGCCGTCGATGCCCATCACCAGAATCAGGTACAGCAACAACGCCGCGTAGTTGCCGCGCAGGCGATCCCACAGATGCAATGCGCCGAGCAGCGCGACCACGTTGACGCTGAACGTGAAAAAGCCTTCCCACAAGCCGAAGCGCAGATTGATCGACACCGGCGGCGGCGCGCCCGCGGTCAGGATCTCGATCGTGTCGCCGCCGTCGAGCAGGCCGTAGAACGACACGCCGGACACGAGCACGATGCCGCACAACGCGATGAAAAAGCCGAGCGTGAGCCACGGCTTGCCGAGCCGGTACAGCAGCGGAATGAGGAAGCCGCCGCCGAGCCCGAGGATGAAGATATGCAGCGGATGAAAGAGCGCGGCTACCATTTCGACTCGGTGAAGGCGTCGATGGAGAGGGTTTTTTTGGCGGCGTAAAGACGGATCGCGAACGACAGCATGATGGCGGTGACCGACAGCCCGATCACGATCGCCGTGACGACGAGCGCCGATGGAACCGGATCGATCGCGCGGTGCGCGGCGGCGGATTTGCTGAGCGCCGCGTCGATGATCGGCGCGGTGCCGCCCGTGATGTAGCCCGTCGCGACCATCACGATGTGCAGGCCCGTGTCGATCACCGCGAAGCCGATGATGATGCGCAGGATGTTGCGGTGGGTCAGCATGCCCCACAGGCCGATCAGCGACAGGCAGAAGCCCGTGATCAGCAGGATCTTCGAAACCGGGATGCCCGTGCTCATGCGCTCTCCTTGTCGCTCAGCTTCTGAACCGGTCGATGATGACGCTGAGCTCCGCGCCGACCTTGACGCCGAGCAGCGCTGAAATCAGCGGGATCGCGCCGGCGCTGAAGAACGCGCCGAACTCGCCGCGCGGTAGAAAGCGCGCGTCGAGAAAGCCGCCCGCGAGCACGAGGCCCAGAATGCCGATGCAAACATAGATCACCCCCGCGAGCGACTCGACGACGCTCAGCAGCGCGACGTTCAGCGTCGAGCGGGGCCGCGCGAGCAGCATCAGCATCACGGCGGACGCGACGATCGCGCCGCCCTGGAAACCGCCGCCCGCCGACAGATGGCCGTTGACGATCACGTAGCCGCCGAACGTGAAGATCATCGGCAGCAGCACCTGCTTGCCGGTGTGCACGATCTCGCCGGCGGGGCGGCGCGCGGCCGCGGTTTCATCTGCCGGATCGGCGGAGGTCGCGGTGCTTTCCTCTTTCAGCAATACGCCGACGCTCGCCGCGACCATGAACAGCACCGCGACTTCGCCGAGCGTGTCGAAGCCGCGAAAGGTGATCAGGATGCCGGTCACGATGTTCGGCGCGCCGAGTTCGAGCGGCCCTCTGACGACGTAGTACCAGGCGAGCGGACGCAGCCCCTGCAACTCCACATAGCCGCCGATCAGCCGCCAGAACACGACCGCGAACAGCAACACCGTCAGCAGCGCGAACGCGCGACGCATCATGATTCGGCCTCCCCCGCCGTGCGGCCGTCGTCGTCGGCCAGTGCGTCGGTGACCGTGGACGAGGTCATCGGCGTACGGATCAGCCAGGCGGCGCGCGACAGCGCATGCGAGGACACCGGGTTGGTCACGAGCACGAAGTAGATCAGCAGGATCAGACGAAAGGTCCAGTTCGGGTGGTAGAACGCGAGGCCGATCAGCACGAGCATGTTGCCGAGCGTCGACGCCTTGGTGCCGGCCTGAATACGCGTATACGCATCCGGCATGCGCAACAGCCCGAGGCCGGCGGAGAACAGAAAGACGGCGCCCACGAGGATGAACACGCTGCCGATCAGTTCGAACATGCGCTAGCCCTTTTGATAGCCGGTTTTGCGGATCGCGTACAGAAAGATGAAGGTCGCGAGTCCCGAGCCGATCGCGGCTTCGGCCATCGCGACGTCGGGCGCGGCGAGCAGCAGGAAGGCCACCGCCGCGAACAGGCTCGCGAGTCCCGAGCTGACCATCGCGGCCAGCAGATTCTTCAGGCAGACAGCCAGTACGCCGCTCACGAGGATGCTCGCGCACATCAGCAGCAGGAGCAGTTCGAGCATGGCTCACAGCCCCCTTTCGAGAAAGCGCGCAATCGCGAGCACTGCGAGAAAGCTCAGCAGTGCGTAGACGAGTGCGACGTCGATATAGACGAAACGACCGGAGACCTGCGCGTACAACGCGATCAGCGACAACGAGATGACCGTCAGCATGTCGATCGCGACGATGCGGTCGACGAGGGTTTTGCCGATCACGAGACGGATCACGCCGAACAGGATCGCGAAGAAGATCAGCACCGCGGCGATCCGGAGCATGATCTCAGCCAAAGATCTTCTCCAGATGCTTTTCGAACGGTGCGACGAGCGCCTCGGTCGCTTCGTCGATATCGGTCGTCTTCACGTCGAGCCAGTGAATGAATAGTATGTCGTCCCGAATATCCATCACGAGCGAGCCAGGTGTGAGCGCGATCGAATTGGCGAGCGCAAGACGGCCGAGCGGTGTCTGGAGGCGGGTGCGAACCTTGACGATGCCGGGCTTGATGTCGATTCGCGGCGAGTACACCAGCGCCATCACGTTCAGATTGGCGCGCACCAGTTCGACGACGAAGGTCGCGCTATACGCGGCGAAGTGGTAAAGCGAGCCCGGCGTCAGACGCAGGCGCTGCCATGCTTCGCTCGAAGACACGAAGACACGCGCGATGACGAAGGTAATGACGAGACCGACGAGAGCGGGTTCGACGGCGAGCGATGCATTGGCGATCATCCAGATGACGAACAGGACGATCCAGAGGCCGGGCATTCCTCGAGGAACGAACGACGACACCGGTTTTCCGTTGTTCGAAGCCATGTCATCGGTTCCTAAGGAGGCCTTGCGGAAAATTCTAAGTGACAATTTATGGCAAATCAACCGGCGCGATTATCCGCCGGTGGTTGCTTTCGCAGGTATGGATAAGCTACTCGAAACGGAAGAAAGCTATGTGAATGACGAGCTTGCACGCGCTTTGATATTGCGGGAAGGTGCGCGAGCGCTTATCGGCTGTGCATCGAATCAATTAGTGTTATTGCGATCTTTTCAATAAAATGGCGCGCCAAAACCCGACACCGGGCAGCGCTCGTTTATTAAAAGAGACTGCGTCGCCGAGATAAAGCATGTTCGTCTGGACAATCGGAATGCCAGGCAGAACGACCTTGGATCGCCCAACGGCACGCACTGTTTTTGTTGACGCTTGAACGATCGAACCTTCGAAGCCCTATGCAGGTCTATGCGTCGGCCGCATGAATTGATTTTTTTAATGAATTTGTGCGGGCGACCGGATCACGGTCGAATGTCGGGTTTCGCGCGGAGCGCGTGTATCGCCGTGCCGCCCGTTTGAATTCTTTAAATGACCGATAAGGAGCAACAATGAAAGCCATGCTGGCAACCCTGACGATTGCGCTGCTGGCCGTATCGTCCGCAAGCGCAATCGCCAAGGATTGGTCGACCGTGCGGTTCGGGGTCGACGCGAGCTATCCGCCGTTCGAATCGAAAGCCGCCGACGGCAAACTCGTCGGCTTCGATATCGATCTCGGCAATGAGATTTGCCACCGGCTCAATGCGAAATGCGTGTGGATCGAGAATTCGTTCGACGGCATGATTCCCGCGTTGAAAGGCCGCAAATTCGACGGCGTATTGTCGACGATGTCGATGACGCCGGCGCGGCAGGCGCAGATCGCGTTCTCGTCGAAGGTGTTCCGCATTCCGACGCGTCTGGTCGCGAAGAAGGGCTCGCCGATCGAGCCGACGCCGGAAGCGCTGAAGGGCAAGCGCATCGGCGTCGAGCAGGGTTCGATTCAGGAAACCTACGCGAAGACGTATTGGGAGCCGGCCGGCGCGGTGATCGTGCCGTATCAGGATCAGGATCTGGTGTATTCGGATCTGCTTGCCGGCCGTATCGACGCGTCGTTGCAAAATGCGGTGCAAGCCGATATCGGCTTTTTGCGCACCCCGCGCGGCAAGGACTTCGGATTTGCCGGCAATCCGCTTTACGACGCGAAAACGCTCGGCAGCGGCACGGCGATTGGCTTGCGTAAAGAAGATACCGATCTGCAGGAAAAGATCGACAAAGCGATTGCCGATATCCGCGCCGATGGCACTTACGACCGCATTGCGAAAAAGTATTTCGATTTCGACGTGTACGGTCAGTGAGTCGGGACCGCGCGGCACGTGGCCAGTTTCGACCTGGCACTCGCGCGGGGCGACATCTAAACTTGTCTCATGACCGTCCGGAGCCGTGATGCGGCGCTGCCGAAGTTTCCGCTTACGAAAGTAAGCGGGCAGGGGACGGCGCAATGCGGCTGCCCATCCGCGCGCGCATCGCTTTGCGCAGGCGGCGCGATCCGCATTGGGGAGACACCGACATGCACGGCTTTCAGGTCACGTTCTTCACCCAGCAGGGGCGCAGCCATCATGGCAAGCCGCTCGCCGACTGGCTCGTGCGTCTCGCGAGCGAGCTCGGCCTGCGCGGCGCGACCGTGATTCCGGCTTGCGAAGGCATCGGCCATCATCATCGTATTCACTCCGCGCACTTCTTCGAGCTTGCCGATCAGCCACTGTCCGTCCTGATGGCGGTGACCGCCGACGAAGCCGATCGGCTGTTCGAGCGGCTGCGCGCGGAGGGCTTGCATCTGTTCTACGTGAAAACGACGGCCGAGTTCGGCGTCGTCGGCGAGGACGACGGCGCTTGAACGATTGGGCGTCAACGGCGGGCGCGACGGCTCGTGCGTCTAGGCGACGAAGTCCGCCGCCATGTCCGTGTCGGTGCGTGCTTCGAGCTTGCCGCTGCGGCACGCGTGGCGGAATATCTCAAAGTCCTTCTCGACCTGGTCCGCGTACGCGCGCGAGTACAGGATCAGCGCGTCCGTCATCTGATCGCCGTTGCCGAGATAGGCGTCAACCTCGGTCGCGAGCCCGCCCGCTTTCGCGTGCGCCCGCGCGAGCACCCAGCCACACATGGCCGCGTACTGGCGGAACGTTTCCTTTGCAAACAGTTCGAGCGTCGCCGAGATCTTCATGTCGCGTAGCTGGCGGCCGTAGATCGAGCGCCCGAACGGTCCCGTGGTCCAGCCGAGAAACGGGTCGCTCGCGCCCTGCATCAGCCGCTGTCCGTCGACCACCCGCTGCCCCTGATGCTTCGGCCCCGCCGCCTTGAAGTAACGCGACACGACCGAGGTCGACGCCTCCTTGAACTGGATGAACAAGGGCTTCTCGTGCTGATCGACCATCAGCAGGATCAGGCAGCGGGTGCCGACGCTGCCGACGCCGACCACCTTGAACGCCATGTCGTGCATCGAGAAGTGATCGAGCAGCGTGCGGCGCACCGTGCCGAGCGACTTCAGATAGTCCTCGTAGATCGGCGCCATCAACGTCCGCCAGTCGCCGAGGCCGACCCAGTCGTCCTTGTGCGTGAACAGCGTGTTCTTGCCGTGCACATGGAAGACGGTGGGCGGCACGTCGCGGATTTGCCATAGACCTTCGCGGTGGCTCGCAAGCTTCGGCAGGATCGTCTCGTGGGTGCGGCGCGACGCTTTGGCGATGCTGTTGCGAATGCGTCGACGCGCGTCGTCGGTGGGGGAGATTTCCTCGAGACGCGCGAAGGTGATCAGCTCGCACCACAACTCGAGCGGACTCATCTGCGCGTATTCCGAGGTCCAGTGCTGATAGCTCTGCACGCACGACGCGACGGTCTCGTCCGCGAGCCGATCGCCATGGCCGAGATGGCGGACTGCGATATGGAGGCTCGCCGTCAGGCGCTTCAGGTCCCATTCCCACGGGCCGATCGCCGTTTCGTCGAAGTCGTTGATGTCGAACACGAGCGCGCGCTCGGGGGTTGCGAAGCCGCCGAAATTCATCAGGTGGCAGTCGCCGCAAATCTGGAAGTGAAAGCCGCTGTTCGCGGTCTTTGCGAGGTCGTGCGCCTGGATGATCGCGCTGCCGCGATAGAACGTGAATGGCGACTCGAGCATGCGACCGTAGCGCAGCGGTACGAGGGACTCGACGCGCCCGCGACTGCTTTCGCGCAGCAGGCGAACCGGATCACGATGGGTGTTGCCGATGTCGGAGTTGGCGCTGCGCGGCGTGTTCCTGCGTGCATTGCGGCCGTGTTCGCGGCGCTCCGCGAGCGTTTCGGGTGGCGTCATCGTTTGCCCCTTGGTCATGCGGCGTTATTCGATTCGTCTTGCGGTGCGGGTCCCGTGAAAGGTGCCGGACGACGTTCTTGCCTGCTCCAACTCTAGCGTGTCCGCGCGGCGATTGCCATAGAGCGCGGCGTAGTGGCGAGCGAGCGGGCGCGAGGCAACGCTGCCCCGCCCGAATGCTATGCCGCGGGCTCCTCGTGCCGCACATTGACCATCCAGGGCACGCCGAAGCGGTCGATCAACGTACCGAAGCCGCTGGTCCAGAAGGTCTGCTGGAACGGCATCGTGATCTGTCCGCCGTCCGACAGCGCGTTGAAATATCGCTCGCCGGAGGCCTGGTCGTCGGCGGTGACCGACAGGTTGAAGCCCGCATGCACGGCGTCGCCGCCGCGGCAATCGCCATCCGACATCAGCACGTGCGTATTACCGATGACGAGCGTCGCGTGCAGAATCTTCTCGGCATGTTCGGGCGCCACCGGCCGAGCCGGATCGGGCGGCGCGTCTTTCATGCGCAGCTTCAGCAACTCCTGCGCGCTGAGCGCCGAACAATAGAACGCAATGGCTTCCTCACAACGGCCATTGAAGAGCAGATAGGGCTGGATTTCCATGCTGATTTCCTGCGACGGGTGAGGGTGGGCAGACGATTCTATCAGCGTGATTTCGCGCACGGACGGCGGCTCGCGAGCTTGCGATGCCGACCACCCCCTCGGGACATTCCCTGATTTGTTTTTGAAAAACTGGATACAAAAAGCCAATTTAAGTATTCTGCCTCCGTGTTCCTGCAACTGCGTCCCGACTCATGCCGACCTCCGCCGCGTCCCGCAAACCCGACCACAGCACGACCGCCGAGCAGGTGGCCTACCGCTACCTGTTCGATGCGATCTCGCAGGGCCGCTTCGCGACCGGTCAGCGGATCGTCGCCGAGACGATCGCGGCGGAACTGTCGATGAGCCGCATGCCGGTGCGCGAAGCGCTGCGCCGGCTGCATGCGGAGGGCCTCGTGATCCTGCGTCCGAACCGCGGCGCGATCGTGCGCGGCCTGAGCGCCGAGGAACTGCAGGACATCTTCGACATGCGCGTCGCGCTCGAAGGCCTCGCGATGCGCGTCGCGGCCTCGCGCTGCACCGACGAGCATCTGCGCACGCTCGAGCGCCTGCTCGAAGACATGGACACGTCCGTCGGCGATACCGACCTGTGGGTTCAGCGTCACTGCGCGTTTCACGAATACCTGTGCGGCATCAGCGGCCGCACGCGTCTGTACGAACAGATCTGCTCGCTGTATGCGTTGATCGAAGGGCCGATGCGGCTCTGGATCGAGCAGACGACCTTCAGACGCAAGAGCGCACGCGATTACCACCAGCTGCTGATCGATGCGCTGCGCAGCCGCAACCCGGAGCAGGCTGAGCTGGCCATGCGGGAACACATCGAATCGACGGTGCCGCGAGTGCTCACGCTACTCGGGACCCCCCAACCTCGCGACTGACGGCGATGCCCCGCGCCGGCATCGATGCTGGCGCAGGCCACTGCCGCGTACGGTCCGAGCTCGCTTATCACACCAGGAGCAAGCCCATGTCAGCAAAGAAGAACACGCGTTTTCGTCTCGCCGCCGCATGCGCAGGCGTTTCCATGCTGTTGCACGCGGGTATGACGTACGCGGATCAGGCACAGCCGGCGGGCCTGCTCAAGAACGGCACGCTGACCTATTGCGCGAGCATGGACGCGCCGCCGCTCGCGTTCTACGACGAGCAGCAGCAACCGCAGGGCTTCTCGGTCGACGTCGCGCGCGATGTCGCGAAGTCGATGGGCAATCTGAAGGTGGATTGGCATATCGTGCCGTTCAGCGGACTGATTCCCGCGCTGAAGGCGCATCAATGCGATCTGATCATCGGCCAGTTGTTCGACAAGCCCGAGCGGCGCGAGATCATCGACATCATCGACTACATGTACTCGAGCCAGTCGATCATGGTGCCGCGCGGCAACCCGCGCAAAGTGCACTCGCTCGACGATCTGTCCGGCCAGAAGGTCGCGGTGATCAATGGCTCGACGATGCGCTCGCTGCTCGAAAAGGAAAACGACAAGCTCGCCGCCGCGCATAAGCCGCCGATGAACATCGTCGTGTACAACACCGATGCCGACGCGTTCCAGGCGTTCCGCCTGCAGCAGGTCGACGCGTACGGCACCACCGCCGAAAGCGCCGGGCAATTCCAGAAAGTGTCGGGCAACTCGTTCGAGCAGGCGGTCACCGGCTTCGCCCGGATCGCGACGGGTATCGGCGCGCGCAAGGGCGAACCGCTGTCCGGCGCGGTCGCGAAGGCTACCGCCGACCTGACGAAGAGCGACCGCTACACGCAGATGCTCGGCAAGTGGAATCTCGAGAACGAACGCTTCTGAGCGGGATGACGCCATGAACTTCAGCTGGGAGATTTTCCGCAAGTTTCTGACGACGCCCAGTTCCGCGTATCTGCATGGACTGTTGCTGACTTGCGGAATCAGTGTCTGCGCGATTCTGCTCGGCGTGGCGCTCGGTCTTTGCATCGCGCTGATGCGGCTGTCGCCGAGCCGTCCGCTGCAGTACCTCGCGCGCGGCTACATCTGGGTCGTGCGCGGCACGCCGCTGCTCGTGCAGATCGTGTTCCTGTACACCGCGTTCGCGGCCGCCGACATCTTCCGCTTTCACGACCTCGAGTTCGGCGTGTTCACGCTGCCCGGCAACATTCAGGCGGCGGTGCTCGCGCTCGGCATGAACTCGGCCGCGTACATGGCGGAGATCATCCGCGCGGGTCTGAGCGCGGTCGATCGCGGCCAGTTCGAGGCGTCGCGCTCGCTCGGCATGACCTCGGTGCTGCTGATGCGACGCATCGTGCTGCCGCAGGCGCTGCGCGTGATCGTGCCGCCAATGGGCAACGAGTTCAACGTGATGCTGAAGAACACGACGCTCGTCAGCGTGATCGGCGTGCAGGAACTGATGTTGAGCACGCAGATGATCACCTCGGTCAATTTCCGCGTGTTCGAGCTGTACCTCGTTCTCGCGATCTATTTCCTGCTGCTGACCACACTGTGGAGTTTCGTGCAGCGCCGCCTCGAGGCGCACTTCGGTCGCGGCGAAGCGCATGCGTCGTCGGGTCAGCGGCTGTTCGGCGCGCAAACCATCAAGCTTCTGAGAGGGCGTTGACGTGAGTCAGACAGACGAAGTCATTATCGAAGCGTCGGATATTCACAAGTCGTTCGGCGCGACGAAAGTGCTGAACGGCATTTCGCTGAGCGTGACGAAAGGCGAGGTGGTGGTACTGATCGGCTCATCGGGATCGGGCAAGACCACCTTCATTCGCTGCCTGAATCTGCTCGAAACGTTCGACGCCGGCCGCGTGCGCGTGAATGGCCGTCTGCTCGGTTTCGTCGAGCGCGCCGACGGCAAGGTCGTGCGCGATTCGGCGCGCGAGCTGGCGCGGCAGCGTCGCGATATCGGCATGGTGTTCCAGCGCTTCAATCTGTTCCCACACATGACGGCGCTCGAAAACGTGATCGAGGCGCCGATCCATGTGCTGAAAGTGTCGCGCGCCGAAGCGGTTCAGCAGGCTCAGCGCCTGCTCGCTCGCGTCGGGCTCGCGGAACGCGCGGATCACTACCCGTCGCAGTTGTCGGGCGGGCAGCAGCAGCGCGTCGCGATCGCGCGGGCGCTCGCGATGCAGCCGAAGGTGCTGCTGTTCGACGAGCCCACCAGCGCGCTCGATCCCGAGACGGTCGGCGAAGTCCTGCAGGTGATGAAGGAGCTCGCACGCGACGGCATGACGATGGTCGTCGTCACGCACGAAATGGAGTTCGCCCGTGAGGTCGCGCATCGTGTCGTCGTGCTCGATCAAGGCGAGCTGATCGAACACGGTCCGCCCGAACAGATCTTCACCGCGCCGACCCATGCGCGCACGCGTGCGTTCCTGCGCCGCACGCTGAAGACGGCACCAGTGCTGGCGCCGGAGTCGTCGCTTTGAGCGTCGCATGATGGCGCGCTGGTGCCAGTCGCTGTCGATGCCGCCGCCGCCCGCACGGCACGGCATAACATTATTCGAGGCGCGCGCGTTTGCCCAGACGACGAGACTCTACCCGCCGCGCGCGCCGCTTCAATGAATTGGAGAACGTTCCTATGCGTAACTTCGAGAAGCCCGGGCGTTCGCTCGCCTTCGCCCGCAACGGCATGGCGGCGACATCGCACGCGGCGGCCACACTCGCGGCGCTCAACGTGCTCGCCGCCGGCGGCAACGCGATGGATGCGGCGATAGCCGCCTGCGCGGTGCAGTGCGTCGTCGAGCCGGGTTCGACGGGCGTCGGCGGCGATTGCTTCGCGTTGTACTCGCGCGGCGGTAGCGACGATATCGTTGCCTACGACGGTTCGGGCTGGGCGCCAGCGGATGCGACGGTCGAGCGCCTGCGGCAGCTCGGCGTGAATGCGATCGAGCGTCATTCGCCGCACGCGGTGACGGTGCCCGGCGCCGTGCATGCGTGGACGACGCTGCATCGCGATCACGGCCGCCTGCCGCTGCGCGACATTTTCGCGCCGGCAATCCGCTATGCAGAGGAGGGCTATGCGCTTACGCCGCGCAGCTCGTCGGACTGGGCGGATGAAGTGGACACGCTCGCGCGCGACGCCGAGGCACGCACGACGATGCTGGTCGACGGTGCCGCGCCGAAGCAGGGCACGGTGCACCGGCAGCCGCATCTCGCGGCCACGCTGCGGCTGATCGCCGAGGAAGGCCGTGACGGGTTCTATCGCGGACCGCCCGCCGAGAAGATCGTCGCGCATCTGCGCGAGCATGGTGGCCTGCATTCGCTCGATGACTTCGCCGACTACCACGGCGAATACGTGACGCCGATCCGCGCGAGCTTCCGCGGCTACGAGGTGGTCGAGTGTCCGCCCGGCGGACAGGGCGTAGTCGCGCTGATGCTGCTGAAGATCCTCGAGAAATTACCGGCCGACGGCGATCCGCTCGACGCCGACCGCATCCATCGCGAAGTCGAGGCGGCGAAGCTCGCGTATGCGGTGCGCGACGCGGTATTGGGCGATCCGCGTCAGCGGCCCGTCGACGTCGACTGGCTGTTGTCCGATGCGCTCGCCGACGAACTGCGCGGCCGCATCGATGTTGCGCGCGCATTGCCGCCCATGCCGACGCTGACGCCGGTCGAGCACAGAGACACGGTGTATATCACCGTGGTCGACAAGGATCGCAACTGCGTGAGCTTCATCAATTCGCTGTTCCATCCGTTCGGCAGCGGCTTGATGGCGCCACAGTCGGGCGTGCTGCTGCATAACCGCGGACAGAGCTTCGTCGTCGAGCCGGGGCATCCGAATGCGATCGGGCCGCGCAAGCGCCCGATGCACACGATCATCCCCGGCATGGTCACGCAAGGCGGCCGCGTGCGCATGAGCTTCGGCGTGATGGGCGGCCACTATCAGGCGATGGGGCATGCGCATTTTCTGTCGAAGGTGCTGCACTACGGCGTGGACATGCAGTCGGCGATGGACCTGCCGCGCATCTTCCCGCGTCCGGGTACCGACTCGGTCGAAGTAGAAGCGACGATGCCCGCTTCAGTGTGCGCGGCGCTCAGCGAGCGTGGGTTCAAGCTCGCGCCGCCGTCGTCGGCGATCGGCGGGTCGCAGGCGATCTGGATCGATTGGGAGCAGGGTGTGCTGGTTGGCGCGTCGGATCATCGCAAGGATGGTTGCGCTTTGGGGTATTGAGCACAGGAGAGAGCCGCCACCCGAAATGAACGAGGCGGCTCTCGCCGGGTGACGGCCGCGACTTTGTTTGAGCACGCTCAGTGCTGCGAATGACTTCCGGCATTGGCCGGATAAGCCTCCTGCAACGCAATCGAGCCTGTTTCCAGCAGCGATTTGAGGTTGGACATGATCTTCGGCCAGCCGCCCGACACCGCCTCGATGAATTTGGAAGGATCGCGCTCGATCGTATGCGTGAGCGTCAGCTTGACCGCCGTGCCGCTCGGTTCGAGCTCCATCGTGCAGCGCGAATCGCCTTCGGCCTGCAGCTCTGGCCGCTTCTGATGCTGCCAGCGAATCACGAGGCGCCGCGGCGGCACAGCCTCGATGATCTCGCCCGCGTCGAAAGTCTCCCCCGCGCTCGACACGAGTTTCCACGACGAACCCGCCGTCCACTCGCTATCGCAGTGCATGCCGAACCAGTACTGCTTGATGAACTCCGCGTCGGTCAATGCCGACCACAACCGTTCCGGCGTGGTGCGGATGTAGGTCACGTAGCTGAATCGCCCGGAAACCCTGTCCTGGCGGGGGGGCGTCTGGAATTCGTCTACTATTGTCGTCCTTCCCGAGGAACTGGTCGGTTTAGGGCGCCCTGCCCTGATGATTGCGATGCCGATGATGGGCTTAGGCACACTCGCGATCGGGTTGTTGCCTACCTACGCGTCCGTTGGAATCGTCGCACCAATGCTGCTTACGCTTTGTCGGCTAGTGCAAGGATTTTCAACGGGCGGTGAGGCCGGCACCGCCGTTGCATACCTGGTTGAGTGGGCACCGGAGGGTCGCCGCGGCCTTTACAGCAGTGTTTCACATGCAACGGGTGTTGGAGGCACGTTGATTGCCGCCGGCCTTGCCGCTAGCCTCTCGACGGTTCTTGATAGCGCGTCGCTGCATGCTTGGGGCTGGCGTATTCCGTTCCTTATCGGAGGCTTGGTGATTGCGCCTATCGGCTATTACCTTCGAACGAAGGTTGACGAGACCCCGTCTTTCTCGGCGGCTTTACGCGATGATGACGCTACGTCGAGACCGATGCCGAATGGCCCTGTGTGGCTTCACTGCCTGAAGGCAATTGCAATATCTAGTGTGTGGTTTGTTTCCTACAACGTTTTTATGGTCTATGTGCCAGCCTTTCTACCAACGCATGGCCACATCAGAGGCGGAGATGCTTTGTGGATTACTACAGTCGGCTTCGTGGGGATGCTCGTGTGTATCCTGGCGGCGGGCATGTTATCGGACAAGATGGGCAGAAAGCCTCCGCTTCTCGTCGGGGCTATCGGTTTCATCGTATGCGCCTACCCGATATTTCTGCTTTTCTCGACCAGCTCTTCCGTGGTCCTTGTGCTGTTGGCAGTACTTTTCTGCAATGCGTTGATCGGCTTGATCGCGGGCAGTTGTACAGCGGCAATAGCGGAAATGTTCCCTACGCGCGTGCGAACTACAGGTGTTTCGATTGGTTACGGGATATCGGTCACAGTCTTTGGGGGATTTGCCTCCGTGGTTTCTGAGGCGCTCATAAAATTTACGGGATCGCCGCTATCGTCAAGCTATTTTGTGATTGCGACTGCGGTCATCTCTCTTTGCGTTGTTCTGTCCTTGAAAGAGACTGCACATCGGCCGCTAGTAGTCTAGCCGTTGAAGAGGAATCGAACCCCACTGAGAGGGTTGCGATGCACACAGCAGTCGGCTACGCCAACTCGAAGTCGACGACGTCGAAACTAGATGACTTCGTTCCAGCGAAGCACTATCGCGCTCGCGCCGCAAAGCGCGATAGCATCGCGGTCAACGGTCAAACTCCTTCGTTTGTTCAGCCTCTTCAAACTGCTTCCCAAAGGCCGTGGGCACCAGAATAAGCGAGCGATCTTGCGGGTCGTATTTCTCGGTCAACGCGAATGCTTCCGCGATGATCCCCTGCACGTCCTGCCGCAACATCGTGACGTCAAAGGGCAGGTAAGCTGCGAAGGGATCCCAGTCGAAACAGCCGACAATCGCGGCCTTCCAAACATCGGGCGGCAAGGTGGCCGTGAACTGAACCGTACCTTCGAATGCGGTAATCGAATTCAACAGAAGTCCCGTTGGAAGCCGTCCATGCTTTTCGTAGCGTCTCGCGAGCGCCTGCTTCGCAGCTGCGGCGTTGTATCCGCAGCACTCGATTGCATCAGGTGATGGAGCGATCTTGCGAGCCTCAAACGCATCGCGGAATCCCGCGATGCGCATCTCCGTTGCGTATTCGTCGGCGACCCCGCCGAGCAGGACCAGGTCGTCCGGAGCCTCACCGCGTGCCAGTAATTTATCAATCAGCACGTCGGTTATTGCGCGGGCGCCCGCCCGGTTATCCGAGACAACGGATGGCGCGCCGTCCCCAGGCAAGTCGAGATTGATACAGGGCACGCCCGCGGCGGAACACAGCTCGTTGAGCGGTGTGGGATTGCGCACCCCCGCGATGAAAAGCAGTTCGACACGTTGAGAAAGAAGCGTTTCGGTGACGCTGACCTCGACTGCGGGGTCTCGCTGGGTGCCGACCACAATGGGGCACAGCCCCCGGCTACGCGCCTGGTCTTCGAAGGTTTGAGCAAGCCCGGCAAAGAACCGGTTTCGATAATGAGGGACAACCATCCCGGCAAGCCCTGAGCGCGATAGCCGCAATCCACGCGCTTTCATATTCACGTTGTATCCGAGCTCGCGCGCACTCTCGAGGATTCGGTTCGCCGTTTCTTCCTTGATCCGATAACGGGCCCAGGTGCCATTCAGCACCATGCTCACGGTGGCCGTAGAGGCGCCCGTCGCCTTTGCGACGTCATAAATCGTGGACTTTCGTCCCTGGTTGGTGCTGGCCATCACGGTGACTCCGGGGTATTTCCGCCGTTCATGGGTGTGAAGGTAGCGGGTTTGTAACAACGGCGAACACCAGGGTTTGTCCCGGGTGGACCAGTTTGCTAAATAGATTCAGCATACACCCAACCGAACCGCTGAATGGATTTAGCAAACTTTAGCAAACGTCGGTAACCCAATTTTTCACCACTCACCCCGCGTCTGATGGGGCAAATCAGGCTCTCAACGGAGGAGACATGTTCAAGAACATCATTCGTAGTTTGGGCGCGGGCGCAGTGGCGTTCGCGCTGGCAACAAATTTCGCGTCGGCGTCGCCCGACAAGCCGGTCATCGGCGTGGTGGTGAAAATTGGTGGAATCCCATGGTTCAACGCCATGGAGCAAGGGATCAAGAAGCGCGCTGACCAACTGGGAGTGAAGGCGTTCATGATCGGTCCGACGAGCTCGGATCCTGCCCTTCAGGTACGCGCAATCGAAGACCTGATTGCTCAGCATGTCGATGTCATCGGGGTCGTACCTAACGATGCGCAGGTACTGGAACCCGTGCTGCAGCGCGCCCGCGCCGCTGGTATCAAGGTCATCACCCACGAGTCCCCGAAACAGCAGAACGTCGACTGGGATTTTGAACTCGCGTCGGCCAAGGGTTTCGGTGAAGCCTACGGCAAGCGCCTGGGCGAAGCGCTTGGAGGCAAGGGCGAGTACGCGGTATTCGTCGGTTCGCTGACAGTGCCGCTCCATAACGCCTGGGCCGATGCAGCAATCGCTTACATCAAGGCCAACTATCCCGGAATGAAGCTCGTTGGTGACCGCTATGGCGTTGCCGAAGACGTCGACGCCTCGCGTAAGACCGCGCTGGATCTGATGCGCGCTCATCCTGACCTGCGCGGCATTCTCGCGTTCGGCAGCCAGGGTCCGATCGGTGCTGCCCGTGCGGTCGACGAGCAGCAAGCTAAAGGCAAAGTCGTTGTTCTCGGCCCGTTCTCGCCTGGACAAGGCCGGCGTCTCGTGCACGACGGCGTGCTCACCGGTGGCTACATGTGGAATCCGGAAGTGGCCGGAGAAGTCTTCGTGACACTCGGCACGATGCTGGTGAAGGGGCAGCCGATCAAGGACGGCACGAACATCCCGGGTCTGGGTGTGGTTCATCCCCAAGGACACACCCTGATCGTCGACCAGCTGGTGGACCTCAATGCCAAGACGGTCGACGACCTGGCGAAGATGGGTCTCTGACGACAACCTCTTTTGCCGAGCGGGTGAGCGCGGATATATCGCCGCTCACCCGGCAGTTACCGGTACATCACATCTGGTCGAGTGCATGGCCACATGCCAGTACCATCGGAGCGCTTCCATGAGTCAACCAGCACCCACGAATGCTCCCGGTTCCCAACCGGGTGACGCAAGCGTCGCGCCGGTCCCATCCGAGGCCGGGCAAACGCCCCTTCTCAAGCTTGAGAACATTTCCAAAGTCTTCGGCGGCGTCAAGGCGCTGCGGTCAGTGAAGTTTGACATCATGCCCGGCGAAGTTCTCTGCCTGGCAGGTGAGAATGGCTGCGGCAAAAGCACCATCATCAAGATTATCAGCGGCGTCTACACCCCGGAACCCGGCGCAGTCATGCTCATGGATGGCGAGTCCATTGAGGGCCTCGACCCGGCGCGGGCTCGTGATCTCGGCATCCAGGTCATCTGGCAAGACCTGGCACTTTTCCCCGAGATGACCGTCGCGGAAAACATCGCCTTCGAGCAGAACCTCGGGCCCCGTCCGCGCGTTGTGAACTACGGGAAGATGAAAGAGGCAGCCCGTCGAATTCTCGAGCGACTCGGTGTGTCCATCGACCTCAATCGTTCCGTGCGCTCGCTGTCGATTGCGCAGCGCCAGATCGTGGCGATTGCCCGTGCGCTGGTACGCGATGCGCGCCTTGTGTTCATGGACGAACCGACCGCATCGCTCAGCCATGCTGAAACGGAAGCGTTGCTGAAGATTGTCCGCCGACTCTCAGCTGATGGTATTGCGGTGGTCTTTGTAAGCCACCGGCTCGCCGAAGTGCTGGATGTCTGCACTCGTGTGACTGTCTTCCGCGATGGCCAGTATGTCGGTACGTTCCCGACCAGGGGCATGACGCAAACGCGGCTAACCGAACTCATGACGGGTCGCACCTTCGACTATGAGGTGCGACAGACAGACCTGTCGGCTGCGACCGTAGTTCTTGACGTTCAGGGCCTTTCCCGTGGACGCGAATACCGGGACGTGTCCTTCAAAGTGAGGAAGGGCGAGATTCTTGGCCTCACGGGACGACTTGGCGCAGGCCGCACCGAGGTCGCGCTATCTCTCTTTGGCATGACTCGTCCTGGCGCGGGCTCGATCCGAATCGAAGGAAAGGAACTGTCGCTGCGCTCCAATCGCGACGCAATCCGTGCTGGTCTTGCTTACGTTTCCGAAGACCGACTGCAGCTTGGACTCGTGCAGCCGCAATCCATCGGCGACAACACGGTCGCAACCGTGCTGGACGACCTTCTGGACGGCACTAATCTTATCGCTTCGAAAAAGCGAAACGCCCTGATTCAGGACTGGATCAAGAAGCTCGCAGTAAAGATCGGGAAACCGGACGATGCGGTTTCGACATTGTCGGGCGGCAATCAACAGCGCATCGTGCTCGCCAAGTGGCTCGCAACAAACCCCAAGCTTCTCATCCTCGATTCGCCCACAGTGGGTGTCGACGTGGGCGCCCGAGCCGGCATCTTCGACATTATTCACAAGCTTGCCGCGGAGGGTATGGCCATCCTGCTTATCTCTGACGAGATTCCGGAGGTCTACTTCAACTCCGACCGAATTCTGCATATGCGCGATGGTCGCATTGTTACAGAGTACGTGCCGGGAACGACAACCATGGAACAAATCGAGAGAGACGTCCATGCCTGACTTTCGCAAACTCGGAATCGGCTCTGTAGAGGCCCTGCTGATTCTCGTCATCGCCATCATGGTGATTGGCCTCAGCCTGACAACGTCGACCTTTCTGACATTCCCCAACGTGTTCGACCTGATCAACCAGAGCTCGGTCAACATCATCTTCGCAGTCGGGTTACTGGTGGTACTGATTGCTGGCGGGATCGATATCTCCTTTGCCGTCGGGGCATCGGTGGTTCAGTACCTGACTGCATTGACGGTCATCCATTTGTTTGGTGGCGGAAACTGGGCACTTGGATTCATTGCGGCAGCGTTCTTCGGATTCCTGCTGGGTGCCATTAATGCCACCATCATCTACCGCTTCAAGATTGTCTCCATCGTTGTGACGATTGCGACCTTCAACGTGTTCTTCGGCGGGTTGATGTTCCTCACGGATGGCGTGTCGATTTATGACCTGCCGGACTGGTGGGTTGACCGGGTCTCCATCATTCATTTCAGCACAGCGAGTGGCAATGCAAATCTCGCTCTGCCGGTGGTCGTCATGGTGGTGATGGTCGCAGCGACATGGTTTCTGCTTCGCCGCACGACGACTGGACGACAGCTTTATGCGATGGGTGACAACCCTGAAGCTGCCCGCCGTGTGGGCGTCAACATCGGCGCAATGCATTACATCGCTTTTGGCTGGCTCGGAATGATGGCGGGAGTCGCCGGCCTCATGCAAGCCCACTACGTGCAGGAAGTCGTGCCCAACGCGTTGTACGGTCGCGAACTGGACGTCCTCGCTGCTGTGGTGCTTGGAGGCGCGCGGCTGGGTGGAGGACGCGGGACCATCCTCGGCGCCATCCTCGGCATCCTGCTGACGGCGATCACCGCGAACGGCCTGAACCTGCTCGGTATCTCGCCCTACGCGTTCAAGATGATCATCGGCGCCATCATCCTTATCGCCATTACGTTGTCGAGCGGCGGCTTCGCCAAGCTCGTCGGCACGCGATTCACGTCACAAAGCGCAAAGGCCTCGTCATGAACATGTTCTCATCCAACCGTTCGTCTGCGCCGCTTGTGCCAGCAGACGTCGCCGGGCTGCTCGGGTTTCTGGTCCTGGTCATCGTAGTCCTGAGCTTCTCTACGGACCGGTTTTTCACGGGTAGCACTTTCGTCTCGGTGGCGTTCCAACTTCCTGAGCTTGGGTTCTTTACGCTGGCCATGCTAATGCCGTTGATTTCGGGCGGCTTCAACCTCGCGGTGACGTACACGGCGAACATCTCGGGGTTGGCGATGGCATACGTTCTTCAAACGCACGGCGGAGCTGATGCCGGCGCATTCGCCATCATCCTCGGCATCATTGCGGCATTGGTCGTCGGCTCGGTTTCAGGTTGGGTGATGGGGGTCGTCATTGCGCGTACCGGTGCAAGCCCGATCCTGGTGTCCCTGTCTATGATGATTTTCCTGCGTGGTCTCGGAGAGTTCCTCACGCGTGGGGGCGACATCTCTGGCTTCCCACCGTTCGTTCGCCAGATGGGTAACGGTGAAATCATCGGCGTGCCCATTCCGCTTCTGATTTTTCTTGGCTGCGCATTGGTTTGGCACATTGTCATGACGCGCTCGCGACTCGGTTTTGCCACGCGCATGATTGGGTCGAATCTCGAGGCAACAAGATACTCAGGCATTGCTACCACGCGCGCGGTCACCCGAATCTACATGCTTTCTGGACTGATGTGCGGCGTCGCGGGTGTGGTGATGGCTGCCCAGTTCAACTCGGTCCGCGTAGGCCATGGCGCAGCGTTTTTGCTCATCTCGGTGCTTGCCTGCTTCCTTGGCCGCGTCGACCCGTTTGGCGGTTTTGGGCGCGTGGTGCCTGTGGTGATAGCGCTGGTCATCCTGCAGGTCATCGCCTCCGGTCTCAATCTGCTCGGTGCTAACCAGCATCTCGCCACGGCGCTGTGGGGTGTCTTCCTGCTTGCCGTGATGCTGATCCGCTGGGCATGGGCAAACGGCATTTCGAAAACTTTGGTCCGCAAGCGCGTGACCGCTTCTCAAGGAGTTGCACAATGAATAAGCTCGGCGTACACGCACTGGTTTGGGCTGGCGACCTTACCCCCGAATCGACCCGCAAAGTTTTGAGCTCGACGAAGGAAGCCGGGTTCGATCTCGCCGAACTGTCGTTGCATGGCCCGAAGGTCATGGACCTCGCTCTCACTCGTGATCTGCTGCAAGAGTATGGACTCGAGGTTGGTTGCTCGCGCGGGCTGACCTTCGAGGCGGACGTGTCGAGCGAAGATGCGGCCACAGTCGCCCGTGGGGTGGCGCTGCTGGAGGAAGCAATCACCATCACGTCGGAAATCGGCGGCAAATACTTCGGCGGGATTCTGTATGGTGCGATGGCCAAATACAACGCACCCGTCACGAAGAAAGGCCGCCAGAACGCTATCGACTCCATCAAGCATATCGCGGATTTTGCACTCAAGAAGGACGTGAAGTTGGGCCTGGAGGTCGTCAACCGCTACGAAAGCAACCTGCTCAACACGGCGTCGCAAGCCTTGGCATTGCTTGATGAAGTCAACGCTCCCAATGTTGGCGTCCACCTCGACACGTACCACATGAACATCGAGGAATCCGATTTCATGCAACCGGTTCTTCAATGTGGCGACCGCCTTGCCTATGTCCATATTGGTGAAAGCAATCGCGGATACCTGGGCTCAGGCACGATCGATTTCGCCCAGTTCTTCCACGCGCTTGCGATGATCGACTACAAGGGCGTGGTGACGTTCGAGAGCTTTTCGTCGACGGTTGTCAGCGAGCAGTTGTCTAACGCGCTGGCAATCTGGCGCAATCTTTGGGACGACGGTATGGACCTGGCGAAACATGCGCGTGGGTTTATAGCCGGCGGAATCAACGCCGCAGCAAAAGCGAAGTCACACCACTAACCAGCTGCCCAGAAGACGCAATCAGGGTAAGTGGCGGCGGGTAGGGCGCGTCGGAGGGATTGACGCGAGCGGCTTGTCAATCAGACGTCGACAGGAGCGTGGGTGCGCTCTCACCGGCGCCACTTTTCTGAAAACCCCAGGATTATGTTGATGATTCAAGACCACTACCTCGCGCGCCTACGCTCCTTGACTGCTGATGGCCGGCGCCGCATCCTCGGCCTGGTCGGCGCACCCGGCGCGGGAAAATCAACACTGGCACAGGCCATTCTTGAGGCGCTCCCAGGAAAGGCCGTTGTTGTCCCAATGGACGGATACCACCTCGCGAACGCAGAGCTTGCGCGGTTGGGTCGCGCATCGCGCAAGGGTGCCGAAGACACGTTTGACAGCGCAGGCTTCGTGGCACTTCTCAAGCGTCTGCGTGAGCAGCGTCACGATGAAATCGTCTACGCGCCACTGTTCCGTAGAGAAATCGAAGAGCCAATCGCCAACGCGATCCCCGTTTTGCCTGATGTTCCGCTGGTTATCACCGAAGGCAACTATCTTCTTCTTGACCGCGGTCACTGGAAATCCGTTCGCCCGCTGCTTGACGAGGTCTGGTACGTCAACGTTGACCCGGACCTGCGCCGCGAGCGGCTCGTTACCCGGCACATGAGCTTCGGCCGGGACGAGAGCGCGGCGAAGGACTGGGTCGAGACAACCGACGAAGTGAATGCCGTCCAGATCGATTCGACCCGCGACCGCGCGGACGTCCAGTTCCACTGGGCATCATAGTAGACGCGAGGTCGGGTAGATCGCTTCGGTCGATGGCGGAGCCGTCATCTGTACATCGAAAATTCCGCTGCACATTGTCAAAGCCTGCAAATGGACTCAATCAAGCGCTGGACCTTGAAATGGAAACACGGCGAAGCTGAGGTTCAGTCACTCGGCGGCATGCTCGCGCCGGTCCGATTTGACCTCGGCAGCGGCCGTTCGGTCTCTCCAATGCAAGTTGCGTGGGAGGACGACGGCAGCCAGGTCGGGCTCATGCGTGCGTTGCGTGGAGAGTGGCCCTGCCTTCCGTTCGGAATGGTCGACGCGCCGGCGAACCTGCCTGCCGAGCTGGCGCGACACAAAGCGGACGACGGATGGGTGCACGGGTACGGCGCAAATCACATGTGGGAGTCAGTGGAGCAGGGCGATCACTCCCTGACTCTTCGAATCACCTACCCGAAGGATAGTGCGATTGAGCGACTCGAGCGCACGATTGAAGCCGATCCCGATGCGCCCGCTCTCAAGGTCTCCCTCACTGTTTTCGCTCGTCGCGACGCTGTACTGCCGTTCGCCCTGCACCCGACCTTCGCTGTTCCCGTGTCCGGGGTCGAAATCCTTGCCTGTCCATTCGAAGCGATTCATACCTATCCGGTCCCTCAAGAACCCGGAGTCTCGCGAGTCATTCCAAACCGCAGTGTCGCGTCGCTGCAGCGCATTCCAACGACACAGGGACCCATGGATGCAACCTGTCTTCCAATGGTGGATAAGACTGAGGAACTGTTGCAAATCGCAGGCTGCGAACCGCCATTTGTGCTGCGATACGTTGAGCAGCAAGCGGATGTCTTCCTCGACTGGAATGCCGAGGAACTCCCCGATGCGTTGCTGTGGATAAGCAACGGTGGACGTGCTCACAAGCCTTGGTCAGGACACCATTACGCGGTGGGTGTCGAACCCGCGAACAGCTTCTATGACCTGGGTCGCGTAGCGACTCCAGCCGCCAATCACCCGCTGGCCGACCGCAAAGGCCTGGCATTTTCAGCGGGTCAAGCGCGGACGATTTCGTATCGTCTGTCGGCGCTTGCCTTGTAAGACCTAGGCAGCGGCTGCGCTAGCAGCCTTGTTGCAGGGAAAACAAATCGGCTCGCGATAGCGATGGTGCAGCGTCTACCCAACGGGACGCGAGGCCGCCGCGCGCCCCGTTTTCATCTCAATCTCAGTTTCGAGAGAGCCATGAATAAACGTCCCCTTGGGAAACTCGGATTCGCATTTGTTCTGTTCGGAGGAACCGGCGATCTCGCCAAGCGCAAGATTCTTCCGGCCTTGTTTGCGGCTCACCGCGATGGAATGCTCGAACCGGCATGCCGCATCGTCGCCGTGGCGCAGCCAATGCTGGCTCGAACAGACTATCTGGACCTCATTGGTGAACCGGTCAAGGCCAATGTTCAAGGGCCTGTCGACGTCGTTGCATGGGACTCCTTCGTCGAACGGGTGAGCTATATCGGCGGTGATCTGTCGGATGCGGATGTTTTCGCCCGCCTCGCCGAAGATCTTCGTCCGCTAACCGGCAGCAATGTGTTCTACCTCGCAACGGGACCGTCTTTGTTCGTTCCCGTCTGCCGGGCACTTGCGGCAAGCGGGCTTTCTGAAGGCGCGAAGCTTGTGCTGGAGAAGCCACTTGGCCACGACCTGGAATCCTCGCGCGCGATCAACGATGAGGTCGGCCGTATCTTTCGCGAAGACCAGATCTTCCGGATCGACCACTACCTTGGCAAGGAAGCTGTCCAGAATCTGCTCGCGCTTCGGTTCGGAAATTCGATGTTTGAGCCCCTGTGGCGCCGCGAGTGGATTGAAAGTATCCAGATTACCGTCGCGGAGGAACTGGGTGTGGAGGGTCGCGGCAACTTCTATGACCAGACTGGCGCGCTTCGGGACATGATTCAGAACCACCTCCTGCAGTTGCTTTCCATCATTGCGATGGAGCCGCCGCACTCGATGGAGGCGGACGCCGTACGGGACGAAAAGCTGCGTGTACTCCGGGCACTTGTTCCGCTAGATGACGAGACGGTCGCTCGGAACGTCGTGCGCGGACAGTACCAGTCAGGAACAATCCACGGCGCGCCTGTTCCTGAGTATCAGGCAGAAGCCGGTGTTGGACAAGGCAGCGACACTGAGACGTTTGTCGCGCTCAAAGTCGAAATCAGCAACTGGCGCTGGTCGGGCGTCCCGTTCTTTTTGCGTACGGGGAAAAGACTAGGCGGCAAAACGGCCGAAATCATTGTCAACTTTCGGGGCGTACCGCATTCCGCACTCGGGACGTTACCTTCGCGCCCTGGCGCGAATCGACTCACCATCAAATTGCAGCCGGAAGAGTCGATACGCTTGAGCACCCTCGCCAAGATGCCCGGCCTTGGCATGGAGTTGCGGGGCGTGAATCTGGACATGGTGTCGGATGGGTTGCCACATCTGACTGCGATGGAGGCGTATCAGCGCCTGCTGCTCGACGTCATGGCGGGACGACTTGCGCTTTTTGTCCGGCGCGACGAGCAGGAGGCTGCATGGCAATGGGTCGCGCCGATCCTTTCTGACTGGAGCAAGCGGCACAACCCGCCGAAGCAGTACCGCTCCGGAACCTGGGGACCACCAGCATCAAGCGCACTGCTTGCCCGCCACAACACCTGCTGGCATGAAGAGGCGTAGGAGGTTGAATCATGCCGCGCTCGAAATCGCGAAAAACGGCACACCCGGGAAGAGTCAGGCTTCCCCGGCAGGTACTGTTGCCGCTACCGGATACCTATGTTCGTGGCCAGTCGCTGGCTTCGCATCTGGCGTTAGCCGGATGCGGCGCTGCCGACGGAAATCAGCACTCACTCAACGAACTGATCCGAATCACCTATCTCGCCTTCCTCCTTTGGGAAGCTGGCTATGGGGATGCTGATGCACAACTCTTTTTCGACAGTGAGACCGCACTCGACACAGCGGTCGTCCGCGCTCAGCAGAACGCCTCGTGGCGGCTGGAAGAGACCGAAGCGGCGCTCATGAAACGGGTGTTGAGGTTGTACGACGAACAGCTTTCGGGCGTACCCACCCGGTCGTTCCTCATGGCGGAGGCACGGTTGGGAAACTTGTTGAGTAAGGCCGGCAACGCTTCGCCAATCAGCCGTAAAGCGCCGTCGCCCAGGCAGTCAGTCTAATTTTCAGGAGAGTTTCATGGGTTTCGAAACATCGCAAGGCGACCGAGAGTTGGCGAATGCCCTCAGATTCCTCGCCATGGACGCGGTACAACAGGCAGGCTCGGGTCATCCTGGTATGCCGATGGGCATGGCTGAGATTGCTGTCGCGCTATGGTCGCGACACCTACGACATAATCCGGCGAATCCGCATTGGCTCGATCGGGACCGCTTCGTCCTTTCGAACGGCCATGGCTCGATGCTGCTTTACTCGCTGTTGCATCTGACCGGCTACGACTTGCCGATGGAGGAACTGAAAAACTTCCGGCAACTTCACTCGAAGACCCCGGGACATCCTGAGTATGGCATGACGCCTGGTGTCGAGACGACGACGGGACCTTTGGGTCAAGGACTCGCTAACGCTGTGGGCATGGCACTCGCAGAATCTCTGCTGGCCAATGAGTTCAACAAGTCTGACGCGAGGATCGTGGACCACCACACTTACGTCTTCGTCGGTGACGGCTGCCTGATGGAGGGCATCTCGCACGAAGCCTGTTCGCTCGCGGGCGTCCTGAAGCTCAACAAGCTCATTGTCCTCTACGATGACAACGGCATTTCCATCGACGGCGACGTCGTGCATTGGTTTCATGACGACACACCCAAGCGTTTTGAGGCATACGGCTGGAATGTGATTCGAGCGGTCGACGGTCACGATATCGATGCCGTGGATGCCGCCATCAAGGCGGCAAAAGCCTCGGACAAGCCTACGCTCATCTGCTGCAAGACGGTGATTGGCGAAGGCGCGCCGACCAAGGCTGGTAGCCACGACGCTCATGGTTCGCCGCTGGGCGACAAGGAAATTGCCGCCACGCGCGAAAATCTTGGTTGGACTGCACCGCCGTTTGTCATCCCGGGCGAAATCTACGCGGCCTGGGATGCGAAGGAAATCGGAGCGAACGTCGAGGCCGAATGGAGCGGACTTTTCGACGCTTATCGCACGAAGTATCCGCAGGACGCAGCCGAGTTCGAGCGCCGGATGGCCAACAGGCTGCCCACGGACTGGTCCGACAAAGCTCGGGCCATCATCGCCGCTGCAAATGAGCGGGCGGAAACGGTGGCGACCCGGAAGGCCTCGCAGCAGGTAATCGAAGGACTAGCGGCGGCGCTGCCGGAGCTTCTCGGCGGCTCGGCCGACCTTACGGGGTCTAATCTGACGAACTGGAAAGCCGCCAGGAGCGTCCGGGTCGGCGAAAACGGTGCCTCCGGAAACTACGTGAGTTGGGGCGTCCGGGAGTTCGGCATGAGCGCGGCCATCAACGGTCTTGCAGTACATGGCGGTCACAAGGTGTTCGGTGGCACTTTCCTAACGTTCTCAGACTACAGCCGGAATGCATTGCGTGTCGCCGCATTGATGAAAGCGCCGTCCATCTTTGTGTTCACACACGACTCAATTGGCCTTGGCGAGGACGGTCCGACCCATCAGTCGATCGAGCATGTTTCCAGTCTGCGCCTCATTCCGCAATTGCAGGTATGGCGCCCAGCTGACACCGTCGAAACTGCCGTCGCGTGGACGCAAGCAATCGAGCATCAAGGCCCGTCGTGCCTGATCTTCAGCCGTCAGAATCTCGCGTTTAACCTGCGCACCGATGCACAGATCGCGAACATCGCAAAGGGCGGCTATGTTCTCAAGGACTGGAATGACACTGCAAACGAACGCAAGGTGATTCTTATTGCGACCGGTTCGGAGGTCGAGCTTGCCGTGCAGGCGGCCGAGGCGCTGACCAGGGAGGGAGTCGCAGCGCGGGTCGTTTCCATGCCATCGACCACCCTGTTTGATAAGCAGGACGCGACGTATCGGCAAGGAGTGCTTCCGCATGGAGTGCCTCGCGTAGCGGTCGAGGCTGGGGTGACCGACTTCTGGCGCAAGTATGTTGGGCTTGAGGGTGGTGTGGTCGGCATCGACGTCTTTGGCGAGTCAGCGCCGGCGGCCGCGCTCTACAAGCACTTCGGTATCACTGTCGACGCCGTTGTAAAGGCAGCTGTGGAAACTGTCGGCAGGAAGGGGCACTGACGTCGGAAGCGTTGAAGCACGAGGTGGCCGCCGTTCCGCGGAGCACGGACGCTCATTGTGTGAAGGCGGCAGAAGGTGTCACCCAACCATTAGCGAAGTAAGCATAGGGATTTAAAGATGACGAACTCTCTCGACCAACTGAAGCAATACACGACTGTCGTCGCTGATACTGGTGATTTTCAGCAACTCGCGCAGTACAAACCGCGTGATGCGACGACGAATCCCTCCCTCATTTTGAAAGCGGCGCAGAAGGATACGTATCGTCCGCTCCTCGAGAAGGTCGTTCGCGACCACAAGGGAAAGACGACTGCCGCGGTCATCGACAATCTACTGATCGCGTTCGGTTGCGAAATTCTGAAGGTCATACCGGGGCGAGTTTCGACGGAAGTGGACGCTCGTCTGTCGTTCGACACGAAGCGCTCTATCGAGAAGGGGCGTGAACTCATTGCGCTGTATGAAGCCGCGGGAGTAAAGCGTGAACGCATTCTGATCAAGCTTGCCTCAACCTGGGAAGGGGTCCGAGCGGCCGAAGTGCTTCAGCAGGAAGGCGTCAACTGCAACATGACGCTGCTTTTTTCGACGGTTCAAGCTGCCGCCTGTGCGGAAGCAAACGCGAAGCTTATCTCTCCTTTCGTAGGGCGCATCTATGACTGGTACAAGAAGCAGGCGGGCGCAGCTTGGGATGAGACGAAGGACGGCGGTCAGAACGATCCCGGTGTACGGTCAGTGCGTCGCATCTACGCGTACTACAAGCACTTCGGCTACCAAACGGAAGTGATGGGTGCGAGCTTCCGTACGGTCAGCCAGATTGTCGAACTCGCCGGGTGCGACCTGCTAACGATTAGCCCTGAGCTTCTGCAGAAACTGCAAGACAGCAGCGAGGTCGTCCAACGAAAGCTTCATACAGAGATGACCCTGGAAGGGGGAACCGAGAAGCTTGCGGTTGATGAGCCCTCGTTCCGCTTGCATTTGAACGAGGACGCAATGGCGACCGAGAAGCTTTCAGAAGGCATTCGCGCGTTTGCAGCGGACGCTGTGAAGCTCGAACAGCTCACTGATGCGATGTAGGCGGAAGCCATGCGTCGACCTCGTCCCGGGTCTTCGCCCTCGCGCAGGCACGCGTTTCTGTCTATGATGCGGACGCGTCTCAGAGTTAGCCACCCCAGACGATGCAAATCATGTTGGCCGACCGACCGTGCTGCTTGACGCTGTCCAGCCAGAGGAGCTTAACGCCGGCGGTGAAATTGCAGCGCAAGCGCCGCTAGCGCTGCCCCTTCGGCGGGGAAAGGCTGAGCGCCTGTTACGCATGCTGACTCGCTTGGCGCGCGTGCTCCTCGGCAGCCAGCGCTTCCCGCATGAATGGCATCTCCCTGAAGCGAGCGCCCAAACTCGCGCGATCCGCAGGATCTACCGTGACGGTGAAGTACGTCTGGTCGGGTGCGCCACGGCGTTTGCCGGATTGATCTGCATATTCCCCGAGCAGTTGGTTGTACACCTCCACCGAGAGGTCCATGATCCAGTATTGCAGTCGCCCTGGCGCGGTTGTGAGCGGCCCCGCAACGGCGTCCAACTCGTCGAGCGCGGCTTGCGTTATCGCCGGGCGATGGATGAACGGCGCAGCTGCAGGTTCCGCGCAACGCCACTGAGAGAACGCTATCGACCAGAAAGATGATTCGATAGAACGTAATACAACCGCGACAACAAAGGCGTGCGAAGCTCTCATTCCATCAGTGTTTGGCCAAGCCGCCTAAAGGATGTCTCTCGCTCAGGCGTGTCCGCGCGACTGCGGGTGCTGCTCACGCGTTCGGCGGAGAGTCAAAAGTCTCTTCTGACAAGTCGAGCCACGCGAAGCGGTTTGCGGGCGCGTGATGGCTCGAAGTATCGATCCATCACGCCGATGCACGCATTTAAGCTATCTCCGGCGCATGAATGGCAATGTAGGCGTTTCATGTCTCACGCCACGCGCCCTCATCCAAACCGAACGCAATATACCGGCGGCAAATGCGCTGAAATCAAATGCCAGCTTTCGCCGCCATCGTTGGACGTCCATAGCCCGCCTGTAGTCGACCCCATCGCGAGGTGCGTGCCGGAGTCATCGACAGCGAGCCCGTGCCGATACACGAGGTCATATGCCGGTGCTGGCGGCAAGCCGTTCGAGAAACGCTCGAACGTGCGGCCGCCGTCGCGTGTGCGCGTAACGACGAGCTGGCCGTCTACCGGGATCCGGTACTGGTCTTTAACGGCGGGTACGAACCACGCAGTGTCCGGCTCGCGCGGATGCACGGCGACCGCGAAGCCGAAACTCGATGGCTGCGCTTCGATCCGCTGCCAGCGGGCGGCGCCGTCGATCGAGCGGAAGATGGCGCAGTGATGCTGCGTCCACAGCACATCCGGGTTTGCCGCACATTGCACGACGCGGTGCGGGTCTTGCACATTAGGGTCGCCGCGCCGTTCTGGCGGCATGTAGTCGGCCTCCATGCCTTCGGCACTCACGCGCCAGGTCGTACCGCCGTCGGCAGTTTGCCAGACGCCGCCGCACGACACGCCGATCGTCACATGCCGGCTGTTGCGCGGGTCGACCATCACTGAATGGATGCCGGGCGCGTCGTAGCCGCCTCCGAGCCATTCGCGGCGCTCCGGGCTATCCCACAGCGCACGGTTGAGGACCCAGGTGTCGCCGCCATCGTCAGAACGGAAGAGCCCACCGGGAATCGTGCCGGCCCACAACACACCCGGCTCGTCCGGGCCGCCGGTTTCGAGCGCCCAGATCTGCTGAAGCGTCCAGGGCGGCTGAGGGTTGGGCGCGGCCGCGCTCGTGTCCGCGCCGTCACCTCTACGCGTCTCGTCGGCAGGCTGCGGCGGGTAGACGGGGACCGCGCATTCTTCCCAATCGGCCATGCCCGCGCGCCGGCGATGCAGCTTCACGCCGAAGTGGCCGAGATTGAGCGCGGCATACAGCGATCCGTCGCGTGGATCAGGCAGCACCATGCTCACCGGCTCGCCGATGAAATACGGCTCACCGACGGTCCAGCCACCGTCGCCATCGGCTCGCAGAACGAACAATCCTTTGCGGGTTGCAACAAGCAATCGATCGCTCATGTCTAGAGTCTCCCGGAGTGCAAGTGGAACCTTCTTATCCGCCCGACAGCGCCTGTATGACGTAAACCCGGCTTTGCTCGCTGAGTGCATCGGACAGATGTCGTCGGTCGCGCACCGGCCGGCCGTCGACAAACACGGCCAGATGCCTGCGCAGTGAGCCCTGATCGTCAAGGATGTAGCCGCGAAGTCGAGGTTGCGTGGCGAAGACGGCCTCGAGTGCGTCGCCGAGCGTGCGCGCATCGATCTCGCGCTCGGGTGTTGCGATATGCCGTTGAATCGAAGGAGCGAAGAAGATGTGCGCCATGGCGGGGTAGCCGAGCAGTAATGTCCTTGTTCGTCAATTCTGCAGTTTAGATGATCCGCCCGTGTGGTTCGAGGCATCGCCTTACCGGCGACAGCCGTGGTGCTCGGCCGGACCGGCTGGCTCAGTGGATCATTTTAGATATGAACGCCGAACTCTCTTTATCTTTGTGGGGTTTTTGCCGGGCATCGTGCACATCACTCCGCACAAGAGGCGAGAAAATGCCTCGTCTGGAATCGCGTTATAAACCGTTGATTTTATTTGGTATCGCTTGTGCATTTCAGTCGCTATCCGCATAACTCAAAATGCCGGCTTTCTTTCATATAAACAGCAGCTTGCATCACTTTATGAAATCTGCAGGTCACGTAACTGAATCGCCCGGAAACCCTGTCCTGGCGGGGGGCGTCTGGAATTCGTCTACTATTGTCGTCCTTCCCGAGGAACTGGTCGGTTTATGACGCCCTGCGATGCAGCACTGGTGGCGGGGCTATCTGCAGCAATTGGCAATGTCAAACAGGACGTTGATTCCTGGTGTCGATCTGGAGGAGGAGGGTTCCGATCCCGGCCGGGCGATCAGTGGCGAAGCCTTCCTGCGGTACACCGACAGTGCCGTGATCGTCGGAGCGGGTGATGGACGCTTCGACAGCCGTCAACCTGCGCCGGTGGGATTGTGGCGCCCATGGGCCAGTGTGAGCGCGAGTCTCGGTAGCTTGATGCAGCCTTATCTGAAGATTGCTGGCCGACGCGTCGCGTTTTCCATTTGCTACGAAGATTTCCTGTGGTGGCCGCATTGGCGCCTGCTGATCGATCGACCCGATCTCCTGGTCAGCATGTCGAATAGCTGGTTCAGTGCCGGTCTATCCATCGCGCACATTCAACGGCAGAGCGTGTATTCGATCGCACAGCTCACCGGCGTATCGCTGCTACGAGCAGTGGATCGATAACTTCCCCATGAGTGCTTTCATTGACGATCGGAAAGTCATCGAGGTCTGGCGGTGTGCAAGAGTATTCTCTTCGTTCGCTTGCGTCGAGCCCGTCTCTCTGAGGCCGGGCTTTTCTTTTTCAGTCTTGTCTGTTGCGATCCCGGTGGTGTTTCGTATGCTCTTCGTGGATGGCCTGCCTGAGGTCAGTTTCGCCGCGATGGCGGTGCATCACCGAGCCCGGGGGGGCTGGTCGGGCCACAAAAACGTCATAGAAAGCATAAGTGCGTGAGGATGCGTTGTCCGCGCCCAATCCGTGCACGTGGGACGCTCGCGCCGCGTGTCGTCATCCGGGCAAGGCGGCCAGTCAACGCCGGCTGCTCTCCGTTCGCTCGACTTGCGTGGGCCCGACCGGGCAGTGGCTGTCGTTCTTCCATGATCACAAGCCGACGAAACAGGGACACGGTACGCGCAGAGCTCGGGAAGGAGAGTGCGGTGCCGATTGCATCGGGCCATCCAGGCCGCTGAATCCCGCTGTTGGGATCAGAAAACTTATCTCAATAGTACGGTTTGCTTTTCATTTTTTCTGAAATTTTGGCCGCTCACGCAAGTAAATCTATGGTCCGTCCCAGCCTTCGGATGCCGCCGAACGCCAAGATCGAGATGGCACCCGAAATTGCCAATCTTTGGGCACGGCTTAGCTGAGCCAGCGACCCGGCGGCGCTTGAAATAGACGCAGCGACGACCAACCCTGATGTAAATCCTCTGGCAGCAAGTGGAACCGTCGCCTCGCCAATTCTTCCAATCAGCTGAATCTGATGAGTATTTACCCTTACCATCAACATCCGCGCGTGACGCTCATAATTTCAAAAAGGGTTGCAGATCTCAGGACCGTTCGCGGCACATGCCGCGCAGGCTTTTCGGGATCGCAGTGAGCCGGCGAAGTCGGACATCCTTCCAGGTGAATTCAAGGGTAAACACCTATGCGCTGCACAAGATGCGGGTTCGAGAATCCGAGCGGCGTTAAGTTCTGCGAGGAATGCGGAGCCAAGGTGAGACATGCATGCCCTGCCTGCGGGCATGAGATAAGCGCGAACGCCAGGTTCTGTGGCGAATGTGGCGCGCCTACCCAACGGTCGAGCGCGGCACCTGACGTGCCGCTTATTGCCCAAGCCCCCGTCGAATACACGCCGCCTCATCTGGCAGCGCGCATCCGGTCGGAGTTTGCTGCGATAGAAGCTCGAGGAGATGCGGACGGCGAACGCAAGACGATCACTGCGTTGTTCGCTGACATAGCCAGCTCGACCGCACTGATCAACGATCTCGATCCCGAAGAGGCTCGCCGTCTGATCGACCCCGTTTTGGCATTGATGATGAGGGCCGTGCATCACTATGAAGGGTATGTGGCCAAATCTATGGGCGATGGCATTCTCGCACTATTCGGCGCGCCGATTGCCCATGAAGATCACGCACAACGAGCCCTTTATGCAGCTCTGCGGATGCAGGACGAAATGCGCAGTTACGCCGACCGAGTGCGCCTTGCAGAAGGGATCACGCTGCAGATCCGGGTTGGTGTTAACTCTGGCGAAGTAGTGGTTCGCGGTATTCGCTACGACGACTTGCACGCCGACTATGATCCGGTGGGTCACTCGATCAACATTGCCTCACGGATGGAGAGTATCGCGTTGCCCGGCTCCATCGTCGCGAGCGAACACACCCACAAGCTGGCCGAAGGCTATATCGCGTTCAAGACACTCGGCGCAACTCCCATCAAGGGACTATCCAAACCTCTGACTGTCTTCGAAGTGCAGGGTCTCGGTCCACTACGTACCCGGCTGCAGATCGCGGCGAGCCGTGGCCTCGCTCGCTTCGTTGGCCGTAAAGATGAGCTTGCGCAACTGGAGCACGCTTTCACACAGGCCGCGGCCGGGCACGGGCAGATCGTCGGCGTGGTTGGTGAGCCAGGCGTTGGAAAATCTCGATTGTTCTACGAATTCAAGCTGCATCCGCCAGGCGAATGCCTGGTTCTGGAGACCTTTTCCGTCTCCCACGGGAGAGCCTATCCATACCTGCCGCTGATCGAACTGCTGAAGGACTACTGCCAGATCAGTATGCAGGACGATGAGCGCCGCCGGCGGGAGAAGATCACTGGAAAGGTGCTGACGCTTGACTCCGCGATGCAAGGGAGCCTGCCCTATTTTTTCCATCTCATTGGGGTCACCGACTCCGGCTCGGCTCTGGCGCAAATGGACCCGCACATCCGTCGGCTTCGCATGTTTGAGGCGATCACGCGGCTTCTGGTGCGCGAGAGCCTGGATCATCCAATTGTGCTGATCGTCGAGGATCTGCAGTGGCTCGACAGCGAGAGCGCCGCCTTCCTGGATTTCCTGTGCGGGAGCGTAACGAACACCCGTATCCTGCTGCTGGTCAACTATCGGCCCGAGTATCGGCATGACTGGGGTCACAAGAGCCACTACACCCAGCTGTGGCTTAATCCCCTCGGTGAAGGCGAGGCCGACGAGCTCTTGAGCACGCTGCTGGGCAATGCCACCGAATTTGCTGTGATCAAGCAGTTGATACTGGAGAAGACGGAAGGTAACCCCTTCTTCATCGAAGAAGTCGTGCAGACGCTGATCGAGGAAGGGGTTCTGCGTGGTGGCTTGGGGCAGTATCAACTCCAGAAGAATCCCGTCACCTTGCATATCCCGACAACAGTTCAGGGTGTTCTAGCTGCGCGAATCGACAGGCTGGCACCACTCGAGAAGACGCTTCTGCAAACCCTCGCGGTGATAGGAAAGACATTTCGCTTGAGTCTCCTTGTGCGTGTCGTCGATGAGCAAGAGGACGATCTAAGGAGCGGCCTGGCGCGACTGAAGGATGGCGAATTCATCTTCGAGCAGCCTTCATTTCCTGAGGTGGAGTACACCTTCAAACACGCACTTACCCAGGAGGTGGTCTACGGCTCACTGCTGAGTGAGAGGCGCCATACCTTGCATGAGCGCACGGCACAAGCGATTGAGAGTCTTTCTGACACGCACCTCGAAGAACACTACAGTGAGTTGGCGCATCACTTTAGTCGCAGCGGTAATTCGCCGAAGGCAGTGGAATACCTTCACTACGCCGGGCGACAGGCGCTGCAGCGCTCCGCCAATGCCGAAGCTGTAACACACTTCACAACAGCACTAGCATTGCTCGATCGCTTGCCCGAAAATCGTGAGCGTGCTGTGCAGGAACTAGAACTCCAGATCACCCTTGGCCCTGCCTTGATGGCTGCCAGAGGCATCGGTGCATCTGAAGTGGAGAAAACCTATACCCGAGCACTTGCGCTGTGCAGGCAGCTTGGCGAGACGGACCAGCTTTTCCCCGCCTTGTTGGGACTGCGTACGTTTTTTATCGCCAGGGGGGCGGTCCGACCCGCGTGCGAGCTAGGGGAGGAACTCGTTACGTTGGCCCGCAAGGCGCATGATCCGGCGCTGCTCATGCAGGCCCATCGTGCGTTGGGTTCCAGTCTGCTCCATCTCGGAGAGCTGGAGGCAGCGCGGGCCCAGCTCGAGGAGGCCCTGGCCTTGTACGATCCGCAACAGCAGTATTCGCTTGCCTTCTTCCATGGCATCGAACCCGGAGTGCTGGCCCCTGGCTACCTTTCCCAGGCTCTGTGGTTCCTCGGCTATCCGGATCAGGCCCTGGCGCACAGCCAACGAGCGCTTGCTCTGGCTCAGACTCTTTGCCATCCTGCCGCATCAGCGAACGCGTTGATCTATGCCGCTGAGCTTCACTTGTGCCGCCGGGAGGTGCAGTTGACGCATGATCTAGCGGATTCCGTCCTCTCGCTCGCGACAGAGCACGGGTTTCCGTTCTGGTCGAGTTATGGAACCGTTCTTTTGGGCTGGTCACTGGCTGAGGAGGGGCGCACTCAAGAGGGAATCGAGCGGATGCGGGAGGGTTTGGCGGCCCACCGGGAAACCGGAGCGCAACTTCTAACGCCCCATTTCCTTGCACTACTGGCTGAAGCCTATGGACGAACAGGGCAAGCCGAAGCAGGGCTACAGGCGTTGACCGAAGCGCTGGACGCGGTGGATCAAACGGACGCGCGCGTGAATGAAGCGGAGCTGTATCGCTTGAAGGGGGAATTGACGTTGAGACTGTTGGGCCAGGAAACGGTGGAATCTGAGGGCGAGGGCGAAGCAAGCTTCCTCAGAGCAGTTGCGATTGCCCGCCGGCAGGGTGCCCGGTCGCTGCAGCTGCGTGCCGTGACGGCGCTGGCCCGACTTTGGCGACAGCAAGGAAAGTCGAGTCATGCACGCGAAATCTTGTCCACGACATATGGCAGCTTCTCCGAAGGGTTCGATACCAGGGATCTGCAGGAGGCCAAGACGCTGCTCGATGAGCTCGGGGGAAAGTGAGAAGCCCGGGTAACCCTGTCAGTTTTAAGCGCGCCGAAGTCATATAACGAAACCGGAAATAAAGTTGACCAATGCCCATGGAGCGACTCGATGATGTCTCGCAGTTTGATGAAGGTGGGTTTCCCTCTGCTGTGCTTTCTGGCGGTTACCTGGGCATACGCCGAACAAATCAAGGTTGTAAAAATCGGTATCGTCGGGCCCTTGACGGGTTTTTCGGCGTCGTATGGCAAGGACGAGGAGAATGGTGCCAGGCTTGCATTCGAAGAGGCCAATCAGGCAGGTGTCGTCATCGCAGGTCAAAAGGTTCGATTTGAAGTCGACGCTGAGGACGACGCGGCAGACCCAAAAACAGCGGTTCTGATTGCGCAGCGGTTTGTAGACGAAGGTGTCAGCGGCGTAATTGGCCACCACAATTCCGGATGCTCCATTGCGGCATCCTCGATCTATCAGCGGGCCGGTATCCCCCAAATATCTCCGGCCTCCAGCTCCCCCTTGTACACCGCACAAGGCTTCAAGACTACGTTCCGCACGATCAGCAATGATGACCAGATGGCTGTACTTGCCGCGGACTATTCAGTCAAGCAACTCGGGGCGAAGAGAATTGCGGTGATTGACGACAGTACCGACTACGGGACGAACCTTGTTACCGAGTACGTGAAAGCGGTCCAGAAAGATGGCGGTGAGTTGGTGTCGTGGCAATACACAACCACCAGGTCCATTGATTTTCGCGCAATTCTGACAACGATCAAGGGCGTCACGCCTGACCTGATCTTCTACGTGGGCCAGGATGTGCAGGCAGCTGGTCTGGTGAGACAGATTCATCAGCTCGGTATCCGGTCCAAATTTATGGGCGAGGGCGGCTTCACCAACGAGAGTTTTCTGAGACTGGCCGGGCCAAGTGCGCAGGGGATGTACAGCTGGGACTATGGATTGCCACTCGACAGGATGCCACGTGGAATGGAACTGGACAGAAAGATGCAGGCCCGATTTGGCGTGGGCATCGTCCAGTATGCACCTCTCGCGTACGACGCCTCCTGGGCGCTGATTAACGCCATGAAGAAGGCTGACTCTACAGACCCGAGCCGATTCGGTGAGGCATTGCGGAACAGCACGTTCGAGGGAGTATCAGGAAGTATTTCGTTTACTCAAAGCGGGGATCTGAAAGCCGCTTCGGCTACGTTGTATCAACAGCAGGACGGCCGATGGGTGGTGCTCGCGGTCGAGCAAGCCGGCTCGAAGTAACGCACCGGCGCTGCGCTCATAGATCTGACCGAGTGACTCATGCCGCTCTTACGGTGCCAGGATGCGTAATACCGTATCGATGTTGAATGCGAGCCGTTCCGCGCGTCTGTCCTTGTCGACGAAATTGAAGCCGAAAATGACCTCGTTCGTGTACCGATTGTTGAGGTAGTAGTAGGCGATCGCGGCCAGAGTAATGTGAAGCTGGCGAGCGTCAACGCCGGGACGAAACTCGCCCGCAGCCACTCCCCGGTCCAGAATGTCCTGAAGCATGTCGATGAAGCCGACATGGAGCTCCTTGAATCGCTCCGAGTGTGCAACGTGCTGCGCGCGATGAAGATTGGCACTGTTCACCAATGACATGAAGTCCGGATTCTTGAGATAGTAATCCCACGTAAATGTCATCAGTTTCTTGATGGCTTCGGTCGGGCTCAGATGTTTGAGATCCAGCTCAGCTTCCGCTTCCCGTATCCCCCTCCAGGCCTCTTCGAGCACCGACTGGAACAACTGGTCCTTGTTCTCGAAATATTCGTAGATCAGCCGCTTGTTGACGCCAGCTCTTTCGGCGATCGAGTCGACGCGTGCACCTCCGAGGCCGACCGTGGAGAACTCATCCCTGGCGGCGGCCAGAATTTTTTCCTTCGTGAGCGCCGGATTACGGATTTGCTTGACACGTGGCTCAGGGTGCTCACTGGCGGCACGCAGTTTTCTGGCTCGGATTGCTGCGGATGTAGACATCTCAAAAGTTCTATTCGCGGGACGGACCCAGTGTAAGGGAGTTGGCTGGGGCTGAATCTATCGTTTACCCCATCCTCGAGATCTTTGCTTGACACGCATTTTCTTCCAGAGCACGATGTTTCACAAGTAACGATCCAGTTCGGTATTTAACAGCGCACTGAGTAATCTGCTAGGAGGGTGGTGTGGCTCAATGGAAAAACCTGCACGAGGCTGTCGCTGACATTCCCGACGGCGCAACGATCGCCATCACGGGGTCCGGAGGTGGACTTCTCGAAGCGGATGCCGTGCTGGCGGCGCTCGAAGAGCGCTTTCTGCGCACGGGGCATCCGCGCAACCTCACGCTGGTGCATTCGCTAGGAATCGGCGATGGCAATGGAAGCGGGGTCGGGCGCTTCGCGCATCCCGGTCTCGTCAAGCGCGTCATCGGTGGTCACTGGAGATGGTCCAGCGTCATGCAGGATCTCGCGAAGAACGAAGAGATCGAAGCGTACAGCTTTCCCGCAGGCGTGATCGCGACGCTTTTCCGGGAAATCGGCGCAGGGCGTCCGGGTGTGATCACGCGTGTTGGATTGCGCACCTTTGTCGATCCGCGCTTTGGAGGCGGCAAGATCAACCGTTCAGCGACCGAAGAACTGGTCGAAGTTATCGAACTGGACGGCGAAGAGTTCCTGCGATTCAAGCCTTTCAAGATCGATTTTGCAATCGTGAAGGCCTCTTCGTCGGACAGCAAGGGCAACCTCACGGTTCGTCACGAGCCGGCGGATCTCGACATCTATGCGGTTTGTCTCGCGGCACACAATTCCGGCGGGAAGGTTATTGCGCAGGTCAAGACGATGACGCAAGGCCATGTTGCAGCGCGTCTGGTCTGTGTGCCGGGGATCGTGGTCGACACCCTCGTAGAAGTGCCATCCCAGCAGCAGTGCGCGATCACCGAATACGACCCGACATTGAGCGGCGAACTGCTCTCCACAGAAGGACGGGGCGAATTCGAAGCGCCGGAGGGTATCCGCCGGATCGTGGCCGAACGTGCAGCGCGCGAGATGAAAGCGGGCCAGTCCGTGAACTTCGGATTCGGCTTCCCTGGCGCTGTCCCGGCCATCCTGGCAGACCAGAATCTGCATGGTCGCTACTGGGGTACGGTTGAACAGGGCATCCACAACGGCGACATGCTGGATGGTGTGATGTTCGGTGCCGCGCGCAACGCGGACGCGATCATCCCCAGCGTTGAACAGTTCGACTTTTACAGCGGTGGTGGCATTGACGTGACGTTTCTCGGCATGGGTGAACTGGACCAGGAAGGAAACGTGAACGTTTCCAAACTAAACGGTACGGTCGTTGGGCCCGGTGGATTCATGGACATCACGCGCGGCTCCAAAAAGATCGTGTTTTGCGGCGCGTTCGAAACAAAAGGTCTTCAGGTTGACATCGGGCACACCGGCGACCTGCAGATCAAAAATCCTGGTCTGGTGCCAAAACTCGTCGACAAGGTTGCGCACATTACCTTCAGTGGCGCGCAGGCGCTTCATGAGGGCAAGGAGGTTCTCTACATCACCGAACGTGCGGTGTTCCGTCTGTCCGAGCGTGGTGTTCACCTCGTCGAAGCTGCAACGGGGGTCGACGTGCAGCGCGACATCCTGGACCGGATGGGGTTTGCGCCCATTCTTGACGAGCAGATTGCGGCGACGGTGTCGCAATAGTTCGTGCTCGACCTTCGATGATGCAAGGAATGGGAAATGGAAATGACTATTGAAAATCCTGTGCTCTTCCAGCGTATCGGGACCACGGCAGTCTTGACGTTGAACCGGCCGGCACGGCTGAACGCGTTGACACTCCAGATGCTGGATGACATCGACGTGATTCTGGACGAGATCGAATCGGACAGCGAAATCTCAGTGCTGGTATTCAGGTCGGCGAGTCCGCGTTTCTTTTGCGCGGGCGCTGATGTCAACGAGTGGGGTGCAATCGATCCCGAAAAGATGGGAAGCCGCTTCATCCGGGCCGGCAACCGAGTTATGCGGAGGATCGCTGAACTGGACAAACCGACCGTCGCGGTCCTCAGCGGCAGTGCCTTGGGCGGTGGGCTCGAACTGGCTCTTTCGTGCGACCTGCGGTATGCGCTGTCGTCCATACAGGTTGGCTTCCCGGAGGCTGCCGTTGGCGCGATCCCCGGATGGATGGGTTGCCAGCGACTGGCAAACCTCGTGGGACCTGCGCGCGCACGACAGATGATCCTGGTCGGCGCACCGATTTCCGCGGCCACCGCGCTGGACTGGGGAATCGTGAACGGTACCAGTGAAACACTCGAACAGCTTGATCAGCAGATACAGGAGACCTGCGACCTCCTTGCGAAGCGCTCGAGCGTATCGATATCCGTCGCCAAGCGACTGCTGCGTCTCATCGAACCGTCGGGGACCGAGGCCGCGCACGAGTTTGCCGCCACGGTTTGCAAGTCAACGCCGGACGCGACAGAGGGCGTCGCTGCTTTCCGTGAAAAGAGACCGGCGATCTTCCGCTAACGCACAGTATCTGAGGTTTGCCATGCACTATCAATTTGACTTCAGTGCGATCGCACAGTACAGGCAGCTCCTTGTCGACGGCACCATTGAGACCCTCAAGATGTCCCTGGTCTCTATGGCTCTCGCATTGGTTGCCGGGATCATTGTGATGCTCGCCAAGAAGAGCACTATCCCGCCACTCCGGTGGATGGGGACTGTATTCATTGAGGTTATCCGCAATACCCCGTTTCTGGTGCAACTGCTCTTCATCTACTTCGGTCTTGCTTCGCTCAGTCTCAAGCTGAGCGTGACGCAGGCTGCAGTCACTGCGTTAACCGTCAATGCAGCGGCATACGTGGCCGAAATTGTTCGCGGCGGTGTCGAAGCTATCCACAAGGGACAGATAGAAGCGGGTGCTGCGCTGGGCCTCAAGTCCTACCAGATATTCTGGAACGTCGTCTTGCGACCTTCGATTCGCTCGGTGTATCCGGCGCTATGTAGCCAGTTCATCCTGCTGGTGCTCAGTTCGAGCATCGTTTCGTCAATCTCGGCAGCGGAATTGACCTCAGCAGCCCAGCAGGTTGAATCGGCATCCTTCAGAAGCTTCGAAGTCTATCTCGTTGTGACTGCTATCTATCTGGCGCTGTCGATCACTCTGTCGACCATCTTCAAGTTGTTCGGCCGCGTCTACTTTGCTTATCCGACCAAGTGAGGCACGAATGATTCCGGAATTTGGCATGAGCAACCTCTTCCTGCTTCTGCAGGGATTGAAATGGACGATCGCACTGGCGGTGATTGCAGTAATAGGTGGCGGTGTGATGGGGCTGTGTATCGCCCTCCTGCGTACCTCGGATTACCCGTTCCTTCGCTGGTTGACTACGGGCTACATCGAGATATTCCAGGGCACTCCTCTCCTGATGCAGCTGTTCGTAGTCTATTACGGCGTCTCACTCCTGAACCTTGACATCAGTGCCTGGGCTGCGGCGGCGCTTGGGCTGACGGCACATGCAAGTGCATTTCTTGGCGAGATCTTGCGTGGGGGAATCGAGGCAGTTCCGAAAGGACAGGTGGAGGCAAGCAAGGCTCTCGGCCTGAAATATTTCCCACGGATGCAGGCGATTGTTTTGCCTCAGGCTTTCCGGGTCTCGCTGCCTGCGACGGTCGGGTTCGTCGTAGGCCTCATCAAAGGTACATCGCTGTGCGCCATTATCGGTTTCACGGAATTGACGCGCGCTGGGCAGGTTGTGGCCAATACGACGTTCGAGCCGTTCATGGTATTCGGGATCGTCGGTGCACTTTATTTTCTGTTGTGCTGGCCGCTCTCGAATTTTGGAACCCGGATCGAGCGGAGACTGGCTGCGGGACGGTGAATTGACGCTGTTTTAACTGTTGTTGACTTTACATGCCGGGAAGGCAGATAGGGGAACGCGAAATGAAGAGCTCATTGAAGGTAGACCGCCGCACATGCGTCAAGGCGCTGTGTGCTGTCCTGGCTGGTGTGATGTTGCCGCTTGCCGCCGTGCATGCCGGCGAGATCGACAGCCTGAAGTCGAAGGGGAAGATGGTTTTCGGCATCGTCACAGATCAGAATCCGTTTGGTTTCATCAACGGCAATGGAAGCAATGACGGATACGACATCGAACTCGCCCGCGACATGGCCAAGAAACTGGGTGTAACAGCCGAGTTCGTGCCCGTGACTGCGGCAAACCGTATTCCATTGCTGCTGACCGGCAAGGTTGACGCACTCATCTGTGTTCTCGGCATGTATCCGGACCGTGCCAAGGTGGTGCAGTACACGGAACCGTATGCCGTCATCAGCGCCTCGATTTACGGGAAAAAGGACGACAAGATCTCGACAGTGAATGACCTTGCGGGTCAAAGTATCGCAGTCGCCCGTGCCAGCTCCATGGACAAGGCAATTTCGCAAGTTGCACCGAAGACCGCTACGATCCGGCGCTACGACGACGACTCGTCAGCAATTCAGGCACTGCTCTCAGGGCAAACGCAGGTACTTTCTGGATACAGTCACTATTTTCCGGTGCTGAACAAGGCGGCGCCCAACCAGTACGAACAGAAGGTCATCCTCAGCCAGGAGTTTCTCGGCATCGCCGTGCGTCCTTCCGACAAGGATCTCGCCGTATGGATCAACGCCTATCTGGACACCTCCGATAAGGATGGGAGCTGGAATTCGCTGTACAAAAAATGGTTCGGAGTCGACAAGCCGTCGTTGCCCAAATCGCTGCCAAATATTCCGGTGGCGTCCAACTAAACGCAATTTCCTATTGCGACTCTGATTTTCTGGTTCCGGAGACATCATGGATGACGTAATCCAAATGGTAGGCGTGGAGAAGTGGTATGACAAGGCGCATATCCTCAAGGGAGTGAATCTGACGGTAAAGCGCGGCGAACACCTGGTGCTCTGCGGACCGTCCGGATCAGGGAAGTCAACCCTGATCCGGTGCATCAACTATCTTGAGAAGACACAGGGCGGCAAGATCATCGTCAACGGCGTCGAACTCGGCACGCACGGAAAGGGCGCCGAGAAAGTCCGGAACGACGTGGGCATGGTTTTTCAGCAGTTCAACCTGTTTCCTCACCTGACGGTGCTCGAAAACTGCATGCTGGCGCCCCGGCGCGTACAAAAGGTCAAAGCCAGCGAGGCGAAAGAAAGGGCGATGAAGTATCTGTCGCGCGTGAGGGTAGCTGACCAGGCGCACAAGTATCCTGCACAACTCTCCGGCGGCCAGCAGCAACGCGTTGCGATTGCGCGTGCACTGTGCATGGATCCCAAGATCATGCTTTTCGACGAGCCGACGTCTGCCCTCGATCCGGAAATGGTCAAGGAGGTACTGGATACGATGATCGGCCTCGCCGATGACGGCATCACGATGATCTGCGTTACCCATGAGATGGGTTTTGCCAAATCTGTCGCACATCGTGTGCTGTTCATGGACGGCGGTCAGATCATCGAAAGCGGTTCGCCCACGGAATTCTTCAGCGCCCCAAGTCATCCCCGCACCCAGGCGTTTCTGGCCCAGATTCTCGCGCACTAAGGCGATTGCGAACCTGATGGGGTAAGTCTGCATCGCCAGACCGGAGTTGTGTCTTGTCTATTCCACGAAGGTGGGGTAGCGAAATTTCAAGCATGCATGAAGTTGGTCGTTTCGCCGCTCAAGCTTGTTGTCTAAATAAATAGTTATACATATTAAGTGCCGGAGAAAAAAATGGCGAATGTTGTGAAGACGGGCATCACATTGGCAGTAGCAGGCCTGGCATGTCAGGCGCATGCCCAGAATTCAGTGACCCTGTATGGTGTCATTGACACCGGCCTTATGTACATTCATAACAGCGGCGGCTATTCGACCCAGGTTTCGATGACGAGCGGCAGCGTGTCTGGTTCGCGGTTTGGCCTGAAAGGCAGTGAGGACCTGGGCGGGGGGCTGAAGGCGATCTTTCAGCTCGAAAACGGCTTCAATTCGGACAACGGGAAGCTAGGCCAGGGAGGCCGTATGTTTGGTCGTCAGGCGTTTGTGGGACTGTCGGGTGATAGCTGGGGTACTGTGACGTTGGGCCGTCAGTACGATCCGTTGGTCGATCTGATTCAGCCTGTCCAGGGTGACAACTGGCTCGCCGGCTTTTTCACGAGTCCGGGAGACATCGATAACGCCGACAACAGCGTGCGTTTCAACAATGCTGTGAAATGGGCAAGCCCAAAATGGTCGGGCTTGCAGCTGGAGACAATGTACTCGTTCGGCGGCGTCGCGGGCTCGCTGGGTTCAGGCCAGACGTACAGTGGCGCAGCGTCGTATAGCAACGGTGCACTCTCACTGGCGGCGGGTTACCTGCATATCGATAACGGCAACCCCTCGGTTTCGACACGAGGTACAACGTCCGCCGATTCCATCTTTAACAGCTCAGTTAATAACGCGTACGCTTCCGCGCGTTCGATCAACATCACTCGGGCAGGTGGCAACTATGTAATTGGCAGCGTCACCCTCGGTGGTTACTACAGCTTCTCGCAGTACAACCCGGACGCGAGTTCGACCTTCACGGAATCGCAGAAATATCAGGTTGGCTCACTGTACGGTGTATGGCAGATCGCGCCAGCACTACTGACAGAGTTAGGCTACACCTACATGAAGTCGTCCGGCGACTCCTCGGCGAAACAGAATCAGTTCTCGATCGGTGCCGACTACAACCTGAGCAAGCGTACGGATATGTACGCGATTGCGTCCTATGCGCTCGCAAGTGGACAGAACGGGGCCGGGCAAGCGCAGGCGGTGATTGGTTCGAACGATGTTGATTCGGGGTCAAACAAACAGGCGCTCGTCACAATTGGCTTGAGGCACAAGTTCTAAGTCCCGGAAAGGAAGGACTGTTGAAAGCCGTTGTGACACACCAGTCCGCCCTGGTATCGCGCAGTCGTACGTGGCACTGAATCACTCGAGGTAGTAGGAAAACGCGGTGGTGGCCGAAGGCGCATTCTGGGGAATTTCACCTTGACGTTGTGGGCGCCGGCAACAGTCACCAAAGGCATCAATTCGGCAAATATTGGACGGATGAAACTATGGCAAGCGCACGCATCGGCGTAGATATCGGCGGTACCTTCACTGACCTCGTACTTCTCGACGACAAAGGTCAGGTTACCTTCACGAAGGTTTCGTCGACCCCCGCAGCTCCCGAGGAAGCGGTTCTCACGGGTGTCGAACGCATCCTGCAGCAGGCTGGACTGAAGACCGACGATGTCACAGAGGTCCTTCATGGCACGACGGTCGGATCGAACACCATGCTTCAGAAGGTCGGAGCGAAATCTGGTCTGATCACCACGAAAGGATTTCGCGACGTCCTCGAAATTGGCCGTGTTCGCACGCCCACCATGTTCGATCTGACGTGGGACAAGCCGGTTCCGCTTGTCGAGCGCCGATATCGGCTCGAGGTCGACGAACGCACACTGGCTTCCGGGGAAGTGCACCGCGCTACGCCGATCAATGAGGTGCTGAAAGCAGGCGAGTTCTTCCGCAGCGAAGGCGTCGAGTCCGTCGCTGTCTGCTTCATCAACTCGTACAAGAATCCGGAAAACGAGGCTGCCGCGCTCGCCGCCTTTCAGGCGAAGTTTCCCGAGATCAGCGTCACTGCGTCCATCCAGGTGCTGCCGGAACTGCGCGAGTATGAGCGCACGTCGACAACCGTCGTCAACGCTTATGTCCTGCCCGCATTGCGGACCTATCTCCAGCGCCTTGAGAGCGGCCTGAAGCGCATCGGCGTGAACGCCCCGTTGCTGGTCAGTAATTCAAATGGCGGCCTGTCCAGCGCCCGCATCGCCCAGGACACACCCGTGTTCTTCATCTCGTCGGGCCGGTCCGCTGGCGTCGTCGGAGCGGGACGCCTTGGCGAAGCACGCCACGATACTGATCTCGTCGTCTTCGACATGGGTGGCACGACCGCCTCCGCATCGCTGATTCATGACGGCCAGCTGGCGCGCACCAACGAATACGAGTTCCGCGCCGGTATCTCGACACCGAGCCGCTTTATCAAGGCCGGTGGTTACATGATGCGGGTTCCCACGATCGACGTTGCTGAAGTCGGTAGCGGCGCAGGTTCGATTGCCTGGATCGATGCGGGCGGTCTGCTGAATGTCGGTCCGATCTCAGCGGGCGCCTATCCGGGCCCCGTGTGTTACGGCATCGGCGGCGAACGCCCGACCGTGACCGACGCAAACGCCGTCCTCGGCTTCCTGCCGCAAAAGCTCGCCGGCGGAACGATGGAACTCAACCTGATGGCTGCGCGCGACGCGATCGGTCAGATCCTTGCAAAGCCGCTCGGCATTTCAGTCGAAGAGGCTGCCGTCGGTATCCGTGAAGTCGTCAACGTGAACATGGCGCGCACCATCAAGGCCGTCACGGTCGAGCGTGGCGTCGATCCGCGCGACTTCACGCTGATGGCGTTTGGTGGCTCCGGTCCCGTGCACGCCTGTGACCTCGCCCGCACGCTGGAAATGAAGCGTGTCGTGTTCCCGGCCGCACCTGGTGTGTTCACAGCGATGGGCATGCTCGCCGGCGCCGTGGAGAGATACTTTGTCCGCCCGTTCCTCCATCATCTCGACTCGTTCGATCTCGACGCTCTGGCACAGCACGTCTCGTCCATGCGGAAAGACGCAGCCAAGGCGCTTGCGAGCGAAGGCTATACCGCAGACCGTATCCAGTACGTCTTCGAACTCGATATGCGGTTCCGCGGTCAGGACTATGAAATCCCCGTGGCTGTCCCCGAAAAGCTGGACGAAGCTGGCCGCGAGCAACTGCGTAAAGGCTTCCTCGACGCCTACACGGCAATGTATGGCTATGCATCGAATGACGCGATCGAATGCGCGAATATCCGGCTGCTCGCGCGCGGCATCGCCACCAAAACACTTGATTTCCGCGATATTCGAAGTGCCGCCAACAAGACGGGCGAACAGACGCGGAGCACCCGACGGGTCTATTTCAACCGTGATTCAGGATGGGTCGACACGCCTGTCGTCCCGCGCGCCTTGCTCGACAAGGAAATCCTCGGTCCCGTCATTCTCGAAAGCTCAGATACGACGATCGTCATTCCCCCTGGCTGGCGCGTCAGCACTGACAAGGTCGGTAGCGTCATCGCATCGCTCGACTGAACCCCAACGGAGTAGAACATGGCACAACGTAAAGTCGATCCCATTACCTTTGCTGTCGTCAAGAACGCCCTCGATACGATCGTCGACGACATGGCATTTGCCGTGATGCGTACCGCACGCTCACCGATCATCCGCGACGTCCTCGACTATTCCGTGACGATGTGTGATGCCGCCGGCCGCATTCTCGCCCAGGCCAAGACTGTCGCCCTGCACCTCGGTGCGGTACCGGACGCCGTCGATGTCGTCATCAGGAAGTTCTCGAACAACGTCCAGCCGGGTGATGTGATCATTTTCAATGATCCGTACGAAGGCGGCATGCACCTGCCGGACATTTTCATGTTCAAGCCGATCTTCTTTGAAGACAGGCTTCAGGGCTTCTCCGTCGTCATTGCGCACCATTGCGACGTCGGCGGTCGCGTTCCGGGCTCCAACGCTGCTGACTCGACCGAAATCTTCCAGGAAGGCTTGCGCATTCCGCCGACCAAGCTGTACACGCGGGGCGAAGTAAACGAGACCCTGGTAAGCATCATCAGGAAGAACGTCCGTCTGCCTGACCTCGTGATGGGCGACCTGGACGCACAGCTGGCGACCTGCAATATCGGTGAGCGCGAACTTGTGAAGATGATCCGTCGCTACGGCGAGGCGGAGCTTCGCGAGTATTTCGATGAATTGCTGGACTATGGTGAGCGTCTGACGCGTCAAGCCATCGCCGCATGGCCGGACGGTGTCTACGAGTTCATGGACTATATCGATAATGACGGTTTTACCAAGGATGCAATCCCGATCAAGTGCGCGATCACCGTGAAGGGATCAGGCGTGTCGGTGGACTTTGCAGGGTCTTCGCCGCAGGTGCGCGGTGCAATCAACTCGACGCTGTCGTTCGTGAAGTCGGCGACCTACCTGGCGATCCGCTGCGCGCTCGAAGCCGACGTGCCGAACAACGCTGGCGTCTATCGCTGCATCGACATCACGGCGCCTGAAGGCTCGATTCTCAATCCCCGTCTGCCTGCGCCGGTTGCCGCGCGAGCACTCACTGGCTATCGCGTGGTCGACACCGTGTTCGGCGCCCTTGCGCAGATCGCGCCGACCAAGGTCATGGCTGCAGGCGAAGGTGGCAACACCGTGATCGCGCTCAGCGGTTATGACAAGGAGGCCAGTGAGCCGTTCATCCTGGTGGACATGATCAACGGCGCCTGGGGTGGACGGTTCAACAAGGACGGAATCGAAGGTGTGACCAATCCGTCCCAGAACATGTCGAACATGCCGATCGAAACGCTTGAGGCGCGCTACCCGATCGTGATGGAGGCGTATGGCTTCGCTGAGGACTCGGGCGGCGCAGGCGAGTATCGGGGCGGTCTCGGGCTCGTGCGGGAATACCGGATTCTTGCTGAAGAAGTCGTCGCACAGGTCCGTTCTGATCGCAGCGACCATGCGCCCTATGGTCTTTTTGGCGGATGCAAGGGTGCCCCGTCGTCGAACTTCCTCCACACAGACGGAGAAACGAAGCCGCTGCCGAGCAAGTTCACGATGACGCTCCATCGCGGTGCGTCGGTCCGTCACGAGCAGGCGGGTGGTGGTGGATATGGCGATCCGGCGAAGCGCTCGCTCGATCTCATCGAGGCCGATCTCGCGAATGGAAAGATCACGCGCGATTACGCCGAGCGTTTCCACAAGGTTGCGTTCAAGGGCGAAAAGCTGGATCGCGACGTGTCCGCGAAACTGCGCGGCACAAAGGCATGATGGGGGACGACATGGACTTTGATCTTTCGCGATTCGCGATTAACCAGATCACGACGCCCAAGTGGTCGATGCCGGAAGCCATTGAAGGCTACAGGCGCCACGGCGTGAGCGGTATCGCCGTGTGGCGGCAGTTTCTCGAAGCGTATGGCGTCGCGCAGACACGCCGACATCTGAGCGAGCTTGACATGTGGGTCCCATCGCTGTGCACGAGCGAATGGTTCAACGTGTCGGTCGACAGCAGCATGGCGGAAGCCATCGACACCAACCGTCGCCTGCTCGATGCAGCGGCTGAAATCGGCGCGCGCTGCCTGATGATGGTCGTGGGTGGCATGCCGCCCGACAGCAAGGACATTGCGGGCCAGCGAGCACGCGTGCGCGACGCACTTTTCGAGCTCGCACCTCACGCACGTGATGTCGGCGTCAAGCTGGGCCTCGAACCACTGCACCCGATGTACGCGGGCGACCGCAGCGTCCTCAATTCGATCAAGGTCGCCAACGACCTTTGCGACGAGCTGGGAGATGCCGCCGGCCTGGTTCCTGACGTCTACCACTGCTGGTGGGATCCAGCGTTCGAGGCCGAGCTGAGACGTGCAGGCCCCGATCGGATTATCACGTTCCACTACTGTGACTGGCTGGTGCCGACGCGTAATCTGCGCGATCGCGGCATGGTCGGTGATGGTGTCGTTGACATCCAGTGCATCAAGGGATGGCTCGACGATATTGGCTACACCGGTCCCTTCGAACTCGAGATCTTCTCCGAACTCGACTGGTGGGAGCGGCCGCCCGAGGAAACCACGCGCATTGCAATCGAGCGATGTGGTCCGTACGTCCAGCCTGTTGATTCACATGGAGGTGTGTGATGGGTGCAACTCTCGAACAGCGGTTACGCGAGGTCGGTATCGAGCTCTCCTCCCCCGTGACACCGGGCGCGAATTTCGCCGCGACAAAGCGGGTTGGAAATCTGCTCTATGTCTCCGGTCAGGTTCCCGTGTCCGGAGGTGTTGATCGATACGTAGGCAAACTTGGCGCAGAGCTTTCGCTTGAGGACGGACAATCTGCGGCGAGATTGTGCGCGGTCAACATCCTGACGCAGGTCAACCAGGCGGTCGGAGGAGACTTTGATCAGGTTGTCGGTTGCGTCAGGCTTGGAGGGTTCGTCAACGCGTCCCCTGAATTCAAGGACCATCCCAAAGTCCTGAACGGAGCATCGGATCTGATGATCTCGATACTGGGTGACGCAGGTCGCCACACTCGTGCTGCCGTCGGGTGCAATTCTCTTCCGCGCAACGTCGCCGTGGAGGTTGACGCAATCTTCGAACTGGCAAGCCGCTAGCGTCTGGGAGAGTGGAACTGTCGCGAGTCGGGTTCGCACGGAACGCTGGCCACTGATGCAAACGACCCCGAAAATCGTGCGCAAGACACAGTTCTGTTCTCACTACATTGCATCGAGGGTTTCGCAGTTTTTCGATGCAGAAGGAAGTCGGCTCGCACGATGGAGTGCGGACAGCAAAATCCGACTCTCGGTTGATCAATGAAGCAGCCACCTATTGAGGTTTAAACATGGGCAGTGATACGAAGCTGGTAGTGGTGACTGGCGGGGCAAGCGGTATCGGCGAGGCGACAGCCCGCCGCTTCGCAGCTGCTGGGATGACGGTCGTAATTGGCGATCTGAATTCGGAGCGTGGCAAGAGGGTGGCTGCCGAGCTTTCCGAGGTAGGACGGGACGTCTTCTTTTATCCGCTCGACCTCGGGTCCGACAATTCGATCGAGTTGTTCGCTGAGAAGGTTTTCAATTTGCATGGCGTACCCGAAGCATTGGTCAACTCGGGTGGCATTCTTCAAAATGCCGTACGTCTGCTCGACATGCCCATCGCCGAATTTGACCGGCTCTTCGACATTAATGTACGAGGAACACTCATGGTCTCCCGCGCGTTTGGCGCCGCCATGTGTGACGCTGGGAAGGGAGCGATCATCAACCTCTGTTCATTGACGACATTCAGAGCGTCAGCGCAGATCGGTTACGCGGTCGGGAAGGCGGGCCTCAAAATGCTTACGGAGGTGATGGCGGCTGAATGGGGGCCGAAGGGGGTTCGCGTCAATGCAGTGGCACCGGGCTATACGTTGACGCCTGCGATGCAGGCTCGAATTGATTCAGGCGAGCGCGATCCGGATGCCGTTGTTCAGAAGTCCGCTCTGCGGCGATTCGTTCGTCCCGACGAAGTTGCAGATACGATCTTCTTCCTGTGTTCTGAGAACGCATCCGCTATTACCGGGGTGACTCTTCCGATCGATTGTGGCTGGCTTGTCACGACCGCCTACTCGTCATATGCCGCTCAGCCTTGAATGGTTACGCAAATCGCCGAGGTGAAGCGCTGTTACGGGCATGCAGGTACTCATCCGTGAAATCGATTCCTCCAATTGGCCTCGTGGCGGAATTCCGGCCTAAGAGAGCGTTTGAAGTGCTTTTAGATCGCGTGGCACGATGTCTTTCGATCTCGAGGTGGCATTGCGAGAATACCATCTTTCGTCACAGCCAAAAAAGGTCATTGTGCAGTATGTAGTGTCATGTCAATAGGCTGGGTGCAGTTTGTTTCAAATGGCTGGAAGAGACAGGCGATTATCCTCCATGGATCAGGAGTCAAAATGTGCTACGGCACCAATATGAGTCAATCACGACTTGCCGACGATGATATGGACGTGCAAATTCAGGATCGACGCACCGTCGATGGAATCGCGGTCAAACCCAATCGCGTCTCGAACTGGGCATGGGTGGACAATGGTCGCTACGACTGGATGGATTCGCACGTTCCATCGGCGAGCCTTGAATAGGTTTCGAAGAGCGCTTGCATGGCGGTGTCACGCGAAGTACCTGAAGTCACGGGAAGGAGCGACCTGATGCGGTCCAGCGGCGGCTGCCGGCAGACTCGTTCTCCGTTTTGATACCGTCTTGAGCATGGGGATGACGAGGCAATGGATCGGCCGCCCCCAGTAGCGCTGCACACAAGTGCTATATCGAGAGCAATATTTTTCAGGAAGGATCATGGCGAAGCCATCAGTTGAACACCAGCCAGGCAAAGAAACGGGTGCTGCTCGTGTTTGCAGAATACTGCGAAATGAGATTCTGGCGATGAAACTGGTGCCAGGGATGCCACTTGATGAGGTCGGTCTGGCAGAGCGTTTCAATACATCGCGTTCTCCGGTGCGGGAAGCGCTTGTTCGGCTTTCAGCAGATGGCCTCGTCACTATTCTCGCCAATCGCAGCACGGTCGTGACTCCAATGGATTTCGCGCGCGTCCCGGAGTTTCTTGATGCGCTCGACCTGCTTCAACGAGTCACCACGCGACTCGCCGCGCTAAACAGAACTCCCGCGGATCTTGTCAAAATCCAGGAGGCGGCGAGGGCCTACGAAAAGGGCGTCGCAGCAAGTTTCAAATCAGGAAACAGCCTGGCAATGGTCGAGACCAGTTACGAATTTCATATGACGATCGCACGAGCCGGACGCAATGTCTATTTCGCGGACCTGTACCGACGCTTGCTGGGCGAAGGTCAACGTATGCTGCATCTGCATTTTGGATTCAAGGCACTGGACCCTGAGATCTCCGCTGAGAAGATGGCTAGCGACCATGCGGAAATGCTGGACGCGATTGAACGCGGCGATGCAGACAAGGCAGAAGAATACGCACATCGGCACGCTGTGCGTTTCAAGGGCAGGTTCATGCAGTTCATGGACCGGAATCTCACCGCAGATGTACCTTTGAATTACAGCCTGCCGTCTCAGGAAGAGGCACCCATACCTGTCGAGTAGTCCGCTATTTCAGGTCGGATCCGAAGCGTGATGTCGATCGCGCGGCAACATGCACCATTAACGACCTCCGTCGATCAAAGGGAGTCGCTGAGGCGCTATGCGGTGGTCTACCTGATATGTGTATTTTGAGGCCACGGGCTCTGCCAGCGTACCGCCAACCGACCACATCGGGCTTTGTCGCAGTAACGCTCGCAGAACGAGCGAAATCGATATGCAAAGTACTGCTTATGTTGCTAGACCGTGGAATCGGTCAGCAGCCAGAATGGCGCGCCCGAGACAGTACGCCGGGCTGCAGCCTTGTCCCGATGGGCGCGCAGCGGGAGTCGATAGTGTTGCCGTCCCTGTCGACTGCCCGAGAGAGATATTTCCAGCCGCCCCTGACGCGGATGTAAGTCTCATCCATTCGCCAACTTGTTCCAACCGGCCGCTTGCGACGGGGAGAGCGGAACAAAGTGGGGGCTGGAAGGTATGGCCCTGAATTTTGGTAAGCTTGTGTGATCATGGACGAGGAACCGGGCGTCGGTATTTATCGGCTCCACGTATGGCTTCACCAGATCAGTCCGATGATCTGGCGACGACTTCTGGTGCGCAGCGATACCACGATCACCGATCTGCACTACATCCTGCAGATCGCCTTTGGCTGGAGCGATGAGCATCTGAACCGCTTTCATATCCATGGCCAGGACTACGGCGTTTCCCATGACGGTGGAATCGACTTCTCGACCGATCCGGAACACGTCCGGTTGGGCGATTTCCGTTTTCACGTCAACGAACGGTTTCTCTACGAATACGATTTCAACGATGGATGGGCACGCCAGGTGCGCGTTGAGGCGCGCTTGGGGCTGGAAGAGAAACGCATCTATCCGTGCTGCATCGGTGGCAAGCGCCGGGCGCCGCCAGAGGACTGTGGCGGCCCGTTTGCCTTCATGACCCGCCGTGACGAATTCCCGCTGCGAGTCGAGGAATTGGTTGAAGAGATCCGGGGCGACCTCGACGCCAACGATCTGGAATCGATTCGCAATCGGGTCGGGGACATCGACGAACTGCGCGAATGGCTGAACCGGGACAGCTTCGACCGGCGCGCGGTCAACCGCCTACTCAAGCAATACGTAACGGACGACGAATCCTGGAGGCGGCAGTAGAAAGGAGCAGGCCGTGAAGATCCGAATACAGGTGGTGATTGACGCCGAGGATGGCGAAGCGGAAAAAATCGCGGAGGTCGTGCGGCTGGAACGTAGCTCGCTACGACCAGAGGATCTGGGCCTGACGCTTGCGGAGGCCAGGTCGCTGCTGCGCGGCATGCAGCAAACCATCGTTACCGCGCAGGTCGAGGAATACCTCGCGCGGTTTGCGACCTGTCCGCACTGTGGCCGCCGTCGAACCCACAAGGGAAAACATACCGTCATCTATCGAACCGTGTTCGGCAAATTGAACCTCGCCAGTCCCCGGCTCTACGATTGCCCCTGCCAGAAGTCGGGCCGGCGGCGCCGGAATTGCTGTATCTGGAAACCAGGTTTGCGTCGCTCATGTCCTATGGCCTGAGCGTCGAAGTGCTGAGCGAAGTCTTGCCCATCGCCGACAAAATCACACCTGCGACGGTACGACGACAACTCCATGCCGTCGCGGAACGGATCGAGAATGAGCTGGGCGATGAACAGTTCACGTTCATCGAAGGTAGTCCAAGCGAGTGGGCGAAACAGCCGCCGCCGGGGCCGCCCTTGACGGTCGGACTGGATGGCGGCTATGTTCACGCGTCGGACCAGAAATCCAGAACGGAGGGATGGTTCGAAGTGGTTGCTGGCAAGAGCGGCCAGACCGAAGGTGGCGCCAAGGTCTTTGCCTTCGTCAACCAGTATGACGAGAAGCCCAGGCGCAGGTTGTATGAGGTGCCTACAAGCCGTTGTTTGTCGAGCGCGTCACCCGCCTTATTCGCGAAGACATTCCCTGAAAATGAGTGACTCAGCGAGCGCGCGACGCCGCTCATGTTGTCTGCTGGAGCCACTCAAGTAATGTCACTTACCGCCTGTCTGTGCCACGTCGAGAACTTGCCATTTGCCATTCTGCTCCTGATACAGGGTTGCACTGGCGCCCGCGCGGTCGCCGTTCTTTGTGAATGAGACGGGACCTGTAACGCCCTCGAAACTAACCGTATGCAATACCGGGAGATACTTCTTTGGATCAGTGGAGTCTGCCTTTTTCATCGCGTTTATCAGAGCCCATGTGGCGTCGTAGGATTGCGGGGCATATTGCACGATTCCCACTCCGAAGCGCGCCTTCATTTTGGTTTCCAGTTCGGCAGCACGGGGCATTCTATCGAGAGGAAGACCATACTCCCAGCTGTACATGCCCTTGGTAGCCTCGCCTCCAAGCTTCAGGAAATTCTCGTTTGTAAAGCCGCCTTCGCCCATGAACTTGATCGTGATGCCCAGTTGACGGAGTTGCTTTACCAAAGCAGCTGCCTGGGCGTATTGCCCGATATAGACAATCAAATCTGGCTGCTCACCTTTGATGATCGTGAGAATCCCCCGGAAATCCACTGAATTCGCCTGCGTATACTGACGGGTCGCGATTGTTCCGCCGGTTTTCTTCACCGCTTTGCCGAACTCAGTTGCGAAGTTCGACCCGTAATCGGTGCTGTCGTCGATCGTCGCGATGCGTTTGGCGTTGAGCTTCTTGATGCTGTAATCGGCGGCAAGAGTCGCCATCTGATCGTCGTTGTTCTGAATGCGGAAAGTCGTATTGAGGCCCTGTGTCGTATAGGAGGGGGAACTCGATGTCGGCGACATCTCAGGGATTCCAGCCTTTGCATAGACAGATGCTGCCGCGATCGAGCAGCCCGAGTTGTAGTGGCCAATCACACCGGCGACTTCTTCATCGGCAAAATGTTGTGCAACCAGGACGGCGGTCTTCGGATCGCCAGCGTCGTCTTGAGAATCAAGTTGAAACTGCACCTTCTTTCCGCCGATGACCAGGCCCGCCTTGTTCGCGTCGTCGATTGCGATCCGTGCAGCATTCTCCATATCCTTACCAGATTGCGCGGAGAACCCAGTCAAGGGGCCGGCAAAACCCAATTTAACGATTTGCACATCCTGGGAATGTGCTCCGACCGAAGCTGCGCAGAACAACGAGAGGACAGTCAGCTTCAATGCACTTCGACGCAACATTTTCGACTCCTGTTAATCATTTGGACCGTGGCGCGTCGGTAAAGCGACGCACCGCGCGGCACCACGCTTGTGACACCGTTTGAAATCGATAACTTTACGAAGTACATTTCTGCGCTCATCCTTGCCCCGCGAACTGTCAGGGGAATGGTGGCCGTCCATAGAACCGGGCGATGATCTCGCAAGCTTCACGGGGAGGTAGCAGCTTCTACGCATTCGGTTGTCAGCCATTGAGAGAATTATCTATCTGCTCATTCAGACTTTTTCTGGGGTGAAACTGACCCATGACGAGCCGTCCTCCAACCGCCCAGCTTCATTGAAGACGATTCTCGTCCGCTGTCAGCCTCCCAGTGTCTCTGACTACTGGCATTTCGTTGTATGTGGCTCGAATCTGATTTAAGACCTCAGATGAGGCCACCGTTGACATGGAGTGATTGACCCGTGATGTAGCTCGCATCGCGAGACAGGAGGAATTCGATAGCCGCGGCAATGTCAGTCGGCTGACCCAGCCGCCGTAGCGGAATCCGTGCAGCGGTCTCGGCCATCTGCTCCTCTGTGAGCCTGTGATCCGTGCCAGCATCCTTGTGCACAAACCCCGGCACGACACAGTTGACAGTGATACCCTTGCCGCCAAAATACAGGGCGAGACTGCGCACAGCCGTTTCAAGGGCACCTTTTGATGCTGCCGACAAAGGAGCCTGGAAAAGATCGGTACGAAAGACGTGTGCATTGATGCTTCCAACTGCAACCATGCGGCCGGCCGGTGATTCCGCAAGCAGCGGTGCGGCGGTTCGCGCCAGGGCGAAGAAGCTGTACACATTTCCCTTGAATGCGTAGTCGAGGTCAGCAAAGCTCCCCTCGTCGAAGCTCTTCATCACTGGAAATCCCGCGTTAGCAACGATCGCGTCGAGCCGGCCGAATTCCTTCCGTGCGGCACCGATCAACCTGCCGGGAAGTTCTTCGTCAGTCAGATCACCCAGAACTGTAACAACCCTGGTTCCCTTCGAAGCCAGGACAGCCGCGACTTTCTCCAACTGATCACGCGATTTCCGAGCGTGCAGCACAAGGCCCTGGTATGCGCCCGCAAGTCGTATTGCAGTAGCAGCACCTATGCCGGTCGACGCGCCGGTGATTAACACAGTTCTTTCGTCCATTCATCCCGCCCTAAGCAAGGTTTATCCATTGCCTGCGACAAAAAAGTGGACGCCCAGGCGGACGAGCCATTCTGGCGCGAACTCGTAGAAATCATTCAAGTCGACTAACGGCGCTCAATGAGGGTGAAAGTGCCAATCTGAAGCCTTGGCCATTCAACATGTTGCTTTCGTCTCACGATTTCCAATCGCCGGAGCTGATGACGCCAACTCTGTTGTTATTGGGCGCGCCGCCGCCTTATCCGCGCGCTCGCGGCATTGGCGTTAGAACGGGCGTCGCGCCGGCGCAGCGTTACCGCTGCTTCCCACGAGAAAGTCAAAGTCGAGTCCCTTGTCCGCCTGCAGAACGTGCTCAACGAAAAGCCTCTCGTAACCGCGGGTACTGGATGCCTGCGATAGTCGGAGTTCGCTGCGGCGGCGCTCGAGTTCCCCATGAGGCACCTGCAGCTCCAGAACACCTTGTTCGACGTCGAGGGAAATCGTGTCGCCTTCCTGGACGAGCGCAAGCGGTCCGCCGACAGACGATTCTGGTGAAACGTGCAGCACCACGGTCCCATAAGCGGTCCCACTCATTCGCCCGTCCGAAATACGAACCATATCCGTGACACCCGCAGCCAGCAATTTCGCGGGAAGACGGATGTTGCCCAGTTCGGGCATGCCGGGATAGCCACGCGGTCCGATGCCCTTCAGCACGAGGACGCTGTCGGCGTCGACATCGAGATTCGGATCATCGATCCGCGCATCGAGGTCCTCGACGCTATCGAAGACAACCGCCCGGCCAGTGTGCCTGAGTAGCCGCGGGCTGGCCGCGGACGGTTTGATCACCGCGCCGTTCGGCGCGAGATTGCCACGCAGAATGCGCAAGGCATTTTGCGGCTTGACGGGCTCATCGATGCGCGAGATCACCGCCGTATCCGTGGACTGGATGCCTTCAAGGTTTTCGCCAACGGTCGTTCCTGAGACGGTTAGCGCGTCAAGGTGCAGTTTGCTTCGCAGTTCACCCATCAGCGCACGCACGCCACCGGCGCCGTAGAATTCCTCGGCTAGAAACTTTCCGTTGGGCAGCACGTTTGCCATCAAATGAATGCCGTCGCAGTTCTTTTCAAAATCGTCGAGCGTCAGTTCGATGTCGAGGCGTCCGGCGAGCGCGATCAGGTGGATGATCGCGTTTGTGCTCCCGCCAAGCGCGGCGTTAACGCGGATCGCGTTTTCGAGTGCGCGACGGTCGACAACCTTCGAAAAGGTCAAATCCTCGCGGACCATCTCGACAATCCGGCGGCCAGCCAGCTGCGAAGAGCTATAGCGCCGACCATCTACAGCCGGAATAGCTGCGGTACCGGTCAGACTGAGACCAAGGGCTTCGGCAATCGAACCCATCGTCGACGCCGTACCCATCGTGTTGCAGTGGCCATTGCTGCGCGACATGCCGTATTCGGCGTCGAGAAACGCTGCCTTCGACATTCTGCCGCCGCGATAGTCGGCGTGCATTCTGAAGATATCGGTACCGGAACCCACAGTCCGGTCTCCGACGCGACCGCTAATCATCGCGCCGCCATGGACGAGAATCGTAGGCAGGTCGACGCTTGCCGCGCCCATCATGTAGGCGGGCGCGGTGTTGTCGCATCCGGACAGTAACACCACTGCGTCGAGCGGATTGGCGCGAAGTGTTGCCTCGAGTTCCATGCTCATCAGATTGCGGAAGAGCATGCCGCTTGGCCGCATCAGCATGTCACCGATGGACATGGTCGGAAACACCAACGGATAGCCTCCCGCCTCGAGCACGCCTTTGACGATTGCATCGGCGATACCCGTGAGATGTGCGTTGCACGGAACGAGGTCCGACGCAGAATTGGCGATCCCAATCACGGGACGCCCCTCGAACATGTCGGGGAGTGCGCCGCGGGCCTTCAAATGAGTCCTGTGTTCGAAGCCCGTGTTATCGATGCGTTTGAACCATGCTTCACTGCGGAGCGACCGCTCTACGTTAGCCATGCTGACCTCATTAAATATCGAAAACGACGGGACGATCAGCCCCAGCGCTAAAGAGGATTTCGACCCTGCGATTCTCTCCAGGTAACCTGACCTCTGTCGTCGAGAAATTCGAGGTCCGTGAAGGTGCCGCCGATATCGACGCGATGCGTGCGCTTGCCATAGTTTCATCCGTCCGATACCGAATTGATGCCTGTGGTGACCGGTGCCGGCGCCCGGAGGGCCGAGATGATATGCCCCTGAACGCGTCTTCGACCACCTCCGCGTTTCGCTACTACCTTGCGTAAGTCACTGCCACGTACGTCTGCGCGATACGAGACCGCGGTGCCTTGCCGTGTGTCGTCATGACAAACCGGTAGCCGGGCGTGTAGGGCGGGGCGAATTCGTCTGGGTGGCCCTCATCAGCAAGCGCTGCGGCAAGTGAGGTAAGAATCCACTTAAGAACCTTCACGACGGTCCTCCATGCGTTAGTCATCCTGTGAGCATATTGTCGATCAAAGGACGACAATGTCAACATGGAAAAGTTGGAGAGCTTGACTTCGTGGGCCGAAAAGCCCGTGTGACAATGGATTCAAGGCGTAATAGTGGAAAACACCAAGGCCTGTTGTGCGCTAATTCACCATATCGTTACCTGGCACTCTATGGTCGAGGTGAAAGTATTGTCGACATGTAGTCGACGAAAAATCGTCGAGGATTTTTAGACAGAAACGGCCGTTACGCTCTGGATCAGAGGCGTCGATGGCGGCCTTCAATGCGGCCGTTCGACAGGGGCGGCAACCACTAGCGGAGGTTCAAGATATGGCAACCACTTCAAAGCTGGTCGTTGTAACGGGTGGGGCGAGTGGGATCGGTGAGGCTACGGCGCGCCGCTTTACAGGTTCGGGTGCGATGGTCGTCATAGGCGATCTGAACCCGGAGCGCGGAAAGAAGGTCGTCGCAGATCTGTGCGAGTCGGGCCTGAAGACCTGTCTTTTACCCATTGGATCTCGGCTTGGACAAATCGATCGAGTTGTTTGCTGAGAACGTTCTCAGAACACATGGCGTTCCTGATGTGCTGTTTAACTCGGGCGGCATTCTTCAAAACGCGGTGCGTCGTGCTCCGCGACGAACAAACGACGTCGAAGTCGCGTAAGTACACTCACTCACGTTTCCTGGCGACGTCGCGGGTTCAGATTCTTCAGGCGCCCCGTCGATCCAGGGTGTTCCGTATCAGGCAGTTGAGATTCAAGGGACAGCAGATGCGCTGTCAGCTTCTTTCCTTCAATCAGGTTGTGCTCCTCGGACAGCCTTCCCGCCTTGTCGACGTCCTTGGCGAGCAGTGCCTGAACGATGGGTCGATGCTGTTCGATCAGATCCTGCCCGTCACTCGCGAGTTCGTCGCTCGACCGGATGAAGATACGGATTTGCCGCTCGACGATCTCGTATTGCATTCGAAGCCGCTCGTGATCTGACAGGTCGATGATCGTCTTGTGGAGCGCGAAATCCGCTTCGGCAATCGCCTCTGCATCGGCGCGTGCGCAACACTTTTCGAGTATCGCGAAACGGGAGCTGATCGTCTTGTGCTTGTGTCGATCGAGTTTCGATGCAACCAGTTGGGCCGCGAGCCTCTCCAGGCTCGACCTCAACGTGTACAGTTCCCACGCGTCCCTGGAAGTCAGCGCCACAACCGTCCAGCCGGTGTACGGCACCAGCTTCGTCAATCCCTCCCGGGCCAGTTGATGCAACGCCGCTCTTACAGTGGCGCGAGAGAGACCCAGATGCTCGGATAGCTGCAATTCGGTGATGCGGGAGCCTGCGGGTATGTCGCCGCAGGTGATGGCTTGTCGAAGTACATCGACCGCCTGCGCTCCCATTGATTGCTTGATGATTTTCGGAATGGCAAGGGCAGACGACATTATCTGGGCGGACCGGAAAGGATGAGGTTGGGCTGTGCCCGAAAGTGCGAAAGCCGCCGCATTCAGGACACAAATAATTGTAGCTAATAAACTTTCTGGGGCGAAGCGAGCGTCGCCTTCGGGTCAACCATACCCCGTCAAGTGCACATGAATGTGCGGGAAAGTAGTAGAATTGTCGGCAAGATGTCGACAATGTTTCGGCCCCGGAGTCACTTCGACCCGCAACCAGGATTTGTTATGGCAAAGTCAGCAGAGCAACCCGTCGACGCAGCAAAAGAGACGGGCACGTCACGCGTCTATCTGACGCTGCGCAACGAAATTTTGACCATGAAGATCGCCCCAGGCACCCATCTCGATGAGTTGGGCGTGGGGGAGCGGTTTTCTGTGTCCCGCTCGCCGGTTCGTGAGGCGCTCGTTCGACTCTCGGCCGAAGGTCTGGTGACGATTCTCCCGAATCGGGGAAACGTCGTCACGCCCATCGATTTCCAGCGAGTCCCCGAGTTCCTCGATGCACTGGACCTTCTTCAGCGCGTCACGCATCGCCTGGCTGCCGTACATCGGACGGCAGACGACATACGCGCCATCAATGCTGCACACAAGGCGTATCTGAAGGGGGTTGCTGAGAGCATCAAGACCGGCGACAGCCTGCCAATGATCGAGCGCAATTACGAGTTCCACATGGCAATCGCGAAAGCGGGGCGCAACGCTTATTTCGCGGATCTGTACCGGCGCTTGCTCGACGAAGGGCGGCGAATGCTGCATTTGCATTTGAAGTACAAGGCGCTGGATCCGACCATCACGCCCGAAGGGATGGCTGCGCACCATACCGAGATGCTGCAGGCTATCGAGGAAGGTGACGCCGATCGCGCAGAGGCCTGGGCCCATGAGCACGCGACCCAGTTCAAGGGACGCTTCATGGAGTATCTGGATCGCAATCTCACCGCACAGATTCCGGTCAAGTTCGCCTCCAAAAGCTCGTCGCGCAGAGCTACGTCGACCGATGAGCGGCAGGAAAAGAGACGTTCCAGTCAGACCAAGGCGGAGAAGGAAACGAGCTCGTCACCCAACTGAGCGTCACTCAACTGAGCTCTGGCGCAATGCGCCAGAGCGTTGCGGCAAATTCATCGGTTTGACCGGTCGCAAGCTCAGTCGACCGGCATTCACCCTCTAGCTCTCGCTGCCGGGAGCTTCTTTCCTCGACGCCAGCTTGCCGCCTACCGCCCAACTGGAGCGCGGCACTTCGCTGAAGACGATCTGCACATCCTGAAGCGCGCATTTTGCGATGCGAGCTGTTTCGCGGGTGAGTACGTCTGCGAGTTCGATCTTCTGTTCTTCCGTCCTGCCGGACAGCATTTCCAATGTGAGGATGGGCATTTCAGATCCTTTCTGAGGGTTATGCGGGTTGTGATGCATACGCCTGATACGCCGTGCTGACGAGCCAGCCGCAGTCAATAGGCAGGGTGACGCCCGTGATGGCCGCCGCCTCAGGCGAGCAGAGGAAATAGATGGCGTCCGCCACCTCGGAAGGCTTGACGAATCGACGCAGCGCCGACTTGCTGATGACCGCATCGGGATCGCGTTGACCCGCGTCGATGCGTGCCTGCATCGCCTGAGTCAGCGTGTAGCCCGGTGCCACGGCATTCACGCGGATACCCTTGGGGCCCCATTCCGCCGCGATGGTTTCGGTCAGCAGCTTGAGGCCCGATTTGCCAACCGCGTATCCAATCTGCGCCGAAGGGCGAAACGTCGTCATCGAACAAAGATTGACGATAGACCCTTGCCCCGCTTCGCACATGAACTTCCCAAACGCGCGTGACGCGACGAGCGTGCCTCGCACATTGATCTGAAACAGTCGATCGAATTCCGCCAGTTCGAGGTCGAGCAGGCGGACCGCGTTCTGCAGGATCCCGCCTGCGTTCACCAGTGCGGCCGGGACGCCTTGTTCGCGAACGACTGCATCAGCGAAGCGCGTGACGGAGACCTCATCGGCCAGATCCACCTGATAGAACCGGGCATCGGCGCCCGCCTTGCGCAGCGATGCGACCACCTTTTCCCCACCTTCTGCGTTGACGTCCGCCACCGCCAGACGCCAGCCGGCTCGTGCGAAGCGCTGCACGGTTGCTTCGCCAATCCCACTCGCGCCACCGGTCACAACGATCAGGTTGGATTCGTCTTTCATAAGTGCCTCTCTATCTAGATGTAAAACGACTGCACCGAGCAGGTTTGTCGGTTTTAAGTCGATCTTATGTCGACAATATTTTCATGGTCATCGACCGATGTCAAGGCCACGTTGTTCGGGTTTCTTCCGATTAGGTTAACCACCTATTAGGCGCTCTAATCCATACCCAGTATGTGTTTGCCGCGACAGAGCCAGCGCGATATTTTTTTTATCTTTGACTTTGTCGTCATTTGATCGACAATGCAGCACATGGAACGGCGACGAATTTTTACCGCGAAGCAGCACTTTTCGCGAACCAGATAATTGGCGCCAATGATCCATAACTCCCTGAAGTTCGATTCGTATGTGACGAGCTGTCGTGGGATTCGCTGTGGTCTTTCAACTAGGTAACGAGCGCCTCGTCCGGAACCCGGCACGAGGACTCGAGAACATCGGGAATCGATATGGCAAGCGCGAGAATCGGCGTCGACATCGGCGGTACTTTCACGGACCTTGTTTTGCTCGACGATAAGGGCAACGTTCACTTCACCAAGGTCTCGTCCACACCCAAGGCGCCGGAAGAGGCGGTGCTGACAGGTGTCGAGCGCATCCTTGAGCAGTCCGGTCTGGCAACGGCCGACGTGAAGGAAGTGCTTCACGGCACGACGGTCGGATCCAACACGATGTTGCAGAAGGTGGGCGCGAAGTGCGGTCTGATCACGACTAAGGGCTTCCGTGACGTGCTTGAGATCGGTCGCGTGCGTACGCCCACGATGTTCGATCTGTCCTGGGACAAACCCGTGCCGCTCGCGGAGCGCCGCTACCGCCTGGAGATCAACGAGCGTGTTCTGGCATCGGGTGAGGTCCTGCGCCCGACACCCGTCGATGAGGTCATCAAGGCGGGCGAATTCTTCCAGAAGGAAGGTATCGAGTCCGTCGCGATCTGCTTCATCAACTCGTACAAGAACGGTGCGAACGAAGCTGCCGCGCTCGAAGCGTTTCAGCGTGCCTTCCCGGACATCAGCGTGACCGCTTCGATTTCCGTGCTGCCGGAACTTCGCGAGTACGAGCGCACGTCGACGACGGTCGTGAACGCCTATGTCCTGCCTGCTCTTCGCACCTATCTCCAACGTCTGGAGTCGGGCCTCAAACAAATCGGCGTGAAGGCGCCTTTGCTCGTGAGCAATTCGAACGGCGGTCTGTCCAGCGCCCGGGTCGCGCAGGACACGCCGGTGTTCTTTATTTCGTCGGGACGTTCCGCAGGCGTGGTCGGCGCGGGCCGTCTCGGCGATGCACGCAAGGACAAGGATCTCGTCGTGTTCGACATGGGTGGCACGACTGCGTCGGCATCGCTCATTCACGACGGACAACTGGCACGCACCAACGAGTATGAGTTCCGCGCCGGCATCTCGACGCCGAGCCGCTTCATCAAGGCGGGCGGCTACATGATGCGGGTGCCGACGATTGACGTCGCTGAAGTGGGAAGCGGAGCGGGTTCGATCGCCTGGATCGATGCGGGTGGTCTCCTGAACGTAGGTCCTGTGTCCGCAGGCGCCTTTCCCGGGCCGGTCTGCTACGGCATCGGCGGCGAGAAGCCGACCGTGACCGACGCCAACGCCATCCTCGGCTTCCTCCCGCAGCGTCTGGCAGGCGGCACGATGGAACTCAAGATCGCCGCCGCGCGCGACGCCGTCGATACGCTGCTCGCCAAACCGCTCGGCATCAAGGTCGAAGAGGCAGCCGTCGGCATTCGCGAAGTGGTGAACGTCAACATGGCGCGCACGATCAAGGCCGTGACGGTTGAACGCGGCGTCGATCCGCGTGACTTCACGCTCGTCGCCTTCGGTGGCTCAGGGCCGGTTCACGCCTGCGATCTGGCGCGCGCGCTCGACATGAAGAAGGTGGTCTTTCCGGCAGCTCCTGGCGTCTTCACTGCGATGGGCATGCTCGCGGGCGCGGTCGAACGCTACTTCGTGAGGCCATCGCTCAATCTGCTGGATTCGCTCGACATCGATGCGCTGGCAGAAAGCATCGCGCAAATGCGCGAAGACGCTCGCCGCGCGCTGGCTGACGAAGGCTATTCGGCGGACCGGATTCAATACGTTTTCGATCTGGACATGCGCTTCAAAGGCCAGGACTACGAGATTCCGGTCCCATTGCCGGAGCAACTGAACGGATCGACACGCGAGACATTGCGCAAGGCGTTCCGCGATGCTTATACAGGCATCTACGGATACGCATCGAACGACGCGATCGAGTGCGCGAACGTGCGTCTGCTCGCACGCGGCATCGCGGCCAGCACGCTCGATTTCAACGATATCCGCAGCTCGAAAGCGGCCAATGTCGAGCAATCGGCGTCCACGCGACGCGTCTACTTTGACCGCCAGACCGGCTGGATCGATACACCGATCCTGCCGCGCTCGAAGCTCGACAAGACCATCACTGGTCCGGTCATCCTCGAAAGTTCCGACACCACCATCGTCATTCCGCCGGGCTGGCGCGTGAGCACCGACAAGGTGGGCAGTGTCATCGCGTCGATCGAATGAATTGAATGGAGCCATCATGACCCAACGAAACGTTGACCCTATTACCTTTGCCGTCGTCAAGAACGCACTGGACACGATCGTGGACGACATGGCATTCGCCGTGATGCGCACGGCGCGTTCGCCCATCATCCGCGACGTGCTCGACTACTCGGTCACGATGTGTGACGCGGCCGGCCGCATTCTCGCGCAGGCGAAGACCGTCGCGCTGCATCTCGGCGCAGTGCCGGACGCAGTGGACGTGATCATCAAGAAGTTCGCCGCCACGGTGGAGCCGGGTGATGTGATCGTCCTGAACGATCCGTACGAGGGTGGGATGCATCTGCCGGACATCTTCATGTTCAAGCCGATCTTCCACGAGAAGCGCTTACAGGGCTTTTCCGTCGTCATCGCGCATCACTGCGACGTGGGTGGACGCGTGCCGGGTTCGAACGCGGCGGACTCGACCGAGATCTTCCAGGAAGGCCTGCGCATTCCGCCGATGAAGCTGTACACCCGTGGCGAGCCGAACGAAACGCTCATCGACATCATCAGGAAGAACGTGCGTCTTCCGGACCTCGTGCTGGGTGACCTCGACGCACAACTCGCGACCTGCAACATCGGCGAGCGAGAACTGCTTCGTCTGATCAATCGTTATGGCGAAGAAAACCTTCGGGCCTATTTCGATGAACTGCTCGACTACGGCGAAAGGCTGACGCGTCGTGCGATCGAAGCGTGGCCGGACGGCGTCTATGAGTTCACCGATTACATCGACAACGACGGTTTCACGGACGACGCCATTCCCATCAAATGCGCGATCACGGTGGAGGGCTCGAAAGTGAAGGTCGACTTCGCGGGCTCCTCCCCACAGGTGCGCGGTGCGATCAATTCGACCCTGTCGTTCGTGAAGTCGGCCACCTACCTGAGCGTGCGATGCGCGCTCGATGCGGACGTTCCCAACAACGCTGGCGTCTATCGTTGCATCGACATCACCGCGCCTGAGGGATCGATCCTGAATCCGCGCATGCCGGCGCCTGTTGCTGCGCGCGCGCTGACAGGCTATCGCGTGGTCGACTGCGTGTTCGGTGCGCTCGCAAAGATTGCGCCGAAGAAAGTGATGGCGGCGGGCGAGGGTGGCAACACGGTCATCGCGCTGAGTGGTTACGACAAGGAAGCAAGCGAGCCGTTCATCCTCGTCGACATGATCAACGGTGCGTGGGGCGGCCGCTTCAACAAGGACGGCATCGAAGGCGTGACGAACCCGTCGCAGAACATGTCGAACATGCCGATCGAAACGCTTGAGGCGCGCTATCCGATCGTCATGGAAGAGTACGGATTCGCGGCCGACTCGGGCGGCGCGGGCGAGTATCGCGGCGGCCTTGGCCTCGTTCGCGAGTACCGGATCGAAGCGGAGGAAGTGGTCGCACAGATTCGTTCCGACCGTGCATCGCATGCACCGTACGGCTTGTTCGGCGGTGCGCCGGGCGCGCACTCGGCCAACTATCTGCGCTCAGACGAAGGGTTGTCACCGTTGCCCAGCAAGTTCACGCGAACGCTTCATCGCGGCGCGATCATTCGCCACGAGCAGGCCGGCGGCGGCGGTTATGGGGACCCCGCGGCGAGAACGCTTGATCGTATCGAAGCTGATCTCGCCAACGGAAAGATCACGCGCGAGTACGCGGAACGTCACCACAAGGTCGTGTTCGATGGTGAGCGCATCGATCACGACCGCTCGAAAGCCGGCCGTCGCGCGGATTAACCGGGAGAAGCCAGATGAGTCAAAGCCTGAAAGAGCGCCTGGGCGAGTTGGGCATCGATCTGCCTCAAGCCGCACCCAAGCCCGGCGCGAATTTCCTGCCGGCCAAGCGGGTTGGAAATCTTCTTTACGTGTCAGGGCAGGTGCCGGTGCGTGATGGCGTGGATCAATACGTCGGCAAGCTCGGGCGAGACGTATCGATCGAGGACGGGCAGGCGGCCGCCCGTCTTTGCGCGGTGAACCTGCTCGCTCAGGTCGATAGGGCGCTGGAGGGAGACCTGAGCCGACTGGCCGGATGCGTGCGGCTGGGAGGCTTCGTCAATGCAACCGAGGATTTCACGGAGCATCCCAAAGTGATCAACGGAGCGTCTGATCTTGTCGTCGCCGTGCTAGGTGATAGCGGCCGACATACCCGCGCCGCAGTCGGCTGCATCTCGCTGCCGAGAAACGTCGCCGTCGAGCTCGAAGGAGTCTTCGAGATTAAATAAGCCGCAAACAGCCAATGGTTTGAATGTCCGCTTCATCTTCTTTTCTTCTCTGTCAGAGGTCGATCATGTTCCAGATGTCCCGCTTGTTTGGTCGCGCATTGGTCTGTGCGACTGCATTGGGTGCTATTGCAATGAGTCCGGTCGCTCACGCACAGGACGCTGCGACGTGGCAAAACGTTCGTAAGGCCGGAGTACTTCGTTGCGGTGCAGCGACGTCGCCCCCGTACACGATGAAGGATCCGAAGACGGGGACGTATAGCGGGGTTTTTTCGGATCTGTGTCGCGACTTCGGGGAAAAAGTCCTGAAGGTCAAGGTGGAGTATGTGGACACTACCTGGGACAATATCGTCGCGGGTCTGCAGTCCGAGAAGTGGGACGTTTCGCTCTCGCTAAACGATACGCCCGAACGTAGAAAGGCGATTTCGTTTACTGAGCCGGTGATCGATTACAGCGTGGATTTCACCTACAACAAGAACAACCCGAAAGTCCCGAAGCCGGTCAAATCCATCGCCGATATCGACAAGCCCGGCGTGACTGTCACCGTGATGTCGGGTACGGCTCAGGACAAGGCCATCTCGGCCGTGCTCAAGCAGGCGACCATCATGCGCCTGCCGGGATTCGACGAAACCCGCCTCGCGCTGATGTCCAAACGCGCCGATCTGCTGGCGGACGACAGCATGACGAACCTGTTGCTCGCGCGTGCCCATCCGGACTGGGCTGAGACGTTCAAACCGAATCCGGTCCTCGCACCGCAGGGGATCTGCTTCGGCATTCCCAAGGACACCCCGGCGGCGGATATTGCCGTGTTCAACCAGTTCATCGAGCAGCAGAAGAAAAACGGGACCGTGAACGCCTACGTCGACAAGTCTGTAAAAGAGACGATAGCCGATACGAAGTAAGCCACGTTCAGTCGACGGAGCGGCGAATCCGTAGCTCCGTCAGCGGATTCGCAGGGCGATGCGTGGAGTAACGGCACGGTCGGCCATTTGAATGAAGTCGCGAGCGCCAGCGTTGCGCTCTGCTGGAGAAAGTCCTCATGTTCCTATCTCAGACACAAGCACCCAGGGTGGCGCACCCGACCGGCCCTGCGAACGTCTCGTCCCTGTCGGCGGTGTCGGGCGACTTCGTACAGTTGAAGGATGTGTACAAGTCCTATGGCGAGAACCTCGTCGTCATGGACCGCATGAGCCTCGATATGCGCGCCGACGACCGGCTCGTCGTGATCGGGCCAAGTGGTAGTGGTAAAAGCTCGCTACTCCGTGTGCTCATGGGACTCGAAGGCATTCAGGGCGGCGAGATTTCGTTTCAGGGCAAACCGTACATTCGCGGTGCCGACATGGGTGGCTCGAAGCGAATCGATCCGAAGTTGCAAAAGCAGATCGGCATGGTGTTCCAGCACTACACACTGTTCCCGCACCTGTCGGTCCTAGGGAATCTGATACTGGCACCCGTCAGGGTGTGCGGTCTGTCGAAGGCGGAGGCATCGGAACGCGCGCGCCTGTATCTCGCGCGGCTCGGCCTCGAAAGCAAGCTCAACGCCTATCCGAGCCAGCTCTCTGGCGGCCAGAAGCAGCGCGTCGCGATTGCGCGTGCGCTGATGCTGGAGCCGAAGCTCATGCTTTTCGACGAAGTCACTTCCGCGCTCGATCCCGAAATGGTGATCGAAGTCCAGAACGTGATGCTGCAGCTTGCGGAACAGAAAATGGCGATGATCATCGTGACGCACGACATGCACTTCGCGCGCGACATCGCAACGAGAGTGGTGTTCTGCGCGAGTGGCAAGGTGGTCGAGCAGGGCGCACCGTCAGAGATCTTCAAATGCCCGAAGGAACCTCGCACGCGCGAATTCCTCGAGAAAGTGCTTCATCTGGATTGAGAGGTCGACATGGGCTATCAGTTTGATTTCGGGTTTCTTCACGGAAGCTTCGGCGCGTTGTTCAAGGGCCTCGAGGTCACCATCGAGCTTGCGTTGGCGGCGAACATCATGGGGCTCGTGCTGGGCTTCTTCCTCTGTCTGATGGTGATGAGCCGTTGGCAGATCATCCGCTGGCCGGCCCAGCTCTTCATCGAATTCTTCCGGTGCACGCCTGCGCTGCTGCAGATCGTATGGTTCTTCTACTGCATTCCCATGATGGTCGACGTCTTCATCGATCCGGTTGCGATGGGAGTTCTCGCGCTGGGGCTGAATTTGACCGCATTCAACGCCGAGGCGTATCGCGCGGGCGTCCAGGCCGTTCCAAAGGAACATCTCGATGCCTGTGTCGCTCTTGGCCTCAGGCCATGGCAGCGCACCTTCTTCGTCGTGTTGCCGCAGGCACTGCGTAGTGCCCTGCCGGTGCTCATGACCAACGGGATCGGCACCTTGCAGCAGAGCGCGCTGGTTGCGATCGTCGCGGTGGCTGACCTGATGTACGTTGCGAAGAGCCTCGCGACAGAGGCGTACCGTCCGCTCGAAACTTATTCAGTCGTGGCGCTCATCTACTTCGCGCTGTCCTTGCCGATCTCGCGTCTGGTCCATGTGATCGAGCGCCGGCAAGATGCGGCGGTCCAGCGTTGAGGAGAATGGAATGACCATCGATCTCTCTATTGTCGCGTCGTACTGGCTGGTGCTGCTCAAAGGCCTCGCGCTCACGGTCGCTTTTACGAGTGGTTGCGCGTTGCTGGGAAGTCTGCTCGGCTTCGTGCTGAGTCTGCTCAGGATGTCGCCCTCCCGCGTGGTCAAGACGTTGACGACCCTGTACGTGGAGTTCTTCCGGGGTACGCCTCTGCTGATTCAGCTATTCTGGGTTTTCTTCTGCTTTCCGGTGGTGTTTCGGTTGCCGATTCCGCCGTACATCTCGGTGATCATCTCGTTGACGCTCTACATGACGGCGATCACCAGCGAGACGTTTCGCGGCGCACTCAAATCGATCTCGTCGGAGCAGCATGACGCGTGCATCGCGCTGGGGCTGACGCCCAAGGTGAAAATCGTGCACGTGATTTTTCCACAAGCTTTGCTGCGCGCGATACCGCCGCTTCTCTCGAACATCATCAGCCTGTTCAAGGAGAGTGCGCTCATCTCGTCCGTGGGTGTGGCCGATCTGATGTTCGTCGGTCAGAGCGCTTCCAATGCCACGGCACGACCGCTCGAATTCTTGACTACAGTGGGAATCATCTACTTCGTAGTCGCTTTTCCCTTGACCCGGCTGGTTGGAGTCGTGGAATCGCGATTCCTGCGGCGTTTCGCGTATTGAGTATGTACAGAAATGAGTTCTACCTGAATCACGGACGACAACAAAGATGAATTCGGTACCTCGCGAGCAATACTTCACCCCGAATGCCGCTGTTGGCCTTTCGCAGCGAGCGGTGGTCATCGGCGGCGGCATCGTTGGCATCTGCTGCGCGCTGTATCTTCAGCGAAGCGGCTTCAAGGTCACGCTCGTCGATCCCGCACCGCCGGGCGACAGCACCGCGAAGTGGAGTTGCGGCCAGATCTCCGTTGGCGAAATCATTCCCCTTTCCAAACCAGGCATTCTCCTCAAGGTGCCGGGATGGCTGCTCGACCAGACAGGGCCGCTCGCGCTGCGGCCCAGCGCGCTGCCGGGAATCGTGCCGTGGTTCCTGCGGTTCCTGTCTTGTGCGCGACATTCGAAGATCGTGGACATCGCAACGGCAATGGCTTCACTCACGAGCAATGTATTCGAGGACTACGCGAGCCTGCTGGACCCCATCGATGACGATGCGCTGATCGGCCAGCGCCCGATTCTCGAAGTGTTTGATAGCGCGGCAGGAATCGAACACGAACGCCCACACATCGAACTGAGGAAGTCATTGGGGTTTGACACCCAGATCATCGGCCGCGCGGAAATCGACGATCTGGAACCCGCGCTGAAGGGGCGCTTCTCACATGGTCTGCTGCTTCCGCAATGGCGGTTCGTCAGCGATACGGAGAGATTTCTGAAGGCGCTCACCGATCACTTCCTGGCTAACGGCGGCCGTCGCGTACAGAGCGCCGCGGCGCGTATCAACGAAGACGCGGGCCGGGCGACCGGCGTGACGCTCGAGAGCGGCGAGAGCCTGCAGGCGGAACATGTCGTCGTTGCGGCGGGGGCGGGCTCCCGGCGCTTCTTTTCCCAACTCGGCGTGAGCGCGCCGCTGGAAGGCGTCGCCGGATATCAGGTCCTGCTGCCGGAGCCGGAGGTCGAGTTCAAGCATTCCGTCATCTACGCGGACGGCGGGTTCTGCTTCACGCCGATGCTCCGTGGACTTCAGATCGGCGGAACCATCGAATTTGCAGGACGCAACGCACAGCCGAATTTCAAGCGTGCGGAAATCATCCTGGCCAAGGCAAAGAAAGTCCTGCCTGAACTGAACAGGACCAGACACGAGTTCGGTGTGGGCTATCGGCCGTTCCTTCCGGACACCAAACCGATTATCGACCGCTCGAAACGTCTTCCGAATGTGCTGCTCGCGCTCGGTCACGGGCAGCTTGGTCTGACGCTGGGTGCGACCACCGGGCGGCTCATTGCGGATCTCGCATCCGGGCGAACACCGAAACAGGACCTGGCTCCCTTCAGCGCGCAACGATTCGGATGAGCGAGCGGCGCATTGCTGCGGAATTCTCGTGGTCAGGCAATCAACAGGAATGGGAAGCTAAATCATGCGTTGGAAGAAAAGTCTGCAACTGGTCGGTGTCCATTGCGAGGGCGAAATCGGCAAGGTCATTTCGGGAGGTGTGGTCGACATTCCCGGCAAAACCATGCTGGACAAGATGAACTACATCAACGAGGTCGACGACAGCATTCGAAGGCTGGTCGTGTTCGAACCGCGCGGATGTCTGCAGATGTCGGTGAACCTGCTTCTGCCGCCGACGCGTCCGGAGGCGCATGCGGGCTTCATCGTCCTTCAGTCGGACAAGGCGCATCCGATGTCGGGGAGCAATTCCATCTGCGTGGTGACGGCATTGCTCGAACTGGGCATGGTTGAAATGCAGGAGCCGGAGACGAAGGTCGTGCTGGACACGCCAGCGGGACTCGTCACCGCACGCGCGACGTGCAAGGACGGCCGATGCATCGGTGTATCACTGGACATGGTTCCCGCGTTCGTGGAACACCTTGACCTGCCGGTCGAGACGGAAGCGTTCGGAACGATTTCCGTCGACGTGGCCTTCGGTGGTGTGTACTACGCGCTCGTCGATGTCGAACAGGTCGGCCTCACGATTGCGCCGCAGAATGCGCGTCAGCTCGCCGATCTCGGAGTCAGACTCCGCGCGGTCATCAACGAGCAGGTGAAGCTTCAACATCCCCTGTATCCGCAGATCAACCAGCTCGCCTACGTGATGTTCCGCAACCGTGTGTCGGACACGGATTATCAGACGTGCACGACCTTGCCACCGGGACGTATCGACCGGTCGCCGTGCGGAACGGGAAGCTCCGCCAACCTTGCGACGCTCGCGGCGCGCGGCAAGGTCGACGTTGGCTCGCAATTGAAGTCGATATCGACCATCGGCAGCGAGTTCAAAGTCGAGATGCTCGGACGCACCGAGGTAGGAGGGCGGCCTGCCGTTCTGCCGCGTATTCAGGGGCGCGCCTGGATCTACAGCATCGAACAGATTGGTGTGGATCCGGACGATCCGCTGAGCGCAGGCTTCATGTTGAGCGACACGTGGGGCGAAGGATTCTGAAACTTCAGCGCGTGGTCCACGAGACCTCGTATTCAGGGAATGGACTCGTCTTGAACTTCCCGACAAGCAGATCAGGAGTGGGAATTGAAGCAGAACTTGATTACTGGAAAGACGAATGTTCTTTTCATGGTAGCGGATCCGATCGAGCAGGTCAGAACCCCGGAAATCTTCAACAAGGTGTTTCCCTTGTGCGACCTCGATGCGGTGATGGTTCCGCTGCACGTCGAGCCGGCCAACCTTGAAAGCACCATCCGGTCGCTGTTCAAGTCGAAGACGACGCGCGGCATGGTGCTGTCGATTCCGCACAAAAATGCTGCAGCGGGCATCGTCGACCGTCGCTCGAACGGAGCGATGACCTCCAATGCCGTGAATGCGATCAGAAGGGGTGACGACGGCCAACTGGAAGGTGACATATTCGACGGCACCGGCTTCGCGAAGTCGATGGACCGTTACGCCATGGAATACCGTGGCAAATCGGTGCTGTTGATCGGCGCAGGCGGCGCGGCCAGCGCGATAGCCGCGGCGCTCGCGGAGGGCAACGCGGCGCGCATCGCGATTTACGATGTCGACGAGGCGAAAGCGCAAAGCCTGGCGCGCTCGGTCGGCGAGCGCTATGGCATTTCGACTTCGGCGCAGCGGACGAACGATGCGGCTGGTTTCGAAGTCGTCATCAACGCAACGCCGCTCGGTCTGAAGGCCGATGATCCGCTGCCCACGGCGCCGGAGCGGATCGAAAGCTCCGCGATCGTGTGCGACATCCTCATGAAGAATCAGCCCACTCCGTTCCTGCGGGCGGCCATGTCGAAGGGAAACACCGTGCTTCCGGGCTTCGACATGCTGATCCTGCAATCGCCGTTGTTTCTCGAGTTTTTCGGCTTGCACAAGGCGGCGGAATTCTTGCGACGCGATGATTCGATTGCTCGCGATATGCTTTTTCCGCCCGAATTACGGGACCTGGTCCCGCGTTATGCCTGAGCCAGGTCACAGAATGTGATCCAGGGAGGTATTCGCCCGTGCTTCTGCACGGGTTCTTTTTTAGCAGTGAATCCTGGGCGGGTAACGACGAGAAGGTCGATCGTAGTGAATCCGCGGATTCACGGTTCCACTGTTTGGTTTTCCAGGAAACGTCAATGACAAAGCATACCTTTTCATGCATTGAAGGCCATACCGAAGGCATGCCGGTGCGCATGGTGGTGAGCGGCGGGCCGGAGTTGCAGGGCGCAACGATGAATCATCGTCGACTGTATTTCGTCGAGAAGTACGACTGGATCCGCCGTGCGTTGATGCTGGAGCCGCGCGGACATGGGCAAATGTCGGGCACCATTTTCTATCCGCCATTGAGCGCCAATGCCGATTTCAGTCTTCTGTACATCGAGACGTCGGGCTGCTTGCCGATGTGTGGCCATGCGACGATCGGGTCGGTCACGTTCGCGCTCGAAACAGGTCTGATCAAACCGAAGACGCCGGGTCAGGTGGTGGTCGACGTTCCCGCCGGTCAGGTGATAGCAAAGTATGTGATGAACGGCGACAAGGTCGAATCGGTCCGCTTCACGAATGTGCCGAGCTTCCTGCTTCACAAGGACGTCGAGATCGAAGTGTCGAAGCTCGGCAAACTTAAGGTCGATATCGCGTACGGCGGCAACTTCTATCCCATCGTCGAGGTGCAGGAGAATTTCCCCGGTTGCGAACACTTCACGCCCGAGCAACTACTGGAAATGGGTCGGGAGGTTCAGCAACGCGTAAACCAGGCACTCGACGTGGTTCATCCGGACAATCCACAGATTCGTGGCGTCAAGCACTGCATGTGGACGGGGCAGCCCGTCGCGAGCGACTCACATGCACGCGCAGTGGTGATCGCGGGTAACCTGATCATCGACCGATCGCCGTGCGGCACGGGCACCTCCGCGCGAGTCGCACAGCGGTTCGCACGTGGGCTGCTGTCGGAAGGCGAGGAATACCGTCATGAGAGCCTGATCCTCAGTCGCTTCATCGGTCGTGTGGAGTCGCAGACGCGACTGGAGAGCGGTCTCGATGCGGTGTATCCGAGCGTGGAAGGGCGCGCGTATATTACCGGCCGTGGCGAGCATTATGTCGATGACACGCAGCCGTATGCGCAGGGTTTTGAACTGTCTGAGTTTGCCCGAGCTGGCTTGTGATCCACCCGTCACCCGATACGTCGGGTGACTTCGGGCAAAAGAAAACGTGTCGCCCCATGACCGAATCGTTTAGTCATGGGGCGATAGCTTTTAGACCCCGGCGGCGCCGAGATTGAGAGCGACTCAGATATCGAAGTCCAGCTGACTTCTCCCACGGATTCAAGGATTGACCAATACCTCGATTGCTCGCATTTCAACCATCTCGAAGCCACAACTGATGTCCCATCTCAACTGAGGCAATGGTGTCCGCGCATATGCTTCTGGCAAAGCGTCTCATGCAGACAATCTTGCAGTGTGCTATGCCAACAGCTTGAACGCATTTTCCCATAGAGGCTCTCCGGTAAAAGCTAAAGCGCTGACAACGTGCTGGCCTAAGCGATGTATCGCGTGAGTGCAACTAGACGCGTTTAGGGAATTTCGCCTTCGAAAATAAGAAGCGCTCGATTGGACGCCTTGAGCGCGTACTGCTTCGCTTCCTCGTACAATGGGTCCGTGTAGCAAGCTTTCGCCTGCTGCAGGGACGGGAACTCCACGACTGATACTCGCTTTGCCGAACCGGCTTCGGGCAGGATGGTCGCGACGTCCACCGACCTCAGCCTTGCCTCATATTTCTCAGCAATGGGCGCCCAAAGCTTACCGTACTGAGCTTGCGAGTCGGGCTCAGTGATGTCCGAACCTAAAACAATCCAGTATCCCTTCACTTGTTGCTTGCTCCCTTGTGGTCAATGTTAGTTTAGAAAAAGGTTTGCTTAAGGCACCCGTCCTCGCCAACAGTTGCTGTGAACCTCGGAACAAGAGTCACTCATGCCTACCCCCGCACGCGAGCTAATACCCGATCAAGCGCTCTACCGTAGTGATCGTAGGCCCCAGCAGACGCAAGTTCAGCATGAAGCTGCTGATTCAGCCCTCCGGGCGTCATCAGATAGTCGATCATCTCCGTGAACGAATGAGATGTTCCGGTCGTTTCGAGTGCCAGGCCAACCGAATATCCCGAGAGGAATGTGCGAGCCGCGTCGTACGAGAGACCTTGCTTCATCAGCCAGGCGGCCTGTGCTTCCAGGACGGCGTAGAAACTCGCCATGGTCGCGGTAACTGCGTGTAACGCGTCGAACTGGTTCTCGCTCGTGACTTCGATGGCTTCTCCCAGCGCAGAAAATATGGAACGGGCGATACCGTCAGGCGGAAATATCGCGGTTCCTCCTCTCCGATCCGCGACCGCAGGCAAAGGGATTGCGCGAGCAAGCGTGGCTGCAGGGTGAACGAGCCGACGCAGCTTTTCAATCGACGTTCCGGGAACGAACGTAATCACGTTATGCCGCACTTCGAAGCGCAGTGCCCGGAGAACGTCTTCGACAATCTCCGGAACAACGGCCACGCATATCACGTCGCTAGTATCAAGGACATCCTGATTGGAAACGCAAACTCTGATGCGCGCGTCGAGCGTAGCAAGTTCCGCCGCAACGGCCGCATTGCGCGGTGACAACGCGATGCTCTCAAAATTTATTTGAGAGCGGACAAGTCCGATCACGATGGCTCTTGTGATCACGCCGGTTCCAACAAAACCGATGCGCATCTCTATCCTCTCGTAAAGGTAGCTACTTATCCCACCTTAGTCGCAACGGGCGGATCATCGATCAACATCACTAGTCTCGATGCTAAAAACAATGCGCCGTTTAGTTCTCTGCGTTACGGACGGAACAATTTATCCTGTCCTGTCCCTCGTCTCACGCTCGCAGATGAACGTCCTACGCGCCCAAAGCTAGATGGCGTGGACGTGGAAATGTCAACCCCGTCTCGCCAGCCCTTCAAAGCCCGTTTTCTCGGATGTGCGCCTATGATCGGCTTCGACGTTAATGATGAGGTGACGCACATCCATTACACCGCAATGAGCGAAGGCTTCGCCTGGCAGGGCCTACTGTGTCCACTTTGGCACCATGGGTCTCGACGGTGAGGGGGCAACGAATATCCCCTCCCGCGGGAAGCTGGTGAATGATGCGTCACAACACAAGATGAAAAGCCTCCAAACATCCTGGAGGCTTCGGTCAGAGCGGATCACGCCTGGCTCGGCTTCTCCCACAAATTCAGCGACTGTCCAATGCCTTTGTCGAGCGCATTCTTGTACAGCTCGAAGCCCCAGCTGATATCGAACACCGCCATGCCGCAGGCGATGAAGATGACTCGGTCTTTCGCGCTTTCCCGGCCCGGCTTCACGCCGTTGACGACATCGCCGAGACCGGTCGAATCAGCGAGCGACGGCAGCTTGCCGGCGTCGATGAGTCGATAGAACGGACCGCCGATCACGCCGCTGTAATACGCATCCTTATTGCCCGATGCGAGCGCATCTTCGACATAGGCCTCCTGCAACGGCGTGTGATCGAAGACGATCTTGCAGTTCGTGAGGAACGATTCGTCAGTATTGAACGGGCCGGAGACAAGCAGCGCCGCGCCATCCTTGATCCACTCGTCCTTGAAATACAGTGGCTTCAGGCGCGAGGCAGCGACCGTGATGACATCGGCATCGCGGAAGCCTCTCTCGGCTTCATCCACGCCGATCGCGTTGACGTGATACGTCGCCTCGACCCAACTCGCGAACTCATTTGCCTTGTCGAGAAACACGTCGAAACAGATGACTCTTTCGATACCGGAGAGCTGCGTCATGATCGCAGCAAAACACGCCTTGTTGATCGGCCCGCAACCGATCACCGACGCGGTCTTCGCATCCTTGTTCACGAGATACTTCGCCGCCACGCCTGGCACGGCGCCGGTGCGCGCCGCGCTCAACAGGTTGGCCGACATGAGGGACAGCGGCGCACCGGTGTCCTTGTCGTTGAGCATCATCGTGAGGATCGAGCGCGGCAGGCCTTTTTGCGCATTGGCGTGATTGGAGCCGTACCACTTGTTGCCGCACACGTCGAAGCGGCCGCCGAGATAACCGGGCATCGCGGCGAAACGGCGGTCCGGGCCTGCAACGGGCATGTTCGGGAACTTAGTCTCCTTTGGGAAAACGATGTTCATGCCGTGGTTGTTGTGATTGGCGCCACCCATCAGGTAGTCGCCCTTGCCTAGCAGGCTGAACGTCTCTTCGCAGACGGACACGCAACGTGCGGCATCGAGAACGCCGGCCTCGATCATGTCGGGTTCGGAAAGATAAAGGAAATCGATCTTCGGATACATGGGAATACCTTTGTTGGCAGGAAACGTTCTTGTGGACGGGGCGTATCAGAACCGCAGCAGCGGAGCGATGTCGTAGAGACGGCAAGCGGAGCTTCGGGCATTGGCGCGCATCAGGAAGTTCAGCTTCTCGATGCGTTCGCCTGAGCGCGGTGCGCCGTTCTTCTGGAACGGGACCTCGAGGCCGACGGAGAAATCCATGACCACGTCGTCGACGACGCCACCGGAGCGGCCCGACGGCACCGCGATCATCCCGTGCTCGTGAGCGAAGCGGTAGGCGTCCATTGCTTCGGTGATGGTGCCGACCTGATTGGGCTTGAGGACGAAGCCATCCACGGCATGCGTGTCATGCGCTTTGCGCAGCAGTTCGAGATTGGTCACCGTGAGGTCGTCGCCGAGTACGATGGTCCGCTTGAGTTCGCGCACCGCCTTGCTGTAGCCGGTCCAGTCGTTCTCGTCTAGCAGGTCTTCGATAAAGACCAGATTGAAGCGCTCAGTCAGGTACTTTGCGTAGGCAATCAGCTCGTCGGCAGACACGCGCTCGCCCTTGAGAAGATAGCGGCCCGTCTGCTTGTCGTACATTTCGCTCGATGCACAATCCAGCGCGAACGCGATGCGACCCGTGTAACCGCATTCGTCGATGGCTTTTTGCATCAGCGTGAGGATCACTTCAGGATCATCGGATGGCGCCGCATAGCCATAGGAACTTGCGACCTGAGGCTTATGCCGGAGATATCCGGTCAATACATCCGCAAGTTTCTGGAAGACCGCGACCGCCATTTCGATCGAATAGTCGATGCTGTCCGTGCCATAGGGCACGATGAGGAACTCGTTGAACGCCTGAGTGAATCCTTCGTAGCGGCCGCCGTTGATCACGTTGAAGCACGGCACGGGAACGGTCCGGATGTCACGTCCTGCAATGTGCTCATAGAGCGGAATGGAGCGAGCAGCAGCGGCCGCGCGGAACGCCGCGATGGAAACCGAATAGATCGTATTGCCGCCGAGGCGATGTTTGTCCGGCGTGCCGTCGAGCGCGATCATTTTCTCGTCGATGGCGCGTTGGTCGAATACGTTCATGCCCATCAGCGCCGGGCCAATGATGTTCACCGCATGATCAACGGCCTTGTGCACACTGAGCCCTCTGTAAGTCGAGGGATCACCGTCGCGCAGGACGAACGATTCATGCATGCCGACCGACGTGCCGGTCGGCGCCGCGCCTTGCCCGCTGGCGCCGCTTTCGGTTCGAATTTCCACTTCGACGGCGGGGCGGCATTTGCAGTCGATGATCTGTTGCGCGCGAACGGAGGTGATCTTGTCTTCCATCACACCCCCTCCTTCAGAGCCGGGACGTAGAGAATGTTCAGGTCACACAGATTGGTCCCTGTGTTGCCCGTAAAGACGGCTGAATCGATCGAGGAGAGCGCTTCAAAGCAGCTGTGCTCGCGCAAGGCCTGATAAAGGCTGATGCCCTTTTGCGCGGCCGCCTTGAAACTGCTTGAATCCGTGATGCCGCCGGCGACCTTCGCGGTGCCGTCGGTGCCTTCGCTGTCGATCGAGAGCAGGCACGCGCCCTGAGTCTTTTCCGCCGTGATGGCGAAGCTGACCGTCATCTCCTGGCCAGGGCCGCCGTGTCCTTTGATGACGCTGTTATCGCCGATATGCGTCGTGACTTCGCCGGAGCTGAGCAGCACGCAAGGCGGCTTGACCGGATTGCCGTAGGTCTGGATTTCGCGCGCCATCGAGGCGAAGAACGTTCCGGCATCGCGGCTTTCGCCTTCCAGGAAGGACGAGACGATCATCGCCGGGAGGCCCATTTCCTCGCACACTTCCTTGGCATAGATGCAGGAATCCGGCAGCGTATTGAGCAGGAAATACGTGTTGTCGGGAAACGCCTTGGGAGTCTCGGCTTCGGGGCCGGCGTTCATCAGATAGTCGACGACGCTCTTCGGCAGACGCTCTGCGACGTTGCGATTGACGATGGTCGCTCGCGCATCGTCGAGCGTGGTCATGTCGGGGCCAATCGGCGTGCTTTTGTACGCGGCATACGGGACGGCAATGTCGCCTGTCGCGGGTGAACCGACCGCATCGCTGATGCCGAAACCGATCAGCTCGGCGCCGACCGCCTGAATGCGTTTGGCGAGCATGCCGCCGTTCAACGCTGAGATATGACGGCGCACGGCATTGATCTCGTAGATGCCCGCGCCGGACTTGAGCAGTACGTCGGTGGTGTCGATCTCGTCCTGGAGTGTGATGCCGTCGATCGGACACGACATCAGCGCCGAGCTGCCGCCGCTGATAACGGCGATGAAGAGGTCATCCGGGCCGGCCTGATCGACGAGCTCGATGATCGCTCTGGACGCACGATGCCCTTCTTCGTTCGGCAACGGATGACCGCCGACGAACACTTCGGTCCTGTTGAAGCGGTCCGATTCCTCGCGAATCTTGACGATGGCGATGCCCCGCGTCAGCCGGTCGCCCAGCACGTGGTCGACTGCCATTGCCATGTGATTGCAGGCCTTGCCCGCGCCGATCAGGTAGACGTTGCGTTTCTTCGACAAGTCCCACGTGCGGGTACCTATATGGAGCGTATCGCCTTCGAGACGCATGATGCTCTGAATGCGCCGGTAGCTGTCCAGACGAGCGAGCGTGCGGTCGGCGATCTCCAGCACCACGCGCCGTGAAGTCACATCACCCCTTGAAAGGAGCGCTTCGGAATTGCGTATCTTCTTCATGCGAGGAATCCATGAGGGTGGCCACGCCACCGGCAAGAGCCAGCGACGAACTAGCTTGAAATTTAGGCAAACACCCTGCACAGATACATGTACACTTGGTTAGGTCGCCGGATCGCTGTACAGGTGTTCTGGCCTGCACACATCGCACTGTGTTTTCTGTCATCGCGCCCCGTTATGAAACCCGTTCTCTCGCTAGATGCCGGTTCGGAGACATCGCTCACCATGCAGATCGTGGCGGGCGTCATTCAGGAAGTCGAAGAGAAACGCTGGCGGGCTGGGGCGCGCGTGCCGAGCATCCGCGCATTTGCTGGCGCGCACGACGTGTCCACCTTCACGGTGGTGGAGGCCTACGACCGGCTGGTTGCGCAAGGCGTGCTGGTCGCGCGGCGTGGATCGGGCTTTTATGTGTCGGACCGGCGAACAGGATCGCCACAGAGGGCCGCAGAAAAACTCGACGAAAAGGTCACGAACGGCTGGCTAGTTCGCAACTTTCTGGGCGCCAACGAAGGCGCGATACACGCTGGGGCAGGGTGGTTGCCTGAAACGTGGCTCGACAGCGAAGGTATTGCACGCTCGCTGAGACAACTGGCCTTACACCCGGAACACCTTCTGGGTTACGGGCAGGCGAGCGGCTTCGACCCGCTGCGCGTGCAGATCGTGCGGCAACTGGCCGAATACGAAATCGAAACTGACGTCGCCGGTGTCATGACGACTCTGGGCGCGAATCAGGCACTCGACCTGGTGATCCGGCACTTCACCCAGCCGGGCGACATCGTGATGGTCGATGAGCCTTGCTACAGCGATCTCCTGGTCGCGCTTCGCATGCGTGATGTCGAAACCATCGGCATACCGATGACGCCCACCGGCCCGGACATCGCCGCGATGGAGGCCGCGCTCGAAGCGAACCGTCCGAAGCTCTACTTCACGAACAGCCGCCTGCACAATCCGACGGGAGCCAGTTACAGTTCGGCGGCGGCCTATAAGGTGCTGAAGGTAGCCGAACGCTACGAGTGCCTGATCGTTGAAGATGACGTTTCCGCTGATCTGGTGCAAGGCTCGCACTTCACCTTGGCATCCATGGATCAGCTTCGGAATGTCATCTACGTAGGCAGTTTTTCGAAGACGATCGGCGCCGGATTGCGTGTCGGATATGTCGTAGCCGATCGCAACGTCATCGAAGGACTGCTTTATCAGAAACTCGTATCGGGCATGTCGACGCCGACTGTCACCGAGCGGCTGGTCAGCACGATCCTGGCCGAAGGGCATTACCGCAAGCACACCGAGCAACTGAGGGACAAACTCGCGGCCGCACAGGAGAAGACGTGTCGCCGGCTGGAGGCGATCGGCTTTGAGATCTTTTGCGAGCCTCAATCCGGCATGTTCGTTTGGGCGAAGGCCGCCGGCATCGACGGTGATTCGTCACAATTGGCCGCGTTGGGTTTGAAAGAAAAGATTCTGCTTGCGCCTGGCCATCTCTTCTTCGCAGGCCGAATCAGGACAGGATGGCTTCGATTCAACGTAGCGCATTGCAATTTCGACCGCCTCTTTAACTTTCTCGAAGACTTCATCGGCCGCTAAAGCCTTCGATGCGCGCTCTTTCCAAGTGTGCAGTTCTGCCCGCCTGTACAGGTATCGTGTCGTGTATATGTCGCGCGCTATTTCGGCGGGTGAGCATGGCCTGACACGACGATGCCGCAAGCGCCTTCGCACGATAGGCTGAATACAAGGAGAGACGCAGAATGAGTCACGACCTTTCCAGGTTCGCGATCAATCAGATCACCACGCCCAAGTGGACCATGCCTGAAGCACTCGACGGCTACAGGCGGCAGGGAGTTAGCGGCATTGCGGTCTGGAGGAATTTTCTCGAGGAATACGGCGTTGCGCGAACGCGGAAGCATCTTGCAGAACTGGAGATGTGGGTGCCGTCGCTGTGCACAAGCGAATGGCTCAACGTCAGCGTTGACAGGAGCATGGAGGCGGCGATCGACACGAATCGACGTTTGCTCGATGCTGCCGCAGAGATTGGCGCTGCCTGTCTGATGATGGTGGTCGGCGGCATGCCGCCAGACAGCAAGGACATTCAAGGTCAGCGAGCGCGTGTGCGCGATGCGCTGTTTGCGCTGCTTCCTCATGCGCGAGAAGTCGGCGTCAAACTGGGTCTGGAGCCTTTGCATCCGATGTATGCGGGAGACCGCAGTGTGCTGAATTCGATCAAGGTCGCGAATGATCTTTGCGATGAGCTCGGAGAGGGCGCGGGTCTGGTTCCCGATGTGTACCACTGCTGGTGGGACCCGGCCTTCGAAACGGAGCTTCGTCGCGCGGGCCCGGACCGCATCATCACCTTCCACTACTGCGACTGGCTCGTGCCGACGCGCAACCTGCGCGACCGTGGGATGGTCGGCGACGGCGTCATCGATATACCCCGCATCAAGGATTGGCTCGATGAAATCGGCTACGCAGGGCCATTCGAGCTGGAAATCTTCTCTGAGCTGGACTGGTGGGAACGACCGCCGGAAGAGACCGTGCGCGTGGCCATCGAGCGGTGTGGTCCCCATGTCGGCACGGCTGTATCATCCACCCGTGAATAGGGCCCGCTTTATTTGATGGAACACGATGAATCGCTTGCCGATCGCGGAGGGCGATCCGCCCTTTCGCCTGGCTCGGCCTAACCCTTCACACAAACCACCTGCCGTAGCGTATGTACGACCTCGACCAGGCTCCGCTGCGCGGCCATTACCGCGTCGATGTCCTTATAGGCCATCGGAATTTCATCAATGACCCCGGCATCCTTGCGGCATTCGACATGCGCCGTCGCACAGATTTGATCCTTGACCGTGAAGCGCCGTTTGGCCTCCGTGCGGCTCATCGCGCGCCCGGCGCCGTGGCTGCATGAGCAGAAGCTCTCTTCATTGCCGAGGCCGCGAACGATAAAGCTCTTCGCGCCCATCGAACCGGGAATGATGCCGAACTCGCCCGCTCGCGCCGACAACGCCCCTTTACGCGTGACGAACAGCTCGGCGCCAAAGTGCCGTTCCTTCTGCACGTAATTGTGGTGACAGTTCACCGCGTGCTCGTCGATGGTGAAGGGTTTGCCGATAGTCGCGCGCACCGCGTCGATCACGGCATTCATCATGACCTCACGGTTGCAGCGCGCGTACCGCTGGGCCCAGCCGACCGCCTCCACGTAGTCATCGAAGTGCCGGCTGCCTTCCTTGAAGTAGGCGAGATCCTTGTCTGGAAGATTTGCGAGGTGTTGACGCATGTCGGCCTGAGCCAGCGAGATGAAGAGGCTCCCGATCGCGTTGCCTACGCCACGCGATCCGCTGTGCAGCATGAACCAGACGCGGTCATGTTCGTCGAGACATACCTCGATGAAGTGATTGCCGCTGCCGAGCGTTCCCACGTGGGCATGGTTGTTCGTGCGCACGAGGGAAGGATACTTGTCGACGATGCGCTGAAAACTGGGCGCCAGCAGCTTCCAGGCGTCGTCGACGAGCGGCGGCGGACGCGACCATGCACCCGCGTCGCGTCGCCCCGACACACCGCCGTGCGGCACCGCGCGTTCGATCGCGCTGCGTAAGCGGGAAAGCGAATCTGGCAGGTCCGCGGCCGTCAGCGTTGCGCGAACCGCCATCATCCCGCAGCCGATGTCGACGCCTACCGCGGCCGGGATGATCGCCCCTTGTGTCGGAATCACGCTGCCGATCGTCGAGCCTTTACCTGGGTGCGCGTCCGGCATGACGGCAACGTGGCTGTACACGAACGGCATTCGGGCCGTGTTTCCCAGTTGCCGGCGAGCCGCCTCTTCAATCGCCACACCCTGTGTCCACATCTTCACGGCCTTGCCGCCTGCCACTTCCATCAGTTGATAATCGACCGGGCTCATGTCGGCGTCCCTTCGTCAGCGTCGCTCATCAGCACGAGGCGGTGCGCGGCGTATGACGTTAGCGTGAGCCGGTTTTCATGTTTCGACAACCTCGTCACGCATCATCGTTTCCGAAGTCCTGCATAATGGGGACCCCTTAACTCCCGAGCTCAGGAACGAGCGTACATCAACATGTCAAACAACATGCTTGAAGAGCGCGTTGGCGCGCATGAAATCCTTTTTGCCAACTTGCTGACCTTAATGCCGCTCGGCGATCTTCAAAATCTTCATTTCAGAATTCGAAATCAGGCTACGTTGCATGACGAAAGCCCGCTGCCTACGGGAGTCAACCAAACCAGGCCGAAAAGCGGATCTGCTTATCGGTGAGTTCGACCTCGACTTGCCAACCGCAGGGCGCCAATGCAGCGCCGCGATGGAGTTAGTCACGTGGCGCCGCGCGCGCTGGGGAGCGGCATGGGACGAAGTCCAGCTACGGTGGGTGTTGGGATGCCTGCTAATCGCAGTGAGCCCGCCGAATTGCAGAGACTGCGGCCGCCCGGGGTATCCTTTGTTGCATGGTCGAACCGTTCTAATTGCCAGTCCACGTGCCCTTCGTCCGCATTGGCAAAATGGCTCATCAGAGAAATGCGGCCGATGCCCGACGATGCAGACGCGCGCTCCCATGCCTCGCGATACGCTTCCGGTACGAATCCGAGTCGGTTCATACCGGCATTCATTTTCAGATAAACGTCAATGGGTCTCTTCGGCTTTGCCGCGACAATAAGCTCGCGCTGCTCGTCGGAATGCACGGCCACTGTCAGGCGCAATCCGTCTGCTGTCCTTACGTCTTCAAAGGAAAAAACGCCCTCTAGCAGAAGAACGGGCTTCTTCCATCCGAGCCGGCGAACTCGGACCGCCTCATCGAGGTTAAGCAGTGCGATGCCGTCCGCCGATTCGAGACCTAGGTAGATCCGTTCAATACCGTGACCATAGGCATTGGCTTTCACCACCGCCCACACACGTCAGTTCGGCGCTCGCTGCCTGACGACGTTCAGATTATGTTGGACGGCATTCGGATAGACGCACGCGTGGATGCGGCGTGGCATTAACTTTCTCTTCAGGGCAAGGTCCGAACGAAACTTCCAAACGTCGCTGTCCGGATTATTGGGGTGGCGAGAGGTGCTTTCCGCGCCTCGACCCCTAGCTCAGGTCAAAATCGGCCGGGACTTGCGCATCTTTTTCATAACGAAAGACGTTGAGGTCGTCGTACCGGATGGCCGGCTGTTTTCCGGAGATCAGGTCGGCGAGAAGCTGAGCTGAACCGCACGACATGGTCCAGCCGAGCGTGCCGTGACCCGTGTTCAGGAAGAGGTTGGGCAACGACGTACGACCTACGATTGGCGTGCCATCGGGTGTCATTGGGCGAAGCCCCGTCCAGAAAGTCGCGTGCGAGGTATCGCCACCACCCGGGAAAAGGTCGTTCACACACATTTCCAAGGTCTCGCGGCGGGCTTCACGCAGGCGTTTATCGAAGCCGACGATTTCGGCCATCCCGCCGACGCGGATGCGCTTGTCAAACCTCGTGATGGCAATCTTGTAGGTCTCGTCGAGAACCGTTGAGACCGGCGCACGTGACTCGTCGGCAATGGGTGCAGTGATCGAGTATCCCTTGAGCGGATACACCGGGATTTTCAGGACACCCGAGAGAAAGCTCGTGGAATACGACCCGAATGCCACGACGAACAGATCGGCGTGAATGAGCTTCGCACCATGCCGGACGCCGGAGACACGCCCACTCTCGACAACGAGGCCATCGACTGGTGTGTCGTAGCGGAACGTGACGCCGGCCTTTTCAGCCAGAGCGGCAAGCCGGCTCGTGAACAGCTGGCAGTCACCGGTTTCGTCGCCGGGCAGGCGCAGGCCGCCCGTTAGCTTGTGCGAGGTCGCAGCGAGGGCGGGTTCAACCCGGGAGAGTTCTGCCGCTGTCAGCAGTTCGTAGCGGACCTGGGCTTCCTTGAGGACCGCAATATCCTTGGCCGCGCCGTCGAACTGCTGCTGAGTCCGAAAAACCTGGAGTGTGCCGCCGGTTCGTCCCTCGTACTGGATGCCGGTCTCGGCCCGCAGAGATTTCAGGCAGTCACGACTGTATTCCGCCAGTCTCACCATGCGGTTCTTGTTGATCGCGTAGCGTTCGGCCGTGCAGTTTTGCAGCATCTGCCACATCCACTGAAGCTGAAACTGCTTGTCTTCGTCGTCCGGCCTGATGGCGAGCGGCGCGTGCTTCTGGAACATCCACTTGACGGCTTTCAACGGTACTCCGGGCGCCGCCCAGGGCGCGGCATAGCCTGGGGAAATCTGGCCCGCGTTTGCGAAGCTCGTTTCCAGAGCGGGACCCTTCTCCCGGTCGATGACCGTGACCTCGTGACCCGCCCGCGCGAGATAGAACGCGCTCGTCACGCCCACAACGCCGCTGCCCAGCACAACGATTCGCATTTGACGGACTCCGAAGGGAAAAGGCCGAAGACAGTTGATAGAAACGTCAGACGTGGATAATCGCAGTCGCATTTCGCATCATATCCACACATATATGGTTTTTTTAATGTTTGATATGAAGTTTTTGGTCGAATCGCCTGCATCGGTTGCTGCCTGGCGAGGAGGCCTGTCCTTGAAAAGAACACTCTGTTATTCGCCCGATCTCGACCTTCAAAAACCGGTGTCCCAGGGCAATCGCCTAGTGACAAGCAAGATCTTGAGTTCCTACACTGCATACATCGATGCATACATGTAAGCACGCATAATTGTGTGGTGAATCTGGATTGTTCTTCGGACTAACCCTGTCCCAGTGAGGTCATGATGATTCGAGTGTTTCGCGCTTCCCGTCAGGCTGTCGTGTGTTTCGTCGCAGCGCTTTCCGTGCTTGCCACCGTACCTGCCAAGGCCGAAGACGCCTGGCAAAACGTGAAAAAAGCTGGCGTACTTCGTTGCGGTGCGGCTGTGGCGCCGCCTTACGTGATGCGGGACCCGAAGACGGGTGACTACAGTGGGTTCTTTTCGGATCTGTGCCGCAATTTCGGAGAGAAGGTGTTGAAGGTGAAGGTCGAGTTTGTCGACACGTCTTGGGACAACATCGTCGCGGGCCTCCAGTCGGACAAATGGGACCTCTCGCTCGCGCTGAACGACACGCCGGAGCGTGAAAAGGCCGTCTCTTTCTCGGTCGGCGCGATTCCGTACAACGTTTCGATGGTCTACAACAAAAACAACCCGAAAATCAAGGGTGCCAAAGCCCTCGCCGACATCGACAAACCCGGTGTAACCATTGCCGTCATGTCGGGCACGGCGCAGGACAAGGCGATCACCGCCGTCGTCAAACAGGCGCAGATCATGCGGCTCCCCGGTAACGACGAGACCCGCCTCGCGCTCATGTCCAAGCGTGCGGACCTGCTTGCGGATGCGAATATCACCAACATGTTGCTGACGCAGGCCCACCCCGAATGGGCGGTGACGATCGAGCCCAACCCGCCGCTTGCGCAACAGGAAGTTGCGTTTGGTGTCAGAAAGGAGACGTCAGCGTCTGACGTTGCCTTCCTGAACAACTACGTGAACGAGCAGAAGAAGTCCGGAGCGCTCGACAAGCTCATCAAGTCGTCGGTCCAGACCATGCTCGTGACGACCAAATAAACAACCGCCGACGCGCCGCACGCTTGCTGTGCGTTAAATCCGTGGAGGCCACGGCGCGCTCTCGAATCATGAGGGCGCGCGGTCGGAACTTCACGATCGGCTTTCGCTGGATAGCAGCCTTCACTGTCCCGTTTGGATTCCCGTGAACTGCCGCTTTGCACTCCAACCGCGAACTACCGTCATGTGCCGCCGCATGACGCAGCCTCGACGGCAGCCGCGTTGCCGTCTGCATTCCCTGAAAACGTTCCGCCGCCTGCCTCGTTAGTAATTTCCCTGGAAACGTAGCAAACGTCATTGACAGCCCAAATTTCCACCACCTAATATGTGTGCAACGTTGCACACAATGATGGACGCAAGAATGCGTGGCAGAAATCTAGATGGCCGTCATGGCGTCAGCCGAAGGGCGGACCTCGACCGAATCGAGCACGGCAGATTCCCAAATCGACGCGCTAATGCAGCGCAGCCCGTTGGAGACTTACATGTTGTCATCGCAAACTATGGTTGCTGATTCCCTTCCGCCGACAGTCTTCGATGTTTCGCCCACGACCCACGGCGAATTCGTCCAATTCAAGGGCGTCTACAAGTCCTACGGCGAAAACCTCGTGGTCATGGATCATATGGACCTCGAAATGCGCGCCGACGACCGCCTCGTCATCATCGGCCCAAGTGGAAGCGGAAAGAGCTCGTTGCTGCGCGTGATGATGGGCCTCGAAGGGATTCAGGGCGGGCAGATTGGCTTCCAGGGCAAGCCGTACATTTACGGCGCCGACTCGGGCCGTTCCAAACGGATCGATGCCAAGCTGCAAAAGCAGATTGGCATGGTGTTTCAGCACTACACGCTGTTCCCGCACCTGTCAGTTCTGGGCAACCTCATCCTTGCGCCTGTCAAGGTTGGCGGCCTCACGAAGGCGGCGGCCACCGAGCGTGCGCGGATGTATCTGGCCCGGCTCGGGCTGGAAAGCAAGCTCCACGCGTATCCCAGCCAGCTCTCGGGCGGCCAGAAGCAACGCGTCGCGATTGCGCGGGCATTGATGCTCGAACCGAAACTGATGTTGTTCGACGAAGTGACCTCTGCGCTGGACCCGGAGATGGTCGTCGAGGTGCAGAACGTGATGTTGCAGTTGGCCGAGCAGAAGATGGCCATGATCATCGTGACGCACGACATGCACTTTGCACGCGATATCGCGACCCGTGTGGTCTTCTGTGCGTCCGGAAAGATCGTCGAGCAGGGCGCGCCGGTCGAAATGTTCAAGTGTCCGAAGGAAGCACGCACGCGTGAGTTCCTTGAAAAAGTACTTCATCTCGACTGAGGTCAGACATGAACTATCACTTTGACTTCGCGTTTCTGCAGGGAAGCGTCGGTGCTCTGCTGGCAGGCTTGAAGGTCACCGTCGAACTGGCGCTCGCAGCGAACCTGATGGGTCTCGTCCTCGGATTCTTCCTTTGTCTGCTCGCGATGAGCCGCTGGGTGGTGGTGCGCTGGCCGGCGCAACTGTTTATCGAGTTTTTCCGCTGCACGCCGGCCCTTCTTCAGATTGTCTGGTTTTTCTACTGCATCCCGATGATGGTCGATGTGTTTATCGACCCGATTTTGATGGGCATCCTCGCGCTCGGCCTCAACCTGACGGCGTTCAATGCAGAGGCATACCGCGCCGGGGTGCAGGCGGTGCCGAAGGAGCATCTCGACGCGAGCGTGGCGCTCGGCCTGAAACCGTGGCAGCGGACGTTCTATGTGGTACTTCCGCAAGCGTTGCGTAGCGCCATGCCGGTGCTCATGACCAACGGCATTTCGAGTCTTCAGCAGAGCGCGCTGGTCGCGATCGTCGCCGTGGCGGACCTCATGTACGTCGGCAAGAGCCTTGCGACCGAAGCCTATCGTCCGCTCGAGACCTATACGGTGGTCGCGCTGATCTATTTCGCTCTGTCGCTGCCCATCGCCCGGCTGGTGCATGTGATCGAGCGTCGTCAGGACCTCGCGGTCCAGCGCTGAGGAGAAAGCCATGCAACTCGATTTTTCGGCCGTATTTCCTTATTGGCTGGTTCTGCTCAAGGGCCTGGGTCTCACCATCGCGATGACAAGCACCTGTGCGGTGATCGGCAGCCTCGGCGGGTTCGTTCTCAGCCTGCTGCGCATGTCTCCGTCAAAGCCGTTGAAGGCGATTACGACGCTGTATGTGGAGTTTTTCCGTGGCACGCCGTTGCTGATTCAGCTGTTCTGGGTGTTCTTCTGCTTTCCGGTGGTGTTCCGGATTCCGATCCCGCCGTACCTGTCGGTCGTGATTTCGCTGACGCTCTACATGATTGCCATCACGAGCGAGACGTTCAGAGGGGCATTGAAGTCGATTTCGGGGGAGCAACACGATGCATGCATCGCGTTGAGCCTTACGCCGCAGGCAAAGATACTCTACGTGATCTTCCCGCAAGCGCTGTTGCGAGCCATTCCGCCGCTTCTTTCAAACGTCGTCAGCCTGTTCAAGGAGAGCGCGTTGATTTCGTCGGTTGGCGTCGCGGATCTGATGTTCGTCGGGCAGAACATCTCGAATAGCACGGCCAAGCCGGTTGAGTTTCTGACCGCGGTCGCATTGATTTACTTCTTCGTCGCTTTCCCGCTGACGCGTCTGGTCGGCGTGGTTGAGACGCGCATGCTTAGGCGCTACGCCTACTAACTCACCTGTACTTGCCAAGTCGGAGATTACCCATGGAAATGAAAGGCATCCTGCCCGCACTCGTTACGCCGTTCGACTCGAAGGGCGCGGTCGACCACGACACGTTGGCGTCCATCATCGAGTTCCAATTGAAGGCCGGCGTCAAGGGCTTCGTGCCGCTCGGCTCGACGGGCGAATACTATGCGCTCAACAACGAAGAGCGTCGGGCGATTCTGAAGACCGTTCGTGAAGTGGTCGGCAATCGCGGCGTCCTGATTGCGGGTGCGAATGGTTCGTCCACGCGCGAGGTCATCGAGCAGGTGAAGCAGACCCGTGACGCGGGCTACACGAACCTGCTGATCGCGCCTCCTTACTATGCGCTGCCGTCGCAAGAAGAGCTGATCGGCCACTACGAGGCTATTCTCGCGGCGGTGCCGGATGTCGACCTGATCCTCTACAACTACCCGGTTCGCACCAACGTTGAGGTCGGTTTCGGGGTGCTCGACGCGTTCAAGGACAATCCGCGCGTCGTCGGCATCAAGGAAAGCAGCGGCAATCTGCTGCGTGCAATCGAAATCGGCTCCAAATACAAGGACCACTATCAGCTGTCATGCGGCTCGGACGACCAGGCACTCGACTTTTTCCTCTGGGGCGCGAGCAGCTGGATTTGCGGACCCGCGAATTGCTTCGCGAAGAAGACTGTGGACATCTACGACAAGTTTGCCGCGGGTGACATCTTCGGCGCGCAGGCGGTGATGCGCACGCTGTTCCCGGTGATGGCAAGCATGGAAGCAGGCAAGTTCGTGCAGAAGGTGAAGTACGGCTGCGAGCTCGCGGGCTTCAAGGTCGGTAACGCGCGCATGCCGCTCAAGCCGCTGACCGACGAAGAAAAGGCTGACTTCCGCAAGGTCTTCGAAGCGTCGCAGGCGTAGTCTCGAAGGGAGCGTCGCCCCGAGCATTGGGGCGGCGCAATTGCAAAGAGAAGAGGAACATGTCCAGACACACGTTTGCCTGTATCGAGGGTCATACCGAAGGCATGCCAGTACGGATGGTGGTCAACGGCGGCCCAGAGCTTCAAGGGGCGACGATGAACGAGCGCCGCCAATACTTCGTCGAGAACCATGACTGGGTTCGTCGCGCGTTGATGCTCGAGCCGCGCGGCCATTCCCACATGTCCGGAACCATCTTCTATCCGCCGTTGAGCGACAACGCGGACTTCAGCCTGCTTTTCATCGAGACCTCCGGCTGCCTGCCTATGTGCGGGCACGCGACGATCGGCTCGATTTCCTTTGCGCTCGAAGCGGGCCTCATCTCGCCGAAACAACCGGGCCTCGTCGTCGTCGACGTGCCGGCCGGTCAGGTGAGCGCGCGCTACGAAATGGATGGCGACCGCGTCGCTTCGGTTCGATTCACCAACGTCCCGAGCTTTCTGTTGCATCGTGACGTCGAAATCTCGCATCCGCAATTCGGCAAGCTGACCGTCGATATCGCCTACGGCGGCAACTTCTACCCGATCGTCGAGGTTCAGGAAAACTACCCGGGTTGCGAACACTTTTCCGCCGAGCAGTTGCTGGAGTGGGGGCGTGACATGCAGAGGCTCGTCAATCAGGTGCTCGACGTCGTGCATCCGGAGAACCCGCAGATTCGGGGCGTCAAACATTGCATGTGGACCGGGCGACCGATCGACCCTGAATCGGACGGACGCGCCGTCGTCATTGCTGGAGACAGCCTGATAGATCGTTCGCCGTGCGGCACGGGAAGCTCCGCGCGCGTCGCACAACGTTTCGCCCGCGGGCTGCTCGACCAGGGCCAGCCGTTCAAGCACGAGAGCTTGATCGGCAGTCGCTTCATCGGCCGCGCCGAACAGAGGACCAAGCTCAGGAGTGGGCTGGACGCGGTGTTGCCGAGCATCGAGGGACGTGCGTGGATCACCGGGCGGGGCGAGCATTATGTCGACGACTCGCAACCTTACGCATACGGCTTCAGCCTGCAGGAGTTCGCAAAGTGAATGCAGTTCCGAGTCAGCATCTTTCGGGATCACCAGCGGCTGTACCGCGACAGACGGCGGTCGTCATTGGTGGCGGCATCGTTGGGGTATGTTGCGCGCTCTACCTGCAGCGTGAGGGTTGTGCCGTCACTCTCGTGGACCCGGAAGTGCCCGGCAACAGCACCGCGAAATGGAGCTGCGGCCAGATGGCGGTGAGCGAGGTCATCCCGCTATCGAAACCGGGGATTCTGAAGAAGGTCCCTGGCTGGTTGATGGATCAAAAAGGACCACTCGCTCTGCGTCCGCAAGCATTGCCCGGAATTTTGCCGTGGTTCGCCCGCTTCGTTGCATCGGCACGCCATTCGAAGATCGTGGACATCGCGCAGGCACTGGCCACGCTGACTCGCGATGTCTACGACGACTACGCGCCGCTTCTCGAAGACTGCCCGGACAAGGCGCTGCTGGGACAGCGTCCGGTGCTTGAACTCTTCGATCACGCCAGCGCCATCGAGCGAGATAGAGCACATCTGGAATTGCGCGAGTCACTGGGTTTTCCTTATCAACGCCTTTCCGCACGGGACATTGCCGATCTCGAGCCAACGCTTTCCGGCCGCTTCGCACACGGCCTGCTGTTCCCCGACTGGCGTTTCGTCAGCGATACGGAAGGCTTCATAGCGGCGCTGACCGATAGCTTCATTGCCAATGGCGGTGTTCGGGTGCAGTCGGGCGCCGCGCGAATCAACGAATCGGGCGGCCAGGCCACCGGCGTGGCACTGCGCAATGGGCAACAGATTCAGGCGCAGCATGTCGTGGTTGCCGCGGGCGTCGGCTCGCGGCAATTCTTCGACCAGTTGGGCGTGAAGGTGCCGCTCGAAGGGATTGCCGGTTATCAGGCACTGATTCCGAACCCGAACGTGGATATCCGGCACTCGATCATCTATGCGGATGGCGGCTTCTGCTTTACGCCGATGACCCGTGGCTTGCAGATTGGCGGCACGATCGAATTCGCCGGTCGTGACGCGGCGCCGAATTTCAAGCGCGCGGAAATCATCCTTGAAAAAGCCCGGCGGATTTTGCCGGAGCTGCGGACCGACCAGGTCGAGTTCGGCGTCGGATATCGGCCGTTCCTGCCCGATACGAAGCCTGTGATCGACCGCTCGCGCCGGCTCGGCAATGTTCTGATGGCCTTTGGTCACGGCCAGTTGGGACTGACGCTCGGAGCGACCACGGGCAGATTGATCGGGGACATGGTCGCCGGTCGTGCAAGCAGACAAAACCTCACGCCATTCAGCGCGTATCGCTTTGCTGAGAGAACCACATGAAATCGTACGAACGTCTTTTCATCGACGGCCGATGGGTCGCACCGATCAACAACGGCAGCTTCGAGACCGTCGATCCGAGCAGTGAGGAGGTCATCGCCAGAGTCGCCGCCGCGACGGCAGAAGATGTCGACCTCGCTGTCAAAGCTGCGCGCAAGGCGTTCGATGAAGGTCCGTGGCCGCGCATGGGCGGCGCGGACCGCGCAGCCGTGCTGCGTCGCATCGGCAAGGGCATTCGCGAGCGCCTGCCTGAACTGGCGGAAATCGAAGTCCGCGACAACGGCAAGCCGCTTCCCGAAGCGCTGTGGGACCTCGGCGACGCCGCGGGCTGCTTCGAGTTTTATGCCGGTCTTGCCGAGAAGCTCGACGAGAACGCGGAGACAACGGTGGTGCTTTCCGATGACCGCTTCAGCTCGGTGGCCAGGAAGGAACCGGTTGGCGTTGCAGGGGCCATCATTCCATGGAATTTTCCGCTGTTGATGGCGGCATGGAAGGTGGCGCCGGCCTTGGCGGCCGGCTGCACCATGGTGCTGAAGCCTTCGGAGCTCACGCCGCTCACCGCGCTCGAACTCGGTCATATCGCTGCCGCAGCCGACTTGCCGCCTGGCGTGCTGAATATCGTGACTGGTCTTGGCAAAGATGCGGGCGCTCCGCTGAGCGAGCACCCCGGCATCGACAAGCTTGCTTTCACCGGCAGCGTACCAACCGGCAGCCGCATCATGCAGGCTGCGGCGCGCGACATCAAGAACGTGAGTCTGGAACTGGGCGGCAAGTCGCCGTTCATCGTGTTCGACGACAGTGACGTCGACGCGGCAGTCGAATGGATCATGTTCGGCATCTTCTGGAACCAGGGCGAGGTATGCTCCGCGACCTCGCGCGTGCTGGTTCAGCGCGGCATCTATGAGCGCCTTCTCGCGCGCCTGAAGGAAGAGACGCAGAAAATCACCATCGGCAGCGGGCTGAGTGAAGGCGTACTGCTCGGACCGCTCGTGAGCCGCGGTCAGTATGACAAAGTGCTCGAGGCGGTGGCTCGAGGCAAAGACGAAGGGGCGCGACTGGTCATCGGCGGTGGTCGCCCCGCGCATCTCGACAAGGGTTACTTCATGGAGCCTGTCGTGTTCGCGGATGTGCCGGAGGACAGCTGGGTCTGGAATGAAGAGATTTTCGGACCCGTCGTGTGCATCCGTCCGTTCGACGATGAAGCGCAGGCTGTACGTTCCGCCAACGACTCCCGTTTTGGTCTCGCTGCTGCCGTGATGTCGAAGGACGGTCAGCGCTGCGAGCGAGTGGCGCGAGCCCTGCGCGCCGGTATCGTCTGGATCAACTGTTCACAACCAACGTTCACCGAGGCGCCTTGGGGTGGCTACAAGCAAAGCGGCATTGGCCGCGAACTCGGCGAATGGGGTTTGAACAATTATCTGGAAACCAAGCAGATCACGCGGTACGACAGTGACAAGCCGTGGGGCTGGTACATCAAATAAGGTAGATCGATCATGCGATGGAAGAAGACGCTCCAACTGGTAGACGTGCATTGCGAAGGCGAGATAGGCAAGGTCATCACGGGCGGTGTGGTCGGCATCCCGGGTGCGACGATGCTCGACAAGATGAATTACATCAACGAAGTCGATGACAGTCTTCGCAGGTTAGTCGTGCTCGAGCCGCGAGGTTGTCTTCAGATGTCGGTCAATCTGCTGCTGCCGCCGACGCGGCCGGAGGCGCACGCTGGTTTCATCGTGCTGCAGGCGGATAAGGCGCATCCGATGTCGGGCAGCAACGCCATCTGTGTCGTCACGGCGCTGCTCGAACTCGGCATGGTGGAAATGCAGGAGCCTGAGAGCACGGTCGTGCTGGACACCCCGGCAGGACTCGTGACTGCCCGGGCCACCTGCAAGGATGGACGCTGTACGGCGGTTTCGCTCGACATGGTGCCGTCGTTTGTCGAACACCTGGACTTGAGCATCGAAACGGAGCGGCTCGGGAGCATCAAGGTCGACGTCGCGTTCGGTGGCGTCTACTACGCGCTCGTCGACGTGGAGCAGGTCGGCCTCGCTATCGCTCCGGAAAACGCTCGCGAACTCGCGGAACTCGGCGTGGCGTTGAGGCGTGTCATCAATGACCAGATTCAGATTCGGCATCCGCTGTATCCCGAGATCAATGAGGTTGCGTACGTGATGTTCCGGAATCGGGTCAATGATGAGCGGTATCAGACCTGCACGACGTTGCCGCCGGGCCGGGTCGACCGGTCGCCCTGTGGTACGGGAAGTTCAGCCAACCTGGCGACGCTCGCTGCGCGCGGGCTGGCCGACGTGGGCAGCCGCTTGACGTCACGCTCGATCATCGGCGGGGAGTTTGTCGTAGAAATGCTCGGAAAGTCTGAGGTTGGGGGGAGGGCGGCAGTCCTCCCGCGCGTCCAGGGGCGAGCGTGGGTGTTTGGAATCCAGCAGCTTGGAGTCGACCCGGATGACCCGCTGGCCGCCGGATTCATGCTGAGCGACACGTGGGGTTCGGGTTTCCCGCAGGCATCCGGGAAAGAGCGCGCGCGATGATAAACTTGAATGCGCGCCCGTCCTTTCGGGCCCATCACGATAGCGGTGAGACGATGAGCAAAACTACGACGGAGACCGAAACCAATGGCCGTCGCCACGGTGGACGGTACATTTACGAAGAACTGCGCAAGCAGATCTTGACGCTACAGCTCAAGCCCGGCGCCCCGCTGGACGAAGTTTCGCTGGCGGCGCAATTTGGCCTGTCGCGCTCGCCCGTGCGCGATGCGCTGGCGAGGTTGATTACCGAAGGGCTCGTGACGATTCTGCCGAATCGAACCACGCTGGTCACGCCGTTCGAGATCGAAGAGTTCCCGAAGTACGTGTCGGCGCTCGACCTCATTCAACGGGCCGTCACCCGGCTTGCCGCGTTGTATCGGACCGATGCCGACCTCAAGCGCATTCAGAAGGCGGACGACGTCTACATGGAGGCAGTCGACAGCGGTGACTTCAATGCGATGTCGGAGACGAACAAGGCCTTGCATATGGCGATTGCGCAGGCAGCCAACAATCCGTATTTCGTCGGCTACTATGAGCGACTGCTGGGAGAAGGGCAACGCTTGCTGCACCTGCATTTCGATTACACGACGACGTCACCGAGCGCGACCAAGCTGGGGCGTGACCATGCGGAGATTATCGATGCGATAGCGCGCAAGGATGCAGATGCCGCTGAGAAGTTGGCGCACGAACACACCATGTTGTTTCAGAAGCGCTTCCTGGACTACATGCGCCAGAACATGACGGAATCGATGGCGCTTCTCTGATTTCAGGCAGGCAGCTTTGGTCTCTCCGAGGCTGCCTTTTTCACATCAGGGTTCAGGCCGCGCTGCGAGCCAGTCCTTTCAGGAATGTCCATAGCTCGGGAACGTCGGACGTTGCGGCGTTGAACCTGAACCACGCTGACGCTGGTTCACCGGGTCGGAAGTATGAACCGGGGGCGAGCCAGATGCCCTTGCTCAGCGCGTCGTTCGCAACTGCAATGCTCTCTTCCGGGCGGATCGGTAACTTTGCCCATAGGAACAGGCCAGCATTCGGCGTATGGAAAACTTCGAGCCCCGCATCGGCCATCGACTGGATCACGTTGACGTGTGCAACGAAGAGCCTCTCGCGAACGTGTGCGGTGTGCCGGTCGTAGTGCCCTTCGATCAGAACGTTCGCGACTGCACGCTCGGTCACCTCGGAAGACGTCAAACCGACGGCCATCTTCGTTAGTGCAAACTTCGAAATCAGATCGCGGTTAGCAGCGATGTAGCCGACGCGCATGGCGGGTGTAATGGTTTTGGAAAAACCCGACAGGTAGATGACCCGCTGGAGTCCCTCCGTCGCAGCGAGGCAGGGTGCCCCGGGCGGCGCGAGTTCTCGCGAAATGTCGTCTTCGACAATCCAGATTCCTTCACGATCTGCAATCTGCAGCACGCGGAACGCCGACGCTGCGCTCAGCGAGGTACCCGAAGGGTTCTGCAGCACCGTGTTGATGAACATGACCTTTGGTCGATGTTCCTTCACCACTTCTTCCAACTGCGCACTGTCGATACCGTCCGGCGTCCGCGGAACGCTGACGACGTTGATAAACGCGACTTTCAGAATCTGCAACAGATTGCAGTAGCAGGGATCCTCGACAACGACGGTGTCACCGGGGCGCAGCAGCGTTCGAACGACGAGGTCCAGTGCCTGTGTGACGCCTTGCGTCAGAAGAATGTCGGCGGTACCTACGGAAAGTGAATACCTGCGCAGCGAGTGCGCGATGTGCTCCCGCAATGTTGCCAGTCCGTATGGATGACCATAGCCACCGACACGCGGTCCCGGTACCCGGCTAACCACACGCAACGCGTGCTGGATGCCACTTTCATTCACCCAGTCGTTTGGAATCCAGCCGCAGCCTGCCTTGATTGGCACGGACTGGTCAGCGAACACGTCGGAAAGAAGCCATGCCGCGTTCAGACTGGGGGCACTCCACCCAGGCGCGGCCGGAGCCTTTGCGTGAGGTGTTGCGATTCGATATCCAGCGCCGGCGCGTGCGACCACGAGGCCAAGCGATACCAGTCGCTGATAAGCCTCCGAGACCGTATAGGTACTGAGATTGTGTGATTTCGCGAAGACTCGCACCGACGGGAGCGCTGTGCCGGCAGCATACGTGCCCGTCCTCAGCTCCTGTTCGATGGTCGAAACAATCTGGTCGACCAGCGTACCCTCACTCTTTCTGGAACGGGTCAGATTCAGCTTGAACATATCAGTACAGTCGCGGCTAGAAAATCAATACGGTCTGCTTGCTGCCTTTTTGCTGTCCAGTGATTGTAGCGTGCGGACTCGCTAAAGTTGGCTCCATCTTCACGGAGCGATTTCATGAGCACACCGCAAAACAGCACCGATCTTTCGAATTTCTGGATGCCCTTCACGGCGAACCGGCAGTTCAAGGCAGCCCCGCGACTGTTCAAGTCTGCCAAGGGCATGTACTACACGACAGTCGATGACCGAACCGTGCTGGACGCGACGGCGGGGCTGTGGTGCGTGAACGCCGGCCACGGTCGCGCGGAGATTACGCAAGCCGTGTCCGAACAACTTGCCACGATGGATTACGCGCCGACCTTCCAGATGGGTCACCCGCTCGCCTTCGAGGCAGCGACGAAGGTCGCGCAGTTCATGCCGGCGGGGCTCGACCGTATCTTCTTCACGAACTCGGGTTCGGAGTCGGTCGATACGGCGTTGAAGATTGCGCTGGCCTATCACCGCGCGCGTGGGGAAGGTCAACGTACTCGATTCATCGGTCGCGAGCGTGGCTATCACGGCGTTGGGTTCGGCGGAATTTCGGTCGGTGGGATTCTCGCCAACCGCAAGACGTTCTCTGGCAATCTGATGCCTCATGTGGACCACCTGCCGCATACGCTCAATATCGCCGAAGCGGCGTTCACGCGAGGCCAACCGACGTGGGGTGCACATCTAGCCGACGATCTGGAGCGACTCGTAGCATTGCACGACGCATCGACCATCGCGGCCGTCATCGTCGAACCCCTCGCCGGTTCGACGGGTGTGATCGTTCCGCCGAAGGGCTACCTGGAACGACTGCGTGAGCTGTGCACGAAGCACGGCATCCTGCTGATCTTCGACGAAGTCATCACCGGCTTCGGCCGTCTCGGCGCACCGACCGCAAGCGAGTATTTCGGCGTTGTCCCTGACATCCTCACGATGGCCAAGGCAATCAACAACGCAGCCATTCCGATGGGTGCTGTCGCCGCAAGTCGAGCTGTGCATGACACGGTCGTCAATGCCGGGGCGGAAAACGCGATCGAATTCTTCCATGGCTATACCTACACCGCGCATCCCGCGGCGGCAGCCGCAGCCATCGCGACGCTCGACATCTACAAGCGCGACCGTCTTTTCGAGCGCGCGAAAGAGCTGTCCGGCGTGTTCGAAGATGCGGTGCACGAACTGCACGGCTCTCCGCACGTGAAGGACATCCGTAACCTCGGACTGGTCGCGGGTGTCGCACTGGAATCGCGCCAAGGCGCGCCAGGTGCTCGCGGTTATGAGGTTTTCCTCAAATGCTTCGAGGCAGGCGTGCTGGTGCGTTACACGGGAGACATCCTCGCCTTCTCGCCACCTTTGATCGTCGACGAGCAGAAGATCGACCAGATTTTCTCGACGGTGCGGGACGCTCTGCGTCACGTTGCCTGAATTCAACTGACAGGCCGCAGCGGCCTGCGCCGTATCCGGAGTCTCCGAAATGAACGTAGCAAACGAAAAGGCGAATCTCTCTGTCAAGCAGGTGAGCCACTTCATCGATGGTCAGGTTGTCGTGCCGTCGAGCGGCCGCTTCAAAGATGTCTTCAATCCCGCGACGGGCCAGGTGAGCGGCGCAGTCGCACTCGCTTCGGTAGAAGAAGTCGACCGCGCGGTACAAGCCGCCAACGCAGCTTTCCCGAGCTGGAGCGAAATGGCGCCGCTGAAGCGGGCCCGCATCCTGTTCAAGTTCAAGGAACTGCTGAACCAGCATCACGACGAGTTGGCGATGCTAATCACACGCGAACACGGCAAAGTCTTCACCGACGCACAGGGTGAAGTGGTCCGTGGCATTGAAGTGGTCGAATTTGCATGCGGCATTCCGAATCTCCTCAAGACCGACTTCACTGACCAGATCGGCGGCGGCATTGACAACTGGAATTTGCGTCAGCCTCTGGGCGTGGTGGCCGGCATCACACCGTTCAACTTTCCCGTGATGGTGCCGATGTGGATGTTCCCGGTCGCGCTGGCTTGCGGTAATACCTTCATCCTGAAGCCTTCGGAGCGTGACCCTTCGGCATCGCTGCGCCTCGCGGAACTGCTGAAGGAAGCCGGCTTGCCCAATGGCGTTTTCAACGTGATCAACGGCGACAAGGTGGCAGTAGATGCGCTGATCGAACATCCGGACGTCGCGGCAATTTCCTTCGTTGGCTCGACACCGATCGCCGAATACATCCACGCGGAAGCGTCGAAGCGCGGCAAGCGCGTGCAGGCGCTCGGTGGGGCAAAGAATCATCTCGTCGTGATGCCGGACGCAGACCTCGACCAGGCGGTCGATGCCCTGATCGGTGCTGCCTACGGTTCGGCAGGTGAGCGATGCATGGCCATCTCGGTCGCAGTCGCGGTCGGTAACACCGGGGACCAACTGATCGAAAAGCTGATTCCGCGTGTGAAGTCGCTCGTCATCAAGAACGGCGAGAATCTGGACGCCGAGATGGGGCCGCTCGTGACGGCCGAGCACAAGGCGAAGGTCGCGGGATACATCGACGCGGGAGAGGCGGAAGGCGCGCAGCTCATCGTCGACGGGCGCGCACATCCTGTCAATTCGCAAGACGGCTTCTTCATTGGTGGCACGTTGTTCGACGATGTTCGGACAGACATGAAAATCTACAAGGAAGAGATTTTCGGGCCGGTCCTGGCAGTGGTCCGTGTGCCGGACTTCGCTGGTGCGGTAAAGCTGATCAACGCACATGAATTCGGCAACGGCGTGTCCCTTTACACCTCAGACGGCGGCGTGGCGCGTGCCTTCACGCGTCAGATTCAGGTCGGCATGGTCGGGGTCAATGTTCCTATCCCGGTGCCGATGGCCTGGCATTCGTTCGGCGGCTGGAAGCGCTCGCTGTTCGGCGACCATCATGCCTACGGTGAAGAAGGTGTGCGCTTTTACACGCGTTACAAGAGCGTGATGCAGCGTTGGCCGGATAGCATCTCCAAGGGGGCGGAATTCACGATGCCAGTCGCGAAGTGACAGTAACAGCTGTTTGGGCTGGCGGTCTCGAGCGCCGGCTGGTTCAGGCGTCGACAAGCGGCCAGGGCAGGTACTCAAAGTGGTGGTTTAATCGCGGCTTGCGCTACCCTGTACCAGCAGCAGGATGGAAAACGGCGCTGGTCAAGGATTGCCTGGCGCTCCACGTAAGAATGTGTTGAGCGGTGATGTCAAAGCCCGCCGGCCGGTCATATCAACGTCTGGAGGATAGTGAAATGGCAGATGAAAAAGTTGCGTTAGTCATAGGTGGCGGCTCCGGGATGGGAGCGGCTGCCGCGCGACGTCTGAGCGCGGATGGGTACAATATCGGCGTGCTTTCGTCGTCGGGAAAAGGTGAAGCCTTGGCGACGGAACTGGGTGGAGTCGGCGTGACTGGTTCGAACCAGTCCAATGAAGATATTAGCAAGCTCATCGAACTCGCGGTTTCCAGATGGGGGCGCATTGACGTGCTCGTCAACAGCGCGGGGCACGGCCCGCGAGCTCCCGTCCTCGAACTTTCCGATGAGCAATGGCACCAAGGGATGGATGTTTATTTTCTGAACGTGGTCCGCCCGACTCGCCTCGTCGTTCCTCACATGAAGAAGCAGGGTGCTGGCGCGATCATCAATATCTCGACCGCGTGGGCGTTTGAGCCTAGTGCAATGTTCCCGACCTCGGCGGTCTTTCGTGCAGGCCTCGCCGCGTTCACCAAGCTTTTCGCGGACTCGCACGCGAAGGACAACATTCGCATGAATAACGTACTGCCGGGCTGGATTGATAGTCTCCCCGCCACGGAAGAGCGACGCGAAAGCGTGCCGATGCAGCGGTATGGAACGAGCGAGGAGATTGCAGCCACGGTTGCCTTCCTCGCTTCTGAAGGAGCCGGATATATCACGGGTCAAAACATCCGCGTCGACGGGGGATTGATGCGTTCCGTCTGAGGGGACTGGAGCCTCTCCGCGCAGCCGCTTAATATCGGTAGCATCATGGGTAGGAGGCGGTCTGTAACGGTGGAAGTCGCACCTGGCGGCGATTTCAGGGCGGCGGTTGGCGTCTGCTGCCTTCCGCCCGGCAAGCCTTCCGGGGCATTCCGGCTTCCCGGACAAGCCGAGCTGCGGCCGGCCACACAGCCCGGCGCGATCCGCGCCGGCATAGCGATCTGGGAGCCTTTCGCCCGCAACTGCGCACAGGTATGTCCACCGTTTCTGTGCATAACACGGCAGAAAGCTCTCTGGTTATGGATAACTTCACCGGGCGACGCTGTGTACGGCGAAGGCGCTCATAACCAAAAGTACCGGTTATTTACAACAAAATATCGGTGGCGGGAGTATTGGCATTTCGATATCGTTTTTGAACTGCAGCCTCGCCTTCCCGGGGCATTGACGTGACGATATAACGGGCGGGTCGCGGCCTTGGGAACGAGTCTGAAGAAATATGTGTTTCGATGCCGAAGATACCGGCTCAAAATTGCGGCACTCCTCTGATCAAGGTGCTCTGTCATGAAAATTCTCCTTTCCCTCATCGCGGCGTCCGCACTCGGGATTACCCCACTGATCGCTGGCGCACAGCAAACCGTCAAGATCGGCATTTCGGCGCCGCTCACCGGTCTAGGCGCGGCCAATGGCAAGGATCTGGAAAACGGCGTGCGTCTGGCGATCGAAGAGGCGAACTCGCAGCACATCAACATCGGAGGGCAGTCGGTTCAGTTCGAGCTCGCATCCGTCGATGATCAAGGCGATCCGCGTATCGGTGTTCAAGTCGCGCAGAAGCTCGTCGACGATGGCGTCGTGGCCGTGGTCGGCTACTACAACTCAGGCGTGGCGCTTCCGTCCTCGCCGATCTTTGCGCGTGCGGGCATTCCGCTGATCGATCCGGCAGCGACGAATCCGGCGATCACGCGACAAGGCTTGAACAACGTGTTCCGCATCATCGCGACCGACACGCAGAATTCTGGCAACGCCGGCACCTATGCCGTGAAGGTCACGAAAGCGAAGCGGATCGCGGTGATGGACGACCGGACGGCCTTCGGACAAGGAGCGGTCGAAGAGTTCAAGAAGGCTGCGCAAGCCGCCGGTGGCCAGGTCGTATCCGAGGAATACACCAACGACAAAGCCGTTGAATTCAATGCGCAACTGACGAACATCAAGGCGGCCAACGCCGATCTTCTATACTTCGGCGGCCTCGATGGCCAGGCCGGCCTGATCGTCAAGCGTATGAAGCAACTCGGCATGCACGTGCAGTTCGTCGGAAGCGGTGGGATTGCCGATAGCGTCTTCATCGGTTCGGCGGGAAGTGCGGCCGAAGGCGCGATGGCCTGGGAATATGGCCGGCCGGTCGATTCATTGCCCGAAGGCCGCGCGTTTGCGGAAAAATTCAAGAAACGTTTCGGCGCGGATACGCTGACCTATGCGCCGTTCGCCTATGACTGCGCGTGGCTCGCCATCACCGCCATGAAGCAGGCAAATTCCGTGAAACCCGCGGTGTTTATGCAAACGCTTCGCACAATCCAATACAACGGCATCACAGGACATATTTCATTCGATAAATACGGTGATCTGAATAACCCGACGTCGACGCTTTATCAGGTCAAGTCCATGAAATGGCAACCGGTGACGACCATAGGTGCGGGGAAGTGAAGAAGATCGCCGCTTTCGGGCTGAACTGATGGGTTCGACCGTCCGGCACTCAGAAGCGCATTCCGTCCTGCGGATTGACTGAACAATTTCTGGTGGGTTCTGCGCGGGCACACCGAACGGTGCGTGTGGCGGAATTGATGCGAGAAAAGTGGACGCGATGTTGGGACTTTTCGAGGCAACCATCTAAGGGGTATTCGCGGTTACCGTGCAGAATCTGGCGGTAGCGGTGCCTGGAGCCTCTCGACGACCGTCAGAGCCGACGGCAGCGTCATAAATAAAGGCTCTGCGGAGAAGCCGCCAGATTTGGCAACAGACAGGCGATTACCCCGAGTTGGTCGTCAGTATCTTGCGTCGATAGCATTCGAGGAATCGATGGCGAGGACTTGCCTGGAAGTCCGGTCGCTTTATTGCGCACTGGGAGGGGCGGTGACACGGGCCCGGCTTTGGTGAGCATGGGACCATTGCGTTCGTCAGCTAAAGTGACCATCGGCAAATTCATAGCCTTGCCCGTCGCCGACGCCGCCCGCCGTAATCAGAAGAAATGCTGCATGCCGATGCGAACCGAAGCCTGATTGCTGCTCGACGACGGCGACAAAGAGAGCAGCGCCGCCTGCGCGCCGCCACCCGCGTGCTGGTAGGTCAACTCGGCGTAGAGCATGGTACGCACCGAAAGGTGATAAAGGTTCGAGAGACCGGCGGTCGTGTAGGTCTTGCCGTCGAACCACGTTCGATAGCCGCCGAGCAGCACGGTGTCGAACGGCGTGACGTTCCAGTCCACGCCTAGCTCGGTGGTCGTCGCGCGCGCGGAGTCCGTATTGCTGGCGATTTTCGCGGTATCGACGACCGCGTGGAACGCCCACTGACGATTGGGCATATACGTGCCGGCCGCGCCGAAGATCTCCGTATCACGTGCCTTGAATGGCGTGCCGCCCGAGAGATCCTGTCCGAGGAAGCTGGTGTAACCGAGCGACGTGTTGAAGGCGTACGACTTGTTGCGCGTGTCGCTGTACACCGCTCCCAGCTGCAGCGCCGAGGACTTGTAGAGCAACGCCGCGCCCACATAACGGCCCTGTCCCGTCGACGGATCGGTAAATCCGTACATGGCGCGCGCTGACACGCCGTGCCACGGATTGCTTGCGTACTTCACGGTGTTGTTCACCGGAGTGACCGCGTCGTTGTCGATATTGGCCGGACGGTAGAGGAAGTAGTTGTACTGGACTGCACCGTTCGCGTTCGGCAGCAGCACATCGTCGGTCAGATCCCATTGCCTGCCGAGCGTGAGTGTGCCCCAACGGTCGTCGGAAAGGCCGACGAAGGCCTTGCGGCTGAACAGAACACCCGAGGTGGCAAAGGCGCCCGTGTTCGAGAAGAAGCCGTTCTCCAGTTGAAATATGGCTTTCGTCCCGCCGCCGAGATCTTCCGCGCCCTTGAAGCCGAATTGGTCGGGCACGCTGATCGGCCCCATGACGAATTGCGAACTTCCCTTCGCATTGGTCACGTAGCCGACGCCTTCGTCGATGCTGCCGTATAGCGTGACGCTGCTCTGCGCATGAGCGCCCGAAGATGCCAGGCCCATGCACAACGCCAGACAGTTTAATGAAACGTAAGGGGTACTGATTGAAAAGGTGAAAGGACGATAATTCGATCTCATGTCGATGACAGGTAAGGGGAAAGAAGAGGGGATCAGGCCGCAGGCCGGTTTGCACCGGCGCTGCAGCGTGTCATGCGCTGCGCGGTCGGCACAGCGCGATGGCAAGCGCGGCGACGAGGCCAGAGGCAGCAAAGGCGACGAAATTCAGTCGCACGTCGAGATGCGACGCGGCAAACCAGGCGCCGAGCATCGGCCCCGCCATCGCGCCGATGCGGCCGATTCCGACAGCCCAGCCGGTCGCGCTCGCTCGTGCGAATGGCCGATAAAAGCTTGCGATGTAGCCGAGCTGAACCATCGCCACGCCGATGCTGCCCAGCCCAGCGAGTGCCACCAGCACGTAGTTCGTGACCATGCCGCCACGCACCGTGAGTCCGCAAATCGCGAGCGCCCCGATCACATAGCCTCCGACGATCGTCTTGCGCGGACCGAACCGATCGCCCACGCGGCCGATCAAAATGCCGCCGATAGCCGAGGAGAGCATGAAGACCGCGAGAAACGAGAGGCTTGAGCCGAGGTCATAGCCGAGCTTGCGCATCAGTTGCGGCAACCAGGTACCGAGCCCATAGATCACCAGTACCGCGGCGACCTGGGCGACCCAGAGGCAAAGCGTCGACCACCAGATGCCGTGGGAGAACACTTCACCGAACACGACGCGCAGCGATGGTTTGGACGCAGCTTCCACCGGAACGCTGTCGAGCGACGCGAGCGAAAGGCCGAGCCGTTGCGCGAGCTGATCGGCTTCGCGCCGCTTGCCGCTTGCCATCAGGTAGGCAAGCGACTCCGGCAGCATCTTGATCAACAGCGGCAGCGCGAGCAATGGCAACGCGCCCAGCGCGACGACGAAGCGCCAGCCATGGGAGCCCAGAAACGCCATTCCGATCACGGCCGAAACCAGCGCCCCGATCGCGTAACCCGAATACATGATCGCGAAATTAACGTTGCGCTTCGCCGCAGGCGAGTATTCGACCGTGAGCGCCGCCGCCGCGGAAATGACGCCGCCGAGACCCAGCCCGCCGATGAAGCGCATCACGCTGAAAAGGAACGGGGTGGGCGCGACGGCCGCACCTAGCATCGACAGCGAGAACAGCGTGACGCACGCAATCAGCAGACGTTTGCGGCCGATCAGGTCGGTCAGAACGCTAATGAAATATGAGCCGAACAGCGTGCCGAACAGCGCCGCGCTACTCATCGCGCCCACTTCGATCGGCGTGAGCTTCCACACCGGGTCAGCGAGCATCGAGGGAACGATCGTGCCCATGACGCCGATGTCATAGCCTTCGGTCACGATCGTGAGGAAACAAAGGGCCAGCACGCGGCGCGTCGTGTGCGCGGGCGGGTCGAGTGCGAGTGCGAGAGGACTTTCGGAGATGGCCGCCATGGGGATGACTTTTTTCGAACGAACTACCGGAACAATCAGGCAAGCGCGATGCCAGTCCCTCGCGGGTGACGTGTTGCGATGGCCCGGATCACGCGTCTATCCGAGCCTGGTGCGGCTTGCCCGCCCGGCGCAGGCAAGACTGCTGTCTGCGCTCGAATAAAGAATGGCATTCTATTTTCGATGCGTCAAAAGATTTCAAAATAAATATGTGCGTGGTTCGGGAAAGTCCTGGGTGAAGGAGGCGCAGTCAGGTCAGGTCAGGTTAGCTCGCGCGGCGCTTCGCCAAGCAATAGTGTGGCGGTGAGCGCCGTGATGCGCTGGATGTCCCGGTGATCGCCGATCCGCTGATTGATCACGAAGCCGTCGAACGCCATCCAGATCACGTGGGCGAAAAGATCGCCGCCGAGTGCTCCGATGCGCTCGGCGGGCAGGGCGTCCTTGAGCAATTGCGTGAGGTAATTCTCGACCGATACGAGCAGATTATTGGGTTTTGCAAGTCCCGCGGGCGCGCTCGCGAGCGCGTCGATCAACGAGTTCGCGAAGGCGTTGTCGGCGGCCGGGATGTCACCCCAAATGCCCGTCAAGATGCGCTCGATCTTCCTGCGGGGCCCGTTGAGCAACGCCACTTCGCTACGCAGCCGATGCAACTGCTCGATCAGCCAGGGCTCGTAGATTTCGTAAAGGATCACGAGCTTGGAGTCGAAGTAGACGTAGAGATTGGCGACCGTGGTGCCCGCGAGACGGGCGATCTCGGTCATCGTCGTGGCTGAATATCCTTTTTCGCTGAAGGCGTTGAACGCGGCCGTCAAAATGGCTTCCCGCCTGACGGCTTTTTTGATTTGCGGCACTTGAGAGCTCTCTACTGGAAGGACGGGGAATCGGTTCGGGGCATTCTATCAAGCCGCCACGCCCGCGCCGGCGCGCGGTGCACGGGAGATCGCGGGCGTATCGAGCACGAGCGCCGCGATCAGCGACGCGACAGCTTCCGCGTCGCGCACGTCGCCGAGCCGCCGGTCGATCACGAAGCCGTCGAACGCCATCCAGATCAGACGCGAGAGCATCGCGTCGTCGATGCGCGAGCCCCCGGGCCCCGCGGCGGCCGTGTCGAAACACTCTCGCAGCATCGCGCCGACCGCGAGTTCCACTTCGTTCAGAAACGCGCTCGACGGCTCGGCGCGGCCGTGCCGTTGCGCGAGGGCGTCGATCAGCGCATTGGCGAAATTCGCGTCGGCGCCCGGAATATCGCGCCAAAGGCCGACCAGCAAGCGCCGCAGCCGCTGCTCGGCGCCGTCCTGCGCGCGCACCTGCACGCTCAGCGTAGCGAGTTGCGCGCGCAGCCACGGGCGGTACACCTCATAGAGGATCGCCAGCTTCGAATCGAAGTACACGTACAGATTCGCCGCGGTCATGTCGGCTGCCGAGGCGATCTGCGCCATCTTCGTCGCTGTGAATCCTTGCTGCTGAAAGAGGGTGAGCGCGGCCTGCGCGATCAACTCCTGTTTCCCGTGCTTCATTGCATCGCTCCCGTTCGGATTGGCGTGGATTTGTGCCGCGTTTCACGAAATCGACAAAAGACACTTGACGGCCAGAATTTTCCAAAACAGAATACCATTCATTATTAAACGACGTTCGTTTTTGAGGTGAAGCTATCGTGTCCACGACCTTGCTGTCCCCCGCAGTCCCCGCGCCGGCAGGCACGCTGACCGGCCGTTACCCCGAACTCGGCTCTGGCCCGATCCCGGTCGAGCCGTATATTTCGCCGGAGTACTACGAGCGCGAGAAAGAGCACATCTTCAAGAAGACATGGCTGCACGTCGGCCGGATCGAGGAGATCCCGAAGCCGGGCGATTACTTCGTGAAGGAACTCGACGCGTGTGACACGTCGATCATCGTGGTGCGCAATCGCCAGGGCGAGATCCGCGCGATGCACAACGTCTGCGCGCATCGGATGAACGAGATCGTCTACGACAAGTGCGGCAACACCCGCAAGTTCTTCTGCAAGTTTCACGGCTGGGCCTACGACCTCGACGGCAAACTCACGGGCGTGCCCGACGAAAAGTGCTTCTTCGGCCTCGATCGCGAGCAGTTCGGACTGGCGCGCGTCGCGTGCGAAGTGTGGCAGGGATTCATCTTCGTGAACATGGACCCGGCTCCGGCCGTCTCGCTCGCGGATTACATGAAGCCGATGTTCGGCGACATCGAGGGCTATCCGTTCGACAAGCTCACCGCGGGCTTCGGCTGGCAGACGGTCGTGAACTGCAACTGGAAACTCGCGCTCGACGCGTTCCAGGAGGCGTATCACGTCGCCTATGTGCACGGCAATTCGATCGCGGACGCGATCGACAAGACCGATAACGAAAGCATGCCGCCGCTCGACGCGCTGTGCGGCGAGTTTCATCGGCGGCTCTCTCTGGCGGGCAACCAGAAGTCCGTCTACGGCAACCCGAAGGCCGTGACCGAGGGCGGCGCCGCGGCGCAGAACGCGTTGTCCGAGCAGGGCCAGAAGCGCCCGATCGCGGCCGCCGCGTTGCGCGCGGGCATCGGCAGCGCGAAGCACGCGTTTCCGCTCGACGCGCTGCCGCCCGGCGTGAACTGGACCAAAAGCCCGAACTGGCTGTTCGACATGAACATCGTGTTCCCGGACTTCTACGTATCGCTGCGCCCGAACTATTGCCAGGCGTACAACTTCCGGCCGATCTCGCACAACCAGACACTCGTCGACGCACGCGTGTACTACCCCGAAATGACCACGCCTGGCGGTCGCTTCTTCCTCGAATACATGAAGGTCGCGCTGCGCGACGTGCTGCTCGAAGACTTCAGCACGCTCGAACGCACGCAACGCGCGGCGGAAACCGGCGCGAAGAAGGTGATGGTGTTGCAGGACAACGAACTGCTGGTGCGCCACGCGTATCACGTCGTCGAACGGATGCTGGCGCAGGGCGTCGCGGCCGGTGCGACGGTTTAACGAGGAATCGAACATGAGTACCGCAATGCCTACCCAGCCGGTCAATTTCATCAGCAGGAAAGCACCCGTCTCGCGCACGTTGCCCGCCGGCTTCGAGTCGCTCGCGCCGTTCGTCGAGACCTGGGCGCTCGACACCGAAACCGCGCGCAACGCGCAACGCCACGCGGTCGGCATGGAAGCCATTCTCGCGTTTCGCGACGCGATCCTGCCGCGAGTGGACGAAGTGGTGGCGTATCTGAACGGCTTTCCGCTCGCGACGCTCGGCGAGCATCCGGACGCGATGACGCTGATGTATCTGCTGCTTTCGCTGGCCGAGATCGCACCCGCGATCGAGTTCTACAACCAGCCAGCCGTCATCGACGGATACGAGTCCGCGCGCTTTCGCGCCGACGAATCTTTTGTGATGCGTCCGCTGCCCTGAGCGTACACATGAGCGGCCGGCGCGCCCGGTCTGGATTTGAAGGAGGCTACAAATGGCGAAATGCCGCGTGTTCGGCATCGATCACGGTCTGAAGACCGTAGTCGAAAACGGCCTGTACATGAAGACGATGATCGGCAAGACGATGAGCGTCGCCGTCATCAAGTTCGTCGAGCAGGAGGGCACGAATCTGCCCGCGAAGGCACACGATCATGGCGAGGAAGCGTCGTTGCAGGTGCTCGGTTCGTGCTCGATCTTCGAGGTGCGGCCCGAGACGCCCGATGTCGAGCGCACGCTCGCGCAAGGCGACGCGATGATCATTCCCGCGGGCCTCAGCCACTACGGCAAGAACCGTTACGGCGGAGAAGGCGTGAGCATGCGCCTGAACGTGGTGTCGCCGCCGCGCGCGGAATACGGCGCGCAAGACGACACGCCGTACTACCCGCTCGCCAATCGATGATGAGGGATGCAAATGAATAACCGTGCTGAGAATCCGGCGAACGACCTCGCGCAATGTACATCCGTGCAAGCGGGTGAACGCTGGCGCGATCCGCATGCGGCGAGTCAGACAGTGCGCGCCGAAGGCGCACTGCTGACCACGGAGTTCGCGGTGTTCGAGCCGAGCGAAGTGCACGACGACGCGGCGGGAGCGTGTGGCGAGGAAGTCGTCGCTATTCTCGAAGGCGAGTTCGATATCGATGCGGCCGGCGAGCATTACCGGCTCGTCGCGGGCGAGGCGATCCTGATTCCGCTGGGTGAGCCGCGCCGCTTTACGTGTCTCGACGCAAAGGGCGTGCTGTATCGCGCCGGAACCCGTGTGTAAGGCGCGATCATGAATCACGATCCCTCTCAAGCGGACGACGTGAAGCACGTCGTGGTAGTCGGCTCGGGCCACGCGGGCGGCCGCGTCGTGCAGCACCTCGTCGCGCTGGGATTCGCGGGGCGCATCACGCTGATCGGCGACGAGCGTCACCCGCCCTACGAGCGGCCAGCGCTCTCGAAGGAATGGTTGACGAGCGATACCGAGCCGGCGCTCGCGGCGTCGCCCGTCGTCCTCGGCCCCGCGGCGTTCTGGGAGCCGTCGGCGTTGCGCGATGCGCGCGTCGAGCGGGTGTACGAACGCGCAGTCGCACTCGATGCGACCCAACGCGTGCTGAAGCTCGCAAGCGGCGCGCAGGTGTCGTTCGATCGGCTCGTCGTTGCGACCGGCGGGGCGCCGCGCGACGGCGCGATTCCAGGCGCCGAGCGGCCCGGCGTGCACCTGCTGCGCACCGTCGACGACAGTCTCGCGCTGCGCCGCGCACTGCGTGAGAGCCGGAGCCTTGCGATCGTCGGAGCGGGGGTGATCGGCATGGAGGTCGCTTCGTCGGCGCTTGAACTCGGCGTGCCCGTGACGGTGCTCGAAGCAGGTGAGCGCGTACTCGCGCGCTGCCTGCCTCCCGTGATGTCCGAGTGGCTGCTGCGCGAGCATCGTGCGCGCGGCGTGCGCGTTGAATTGGGCGTCGCGGTCGAGGCGATTGGCGAGCCGCAGGAAAAGTCGAGCGGCGGCGCGCGCTACGTCGTGCGCTGCCAACCCCTCGTCGCTGATCCGACACGATCGAACGAAGTCTTCGAGGTCGCGGCCGACACGATCCTGATCGCGATCGGCGTCGATTGCGCGCCGGCGTTTCTGGCCGGCACGGGGCTCGCGGGACGCCATGGCGTCGATGTCGACGAAACCTGCCGCAGTCCCCACGCGCCGTGGCTTTACGCGGTCGGCGACGTCGCGCATGTGCTCGATCGTGCATGCGAGCGCGGCGGTCTGCGTCAGGAGACGTGGCGCAATGCCGAGAACCAGTCGCTCGCGGTCGCGCAGGCGCTGCTCGGCCGCGCGCAGCCCTACCGCGAAACGCCGTGGATGTGGACCGATCAGCTTGGCAACAACATCCAGGTCGTCGGCCAGCCCGATTCGCGCGACGAAGTCGTGCTGCGCGGCGAACCGGGCGCCGGCGCATGCGCGGCGCTGAGCGTACGCGACGGTCGCGTCGTCGCGGGCGTGCTCGTCAATGCGGGCCGCGAGCGGCGCTTCCTCGAAAAGCTCGTCGCGAGCGCGATGCCCGTGGACCTGGCGCGCCTCGCGGACCCGCGCACGTCACTCAAGGAGCTTGCCGCATGAGCGCGATCTCGATGGGTTTGACAGAGGCCGAGGCCCGCGCCTGCAACGACACGCCCGCAAATACCGACGTACAGATGGCGGCGCTCGCGGCACGCGTCGAACGGCTCGAAGCGAACGAAGCGATTCGCGCGCTGAAGGCGTACTACGGCGCGCTAGCCGATGCGAAGTACACCGGCGACTACCGCAAGCTCGACGCACAAGCGCTCGCCGACGTCGCTCGCCAGCAGGCTGCCTGCTTCACCATCGATGCGGTCTGGGCGGGTGGCAAAGGCTTCGGCGGCGACCTCGTTGGACGCGAGGCCATCGAGCGCTGGTTTCTCGCCTCGCCGTGGCGTTTCGCGATGCATTACTACGTCAGCGAGACGCTCCAGGTCGACGCCGCGCGCGGCGTCGCGCAAGCGAACTGGCGGCTCATGCAGGTCGCGCTGCGCGAGGGTGCGGACACGCGCGCAGGCGCGGTCTGGCTCGGCGCGGTGACGACCGAACACTACCGGCGCGACGCGGCGAGCGGCCTCTGGCTGATCAGCTACATGAAGTTCGAAGCGCTCCACATGATGACCCTGGCGGATGGGCCGTTGCCGCTCGCCAGCAATTTTGCGGACCTCGACGCGCTGCGCGTCGCCCGCACCGAGGACAACCAGTCATGACAGAAGTCATTGCGTCGCCTTGCGCGACCCATTCGCAATCCTGCTGCGGCGAGCTCGCCGCGCTCGATATCGCCGAGCACGCCTGCGAGGTCCTGCAAAACACGCCGGTCAACGCCGAGTACCGGCACATGATCGTCGCGGCGCCGGCCGGCGCCGCGCTCGCGCAGCCGGGCCAGTTCTTCCATCTCGCGTGCCCGCCGGGCGCCGCGGGCAGTTCGTTCCTGCGCCGGCCGATGAGCGTCTATGGGGCCGATCCACGGCGACGGACTGTCGAGTTTCTCTACAAGGTGCAGGGCACCGGCACCCAAGGCCTGGCCACATTGCAGCCGGGCGACACGCTCGACGCGCTCGGGCCGCTCGGTCATGGCTTCGTACTGCCCACGGGCACCCGCCACGTGCTGCTGCTGGCACGCGGGGTCGGTCTCGCGACGCTAGCGCCGCTCGCCGCGCATGCCGTCGCGCAGGGCGCGCAGGTGAGCGCCGTGCTCAGCGCGCGCAGCCAGGCACTGGTGATGTCGGCCGAACGCCTGCGCGCAACGGGCGCGACCGTTCATATAGTCACCGACGAAGACGGCAGCAGCGATGCCTCCCGCGTCGAAGCGCAGCTCGAAGCACTGCACGCCGAAGCGCCGTTCGACTTCCTCTCCACCTGCGGCTCGAACCGGCTTCTGCTGCTGCTCCAGAAGCTGGGCCGCGCGTGGGGCGTGGCGGGGCAAACCGCAATCGAGCAGCGCATGGGTTGCGGCATCGGCTCGTGCTATGCCTGTGTGCGCCCGTTCCGCGAGCGTGCGGATTCAGACCGTCTGACCTTCCGGCGCGTTTGCTGGGACGGCCCCGTGTTCGATTTGCAGGAAACCACATCATGGTAGATCTGAGCGTCAAGGTGGGCGGACTCACGCTCGCCAATCCCATCATGCCCGCGTCGGGCACCTTCGCGGACGGCAACGCGCGCGTCTTCGATCTGAATTGCCTCGGCGCGATCGTCACCAAGACGATCACCGCCGACATTCGCGAAGGCGTGCCTCCGCCGCGGGTCGCCGAGTTCAAGGACGCCACGCTGTTTTCGATCGGCATTCCGAGCAAGGGCGCTGACTATTACATCAACACGACGGTGCCGTTCTATCAGCGCTATACGCCGCCGATCGTGGGCAGCATCTCGGCGAACTCGGCAACCGAATTTGGTGAACTGGCGGCGCGCATCGGCACGAGCGGCATCGCGGCGATCGAGGCAAACGTCTCGTGTCCGAACCTGAAGAAGAACGGCAAGGCGTTCGGCATGGACCCCGACGCAACCTATCAGGTCGTGCATGCGATGAAGTCGAGCACGGGAATTCCGGTGTGGGTCAAGATGACCCCGAATGCCGGCAACCTGGTCGAAGTCGCGCTCGCGGCGCAAGCGGCCGGCGCCGACGCGCTCGTGTGCTGCAACGCGATTCTGGCAATGGCGATCGATGTGCAGACCTTCAAGCCGCGCGTCGCGAATGTGATGGGCGGCCTGACCGGCGCGGCGACCAAGCCGATCCTGCTGCGCATGGCTTATCAGTGCGCCGCGGCCGTCGAGATTCCGGTGATCGGCTGCGGCGGCATCAGCACGGCGGAAGACGCCATCGAGTTCATGCTCGCGGGTTGCACGGCGGTCCAGGTCGGCACCGCCAACTTCGTCACGCCGAACGCGATGCCGCGGGTAATCGACGGGATGCGGGCGTTTTGCGAGCAGCGCGGCATTGAACGCGTGGCCGACCTGATCGGCGCGATGACGCGTCATGACGTGATCAATCTTCAGAAGGACTATGCGCTATGAAGGTCATTCCCATTGTTTCCGTTTGCGGGCGCACGGTCCGCGCGCCTGAGCATGCGCCCGAGCAGACGTTCGCGAGCGGCGGGGCGGCATCGGTCGCGGACGTCGGCGACGCGTGGCATCTGATCGGTGAAGCGGCTCAATGTTTCGACGGCAACGATTGTCTGAGCGTGACGATCGACGCAGTAAAGGTGGGTCTGTTTCGCGTTGATGGCGAGATCCACGCGATCGACGACGTCTGCACGCACGGCAACGCGCTGCTGAGCGAGGGCTTCCTCGACGGCCACGAGATCGAGTGTCCGTTGCACGCGGGACTCATCGACGTGCGCACGGGCAAGGGAACGACCGCGCCGATCGTGCGCGATACGCGCCGCCACGAGGTGCGGATCGACGGCGGCAATCTCTACGTTCGGCTGAGCCGCTGAAACGATGGCCTCTTTATCGACTAACACGCGGCCGGCGCACGCGCCGAAGATCGCCGTGATCGGCACCGGCGGCACGTTCGCGATGCACGCGCGCGGTCCGTTCGACTGGGTCGAGTATTCGGAAAGCGGCGTCGTACATCCGATCGACACATTGCTCACGACGCTCGGCGAACTGGCACCCGAGGTCGAACTGCTGCCCGTGACGTTTCGCAGCCTCGGCAGCGTGGCGATCCGGCCGGCCGACTGGGTAGAACTCGCGCGCCTGATACGGCGCACCGCGCTCGCCGATCCGTCGATCACTGGCTTCATCGTCACGCACGGCACCGCGACGCTCGAAGAAACCGCGTGGTTCCTGCAACTCGTGCTCGACATCGCGCAACCGGTCATCGTCACCGGCGCGCAGCGACCCGCGAACACCGCGGGCAGCGACGTGCTCGCGAACCTGCGTGGCGCGATCGCGGCGGCGCGCGATCCGCACAGCGCGGCACACGGCGTGCTGGTCGCGATGGACGGCTGGCTGTTCTCCCCGCGCGACGTGACCAAGGCGGCCAGCTTCGAGCTGAACGCGTTCGAGTCGCCGGGCTACGGGCCGCTCGCGCGAATCGAACCGGACGCGCGAATCGCGTGGCGGCGCAATGCGATCGCCCCGCGTAGCGCCGGCGAACCCGCGTGGTTTGCACGCGCGCTACTGGAGGCGGACTCGCCGTTCGCGCTGCCGCGCGTCGATATCGCGATCTCGTATGCGGGCGCGGACGGGGCCGCGATCGACGCGCTTGTCGCGGCGGGCAGCGCAGGCATCGTCAGTGCGGGACTGGTGCCGGGACGGCCGGCGGCAGGCGAGGCGGCCGCGTATCGCCTGGCGGTGGAGGCGGGCGTCATGGTCGTGCAGTCGAGCCGCGCGGCGCGCGGCGCGGTGCCGCCACAAGCGTTTCTGGCACGCGACGGCGTGATCGCTGGCGGCGATCTCGCGCCGCATAAGTTGCGCATTGCGTTGATGCTCGCACTCACGTTCAATGACGACTCGAGCGCCACTTACGCGCAACGGCGCGAACGCATCCAAACCATTCTGCTGGCGCTGTGAACGCTTCAGCACGCAAGGAGACCTCTCCAATCATGCAGTTCTCTTACCTCGTGACCTGGGTTAAGTCGGATCCGGCGGCGCGCGTCGCCGCACCCGATCTCGACCGGATTACCGCGATCGTCGACGCGACGCCCGCATTGCGCCGCTCGCGCCTTTACACCCCGGAGTCCGCTGACGACTACTACACGCAGGACGGCCCATCGCCGATCTTCGCGATGCAACTCGACTACGACACGGTGTTCGACCTCGAAGCGCCGATCGCGCCAGGTGGTCATTTGCAGGCGCTCGCCAGCGCGGCTCTGCCGAGCCTCGCCGGCTGCCGCGTCGAGCAGCAGGCGATGCTGCGCCGCCCGTTTCCGGTCGCCGATGCCGAACCACGCGTGCCGGCAGGTAGTCTGCCTTGCCAGTTCCTCGTGCACTACCCGGGCCATGCGCTCGACTTCGACGCGTGGATCAACTACTACCTCACGCATCATCCGCAGATCATGTTCGACTTTCCGGGCGTGCGCGAGATCGAGATCTTCACGCGCATCGACTGGCTCGATGCGATGCCGTGGACGCGCGTGCACTACATGCAGCGCAACAAGCTGATGTTCGACAGCGCGCAGGCGATCACCGAGGCAATGCACTCGCCGGTGCGCCACGCGATGCGCCAGGACTTCGAGAAATTCCCGCCGTTCGAAGGCAGCAACATCCATCATCCGATGGCGGCGCGCACGACCGTCTACGACTAATCGCGACACAGGAGAGGCAAGCATGAGTATCGGGTTCGGTCATCTCGCGCGCATCGGCCATCTCTATCCGTCGGGCGGACTGTGCGACTTCGAGATTCAGGCCATGGCACCCGATGGCGTGCAGTTCGTCACGACGCGTCTGCCGTTTCGCGACACTTCGATCGAGTCCGATCGCACACTGATCGACGACATCGAACAGCACGCGCAACTGCTCGCCGACGCGAGGGTCGATCTGATCGCGACAAATTGCACGGCGGCCGGCGTCGTGAACGGGCCTGACGCGATCAATGCACGGGTGAAGGCAGCGACGAACATCACAGCGGTCACGACGATCGAGGCCGTGCTCGCCGCGTGCGACGCGCTGGGCGTGAAAAAGCTCGGACTCGTCACCGCCTACAGCGAGCACGTGGTGGCGGCGGAGCTGGCATTTTTCGAGCAACGCGGGCTGAGCGTCGTCGCCGAAGCGAGCCGCGCGTGCCGGACGCCGTTCGAGCAGGGTACGTTGCCGCCGGAGGTCTGGTCCGACATTGCGACGCGCTTGCCGCGCGACTATGACGCGCTGCTGATCAGTTGCGCGGGGATTCGCGTGAGCAGTGTGATCGGGTCGATCGAAGCGCAAGTCGGGCGTCCGGTGATTACCAGCAATTCCGCGCTGTTGTGGTACTGCTTGAGAAGGCTGAACATCGCCGCGAAGTCGCCGGGATACGGAGTTCTTATGGCCCGGTAGGGCGGCGCGATGAAAGTGCTCCTGCCTCGTTCCGCACAATACCGGTGGTACTCGTTTGACATCACGCCGTTGGACGGCTGACAGATGGTTGGCGCGTCGGATGATTTCATGCGGACGACAAACACGAAGTTCCGCTGTTCCATCCACGCTGCATGCACGTGAAACGTTTCGCCGTTGCGGACGGTAACTCCCCGAACATGACGCGATAGTCATGCGCGAAGCCGCTGAGATGCCAGAAGCCCCATTTCGTCGCCGCCGACGTGACGGATTCGCCGAGCCTTAATTCCCGACGCACGTGATTCAGACGCACCGCTCGAAGGTATGCAATTGGATTCAGGCCAAGCGCGTCCTGGAAGGCATACTGCAGTGTCCTTCTGCTAACGCCCAACTGCACGCATAGTTCGGCTATCGATAATGGACAACTTGCTGGATCCTGAAACTGTTCCTGCACGGAATTCACGAGGGACCAGTATTTTGCCGGGCCGACATGAGTGTTCGCACCCGGCGCAACAGAAATGACTTCGGAAATCGCATAGAGGATCGTTCTTTCGAGAAGCTCGATGCGATCGTCACTGTTTGCCTGTTCGCCCGCTGATGACTGCGCGGCGGCGGCGAGCGTCTGCTTGAGAAGGTCGCGCAGATTGCCTGCGGCTTGGGCGGCCATTGGGATGAGCGGCCCCATCGGTCGGGAAACGAGCGACGTACCCAGAACACGCATCGAATTCGCCGACAGCTTCTGAGGCTCTATTTCGACGTTCACGAGAACGTGCCGGTCCGGCGAGTAGAACTCAAACTCCGAGCTGCTGGAGAAGACATGCAGGCTGTCACGTTCGCTTTTTTTTCCGCACATCCTGGCGTGGCCCTCCAGTTCCAGTGGAACGGCGACAGCCAGCCTGTCGGAAGGCACCGAGCCTTGCTGCATGATGACTTTGTCCAGTTGCTCGACGAGCAGCCTGATCCCGCCAAGCCAAACAATCGACGACGATCCGTGGAAAAGACCGCCCGAGATCTGTGTGTATCGAAGGTTCCAGCCGTCGAATGCACGCGCCTGCTCGTCCACTTCAGTGAATGAGCACACTGCGACCGTGCGCGCCAGAAGCCGGGCACTTGGAGAAGTCGTCGAAACAGGAGCCGTACTCATCAGAGGAAAAGCGGGTTACCGCATCACGTAATCTTTGGTTCAGGAGGATAACGTGCAGAGGCGGCAAAACAGATGCCCGTAAAAACCCTTGCTAACCGAAATTCGATCATGCGGTGCTTTCTGGCGCAATCACTTCGGGGTCGACAAGGTCCGATCGATCCGGAGAACGAACGCAGTTGCAAAACAAAATAAATCCAGGGGCCAAAGGGAAGGATTTGCAGTGGCACGAGCCTTCGATCCTACCGATGTGCTTGCATTCCAGATGCATGTCGCAATGCTTCTAGCCGGAACATGCTGAGTGCGATTGAATGAGAGTCCGATGACCTCAAGCCCCACGATTCCCAACTCCCGCTAGCGGATACATCGTGTTCAATCGCGCTAACGCGGCCACTGCTATGTCGGCGCGGAGAAAGCTTACACGTCAAGCTTTTTGAAAAAATGTCCGGTCGTCGTTAGGGATGACCCGTACTTGCCGAAATCCGATAGTGCACAGGAAAACGGCCTTCTACAGTGAGATCAACCTGCAAGCCGGGACCAATGCCTGGAGTTCGGGCGATACCGTCGCGGTCTGACGCGGGATATACGACTCCGTGGAGACAGAAAGATGGACATGAAAAGACGAAGTACCGATGACGACCTCTTGTCACCCTCGATCAACCTCGGACGATTGCAGGATCGGAAGGTTCTGATCACCGGCGGTGCGGGTGGGATGGGCCGTGCCGCGTCGCTGTTGTTCGCCATGCACGGCGCAGAGTTGGCGATCGTCGATATCGCGCGGGAGGCCGGCGAACAGGTGGTGGATGAGATCCGCAGCAAAGGCGGCCGCGCGACCTTCTATCAGGCGGACGCATCGAGCTCCGAGCAGATCGGCGCTGCGGTACACGCGGCTACCGAGTCGCTCGGATGGATCGACTGTCTGTTCAACCATGCGGGAACAATTGTCGTGAAGCCCCTGCACGAGACCACGGACGAGGACTATGACCGGCTTATGGCGATTAACGCCAGGTCCGCCTTTATCACTTGCCGGGCTGTGCTGCCGGGTATGGTCGCGCGCGGCAAGGGCAGTATCGTCATCACATCATCGATTGGCGGCGAGAAAGGGTTTGCGCTAGAGAGCGTGTATTGCATGACCAAGGGCGCGGTTCTGCAACTGGCCCGGTCCATTGCGGCCGAGTACAGAGGAAGTGGGATCCGCTGCAACGCGATCTGCCCTGGATTCGTTCGTACCGCTCATGGCCTTCGCGAGATCGACGAGCTCGACCAGCTTGGCCAGAAATGGGAAGACGCAGGCCTTGCCGATACTCAGGTCCGTATCTGCGAAGCCGAGGAGGCGGCGTCGGCGGCACTGTTCCTTTTGTCGGATGACGCCAGTTTTATCAACGGCGCAGCCCTTTACGTTGACAACGGCTGGTATTCGAAAGGCTAGTCGTCGGTGAAATTAGCAGAACCATTGCCGCCTTGATAGATAGGAGTTCCAAATGCATGATAGAGAGAAAGCGCAATCCGGCGTACGCGACAGCGAAGACAGCAGATTGCTGGCACTAGGCTATCAGCCGCAATTTCGCCGCGTACTCGGTCTCTTCGCCGACTTTTCCCTCGGCTATTCCTACATGAGCCCGATGGCCGGCGTGTTTGCGCTGTTCTCGACAGCGCTCATGGCCGCTGGACCGGCCTTTTTCTGGACGATGCCGGTGGTGCTCGCGGGTCAGGCCTTTGTATGTCTGGTTTTTGCGGAGGCCGCGTCTGCCTACCCCATCGCCGGGGGGATCTATCAATGGGCACGGCAGCTCGGTGGAACACGTTGGGGGTTTCTGACCGCCTGGATTTACCTGTTCGCGCTCGTTGGAACCGCGGCCGGAATCGCCGCCGGTGGGGCTCCCTTTCTGGCCAGCCTTCTGGGTGCGCCCGCAACCCCGGAGTTCAACGCCATCGCGGGCATCGCGATTGCCGTCATTGCGATAATCGCGAACTTCGCTGGCACTCGTGTGCTGGCAAAAGCCACGGAAGTCGGGGTCTGGGCCGGCATCGCCGGGTTGATCGTCTGCGGCGTCTATATGCTCTTTTTCGCCCGCGTGCAGCCACTCTCGATTATCTGGCACACGTACAACATCGCGCATGGCAACTACACCGCAGCATTATTTTCAGCGGGGCTCATCGGCATCTGGATTTTCTATGGCTTTGAAGCCTGCGGCGATCTCGCCGAGGAAGTGGACGGCGCGTCGCATGCGGTACCGCGCGCCATGCTGCTGACCATCGTATGCGGAGGCACCTCCGCATTGCTGATGACGGTCGGCCTGCTGTTCGCCATTCCCGATCTGGCGGGCGCGCTCAGTGGCAAAGTTGCCGATCCGGCGAGCGCCGCGATTCAACAAGCGTTAGGTCCGCTGGGATTGAATATCACCATGGTGTGCCTGCTTTGCGTCGTTGTCAGCGCGGTCGCCTCGGTGATCGCTTCGATCAGTCGCCTGATGTTCTCGCTTGGCCGCGACAATATGATCGTCGGCGCCCGTTTCCTGGGCCGGCTCAGCGGAACGCGGCAACAACCGACTCCTGCGATCTGGACGACGTCTGCCTTGACCATCCTGGTCCTGTCGGTCGGGTTCATTTCCGCTAATGCCGCGACGCAGATCATCAGCTTCGCCACCACCGGCATTTACACTGCGTTCCAGATGGTGGTGCTTGCGTCTCTGGTATCGAGTCTGCGAGGGTGGCGTTCCGACGGTGCCTTCCAGCTTGGCTCGAAGGGCATCATCATCAAGGTCATCGCGCTGGCTTTCGGCGTTGCTTCGATCATCGATCTTGCGTGGCCGAGAACGCCCGAAGCAGGCTGGTTCGCAAACTGGCTCATCGTCATTTCCCTGATCGTCATTGTTGTTGCCGGGTTGATTCAAATGGCCAAGCTCGAGTTGCCATCGAATCGATTAACCGTGGAATGAAGATACGGTTCCCATTCGTGAGGTGCAGATCGCGCTGCCGGCCGCGCGGGGCGGCCACGGCTAGCCTGGCCCGGACGGGACGCCACCTCGCTCGGAGAAAGGTGTGCTTCGCCGGCTACATCGATAACGATGGCGAACGGCGTGCTGGCAGGCACGCCGTAATCCGTGGCTTTCTTGGTAACTGGCGCGGGACGGGCCTCGGCCTCCTCACGCCTTTCTCAGTCTCACCGTGGTGAGTCGCGTGCGTTGGAGTCAGAGCGGCAGCAACTCCGAGACTCGCATCCATTTGCTGCGTGTTCCGGCCAGCCGTGAAAGCAAAGGCGCCTCGGCAACGAGGCACTCAACGGGAAAGCAGCGTGCCCCATGCGAAGTGAGCCACAGCATTCGGGCGACGCCATCGGCCACTGACACGTATGGCTTTGTGGTCGTCCCAACGAAGGACGAAGCGTTGATCGATCGGGAGATCGATTCGGGACGTACCCGGCACCGGACTTCAGTTAACGGGACAGGGTCGGTCCTTCCAAGCAAGAAATCCTTCTCGGCGAATTCGAGATTTTTCCTGAGCGATGTAGACGCCTTACGTAGCGAAGACGGGTCTTCGCCTTCAGCCAACGTCCCATTGCGCCATAGCCCTAGCACTGCGTCGCGCCGGACTTCAACGATTGCACGTTCTTCATTCCTGGGACCGGTAGGGTTCACCTTCATGAAGACGTCACCGCGATCGGTACCAATCTTAAACAACGCGACTTTGCAAGCAACCGGAGAATCAAAGGGTCCAATGTAGGTTTGCACGGTAATCCCAATTTGGAAATAACAATTTGGCAACGCCGGGAATGGGTCGACATTCAGGCAAAGTGCTTCGCTGTTTCACGAACGCCACATCCGTGTGCGAGCCAGACGGTTGACTCTGGCTGATCGCAATCACTGGCGGCATGTTCATTTTCGACGCCACTGCGCAAAGAATCGTCGCCGTGAGGCACCCGTTTCCGTTCGACAACCGTCCGGAGTTCGAAATGGACATCCTCGGCGAGGCGTTTGCGTGTGAACATGACTTTTCCGGTCGTAGTTGGAAAGATGACGTGCAGGATGGACCGCTGTTTTGATTTGAATACAAGCCTTGTCTCGTCGCTAGAAAATTTTCGACGTCTTACTAGAACGGAGACCACGTCGAGGCGGATATCTGGCTTCGGGTCGGCGAATTGATGGACTCTGTGTCTTCGGAAGTGAGTTACGAATCAGTCTGCCGCGGGTCCGCTCGCTGGTCTGGCGGTGACTATTGATTCCCGAACAAGTCGCGATTGCGCAACGGCATTATGTGATTGAATCGCCATAGGGCGAAGATCACTTACACCCGTTCGTCATTCGTCGATGGCGTTACAGTGGACGAGCCGACATTGGGTTCCACTCCTTCGTTGGCCCGCTCACGCGGTCTTTATCGGCGTTTGACTGCAACACAAACGCTTGGTCCGCTGGTACGGCGAACGCGCCACCATCGGTCGATGGTTGCTATAGAGCAGTCGCGCCGAGTCGGCGGGCGCGCGGTCGGCGGCGCCTGTTCGACCTCGGCGGGATACGCCTCAGGTGCCGAAATTTGAGGTTGGCGGCAGCCATTGTCGCGCCCCCAATTGCCTGTCCGGATGAGGTGTAAACCCTTATTATCCCTAAGACTACTATCAACCTATACTATGTCTACACTTCGTAGACAAACAAATCATGTCTAAACAGAAGCTTCAATTGGCACCCGCGGACACCGAATCCGGAGCGTCGGGAGATCGTAAGAATGTGATGGCGGAGACGCTGCGGCGTCGTATCGTGAGCATGGAGCTCGCGCCCGGCGCGGTCGTCGACGAGCTGGCGCTGGCCGAGGAGTTCGGACTGTCGCGTCCGCCGGTACGCGAACTGATGCGCCAGATGGCGGCCGAGGGTTACCTTGAACTCGAACCGAATCGACCGGCCCGGGTGTCACCAATGGGCTACCAGTCGTTGCGGAGCTTTTTCCAGGCCGCGCCGCTGATTTATGTCGCAACGACGCAGCTGGCAGCGAGCCACGCGACCCCCGAAGAGGTAGAGCGTTTGAAGCAGATCCAGGCGCAATTTCGCGCGTCGATCGAGCGCAACGACCTGCAGGGGCGCGTGCTGCATAACGATGAATTTCACTTTGAAATTGGTCGCATTGCCCGCAACGCTTATCTGATGCCAAGCCTGCGGCGTGTATTGATCGACCACGCGCGCCTCGGCAAGGTTTTTTATCGCGCGCCGACGACGAGTGATATGCAGAAGGACCTGGACAAGGCCGTGGATCAACACGACCAGATCATCGAAGCGATTGCACGTGGAGATGTCCAGCTAGCCGGCGAACTGGTTCGTAGTCACATGGAACTGTCGCGCCGACGTATGACCGAGTATGTGATCCCGGAAGGGCTGAACGTACCGATCCAGTTTTAAGGGCCGCGCGGAACGGCGCACAAATCTTGGTGCGCCGTTCCTGTCAGACCGCGGGGGATTACCTCATAGCGACCATGGATTTAGGAATGCAAAGTATTTCATCGGTTCCCGCCGACGACAGTATGTGCGGTTGGTATCACACCAGCCGGGCTCGCAAGCCACGGCCGGGCCACGTGGGCGAATCACATGCGCGCTGGGCCGTGATCGGCGCAGGCTTCACCGGTCTGGCCGCCGCACGCCAGCTGGCCCTGAACTTTCCGGACGACGAAGTCGTGCTGGTCGACGCACAAGAGGTCGGGTTCGGCACATCGGGACGCAATGCCGGCTTCGCGATCGACCTGCCACACGACATTGGCGCTGACGACTACATCGGCGACATTGCGACCGCCAAGTCCACGCTAAGGCTGAACCTGCTCGGCCAGAGGATCCTGCGAGAGATCGTCGGCGAGCACGGCATCGATTGTCAGATGAGCGCTTCCGGCAAATATCAGGCAGCGGTCGAGGAGCGCGGCGTGGCCGTGCTTGACGCCTACCGGCGTGGCCTCGACAAGCTCGGCCAGTCGTATGAAGTGATCGAAGGGAAGGACCTGTCCGAGCATATCGGCACATCGTTCTATCGCAAGGCATTGTTCACGCCGGGGACGATCCTCGTACAGCCGTCGGCGCTGGTCAAAGGATTGGCCGACTGCCTGCCGCCGAACGTGACGCTGCACGAACATACACCGATTACCGATGTCGAGTACGGCGAGAAGATCGTGCTCGCGCATCGCAACGGCCGTATCGTTGCCGACAAGCTGGTGCTCGCGAACAACGCGTTCGGCGCACGCTTCGGTTTCCTCGAGCGCACGATGCTGCCGGTTTTTTTGTACGCGAGCCTGACGCGTCCGCTCACCCGGGCCGAACAGCTGCAGCTCGGCGGCAAGCCGTTCTGGGGCGTGATTCCGGCCGATCCGTTCGGCAGCACGGTGCGGCGCACGCACGATAACCGCGTCCTCGTGCGCAACAGCTTCAGCTTCAATCCCGACGGTCGTCCGAAGGAACAGAACCTGGCGCGCTTCGTCGAGCGGCATCGGCAGTCGTTCCAGCGGCGCTTCCCGATGCTGCCGGATGTCGACTTCGAATATACGTGGAGCGGTTCGCTGGCGCTGTCGCATAACCACAAGGGATTCTTCGGGCAACTCGCGCCCAATGTGTATGGCGCGCTGTGCTGCAACGGGCTCGGCATCACGCGCGGCACCGTCACCGGCACGCTGCTCGCCGACTGGCTCGCAGGTAAGCGCAGCGATCAGATCGATTTTCTGCTCGCCACCTCGGGCCCGAACAAGACGCCGCCAGAGCCGTTCCTCTCGCTCGGCGTCAACGCAACCCTTTGGTGGGGCCAACGCAAGGCAGGACTCGAAAGCTGAACCCACCTCAGTCGTCGACGCAGCCGGCAGGCCGACGGCGGTTTGCGCGGAACGCATCAATCGGCGGAGCGACCGAGCCAACCGCATACGAAATGTTCAGGTTCAGTACGCAAGACCCATGGCGCAAGCCAGGACTTTTGCAGCAGATTTCAAGGAAGGAAACAGCAATGCTGAAGAATCACCTGACTATTGAGGAGGTTCCGCTCAATGGATTTCATCAACTGCTGACCATCCGCTCGAGTGGCGGCTGGCTGATGGATGGGTACGTGCTGAGCATTATCGGTGTGGCGATGGTGCAGTTTTCCGCCGCGCTGGGCCTGACCAGTTTCTGGGAAGGGATGGTCGCCGCTTCCGCGCTGATTGGCATCTTCTTTGGCGGCTTCCTCGGCGGCTGGCTGTCCGACCGCCTCGGCCGTCAGAAGCCCTATTTCTTCGGTCCGGTCATCTTCTTCGTCGGTTCGCTCGCACAGCTTTGGGTGCATTCCGGCGAAGCACTGTTCGTTCTGCGCTTCCTGATCGGCATCGGAATCGGGATCGAGTATCCGGTCGCCGGTTCGCTGCTGGTCGAATTCATGCCGCGCAAATACCGCGGCCCGCGTCTCGCACTGCTGACGATCATCTGGTTCCTCGGCGCGGCACTCGCGTATATCGTCGGTAATCTGATCCTCGCGAGCGGTGGTCCCGATGCCTGGCGCTGGGTGCTGGCGAGTCCGGCCGTGATCGGTCTGGCGCTGTTCGTGGTGCGCATCGGTACGCCCGAGTCGCCGCGCTGGCTGCTCAGCAAGGGCCGGGCAGCCGAGGCGGAAGCCGTGATCAAGCGAGTGTATGGTCCTTCGTTTTCCCTGGCGAATTTGCCTGAAGAGAAGACCGGCAAGAAAATTTCTTTGGGGGCACTGCTGCATTCCGGCTACGGCAAGCGCATGTTGTTCGTATCGCTGTTCTGGAGCTGCTCGGTGATTCCGGTGTTCGCGGTCTATTCGTTCGCGCCCCGTGTGCTCGAAGCGCTGAATCTGACCGGCAAGTGGGAGTCGCTCGGTTCGGTCGCGATCACGCTGCTGTTCGTGGTGGGCTGCTTCATCGCGACGCGCATCATCAACACGCTGGGCCGGCGCGCGATGGTGATCCACAGCTTCCTGTGGTCGGGCCTCGCACTCCTGGCGCTCGGCGCCGCCTCCAACGGCTCTGCGCTGGTGATCCTGGTGCTGTTCGGCGCGTATGCAGTGCTGATCGGCGGCGCGCAGGTTCTGCAGTTGGTGTACCCGAATGAAATTTTCCCGACCGATATCCGCGCGTTTGCGGTCGGCATGGGTGCATCGCTGTCGCGGATCGGCGCGGCGGTCGGAACCTGGCTGGTGCCCATCGCGCTGCAAAGCATCGGTATCGGCAACACGATGTACGCGGCGGCGGCCGTCTCGTTCATCGGTCTCGCGGCGTCGCTCGCGCTGGCACCCGAGACCTGTTCGCTGAGTCTGCAGGAGGCCGCATCGCTGAGCCACTGACCTTTACCACGCGTGCCGACATTCAAACCCTGGCGGCGCGCGCTTCGTTGAAGCACTCGTTTTCCTTTTTAAGCGGAACCACATCATGAACTTCGAAGGCATTTATACCCCGGCTATCACGCCGTTGAACGCAGCAGGGCAGATCGACAAGGCGGCGTTCACAGACGTGCTCGAATCGCTGATTGCGGCGAAAGTGCACGGCATCATCATCGGCGGCTCGACTGGCGAGTACTACGCGCACACCGCGCAGGAGCGCTTCGATCTGGGCGCGTTCGCGAAGGAAGTTATTGGCTCGCGCACCGCGCTGATCATCGGCACGGGCGCGGTCCGTACCGAGGACTCCATCGAGTACGCGAAGGCCGCGAAGGCGATCCAGGCGGACGCAATCCTGGTCGGCTCGCCGCCCTATGCGCTGCCGACTCAGCAGGAAAACGCCGCGCACGCGCTGGCGGTCGACCGCGCGGCCGACCTACCGATCATGCTGTATAACTACCCGGGCCGCATGAGTGTGTCGATGGGCCGTGAGTTCTTCGAGACGGTGACCCGCGCGTCGAAAAACTTCGTCGCCATCAAGGAAAGCTCGGGCGAAACTGGCCAAATGCACATGCTCGCGCGCGAGTTCCCACAGCTCGGCCTGTCGTGCGGCTGGGATGATCAGGCGCTGGAATTCTTCGCATGGGGCGCGCGCAGCTGGGTGTGCGCCGGCTCGAACTTCCTGCCGCGCGAACACATCGCGCTGTACGAAGCGTGCGCGGTCGAAAAGGATTTCGACAAGGGCCGCCGCATCATGTCCGCGATGCTGCCGCTGATGGACTTCCTCGAAGGCGGCAAATTCGTCCAGTCGATCAAGTATGGGTGCGAGATCGCCGGACTGCGCGCCGGCGGCGTGCGTGCGCCACTACAGGAACTCGACGAAGCGGAGAAACAGGCGCTGCGCACGGTAGTGACCGAACTCAAGCGCGAAGTCGCGGCCGTGGCGGGAGGCAAAGCCTGATGGCCGATCTGCTCAGCGCTACCGAATACGCGGCGCTTGCCGCGCAACTCCGGTTACCGACTCAGGCGTTCATCGACGGCGCGTTCCGTGCGTCGATGTCCGGTGCAACGTTCGTGACCACCAACCCGGCGACCGGCGAAGTCCTCACTGAAATCGCCGCCTGCAATGCGGCCGACGTTGACCTGACGGTCGCGAGGGCGAAGGCCGCATTCGAGGACGGACGCTGGCGCAATCTGGCGCCGTCGCGTCGCAAGTCGATCCTGCTGAAGTTCGCCGATCTGCTTGAGCAGCACGCGCACGAGCTCGCGACGATGGAGTCCCTCGACAGCGGCAAGCCGATTCGCGAATGCCAGAACACCGACGTTCCAGAGACGATCCATACGATCCGCTGGCACGCCGAGCTGATCGACAAGATCTACGACAACACCGCTCCTGTGGGCGCCAGTGCGCTGGCTCTGGTGGTGCGCGAGCCGATCGGCGTGGTGGGTCTCGTGCTGCCGTGGAATTTCCCGCTGCTGATGCTCGCGTGGAAGATCGGCCCGTCGTTGGCGGCGGGATGCTCGATCGTCGTGAAGCCGGCCAAGGAGACCACGTTGACCGCATTGCGCGTCGCGGAACTTGCTTACGAAGCCGGTGTGCCGGCGGGCGTGTTCAACGTGTTGCCGGGCAGCGGCAAGGACGTCGGTGAGCCGTTGGGGCGCCACGCGGACGTCGATATGGTCAGCTTCACCGGCTCGACTGAGACCGGCCGCCGCTTCCTTCAGTATGCGTCCGAGTCCAATCTGAAGCGGGTCGTGCTCGAATGCGGTGGCAAGAATCCTGCCGTCGTGCTGCGTGACGTGGAAAATCTCGATACGGTCGCGCAGCATGTCGTCAGTGGCGCGTTCTGGAACATGGGCGAGAACTGCTCGGCCTCGTCGCGCCTGATCGTCCACGCGGACATCAAGGACGAACTGCTGCAGCGGATCGGTGTGCACCTGCGCGAATGGAAAATGGGCAATCCGCTCGATCCGGAGAACCGGCTCGGTGCGATGGTCAGCAAGGCGCACTTCGAGAAAGTTCGCGAGTATCTCACGCACGCCGCTGCCGAACGCATGTGTGTGCCGTTCGGCGGCAACACCGAGGGCGAGATCTTCGTTCAGCCGACCGTGGTCGACGAGGTCGCGCAAAGCAGCCGGCTGTTTCAGGAGGAGATCTTCGGCCCGGTGCTGTCGGTGACGACGTTCACCGACCTCGACGAAGCGATCGCACTGGCGAACGACTCGATCTATGGACTCGCCGCATCGGTCTACACAAGCAACCTGAACCATGCGGTGCGGTTGTCGCGCGAGATCCGCGCGGGTGTCGTGACCGTCAACTGTTTTGGCGAGGGCGACGTTACAACACCGTTCGGCGGCTACAAGCAATCGGGCTTCGGCGGCCGGGACAAGTCCCAGTGGGCGCACGACCAGTACACCGAGATCAAGACCATCTGGATCGACGTACCGCTCGCGAGCGCATAGTCGCATCACGCGCTGTTGCCGGCCGCGTCCGTCAGCCCGATGGACGCGGCCGGTCGTGTTTGGCTGGATTGAGTCATTGCAATAGGCCGGCGCCGTGCGCTGGCGGGTCGGATTTATCTGAAGCAGACGATGAGTATGAAGAGCAAAAAGAACGCAACGTTTATCGGCTTGATGGCGGTGATTTTGTGGGCCTCGATCGTCGCGATGATTCGCGGCGTCAGCGAAAGCCTCGGCGCAACAGGGGGCGCCGCGATGATTTACTCGCTGGCGGCCGTGTTGCTGTTTTTTTCGGTCGGCTTTCCGAGGCTCAGCGAGTTTCCGCGCCGATATCTGGTCTGGGGCAGCGTGCTTTTCGTCGCCTATGAGTTGTGTCTGTCACTTTCCATCGGCTACGCGAATAGCGGCCGGCAGGCGATCGAGGTCGGCATGGTCAACTACCTCTGGCCGACCTTCACGCTGGTGTCGGCGATCCTGTTCAACCGGCAGCGGGCCAGCCTGCTGGTGGTTCCGGGCTTCCTGCTGTCGATGCTCGGCATCTGCTGGGCGCTTGGCGGCGACCACGGGCTGGACTTGCCGGGGATGCTGGAGAACGTCAGGGACAACCCGCTGAGCTACGGACTCGCGCTGTCTGGCGCGCTGATCTGGGCCGCCTATTGCACGGTGACCGTGCGGATCGCCAACGGCAAGAACGGCATTACGCCGTTCTTCATGCTGACCGGTGTGGTGCTGTGGGCCAAGTTCGGTATCGAGGGCGGCGGCCAGATGGCGATCAGCCTGGAGGCGATCATCTATCTGGTACTGGCCGCGTCCGCGATGGCATTTGGCTATGCAGCGTGGAACATCGGCATTCTGCACGGTAACGTGACGGTGCTTGCCGGCGCGTCGTACTTCATTCCCGTGCTGTCGGCCGCGTTGGCCGCGCTGCTGCTGCACGCGCCGTTGTCGACCGAATTCTGGAAGGGCGCGCTGATGGTATGCGGAGGTTCGATCCTGTGCTGGTTCGCGACGCGCGCGCGGCCAGCGAGAGTGACGGGGCCGGTTCAGGCTGGGAAGGGCTGATGTTGCGAGCAACGACGTCAATCACAAGCATCGGGACATAAGCACGCGAGCGGCGCGCCTGCTGGTGCTTGGGCGCAGGATCGAGCCATAGGCCATCGCAGCTGGTCGCCGCGTGGCCTGCCCCACAGCATAGAACTCAACAGCATTGCAGGTGCAACGTGGTCGCCGCACTGAACTTCGGCGAGAACGGCTTTATTTACACCGCGGGTGCCAGCACGATCAAAGGCCCTGACGTTATCGAATTTCTCCATGACAAGTACACCCAGCTCAAGACGATCTGGCTTGATCTGAACGATGATGAAGCGGACGAAGTTTGAGAACCTGAAAGAGATTCTTCTCTAGCCGATTACGCACTGGCCCGCCCGTCAGGCGGCATTCTAGCGATACGTCGCAAACGTTCTAGCCGACAGATCCTGTCTGACTTCAAATAGCGGTACGGGACTAAAGTCCCGTCTGATCATGAACAAGCAGTGCAGCTGGAAAGACTGCATCGCAATCACTGGCAAAGACTTCTTTCGTTCGTACGCTATCTGACGGCAACATGAATCGACTCTTCTGCTCGAGTCATGTCGACCGACTTAAGTACGCCGAAATGAATTCGACGGACTTCAGACGTATGCGAACGTTTGTCAGTCTCCGGTGCAAGCCAAAAGAATCATTGCTTCGCGCATTTTTAATGAATTAGAGCCCATCGCCTCGACGAAACGATCGTGCGGGGAGGGGCCTTGCTTAGAGACCGTTCGGCGCTACTGTACAGCGCACGAGCTGAGCATCCCCGGATGCCAGCTGAATGAAAAATAGGAGGAGCTACTGTATGTCATCGCAAAGCAGAACCTTGGGCGCCGTCGGAGAAATCCCCCAGACAGAGACGTCCGTCGCATTCAAACGACGTTTCATGAAGAGGCTGATTTTCGTTCTGTTGGGCGGAACGTTTCTCGACGGTTATATCCTCGGGATTGTCGGACCGGTGAGTGCCAGGCTAGCTGCCGATCTTCACATTTCGGCGTTCTGGGAGGGCCTGATTGCCGCGGGTGCGCTGTTCGGCATCCTGTTCGGATCGCCGCTGGGCGGCTGGGCCTCTGACAAGTACGGTCGGAAGCCGCTGTTCATGGTCGATATGCTGGTATTCCTGATTGCGTCCGCGGCACAGTTCTTTGTCGACTCTCCCCTTCAGCTGTTCATCGTACGTCTGTTGATGGGCGTCGCAATCGGCGTGGAGTACTCCGTCGGCTGGCCGCTCATGGCGGAGTTCGCTCCCGCCCGGCTACGAGGCATCCTCATGGGCGCGCTCACGATGACCTGGTATGGGGGATTCATGGTCGCCTTCATGGTGGGATACGTGTTGGACCACTCGACACACCTGGACTGGCGCATCATCATCGGTTCGAGCACCATTATCGCGCTGATCGTGGCGGTCGCCCGGTTCGGCCTGCCCGAATCGCCACGCTGGCTGTGGAGACAGAAACGCACGACCGAGGCACGCGCGATTGCCCGACGGTATATCGGGAGCGCAGAGGATAGAGCCGACATCGAGCGCGAGCACTCCCCTACGGGCGACGTGGGGCTCGCGACGCTCTTTTCCCGCAAGTACTGGCGTGCCACCTTGTTCATGTCCGGTTTCTGGTTCTGCGCCGTCACACCGTATTTCGCCATCGGCACCTTTGCGGACAGCGTGCTGCAGAAATACGGCCTCAGCGGCGGGCTGGCCGGTGGCATCGGACTCTCCGCGCTCGCGTTGGCCGGCGTTGTGATCACGGTCCTGCTGATCGAGAAAGTCGGCCGTCGTACGCTAACCGTGCCACCGCAGTGGCTTTGCACCGTGGTCCTCGCGGCCATTGCCCTGTGGTCCAGCGCCCCGCCCGCGGCCGTGCTGGCATTGTTCCTGATCTTCTCGTTCTTCAACGCCGGGTATAACACGCTGACGAGCGTCTATCCTGGAGAGGTCTTCCCAACGGAAGCCCGAGGCATCGGCACGGGCTTCGCGGCCGCCGTCAGCCGGGTCGGCGCTGGCTTCGGCACGTTCCTTCTGCCGTGGTCGATGACCCACATCGGCGCTTCGGGAACCATGCTGATCGCCGCCGGCATCGCCGGTTTGGGTGCGGCATTGTCGCAATGGCTCGCACCCGAAACCAAAGGCAAGAGCCTCTCGGAGACGGCCGCTGGTTACGCTCATTAGCTCGGGCTCGAAGCTAGAGATGCCCCAGTTGAACTTTCGGCAAGGGAGACGCAATTGCAACACGAGCACAGTATCGATACGAAATCTGAAGCTTCTTTCGGTCGTGACCGGGACGCTGAATATATCCTCAAGGCGGGCGAGACCGCTCGCAACTGGCCTTGGGCGGAAGTCGGCAGGCAATACGACTGGATGGACCGCCATTTACCGTTCGAAGAAGTTCTGAGTCTGAACGAAATCTGAGAACTGTATAAGCGGTTCGACGGCCCGCAATTTCGTCGAAGAGCACGATATCGACTGTGCGATGAACACAGCCGGTAAGTATCAGGCCGAGTCAAAATGCGCGAGCTGGCCGTGCTCGGTGTATATCGCCGCGCTCTCGGCAAGCTTGCTGAGCAACGCCAAATGATCGAGGCAAGAGATTTGTCCGGGCACATTGGCACGCGCTTCCACAAACGCCAAGGAGGGTCAGTGCCATGTTCAGCGCCCGCAGAATAGGGCGCAGGCCTGCGATACGCATCAGGCGCGCCACCCGTTTGCCTCCCCACGTGAATGCCCTGGATAGCCAGTGCGGCGTGAATGCGCGGCATGGCACGGGAGCGCGTGTGAATCGCACGAATGCGTGCCAGCAGATCCGCATCACTGCGGGCGCGGTTCGATGGGCCGTCCAGTTCGACCTGCCGATAGCCCAAGGACGTATCTGATTTTCGACCCAGTTGTTGTCTATAGGCACGTGACCGTCATCGAGATAGCGGATCAGCGCATCCCATCGTTGAAGACTGTAATCCAACGCTTTGGCAATCGCCGAGCCTTCCGACACCAGCTTGCGTTGCGCGATCATCCATTCGTGAAGCGCGTCGCAGACCGGTTTGGCCCGACTCTGTCGGAGCTTTTGGTGTTCCTCGGCAGGCAGCGCGGGCACCGCTGCCTTCAGCGTGTATTCGGCTTCGAAGGCCGCGGTGCGTGCCTTCGCACACAGCTGGATTCTCGACCTCAAGGACCGCCGCGTCCGCGTGAACACGATCACCCGGGCGCGACCCGTACTCCGGGCCTGCTTATCGGCAGGGCTATGTGAGAGGTCAGCCATCGGGGTCGGGTGGATGCCGGGAAAAGCCTGACACTTGACTCAGTCCTGTCGGTCTACACACAACTGTGCTTTGCCCAGAAAGCTCGCCTTGGTCCCGGAAAAAGTATGGCACCGGTCGCACAGGCGACGACGAGCGCGGCAGTATTTTCCCGCCGCGCCGCACCGGCGGTGTATCGCGAGGCGGCAGCCATTCCCCAACGTCCTGGTCGCCGCGACGATCGCCCCGGGCGGGGGCCCGCATTGCGACCGAGTCGTAGAGATGGCGCGGCATTTGCAAAAGTCCCTTCATGAGCCATCTTGCCGGGGCTCCGCCAGCGACGGGCTGCGCGCGGTGCGCATGCCGCTCGTCGATGATTCAAACCTATGCCTGAGCGAGGTTTGCCATGAAGACGTCTGACCTCGCTGTCCGATGCTTGCGGCCGGACGAATGGCGCCTCCTGAAGGCGCTTCGCCTGAGCGCGCTTGCCTGCGATCCACAGTCGTACTGGGAGACCGTCGATGAAGCGCGCGCCCGCGACGACGCCTACTGGAAGACCTTCGCCGGCAAATTGACGGCGCCCGAAGGCTCTCGCATGTTCCTCGTCGAGCAGGCTCAGCGTGTTGTCGCTTTCGTTTTCGCCGTCAGGAAGGACGGTGACGAATATCGCATCGGCGGCCTGTGGGTCGATCCGGTTCACCGGCGCAAAGGTTTGGGAAGCCTGCTGGTGCAACAGGTGATTACATGGGCACGAGCAGATTCGCCCGCGGCGGTAATCCAACTCTGGTGTCATACAGGACCGGCGTTGTCGTTCTATCGAAGAAATGGCTTCGAGTCGTTGTGCAGATTTCGGACTCACGAATCTGATGGTCGTCAGATCGTTGAGATGGAATGGCGCGACACCTGATATTTGCGCACTCCTCGATCGCGTGGAGACGGAGGGCCCTCGGATGCCCGACTGGCTCGTCACGCCGTTGGCACTGCACCACGACGTAGGGAGAGAGGCATGTACACGATCAATGTCTACGATTCGACGTGGAACTGGCTTGCGCAGTGCGGCGTCGACTATTCTTATCGGCTGCCGCAGGCAAAGAAGGCGCCGAACGCCGTGCTGTGAGGAAGTGCAACTTTTCGCGCCCGCTGCGTACCGTAACGACGAGGTTCGCCGCTTCCAGCAGGCCCAGATGCTGCGTCACGCCTTGCCGCGTCATGTCGAGGTGCTCGCACGGATGGTTCAGGGTCTGGCCGTCGTGCGCGTGCAGCAACGTCGATGCTTGCATGTCAAGGAGACGCGAGGGACTTCGATCCGGGACAACGGTCCCCTTAGAGCGATGCTCCACCACACATGACGATTTGCTGTCCCGTGATTGAACCGGCTGCTTCGCTCAATAGGAAACCCGTCAGGGCGGCCACTTCGTCGGGCGTTATGAATCGTCCAATGGGAGGAAGCCTGGGCGGCGTTGCTGCCCGCGCCGGGTCGCGAAGGAAAGGGGTGTCCGTTGCCCCGGGTGCCACGACATTCACTGTTATGCCTCTCGGCGCAAGCTCCGCAGCCCAAGACCTTGCCAGTCCGACCAACGCCGACTTCGTCGCGGCATATTGGCTACGCGTCGCAGCGCCATTGGCCGTTCGGCTGCCCACCAGCACGATTCTTCCCCCCACGGGCATGCCGGGTGCCAAACGGTCGGCGAGATAAGTCGCCGATTCGACGTGCAGGCGCCACATCGCCATGCCGTCATCGAGCGAAAGCTGACCAAGCGGCGCGGTACGCATGAAGCCGGCAGCGTGCACCAGTGCGTCGACAGCGCCCAGGTCGTCGCAAACGTGGCCAAGCGCGTCGAAATCAGTAACGTCGACTGGAACGATTTTCAGCAGATCGTGCGTCGCTGCAATCTGCGAGCGGCAAAGCCCGGTAACCCGCCAACCGTCAGAAACCAGGCGCTCGACAATTGCCCTTCCGATTCCTGATGACGCACCCGTTACCACTGCATGACGCCGTGCCGACCTCGGCTGTTCCGATGGGTCCACCACACCTCCTGTCGTTATTGAATGTGCAAAGACCCTTTAACGCTGACCGCCCGAACCGTCACCCGTTCTTGCGCAGTGAAAGGTTCTAGCTGCTCTCGTTGCGCCGCGTCGTCTGTGATGAGCGTCCAGTCCCGCTCGAGCGGAGTCCAGTGCTGCTGACTGGCCCTCCCGAGTTTGTCCGCCGTCACAAGTACGAAGACCTGAGCGGCCTGGCGCATCACGCACTCCTTCAGGTAGGACTGGTCGCTGCTCGCCTCGCACAGCCCTAGTTCCGCTACGACTCCGTCAGCGCCGAGGAATGCTTTGTCGACACTCACGCGACTCAGTGCGATTTGCGCCAGCGGGCCCAAGGTGCTCATGCTCGACGTCCGTACGTCACCGCCGATGACCGTCACCTGAACTCCCGACGATACAAGTAGACTGACCACCAGCAGGTTATTGGTGACGACGTGTACGGATGTGCGACCGGCGAGGAGTCGCGCCAGTTCCGCGGTGGTCGTTCCCCCATCCAGAAACACGGTGTCGCCGTCTTCGACGAACTCACTTGCTGCATGCGCTATCGCCTGCTTCTGCTCGGGCGAGCTGATTCGCCGTTCCTCGAGCGATGGTTCGCGTTCATGCGAGCCGACCGCCGCCGCACCGCCGTAGGTGCGAAGAATCCGATTGTCGCTGGCAAGCGCGCGCAGGTCCCGGCGAACCGTTGCTTCCGACATGCCGAAATGCTCACAAAGCGTTGCAACATCCGTCATCCCGCCGAGCACTGCCTGCAGCATCGCCTCACGGCGTTTGGTCACTTTCATGTGCGTGAATTCTTGGTCCGATAAAGTTCGCGCGTTGCTCCGCGCGTCTCGAGCACCAAGTTTATCCAAATGCCGCACTGACTGTCGATTCGCAATGGCGAGACTCATCAGCCGCGCACCCAGGATTCGTCAACGCATACGTACTTGATTTTCTGTCGAAACCAGGTGAACGCAATGTGTAACGCGCCATCACCAGATTGTACGATGGACGGGTACGAGTATTCCCGATTGCGTTGGTCGGCGGAGTTGTTCGTCATGCAGTAGCCGTCTCCGATTTCCAGATTGCGGCGGCGCCGCCAGGTCTTGCCACCGTCCTCCGAGATTGCCAACGACATCGGTGCGCGCGGTGCGCCCCAGAACGCAGTGCCGCGCGCCGAGGCCTTCTGGTCGCGCAACTCGCCACTGTCCTCCGAATCCTCGATGTCGTCATACAGGGAGGCTCGACGCTCCTTGCTATGCGATGCATCGCTCTCGTTGAAAACAAGCGCGAGATGACCGTTTTTCAACACCGTGAACTGAATCGAGGAGTTGTTGTTCGGCACGCCAGTCGGCTGTGGAGCACTCCATTCTTTCCCGTTGGTAGAGCGGCTCGCATACACAAAATCGGCCCACCGACTGCGGTAGAGAGCCAGCAGCGAGCCATCCTGCAGAACGTGGACATTCATGTGAACGCAGCCGACACTCTCGGGCACTTCGTATAGCTCCCATGAACCACCCTGGTCAGCGGAAACCATGACTGCGCTAACGTCATCATTGCCGACCCAACGTTCACCAGCCTGCGTGCGGCACAGAAACACCGGACAAATCCACGTTCCATTTGCGAGCGTGATTATCGGTTGGCGAACGAACGTACCGGGACGGTCGAACAACGTTTCGACTGGACCCCAGGTGATGCCGCCGTCCATTGACACTCGCCGGCGGACAATCGCCGTGTTTTGATGTCCGGACAACTGTGCGGTATAGATTAGCCAAAGGCGGCCATCAGGAGCGTTGAAGAGCACTGGATTTTGCTCCGAACGCGTCGGGTCGTCCGAGAGCTTTTGCGGCGCAGACCATTCGCCGCTCCCCGCCGCGAGACGCGACATGTAGATGGATACGTCCGGAATGCCTTCCTGAGTTCCTCCGAACCAGACGCACAGCAGGTCACCGTTATCGAGTACGTGCAAATTTGCGGCATGGTTCTGAACGCAGGACGTGGGCAGGAAAGCCTCCTTGCGCTCCGCGTCGGCGTAGGCAGTGCGAACGCGGTTATCTGAAACGGCGGCCGCCACACCACTGAAGTTCGAGTTCATGAAAATTCTCTCTGATGAAATGCTGATTCAGTGCGACTCACGATGCGTGAGCCCCTTGTCGTGAACACCCGAAACGTCGGGGTTACTGCTGTGGAACAGCAGCTTGCCTACGACAAGGACGATCGCGGGCGTGACGAGCGCGATGTACATGTTGTCGATGCCGAACGGGTTGCCAATCAGGTACCAGAGTGTCGTTGCGAGAGTTGCAATGACAAGGCTCCAAACCGCGGCGCGCTTGCCGCTGAAGAATGGTAGATAGATTCCAATCAGTGCGACAACCGAGACGGAAAGACGCAGCGCACGGGTGAAGAAGGACAACGCGAGAATCTGGGGCGCGAAAAGGACAAAAACCAGCGGAAGGAAACCTACTACCAGAGAGATCCAGCGCGTCATACGCAGTTCAACGTCCGGAGTGGGATTGAACCGCGGCACATAGAAATCCTTCACTATCAGTGAGGCAATGGCCAGTGCGACTGTACAGACGCTCACAAAGATGGACGCAACGAGCGAAGTCGTGACAACGCCGGCAAGAATCGGATTCATGTGCTGCAGGAACACCGGCAGCGAGTAAAGGCTGTTGATATTGGGGTAGAGATATTTCGCCGCTACACCGAGGAAGCCGAGCGCCAGACCGATGGGTACACACAGGAACGCGGCTATCAGCGAAGACGCGCGTGCGGCCTCGGGACTTCTGGTCGCTGAAATTGCCTGGATGATGAATTGCGTCGAGAAAATGGCGCCGGCCGTACCGATAATCCAGGCGCCAATCGTGCCGCCCGACAGGGCACCTGACCAGGTGAAGTAGTGCGGGGGCATGCTTTGCTCCATGTGCCCGATGCCGCCCGACAGCTTCCACGCGACAGCAACGAGAACGGCAATGCCGAACAGTTTCACCGCGCTGTGAACGATCGTCAGGTACGCAACGCTTTTGAGTCCTCCCCACGCGAAGTAGATGGTACTGACGACGGCGGTGATGATTGCAGCGGTGGGAAGATTGATACGCATGACCGTCGCAATGGCCGCGGCACCACTGATGTAATTGCCCACGTTCACGAGGAAGAGTGCGTAAATCATGATGGCCGACACGACGAGCTTCGTGCCATTGCCGTACTTCTTTGCAATGAAGCCTGAGATGGTGAATTCGCCCGAGGAGTACAGGCGCTTGGCCATAAAAAGGCCGAAGACAAGGAATCCAATCGACGCTGCCAGGACCGACCACGCGGCAGCCATACCAACCGAGAATGCTTCCTGGGATGTCCCGACCGTTGATTTTGCGCCGATGAACTCGGACATCAGCAGAATGGCGACGACTACCGCGGGCATCGAACGCCCTGCCACCATGAACTGTTCCGAATTGCGGCTGCGCAAGCGAATACTGAGCAGGCTGGTTATGACGATATAGGCGACAACTATCCCAATGATGATAGTTGTATCCCAGTAACTGAAGGTGGTCATAGCTTGTCTCCGGAAGACCTTCGGGTGATGCTTTTGCATTGGATTGAACGACCCGGCATGTGCCTGCCGGTATTGCTCAATGCTCAGTTCCCGCCTTTGCGCTGGAAATCAGGCGACGCTGTCGGCGGGTGACTGCTCGTTGTGACGCGTGGCGAGGTCCACGGCCTGGCGGAATGCTTCCAGCATGCTGCGTTCGTCGGCGATGCCTTTCCCGGCGATATCGAATGCCGTCCCGTGGTCCACCGAAGTGCGGATAACCGGCAAGCCGACGGTGACATTCACCCCTGCTTCGAGCCCCATCACTTTCACCGGGCCGTGACCCTGGTCGTGGTACATCGCGACCACCACATCGAAATCGCCTCGTCCGGCGCGGAAGAACAGGGTGTCCGCAGGCAGCGGACCTTCGACGTCCCATCCGCGGTTCTGAAGGATCTTGACCGCGGGAACAATCTTCTCTTCCTCTTCGCCATAACCGAAGAGTCCGTTCTCGCCGGCATGCGGATTGATTCCGCAGACGCCGATGCGGGGACTGGAGATGCCGGCGCGGACCAGCGTTTCGTGTGCCCGTTCGATGGTGCGCTGGACGAGGCCCGGCTCGATTTTGCGAATCGCGTCGAGCAGACCGATGTGAGTCGTGACGTGAATTACGCGCAGGTTGGGTGCAACAAGCATCATCGACACTTCATCGATGCCAGTCAGATAGGCGAGCATTTCGGTGTGCCCGGGGAAGATATGGCCGCCCGCGTGCAACGCTTCCTTGTTGAGTGGCGCTGTGCAGATGGCGTCGAGTTCGCCTTTCGAGGTCAGTTCCACCGTACGGGCGATGTACTGGTATGCCGCGTCGCCTGCGATAGGGGAGAGCTTCCCATAAGGCAGGTCTGCAGGGATGAGTCCGAGGTCGATGCAGTCGACCACGCCCTGACGAAACTCCCCCTCTGACGGTCGACTGATAGCGCGAACTTCCAGATCGACTCCTGCTCGACGGCCCGCGTCGCGCAGACGCGAGACATCCCCAATGACGACGGGACGGCACTGCTCATACACCGACGCATGCGCGAGGCTTTTCATGATGATTTCGGGACCAACGCCGGCGGCATCGCCCATGGTGATGCCGATTACAGGACGATAAGTCATAGCTTCCTCTTCGCTAGGTTGACGCGGCGCTTGCGCATCCGCTTGCTGCATGGCGACGAGTTGTCGCCATGCGCGATGCAGGGTGTCGGGCTGACCGAAGCCGCCTGCCTTGGTGACAACTGGCAAGGTGCGACCGCCGTGCGTAGCGGCGAGCAATGGCACGCCACTTTCGATTTCCTTGACTACTTCAAGCGACGCGATGCCCATCGCCGTTAGCAAGGCACGAGCCGTTTCGCCTCCGGTTGCAATCACTCCGCCCGCGTGCTCGGCCACGGGGGCAAGCCGCTCCGCGAGGCGCCGCGCCAGCAATGCGCCATCCGTGACAGGAATGCGCTCGGACTGGCTCAACGCAACGACTGCACTCCGGCCACGCGTGAGCGCGTTCGTCACCTCCGCGGTGAGCGCGAGTGTGGTGGAACCGATCGCATCGAGTAGTTCCGGAGCATTTGCTTCGAAGAAGTCGACGGCGCCGTCAGCGTTCGAGCGCAATGTCGCGACCTGCTGATGCGAAACACTCGACATGCTGCCAACTACCGCTAGTACCCCGCGTTGAGCAGCCATGCCTTCCATCGAAGCGGGCGCCGCATTCCTTCCAGCACTGGTCGATTGCGAGGCGGATTCGGCCAGGCATTTGACCAGCGGGGCCGCCAGCCCGGCGGAGCCAACCCAGAACACTTCTGTGAGCGCGATCGATGCTGCGGCCACGGTAGCGAGGTCGTCTTCGGTTTCGCTGTCACAAACTACGGCATCCCAGTGACCCCGCTGGCAGTCGGCGAGCTTCGAATGCAGCAGTGACACGCCGGCTCGCACTGTTTCCAGTGGGACATGGCAGACGCGCAGACCTGCTCCGGCGAGCATCGAACGCAAGTCGGCATTCCCGGCAATGTGTTCGTTTCGCCAGACCTCGGACGCTTCTACCGGGACGCCAAACACAAACTGGTGCCCGTTGCGGGTCGTCCTGCCGGCTTGCGGGAACGCCGGTGCGACTATGGCCATACCAGCAACGGCTGAGAGCGCCGCTACCTCCGCGGCGACGTTCCCGCGCAGCGTCGAATCTATCTTCTTGTAGACATGGCGTCCGTTGGCAAAGAGATTCCAGGCATGAGTGTTTGCGCGTGCGGCCTCGGTGGCCGCATACCGGCGCGTGTCCATGTCCACGGCCAGTACATCGATATCGCCTGTCGCGCCGGGCTGCTCGGCGCCGAGAGTGACGACGCTGCGAAGCCCGTGATGCGTGCACGTGACGGCGCAATCGGCGGTGCCGGACAGGTCGTCACCGATGATAAGAAGTTTCGCGTCGCTGCCCGGCAAGGTATTCATGGCAGCAGACGGCTATAAATCGCCTTGATATCGTCAAGGCTCAACGGCTTTGGATTGTTGCCGAGCAGGCGCTTCACTTTGGATGCGGCGAGCGCGAGTGCGTCGAGATGGTCCACCGAGACGCCGAAGACGCGCAGGTCCTGCGGAATGGCGATGGCTGCGGTCCATTGATGAATACGCGCCAGCAGTTTGTCGGCAGCCGACTCGTCACTGTCGCCGTGTTGCGCAATGTCGAGGGCACGCGCGACATTCGCAAGGCGGTCGACGATTGCATCCAGGTTGAAGGCCATCACGTGTGGTAGCAGCATCGAATTCGCGACGCCATGCGTGATGTTGAACATTCCACCCAACGGGTAGGCAAGCGCGTGCACAGCCGCGGTCCCGGCAGCCGTGAGCGCAAGACCGCCGTACATTGACCCGAGTAGCATCGCTTCGCGGGCTTTCAGCGATTGGCCATTTTCATAGGCTTCTACGAGGTTCGCGCCAATCAACCGCATCGATTCCATCGCGAACATGTCGCTGATAGGGTTCGCCTTGGTTGAAATGTACGATTCAAGTGAGTGGATGAAAGCGTCCATGCCCGTTGCTGCCGTAATCGGCTTCGGCAAGTCAACGGTGAGTGCCGCGTCCAGGATAACGAGCTGCGGCAACAGGTGGCGACTTACGATGCCAACCTTCAACTCCTCGTCGGGAAGAGTAACGATGGCGTTCGGCGTCACCTCGGAACCCGTACCGGCGGTTGTGGGGACGAGAATCAGTGGAATGCCTGGCGCCTGAATCAAATCAATGCCCAGCCATTCGCGCAACGGTTGCTGATTGGTCAGTCGAACAGCGAAGAGCTTCGCGGCATCCAGCACGCTGCCACCACCAATCGACAGTACAGCGTCGGGTGCGAACGGCTCGATCTGGGTGTGGTACACCGATTCGACATTTTGAATCGTAGGCTCGGGCTGCACATCTCGCACGATCAGCGTTTCAATGTCTTTCGCGCTGAGCGCGGCGACGACGCGTCCGGCAACGCCGTTTTCTTCCATTACTGGCTGCGTAATGAATGCAATCCGGCGAATCGGCCGGTCAAGCAGCGCCAGCTTCTCTGGCAACTGGTCCAGGCTGTTGGGACCGTGAACGATGTGCTTGACGCCCTGGAAGTGATAGACGGTGTTCATGTGAAATGCCTCTGCCTCTGTCAATCGGTGAAATTGGTGCGGCCCGGCCGCCTCGCGCTCAGTCAGCTCGCGGATAGATCGCAATCGCTTTGGCGAGCCTCTCGCGAGCCGCATCATCGAGCGGCTGCGCCGGCGAGCGGGCAGGACCAGCCGGCATGCCGAGCATTGCCGCCGCTGTCTTCAGCACGACGGGCATCGTGCCCAGTGCGAATGCATCGCGCAGCGCGCGCAGTGACTCCTGCGCGCGACGGGCCGCCTCGATGTTGCCCGCCTGGAAGTTGTTCCAGATTGACATCACGACGCTCGGAACGGCGTTGGTCGTCGCCGCGACCGCACCGTCGCCGCCGGCAATCAGCGTCCACAGAATCATCGAGTCGGTGCCGGTGAATACGGCGAAATCATCCCGGCGCAAACTGATCAGTTGCACGAGGCGGTCGAAGTCGCCTCCACTGTCCTTGATGCCGCGAATATTCGGAATTTCGGAGAGCCGACGCACCGTGTCGACGTTTAGCGTCACTCCGGCCTTGGCGGGAATCGTGTAGAGCATCACGGGCAGCGAAGTGCCGCGTGCGATTCGTTCGTAGTGAGTGAACAGCTCCTGCTGCGTCGCGCCGTTGAAATACGGTGTGATGACGGACAACGCATCGACGCCTACATCGTGCATCTTGTGGTTGAGCTCGATGACGTCGCGCGTCGCATAGGCGCCCGTCCCCGCGATGACCGGGACTCGTCCGCGCGCCTGCTCGACCGCGATGGCGGCGATACGCAGCTTTTCCGTTTCCGACAATGCAATGAATTCACCATTCGTACCGAGCACGAAGAGACCATGCACGCCCGCGTCAATCAGGCGGTCGATAAGTGTGCGAAGGCCAATCTCATCGACTTCCTCGGTCGATGTCATCGGGGTGATCAGAGCGGGCACGATGCCCTTGAACGTGACTGACATGGTGAATCTCTCCACTTTTGCTTGGCGGGCAGCTTTCGTGCTGCCCTTCATTGGCGCCCGCGCAACGGGTGCCGAAGTAGCTAATAAAAGTCCGCGCCGTACACCCAACGTCGCGAGAAACTGACTGATGCAATCAGTTTTCGGGTTCCCGTAGCGCTTTCGACTGCTATCACTGCAACTAAGTGACCGTTGTGAGCATTCTAGGTAATTGAAACGCTCAATATAAACCCGGGAAAACCCCAGTAAATGATCGAATCGGTCATTCGCTGGGGGGAATAGCCGCCCCTTTTTTCTGAATGACCGATTCGATCAAATGGTGGCGTCCGTGATTTGGGTGCCCTTCGGGCAGCGACGGAGCGTTCTCCGGTCGACCAGCCTCGCTGCACTTGGAAGTGAATCCTGACAAGCAAATCAGCCATTTCCTACGGCACAATCCGCTAGTCCCGATGGAAGTCGGATTTGCCGCGGCCTAGGATGTTTAGCTGCAGAGGCAATGGCGTAACCCCCGAGGACGCGATAGAACTCCTTGGCTGGATGAGCCGCTAGCATGACTACGCCGTAGCAGAGCACCGGTACGTCCAACGCGATTCGGAAAAGGATGTCGATGATGCGATCAACATCTGACGGGGATGGAATTGGAGTCCCCAGCAGAGAAGACGATTGAACGATATGTCCGCATTCATACCCCTGAGCGACGCGGACTGGGGCCGTATCGCCAACCTCTTCCGCTTCGATGAAGCAAGGCGTTTCGGAAAGACGCCCAGGCATCCGCGCGAAATCCTGAACGCGATTCTATGGGTCTCGACCCACCAAACGACATGGGCCTGTTTGCCGCCCGACATGCCACCTGCAAGGACCTGCTACATAAGGTGCATGCAATGGCGGCGCGATGGGACCTTGAAACAAGTGGAAGCCATCCTCGGACTGCGCTTCGATCTCCGCTAACGCTTGCCAATTCATATCTTTTCTCTGCTTATACTCATAGCCGCCTGAACGGCTCATGCCGAGGTTTCACGCTGCACGCGAGTGGCGCGACGGCGTACCCCAGCGGTAGCGTGTTTGCGGCGTGTAAGGCGTACCGCGTACCGGTCTAAACCAGGTTGTCAGCTACCGCATGGCCACGATACGACAGATGCGCTGGGCAGACGAACGGGCACATTCCGTGGCGCAGGCCGACCGTTCAGCCATGCCATAGATCAGGGAATCCTGAGCAAGTCGAGATCTTCCCAGCGACCGCACGCTCTCTTCTAAGGCTCCCGGTAGAACACCGGTGATAACACGTTGTATCAAGCATCGCGGTTGCTTTTTTGCGGCGTTGCAGGGTGAGTTGACCGGATCCCGGATTCCTCCAGCGCCCGACACATTCGCCCAATCAACTGTTTGTAATCTTCCGAAGAATTGCGTCTATTTTCGCGATTTAGAAATTCAATTGCGCGCAAACCTTTGCGACCCGCTGCACATCGATTTCCCCTCTTTAGCAACGCGAAACCAGGCCGTTATGCAAGCTGCATGAGCGCAAAGATTTGCGCAGTGTGCCGCCCGGCGCACGTTTCGAAATCCATGCGGCCCGGAGTTCTCTTCGTCGCGTATCGACCATTGGCAACTGGAGTTGAAAGATGAATCTCAGCAATCTGTCAGTGAAGGCAAAACTCACGGGGGCCTTCGGGGTGCTTGCCGCGATTGTCCTGATCGTGTCAGGCATTTCGTTGAAAGCACTGAACGATGCCAACGACCGGTTTGCCAATTTCGTGTCGGGCGTCAATGCCCGCGCCAATGTGGCTGCGCAGGTTCGAACTGCGGTCGACCGGCGCGCAATTGCGGCGCGCAATATGGCGCTCGTCACCACGCCGGGCGATTTCGCGACCGAAAAGGCCGCTGAAGAACAGGCCCAGATCGATGTCGAGTCGAGACTTGCGAAGCTCAACGAAATGCTTTCGTCCGCGACCGATTCGACCGAGAAGGCCCGCAGCCTCGTAGCAGAAATCAACCGGATCGAGACGGCCTATGCACCCGTTGCCAAAGGCATTGTTGATCTCGCCGTCGCGAACAAACACGACGAGGCCGTGAAGAGAATTGCCGAAGAATGTCGTCCTCTACTTGCCGAACTCATCAAGGCAACCAACGATTACACGCAATACACACGCAGTCGTGCCGATGCGCTGGTTCTGGAATCGGCGCAGCGTTATGCGACACAGCGAAACGTTCTGATGGCGATCTGCCTCGCCGCGCTGGCGCTGGCGGTTGCGGCGGGCATGATGATTACAAGGGGTTTGCTGCGTGCCCTCGGCGCCGAGCCGGTAGCTCTTCGTGAAATCACGCAGCGCGTTGCCGCCGGCGATCTGAGTCCCGTCGCAGGCGCGCAGCATGCGCCTGCCGGTAGCGTGCTCGCGTCAATGGGCGAAATGCAGGCAAGTCTCGTCAGCCTGATCGGTCAGGTCCGCACCGCCGCGGACAGTATCGCGACTGGTTCCAGCCAGATCGCTTCGGGCAACGTCGATCTTTCTTCACGAACGGAACAGCAGGCTGCGTCACTGCAGGAAACCGCATCAAGCATGGAAGAGCTGACTTCGACAGTCAGGCAGAACGCAGAAAACGCGCAGCAGGCGAGCTCGCTGTCCGCCAACGCGTCCGAAGTGGCGCTGAAGGGCAACGAGGTGGTCAGTCAGGTCGTCGGTACGATGGGAGAGATCAGTACGAGCTCGACAAAGATCGCGGAAATCACAGGGATCATCGAAGGGATTGCATTCCAGACCAACATCCTCGCACTGAACGCGGCGGTGGAAGCGGCCCGGGCAGGTGAACAGGGGCGTGGGTTCGCGGTGGTCGCAAGCGAAGTACGCAACCTCGCGCAGCGTTCGTCGAGCGCGGCGAAGGAAATCAAGGATCTGATCAACGCTTCCGTGCAGAAAATCCACGACGGTTCGGTGCTCGCGAATGAGGCCGGTAAAACGATGTCGGACGTCACCCAGGCCGTCGCGCGCGTGACCGACATCATGGGCGAAATCGCGGCGGCGTCCACCGAGCAAAGCAGAGGGATCGAACAGGTCAACCTGGCGATTACGCAGATGGACGAAGTCACGCAGCAGAATGCTGCGCTCGTGGAGGAAGCCGCGGCGGCCTCGAAATCACTCGAAGACCAGGGACGGCAACTCAATCAGGCCATTGCGTTCTTCCGTCTCGATGATGCCGGCGCCGCTTCGGCCGGAGCGGTTGGACGGGCATCCGCAGCAAATCGTCAGACGCCGCGGAAACAACCCGCTCGACGCGCGAATGGCACTGCCGCAACGTCGGCCCGACCGGTCGCACTGCCATTGGCTTCACCAGGTGCAGCGAGGGTGGCTGTCAATAGCGATGGCTGGGACAAGTTCTGAGCGGCCTGGCAATAGGGGCGACTGTCCCGGCCTGAATCGTTGCCATTGACACCCCGAGATCCGAGCAGGTTCGGTGCCGGGCGGTGTAGCGGTGTTCTGATCCTCTGGCAGAGCAGTCAGTTTGATCTGTGACCATCCACGAGATGGCAGGCGAGGGGCGTGAACGCGCGTCGGCGGTCCATCAGCTCGAGGGCCCTAGATCGGCTTGCCTTCGATCACGGTCGTGCCGGTAGGCGATTTTGTTTCGACCGTTTGGATCAATTCGAAGCCAGCAGCGCCGTAGATCGCACGATATTGGGCCTCGGTGCGCTCGCAGCCTCCTGTCATAAGGAGCATGTTCAAGTCGGAGAGTTCGGGATAGACGGTCGTCGCGGCCGGGCGCAACATCGTTTCCAACAAGACCAATTTGCCGTTGGCAGCGATGGCCCGGCGGACGTTCTTCAGGATTGTCGTTGCCTTTTCGTCATCCCAATCGTGAATTACCCGGGAAAGAAGGTAGGTATTGCCTCCGGCAGGAACGGACGCAAAGAAGTCGCCCGAAATGACTTCGCAACGGTCTTCCAATCCAGCGTGGGCAATCGTGCTTTGGCCACCCGCCAAGGCGTGAGGCAGATCGAACAGCACGCCGTGCATGCCCGGATTTCGCTTCAGGATGTCGGCAATGATCCTTCCATGTCCCCCACCCACGTCGACGATCTTTGTGGCTGAAGCAAAGTCATACACGTCCAGCACACCGGTCATATGGAGGGTCGAGAAGGCGGTCATCGTGGCGTTGAAGAGTTGCGCTCGCTCGGGGTCGCTCAGCATCCAATCGAAACAGTTGATGGCGCCAGAGAGTTTCTGGCCAGCGCTTTCCCCCGTCCTGACGCAGTGCTCGAAAAGCTCGATGACGCTCGCTCCGGCTTCGCCACCGAAGAAGAGTGCCGCGGAGTATAAAGACCCCTCGGCATCACGCCTGAGCAGTTCGCCCAACGGCCCCATCGCGAAACGACCGGGCATCTCTTCTAAAAAGACGCCAAAGCTCGATAACGCTCGCATCACGCGCCCGAGAGGCAGCGTGCTGGCGCCGGCCGCCTCGGCCAACTGGTCGATGCCTCTGGGCCCATTGGCAAGCAGATCGGCAATTCCCAGTGCCGCCACAACATGAATCGCTTCTGAAATGAGCCGCATCTGGATAAGCTCAAGCAGCCGAGCGGCCGCCTGGGGATTTGTCGCATGTAATGGAGCAGTGGCATGCATTTGCAGTCTCCCAAGTCCACTTGTCAGCGCCCTGCGGAACAGGCCACCTTGCAAGCACTTGCAGTTCAAAGACGAAACTACCCGGCCAGAATTGCGTTGATTTTGGCGATTCCGAAACGTCGAAGTCGCCATACAACCGACTCAACTTCGGCTGAAGGCGACGTTCGAATGTCCTTGTGGCCGGGAGCTTCAACGGTCGGAGATGGCTGACTTGTGCCGCTAGCACAACTGCTACGCTGAGGCGCGAGATGTCCCGTTGCGGTCTCTCTATGGCCCCGTAGCGTGGTACCTGTCGAGCAACACGTTGCTCAGCGGATGCGAAACGCCAGTTGCTGCAGTTCAGGATAGGTCAAGGAGTATCCGCTTTCTTGCTGGTACCCTTTGTCAAGGATTTCCGCAACAGCCTGGGTCGCGACCCGGCAGTGCCGGACAGACTCATCGCCGCCCGAACTGGCGAACCTGCGGCTCGCGTTGCGATCGCAGGTGTAATCAAACCGCCGTGGGCCCGACCGAACGGTTTCGAATATGCGCTCGCGACCTTGCGGCAAATCGTCGAGTGCGCGCAGATCGGGCACCGTGACCAGTGGAGCACGGCGTGCGTCGCGGCTCGCGGCGCACGCGTCCGTCAGCGAAGACCGGTGACGGGCTCGAATTCGAGCCCGTCACTCCTTGCCGGAACGGGCACCGAACCAGCGATCAAGCAGTCTGCCCGCCGCCTCGCGTCCGCCGAGTCCGAACGACAGTGCCACTGCGACTGCGATAGCGCCCAATACCAGAGCGAACGCAATTTGCACGATTTCGTTTGCGATGCCCATCGCGCGCAACCCCATTGCGAACACGAGTCCGAGGATCGCGAATTGCGCGATCCGGGCGAGCAGTACGCTGTGCTCGCGATCGGCCTGTTCGATCACACGCCGCGCGAGGTTTGAAAGCCAGAATCCGATGATCAGGATTACGCTGCCCGTCAGGACGTGCGCACTGAACTCAATAAACAGGGTGACGACATCGCGGACCTGAGTGAAGCCGAGTCGATTTGCGGCTTCCACCACCGCAAACAGCATCGCAAAGAAAATGACCAGGCGCCTGGCCAGCGTGGACGGCTGCAATACGCCGTTAAAGACCGTATCGAGGCCGAGCACCATTGGCAGCCCGTCCACGCCGGCTGCGACCAGCAGCCTCTCCACCAGTGACCCAACGAAGCGCGCCACGTAGAACGTGACCAACAGAATCACCACCGCAGCAATGATGTTCGGCACCGCGCTGAGGAACTGATCGAGCAGATGCGTAGCGGGTCCTGACACCGCTTCGATCTTTAACGCATCGAGCGCCGAGATTAGCGTCGGGACAAACACCAGAATGTAGATCACGGTTCCGACGAGACTCGACAGCCGCACCGGGGCGGGGCTTTCGAGGTTCTCCATGAGCTTGTCCGCACCGGCGGCCACCAGCAGGTTGGTGACGAGACCGCGCAGGATTTTCGCGAGCACCCAGCCGACGAACCCGATCGCGGCGGCGGCGAAAAGATTGGGCACAATCGCGAGCAGCTTGTCGATCATGCTTTGAACAGGACTCAGCAAGCCGTTCACGTTGAATGCGGCAAGCACGGCCGGGATGAACATCAGGATGACGAGCCAGAACAGTACGTCACCCACGTAGGAGCTCATGGGACGCATGCCGGCCGTCTCGGACAGCTTGCTGTCGAGTTTGCTCGCTCGCAACGCTCTATCTGCGACGCTGCGCAACAGCGACGCGATCAGCCAGGCGATCAGGGCGAGCGCCGTGCCGCCGATCAGGTTCGGCAAATAGTTGACTATGTTGGTAACAAGGAGCGAAAACGGATTGGACACCTCATTCAGGTTCAGGACATTGAAGACCCCGACCGCGGTAATGAGGAGAATGAGCCAGAACAGGCCACCCGCGATGACGGACTCCACCTGGGCCACCTGCCTGGTGCTCTCGGCGATGCGGTTGTCGACCTTGAGTGCGGCCAACAGCCTTCGGGTGCCCGCGCGCGCGATCACCGCAATCAGCCAGCCGACTACAAGGATGCCGACCGCGCCGGCGATCTTGGGCAAATAGACGCCTACGGTGGTTTCGAGGGTCGTGAGAAATCCGGACAGATCCATTTTGCGCTCCCAAAAACGGACGATGCGATTCCTGGTAACGGCCAGGCTCGGGCAGACGGGACGCCCACCGCCGCCGGCCTCGAGGTCAAACGAAGGCACTTTCCCCGGACGGTTTCGAGAAGTCGTGACCGCAATACGCTGCCAGCACGGCCATAAGATTCTTAGTCACGAAACCTTGGTGCCCGAACGCGACACGTCACGCTCAGACCTGTATTTGTCACCTCGATCGCTTCGATGGGCGCGGCGGCCGTTGCAGTTTTGACGTTAATTTTGCAGGGCGCTGTTGAGCGCATCCTGCGTCATGAACAGGAAGATCATGGCCTTCGATCGTGCCGATCTCGTCGTCCCCGCCACATGGTGCTGGTAACGGCCGGTAGTCCCTCTTGTCAAGTGTGGCCAGCGTATACGTCAATCGCAATGAGACTTTGGTCCCACACCATCCCAATGGCACGCGCAAGCGTGCTCACTGATGATCGTCAGTCCGTAAATGGCCCGAAGTCGGATTCGAACGGACACTTGAGTGTTCCTCTGATTGTTCAGACGAAGGGACCGGCTATGGACGGCTGCCTAAACCACTCGCTTTATAGGGGTTACGGTACGACACTCGCCGGTGTACGCACGCGTGCCCGTCAAGTTCGGCGAATACTGCGGCGTTGCGGAGACTATGGTGAAAAACAGCATCTCCACGGTCCCGGCGAAACGAGACCCCGTTGTCACCCGACCCAGCCAAAGACCTGTCCGTAATGAACCAGTAAGCCGCCACTTGAATATCCTTGGGTCCACGGGCAGAAATGGGTCGTTCAAGCAATGGCAGGCATCCAACAACCCTCAACGGCTACGGAAACTGGCGATTGCGCGCGGCGGGGAGCGGAACAACATGCGGGTCGTCAGGCGGTCCGGATGGGGTTTAATTAGAGCTGTTAACAAAATGAGTTCTTCAGTCTTCGCCAGCAGATGATGCAATAGGCTATTTTCATGAAGGCTTCGTGAATAAATGCGGGGCGTTCAAGGCGAATACGCACTCTCCGGACCTCGTTTACTCGGACCATGGTCCTATGGCCCCTGTGGCCAGCGCAATCTAATCTTGTATTCGGTAGTATCTCCGATACGAAGGGTGGCGCGGCTTAGGATCATAGGTGAGCGGGACTTTTGCTACCCGTAAGTGCGGCCGACACATGTGAGAGGACAGCCATGCGCTTAGCCCTGTTGTGTCGAGTGCGCCTGGACACGTGATGGGAGCGCCTTCGTTGGACACGGGCTTTAAAAGCCTCCGGGATTGCTTTGGCGATATGTGCAACCTGGGGCGACGCTCTTGATCCATTGGTGCGCGACGGTACTGAGCATCCAAAGTCGATTCGATTAGTTGGAGCCAACAATTGACGAGAAGCGACCAGCTTCCGCGATCTGATGCAAAAACAGCGCTCGAATGTCTGTCCGGACCACTCCCGAGGAGGATGCAATGGTGACGAAACTGAAGGTGTACGCGGTGATAGTCGTAACATGTGTTTCGCTGGCGGCGTCGGTCGCAGCCCGTGCTGATGATATATCGTTGGTAACGGGCCAACAGTGGACTCAGTCATCGGAGCAGGTGAAGAAGGCCTATCTCGTCGGCATCGCGAACATTGTCCAGGTCGAAATCGCGTTTCAGGGCGGCCATTCGCCTGCCGACTCGCAGAGCGTTATTCCGCGCTTTGCGAGGGGGCTGAGCGGTGAATCGCTCGACTCAGTGCGCGAAAAAGTCGATCAGTGGTACGCCGCGCATTCTGATCGCCTTCAGCGGCCGGTCATCGAGACCATCTGGTTCGAAATGGTCGTGCCCGGCCTCGCCCACAACAAGTAGGAGACACTCGTGAAACGAATCGAAGCCATTGGCGCAGGACTGGTCCTCGCCAGCATTGTCGGGTGTACGAACATGACACCGCAACAGCAAGGAACTGTTTCAGGCGCGGCCATAGGCGGCGCGGCCGGCGCCGGCATTGCAGCGGTCGCCGGCGGAAATGCCTGGACAGGTCTCGCAATAGGCGCTGTTGCCGGTGGTGTCGCGGGCCACATCAAGGGAAACCAGCAAAATTATTGACCTGTGGGGGCGCTGACACGACTCCCGGCAGCATCGGGCGAAAGCCGGCCACCTGCGGTCATTGGCCTACGCATCAACGCGGACATTCCAGCGTCGGCTCGACAACCGATTGTGTTGAAAAAGTCGTGTTTTGGGTGGGCATGCAGGAGTTGGCGGAACGTCTCGAGTTTTGGTGATCGGCGAAGTGGCGACCTTGAACGAGGCAACGGTCCCCGTTGCTCGTCATGGAACTGCATAGTTGATCTGCTTGTTTGCTGACATAAGCCTCTTGGCCATTCTTCGCAGATTTTGCGCAGTCGCTGCCATCAGAAACTCATCATGGGCACCGCTTGGCCCCCGCAATCGCAGACGGTCGAGCTTCAGAATGCGTTTGAGATGAGCGAAGAGCATTTCCACCTTCTTTCGCTCACGGCAGGATCGGTTGTATTCAGGCGTCTTCGCAATCCGCCTCGTTTCGTCACGAGCGGCTTCATGGATGCTACGGGCGATCTTGCGAAATGGTGTGTTCGGACAGCAGCGATCCTTCATTGAACAGCTCTCACAGTCGAACTGGCTTGCCCGGTAGATGATCGTGTCTGCCTTCGTGACTCGCGAGCGCGGATTTTTGAATTTGCGCCGATCACTGCGTAGTGTGTGCCCTGTGGGACAGCGATATTCATTGGCCCGTTCATCCCATTGGAACTCGCTGCTCGACAATGTGTTGTCCTTTCGCGCGGTTTTGTCCCAGACCGGAATATGAGGTGCAATCCCTTTCTGCCCGATCATCCAGGCAAGCATCGCTGCTGAACCATAGGCGGTGTCGCCGGCAAGACGTCGAGGTTTGAGATCGTGTCGCTGCTCGACGCGGTCAATCATCGTCCTGGTAGATTCCACTTCATGCGAGCGGTTCGCGGGCGTCGCCTCGACGTCAACGATGATTCCTGCCTGCAGGTCAATAAGATAATTGGTCGAGTAAGCGAAGAACGGCAAGCCCCCCTTTGCGGCCGTCCAGCTCGCGGCGGGATCCGTCAGGGATATTCTCCTTGGAGGCGTCGATGTCTCCGTCTTCTCCGCCGCTTCGGCGGCCACTGGATTCGCTTCTTCCAATGCTTCCAGATACTCCCGCACTGCACGGCTCTGGCCTTTGACGCAAGCCCAATCGACGGGCTCAGAACCCGCAACACCGCGAACCGAACTCGCGTCGGCTCTGATGATGCTCGCGTCAATCGCGAAACCTTCACCCTTGACGAGCCCTTCGGACATGCATCGACCCAGCACCGACTCGAATACATGGCGCAGCACATCGCTATCGCGAAAGCGACCGTGGCGGTTCTTGGAGAAGGTCGAGTGTTCCGGTACGGCGTCCTCCAGCCCCAAGCGGCAGAACCATCGATACGCCAGATTCAGATGCACCTCTTCGCACAGCCCGCGCTCGGACCGGATGCCGAAACAGTAGCCGACGACCAACATGCGGATCATGAGCTCCGGATCAATCGATGGTCGTCCCATCGGGCTATAGAACGGCGCGAGATGCTGGCGTAGATCGTGTAGATCCAGGAAGTGATCAATGCCTCTCAACAGGTGCTCGCGAGGGACGTGATTATCAAGGTTGAACGAGTAGAAGAGTTTGTCCTGTCCGCCGCCCAGTTGCCCCATCATGACGAATCACTCCCGTCGATCGATGCCTTCCAGGATAGCGAACATTCCGAGCCAGGGGTGACTTTTTCAACACAATCCAACCGACAATGGACATTCGCTGAGCCGATAACCCACCACGTATGCAGCCCCCAACCAGCGTATGTGCAGTCAAATCTCGACGTCGCAGTTGACGAGAACGAGTTGGACGTTCAGGTGCTAGCGGTGCTCAGCAGCATGACGCTACACGGGCGCGGTCGAGCACCATCGTGGTCTCAAAGGGATGCCGCGTGCCCGGGATCTGGCGATGTACCATATGTGATTAGATTAAATTAGAAGCGCTTTGAAAAGCCCACCGTGAAGCTGTGTGGAAGGATCTGTACGAACAACGGTGTTTGCCATCGCGTGCTCAAGTACCCCACCGCGGTGCCCAATGCCCAGCCTGCAAGCACATCGGTCTGCCAATGTGCCTGGCTCTTCACGCGCGCGATGGAGTCATAGAGCGGCAACAGTTCGAGGGACCACACCCATGGATCATGCCGGGCATAGTTCACGATGAACGGTGTGACGAAGCTGGCCTGAAGCGTGACTTCGCCGCTGGGAAAGCTATCTCCGCCGCTGAACCATTGGTTAGGTCCCTTTCCGGCGCTGGGGCGCTGGCGACCGAACGCGTACTTCATGCCTTGTGCAGCCACAGCAGATATCGCCGACGCATCGAGCGTTTGCCAGAACGTGTGCCCCAGTTCATTGTCATTCCCAAGCCAGAACGCACCAGCTAACCCGGTGGCGATCACCGAATATTCCAGCGCAAGCTGAACATTTCTGTTCCAGATACCGCTGTTGTCGTAGGCAACCTCGTGATCGATTCCGCCTGCGTGAGCGCCAGACACGACAAGTGCTGTCATCGCGGCAGCACCACACCGCTTCAAGGCATCACGAAATCCGGAATCCGTCGACTCCATCTGGATCTCTTCGAACATTGCCTGATTCCCCTAGGGAAGGGCCTGCCCTCGGTGTTCCTCGGAACACCCCTATGGATTGCCGCGGCGGCGCACCGCGCGAACCGAAATTTGGGGTTGCGTACCCGTGCGAGTGAACGCCGCGCACTTGCTCCTCGGTAGAGTCTGGAGGAGCGGCTCGGATCGTGCCGCCATCGGTCAGCCTAGACCGAGAACCTGATGGGAATCTTAAGCAAACGGTCCTTTTTTTGAGCGGTCGGCGCCGATGCACTTCACTTGGCAAAGAAAGCCAGGACGCAGGCAAGCCAGTGCATCCTGCGACGATTCAAGACTTTTGCGAAGACCTGTTGCTATGCGCGTTTTGCTTGAAGATGTCGATCTGATCGCCAGCGTATTTGAAGCCGGTGAGCGTCGGAATCGTGGCCACGGGCGGCAACGCCAGAAGACGACAACACAGAAGCGACAGGTTGCAGCGGCTAGCGGCATCATTTATTTTCGTCTGTTGTTGCGATTCCGTGAGTGGGAAATCGAACGAGAACACGAATGGACTGTTGGGGCAGTACTTCCCGAAAGGTACCGACCTGTCAGTGTATTCACAGGCCAAACTCAATGCTGTGGCAAGACGCCTCAATGAACGTCCGAGGAAGACACTGAACTACGAAACGCCAGCCGAGCGGTTTAACCAAACTATTGCATCGACCGGCTGAATCCGCACCGATGACTTGCCGTACCGAGTGCCGAGCCGACGACCGCTGCTCTGGAAGGTGCCGGTGACTGTGTGCGTGCTCGAAGAGGGGTTCAGGATCGGCGGCCGCCTCACAAGTCCGAAAATGCGGCGAAATGGGCCCGCGGGATTTGCGCGGCCGCCCGGAAAACAAAGCGGCCCGCGCATGGCGGGCCGGAAATCCCTGTGGAGACAGGGAGGAGACGAAATGAGTATAAACCCTGGCGAAAACTTCTGCACGTCGCGAGGCGGTGACTGCGGCCGCCGGAGCAGGGAAGGTTGCGGCGATAACCGGCGTTTTCGCGACCAACGACGTTGGAATCGTGACGACGGGAACGCCCGGCAGCCTCGGGTCCAACGCCATAGCACTCCGTCACTCAGCGAGCCTGTGGACAATCTAGAGGTTTTCGAAATCGCCAAACTCTTATGAAGTGCGTGAACCCACGATGCGGGTTCACGGTAACAAAAACACGGAAACCCGAAGCGTCATCTAATACTGATCGTATTAGATGACGCTAAAACCTAATGCCGACTGGAGTCTAAGAGTTAGTTCTAGTGAAGCGCCGGCTATAACATAGGTAGCCGTCGTTGCCGTCGCGACTTCCGCTCTCTCGCAGCGCAACAATCAGCGATAGCGTCTCCTCCGTCATTCGCGCGGTGTCTGGCTCGAAGGCGTTACGTCTCGCGATGTTGAAGGCAGCATTGGGTGCATCCAGCCCCCCTATATCACGACTGCATCGCCGTGGCACCGCAGACGCCATGCGAAATGACCTGTTCAAGACGGCGCAGCGCGCGAAATTCGATCCCCAATGACTCACCATCTAGCCACTGCGCGACGCGGGCGAGCGTGGGCTTGCTCGATCCGGTCGCCGACTGTGAAGTTTCCGCGCCACGAGCGGCCAGCACCCCTCCGGGGAAGGACTATCGGGGCGAAAAAAATCGTTGAATTCGCTCTGCAGCCAACCTATCCTGAACTTCGGAAACGAAACGTGGAAGGCGTTGACTGTCGGCTTGGTGCTGAGCACCCGCGCCGTGTGGTAACGCTTGTCTGAGCACAAAGACCGAGGGTTATTGGTCGAGCGACATAACGGGATTCATCCATGCCAAAAAAACACCTTGTCCTCGAGCAATCATCGGGCCAGATCGTGGTCCACGACGGAAACCGCCCGGCGGAATCTGAATATTCCGAAACCTTTAGGGACCCGAACGTTTTCTTCGGAAGGGTGCCAATTTACGATGTCAAAGGCACGAAGCCAGAAACTCGCCGCAGCGCTATAGCGGATTTCCTGCATCGGATGGGGTATGCAAAACTGTTTGGTGATACGTGTTCCGCCGTCCAGCAATTGATTCAGAAGTGCGGGGAGGATGGCGTGGGATACATTGCAGTGGGTGGCAGTCCGAAACTGGTGAAATGGTTGCTAAAGTATCGCGGTTTCAAGGTGGTCACGGTCAACGTTAGCGAAGTTAGCAAAGTGGAGCTTGAACATGCGCCGACTAGCGACTTTAAGAGATATCTGGCGAGAAAGCTCGAAAAGCTTGGCAATCCGGGTCGTTACATCGTCCTGGATTTCGCTGATACAGGCGATTCCCTTATCAAGCTCAAGAGAGATGTGAAGGATACCTTAGAACAGGCGGGAAGAAGCGCGGAAGTGCTCGCCGTCGCTGTTGGTGGCTCACCGAAATTTTTTTCGGAAAAGAACACTACGAAAAGAGAGCAAATAATAGTACTGGATGGTATTCCAGATTTAACGGAAGTACTCCACAAACAATTACTGAAGAATTATATTCTCGGACGTAATAAGGCAAAGAATCCGTATGCGACTTGGTCGGAAGAGCAGTCAAAGAAGCTGGAAGTTCCCACACAGGCGGGAATCAAGGATCACACGCACTATCAAACGATGAAGACTGCCTTGCCTAAACTCATTGGTATGGGCAGGATCCAGGTCGATATAGTCGACCTTCTGGATAATCTGAATCCTGAGGGTACGGGTCCTCAGTCAGACGACGCTTCTGGTGGGACGGCCGCGCTTCAAGAGGAAGGTTCCAACGACGACGACTACACGTGGTGAACCGCTAGAATGTTCGGCTGTCTGACGGGCCCGGCAGACGGGATGTCTTCTGCTTCCAGTAGGTTTCGACCGCTGAGCCCGAACGTTCCCATTGAGGACTGGCGAGGTGACTACCTTGGCGCGGCGCTTTGAACTAATGCCGCCTCAAGCAGCGCGTGCAGTTTGATTACAAACGACCAATCGTCTCCAGTGCGCAGCATGTCGAAGAACCCCTCGGGCAGTTCCAGTTCCTTTTCGAGCTCTCGGGTGCGCGGTCGCCATTCATCGGCATGCTCGCCAGCCGGATATGTTCGAGTAATCGCGTGGAAAACACGGCCCGTGAGTTATCGCGGGTCGTTCAAGTCCGTTCCGGAAGCTTGCCGCCGTGCAAAGGGCCGAACAGCCGCGCACAGAGCAAGCCCATCGCGATGACACCGATGCCGAACGGCACGACATCACCCGTCACCTCGAGCCGAAAGTCGCCGACACGAAAAACGAGAAGATAGCCGACGACCAGATTGAAGAAGCCCCACAGCACATTGACGGTCGATGACGACAACCCTTTTCCGGACGGCTTCGCGAACGGGCTCTGAAACGGCTCGCCCATCACACCGCTGACGAAATGCGGCACCGCATTCGTGAACAGGACCCCACCGAAAAAGTAAGAGACGACGTGTGGCCAATCCATATCAGTTGCTCCTTGAAGCGGCGATGAAGTACCTGCAAATGTTCAGAAGTCGGCGAGCCGCTGTAGCAGTCCCACCGCGGCGGCGAGCGTGGCCTGTTCTCGCGACGATAGCTGCGCTTGCAACGCGCGGACCAGCCAGTCTTCTTTGGCCGCCCGACTCGCCAGGAGCGTTCGTCTGAACGTGGGAGTGAGATCGATCAGGGTTTTGCGTCCATCGGTTGGGTCCGCTTCGCCTTGGACGACGCCCAACGTTTCCAGACCGGCAACCGTAATCCGCATGGACTGAGGTTTTACGCCCTGTGCCCGCGCTAAAGCGGAAACGGTGGCTGGACCGTCGCGCTCCAGATGAAACAGCACCGACTTCTGCGCCGACGTGAAGTCGCTCGATTGCGAATGTTCTCGCGCGCGGCGAACCAGTTTGCTCACGGCAACACGCAATTCGCCTGCAAGGGCGGGTAAATCGGTAGATTGCGCAGCAGATGAATGTCTCGTCATCGTGAGAACATAGCATATCTACAGTTTAACTGTACATATAAACTGTAAATATTGTCGCCATCGAATCTGCGTGAACCCAGTGGAAACGAGCGCCTGTGAGATACTTCCTCACTCACGCATAACCCCTGCGTCTACCGCATTCGAACCGCCCAGGCATGCAAGCCCATCCTCTGCGACTCAGTCCTGGCGACGACCTTCGCGTCGCCGTCGAAGACGCGCTTCGACGGCGCGACCTGCAAGCGGCGTTCGTCGTTCAGGGTATCGGCAGTCTCCACGTTGCGGCATTGAGGTTCGCTGGCGCGGACGCGCCGACGGAAATTCGCGGCGACCTCGAAATATTGACGCTCGCGGGCTCCGTCTCGCCCGATGGCGCTCATCTGCACATGTCGATCGCGGATGCGCGCGGGCAGGTGTTTGGCGGTCATGTGGCGCGCGGCTGCACGGTACGTACGACCGCCGAGTTGTTGCTCGTGTCGGTTCCAGGCTATTCGTTCGCACGGGAGCCCGATCCGCAGACGGGTTATATGGAACTGGTGATTCGCGGTGGCGGCGCGCCGTAGCCCAGTTCCACCTGATCACGCGAAGGGGGCATCACGTTGCGCGCCGCTAGCCGCTCAACGCCCCGCCAACATGCGCCCGCCGACTCCCACCAACAGCACACCCGCCGCCGTATCGAGCACGGCCTTGCGCCGTTCCAGCGTGCGCCGAACCGCCGGATGCGATGCAAGCAACGCCATCGCGCAGTACCACGCGCACGAGATGCCGATCGACAGCGCCACGACCGCGATATCGAGCCACAACGGCGCATGCGGCGGCACCATCAACGCGAAGATGCTGCCGTAGAACGCGACGGATTTCGGGTTCGTCATGCTGACGAAATAGCCCTTCTTTGTCGCGGTCCAACCGGACACCGTGATATTGACGTCCGCGGACAACGGCCGCCGCGCGGTCGCAATCATCTTGATGCCTAGCCAGATCAGGTAGAGCGCGCCGGCGACGCGCAGCACGGCGCTGAGCCAGGTCACGTGCGTGACGATCAGACTCAGACCCGCGATCGCAATCAATGCCCACGTGCCGGACGCGGCGGCAAGCCCAAGGCCGGTCATCATGCCGGCGCTGCGTGACGCAACGGCCGTCGACGTGACGATCAGAAAGTTGGGCCCTGGGCTCGCGACGCTGAGCAACAGGACGCCCGCAAGCGCAAGCAGGATGTTTACGGAATGCAAGATGAATCTCCTGTGGTGGGCTGGGTGTGGGTTCGATCGATCGCCCGACGCTTTCATCATACCGGCGCAGCTTCATGCGTCGTCGGCCGGCACTGTGCGTGCATATGAGCTTGCGCGCAGGCATCGCTTTGTAACATTTGACCTTTCAGTGCGCTTCCTGCCCGCTGACCGTGTCCCTCATATTGGGAGGTCGGGTTTACTGTAATTGAAAGAGCGCCCCCTTCTAAAGCATGATCCGTCGTACGTTGTACGATGAATTTTATTGTTGCCCGACAACCGGCTCCGCGAGCGTGCGGAGACGATTGTCGGCAAGCCCGTCGCGTGGCCGGCTCGCAACCAGAAAATAAGCTTCGAGGCGCAGGCCCAAGCTGGGCCAAGCACCACTTCTGCAATGCGCTCTTGAGATCCGGCTTGGGGCTGGGTCGTGTGGCGTCGATATAAGTTGCGCGATGTTTGGTTTTCGGCCGTCGCGCGTCGTGTGGAAGCTCCGGATTTGAGGTTGTAACTTATACGATGTCTTATAACAAAGATTGATGCTCCGCATAGCCTGACGCCTTTCCGTCGCATCCGCGCGAGGAGAGCGAGGCCTGCCAGGAACACGCACTGGACCCACTCCCAAGGAGATAACTTATGAAAATGCGCTCAGTCCGAGAGTTTGCGGTACTCGGCCTGTTTGTTATGACCGTCGCCGGTTGCGGTGCGGGCAGTAACATTTCAGGTTCCAGTACCAGCTCGACCACGCCACCCACCAACCCGACCTCGCCGACGTCCCCCGTCTGGACGCCCGGCCGCTACGCTGGCGATACGAATCTGCCGGATTCGCCGTCGTTGCCCGCTGACACGCAGGTGTGCTCGACGCTCCAGGCGGCCAACAACCTGGTGAAGAACGCCGACGGCTCGCTGCCGGTCAGCTCGGACCCGACGCCGGCCGCTTACGGCGGCGCGACCACCGCATTGAACAATCCCGACCAGGCGCGCATTCAGGCCGCGCTCGACGCGTGCGGCGCAGCCGTGGACGCGGAAGTCGGCGCGAAGATCACGCAGGCCGATCAGCAGGCAGCGGCTACGCAGCAGGCGGCCAAAAATCCCACCGTCAACATCGCGGGTGCCTCGAGCGAAACGCTGTCGAACCCTTCCTACAAGGCCACCAAGTTCGCGGTGCGTCTCGTCAAGAACAGCAGCGGCGCAGGCAACGCGTTCCTGAGCGGTCCGCTGGTTCTGCCGTCGGGCGTCACGCTGTGGGTCGACGACGGCGTCACGCTGTTCGCGAGCCGCGACGTGGTCGTCTACGACAAGACCGCGCAGGATCGCCCGAACGCGATCACCTGCGGCGCCGCGATCAACAATCCGGCAGGGCTTCCCGCGCCGGCTGGCACCGCCAATGCGGGCGCGGCGACCATCGCGGGCACGAGCGGCATGCAGAATTGCTATCCGCTGATCCGCGGCACGCATACGGTCAACGCGTCGATCATGGGCACCGGCTCGATCGATGCGCGTGGCTACATGCCGCTCATCAGCTCGTCGCCGCAGTATCCGATGATCCGCTGGGCAACCGGCGTCACCGAGGCGTTCACGTATTCGGGCAACAACATCACCGGCGTGAGCACGCCGAAGTTCAGCTGCACGAACACGATCGCCGCTTACCGCGCAGGCACGCTCGCGCCGGAAGGCAGCGCTTGCGACGTGGTCACCGCGATGGGCAAGACGACGCTGACTACCCCGGCCGTCACCTATGTGGTGAACCGTCAGGCAACCAGCGTCCCGAGCGGCTACACGGTCAACGGCGGCGGCTGTACCGCCGGCACGGCCGGTTGCGCACGCTGGGTGACGGCAAGCTGGTGGGATATCTCGTACCACGGCAACAAGGACATCGGCGGCGGCCCGTACAGCTTCCAGGGCAACCCCGGCATGCTGTGGATGCAGCAGTCGAAGAACCTGTCGCTGTATCAGATCACGTTCCGCAACAGCACGTTCTTCACCGTCGAAGCCGACGGCGTGGACGGCTTCACCGTGTGGGGCATCAAGATCATCACGCCGTTGCTGCCGGATGCGGCCAACCAGGCGAGCGTCGGCATGAACAACGACGGCTTCGACGGCGTCAGCGGTTCGTACTCGCACCTCTATACGGGCGCGACGATCGATGCCAGCTCGACCGGCGTGAAGAACACCGACGGCGTCGACCCGAGCGTTGCGGCAGGTCCGGAACACGCGGCTCTCGGCACGGGCAGCAAGACGACGTCCTCGGGCCAGGTGTACTTCGACGGCTACGTGAAGAACGTCGCGATCGTGTACAACTTCCTGAGCCCGTCCGACGACAACGTCGCGTTCAAGGGCGGTCTGCAGGATCCTCGTCCGGCATCGGCACAAGGCGCGACGACGGCGGCCAACATGCTGTGGGCCATCGACGGTAACCGCGACGTTTCGTCGAACCGCACGTACGGCATCACGGTGGCGCACAACCACAACTACAACGGCCATGGTCTGTCGATCGGCAGCCCGACGAATGCAGGTGTGCGTAACATTCACTTCTACGACAACTACTTCGACAATATCTACGACGGCACCAATGCGTCGACGGATATGGGCATCGTGGGCCTGCGTATCAAGAGCGGTCAGGCACGCGGCGGCGACGTCAGCAACATCTACTACGACGGCGCATGTATGCGTGGTGTGAAGGACTTCCTCGTGTTCGACATGTACTACACGGGGCCGAGCGCGGATCCGATCTCGTACACGGGGCTGGGCTGGTTGCCGCCGAGCTTCCACGACATCAACCTCAGCAACATCCGCATGATGAACATCCCGGCCAACAAGGCTGGGGGCAAGACCGGCGGCGGCGGCCTGACCTTCCGTGGTCTGCATGCCGACACGCTCTACGCCAATACGCAGAGCGTGATCCAGCTGAACCTGGATAACGTGGTCGCGGACAAGGATGTCGCGATGTCGATTGCGAACCTGAGCAAGCCTGTCGTGAACATCGGCTCGACCGATGGCTCGACGCAATCGAAGGCCGCCAACGCCACGCTGAACCTGGGCGCCAACGTGAGCCTGATCGGCTCGTCGATGGCTCACGGCACGGGCGGTATCCTGACGAACACGTCGAGCGGCGCTGGCAAGTACACGGCCCCGACGAACACGTTGAACCTGACCGTCAATGGCAGCGACGACGCCGGCGCGGCGGGCGACACGGACCCGGCGGGCACGATCGTCTCGCAGAACGCGAAGATGCAGCTGTGCGATCAGGCTGCGTCCTGGCCGGTGTTCCCGAATGTGAAGTAAGCGTGGTTGCTTGAAAGACCAGGACTCGCGGTGTCAGGCTGCGGGTCTTATTTGAAGCCTCACGGGTGACCGTGGGGCTTTTTTTCATTTTTGGGGGGCGATGTGTGTATCGATGCAGCCGCTAACCGCCTCAACGCCACAACGCCAGACACAACCCAATCCCCGCTCCATAAGTCCCAATCGCACCGACGAACCGCAAAGGATTGGGCTTCGCCATCGTCGGAAATGCAACCAGCCCGACGACGAGCAAGCACCGGCATACGGTCGCGATGACCATCAGCGACACGGTCACCACGGATGGCGATCTCGCGCCCAGAAAGAGAAACAGCACCGCGAGAAACGGCGCATATTCCGCCGTATTGCCATGGGCCCGCACCAGCTTGTGCAGCAGGTTGGTGGGATCGTCGGCGCAGCCCGACGTGGTGCCTTCCCGGAAGCGCATCATCGACACCGACAAGCCGAGGCCGAACAACAGCAACCCCAACACCGCTACGCATCCAAGCGCAATGTTGTTCATGGCAACGCGGCTCCTTGTCAGGCAATCGACGCACACCTGTTGGGTGACATCAGGCGACTCCTATGCTATTCCCCTGCGCGCCGGCACGCGAGGTCCGCGCGGCTGGACCTCGCAAAAACGACTGCACCGCGATCGTTCCAACACTGATCGCGGCGCAGTTCACTACTCAAATACGGCGACTACCCAGTACTCAGTCGTGATCAAATTCCGGCAGCGGACGCGTGCCTTCAAGCGCGACCGAATTCAGCAGCGCAGGGTTCAGATCGAGCAGACGCAAAATCGTCGGTGCGACCTGCGTGGTCAGCACCCGCTCGTCGTTGACCTGACCGGCGTGATGCGAATGAGGCACGTACATCACGAGGCCCAGATGGCTGTCGTCGGGTGCGTTGCCGCCATGCTCTTCGTCCTTCGACGTGCTCGACGTATAGATGACGCCCGGATTCGGCTGAACGATGATGTCCGGCGTGCGGCCGTGCGACGGATCGCCGAACCGGTTCGCCAGTTGCGGGCCAGACAGGATGTACGCCTGCGGGCCGTCCGCGCAAATGCCCGGCGCGTTGCAGCTCAGGTTGTCTTTCAGCGTCTTCACGACCGCGGCCGCCTGGCTTTGATCGCGCAGCCAGATCAGACCGACGTCGTCGGTCTGCACGAAGCCGGTGCCGACGAGTCCGGTGCCGTCGTTGAGGTTGCCGCTCTTCGTCGCGGCCTGCCCAAAATTACCGCCCGAATCCAGGTAGTTGCTGGTTTCGAGCAGCTTGGTCAGCGTATCGCCGTTCTTCACGAGCTTCGAATGATCGGTCGGCGACTGGCCATGCTTCGCGGTCACGATGATCGCCGTCGACGAATAGAGACCGGTCTCCTTCAGTTCGGACACGATGCGTCCCAGCGCGTCGTCGATATACTCGATCGCGCCGGTGACCTGCGGACCCGGCGTGAAGCTCGCATCGAGATAGCCGCCGCCCGTCGCGACCGTGGCCTTCTGCGCGACGCTCAGCGTCTGGAAGTTGGCGCCGAACACGGTCGGGACCGGGACGCTCTTCTTACCGGTCGAATCCTTGCCATTGATCTCGCGGAGCAGCGATCGCACGTGGTAGTTGTCGAACTTCTCCGTGTGCGTGTAAGTGTCGAGGTAGTACGTGTTGGTATCCGGATCGATCGAATTTATTTCGGTGCGCGAGAGATCGTCGACGCCAGCGCCGGACGGTCCGTTGAGCCAGTCGTAGCCCCACGCGTGTTTGTCGGCCCACGCGGTGCGCGCGCCTTTCACGTTGCCCTTGATCACTTCGAAGACCGTGTTGGTCTTCAGATAGTTATGCGGATAGACGGGCGTACAGACGCCATTGACGAGCGCATTCGGAATCGCTTGCGGATTGAACGCGCCGCCGCCGTCGAGATGTTTCAGCACGCCGCCGTTCTCGCCGTCGATACCGGTCGTTTCATCGAAGACGACGTTCCAGCCGGTCGGGCCCGTGCAATTGGTATCGGACGGCGCATAGAGCGTGCGGTCGTAGGAGACGTCGTAGAACAGGCCCGCCGACTTCGGCGAGCCGCCGGTCACGAGCGCGGCGAGGCCCGGAAACGAATCCGACAGTCCGGGGGTGTGCGCGTTCGTATAGGTGGTGCCCGACTTCGCGAGCAGCGCCAGATTGGGGCACGTGTTCGCGCCGATGCAACGCGCGACGTCCTGCTGATGCAGACCGTCGAAGCTGATCAGCAGCACGTGCTTGACCGACGTGCGATCGCGATCGTTGTCGCGGCCGTGGTCGTGATCGTCGCCGGCTGTCGCGACTGTCGCGTACAGCCCTGCAAGCAAGGCGACGGCTGCGCACATTGCGCTTTGCTTACGCTTCCATTTCGTGATCGGTTTCATGTCTCGTCCTTTTGTTTGACAACGACTTTGGGTAAAGCCGGACGAATTTGAACCGTTAAAAAGTCATTTGCGTGAACTGGGGTTTTTATTTGGCAATACTGATCTCTTAAGGTTTTGTTAAGGTAAGCCTGATCCATTTGGGACGCATGCGCTGTGAATCTAATGCGATTCCGTGCGTGATGTACGCGAGCCATCGCGCATAAAAACGGCACGGGTTATCGCAACCCGTGCCGTTTCGCCGCTCGGTAGTCAAATACTGCCGGGTGTCATCCCAATGAATGAATCAACGCTTGATCCGTCCGCACAGCGCGGCGGTATCGACGGTGCTGGCGGCGTTGCAGGCGGCGAGCGCCGAGCGCGCACCGCTGCCGGGGAAATGATGCGGGCGCGCTCGCCTAGTGAGCGGCCGGCTCCTGCGTGATGGAATCCACGCGGTCGGGATAGAACGCGAGGTGCTCGCGGATCGGCGCGACGGCGTCGTAAGGGTGCTCGTAGGTCCACACCGCGTTGGTGCCGCGCTCGCCCGCCGACGGAATCGAGAAGTAGGCGCAGTCGCCCTTGTACGGACAGTAAGTTGCGTGCGCCGTGCGTTCGAGCCGGGCCATGTCGACGTCCTGGCGCGGGATGTGGAGCACGGCCGGATAGCGCGCTTCGCGCAGCTTCAACGCGTCGTGCGTATCGGCGATCACGTGGCCGCCTGCCATGACGATCCGCGCGCGTGGTGCTGCTCGATCGTGATCGGATGGTCCGGGCCGGGGATCTTGACGGGTTTGTCGTTCGGGACCGAATGGGCGGACATAACGAGGCTCCGTGAGTAAGTGGGGCTGCTGCGAGATTCCGTTTGTCGCGGTGGTGTCCCTCACCCGCGCAAGGCAAGCGACTGAAGATATGCCCGTATTGATGTACCTGTTCACTTCGGGTATTTCTATACGATACTAGCGCAGACCTTCCAGGTGCTGTGAGCGGCGCAACGCCCGTCCGGAGTCGCTTCAGTTGCGCGCACGCGCTTTTGCAGCGGGAAGGCGACTTCGCGGAAGACGAACACCATCAGCCGACTGACAGGAGTGCGTCATGCTCGTTGGATACGCCGTGTGTGAGCCCGCAAGTCAGCCTGCAATCTCGTCGACAAATGGCGAGGTTGTTTGACTATGCCTGCACTCCGCAAGCGTTGCTCGCATCGCGCATCAGGGGCGTGCGCCGCTCTGCTGCTGAGCCTGCTTTCCTGCCCTTCGCACGCGCAGGTCGCGCCGGGGCAATTGTCGAGCAATACCGTGATTGGCGGCAATGTTAAGCAGCACGCAGACGCCGTGCTCGCGATCATGACCTACACGACAGTCCCGGACGTCACGACCAGTAACCTGTCGGTCAACAACGGCCTGACGGGTAATCCAGGTTTCGGGCAGACGCAATTTGGCGGGGGCTTCACGCTCAGCAGGTCATTTCCGTTGTATATGGAGGGGACGCTCGCCTACAGCCGCTACGATCCGGTCTTCATCGCCACGGATGGCGCCCAGCAGCGTGCGGTGCCGACGAAGTGGAACACCTTCAGTGGCACGGTCGGCTTGGGGTGGGATTTCCACATCACGGACGAACTGGTATTCCGTCCGATCCTGAACGGTACGATTGGGCGTGTGTCGAGTGACCTGAAGGTGGGGCAGACGATCTTCAACCGTGTCACGGACAGCAACCTGCAGTTTCTCGAGGACGGCTCGCTCAACGCCTACGGCTATGGCGGCTCGCTGATGCTCGACTACGAGCACTACCGGGAAAACTACGAAATCGACGCCGAATTGCGGGCGACCGATATTTACCTGCGCAGTTTCGGCAGTACTTCGGAGGCCGTGCAGGGCTCGGCGATGGCCCAGCAACTGAGCCTATGGACTCGCTGGCGCGCGCCCACCGGCTGGCACGCGCTGGACCGACCAGTCCGCTATGTACTCGAAGCGGCTTACTCTCACTATTTTGGCGACAGTGCCGGGGTGTTGGGTTTCAACGACCTCACGTCGCTGGGCGTCGGCCTCGAACTCGACAGCAGCAGGTATCCCGTCATCGTCACCCGCACGCGCGCGATGGTGCGATATGTATTCGGTCGCAACGTGCACGGCGTGTCGTTCGGATTCGCGATGAGTTTCTAGACGGGCCCGCTTGTCGGGCTGCACGGATCGGGCAGACGCCTTGTCATTTCGTTCCACTGATCGATTGCGTGGGCTGCGTCGGGGCGTGAAAGCGGGAGGTACTGACTGACGCATCGGATCCGCCGGTTCATTCGGGGAAGGGTGCTCGCGGAGACCGCACGCGCCATTCTCGCTGCCGGCAATCGATCGACCCGTTGCCAGCACCCGCTAGCGGAGTTCTTTGCTGCTCTTGATGGCGCTCAATGCAGAGTCGGCGGCATCCGCCGCGCGGGCGAACAGGTCGTCGACGATTCGGCGCGCCGCGCTGTATCCGGCCATCAACGCGTCGGCTTCGGTGTCGAACGGCCGGCCGCCCGCAGCGTCGAAGCGCAGCGGGGAGAACGTCGCGACCGCATTACCCGCCTGATAGACATGAACCACCGCCGCGTAGCGCGTGCGTACCGCCGCGCGCCCGGCAGGGCGCAACGTGAAATCCGCCTCGACGGTCACCTCGATCGTGAACCCGTGGTATTCGTAGGTCCGCATCATCTTTTCCTTCGTCGCGTGAATGGCTAATAGTGCCGGTGCGCGATGATCACGTCCGGCCGGCGCGGTGCTCGCCGCCACCGCGCGGGTTCGAGCGTCGCGAGCAGTAGCGGCGCTTGCGGCGGGGGGGCCGCCGGCAGTTCGGCATTGGCCTCGATGCGCGCGCGCGAGAAACTTGGTGACGCAAATACCGTGCCCAGCCAGTCGACGCAGTCGCGTTGAACGGGTTGTTCGAGGCGCTGGGGCAGCGTGCCGATGTGCGTCAATTCCTTTACGACGTAGTTATGGTTACGCACGGCTTTCACAGACTCTCTCCGTTTTTTTGTTTTCCCACTTGATGCCGCGTCGCTCGGTCGACGGGCCTGTGCGGCTCAAAGCGTATTCGCGTGATGTTTTGAAGCGACGCCTCGTGTCTGCCGAAGCGGCCAATCCTTCATGATCTCTTCAGCTTACGCGTCGCTCGTAGTAAGTCGTACGGGCTGGACGAAGTGTCCGAAACAGCCGCATTGTGGGCAGCCCTGTCGGCACTCGCACGGCGGTCTGCAAACCTCACATTCGCTGACCCAATGCGCCGGATTGCTTCTACGCTCGGCCGTTGCTGTGACGTCGTGATGACAGCGCGTTCAATCAAGCTTGCGCCGTCGTCGGTTAGCCCGTCAAGTTCTGACCTGGGTCAAAAAAGCAACAGGCGATCCGGTTCGCGCCGCGCAGAACCTTCGTGATGACCTTTGCCGTCACCGTGATGGCAACGCTCCCAGTGCGTGTCGGCGCGCGTCACGCTCCTCGCCGTCCCGCCTTCGTGTGCCGTCGGACGACCGATCTTGGACATGTCGCGCCGTGCGTCGGCACGTGCGTTTCCATCGCCTTCAGCGTATGGACAGCCTGCATCGGTTGGAGGAGCATGGTCGAGGAATAGACTGGCAGCGGTAAGCGCGACCGGACAAAGCGACAGCGCTGACCACGCGCACGAGCGAGGCAACCAGTCGTCCCGATGCAGGAGGAAGAAAATGCTGACGCAGAAAACCAAGGACATCGTAAAGGCCACGGCCCCGGTTCTGGCCGCGCACGGCTACACGATCATTGCGCGCTTCTATAGGCGCCTCTTCGAGGCGCATCCCGAACTGAAGAACGTGTTCAACATGGCGCACCAGGAGCAGGGCCAGCAGCAGGAAGCGCTCGCCCGCGCCGTGTACGCGTACGCCGAGAACATCGAGGATCCGGGCAGTCTCGCCGCGGTGCTGCGCAATATCGCCAACAAGCACGCGAGCCTCGACGTGAAAGCGGAGCACTATCCGATCGTCGGCGAACATCTGCTTGGCGCGATCAAGGACGTGCTCGGCGACGCCGCGACCGACGACATTATCTCCGCGTGGGCGCAGGCATACGGCAATCTCGCGGACGTGCTGATGGGCATGGAGTCCGAGTTGCGTGAAACGCGAGCGGCGCAGCTTGGCGGCTGGACCGGATGGCGCGCGTTCGTCGTCAAGGAGAAGCGGCCCGAGAGCAGCGTCATCACGTCGTTCATTCTCGAACCGAAGGACGGCCAGCCGGTCGCCAACTTCGAGCCTGGCCAGTACATCGGCATTGCCGTCGATGTGCCCGCGCTCGGCCTGCAGCAGATCCGGCAATACAGCCTGTCCGACGTGCCGAACGGCCATAGTTATCGGATCTCGGTCAAGCGCGAGAGCGGCGAGGCCGGGCGGCCGCCGGGCTATGTGTCGTCACTGCTGCACGATCACGTGAACGTCGGCGACGAGGTGAAACTGGCGGCACCGTACGGCACGTTCTACATCGATGTCCATGCGCAGACGCCAATCGTGCTGATCAGCGGCGGCGTCGGTCTGACGCCGATGGTCAGCATGTTGAAGCGCGCGATTCAGGACCCGCAGCGGCGCGTGGTGTTCATACACGGTGCGCGCAACGGCGCGGTGCACGCGATGCGCGATCGTTTGCAGCAGACCGCCGCCACCCAGCCGAATTTCCGCGCGATCGTGTTCTACGACGCGCCGCTCGCTACCGACGTGCAGGGCCGCGACTACGACAACGCGGGCTTCATCGACCTCGGCAAGCTGCGCAACGAGATTCTATTGCCCGACGCCGATTACTACATCTGCGGTCCTGTTCCTTTCATGCGGCTGCAGCACGACGCACTGAAAAGCATGGACATCCACGAGTCGAAGATTCACTACGAGGTGTTCGGCCCGGATCTGTTCGCCGAATGATTTCTCTCTAATGCTTATTTGCATTGAGTGCCTTGACGAAGGCCTCGATATCCATGAGCGGCAGTTCGCGATTCGTGCCATCGCCGATGGGTCCCCCGGCGTTGCCAAATCCAGGCGCCAGAGTGATCCCAGGATGGTCGCCACCATTTTCTGCCGCGTGTTCGTCTGAAGACATCACCTTGCGCATCGAATCAAAGACAGGAGAGCGAAACTGAGGACTCCAGGAAACCCGCAAATCGTCTAGTTGCACTTTCACGCCCGCGAAGTAGTCGGCCCACACGTTGACACCTCGGGACCGCCAGAATCGATCCGCATGATCGGCATACCACTCGGCAATGCCGAGACTGACGTTGACTGGGTTCGCGACACACTCCTCGGCAAGATTCTGCAGCCACACGAATGCGCCCGACACGTTGTCGATGCGTCGCTCCCGCGATGCATTGCGATCAAGAAAGTCTTTGAGATCGGAGTCGCTCAAGGTCGGGTAGATCTGCAGGTACTCGCTACCGTTGAAGTAGTCCTTGGCGTTGAATCCATCGGGCTTGCCATCGGGTAGATAAACGCCGATCCGGGACGAAACGTTTCCGTCGAAAAATCCCAGCTCCCACGGCGTCCAGACTCCGACACCATGTGCAGATGCAGAACCGGCAGGATTCCCGGAGGCTTTCTGCTGCGTTGGATACAACAGGAGCAGACAGGTTGCGCGCGATATTCTGTTGCAAAGGATCTCGACCTTTTTGCGCGTCACGTTGCCCGTATCGGCAAGCTCGGCAAAATCCGTGTCGAGGAACGGTGTGAAACCGTAGCCGCGAATCGTCGTTGCGAGTTGCTGGGCTTTGTCCTTGTCGTGGTGACGATAAGAGATGAACACATCAAAGAACTCAGGAACGCTATCTTGATCTTCTGCCACGGTAACCTCCGCCAAGACTGCATGTCCGAACGTTCTATGTTGCGCCGTTTTCCAAACCCGATTGCGCGGCCAGCCCGTCGGCCACCGCGCTAAGCCGCGCGCGTTGAGCCTCGTCCGCAACCAGCCGTAGGCTCACGCGCAGATCGGCTAGCACACTCTCTATCTTCCAGCGCGCCACATCTTCGTTGGCCACTTTTTTCGCGAGATCCTCGGCAAGATCGGCGTTGCCGTCGTCGAAGGCAAGAGCCAGCCACGTCGGCCTTAGCCATTCGTCCGTGACGCCACGCCGGAATGCGCGGTCGCAAGCGGCGTTCGCGAGCACCGCCGCGGTGTGCGCGCGCTTCAAGTCGCCGTCGCCATTGCGCTCGCGGTACAGACGCGGAAGATTCGACGAGCAGTAGTACTCGTTGAAGTCGAGATCCATGCCTCGTTCGTAGTACTCGATAGCCTTGTCGCGCAATCGCGACTGCCTTTTCGAATCGCCGGTCTCCTCGTTGTAGAGCCGTTTGTACCGGCCTCCCAGCAGGCCGAAGCGTTCAGCCGACGGCCCGGCGATCGCCACCAGACCCTCGAGTTGATTGATCGCGTCCTGGACGTCGCCCGTCTGCGAAACGGCGAACGCGCGCTGAGCTCGTACCTCGGGCTTCTCGCGGTATTCCTGCGGCAACTGGTCGATGAAGTCGAGTAGCTTGCTCCAATCGGCCTTTTGGTTCATCGAGTCGCGCAACAGCAGCAGCAACGCGAATACGACACTCGCCATCAAGGGCGGCACACCGTGCTCCTTCACGAGTTCCTGCGCCGCCTCCATGCGCTCTTCCCTGGGCAGCTGGCGCACGTTGCGCACGGCGGACTGGAACACCGCCAGGTCCATCATCTGCTGCTTCATCGTGGTTGCGAGGGCCGGTTCGGGCTTGTCCGGGAAGCCGCTGATCGCGCTGAACATCGGCGATTCGCCATTCGCGAGCGCGCGGATGCCTGGCACGATGCATTCCTGGATGCGCTGCGCGGTGTCATTGTCGATATTGCCGGTCGAAAGCGGATAGCGGACCGTGCGCATCTGCGCCACGTCGAACAGCGGTTGTGACCAGTCGGCCGCGAGCAGCACGCAGCCGGTCCGCGTCGCCGCGTGGCGAATGCCGACCTCGTAGTAGACATTGCCATTGGGGATGGTCATGTCCGCGAGCACGAGGTCCGCGTAGAAGATGCGTTCGAGCATCTGCGTGACGATCATCGAGCCGGTGTCCTGATCCGCGCGCACGGGCTCGTAGCCCAGCGCCTGGATTGCCGGCACGTAGGCGAGGTCCCACAAGGCATTGAAGTCGATCTCCCCCGGAGCGTGCGCGGTGTCCGCCTGGGTCCGCTTGCGCCCGTAGGGCATGATGGCGAAGCAAATGGGTTTCAGCATGATCGCCTCACTGTGTCGATCCGAGCGGATGGATGGGCCGCCCGGCAACGCCGCCCGCCGCCTCGACGGCCTCGTACATATGACCGGTTCCGCCCGGCCCGTCGCCCGCCTCGCCGTTCCAGACGCAAATGAAATGAACCTTCTGCGCCCCGTATCCCAGCGCACGCTCGAGCATCCACAGGTTATTGCGCTCGTAAGGGGACGCCTGACGCTCCACCTCGGTTCCTGGTTCGGGCAGCACGAAAGTGCGGGCATACGCGTGCGCCCGCACGGCCTCGAAGCGCGCGTGCCAGCGCGAGTTCGCAAAGTCGACCGAGTCCTTCACGAACACCTGCGGCTCGAAGGGCAGATAGAGATCGAGATGCGCGCCGCGCGCAAGCATGAGTTCCGCAAAGATCAAATCGCCGCCGCATGCACCGCCGCAGATGGCGAGATCGGCGCTGCCAGCCTGGAGATCGTCGAGCGCCGCGGCGACGTCGTTCGTCACCGCGCCTTCCCGTTCGGGCGGGAAACGCGGCTGCGGGCGCTCGGGACGATCGATCATGTGCCCGCTGAAGAGAAAGACACGCTTCGTCGAAAAGTTGTCAGTCACCTTGGAGGTCCTTGGCGATGGGCGTCGAAAGGCGTCCGGGGCGCGCTGTGGTCAATAGTTCCATTCGGGCTCTTCACAAACGGGCATCACATCGAGCATCTGTTCCGCGAGTCCTTGCAGCGCGAACCAGTTGGGATCCACCATGGGGCCGAACCATTCCAGATAGCGAAGGATCTGTCGCCGGGTGGAGAACACGTGAAACGATGAAGGGCCCGCCAGCTCAACCACGCTGCGGCAAGCCTTGATCGCTTTGTCGATCGTCCCCTGCTCAGGAGGTAGTGGAATATCTTTCAGCCAGGGTTCGATCAGGCTCAACTCCGCGATATTGCCGTAGGCCCAAGCGCGGTCGAAGGCGGAACCGTTCTCGGCGTCGTTCCTCGATTGCGAGTCCGCCGTGAACCACAAGGGCTTGACTTTGGCCTCACCCCAATCCGACTGCGAGAGGCGGCCCGAAGTGCGCAGGAACAACGTGAGCGACACATATTGCACCAGTTCCCACGGATGCGACCGGTTCAGCAGATAGGCTTGCCAATACCAGGCTCGTGCGCGTTCCAGCTTGTCCAGCACTTCGTTGCCGCCTTTCTTCGTCGTGCGGCTAGCGGACCTGCGCGAGTGGAAGAGCATCTGCGCTTCGCGCTTCTCGGTGCTTGCGAGTTGCGCGAGGATCCGGGCCCTCTGCGCTGGATACGCTTCATTCGCCGCTTCGAGCCGCTCCTTGGCGTAGGCCACCTTTCTCTGCACATGTAGGAGCATCTCCTGCCGCTTATCGTCGGCGAGCATCTGATGACGCCCAGTGGAGCTGGACTCCCGGTCGGAAAAGGCCACCATCACGCGATCCGACGCACGCAGCGCAATATTGATGCTGCTCATGGCCTGCTGAATGCACGCATTGGCCAACTGATCGTCGAAATTGGGGGGCAGGGATGCGTACGCGACGATGCTCGCCCAGTCGTGCTGGTCCTTGAAGCAGGAATGCAGCCTCCTGCGCAGGCCGACCAGCAGCTTGCGCGGGTCCTCGCCCCAGAGCAGGCCCTGATAGAGATCCTGCACCAGCATCACCGAGCCGCCGAACGACAGCGGATACTGGCTCGCGATCACGAGCGGAATGCCTGCCTCGTGCAGCGCATGCCCGACACTCGCCCCGACACCCGTCACCCCGCCGACGTTGCCGCCGTTGCAGCTCGCAAGCGTCACGACGGCGGGCCGCACGAACTTGCCAGCCTTGTCGCGACGTGGCGTGCGCAGAATGCTCGCGAGCCGCGCGCCGGAGACGACCTCATAGCCCTTCGGATCGGCGTGCGAGATCAGCGCGACGCCGTACCGCTGGTCGTACCCGCCAGGCAGATCGACGCCGTGCGCGAGGATGTGCACATGCGTGTAGTCGCTGGACGCGCATGCGCGCTCCAGGCTCTCGACCGTCGCGTCGGGAAGCACGGACAGCCGTTCTCCGATGATCTCGAGCCGCTCGTCGTCGTCGAGGTCGTCCGATAGCGCGAGCCACGGCGCGAGCGCCTCGCGTAGCGCTAGCAGATGCGCCGCGGCCGGCACTTCCTCGAAGGTGGGCGGGGACGCATAGGCAAACAGTACGCGCGGCTTGCTCGGCCAGCGGATGAATTCCTCGGGCACGCGCCGCGTCTCGCGTGTGACGCAGATGGGCTGCTGGGTCTGCAGGACGAGCGGCTGGCCTTCGCCGGGAAAGCCGCTGGGCGCGGTCGCGAGCTCGAAGGGCAAGAGCGCGAGCTCGGAGGCGGACAGGATCAGCCGCAGATGCGTGACCGGCTCATCGCCCGTCGCGGAATCGACACCGCGGCGGTTGAGGTCGGCGGTCAACCCGGGAATCTCGCCGAGCAGCTTGCCCAGCACCAGCGCGGTGTCGCCGAGCTGAAACTCCCGCGCCTCCGCTCCGAGCTGATAGCTGAGCGCGCGCAGCCGGTAGAGCATCTGGTTGTGCTCGAACGGAACATGGAGCGTCACCGCGCTATGGTTTTCGCACAGTGCGATATAGGCCGTGAGCGGCGACAGCAGCTGGTTGTGCGAGGGGCCCTGACGGAGCAGTTCGAGTGTGATCTTGCGCATCGTCAGTCTTCCAGAAGGCTGTTGGCCGTGGTATTGAGTGTGAACCCGCTTGTCGCGTTGTTGACCACGTGACGCAGCTCGGCATTCGCGCCGCCGCCGTCTTTCTTCCATATGGCCACGACCGTGCAGAGGCGCACGACCAGCGATCCGGAGCGAAAGCCGTCTAGCGTCGACATGTCGCCGCCGTTGAGCACGTCGAAAAATTCCGCAAAGGCTTTTGAATCGCTCCGCGTCTTCGGATCGATGCGGATCAGCCGCGCCCAGGTCCCACTGTTGAAGTATCGCCCCTTGCCGTTCTGGCGGTGCAGGGCGCGCGCGAGGTGGGTATGCCCCGCGACGATGATGTCGATCTCCGGGCCGATCTCCTTGTCGAGCAGCGTGGCGGTTTCGTCATGCGCGGAAATGTCGAAGCTACGATCCTTGTCCAGCCTCTCGAGCGCCTCGCGCAGCACTTCGCTCGTCGGCGCGTCGCGCGACCACTGGATCAGCGCGGTCATCATGTCGAGCCGCTTGCCCTGCTCGATCGCGACGAACTTGAGCGGATCGACGCCCTGGCGGACCAGCGCATCGGCCTCGGCAAGCATCGCGCGCCCGTCGCGCTCCTGGCGCGAAGCGGGCAGCTCCACAGGATTGAGCAGACCGCCGGGCATGGGCGTGGGCCGCACCGGATCCCCGGCCGCCAGCTCCTCGGCCCCCAGCATGCCGCCCGGCTTGTAGATGCCAGCCCACGCACGCGCGAACCCCACGTTGGCGAGCCGGAGCGCGCTGTTGAAGTTGCGCATGGCTTCGGGTGCGCAGGCGGTGAGCGTCGGCACGACACCGAACGTTTCAGGCTTGAGCAGATCGACGAATGGATACTTGCGCTTGATCGGATTCATCACGTCGATCACCATGCGCGAGCCGGCGTTGGGAATCCACGGGTCGACTGGGCGGCTCAACTGCTTATCGCGGCCGATCTGCCTGATCTTCTCGAAGTCGGCCGGATTCCACCGGTCCACCTCGTTGCCATGCACGCACAGCACCGAGCGTCCGCCGACGTCGCACCGCACGCCCGAACCGTCGAACACGAAATACAGGCGCGCGTGCGCGCCGCTCGAGGAGGGCGCGTCCTTCGTCAGGATCTGCACGAGGCGCTCGCGCACCCAGGGCAGCGCGAGCTCCAGATCGTGATTGCCGAGGTTGACGATCAGACGACGCTTGTCCTGCTTGAGAAAAGCCGGAAACGCATCGAACACGGGCTTGAACGTGGGGTCCTGCAACGCGATCCGCTCGAGCTTCGCGACGGCACCATCCGGGTCGAAGTAGGTGGCGTTCGGTTCGGCCAGGAAATCGATGAAGTCGCCGTTGATGACGAGCGCGATCTCCTGTTCGGGATCGCGTAGGGCAAGGTCGTTGATCAGCCACGCGAGTTCGCCCGCGGAGCCGAAGATCTGGAAGCCCGGCGTGCCGCCGAGATGGAGATCGGAAATGATGTAGAGCTGATCGACGCTGTGAACCGGATTCAATTCGGTCTCCTCTTATCCAGGTCCATCAACGCGCGACGCGGGGCTCGCGCTCGGACGTAGGCGCAATAACGCGTGCGCGATCTTGCGCCGTGTCATGTTCGCCCCTTTGGTATGAAAAAGATAGCTGACGCGAATTGGGCGCTGAGACACGATGTGTTGTGGAATGTGTGGCGTCGCACACAGGAAGTATTCCCAACTTCTAACGGAATCCGTCATGATGTTTGTCTACGCCGAAAAGATCTGGGCAACCGCGCCGGTTGCTAGCGCGAGCCGTGCCAGAGTCAAACAATGGTGGGCGGTTCGCTGGACGTTTTGAACGACGGCTTCGTGCGCCTCCTGATTTTCCCTACTCAATCTAGCAGATGTTTTCTGGCCGCCAAGTACCGGTTATGGACTCCGAGCGCCAAAATGAATCATTTGTTCGCTATACCGCGAGCCGGCCCAAAAGCCGCACATTGTCTGGATCGGAGAATCGCCTTGCTCGTTGCGAAGCAGCACTAAATTACAGGACGAGCAAAAGGAGAGATTTTTTCATATTGCCGGGTTCCATCTGCGTTTTCACACAGGTGCGCCGGGAGACCGGCAAGGAGTAAGTGGTGCAAGTCCACTGCGATGAAGGAATAGCGAACCACATCGGCCCCGAGCCGTGCGCAGGCATCCGCGAGGATGTCGGCGAAGCGTCGGCAGGGGTACGTGCAGGCCAGCCATTGAGCCACGATAGAAAACTGATTCCGGGTGCCGACGCTGTCTGTGTAGCGGAAGGCAAAACGTCCGAGCGCGCAATCGCGAGCGCCCGGATGACCTGGCGTGGTCGTAGAACCTGGCATGTGCGCACGCTCCTTGTTCGGGAACCGGGAGATCTCCAGTCTGGCCTGTCGCAGGATGGGCAGGTCCGCATCGGGAAGGCGAGGAGCCGTAGCCGATGATGAACGGACGGGAGAAGTCAGACTCCGCCGTAGTAGCGACGAAGCCTGCGAACAAGGCTGGGGAACCAGCTGCGGAGTGGGCGGAGCCAAGGGCGGGGACCAAGGGGAACACGGGCCAACCACACACGCACCGGGCGCAGTACCGGGCAAGCGTGCCACAGGGGCTGGAACGTGTACGGCATGCTGCAAGACAGCGGAAGAAGGAGCGGTTCACCGCGCTTCTGCACCACGTCACAGTTGACCGACTTCGGATGGCATTCCTTGCGCTCAAACGCAATGCGGCTCCCGGAGTGGATGGCCTGACGTGGCGGTACTACGAGGCAGGACTGGAAGAGAATCTCGAGCGCCTGTTCTCGCAGGTACAGAGCGGAGCGTACCGGGCGCTGCCTGTTCGGCGACAGTACATACCGAAGCCGGACGGCAAACAGCGCCCGCTGGGGATTGCCGCGCTGGAAGACAAGGTCGTCCAGCGTGCGGTGGTGGAAGTGCTGAACGCGATATACGAGGAAGACTTTCTTGGTTTCTCGTACGGGTTTCGGCCCGGGCGTAGTCAACATGATGCGCTGGATGCGTTGGCGACGGCCATCACCCACACCCCGGTGAACTGGATTCTGGACGCGGATCTTCGGAGCTTCTTCGACTCGGTTAGCCAGAGTTGGCTAGTCCGTTTCATTGAGCACCGGATCGGCGACCAGCGCATCATCCGCCTTGTGCGCAAGTGGCTCAAGGCCGGTGTTCTGGAAGACGGAGAGCTGAACGTCAGTGAGACCGGTACACCACAGGGATCAGTGGCTTCACCGCTGTTCGCGAACGTGTACCTGCACTACGTCTTTGATCTCTGGGCCAACCGGTGGCGACGGCGGGAAGCCAAAGGCAACGTGATCATCCTGCGGTATGCGGATGATATCGTTGTCGGCTTCGAGCACGAAGCCGACGCGCGGCGCTTCTGGGACGCGATGCGATCGAGGCTGGAAGAGTTCTCGCTTGAGCTACATCCGGACAAGACGAGGCTGCTGGAGTTCGGCCGCTATGCAGCGGTCAACCGCCAGAGTCGGGGTCTTGGCCGACCGGAGACCTTCACCTTTCTGGGTTTCATCTTTATCTGCGGCAGATCTCGTCGCGGGGCTTTCCAGTTACAGCGGAAGACCCGAGGGGATCGCATGCGGGCGAGACTCAGGCAGATCAAGGAGGCGCTCCGGAAGCGCATGCACGAACCGATTCCAGTGCAAGGGCAATGGCTCAGGCAGGTGGTTCGCGGATACTTCGCGTATCACGCGGTGCCTACCAACTCGCGGGCAATCGTCGCATTCCGACATCACGTCGCCGATCTATGGCGGCGCACGCTCCGTCGGCGCAGTCAGAAGGACGCCATGACGTGGGCGCGAATGACACGAATCGCCAATGCCTGGCTTCCGGCCCCTCGAATCCTTCATCCGTGGCCTGATCGGCGCTTCGCCGTCAAACACCCGAGGTAGGAGCCCGGTGCTCGAATTGGGCACGCCGGGATCTGTGCGGGGGGTGCTCAGTAATGGGCATCCCTACCGCAATCCCCGTGTGTTTGCTAACGCTGTATGCAGTACGTTCGGGCCGCGTTGTATGCAGTGGTGGTGCCGGATTATTTTTTCATTGAAAGGCGAAAATCAGACCATCGTCGAGTCGGACTGAAACCCTGTTCGAGATGCGTTAGATTGAGATTCTTCTCCCGAATCATGGCGGACTGCAGATTGGAAAAGGCGCTTCCATGCTAGCCGTTGCACTGAATTCGATCGACGCTGTACTAATATGAATGCGGAAACCCGCCGGCGCTGCACACGCTCGACCGCATTCGGTCCAGAACGGCCCGAATCGCGGCATCCACCCGCAGTTCATCCGGATTGCTGAAGTTCGCTAGCCCGAGCGATCACGCGCTATCGCAGTCGGCGTGCAATGCGCGGCACCCGCCTCGCGGCGTCGAACCACGCATCCAATCCGCGAGTCGTCAGGGAATGCCTATGAGCCCGACTTCGCCTTCGGCCACCTCCACGCGTGCGCTGTATCTATCGAACTGGCGTGATCTCGTTGGCGTGTGGAAAGCCGCGAAGCTCAGCCAGATCGATACCTCATGGACCGGCCCATGCCTGAGCGAACTCCATTGTCTGCGCGGCTCTCTCGCGCGCCGGACGGTGAACCAGATCGTCGACTACACCGGTTTCTTCCGCGACGAAACCAACGCGATCTCCTACAGCCACGCCGAGAAGTTCGACTCTGAAGCGTGGTTCGAAAGCGGCGCAGATGACGCCGGCGTTCTGACGACGCACTATCTGAGCTATCAGGGCGCGTCGCTGCCACCTCGCCTTGACCTGACCCGCAGCTTCGCGGCGCCGCCCGATCAGCCGTTCTTTATCGTTCGCTACACGCTGACCAATCCGACGGCCGAGAGCGTTACTTTCAACGTGCTCGATCAGGTTCATCTCAACAACGTTGATGCGAGCAAGCCGGTTCACGCGTGGTACGACGCCGGACAAAACGCGTTCATCGCGGACATGACGGCCTCCGGTCAGTTATTCGTGCTGCTGGGCGCGCTGCAACCGAGCGACGGCTATCAGGCCGGCAACAACGCCGACGCATCGACACAAAGCGGGACCGTGTCCGCCTGGTACAGCTTCGACGCCGACGGCACGCTGAAAAACAACGCCGACGTCAGTGCGCCCGACGTATCGCTCGCGTTCAGCAAGCGCGTGGAGGTCGCGCCAGGCGCATCCGCGACGCTCTACTTCTATCTCGGCGTATGCGAGACGCAGGCCGATGCCACCGCCGCGATCGCCGCCGCCCGGGCATCTTCGGGCGACGCCTGGATGACGGCGGTCGCATCCGCGTACAACACCTGGCTCGCGAACGGCAATCAGGGCAGGCGCGTGCATTTCGACGACGATGCGCTCAACCAGATGTTCGACCGCGCGCTGATCCTGATGAAGAACATCCAGAACCCCGTACTCGGCACCTTCGCCGCGACCACGAATCCCGTCGCCTATCAATATCGCACCTGGGTGCGGGATGCGTGCATCGCGGCTATCGGGCTCGACGCCAGTGGCCATCACGACGAAGCGCAACTGTACTGGCGCTGGATGAGCGGCAGCCAGGGCGGCGACGGCACCTGGAAGACGACTTACAACACATGGGACGGCAGCTATGTACCCTTTGTCGAGCCCGAGTACGACTCGGTCGGCGCATTCCTGTACGGCGTCTATCAGCACTACGCGCTGACCGCTGACGCGACATTTCTGCGCGACCTGTGGCCGAGCGTCAAGCGGTCGGCGGACTGGATCGTCAGCCATATCCAGCCGAACGGATTCGGCCAGGCGGACTACAGCATCTGGGAAGAAAGCGACAATCTGGAGCACAACAGCTATACGCAGAGTTGGTATGTCGTCGGCATGTACGCGACGCAGGCCCTCTCCGAGGGGCTCGGCGAGACATCTCTGACCGACTGGTATGCGGGCGGCGCGGCTTCGATTCTCACCGCTCTTCAGCGTCCGTCGGACTGGTATCCGCCGGGCTCCTGGAATCCGCAAGGATATTTCTGTCGCGCGGTGAACGTGAACGACACGCCGCGCACGATGATCGACAGCTCGTCGGACATGCTGATCGCGCTGGGTGTGATCGATCATGAGTCCGGCCGCGCGGCGAGCCATGTCAACACGATCCTGAGCGCGCTCACGCAGCAAAGTTATGGCATCGCGCGCTATCCTGGCGACACGTTCTACTACACGGCGAGCTGGAGTCCGGGCGGCAACGAGGCCCTCGGGCCGGAACCGGCGTGGCCGCAGATGAGCCTGTGGGTGGCCGTCTACGACATCCTGCGCGGCCATGCCGCCGACGCGCTGGCGCGCCTGCAATGGTGCGCCAGCATCTGGGGCAAGGGCTACATGCCACCCGGCGAGGCGGTTTCCAACGTGACGAAACAGCCGCTCGTGAGCTCGATGTGCGAACCGCTGACGGCCTCAGCGTTCATTCTGGCTGCGCTGCTCTACGAAAAGCAGGTGCGCTTTGGGTGCGTGCCGCCGTCGTACAACGCGGGTACCTTCAAGACGATGAGTGTCAGCTTCGCGGCGGCGGGAGACTGGAATCAGTGGTCGAATGTTCCGTACTTCGTGGGCGCGCAGGCAGCGGGCGTTTCGCCGATGAGTTCGATCAAGCGCGTATACGTCACCAATGACGGCTCGAATCTCTATGTGCGGATCGACAACGTATCGGGGACGTTCACGCGCTTCGCGCAGCCCCCCTTGTTCGCGGTGCAGGTATACAGCCAGGATCTGGCACAAGGCGGCGCGGCCACCAGCAGCTTCGGCATCTTCAATCAGGCGTTGAGCCGGCCGATGAGCTTCCTGGTCGAACGTCGCAGCGATTCGGATTCGTTCTCGCGCTGGCGCGTCGCCAACAATGCATGGAGCGCCGACAGCAACGTCGATTATGTCGAAGCGCCCCAATGGGATCCCGGCAGCGGAAGAATCGAAGCGATCATTCCGCTCGCCGCGCTGGCGAGCGCGAGTCCTTCGTTCGGGAATTGGACCGACATGTTGTTCGTGCTCGCCGCTTGCGACCCGGCCTCCGGCGCGTGGTCCGAGACGGATCGCATGCTGATTCACTATCGGCTCAGCACCGGCGCTCAGGACTGGATCTATGGGAACATCGAAATTTGACCGAGGTGGAGCGGGCCGAACGCATCGTATCGGGCTACCCGGCGCCATGTCGTGAGCGGATGGCGTATCAGTCCCTTGCTTTCAGGCAAATATCCGTCTCGTATCGCTGCCTGTGCCTTGCGAATTCGAATTCTTCGCGTTTTCACTGATGCATCATCGAATACGTCGCCACGGCGATGTCGCAAGCAACAGATTCGAGGGCTTCGTCGTGTGCGCTCACGAGGGCGTGGTACCCCGGGCCACGACCGGATCGGGATACGACAGAGCGTCCGCTTACTCTATGCCCCTGCTTCGGAGCGCGTACCGACCAGAGCACGGCTAGCATCACCGTCCCTTCGGCTGACGATTCGAAGGTCTGCACGTCCACTGTTACACGGTACGCTGTATCGTCGGCATGCTGCGGGTACGTTGACGTGATCGCGCCCGGAATAAGTTGCGCGAGATCCGCGGCTAACACGCGCGGAATCTGGTTCTTGAGAGGTTCCGCCCAGCGTGCGAATTCATCGATCGAGACCCGGTTCGGATCGAGCCGCACGACCATTTGCGGTCGATCGACGATTTCGGGAAGCGTAATTGGATCAAACGCTATTGCAATCCGATCTGCGGCCGGTGCAGCCTGGGTTATCTGGATGGGACTCAATGTGTAAAACTTCGAGGCTGGCGGGGAGGTGCACGCCGCGAGACAGCCAGCTACGATGATCGATAAGAACAGTGATATCAGCCGGTTCATGGCGTGTCCTCCCTCTTGCCACGGATTAGCGATTCCGGGTGACGTTCGAGATACTCCGCAAGCGAGCGAATCGACGCCGCGGAGCGCGATAACTCGCGCATCGTTTCAGCAGTCTGCTGCTGCAATGGCGAGTCGCTCTGCAGCGTACGATTCGCAGACATCAGTGCCTCACGGGCCGCGCTCAGCGTTTCTTTTGCCTCAGGTGCAATATCTGTATTGATGGTTTTCAGCAATGTGTCCGCATCGCTTAGCGTCTTGTGCAGGTCCGCGCTGATTCCGTCAAAAGGAATTCTGTTCAGGTTCGCGACCAGATTCGTGATGGACTCCTGCAAGCCCTGGAGGTTGCCCGGCACGGTTGGCAATTGCGGCATCTTTTCGTTCCAGTCGACGGCCGCTTTAGGCGCCGCCGGGAAGAAATCGATTGCGACATAAAGTTGTCCGGTGAGCAGACTCGCTGTTCTCAGTTGCGCTCGCAATCCCTTCGATACGAGATAGTCCGCAAACGTCTTTCGGTCCGACTGCGTACTGCCGGCGTTACCTTGCCAGTCTTCGCGCGAGATAAGTCGTTCGGGGAAAATGCTGACCTCGACGGGAATACTGAATTCCTTCCTGACAGGATCGAAGTGCACGCGAATCGCCGATACCTCGCCAATGACGATCCCCCGGAAGTCGACAGGCGCACCCACGGTCAAGCCACGCACGGACTCGTTAAAAGTCAGCACGTATTTATCGACGATAGAGTCATGGCGCTTCATGGCTTCGTTGCGGTCGCCAAAAAGCTGGTACATGTGCTGGGCCTGCGCTTCAGCCCTGTCCGACGAATCGGGTGGGTTTTCGAAGGCGAGGCCGCCAATCAGGATCGATGCGAGCGATTCAGTGCTGACTTTCACGCCGGTCGTATCCAGCGTCACATCAACGCCGCTCGCCTGCCAGAAACGTGTGTCATTTGTCACATACCGGTCGTAAGGCGCATTGATGAAAGCGTGGATGGTCATGCCGGCTCCGTCAGCGTCGAGCGCATAGGAGACGATCTGACCGACCTGAAGCCGCCGGAAGAAAACCGGCGAGCCGATATCCAGTGAGCCGATGTTGCCGCTCTTCAGTACGAACTCGCGCCCGGGCGTGCCGGATGCGAGGACGGGTGGCGACTCGAGACCGGCAAACTCCCGGCGCACCGTATGCGATGTACCGATGTCCATACCGATGTGAGCGCCTGATATCAATGTGGTGATACCCGACACCGTGCCGGCCGAGATACGCGGTCGAACCACCCAGAAGCGGGTGTCGTCAACGAGCATGCTGGAGGAGTTGCGAGACATCTCCGCACGGGCCACCACGGTCTTGTGGTCGTCGGAAAGTTCGAGGCTTTTGATCACGCCGATATCGACGTTCTTGAACTTGATCTTGGTCTTGCCGGGCTCGATTCCGTCACCGGTAGCAAAGCTGATCGTGATGGTCGGCCCTCTTTGCATGATTGACTGCACCGCCAACCCGCCAGCGATCAGAATCGCGACAAGCGGGACGAGCCAGACGAACTGCGGACGCCAACGCGATGGTTCTGCCACGACGGCGATGGGGAAGTTCGCTGCGTTTCGGTCATCGCTTTCTCCGGACAGCTTACTCACTATCAGGCTCCACGGCGTCCCACATGAGTCGCGGGTCGAACGACAGTGAGGCAAACATCGTCAGCACGATGACCGCGCCGAACGCAATCGCACCGGGTCCGGCATCGATCGTCGCAACTTCGCCGATCTGCACGAATGCCACCAGAATCGTGATGACATAGATATCGAGCATTGACCAGCGGCCGATAGACTCGACCAGCCGATAGATGCGCGTTCGTCTGCGCGCATTCAGAGGTGACCTCAACTGGGTGGTCCACGCGAGAAAAGCCAACGACAGGATCTTGAGGATCGGCACCGCGACGCTTGCGATGAAGACGATCACGGAGAGCGACCATGACCCGGAGTTCCACAGAAAGACAACGCCGCTCAGAATCGTGTCGGACTGAGCACCGAATAAGGTACTTGTCATCATGACCGGCAGCAGGACGGCCGGTATGTACAGCACCGCGGCCGCCAAAAGGAGTGCCCACGTGCGAGCGAGACTGTCGGGCTTGCGCGGATGCAGTACCGTGCCGCAGCACGAACACGTTCCGGTGGGGGCATTCGCATGCTGCTTTGAGAGCAGGCCGCAAAGTTGACAGGCGACCAAACCGGCCCGTGCCGCTGTGGTCCCGGTTGACGTGCTCCACACAGCGTGCGAAATGCCGAGATGGACAGGGGGAGCCCAGATCGCACGGGGGGAGAAAGCGGCGGTTGCGGCGGCCAGCAACACCATCACCGCGCCGAATGCACCGATGCCGACTCCCGGAACGACATCTGCAATATGCTGGAGTTTGACGAGCGCAACGAGCATCGCAAGCACGAGCACCTCGATCATTCCCCAAGGGGCGACGTGTCGTAGCAAACGCAGCGCCTGCTCGGGCCGTTGAGGAATTCGGCCAAGATGCAATGGGAGAAGTAGATAGATCATTGCGGCTATGTTTAGCGCTGGCATGAACAGCGTCGTTACGAAAACCAGGCCAGCGATGGGCCACATACCCTCTGCGTAGAGCGACGATGCGGCCCCGACCAGTGTGGTTTCAACGAGCGTTTCGTGAAGCCGGAACCCGAATATTGGAAAGCAGTTGGCAATCGCAAACAGGATGGCGGCAGCCAACGTATACGCGAGCGCGCGAGTGGACGTGGCAGACGAGCTTCTGTAGAGAACCGCGCCACAACGTGCACATCGCGCCGCGCCGCCGTGCGGGAGTTGCGTGTCCGCTTGAAGAAAGTCGCATTCGTGACAGGCAATCAACGTGGTTTCATCCATTTTCGATGTCCGGTTGCCGGAATGTGAGTTGCGGGCTGCGCCTCACCGTAGCGGGGATCAAATGTTTGCATGGGACCCGAGAACCCACGTGATATAGAGGAGTGCAGCGAAAACGCCCGCCAACGTACCGAGCACGTCCCTCGCGACCGCGCCGCGGGTGAAATGGACTGGAATCCCGACCAGCAGGTACGCCACAGAAAAGACAATCGCGACCGTTAAAGGTGGGCACGCGAATGCAAGGTTGACATCGGTCAGTCCATGCATGATGGGATCTCGCGGGAGTGCGGAACCGCCGCGCGACCGTCAAGTCGGGTTTCGGTGCGCGGTGCTTTGGAAGTCTGAGCAGAGACAGGAATCACAGCACGCGATCCTGTCGGTCGAGAAATTCAGTGGAGTTGACTTACAAGCGCATCGGCACCCTTGTCCAGGCCGGTTCTCGCTGCGCTCAGAGAGCCGAAGGCAGCCGGGAGATTCATTGCATTCGGGTACTGCTTCGAGACGTAGGCTTTCAGCAGTTTGCCGCTGCTGCTGTCATAGATTTCCACGGCGTAAGAGACCGACCCACTGAACGCGCCCTGTCCTCCGCGGACAGCCTGAACACCGTTATAGAGATTGCCCGCGATGTCGAAATGCATGACCTGACCGACAATCGGCGTCGTTTTTTCCGCACCGGTCAGCGTGAGCTTGACCCGCAGCGTGTTCGGGCCGACCTGCTTCGCAACGTCGAACCGTTTCGACAGTTTCTTCGCGAAAGTCTCTGCCATGTAGTTGGCCAACTCGGTCCGGTCATCGTTTTTCATGTCGCCGAACTGGTTGTCGGCGCCCTGATAGACGGCAACAGGATCCAGCACGACTTGCGTGTATCGCGACCAGACGACGGGCTCCACGTACTTGTAGGGCATGTGGCTCGAATCGTCATCCCGGTTCTGCTTCAATTGCGACGACGATGAAATAGCCGTGTAGGGGACAGGCTGTACACCGGCGCATGCCGCGAGAGATAACGCCGCTGTGACGGGAAGAAGAAGCGCGACGAGTTTGTGCTTGAACATACTGTGTTCCTTGAAGAGGTGGCTGCGGGGCCGGCCCAGGATTGAGCGAGAACCGATGAGGTCGAACAGTAGCATCGTCTAAATCGAATGTAAACCGTCTACCCGGTTTGTTTTTACGTCACTCGAGGCGGTACAATTCCGCGAAGTACGGCGACTGTCCCCTTGCGGTAACGGGTTGGGGGGCGTTTGCCGTCACGCATTCGCCACGCCGGGTGCCCGCCAAACACCATCACGATGCGACCGCAATCGGGCAAGCACCGCCCCTGCCGCAACGTCATTAATATCGACAATGGACAACCAGACCCGCTCGGAGATATCCCGCAAGAAAGCAATCCATGCCGCTCTCGCCATCCTGACCCGGGACGGAGTGGGCGGACTGACTTTCGACTCTTTGTCGCGCGAAAGCGGCATCAGCAAGGGTGGACTATTGCATCAGTTCCGCACCAGGCAAGGCGTGCTTGGCGCGTTACTCGAGTATCAACGGCAACAGTTCGAGCAGATTGCGCGTGACTATGTTGCGAAGGAGGGAGCGTCGAAAGCCGAGCCGACCCTTGCGGCCCAGATCGCCATCTACCGGGAATCCGTCAATCAGCCGCACTCCGTGGCAAGGGCCGTGCTCGCCGCGCTTATCGAGAGTCCAAACCTGCTGGATGAAATGAAGACGTCGGACGACGCGAAAATGAAGGCGTTGCACGACGAGGCGACAGACCCGGATTTGGCGCTGCTGCGCTATTTCGCCGCCAGCGGGCTCGCGTTTCACTCTCTGCTGGGCATGTCGCCTTTGGATGATACGGCCCGCAATCGTCTGTTCGACCGGCTCCTTGATGAAGAGAAATGGCATGGTCAGGGCGGCGCGAAGGGAACACGTCGCAAACGATCTGCCGGATGAACCGGCCGTGGCCGTCGTGTCCGGCGCGCAGCGTGCTGCTCACTTCGCCGTAGGCCGCGGCGCCGGCACTCGCTGAAAGTCGGCATGGTTCGGCGGTTGTGCGGCCACCTCGACCTGTCCGTGAATGCGTGCCTGATGACCATCCGCGAACATGTAGTACGGGAACGGGTGGGGCGGCTCCGAGGCCGCGTCGAGTCTGGCAATCAAGTCGGGCGCCAGCACGAAGTCGAGTGCGCCGAGCGACTGTTCGAGCTGCGCCGCCTTCGTCGCGCCGACGACGATGCTCGCGACCCCGCGTTTCTGATACAGCCAGTTCAGGGCGACCTGGGCCATAGGCCGATTCGCAGCGTGCGCGACTGCCTCGAGCTCAGCGACAATCGAAAAGTTGCGCGCAGATAGCTTGTCGAAGCCGGGCGGAGGCGTAGTACCTAGCGTCTGCAGGCGACCACTGCCCGTTACAGCGGTCTGATTTTGGGCGTCTTGCGACGGACGGTATTTGCCCGACAGCACGCCCATACCAAGCGGGCTCCACGCCACGAGCCCCATGCCGAGGTTTGTGGCGAGGTCGGCGAACTCGTGTTCCGCGTTGCGTTCTATCATGGAGTATTCCAACTGCATGGCAGCGACCGGTTCGAAGCCGCGCCAGTCCGCGAGCGTCTGCGCCCGACCCGCATACCACGCTGGCACATCGGAGAGGCCGACGTAACGGATCTTGCCAGCGCTCACGGCGTCGTCCATGGCGCGCATCACTTCGTCGGCGGGCGTCATGCGGTCCCACGTGTGCAGGTAATAGAGATCGATGTAGTCTGTGCCGAGCCGCCTGAGTGAGCCTTCGAGTGCCCGAAGCAGGTTCTTCCGATGGTTGCCGCCTGCATTCGGATTGCCGGGCTGCGCGTTGTACGAGTACTTCGTCGCGATCACGAGCCGCTCCCGCATCGCGCGCGCTGCTGCGAACCTGCCGACCCATTGCTCGCTCGTGCCTTCCGTGTAAAGGTCGGCCGTGTCAATGAAGTTACCGCCTGCGTCGACGTAGAGATCGAAGAGCTGCTGCGCCGTTGCTTCGTCGGCGCCCCAGCCCCATTCGGTGCCGAAAGTCATCGTGCCGAGTGATATCGGGCTCACGCGCAGGCCGGAACGACCGAGCAGGGTATAGCGATCGAGCGCCATGACTGTCTCCTCTGGGGCTAGGTAAGCGACACCTTGTCATGCGCGCGCGTTTCCGCGCGCATTTCTTGCGGTTAGATCGGCTTCACCTGAAAGAGGTTGCACTTCGGGGAGTAGTCAGGCGCAATGTGTGGAGGCGCACGGCAACATTCTTGTCCGCTATCTGCCCACCTGCAATCCGCATGCCTGGTCCGCCGTCTGCGATACGCGCGTACTGCACGGCTGGATGATGGATCTTTCCAAAACGTGATCGGTGCGAATGCGCGCCGCGGTAACGCGACGCGGATCGCAACGGTCAGACCGGCTGGCGCAGCGTTTTCGCGGCCGCAACCATGTTGGTCAGCGCCGGAATCACTTCGGCCCACGCACGGGTTTTCAGGCCGCAGTCCGGATTGACCCAAAGGCGCTCAGCCGGAATGCGCTCGGCTGCCTTCTTCATCAGGTTCACGATGTGTTCCTGGCTCGGGATGTTCGGCGAGTGGATGTCATACACGCCCGGGCCGATCTCATTCGGATACTTGAAGTTGTCGAATGCATCGAGCAGTTCCATGTCGGAGCGCGACGTTTCAATCGTGATCACGTCGGCATCCATATCGGCGATCGACGCGATGATATCGTTGAACTCCGAGTAGCACATATGCGTATGAATCTGCGTTTCGTCCTGCACGCCGTTCGCCGTGATGCGGAACGATTCCACCGCCCATTGCAGGTATTCGTTCCATTGCGCACGACGCAGCGGGAGACCTTCGCGCAGCGCGGCTTCGTCGATCTGGATCACGCGCACACCGGCCTTTTCCAGATCGAGCACTTCTTCGCGGATCGCCAGCGCGAGCTGGTAGCACGACACCGAACGCGGCTGGTCATCACGCACGAACGACCAGTTCAGGATCGTGACGGGGCCGGTCAGCATGGCCTTCATGGGCTTCGTCGTTTGCGACTGCGCGTAGCTGATCCACTCGACCGTCATTGCCTTCGGACGGCTGATGTCGCCGAACAGGATAGGCGGCTTCACGCAACGTGAGCCGTACGACTGCACCCAGCCGTACTGGCTGAACGCGTAGCCGTCGAGCTGCTCGCCGAAATATTCGACCATGTCGTTACGTTCCGCTTCGCCGTGGACGAGCACGTCGAGGCCGAGTGCTTCCTGCTCATTCACGGCGCGGGTGATTTCCTGCTCCATCGCTGCCTTGTAGCCGGCCTGATCGAGATTGCCGGCCTTGAACTGGCTGCGTGCGTGGCGAATTTCGCTGGTCTGCGGGAACGAACCGATCGTCGTAGTCGGGAATGCCGGTAGATTCAGAATTGCGGACTGCTTTTCCGCGCGTTGCGGATAGGCGCTTGCGCGCTTGCCGAGCGACGCATCGACGCGCGCAATCGCCGCCTTGACGGCGGGGTTGTGCACGCGCGGCGAGGTGCGGCGGCTCTCGATGGCTTTCGCGTTAGCTGCGAGCGCGTCGGCGACCGAAGCGCGGCCATGGTTCAGTGCGCCGGACAGCACGGTCAGTTCATCGAGCTTTTGCAGCGCGAATGCGAGCCACGATTTGATTTCCGCGTCGAGCTTCTGCTCGCTGTTCAGATCGACCGGGGTGTGCAGCAATGAGCACGACGGTGCAATCCACAAACGATCGCCGAGCGTGCGATAGAGCGGCTCGAGCCACTCCAGCGCTGCGGTCAGATCGGTCTTCCAGATGTTGCGGCCATTGATCGCGCCGACCGAGACGACCGAAGTCGCGGGCAATTGTGCGACGGCCTTCACAATCTCATCGCGGGCATTGATCGCGTCGATGTGAAGACCATCGACAGACAGCTTGCATGCGAGTTCGAGGTTGTCCTGCAACGGGCCGAAATAGGTGGCGAGCAGCAGCTTGACGCGGCGCTCCGACAGCGCTTCATACGCGGTACGGAATGCCTGACGCCACGTTGCGTCGAGTTCGGTCACGAGCACTGGTTCGTCGATCTGCACCCAGTCGATCCCCTGCGCGGTGAAGTAGTCGAGCAGTGCAGCATAGACAGGTAGCAGACGCGGCAGCAGCGCGAGCTTGTCCGAATCGTCCTTCGCCTTGCCAAGCCACAGATAGGTGACCGGGCCGATGATCACGGGCTTCGCTGTGACGCCCAGCGCGCGTGCCTGGTTGAGCTGTTCGAGCAGACGCGACGGATCGAGCGAGAACTGCGTGTTCGCGTCGAATTCGGGGACGATGTAGTGATAGTTCGTATCGAACCACTTCGTCATCTCGCCGGCGGCCACACCACCGCAACATGCGCTGTGATCCTCGACACCTTGTGCCGAACGACCGCGCGCGACACGGAAATAGTTGTCGAGTACATCGCCGTGGAAACCACGCACCCGTTTGGGCAGGTTGCCGAGCGTGAAGCTCATGTCGAGCACCTGGTCGTAAAACGCGAAGTCGCCGACCGGCGCGAAATCCAGACCTGCCTGGTCTTTCCAGTGACGCTCGCGAAGCTGTGCGCCGACGGCTTTAAGTTCGTCGCGCGACGACTCGCTTTTCCAGTATTTTTCGAGCGCGAATTTCAGTTCGCGTTTGGCGCCGATGCGCGGAAAGCCCAGATTGTGCGTAGTGACCATGTTTCGGGTGTCGTCCAGAGAGAGTGACTGGAAGCGATGATAGAATTTTCCGTGTATGAATAAAAATGGATTTATTTCATACAAGGATCAATTTTGTTCATGGAGTGTGGAATGTTGGAGCGCAGTCACCTGATGGTCGTGCGTGAGGTAGAGCGTCTAGGGTCACTTACCGCGGCCGCGGGTACGCTCAACCTCACGCAATCGGCTCTAAGCCACGCGGTGAAAAAGCTGGAACAGCACCTGGGCACGCCGGTATGGACGCGCGAGGGCCGCTCGATGCGGCTCACGCAGGCGGGGCAGTACCTGCTTGGACTTGCGAATCGTATGCTGCCGCAGTTTGAGCTTGCCGAAGAACGCATGAAACAGTACGCGCAAGGTGAGCGCGGAACGCTGCGCATCGGGATGGAATGTCACCCGTGCTATCAGTGGCTGCTTAAGGTGGTCTCGCCGTATCTCGCGCAATGGCCTGACGTCGATGTCGACGTGAAGCAGCGCTTCCAGTTTGGCGGCATTGGCGCGCTGATCGGCTACGAAATCGACGTGCTCGTCACGCCCGATCCGCTGAAGAGGCCCGAGTTGCGCTTCCAGCCGGTGTTCGACTATGAACAGGTGCTGGTCGTCGCCGATGCGCATGCGCTGGCACACGAACCATTCGTCAAGCCCGAACAACTCGCGAGCGAAGTGCTGATCACCTATCCCGTGGAAACCGACCGGCTCGACATTTACACGCAATTTCTGACGCCGGCCAATGTCGTGCCACGACGCCACAAGGTGATCGAGACGACGGACATCATGCTGCAGATGGTCGCGAGCGGTCGGGGCGTTGCGGCGCTGCCGCGCTGGCTCGCTGAAGAGTACGCGGACTGGATGCCGCTCATCCCGCTTCAACTCGGCAAGAAGGGCATCGCCAAGCGGATTTTTCTGGGCACCCGCAAGGCCGATGACGAGATCGAATATCTGGCGGCGTTCGTAAAGGCGGCGCGTGAGCCGGAATGGACCGCGGCGAAGTTGCGTCGATAGTGTTGCCGCTGGGGCAAAATGCCCCGCGAACAAGCCTGCATGTGGTTTACTCGATCGATCGCGAGTCGTTGGAAGACCTCGCTTCGGGGCGAGATCATTTCGCGCTGGGTTTTTCGGATGAGACGGAGCTCGTAACGGTCCTCACAGCTGTTTCATGGTCCAGAAATTGTCGACTCATTAGATCGATCCCTATCAAGACTTCAAGTTGGCCGCTGCTTGCGCTGGCATGAACAATGTACCCACACGGATCACGGCAGGTACGGAGGACGCTGAACATGAATCCCTCAACGAAGGACTCGCGACTTCAGTGGATCGACCCGGGCAAGCAGTTGAGAGCCCCCCGCGCGGCGGCAGTCGCCGGCATCTTATTTTCCTTGCTACTGATTACCGGCCTTCTGATGCTGCGGCATGCTGTTCCGGTTGGTCCTATAGAAGCGGGCCAGTGGCTTCGAGAAAGCTCGGGTACGGTAACTGTGGCGCTCAATATGGTGCCCTTTGCTGGCATTGCCTTTCTCTGGTTCATTGGCGTGCTGCGGGACCGTCTCGGAGACTACGAGGATCGCTTCTTCGCTACGGTGTTCCTGGGGAGTGGCCTCCTGTTCCTGGCGATGTTGTTTACCGCTGCCGCATTCTTCGGAGGGATTGTGGCCGCGTACCGCGTTGGGTTCGAACGACTTCCCGGTTCGGTCACGTTCACCGTCGCTCGGGAGTTTGCCTACGAAGCCATGAATACTTACGCGGTCCGCATGGCCGCGGTATTCACGATGGCCACCAGTACACTTGCTCTTCATACTGGCTTTGTTTCGCGCTGGATTGCGTATATTGGATACGCCACGGCGCTCGCGTTGCTCCTGGCTGGCCGCTACATAGATTGGATTGTGCTTGTTTTTCCGATCTGGATTCTCGTTCTCAGCCTGCACATCCTGGTCGACAATTTCGGCATATTGCCGAAGGTGGACAGGAGTGGTTCTGACAGGAAAGACGACGCTTGAATCGTTGATCCGGGCGGGGGCTGGCGGGCAGCCTGATTCCCCTGACTCGGGGGCTCAGGATGGGCAATTTGTAGCTCGAATGTGTCGCGTCCGGCTTCAGTCGTTAGAAGCTGGACGAGGGTGAACTACCACAGCCAACAAGCGACACAGTCAACAAGACAAGAACGAACGGTACAAGGACGCGTGTCACGGGTGGGTCTCCTTCTGCTTGCCGCGAATCAACGCTTCCGGATGCTGCTCCAGATAATCGGCAAGCGTCCGGAACGCCGTCGCTGTGCGCGAAAGCTCCTCTACCACGTTGTCCGCGTTCTGCTGCAAGGGCGAGTCCGGCTGCAGTACATTGTTGGCCGAGTCTAGCGCCGCGTGGGCCGAGGCGAGTGCGTCGTGCGCCTGCGGGACGACCTGGGCGTCGAGATGATTGAGCAGCGTCTCCGCACTCGACAGCGTGTGTTGCGTGTTCTTTCCAATCGCCGAAAACGGGATCGTGTTCAGCTTCGCTATGAGTTCTGTGACGTTGTCCTCGATCCGTTGCAGGTTACCGGGTATGGTAGGCAGCTCTGGAGGCGATGACGCCCAGTTGACAGTGGCTTTGGGCGCGTCGGGAAAGAAGTCGACGGCAAGGTACAGTTGCCCAGTCAACAGGTTGCCGGTCCTAAGCTGAAAACGCAGCCCCCTCGCGACGAGGTGATCCGCGAGTTCGTGATCTTTGTTCAGGAGGGCGCCGGGAGTGGCGCCCGTGGGATTCTTAAAGCGGGCCGTGAAGAGCTCTGGATAGAAATCCACTTCCACTGGAATGGTGAGTCTCTCCGTTTTGGGATCAAAACGTGTATTGATCGCTGTCACTTCTCCGATCACAATGCCACGGAATTCGATTGGCGCGCCCACGGTCAATCCACGGACCGATTCCGTGAAGTTCGCAACGTACTTGTCGATGACGTGATAGTGCGCCTTCATTGCGCCAGCCCGATCCGCAAACAGCGTAAAGGTTGCATCGTTCGCAGCGACGGCCTCATCGGCCGCGCCCGGCGGAGACTCGAATGCCACGCCGCCAATCATGATCGACACGAGCGACTGTGTGTTCACCTCGAAGCCATTGGCCCCGAGTGTCATGTCGACACCGCTCGCGTGCCAGAAGCGTGTATCCGCAAGAACGAACCTGTCGTACGGCGCGTTGATATATACGCGCAGCGTCACACCGTGTCCGTCAGGATCGAGCTTGTAGCCGGATATCTGCCCGACCTGCAGTCGTCGGAAAAATACCGGCGTGCCGACATCGAGCGAGCCCATATTGGTGCTCTTCAGGACGAATTCGCGCCCCGGCACATCACTCGTGATCACCGGCGGGACTTCGAGACCGACGAAGTCGCGCCGTGCCGTTTTCGATTTTCCAACGTCCATCTCAACGTAGGACCCGGACAGAAGCGTGCCGATCCCGGACACTGTCCCGCCGGATATGCGTGGGCGCACGACCCAGAAGCGTGTATCGTCGACGAGCAGTTTCGTCGCATTCTTGTTGATGTCCGCGGACGCGATGACTCGCGTGCTATCGGGGGTCAACGTTACGGTCTTGATGACCCCGATGTCGACGTTTTTGAGCTTGATTTTCGTCTTGCCCGCCTCGATACCGTCAGCGGTTGCAAAGCCGATCGTAATCGTTGGCCCTTTTTCAATAACCGCCTTGACAGCAAGCCACCCGCCAATCAGAACCGCGATGATGGGTACGAGCCACACCACTTGCAGCCGCCAGCGCGATCGCGGCACAGGCTCCGCGTCGGGGAAATCAGGCTTTTTCTCCAGTCCTGACATGATCGTGCTCCACTTCGTCCCATATCAGGCGGGGATCGAACGCCATCGCTGCGAACATCGTCAGCACAACCACTGCCCCAAATGCGATGGCCGCGTTACCGGCCTGGATCGTCGCGAGTGCCTGGAACTGCACGAGCGCGACGAGCATCGTGATCACGTAGATGTCGAGCATTGACCATCGCCCCACGAACTCGACCATCCGATAGATCCGAGTGCGCTCGACGGGGTACCAGCGCGAGTGCATCTGTGTTGAGATCGTCAAGTACCCGAGGGCGAGGATCTTGAGCATCGGCACGGCGATGCTCGCGACGAATACGACGATTGCGAGCGGCCACGATCCAGATGTCCATAGGTAGACGACGCCAGAGAGGATGGTGTCGTTCTCTGTTCCGAAGAGCGAGTTCGTGTACATCACCGGCAACATGTTGGCTGGGACATACATCACCATCGCGGCAATCAGGAAGGCCCACGTGCGCGACAGGCTTGCGGGCTTGCGCAGGTGCATGGTCGCACCACAGCGAGGACAGTGGAACGCGTGAGGATTATCCTGCGCGCTTACGAGCAGTCCGCAATCGTGACATCGTGCAAGTCCGCATTGTGCTGCGGTAATCGCACCTTGCAGCGACGCCTCGTCCAGGCTTGAGCCCGTGCCCGTGTACTGAACGGTAGTGACGCGCGACCAAAGATTGCGCGTATCGAAAGCTGAGCCGGCCGCCGCCAGCACGAACATTAATATTCCGAACGACCACAGCGCCGGACCCACAACCACACCTGCGATTGCGGACAACTTCACGAGCGCGACCAGCAAGCCGAGGATTAGCACTTCGGTCATTCCCCATGGCCCGCAGAATTGGCACAGTCGGAATATGGCCGGACCGCCCCACGGCGCGTGGTCAAACTTTAGGGGTATCAGTAGCCATAGCATACTCACGGTCTGCAAGATCGGCATCAGGACCGTGGTTACAAACACCAGCGCGGCGATCGGCCACTTTCCCTCGTCGTAAATCACGCTCACGGCGCCCAACAGCGTCGTCTCTACGACAGTCCCATTAACCGATAGACCGACAATCGGATACACGTTCGAAATGGTGAAGAGTACAACTGCCGCGAGAGAAAATGCGAGTGCGCGGTCAAAGCTGTTGGGGAGTTCACGGCACAACTTGGCCCGGCATCGCCGGCAGCGCAAACCGCCCCCTTCTGGCACGGGTACCTCCCGCTGCAGAAGATCACACTCGTGGCAGGCAATGAGCTTCCCGTGAGTCATCGCGACACCTGTGAAACGGGTTGCGAAGTCGCGGCTTGCGGTTGCGACTGGCCGCTTGCTGGCCCCGACATGGTCATCTGCTGCGCCTGGACAACCGAACTGCCGGATCAAAAGCGGCCAGATGCGCAAGGACCGGTGACGTCAGCGAACTGAATTCCTGGCGAAGATGGCCGTGTAGACGTCAGCCTGGCGCTTTGTTGTGGTCACATTTCGCGCAGCGCGGTCACCCATGGCTGTCGTGACGACGATCCAGGCTGTTCGCTATAAGTTTGGTTAGCGTTTTGGTCTAACGCAATGAGACCAAAGTCTCATTGGGATCTAAATGCGAGAAGCGTGCCCGCAGCGCTGGGCGGGCGCTCCGGAGCCTCCTGATCCGACCCGTGAAGCCAATTACCGAGAGTTGTGAAGGCACCCACGGTCGTCCCCCATATCGCTTCCAAAACCGCGGCCCTTACATGCCGCGCGTCCATCGCCCCGCTCAATGACAGTTCAATCGCGCCAATACCGCCGCCAACCGTATTGGGCGTTCAACGTGATTGATACACTTTGAAAATTCCTCCACCAGTTGTCTGCAACGCCGGCAAAAGTGTCGTAGCCAGGCGCTTGCATGCCCGCGCCGCGACGATCTCGCGCGGCGCGGACCCGGGAACGCTGGTTGCGGTTTGATCGCGATGGCCGTGGCAATCCTGGTGAAATAGCGCCGAATGGCGAATCGTGACGACGAGAGGCGACGTGGAAAAGCTACACATCTATCTGTTCGGCGCGCACGATGCGGTTCAGCACGAGCAGGCGCTGATCAGGCTCGACAAGGCCGGCTATATGGTCACGCTCGCGCGGGTCGTGGTCGAGGATCTGCCGACCTACATGCAGGGGCGCGAACGTCCCGAGTTGCAGAGTCTGATCCGACGAATCGAGCCGCGCGACACGCTCGCCGTGCTCGAACTGGCCGCGCTCGGCTGCAATGCGCGCGATATCCTCGCCACCGTGATGCAGTGCCGCAAGGCGGGTGTGGCGCTGCGTTGCGTCGAAGTCGGCCATACCGATCTGGCCGGCCGTCCCGAGCCTTCGGCGGTGAAGGCGCTGCGCGCGCTGGTGCGGCTCGACGCGGCGTGCCGCAGCCTGCGCAGCCGCGATAGTCTCGCGGCCGTTCGCGCGAGCGGCAAGCACATGGGCAGGCCGCCGTCGCTGTCCGAGCAGCAGCGTCAACGCGTGCTGCAATCGCTGGGCAGAGGGCAGTCGGTCAGCGAGGTCGCGCGGCGCTTCGGCACATCGCGCCAGACCGTGATGCGCATTCGCGCGGACATGCCCAGCGCGTAAAAATTGCCTGCCCCTTTCATTTTGCGGATCGTTTTTGCCGCATCCCTACCTGCGAAGTCCGAGCGTCGCGTTTCACCGCAGCCGCTCCGCAAAAAGCGCCAACTCCGTTCCGGCAGCCGTGCACCTATGCCTGTCCATAACACCAGCGATATGGACAGCGCATGTACTTTGCTTTGAAAGTTCACACGTCTAATCTCCACGTAAACAAACAACATTAATCTCTGAGATCCGAACCAGAGGCGCGGCGCCATGCCGTGAGTGAGCCATGAACGTAAAACGTCTGACTGTTTATGCAAGCCCGGGATCATTGCGGGTCGTCGCAGTCTGGAAAAGCCTGATCGAACATCGTGCGCAAGTGTGCGGCTGGTCCGCGCACGTGAACACCGCAGGCGGACGCGAGTCGTTGAGCGTCGATCTGGTCGATTGCCCGGCGGACCGCCTCGCAGTCATCTCGGCCGCGTTGAGCGCGGGGCCGATGACCGTTCTGACGAGCGACGCCGAGTCGACGATCCGTTCCTCCTGAATGTGCAAAGACCGGTGCGAGTCAGGATCGCAACCGAATTCCATCGTGAATGCCTGAGCTTTACCGTATGCCATAGCCCGCAAGCCCTTCGCGGCATGGCTTTTGAGCGCGGCCCCCGTGGCTGCTCTCCGGGCGGCCTTTATGGCCGCTTCTTTTTTGCGCTTCGAGAGATTCGCACGGCCGTCCACTTGCACGGTATGTCCCGCTGTTCGGGGCGGCAAGCGCGGCCGTCGGCAGGCAACGGCTAGACGCGTTGTACTGCGCCGAGCCGCGCACTCAACCGCGCAGCCGCACGACAATGCTCAGCAGGTCTTCGAGAACCACCGGCTTTTTCAGGTGCGCGTCAAAGCCTGCTTCTTCGGCCGCGCTGACGTCCGCCTGCTGGCCGAAGCCGCTGACCGCGACACAGATCACGGACTTCATAGCCGGCATGCCGCGCAGCTTGCCGATGAACTCCATACCGTCCATGCCCGGCATGCCGATGTCGGACAGGATGATATCGGGCGCGTTGCCGTCGATGATCGTCAGCGCTTCCTCGCCGCTCGTCGCGGTCCGCACTTCGGCGCCCTCCGTTTCCAGCAGCAGCTTGAAGGTTTCGACGGTCGCGGCGTCGTCGTCGACCATCAGGATGCGCGTGCCCTTCAGCGACTCGGCGGCGACTTCGATACCCGCGCTCGTGCGCGTGGCGAGCCGGTAGATGGGCAGCGTCACCGTGAACGTCGCGCCGCGGCCGAAGCCGTCCGACTCCGCGCGCACCGCGCCGCCGTGCAGATTGACCAGATCGCGCACCAGCGCGAGGCCGATGCCGAGGCCTCCGCGGCGCGAGCCCGGATCGCGGCTCTGCCGGAACATGTCGAAAATATGCGGCAGCAGCGACGCCTCGATGCCCGCGCCGGTATCGCTGATGCGCAGCACCGCCTCGGCGTGATCGTTGACCTTCAACGACACGTGAATCGAACCGCGCTGCGTGAATTTGAGCGCATTGCTGATCAGGTTCCAGACGATCTGCTCGATCCGCGTAAGGTCCGCGTGAATGATCACGGGCGCATCGGTCATCTCGGCGCTGAGCGCGATGCCGCGCTGCGCGGCATCGTCCTGCACCGCGCTGCACACACGCTGCACGATGTCGCGCATGTCCACCACGGTCCGCACGACCGACAGCTTGCCGGTGCGCACGCGCGAAATGTCGAGCAGATCGTCGATGATCTGCGCCTGGCCGATCACGGTGCGGCGGATCGTATCGGTTGCGCGCGACAGGTTCAGGTTCTGCCGCGTTTCCGGCGCGCGCGCGATCAACTCGGCGCTCGCCGAAATCAGGTTCAGCGGATGCTTGAGTTCGTGCGACACCACCGCCAGAAATTCGTCGCGGCGCCGCTGCGCTTCGCGCTCGCTCGCCGCGCGCAGCGTTTCGACGTGGGTGCCGCGCCCCGAGGTCGGGTCGGTGGCGAACTCGCCGAGATCGCGGGTAATCTTCGCAAAGCCGCTGATACCCGGTTCGTCGAGACGGGACAGCACGCCGCTCGCGAAAAAGCGCGTGCCGTCCTTGCGCAGATGCCAGCACTCCTCTTCGGCGCGGCCGTTCAGACGCGCTTCGGCGATCTCGCGCTGCGCGACGTTGGCGGCGCGGTCCTCGTCGCTGTACAGGATCTCGGCGGACTCGCCGATCATTTCGGCTTCCGAATAGCCGAAAATCCGTTCCGCGGCCGCGTTCCAGCTATTGATAATCCCGTTGTCGTCGAACGTGATGATCGCGTAGTCGCGCGTACTTTCCGCGACGATGCGCATGCGCCGCTCGCCTTCACGCAGGCGGTCTTCGGCCTGACGCCGCCCGGTGATGTCGATGAACGACAGCACCGCGCCGTCGATGCGGTCTTCGGTCGTGCGGTACGGCACGAAGCGCGCGAGATACCAGCGGCCGTCGCTGCTTTTCAGTTCGCGCTCGATCAGGCGCAGCGAGTCGAATGCTTCGGCCGCGTCGTCGGCGAGCTTGTCGTATTCGAGGCGGTGCGTGATGTCGAGGAGCGAGCGGCCGATGTCAGATGGAATGACGCTGAAGACGTCGGTTGCGCGCGGCGTATAGCGCTTGATGCAAATGTTGCGGTCGACGAAGATCGTGCCGATGTCGTTCGCGGCGATCAGGTTGTGCAGGTCGTCGTTGATCTTGCCGGTTTCCTCGACCTTCGACTTCAACTCCGCGTTGACCGTGGTCAGCTCCTCGTTGATCGATTGCAGCTCTTCCTTGCTGGTTTCGAGTTCCTCGGTCGCCGAGCGCAGTTCCTCGTTGATCGCCTGCAATTCCTCGTTCGACGCCTTCAGCTCCTCGGTCGAGGTCTCCGACTGCTCGATCGTGGCCTGCAACTGCTCCTTCGTGCGTTGCAGCTCGCGTTCGAGCTGGCTGATGATCGGATCCTTCTGAACGTCGCTCGACGCCGTTTCGGCGGTGGCCATGCTGTCTTCGACCTCGTCGAACAGCACCAGCACGAAGTCGGCGTTCGCTTCCGGATCGTGCACCGGCCGCGCGGTCATGTTGACGAAGTACGAACGGCCATCGCGCTCGATGCGCACGCGCCGCGCTTCGACGCTGCGGTTCGTGTTCAAGGCCTGATAGATCGCCGTGCGCAGTTCGAGCCGCAGTTCGGGACGCACCACGGCCACGATGTTGTGCGACGGTTCGCCGCCCGAATACTGCAGGAAGCGCCCGGCCCGATCGGACAGATGGACGATTTCGGATTCGCGGCTCACGAGCACGCTAGGCGGCGCATATTGTTCGACGAGCCGCTGATGCAGATCGCCGATCGAAAAACGCCGGCGCCCCGGCGGCTGCACGGTGGTGACGACGGGGCGCGAACTCATCGTGCCCGAAATCGCGATCGGCACCGGCGTGTCGCCGCGCACCGCCATGTTCGCGCGATAGATGCAGTTGCGCTTGTCGACCACGGTGAACATCGAGCTCACGCTGTCGGCCGATTCCGAGCTGCCGAGGAATAGCACACCGCCGGGCCGCAGCGCGAAGTGGAACATCTTCAGGATTTCGATCTGCGCTTCGCGGTCCAGATAGACCAGCAGGTTGCGGCAGCAGATCATGTCGAGTCGCGAGAACGGCGGGTCGCTGAGCACGTTATGGTGCGCGAACAGCATGTGTTCGCGCAGTTCCTTCTTGATCCGGTAATGCGCGGCGTCCTTCGTGAAGAACTGGCGGATGCGCGCCGGCGTCACATCGGCGGAAATCGAGTCCGGGTACAGACCGGTGCGCGCGAACGCAATGGCACGCTCGTCGATGTCGGTCGCGAATACCTGGAACGACAAGCCCTCAGGCGACTTCAGCGAGCGCTCCTGCAGCAGCATCGCCAGCGAATAGGCTTCCTCGCCGGTCGCGCAGCCCACCGACCACACGCGGATGCGCTCGTGTTGGCCGCGGCTTTCGAAGAGGGGCGGCAACACTTCGCGCTCGAGCCCGTCGAACGCTTCCTTGTCGCGGAAGAAATTGGTGACGCTGATCAGCATGTCCTGCAGCAGCGCCTGGGTTTCTTCGGCATGCAGATGCAGATAGTCGCGGTACGCGTGCAGGTCGGGAATGCCGTTGACCTGCAGCCGGCGTTCGATGCGGCGCAGAACCGTAGCGCGTTTGTAATGGCGGAAGTCATGCGCGGTGCGGGTGCGCAGGATCACCATGATTTCGCGCAGGGCGCGCTCGGCCGCCTCGTTGATCGGGTCTTCCTCGGGCTCGTCCGGCTGGGCGGCCGGCAAATGGATTTCCCGCGCGGTGGACCACAGATCGAGCAGCCGTTGCGGCATTTCGGCCGCGGTCATCACGAAGTCGGCCATGCCGGTCGCGATCGCGCTGCGCGGCATGCTGTCGTATTCGGCCTCGCTCGGGTCCTGTACCAGCGTGATACCGCCCATTTCCTTGATACGCGAAAGCCCGACCGAGCCGTCGGAGCCCGCGCCCGACATCACGATGCCGATCGCGCGCTCGCGGTGCGCCTCGGCGAGCGTGCGGAAGAACAGATCGATGCTCGCGCGGCATCCTTCCGCGGGCGGCTTCTGCGTGACGCGCAGGTAGCCGTCGATCATGATCATTTCGAACGAGGGCGCGACCAGATAGACGTGGTCGGATTCGATCTGTGTGGGGCCCGTGACCTGTAGCACGGGCATGCTGGTAACTTTCTGCAGAAGCGAGGCGAGATTGCTCTCGTGATCCGGCGACAGGTGAACGACCACCACGAAGGCCATCGACGTATGCGCGGGCAGCGCCTCGAAGAATTCCGTCAGCGCGTTAAGTCCCCCTGCCGATGCGCCGATACCGACGATCGGATAGAGTGCCTGGCAAGGCAGAGTCTGCCCTCGCTTTTTTGGCATGGCTGCGTGTCCCTTCATGGGAAAGGATAGTGTCCAGCGGTGGATTTTTATAGGGCGGCGAGCCCATTTCTTGCTGGCTCGCTATTATCCCGCATCGGACTCACTTTTCCAGCAGCATCGACTGCAAGAATTCGGCCGCGTGGGCCGCCCGCCGGGCGTCGTCCTCCTCGCGACGTTGCGCGACGGTGTCTCCTGTCGTCGCGAAATGTTCGCTGAGCTCGCGGCTGAACATTTCGCGCTCGCGCAACGCCCGCAGAGCGTTGCGCAGGGAGTCTTCGGCATCGATCATGCGGCCGTCGTCGAGCGACGCGGCCGAATAGGCATGACCGGTATGACAGGCAGGCCGACGCGGCATTTTGCTGTGCGCTCGCCCGTGAAAACGTTTCTGGTTCGGCGCCCGTTTTCAGCTTCCGCCACAATCCAGCCGCGCGGGTCGAAAGCGCTGCGCGAACGTCGAACGGCGCACATTTGGGAACAGGTGTGCGGGGCATCGGACGCCTGCGTTCCTTCGCGCGAAGTCACCCATGGCGTCGCTGCGACAGTCATGTTCATAAATCGACACTTACGGACGAACGCACCCTTTTACACGTCCGTTAACATCGATTTGAGGAGGGCACAACAGGATCGCCTGATTCAGGCAGGGAGAGCCATGGCACGGAGAAAGCTGAAACTGACGCGCTACCCAGCGGCAGCGGTCGCCACGCGCGACGACTTTTCGATCTACGTCACCGCGCGACGCAGCGCCGACGGACGCTTCTATGCCGATCTGCTGGTGAGCCGCAAAGCGGATGGCCGCCGTCTGTTCCCGTTCGATGGCGCACCCGAAGTCGGCCCGTTCAACAGCATCGAGGAAGCGCGACTCGCCGCCGAAGAATACGGTGCGCGGATCGTCGCGGCCGACCTTTCCTGTCCCGAGGCGTGAGCGCGTTGTGGGCGTGGCGCTCAGCAGTCTGGCTGTGATGGCGACGACACCGGGCCGTCGGCGTGCGCCGCTGTATCGCCTGGAGACAGGATCCCCATCAGAAGCCGGTGCCGGTTCATGACCGGCACACGGCTGCGCCCTTGCCACACCATCCAGCATGCGGGTTCGCACCGCGGATGCCGCGCTTCACTTCACTCGCTGTGACCAGCTTATGGCGGGACTTGCACCCGCGGGCCTGATGGCTGCCCCCTTTCCCGATTGACGTCGTCGTCTTCCGCGTTTTCGAAGCACCTGTGCGGCGGCGAGCTGATTTGGTTGGCAGGTCGAATGGTGTAGTGCCGTCGAACCAACGCGCCGCGCGGAACATCGATTGCATGTCTGTTGCTCGCCGTCATTGTGATCAAGAGGTAGCGCGCGCTTCACGTTTCGCGCATCGCCACCAGTTCCTGCCGGCGGTATGCTGGTTGCTGAAGCGTGGAAGAGCAGCGGATTCGCGCGTGCCCCCGTCGCAATGCGAGGCGCGCGCGGCGCTGCGCATTCGCGGGGAGGCGGCGATGGGCGATTTCGACGAGGCGCGCGCATGGATGGTCGAGCGGCAGATCGTGCAGCGCGGCGTGCGCGACGACTACGTGATCGAGGCGATGCGACGCGTGCCGCGCGAAGCATTCGTGCCGTCCGATCTGCGCGAATTCGCGTATGACGATACGCCGCTGCCGATCGGCGGCGAGCAGTCGATCTCGCAGCCATACATCGTCGCGAAGATGCTCGCGGCCGCCGAGTTGCAGCCCGGCGATCGCGTGCTCGACATCGGCACGGGCTCCGGCTATGCGGCCGCGATCGCCGCGGAGATCGCGGGCCGGGTGGATTCGATCGAACGCGACGCGAGCCTCGCCGAGGGTGCGCGCGAGCGCTTGCAGCGGCTCGGCTACGAGAACGTCGAGGTGCATGTCGGCGACGGCACCGTGGGGCTTGCCGCGCATGCGCCCTATAACGCGATCATCGCGGCGGCGGGCGGCCCGCACGTGCCGCGGGCGCTGCGCGCGCAGCTCGCGCTCGGCGGACGGCTCGTGATGCCGGTCGGCGGCAGCCCGAGCCGTCAGCGGCTCGTGAAGATCGTGCGACGTGGCGAACACGACTACGACGAACACGCGTTCGCCGACGTGCGCTTCGTACCGCTCGTCGGCGACGACGGCTGGCCGGAGCCTGGCGGCGCGCCGCGTACGTATGATTCGCGAGCTGAGCCGACCGCGCCGGTGCCGACCGCATCTACGCCACCCCCACTCGCAGTCGCGATTCGCGACGCGGCCGAACCATTACCCGACATCGATGCCCCGGAATTCGCGACGTTTTTCGATCGTTTCGCCATGCGTCGCGTCGTGCTGCTCGGCGAAGCCAGTCACGGCACGTCGGAGTTCTATCGCGCGCGGGCGGCGATCACGCGACGCCTCGTCGAGCGTCACGGCTTTTCGATGCTCGCAGTCGAGGCCGACTGGGCCGACGCCGCGATCATCGACCGGCATGTGCGCGATCGGCCGATGCCCGGCGAGCGGTCCCGCCCGTTTCGACGTTTCCCGACCTGGATGTGGCGCAACACCGACTTCATGAGCCTGGTCGCATGGCTGCGCTCGCACAATGCCGAGCACCGCGAGCGCGAAACGCGCTTTTGCGGGCTCGACATCTACAGCCTGTCCGAATCGATCGACGCGGTATTGCGCTATCTCGACAGCGTCGACCCGGCCGCGGCGCGCGTCGCGCGCGAGCGTTACGGCTGCCTCGGTCCATGGCAGAAAGATCCGGCCGTGTATGCCCGCGCCGCGTTGAGTGGCGGCTACGCGCGGTTCGAAGAGCACATGGTCGCGCAACTCGGCGATCTGCTGAAAAGCCGGCTCGCCTATGCGCGTGAAGACGGCGAGTGCTGCCTCGATGCCGCGCGGAAGGCGCGGCTCGTTGCGCTCGCCGAACACTACTATCGGGCGATGTACTACGGCGGGCCGCAAAGCTGGAATCTGCGCGACACGCACATGTTCGACACGCTGCGTCACGCGCTCGACAGCCGCGGGCCCCAGGCACGTTTGATCGTATGGGCGCACAACTCGCATATCGGCGACGCGAGCGCCACGCAGATGGGCCGCGTGCACGACGGGATCAATTTAGGCCAGCTGTGTCGCGCGCAGTTCGGCGACGCGGCGGCGCTGATCGGGTTCGGCACGCACAGCGGCACGGTCGCCGCGGCCAGCGACTGGGGCGGACCGATGGAAGTGAAGACCGTGCGGCCATCGTTCGACGGCAGTGTCGAATTCAGCATGCACGGCACGGGCCTTGCGCGTTTGCTGCTCGACCTGCGGCCCGGCGTGCACGACGCGCTGCGCGAACGGCTGCGCGCGCCGCTGCTGGAGCGTTTCATCGGTGTCATCTATCGTCCCGAGACCGAGCGGTATAGCCACTACGCGCAAGCGTCGCTGGCCGGGCAGTTCGACGCGTACGTGTGGTTCGATCGCACCAGCGCGGTGAGCGCGCTGCCCGTTTCCGCCGATGAAAAGAACCACGCGGCGCAGGCCTTTCCATTCGGCGTGTGACGGCGGTCGGCACGCATCTGCGTCAGGCGAGGAACGCGGCTTGCAACGGAACGGACAGTGCATATCCTGCTTGTCCGAACCGGGGGGGCCGCTCATGACCAAGGTAGTACAGCGCTTTGCGATCGCCGCGATGTCGGGTGTTGCCAGTGGCGTCGGCTGCGCGCGAGCGGTCGGGCGGAGCGCGACCCGGCCGGCTGGCACCGCGCAACCCTTGCTGTTCGCGCGGGCCGGCAACGCCGCGAACACCGAAGGCGGCGCGGGCGCGGCAGACGATACGGCCGCGCCGCCCGACGAGCTGAGCCGCGACCCGGTGAACCGCGCAAACCAGGCCGCGCCTCAGCACGGGCAGCGCCACCAGCAATTCGCTAGCGCGCCCCACGGAGCGAGCCGTGCGTGCTAGCGACGGCTCGCTCCAACTGCCTCCGACGCCGCGCGTGTTCGCGATTGCGCCATGAGAGACGAACCGGTCTGGTTCCTGCTGATCGGCGCGCTGCTCACCTTCATGGCCGTCGCGCGCGGGCCGATTCGCCGCTTGCCGCTGACAGGCGCGATGATCTATCTGCTGGTCGGCGTGGCGCTCGGACCGGGCGTGTCGGGTCTCGTCGGTGTCGATCTGCTCGGCAATGCAGCATTGCTCGCGACGCTCGCCGAAGTCGGGCTCGTCGTGTCGCTGTTCGCGATCGGCATGCATCTGCGCGTGCGGCCGCGCAATCCGCTGTGGCTGTTGCCGCTGCGACTCGGCGCGCCCGCGATGCTCGTCACCGTCGCGTTGATGTTCGGCTTCACCGCGCTCGTGACTGGACGCGCCGACGGCGCGGCGTTGTTCCTCGCGGCCGCGCTAGCGCCGACCGACCCGGTGCTTGCCAACGAGCTGCGCGTGACGCAGGCCGGCGACGACGAACCCGTGCGCTTCGCGCTGTCAGGGGAAGGCGGTCTGAACGACGGCGCCGCCTATCCGTTTGCCGCGTTGGGTTTGGCGTTTGTCGGCGTGAAGCTGTTCGGCTCGGGCAGCGGCGTGCATTTCGTCGGCTCGGTGCTGTGGGGGATCGTGAGCGCGCTCGTGATCGGCGGCGTATTCGCGATTCTGTTCGCGCGGACGATCTTTTTCCTACGCACCCGCTACGGCGAGGCGATCGGTCTCGACGGTTTTCTTGCGCTGGGGCTGATGTCGACATCGTATGGCGCGGCGCTGTGGCTGCACGCCTATGCGTTCGTCGCGGTGTTCGTCGCGGGCGTCGTGCTGCGTCATGAGGAATTGCGCGCCACGGGCGACAAGCATCCCGCGGAGGTGCTCGACGAGGTGCAGCACGGCGACCAGCTCGACGTCGCGAAAGACCCGGAAAAGGCGCACGCGGTCCTCGCCGAATCGATGATGGGCTTTACGCTCGAAATGGAGCGGATTGCGGAGATGTCGCTGATGCTGATCATCGGCTGCGTCGTGTCCGCGCATTGGCGCGAGATGCTCGACCTGCGCGCCGCGTTGTCCGTGCTGTTCCTGTTCTTCGTCGCGCGGCCGCTGTCCGTGGTGGTTTCGATGTTCGGTGCGCGCATCGACCACGCTCAGCGCTACCTGATGGCCTGGATGGGCATTCGCGGTGTCGGCGCGTTCTACTACCTTATGTTCGGGGTCGAATACGCGCGTGGCGCGATAGCACCGTTGCTGCCGACGGTGCTCGACGCGATCGTTTTGTCGGTGCTGCTGCATGGCTCGACCGCGAACTATCTGTTGCGGCGGTATTTCGGACGGCGTCGCTGAATGACGCGTCCGGGCATCCGCAAGAGGCGGATCATTCGCACCGGCATCCTCGGCAGGTCAGCGACGCGGCGGCCCAAACATCCTGGAAAGCGCACGCGCCAGTTCCTTCACGACCGGATCAGCGGTCGGACGATGCAGGAGTGCGATCTCCATCGATTCGATCGAGGGCAGGCGGCTTTTCGACGTCAGGACGACGTGCTCGGCAGTGACGGCGCGCGCCGGAAGAAGGCTGATGCCGAGACCGTCGGCGACAGCGGCCTGGATGCCGCTCAGACTCGAACTGATAAAACTGATTCGCCAACGGCGCCCGATGGCTTCGATCGCGTTGATCATGTCGTCCCGGTATAAACCTCGCGGCGGAAACGCGACGAGCGGAATCGGATCGAGCTGGATGGAAGGGTTTTTCGCGCTGTCGATCCATCGCATTTGCTCGGGCCACGTCGCGACAGCTTCGCGGCTGTTGCGACGTTGTTTGACGAGGACCAGGTCGAGATCTCCCCGGTCATAGCTACTGGCAAGATCACGGCTCAAGCCACTGGTCACTTCGAGCTTGACGAGCGGCTGCTTGCGATTGAACGTCGCGAGTACATGGGTGGTCGGTCCGCCGACGAAATCCTCCGGGACGCCGAGACGCACGGTCAAGCCCACGGTTGCGCCCGACAGCGCTTCGAGCATCTCGTCGTTGAGCGCGAGCATGCGTCGCGCGTATCCGAGCAGCGTTTCTCCCGCATCGGTCGGACGCACGTCCCGGCTGCCACGATCGAGCAGCTTGTGTCCAGCCATGTCCTCCAGCCGCCGAATTTTCTGGCTCACGGTGGACTGAGTCGAATGGAGTCGCGCGGACGCCGCTGTGAATGTGCCGCAATCTGCGACCATGACGATCGCTTTGAGCAGATCGAGATCGAACAACGGTCTACGCGGTTTTGCACTGTTTGCCATGGCGTCATTCGATGCGTGAATGAATTGCCGACTTGTATCACGCACCGTACGGGCTGGCAATCGTGCCGTCTGCTAGCCGGATGCTTCTACTCTGCCGGCCGCTGTTCTTAGTTATAAACGTCGAACGCGAAGTACTTGCGGGAAATGCGCTGGTAGGTGCCGTCTTGAATGATCTCGGCCAGTGCCTTGTTGATCTGCTGGCGCAGTTCGTTGTCTTCCTTGCGAACGCCGATGGCGGCACCGAGGCCCAGCGTTTTCGGATCGCTCAGTGCAGGTCCGGCGAACGCGTAGTCGCGGCCGCTGGCGGTCTTCAGAAAGCCAAGTTCCGCCTGCACCGACGATTGCAGCGCGGCATCGATGCGGCCAGCCAGCAGGTCCTGATAGACGAGGTCTTGAGTCTGATAGGTCCGCAGAATGACGCCTTTCGGTTCCCAGTAGGTGCGGGCGTACGTTTCCTGCGTCGAACCCTGCTCCACGCCGACGGTCTTGCCCTTCAATGACTCGGCGGTGGGCAGAATGTCCGAGCCTTTTCTTGCGACCAACCGTGGCAGCACGTTGTCGATCTTGTCAGTGAAGGCGATCTGCTCTTCACGCTTGGCGGTGACGCTCATCGACGACAACACGCCGTCGAATTTCCTCGCTTTCAGGGCCGGAATCATTCCGTCGAAAGAGTTTTCGATCCACACACATTTGACCTTCAGCCTTTCACAGATCGCATTGCCAAGGTCGATGTCGAAGCCCACCAGTTTGCCGTCCGGCGCGAGGGACTCGAACGGGGCATAGCTGGGATCAACTCCGAAGCGAATGGCCTTTAGATCGCTGGCATGTCCAGCTCCGGCCACGAGGGCGAGGGTTACCGCAAGCACTGCTTTCTTCATGACGTCTCCATCCATGTTTGGTGATATGTCGCGCCAAGCGTAAGCTCCTCTGCCGTCATGAGGAAATGAAATATTCGACTGGTAATCAGTGGAAAACGAAATGGCCAGCGGGGAATTCCTCAGCATTAATTTATCCACTGCATCATATTCACACATTTAATTTTCGAATACACGGGCAGGTGGATATCATCGGACGGTGACGATGCAATTAGCGAGTATCACCATGAAAATCCGCATTATTCTCGCCGCGCTGCCGTTCATCGGGCTCTTTTCGGGTGGCTCGCTGGCGGCGCACACGACCTTTCTGTTCGGCATGCCTTTTCTGCTGGTGTGGAACCTGTTCTGGATGGGCGCGACAGCGGCCATTCTGGCGCTCATCTATCGCCTCGACAGTCGCGACGCAGCCGCGGGCGCGCGCGAAAGCGCGGGAGGGGGGCAATGAACCCGGCACTGATCATCATCGTTCTGTTCGCGATCTTCGCACTCGCGGTGGGCCTGTACGCACGGCGCGGAAAGAAGCTCAGCCTGGAGCAATGGGCAATCGGCGGACGCGGTTTCGGTTCTCTACTCACTTTCCTGCTGATGGCGGGCGCGGCCTTCTCGACTTTCACGTTCCTCGGCGCGAGCGGCTGGACCTATAGCAAGGGCGTGCCCGCTTTCTATATCCTGTCGTACGGCTGTCTCGCCTACGTGCTCGGTTACTGGATGCTGCCCGTCATCTGGCGCCACGCGAAGGAGCGCGGCCTCGTGTCGTTCGCCGACTATTTCGCCTCCAAATACGAAAGTCGCGCCGTGGGTGTGCTGGTTTCGGTGGTGGCCGTGCTGGCGATGGTCGCGCTGTTGATCATCCAATTGCGTGGGCTCGGCATCATCGTCTCGGAGATGTCGTATGGCCTGATTTCGCAGAATACGGCGATCTGGATCAGCGCGCTGCTGATGGTCGCATACATGACGGTCTCGGGTATTCACGGCTCGGCTAGCATCGCGATCTTCAAGGATGCGCTGATTCTCGGTCTCGCGATCTTTCTCGGCACGTACTTGCCGCTGCATTACTTCGGCGGCGTCGGCGAGATGTTCGCGCGCATCGATGCCGTGCATCCGGAACTACTGCGCATGCCCGAACATGGGTTGAACCTGAGCTGGTACAACTCGACGCTGCTGCTGACGGCGCTCGGCTACTACCTGTATCCGCACGGCTTCACGGCGGTCTATGTGGCACGCGACGCCTCGGCGCTGCGCAAGAACGTCGTGCTGATGCCGATCTATCAGGTGCTCATCGCGTTCCTGTTCCTCGTCGGTTTCGCCGCCGTGCTCACCGTGCACGGCCTGGAGGGCGCGCAGACCGATCTCGCGTTGTTGCGGCTCGTGAAGCAGACGTTCCCGTCGTGGTTCGTCGGTATCGTCGGCGGGGCTGGGCTGCTCACGGCGCTGGTGCCGGGCTCGTTGATCATGCTCAACGCCTCGACGACGATCGCTCGCAACGTCTATCGCGAAGGCTTTGCCCCACAGGCCAGCGACAGGGCCGTTACGCGCGTTGCCCGTATTTCGTTGCCGCTGTTCACGCTGGTCGTCGTCTTCTTCGTGTTGCGCGGCGGCACGACGTTCGTCGCGCTGGCTATCTTCTCATCGAGCTTGCTCACTCAACTCGTGCCCATGCTCGCATCGAGTTTCCTGAAGCGTCCGTTCGGCACGCGCGAGGCGGCGTTTGGCGGCATCGCGGCGGGCGGCGTCGTACTCGGGCTGTCGAACTGGGGTGGCATGACGCTCGCGTCCGTATTTCCGAACGCGCCGCTCGCGCTCACGTCCATCAACATGGGACTCGTCGCTCTGTTCTCGAACGCGGTGGTCTTCGTTGCAATCAGCGCCGCGCAACACCTGCTGCGTGCGCGTATCGATACTGCCGTCGAATCGGCATGACACACATGACTCGCAATCTCTATCTCTCCAATGTCCGGCTGGCCGATGCCGAGCCGGTTTCCGTAGCGGTCGTCGATGGCCGGATCGAAGCGCTTGGCGCGCACGTCGCCGCGCCAGGCGACGCCCATCTCGAAGATGGCGGCGGCGCGTTGCTGCTGCCGGGGTTCGTCGAAGGCCACACGCACATCGACAAGAGCAACTGGGGACGCCCGTGGTATCGCAACGATGTCGGTCCACTGCTCACCGATCGCATCGGCAATGAACGCGAGTGGCGCAAGACCTCCGGGCACGATGCGGCCGCGCAATCGCTCGCGCTGTCGCGCGCGTTCGTGCAGGCGGGCACCACGCGTCTGCGTACGCATGTCGATGTCGATACCGATGCGGGCCTGCGCTATCTCGAAGGCGTGTGCGCGACGCGAGAGGCGATGCGCGACGTGCAGGACATGCAGATCGTCGCGTTTCCGCAATCGGGCATGCTGGTTCGCCCCGGCACGGTCGAACTGCTCGGCAGCGCGCTCGCGGAAGGCGCCGACGTACTCGGCGCGCTCGATCCGGCGCTGATCGACGGCGATCCCGTCGCCTCGCTGAACGCGACCTTCGCGCTCGCGGAGCGCTATCGCAAGCCGATCGATATTCATTTGCACGAGCCCGGCGAGATCGGCGCGTTCACGCTGAAATTGCTGCTCGATCGGGTCAAAGCGATGAGCATGCAGGGACAGGTCGTCGTCAGTCACGGCTTTTGTCTGGGCGCGCTGCCGGAGCGCGAGCGCGATGTGCTGCTCGCCCGGATCGCCGATCTGCGGGTGGCGTTGTTGACGAGCGCGCCGCCTTCGCGCACGGTGCCGCCGCTCAAGACGTGTCGTGAGAAGGGCATCACGATGTTTGGTGGCAACGACGGGATTCGCGATACGTGGTCCCCGTACGGCGTCCCTGACATGCTCGAACGTGCAATGCTGATCGGCTTGCGCTACGACCTGCGGCGCGACGACGATCTTCAGATCGCATTCGATTGCGTGAGCCACGCCGCTGCGCGCGGCTGCGGATTCGACGACTATGGCCTGCAGCCCGGCGCGCGCGCCGACCTCGTGCTGGTCGATGCAGAGTCCGTCGCGCATGCGGTCGTGGCGAGGCCGAAGCGCAAGCTCGTCGTGGCGAACGGACGCATCGTCGCGCGCAACGGAGAACTCGTCCCGTCATGAACGAATACGAAAACGTCGATGTACTGATCGCGCACGGCTGTGTGATCACGATGGATCCATCGCGCCGCGTCATCGACGATGGCGCGGTGGCCGTGAAGGGCGAGCGCATCGTCGCCGTCGGCGAAACGAACGAGTTGGTGCGGCGATATCGCGCGGCACGGGTGATCGATGCGCGCCGCAAGGCCGTACTGCCGGGTCTGATCGATGCCCACGCTCATGCCGGACACGCGATGCTGAAAACGATCGGCGGCGCGGACGGCGACGCATGGACGGCGGCGTGCGAGGCGATCTATACGCGCGCATCTGACGAGGCGTTCTGGGAAACCGAGTCACATCTCGCGGCGCTCGAGCGTCTGAAGGCGGGCGTGACAACCGGCGTGTCGCTGCTGGGCGGCGGAGATTCGATCATGCGTGTTGATGACGCCGTGTACGCGCGGCGTCACTGCGACGCCGTGGTCAAGACGGGCACGCGTTCGATTGTCGCGGTCGGACCGTCGCGTCCGCCCGCGCCTCGTGCCTATACACGGCACGCTGCAGGCGGCAGCGAGACGCGCGAGATCTCCTTCGATCGCATGTTCGAGGTATGCAGGGACATTGTCGATGCGTGTCACGGCGATGCCGATGGCCGCATCCGGATCGCGCTGACGCTACCCGTGTATGCGCCGGACCACTATCCGGACGTCGCGCGATACGAACACGACTTCCGCCGCGAGGCGGCGCGCTATGCGGCCTTCGCTCGCGAACGGGATTTGGGTTTTACCCAGGATGGCCATCGCGCGGGCACACTCGATTTCGCGCATCGCGAACTGGGACTGCTGAGCGCGAAGTCGTTCATGTCGCATGCCATCGATCTGACGGAGGCCGACATCGCGGCATGCGTCGAGACGGGCGCTTCGATCGTGCACAACCCGAGCGCGATCATGTCGATCATCGGACGCTGCCCGGTCCCGGAACTGATCGATGCGGGCGTGACGGTGGCGATTGGCTCCGACGGCGCGGCGCCCGACCGCGGTTACGACATGTTCCGGCACATGTGGCAGTGCATGCACTACCATCGCCGGCACTTCCGCGATCCGGATGTTCTGCCGCACGGCAAGGTGCTCGAAATGGTGACGATCGATGCCGCGCGGGCATTGTCGCTCGATCGCGAACTGGGCTCGCTCGAAGCGGGCAAGCAGGCTGACATCATTCTGGTCGACCTGTTCAAGCCGCACCTGATGCCGATGCATATGCCTGTCTACCGCGTCACCTGTTTCGCCAATGCCGGCGACGTATGCATGACGATGGTCGGTGGGAAGATCCTGATGGAGGACTACCGGGTGCTGTCGGTCGATGAAGACGCGATCCTCGCACGCGTCTCGGAGGTCGCGGAGCATACGTTCGAGCGCGCTGGTTTGCGTCATTTGCTCGATGCGCCACCTTCGCTCTGGGGGCGCAGCCGCTATTGAGGCCGCGCTCGGCGCGGCACGCCCGGATGAAGGGGCGTGCCGTTTGGCCTGAATTCAGCGCGGCGCGTTGAGCGTCAGCTTCATATGCCGGTTGACGTCCTTGTACAGCAGATAGCGGAAACGGCTCGGTCCGCCTGCATAGCAGGCCTGCGGGCAGAACGCGCGCAGCCACATGAAGTCGCCCGCTTCCACCTCGACCCAGTCCTGGTTCAGACGATAGACCGCCTTGCCTTCCAGCACGTACAGGCCGTGCTCCATGACGTGCGTTTCCGCGAACGGGATGACGCCGCCGGGCTGGAAGGTGACGATGTTGACGTGCATATCGTGGCGCATGTCGCTGGTATCGACGAAGCGCGTCGTGACCCAGCGTCCTTCCGTGCCCGGCATCGGAATCGGTTCGATGTCCTGCTCGTTCTTCACGAACGGTTCGGGAAGCGGCACGCCATCCACGGCTTCATAGTGCTTGCGGATCCAGTGAAAGCGTGCGGTGTCCCCGTGGCGATTGCGCAATTGCCAGTTCGTGCCTGGCGGAATGAACGCATAGCCGCCCGGCTTCAGGACGTGCAGGCTGCCTTGCAGCGTCACCTCGATTTCGCCTTCGACGACGAAAAGCACGCCTTCGGCTTTCTCATCCTGTTCAGGATGCTCGCTGCCGCCGCCGGAAGCCACTTCCATGATGTATTGCGAGAACGTTTCGGCGAATCCGGACAGCGGACGCGCCAGAACCCAGAGGCGCGTGTTGTCCCAGAAGGGAAGGTGACTCGTGACGATATCGCGAAGTACGCCCTTCGGAATGACCGCGTACGCTTCCGTGAACATCGCGCGATCGGTCAACAACTCCGTCTGTGCAGGATGGCCGCCGTGAGGCGCATAGTAAGTGTTGCTTGACATACAGGTGTCTCCGGTAAATGTTCACCTCGTTGCACGCATGACGACGCCATGGTGATGTCGAGGTTTTTCGGACTCGAATCGCAGACTGGATAGGTCGTACTGGAACTCGCCGCCGCGGACGATGGCGCGCTCCGCAGGCGCCGCTGCCACGGCAGCAGCGCCATTGGGCGCCTTGACAATGACGAAGCTCGCGTCACTGCCGGGCTTCAGTCCGTAAGCATCTTTGCCGAGCACGGCGGCGCCGGCGTTTGTGGCCATATGAAGCGCGACGAGCAGCTCGTGGTCGGTGTAGAAACCGGACCGGTAGCCGATCAACATCGCTCTTTGCAGCATGTCGCCATTGCCGTAAGGCCACCAGGCGTCCTGGATGTTGTCGTTGCCGGTAAAGACGCACACGCCTGCTTCACGCAATCGCAGGATCGGCGGGAACGCCCGGTCGCCAGGCGCGTTGGTCATGATCGATACGCCAGCCTGCGCGAGCGTCGCGGCGATCCGGTCTACCACGCCGGGGGCGACATCGCCCAACCCGTAGGCATGGCTGACGGCGACGCGGCCCTGCATGCCTGATGCCTTCGTGCGCGCGGCGATCCGGTGCAACTGGTCGATTCCTTGCTGTCCCGGTTCGTGCAAGTGAATATCGATCTTCACGCCGCGCCTTTCCGCGATGTCGAAGATGATCTGAAGCTGGCCGTCGGCGTCGCCGTCGAGTGTCGTCGGGTCGATGCCACCGACCACCTCTGCGCCTTCGCATGCAGCCGCATCGAGAATATCCGCCGTGCCGGGACAGGAAACGACACCTGCCTGGGGAAACGCCACCAGTTCGATGTCGACGAGACCGCGCCATTTCTCGCGCGCCGCCATGACTGCGTGCAGGTGGGTCAGTCCCGTGCTTGCGTCGACGTCCACGTGACTGCGCATTGCAATGGTGCCGAACGATGCGGCCTGGCGTATCAGCGCATCCGCACGTTCCGCGATGGGGCGCGCGCCAGCCAGTTCCTGCTTCTCAACGGCAAGGCGCTCACGCAGACTCGAGGCTGGCCGGTGAGGGCGCCAGCGATCGCCCACGAAGCTCTTGTCCAGATGAATATGACCATCGACGAAGCCCGGCAGGACAAGGTGGCCCTCGAGATCGATGATCTCTTCGTCGCCGGTCTCGGGGTGTTGCGAGCCGACGGCGGCAAACAGACCGTTTTTTACCGCGAGGTTCAATGCGTTGCCGTTGACGTCGATGGCATTGATGAAGACGCGGTCGTACATGCTTGTGCCTCAGTGAATCGGGACATGGTCAACACATCCCGAACCTTCGGCGGCGCTGCGTTGACTAGTCCTTAGGGTGGTGGACCTGTTCAAAGTACAGCAGGCGCATAGCATCTACAAATTAAATGATGAAATGAGATTCATCCATTTTCTGAATGGGTGCTCGCCACTGGCGCAGAGTGATGTAGAACTCGCGTCATTTCCGTTGTCGTGATCGTCGGTTCTGCTATGCCAGCAGCTTCGAAATCTGCGCGGCGGCGCGCTTGACCGGCAACGCCAGCGCTTCGTCGTGCTCCGGCCGATCGGCGAACAGACGCGACGGCCCGGCGATGCTGAGTGCGGCAACCGGGTTGCCCGCGGCGTCGACGATCGGCGCCGCGCACGAATCGATGCCCGCTTCCAGTCCCGAATGACTCCACGCGCAACCGTCCGCGCGTATTTCGGCGAGACGCGCCGACAGTGCCTCGAACGATGGCGCGTCGGCGTCCTTCCACTCGGTCGCGCAGAGCCGCTCGAGTTCCGCGCGCGCGAGCAGCGCGAGCATCGCGAGCCCCGGCGTCGCACGATACGCGGGCAGCCGGCTGCCGACGCGGATCTGACTGACGAGCGGCGTGTCCGGTACTTCTGCGAGCGAGTAGACGATTTCCGCGCCTTCGCGCACGACCAGATAGGCCGACATGCGCGTCGACGCGGCGAGCGTCGGCAGTACGGCGCGCGCATGCGCGATCAGATCGGACGATCCCAGCGCGGCCGAAGCGAGCGTCAGAAACGGCATCCCCAGACGATGTCCGGTCCCGTCCGCGACGATCAGGCCGAGCGCTTCGAGCGACGCGATCAATCGCATCAGCGTGATGCGATTGACGCCGAGCTGCCGCGCGGCCTCGCTGACGTTGCCGGTCTGCCCGCCCTCGGCAATGAAGCGCAACAGCCGGAACGAGCGTTCGACGGCGTTCGGGGCTTCAGTGCTGCGTTCTGAACGGTCAGACATGCGATGGCCGAGGAGCGGGATAAAGGACAGCGATCATGCCACAGGAACCGTCCACGCATCGTAGCCGTAGACCCAGTCGGCGTTGCCGCCTTCCTTGAGCCAGTTGTTGCCGCGCGAGCCGATCTGGATGCGCGCGGTGCGCTCGCGACGCGCTTCTTCGTAGCGCGCGAGCGCGGCATCGAGCGTCGTGGACGAAGCGCCGGCGAGCGCGCGCGACAGCACGACCGCGTCTTCGATCGCCATGCCGGCGCCCTGCGCCATGAACGGCATCATCGGATGGCAGGCGTCGCCGAGCAGCGTGAAGTTGCCGCGGCTCCATTGCGGCAGCGGGTCGCGCACGTACAGCGCCGAGGCCAGCACGGTATCGCAGGCGGCCAGCAGCGTTTTCGCGTCGGCGTGAAAGTGCCGGTAGGCCTCGCGCAGCGCGTCGGGGTCGCCGGGGGCGGTCCACGATTCGTTGGTCCAGTCGGGCTGCGCGGTCGTCGCGAAGATGAACACGTCGCGGCCGCGATTCAGTGGGAACGTAACGATCTGCGATTCCGGCGTCGGGCCCCACCATTTGACGAACGCGCCGGTTTCGAGATTCGCGAGACGCGTGGCGGGCACCACCGCGCGATACGACACGACGCCGGTGAACTGAGGCGCGTCCGGGCCGAGGATGAATTCGCGCACCCCGGAATGAATACCGTCCGCGCCGATCACGAGATCGAAGCGATGCACGACGCCGTCGGCGAGCGTGACGGTGGCGGCGCCGTCTTCCTGCGCGAGCTTCGTCACGCGATGGCCGAGCCGCAACGCGCCGGCGGGCATCGCGGCTTCGAGCGCTGTGATCACGTCGGCACGGTGCATCGTCAATTGCGGGGCGCCGTACTTGATCTCGGCTTCGTCGGACATCGGCAGATGCGACGTCACTTCGCCGGTGTCCCACGTCCGGCTGATGCGCGCCGACGGACGCGCGGCGGTTTCGCGCAGCGTAGCGCCGATGCCGAGGCCGTCCAACGCGCGCACCGCGTTCGGCGTCAGGTTGATGTCCGCGCCGACGCGGCCGAAACGCTCGGCCTGTTCGAACACGACCACGTCGTGGCCTTGCTCGTGCAACGCGATAGCCGCCGCCAGGCCGCCGATTCCGCCGCCATTGATTCCGATCTTCAGCACTTCGTTTCTCCGATGTTCATAAATGAACATATTGGTGATAATTTGAACAGGTGACGATTGTGGCCAGAAATTTTTCGGGATGCAACGAGTTTTGGGAGGCGAGGGCCTGGGGGAATCCCTTGGTGAGGAAAGCGGAAGTCACGCCGAAGGCCTTGGGGAGAGGCAGCGTGAAGGTTCATGCGAACCGTGTGCGGGTTGCCGAGTGTGAATAACGCAGGGAGAAGAAAAGCACTGCGGGGTGCGGGAGAGCGAGCGGGTTGCGCGAAAGACTCGCGAAGATCAGCAACCGCGTAGCGGGGCGCTACGCGGTATCGGCCTGGAGCGGCCTGCTACGCCGCGGGCGCAACGGACGCCCCAGCGATCCCATGTCGCGCGAGCGATTGCGCCACGAAGCCCGACGCCTTCACCTCTTCGACGAACGAACGCAGCGCCTGAGCCGCCGCTTCGCCGCGGCTCTTCGGCACACCCATCGCCTGGCGGATCACCATGAAGCGCTCGTCGAGCAGCCGCAGTCCGGTGGTTTGCTTCGCATCGGCTTCGAGTTGCTGCTTCACGCCTGCGGCCACTTCCAGTTGCTGCTCGATGAACGTCGGCACGACACTCGGCGAGCTTGGCGCGCGCACGATCTGCGCGGCCTTCAGTTCGCGCGTCAGAAACAGATCGTACGCACTGCCTTTGCCGACGACGACCCGGTTGTGCGGTTGATCCACATCCTGATTCGAGCGCACCGGCGAGTCATCGCGCACCAGATAGAAGCCTTCGATCAACACATACGGCGCCGTGAACTCAATCGTTTCGCCGCGCAATGGATCGATCGCGAAGAAGCCGAAATCAGCGAGCTCCTCGCTGACGGCCTGCACCGATTTGCCGGCCGTATCGAACACCACCAGTTCCAGTTCGACCTTCAGTTTTGCGGCGAACGCGCGCGCGAGATCGATCGATACGCCGAACGGCTCGTCGGATTCAGTGTGACGATTAGCGAGGATCGGATTGCCGAGATTGATCGACGCGCGCAGCTTGCCCGTAGGCGTGAACGTGGCGACGACGGATTGATCGATGGTCATGAAGGCTCTCGTGGCGACCGCGTTCAGGGCGAAGCGCGGTCTCAGGTTCAAGGATTTCGCTGATGCGGGACAGCGCGTCGAGCGTATGGAGCAGGGCGCCAGCGAAAGTGCAACGGTGAACGCTGAAAATCAACGAACTGACGTGCAGTCGCGCCAAAGGTGCCCGGTCGGCCGCGTCAGAGGTCGTGCGACTGGCCTACTATCGCGCCAAAGTTGCAGCATTTCGCCGGATGCGATTGTCAGTCGACCCTGAGCCGTCTCCCAGCGCCCACCGTTCAAAAGTCGCTTGCCGAAGTCTAGCGGACGTCCGCCCGCGCCGTCGCCAGCTGCTGTTGACTTTTCCACCGCTCGAACCCGTTCGCTTTACCGTCAGCTCACTGTCAGGCGGATGTGCGGTCAACCGCGAAAAACCGCTCACGTGAAATGGCCCACGAGGCTGTACGTCGCGGCAGCCCCAAACCACACCGGCCAGCCTCGGTTGCTAAGGCAGCATGACGCGCCCCAAGTCAGTACTGACACGCCAAAGGTAAGAATGGTGCAAAGCATCATCGCTGGCATAGTTTCGCGAGCCTATACTTCGCACGACCGTTTCACCCTTGGGCGCTTTGCGATGAGGGCGTCAGTCGCGATCGCGGACGCTGTAAAACCAGTCGCCTTTTCCTTGCAGGGATGCACGTCCCAGGTCGAGCAGCGCAACACGACTTACCTACGCCGATTTTCCCCAAAGGGAGACGTGCGCCGCGGCGCAAGGCGCGAACATGGCACACCCTGTGGGGTGGAGACCATTGGTCCGCAACGCTGGCTACGCTGTCAGAGTAGTGCTGCGGACAAACGTAGCGGCGATCGATTGCTTTTCTCGGATGTCTGAAGAGGAGAAGCGACCATGAAAATCCTGTGGGTTGACGACCACGAAATTCTTTGCGTTGCTCTCTCCGAATATGTCCAAGCACACGCCTCGGAGCTGGGCGCGACCCCAATCGACATCACGCCCGTCTTTACGCTTGCCCGCGCGCTTGAAGAAGTCAACAAGACACCCTCCCCCGATCTGGTATTCCTGGATCTTAATCTGGATGATGAGAACCGTGGTGCCGCCACACTTGAGCATTTCCAGGCCGGGAATCCATCTAAAGTTCCCGTGGTCGTCTGCACAGGACTCACTCCTGTGAACGATCAGGAAGTTGAAATTTTGCGCATGTGCATGCGCGACTACGCCGCTCGCGGAATCCTGTTGAAAGGAGGCGCGCACAAAAAAATGTTCATTGGACTGAGCAGGATCCTGGGAGGTGAACTCTGGATTCCGGAAGAAGTCCTTCTCCGCTTTGCCTGCTCGACACAAGCGCCCTCAGCTAGCGGGAATGAGCACCATCTTGGGCTTACTCCACGAGAGTGGGACGTCGGGCGTTGCATTGCACGTGGCCTCTCGGGGAAACAGATCGCTAAAGAGCTTAACGTCACCGAGGGACATGTCAGACAGGTCTCCTGTGTTATCTACGACAAACTTCGAGTCAGAAACCGCGTCGAAGCGGCACTTAGAGTCAATGCCGAGTTGGGCGGTGGAAGCGGACCAGACAAGGCACCGTTGTGAATATCTCTGCTATACCGCTATTTATGTTGCGGCGCGAATACTAGCACCCGCCTTCGGCCGATTTTCCTGGGGCTTATGTTTTGCAAGTAAGGTCAATAAGGTCTGTTCAGAAACCGGTTTCGACAAAAGCTTCATGCCACTGGCGGCTACCTTTTTGAGCACAGCTGAGGAGGTGTCCCCCGACCACAGGACCGCAGGGATCGAAGCGTTGCTAACAGCGCGGACCGCCGCAATCGCAGCAATACCGTCCTCGTTTTCCAGCCGGTAGTCTGAGAGGATGAAGTGCGGACCACTTGCCAACGCTTCAATGCGCAACTGCTCGATGACGTCGGATGACGATTCCCCCGCCACGACGTAGCAGCCATGCTCGATCAGGCGCATCGATATTTCTATTCGTAAGTCGCTGTTGTCCTCGATGATCGCCACGACCATATCGGTCAGGTCCACTTCGCCCTCTTCAACCGTTTGAACCTCGAGCAACTCCGGTGGTATGAGTCCTATGAAGGGGACCGTCACGGAAAAACGCGAACCCCGCCCGGGTGCCGAGTCGACATCCAGTTTGTGACCAAGAAGGTCCGCGAGACCCTGGACAATTGACAGACCCAGTCCAAACCCTTTATCGCGATTCCTCTCGGGATTGGCAACCTGGACATAGCTTTTGAAGATATCCGCCAGTCTATCTTCAGGGATACCGATCCCGTTGTCCCAGACGCTTATCTTCACGCGGCTGCCACGCCTCTGGCAACTTACCAGAAGATGTCCGTTCTTTCCTCCCTGCCCGGAAGGCGTGTAGCGGACCGCATTGATCACCATATTCCGGACGATCCTGTCCAACGCATGTCGATCCGTACGGACCAGATAGGGGCGACTATGGAGTCGTAATCTCAGCCCCTTCGCCTCAGCCAACGGCTGCATATCCGCAACTATGCCGCGCAAAAGAGAAGTCAACGCTACCTCCTGAATTTCCACACTCCAGGTGTGGGACTCCAGGCGGGAGATATCCAGTGCCCCGTTAATCATCCCTTCCATCGCATCCACCTGTCTTTGCGCCATCGAGACGTCATCGACCATCCTGGTTGATTCAATGCTCCGCTCAATGAAACTTAACTTCAGGCCGAGGGTGGTGAGCGGTTGGCGCAAGTCATGACTTATCGCAGCGATAAGCAGGCTCTTCTCCGCCTTCGCCGCTTCGGCCCGCTCTCGCGCCTCATCGAGAATAATCTCTTTAACATATGCGTGTTTCTCATTGCAAAAAACAAAAACCGCGAGCAAACAATAGCCAATTAGTTGAGCCGTATAAAAGACCAGCATTGATGGCCGGTAAATAAACAGAGGTGGTCCCAGGCTAAATCCGAACGGGATAGCGCCGAGCACGAATGAACCTAAATTCGCGCGAAGACTGGGGGCAAGCAGAAGCAAGGTAAATGTATGGCTGATTAGCGTGTACTCAAGAAAGCCAGAGCTAGCCAATTTGACGTAGCGAGCTTGTGGCGAGATGAAATCGGGTGGGGTTAGCCCAAAGCTACCCGCTGCCCACCAGAACGATGTCAGCGTGACCATTGCAGCCCATGCCCAGTGCATCTGCTCGATCGCGTTGACACCAGCGTGCTTTGGGAGCGCCATGGTCTTTTTCAGTAAGTATGCCGCCATGGGCGTCGCTACCCCCCACAGTCCTAGGGGCCAGACGACGCGGAACCAAAGATAGCTATCCGGCGTTTTGATCCACGAGCCATACACGCACAACAGCGAGGCTCCGACCGAAACCAGTGCGGTCCAACATAGCGCTCGCCGGGACAGCGATTGCAATAACTCGCGTTTGACGTAGAGATTCTGCTCAGCACTGAGTGCTGCAATCGGTCCCACAAAAAGATTCACAAAATCAGCGAATCTGCGGCGCCCGGTTGAGTGGGCCTTTTCATCCGCTAACCGTGATGTTCTGGGCCGGGGCGTTTCGCTCGCGTCAGAATCACGTGGTGTTCGAGTACAGGACGCCATAGCAGGCCTCCGGCAATCAGGTGCAGTTTTGCTCCGTTGTGCTGGCTTCGTGTTTGCCTGCCCTCTCTTTCTCCCGTCATTGGTCAATGTTTTTGGCTTATGTCCTGCAAGTAAGGTCAATAAGGTCTGTTCAGAAACCGGCTTCGACAAAAGCTTCATGCCACTGGCGGCTACCTTTTTGAGCACAGCTGAGGAGGTGTCCCCCGACCACAGGACCGCAGGGATCGAAGCGTTGGTAACAGCGTGGATCTCCGCAATCGCAGCAATACCGTCCTCGTTTTCCAGCCGGTAGTCTGAGAGGATGAAGTGCGGACCACTTGTCAACTCTTCAATGCGCAACTGCTCGATGACGTCGGATGACGATTCCCCTGCCACGACGTAGCAGCCATGCTCGATCAGGCGCATCGAAATTTCCATTCTCAGGTCACTGTTGTCTTCGATGACCGCCACGACCATATTGGTCAGGTCCGGGTTGTCGTTTTCGACCGTTTGAACCTCGAGCAACTCTGGCGGTATGAGTCCTATGAAGGGGACCGTCACGGAAAAACGCGATCCCCGCCCGGGTGCCGAGTCGACATCCAGTTTGTGCCCAAGAAGGTTCGCGAGCCCCTGGACAATGGCCAGACCCAGTCCAAACCCTTTATCGCGATTCCTCTCGGGATTGGCAACCTGGACATAGCTTTTGAAGATATCCGCCAGTCTATCTTCAGGGATACCGATCCCGTTGTCCCAGACGCTTATGTTCACGCGGCGGCCACGCCTCTGGCAACTTACCAGAACATGCCCGTTCTTTCCTCCCTGCCCGGAAGGCGTGTAACGGATCGCATTGATCACCATATTCCGGACGATCCTGTCCAACGCATTTCGATCGGTACGGACCAGATAGGGGCGACTATGGAGTCTTAACCTCAGCCCCTTCGCCTCAGCCAGCGGCTGCATATCCACGACTATGCCGTGTAAAAGAGAAGGAAGCGCCACCTCCTGAATTTCCACATTCCAGGTGTGGGACTCCAGGCGGGAGATATCCAGTGCCCCGTTAATCATCCCTTCCATCGCATCCACCTGTCTTTGCGCCATCGAGACGTCGTCGACCAGGCTGGTCGACTTAATGCATCGCTCGATAAAACTTAACTTCAGGCCGAGCGTGGTGAGCGGCTGGCGCAAGTCATGGCTTATGGCAGCAATAAACTGGTTCTTTTCTAGCATTGTCGCTACTGCCTGAGCTCGCGCCTCGTCGAGAACAACCTCTTTTACACATATGAGTTGCTGATCATTGCAGATGTACCGGGCGATGACACAATAGCCAATTAGTTGAGCCGTATACCAGTCAAACATTCCCGGCCGGTGGATAAAAAACCCTGGTGCCATGTCAAATGCGAATGGGATAGTGCCGACCAGCAGTGCACCTAAAGCCGCACGAAAACTGGGGGCGAGCAGCAGCAACGTAATTGCCTGGCCGATCATAGTCAGTTCCATGAAGCCATACCTGGCAAATCTGAAGTAGTAGCCATGGACGATCAGGCCGGTCACGTAGGTGGGTGGTTTTAGCCCAAAGCTGGCCGCCGCCCACCAGAACGATGTCAGCATGGCCAATGCAGCCCAGGCCCAGTGCATCTGCTCGACTTCGCCGACGCCGGCGTGCTTCGGGAGCATCGTTGTTTTTTTCAGTAAGTATGCTGCGCAAGGAGCGGCCAGCCCCCAGAGTCCCACGATCCAGACGACACGGAACCAAGGATAGATATCCGACGTTTTGGTCCAGGCGCCAACTACGAACCAGAACGGGCTTGCGACCAACAATAGCGCGATCCAATATACCGACCGGCGGGACAGCGATTGCAATAACTCGCGTTTGACGAGGAGATTCTGCTCAGCACTGAGTGCTGCGACGGCAACCGGTCCAACAAAAAATTTTGTGAATTCAGCGATCCTGCGGCGCACGATTTCCTGAATCGTTTCACTCACGCCCACTGATGTTCTGGCCCTGGGATCTTCGTCGGCGTCAGAATCACTTGGTGTTTGAGAACGGCACGCCATAACAGGCCTCCGGACGGGAATCAGGGGCAGCTACAAACTATTGTCCTAGTAGTTCGCCAGCAAGTCGATGACAAGTGTGCTGTTTTAGCCCGAACAAATGTTCGTGATCCACGCAGGTGGTTCCAACCGCCCGCAGTACCAGCAAGCTCGGCTCGCCAGTTGCGATTTTGGTGGCTCCATGTATGCCGCGTCAAACTGCATCCGTAACCAGGCACGCTCCGTATTCTGACAACGGCATCATGGCGAACAATCGTAAAACGATACCGAACGTTTATTCTCCGGCAAAGGAACATTTAATACCGAACATCAAACTATCGACGCAACTACAACTGACATGGTTTCACGGCGAAATAACGCAAACATAATTTGACACAACGAGGGCGTTAATGACCGTACAACTGGCTTGCCTTTTTCTCCTGTCGAGTGCTGTTGTGAGTACGCCTCTATAACCGGCCGGCGCGGAAAACGCAGTGCGTACAGGCACCGGTATTGCCGCAGTGCTGGATAGACAACGAGGGAGGGACGCATCATGAGGTCGCTTATCCAGGCAGTTGCGAAAACGATCGCTCACCTTTTGGTCGCATGCTCAGCATCGCTGGCCGCGCCTGCTTTCGCAGGCGCCAACGTACCTGCATCCGACTGTCGCTCCGACAACGGTGCGACGGCAATGCAAAGCGGTCAAACGATGCCGTCGGCCCACAGCAGCGTGGTTCACAAGAACCATGGCGGCGTCAGCGGCAGCATGTCGGCCCGGTCGCAGCCCTGCAAGCGTGCCCCGGGGGGTGACTCCATCGATCCCATGTATCGCGGAGGTTGATGTGCCCAAGGCAGTACGCGAGAAACCTGGCACGCTGATCAACCCTCTCGTCAAAGCACGTTATGGCCGGGGCGTGGCGCAGATACGGCAGGACGGATACGCCATGAACTTTTCGCAGGAAATGGTCGATCTTTTTCGGAGAGTGACAGGCAGCGCTCCTGGAGATTGTGCGGAGATATATCGCCTCGTCCGGCATCGCGTTCGAAATTTCGGCTAGCTTGCATCGCGCTGAACGGTTCTTCGTCCATAGCGCGATGCCGGGCCAGTCCCGGTAAAGGTGATCGTGCTTTCGTGAGGAGGTCGTATGCGCAAGTTCAAACCCGTAGTTGCGCTCGCACTCGCCGCCGTGCTGCTGGGAGTCGGTCTGGCGAATTACGTCAGTCCGGCACACGCCTGGCCGCCGGAACCGATTTTCGTCCGTAGCGCCGAGCCGGGGCCTGTCCTGATAAAGGACGTTCTTGATTTTTTGGACATCGTCTATGGGCACCCGTATCGCCGCAGTGCCGAATAGACAACTATGAGGAGGTGCATCATGAAGTCGCTTATCCACTCAGTTGCACTGGCGGCCGCGATCGCCGCGCCGATTGCGTCTTTTGCACAATCGGAACAGTCAGTCACGCGTGACCAGGTCAGGGCAGAATTGCAACAGCTCGAGCACGCAGGCTACAGGCCGGCCAATTCGAGCGATACACAGTATCCGGCGAACATTCAGGCGGCCGAGGCGACGATCGCGGCACAGGACAGCCAGCAGGTGGGCAACAGTGACGTTGGTGGCGCGGCGACCAACGCCACTGCACAGGACAGCCAGCAGGCGGGCAACAATGACGTTGGCGGCACGACCGTTGGCACTTCAGCAACCGGCAGTGTCCAGCATGTGTCGAAGCCCTCGCCATCTTCGTGCGTCGGCCCCTCAAGTTACTGCAACCTTTTCTTCGGTAATTGACCGCTGATGGCCACCCCGACACCGCCCCGACGATCCAGGTAACGTGCCTGGATCGTCGGGGGCGTCCTAAACGGCGTCCGAACCTTCGAACCCTCCGCACCGAATAGCCAGTGACAAGATGAACCCGCGGCCGATAGGCATTGCCCGCTACACCGTATTGAGCTCGTTGACACCTTACGTTGCCGACGTATTGCTGCGCACTGACAACAACGTTGCGGGCGCGATGCTACTGATTCTCGGGGGGCGTAATGGCTGTATAGAGTCCGACAGCGTCCAGTTCGATTCGGCCCTGAACGGTCCACCAAAAGAGGACAGCCCATGGACATGAGCACCAGAGAAACGAGCCCGGAGGCACCGACGCAAACCGCTGCTTCTGATGCGCCGAAAGCGTCGACGCCGGCTGGTCTCGTCGCGCGATCTTTTGCAATCCTCCTTGGGTTTCAGTGTCTCGGCGAGTTGATCGCCTTCATCACGCGAGTCCCTGTTCCCGGACCGGTGCTTGGAATGGTGCTATTGCTTTGCCTGCTCTCGGTCAAGCCCTCCGTCGTGCCCGCCGTCGAACAGGTTTCTCGCGGACTGTTGAATCACCTTTCGCTGTTTTTTGTACCTGCCGGCGTGGGCGTCATGGTCTTCGCGGAGCAGCTGCAAAGCCAGTTGTTCGCGATCGCACTTGCGATCATCGTCAGCACGATTCTTTCAATGGCGGTTGCTGCGCTAGTGACAGGCATGTTGCTGATCAGGCTCGACAGAAAGCAATCACACCAGAAGGCTGCAGCGGCGCCACGCGCATAGGCAGATTCTGCCGCCGAAAGGAGAAGGAGCCATGTCAATCGGTGAACTGTCAGCGCCTGTCAATGCGATCGTGGCCGCGTCGCCTCTGTCGGCGCTGACGGCGACCGTTGGCGTCTACATCGTTGCGTGCCGCCTTCACACGCTGGCACGAAAGAATCCCCTGGCCAATCCCGTGGCAATCTCCGTGTTGCTCATGATCGCGATCCTATATTTGACAGGCACCTCCTACAGCATATATTTCGCGGGCGCGAAACTGATTCACTTTCTCCTGGGCCCGTCGGTCATTGCATTGGCTGTTCCGCTACACCATCAGATGCCCAGGCTCAGGCGAGCGTTCGTGCCGCTGCTTGGCGGGCTGATCGCTGGCTCGGCCACGGCTGTTGCGTCTGCGATTGCGATATGCGTCTGGCTACATTGTCCGTTTGTGACGGTCGCGTCGATGGCGCCGAAGTCAGTGACGACGGCTGTCGCGATGCTGATCTCGGCAAAAATTGGTGGTTTGCCTTCGCTCACCGCGGCGATCGTCATCCTGACCGGCATTACCGGTGCGACCCTGAGCAGCGCGGTCCTGGATACCGTTGGTGTGCGGCGTGACGACGTGCGCGGCTTTGCGATGGGTGTTGCTTCCCACGGCATCGGTACCGCGAGGGCGTTTCAGATCAGTGAAGAAGCTGGCGCCTACTCGGGACTGGGAATGGCGATGAACGGCACTTTGTCGGCGTTTGTCCTCCCGGTGCTTCTGCCCATCCTGAGTGGCTGGTTGATTTGACCGTGCTCACGAGGACGCTGTGCCGTAGCGACCTATGTTTGACCATCCCTCTGCGATCGCGGCTAGCGCGAATCGTCGCTACTGCGATGCCAACTCCATGGATTGCAGCACACATCCAATCCACGCGAGAGACACCCGGTTGCTCGTATGCGCTGCATTATTCTCCGGCGGCACCGCCATTTGCTTCGTTCCGGTAGACGTGTCTGTCCGCGGCCTTATCGTCGAACTAAGCGCGCGTAGCCAGCGTCGCGAAAAAGGGGTGTCCGTATTCCGCGGTTGATTCGTCATGGTGCGGCCAGTGAAAGCAGCGGGATGCACACTGACATGCTCATGCACGACGGTCGGTTAACTGAGTGGATGGGACGTTCGAGCGTCCACATGAAAGTGCGGGCCACCGTCCGTAGTCGGGCCGCACTCGGACGGATGATGGGGGTGGGACTCTCAGCCGCTACCGATGCTGGAAGTGCGGACATCGAACCCCGGATGATGCTCCCGGTTCGCTGACCGGCCTCAGGGCGATCGCCATGGCGCGCATCCGCAATCAACGTAGGCCAGTCGCACAACCTCCGTCGCCCAGTCGCAAAACTGTGGCGCCAGTCGCACTTACTCTGGCGCCCTACGTATGCAGCAGATGCTCGTGCCTCGCGTCAGACGCTTCTTCGTCACGCTTGCGCTCGAGCAATTCGAGCAGATGCAAATGCTGCTTGAAGCGTATTCAAAAAATGAGATGTCTCAAAACGATCATTAAGCCTTGTCAAAACCGGCTCGTCTCAAATTAAAACAATTGACCTTGTATGGTTTAAATGGAAAATTGATCAGGCTAAAAAATCCAGCCAGGTCATACGGGATCAATTTGAGTTCAACCTTGGAGCGAGTGGGAAGCGGTCTGACCGGACGCCAGGCCGCGCACCTTAAATTCATACGGCGTGAGGCGCATAGAGACAGCGAAAGCGGCAAGCCGTTACCGGGGCCGGAAGTATCCGTCGTGTCCTGGGAGGTCCGCGAGGAAATCTGCGAGCCTTACCGCATCAAGGCCGTGATTTCGGCTCCGCTCGCTATCCCTCGAAAGGAGGTGCTTGGTCAGTTCGCGCGATTTTCGATCGAGCCCGAGGACGGTCGCGCGCGCCGGGAATTTCGTGGGTTCGTGGCGCAGTGCGATTCGGTTTCCGAGTCGCGCGACGGCCATACCTATCGCGTCGTGATCCGGCAGCATCTGGCTGTACTCGACGGTCCCAGCAATTGCGCGACGTATCAGGGGCTTGCGTCGTGGCAGATCATCAAGGAGGTTCTGGACCGGCACGATCTGCGTCCGTGGATGCAGGTCGATTTCAGGCTGCGCCGCGAGCACCCGAAGCATGCCTTCCGCTTCCAGTACAACCTTGGCGACTGGGCGTACATCAGGCTCGAAATGGAGCAGGCCGGCCTGTACTGCTATACGACGACAGGTGCGCATGGCGAGGTACTGGTCATCGCCGACGACATCGACGGCTACACGCGTCCGCCCATTCCGGTACTGGATCGTCCCACCGCCGGCCTGTCCACGTTCGAGGAATCGATCTATTCCCTCGAGGCGCACACACGCACCATACCCAGATCGTACGTGGTCGCGGACTACAACCCTGAGAGCGCGTGGGACCGCATTCGCGATGAAAGCGGCGTCGTCGCGGACGACGACACCATGCTCGGCACGCCTTATGTGTGGGGCACGCACCACCAGGACGAGGCCGGCGCGAAACGCGAAGCGCAGTTGCGACACGAGGCTGCTCGCGCGCGGCAGGTACGGTACAAGGTCGAGTCAACGGTGCTCGCGGTGCGGCCCGGCTGCATAGTCAAGTCGGACAAGGCGCATGAAGATGCGATCGCGGGCATGCTCGTGACGAGGGTCGTGCATCGTGGCTCGCGCGCCGAAAGCTACATGAACACCTTTCGGGCGATTCCCGCGAACCGGCCCTATCGCATCACGATCGATGAGAGCCGGTGGCCGAAGATTCACGGCACGCTAGGTGCGACGATATCTTCGCCCGGCAAGTACAAAATCGCGTACCTCACTGAGAAGGGCGAATACATCGCGCGATTGCACTGCGATTTCGGCAACTGGCCTAGAGGCGCTGAGAGCGTGCCATTGCGGCTTGCCAAGCCGTTCGCCGGCAAAAACCATACTGGCCTTCACATGCCGGCGCTCGACGGCGACGAAGCGCTGATCGGCTTCAGGGAAGGTAACCCGAACAAGCCAATCATCGTCGGGTTCCTCCATAACAGCGAGCGTGTCGACCTTGTCAATTCGTCGCGCCGTCGCATGTCGCGCAATGAAATCCGCACGCAGTCAGGTAACAAGCTGTGGATGGACGATTGGGACGACCAGCAAGGTATCGAGCTTGGTACGGAACACTCTGGCCGCTCGCAATTGAACCTCGGCTATCTGGCTGATGGCGAACTCAAATCACGCGGCGCGGGTGCGGAACTGCGCGCGTCCGGTCACGCTGTTACGCGGGGCGGCGCGGGTGCGATGCTGACCGCCTACGACCGCCCCGGCGGCAACGGCAAGCAACTCAGCATGACCGAGACGGTTGCGCAGCTCGAGCAGATGCTGGCACTCGCGGAATCGCTCGCGCGGTCCGCCAAGGAGTCGAAGGCATCGCCCGCCGACATCGAGGCGCAGAAGGCCATCAGCGACTATCTGGACGAACTCAAAAAGCCCGGTGCCGTTATCACCGCGCCTGGACCTGTCGGTGTCTTGTCGGGCCACGGTGTGCAGTTTGCCGCCGATGGTTCGATCATCGCGACGGCGAAAAAGGGCGTTCACTTCAGCACGCTCAAGCGCTTCACCGTGGCCGCTCGCGATGTGATTTCGCTCTTCACGCAGAAAGGCATGAGTCTGATTGCGGCGGCGGGCAATGTCGTCGTGCAGGCTCAACGTGGGTCGATGCAGCTTGCCTCGCAGCAGGACATGACTGTGGAGACCGTGGACGGCGTATTGCATGTGAAGTCGTCGAAGGAGATCGTGCTGAACGTTGGCGGATCGTATCTGCGTATGACGCCCGGTGGGATCGAGATGGGTACGCGCGGGGGCGTGCTGTTCAAGACGAGTAGCCTCAAGAAGACGGGGGCGGCGCAGATGGATTTGGGCGGGGCGGCGTTTGCGCCGAAGTTTGCTCCGTACACGACTGAGTGTGAGGTGTGGCGGACGAACCCGAATCTGGTTCGGCCACCAGCTCCTTTAGCGCCCGCTGACCCGTCGCAATGGTCGACGCTGGCTAATACGGGAGCGGTGCCGCCTGCGCCTTCGTCCGGTGCAGGCGCTGTGCCCCCGTCACCAGTGGGTGATTTGTTTTCGCGGGTGTCACACCGCAGCCCGTTGCAGACAAACGACCCGGGTAATGCTCCTACCGGAAGCAACTCGACCAATCGCAATGAATATCCAGAGCCGATGAAGCTGGAGCAGCCTGCGCCATGCAATTGGAAAATGGATGACTTCAAGCTTGGTGCGAGCCTGACTCGGGAGACACCGACCTATCATAGATATGGCGATAGCAATGCTGCTCCATTGAAAGATGTCAATGGTGATGAAATTGAATGTGCAGGAGTGGCTCGTACTACTTGCCAATTTGAATTCGATTCAAGTGCGAAGATTCTGACAGCAAGAGTGGTTATCGCTCTAGTTCCGCGATTGTTGGTCAAAGTCAATCCCGCAACAAAAGAGCCGTTGCGCGCGGCAGATGGCAGGTATGTCACTGTAAACTACGAGACCTTCAAGAATGGCGCCAATTCAAAACGGACCTTTGCGCAGCATGGACTGATGTTAATTGACCGGAACGTCAAAGAGGTTGACGCCTCGAGCTTTAAAAGTCAGATTGAAAGTGCGTTGAACAAGGGTGGGTATAAGTTGATTCTTGACGCCTGCCAGAAAGGGGCTGCATGCGGCTGTCGGGTTTCTGTCAAATTCTGCGCAGATGTCAAGGTCGTGGAGCCAGCAGATGCGGCGCGGCTAGATGCAAATATCACCATAAATCTGTTTCCAAAGACTGATCGGGCCGACGGAGCGAACTGGCCCGAGGCAGATTTGGGTGTCGATAACTCTGGCAAGCTGACACCGATCGTTACGCAAATCAAGGCACATGAGACAGGTCACCTCTTTGCTTTCCCCGATGAGTATTGGATGGGTGGTGGGTTCGTTCACAGGCAGTATGTGAAGAACGACATGACGCTTGATTTTGCGTTAGGTGATCAGAATGCGAAATCCAACAGGACTTGGCAAATCGACTCTCAAAAGAATCTTATGGGATTCGGTGCTAACAACGCCTCCGCCACTGTGCAGCCATACTATCTGGAGTATCTTCGACAATGGTTTTCAATGCACACAAATAAACATTGGCGGGTCGGCTATGACGGCAACCGATGATCTGTTGGTGCGTTCCAAAGCCGCTCGCAAAGATTGCGTGCCATTGCGAATATTCTCGACGGTAGTCCTGCTTATCGCACTTGTTTTTTCATGGAATACGACGGCTATGGCAGACGAAAAGGGAAGTAGTTCTCCTGGCGGTAGAAAGTTTTCGCTGTTCTGGAGTGGCGGGCATGAGTGGGGTTCAAGAGAAATCAGTTTCGATGGCAAGCGAAGGTTCTATTACGCGTTCGGCGACTCTCTTAATAGTGGCTCTGAAACCGGTGTCGGTGCTTTTGAACTCAGTCTGCAAAACTCCGATCTTGCAGAGATGGAAGACGCGGTAAAGGTACTTTGCGACAAAGATATTCAGAAGGTCGTCTCTGAGACAACCGACCCGCCCTCGATTTTCTCTGTGGAGTGCGCGGAAAGTGGTAGGAACGTCCTCAAGAGAGGCTTGCTTGGACGGATTCCAGAAGACCTGAAGAACAAGCTGTACGAGATCACCGCGAGATATTCCGATCGAGCCTATGCAGAAGGGAAAAGAGTCACCAAGCTGGATTTCTCTCCATATAAGATCGACCATCAGAACGGAAGCTATATCGTTTCAGTTAAATTCGTTAACTCCGGTAGTCGATGGATCAGATTCACAACGCCAGACCAGTGGCCCGGAACTGCGGTAGGCGGTCGATTAGGAATCGGGGCTGTCAGCAAGCTTGGGAACAACGGCGCACAAGATGTGGCGGACAGTTGGGCATTTGCTTTAGGCGGCAAGACCTTGCTCAACAAGGGTGAGTTTCAAGACGGGGTTGTGACCTTGAAGCCCGGCGAAACAAAAATTCTTACATTTCAGACGACGCCGGACAACAAGGCTGCCAAAGGGGAGTACGAGTTTTCCGGAGTGGCGTTCATGAGTATCGATGTCGAAGGACGTCCCGCTGCTCTGAGTGGTCACGTTATTCTTGGTCCGATCAAGACTCGCATCACTATCGACCGCGACTACCCCGCGACACCGCAGGAGCGCGAGCAATGGGAAGCAACGCACCGCGCGGATATGTCTTTGCTGCCGATCATGCCAGGCGGAACATTCGCCGAGAACGGCCTCTATCGCGCAGTCCGCGTGGCATCCGGCTCCCGCTATCGCAGCCTTACCCTGAAGCCCTTCAAGGCCGGGGACATCGCCACGTCCGACAACGTCAAGATGCCGATGGAGCAGGGCAACGGCGTCGAAATCAACGGGCCGGTGCAGTGGGTGTGGGAAGGCAGCGCACCAACGCCTACCAGCCCATCATCGTTCGACTGTGAGGACGGCACCCAGCACTACTGCGCGCCGGGCGCAGCATGTCCGCGATCCGGACGATGGATTGCGCGCCTGCGCACCGGTCCGCTGCACCAGCGCTCAACCTACCGCTATGACATGAGCCGAATCGTCGCCCTGCGTCGCGGACAGCCGATGCCAGCAACGCGGGCCGATGCCGGCGACACCGATTGGGAATGGATTGGAGCCTGACATGGCAGAGCGCGCCTGCATATTGCAGCATGACCGGACGACGGCTAACGGAATCGTGCTCGATGGTCTCGACGACATCGGTCTCGGTGACCGCAAACTGAGCTACGTAGGGGCACGGGTTCAATGTCCCGCCTGTCATTCGATCGGTCGTGTCGAAGCTCACGGCGAACGTTCAGATCACAACCTGAGCGGCAAACGGCATGCGCTCGAAAACGATCTTTGCCGATGTCGCTGCAATCCCCCGCCACGACTCATTGCCTCGCAATGCGAGTGGACCGACGAGGCCTGACCGATGACCGTGCGCCAATGAAATTTCGCTGGGATCAGCCCATACCCGCTGAGTGGACGGCGAGCAAACCGCCGCCTGTGTGGACCTACCTTTTGCTGTTCGTGGTCGTCGAGTGTGTCGCTGTCGGTCTGACCGTGGCCACGTGGCCTCAGGGCAAGTCCGTCGTTTCCGCTGATTTCGCGCGGTACGTCCTGCTGGTGCCGCTCGCCGTCTGGCTGGCGTTCTGTATTGCATTGCACCGCGCGCTGTACGGAGGTTTCGCGTTCGAGGCTGCCGTAAAGAACAGTGCGCGCCGTAATCTTCTGAACCGTTGGCACCAACTCTCCCGCAGAGGTGTTGCGGTGCTCGACAGCGTGATTCTGACGCCCGAAGCCGACCTGGGCGAACGGATGTTGAGCCTCGAGGGTAAGCCGCCAGAGAATCCCGGAAAGGTGATGGCGCTCGGTGGACTCGACTCGGCCAATGGCTTGTCGCGCGTTCACGCCATGCTCGAACAACTCCTTATCCCATTGACGGGCAAACTCACGCGCGCGACGCGCAGCGGTTCGTTCGAAATCGTGATCCAGTGCGAGCGCGCGGAGTCGTCGGTGGACGTTCGGACGGTGTGGGAATGTCTGGATCTACCGGGGCGGCCTCGCATCCGCTGGATGAACAACGACGCAGCCCCCGCATTCGCCGATGCTTGGTTCGAGGATGATAGCTACGCGCCGTACGCATCCGCATCGTTGGTGATCGACAGGACGCCTCGTTATCGGCTGCTACTGGCGTGGCATCTGAATGACGATGGACCGGACGGCTCGCCACAGGCGTCGGAGTCGGCAGTGGCGCTGTTGTTCGGCTCGGCCGCTCTTCTTGACGACAAGCCGGGTATCAAGCAGCAGGCGTGGCTGTTGCGCCAGCGCATCTCGGATGCCGTCGAGGTCGATGAGTCGCTTGCGCTGCTGCTGCGCGCGCAACAGGTGCCGCATGACCGCATCCGCCATTTCTGGCATAGCCGGCTCAAGGGACTGTCGCAGCATGCAACAGTGGGAGCCGTCAGAGATACCGGGCTGAAGGTTGAGGAACATGCGCTCGATCCGGCGATTGGCCCGCAAGCTCCTGTAGCCCGGTGGATCGTGCAGGCGCTCGCAGCAAAGATGGCGCACTTCGGGCAGGGAGCTCAGCTTGTCGCGCTTGCGCACGGAAGCGGCGTAGCGCTGAATCTTGTAGCGAAGCAACCCTCAACGCTCGACGTGCCCTGGAAAGCGGAATATGGCTATAGCCTGTTTCCCGGCGCGGAACTCGCGACGTGCTTTCTGCTCTGGGTCGCTATGCTCTTGCTGTGCGTTGACGAGCAGTGGGGTACTGCCCAAACCGTTGCGACGAGCGTATGCATCTTTCTCGCCATTCTGTTTGCAGGCGCCCGTTTCATGTCGTGCCGCTTCTATGCGGGTGAGATTTGGCGCAAGTATGGCTGACGATTTGCAACGAGGCGCTACGGTTACAAGCACCGTAGCGCCTCGTGCGCCCCACGCTTTTGTTGGCTCAGCGGAGGTACTTCAATCGCGCAACTTCACCGCCGTCATGCGCGGCATCAGCAGGTGGATGATGCCCAGTGCAACCAGATACGCCGACGCACCGACCGTAAACAGCGCCCAATACTGCCCGGTGCGCTGCAAGGTCTCGCCGATCACGCCGGAAAAGAAGAACGAACCGACCATCCCCGCCACGCCGCCGATACCGACCACCGTGCCGACCAGCCGCTTCGGAAACACGTCGCCGACCGTCGTGACGAGGTTCGCCGACCAGCCCTGGTGCGCCGCCGCCGCGAGACCCACGGCGAACACCGCCCACCACAGGCTCTGGAAGTACGACAGAGTAGCGATCGGCACCACACACACCGCACAAATGAGCATCGTCAGCTTGCGCGCGAAATTTGGCCTGTTGGTGCGCGCCATCAAACGCGACGACAGCCAGCCACCCGCCACACTGCCGACCGATGACATCGTATAGATCGCGATCAGCGGCAGGCCCATGTTGCCGATGTCGATATGACGCGACTCGTTGAGCCACTTGGGCAGCCAGAACAAATAGAACCACCACACCGGATCGGTCAGCAGCTTGCCGAAGACGAACGCCCACGTTTCGCGGTACTTGAGCACCGACAGCCAGCTGACTTTCTGCTCGACGACCTCTTCGCGATCCGCATTGATGTAGTCGAGTTCTTCCTTCGAAACCGACGGATGCTCCGACGGTTGCCGATAAACCAGCAGCCACACCGCCAGCCAGATGAAGCCGGTCGCGCCGCCCGCGATGAAGGTCGCACGCCAGCCCCACATCACCGCAGCGATCGGAACGAAGGCCGGTGCGACGATGCCGCCGATCGTCGCGCCCATGTTCCAGAAGCCCGTCGCTAGCGCGCGTTCTTTCTTCGGAAACCACGTCGCGGTGGTGCGGATCGCAACCGGAAAATTCGCCGCTTCGCCGAAGCCGAGCAGACCGCGCACGGCCGCGAAACCCGGCACGGTCGATGCCACCGCGTGCAGCATCGCCGCGAGACTCCACAGCGCCATCGCGCTGCCGTACACCTTCTTCGTGCTGACACGATCCGCGATGCGGCCGAAGATCGCCAGACCCACCGCATAGGCGACCGTAAACACCATCACGGTCTGCGCGTACTGCACCTGGTTCCAGCCGATGTCTTTTTGCAGCAGCGGCGCGAGCAGGCCGAGCATCTGACGATCCATGTAGTTGATCGTCGTCGCGGCGAAGATCATCGCGCAGATGGTCCACCGGTATCGTCCGACGGCCGTGCGTGCGACGGCCGTCGTGGCGTCTATCGTTTTCATCGAGTCTCCTGAAGGTTTTTAGAATTGGTGTCTATGCCGTTGTTCGATGCGGTCAATGCGCGGAGGCGGGCAATCCTTCGCGCGGGCTCATGCGGGAGAAGAACACGACCCCGGCGGCCACCACCGACATCACCGCGAGTCCAGTAAGGCCGCCTTCGATCGAGCCGGTCTTCTGTTCGAGGAAGCCGAAGGTCGCAGGCGCGACGAAGCCGCCGAGGTTGCCGATCGAGTTGATCAGGGCCAGCACCGCGGCGGAAATCCGCGCATCGAGATAGCCCTGCGGGATTACCCAGAACAGCGACGAGGCCGCCTTGAAGCCGATCGCGGCAAAGCAGATCGCGACGAAGGAGAACACGGGGCCGCCCTGGCCGGCCGCATACATGCCGAGCGCGGCGATCAGCAGCACGCAGGCGACCCACGCCTGCTGGAACTTGAAGCGCGCCGCGAGCATCGCGAACAGATACATTGCCGCGATCGAGATCAGCCACGGAATCGAGTTGAACAGGCCGACCTGGAAATCGTTGAAATGACCCATCTTGCGGATGATGCTGGGCAGCCAGAAGGTCGCGCCGTAAATGGTCAGCGACACCGCGAAATAGATCAGGCAAAAGATCAGGATTTGCGGATCGCGCAGCAGCGCTCCGAGCGACGGCTTGACCGGATGCGCGGCGGCTCGCTGGCGTTGCTCTTCGTCGACTGTATCGAGAATCGCGTCCTGCTCGGCGCGGGTGAGCCAGGCGGCGTCGCGAGGCTTCGAGTCGAGCCACAGCAGGATGAAGCCCGCGAGCACGACCGAGAACATGCCTTCGATGATGAACATCCACTGCCAGCCGCGCAGCCCGGCGCCTTCGATCAGCATCAGCCCGCCGGAGATCGGCCCGGACAGCACCGACGCAAGCGCCGAGCCGCTAAGGAAGATCGCCATCGCCTTGCCGCGCTCGTTGCTCGGCAGCCATTGCGTGAAGTAGTAGATGACGCCGGGAAAGAAGCCCGCCTCGGCCGCGCCGAGCACGAGCCGCATCGCGTAGAACGACGTCTCGCCGCGCACGAACGCCATGCCTGCCGCGGCGAGCCCCCACGTGAGCATGATGCGTGCGAGCCACAGCTTCGCGCCGTAGCGCTGCAGCAGGACGTTCGACGGCACTTCGAAGATCGCGTAGCTGATGAAGAAGAGCCCCGCGCCGAGCCCATAGGCCGCCGCGCCGATGCCGAGATCGGCGCTCAGATGCTGGCGCACGAAACCAATGTTCACGCGGTCGATGTAGTTGACGATGAACATCACGACGAACAGCGGCAGCACGCGCCACTTGATCTTGCGTACCGCGCTGGCCAACGCGCCGGCGCGCTCGGGCCGCACCGTGTCGGCGATCGGGCTACTCATGGGGGTGTCTCCTTCGATGGCGACGCGCATTGCGCGTCGCGGGCTCTGTAGGCGCGGATTGGGAGCGAGAACTAAAAGCGAGAATTAAAAGCGCGGATTCTTGCCGGTGAAGCCCGGCTCGTACTTGCGCATCTGCGACAGGTCATCGCGATTGCGCACGCCGCACGACAGATACTGCGCATGCAGTTCGGCGAGGCGCTCGCGGTCGAGCTCGACGCCGAGGCCCGGTGTGGTAGGCACGCGCACCGAGCCGTTGTCGAACTTCACGCGGCCGCCCTCGATGACTTCTTCTTCCTGCCACGGGTAATGCGTATCGCACGCATAGGTCAGGTTGGGGATGCTGGCCGCGACGTGCGTCATCGCCATCAGGCTGATGCCGAGGTGCGAGTTCGAGTGCATCGACATGCCGAGATCCCACAGCTTGCACATGCGCGCGAGCGTCTGGGTAGCGCGCAGGCCGCCCCAGTAGTGGTGGTCCGACAGCAGGACCTTGACCGAACCCATCTCGGCGCCGCGCCGGAAATCGTCCATTGTCGTGATGACCATGTTGGTCGCGAGCGGCAGGCGCGTGTGCTTCGCCAGTTCGGCCATTCCTTCGAGACCCGGACACGGGTCTTCGTAGTACTCGAGCAGCTCGTCGAGTTCAGGGGCGGCGGCAATGCTCGTTTCGAGCGTCCAGTTGGCGTTCGGGTCGAGGCGCAGCGGCATGCCGGGGAATGCCTGATGCAGCGCGCGCATGCAGGCGATTTCATGCGCCGGTTCGAACACGCCGCCCTTCAGCTTGATGCTCTGGAAGCCATACAGCTCGATCATCCGACGCGCTTGCGCGACGATCTGCTCGGGGCTCAGGCCTTCGCCCCAGGCATCGGGCGCATAGGGCTTGTCAATGTGCTCGGCGTATTTGAAGAACAGATAGGCGCTGTAGGGCACGGCGTCGCGCACCTTGCCGCCGAGCAGGTCGACGATCGGCGCGCCGACGATTTGCCCTTGCAGGTCGAGCATCGCCACTTCGAGCGTGCTGATGACTTTCGGTGCGTTCTTCGCCGAGTGCGAGCCGGGCGCGAGTTCGAATTCGACCGCGCCGGGGCTCGCCTTGACCGTGGCCCGCACGCGCTCTTCCATGCGATTGAGGTCGAACGGCGACAGGCCGATCACCAGCGACTTCGCCTGCTCGAGCACGCGCAGCATCGGTTCGTCGCCATAGGTCTCGGAGATGCCGACGCGGCCGTCGCTCGTCTCCAGCTCGACGATGGCGCGCAGCGCCCAGGGTTCGTGGATTCCGGCGGCGTTGAGCAGCGGGCCGTCGCGGAAGGCGATCGGGGTGATGCGCACCTGCGTGATGGTGATGTCGCGAGTCATGATGGCAATCGGCATAAGAGGAGTTTGATGGGACGGATAGTAAAGCACTAATGTATTAGTGCGTCAGTGGGGTAAATACTCATGTCCACTTTGTGGCGAATTCCGCTTGCAAGCCCGCTGGAAGGGGCGGGCGTCGGCTATAGTACTAGTGCCTCAGCGGGCCGCCACGTGGGTCCGCCTGCTTCCATGCTTCAGTTTCTGCCATGAAAAACCACGCACACTCGTCGGCGGTCACCCGGCTCGACCGCTCCCGCCACGCCGCGCCGCAAGTCTTCGAACGACTGCGCGAAATGATCCTTTCCCTCGAGCTGACGCCGGGCACGGTGCTGTCGCGCACCGAGCTGGCGAACCGGTACGGGCTCAGCCAGACGCCTGTGCGCGACGCGCTGATGAAGCTCGGCGAGGAAGGTCTCGTCGACATCTATCCGCAGCACGCGACCGTCGTCAGCCAGATCAACGTGACCTCCGCGCTGCAGGCGCACTTCCTGCGCCGCTCGATCGAACTCGAAGTGGTGCGCGCGCTCGCGGAGCAGCGAGACGCCGCGCTGATCGCGCAACTGCGCGTCACGATCGCGCGGCAAACGGAATTGCTCGACCTGAAGAACTACGAACAGTTTTCGCTGCTCGATCAGGCGTTTCATCGGCAGATGTACGAGGCGGCGGGCGTGCCGCAGCTGTGGGATCTGGTGCGCAGGCTGAGCGGCCATATCGACCGGCTGCGGCGGCTGAATCTGCCGGTGGAGGGCAAGACGATGGCGGTGGTGCGCGATCACACGGAGATCGTCGACGCGATCGACAACGGCGATGTCGCGGCCGCGCAGGCGGCGCTGCGCAAGCATCTGTCGGGGACGCTGAGTCAGATCGATCAGATTCGCACGAGTCATCCGACTTTTTTGGCGGACGAGTGAGGGCTCGCTGAATCGCTGCTATGGCGCGATCACCGTCGTCCTGAATGGACCGCCGGTGGCGGCCGCATGCGATACCGCTTCGTTGGTGTCCGGATACATCCACTTGCCGCGCACTGTGACGACGACCCGTCGTTGAAACTCTCGATCTACACACCCGCGCGATCTGCGTTCCGCAACGCTATGCGGTCGACGTCAGGCCAATGAATCGGCGCGCGCCAATCTGACCGGCTCCTCGCGACGGCCCTAGGACCTTGGTCCGATTGACTCGGCATTCGTACGTGGCAACCTTGCGCGAAGTTGAGCGTTTGCGTTCGCGGGCGCCCGCTGGGCACTGAACCAGCGACAGCACGGGAAGGCAGACACCACGTCCATCAGATCGAGGGGGAAAGCCGATGCGAGCCCGCCGATATGTAGCGCTTTGCACCTTGCCGTTCATGATCGTCGGCTGTAACACGCCACCGATCGCGCCGGGCAAGCCAGTCGATATCCCGACTGCCCTGGAGCAGGTCCTCCAGGGCCTGTGCAATTTCCGCAAAGATCAAGCCGGCCGGAAACAGGATCTCGGCGCTGCAATCGACTCGGTCACCGTGGAGCTCGACCTGACCGTCGACGGGGCGAGAAATCCGCCGGTGGCGGTCGCACCGGATATCCAGTTCATTCCCACGGTCAGCTATGGTCAGATCATGACGGCAAACAGAGGGAGCAGACTCGTGCTCACCCTGAAAAAAACGGGCGGCGGCTTCCAGGGCGGAGACTGCGATATCACTGCGCCGGCCAAGTAGGGACCGCTGTCGCTCGGCAATAGCATGGCCTATGGCTTTGCGATAGCGGTCTTTGCCAATCCAGACATCGCGAATCGAACAACCGGACGGACGCTGTGTCAGCGCTGCACTTCAACCTTCGGCGATGCTCTCCCAGGCGCCCGATTGAGCCGAGCGGAACACCGCATCGATCACCCGCATGTTCGCGCGCGCATCTTCTAGCGCAATAGCTTGCGGGCCTCCAGTCAAGATCGCCTCCGCGAACGTGGCCGCGGCTACGCCGTATTGATCGCACACCGGAATTTCCAGCCAGCGATCAGTCGCGACACCGTCGCTATTGTGTTCACTGATCAACAGGCGCGTCGGTCGATCGTTTGGTGCGTTGAATGGAATCTCGACTTCGATCCGCCCCTTGGTACCGTGAAATTGCATCCGTTGATAGGGGTATGTTTGAGTCGAGTAAAAGAAACTCGCCTGCACGCCGTCGAAGTCCATCAGCACCGAGCCGAGCCGGTCCACTTTGAATGCCGGATCCTGCTCCAGCAGTGCCACCACGCGCCGTGGCTCACGGCCGATAGTGAAGCGCGAGGTCGTGATCGGATAGCAACCGATATCGAGCAGACCGCCGCCGCCTAGCTCGCTCTTGTTGCGGATATTGTGTTCGTTCGTGTTGTGATAGGTGAAACCGCCTGTCACTGCCCGCAATTCGCCGATCGCACCTTCGTCGATCAAGGACCGCACTTTCAACCATTGCGGATGCGTGCGAACCATGAAGGCTTCCTGGATGTACCGGCCATTCGTGTCGCGAGCGGCGATCAGTCGTTCAACCTGGTGAGCGTCCAGGCTGATCGGTTTCTCACACAGCACGTGCTTGCCCGCCTCGACCGCTTTGATCGTCCATTCCACGTGGAGATGATTGGGTAATGGAATATAGACCGCGTCGATTTCCGGGTCCGCGAGGAGCGCCTCGTAGCTGTCGTATGCGACAGCCAGACCATATCTGGCCGCGGCTTCCCGCGCCTTCTCCAGGGAGCGTGACGCGATGCCTTTCACCCGACACTTCGGCGCGTTGTGGATAGGCACGACCACCTTGTCGTTGATTTTTGCGGCGCCCAAAATTCCCCAGACTATTTGATCCTTTGCCATGACATTCCTTTTTCCGATTGCGTATCCGATGAGTCGTGCAGGCTGACGCATTCGCGTGAGCCGGCATGTCTCGGGAGTCCGCGAACGATCAGAGGCTCGCGATCGTATCAGTTTAATCTTCGCCCGGCGTTGCTAGACCTCGGTCCGCCTGAGCAGATAGTCGAGGCCGCCCACCCGATACCACCGGTATCCGAACGGCTCGAGAACCACTGCGTGGCAGCCGTCATCGTGAGCGTCGCTGTGGTCGTCGGACAGAAGATTGATCAGCGACCCTCGGCCCGGTTCGTTGGAGCTTAGACGGAATTCGACGGTACACGCGTCGGTGCGGAAGTTGTGCAGAAACAGCACGGAGTTGTTGCGCCAGTGATAAATGAGCGCGAGCACGTCGTCTCGCGAAGTGGGCAGCACTTCGAAGTCGCCCCAGCTGACTTCGGGCACTTCCCGGCGCATGCGAATCATCCGCTCCGTCCAGTTGAGAAACGAATTGGGATCGCGTCGCTGCTTCGCCACGTTGACCCGCTCGAAGCCGTAGGCCCCGCCGGAGATCACCGGAACGGGCGGCTTTGGATGGCTGGTGAAGCCGCCTTGCGGCTCGCCCGACCATTGCATCGGCGTGCGCGCGCACTGACGCTCGGGTCTGCGCAGGTCGTCGCCCATGCCGATTTCATCGCCATACCGGAACACGGGCGTACCCGGCAAACTCAGCATCAGGCTGTAGGCAAGTTCCAGACGGCGTCTGTCGCCCGACAGCATCGGCGCAAGTCTGCGACGGATGCCGCGCCCATACAGCTGCATGTCGGGGTCCGGGGCGAACGCGGCGAACACGGCGGCGCGCTGGGCGGGCGTCAGACGGCCCAGATCGAGTTCGTCGTGATTGCGCAGAAATACACCCCATTGCGCACTCGGCGGCCGTGGCTTCGTCGCCAGCAGCGCGTCCTTCAACGGCTTCGTGTTGCCCGTCGCGAGTGTGTAGAACGTGTTTTGATTGACCCGGAAGTTGAACATCATCGGCAGCCGCTCACCCGCGTCGCCGAAGTAGTGAAGATCCGTCTTGGGCAGCACGTTGGCTTCGGCCAGGATGATCGCGTCGCCCTCGCGCCACTGCAGAAACTCGCGAAAGGTTCGCAACATGTCATATTGCTCGACCGGGCGGCGCACTTTCGGGCCCTTCGTCGCGATGACGAAAGGCACCGCGTCCATGCGGAATCCGGACACCCCCAGCTGGATCCAGAAGCCCATGATCTTCAGCAGCTCCGCCTGCACGTGCGGATTCGACGTATTCAGGTCCGGTTGAAAATCATAGAAGCGATGGAAGTACCAGCGTTTCGCCCGCTTGTCGAAACTCCACGTCGACTTCTGCACGCCAGGAAACGCCACGCCGCGTTGCGCATCGGGCGGTTTCGTATCTGACCAGACATACCAGTCGCGATATTTCGAAGCGGGGTCGCTGCGTGCTTCCAGAAACCACGGATGCTGGTCGGACGTATGATTGACCACCAGATCGATGATGACGCGCAAGCCACGCTCGGCGCACGCATGCGTGAACTCGGAGAAGTCGCCGAGCGTGCCGTACTTCGGATCGACGTTGTAGTAGTCGCAGACATCGTAACCATTGTCGCGCCCGGGCGAAGGATGGAAGGGCATCAACCAGATCGTGGTCATGCCCAGCCCTTGCAGGTAATCGAGCCTGCGCATCAGACCCTGGAAGTCGCCGACGCCGTCGCCGTTCGCGTCCATGAAGGTGCCCACCGAAAGGCAATAAATGATCGCGTTCTTGTACCAGAGGTCATTGAGCATAGATTCCGCGCGTAGCGCCAAACAATCGATCGTGAAGAGGAACTGCAATGTCGGAACTGGCGTGGTGGCAACGCGGCGTGATCTACCAGATCTATCCGCGCTCGTTTCAGGACAGTAACGGCGATGGCATCGGCGATCTGCCCGGCATCAGCGCGCGCCTGGAATATGTCGCGGCGCTGGGCGCCGATGCGGTTTGGATCTCCCCCATCTACCCGTCGCCGATGGCCGACTTCGGCTATGACGTTGCGGACTACTGCAACATCGATCCGATGTTCGGCACGCTGGACGGTTTCAAGCAATTGATGGGCCACGCGCATCGGCTCGGTCTCAAGGTGCTGCTCGATTTCGTGCCGAATCATTCGTCGAACCGGCATTCGTGGTTCGAGGAAAGCCGCTCGTCACGCGACAATCCGAAGCGGGACTGGTATCTGTGGCGAGATCCCGCGCCCGATGGCGGTCCGCCGAACAACTGGTTGAGCCGTATGGGCGGCTCGGCGTGGGAATGGGACGAGGCGACGGGGCAGTACTACTATCACGCGTTTCTGCGCGAGCAGCCTGACCTGAACTGGAGGAACCCGCAAGTACGCCGCGCGATGGATCAGGTGCTGCGCTTCTGGCTCGATCTCGGCGTGGACGGCTTTCGCGTGGACGTGCTGTGGCTGTTGATCAAGGACGCGCAGTTTCGCGACAATCCGCCGAATCCCGGATATCGGCCCGGCGAGCCGGATCATCATCGGCTCTTGCAAAGTTACACGGAGGATCAGCCGGAAGTGCATGAAATCGTCCGCTCGATGCGAGCCACACTGGACGAGTACGGAGACCGCGTGTTGATCGGCGAGATCTACCTCGGTGTCTCGCAACTGGTGAAGTACTACGGCGTGAACGGCGATGGCGCGCACATGCCGTTCAATTTCCAGTTGCTCAACGCGAGATGGAATGCGCAGGAAATTGCCCGCATGATCCGGGATTACGACAACGCGTTGCCCGCATACGCATGGCCGAACTGGGTGCTGGGAAACCACGACAATCCGCGTGTTGCGTCGCGCGTGGGCACGACGCAGGCACGCGTGGCCGCTGTGCTTTTGTTGACGCTCCGAGGGACGCCGACGCTGTACTACGGCGATGAAATCGGCATGACGGATGGCTATATCCCGTCGGATCAGATTCAGGACCCGGCGGAGCTTCGGCAACCGGGCATTTGCCAGGGGCGCGATCCCGAGCGCACGCCTATGCAGTGGGATGGTTCGCTGCCGAATGCGGGCTTCACGGACGGCAAACCGTGGTTGCCTATTGCGACGGCGACGAGTGTGCGCGAACAGGACGGCGACATGTCGAGCATGTTGTCGCTGCATCGGCGGCTGTTGGCCTTGCGGCGCAGCAACGTCGCTCTCGTGCAAGGGACGATAGAGAACGTCGTTGCTTACGGCGACGTGCTGACCTATGAGCGGCGATACGGCGATCAAAGCCTCTTCATCGCCCTGAACATGGGCGTCGCAGATGCCACCGTGCAATCACGCCCGGGCAGGGTGGCGCTATCGACGGTGAGCACGCGCATCGGTGAGAACTTTGTCCAGGGTGCCAATCTGCTTGCCGCTAACGAGGCGGTCATCGTGATCGTTTGAGCATGCTTCTGGCGGCTTCACGCGGCGCTCATAGGTGCGGCGCCGGCACGATCATCCATCGATGAAACGGCGCTGCGAATGCGACTGGCGATTTGCGCGTCGAGCGGTGTGTACACGAGCATGCTCAGGTCCGGCCGACCATCGACGGCGAACAGCGAGTACTCCATTTCGATGCTCCCGAACACAGGATGCAGCAGCCGCTTCACGTGCTGTACTTCGCTGTGGCCGAAAACCTGGTTTTCGCGCCACATGCGTTCGAAGTCCGGGCTGGCGCGGCATAGATCGTCGACCAGATCGCCCACCTCGGAAGCGAGCCCCGCGCGCGCCACGTCCGCGCGGAACGTCCCCACGACGAAGCGCGCGACGCTCTCCCAGTCGTGCTGTTTTGCGCGGACGTCAGGGTCGCCGAACAGGAAGCGCAGGATGTTGCGCTGACCCGGCGGCAACGCGCTGTAGTCGGTCAGCACGACCGCTGCCGCGCGATTCCACGCGACTACATCCCAAGTCGCGGTCTTGATGATCGACGGGCTGGGGTCGAGCGAATCGAGCACGCGCTGCAAGCGCGGATCCACTGCGTCGGTGGACCGGTAGCGCACTTCCGGCGGTCGCCCGAGGCCCAGCATGAAAAGGTGTTCGCGCTCGGTATTCGTCAGCATCAGCGCCGCGCAGATGCGCTCCAGCACCGCGGCGGAAGGCGCGCCGCCGCGGCCCTGCTCGAGCCACGTGTACCACGTCGAGCTGATGTTCGCGCGCTGCGCTACTTCTTCCCGGCGCAGTCCGGGCGTACGCCTGCGGCCCGAGAAGCCGAAGCTGGCCGGATCGAGCCGCGTGCGGCGGCTGCGCAGAAAGTCGCCGAGGGATTGAGCGGGGGTGTTCACTACGATGATTAACCTGTTAGTCGCTTTACCGGGATAAGCTCACTACTTCAATAGCATATTGAATGATCGCATAGTGCGGGCGTGGCTATCCTGGAGACTTGACCATGCGAATCTTTCTGACGGGCGCAACCGGGTTTATCGGCTCGGCTTTGGTGCCCGAACTTATCGATGCCGGACATCGGGTAATTGGCATGACCCGGTCCGATCAGGGCGCGCAAGCGCTCAGCGCAGCCGGTGCGGACGTCCATCGCGGCACGCTCGAAGACACCGACAGCCTGCGCAGCGGAGCCGCGAAGGCGGACGCCGTCATCCACCTCGCGTTCGATCACGATTTCTCGCACTTCGTGGAGAACTGCGAGAAGGACAAGCGTGCGATCGCGGCACTTGGCTCGGCGCTGGCAGGCTCGGATCGGCCGCTTCTGATCACGTCCGGCACGGGCGTCGGCAGCCGCGATAACGGGCAACCGGCCATCGAGGACGTGTTCAACACCAGTCACCCGAACCCGCGCATCGGCTCCGAGCTGGCTGGCAATGCGCTGCTGGAGGACGGTGTCAACGTGTCGGTGATGCGGCTGCCGCAAGTGCATAACCCGTTCAGGCAGGGCCTCATCTCGCCGCTCATCCAGATCGCGCGGGACAAAGGCGTGGTCGCCTACGTGGAGCAGGGACGAAACCGCTGGCCGGCGGGGCATCTGTCGGATGTCGTGCGGCTGTACCGGCTTGCGATCGAGAAGGGCGAACGCGGCGCGCGCTATCACGCGGTCGGTGAAGAAGGCGTTAGCGCCCGCGAGATCGCCGAGGCGCTGGGGCGCGGCCTGAAGTTGCCTGTGGCCTCGATACCGCACGAGGAAGCGCCGGCGTACTTCGGATGGATGGCGATGTTCGCCGCGCTCGATATGCCGGCATCGAGCGCGCAGACGCGGGCGCATTTGGGCTGGCAACCGAGCGGCCCGACGCTGCTGGCCGATCTGAACGAAGCGCGCTACGTCGAGATGTCGGCGTAGCCTTCGGTCACTGTCATGACGAGACGTTCGAGAAGTCGCTCAGTAGTTTGAGGACAACCGAAACGGATTGACGGCCCACATTTCGCCGGCACGCAGGTGCTGCCCTCTAACGGCGAGCCATTGCGCAAGCGGCGTGAGACTGATGCCTGGCGGGACCGAGCCGCCGAACGACTCGGAGACGAACGGCGCGTCATCTTCCGGGCGACGAACGACCTGAACGATGTGCGTGATGCGGCGTGGGCGGGGATGATTTATCGCCCACGCGGGTTCTCCCATTTTCAGACCGATGGTCGCGCAACGCGGGAGGCTGAGGGCGGTGATCTCTTGCCCTTCGAGAATGAACCCGGTTCGGGTCTCGATTTCCTGAATGATCCGGTCCGACCAAACCTGCAAGGCCTGCACCGCGTCAGCACTGAATACTGCGCGCTCAGCAGCTTCGTTCTCCGCTTGCATCGCGCTCGTGAGAAGCAGACGGGTCCATCCCGAGCAGTCGATGACCGGAGGGTCGGCCGAAAGTCCATCCGACTTTGCGCCGCGCCGATATCCGACTCGCCCCGTGTAGAGCTGCACCAACCGCCACATCGTCATCTCGCCCGCGCTCAATGTCATGGCCCAGACCTTCTCGTTGTCAGCGAAAGGATTCTATTCGTGAATCGAGCCACCCGCCGATGTCGGTTCGTGCATCCCAGCAGGCGCCCCTAACAGCACGCCCTCGCCATCATAGATGTCTCACTACACCGCTCGCCAGCTTGCGCAGCTCGTCGAACTGCGTAACGAGTTCGACACACAGAATGAAGGCCAGCATCGCCGAAGGTCCGGGGTGGCGTTCGATCCATCGCAGCAACGGCGTCGCGTAGCGCGTGCGGATCGCATCTCGCGTCATGATCAACGTGATCGCGATTCCCACCGCGGCGCCCACCAGCAAATCGGTCGGGTAGTGAAAGCCGAGCCAGGCGCGCGGAAGGCAAATGAACAGCGCGGTATAGAGAATCGCCAGCGCACCAATGCCTCGCCACACGAGGAAGATGCCGGTGGCGACCGCCATCCACAGCATCGCGTGATCACTCGGGAAGGAGCTCCAGTTGGTCAGCACTGCGTCCTTGAGATCGCCGCTGGCAAAGCGCAGATGCAGGTCGGTGTCATAGACGGGACGCACTCTGAACGGCAACCAGTGAGTCAGCAGTCTTCCGACGAAGAGCGCCACGAGGCCGCTGACGATCGTGGCGAGAACCATTTCTCGCCGCCATTCGCGGTGCTCGTCTTCGTCGAACCACATCCACCACAGCACCGGGATGAGTACGAGGCCTTTGAAGGTGTACAGGTCGGCGACGGATTGTATGGATAGGGTCGCGAAATGACCGAAGTGCAGGTGGGACAGATACGTTTCGATGGACGAATCGAAGCTATTCATTATTTTCTAAGAAGAATTGAGCCGGTCGCGATGAGGCTCAGCATAATTCATCGCATGCACCGCATTTTTGGGCGCTTACTTTCACTGACATTTTTTACTGCGGAATTTCATCGCTAACTTTCAGTGACTCGGTGACCGTCAGCGCGATGGGATTTGTCAGTGAAAAGCGCCCGGTATCAGAAGCTATTTCCGTTACGGCGCATGCGGAACGCCTCGATCCTTCGAAGTCGTCGTGCCGTACGCTGATTCACCGCGCATGGCGCGGCGATACACTGTAGCCGGCGCTTTCAAGGAGGCCGTCATGAAGCTGGTCGACTGGAACATTCAGTGGGGCTGCGGCGTCGACGGCCATGTCGACCTCGGCCGGATCGTACGGGAAGCACGCGCGTTATGCGACTTCGACGTCCTGTGTCTGCAGGAAGTCACGCGCGGCTTCAACGAAGAAGCGGCGGCCGGCGGACTGAAAGGCGCGCCATCGTCCGATCAGTTCGCCGAACTTGCCGCTCTGCTGCCGCAGATGACCGTGCTCGATGCGATCGGCTCCGATCTGCCCTCGCTGGGCGCGAGCCGTCATCGGCGGCAGTTCGGCAATGCCATCGTGACCCGCTTACCGGTTCGTCAGGTGCTTCGCCATTCTCTGCCGTGGCCCGCCGACCCAGCCAGCCCGTCGATGCTGCGCGTCGCGCTCGAAGCGGTGCTGGAAGCCGACATCGGTCCGCTTCGCGTCATCTGTACGCACCTCGAGTTCTATTCGGAGAAACAGCGGCTCGCACAAGTGGCAAGACTGCGCGAGCTGCATCGCGAAGCGTGCGATCACGCGCGCGCTCCCGCGCGTGGTGAAAAGCCGGACAGCCCGTTTGCCGATACGGCGCGCCCGCTCAGCGCCATTGTCTGCGGAGATTTCAACAGCGCATTCGAAGACACCGCCTATGGCCGGATGCTCGAACCGATCGCCGACGCTTCGTCGTTCGTCGACGCGTGGACCTGCGCGCATTCCGGCGAGCCGCGTGCCGCGACGGTTGGCCTATACGATCACGAGCAATGGCCCGATGGACCATTCGCATGCGATTTCGTTTTCGTCACGCAGGACCTGAGCACACGCATTGCATCGTGCGATGTCGATCCGCACAGCCGCTCGTCCGATCATCAGCCGATGTGGCTGGAACTGCGCTGAAAGCGCTTGGGAATTACCGCTCTCTGATCTGCGCAGGAAAATCTGACCGCCGCAACTCTGCGGGAATGCTTAAGGATCTGTTAAGAGTTGTTCTGCGATGGTTGAACCTATCTCCAAGCCATGAAGATAGAGAACATCGCACATGAATAGCAGCCAGTCGCAAATTCGCGCGCACGCAGTCAGCAAAGTCCCGCAGATCACGCTGGGCTTCTGGATCATCAAGATCGCCGCCACGACGCTTGGCGAAACGGGCGGCGATTGGGTAACCATGTCGCTCAAATTGGGTTATCTGATCGGCACCGGAATATTTGCGGTGATTTTCATCGGGCTGGTCGCCGGGCAGATCAGGGCCGAGCGGTTCAATGCCGCGCTCTATTGGGCGACGATCGTTGCAACGACCACGCTCGGTACCACGTTGGCCGACTTCTTCGATCGCTCAGTGGGAGTCGGCTATCCGGGCGGTGTAGCCATCGTCTTCGCGCTTCTGCTGGCGAGCTTGGGCGTCTGGTACAAATCGGAAGGGACGGTGGCGGTGCAGAGCGTGACCACGCCCAAAGCCGAGTGGTTTTACTGGGTGACGATCCTCTTTTCGCAGACCCTGGGTACCGCGTTGGGCGATTGGGTGGCGGGATCGGACGAAGGCGGTCTGGGGCTCGGCTATGAGTACGGCGCGTTGATTTTCGGTGCGGGCCTGCTGATCGTCGGCGCGCTCTATTACTGGTCGCGCCTGTCGCGGACCGCCATTTTCTGGGCGGCGTTCATCCTGACGCGTCCGCTCGGCGCAACCTTGGGGGACTTGCTCGACAAGCCCATTTCTCAAGGCGGGCTCGAGATCAGCCGGCTCTATGCGTCGGTGGTTCTGGTTTCGTTCATGGCACTTTGCGTGGTCTTGTTACCGCAGCGCCCTGCCGGGCGAGCGATACGGTAGCGGGCGGCAAGTGGCTACGGAGCTTCGGGTTTAGCCATTGCATGCCCGCTTTTGCGGCGACCACGACGCGCAGATCGAACGGTCAAGCAGCGCCAATGCCGTCGCTGATTCCGCGCGGGTACGAACACCATCGGCAGCCAAACGGGCGACCTCCGCATGCTGGAGCGCCGCCCTCACGCCACTGAAGCCGAAGAAAAGAATAAAAGGCACGCCGCTCTGCGTACTCGAGACCCTTCCCACGGTGGGGCTTAATCGCCCTTTGCTCGCCAAAGCCGGATAGGCCGGAGCCGCCTCGCACGTGGCGCCATCACCTCCGAAAGCCATTCGAATCCCAACGTAAAGCTTTCAAAAGGCAAAAGCCTTTGCTACCATCGCGCCTCATGAATGCGAATCACTCGCATTTACAACCGAAGGGCGCTTGCTCGCTGGTAGACATGAAGAATCAAAAAAACACACGCCCAACAGGGCTCACGCTCCATCGTCCCATGCAGATTGCGGTTTGGCTGGCCTTCGCCGGCGCCGCGCAATCGGCCTTCGCGCAGAGCGCCGCCAGCGGGGAAGCCGCGGCGCCGGCCGCTGGTTCAAGTGTCACCACGTCGGCTACGCCGCCGGCTGGCGGCGGCGAGCAGGCGCTACCGGCCGTCAACGTCAACGCGGCTGCCCAGACGGATTCGCCGATGCACTTGAGCATACCCGTGGCGGTCGGTGCGCTCGGCACGCGTTCGCAGCTCGACACGCCGTTTTCGACCACTGTCGTGACCGGCGAAGAACTCGCCGACCGCCAGGCGAACAAGCTCGGCGAGGTGTTCGCGGTCGACTCATCGGTCACCGACAACAGCAACGCATATAGCGCGTGGGCCACGTACATCTCGATTCGCGGCCTGCCGATCGACTGGCAGAACGGCTTTCGTATCGACGGCAATCCGTTCATCTCGTACGGCATCACGATGCCTTATGAAAACCTCGAACGCGTCGAATTGCTGAAGGGCCTTGGCGGTTTCATGTACGGCTTCGTGCAGCCGGGCGGCGTTGTCAACTACGTGACGAAGAAGCCGGCGTACCAGCCGGTGACGAGCGTGTCGGCCGGCTACCGGATGGACAGCGTGTTCAGCCAGCACGTCGACCTGAGCCGGCGTTTCGGTCCGGACGACATGTTCGGCGCGCGCATCAACTACACGCACGAGGCGGGCAAGACTTACAACGCGGGCGACATCAATCGCAATTCGCTGGCGGTGTCGCTCGACGGCCGCCTCACACGCGACCTCGACGTCTACTTCGACGCGATCTACCAGCAAAGCCGCTCGAGCGGCCAGACCCCGGCGATCTACACGGGCAGCTATACGGGCACGAGCCTGCCCGCGACGATCAGCGGCGGCACCAATCTGCTCGGCGGCACCGATCAGCATCTGAACACGAATTTGCAGTTGTACACGGCGGGCGTCAGGTATCAGATCACGCCGGACTGGTCGTTCAACACGTCGGCGAGCTACAGCAAATCGGCGCGCGACCGCAACGAAAGCACCCTGACGCTGCTGAACCAGGCGGGCGACTACACCGACAGCCGCTGGAACGGCGATGAAGGCCACCAGGACATCTACTGGCAGGGCGTATTCGAAGGCAAGGTGAAGACCGGCGTCTTCACGCATCAACTGGCGCTCGGCGCGTCGTGGCAATACCAGACGAACGACTACAGCGCCGTTTCGTACTACTTCACGCTGGGCGCCGGCAACCTGTATCAGCCGAACCCGTGGCGCTATTATTCCGGCGCCGGTCTCGACAAATATCGCGCGAACGAGATCACGCAGAAGGCGCTGTTCGCGAGCGACACGATCCAGCTGACGGATCGCTGGTCGCTGCTCGCGGGCCTGCGCTACACGAACTACGATCAGCAGTCGTTCAACGTCAACGGCTCGCTCGCGTCGTCGTACGGGCAGAACGGCGTGCTGACGCCGACCGCCGCGCTGATGTACAAGCTCGAGCCGCACACCACGCTTTACGCGAGCTACGTGGAGTCGCTCGAGCAAGGCGCGATGGTGGCCGACATCTACGCGAACGGCGGCGCGCTGCTGCGGCCGCTGCGCTCGCGTCAGTACGAGATCGGCATCAAGAGCGAGCATGAGCGCTGGAGCGCGACCACCGCGCTGTTCCGCATCGAACGCGGGGCCGCGTACGCGAACAGCCAGAATGTCTACGTGCAGGACGGCAACTCGATCTACCAGGGTCTCGAAGCGGGCGGCAGCGTGCGCCTCGGCCGCAACTGGCAGGTGACCGGCAACCTGATGCTGCTCGACACCTGGTACGCGAAGGGACAGGCCTATAACGGCAACCGCGTGGCCGGAGCGCCGCAGTTCGTCGCCGCCGGCCGCGTGACCTACGACGTGCCCGCCGTGCCGGGCCTGCAGGTCGGCGCGGACGCGAAGTACACGGGCAGCACGAAGGTGCGTCCTGCCGGCAACCTGGAGACGAGCGGCTACGTGATCGTGAACGTCGGAGCGAACTATATGACGCGCATCGGTGGGCACGACGTGACGCTGCGTGCGGCGATCGACAACGTCACGAATCGCCGCTACTGGATGTTTCAGTACTCGGACTACATCGCGCCGGGCGATCCGCGCATGGTCAGCCTGAACGCGAAGATCGATTTCTGATTCGAGTTGCGCGGTTGCGTGGTTTCGCGGGCCGTGGCGGGCTCACTGCGCACCGCTGGCGCGCATGGCCCGGTATTCCCGCTGCACGATATCCATCAGTTCCGCGACCGAAGTCAGCGCGCTCTGTTGCTCATAGGTCACGCGGCCTCGCTGCATCAACATGATGCGATCCGCGATACCGAGCGTCTGCGCATAGTTGTGCATGATCATGATGATCGACAGGCCGCCCTTTTCCTTCAAGCGCATCAGCAGGTCGATGATGAGCCCGGCCTCGCGCGCGCCCATCGCGGCGAGCGGCTCGTCGAGCAGCAGGATCTTCGCGTTCGAATGCACGGCGCGCGCCACGGCGATCGCCTGGCGCTGGCCGCCCGATAGACGCTCGACGGGCAAATCCACCGAAGGCACGTGTACGCCGATGTCGTCGAGGCATTGCGCCGCGCGCTCGCGCATCTGCTTGTGGTCGAGCAGCCTGAACGGTCCGCGCCGCACGATTTCGCGGTTCAGGAACATGTTGTGATAAATGCTCAGCGAATTCGCGAGCGCAAGATCCTGGTACACGCATTCGATGCCGAGCGAACGCGCATGATCGACCGAGCGCAACAGCGTCTCCTCGCCGTCGATGTGGAGCGTGCCGCTCGTTTGCTGATGAAAGCCCGTGAGGATCTTCACGAGCGTGGACTTGCCCGCGCCGTTGTCGCCGAGTATGCCGAGAATCTCGCCCTTGCCGAGCGTGAGGGAGACGCCGTCGAGCGCCGTCACCGCGCCGAAGCGTTTGACGAGGCTGTCGCCGCGCAGCGCGAGCGGGGCGTTTGCCGCGCTGCTCGCCGCGGCCGTGGCATTCACGCCGACGGAGGAGGTTTGCGATTGGTCCATCAGCTTCCACCCTTGCGGCGAATGCGCCCGACGTGGATGTTGAAGATCATCGCCGCCAGAATCGCGGCGCCAAGAATGATGTTGAACGTAAACGCGTTGATGCCGATCAGCGTAAAGCCGTCGTTCAGAATGCCGAGCACCGCCGCGCCGATGAGCCCACCCACGATGGTGCCCGAGCCGCCCGTCAGCGGCGTGCCGCCGATCACGGCGGCGGCCACCGCGAGGAACATGATCTGGTTGCCGCCCGCTTGCGGGTCGATCGAGGTAATGCGAAAGGCTTCGAGCATACCGGTGAAACCTGCGAGCACCGCGGCAAGAATGAAGTTGCCGAGGCGCAGCCGCCTCACGTGAATGCCGGCCTCGCTCGCGCCGAGTGGATTCGCTCCCGCGGCCTGCGTATGCAGGCCCCAGCGCGTATGACGCAACAGCACGTGCATCGCGAATGCGATCACCAGGGTCCAGATGATCTCGCTGTAGCCCCACGCGCCCATGAACCCGGCGAACGTGGGCGACCCCGGCGTGGGGGCGGGGGTGCCGCGCGAGATCGTGAGCGTGATGCCGTTGATCAGAAAGAGTGTGCCGAGCGTCGTGACGAACGAGGGCAGCCGCAGCCACACCGTCACCGCGCCGTTCACGAAGCCGACCACTCCCGCCGCCACGAGCCCCGCGATCACGGCGAGCCACATAGGCGCGCCCGCGTCATTCGCGAACACCATCATGAATGGCGCGAACGCGAACACCATGCCCGCCGACAGATCGATGTCGCCGCCGATCATCAGCATGATTTCGCCGAACGCGATGATCGCCACCGGCGCGATGAACTGCGACAGGTTAACGAGGCTCGCGTTGGTGAGCAGGAAGTCGTGGTTCGCGAATTCGAAGTAGGCGGCCAGCAATACGGCCACGAGCAGGATGCGCAGCTCGGCCGCCCATTGGGACGCGAATGAAACGCCCGCGCGCCGGGGCGCGCGGACCGTTTCGGTGTTGCTGGTCTGGTTCACTGTATTCATCAGGCTTTGATTGCACCGGACCTCGGCACGATTTGCTGCTTATCGGTTTTACCTTCGAAGCGCGTCGAGGTATTGAGGTACGGCTCGACGTTTTCCTTGGTCACGAATTTCAGGCCGGTGTTGATTTCGGCTGGTCCGACGAGGCCGCCCGAGCTGAGGAACACGAACGCCTGCATCACCGTATAGAAACCCTGGACGTAGGGCTGCTGATCGATGGTGAAGTCGAGGAAGCCTTCGTGGATCAGCTGGATGGTGGTGGGCAGCAGGTCGAAGCCGCCGCCATGCACGCCCTTCGACGGCAGGTTCGATTCCTTCATCACCTGCGCGACGCCTTGCGTGCTGCCAGCATCCACCGCGAACATGCCCTTCAGGTCCTGGTGGCCCAGGTAGAACGATTTGATCTTCGACAGCTCCTCGTTGACGGTCGCGCCGGTGGCCACGGTCTGGATGTCGATCTTCTTGCCGGACTTCTTGATGGCATCGCTCGCACCGTCGAGACGCGGCTGGATGTTGAGCTGCCCAGGCGTGGCAATGAACAGCGCGACCATGCCGCTGTCGATCAGGCTCACGATGCGCTCGCCCATCTGGTAGCCCGACTGGTACAGGTCCTGGCCGATATAGGCGAGGCGCGGATTCTTCTTGCCGCGCGGCGCGTCGGCGTTATAGGAGAACACCGGAATGCCGGCGTCGAGCGCGGCCTGGATCGGCTTGTCGAAAGCGCTCGGATCGACGATCGGCACCGCGATGGCGTCGGCCTTCGCGGCAATCGCCGAGTTCACCGCGCGGACCATTTCGCCGGCGTCGGAGGTCGCCGAGCCGGTCCATTGATAATCCATGTTGAGCAGGCCGCAGGCATCCTGAATGCCGTACTGCGTGGGCACGAAGAACGGGTTGGTGGTGACGTGATTGACGAACACGATCTTCCATTTCTTGTGCGACGGAAAAGCCGACTCCGCCGCCTGCGCGCTGCCGATCAACCCGCCTGCGCCGCCTAGCGCACCCATCAGCGAAAGCGCCGCGCCGAGTCCGGCGCCCTGCATCAGCCCCCGCCGCGTCGTGCTGATACCGCTACCGCCGTGTTCCTGATCGTCATCCCGTTGCTGTGCCATCTCATCCTCCGGTTCTTGTCTTCGTTGGTCGATGTGGTCGACGTTGCGTCGATCGTGTGCAGATGCTGGACGGCACCGGGAGTGCGCTGCGCAGCGCGAGACTTTGGCGTGGCGACGTGCAACCCCGATTCGGAGGCGCTCGATACGCGCCGTGCGGTACCGCAAAAATGTTAGTGCAGTGCGGTTGCACCGCCTAATCCATGTATACCCGTAACTATTCCGAAGATTGGGATTGCCGGCTAAGAACGCATGAATAGGGGCGGCCGGCGGCCGCGAATGACGGGGTCCGCTGCTTCCGATAGACCTGCGAAAGCGCGGCGTGGCAACGCGTGGCGCACTGCAGCAGAAAAGACCCGAACGGCACGGCGCCGGTCACGATGCGTGTTTACCACGAACGGTTGGTCGCTCGGATCGGCGCGGTTCAGCCAGACGAGATCAGGCAGGAGCCTGTAATGCGCGTGTTGGCGCAGCTTCACGATGCGCGGCGCTCAAAGCTCCCCGCCCGCCAACACCGTTGCCACATGCGCACGCAAGGTCGGCAACACTTCACATTCGAACCACGGATTGCGCTTGAACCACGCGATATTGCGCGGCGACGGATGCGGCAGCGGCATCAGATGCGGTCCAAACTCGGTCCATCTGACGAGCGTATCGGTCAAGGTCGGGCCAAACGCGTCGCCGAGGCCAAAGCGCTGCGCGTATTGCCCGATCAGCAGCGTCAATTTCACCGAGCGCATTTGCGCGAGCAACTCGCGATGCCAGCGGCCGGCGCACTCGGGGCGAGGCGGCAGGTCGCCGCTCGCGCCGCGACCCGGAAAACAGAAGCCCATCGGTACGAGAGCGAATTTCGAAGCGTCGTAGAAGGTCGTGTCGTCGACGCCGAGCCACGTGCGCAGACGCGCGCCGCTCGCGTCGCTCCACGGCACGCCCGACGCATGCACGCGCGCGCCTGGCGCCTGCCCGATGATCAGGATGCGCGCCCGCGCGGACGCGGCGAGCACGGGGCGGGGCGCGTGCGGCAGCACGGGTGCGCACAGCGTGCAGGAGCGGATATCTTGAAGCAGCGTGTCGAGCGACGTGTCGTGTTGCGACGGACGTTTGGTGGTAACAGCCATAAAGCGGTGCGGGGTGACTGACGTGCAGTCGTGTCGTGGGTCGGCTCAGTTCTGCGCCTGAGCCGGATAGATGAGCGTGCCGTCGGCCTGGGGCTCGGCGCCCGGTGTCATCGTGGCGGCGTTCGTGTGATGCGCGTCCATGATGTGCAGCACGGTTTCGTCGTGCATCAGCAGATAGTCGGTAATGATACGCCGGTGGCAACGCCACCAGACCGCTTCCGAGCACATGATCGCGCAGCGCTGCCGATGACCGAGCGTCAGCAGTTGCGCCAGTCCTTCGCGGAACGCGTCGCTCATTGCATAGTCGGCATAGTTGCGAAAGGCCGGATGGGTCCAGTAAGCGTTCGGCGATGGCGCATCGTCCTTGCGTTTGCCGCGGCGTCCGCCGAGTGCGGCGAGATGCACGTAGTCGATGTGTTCCGGCGCGAGCGAGGCGGGCAGCGTGTCGCGATTGAACTGCGGGTTGGTCCGCGAGCGCGGGATACTGCGCACGTCGACGAGCAGGGCAATCTGCTCGCCTTTCAGTAGATCGACGAATTCCTGCAACGGATGCGTCGAGTGGCCGATCGTGAAAAAAGGGCGTTTCGCTTTCATGCGTGCCTCGCCGACGCTGATAGCCGCGACGACAGATTTACAACGTGTGACGCGGTAACGTCAACCGCGGCTCGATTCAGATGCCGCATGTCCCATGCCTGACGAGCCGGGTAGCCATCATTCCGGTATCGAGTGCAACCTTGCTCCCGCGAGTCAGAGTTGCAACAATGCACCCGCGACGGCGCCCGCGCGGCCCGCAGTCGCCTCCGCATTTTCTTTCGACCAGCTTGCACCATGACCGACGGCCTGCCCAATCCCCAACGTGCGTTTGCGTACCTCGCGATCGCCATCGCGATGACGATGTCGGTGCTCGACACCTCGATCGTCAACGTCGCGCTGCCCACCATCAGCAACGACCTCGCGGTATCGCCCGCGAACGCGATCTGGGTCGTCAACGCGTATCAGCTGGCGATCACGGTGTCCTTGCTGCCGCTTGCCGTGCTCGGCGACAGCCGTGGCTACAAGCGGGTCTACTGCTACGGACTCGCGCTTTTCACGCTGGCGTCGTTCGCCTGCGCGAATGCGCACACGCTGCTGGTGCTGGCGGTCGCCCGCGTGTTTCAGGGCTTCGGCGCGGCCGGCATCATGAGCGTGAATATCGCGCTGGTGCGCTTCATCTTTCCGAAGGCGCGGCTGGGCGTCGGCGTCGGTTTGTCGTCGCTGGTGGTGGCCGTTTCGTCGGCGGCGGGGCCGAGTATCGCGTCGGCGATTCTGTCGGTCGCGCACTGGCAGTGGCTGTTCCTCGTCAACGTGCCGCTCGGCGTGCTGGCGCTGTCGATCGGTGCGCGCACGTTGCCCGCGACGCCGACCTCGGGCGCTCGCCTGAGCGGCCTGAGCGTCGTGCTCAACGCGCTCAGCTTCGGGCTGCTGATCTCCGGTCTGGCGGCTTTCAACCAGGCCGGCGCGACGCAGCGCGCCGCCGTGATGGTCGCGGTCGCACTGGTGGTCGGCGTGCTGTTCGTGCGACGCGAAAACCGGCTCGCGACGCCGATGCTGCCCATCGACCTGCTGCGCATGCCGGTGTTTTCATTGTCGATGGCGACGTCGATCTGCTCGTTCGCGGCGCAGACGATGGCGTACATCGTGCTGCCGTTCTACTTCGAGCAGACGCTGAAGCTGTCGGAAACACAGACCGGCTTGCTGATGACGCCGTGGCCGCTCGTGACCGCGTTGATCGCGCCGGTCGCGGGCCGGCTGTCCGACCGGATGCAGCCGGGACGCCTCAGCAGCATCGGGCTCGTCGTGTTCGGCTGCGGTCTCGCGATGCTGTGCCAACTCGGCGAGACGGCGACGCGTTTCGACATCGTGTGGCGGCTCGCGGTCTGCGGCCTCGGCTTCGGCATCTTTCAGTCGCCGAACAATCGCGTGATCATCGGCAGCGCGCCACGGCATCGCAGCGGCGGCGCGTCCGGCCTGCAATCGATGGGACGTCTGCTCGGCCAGTCGAGCGGCGCGGTGGTGGTGTCCGTCGTATTCGGGCTCGTGCATGGCCGGCATCTCACGCTGATTGCCGGCATCGCAGCGGCGCTGGCGTTGATCGCCGCCTGCGTGAGTTCGGTGCGGCGTATGACGGAGCACAGCGACGCGCCGCAGGAGCAACCGACCACGCCGACGCGGCCGGTCTCCGAGCGTTGACGCGAGTGCGGCGTCGTTGCGCCGCCCGTGCGTCTAGGCGAGATTCGACGGCGCCGCCTTCAGCACGTCGACGTGTTTCGGAATCAGGCCGAGATCGAGGAAGGTGTCGGCGATCTGTTGCTGCTCGCCGAGAATCGCGCGGGTGATCGGCTGCGTGCCGAACTGCTGACGCCGCACCGCCACGTCCACGACCTGCTTCGGCAGACCCCATAGCTGCGCGAGTTCGCTCGCGAGTTGATCCTTGTTCCGCTGGCCCCACTGATCGACCTTGTCGAGTTCTTCGATCAGGATCCGGATCACCTCGGGATTGTTCGCCGCATAACTCTGCGACGAAAAATAGAAGGCGCGATTGCCGACCACGCCGCTTGCATCGGCAAGCACGCGAGCGCCGAGCGATTGCTCCGCCGCGGCGAAGAACGGATCCCAGATGACCCACGCGTCGATCGACGCGCGCTCGAACGCGGCGCGTGCATCGGCCGGCGCGAGGAACACCAGTTTCACATCGCCGTATTGCAGGCCATGCTGACGCAGCAGCTTGACGAGAAAATAGTGGACGTTGCTGCCTTTGTTGAGCGCGATCCGTTTGCCCTTCAGGTCCGCGACCGAACGGATCGTCGATTGCGGCGGCACCAGCACGGCTTCCGACTGCGGCCGCTTGACGGTCGACGCCACATAGACCAACGGGGCGCCGGCGGCCTGCGCGAAGATCGGCGGCGCTTCGCCGACGTCGCCGAAATCGATCGAGCCGACGTTCAGTGCTTCCAGTTGCACGGGGCCCGCCGCGAACTCGGTCCACGTCACCGATACGTTCAGCGGAGCGAGCCGCTTTTCGAGCGTACCGCGGCCCTTCAACAGATTCAGATAGCCCTTCTGGTTGCCGATGCGAAGTGTGCGCGCGTTGCCTTGCGCGAACGAAAGCGGTGCCGCCGCGGCCGCTGCGGCGCCGAGAGAAAGTTTCAGGAAGGTACGGCGATCGTGAAGCGTGCGGGTATTGGACATGACGGGCGATACGATCAGGAGGGCAATGAAGAAGGCGGGATGCGCGGCGGCCGAAGCGCCGCCGCTCGTGTCGTGCGTTGCGCGTGCGTTTCGTGCGTCGCGCGTGCGTCGGCTCAGTGCTGGGGCGCGCCATCCCATGCCGGCAGCGTGGCGCCGTGATAGACGGTCAGGATCGCCGAAGCGACGTTGGCCTGCTGGTAGCTGTCGACGATCGTCTTTACCCACGCCGCGTTCGCGTCTTTCGCGTTGACCGCGATGAAGTTGCGATACGGGTTGCCCGGCACCTTCTCCTGCGCGATGCGTTCCTGCGGAATCTTGATGCCCGCTTTGATCGCCCAGTCGGTATTGACGACGGCCGCGTCGAGGTCGCCGATCGCACGGCCGACGATGCCCGCGTCGAGTTCCTTGATCTGGATGTGCTTCGGATTGTCCGCGATGTCGCGCGCGGTCGGCAGCAGACCGACGTCCGGGCGCAGCCTGATCAGTCCGTTCGCCTGCAGCAGAAGCAGCGCGCGGCCTTCGTTGCTGGGATCGTTCGGCACGCCGATCGTCGCGTTCTGCGGCAGCGCCGCGACTGACGTTACTTTGCGCGAGTAGAGACCGATCGGCTGCACGTAGGTATAGCCGACGGGCACGATCTGATAGTGGCGCGCCGCAATTTGCGCGTCGAGATAAGGCTTGTGCTGGAACGAGTTCGCATCGAGGTCGTGTTCCGCGAGCGCTTCGTTAGGCTGCGTATAGTCGGAGAACGTCGTGATCTTGACGGTGATGCCCTGCCTGGCGGCATTAGCCGCGACCGCGCGCCACACGTCTTCGTCCTCGCCGGACATGATGCCGACGCGCACTGTTTGTCCCGCCGCGAGCGCCGGTTGCGCGCTGACGATGCCGCATGCAACGAGAACAGAGAAGAGTGCGGTCCTGAGTGCTTGGGTCGTAGTCATGTTTTGAAAGCGATCGAAGTGAAGGTCCGGAGATCGTAGAGAGGCCTTCGTTAGCGCACAAATAATATCGAGCACTATCGTTATCGCGATTGAGTGCAAGCGGCGGGATGAGGTGCAAAGCGCTTCCGGGAATAAGCTAAGTGCAATTCGACGCCATTCCTGAGGGCGTACAAATATTGCGGATAGGGATATGCGCGGCCGAGCTTTGCGGACCGCGTGAACAGACTCTTGCCGCGGTTCAGTTCGCCGCGCTGGAATGAAGCGAGCCGCAGTGAGGTTTGCGGACGCTGGATCGTGCGAATACCCGCTGGCGCGGGTTTCGTTTCAAGGGGTGTGCTGGAACAAAGGTGCGGTCTCGAGCGCGTCGTCCATCAATTGGCGCATCAAGCCTGCGGCGGCAACAGCGCCGCAAGCAGCCGGCGCAACTGCGCCAATTCGCTCGCCGACAGTCGTTCAGTGAGAATGCGCTCGACCTGCTCGACGCGCGGCCGCAACGCAGAGAGCTGCTTCTTACCGGCAGCGGTGAGAAACAGCACATAACTGCGCTTGTCGACAGGATCGTCGGCGCGCTCGATCAGGCCGTTGCGCACCATGCGCGCAACGAGATCGGCAATCGTCGAACGATCCACATCGAGTTTGTCTCCAAGTTGCCGCTGACTGACGCCGGGAGTCTCGTGCAAGACCTCGAGCGCGGCGTACTGCACGCTCGTGATCTCCGTGGAAACCTCGCTCAGCCAGACCGCTGCATGGCGCTGTTGGGCACGGCGCACCAGGCTGCCAGTAAATTTGGGGAGCGCGCCGGCGTCTTCAGGTTTGATCGGCAATTTCGGAGTGTCGGATTTCGTGGTGGTTTAACGCACGCGAAAGATGGGCCGGAAGAAGGCGTTCAACTCCGCGTACGCATTCAAGGGGAGAACATGGGCCACGTATTGATCGGGACGCACCACGACGAGTGCGCCTTGTTCGCGATCGATGCCGCGCTCGTCGAAGATATCAGTCGTTGCGTCGCTCGTAAATGCCTTTTCGTAGTCGATCAGGCCGTGCCGACCCTTGCGCGGCAGCAGCAGCGTGGGCAGCGAGTCGAGCCGGACTTCGCGATGCGGTTGCTGCAGCACTGCGCGCAGATCGAGAACGCTGTCCACGTCGGCGTCGTTCGGCGTGAAGAGTCGCAAAACGGAATCGGGCGACTGGTTGAGATGCTCGCAGAGCGCATCCAGCGCACGGCGCGACGAGTCGGCGAAAGCGTACAGGCGCCAGCGGCCGTCAGCTTGGGCGGCATGCCCGAGATGGAACGGCTTTGCATCGGCGAGGCGAACCACCGGCGACGAGTGAAAGCGCGTGCCGATCGCGAAGCCTTTGGCGAGCGCCTGATGCGTCGCTTCACCGGTCAGGGTGGCCGGGCGGTAGCGCGTTGCGACGCCAGCCGTGTAGCGGCCCGCACGAACGAAGTACGCCTGAAGCTCGGCGGGATCGACGCCGCCCGCCTCGGGCCGGTGGGGGTCCTTCGGCGGAGCGGCCATCATCGCCGACCATTCCTTGTCGAAATCGATCAGTTCCTGCGCGATGGGTTGGCGCTCGTCCGAATAGGTGCGGAGCAGATCGGCGTCGCTACGTCCCTCCAGCACGGCGCCGAGCTTCCAGCCGAGATTGAAGCCGTCCTGCATCGACACGTTCATGCCCTGGCCGGCTTTCGCGCTATGCGTATGGCACGCATCGCCCGCGATGAACACGCGAGGTTCGCGCGAAGTGCCGTCGGCGGCGATGGCGTCGTCGAAGCGGTCGGTGAGGCGCTGCCCGACCTCGTAGACCGAGAACCACGCCACTTCTTTCACGTCGAGCGTATAGGGGTGGAGGATGCGCTGCGCCGTCTCGATGATGCGCTCGACCGTGATCTGCTTGATGCTGTCGCGGTTCTCCGGGGTGACATCGCCGAGGTCGACGTAGAAGCGCACGAGATATCCGCCCTCACGCGGAATGATCAGCAGGTTGCCCTTGCTCGCGGACTGGATCGCCGCTTTGAGCCGGATGTCCGGAAAGTCGCTAACGGCCAGCGCATCCATCACGCCCCACGCATGATTGGCCGCGTCGCCGCGCAGCGTTTGTCCGATAGCGGTGCGCACCCGGCTGCGAGCACCGTCGCAACCGACGACATAGCGCGCACGCACGGTCACGGTCTCGTCGAGCCGCTCGGGGTCGGTACGCCGCAGCGTGACCAGCACCGGGTATTCGTTCGTATCGTCGCGCTGAAGGTCGACGATTTCGAGGCCGTAGTCAGGTTCGATCCGGCGCGCGGAGCGGCGCATCACGTCTAGCAGATATTCCTGGATGCGCGCCTGATTGACGATGACGTGCGGAAATTCGGAAAGACCTGTTTCGGTGTCCTGAACTCGACCGGTACGACTGATCGCGCCGCGGTCGTTTGCATCGGGTCGCCAGAATACCGTTTCGTTGACCCAGTAGGCTTCTTGCAGCAGGCGATCACTGAGGCCGAACGCATTGAACATTTCGACGGTACGGCACGCGACGCCATCGGCTTGTCCCATCTGCAGCGGTCCGTCGCGACGCTCGACGATGCGCGTGTTGATCCCCGGGAATTTCGACAGTTGCGCCGCCAGCACGAGTCCCGCGGGGCCGCTGCCGACGATGAGCACGTCGACGGTTTCGGGCATTTGCGCAGCATGCGGGTTGCTGATGGCGGGTTCGATTGTGGGATCGCCGACCCGGAAACCGTTGAGATGGAATTGCATGACGTCGTCCTCCGTTCAGTAGATATCCTGCTGAACGGAAATATACTCCGTACACCAACCATTTTAAAGCGCTTTGTGCGTGGATGGATGTTTACCCTGGTTTGGGAGTGCTCTGGTGGACTTGTGGGAATGGCGGTCGAAGCCTGGTCAACGTATGTCGTCGTTTCCGTCGAGAGCGAATGATCTAGCGACCGTGCCAACCACCCCCATGGCCGCCCCAGTAGCCGCCAACGCCGATGCCGAGGCTCACGGACGGCGCGACGTAATACCCGGGAGCATAGCCATAGGTGGGCGCTGGCTCATAACCGTAGCCATAGCTGGGCGGCGGGGCGACGACGCAGCCCGCCATGCTCACCGATACGATGATTGCAAGAAGTAGTCTGGACATGATCGTTTTCCTCCGATCACCGAAGATCCGCAAGATTCGGTCCAGACGCCTTCCGTCACCACGTAGACAGCACTCATTCGTTGGCGGCGAATTGATGGAAAGCGGGAGCTTCGCCGGAAAGCCGATGCTGTTCCGGTACGCGATCCGATAAACCGCTACTCGCGCCCATTCCGATTGCGTGTCACCGTCGCGCGGCGTCGCCTTTAACGCCCACCATCAACGCAACCCCACTAACCACAAGCAGACCCGCAAGCAGATAGATGGCGAGATCCATACTCCCCGTCATCGTACGAATTTGCCCGATCACCCACGGACTAACGATCCCGCTCGTAATGCCGATGCTGCTAATAAACGCAATCCCCGAAGCAGCCGCTTTCCCCGACAGATAGCTGGTAGGAACCGCCCAGAAAATCGGCAGCGCCGCAAAGATCAACACTGCGGCAAGAGACAAAATAGCCAGAATCGCAGGAAAGCTGCTCAGATGCAGCGTAAGCGCCGCAAGCGCGAGACCACCACCCACCGTACAGAACGCGAAATGCTTGCGCCGTTCCCCGGTCCGATCCGAGCGGCGCGCAATCAGAATCAGACCGACCGCGCCGATCGCATTCGGCACCACCGTATAGAGACTCACCGCCACGACATCCTGAACGCCGAAATCACGGATCATCAACGGCATCCAGAAGTTGAGCGTCAGCGATGCACAGGTCAGCGAAAAATAAATGAACGCGAACAGATAAACACGCGGATTGAGCAACGCGGCAGCAAAGCTGCGACTATCATGCCCGCTTGCTTTCGCCTGACCTTGCGCGCAAAGCGCGACGACCCGGTCCTTTTCCGCTTGCGTGAGCCAGCTTGCATCGTGCGGCTTGTCGACCAGATAACGCCACGAGAGCAAACCCAGGATCACAGCGGGCGCGCCTTCGATCGCAAACATCCACTGCCAGCCGAACAGGCTCAGCACGCCGCTCATGTCGCGCATGATCCACCCGGAGAACAGTCCGCCGAGCACGCCCGCGACCGCCACGCCCGCGAAAAACACCGAGATCACGGCGGCGCGCCGGCTGTCGGGAAACCAGTACGTCAGATACAGCACGATGCCGGGGAAAAAGCCCGCCTCGAACACGCCCAGCATGAAGCGCAGGATGTAAAAGTGCGCGGGCTTCGACACGAACATCATGCACATCGACGCAATGCCCCACAGCAGCATGATCCGCATGAAGGTTTTGCGCGCGCCGTATTTGGCCAGCAGAATATTGCTCGGCACTTCGCACAAAACATAGCCGACGTAGAACACCGCCGCGCCGAGTCCATACATCGCATCGCTGAAGCCGAGATCGTGCTTCATCTGCAACTGCGCGAAGCCGATGTTGATCCGATCCAGAAACGACACGACGTAGCAAAGAAACAGAAACGGCACGATACGCCACGCGACTTTCCTGAACATCGAATCGTCGCTCGCGACGGGCGTGGTATGGCCTACGGCGTTGCCATCGAGGGAATGCTGCATGTCTCGCTCCAGGTGCGGAGCGCGCCTGTGCGAAGACGAGCGCGCCCGAGGCGTCTAGCGCGCCTTCATGGTTTGAACGGGAAGAAGGAAAGACCGGACGGTCTTTCCTGAGAGTGCGGGGTCGATCAGATCAGTTCTGCAGCGCGTCCCACATTTCCTTGTCGCGCTGCGCGGTCCAGATGCGCGGATGGCTGATACCGCTTGCTTCGTCGTACGCTCGCGACACGTCGAACGGCAGGCAATGCTCATAAATGAAGACCTGGCCGAACTTCGGGTCCATGGTCTTGCGCGTGAGCGCCATCGCGCCTTTCAGATCGAGCTTGTCCTTGAATGCGTCGCGACCCGCCTGCAACAGCGTGGTGACGAAGTCTTTCGTGTAGTCGAGGCCCTTGTTCACTTCCGCGGGCGACAGCAGCGCGGGACCGCGCCCAGGCACCAGCTTCTCCGCGTTCAGCGCGCGCAATGCTTCGAGCGTTGCCGGCCATTGTTCGAGTTGCGCGTCGCCGCAGTAGCAGGCCGCGTCGTACTCGACCAGGTCGCCGGAGAACAACACCTTCTGCGACGGCAGCCAGACGACCGTGTCGCCCTTCGTGTGGCCGGAGCCGAGATGCGCGATGCGCACTTCGAGCTTGCCGAGAAACAGCGTCATTTCCTTTTCGAACACCAGCGTCGGCCAGGTCAAACCGGGCACCGTTTCGACGCCTGCAAAAAGGCGCGGGAAGCGTTCGATCTCCGACTTCATATCGGCTTCGCCACGCTCGACGATCATTTCGTAGGTGCCGCGGCTCGCGATCACCTGCTGCGCGCCTTCCTTGAAGTACGCCGACGCGCCCAGCACGCGCACCGCGTGATAGTGCGACAGCACGACGTATTTGATCGGCTTGTCGGTGACGCTGCGGATCTTCGCGATCAGGTCTTGCGCCATGGCCGGCGTGGCGGTGGTGTCGACGATCAGCACGCCGTCGTCGCCGATGATCACGCCCGAGTTAGGGTCGCCCTCGGCCGTGTACGCATACGCGTTTTCCGACAATTGGGTCCACGTGATCTTCTTTTCTTCCAGGTCGGCCTGGGATGCGAAAGCCTTCGCCATGTCTGTCTCCGTCTCACGACTCGTTGGGGGATGACTAATAGTCGTCGTCATGCGAATATTTGTCAATGACAAAATACCTTGTCATTCACTAAGCTAGGGTAAACTCCGCTGGTTGGTCGGCACGGTCCGATCGGATACCATTTAGGCCTTCCACGGGCGACACCGAACGGGGCGAATCTCGGCCGGGTCAAGGTTGCACAACACGATGGCTGATACGACAAGCGAAAAGAAACAGCGGGGCATTCAAAGCGTCGAGGTCGGCGGACGTCTGCTGCAGGCACTGGCGCGACAGCGCGAGCCGCTCGGGCTGACCGAACTGGCCGGCGCGGCGCAACTGTCGTCGGCGCAGGCGCATACGTATCTGGTGAGCCTGACACGCCTCGGCCTCGTCAAGCGCGACGCGCTAACCGGAAACTACGAGCCGGGGCCGCTGTCGTTGCGACTTGGCCTGATGCATATCGAACAGCAGGCGGTCTATCGCATCGCGGCACCCCATGCGGCCGCGCTCGCGGAGCAAATCGGTCTTTGCGTGGCGATCTGCGTGGCGGGCGTGCAGGGACCGACCATCGTGCGATACGAGCGCAGCGGTGCACCGCTGCATGTGAATCTGCACATCGGCACCGTGATGTCGCTCGAAGCAACCTCGACTGGCCGGGTCTTCTGCGCGTTCTGCGCGCCCGAGCAGGTTGCGGAAATGGCGCGCAGCCAGGCGCAGTCGGCCGAGTCGACGCCGGCCCGCGGCCGCGCTGCAAAAGGGCTGGCCAGCACGGAGTGGCGCAAACGCTTCGATGAGATCCGTGCTCGCGGCATCGAGCGAGGAATCGATGCGCCGAGCCCGGGCATCAGCAGTCTGAGCGTGCCGGTGTTCGATGGCGACCAACGAATGCAACTCGCGTTGACGGCGATCGGCTCGTCGGGCTCGATCGACGTCGCGTGGGATGGCGCGGTTGCACGTCAGTTGCTCGAAACGTCCCGACGTATCACCGAAGCGCTGGTCACCCCCACCTGAGAATCATGCAGATCGAAACCCCGGACGCCCCCGACGCGAACCCGCCTCAACTCAACGACACGAAAGCCCAGCGCGGGATCAGCGCGCTCGACAACACCGGCGAACTCCTGCTGGCACTCGTTGCCGCGGGCCGTCCGCTGTCGCTGCGTGATCTGGCCGCCGCCGCCGATATGCCCGCCGCCAAGGCGTTTCCGCATCTGGTGAGTCTGCTCAAGGTGGGCTTGCTGAGCCGCGACGACGCGGGTCTTTTCAGCGCCGGACCGCTCGGCATGGAACTCGGCCTGATCGCGTTGCAGCGCATGTCGCCGATTCGCGATGCCGAACCGGAGATCGTCACGCTCGCGGCGGAGTCCGGCATGAGCGTCGCGGTGGCGATTCTTGGACCGTTGGGTCCTACCGTGATCCGCTTCGAGGAATCGGCGCGACCGCAGCACGTGAGCCTGCGCGTGGGCACCGTGATGTCGCTCGTCAACACGGCGATAGGGCGCGTGTTCGCCGCGCATCTCGCAGACGACGTCCTGGTCGGGCTGTTGTCGCAGGAATCGATCCGGCTCGCGGGCGCGTCTGCTGTGGAAATGCTCGCGGCGCCGAAAAAAGGCGTGCCGTCGTTGGCGCCGGCCTATCAGGCACGCCGCGCGAAGGTGGTGAGCGACGGCATCGATGACGCACTCGATGCGCCGGTGCCGGGCATCGGCGCATTGGCGGCGCCCGTGTTCGATCACACGGGCAGCGTCAGTCTGGTGGTGGCGGTGATCGGCCCGTCGGGCGGGTTTGATTTCAGCACGCACGGCACGACCGCGCAGAGGCTGCTCGCCACGACACGACGGCTGTCGTGGCGGTTCGGCTGGATCGGGCGCTGATACCTTCGCTGGGCTCGAGTCACGCGGCGCGCGGTGGCTTGATCACGCAGGCTGCGGCGTCACACCCGCACGCGCCAGCGCGAGCGCTTCGAGCAGCACCTCGGCATCGCCGATGTGGTTCGCGAGCAGCAGCACGAGCTTCGCGTTCATGAAATGGCTTTGCTCGTCGGTCAGTCCGTTGTGCGCGTCGATGAGCTTTTCATAGAACGCGTCCGGATCGGCCATGTTCGTTTCGATGTTCAGCTTGGTCATGATGGTTATCCGTTGCAGGTTGCACGATCGACGGCCTTGGCGACCGATACGGTGTCGAGGACGCGCCAGCGCGCGCAGACGTGCTGGTCCGGACGCAGCAGATAAAACGTGCCGGGCCGCGCGTCGAAACGATGCGTGACGATGCCTTCGACGTCCTCGATCACCGTGACATGAGGCATGTCGGGCAGGGCGGTCGCGGCCGCGCCACGCGGCACGACGATCAACGAGTGAACCGGAACCGCGAGGCCTGCGAGCGCGCGGAGTTCATCGGCGCATTTCGTCAGGTCGTCTCCCTGGCCGCAGAAGTGCACACCCGTGAAGCCGCCATGTCCGATCTGATTCAGGAACCAGGCGTCTGCGCCATCGAGCTTGACCGGCGCGTCGGTGCTTGCCGCGCCGGGCACCATCGCGCCGCAGAACGCGTCGGCGTCGGGCGTGTTCAGCGGCGAGTCGCGCAGAACCGCCGGCACCGATAGCCGGCCGCTGTTGACGAGGCGCCGCGCGAACGGACATTCCTTCGCGAGCTTCAGCGTGGCATCGCGGAACATCCGCGACACCGCGCTTTTCGGCGTGATGAAGTCGGTGGCGCGCGATGAGTTCAGGATGTTTTCGTCCGCCGCATATTCGCGCTCGGAGGCATAGGTATCGAGCAGCGCAGGCGGCGCGTCGCCGTTGACGACGAGGCGCAGCTTCCAGGCGAGGTTGTCGGCGTCCTGCACGCCGCTATTCGCGCCGCGCGCGCCGAACGGCGATACGCCATGCGCCGAATCGCCCGCGAACAGCACGCGGCCATGCCGGAAACTGTCCATCCGCAAACACGAAAACGTGTAGACGCTGACCCATTCAAGCTCGAATTCGGCATCGTCGCCGAGCAGCGCTTTCACGCGCGGAATCACTTTTTCAGGCTGTTTTTCCGCGACCGGATCGGCGTCCCAGCCGAGCTGGAAATCGATGCGCCAGACGTTGTCGGGTTGCCTGTGCAGCAATACCGATTGATTGCGATGGAAGGGCGGATCGAACCAGAACCAGCGTTCGGTCGGAAACGGCGCCTTCATTTTCACGTCCGCGATCAGGAATCGGTCCTTGAAGGTGCGACCGTGGCTGTCGAGACCGAGTGCCTTGCGCACCGCGCTGCGCGCGCCGTCGGCGGCGACCACGTATTGCGCGCGCAGCGAATAAATGCCGTCCGGCGTTTCGACCTGCAACTCGACATGGTCGTCTTGCTGGGTCACACCGATCACATTGCTTTTCCAGCGCATCTGCAGATTCGCGGTTCGCTGCGCCTCGTCCGCCAGATAGCCTTCGACGTAGTACTGCTGCAGGTTGATGAACGCAGGCCGCGCGTGGCCCGTTTCGGGGAGCAGGTTGAAGGTATAGATCAGTTCATCCTGCAGGAACACCTTGCCGACGTTCCAGCTCACGCCTTTGTCGACCATCTGCTTGCCGCAGCCGAGCCGGTCGAAAATTTCCAGCGTTCGCTTCGCGAAACAGATCGCGCGCGAACCGCTCGACAGCGTGTCGTCGTTGTCGAGCAGCACGGTGCGAACGCCCTGCTGGGCCAGATCGATGGCCGCGGACAACCCTACCGGGCCGGCGCCGATCACGACGACCGGGTAGGTGACCGGTGCAACGGCATCGTGGTCGGCGGCTCGCTCGTAGTCGAACCGCATCGTTTGGTAGTCGATCTGCATGGCGTCTCCGGGTTCTGCGGGGTGTCTTAGATTAATCTATAGCAAGCATTGTTGCTCCTTGCTAATGTTTGCCATTCTATAAAGGTTTTTGGGCGATCGAATCTGTGTTTACCCTAGTGCCGACGTGTGCCGGCACCCTAAGAAGCGGGCCTGAGCGTTTAGCGCTGGTGATCAGTGAATGTGAGCAAAGACTATGAGAATCGATGTCGTCTGCAATTCACGGGGATGTCGCGACAGTAGTCGTCGGGTTGATCGAGGCCCGTAGCGTCTTAACGAAAGACTCAAACCTGCTGCGTCTTTATTCAATAGCCTAAGTACTTACCCTAGTGTGAAATGCTAACTCGTTGCCACGGGCACTCGCGGCACAATCTACGTTAGAAGGGTAAGAAATGAACTTGTCGATCAGAGCCGCTTTCGTCACCGCACTCGTCCTCGTACCGGCACTTGCGCTCGCCCAGTCGAGTGAGCCTCTCACGCGCGCGCAGGTTCGCGCGCAACTCATAGAACTCGAAAAGGCCGGCTACAACCCGTTCGCTGATTGTCCGGGGAATTGTCCGGGTAGTCTGCAACGTGCCCAAGCTGTCTTGGCGCATCAACAGGCCAACGCAAACGGCGCCTACGGCCCAGCGCTGGGCGGTACGGTACAGTCCGGCAAATGAGCTGTGATTGGCGTCGTCACGGCTGGACGCGCGTATCGACGAATCGATCGTTGCTGGCTGCGAGGCTGTTTCGAAAGCGTCGTTCGAAACGCGGCGGGAAGGGTTGATTCAGGCACTGACGGAGAAACGCTCGCGCAAAGCGGGCGTTCTGTTTTGCGGTTTTGCGACGGCGCTCTTAACCATCCGCTCAAGCGGAACGCCGAATTTCTCAATGGACCGGCGCGCGACGCGCTGGCAAAAATCCCGCTGCATTAAAAACACGCGAGACAACGCAACCCACCATCGGTGGCGTGAGTCGTGCACGACCACCGTCTCAACGCTCACCCGCCCGGCCCGCACGACGGCACGTCATCAAGAAAAATTGAAGTGGAGATGACCCGCGGTAGACGGGCACTTCGCAAGGTAATCAATGAAACTCGTGCATCAAATTCCGCTGGCGCTAGGCACGGCTTTGCTAGTCGCGGCGGGGGCGGGGCTCTTCGGCGTTTTCCAGATGAACGACGCCGCCAACACTTACGAGAATCTGATCGAAGTCGACGATGCGCAGGCACGCGAGGTCGACGATGCACTCGTTGCATTCAAGAACGAGGTGCAGAACGGCAAGGACATTCTGATTCGAGGCAAGGATCCTCGGCAATTCTCCAGATACTGGAGTGCATACCAGAAGTATGGGGAAGCGGCGCAGGCCATTACGGAAAGGCTCGCCCGCGATTTGCCGCCCGGTGAAGCCCGTTCGAAGATCGAGCGCTTCAACGTGCTTCACAAGTCGATGGAACAGGCGTTTCGCAAGGGACTCGAGCAGTTCGAGGCGGCGGGTTTCGACGTCGTCGTCGGCGATCGGGCGACCGACGGCATCGACCGCGACTCGGCGATCGTTCTGCGCGAATCAGGCGCCGCAATCGTCGCGCACACATCCGCGGCTATCGCACTCGCCAAAGCGAAGCAGAGGCGCGCGGTGATCGCGAGCATCAGCGTCATGGCGATCATCATCGTCGCAGGCCTCGCGATCGCCCTGAGCTTTTCGCGCGCGATTACCCGCAAGCTCGGCGGCGAACCCGACGATGCACGCGAAGCGGCCCGTCAGATTGCGCAGGGCAATCTCAATGTCGATCTGCGTTTGCGACCGGGGGACTCCGATAGCCTGATGGCCGCCATGCTGGAGATGACGACGGCGCTCACGCGGATCGTCAGACAGGTGCGTGCGAGCAGCGATGCGATTGCGACGGGGGCGACGCAGATCGCGTCGGGCAATGCCTATTTGAGCGAGCGCACCGAGGAGCAGGCGAGCGCACTCCAGCAAACGGCATCGTCGATGGAGCAGCTCAGCGCCACGGTCAGGCAGAACGCCGGGAATGCACTCGAAGCGAGTGAACTCGCGCTCGGCGCGTCGTCGATTGCCGCACAGGGCGGCAATGCGGTAGGCGCGGTCGTCGAAACCATGAAGGGCATCAACGCGAGCTCGCGCAAGATCGGCGACATCATCGGCATCGTCAACGAGATTGCCGCGCAGACCAATATCCTCGCGCTGAACGCCGCGGTCGAAGCGGCGCGCGCGGGCGAGCAGGGTCGCGGCTTCGCCGTCGTCGCAACAGCCGTGCGCGGCCTCGCGCAACGCAGTGCGCAAGCTGCTCGCGAGATACGGATGTTGATTGCGGCGAGTGTCGAGCGTGTTGATCAAGGCAGTGCATTCGTCCGCGAGGCCGGCGCGACGATGACGAACGTCGTCGAGGCGATCGGGCAGCTGCGCGGCATCGTCGATGAGATCAGCCTGGCGAGCGCGGAGCAAAGCACCGGCGTCGAGCAGGTGGGCGCCGCGGTCAGCCAGATGGATCAGGTCACGCAGCGCAATGCGGCGCTCGTCGAGGAAAGCGCCGCGGCGGCCGAGACGTTGAGGCAACAGGCCGCGCAGCTCGTCGACTGCGTCTCGCAGTTTCGGCTCTGAGCGGCTCCGACATGGAGTCGGTCTCGGAGGCCGTCCCGATCGATGACGCTGCACTTAACCGTTCGCTCAAGCACGAAGCCGTTTTTCTCAATAGACCTGTGGTGTGGCGCTGGCAAAATTTCATTGCGTTACAAACAAACCTAAAGACGTGGCCCTCGCTGCGGCGGTGACTGATTCCAGTTTGCCGCCGACGCGAATCGTGGCCCAATAGACGGAGACAGCAACGATCATGAAGTACAGGAGCGCGATATGTGCCTGCGCGGCGTTGATGAGCCTTGCGCCGAGATGGGCACACGCTGGAGACGGGAGCGGGGCCGCGAGTCAATCAGGGGGTGGCAGCCTGGTCACGATCTACGGGTTGATCGATCAAGGGGTGGAGTACGTCAACAACGTGGCCAACGGCAAGAAGGGCACCACCAACGCCTTTCGCATGGGCGATGGTACCGCGACATCCTATTTCGGAATCCGCGGTAGTGAGGATCTGGGCGGCGGCACGAGAGCCATATTCGATTTGCAAGGCGGCTTCATGCCGAGCAATGGAACCTCGAGGCAAGGGGGGCGTCTGTTCGGGCGGCAATCCTACCTCGGTCTCGACGACACCACGTACGGGCGTTTGACGTTCGGTCGGCAATACACGATGCGGTTCTTTGCCACCTCGTTTATCAATCCGTTCGGCACAGGCGCGCAAGGCCTCACCACGCTCGACAACGGAATCGCCAATGCCCGGGCTGACAACTCCGTGAGCTACCGGTATTTTCGCGGCGGTCTCGAAGCCGGGGTGAACTATAGTTTCGGTCGCGATGCCGTCAACGGTGACCCGGCGAGCGCTGCCGCCGCCAATTGTCCGGGACAGACGACGCCCTCGAACGAATGCCGGGAATATTCGGCAATGGTCAAGTACGACGCGCATACCTGGGGCGTGGCCACCTCCTACGAGCGTGACTATGGCGGCACGTCGGGCACGTTTGGCGGCCTCACTTCGCCGCAGCTTACGGACAGCCGCTTCACGTTGGGCGGCTACTTCAAGATCAAGGACGCCAAGATCGGGGTGGGCTGGATCAGGCGCGATGATGAGGGCATCAAGACTCCGAAGAGCAATCTGGTGTGGGTGACGGGCACCGTGCCGGTGACGCCGTTCTTTTATGTCGACGCCATGGTGGCGGGGATCAAATACGACGATTCGCCCAACAAGGCGCTGGTGCTCGTGTTGCGTGGAGAGTACTTGCTGTCAAAGCGTACGTTTCTCTACGTGACGGCCGATCACATCCACAACTACGGCACTCTCGCGGATGCGGCGACCACCATTACACCGGTTCCCACGCCGCCGCCGGGCAGTTCGCAGCTCTCCGTGATCGCGGGTATCCGGCACACGTTCTGACGTCGAGCAAGGCGCGCGCAAAAGCGGTTGGATGGAAAGCACCCCAAAGGTCGGATGTCGATCCGACTTTGGGGTGTTGGTTCAGGTGAAGCCCGCGCGGTGGGAGGTTGGCCCGAACGATTCAGCTAAGGGATTCAGCTAAGGGATTTAACCCGACAGTTTCGCCGCGTCCTGTGCCGCCGACATATCGGCCACCGCGGCGAAGGGCTGCTTGCGCTGCAGCGTGCCGAGGCCGATATACATGTCCTGCAAGTAGCCGATGTCGTCACGAGTCAGCGACAGATCTTTCGAGTAGGGGCGCTGCGTCTCGTTGAACTCCCAGATGGCCTGAGCCGATGCCTTGTCGAACTTCTTCTGCGCGTGCTTGCGCGCTTCGAAAAAGGCATCACGCGATGCCGGCGACATCAGGTATTCGTAGAGCGATCCATAGGCGGCCATGACGGCGACCATGCCTTCATGCTTGTCACGCAGTGCGGCATCGGACGCATAGGCGGTCTGGAAAATGCATCTGGGCAGTGCTTGCCACATGTTGGCGTCGTTGATCACCACGAGCCCATCCTGATCGTTCAGGTGCGAGATGCTCGAACAGCAGGCGTCCACTTCTGCGTCGACGACTGCCTGATGGCACTGATCGTTGCTGCCTTTATCGACGAAATTGATCCGCGAAGCGTCGATCCTTCTTTCTTTCATCAACTGCAGCATCAGCGAATGCAACAGCCCCCTGGTCGGACCGACCGCGACCGTCTTGCCCTCCAGATCGGCCAGCGTCTTCGCCCCGCCGGGCCTCGCAAAGACCGTCAGTGCGCATTTCTTCATACCGGCGCCGACGATCTTGACGTTGGCGCCTTGCGCGATTCGCGACAGGACGAGGTTGTAGCCCGAGACCATGCAAACATCGCCCGCGCCGGCGGCGATCGCATCGAAAGGTCCGGTCGAGCCGGCAATCTCAACGATCCTTGCGTTGACGCCGAATTGCCTGAAGTAACCCATCTCGTCCATCAGCGCGTTAAGCGTAGCGTTCTCCAGTCCCGGGTTACTGACGATCCGGATCTGGGAGGCGGCGCCGCGCGCGAGATAGGGCGTGGCAAGTCCGCTCGCGGCTACGCTCAGGCCGAGAAGGCCAGCGCTGCGCAAGAAGCGGCGGCGACTGAAGGTCTGCGTCATCGGGTGTCTCCGTGCGCCGGTCGAGCCGGCGGATCTGGTCGTGATTCGGCGAGTCGAACGTGCGTCTCGCGGCTGCTGTCTTGATTCGTCGCGAGGAGGATTTTCTCGGGCACGTGGATTGCTAGCATGTACCAATGCCCATTGCGCCAGCATGCGCAGCGTAAGCGTGCCAGCGAACGACACCTCGGGGCAATTGAGTAAAATGGCCTTAGGCTTAACTAAACCGTAAAACCGGTAGAGGTGCGCGACGTGTCGGAGCTTGACTGGTATCTGCAGATCAACCTGAAGGCGCGGCACTTGCACCTTCTCGTGGCGATCGATACGTACCGCAATCTGACCCAGGTGGCGGACGTTACGCATGTGACGGTGCCAGCCGTGTCGAAGGCGCTGGCCGAACTCGAACGGGGACTCGGCCTGACGCTCTTTTCCCGCACGGCGCAGGGTCTGGTGCCCACGCAGTACGGCGAATGCATGATCCGGCATGCGCGAGACATGCTGACCATCCTGCATCAGGCTCGCGACGAGTTGAAAGCCCTGAGTTCGGGGGCCGAGGGCAAGATCCACATCGGCATGCTGCCCGCGTCGGCCTCCGTGCTGTTGCCGCAGGCGTTGAGCTTGCTCAAACAGCGCTCACCGGGCACCAACGTGGTGGTGATCGAAGGTACGACTGCCTCGCTGTTGCCTGAACTCTGGCAAGGGCGCCTCGACCTCGTGGTGGGGCGCCTGCCGCCGCCCGATACGCTCGGCAGCTTCGAGGAGAAGGAGCTTCTGGAGGACCCGGTGACGCTGGTGACGGGCCGTCATCATCCGTTGGCGCGCCGGAAGAATCTGCAATGGTCGGACCTGCATCCCTATCCGTGGATCTTGCCGCCGCCGGGTTCGATACTGCGTGATCCGCTCGAACGTGCACTCGAGGTGCACGGCGTGCCATTGACCAACAACTACATCGAAACGCTGTCGATTCACGTCGTGCGCGCGCACTTGCAGGTTTCGGATTTCATCGCCGTGATGGCCGACACTCCCGCTAACGATCCCACACAGCCGCTCCATACGCTTCCGTTAAGCCTGCCCCGGCTGCTGCGCCCGTCGGGTGTGCTGTGGAACCGCAATCGCGGCCTCAATCCAAGCGCGCAGCTGATGGTGTCATGCCTCGAGGAGGCTGCTCAACAACTCGCGGAGAAGACCACGCAGCGCGCGAAACGCGCTTAGGCCAGCGAATCGCAGCCTGTTTCACGTCGCCCCGCGCACGGCGTTTGTGCTCGCGCGTCCCCAGCCTTGACCCCGGCCGCGCCTTAACCATTTGCTCAAGCCTGGAGCCGATTTTCTCAATTGACCCATATCGGAGGGCTGGCAGAATTTCAGTGCGTTCACTGATTAATGAACGGAGACAACGCGATCGATGCCTGGGACTGCAACCGTCTCGGGCTTGCCACCGAGCCGAATCGCGGACCACTACCGGAGACAGCTACCACCATGAAGTTCACGACTGCATTTCGCGCTTGCGCGGCGCTGTTAGGTATTGCCGCGATGGCGATTGCCGGACCCGCTTTCGGTCAGTCGGTCGAGGACTTTTACCACGGCAAGATTCTGACGATCGTCGTCAGCGCCGACGCAGGCACGCCGACCGACATCATTGCCCGCCAGTTCGCACGCTTCTTCGTCAACTACATTCCGGGAAAACCCCGCGCGGTGGTGATGAATGTAGTCGGCGCGGGTGGCATGGTCGCGGCGGCTTCGCTGCAGACCAGACAGCCGAATGACGGATCGGTCATCGGCTTCCTGCAACGCAATAACCTCTATATTCCGTTGCTCGATCCGCGGCAGAACCGTTTCGATCCCCGCAAAGTCAGGTGGCTTGGCAGTCTCAACAAGGTCCAGTACACCATCGTTTCGATGACGCGCTCCGGTGTCACCACGGCGGACGATCTCACCAAAAAGAAGATGTACATCGGCGCGACGGGCTTCGCCAATGAAGACCGGACGCTGCCTGCTTTGCTCGATGAGTATGTTGGCGCAAAGATGAGTATCGTGCCCGGCTACACGGGACGCGGCGAGGTCTATCTGGCCATGCAGCGCGGTGAGGTCGACGGCTGGGCCTCGACCATCGACGGACTGCAGCAGGGCGAGCCGGTGCGCATGCTCGCCAACGGCAAGATGAAGGTCTTGCTGCATCTGGGCTGGCAAAGTCCGGCTCCGTTTTCCGACGTTCCCAATCTGAGCGCCTATATCACCGATCCCGATGTCAAGGCGCTGTTCAACCTGTTCCTGCTGCCGTTCGATGCGGGACGCCCGATAGCCGTGCCGCAAGGTGTTCCTGAGGATCGCCTCGATGCGCTGCGCGCAGCCTTTGCGAAAACAATTGTGGACCCCGCGTTCATCGACGCAATGAAACGCTCAGGGTTCCCGATCGATCCGATCGACGGAAGCGCGGTGGAACGGATCGTCAGCAAGCTATACGCGACGCCCGCGCCGCAGATCGAGGCCGCCCGCAAGCTCATTTTCAGTTCTCACTGATCGCGGTAGTTGATCGCGGCAGTGGTCGCGCGGTTCGGTATCGCCGGCCCGGCCCGGATTCCGTCAGAGACAGCAACGTCATGAACCTGTCGTGGGTGAATGACAGCCAATCAACAAGAGGTTAAAGCACATGACTCCCGAAATCATCGACATTCATCCGCATATCATCTCGACCGATACGGAGCGTTACCCGATCGCTCCGCAGCACGGACATCGCTCGACGTGGTCCGCCACGCGTCCGATCACGTTCGAACAGTTGATCGCCGAGATGGACGAAGCGGGCGTCGCGAAAGCGGCGATCGTGCATTCGTCGACGACCTACGGCACCAACAACTCGTACGTTGCCGACAGCGTGGCGCGCGAGCCGAAGCGCTTCACCGGCGTCTATTCGTTCGACCTGCTCGCGCCCGATGCGCTGAAGACTTTCGATTACTGGCTGGCCAACGGCATGGGCGGGATCCGGCTCTTCACGGGCGGCGCGACCCATCAGACCGATGGCAGCTGGCTCGTCAATCCGGCGACCTTCCCGATCTGGGAACGCTGCGCGGAAATCGGCATGACCATGGTCGTGCAGACCACGCCGGAAGGCCTGTCGATGGTGGCTGAACTGGCCGAGCGTTTCCCGACGGTGAAGATCGCGCTCGATCATTGCGGGCGCCCCGATCTCGAAGACGGCCCCCCCTACGCGCGCTGCGCGGCGCTGTTCGATTTGGCGAAGTACAGCAATGTGTATCTCAAGATCACGCCGAAGACGTTCGATCTCGCGCAGGCTGCGCCGGGCGGCGCGGAAGCGTTTTTCCCGCAACTGGTGAAGATATTCGGCGCGGATCACCTGGCTTTCGGTTCGAACTACCCGGCCTCCGCGGGGCCGTTGAAGAAGCTGATCGACCAGGGCAATGCATGTTTCGCGGCACTGAGCGAAGAAGAGCGTGCATGGGTTTGGGGCCGCACGGCAAAGCGCCTTTACCCGTCGCTTGCTGACTGAACTAGTAACGAGGTCGAGGATCCAGGCGGCTTCATCTGCTTCGATGCTCCCGATCGTCGAAGCTCGTTGGTTCACGCAGTGAGTCGACGAGCTTGCCCTTTCATCAGGATGACGCATGGAATTTTTCAACGACGCGACGTTAATGGCAGCGGGCCATGCGCTGACGACGCTTTTGCAATTCAACCGGCTCATCTTCCTCGTGTTCGGCGTCACGGTCGGACTGGCGATCGGATTGCTGCCGGGCATCGGCGGGCTGACCGGCTTTGCGTTGCTGGTGCCGTTCACCTACACGATGGACCCCTATGCGGCCTTCGCGATGCTGCTCGGCATGGCCTCGGTCATTACCACGTCGGACGTGATTCCCGCCGTGCTGTTCGGCGTGCCGGGTCATGCGGCGTCACAGGCTACCGTGCTCGACGGCCTGCCGATGACGAAGCGCGGTGAAGCGTCGCGCGCGTTGAGCGCGTGCTATACGTCTTCGTTGCTAGGCGGTCTGATCGGCGCGGTCATCCTGGCGATTTCGCTGCCGCTGGTGCGTCCCTTCGTGCTGTCGATCGGCACGCCCGAAATGCTCGGGCTCACGATATTCGGCGTTTCGATGGTGTCGGCGCTATCGGGCAATGCACCGCTGAGGGGAGTGGTCGCAGCCTGTTTCGGCATTCTGGTCGGCATGATCGGCACCAATGTCGAAACCGGGCAAATGCGCTGGACGGGGGACATCCTGTACCTGCAGGACGGTATTCCGCTGGTGCCGATCATCCTTGGCATCTTCGCGCTGCCGGAGTTGTGTGAGCTCGCCATCCGACGCACGGCAATCGCCGAAAACGTCCAGTTCAGTTCGCGCGAGGGCATGCAGCAGGGCGTCATCGACAGTCTGCGCAACTGGTTTCTCGTGCTTCGCTGCGGTGGACTGGGTGCGCTGCTTGGGGTCGTGCCGGGAATCACCGGCGCGGTGACGGACTGGATCGCCTACGGTCATGCGATGCAGACCTCGAAGGGCGCGAAGGAGACCTTCACTAAGGGCGATGTACGCGGCGTGATTGCGCCCGAAGCGGCCAACAACGCGCGCGAAGGCGGCAGCCTCGTGCCGATGCTGTCTTTCGGCGTGCCGGGCGGCGCGGCACAGGCCATCCTGCTTGGAGCAATGATGGTCCACGGGTTCATTCCCGGTCCTGACATGCTGACCAAGCATCTGGACTTTACCTATTCGATGGTGTGGTCCATCGCGCTGGCCAACATCTTCGGGGCGGGTCTGTGCTTTCTGCTGAGCGGGCAATTCGCCAAGATCTCGACGCTGCGCTACACGTTGATCCTTCCGGTCATCATGCCGATCATCTACGTCGGCGCGTTCCAGGGCTCGCGTAGCTGGGGCGATCTGATCGTGTTGCTGATCGCCGCGCTGATCGGTTGGACCATGAAGCGGATGAAATGGGCGCGGCCGCCTCTGATCCTCGGTCTCGTGCTCGGCGTGCTGATGGAGCGCTACATGACGATCTCGTTCGTGCGCTATGGCACGGAATGGGTGACCCGCCCGGTCGTCATGGTGCTGTTGATTCTTGCGGCGCTGGTCTTTTTCAAGCCGCTGTTCAACGCGCTGCGTACTGGCGGCCTCGCGCGGATGCGCCCGAGCGGAAAGATCGTGCTCAAGCTCGAAGACCTGGTCTATGTGTTCTTCATCGGCATCGGCCTCTACATGCTGGTGACTTCGCAGAGCTGGCTCCTGATGGCGAGAATCGGGCCGACGGTCGTCGCGAGCATTCTCGTCATTGCCGGGACGACCAGTCTTGCTTACAAGGTCTTCGTCATTCCGGCGCACGCCGGCCACGCGCAAGCGGGCGGCGGTATCCATATGGACGTCTCGAGCGAGCACGGCGAAAAGCTGTCGAACAAGGTGGTGCTGCTGCGGGCCGCGAGGTTCTTCGGCTGGTTCGTCGCGTTTCTCGTCTGCATGTCGTTGATCGGCATGATCCCGACCGTGCCGATCATCATCGTGGCTTTCATGCGCATCGAAGGGCGCGAGTCGTGGAAGCTCAGTCTGATCCTCGCGGCCTGCGTGACGGCTCTCATCTATGGTGTTTTCGACCAGATCATTCATATCCCCTGGCCGAGCAGCCTTCTTTAGCGGCTTTACTGAATCAACATTGGAAGGAACTGGAATGTCGAACAACCGACTCGAACGTATCGACCCGGACAAGGCCTCGGACGCGCAAAAGAAGGTCATTGCCCGGCTGGGCGAAGGACGCGGACGCATCCCCACGCCGTTCAACATCTGGCTGCACAATCCGAACCTGGCCGCCGGCATGGAGATCATCGGCACGCACGTCGACCGTTCGCCCGTGCTCAGCGAGGCGGAGAGCGAAGTCGCGATTCTTTCGACGGCTGTCTTCTGGAACGCGCCTTATGTGATCGCCAACCACCGCCGCCATGCGTTGAAGGCGGGTGTGCCCGAGGCTGTGGTGGCCGCGATCCTGGAGAAGCGCCGACCCGAAGCAGGCGATGATCGTTTCGGTCTGGTTTGCGACGCGGTCTGCGACATTCTCGCGGGCGGCGCGATCGACGACGCGCGCTTTGCCCGATACGACGCGGGGCTGGGACGCGCGGTGATTGCCGAACTGCTCGTCACGGTCGGCTATTTCACGTCGATTTCACTCGGCATGACGCTGCACGCGCTCGAGCCCAAGGACTGACCCGAACGATCCGGCGGCGAGCGCGTTCTACAACGTGCCACCGCCGGCGACCGTAGCTTTAACGAGCTGGTGAAACCGCGGAGGTACACGACGTGTCAGCTCTCGACTGGTACTTGCAGATCAACCTGAAGGCGCGTCACCTGCGCCTGCTGGTAACGATCGACACATACCGCAACCTGACTCAGGTGGCCGACGTCACGCATGTGACCGTGCCTGCCGTCTCGAAGTCGCTGGCCGAACTCGAAAGGGGTATCGGGCTCACTTTGTTTTCGCGGACGGCACAGGGCCTCGTGCCGACGCAGTACGGCGATTGCCTGATTCGCCACGCGCGGGAAATGCTGACGATCCTGCATCAGGCGCGCGACGAATTGAAGGCGTTGAGTTCGGGCACCGAGGGCAAGATCCACATCGGCATGTTGCCCGCTTCGGCTTCGGTGCTGCTGCCGCAGGCGCTGAGCCTTCTGAAGCAGCGCTCGCCGGGGACCAACGTGATGGTGACGGAGGGCACGACGGGGTCGCTGCTGCCGGAGCTTTGGCAGGGGCATCTCGATCTCGTGGTGGGCCGTCTGCCGCCGCCGGATACGCTCGGTAGTTTCGAGGAGAAGGAACTGCTCGAAGAGCCGGTTACCTTGATGACGGGGAGGCATCATCCGCTGGCGCGCAGGAAGACGCTGGCGTGGTCGGATCTGCGGCCTTTTCCGTGGATACTGCCGCCGCTTGGCTCGATATTGCGGGATCCGCTGGAGCGGGCCCTTGAAGCGCATGATGTGCCGTTGACCAACAATTACATCGAGACGCTGTCGATTCATGTTGCGCGCGCGCATTTGCAGATTTCTGATTTCATTGCCGTGATGGCTGGGACGCCTGGTGGGGATACGGCTCAACCGCTTCATACGCTGCCGTTGAGTTTGCCGCGGTTGCTGCGGCCGGCTGGTGTGTTGTGGAATCGGAATCGAGGGCTGACGCCTAGTGCGCAACTGATGGTGGCGTGTTTGGAGGAGGCGGCCGAGCGGCTGCGGACAGGGGGTGGGACTGGGCCGCGGGCGGTGAGCGGTGCTTCGGGGCACTAGGCGGTTGGGGCGCCCCGCTGAGGGGCGGTAATGGTGGGGTTTCGCGTGGTCGACGCGGTGCTTTTTTTCGTTGTTCTGATTTTCTTGGCCTTTCCTTGCTGTGTTATCGGTCTATTAGCGTTGCCCCTGTGCGGGGCGGCACCTACTTTCTTTGCTGCTGCAAAGAAAGTAGGCAAAGAAGACAGCTCAAACCGCAAATTCTTAAGCGGGTCCCCCGGTCCGCATGAGGTAGTGGTGCATCTGGAATCCGTGCCCCCGCACATTCCGCACCAGTGACAAGGCAGTCATTCCTCCGGCGGCGCTGCGCGCGCCGAATTCCCGTTCAAAAACCACTGGTTGTTTTAGCGCATCGCCGGGCGAGCCGACGGCCCCCGCTGCGCGGGCCAAACCGTTGGTTCTCCTGGCAGACCCGTCCGCGACGCACGCAGTGCGGAGTGGGAGGGATGACGGCTTTGTCACCGGAGCGGAATGTGCGGGGGCACGGATTCCAGATGCACCACTGCCCGCTCCGAGCCAGGGGACCCGCTTATAAGCTGGCGGTTTGAGCTGTCTTCTTTGCCTACTTTCTTTGCAGCAGCAAAGAAAGTAGGTGCCGCCCCGCACAGTGGCAACGCTAATAGACCGATAACACAGCAAGGAAAGGCCAAGAACGCTAGAACAACAAAAAAAGCGCCGCCCCGCACAGGGCAACGCCAATCGACCGACAACACAGCAAGAAAAGGCCAACAAAGCCAGAACAACGACAAAAAAGGCTCCACCCCGCCCAAGGGGCACCGTAACCAAACCCTCAACCCACACCACGACCTCGCACCCCACCCCCCATCCCATCCAACGCGAAGCGCGAACCCCTTTACCGAACGGTTAACCCACCCGCAGCTTAATTCAATAGACGGAAAACCGCCGTGGAAAGATCATCTAGTCAACGAGATCACCTGAATAGCGAAGCGCCTTCCTCAAGCTGCGACGAAGCAGCGAAGAAGCAGCGAAGAAGCACTGGCTGATCCGACCGCCCAAGTCACAGGAGACTAAATTGAGCAAGAAAGTCCACCTCAAGCTCGCCATCGCCGAGCATCCCCACACCGCCGCAATCCGCAACGGTTCCATTCCCATCGAAGGCGTCGACGCCGAATTCATCACGGTCCACCCGCAAATCGGCGCATTCCGCCGTATGGTCCGCGACGTCGAGTTCGACGTGTGCGAGCTGGCCCCGACGACCTACATCATCGCGCGTGCCTATGGCGCACCCTTCGTCGCGCTGCCGATCTTCGTGGTCCGCCGCTTCCACCACTCGGGCCTGCTGGTGCGCCCCGACGCTGGCATCAAGACGCCGAAGGACCTCGAAGGCAAAAAGGTCGGCGTGCGCGCGTACTCGGTGACGACCGGCGCATGGACGCGTCAGGTGCTGATCGACGAATTCGGTCTCGATACGTCGAAGGTAACGTGGGTGGTCGACGACGAAGAGCACGTCACGCAACTCGAGCTCCCGCCGAACGTGATTCATGCGCCGGCCGGCACGTCGCTCGCCGAGATGATGGCCAAGGGCGAGCTGGTTGCGGGCTTTCACGGCAACGCAGGCATTGGCCGCACCGGCGACCCGACCGGCGGCTGGAAAGAGGTCGAGGCCGACTATCCGGATATGTTCCCGAACGCCGCCGAACTCGAAGCGGAATATTACGCGCGCACGGGCGTCTATCCGATGCACGGCACCATCGTCGTGAAGGACTCGGTGCTCGCCGAACATCCGTGGGTCGCCAGGTCGATCTACGACGCGTTCGACAAAGCCAAGAAGGACTGGCTCGCCAAGCTCGACGCAGGCGAGCTCACCGACAAGAAGAACAAGAAGTACCAGGAACTGCGCAAGATCGTCGGCCACGATCCGCTGCCCTACGGCATCGAGGAAAACCGCAAGACCATCGAGGCGCTCGAAGCGACGGCGTTCAAGCAGGGCCTCACGCCGCGCCGCATGACGATGAGCGAGCTGTTCGTCGATCCCCGCGCCTGAACCCGCGTTGACTCCGCATAGAACTCCGGACGGAAAAAAATGATCATCGATTGCCACGGTCACTTCACGACCGTTCCTGCCTCGTTCCGCGACTGGCGCGCCAAGCAGATCGACTCCGCCAACGACCCGGCCAACGCGCCGCCGCTGTCGGGCGCGCACGTCAGCGACGACGAGATCCGCGAAGGCGTCGGCAACGGCCAGTTGCGTCTGCAGAAGGAACGCGGCGGCGACCTCACGCTGTTCTCGCCGATCGCGGGCCTGATGAGCCACCACCTCGGCAACGAGCGCACCAGCCTCGAGTGGGCCGAGGTCTCGAACAACCTCGTGCGCCGCGTCTGCGACATCTACCCGGACAACTTCGTGCCCGTCTGCCAGCTGCCGCAATCGCCGCTGGCGCCGCCGAAGAATTCGGTGGCCGAGCTGCGCCGCTGCGTCGAGGAAATGGGCTTCGTCGGCTGCAACCTGAATCCCGATCCGAGCGGAGGCTACTGGACCGGCAAGCCGCTGACGGACCGCGAGTGGTATCCGCTCTACGAGGCGCTGTGCGATCTCGACGTGCCGGCCATGATCCACGTCGCCGCGTCGTGCAATCCGTGCCACCACGGCACCGGCGCGCATTACCTGAACGCCGATACTTCGGTTTTCATGCAGCTGCTGCAAGGCGACGTATTCAAGGACTTCCCGACGCTGCGTCTGGTGATTCCGCACGGCGGCGGGGCGGTGCCTTATCACTGGGGCCGCTATCGCGGCATGTCGCTGGAAATGGCGAAGCGTCCGCTCGAAGGACTGCTGAGTAATATCTTCTTCGACACCTGCGTCTATCACCACCCGGGCGTGGAATTGCTGACCAAGGTCGTGCCGACCAGCAACGTGCTGTTCGGATCGGAAATGATCGGTGCCGTGCGCGGCCGCGATCCGAACACCGGCGAGTACTTCGACGACACCAAGCGCTACATCGACGCCTGCTCCGCGTTGAGCGACGCCGACCGGCACGCGATTTTCGAAGGCAACGCGCGCCGCGTCTATCCGCGCCTCGACGCACACCTGAAGGCCAAGGGCCTGTAACGGAGCCGATAGCTCGATAGCTGGACGAACCTCATGAACTTCATCGACATTCATCCTCACATCATCTCGGACGATGAGAAGCGCTATCCGCCCGCGCCGCTGTTCGGCAAGCGCTCGGACTGGTCGCAGGAGCGCCCCAATACCGTCGAGGCGCTGATCAAGGCCATGGACGAAGCCGGCGTTGCCAAGGCGGCGGTCGTGCATTCGTCGACGACCTACGGCTTCGACAACAGCTACGTGGTGGACGGCTGCAACCAGTACAAAGACCGGCTCGTGGCAGTCGGCTCCGTGGACATGCTGGCCGACGACGTGCCCGCGGTGATCAAGGGCTGGGCCGACAAGGGCCTCGCCGGCTTGCGCATCTTCACCGGCGGCTCGACCAAGGAGTTCGACCCGAGCGAGCTCGACAACCCCAAGTCCTTCAAGGCATGGGAGATGCTCGCAGAATTGAACCTGCCGATGTGCATCCAGACCGGGCCTATCGGTCTGCCGCAGGTGCGCATGCTCGCCGAGAAGTTTCCGGGCGTGAACATCATCCTCGATCACCTCGGCCGCCCCGACGTGCTGGACGGGCCGCCGTACGCCAATGCCGCGAGCCTGTTCGCCCTGGCGGATCTGCCCAACATCTACATGAAGCTCACGCCGCGCATTTTCGGCGACGTGAAGAAGGAGAAGGCCAGCGCCGCGACCTTCTTCCCGCGTGTGGTCGAAGCATTCGGCGCGCAGCGCATGGCCTGGGGCTCGAACTTCCCGACCTCGCCGGGCACGCTCAAGGAGATCCTCGCGACGGCCGAAGAAGGGCTCGCGTGCCTCGGCGAGGCGGACCGCGCCTGGATCTTCGGCAAGACGGCGCAAAAGCTGTATCCGAGCCTCGGCTGATCGAACATTGCCAACCGCGCGTGCGCCGCAACCGAAGCGGCACCGCGCAGCGTGAAAGAGAGATTCAACATGTCCAACATTCGCCTGAACAGCATCATTCGCGCGTTCGAGTCGGGTAAGGCCGCGCACGCCGCCTTCTCCAAGCTCGACAAGCAGACCGCCATCGAGATGAGCGATGCGCCCTACGACGGCATCGTGTTCGAAATGGAGCACAACCCGTATGACGTGAGCGCGCTCGGCGATGCGCTGCAATACATGCTCAGCCGCAAGCAGATCGCGGAGTCCGGCTCGGTGGCGCCGAAGGTGACGCCGATTGCGCGCATCCCGGCCAACGGCGTCGAGATGAACCAGAGCTTCGCCAAGCAGGTCCTGGACCGCGGCGCCTATGGCGTGATCTGGCCGCACGTCGCGACCGTCGAGCAGGCATATAACGCGGTAGCGTCGTGCCGCTATGCACGACCGAAGAACGCGCCGCTGTACGAGCCGAAGGGCGTGCGCGGCGACGGGCCGGCCAATGCGGCGCGTTACTGGGGCCTGTCGATGCCGGAGTACTACGAGAAGGCCGACGTATGGCCGCTCGCACCGCAAGGCGAGATCCTCGTCGGCCTGATGTGCGAGAGCACGCAGGCGATCGAGAACCTCGACGACATCCTGGCCAACGTGCCCGGGATCGGCTTGATCCTGATCGGCGAGGGTGACCTCAGCCAGGAACTGGGCGTCCCGCGTCAGTACGAGCATCCCGAGGTCATCGATGCGATGCGCCGGATCGTCGAGACCTGCAAGAAGCACGATGTCGTCGTGGGCCATCCGCACGTCACGGCCAAGAACCATCGACGCCTCGCCGAAGAGGGCTACCGCTTCCTGATGTCGGCGCCGCAGCGGACTTACGGCGTGGTCGGTCTCGCGCGCGACATGGCAGGCTACTGATGAACGGCGCCGAAAGTCTCGTCGCGACCCTGGTCGAGCAGGACGTCGACATCTGCTTTGCCAACCCCGGCACTTCGGAGATGCATTTCCTTGCCGCGCTGGGCAACAACCCCGGCATGCGCAGCGTGCTGTGCCTGTTCGAAGGCGTGGCCACGGGCGCGGCGGACGGCTGGTACCGGATGAAGGACAAGCCGGCCTCGACGCTGCTGCACCTGGGACCGGGCCTCGCGAACGGCCTCGCGAATATTCACAACGCGAAGCGCGCGTCGTCGGGCATGGTCAACGTCGTCGGCGAGCATTCGGTGTCGCATCTGAAGTACGATCCGCCGCTGACCTCGGATATCGAGGGCCTCGCGCGGCCGCTGAGCCACTGGGTGCGCCGTGCCGAATCTGCCGACACGATCGGCTGGGATACCGCTCAGGCCGTGGCCAAGGCGAGCGAGCATCCGGGGCAGATCGCCACCTTGATCCTCCCCGGCGACACCTCGTGGCAGCGCACCGATGCGGAGCCCGTGCTGCCGCCGCCTGTACTGACGCGTCGCAAGACGCCGAGCGCCGCGCGCATCGAACACGTCGCCCAGGTGCTGCGCTCCGGCGAGCCGACTCTGCTCATTCTGGCCAACAAGGCGACACGCGGCGCGGCGCTCGAGAAGGCAGGCCAGATTGCCGAGGCGACCGGCGCGAAGCTGGGCTCGCAGTTCTTCACGGCGCGCATCGAGCGCGGCGCGGGCCGCGTGCCGATCGCACGCATCCCCTACGCGGTGCCGCTGGCCACGGCGTTTCTGAAGGACTTCAAGCACATCGTCACGGTCGAGACCACCGAGCCCGTGGCGTTCTTCGCCTACCCGGACAAGCCCAGTCTGCTCAAGGCGGAGGGCACCCTCGTGCATGCGCTGGTCGAGGCCGACGAGGACAGCGAACTCGCGTTCGAGATGCTGCTGCAGGCGCTCGGCGCAACTGGCACGAAGCCACTCCTTCAGGCGCGCGTCGAGACGCCGGTGCCGACGGGCGCGCTCAACCCCACGAGCATTGCTCACGCACTGGCCGCGGCGCTGCCCGAGCACTGCATCGTCGTCGATGAATCGCTGACGACGGGCCGCGAGTCGATGAGCCTGACCATGGGCGCGCGGCCGCACGACCTCATCAACAACATGGGCGGATCGATCGGCTATTCGACGCCCGTGGCGACCGGCGCGGCGCTCGCTTGCCCGGACCGGCGCGTGTTCTGCATGGTCGGCGACGGCAGCGCGATGTACACGATCCAGTCGCTGTGGACCCAGGCGCGCGAAGGCCTGAACGTCACGACGATCATCTTCGCCAACAACAGCTACGCGATTCTGAAGGCCGAATACGCCAACATGGGCGCGGGCACGCCGGGCGAACGCGCGTTGTCGATGATCGACATCGACAAGCCGCGCATCGACTGGCTGGCGATGGCAAAGAGCATGGGCGTACCGGGCATCGCCGTCGACACGGCGGAGGGCTTTTACAAGGCGATGGTCGATTCGACCCGCGAGCCGGGTCCGTGCCTCATCGAGGTCCGGCTGTAATTCGATTCTGAAGACACAAGCATTAGGAGAGACATCCATGACAACGACGCTCACGGGCGTGCCCACGCTGCGCACCAATCTGGCCGAATACGCGGTGACGAAGCCAATGCGCGACGGGCGCGTGAAGTCGGACCTGGTGACGCTGGACTTTTGCGGACCGACCCCGGCGCACAACGGCTTCAAGGCCATGGTGCGTGAGAACAGGTTCGACGCGGGCGAACTCGCCATCGTTACGTTCCTGCAGGCCAAGGCCTACGGCAAGCCCTACGTGCTGCTGCCGACGCCGATTTCCGGGCGCTTCCAGCATCATTGCGCCGGCTACAACATCGACTTCGGACACCTCGATCCGAAGGATATCGAAGGAAAGCAGGTCGGCGTTCGTACCTATACGCAAACGACTGCACTGTGGATTCGCGGCATCCTGCGCCATGAATATGGCGTCGACCTCGACAAGGTCACGTGGATGACGCTGGGTGACGGCCATCTGGCCGAGTACAGCGATCCGTCCAACTGTGTGCGCTTGCCGGCAGGCTCGTCGATTCCGGACATGATGCTCAAGGGCGAACTGGCTGCCGCGCTGCTCGGCGAAGACATGCCGAAGGACCAGCGCGTGCGCACGCTGGTCCCGCACGCGCATGCCGCCGCGAAGGACTGGTTCGCCCGCACCGGCGTCGTGCCGATCAACCACATGTTCGTGGTTCACGAGAATCTGTCGAAAGAGCGGCCGGACATCGTTCGTGAGTTGTATCGCATGATCGTGGCAAGCCGCTCGCTCGCCGAAGGCGTGCCGGCGATCTTTCCGCCGATCGGGCTGGAAGCGAATCGCAAGGGACTGCAACTGGCAGTCGACTGGGCGTTCGATCAGAAGATCATTCCGCGTCGCCTGTCCGTCGACGAGTTGTTCGACGATGTGACGGGCAGCCTCGGTTGAGCGATCGAAGCCGGGCCGCTTCAGACGGACACAACAACAGATAAGACATCGGAGACCAACTGTGGAGATCGCTCGACGCAACGAGGCGCGAACCGGGAAGCGCTGGGGCATCGTCGTGCTGCTCGCGCTCGGATTGATGATCGCCCACGCGGACCGCACGAGCATGTCCGCTGCGTTCGCGGACTACCATTTCGTGCGGGAATTCGGTCTCACGCATGTCGAGCGCGGCTGGCTCGGCTCGGCGATCTTCTGGTCCTACGGCCTGCTGCAATTGCCGATGGGCTGGCTGGTCGACCGTTATGGCGTGAAGTGGCCTTACTCGATCTGCTTCCTGTTGTGGTGTCTCGCGGCAGCCGCAACCGGTGTCACGACCACGCTCACGGGCCTGATTCTCATACGCCTGCTGATAGGCGTTGCCGAGGCGGTGGCGGTTCCCGCGACCTATCGGTATCTCGCGAACAACTTCGACGAAACCCGCAAAGGTACGGCCCTCGGTATCTACTCGATCGGCGGCAAGATGGGACCGGCGCTCGGCGCGCCGGTCGCAGCGTGGCTGATCGCGAACAGTTCGTGGAAGGCCATGTTCATCGTTACCGGTGCGGCCGGGTTGATCTGGCTGGTGCCGTGGCTTCTGATGCTCGACAACGATTTTCCGGGCAAGGCCGAACTTGCCGTTGCCAAACGTCGAGCGGCCTCGGTGCCGCTTGGCAATCTTCTGGCGAGCCCGGTGGTATGGGGCGGTCTCATCACCAATTTCTGCTACAGCTATTTCGCTTTCTACTGCATGACCTGGATGCCGGCCTATCTGGTCGAGCAACGCGGTCTGTCGCTGCGGCAGTCGGGGCTCTACACCTTTTTCAGCTTCGCCGGCATCGCCGTCGTGGCGGCGCTCGCGGGATGGGCGGCGGACCAGCTTATCGCGCGCGGCCGCGATGCCGTCGTCGTGCGCAAAGCGTTCATCGTCGCCGGGTTCATCGGCGGCACTACCGTTCTCCTCGGCGCATACACACGCTCGCCGCAGGCGGCGTTGTTCTGGAACATCGTGTCTCTTTCCCTTTTGGGGCTCGTCACCGCGAACAATCTGGCGCTAGTCAAGCTCACGCTGATTCCGAAGCAGGCGGTGGGTTTGAATACCGGCTTGCAACAGGTGGCGACCAGTCTTGCGGGTGGCGTCTCGGCCAGTCTGTCGGGCTGGCTGCTGCATGTCGGCGGTGACTACACGCTGCCCATGCTGGCCATTTTCGTGTTCCTGTTGCTCGGCGCGACCAGTACGGTGGTGTTGTTGCAGCGGAAGTGGGCGCCGAAAGTCGATGCGAGCGACATGGAAGCGCGGCTTAACGACGATGCGACGATTCAGACCTTGACGGGTGTCGGCATGCGGAACCCGGATGCTGCGGGCACTGAGCCGTAGATGCTCGATGATATCCGTCTCTTTTCATTCATTTCCGCGTGTGGGGGCGCAGGTGCATGGCTTGTGCCTTTGCGCCGCATCCGCTTTATGCCAAGAACAGTTTTCAAAAGCCACGCGCACGGCTGCGACGCGTTGGGCGGGAAGTCGTGATGAGCCAAATCAATGAAGAGTCGTCGCTGGCTTTAGAGGCGCATACCGGCGTGGCACCCTTGCTGCGGCATTCGTCGCTGACTCGCTTTCTGATCGCCCGCGTCGGTTCCATCACCGCCCAGCAGATGCTGCTGCTCGCGATTAGCTGGCATATGTACGACCTTACGTCGAGCGCGTGGTACCTCGGTCTCGTCGGCCTGTTCCAGTTCATTCCCGGGCTCGCCACGACGCTGGTCGCCGGGCATTGCGCCGATCGCATGCATCGCGGCCAGATCGTCGCGGTCTGTCTCGCGGCCCAGGCCGCCGTCGGAACGCTGCTTGCCTTCTCGACCCTGACGCATGTCGTGACCCGCGATCTGCTGCTCGGGCTCTCGCTCGTGCTCGGTGCGATCCGGCCGTTTCAGATGTCCGGTCAGCAGGCACTGTTGCCGATGCTGGTTCCGCAAACACTGCTGGCGCGATCGATGGCGCTCAGTACCGTGGTGCAGCAGGTGTGCGTCGTTGCCGGTCCCGCGTTGGGCGGCTTCCTGTTTGCGATCGGTGTCAATGCGCTCTATTTCACCTGCGCCGCGCTGTTCTGTGTGAGCGCGGTGTTGTACGCGCTGATACGTTATGACCATGTTGCGCCTGCGCGTGAGCCCGTGACGGCCGAGACCGTGCTCGCCGGCTTGCGCTTCGTGTGGAGCAACCCGTTGCTGCTCGGTGGCATTTCACTCGACCTGTTCGGTGTGCTGTTCGGCGGCGCCACCGCGCTGTTGCCCGTCTACGCAAAGGAGATTCTCCACGTCGGTCCACAAGGACTGGGGTTGCTGCGTTCCGCGCCTGCGGTGGGCGCGCTTGGTGTCGGGCTGATGCTGTCGAGGCGTGCCATTCGCAGTGGCGTCGGCAAGAAGTTGTTGATTGCCGTCGCAGTCTACGGAGGCGCTATCGTCGCGTTCGGAATTTCCCGTTCGTTTCCCGTTTCGCTGTTGTTGCTGGCGATCTCAGGCGGTGCCGATACGATCAGCGTGATCGTGCGCCAGACGCTCATTCAGCTCGAAACGCCGGACCGCATGCGTGGACGGGTCGCTGCGGTGAACACGCTTTTCATCGGTGCGAGCAATCAGCTTGGCGAATTCGAGTCTGGTGCGACAGCCGCGGCATTTGGCGTCGTCGGCTCGGTGGTACTCGGCGGATTCGCGACGATTCTCGTCAGTGCTGCATGGAGTCAACTGTTCAAGCCGCTGGCGCGCCGGGAGACGTTGCACTGACTCTGCGACGCGTTAACGTTTCGGTTAAGGCCTGCGCCTTTAACTTCAATAGACGGTAGCAGGCGTGCGGCCGATCATAAACATACCGTCGCGACTTTCCCAATGGATGAGAGTCGGATCGGGTCGTTTGGTGTTGGCGCACAAACGATTTTGCTGCAATAGCTTTGTGAATTTGCCAACACATTCGCGAAGCGCGGAGACACTCATGAGTGGTCAACTCGGTTCCCTTCGTGCCCTTATCGACGACTGGTTTGGAAATGGCGGACCGTTCAGGGTCACGCGACCAGGCCGCTCGACGAAGATGCCATGGCGAGCGGTACAAGTCGAAGTTTCGCGTTCGTCCGGAACGTTTGCGATTGTGTTCTTTCGCCACGACGATGGCTCCTGGTGTGTCTATCCGCCGCCGATCGTGCGGCCTGCGGTGAACTGGCTATGCGTCTAGTTGCTGCGATGCGCGTGCATCATGCCGAAGAACAATCACACTAACTGGTTCCAGGAAATCAACATGACAATCAATGGCGACATGCTTATCGGCTTTCAGGAAGTGCGCGGTGCCGAGGGTGAGCAGCGGGCGTTCAATCCCGCGACCCATTCGGAGATCGCGGAGCCGGTATTCGGCATGGGCGGCGCGGCGGAGGTCGATCGCGCGGCTTCGCTGGCCGCGGACGCTTTCGACCTTTATCGCAGCGCCCCGCTTGCGAAGCGCGCAGCTTTTCTCGAGGCCATTGCCGACAATATCCTGGCACTCGGGGACGAACTGATCGAACGCGCGCAAGCCGAAACGGGATTGCCCACCCAGCGGCTTCAAGGAGAGCGTGCACGCACGGTTGGTCAGTTGCGTCTGTTTGCCCAGGTCGTGCGCGACGGACACTTTCTCGGCGCCACCATCGATCGTGCGCAGCCCGCGCGTCAGCCTTTGCCGCGTGCGGATCTGCGCCTCGCAAAAGTGCCGCTCGGACCCGTCGCCGTATTTGGCGCGAGTAACTTCCCGCTCGCATTTTCGGTTGCGGGCGGCGACACGGCTTCCGCACTGGCCGCCGGTGCGCCTGTCATCGTGAAGGCGCACAGCGCGCATCTGGGGACTGCCAGGCTCGTAGGCGGAGCAATCCAGAAGGCCGTGAAGGAGCAGGGCCTGCCAGCGGGCACGTTCTCGCTGCTGTTCGGGTCCGGTCGCAAGCTGGGCGAAGCGCTCGTGTCGCATCCGGCGATCAAGGCGGTCGGCTTTACGGGCTCCCGGCGAGGCGGTATCGCACTGGTGCAGCTAGCGAACGTCCGCCCTGAGCCCATACCGGTATATGCGGAAATGAGCAGTATCAACCCGGTATTTCTGTTTCCCGCTGCGCTCGCGAACCGCGCCGAGGCAATCGGCAATGCATTTGCTGATTCTTTGACGATGGGTGCAGGTCAGTTCTGCACGAATCCGGGACTCGTTCTTGCCGTCGACGGCCCGGACCTCGAGCGCTTCATCAAGGCGGCTGGCGATGCATTGGCCGCCAGGCCGGCCCAGACCATGTTGACGCCGGGAATCTTCGATGCCTACTGCGCCGGGACGCAAATCGCCGGTACCGTACCGGGCGTGACGAAGGTAGCTCACGGCGAGCCCGCGGGCGAGCGCCCGAACGCCGCGCAGGCGATGCTCTATGTGACCGATGCGCAGCGCCTGCTCGCCTCGCCGGAACTCGAGGCGGAGATGTTCGGTCCGGCATCCGTCGTGATTCGCGCCCGCAATTTTGAAGAACTGGTCGAAATCGCAGAGCACGTTGAAGGGCAGCTTACCGTTACGTTGCAGATCGATGCGGCGGACGTGGCAGATGCCAGGCGGCTGTTGCCTACACTCGAACGCAAGGCTGGACGCATTCTCGCGAATGGCTTTCCGACGGGTGTGGAGGTTTGCCGTGCGATGGTTCATGGCGGACCCTATCCATCGACCTCGAATTCGATGTTTACGTCGGTTGGCGCGACGGCGATCGACCGCTTTCTCCGTCCCGTGTGCTATCAGGATCTGCCGGATATGTTGCTGCCGGATGCGCTGCAAGAGGCCAATCCTTCAGGCGTCTGGCGCATGGTGGATGGGGAACCGGCCGCACCGGCGCAATCGATGGATTCGGCGAACGCCGCAACGACGTAACGCGCAACCCGATCATCCCGCGGGAACGGACGATGGCTACACCGTCCAGTGTGCGGCCATCGTGTCGGAGCCGGATCGTCCCGCTTTCATTCCAACAGGCGCATCTGCCCGCGTGCCTCGAGTTGCTGCGACGCAGGAAGTTTGCTTTTTCGCCGCTTCCGTGGTCCTTGGCGTAGGCACGTGATCATGATCACTCGCGCCTCGTCTTCCGTGCAGGCAAAACCGTCAGGGCGCGTCACAGTGATCGTGTACTCTTCGCCAAGCTCGGTAGGCGCCTGCTGCGCTTTACCAGGCAGTTCGAGAAAGATCTTGGGCATAGGTTGGACGCCTTGGTTGGGATTGGCCTGCAGGGCGGCTACGCGCCGAGTGTCCACCGTCCGTTTGGACCGTTCAGTGCGGTTGCCAACTGTGCCGGCCAGCGCACTGACAGCGCGAGCGCTTTGCATCGCTGGGTCGTGCCGTTGATCAATGAGACGTCGTGTTCACCTCGGCAAGTGGCAATCGTGATACGTTAGCTGCCACAAGCAGCGATGGAGACCACCCATGCTGATTCCTCTGCTGTTACTTGCGGGGCTTCTATGGTGGATGTTCGCGGTCCATCCCGCCCGTTCCGTGATTGCCTCGGCCCTATACGTCATCGCATACGCGACGAGCACAGGCAATCCTGGCCTCGCGCAGGCTCAAACACAGCCGCCGTCGTTCGAGAGCTTCGCCGTCCCGGCCAGCAGCGCACCGCATGACGTCGCACCGGCGCAAGACGGCACCGTGTGGTACACCGCGCAGGCGCGGGGAGCGCTCGGGCGGCTCGACCCGCGCAGCGGCAAAATCGATACGATCGCGCTCGGCGCCGGATCGGCGCCACATGGCGTGATCGTCGGTCCCGATCGTGCGGCGTGGGTCACTGACGGCGGCCAGAACGCAATCGTCCGCATCGATCCGAAGACGCTTGCCGTCACGCGTTTTCCGCTGCCCAAAGACCGGCCAGACGCCAATCTGAACACCGCGGTGTTCGACAAACAGGGGCACCTGTGGTTTACCGGACAAAGTGGTATCTACGGTGAACTCGATCCGCAGCGAGCGCGCATGCGCGTCTTCGATGCACCACGCGGCGCCGGGCCCTACGGTATCTGCGTGACACGCTCAGGGGATCTGTATTTCGCGTCGCTGGCGGGGAATTACCTCGGTCGCATCGACCCGGCGACGGGCGCAGCGCAGGTCATCGAGCCACCAACGCCGCATCAGGGCGCGCGCCGCGTGTGGGCCGATTCCAGCGGGCGCGTCTGGGTCAGCGAGTGGAACGCCGGAAAAGTCGGCGTATTCGATCCCGCCACGCATCAATGGCGCGAATGGCGACTGCCCGGCAGCGATCCGCACGCGTACGCAATATTCGTCGACGATCGGGACATCGTCTGGCTCAGTGAATGGAGCGCTAACGCGCTGGTGCGCTTCGATCCGCGTGCCGAGCGCTTCGACGTGTTGCCGCTGCCGCGTGACCACGCAAACGTCCGCCAGATGATGGGCCGTCCGGGCGAAGTCTGGCTATCCGAATCCGCCACCGATCATCTGCTGCTCTACCGGTCGCGTGCAGCCGATGCGAGAGGGCAGTGACGACACACTGCACCGGGACCGGAATTGCGGTTCGCCGCGCCCGAGTGTGCGCGCTCGCTACAAAGATGGCTTAGAGCAGCTGCAGGGTTCGCGGATCGGCTTCTCCGCCGAAATACTTGCGCAAAGCTTCGACAAACACGTCGTTGTCGTTCGTGGCGCGCGCGAACAGGGTGATCGACGAGCGAAACTTGAGGTCATCCGGGTACCCGAAAATATCCTCGATGGAGCGGTCGCTGACGAGGTTGACCAGTTGCGTCGTTTCGCGCAGCCGTGGGCCGAGAATCGGGTGGCGCAGATAAGCTTGAGCTTCGGCCAGCGACGAAAGCGCGAAGCGCTGAGCCATTGCGCTGGCTCCGAGCCCCTCGATTTGGGGGAACACGAACCACATCCAGTGGCTTCGCTTGCGTCCATGCGTCAGTTCATCGCATACCTGGGCGTAGACCGGATCCTGTGCATCGAGGAAGCGCTGAAGGTCATAGGGATCGTCCATTTCTTACTCCGCTACAGATGTGAAAGCCTATCGTTGAACCACGATTTTCGCACCTGTTTCGCGGCGCGAGTGCGCGCGGTGCGAAAGAGTGCGGCTCGCGGCACTGGCGGACGAAGAATTCGTGATGTTCTCGCGCCAGGTGAGCCCTGTGTATTTCGGCAGCCTCGTGGCGTCCTGCCGCTCCAGCGGATTTTCTCCGCGCATCGTCCACGAGGTTCGCTCGGTGGCCTCTCAGGTCTTGTCGCGATAGTTGGCAGCAGGGGACTCAAGCAGAAAATGCGCAAGTAGTCGCGACGGTAGTCTCGATTCCGAATGCGCCGCTCCAGCAGATGAAGGCGAGTTCTACGCTGGATCTTTGGCCCGAACCGGCGACGGAAGAGACTTGAGTAGTCTCATGAGCCTTGCTTGCTGTAGCGGGGTCAACCCTCGTGTAGCGCTCAGCTGTTGAACGCGTGCGTGCCAATAAACGCCGCTGAACAAAGACTCCGCGGCACCGGCTGACAAGACCAGTTCGAGGTGGGAAATTGCATCCTCTGCAGTCACTGGCGTATAAGGGCTCTCTCTGTCTCCAGATCGTTTCCTGCTTGCCGTTTTCATCCACTTCTCTCAATGTGGTGACCGGATTGAATCCGGTCCGTGCGTCAGGCGTCGTCTTCCTCTGCAATTGCCTGAGGCGTGGCTATGTGGCCATGTGGTTACGTATGCGCCACGATGCAATCACTTTCGCGAGTCCGTTTGTTGCCACGACTGATGACGATTCAGATTTCGCAGCGTTCGTGCCCGCATTCGCTCCCGGCGATAGTGGCCAATGACCATCAACATTGCGATACCAAGAGCCGCGCCTCCGATAATCAGGCCTATCCAGGTTTCACTCATGACACGTTCCTCTCATCGAAGCGTTGGGATGTTGCGTGGGCGTCGCGCTACTGTTACTGCATGTGCTGGCCGCCGTTGATTGCAACATTGGCGCCGGTCACGAAGCCGGCATCGTCCGAACAGAGGTAAAGCACGAGCGCCGCCACTTCCTCGGGCTTGCCCAGACGCCCCATTGGGACATGCGGCAGGATCTTCGTATCGAGAATCTCCTGGGGAATCGCCGTGACCATCTTCGTCGCGAGGTAGCCCGGCGAAACCGTATTGACGGTTACCCCTTTGCGCGCCACTTCGAGCGCCAGCGATTTCGTGAAGCCGTGCATGCCGGCCTTGGCGGCGGCGTAGTTGGTTTGGCCGATCGAGCCTTTCGAGCCGTTGACGGACGAAATGTTGACGATGCGTCCCCAACCCCGTGCGACCATCTCTTCGCACAGCGGCTTCGTCATGTTGAAAACCGAATCAAGATTGGTGCGGATGACCGCGTCCCAGTTGACCTTGTTCATCTTCCGGAGCGTCATGTCCTCGGTGATTCCGGCGTTATTCACCAGAATGTCGACCGGGCCGACGTCAAACTGAATTCTGGCCGCACAGTGCTGGCATGAATCGTAGTCGGCCACATCGACCGGATACGCGAGAAATTTCCTGCCCTGTGTTTCCATGTTCGCGAGCCATTCACCTGCGCCGGTGTTGTTCGGCGAGTACGTGACTACCACCGCGTAACCTGCATCGTGCAGTTTCGTACTGATCGCTTCCCCCAGACCGCCCATACCGCCAGTCACTACAGCAATTCGTTTCGTCATTCTTTCCATCCGTGATGGTCATGTCTGCGAGGAACGTGAATAACCCAATGGCCGTCTCGCACAACGCGCTATTGATTTGGCACAACGTATTGCCGCGACCTGAATTGCATCAGGTCGTCCGACGAAAATGGTTCGGTTCGTTGTCTCTGCCGCAGCGAAATCGCACGCGTTGGTCCGCGGGTTGCGCACACGCTTGTCTGCTGACTATGTGAGACAGAAAACTTCGCTTCTGATGATGTCATTGGTACGACTAATTAATCAGAGGACACTGCGATCAGGATCGGCACCTCGCGCAAACACATTGCGCGATTTTGACGACTGCGGCGCAGCCGCCTGATCAAGCGACCAGACCATAGGTCGGATTTCCGCACGACAGTGCGCCACGCGCACGGCACTAGTTACCGGTAACAATTAAGAATGCGGATAAATCGTCTGCATTCCGTCTCTTGCGGTATGCGCACTGCGTCGAGGAGGTACCGTGAAGGTCGTAAATTCGACCGACGAGGCGATAGTAGTAGAAAAACTACATGTTTGCAACGACTTAAATGTAGTTTTTATACATTTATTAGCGAGTTAATTATTGCCGACGCATTGTTCAGGCTAGTGGGAGTTGTCGCTGTTTCGACAGGCTCGATGGCAACGCTTAGACCGGTCGCCAGTCCGGCATGGCGTTGGAGCAAGGCTTTGAGTTCAGGGCGCAGTCGGTCGCCGCCTTGGGCGGCGAGTGCGCAACCAGGACCGACGCTGCGGGCTGGCCGCTTCAAGGAAGATGCGGACTTCAACCCGGCTTGCCATCGGCTCGGGCGAGGACGAGCCACGCGGCGTACCGGACGCAATAGAGAACCAGCGCGGCCGCCCAGCATAGGCCGGACGCGTATATCCAGGCCATCGTGAGCTGCGGCCCGAGCCACGGGCCGAGTACCCGGATCAACGTCGCCAGAATGACGAGCCCGTAGCAGACGAGCTCGACCCGCCCGGCCACGAGTTCGCGTCCGGTATGTCCGCGCGCGGTGCGCGTGATCATCGCGATGATCGCGCATCCGATGACGCCGACCGTGAACGTATGAATCGCGACCGAATGCGGGGCAACGCCGAGCGCGGCGAGTGCCAGCATCACGAAGCCCGCCGGAATCCCCGCATAGGCGATATGCAGGATCAGGAGGATGGGGCGATAGCCGACGCGCCACGAACGCCATCCGCTGAGCCGCAGTCCATGAACGACCGCCGCCGCGGCGGACGCGGCAACGATTGCCGCCCATGGCGCACCGAGCGCGTCCAGCAGAAACGCGAGCAGCGTCGCCGGAATGACGGTCGCTTCGACGAATCGCCAGCGTCTCGCGCTAAAACCCGGAACCGCATTGGCGGTAAACGACGGAATGATGCGTCCGCCGATGATCGTCACGAACAGAACGAGCATCCCGACCGCGAGCCATGCACTGCGCAGCGCCCAGTCGCCGTGGCCGTGCATTGCCAACACATGGAAGAGGGCATTGAGAAGCGCGAGCAATCCGACCGCGACCGGCAGAAATACGTTGTGGCGATTCTTCGCCCTCAGGAGCACGCGCAACAGAACAAGCGCGACCACGGGCAGAAACGCCACGTCCACGACGACGCCGAGCGGGCCCGCGCCGAGCCACATCAGGATCCGGCCCGCAAGCCAAAGAACTAACAGTGCCGCGAGACCGGCGCCCTGCGCGGGATTCGTGCTGGTCCACGCGCGCACCGCCGTCAGCAAAAATCCCACGACGATTGCGGCGCCAAATCCAAAGATCATTTCGTGAACGTGCCACAGCGTTCCCGACATGTAGGACGTGGAGTCCAATAGCGGCCAACCAGCCAGCGCACCGAGCCAGAGCAGCATGGCAATACTGCCGAACAGAGCGCCGGCCAGATAGAACGGCCTGAATCCGAGCGCCCACAGGGCGATGCGAGGTGATGTGTCGACTTGATCTGATTCGATCCTGATGGTGCGCTTCATGACTGCTCCGACCGGCATCCAGGTGTTGATTCATCTTATACGCAGGACCTTTTCGCCACATGCGACGAATGTTCGCGCCAGGGGAGCCGGCTGGATGCCCGATGGCGCCAGGAAGAAGCCGCATCGACGCACCCGTCAGGCACGGTTAAACACGCGACGTCTGTCCCGACACCGAAAGCTGCCCATTGGCCTGGTTGACGTCGAAAATGCCTATTTCCGATCGGACGTTGATTCGCTCCGTTATTAGCGATACCTTTACATCTATCCTGGTCGTCGGGTCCTGGTCAACGAAGGGAGAACCGTTTCGTGAAGAGAACGTGGGCTTTCTTTTGCATCGTCGCATTGAGCGCGATCCTCGGCGGGTGCGGCAAGCAGGGATCGCAGAACGCCACTGAGGCGTCGGGCGCATCCGCGAGTTCGGCGCCGGTTCAGCCAGCACAGAGTGCGAGCGAGGCAACCGCCGCATCAGGCACGCAGGGAACCGGCGCGGTGGGCACGATCACCAAAACGCAATTGCCGGCGGAGGCAGCCGAAACACTCCGATTGATCAAAGCGGGCGGCCCTTTCCCGTTTAGCGATGACGGCGTCCTGTTTCGTAACAGTGCGGGTTTTCTGCCGAAGCATCCGCGCGGCTACTACCACACCTACACGGTTCGCACACCAGGTGCAACGGATCGCGGGCAGCGTCGGGTCGTATGTGGGGGGGCGCGCAAGCAGACCGGCGAGTGCTATTACACCGACGATTACTACGCCAGCTTCAAGCGCATTGCAGAATAGAGCAGCGATGAACTGCATCGGCGACGCATGGCGAATCGCCGAGCTGGACTCGATAACACAAAAACGCCCCGGACCTCCAATCAAGGAAACATCGGGGTGTCGTGTTTGCATGGACCGAGCCGCAACGGCTCGTTGAATCGCAGAGTCGACGGCAACCGTCAACGATCTCTTCTTCCATCGATCAGTCGAGCGATGCGATTCCAGAGGTGGGGAAACGCCACCTTCAAACGCATCAATCCGTCGACCAAAACGCTGAACGTTGATCACTTCATCCTGACCACCACGAAGTCAGTGGGAGATCCATCAATCAGAAAAACTGAAGGCAGCCATCAGAACTATGAGATTTTCCCGCCGTCTGGCTTCTGCGATAGTTGTTCTCAACCGTTGTGTTGAGTTTCCGTACCGCGCGTCGTCGACCAGGGAGAATCTGCATGCATCGTTTTGTGATCGTGGGAGGAGGGGCGGGTGGAATCGAACTCGCAACGAGGCTGGGCGATCGTTATGGCGGCCGGCGAAGAAGCGCGGCGCAACGTGCGTCCATTACGTTGATCGACCGCAACCCGACGCATATCTGGAAGCCCCTGCTGCACGAGGTCGCGGCGGGAAGCCTGGATCCGTTCGCACAGGAATTGGCGTATGCCGCGCAAGCCCAGTGGCACGGCTTCCAGTTCATCCAGGGCGAACTCGTTGGACTGGATCGCGACTCGCGGCACGTGCTGCTGTCGCCGTTGCTCGATGACGATGGAACCGAACTGGTACCTCCGCGCCGGATCGAGTACGACTCGTTGATTCTTGCCATCGGTAGTACAACGCACTACTTCGGCGTGCCGGGCGCGGCGGAAAACTCGCTGGCGCTCGATAACGTCGCCCAAGCGGAACGCTTCAGAAAACGCCTGATTGCGGCTTGCATTCGCGCCGAACAACAGCGAGACGCCGGTGAACAGAACGCTGATGGAGTGCCCGCCGATCGCACGCCTCGCGTCCAGGTCGCGATCGTGGGTGGGGGCGCTACTGGCGTGGAATTGTCCGCCGAATTGCGCAATACGGCGAAGGTACTTTCATCATACGGCTTGCATCGACTCGACCCGACACACGACGTCGGGATCGTGCTCATTGAAGCAGGGCCGCGGATTCTGCCGGCGTTGAAAGAGCGCGTGTCCACCGCAGCTGCCGGATTGCTGGGCAAACTCAACGTCAAGTTGATGCTCAACGAGCGGGTCGCGGAAGTCACGCCCGGACTGATCCGCACGAAAAACGGCAACACGGTACGTGCCGATCTCACTGTGTGGGCCGCGGGCATCAAGGCACCTGCGGTGCTATCTACGCTCGATGGGCTGACAGTCAATCATCTGGGACAACTCAGTGTGCGTCGCACGCTCCAAACGGATCTCGACGACCATATATTCGCGTTCGGCGATTGCGCGGCCTGCCCATGGTTAGGTTATGAGCGCAATGTTCCACCGCGCGCTCAGGCGGCTCATCAGCAGGCATCTTTTCTGGTCAAGGCACTTGCGCGACGCATCGACGGGCAAAAGCTTCCGGAGTTTGCCTATCGCGATCTCGGCTCGCTCGTGTCGCTCGGGCACGCCGATGCGGTGGGGAGTCTGATGGGAGGTCTCATCGGCGGCAGCATGCTGGTGGACGGACTGCTTGCTCGTTTCATGTACCTGTCGCTGTATCGGATGCATGTTGCAGCGCTGCATGGCTATGCACGCATGATCGTCAATACGCTCGCGCATCGGCTTCGTCGAAGCACGGCGCCGCACGTCAAGCTGCACTGAGCAACAGTTCGTTGTAAATGGCCAGAAGCGTCTGGCCGCGACAAGTAAATCAACCGGTTATAAGCACCAGGAAGACGGAGAGGACACCATGAAGAATTTCAACCTATCGCCGGTCAGTATCGACTCGAGCATTGGCGACAAGAGCGCTCGAAACGCCAAGGATGGCTCTGAAAATCGATCTCGATCGATATATAGATCGTTTCTTGCATCGACCGCATCGACGATCGCCTCGAATGTGCCGGAGAGACCGGACGTGTCGTCTGCCGCTGTCCTTGGCTACAACTGACACGCGTTCGAATTTCCGCCATTGGCTCGAGGTCCACACTCGACATTGGCTGAATGGCTGCGCTATAGTGGGTTTTATGGATACGAAACCGACCTCGCTGAAACTGCATCGTTGGTGGCACGCCTGAATCAGGCGGCCCGTTTCCCCACGCATATCGCAAACGTGATGCCGCCAGTCCTGGCGGCATTTCTGTTTCTGCGCGCTGACGACTGGTGCCATCGAAAATCTGAGGCTCCAGTCCATGAAGAACGCAAACCGTCCCACCATCCTGACCGGCGACCGAACCACCGGGCCGCTTCATCTCGGCCACTATATCGGTTCGCTGCGCGCGAGGGTTCAGCTTCAGCATGAAGCTCAGCAGTTCCTCCTTCTCGCGGACACACAGGCATTGACCGACAACGTCGGCCGGCATCAGAAAGTAACCGGGAATGTTATTGAAGTAGCGCTCGATTACCTTGCTGTCGGTATCGACCCGGCGAAGTCGACCATCCTCATACAGTCGCAGGTGCCGGAATTGGCGGAGCTGTCGCAGTACCTGCTCAATCTCGTGTCGGTCGCGCGTCTCGAGCGCAACCCCACGATCAAGGAGGAAATTCGCCTGCGGGGCTTCGAGCGTGACATCCCCGCCGGCTTCCTGACGTACCCGGTCAGTCAGGCCGCTGATATCACCGCGTTCAAGGCGACGCATGTGCCAGTAGGCGATGACCAGCTACCGATGATCGAGCAGACCAACGAATTGGTGCGTCGCTTCAACAACACCGTCGACCGATCAGTATTGATCGAATGCGAGGCAGTGCTGTCGCAGGTCACTCGATTGCCCGGCATCGACGGCAAAGCCAAGATGAGCAAATCCCTCGGGAATGCCATCACGTTGGGCGCTACTGAGGACGAAATTTCGAAGGCGGTCAACAACATGTATACCGATGCGAACCACTTGCGAGTCAGCGATCCGGGTCAGGTGGCGGGTAACGTCGTATTTGTGTTCCTCGATGCGTTCGAGCCGGACGTACAGAAGGTGGATGAGCTCAAATCGCATTATCGTCGCGGGGGACTGGGTGATAGCGTGGTCAAACGGGTGCTGAACGAGCGACTCCAGGCGCTTATCGAACCGATTCGCACGCGCCGTCGCGAACTGGAGGCAGACCGGGGCGAGGTACTCGCGATCCTGCGTCGCGGTACGATGCGCGCGCGGGAGGTAGCCGGAGAAACGCTGTCAGAGGTCAAAAGCGCGCTGGGCTTGAGCTACTTCCAGAACTGAAGCAGTGCAGAACAGATGCATAACCTACCTTGCCATCAGTCGATCACCTGGATTGGCCACGGCTTCATCGCACCACCCGGATCCGGTTCAATCCGATGTTCCGCTTTGTTTGCTTAGCCATTCGCAAAGGCTACGCAACTCGGGCTGCTCCGCGCGTGCCTTAAGCACGCAGCACGCGAACGATGCTCCGCAGGCAACAAACCCAAAGGGCGCCAGCAAGCGCTGACTCTCGATCTCTCTTGCCACCAGCATGGATGGCGCGACAGCGATACCAAGCCCGGCGGCGGCAGCTTCCAGCATCAGTGGCAGGTGATCGAACTGGCGGCCTTTGGCAAATGCCGGATCGTCCAGCCCCTGCGATTCCCCCCAGGTCGGCCATGCCCGTGGAGAGGATTTCGTGTGCAGCAGCGCAAGGCCGGCAACATCGAGCGGCCGCCGAAGGCCTGCGGCGAGGGACGGTATGCACACCGGGCCGACCCGATCCTCGAACAGCACGGTGGCGGCGATCGTGCGCGGCCAATCGCGCCCGCTGACGATCAGCGCATCGACACGCTGCTTGTCGAGCGCATCGAGTTCGCCGCAGGTATGCAGGTGCAAGCGGATTTCCGGATGAGCCGCCTCGAAGCTTGCCAGCCGAGGGATCAGCCAGTTGGCCAGGAAGCTGCCGGGCGCGCCGAGTACCAGTTCGGTTGCCCCAGCCGCACCGGCCAGGTCCGCACAGCAGCGTTCCAACTGGTCCAATGCCTGCCCCGCAGCCGCCTGAAGGCGCTCGCCGGCAGCCGTCAAGCGTACTCCGCCGGCGTGTCGCACGAAAAGCGAGCAGCCAAGCCAGTCTTCGAGCTGGCGGACCTGATGACTGACGGCGCTGTGGGTCACGCATAGCTCGGCCGCGGCGGCCGAGAGGTTCAGGCTGCGTGCGGCGACGTCGAAGAAACGCACGGCATTGAGAGATGGCAGACGGCGCACGGCTGTTCCTAGGTATGAATTTTTTTTACATCTTACTGCAAGAAATCCTCGCTTTTTAGAGGGGCTATGGCTTGTTACGCTGCAAAAAAATTTTGAAAAGGAGCGCAGCGATGATTACGCCCGGAAGTCCCTATACAACTGAAGGTCCCGATGCCTTTGGCCAGTTTGGCCGCTTCGGCGGCGCCTACATGCCTGAAACGCTGATGCCGGCTCTGCACGAGTTGAGCAGCGTCCTCGCCGGGGCGATGGCGGACCCGGCATTCCGTGCCCGCTATGGTCAGATCCTCACCGATTTTGTAGGGCGGCCGAGCCCACTGTTTCTCGCCGAAAACCTGACGCGCGAACTGGGCGGTGCCCAGATCTTCCTCAAACGCGAAGACCTCAACCACACCGGCGCGCACAAGATCAACAACTGCGTCGGCCAGATTCTGCTCGCCGAGCGCATGGGCAAGCGTCGCATCATTGCCGAGACCGGTGCGGGTCAGCACGGCGTGGCGACCGCCACGGTATGCGCGCTGTTTCGCATGGAATGCGTGGTCTACATGGGGGCAGCGGACATTGCCCGGCAGGCGCCCAATGTGGCGCGCATGCGCCTGCTCGGTGCCGAGGTGCGCGCGGTCCATACCGGTACCGCGACGCTGAAGGACGCGATGAATGAAGCTTTGCGCGACTGGATCACCCATGTGGACGACACTTATTACATGCTCGGCACCGGTGCCGGTCCTCACCCTTACCCGCGGATGGTGCGCGACTTCCAGCGCATCATCGGAGAGGAGACTCGCGAGCAACTGTTGGCCCGTTGCGGCCGTCTGCCGGATGCCCTGGTGGCCTGTGTAGGGGGCGGCTCGAACTCGATCGGCTTGTTCCACCCATTTCTCGCCGAGCCTGCGGTGCGCTGCTACGGCGTGGAAGCCGGCGGACTGGGGCTGGCCAGCGGCAAACACGCCGCCTGCCTGTCCGGCGGACGCCCCGGCGTACTGCACGGCAACCTGACCTATCTGCTGCAAGACGACGATGGCCAGATCGACGACGCCCATTCCGTGTCGGCCGGACTGGACTACCCCGGCGTCGGCCCCGAGCACGCGCAACTCCTCGAGACCAACCGCGTGCAGTACATGGTGGCGACCGACGACGAAGCATTGGCCGCCTTCCACTGGCTGGCGCGTGGCGAGGGCATTCTGCCGGCGCTGGAGAGTGCGCATGCGCTGGCTTTCGCCCGCCGGCTGGTTCCGACCATGACGCCGGAACAGATCGTCGTCGTCGGTCTCAGTGGCCGTGGCGACAAGGATTTGGCCACTATCCTCCACCATCAGGGAGAAACCGTATGAGCCGACTCGACGACACTCTAGCTCGCCTGCGCGAACAAGGCCGCAGCGGACTGGTCTGCTACTTCACCGCCGGCGACCCGGACTATTCCACCAGCCTGGCCTTGCTCCGCAGTCTCGGCGCAGCGGGGGCCGACATCATCGAGCTCGGTCTGCCGTTCAGCGATCCAGTGGCCGATGGCCCGAGCATCCAGGCCGCACACTTGCGCGCCCGTGCCGGAGGGCAGACTGTCGCGCGTACGCTGGAACTCGTTACGGCCTTGCGTGAAACCGATGTTTCTACACCCGTGGTTCTGATGGGTTACCTCAACCCGGTGATGCAGTACGGAGTGGAGCGTTTCATGTCTGACGCCGTGCGCGTCGGAGCCGATGCGCTGCTGGTGGTCGACCTGCCGGTGGAGCACGCCGCACCGTACCGGAAAACCGCCCGTGCCGCCGGCCTCCACCTTATCGCCATGACCGCCCCGACCAGCGACGACGCGCGCCTTGCCGAGGTGCTGTACGAAGCGAGCGGATTCGTCTATCACACGGCTCTCACCGGAACCACGGGAGCCATGCGTTGTGTTCCCGCCGAAGTCAGCAAGGCCATCACGCGCGTGCGTCGCCATACGACACTGCCAGTCGCGGCTGGTTTTGGCATCCGGGATACGGCTCAAGCGCGGGCACTCGCAGGTACTGCCGATTTGATCGTCGTTGGGTCGCAACTCATCGAACTGCTCGCGTCCAAAGGAGTGGAGGAGGTCAGGCAGGCTGTACGCCGCTATGCAGAGTCTCTGGCAAATAGATCCAGTAGCGCCGATTAGATGCGGTTGAGTCGTTGCTACGACGAGAGGCAGATGGCATTCCGCGCCGTTCAACACGACAGGTTGAAACTCGGGAGTGCGACCCCCTTTATTTTCGCCATATAGACGGGATTGTCGAATTGTTTCAGATCGACGACGTAAATCACTAAAAATGACAACGGCGAATTCGCGAGTTGCGATCAAAGGCGAACGTATCGACATTAATTTTTCTCTTTATTGTCATATTTTCGAAATAAAGCGATTAATCGCAGAAAAACAACGCTATTCAGGATGAATGGCTGATTTTCCGACGACTGTGTATGAAATCGCACATACCGAGAATTAAATCTAAATAAATCTTGAGCGCCGTTGGGTTGCGTAATTGCTGAAATTCCAAAACATTGAAAATAAGTTAGAAAAGAAATTGTCAATTAAACGAAAGGTATGTGGGGGCACTCCGTGATGGTAAATTTGCCTGCAAGGCGAAGGAAAACATGAAAAAGTTGCTCCCTGGTCTGGATGTGTTGCGTTTTCTGCTGGCCTGCTATTTGGTTTTTTACCATACGCTCTCTGAGTACCCGGCAGCCGACAAACTGCCGTTCTCTCAGGTATTCAAATTCGGTGGCGGTGCAACCAGTACCTTTTTCATATTATCTGGTTTTATTTTGTCACATGTTTACGTCGGAACAAGGCGTGGCGAAAGAATCGACTCATCGAAATTTTTTATAAACCGATTCACCAACCTTTATCCTATTCACATTATTACGTTATTGCTATCGATTGCGTTGATGGCTCTCGCGTCGCATCCCTATGACGTTGCGCTCAGTACGCTTGATTCCGCACCTGAGCTGATGCACACCATGAGCAGGACGGAAGTCGGCGTCAATCTGATTTTGCAAGTTCTTTTACTTCAGGCGTGGAATCCTCTTTATCTGGGGTTCAACATTCCGGCCTGGTCCTTGTCGACGCTGCTGTTCTTCTATTTGTTCTTTCCGTTCCTTGCGCCCCGCCTGATCTCCATGCGGCGCAAGTGGACGATGCTAACGGCGCTATGGGCTGCCTGCCTGCTCCCCCCGCTTGTCGTCGTTGCGAACGGCTGGTACGGAGTGTGGGCCATTGGGACGCTGCAGCGCAATCCGCTGCTGCGTCTTCCCGAATTTCTGGCGGGCATCGTCGCATACGGCATCTTCTCCGGACACGCAGAGCAAATCGAGAGATTCGTTGCCCGCCACTGGCGCATCGTGATGCTCACGCTAGCTGCATTTTTCGTCGGCACCGCCTACCTGTTCGCGGAGGGGCTCCCGGCCGCGGAGGTTCTCCTGCACAACGGTGCAATTCTGCCGGCGCAAATCGCGCTGATAGTCGTTTGCGCCAGCTTGCTACAAGATGCATCACCGCCTATTGCCGAATGGTTCCGGCGGCTCGGGAATGCCGCGTTGTCCATTTTCGCCCTGCAAATACCGTTTTTTATTCTATTTCGCAAAGCTCAGGAGGCGTTGGGCATTCCATATCCTCTTCAGTCCTGCTTCCATCGATTTCATTTATGCGCCAGCGCGGCCAGTCAGGTGCCGATGCATCTTTCTGCGTATCCCATCTATCTCGTCATGGTTCTGATTGGGTCGGTGCTTTTTCAGGAGAAGATCATCGCTCCTCTCCGACAACCCTTGCGCCGGACATTGACGCGGCAGGGTCGCTCGCCTGTTAAGGCGCACCTGCCCTCGAGTCCAGAGCCAAAGAGGGCGCAAATGGCTGCGCCCGGTGCTCTCGATGATGCCGTGTCCAAGCCATGACAACTGCGCCGCGCAGCCTTGCAGCCGAAGGGTCGCCACAACGCTGATGCGCGGATCAGCGGCCAGGCCGGGCATGGTCGTCGGCCCCGATGCTCTCGGTGCCGACGGCGAGCATCACCCCCATCACGCTGCCAGCGCGTCGCCGCGATAAAACGGATAGTCGGTATAGCCGATTTTCGTGCCACCGAAGAACGTCGGGCGATCGTACGGATTGAGCGGCAAACCCTTGCGCAAACGTTCGGGCAGATCCGGATTGGCGATGAAGTCGCGGCCGAAGGCAACGAGATCCGCATCGCCGGCTTGCAGGATGGCTTCGGCCGTGTCGCGCTTGAACCCGCCCGCCGCGATGATCACGCCGTGATAGTGCTGGCGAATCAGCTGCGCGGCGACGGGGTTCGGGTCTTTCGAATCGTCGTCGACGTTGCCAAGCACACGCGGTTCGATCAGATGCAGATACGCGAGATTCATCGCATCGAGTTGCTCGGCTACGAAAGTAAAAAGGCCTTCCGGGTCGCTATCCGACATGTCGCCCCAACTGCCGCTCGGGCCGAAGCGTACGGCAACACGGTCGCTGCCCCACACCGAGATCACGGCTTCGGTCACTTCGATCAGGAAACGCGCGCGATTTTCGAACGAGCCGCCGTAGATGTCCGAGCGCTTGTTGCTGCCGTCTTGCAGGAACTGATCGAACAGATAGCCATTGGCCGCGTGCAGTTCGACGCCGTCGAAGCCGGCCGCCTTGCCGCGCAGCGCGGCGCGGCGAAAGCTTTCGACGAGACCGGCGATTTCCGGCAAGCTCAGCGCGCGGCTCGGTGTGTTGGGGATCCAGCCTGCTTCCGTATAGGCCACGCCGCCGTGCGGCACGGCGGAGGGGGCGACCGGCTGCGCACCGTCAGGCTGCAACTGACTGTGCGACTGGCGTCCCGCGTGATACAGCTGAAGGAAGATGCGGCCGCCTTTGGCATGCACGGCATCGGTCACCTGCTTCCAGCCTTCGATCTGGCTGTCGTCGTAGAGCCCGGGCGCCCCGAGGTAGCCGTTGCCGTTGGGTGCCGCGATCGTGGCTTCGCTGATCAGCAAACCGCCTTTCGAGGTGCGCTGCGCGTAGTACTCGGCCATCAGCGGGCCGGGTCGCGCGCCTTCCTCGGCGCGCATGCGCGTGAGCGGCGCCAACACGACGCGATGGGCGATTTCGAAAGGTCCGACCTGGATGGGTGAATGAAGTTTGGACATGATTCTCTCCGGTTCAAGTGGCCATCGATGGCAATCGACGGCGGTGTCAATACTTGAAGAGAGTGTAAGAACCGATCCATAGAAGAAAAATGGGCCAGGGTTCCGAATATATCGGACAGAAATGTCCTAAATTGAAAGTGTCGTGTCGACATCGTGCTTGCGCCGCGGGTCCGGCGAGCCAGCCCACCAACCGTGCGGAGAAATGCTGATGGATAGCTTTGGCGGTATTTCTCTTTTCGTGCAGGTCGCCGATACACGCAGCTTCACCGAGACGGGACGCCAACTCGGTCTGTCGTCGTCGGCCGTTGGCAAGAGCATCGCGCGGATGGAAGAGCGCCTCGGCGTGCGGCTTTTTCATCGCAGCACGCGCAGCATTACGCTGACGGCGGAAGGCGCGCTGTTTCTCGAGCGATGCCGTCGCATTCTCGGGGAAATCGAGGCCGCCGAAGCGGAACTCTCCGGTGCCGCCGGGAGCCCGCGCGGCCGCCTGCGGATCAGCACGCCGCAATTGTCGGGGCTCATCATGCCGGCGCTGGACGGCTTTATGGCGCAGTACCCGGACATCGAAGTCGACGTCGATCTGTCGGATCGCATGGTGGACATTATCGAAGAGGGCTTCGATGCCGTCATTCGCACGGGCGAGCAGCACGACTCGCGGCTGGTGTCACGTCGACTGGGCTCGTGCGGCCAGGTACTGGTCGGCTCGCCCGGCTATCTCGAGCGGCACGGCACACCCGCGCATCCGTCCGAACTCGCTGCTCACGCCTGCCTGCTGCATAAATTTCCCGCCACGGGCAAGCTGGAGCGCTGGCCATTCCGGCTTGGGGCATCCGAAGCTCAGCCGGAATTACCTCAGACCTTCTCGGCCAATACCATCGAAGTGCTGGCCTTCCTCGCGCTTCAGGACAAGGGTCTCGCGTTCCTGCCGACATTCATCGTGCGCGATGCGCTGTCGAGCGGCGCCTTGCGGATCGTGCTCAACGACTATATCGAACAGACCGTGACCTTCTGGATCCTGTGGCCCGCAAGCCGTTACGCCGCGCCCAAGCTAAGGGTGTTCATCGACTACATCAGCCGCAACTTGCGGATCTGACGCCGGCTTCCAATGCGCCACGCGATTTCGGACGAGGATGTCCTGAATGTTCGGAACCGCTGCGTGTTTATCTTCAATGGTGCGCGCCTTAGTATGGGGCCTGTCGCTGCCACCGCCGCATATCAGCTTTCAAGGCGACGGTACGTGCTGCATCGTCGATGAGGTCCACTGGAGAGAAACATGTCCGAGCATCCTGTCGTTCTGATCACCGGCGCGCTGACCGGTATCGGCCGCGCTACCGCGCTGGCCTTTGCCCAGGAGCGGGCGCATATCGTCGTGTCCGGGCGGCGCGTCGAAGAAGGCCGGCAATTGGCCTCCGAACTGCGCGCGCTTGGATCGGAGGCTGAGTTCGTTCAGGCCGACGTCCGCTTCGAAGATTCGGTTCGTAACCTCATCGAGCGCACCGTCGAACGGTTCGGCAGGCTCGACGTGGCGGTCAACTCGGCCGGTACCGAGGGCGAGCCCGCGCCCGTCACGGAACTGACGCCTGAGCGCTATGTGGCCGTCTTCGATACCAATGTGCTGGGCACCATGCTCAGCATGAAACACGAGATGCGCGTGATGCTGGCGCAGGGGAGCGGCAGCATCGTCAATATCTCGTCGACGATGGGATCGCGTGGCGCGCCCAACGTCTCGCTGTATGCGGCAAGCAAGCACGCAGTCGAGGGACTGACCAAGTCCGCCGCGATCGAAGGCGCCGCCTCGGGCGTGCGCGTCAACGCCATCGCTCCGGGGCCGGTCGAGACCGCCATGCTCGCAAGGCTGACCGGCAACGAGGAACGCAAAACCGCGTTTCTCGCGAGCGTGCCGCTCAAACGGGCGGGGACGCCGGAAGAAATCGCCGACGCGATCGTCTTCATCGCGTCGGCGAAGGCGAGCTTCATCACCGGTGAGATTCTGAAAATAAACGGCGGGAAAACGGCATCGTGAAATGCGCCGTCAACCAGGCAAACGAGCTCCACACCATTCAAACCTGTCACATCGTTACCCACGAGGTGCCCCATGTCCGATCTGGTCTTCGAGACCCTTCCTCTCCCGCTGAAAAGCATTGCGACACAACCGTTGTTCGTCATGAGGCTCGACGTCAAGCCGATCGTGGTGGTCGGCCAAACGCCGGGACCGTTTCGCCGGGTCGGCATTGTTCCTTCGGGGACATTCGCGGGTGATCGATTGTCCGGAACCGTCCTCGATGGCGGCAGTGACTGGCAAGCCGTACGGGACGACGGCAGCACGACGCTCGATGTGCGTCTTCTGCTCAAGACGGATGATGACGTGACGATTGCGATGTCCTACCGCGGTGTTCGCCACGGTCCCGCCGAACTGATACAGCGGCTCGAACGAGGAGAGGTGATCGATCCATCGAGCTATTACTTTCGCATCGCCCCGATTTTCGAAGCGCCGGCCGGACGATATGAATGGCTCAATCGCATCATTGCCGTGGGAACGGGGCACCGCTTCGAAAATGGACCCGTGTATAGCGTGTTCGAGGTTTTGTGAGTGGCCGTCGACAGACGGACGCCGGTCTGCCTCGATCACGGCCATTTGGCGGAGCGCGCAATAAACTACTCAGTCACGGGATCGTGACAACAGACGCAAATCTTGTTTCCCTCCGGGTCACGGAAATACGCCCCGTAATAGTTCGGATGGTAGTGTGCTCGCAAGCCTGGAGGGCCTTCACAAGAACCTGAGTTCGCCAGCGCGCGGGCGTACGCGTTGTCGACCGAACGACGATCAGGCGCAAGCAAGGCCACCATCTGACCGTGTCCGTGTTCTGCTGCGTTGCCATCATATGGTTTGCCGATAAGGAAGAGCGGACGCGGCATCCCCTCGGCCATCCAACCTGCCCATGGTTTATCTGGCTCGCAAAACTTCAGTTTATGTCCTAACTCGTTCATGACGACCGAATAGAAATTCAACGCACGGTCAAAGTCATTAACCCCAACGAAAACATGCGAAATCATCCTGACGTGTTCCTGTTCGAGTGTTGATGTCTTTGGACCGTACCACGGCAGAGTTGCGCTCGACACGCTCGAGCGCGCGAGTGGCAACCTGGAAGGTTCGTTTAATGAATATGTAATGAATCGCCCGGAAACCCTGTCTTGGCGGGGGCGTCTGGAATTCTCACCCGACGAACTTCACTTCGGTCCCATTCAGCGCCGCGCATGTCACGGTACAGCGCGGTGTTGATTTTCACGGAGTCTTAACCCACCGTTTTCATCTAAATTTGACCCACCTCGAGACAGCGTAGTACATCTATTCCGGTGTGGATAACTCTTCGTTTCCAGCCGGTTTTGCTGCCCTTTTTCTCGTTGCCTTCGCTTTGGCAGAACTGGTCCTGAAGCGCCACGATTCGTTGCCAGTCTCGACGATGTGGCAATGATGCGTAACCCGGTCCAGCAGCGCTGTCGTCATCTTTGCATCCCCGAACACCGTTGCCCACTCGCCGAAGCTGAGATTGGTGGTGATCGCGACACTCGTATGCTCGTACAGCTTTGACAGCAGGTGGAACAGCAATGCGCCACCGGTCTGGCTGAACGGCAGATAGCCAAGTTCATCGAGAATCACCAGATCGACGTACATCAGCTTGTGTGCGATCTGGCCTTGTTTGCCCGCCGATTTCTCCTGCTCCAGGGCGTTGGTCAGCTCGACAGTTGAGAAGTAACGCACACGCTTGCCGTGGCGCTGTACGGCCTCGATTCCGATTGCCGAGGCAAGGTGCGTCTTGCCAGTGCCCGGCGAACCCACTACACACTGCCCATCATCATTGCGATGATGTGATCATCCGCTATCCGTTTCACCCTCGCTGCGGTGAACGGATAACCGTCATCGGGATGAACAATTACCGGGGCGAGTCGTATCTGACTATCAGGCAGCCCGATGGCACTCTGACGCATCTTCCGCCGTGGATGGCAGGCGAGGATGCTGCCCGCATGTCTGTCGTCGTCCAGCCGGAGTTGCCTCATGCGGTGCTGATCGAACTTCTGCGCCTGGTCGACACGGCGTTATCGTGCTTTGCGGCGGTAACACCTGAGGGAGGCAAAGATGCGCAACCAGATGACGAGGCAGAAGGATCTGTTCGAGGAAACTGTGCCGGAGGCGTTAGTATCAGAGGAGATGCAAGCCGAGCTGGTGACGCAACTGGCGCTGCTGATGTTCGCGTTGATCGACGTCATCGAAGCGGAGGCGCGTGATGAGCAAGATCGGCGCTGAACACCTTTCCCGTCGTGCATACGTGTACGTCCGTCAGTCAACGCTGGATCAGGTCCACCACAATCGCGAGAGCCAGTTGCGCCAATACGGGCTTGCCGATCGCGCACGCGGACTTGGCTGGCCAGATGCGACGGTTATCGATGACGACCTGGGTCGCTCCGGCTCTGGCAATCATCGTCCCGGATTCGAGCGCCTATTGGTGGCACTGTGCAGCGGCGAAGTGGGTGCCGTATTCTGCATCGAAGCCTCGCGTCTTGCGCGCAATGGTCGTGACTGGCACACGCTTCTGGAATTCTGCCGTCTTGTAGGATGCCTGCTGATTGACGAAGATGGAATTTACGATCCGAGACAGCCTAACGATCGCCTCCTGTTAGGCATGAAGGGCACGCTTTCCGAGATGGAGCTTTCGACGTTTCGCCAACGCTCACAGGCGGCTCTTGATCAGAAAGCCAAACGCGGTGAACTGTTCACGTCGGTGCCAATCGGTTATGTGCGTGCACAAGGAAATCGTATCGAGAAGGATCCTGATACCCGCGTCCGGGAAGCGCTCGATCTGGCGTTCCGGAAGTTTCGCGAGTTTGGTAGCGTCAGGCAGGTCCTCCTATGGATTCGACAGGAATGCATTGAGCTACCCGCGGTGAACTACGGCCCGGACGGTCGCCACATTGTATGGAAGCTTCCCGTCTATAACACCCTTCTGCACATCCTGACGAATCCGACTTATGGCGGCGCATACGCGTTTGGCAAGACCCGGACTATTGCTCGCATTGTGAACGGACGCAAGCGAGTGTTTGCGGGCAACCCCCTTCAGCGCGAGGAATGGCAGGCCTTGATCATCGAGCACCACGCGGGCTACATTAGCTGGGACGAGTACGAGGCGAACCGCAAATTGATTACCAATAACGCGAACATGAAGGGCAGCATGGTCCGCGGCGCTGTCAAGCGCGGGAGCTCGCTTCTGGCGGGACTGCTTCGTTGCGGTCACTGCGGGCGCAAGCTGCACGTTGCGTATTCCGGCACCAAAGGCACCGTCGCGCGGTACAACTGTCAGGGCAGCATGATCAATCATGGTGGCCCTCGCTGCATTTCGTTTGGTGCGGTTCGTGTTGATCAACGCGTTACTGAAGAAGTTTTGCGCCAACTTCAACCGTTAGGTATTCGTGCATCACTCGAGGCCATTGAACGTACACGAACAGAGCAGGACGAACGCGTGCGGCACAAGGAGCTGGCACTTGAACAGGCGCGGTATGAAGCTGCGCGAGCACGTCGGCAATACGATGCGATTGATCCTGAGAACCGGCTGGTTGCGGCGGAACTTGAGCGACGGTGGAATGAAACGCTGAAGACGCAGGTGCAAATACAGACCGAACTCGACCTCCTGCGCGAACAGTCATCGAGGGCGCTGAGTGCGGGCGCGCGTGATGAACTTCTGCGACTCGGTGAAGACCTGCCCCGGCTATGGCACCACCCGGCCAGTTCGGTCGAGATCAAGAAACGCATTCTTAGGACGGTCGTCAAGGAGATCGTTGCCACAAAGCAGGACGACACGATTCGTGCACTCGTGCATTGGCAAGGAGGCGATCACACCGAGATCGTGTTCGAGAAGAACCACACAGGTGAGCATCGCTGGGCCACCGATGTCGCAACGATAGACATCGTTCGCGCGTTGGCGAGAACGTTGGCAGATCAAGGCGTAGCGGCGGTCATCAATCGACTAGGCAAACGGACGGCGAAGGGCCACACCTGGACCGCCGCGCGAATCTGCACGCTGCGGAAGGACCATCGAATCCCTGCATATCGCGAAGGCGAACGGCAGGAGCGCCGCGAACTGACGGTTACAGAAGTAGCCACCCTGCTGGGTATCAGTGCGCCAACCGTCATCCGCCTGATTCGAGTCGGGAGGTTGCCGGCGTCACAGGCTTGTCTGGGTGCGCCATGGATCATCCAGCAGGTGGACGTCGACAATTATCTGGAGCGACGAGCTGCGGACCGTCCGCAATCAGATAACTCAAATCAATTATCCATTGATCTTCAATGACATAGGGAGGTGAGCATTATGTCTCGTGCCCGGGGCCGCCGATGAACACGACGTTGTGTGCGCTTGCGAGAAACGACAGTTCGCTGAGTTCACGAATCAGCGCTTCATCAACTTGTGCCTGTGCGAAGTCGAAGCCTTTCAGGTCGCGGTGAGCCGGGAAGCGTGCGGCGGTCATCTGGTAAGCGATCGAGCGGACCTGCCGTTCGGCGGTTTCCGCCATCAACAGCTGCTTCATGAAGCGCTCCGGCTCGAAGTCAGTGTGACGCGCCTGTGCCAGTAGCTCCGGCCAGGTACTCGCCATGCCGTGCAGTTTGAGGCCCTTGAGCTGGGCAATGATGTCGTTAGACATGACGATCCTCCGGTGGGTTGGCGCGTAGCGTCTCGTAGCGATTCACGTCAGCCGCCGGTTCTTCCTTGAGCTGGAGTTTCGTGGTGGCGAGACTGGCACTCGTGACAGGCGCCTTCAGCCGGCTCAGCACGTTCAGGACATGCTCCCCACTGGGGCGCCCTGAATCCAGCGCAGCCTGCACAGCGAGCAGCACAGCATCGAGTCCGTGTTCGCGCACCGCGGCGAGCACCTGCGTCATGATGCGATCGCCGCCCGGGTGTTTGAGCAGGTGCCGCTGCAATAGCTGCAGCGGTTGCGGCATCGTGATGAAGGGCGCACCGTTGCGCAGTGCGCCGGGTTTGCGCTCGACCAGCGTGATGTAGTGTCGCCAGTCGTAAAAGGTCATGTGCCGCTCGAAGCTGCGTTCGTGGCGGGCGATCTCGTGCGCGTCGGCGACGACGCTGAGATACGCCGGATAGCAGCGCACGCTCACCAGCTGGTTCGTGTACTCGGTAGGCACGCTGTAGCGGTTGCGCTGGACGTGGATCAGGCTGGTCGACGAAACCCGCAGGGTCTGCTCGACGTAGCCGTCGAACGGCCGTGGGTTGGGCATCAGCCGGGTGCGCTCGTCCTGCAACACGTCCTCGACTGTCAGCTCGGGCCATTGCGGGTGCCGCATGTGCCAGGCTTCGCGACACTGGCCGGCGACCCATTCGTTCAGAATCTCCAGCGTCTCCCAGCGCCGTAGCGCCGCTTCGTGCCAGATCTGCCGTCGGCGGTCCTGAACATTCTTTTCGACGATGCCTTTCTCCCAGCCTGCCGCCCGGTTGCAGAACTCTGGCTCGAACAGATAGTGGCTGCACATCGCTTCGAAGCGTGCGTTGACCGCGCGCTCCTTGCCGCGGCCAACCTTGTCCACGGCGGTCTTCATGTTGTCGTAGATGCCGCGCCTGGGCACACCGCCGAATGCGGCGAATGCGCGGGCGTGCGCGTCGAACAGCATCTCGTGACTCTGGGTGGGATAGGCGACGAGCCAGAACGCGCGGCTGGCGTTGAGTTTGACGTGGGCAACCTCGAGGCGCCGCCGCAGCCCGCCGATGAAGGCGTATTCGCAGCTCCAGTCGAACTGGAAGGCTTCGCCGGGCTCGAAGGCGAGCGGCACGTAGGCCTTTCTGCGCGGCGCTTCGGCCTGTTCCTCATGCCAGCGCCTCACGAACGCGCTGACGCGGCCGTAGCTGCCCGCGTAACCCTCGCCGCGGATCGCCTCGAACATGAATCGCGCGGTGCGCCGGTCGCGCTTCGGGCGATGACTGTCCGCCCGCAGCCAGCCCGTCAGCTGTGCGGCCCACTCGTCAACAACGCTCGGACTGACGCGCTTTGGATACTTCGGCTCGACAGAATCGGTCTGCCGCAGCCAGCTGCGCACCGTGTTTCGGGACAGGCCCGTACGCCTCGCAATCTCGCGCAGCGGGACCTGCTCGCGGAAATACATCCGCCTGATCTTGGCCAATATGCCCACCGTGATCACCTCTGTATCCCCTGCTCAAAGATTGAGCAGGACATTCAATCACGTGGGTCAAAATTCGATGAAAATTACGCCCCTTAGTGGGTCAATTCTGCGTGAACATCAACAACCTCAGTGATCAACGTACGATTGGCGCTGAATCCTCGCGCAGTTTCGTCGAAGAATTTCGTGAGGTATACAAAGGAACGGTGATTGCAGCCGGTGGCTTTGACGGCGATAGCGCAGAAGCTTCCCTGAAGCGCGGCACGCTCGATCTAGTCGGCTTTGGAAGTCCATTCATTGCAAATCCCGACCTGGTGCAAAGGCTTGCCAGCGGTTGGCCGCTGGCGAAGGCTGATCGCGCCACCTACTACGGTTCGCACGGTGCGCGCGGATACACGGACTATCCAACTTATAGCGAATCCGAAATCGCATCGCGGTAAATGCACACGACGTCCTCGACTAAAGGAGCAAGCACATGACCGAAGCTAGCCTCAGTAAGCTTCTTGATTTGGAAGAGATCAGGAACTTGCGCATTCGTTACAGTCACTATCTCGATACCAACCACGTGGAAGCACTTGGCGAATTGTTTGCCTCCGACGGCGTTTGCGATGCAGGCAGGGGCGTCTGGGTTGGTCGCGAAGAGATCCGTGCGGGCCTGTCCGAAGCCTTCAAGGCTTATGACCACGCCGGTCACGGGTCCTACCCCTTCCTCCACGCAGTCACCAACCACTGGGTCGAGATTATCGATGCCGACACGGCGCAGGGACGTTGCTATCTCCTTGACCTGGAGACTGCCGAGAAGCCCGAACGCGATCCATGGCTGCTCCTCGGCTCTTACGCCGACGAATATCGCCGTATTGATGGCCGTTGGTACATCAATCGGACGCGACTAGATATCGTGTGGCCCGCACGCAATGGCGGTGGAGGTCTTCCGGGGCTCGGACTGGTACTGCCAACGCGACCGGTACCCTGACTTTAGGGCGCTCGTAAAGCGCCATATTGCAATTCAGACTCGAGGGTATCGATGGAATCGGCAAAGCACGATGAAATGAAGGATCAGGCCGCCTGGGCAGTATCTCGGCTCGGTCCGCTCGAAGACGTCGTTTCAGCCGGGAAGCTCACGCTGGGGCAAATTAGGCCGTTGGAGGCCTATGCTCTCGCACGCAGCGTCGGGCGGAAGACGGTGTAGCGTTCGCGAGTAAAGTCTCAGGGCTTGGGACGACCTGCAGGCGAACGGTCGGTAATTGCCCGGGCGCCCGCGCTTTCCTGCTATCGCTTTGTCCGCGCCAGCCCGCATCGTTACCTCACGTATTGTCATCGTGATCGTCCCAGCCGCGCTCATAATTGCTCAGACGTAGCTTTAGGGTTGGTTTCCTAGTGGTTTCAGAGGCGCGATGAAGCGCGGTCGATGGCTGTGCGACCGGCGGATTCCGTCTTACCCGTTAAAAACGACCTACAGTGGGAACCCGTCAGCAAACTGCTCACGAAGATAATTCACAAACAGTCCGACTGCCCGAGGAACATGCGACGCATACGGTCGCAGGATATAGAGCGTTTCGGCGAACGCGCCCGTGACGCGCCACTCGGGCAGTACGACAACGAGCTTGCCCGCCTGCACAGCGGCCTGCGCCGTGAAGTCAGGAACCAGCGCGATGCCGAGACCTTCGAGGGCGGCATCACGCAAGGTCTCGCTGTTATTGGCTGAGAACGGCCCGTTCACAGGCAGGATGACGGGCTTCGCCTCTCTCTTTCGCCCCGTCTTGCGTTCGAACGACCACATTGTTTCTCCGCTCGAACGTGGGTAAAAGAGGCAGGCGTGCGACGCGAGGTCGTCTGGGTTCGCTGGCGTGCCGCGCTTGCGCAGGTAGCCTCTGGTTGCGACGATCACCGAGTCGGTGTCGCATAGTTTCCACGCAACATGGGTGTCGGGCGGCTCAGCCGTGTGACGGATCGCCAGATCGAAACCTTCAGTCGCAAGCGATGCGAGCCGGTCGGACACTTCCAGCTGAACACGTACTTCCGGATTGGCCGTCAGAAACGTCGGCAGCCTGGCGACAAGCTGCTGGCGCGCAAACGCGACTGGAGCGGTGACGCGCACGAGGCCCCGCGGGACACCAGACAGTTCGCGGACCTGCGCGAAGCTCGCGGCGATCTGCGAATACTGACTGCGCGTGCTGTCCACGAGCTGCTGACCCGCTTCCGTCAGCCGCACGCTGCGAGTGGTGCGTTGCACAAGCGAGATTCCAGCTGCCCGCTCCAGTTCGGCGATGCGCTGGCTCATCGCGGCTTTGCTGACGCCAAGGCGCGTGGCTGCCGCGGTGTAGGTTCCCTGTTCGGCAAGCGTCGTGAGCCAGTGCAAATGCACCCATAGTTCTTCGATATTTCGCGGTTCCATACGGTGATTGTTCACAATGGCAAACATTGAATTCAATGTTAGCGTCTTTCCAGCGCGTGCGCTCGTCCATACACTTCAGTCATTGCCATTGCGGCAACCCATCATTTCGAAGGAGACGACATGCAAGCCTTTACCGACAGCACCGACGTTGGCCATTTCATCGCGGGTCAGAGGGTCAACGGAACCTCAACCCGGAGTCAAGCCGTGTTCAATCCGGCAACGGGAGCACGGGCCCGCAAACTGCTGCTCGGTGAGGTCGCTGATGTCGATGCCGCCGTGGCAAGCTCGAAGGCTGCGTTTCCGGCCTGGCGCGACACGCCGCCGATCCGCCGCGCGCGCGTCATGCTGCGCTTCCTCGAATTGATGAACAAACACCGCGACGAGCTGGCCGCGATCATCACCGCCGAGCACGGCAAGGTGTTTTCGGATGCACAGGGCGAAGTGGCGCGTGGCATCGATGTGATCGAATTCGCGTGCGGAATTCCGCAACTGCTGAAGGGCGATTACACCGAGCAGGTGTCGACCGGCATGGACAACTGGACGTTGCGCCAGCCGCTCGGCGTCGTCGCGGGCATCACGCCGTTCAACTTCCCGTGCATGGTGCCGTGCTGGATGTTCCCGGTCGCGATCGCGGCGGGTAACGCGTTCATCCTGAAGCCGAGCGAGCGCGATCCGTCGGCGGCGCTGTTCATGGCGGACCTGCTGAAGCAGGCTGGCCTGCCCGATGGCATCTTCAACGTCGTGCAGGGCGACAAGGTCGTCGTCGACGCGCTGCTCACGCATCCGCAAGTGAAGGCGATCAGCTTCGTCGGCTCGACGCCGATCGCGAACTACATCTACGAAACCGGCGCGAAGCACGGCAAGCGGGTTCAGGCGCTTGGCGGGGCGAAGAATCACATGGTCGTGATGCCGGATGCGGATATCGATCAGGCCGTCGATGCACTGATCGGCGCGGGCTACGGCTCGGCGGGCGAGCGTTGTATGGCGATCTCGGTCGCGCTGCTGGTGGGCGATGTCGCTGACAAGATCGTGCCGCGACTGGCCGAGCGCGCGAAGCAGCTCAAGATCAAGAACGGGATGGAATCGGACGCGGAAATGGGCCCGATCGTCACGCGCCAGGCGCTGGAGCGCATCGAAGGCTACATCGCGTTGGGCGTCGATGAAGGTGCGAAGCTGGTCGTCGATGGTCGCGGCTACACGGTGCCGGGTCATGAAGGCGGCTTTTTCACGGGCGGTACGCTGTTCGATCACGTCACGCCGGAGATGCGCATCTACAAGGAGGAAATCTTCGGCCCGGTGCTCGCTTGCGTGCGCGTGAAGGACTTCAGCGAAGCCGTCGATCTCATCAATGAGCACGAATTCGGCAACGGCGTCGCGTGCTATACCCGTGACGGCCACATCGCGCGTGAGTTCGGACGTCGCATCGAAGTGGGCATGGTCGGCATCAACGTGCCGATCCCCGTGCCGATGGCATGGCACGGTTTCGGTGGCTGGAAGCGCAGCCTGTTCGGCGACATGCATGCATATGGCGAGGAGGGCGTGCGCTTCTACACGAAACAGAAGTCGATCATGCAGCGCTGGCCAGAGAGCACCGAAAAGGGTGCCGAGTTTGCGATGCCAACCGCGAAGTGAGCGTGGGCTATAGGTGAAAATCGAGCTGATCCGCCAGGTAATGCTGTCGCCTTGTGTGCGGCTGCGGCGGATCGGTGAGCTTGCCCGGGCAGTCTGCCGGCCCGCGGGTGCCCGTCCTCGACCTGCATCTGCGTATGCGCTGGCCCAGCCGATGTATTATCAACCGCGCCCCAGAAGATTGAATCTGGTTTCCAGTTTCTGAGGCGCCGCTCAGTGCGTATCTTTTCTGGTTCGCTTCCTGTTCGCTGCAGTGTTCTGTCCGGAATACCGCCTTTCGCGCAACGCCGCGCAGACCAACCAGTCAACTCCGCCATGGATGCGGTAGGGCATTCAGGTCAAAAGACTCCAGATGGCGAGAAACGGCGTGTCACCGGATCGCATTGCATGCAATCCGTGTGGCTCATTGTGTATTCCTCCGACAATCCCGGGTCAAACCATTCCCCGTCCTTCTGGCGAAACTCGCCTCGGGTGAAGAGAACATGTGCTTCCTCGGGCGGGTGACTATGATCCGGGTAGCGTGTGTTCGGCACCATGAGGGAGAAACCGGGCTGAACGTCATAACGACTCTCCGCGCCGCCAGGTCCGCAGATCATCCCGTGTACGTGCCCGTCGATGAAATCTGGACTGCCATGTTGACCTGTAGTGCGGGGGGACCAACCGGGTGTCGGTTCGAGCGTCTTGATCGCACGCGCGGCGGCGCCGAACTCAGTGTTCTCGCCGATGACAGGAGCGAGAGCAGTATTAAGCCACTCGCACGCTGGATATCGGGTGCTATGTCGAACGCCGTCGTCCGACGGAATTCTCAATCGTTCGAACACCAAAGCGGCAACTTCTCGTCCGCCGGGTGGTAACAACTCCGACTGGAACAGGCGCTGTGCGATCGCGACAAAGGCTGCGACGCTTTCGACCCGATTCGTCACGTTGACTCCCTGTTGAAAAAAAAGCCGGTCCAGGACCGGCAAACGCTTCTCGCGTGGAAACTCTAGTTGGGACGTGGGATTGACAACGCCGTGTCATCGTCACGACGACCGAATCACGTCACCTGAATACGACCGTTTTGCTGCCGTCCAGAAAGACTCGACTCTCGATATGAAACCTGACGGCTCGTGCGAGTGCCAGCTTTTCCGAATCACGCCCTGCGGCAACCAGCTGTTCGGGACGGAATGTATGGTCGACCCGCTCCACTACCTGTTCGATGATGGGGCCTTCGTCCAAGTCGCCGGTAACGTAGTGCGCTGTGGCCCCGATCAGTTTTACGCCCCGTTCAAAGGCCTGATGGTATGGCTTGGCGCCCTTGAAACCCGGCAGGAACGAGTGATGAATGTTGATGGCCTTGCCGGACAACTCCCTGCACAGATCGTTCGAGAGCACTTGCATGTAGCGGGCAAGGACCAACAGGTCGCTGCGAGTACCGAACTGGGCGTTCTCGATGTGCAAGGCGCCTGGCGCCTGATGCCGCACAATCTCAAACTGCGGCAGGAAATCCTGAAGGAGAAGGGTAACCGACGTTCGCAGACGTCAGTCGAGGCGAATCCGATCGAAGAGTACGTGCAATGCAAACTGGCCAAGGCAAAGGGGACACGCAGGGCAACCTCAAACATCGCGGCGCTTCTCGGCAAGCCTGTTCCTGTTGATCAAGCCCCTTTAGTCTTCGGTGCGAGCATGCGCTTGACGACCAGGGCGAGCGGAACAGTAAAGACAAAATGCGACATGAACCCGCCGATGATCACGTTGGGGTCGAAATAGTTCGGGTGGCTGCTGGACGAGATCATGATCATCACGTGCATCACAATCCACGCAAAGATTGCATAGAACAGCGCGACAAACGTCGCTTCAAAGCCGCGCCGGCGAAAGTAAGGCCAGATCACCGCAAACAGCACGCCCCATGACAGCGCGAAAACGAAATGAATCGCTGTACCAAGGAAGTACGCCCAGATGCCGAGCGCATCCTGGACGTCCTTACCGAATACCAACCCCGTCGCGTTGCGCGGAATGCCGCCAAGCGGCATCAGATGTTGGGCTCCGACCCAGACGAGCGCCTCGTAGACCCAGATGAGGAGGGCACCAGTCAGACCGCCGGCCACGCCCGCTTTGATCGTTACCTTGATGTCGCGTCGATCGCGCGTCGCGTTAAAACGCTTGCCCGCCCCGTTGCTGCTCGTACTGATATGGCTAGCCATCAAATCTCCTGAGATGTTACGTTGAACGACTGGCGCCTTTCGGCGACATTACGACGCCGATTAGATGGGGTGTCCGGTTTGTCCCATCGAGGATGACGGCGTCTACGGGATCCAAAGTACAAATCCGGGCAACTGTTCGAAAGTTCGGGTAAACGCAAAGATTCCGGGCGTAATCGCCACTAGACTAACGCTGGATGCCTACTTGAACGGACGGTGCCAGATCTGGAAAGCCCGCCGGATAGACTCGGCACGGTATCCCGTCTGGTTTGGCCGTTCCTCGGTCCGACCTTGCCGTTGAGAACGATTCGATAAAGAAAATAGATGGCCGAATAACAACCTTGCAACCGATGGAAAGTGCCGTTTCGGACTCAGTCATCCGCCGCGATTGGGCTTACCCTGCTTCGCCAAGGATGTGGTCGGCGAGCTTGATTTCGCTCAGGTCATGATTTGAGACGCCGACATGTTTGACCTTCCCGCTCCTCAGCAACGAAATCAGATGCGGAGTCCACCGAGGCAACAAGAGGCGAGAAAATGCCTCGTCTGGAATCGCGTTATAAACCGTCGATTTTATTTGGCATCGCTTGTGCATTTCAGTCGCTATCCGCACAACTCAAAATGCCGGCTTTCCTTCATATATACAACAGCTTACGGCACTTTACGAAATCTAATGAATATGTAATAGCTGGCGGCAGAACCGTGCACACATGCCCGCTATTGGACCGACGACAGGAGAGCGCGCTCGCACATGGTGCCTGGGTCCATTCGTCCGCACGCCGAATTCTGCCAGGAAGCCTTCCGACAGTTCTGCCGCCAAATCCCGTTGCCCTCCCCACGACATCCATCTAACCGCCGAAGGAACGGAAGCGCGGCTTCTCCGACAACTCCCCGCTCCAATGCCATTCTCGCGAATTGGCATGACAGTTGCTTTGAACGTCTCCGCGCGCTGAGCCACGGTTATTCGCGGCCAGCATCGGGTTGGGCGATCAACGGAGAGGCAAATTGAAACTAATAAGTGCGGTCATCAAGCCATTCAAGCTTGATGAGGCTCGAGAAGCCTTGTCATCGCTTGGTGTCTCTGGAATCACGGTGACGGAGGTCAAAGGCTTTGGGCGTCAGAAAGGGCACACCGAACTGTATCGGGGCGCCGAGTACGTCGTCGATTTCCTGCCGAAAGTGAAGATCGAAGTCGCCGTCCCGGATGACATCGTCGATCAGGCTATCGAAGCGCTCGAGCGTTCGGCGCGTACCGGCAAGATCGGTGACGGCAAGATCTTCGTCATGCCGATAGAACAGGTGATCCGGATCCGCACCGGCGAGACCGGCGCGGACGCCTTATAAAGAAATAGCGACAAGAGGAAAGAGAGATGCGCAAACTGTTGATGACTTTGTTGATGGCCGGCTCATTGCTCGCGGGCGGTGTCGGGACCGCATTCGCGGACGACGCGTCGGCGCCAGCGGCCGCCTCCGTGGCGGTCGCGCAAGCGTCCGCGACTCCCGCGGCACCGGCCGCGGCGGATGCCGCCGCATCGGCGCCGGCCGCCCCAACCGCACCGTTCTCGGTCGATTCATCGAAGATCAACTCCGGCGACACCGCGTGGATGCTGACCTCCACCGCGCTGGTGCTGTTCATGACGATCCCGGGCCTCGCGCTGTTCTACGGCGGCATGGTCCGCAAGAAGAACGTGCTGGCGACGCTGATGCAAAGCTTCGCGATCACCTGTGTCGTGACGATCGTCTGGACCGTGGTGGGCTACAGCCTCGCGTTCACGCCGGGCGGCTCGTTCATCGGCGGCTTCTCGCGGGTGTTCATGACGGGCATGAACTACATCAAGGGCGACAAGGCCACGACGCTGACCGTCAGCCACCTCGCGCCGACGATCCCCGAGACGGTCTACTTCGTCTATCAGATGACCTTCGCGATCATCACGCCGGCGCTGATCACCGGTGCGTTCGCGGACCGCATGAAGTTCTCGGCGATGCTGGTGTTCATGACGCTGTGGTCGATCATCGTCTACTCGCCGATCGCGCACATGGTGTGGGAACCGAGCGGCTGGCTGGCTAGCGCTGGCATCCTCGACTTCGCGGGCGGCACGGTGGTGCACATCAACGCCGGTATCGCGGGTCTGGTGTGCTGTCTGGTGCTCGGCAAGCGCGTCGGCTATGGCCGGGAAGCGATGGCGCCGCACAACCTGACGCTCACGCTGATCGGTGGTGCGATGCTGTGGGTGGGCTGGTTCGGCTTCAACGCGGGTTCGGCGGTGGCAGCGGACGGCCGTGCCGGTTTCGCGATGTTCGCGACGCAGGTGGCGACCGCCGCGGCGGCGCTGGCATGGATGTTCGCCGAATGGGCAGCCAAGGGTAAGCCGTCGGTGCTCGGTATCGTATCGGGCGCGGTCGCGGGTCTGGTGGCGGTGACGCCGGCGTCGGGCTTCGTCGGCACGCTCGGCGCGCTGGTGATCGGCTTCGTCGCGGGTGTGGTCTGCTTCTGGTCGGCCACGTGGCTCAAGCACAAGCTCGGCTACGACGATTCGCTCGACGCGTTCGGTGTGCACTGCGTAGGCGGGATCGTGGGCGCGATTCTAACTGGCGTGTTCGCGGTCAAGGATATCGGCGGCGCGGACGGCGACGTGGTGCTGCAACTCAAGGGTGTCGCGACGACGCTGATCTACAGCGGGGTGGTTTCGTTCGTCCTGCTCAAGGCAATCGACGCCGTGATGGGGTTGCGTGTCGCCGAGGAAGAAGAGCGCGAAGGACTGGACCTGGTCCTGCATGGCGAGGCGGTCGAATAACGGTTGCGGCGCGCACGGAGCGGGTACGACGGTCATCGCCTGTCCTTGGGGGTGGCCCGTACCCGCGGGCATCGCTGCCATGCGCGGCAGCGCGCCTGCGTGCCCTGGGGTTGGGGGCCTGGCGCTTACAGCGGCCAGGCCGCGACTGAAGTCGAAGCACCCTTCGTACTTGAGGGCATGCGGGTGTCTGCCCGGTACGCGCCCGTACTGCCGAAGTTCGGCCGGACGAGCGAGGAGGTCGTGCCGGGTTCGAGCAACCGGATTTCCGCCAGCCGATGAAAAAGAATAATCAGCAGCAAGTCGTCGTACTGGTTGTTCTCATATCTCAAATCGCCTTTTTGGCAATGTTCGCATTCGCTGAACATGTCGTCAGGCATAACAAATGGGTCGCCGCGGGATTTGGATTCGACCTTTTATTCGGTCTGATTCTGTCGGTCGGCTTTGTCGGAGTGTGGCGCACGCGCGCTGTCGATTCAGATTTTCTCGGCTTCCTTCTGGCTAATCCGGTTGATCTGGCAGTCGTTATTGCGACCGCCGGTCAGCTAGTGGCCATTCTGCTTGTTTGAGGCGATTGGAAAACGCATTTAGTTATAGAAGCGGATCGGCGCGAACTGCGCATTCCTGGTGATACCTGCCGGGATCGAAGTCCAATTAAAAAAGAGCTGTTCTATTTTTCTGCAATCGCAAATGGGGCATAAAGGCATGAAAAAAACCTTGCTGGCAATCGGGGTCCTCGGTGCATTTTCGGTTTCCGCGTATGCGCAAAGCAGCGTGACCCTGTACGGGCTTATCGACACGGGACTGATCTATACCAACAACCAGGCCGGTCATAGCAATTGGCAAATGGCGACCAGCTCCACGCAGAATACGGTATTCGGCCTCAAGGGTACTGAAGATCTGGGAGGCGGTGTCCGCACGACGTTCAAACTCGAGCAGGGCTTCAATCTGAACAACGGTAGCCAGGCCTTTCCGGGTGATGGGTTCGGTTCGCAGGCCTGGGTTGGGTTGCAAAGCGATAATCTCGGCACCGTGACGTTCGGCCGCCAGTTCGATGTGCTGAACGACCAGCTCGGACCGATCTCCGCGGGCAGCAATACGTGGGGCGGTAACCTCGCCGCACACCCGTTCGAGAACGACAACCTGGCGGCCGACTCGGTGGTGGTCAACAACTCGGTCAAGTACGTGAGCCCCACCTATGCCGGCGTGACGTTCGAAGGCATGTATTCGTTCAGCAACAAGGCGGGAGGATTCGCGGACAATCGCGCGTACGGCTTTAGCGTAGGTTATGCCCAGGGCCCGGTGAATCTTGCAGGTGGATACCTGCAGTTCAATAACGCGGGCGGCGGCGTATCCGGCACGAATCCAAACGGGGCAATCGCGCAGGGCGACGGCAGCGCGAACTTCATCGCGGAGCGCCAGCGTATCTGGGGTGCAGGCGGCAATTACACGTTCGGTCCCGCAACCGTCGGACTACTGTGGAGCCATACTCAGATCGACAACATGGCGGGCGTCATCTCGCTGGGCCTGGGTAGCTATCTGCCGCTTGGCGGCAATCTGCGACTGGACAATTACGAGGTGAACGCGCACTACTCGGTGACGCCTGCGTGGAGCGTATCCGGTGCCTATACGTTCACTGACGGCGCCTACAACCAGGGGGCCACGAACGCCTCGCCGAAATGGAATTCGGTCATGCTGCAGACCGACTATTCGTTGAGCAAACGTACCGACGTGTACCTGGAAGGCGTCTATCAGCATGTTCATGGGGCGCCGGCCGATTCCGTGCTCGCGGAGGCGATGATCAATACGCTTTCGCCATCGTCGACGGGCACGCAGGTCGCGGTCACCGTGGGACTGCGACACCAGTTCTGAGCTACTGATCGCCTTTCGCCACTGGTAGGTCGTCGGCGCGGCTAAGCCGCGTGGGCGGCCCAGTACGAAATCGCGTCCTGCTTGTCGAACACGAAGGCTTTCAGCGCGAGTTGCTGCTCCGGACTCAAGCCTTCGAATTCGAGGCCATGCGTGCAGAGCGCCGCTGGAGTCGTTCCGGTCTGAACGTTACGGATGACGGCGACAGCCGAGAATTCCGTGTCGACACTTCGCGTCGTGAGTTGAAGCGCAACGCGCAGGCGCTCGCCGATCCTTCCGATCGGCGCGCTCGTCGCGAGCGACATGCCGAACACGCTAAGATCGCAGCCCACTCCCATTCCATCGAGCGCGGGACCCGTCAAATCGATTCCATGGCGCACGGCGAGATGCGTGCGCACACGCACCGCTTTACGCTCCCGCAACTGCCGGATGTTGCCCGGCGCGGACAGCACCAGGTAGTCGAATGGGTGCGTGCAAACCGTCTCGACGGTACACACGAACCAGAACACCGCCTGGGTAGTGACCGCAACGATCTCGACGTTCTCGCCGGGCATCGGCATCAAGGGCTGACCGCCGACCACGGGCGGTGTGACGAACAGCGTATGGCTCGGACTGAAACCGATGACCCGGCTCGCATGCATCGCCCGGCCCATGCCGATCTGGCTGCGCATGCCGAGCAGCGCACCGATGGTCAGGTGCATGTCTTCGAGCGTGACCGGATGCGGCTCGGCGTTGCGCGAGTTCTGCTGGAATGCAGTTGCGTCGCCGCGCCGAGGATGGAAGTGTGACAGCAGGAAATTGCGCTGGGATTCGCGGCACAGAATCGTGCCGGCACGAAGCAGCACGCTGCCATCCTGGTCTACGACGCGCCACGGAAGTGGCTCCCCGATCGGTAATTCTTCGCCGGCCAACGGCGCTACAGTTTTCGTGCTGCTTGGACCCTCGTCGTGCTTGCTCTCAGGCATTGTTCACCCGTTATTCTGTTTTAAGGCACTTGTTCTAGACTGCTATATTTTTTATACCATCTTACCGACGGATCGATATACCGTCAAAGCGACTTTCGGCAATAGGGATGCCGCCTATGCGCGATGTGGTCCGACGATGCCCAGCCGGGCGATGCGCCGGTACAGCGTCGCGCGCGACATGCCTAGAGCCGACGCGGCGGCGTTGGGACGCCACTGGCAACGCGTGAGGGCCGCGACGATGCGCGCCCGTTCGTCGTCGGGGCTGGCCGGCGACGTGGAGTCCGCCGCGAGGACAGGCGCGAAGGCGGGCGCGAGTTGCGCCGCGAAGTCCGGCGACACGTGCCGCATCTCGACACGAGCCGAATCGCAGACCGCGCACGCATAGCGCAGCACGTTGCGCAGTTGCCGGATGTTGCCGGGCCACGCGAAAGCGGCAAGACGCTCGGCGAATTGCGGATCGAGCATCAGCACATGGCTGGCCGCCTGGGCTTCCTCGTTGAACACCGTATCGATCACATCGCGGATGTCGGCTCGCTCGCGCAGTGGCGGTATCCGCAGAGTCGCACCGCTCAGGCGATAGTAGAGATCCTCGCGGAATGATCCCGCTTCGACCATCTGCATCAGATCGCGGTGCGTCGCGCAGATCACATCGATATCGACGCGCACCGGCGTATCGCCGCCGAGCGGCACCACTTCACCCTCGGCCAGCACGCGCAGCAGGCGTGTTTGCAGGCCGAGCGGCATGTCGCCGATCTCATCGAGAAACAGCGTGCCGCCGTGCGCGAGCGCGATCTTGCCGCGCGCGCCTCGGCTGCGCGCACCGGTGAAGGCGCCGGGCGCATAACCGAACAGTTCGCTCTCGATCAGCGGCTCCGGAATCGCGCCGCAATTCACGGCGACGAACGGCCGCGTGCGCCGCGAACCCGAATCATGCACCGCGTGCGCGAACACCTCCTTGCCCACGCCGGTTTCGCCGAGCAGCAGAACCGGAAGTCGCTTGCCGGAGATCCGCAATGCGACTTCCGCATTGCGCGCGATCCGTTCGTCCGAGCTGTGCAGAAAGCGGCTCATCGCGCCGATGCTGTTGCCCGCTTGCAGATCGCCCGGCCGGGGTGTGACGAGCGGGCGAGCCGCGCGTCTCATCGGAGCGCGAATGCGTGCATACAGCATCGCGCCGGTCGCGCGCAGCCGCAGCGCCACGATCATGTCGGTGCGCGCGACGTCGTGCAGACGGACCTCGGACGTGTCGAATATCTCGTCGATGTGACGCGGACCTTCGAGGCCCGCGATACTCTCGTGCGCCTTGCGGTTCGCGGCGACGATGTTGCCGCATTCGTCGAATGCGATCAGCGCTTCGGGTTGAGCTTCGACGAAATGGCGGCTTTGATGGCCGAACAGGATCCAGTGCTGTGCGGTCTGATTCAGGAAGTAACCATCCTCGATCAAACTCGCGCTTTGCCGCACCAGTTGAAAAACCAGTCCCTGGCTGTCGCGGTTGTCGGGCGATTGAATCGCCGATGCATCGAGCACGCCGATCAACTCGCCGGTCGGCGCGAAGATCGGCGAGGCGCTGCACGTGAGCGTCGTGAACGCGGCCCGGAAGTGATCGGTCTTGTGCACGGTGATCGGCGCGAGATCGGTGAGCACGTTCGCAATGCCGCACGTGCCTTCTTCGCGCTCGGACCAGCACGAGCCGATATACAGCCCCGCATGCTTGAAATCGTTGCGCCGGTCGCGGTCGATCCGATAGTCGATCGTGACGCCGTGCGCGTCGGACAGCATCACGCAATAGTCGGCGACGCGAATCATTTCGTGCAGCCGCGTCAGGCACTGGCCCGACGCGCGTAGAAAGGCTTCCTCCTTGCCCTGGACTTCGCGCAGCTCGGCGGAGCTCAGCACGCGCGGGCCGATCACGGAGCTGGGGTCGAGCCGGTACTGCTCGTACGAACGCTGCCACGACGACACGAGGCGCGGCGAATTCGCGGGCGCGGGCAGGCGTCCTTCGATGGCCCCGCGGACGCGATCGATGTGCTGCGTTTGAGAAACGTAGGGCATGGCCGGCTCCAGGCGAGCGACACCGAGTAGGGCGCGTCCCTGACTTGTAGCACATCCACAACGAGCAATCACATTGCGGCGCAGCACATAAGGGGCGTGAGACGAACGTCTCAGCGCTGGGCGAGACGCTGGTCGCATCGAGCAAACCCCTGTCTGGCGCGGTACCGCGCATGCATCGCGGCGCGCGTCGAGGCTCTTGCCGCATCGCCGGACATGCGCGTGAGACACAGTGAACTGCGCAGCGCAGGTCTGATGACAGCGGCCGCGAACGCCAGACCCCCGCGTCTGCCCTTTGAATACGACGCTTGCGCCGCATGCGCACGGCGCGCGAGCAACTGGCCCGACCTTTGCAGTATGGCTGGCAGACGAAAGCAAACGCGACAGCAAACACGAAAGCAAACGCGGCAGCAAACGCGGCAGCAAGCGCGGCAGCAAACGCGGAAGCAAGCGCACTTCATCACAGCAGGTCCGCTTCGCGACTCGCGCACAGGAGACAAGCCAGTGTCATTACCCATCACCGTCGGCGTGATCGCGAACCCCGCATCGGGCCGCGATATTCGACGCCTCACCACGCACGCTTCGGTGTTTCCGACCGCCGAGAAAGCGAACATGGTCGTGCGCCTGCTCGCGGGTCTCGGCATGCTCGGCGTCGCTCGCGTGCTGACGTTGCGCGACCAGACCGGTGTCGCCGCCCTGGTGCTGCGTGCGCTCGAAACGCATGCGGCCGTGGCCGAGCGGCAGCCGTGGCCCAGCGTCGAATTCCTCGAGCTGCCGATCACGGACAGCGCGGCGGACACCCACGCGGGTGTCGCGCGGATGGTCGGCCTGGGTGTCGATCTGATCGCGGTGCTGGGCGGCGACGGCACGCATCGCGCGGTCGCCGCGCATTGCGGCGACGTGCCGCTGCTGACGCTGTCGACGGGGACCAACAACGCGTTTCCGGAATTGCGCGAAGCGACGGTGGCGGGACTCGCGGGTGCGCTCGCCGCTTCGGAACTCGTGCCGCCCGAGGTCGCACTGACGCGCAACAAGCGTCTCGTGGTCCGCTGCGTCGCGGGTCCCAACGAGGGGCGCGAGGAAATCGCGCTGGTCGATGTGTGCGTGAGCCGCCAGCGCTTCGTCGGTGCGCGGGCCGTCTGCGAGCCGGCGGATATCGAAGCGCTGTTTCTGACGTTCGCGGCGCCGGATGGGATCGGCCTGTCGTCGATCGGCGGCGCGTGGGCGCCGGTCGAGCGCAGCGCGCCCTACGGGCTGCATCTGACGTTCGCGCGCGCGGGCGAATCCGGCGTGCCGATCTTCGCGCCGCTTGCGCCGGGCCGCGTCGACCGGGTGACGATGCGCACCTGCGAGCGCTTCGAAACTGGCCGCTGGACGCCGCTGCATACCGAACAGGGAACGCTCGCCTTCGACGGCGAGCGCGAGATCGAGCTCGAACGCGACGACCGCTACGAGATCGCGCTCGACTGGGCGGGACCGCTCACCGTCGATGTCGGCCGCACGCTGCGCTATTGCGCGTCGCGGCAGCTGATGCGCGAAGCGGCGGCGCGTCGCAGGTAATCAACTCAGGAGGATGCGAACGCCTGAAGCAAAGCAGGTTGAAGTAGCAGTGACCATCAAGATCATTCCCAGGAGACACACCATGTCTGTATCGACGCAGTTGAGCAAGGAAAAGCTGCTGGAAGCGTACCGGATGATGCGCACGATCCGCGAGTTCGAGGAACGTTTGCACGTCGAATTCGCCACCGGCGAGATACCCGGCTTCGTGCATCTGTATGCCGGCGAGGAGGCGTCGGCGGTCGGCACGATGATGCATCTGAACGACGCGGACTATGTCGCGACCACGCACCGTGGTCATGGCCACTGCATCGCGAAGGGCGTAGACGTGCGCGGCATGATGGCCGAGATCTACGGACGCAGCACCGGCGTGTGCCGCGGCAAGGGCGGCTCGATGCATATCGCCGATCTGTCGAAAGGGATGCTCGGCGCCAACGGGATCGTCGGCGCGGGTGGTCCGCTCGTGTGCGGAGCGGCGCTCGCCGCGAAGCTCAAAAAGACCGGCGGCGTGGGCGTGTGCTTCTTCGGGGACGGCGCGTCGAACCAGGGCGTGATCTTCGAATCGATGAATCTCGCTTCCGTGTGGCGCCTGCCCGCGATCTTCGTCGCGGAGAACAACGGCTATGCGGAGGCGACGTCGTCGACGTGGTCGGTCGCTGCCGACAACATCGCCGACCGCGCGAGCGGCTTTGGCATGCCCGGCGTGATCGTCGACGGCTTCGATTTCTTCGCGGTGCACGAGGCGCTCGGTGCAGCAATCGAGCGGGCGCGCGGCGGCGGCGGTCCGACGCTCGTCGAAGTGAAGCTTTCGCGCTATTTCGGTCACTTCGAAGGCGATGCGCAAACGTATCGCGCGCCCGGCGAAGTGCAAAAGCTGCGCGACGAAAAAGACTGCCTGAAGCGTTTCGAGGAGCGCGTGGTGCGCGCCGAAATGCTAAGCGCTGACGATCTGCGCGGCGTCGATGCCAAGGTGAAGCAGTTGATCGACGGCGCGGTGAGTGAAGCGAAGGCTGCGCCGTTGCCGACGGCCGCGGATCTGCTGACCGACGTCTACGTGTCCTATCCGTAATTCGCAGTGCGAACCAATCAACCTTCAGCTTTGCATGGGATCGGAATAAGCACTAAAGCGCTAACTCCGATCGACAGGAGACAGTCATGGCACGGAAGATCACGTTTTCACAGGCGATCAACGAAGCGCTGAGCCAGGAGATGGCGCGCGACGAAACCGTCATCGTAATGGGCGAGGACAACGCGGGCGGCGCCGGCTCACCAGGGGAACAGGATGCGTGGGGCGGTGTGCTCGGTGTGACCAAAGGGCTCTTTCATAAGTATCCGGGGCGCGTGCTCGACACGCCGCTGTCCGAAGGCGGCTTCATCGGCGCGGCGGTCGGCGCGGCCGCATGCGGCCTACGTCCGGTGGCCGAGCTGATGTTTATCGATTTCATGGGTGTGTGCTTCGACCAGATCTTCAATCAGGCCGCGAAGTTTCGCTATATGTTCGGCGGCAAGGCAGTGACGCCGGTCGTGATTCGCACGATGCAGGGCGCTGGCCTGCGCGCGGCCGCACAGCACTCGCAGATGCTGACGTCGTTGTTCACCCACGTACCTGGGCTGAAAGTAGTGTGCCCGTCGACGCCGTACGACGCGAAGGGCCTGCTGATCCAGGCGATTCGCGACAACGACCCGGTCATCTTCTGCGAGCACAAGCTGCTGTATGGCCGCGAGGGCGACGTGCCGGAAGAGTCGTATGCGATTCCGTTCGGCGAAGCGAACGTGGTGCGCGATGGCGACGACGCGACCATCGTCACCTATGGCCGCATGGTTCACCACGCGACGGATGCCGCCGAAAAACTCGCGAAAGAGGGCATCCAGGCCGAGGTGATCGATTTGCGCACGACCTCGCCGCTCGACGAGGAGACGATCCTCGAAAGCGCTGAGCGCACCGGGCGCGTCGTCGTGGTCGACGAGGCGAATCCGCGCTGCTCGATCGCGACCGATATCGCCGCGCTGGTCGCGCAGCGAGCGTTCCATTCGCTGAAGGCGCCGATCGAACTCGTGACCGCGCCGCATACGCCCACGCCTTTCGCAGGCGTGCTCGAAGACCTGTATATCCCGTCGGCGGAGAACATCGCCGCGGCCGTGCGGAAAGTGAGGAGCTGAGCAATGCCGATTCATATGATCACGATGCCCAAGTGGGGGCTGTCGATGGAGCAGGGACAGGTCAACGGCTGGTTGAAGGAGGTCGGCGAAAAGGTCGCGAAGGGCGACGAGATACTCGACGTCGAGACCGACAAGATTTCATCGGGTGTCGAGTGCGCTTTCGACGGCACGCTGCGCAGACAGATCGCGCAGCAGGGCGACACGCTGCCGATCGGCGCGCTGCTCGGTGTCGTCGCCGACGCCGAGACGTCCGATGCCGACATCGATGCTGCGGTCGAGTCGTTCCAGCGCGACTTCGTGCCGGCCACCGCGGACACCGCGGAGGCCGGACCGCAGCCGGAAAAAGCACAGATCGGCGGGCGCACCGTGCGTTACCTGAAGATCGGCGACGGCGGCACGCCCGCGGTGCTGATCCACGGCTTCGGCGGCGATCTGAACAACTGGCTGTTCAATCATGCGGATCTCGCCGCACACCGCGCCGTGTGGGCGCTCGATCTGCCGGGGCATGGCGAGTCGGGCAAGGCGCTCGACACAGGCAGCCTCGACGAACTGGCCGACAGCGTGATCGCGTTTCTCGACGACCGGGGCATCGAGCGCGCGCATCTGGTCGGCCATTCGATGGGTAGCGCCGTGTCGATGACGGTCGCCGCGCAGGCGCCCGAACGCGTCGCGTCGCTGGCACTGATCGCGGGCGCGGGGCTCGGCGACGAGATCAATCGAGAGTACATCGAAGGGTTCGTCGAGGGCAGCAGCCGCAACGCGTTGAAGCCGCACCTGGTGAAGCTGTTCGCCGACGGGTCGCTGGTCACGCGGCAACTGATCGAAGACATCGTCAAGTACAAGCGGCTCGAAGGCGTGAACGACGCGTTGCGCAAGATTGCCGGGTCCGCATTCGAGGGCGGCGTGCAGCGTCGCGTCTATCGCGAGCGGCTCGACACGCTCGCGCCGCGCACGCTGGTGATCTGGGGAGCGCAGGACCAGATCATTCCGGCCTCGCACGCGCAGGGGCTGCCCGCTCAGGTGCGCGTGCACGTGATCGACGGCAAAGGGCACATGGTGCAGATGGAGGCTGCATCGGAAGTGAACCGCCTGCTCAACGAGTTCTTCGGATAACCGCAATGGACGCCTCTGCTCATACCGACAGCCTCACGGCGCTTGGCCAGCATGGCAAGCGCAACCGCGACAAGCTTGCCCGCATTCCGGTGAAGATCGTGCCGGCGGAACATTCGACCGTATTGCCGAAGCCGCCCTGGCTGCACGCGCGGCCGATGATGAGCGAAACCGTCGCGGGCATGGCGGCGATTCTGCGCGAACACAAGTTGCATTCGGTCTGCGAGGAGGCGATGTGTCCGAACATCGGCGAGTGTTTTGCACAGCGCACCGCGACATTCATGATCATGGGAGGGATCTGCACGCGGCGCTGTGCATTCTGCGACGTTGCGCATGGCCGGCCGCAAGCGCTCGACGACGATGAGCCCGCGCGGCTCGCCGATGCCGTCGCGGCGCTTGCGCTGCGCTACGTCGTGATTACATCGGTGGACCGCGACGACCTGCGCGACGGCGGCGCCGCGCACTTCGCGCGCTGCATTGCGCTCGTGCGCGAGCGCGTGCCGGGCATTCGGGTGGAAATCCTGACGCCCGATTTTCGCGGGCGAATCGACCGCGCGCTCGATGCGCTGTCCGGGGCGTGGCCCGACGTCTTCAACCACAACATCGAGACGGTGCCGTCGCTGTATCGGGCAGCGCGGGCCGGCGCGGACTATCGCGGTTCGCTCGAGCTGCTTGCGCGCGCGAAACGGCGGAACGCGGCGGTGGTGACCAAATCCGGCCTGATGGTCGGCCTCGGCGAAACCGACGGCGAATTGCTCGCGACGATGCGCGATCTGCGTGCGCACGACGTCGACGTGCTGACGATCGGTCAGTACCTCGCGCCGTCGCGGTACCACATGCCGGTGCGGCGATACGTGTCGCCCACGACGTTCGACATGCTGCGCGACGAAGGTTTGAAGATGGGGTTCCGGGAAGTGGTGTCGGGGCCGCTCGTGCGTTCGTCGTATCACGCGGATCGGGTTGCGGGAAAGCTTTGAATGCGGGTTGTAGGTTGTCAGAGATAGTGAGAAAAATCTCACTGAGATGACGATGTTTGCCGACGGGTCAGTCGGCCTAAGCCGACGGCTGTTCGGCCCGCACCCGCACCCCTCAGAGTCGCGCGACGTCTGCTGCAGCGTTTCAAGGCATACCTGAAGCCCAGATTGAAACCGCTATATTCGGCCACGCATCCATTTTTGACTGAATTGGATGAGTCATTCGCCTGCATTCCGTAAAGCAATCTTCTATATTCATTTAACGCGAAGAAACGAAGGGGACGCGTTGGCCGCCGCGCGCCAGATGTGCGGCCGTGCGGGAGGCGTGTGCTTCAGAGCATCGAGTCTTATCGGCGAATTTGCGCCTGCATGCCTATCTCACCGACTTGCGTAATGCCGCCGGGCGGCTCAGTCAACAAGGACAATAAGCAATGACGCTCACCCGCGTGTTTAGCCGTGGCTATTCTGCATTCGCAATTTGCGTACGAACTTTGGCGCTGATGAGCTCGCTCGCACTCGCCTCCTGCGGCGACAACCTTTCCGCCGATCCCGCTTACGTGACGATGGCACGGCCGCAGATCATGCAACTACTCGCGCACACGCAGACCTCCGGCGCCGTCGTGTTTGTCGAATCGCCGAACGGAAACTGGAGCGAATCGTTCGGCACTGCGCAGAGCGTGGTCTGGGCCACGAGCGCGGATTCGCCCGATGGCACAGCGCCCGCCGATGCAATCGGAAAGCTGCTGATTGCCGCGCTTGGCAACGAGAACATCGTCGCCGATCTCGATGAGATCAAGCCTTGAGCGCCAACGAAGATAATTGCGGGCGAGCAATGACGATCAAACGCACTTTCTCAAAACGCTAACTGAGCCTGGGAGACCTGAAATGAACAGGAGATTCCTGAAAATAGTCATGCGCCTGTCTGCGATCGCCACGGCGACGCTATTGATATCGTGCGGCGGATCGATTGACAGTAGTAATAGTACCGCCGTGCCCGATTCGATCCTGCAGGTGATGCAAAAGCCGGTGTACAAAGGCGCGACGTGGTCGCTCCAGGTCGTCGATCAGGGCACTGGAAGTGTGATTTACGATCTGAACTCCAGCTCGCAGGTGTACATCGCGTCGGTGCGAAAGGTCTTTACAACCGGCAACGCGTTGAATGCGATCGGCGCGCAGCACAGAGCGGTGACACCGGTGTATAAAACCGGCACCGTCGATGCGACCGGCACGCTCAACGGCAATCTCATTCTGGTCGCGAGCGGCGATCTGACGATGGGCGGACGCGCGAATCCAGATGGCACGATTGCACTCACGTCGTTCGATCACAACGAAGCGAACGGTCTCGGCAATGCGGTGCTATCCGCGCCCGATCCTCTCGCCGGCTATAACGCGCTAGCACAGCAGGTGGCGGCCGCCGACATCACGAAGGTCAACGGTGACATCGTGATCGACGACCGGCTTTTCACCGCATTCGACTTCCGTGACGAGTTCATGGCAACCCCGATCTTCGTCAACGACGATCAGGTCGACGTGTCGTTCACCCAGAGCACTGAGGGCCAGCCGCTGCCGTTCGACTACCGGCCCAAGTCGGCGGCGGTGACTGTGCAGTCGACCCTCTCGACCGGCAGCGCGTCGTCGCTGGCCTCGATCGAACTCGATCCGGACGAGCGCCAAACGTTTCTGACGTGTATCGGCACGACGCCGTGCGTCGGAAGCGTCAGCGGCTCGGTGCCGGTGGGCTACGTACCGGTGCCAGTGAATACGTTTCCGTTGGTCCGCACGTTCCGCATCACGGCACCGTCAAGCTACGCGCGCACCGTGTTCATCGAAGCGCTGACGCGCGCAGGCGTCACGGTGACGGCCGCGCCGATCGGCGTCAATGCCACTGCGTCGCTGCCGGCGAAGGGCTCGTACTCGAGCGCGCAGCAGGTCGCGCAATTGACGGCCGCACCGTACGCGCAGGACATCCGGTTCGTCAACAAGGTCAGCTACAACCTCGGTGCCGACACGACGCTATTGATGTGGGGTCTTGCAAAAAACAATTCGACTACGATGGACGCCGCACTCACAGCCGAGCAGACCGAATTGCAATCGACGTTCGCTATTTCGCCGAGCCAGTATCACTTCGTTGACGGCAGTGGCGGCGGTGAAACGACTGCCAATGCCAAAGCCGTGATCTCGATGATGCGCGGGATGGTATCGAAACCCGACTTTGCCGCGTATAAAGATTCGATGCCATCGCTTGGCGTCGATGGTTCGCTGACGACAGTCACCGCCTTCGAGTCCGATCCGACGCTTGCTGGCGCAAAAGGTCAGGTTCAGGCGAAGACCGGAACCTACGTCGTTGAAAATCCAGCTGTACCCGGAACGGGGTTGCTCAGAGGGCAGGCGCTTGCCGGCTATATCACCGCAAAGAGCGGGCGGCAGCTCGTATTCTTCATGACGGTCAACAACGTACCGGTTCCCGGCGGCGTTTCGGATGTGGTGCCGGTATTCAACGACGAGGGGATGATCGCCGCAACGTTGTGGAAACTGCAATGACGTTCGACGCGCCGTGAGTCAGTGGCGGGCCCAGCCCGAAAACCGGGCGCCTCAATATTGCGAGTAGACGATGCCGAGAATGTCGGCTTCGTCGTTAAACACGTCGAGCGCTGCGGCGGGCGTGCTGGCCGGGCCAGCGTGGTTGACAAAGAGCGCATAAGCAAGCTGGCGTCCGCTCTTTGCGCTGATATAACCAGCCATGTTGATTGCGACCATCTGTCCACTTGCGTCGATCGTCGCTCCGCTCTTCACCAGGATGTTCTCCTTGCCGACAACGGTTTTGCCGACTGCCGCGAGCGAACCGTCGGTGCCGAGGATCGACAGTGCGTTGCGATACACGGTGGCGTTCGCGCCGCGGTGCATCGTCGCGAGTAGCGTTGCGGTGGTGCGTGCGGTCGCGCGGCAGTCGGGCGTGCCGCTGCCGTTGGTCGGGAAGTCGAAGCTCGATCCGTCGAGGCCGAGCGTGCCGGTGAGATATTTGCGTTCGGTGCCGAGTGCATCGCCGACGGTACGTGCGCCTTGCGCGACTCCCTGGTACATCAGGCTGAGATTCGCACCAGTGTTCAGGCTGACTTTGAGGATCAGTTTCGCGAACTCGGAATAGGGCGGTGACGTGAAGCTCGCAACCTGGTTCGCACTCGTATAGCTTTGCGAAGATGGCAATGCGGCCGACGCATTCGGTTGCACCGCGGGCGCGCTCACTGTCACGCCAGCACGCGCGAGCGCATCGACGAGCGCGGTGCGCGCGAACGACGGCGGATCGTCGATGCGAACGTTGCTCACGTAGATGTCGTTGCCGATCAGCGCCGACCTGTACGCAAGCGGGATCGTCGCCGGGGTGTCGAGCCCGGCTCCCCCCGAGACCGTCGCCCTACAGCCAGGTGTCGAGACGCAACTGAGCGGGGCTTTGTCGAAGGCGTCGCCGGACACGACGATGTCGGGATCGATACCGGCAGCGGTCGTAACGGCCGTGCCCTGGAACATCATCGCGCTGGTGCGCGGTCGCCAGTCGAGCACCGCCGCCTGGCCGACGCCCGCTCCCGGGCTCAGCGTCATGTCGATCACGTTCTCGTTGACGAGCATCGGCGAGATCAGCACATTGCCGTTTGGCACGCGAAACGAATCGAACAGGCGGTCATCGACGATCACGTCGCCATTCACCGACGTAATGCCGGAGGCACGCACCTGCGCGGCAAGCGCATTCATCGCGGTGAGCGGATCTTCGGGCGTCAGGATCGCCCCCTGGAAACCCCGTGCATCGTTGTGATCGTAGTCGGTGAAGTCGACCGTGCCGTCCGGCTTCTGGCGGCCGCCAAACGTCAGATCGCCGGAGGCCTGGATGATCAGGTCACCGGTCAGCTTACCGGTCGTATCGACCGTTCCGTTGCGATAGACGGGCGTCTTGAAGCGATGGTCCGCGCCGATCACACCCAAAGCGGTGGCGACAGAGTAGAGTTTGCGCACCGAAGCGGTGAAAATCATCGTGTCGGGATTCAGCGAGTAGAGAATCTGACCCGTTCCCGCATCCATCACAATCATCGACCACTGTGATTGCGCGCTGACGTAACGTGGCTTGTACATTACTTGCGCATAGGGATCGGTCGCCGATATGTCGCTACCGCACCCGACGATTAACGAGCACGATACTAGTACTGCGAAAACCGACCGCGACTGTGCGCGCATGGGTGTCCCTGCCTGATTAGGGGATCTTTCAGCATAGGTTTCAGCGAACCGGGATGCAAATAGGGATGCTTGCAAGCTCCGTGCGGTGACTCACATATCGATGGCTTCGCCGTAGCTGGAAATGCGAGCCAGAATCCGTTGGCGCATGGCGCCGTATTTGCCACACTGATCCGCAGGGTCATACCGTCGCATCTCCTCAACGGATGTCAGCAAGGACCCGGTTTTACAAGCGTTCAATCAAGCGCGGATCCCCCAACTCGCAATACCTATGACATGCCGCACGCGCCGCGTTCGCCGCGCCATGTACGAGCAGCGGCGCATCCGCGCGGCGTGACATCGACACCACGATGGACGGCGGCGAAGGCTGCAACGGCAACTCCACCACCTCGCCGCGGGCGATCAGATCGTCGACAAAGAGACGCGGAATCGCCGCCACGCCAAACCCATCGCGCACGAGTTGCACGATCACCGAAATCGAAGGCGAGCCCGTGATACGCGTATCCGCTAGCGGCACGCCATTGGCGAGCGCCAGCTTGGCGACGATGTCCTCCAGCGCGCGATGCGGCGCCGTTCCGCGCCCGAACGTCAGGATCGGATGACGCAGCACGCGTTTCGCGAGCCCGCTGCGCGAAAGCGGCAACAGACCCGCGCGCGCTATCCAGTGCACCGGATAGTTCGCGAGCGCGTCGCACACCACGGATTCCTCGTCGCTGCCTTCCACGCGAATGATGAGATCGAGTTCGCCCGCCATCAGCCGCCGCTGCAAAACAACGCTCACGTCCACCGCCAGCTCAACTTCGAGTTGCGGGAAGTCGTCTGCGAGACGCCGCATGTAATCGGCGAGCCAGCTATGCACGACCGTCTCGATCACGCCGAGCCGCAGCTTGCCGCGCATCGCGCCTTCATGTGACGCAGCGGCCTGCAACTGGCGCGTCGCTTCCACCACGGCCTTCGCATAGCCCAGCAGATATTCGCCGTTCGCCGTGAGCCGGAAATCACGGCTCTCGCGATCAACGAGCGTGGTTTGCAATTCGTCTTCCAACGCTTTCAGACGCTGCGAGATCGCCGCGGGCGTGGCGTGCAAAGCCGTCGCCGTGGTGCGAAAACTGCGCAGCTTGGCCAGCGTGACGAAGGTTTCGAGAAAGCGCGTGTTCATAGGCCGAAGGTGACAACAGCGACTGGGAGAGTTGCTCCAAAAAACTCATCGTGATTCGGGAAAACCCGCGATTTCGTTAAGAAATTCTATCCATTTGTCGCAAATAAAACTAGTTGGCATCATATTTTCTTCTTTTCTATGCTTTGTTTGAGCGCAAAAACAGCGCTTCGCGCATCTCACCTGTACGCAGTCGACAAAGACGAACCAGAGCAACCCGCACGAGCACGCTGACACCATGACTCCATTCGAATTTCGCAGAACCGTACGACATCGCGACTTCCGCGGCCCCACGGCTGGCCATTGCGGCGACTTCGCGCAAGCCAATCTCGCGATCCTGCCCGCCGCGTACGCGCACGATTTCCTGCGCTTCTGTCATGCGAATCCGAAGCCGTGTCCGCTGCTCGGTGTGGGCGAGCCCGGCGACTTTCGCGTGCCGGTGCTTGGGCGCGACATCGATATCCGCACCGATGTTCCGGCCTACAACGTCTACCGCGATGGCGAGTTGAGCGAATGCGTCGCATCGATCGAAACGCACTGGCGGGACGATTTCGTCGTGTTCGCAATCGGCTGCTCGTTCTCGTTCGAACACATGCTCGCGAAGGAAGGCATCGGACTGCGCCATGTCGAAGAAGGCCGAAACGTGCCGATGTATCGCACGGACATTCCGAACCAGCGCGCGGGCGTGTTCGGAGGCGAACTCGTCGTGTCGATGCGCCCGCTACGCGGCGCTGACGCGATCCGCGCCGTGCAGATCACGAGCCGTTTTCCGGGCGTACACGGCGCACCCGTGCATATCGGCGATCCGGCGGAACTCGGTATCGCCGATCTCGCGCGCCCCGAGTTCGGCGATGCGGTGACGATCCACCCGGGCGAACTGCCGGTCTACTGGGCGTGCGGTGTGACGCCGCAAACCGCGTTGATGGCCGCGAAGCTACCGATCGCCATCGCCCACGCGCCGGGACATATGCTGATGACGGACATCACCAACGCATCGCTGGCCATCTTCTGAGCGTTCCTGCGGCGCGCGTGGCCTAACACGGCGCCGTCGAGCCACAACCCAGTCAAAGCATCCCGAAGCCATCCGGCCGACAGGCCCGGAGGGAATGACGCATCCCTACGCTCTTGCGTGGCTTCGCTCGTTACTCATGCGTCTATCCACAGGAGCAGCAGATGGACAGCAAGACACTCATGGCAAGCGTCAACGATGCCACCGACATGAAGGCAACGGCAGACAGCCCGCAGCTTTCCTGGTACGCGGAAGCCGGTCCGCGCGCACGCCGGGCGTTCTGGAGCTGCAAGGTCGGCTATATGCTCGACGGCATGGACACGCAGATGCTCTCCTTCGTCATTCCGACGCTCGTGGCCACCTGGGGCATCTCGCTTGCCGACGCCGGCTTCATCGGCACTATGACGCTGCTTTCGTCCGCGCTTGGCGGCTGGATCGCGGGGATACTATCCGATCGTATCGGCCGCGTACGCACGTTGCAGCTCACCGTGCTGTGGTTCGCGGTGTTCACCGCGTTGTGTGGTCTCGCGCAAAACTACGGCCAGCTGCTCGCCGCCCGCGCGCTCATGGGCTTCGGCTTCGGCGGCGAGTGGACGGCGGGCGCCGTGCTGATCGGTGAAGTGATCCGCGCACGCGATCGCGGCAAGGCGGTCGGTCTCGTGCAATCCGGCTGGGCGCTCGGCTGGGGCATGGCCGCCCTGCTCTACGCCGTGCTGTTCTCCGTGATGGCTCCTGAAATCGCGTGGCGCGCGTTGTTCCTGATCGGGCTCGTGCCGGCGCTCCTCGTGCTCTTCATTCGCCGATACGTGAAGGAACCCGAAGTGTTCGAGCAAGCCAAGGTTGCGCAGCAGGACGCGCAGGACCCACCACGTTTCACCGAAATCTTCGCACCCCGGCTGCTTACGACGACGCTGCGCGCCGCACTCCTCACCACAGGCGCACAGGGCGGCTACTACGCGATCACGACATGGCTGCCGACGTTCCTCAAGACCGAACGTCATCTCACGGTGCTGGGCACCGGCGGCTATCTGGCGATGATCATCGCCGGTTCGTATGTGGGTTATCTATGCAGCGCGTGGCTCACGGACCGCATCGGCCGCAAGCCGAACTTCATCCTGTTCGCGCTCGGCTCGATGGCGATTGCTTTCGTGTACACCTCGTTGCCGCTGACGAATGCGTCGATGCTGTGGCTCGGCTTTCCGCTTGGCTTCTTTGCGTCGGGCATTTTCTCCGGCATGGGCGCATTGCTCACCGAACTCTTTCCGACCCGCGTACGCGGCTCCGGCCAGGGCTTTTGCTACAACGTCGGCCGCGCGATCGGGGCGCTGTTCCCCGTGCTGATCGGCACACTGTCGAGCCGGTTTGGCCTTGGCACGAGCATCGGGATATTCGCGGTGGCCGCATACGGCGTGCTGATAATCGCCGCGCTCACCTTGCCCGAAACGCGCGGCCGTGAACTCGAATCGGCCTGATTGGCATCTCTCGCATCTCTTACATATTTCGCATCCAAGACCTCGACACCATGAAGCACAATCACAGCTCCGATGTTTGCACGCCGTCCCGCTGGCAGTTCTGGATAGACCGCGGAGGCACCTTTACCGATATCGTCGCGCGCCGCCCGGACGGCACGCTCACCACGCACAAGCTGCTCTCTGAAAACCCTGAGCAGTATCGCGATGCGGCCGTCGCAGGGATTCGTCATCTGCTCGGATTGCAAGCCGGCGAAGCTATCACCCCACACGACGTCGAAATGGTCAAGATGGGTACAACGGTCGCGACTAACGCTCTGCTCGAACGCAAGGGCGAACCGGTCGCGCTCGTCACCACGCGCGGCTTTCGCGATGTGTTGCGAATCGCGTATCAGAACCGCCCGCGCCTCTTCGATCTCGACATCGCGTTACCGGAAGCGCTCTACGAGCGCGTAGTCGAAATCGACGAACGGGTAAGCGCGCAAGGCGAAGTCGTCGCGTCGCTCGATCGCGTTGCGGCAGAACGTGCACTGCACGAGATTTACGACGCGGGCATTCGCGCGCTCGCCATCGTGCTGATTCACGGCTATCGCCACACGTCGCATGAACGTGAACTGTCAGAACTGGCACGTCGTATCGGCTTCACGCAGATCTCCGTGTCGCACGAAGTTTCGCCGCTGATGAAAATGGTCTCGCGCGGCGATACGACCGTCGTGGACGCGTATCTGTCGCCGATCCTGCGCCGTTACGTTGATCAGGTCGCGCACGAAATGCCCGGCGTGAACCTGCAGTTCATGCAGAGTAGCGGCGGACTGACACGCGCCGATGTGTTCCAGGGCAAGGACGCGATCCTTTCCGGTCCGGCGGGCGGCATCGTCGGTATGGTGCGCGCGGCGCAGGCGGCGGGCTTCGAGCGCGTGATCGGCTTCGACATGGGCGGCACGTCGACGGACGTCTCGCACTTCAACGGCGAGTTCGAGCGCGTGTTCGAAACACAGGTAGCAGGCGTGCGCATGCGCGCGCCGATGATGAGCATTCACACGGTAGCGGCTGGCGGCGGCTCGGTGCTCGGCTTCGACGGCGCCCGGCTGCGTGTCGGCCCCGACTCGGCAGGCGCGAATCCCGGCCCCGCCGCGTACCGGCGCGGCGGCCCGCTTGCGGTCACCGACTGCAACGTGATGCTCGGCAAGATCCAGCCCGACTATTTTCCGCGCGTGTTCGGTCCGCATGCGAACGAGCCGCTGGATCGCGATGTCGTCGCGCACCGCTTTCAGGCGCTCGCCGACGAAATCTTCGCGGCGACGGGGCAGCGCCGCACGCCCGAAGAACTCGCGGAAGGCTATCTGGAGATCGCCATCGGCAGCATGGCGAACGCGATCAAGAAAATTTCCGTCCAGCGCGGCCATGACGTCTCGCAGTACGTGCTGACGACGTTCGGCGGCGCAGGCGGTCAGCACGCATGCGGGGTGGCCGACGCGCTCGGCATGACGCGCGTGTTCGCGCATCCGCTCGCAGGCGTGCTCTCCGCGTACGGCATGGGTCTCGCGGATCAAACCGCCATGCGCGAACGGGCGCTGGAAATCACGCTCGACGCAGCCTCGCTGCCAACGCTTGAAGCCGCACTCGATGCCCTCGCGGACAACGCAACCCACGCCCTGCTCGAACAGAGCGTTGACGTGGCGCGCATTACGACCGAGCGGCGTGTGCATTTACGTTATCAAGGCACCGATTCGTCGCTTGCCGTGCCCGCGGGCAGCGTCGACGCAATGCGCGCCGCGTTCGAAGCGGCCTATCGTCAACGCTACGCGTTCCTGATGGCGGATACGCCGCTCATCGCGGAACTTGCGTCCGTCGAGGCGATTGGTCATTCCGATGCACCCGTCGATGTGGGCAACCTGTCGCCGCGCGCGGCAGACGACGCGCTTCGTGCGCAGACGGTCGTACGCATGTATTCGGCTGGCGCGTGGCACGACGCGTCGCTCTACCAGCGCGACACGCTGTGCGCCGGCGACACGCTCAATGGCCCGGCGATCATCGCTGAAAAGAACGGCACCACCGTGGTCGAGCCGGGCTGGCAAGCCGTTCTGAGCGCACAGGGCAACGTGGTGATGACGCGTGTACAACCGCTGCCCACTCGCCGCTCGATCGGCACCGAGGCCGACCCCGTGCGCCTGGAAATCTTCAACAACCTGTTTATGTCGGTTGCCGAGCAGATGGGTTTGCGCCTGCAAAACACGGCGTATTCGGTCAACATCAAGGAGCGTCTCGACTTCTCGTGCGCGATCTTCGACGACGCAGGTAACCTGATCGCCAACGCACCGCACATGCCGGTGCATCTCGGCTCGATGGGCGAGAGCATCAAGACGGTGATCGAGCGCAATCGCGGCGCGATGCGCGACGGCGACGTGTTCATGCTGAACGACCCGTATCACGGCGGCACGCACTTGCCCGATGTGACCGTCATCACACCCGTGTTCGCTGATGGTTCGTGCGAGCCGCTCTTTTACGTCGGCTCGCGCGGTCATCATGCGGATATCGGCGGCATTACGCCGGGCTCGATGCCGGCGGCCTCCTCGCATATCGAAGAAGAAGGCGTGCTGATCGACAACTGGCAGCTCGTCTCGGCGGCCGTGCTGCGCGATGCCGACACTCGCGCGCTGCTCGCGTCGGGTCGCTATCCCGCGCGCAACATCGCGCAGAACATGGCCGATCTGCGCGCGCAGGTTGCAGCGAACCAGAAAGGTGTGGACGAGTTGCGTCGCATGGTCGCGCAATTCGGCCGCGACGTGGTGCTCGCCTTCATGCGTCACGTGCAGGACAACGCGGAGGAAGCGGTGCGCCGCGTGATCGGCGCGCTCAAGGACGGCAGCTATCGCTACGAACTCGACAACGGCGCGGTGATCGAGGTTGCGATTCGCGTCGATGCCGCGACGCGCAGCGCCACGGTCGATTTCAGCGGCACGTCTGCGCAGTTGCCCAACAACTTTAACGCGCCGAAGGCGGTCTGCATGGCGGCAGTGCTCTATGTGTTCCGCACGCTCGTTGGCGACGATATCCCGCTCAACGCAGGTTGCCTCAGGCCGCTGTCGGTGATCGTTCCCGACCGCTCGATGCTCAATCCGGTGTATCCGGCGGCGGTGGTATCGGGTAACGTGGAGACGTCGTCCGCAATCACCAATGCGCTCTATGGCGCACTCGGTGTCGTGGCATCGAGCCAAGGGACGATGAACAACTTCACCTTCGGCGATGCCCGCTACCAGTACTACGAAACGATTGCGGGCGGCAGCGGCGCGGGCAACGGTTTCAGCGGCGTCGATGCTGTGCAGACACACATGACCAACTCGCGCCTGACCGATCCCGAGGTGCTCGAATGGCGCTACCCGGTGCGGCTCGAATCGCATATGATCCGCGCGGAATCGGGTGGCGCGGGACGCTGGCACGGAGGTAACGGTGCGATCCGGCGCATTCGCTTTCTCACGCCGATGACGGCGTCGATTCTGTCGAATAACCGCATTCATGCGCCTTTCGGCGCGGGTGGCGGACGGGCGGGAAGCTGCGGCAGCAATCGCGTCGAGCGCGCGGATGGTCAGATAGTCGCTTTAGGTCATATCGCGAGCGTCGAGATGGAGGCGGGAGATGTGTTCGTGGTGGAAACGCCGGGGGGCGGTGGTTTCGGGGAAGTCTAATTCCCGTGCAGCGGGGCTTGTGTCCAGCCTGGGCTCGTCGTGCCACGCTGGCATGGTTGACTGACCAGCAGTGGGTAGGGCGCCTCTCAGAGTAAAGCAGCCGTTGGAGGGTCCCTGGCGCCGCCAGTGCGAACGGCCGATACTGGCCGACTCAGAACTTTCTGCAGCCGGACATGCTTTTCCAGAGAGCCAGATCAATGAACTGCCTTTCGAGAACTTCCTTTGACGGTGATTGCAGTGTCGTAACAGCTCGCTGACAATAATGCAGGCGTGCTATTGCGCAGATGTCTCAGAGCGCGGATCACGCTGCGGCCCACAGGTCGGGGCTGCGGTCGTCAACCGACACATCGCGACTGCGGCGCCGTTCACGATAGACACGCGCTCCATGGATCGGCCGGCAAACTCCGTCTGCGCAATGCCTTGCCGGAGGCCGCCACAAACGCTCTCCGATGCCTCATTGATGCAGAATTGGCGCTAAGGCCACAACGACACGACCTGAATACGATGGACGACCCAGAATCGCTTTCCGTGGCACTGCCCGACGGCACTAAGGTCTCCGCGCTCCTCCGAGTGCCGGAGGACGCGCGAGCCCTGTATGTCTTCGCGCACGGTGCCGGGGCGGGCATGCAGCACGCCGGCATGTCGTCATTGGCCGACGCGCTTGCGGCGGTCAATGTCGCCACATTGCGCTACCAGTTTCCGTACATGGAGCGGGGCTCCAAGCGGGTGGACTCGCCGGCCGTGGCACATGCTGCCGTGCAGGCAGCCGTCGCAGAGGCCCGCCGGCGGCTGCCAGCCCTGCCGCTCTTCGCGGGCGGCAGGTCGTTCGGCGGCCGCATGACGTCCCAAGCCCAAGCCATCTCCCCGCTCGACGGCGTGCGTGGCCTCGCTTTCGTCGCGTTCCCGCTGCACCCGGCGGGCGCGCCCGGCGTGGAGAGGGCACGGCACCTGGCGGACGTCACGGTGCCGATTCTCTTCCTGCAGGGCACGCGCGACAAGCTGGCCGAGCTTCACCTGCTGAGGTCGGTCGTCGGGACGCTGGGGCCACGCGCCACGCTGCATGTGGTGGACGACGCAGATCATTCGTTCCACGTGCGCGCGTCCTCCGGCCGGACCGACGCGGAGGTCGTGCTCGAACTGGCACGGACGATGGCGGCGTGGTTCTTCGCCGAAGGAGAGTTCGTGCCCGTTACGTGAGCGAGCGCAGGAATGCTTGTAGCGTAGTCGGGGCGGCGACCCGGCGAATTCGCCGTGCTGCGCTCGCCCGCTCAATGCCTTTCCCTTCGCTATCCGCAGATGGTCTGTCGCATAGCCACGATAAGCGACGCCTGTCGCGTCAGCGACCAAAAGTGCTCGGCAGTAGTCACTGCGTTTCTGCAAGTCAGAAGGCCTGGATAAGACTTGACGTTCCAGAGATCATCTGGACACCCCCGAACACAGCTATCACGATGGCCGACATACGCGAAAAGCTGTGCGTCAATGAGACAGGTATCGCTTTCCGAAATGTGGTGGTCCCAGTGCTCAAGCACAACCACCAGACGGCAGAGCCGACAAACACCCCGCTGACCATTCGCGATACCGCTAACCATCCAAGGCCGTCGTGTGAACCCGACTGCGGCCCGAGCGCTGCAAAAATCCCGATGAACGACAGAATGGTCATGGGATTGGACAGCGTAAGGGCAAACGTAGTCAGGAAATCGCGAGCGACAGTTGCGCGCCGTGCTCCTTCGGAAACGTTAGGAACAGCAGGCGCTTCGCGAGCAATACCGCAGGCCAGCCAAACAAGAAACACTCCACCGCCGATTTTCAGGGCCACGCTCAGCATCGGCAGCGCCGCTACCACGCCAGCGATACCGAGCGCGCCGAGCAACCCGTAGATGCCATCCGCGCATGCTGCGCCGATGCCTGTTGCAAAGCCGGAGCGAAAACCACGGCTTAGACTGCGCTGGATGCACAACATACCGATGGGGCCAACCGGAGCGGCAATGCAAAAACCCATCACCATCGACTTAACGAACAACATGACCTTCTCCGACGAAATGCGTTGATATGGAGAAGCATCGTAGGCGGTTTATGATCGTGCAAGAAGTCAGTTTTTAAGAGAAGATGGCGTTTTTGCCTTAAAAACTTCGGCACAATGGACGAACTGGATTGGAAGGTGCTTTCCTTGTTGCAGCACAACGGACGCATGACCTATACCGATCTGGGCCGCGAGGTACATCTATCGGTGCCGGCGGTAACGGAGCGCGTCAAGCGCCTGGAAGAAACCGGGGTCATCGAAGGCTACTCAGCACGGATCAACCTCGTCGCGGCGGGCTATGCGGTGAATGCGCTGATCGGCATTACTGTGCCGCAACCTGCAAAAGCGAAGTTTCTTAAGTTGCTCGACACGATTCCCGAAGTGCTGGAATGCCATCACGTGACCGGGGCGGACTCCTACGTCATGCGATTGGTGGCGGTGAGTCTGGCCGATCTGGAACGACTGATTGAACGTATAAACTTGTACGGCGAGACTCGCACGTCAATCGTGATGTCGACCCCGCTAGCTGCCCGGGGTCTGCAACGGCCGCCCGCCAGGCCGCGCAGATGAACGACGCCTTCACTTTGGAAGCTGCCCCTTGAGCGGAAATGAGTTGATTGGCCGCAACGGGTCCAGGCCGTGTGGAAACGCCGATTTTTCCGCAGCATGCTCGACCACCTTTGCGTCTTGGCGTAGTTTGCTGTTTCCTCGGTCAATTTCGCGACGACGATCGGCTGAGCGACTTTGTTACCTTCCGGACCGTCGTCTCCCGTCCGCTCGGCAGGCATAACGGGGCGGGTCTTATGCACCCGCCAGTCGCATCGCTTTCATTGTTCTCGAGAACCCCAGTATTTTTAGCACTCGCATGAGGTTGTAGCTCAGCACATGCAGGCTCATCTCGGTACCGACGTTGGCCAGCCTGCGTGTCAGGAAGTGCGTGTAGCCCATCCAGTGCTTGAACGTCCCGAAGACATGTTCTACGGTTCGCCTTCGGACTGTCATCGCATCCGGAGTTTTGTCGAGCCGCCGCTGAACTGCCTCCAGCACTGATTCGTGCTCCCATCGGGAGATTCGTCGATACACGCTCGGCGTGCATTGCGACTTGATGGAGCACTGGGGACAAGCACTGCTCCAGTAAGAGCGGCGTTGCAGCCCCTTTTCCTCCCTGGTAAAGCGGTAAATCGCGCGTTGGCCGGCGGGACATTGATATTCGTCATCTCGTGCCGAACGCGTCTACAGGTGCTGGAGCGCAATGGAATCTTCGAGCTACTGATCGAAGATCCGGGCGAGCCGAAATAAGGCCAGAGCGGTTGTCGTCGCCGCGCCGCCGACCTGTTCGACGGTGTATGAGATGCATAAGCGCGGCCTCGGCCGCGCGATCCGTATCGACACGCCACACGCTGGCCGCACGGTGCGCCATCCGCAGGGGGAAAACGATGGCGGGTCGATGGAGCGCTGACACGCCCATTGCGCCCTAACGCTAGCGCTCAGCGATGCGCAAGTCGCGCTGAGTGTGCTTCGGCGCGTAGTCGCCGTCATCACCAGACTGGCGTTCCCGTCGCGTACCGGCAAGCTTTCAGGCGGCCCGCAAATGCGGGCCACCCGTGCCGGCTCATTGGCCGCCTTCGTGAAGAGACAGAGTGTTCTTCACCGACGTCACTCCGGGAACTTGCTGCGCAATCGCAGTAGCCTTCTCGATCTGGGGCTGTTCTGGAACATCCCCAGCGAGTGTCACCGCGCTACCTTTGATCAACACCCTGACGCCCGAAGTTTCGATCCCCCCTTTTGAAAGCGCGTGCAATACCTTTTTGCTTAGCGCCCGGTTCGCCTTTCTCACGTCCGACTTGGACGGAGTCGCCGATTCCGTGGACGTGGCAGCGGCATCGCTGGCTTGTGACCATGCGTTCATGGACGCGACAACGATCAATGCCCCACCGGCCAGCCTGAGTGTTTTGCTTACTTTCATGTCCTTCTCCCGTGTTGACGCGCTACGCGCAGACACGGCGCAACTCCCGATGCGCCGCAGTCGTATGTCCTTCACACCCTCCGCAAACCTCTTGTGACGACTTCGAGACCGAAATGTCAGAGTAAGCCGCCACAGGTCTGCGACGTTTGCGGTGCGGTCGTACGGTGAAAATGCTCGGGTTTTGGCCGGTTTGCTATCGGACTTTGGTCCCATTTACGCTCTATCCGTCTGACGAATCAGGAACATTGACCATGGATCCGTTGATGGAGCGCGGACGATTTGGCCTGTCGTCTTGACTACGCATATCGATAGACTCCCCAACCGGTCTTCCTGCCCAGGCGTCCCGCCGCCACCAGTTCACGCAGCAGCGGACATGCACGGTATTTGGAATCGGCGAAATCTTTGAGATGCTGACGTAGAACCCAGCGCCTCCAATGTCGGCTCAGGCCGAATTATGTGTGTCCTCGTTCGTCAGCTTCCGGATGTAGTGCGGCCGTTGAAACAGCAATTTTCCCCGCTCGCTGAACGGCAGGTCGTGGCCCGAATCCGGTCCGCGCGGTTGTCACGGGCAACTAGGCTCACGACTGCTCGGAATTTGCACTTTCGTTGGCAATGACCACACGCCTTTTCACTTTCTGCGGCACCGCACACGGATGCCGAGCCTTCGATGGGGCCGCCGGGCCCCAGAACGTCATTTTTCTACACGTTTCGCGAACGTCTTTGAGTACGCGCGTCGTTTCTCCGTGTCGTACAGTCCGCACGAGCGCAAGTCCCTGCGTATCGGCCCGGTTCGGCGTGGCCAAAGTTCGCAAATCCGGAAACATCAGGCCCTCCGGATCACCGCTGCAGCAGGCGCCCGAGGCAACCGGGCGCGGCAAGATCGTGGCGCAATTCCGTGAATACCTCCCCGTAACCTCGGCTTTTCGACGGATTGGCCGCCGGGGAGGTAGCCGACAATTCGTATCCATGCAAGGCGGATCCCAGCGCGCGGCCGCCTCCGGAATGACGAAACGGTATTCGTCACCACGTGCACTTTGTCGAGGCAGACATGTCAAGCAACATTACGATCACGGACGAACTCGTATCTGAAATCGCAAACCGGATGGCCGACGAGGGCCAGAAGGTGTCTCCGGTGGCCATCTGGAACGAAGTCCATACCGGTTCGGTGGTCGCGGTGTCCGCGGCATTGCGTAAATGGCGCGAAACGCGCGCCGCGCGGGTGCCGCAGGTCGTCGAGCGTCCGGCTTTGCCGGAAACCGTGACGGACACGATGCGCGATGCGCTCGACCGGCTGTGGACGTCGGCGCAGGACGAGGCCGAGCGCGCGGTGGCGCGACGCCTCGCCGCGATGCGCCAGCGCGTCGAGGACGCCAGCAACGAGCGCGACGACGCGCTAGCCGAACTGCAAACCACCGTCCAGGAACTAGATGCGCTGCAGGTCGAGTTGAACAAGATCACGAGCGCCTACGACGAGAAGGTCGATGCAGTGGCCGGGCTCGAAGAGGACATCGCGCTCGCGGTGCAACGCACCGACGCAGCGGAGAAGCGCGCGCAGCAGCTCGCCGATCGCGTTTCGCTGCTCGAAGCGGAACTGGAGCGCGCGGAACAGGCCGCGGAGAGCGGTGCGATTGCACGCGACGAAAGCGAGACCGTAGGCGAAAGCGAGATGGCGAGCGAGTCGGCAGCAGCAGCCGTCGAAACGCCGGTCGGCGAAGCGGAGCGCGCGGCATTGGAGGCGGCGCATTCCGAAGCGGTCGCCCGTCTTGAAAGCGAGCTCGAAGCGATTCGCGTGGAACTGCAGGCCGAGCAGGAAGCGCACGCCGCCCGACGTGACGAAGTCGCGGGCGCGCAGGCTGAACGGGATGCCGCCGCGCTTGAATTGCAGACTGCCCAGACGCAAATCGCCAGCCTGACCGATGAGCGCGGCGCGGACGCCTCCGAAATCGCGAGGCTGTCGGCCAGCTTGTCCGAAGCGCAGGAGCGCGCCGACGCGGAGCAGCAGCGCGCGGCCGAACTGGCCGAGAGCGCGGCAGCGAGCGAACAGGCCGAGGGCGCGGAGTCGGCGTCGCCGTTGGCTGTCGACTCGCAGGAGCTCGAAGCATTGAAGGCGCAGATCTCGCGCGACGCGCAAGCGCATGCCGCCGCGATTGCCGAAGCGCGGGAGACCGTCAGGAAATGGTCCGAGTACTCGAACGCACTGAAGCAGCAACTGGCTCAGGCGAATGAAAAAATGGTGGTTGTCGTTGCCCGCGGCGCAGGCGAAGCAACGTTGAGCCGCCGGCTTGCCGCTGAACTGGGCCAGCTCAAGCCGGAGCATGAATTGCTGCGCAATGAAATTCAGCAGCAAGTGGTCGTCGAAACGATCAACGCTCACCTCGAGAAACAGGGCTATCGCTACGACGAGAAGACGGGTGCGGTGTCGAAGCTGAACACCGAAAGCACACCGGCGTGACGGTACTGTTGATTGGATGACGCGCGTCGCGGGTAGGGCGACGCGCATTGTGCTCGTAGGAAAGGTGGCGCTGTTGGTGTCGTTCGCTTCGGCGATACGGCTCGGCAGCGCCGTTTGTTTTTTGCGCGCTAGAAATCAGCGACCAAGCCGAAGATCGCTGTGAAGCCGCCGGGATATGGCGTTCCGTTGAGCGGATAGTCGAGCGAATAGGGCGCCGCGAATAGAGCGCCCCGTGGCAACGCTGGCCGTTCTATCGGCGAGAGCCGGTCGACCGCTGCACGCGCCATCCACGTGACCATCGTTGCCGGACGGGCCAGCTAGCTCATTCCGAAGCAGGAACACCTGCCGGCACACTGTGCCGCGACCGCGAACCGTCGTTCGATGCAAACAGGTAGTAGGTCACGGCCGTCGCCACCAGGCCGACGATCCAGGAGACGTCCGCACCGCCCATGATCGATGCCCACGGACCGTGGAAGAAGCTCTCTTCCATGAACGGAACCTGAATCGCGATACCGAAGATGTAAATCGCAATCGCCTTGAAATTGAACGAGCCGTACACGCCGCCGTTGTTGCTGACGATCTCGGACACGCGGTAGCGCCGGTTGCTGATCAGGTAGAAGTCGACCAGATTGATCGCTACCCATGGCGCGAGCACGATACGCATCGCGAAGATCGCATTCAGGAAGATCGCGATGAAGTTGCTCGAAGCCCACAACGCGGTGACGGTGGACGAAACCAGCAGCACCGTCGACACGACGATGCGAACGTTGCGGCCCGGCACCCAGTTCGGACGGAACGTTTGCGCGGCGGTAATGAACGACAGCACCCCGCCATACAGATTCATGCCGTTGTGCCCGATGATATTGACCAGGAACAGCAGGATCAGAACGTAGCCGAACACGCCGGTTTGCGCGCGAATGGCTTCCATCGGATCGGTGGCGTGGCTGGTGCTGATCGCCAGTACGCCGAACAGGAATGCGAAGATCGTGCCGAGCGACGTGCCGAAATACGTGAACGCGAAGGTCTTCGCGAAGCCGGTGGTGGCCGGAAGGTAGCGCGAATAGTCGGACGTGTAGGGCGCGAAGCTGATTTGCCAAACGGCGCAAAGCCCGAACATCGCGAACCAGTTCGACACGTCGAAATGGCCTTGCTGGAAAATCCGCGCGTCGAGACCGGGCGCCATCATGATCATGCCGATCAGCAGCGCGCCACCCATGAACCATGCGCCCACCTTGTTGAAGCGGTGAATGAAGTGATAGCCGATTACGCCGACGAGCGTCGCGAGAATCGCGCCGAGCACGGTGCCGACCGCCACGGGCACCGCGGGCGCGGCGGTGTGCAGCGTCTTGCCCGCGAGGATGATGTTCGACACGAAGAAGCCGAGATAAATCAGCGTGGTGAAACCGACCACGAGCAGCGAGCCATAGCGGCCAAACTGCGCGCGGCTTTGAATCATCTGCGGCACGCCGACGAGCGGACCTTGCGCGGAGGTCAGCGCATGGAAAATGGCGCCGAAGAACTGACCGGCGGCGATCGCGAGAATCGCGCTCACCACGTCCAGGTGAAAGACCAGTACCGAAGTCGCGCCGGAAATCACCGCAAGCGGCGCGACGTTCGTGCAGAACCACAGGGTGAACAGATCGACGGGTTTGCCATGCCGATTCGCGGGAGCGACGTACTCGATCGAGTTGCTTTCAATAGTCAGAACGCTGTTATCGTTCGACGGGCTTTTCATAGTGTCTCCATTTTTATTGCACAGGCGGCACCCTGCCACGTTCGATGAACGCGACATGGCGTCGCCCTTTACGGCTTTGAAGTGGTGCAGCAGGAAAAGGATCGCGGTCCGTCGCTCGTGGGAATGAGCGCGGACCGCGCGCCGGGCTCAGCGCATCACGAACGGATCGCTGATCGGCTCGTCCGAGGTGCGCAGCCATACCGACTTCGTCGTCGTGTACTCGAGCGCGGCGGCCATGCCGCCTTCGCGCCCGTGGCCGGAAAGTCCGAAGCCGCCGAACGGGACGAGCGGCGACACCGCACGATAGGTGTTGATCCAGACGATTCCCGAGCGCACGCGCTTCGAAACGCGATGCGCGCGAGTCAGGTTGGTGGTGAAGATGCCCGCGGCGAGACCGTAGGCGGTGCTGTTCGCCTTGTCGATCGCCTCCTGCTCGGTCGCGAACGTATCCACCGAAAGCACCGGCCCGAACAACTCCGTCGTGATGCTGTCCGCGTTGCTCACGCCGGTGCAGTCGAGAATCGTCGGCGCGTAATAGTAGCCGTCGCGCTCCAGCGTCTTGCCGCCCGCGAGTACCCTGGCGCCCTGAGCCACCGAGCTCGCGACGACCTTCTCGATGTTGCGCAGTTGCCTGTCGGTGCAAAGCGGCCCGTATTCGGTCGTCATCTCGTTGGGTGAACCCACGCGTATGCGCGACACGCGCTCCACCAGCAGCGCGAGAAACTGCTCTTTCACGGAGGCTTCGACCAGCAGCCGCGAGCCCGCCACGCAGCTTTGACCGCTCGCCGCGAAAATGGCCGCGACCTGCGCGTTCACGGCGCTCTGGATATCGGTATCGGCGAACACGATGAAGGGCGACTTGCCGCCCAGTTCCAGCGACACCTTCGCGAGGTTGTTCGACGTGTTCGAGACGATGTGCCGTGCGGTTTCCGGGCCGCCCGTGAAGGCAACCTTGTCGACCTTCGGATGGCTGCTGAGAACCGCGCCGCATTCCGGCCCGAAGCCGGTAATCACGTTGACGACGCCCGCCGGGAAGCCGGCCTCGTGCACGAGCTTCGCGAATTCGAGCAGCGGCCCCGGCGCCTCCTCGGAAGCCTTGAGCACGACCGTGCAACCGGCGGCGAGCGCCGGCCCGAGCTTGACGGCGGATAGAAACAGCTGGCTGTTCCACGGGACGATGGCGGCGACCACGCCGACAGGCTGCCGTTCGAGCCAGACCTGCATGTCCGGCTTGTCGACGGGAATGTTGCTCCCTTCGATCTTGTCGGCGATCCCGGCGTAGTAGCGGTAGTACTCGGCGACGTAAGCGATCTGACTGGACGTCTCGCGAATGATCTTGCCCGTGTCGTTCGTTTCGATTTCAGCGAGTCGCGGCGCAGCCTTTTCGACGAGCGCTGCCAGCTTGTACAGCAGCTTGCCGCGCGCCGAGGCGGTGAGACCGGCCCACGCGGAATCGGTCAGCGCGCGGTTGGCCGCCTCGACCGCGCGGTTGACCTGCTCCGTGCGCGCTTCCGGCATCTGGGCCCACGCTTTGCCGGTGGCCGGGTTCACGCTCGCGAAAGTGGCCGCGCCGGGTTCGAACTGTCCGTCGATATACAGCTGAAAATGCGAATCCATGGAGTCGGCCCCTTATCTGAACGCAGGCATCACGTGGTTGATCATGCGTTCGAGCGACGCCTTCTTACGCTCGAAGCTCATGCCCGTATCGATCCAGAACGAGTACTCGTCGAAGCCGAGCGCCTCGTAGGCCTTCAGGCGCCCGATCACTTCCTCGGGCGTGCCGATCACGTTGTTCTTGCGCATCGCCGCGGGTGTGTAGAACGGGTGAGCGGCAATCTCTTCCGGGCTCAGCGTCTTGATCATGCCGCGGCTGATAGGCCGCTCGTTCTTGAACCACGCGCCGAAGTAGTTGTAGAACGTGTTCACTTCGTCGGCCGCGACCTGCGCGTCGTCCTCGCTGCCCGCGACATAGGTGTGACGCAGCAGCATGATCTGCGGACGCGGCAGGTTGCTGAACTTCTCGCACGCGGCATTGAAGTGGCCAACCAGCTTCTCGACCTCTTCGTCGCCCAGATGCAGCGGCGTCACCTGCACGTTGCAACCGTTGGACACCGCGAACTCGTGGCTGTTCGGGTCGCGCGCGGCCACCCAGATCGGCGGATGCGGGCGCTGTAGTGGTCGCGGTGAAGACGTCGTGGAAGGGAATTTCCAGAACTCGCCTTCGTGCGCGTAGTCGCCTTCCCACAGTTTTTTCACGGCCGGAATCAGTTCGCGCATGCGTTGACCCGCGCCCCACGCGTCGAGCCCCGGATGCAGGCGTTCGTATTCGAACGAATAAGCGCCGCGCGCGATGCCCAACTCCAGGCGGCCGTTCGAAATGATGTCGGTCATCGCCGCTTCGCCGGCGAGCTTGATCGGATGCCAGAACGGCGCGATGACCGTGCCGGTGCCGAGCCGCACGTTCTTCGTCTTGTTCGCGAGGTCCGCGAGATTGATGAACGGATTCGGCGCGATCGTGAAGTCCATGCCGTGGTGCTCGCCGGTCCAGACGGCGTGCATGCCGCCGCGGTCAGCAATCTGGCAAAGCTCGACCATTTCGTCATACAGCTGCTTCTGACTGGTCTGCTCGGAGACGCGCTCCATGTGAACGAAGAGTGAGAATCGCATGATGTAACCTTTCAGGAATGAAGCGGGCGGACTGTGCCGTTGCTGTGGTCGCCGAAGTACAACCCGTAACTTTTCAACTGGCTTTCCTTGCGGTAGCGGTGGAGCATGCTGGCCAAGGCGCTGTCCTGCAACGCTTCGGTCTCGATGTCGTCGAGGCTGATGAATTTGCCCGAGGCGTCACCCGAAGCGGCGAGTTCGTCCGGCGCGCTGCACAGGAACGAGATGTACTGGTAGTGGGTTTCGGTGTTGTTGTAGGCCGAATAGATGAAGCTTGCCGATGCGTCCGGCTGATACTTGCTGAAGATCTCGGCGAGTGCCTTGTCGGCGCCTTCCTTGCCGATCTCCTTCGACGGGAGTCCCCATTTGTCCTCCGCCGATTTCACCAGCAGCACCTTGTCGTCGCGCGCGATGATCGCGCTGACGATCACCTTCGGGCCCGCGATGACTTCGGCCGACACCCTGGCCGGCGTGAAATAGCCGCCGCGGTAGTAGCCGAGGCCCGCGTATCCGGCCGAATGAAACGCCTCGACCTTGCCGACGATCAGCGCATGGTCGCCCGCGTCGATCACCGCGTGCGTGGTGCAGTCGAACCACGCGCTAACGCCGTCGATCAGCGGGTTGCGGTGCTCGCTCAGATGCCAGCCCACGTTGGCGAAGCGATCGTCGCTCGGTCGCGCGAACGTGTTGGACAGATCTTTTTGCCCTTCCGCGAGGATGTTGATCGCGAAGTGCCCAGTGGTGGAAAACATCTGGTAGTTGCTCGACGTCTTCGCGATGCTCACCAGCAGCAACGCGGGGTCGAGCGAAACGGACGAAAACGAATTGGCGGTGAAGCCGAGCGGCTTGCCGTCGTCGCTGGCGGTGGTCACGATCGTCACGCCGGTCATGAACGCGCCGAACGCGTCGCGCAGTTCGCGGGTGTTGAGTTTCGCTGCTTCACGGCTAACTTCACAGCTAACTTCACGGCTAACTTGCTGGCTGTCTTGCTGACTCGTCTGTTGGCTCATTTCACACTTCCGCTTCGTGGTTTTCCGTCTGCGGCGCCGTCTGCAACCAGGCACGCAGCGCGCGATTGACTTCCTGAGGCGCGGTCAGATTCACCATATGCCGCTCGTTCTCGATCACGACCGCGTGACCGCGATGGGCGGCTCGGGCCATCTGTCTGGCCATTTCCGGCGTCGAGTTCGGATCGTCGGAGCCGGTGAGCACGAGGGCAGGGCAGGCGATCGTGTTCCAGCCGTCCGCATACATGTCGTCGCCGTTCGCGAAGGCCGTATAGGCGGTCGCGTAGCCACTGAGGTTGACCGACATCAGCCACGACTCGACCCGTAGCGCGGCAACGCGCTGCGACTCCTCGGCCGTGAACCAGCGCTGCAACGGCGTGGCCACGTCGATGGCGCCCGAGTGCAGTTCGGCCGCGCGACGCAGCACGGCATCGCGCGCTTGCGCGGTGCGTCGATAAACGCCGTTCAACACGGCGACGCGCTTGACCAGATCGGGGCGCGTGACCGCGACGCCCGCGGCGATCAACGAACCCATCGAATGGCCGGCCAGATTGACCGGGCCCATGTCCAGCGACTCGATGAAACCCGCTGCCCACTCGACGAACTGTTGCAAGCCCGCACCCGGTTCCAGCGGATCGCTGCGACCGTGGCCCGGCATATCGACCGAGATCACCCGGAACTCGTGCGCCAGCGCTTCGATCTGCGGATACCAGGCGAGCGCCTGCATGCCTACGCCGTGGATCAGCACCAGCGGTTCGCCGGTGCCGTGCTCCAGATAGTGCGCGACGCGCTTAGTTGACAGCTGCAGGGTTCTTGACGTCATTTCCGAGCTCTGCGAGGTCTTTGTAGCGGTCGCCGATGCGGTGATGCGGGCGGCCCCCAATCGAGGCACCAATCGCGATCACGAGTTCGTCCTCGGCCGGCGCGTCGGCAATCGCGAACTGCAGCGTCAGGTAGTGCGAACGGCGGCCTTCGTCGTTCTTGTCCATCATCGGAATCAGCAGCGGCGCGTTGGCGGGGCCGCGCGTGTTGTTGAACGCCAGATACGACTTCGCACCGACGGCCGAGCGATAGATGTTGCCGAAGTGCAGCGTGTGGATCAGCGCGGACGCATGCTCGATCTCACCCGCAAGGCCGACGATCGCGCTCTTGCCGAACGCTTCGACCGCTTCGCCCGAACCGGCTTCGTCGATGATCAGTTTGGTCAGGTGCTCGCTCAATTGCGGCGCGAGCGCGCGAATCTCGGGAGACAGGTCTTCCACATAACCGCGGCCCGCCCACGGGTTCTTGATCACCGCGGCCGCGCCGATCATTTTCAGCGGCTTGGCGGCGACTTTGTCACCGTCGACGAAGACGGTCTCGACATGGAGGATGGATTTGCGAATCAGGCTCATGGCAACTTCCTGAGTGGGTTGGATGTGTGAGGCATTGTGGTATACCATGTTACGGCATGCCATGAGTGTTAACCCGGGGCGTCGCTGAGAGCCGCGTCCGGCGGGGAAAAAGGGCGTTTTTGCGAGGGATTGGATTGCGATCGTTGACGCCAAAATGACGCGGCGCGCGATTCGTCAGGCCATCAACGAAGCGGCAGGCATTGCGCAAACCATTGTGGATTCAAGGAGGAGATATGGCTGCATACTGGATCGCCCACGTGACCGTGCTCGACGGGGCGAAATACAAGGGCTACACGGACATCGCACCGCAGGCGTTCAACAAATACGGCGCGGTGTTTCTCGCGCGCGGCGGCGCGTCGGAGGTGCTGGAAGGCGAGTCGTTCGAGCGACACGTCGTGATTCGGTTCAGGGACATGCAAACGGCGCTCGACTGCTATCACTCGCCCGAATATCAGGCCGCCAAACAGAAGCGCGATGGACATTGCCGGGCGCAGATCACGATCGTCGAGGGCTTGGGCGGCTGATTGTGCCCTTGCATGCAAGCCTGGACGTCAGATAAGTCATAATATGGCATTCCACGCCCGCACCCCGCGGGCGGGCCTTCGTCCACCGTCCCACTGCCGCCTATGCAAGACCTCAAAATCGACCGCAATGTCAAAACCTTGCGTGAGCTCACGCTCGACAAACTGCGCGCCGCGATAGTCCAGGGATATTTCCGGCCGGGCACCCGACTCGTCGAACGCACGCTGTGCGACGAGCTTGGCGTGAGCCGCACCGTCGTGCGCGAGGTGCTGCGGCATCTGGAGACCGAAGGTCTGGTCGAGATCGTCGCGCGGCAAGGACCGATCGTCGCGCGGCTCGACCCGGCTCAGGTCGGCGAGATCTATGAGTTGCGCGGGCTTCTCGAAGCGAACGCCGCGCGCGCCTGCGCCGAGGGCGCCACGCCGGAAGTGGTGCGGCAACTGCGCGAGGTCCGCGCGGTCATCGAAGACGCATTCGAAAAACGCGATTTGCCGCGCGTGCTCGAATACACCGAGCGCTTCTACGAAACGCTGTTCGAAGCCGCGAAGAAACAGGTGTCGCTGGCGGTCGTCACGTCGCTCAACGCGCGCATCAACCGCCTGCGCGCGTTGACCATCGCGACGCCGGGGCGCGGCGGCGACTCGAACCGCGAAATGAACCAGCTGCTCGACGCGATCGAGCGGCGCGACGGCGACGCGGCCGCCGCGGCGTCGTTCGCGCATATCAAGCGGGTAGCTGAACTGGCTTTGGCGGTGCTTGCCGCGCAGAACGAGACGAGCGGCGACGCCTGAGCCCGTCTGTAGTCGTCCCTGCCAACGCCGCCGGCACATGCCGGCGGCTTTTTTTTGCCTGTTAGATCGGGCAAACACGCGCATAGCCCAAAGCGTGCCAGCGTAACCTTCCCAAATATCATGGTATTCCATAATACGTTGAGCATTGTTGTGGGCCATAAGATGGAATACCATAATCTCATCGATTGAGATTTGCGACTCGAAGCCTGAAAGGAGAACCCCATGACGTTGGAAGCGTTCACGCTGCGTGGCTGTGGTCTGCATCGCCATCTGGAGCGTGTCTGATGAAGCCCGATCTGTCGCCAACGCGTGCGATCTCGCATGGCCAGCAGGGTCGAACCGCGGGCACCTGCTACAGCGTGTACGTGCCGCAATCGGACGCCGCGCCCGAAACCGTTGTGCTGATCCACGGCGTGGGTATGAACCAGAGCGTGTGGGCGCCGCAGATCGATGCGTTGTCCGGATCGTTTCGCGTCGTGGTCTACGACATGCTGGGGCACGGCGACAGCGTGCTGCCGAGCGCGGAGCCCACGCTCGACGAATACGCGGCGCAGCTCGCGTCGCTGCTCGACGCGCTGCAGATCGAGCGGGCGCATGTGGTCGGGCATTCGATGGGCGCGCTAGTCGCACTCGAATTCGCGCTGACCCACCCGCAGCGCACGCTGAGCGTCGCCGCGTTGAACGCGGTGTACGACCGCACGCCGGCACAGCGCGAGGCGGTGATGACGCGGGCGGCCACGCTAGGCGACACGCGCGCCGACACTGGCGTCGACGGAACGCTGTCGCGCTGGTTCGGCGATCCGATTCCGGGGCACCTGACCCAGGCCGCGCAGGCGGTGCGCGCGCTGCTGCTTGCCGTCGATCCGGTTGGCTACGCTCGCACCTACCGCCTGTTCGCCAGCTCGGACGACGCGCACGTCGGGCGTCTCGCGAGTCTCGCGGTACCCGCGCTGTTTCTGACAGGCGAGGGAGATCCGAACTCGAGCGCGCAGATGTCACAGGCGATGGCGGCGGCAGCACCACGTGGCCGCGCTGAAGTCATCGCGAACGCGCGCCACATGATGAACGTCACCGACCCGGAGCGCGTGAACGCAAGCCTGCTTGCATTCCTCAACGAAGCATCGGCGGTGCGACGGACGAATGCCGCAACGACCGCGACAACGACCGCGAAAACTACCGCAGTACCAACCGGAGAACGCCATGGCTGAGCCGATCACCGCCCCGAGCGCGGAACCCGCTTTCGATATCACCGAATTTCGTCGCGCGCTCGGCGCATTCGTGACGGGCGTGACCGTCGTCACGACGATCCAGCCGGACGGCTCGCCGCGCGGCTTCACGGCGAATTCGTTCACGTCGGTGTCGCTCGATCCGCCGCTGATTCTGGTATGCATCGCGAAGACAGCGGCGAGTTACGCGGTGTTCTCGGACACGCGCCGCTTCGCGGTCAGCGTGCTCGCGGAAGATCAGAAAAACGTGTCGGGCGTGTTCGCGTCGAAGGCCGCGGACAAGTTCGCGCAAGTGCCGTGGAGCACGCGCAAAACGGGCGCGCCGGTGATGGATGGCGCGGCGGCGAGCTTCGACTGCACGACGCATGAGGTGGTCGATGCGGGCGATCACATCATCCTGATCGGTCGCGTGGTGGACTTCGTGCAAACGAGTTCGTCGCCGCTCGGCTATTGCCGTGGCGCGTACGTGAACTTCAGCCTGTCGCAGGACGCGCTGGCAGCGGCCGGTGCGCGCGCGAAAGTCGGCGCGATCCTCGAGCATCGCGACGGGCTCGTGCTCGTCGACACCGGCAAAGGCTTGGGGCTGCCAACCGGCATCAAGCTCGACCCGGCCAGCGACTCCGCGAGCCTGCACGGCGTGCTCGCCAGGCTCGGCCTGCAAGTGCATCTCGACTTCCTGTTCGCGGTATTCGAGGACGGCAGCGGCAAAGAGCCCGGCGTGCATATCTACTATCGCGGCCGCGTGATTCCCAACGCCTCGCCGTGGCTCGACAGCAGCGTGCGCATCGTGCCGCTGTCCCAGATTCCATGGGACGAAGTCAGCGACCCGGCCGTGCGCTCGATGCTCGAACGCTATGAACGCGAACGCAGGCAGGACGCGTTCGGCATTTATGTCGGCGATAGCGAAGCCGGCACCGTGCAGCCGCTCGGCATCGCTCATTGAACGCGGGGTACCGCGGCAACGACGCACCGAAGCGCTGCAACAGACAACTCACAACGATGAAGCCGGCGCGTTATCTCGCCGCCGGACCGACGAAGCAACACCCAACCGTATCCCGGAGACAGACATGAGCAGCAGAAGCATTCCGTTTATCGCGCCGTTGTTCGTTGCTTGCGCGACGACGCTCGCGGCAGCGTCCGCATTCGCGGCAGACCCGATCGTCTTCACGAGCTGGGGCGGCACCACGCAGTCGTCGCAACAGAAGAATTGGGCGCAGCCGTTCACGCAGGCGAGCGGCATCACCGTGTTGATGGATGGCCCGACCGACTACGGCAAGCTCAAGGCGATGGTCGATAGCGGCAACGTGAGCTGGGACGTCGTCGATGTGGAAGGCGACTTCGCGTACGCCGCGCAAAAGGCCGGCCTGATCGAGCCGATCGACTACTCGGTCGTGAAGAAGGACGAACTGGACCCGCGCTTTGCGACGCCGGACGCGGTGGGCAGCTTCTATTACTCGTTCGTGCTCGGCTACAACAAGTCGAAGTACACGGGCGCGCAGCCGCAGACGTGGGCCGATCTGTTCGATACGAAGAAATTCCCGGGCAAGCGCACGTTCTACAAGTGGTCGGCGCCGGGCGTGCTGGAAATCGCGCTGCTCGCCGATGGCGTGCCGCCCAACAAGCTCTATCCGCTCGACCTCGATCGCGCGTTCAAGAAGCTCGACACGATCAAGAGCGACATCGTCTGGTGGAGCGGCGGCGCGCAGTCGCAGCAACTGCTCGCGTCGGGCGAAGCGCCGATCGGGATGTTCTGGAACGGGCGTTTGCATGCGCTCGCGCAGACCGGTGTGCCGGTGGCCATTTCGTGGAACCAGAACCTGACCGCCGCCGACATGCTGGTGATTCCGAAGGGCGCCAAGCACCGCGCGGAAGCGATGAAGTATCTGGCGGCCGCCACGAGCCCGCAGGCACAGGCGAAATTCGCCGCCGAGACGGGCTACGCGCCGATCAACGTGAAGTCGGCCGCACTGATGCCGGCCGCGATGGCGAAGACGCTGCCCGACCAGTACAAGGACTCGCAGATCAATCTCGACATGAAGTACTGGGCCGACAACCGCGACGCGATTGCGAAGCGGTGGTACGCGTGGCAATCGAAATAACCGGGATAGACCGACGCTAGAGCCGTGCGCCGCGCCGCGAACCGGCGCGCAGAGAGACACCGAGCAGGAGACATCATGCCCAACATAATGAGTACCGTCGCGCATCCACCCGCGATGGCCGCGCGCAAGCGGCGCGACTGGCGCAGCATCTGGCTGCTGACGCCGGCCATGCTGCTGCTGCTGATCTTCTTCCTGCTGCCGGTGCTGTCGCTGCTGTTGCGCAGCGTGCTCGAGCCGACCCTGGGACTGGAGAACTATCAGCAACTGGTTGGTTCGACCACGTATCTGCGGGTCTTCGGCAATACCTTCCTCGTCGCGACGGTCGTGACGCTGGTCACGGTGCTGGTGGGCTTTCCGATGGCGTGGCTGCTGGCGATCGCGCCGCGCAAGCTGAGCTCCTTTCTATTCGCGATCCTGCTGCTGTCGATGTGGACCAACCTGCTCGCACGGACTTTCGCGTGGATGGTGCTGTTGCAGGGGACGGGTCCGATCAACCGCGCGCTGATGGCGATCGGCCTGATTCACGAGCCGCTCGCGCTCGTGAACAACCTCACCGGCGTGACGATCGGTATGACGTACATCATGCTGCCGTTCCTCGTGATGCCGCTGCACGCAACGCTGCGCGGCATCGACCCGTCGACGCTGCGGGCCGCCGCAGTCTGTGGCGCGAGCCGCTGGCAGGCCTTCTGGCGGATCCTCGTGCCGCTCGCGATGCCGGGCGTAGCCTCCGGCGCGCTGATGGTATTCGTGATGGCGCTCGGCTACTTCGTCACGCCCGCGCTGCTGGGTGGCCCGTCTTACATGATGCTCGCCGAACTCATCGCGCAGCTCGTGCAGGAACTGCTGAACTGGGGTCTCGCCGGTGCCGCCGCTTTCGTACTGCTGAGCGTGACGCTCGTGCTCTATGCGTTGCAATTGCGCTTCACCGGCAGTGCGCGCGCCATTCAGGGAGGACGCTGACATGTTGCTCGATTTCGATCGTCTCGGTGGGCTACGCTGGGCGTTGGTGGCGATAGGCGCGGCCGTCGCACTGTTTCTGTTGCTGCCGATCGTGTTCATCGTCGCGCTGTCGTTCGGCGATTCGCAGTGGCTGATTTTCCCGCCGCCGGGCTGGACGCTGGAGTGGTATCGGCAGCTTTTCACCGACGCGGGCTGGATCGACTCGCTGCTCACGAGCGCGAAGCTGGCCGTGATCGTCATGGCGCTGTCGGTGCTGCTCGGCTTTCTTGCCTCGCTGGCGCTGGTGCGCGGCAAGTTCCGCGGCCGCGAAGCGGTGAAAGGCTTCTTCCTGACACCGATGGTGCTGCCCGTCGTCGTTCTGGCCGTCGCGCTGTACGCGTTCTTTCTGCGCATCGGCCTGAACGGCACGATGACCGGCTTCGTGCTCGGCCATCTGATCATCGCGCTGCCGTTCTCGATCATCTCTATCAGCAACTCGCTGGTGAGCTTCGATACGGCGCTCGAAGACGCGGCGCTGATCTGCGGCGCGTCACCGCTCACCGTGAAGCTGCGCGTTACCCTTCCCGCGATCCGCCTCGGCCTGTTCGCCGCTGCGATCTTCGCGTTTCTCGCATCGTGGGATGAAGTCGTGGTGTCGATCTTCATGTCGAGCCCGACACTCCAAACGCTGCCCGTGCGTATCTGGTCGACGCTGCGGCAGGACCTGACGCCCGTCGTTGCGGCGGCGTCTTCACTGCTGGTCGCGTTGACGACCGTATTGATGCTGGCGGGCGCGGTGCTGCGCCGCGTGCGCTAACCGAGGTAAACAAGCCATGACCGAATTCCTGCAAATCCAGCGTCTGCGCAAGACCTACGACGACGTGGTCGCCATCGACCAGGTTTCCCTCGATGTGCGCAAGGGCGAATTCATGACGTTTCTCGGACCGTCCGGTTCGGGCAAGAGCACGACGCTGTATATCGTCGCGGGCTTCCAGGAGCCCACCGACGGCCGCGTGCTGCTCGACGGCAAGCCGTTGCTGGCGGTCGCGCCGAACAAGCGCAACATCGGTATGGTGTTTCAGCGCTATACGCTGTTCCCGCACCTGACGGTAGGCGAGAACGTCGCGTTTCCGCTGCGCGTGCGCCGCCGCCCCGAAGCCGAAATCAAGGCCAAGGTCGACAAGATGCTCAAGCTCGTGCATCTGTCCGAGTGCCGCGACCGGATGCCCGCGCAGCTGTCGGGCGGGCAGCAGCAACGCGTGGCGATCGCCCGCGCGCTGGCCTACGATCCGCCCGTGCTGCTGATGGACGAGCCGCTGTCCGCGCTCGACAAGAAGCTGCGCGAGGAAATCCAGCTCGAATTGCGCCGCATCCACCAGGAGACGGGTGTGACGATCCTGTACGTCACGCACGACCAGGAAGAAGCGCTGCGGCTGTCCGACCGCATCGCGGTGTTCAACAAAGGCCGCATCGAGCAGGTGGGCACCGGCGAGGAGCTGTACGCGAACCCGGCGTCGCGCTTCGTCGCGAGCTTCATCGGCAATTCGAATTTCCTGCCGGTGAAGGTGACGAAGAATAGCGAAGGCCGCATGAACGGCGTGTTCCCGAATGGTCACGAGATCGCCTCGGATGCCTTCAGTCGCGACCTCACCGCGGGCGACGAGGGCACCTTGATGATCCGCCCTGAACAGATGCGCATCAGCGCGCTGCAACGTGCAAGCGGCGTGAACGGCACGAGCGGCCTGCCTGTGACGGTGCGTGATATCACCTATCTCGGCGACGCGATGCACTACGCGGTGGCGACGCCGTGGCAGCAGGAAATCTCGATCCGGATGCCGGCCGCGCATCGCCACGACAGCGGCATCGCGATCGGCACCCAGGCGCTGGTCGACTGGGACGCACGCGATGTGCGCCTGTTCGCGCAAGCATGACGGCGGCTGCCATGAGCGGCTCACTGCCATCGCTGAAGGTTCAACGCCCGACCACCACGTTGCGCGAACTCGCGCTCGAGAAAATGCGCACGGCGATCCTGGAGGCCCATTTCCATCCCGGCGAGCGGCTCGTCGAGCGCTCGCTGTGCGAGATTCTCGGCGTGAGCCGCACCGTCGTGCGCGAGGTGTTGCGGCATCTGGAAACGGAGGGGCTCGTCGACTCGATACCGAACCAGGGGCCGATCGTCGCCGTGCTCGACTTCGAGACGGCGGCGGAGATCTATGAAATACGCGCACTGCTCGAAGGCGAGGCGGCAATGGCGTGCGCGCAGCATGCGGACGAGCACACGGTCACGGATCTCGCCGGCTTCATCGAGCAGATCCAGACGGCCTTCGAAGCGCAGGACCATCAGGCCGTCAGGGCGCTCACTTCGGCCTTCTACGAACGCATGTTCATCGGCGGCAAGAAGCATGTGGCGTGGGAGATCGTGCAGTCGTTGACCGCGCGCATCAACCGCCTGAGAGCGCTGACGATTGCCTCCGACGACCGCGGCCGCCAGGCCGTCGGCGAGATGCACCAGATCCTGTCGGCCATCGAGGCTCGCGATACCGCAGCCGCGCGCGAGGCCGCGATCGCGCACGTGCACAGAGTGGCCGAAATCGCCCGCAAGCTGCTGGCGGACGGGCACGAGCAGGCTGTGTGGCGTCAGGCGGGCTAGGGCCTGTTCACGCTAATAACGGGCTTGCGCTGGCCGCCAGAAGGGCCGAGCGCAAGGAGCATGACGCGGCGATCGGCCCTTCTGGCGGCCAGCCCCGCGATGGATTTTTTTGGAACAGGGGAACGTGTCTTTCCGCCCGTATTGCGGCGTCGGTCGTCGCTTGTTTGGCTCGGCCAAACGGCGCTCCTCGCTCCTTGCACTACAGGCGGAAAGGCACGTTCGCAAGCCCGTTATTAGCGTGAACAGGCCCTAGCACGCGTTCCCAATCAAACGACTGGCGCAGCGCGGCATCAACCGCATTTTGTGTATCAAAGGAAAGTAACGTGGAATTGAAGACCCTGTTGAAGGATGCGGCGCTTCTGCGCAATCAGGCCTACATCGACGGCCAATGGCGCGCCGCCGACTCGGGCGCGAGTTTCGACGTGTCGGACCCGGCAACGGGCGCAACGCTCGGCAGCGTTCCCTTGATGGGAGCAGCCGAAACGACGCGCGCAATCGATGCGGCCAACGCCGCATGGCCGGCATGGCGAGCGCGCACGGCGAAGGAGCGTGCGATTGTGATGCGTCGCTGGTACGACCTGATGATCGAGAACGCCGACGACCTCGCGCTGATCCTGACCGCGGAACAGGGCAAGCCGCTTGCCGAAGCGAAAGGCGAGATCCTTTACGGCGCGTCGTTCATCGAATGGTTCGCCGAGGAAGGCAAGCGCGTGGCCGGTGACACGCTGGCGTCGCCGGCGTCGGACAAGCGGCTCGTCGTCCTCAAGGAGCCGATCGGCGTATGCGCCGCCATCACGCCGTGGAATTTTCCGAACGCAATGATTACGCGCAAGGTGGGCCCGGCGCTCGCGGCGGGCTGCCCGATCGTCGTGAAGCCCGCCGAAGCCACCCCATTCTCGGCGCTCGCGCTCGCGGTGCTGGCCGAGCGGGCCGGCGTGCCCAACGGCGTGCTCAACATCGTGACCGGTGACCCGAAGGCGATCGGCGGCGCGATGACGAGTAGTCCCGTGGTTCGCAAGCTGTCGTTTACCGGATCGACCGGGGTGGGCAGACTGCTGATGGCGCAAAGCGCGCCCACGGTGAAGAAAGTCACGCTCGAACTGGGCGGCAATGCGCCGTTCATCGTGTTCGACGACGCCGATCTCGACGCTGCGGTGGAAGGCGCAATCGCATCGAAGTACCGCAACAACGGGCAAACCTGCGTGTGCACGAATCGCTTCTACGTGCATGAGCGGGTCTACGACGCGTTCGCATCGAAGTTGGCTGCGGCGGTCGAAGCCCTGAAAGTCGGGCACGGCATGGAGGGCGGCGTCACGCTGGGTCCGCTGATCAACGACGCGGCAGTTAGCAAGGTCGAGGCGCACATCGCCGATGCACTCGGCAAAGGGGCGTCGCTCGTCACCGGCGGCAAGCGGCATGCGCTCGGCCATGGCTTTTTCGAGCCCACGGTGCTGACCAACGTAAGCGCGCAGATGGACGTTGCGAAAGACGAGACCTTCGGCCCGCTTGCGCCGCTGTTCCGCTTTTCGAGCGACGAAGAAGTGGTGAAGCTCGCCAACGATACCGAGTTCGGACTGGCCGCCTACTTCTATAGCCTCGATATCGGCCGCATCTGGCGAGTGGCCGAGCAACTCGAATACGGCATGGTGGGCATCAATACCGGTCTGATCTCGAACGAAGTCGCGCCGTTCGGCGGCGTGAAGCAGTCGGGTCTCGGCAGGGAAGGCTCGCACTACGGCATCGACGATTACCTCGTGATCAAGTACCTGTGCATGGCGGTTTGACGTCGGTCCGAGAGTCAGCATGACGCACGGCCAAGCGTAGAATTGCGGGCGCAGCGGCGAGTCCATTCGTCGCCGGACCGGAGACCGATGGCTGATGGAAATCAAGTGGATCGAAGACTTCATCGCGCTCGCCCGCTATCAGAGCTTTTCCCGCGCGGCGGAGTTTCGCAACGTCACGCAGTCGGGTTTCAGCAGACGGATTCAGCAGCTCGAACAATGGGTCGGCGCCGATCTCGTCGATCGGAGCGGCTTTCCGCCGACCTTGACTCCGGCAGGGCAACTGTTTCGTGACGCGGCCGAAGACATTCTCGACAAGCTGTTCGATACGCGCGCCATCATTCGCACCGAACAGCGCATCGCGGGCACGAGCCTGCAGATCGCCGCGGGCCACACGATCGCGCTCAACTTCCTGCCCGCGTGGTTACGCACGCTTTCGAAGCACGTCGGCGAGGTGCGCGCGCGCGTGATTCCGGCGAACGTGCACGATTCGATACTGATGCTGGTCAACGGCAACTGCGAGCTGATGTTCGCTTATCACCATCCGCAGTTGCCGTTGCATCTCGATCCGGCCAGATATGAATGCGTGACCGTGGGCGTCGACACCTTCATGCCGGTATGCAGGCCCAATCAGCGGCTTGCGCACGCGTACCGTCTGCCCGGCGTGATCGAGCATCCGATGCCGTTCATCGCCTATACGGAGACCAGCTACTTTGGCCGCTGCTTCGCGTTGCTGATGGAGCAGAGCAAAGCGTCGCCCGCCTTGCATCTTCACTATGAATCCGACATGGCCGAGGTCGTGAAGAAGCTCGTGCTGGAAGGCGAGGGCGTTGCGTGGCTGCCGAAGAGCTCGATCGCGGCCGAACTCGACACCGGCCAACTCGTCGCCGCCGGCCGCTCGGAATGGCAGCTGGAGCTGGAGTTGCGCGTGTACCGCGACCTCACGAATCGCAGCGAACTTCTCGATACGCTGTGGCGGCACCTGCGAGCCTCGTCGGGGCCCGCCGCCTAGCGCCGATAGGGTTATCCCGCGTTATGCGAAACTTGCATAGCCGTATGCAACACTAGCATTCACGTCTTTTCTGCCGTCTCTAGAATTCCGTCCAGACACAAAAAACGGTACCTCGACATTCGATGTACCGGCCATTTCCGAGCGCGCGCCGGTTGCTGACGACCGTTCGTGCGCCATCCCAGGACGGAGACACATGAAGAATCGGCTTACCCTCTACATCCTCGCCGGCATGCTGCTCGGCGTGGCCGTCGGTTATGTCTGCCATCGCATGGCGGCCGATGCCGCGCAGGCGAAGGAGATCGCCGGCTACTTTTCCATCGTCACCGATATCTTCCTGCGGCTCGTGAAGATGATCATCGCGCCGCTCGTGTTCGCTACGCTCGTGTCGGGTCTCGCCGGCATGGAAGGCACGAGCGACGTGCGCCGCATCGGTCTGCGCTCGATCGCGTGGTTCCTGTGCGCGTCGCTGTTCTCGCTCGCGCTCGGCCTCGTGCTCGCGAATCTGCTTCAACCGGGCGCGGGTTTGCACATGACCCAGACGAGCGCTGATGTTGCCACCGGCCTCAACACGTCGAGCCTGAACTTCAAGGACTTCGTCACGCACGCGTTCCCCACCAGCATCATCGATTCGATGGCGCGCAACGATATCCTGCAGATCCTCGTGTTCTCGGTGATGTTCGGCATCGTGCTCAGCGTCATCAAGTCGGACTCGCGCGTCGCGCCGCTGATCGCCGGGGTCGAAGGGCTCGTGCCGACCATGCTGAAGCTGACCGATTATGTGATGCGTCTCGCGCCCCTGGGTGTGTTCGGCGCGCTGGCATCGGCAATCACCGTGCATGGCCTCGACGTGCTGACCACGTACGGCAAGCTCGTCGCCAGCTTCTATACGGGGCTCGCGCTGCTGTGGGTCGCGCTGATCCTCGCCGGCTACGCGTTTCTCGGCAAGCCGATCTGGGCCTTGCTCAAGGCGATCCGCGAACCGGCGATGCTGGCGTTCTCCACCGCGAGCAGCGAGGCCGCCTATCCGCGCCTGACGGAGAAGCTGGAGGAATTCGGCGTCGACAAGAAAGTGGTCGGTTTCACGCTGCCGCTCGGCTACGCGTTCAATCTCGACGGCTCGATGATGTATCAGGCGTTCGCCGCGATCTTCATCGCGCAGGCTTTCGGCATCGATATGCCGATCAGCACGCAAATCGTGATGCTGCTCGTGCTGATGGTCAGCAGCAAGGGTATGGCAGGCGTCGCGCGCGGCTCGGTCGTCGTGGTCGCGGCCGTGGCGCCGATGTTCCATCTGCCGCCATCGGGCGTCGTGCTGGTGCTCGCGATCGACCAGATTCTCGACATGGGGCGCACGGCGACCAACGTGATCGGCAACAGCATCGCGACGGCAGCCATCGCGAAGTGGGAGGGCAAGCGCGCGGCGCGCCAGCAACGCCGTGCGGCGCTGGCGACGGCTTCGTTCGGCCAGCTCGAAGGCGAGACGAAATGAGCGGCATCGACGCAACGGCTGCCACGAGCGCGCGCAAGTTCGGCGTGGTGGGTGGGCTTGGCCCGCTCGCAAGCGCGGACGTGTTCTTCAAACTGATCAAGTCGACGCCGGCCACGCGCGACGCCGAGCATTTCGATGCGATCTTCGAGCAGCAGCCGTTTCGCAGCGCCGATGCCGACAGCGAGACGTTGACGCAGCGCAAGCTGTACATCTTCGACCTGATCAGCAGCTTCGAGAAGCGCGGCGTGACGACGGTCGTGCTGCCGTGCTTTCTGAGTCACACGTTCATCGACGAACTGAAGGCCAATTCGCCGCTGCAGATCGTCGACATGATCGATGCGGTGCGCAGCCACGTGCGCAGAAGATTTCCCGCGGTGCGCCGCGTGGGCGTGCTCGCGTCGGCCCATACACGGCGCAAGCGCCTGTTCGAGAGGTACTTCGCGGCACCCGAGTTCGAAGTGATCCATCCGCGCATCGGCGACGGCATCGATTTCGTCACGCAAGCCGTCTATGCCGAGGATGGCGTGAAGAGCGGCAATCTGCGTGGCCGTCCGGTCGAGTTGCTGCGCGCGGCATGCGAGGATCTGATCGCGCAGGGCGCCAACGTCATCGTGCCGGGGCTCACCGAGATCGCGCTCGTCGCGGACGAACTCGGTGCGTTGCGCGTGCCGCTCGTCGATTCGAACCTCGCTTACGCGCAGTATGTGGTGTCCGGCCAGTACCACACGCCCGAGACGATCTTCAAGGTCGGCGTGGTGGGCGGCGTGGGTCCGGCGGCCACCGTCGATTTCATTCACAAGATCGTGCGCGCGACGCCCGCCAGGCGCGATCAGGATCACATCAAGCTGCTCGTCGAGCAGAACCCCCAGATTCCGGATCGCACGGAGAATCTGATCGGCGATGGACCCGATCCGACCATCTCGTTGTACGCGACCTGCAAGAAACTCGAAACAGGCGGCGCGGATTTGATCGCGATCCCGTGCAATACGGCCCATGCTTTCGTCGAGCGGATCCAGCCTTATCTCGGCGTGCCGATCGTCAATATGCTGACCGTGACGGTGCGGTATCTGCGCGAGTCGTTTCCCGCGCTGCGCTCGGTCGGTGTACTCGCGACCTCCGGCACGCTCGCGAGCGGCGTCTACGAGAAGGCGCTCGAATCGCAAGGCTTACGGCAGGTCGTTCCGGCGCCCGCGCTACAGGCGCGCGTGATGGAAGCGATCTATGGCAAGGAAGGCGTGAAGGCAGGATTCACGGCCGGGCAGTGCCAGCAAGACCTCGCCGCGGCGATCGACGGGCTCATCGCCGACGGCGTCGAAGCGATCGTTCTCGGCTGCACGGAACTGCCGCTGCTGCTTCGCGAGCCGTATGTAATAGGCGCGAACGGCGCACGCGTGAGCGTGGTCGATCCGACCGATGTACTGGCGAAGCAGTGTGTCGCCTGCGCGAGCGCACCGCCAGGATAACCCAACCGCATCAACCCACCAACGCGACGGACCTGCACACGACGTGTGCCGGATGACCCCGCTCGCCTGTCGATTTCAGAACCTCAGAGGTACTCATGCTTGCACCGACCGAACGTATCGAACACGACCTTCTCGGCGATCTCGCCGTGCCCGCGACCGCGTATTACGGCGTACACACGCTGCGCGCGCTGCAAAACTTTCCCATCACGGGCATTCCGATCGCCGCGTATCCGAACCTCGTCAACGCACTGGCGAGCGTGAAGGAAGCCGCCGCGCTGGCGAACCACGATCTTGGCCTGTTGAGCGCCGTGAAGAAGCAGGCGATCGTGCACGCATGCAGGCAGGTGCGCTCAGGCACCGCACACGAGCATTTCGTCGTCGATGTCATTCAAGGCGGCGCGGGCACGTCGACCAACATGAACGCGAACGAGGTGATCGCCAATCTCGCGCTCGAACATCTTGGACAACAGCGCGGCGAATACGCGGTTCTCCACCCGAACGAGGACGTGAACCTCGGCCAGAGCACCAACGACGTCTATCCGACCGCGCTGAAGATCGCCACGTACGCGGGAATCATGCAACTCGTCGACGCGATGGGCGTGTTGCGCGCATCGTTCGAACGCAAGGCAGTGGAGTTCGGCAACGACCTGAAGATGGGCCGCACGCAGCTTCAGGATGCCGTGCCGATGACGCTCGGCCAGGAGTTCAGCACTTTCGCGGTGATGCTCGGCGAGGACGAAGAACGGCTGAAGGAAGCGGCCCAGCTGATCTGCGAGATCAATCTCGGCGCGACGGCGATCGGCACCGGCATCAACACGCATCCGGAATACGCGCAGCTCGCATGCAAACACTTGAGCGACATAACGGGTATCGCGTTGACCACGTCGCCGAATCTGATCGAAGCGACGCAGGATGTCGGCTCGTTCGTGCAGCTCTCCGGCGTACTCAAGCGGGTCGCCGTGAAACTGTCGAAGACCTGCAACGACCTTCGTCTGCTGTCGAGCGGTCCTCGCGCTGGCCTCGGTGAGATCAACCTGCCGCCCGTGCAGGCGGGCTCGAGCATCATGCCGGGCAAGGTGAATCCGGTGATTCCGGAGGTCGTCAACCAGATCGCGTTCGAAGTGATCGGCAACGACGTGACGGTGAGCTTCGCCGCCGAAGCCGGTCAGCTGCAGCTCAACGCGTTCGAGCCGATCATCGCGCACAGCCTGTTCAAGAGCGTCGCCCACTTGCGCGCGGGGTGCCTCACGCTTGCGTCGAAATGCGTTGACGGCATTACCGCGAATCGCGAGCGGCTGCGCGCGATCGTCGAGAGCTCGATCGGCATCGTGACCGCGCTCAACCCGTACATCGGCTATACGCACTCGACCGAAGTCGCGAAGGAAGCGCTGGTGTCGGGGAAGAGCGTGGCGCAGATCGTGATCGAGAAGGGCTTGTTGAGTCAGGCGCAGCTCGACGAGATCCTTCAACCCGCGATGCTGACGCAACCACGAAAAATGACGTCGGCCGGATGAGCGACGGAGGCCTTTCCGGTCACAGGTCGCTGCATGCGCACGCGACTCTTTTAAACGATGAAGGAGACGAAAGATGAACATCGACACGTTCAATCGAAAAGCAATCCGGCTGTGCGGTTCTGCGGCCCTGCTGATCGCGGCACTCGGCGCGGGTACTTGCGCGCAGGCAGCCGACGCGCCGTCGCAACAGGCTAGCGCCGCCACGGCAATGCCGCGTGTTCTGGTGCTGGCCACCGGCGGCACGATTTCCGGAACCGCCGATCCCCGCTCGGCGATCGGCTACAACTCGGGCAACGTGAAGGGGCAGGAGCTGGTGCGCGGCGTGCCGGGCGTCGAGAAGCTCGCGACCATCAGCGCGGAGCAGATCTCGAACGTCGGCTCGCAGGACATGAACGACAAAATCTGGTTGCAGCTTGCGCATCGGATCGACGAGGCCTTCGAGCGCAACGAGGCCGACGCCGTCGTGATCACGCACGGCACCGATACGATCGAGGAAACCGCGTTCTTCCTGAACAACGTGCTGCGCTCCGACAAGCCGGTGGTGCTGGTCGGCTCGATGCGGCCGGGCGGTTCCACGAGCGCCGACGGTCCCAACAATCTGTACGAAGCCGTCGAAGTGGCCGCGAGCCCGCAGTCGCGGGGCAGGGGCGTGATGGTCGTGATGAACGACCAGATTCACGCGCCGCGCTGGATCACCAAGACCAATACCACCGCGGTACAGGCGTTCGCATCGCCGAATGCGGGCGCGATCGGTTATGTCGATCCGGCCAGCGTGCGCTTCGTCCAGCCGGCGGTGCCGTCGACGCGCGCTGCGCTGAGCCTGCCCGCGAATGGCCAATTGCCGCGCGTCGATATCGTCTACGCGCATAGCAACATGGATGGCCGCCAGATCGATCATGCGATCGCCGATGGTGCGAAGGGCATCGTCGTAGCCGGCGAAGGCGATGGCGACATGTCGAAGGAAGCGCTCGCGGCGCTCGACCGCGCGGCGGCAAAAGGCATCGTGGTGGTTCGCTCGACGCGGCTGGTGTCGGGGTTCGTGAACCGGAACGTCGAGGTGGACGACGACAAGCGCGGATTCGTGGCATCGCTCGATCTGAATCCGCAGAAGGCGCGCTTGCTGACGCAACTGCTGGTGGCCAATGGCGTGACCGACCCGGTCAAGGTGCAGCAGGCGTTTAGCGGGACGTGGTGATGGCTTGGGGGCGGCGTTGGCGGCGCCGCCCCGCACTCAGCGTCTGCAACGACGCGACAGGAAGCGGTGGCGCATGTTGGAGCGCCGTCGCTTGCGAAGGGCGCGGCGGGCTACGGAACGATGGTTCGCATCGTAGCGCCGCCGCTATGGTCAGTTCGATCAGGACTGGGGCGCCTGCCCGTCGGCCGACGTCGTCATTTCTCCAGGGCGGCGCAGCATCTTGTCGACTTCGCCAGCATGCATCTCCTCGACCTGGATCATCTGACGGGCGAACTCTTCGAGTGCAACCGAGCGGTCCTCGACCAGCGCCAGCAGGTCGCGATAATGCCCCAACGCGACGTTCTCGGCTTGCAACGACTCGCGCAGGATCGAAGCGATATCGAAGGTGTGCGAGTCGAGGAGGGGACCGATCGCAAGCGACGGATAGGCGCCCAGCGTGGTGATCCATTCTCCGGCCTGCTGCGCGTGCAGCAACGATTCATCTGCCTGCGCGCGCAGCCACGACTGGATCGGAATACGTCCGAAGCCGAAAACCAGAAACGAGTAGTGCGTATATCGCACGACGCCGGCCAACTCGGATTCGAGGATCCGGTTCAGCACCGCAACAACGTCTTCCTTGTTTATCTCGGCCATTTGATATCCCCTTTCATGTCACTGCGACAGACTCGGTCCGCGATGCGCCGCTCGTATCACGCCATGTGGTCTCGACGGATATTGATAAATGTAGTCCGTCGAGGCGATCGCGCAAGCCTTATTGCCCAGCCATCAGCGACGCAAGCAACTTGAGCAGGCTGTCGATATTGACCGGTTTGACGAAGTGATAGTCAAAGCCCGCCGATTGCGCGCGCAGCCTGTCTTCCGTCTGACCGTATCCGGTGATCGCGATCAGCAACGGCTTCGCAGCGCCCTTGCGGCGAAGCTGCCGCGCCAGTTCGTATCCGTCGATATCCGGCAAGCCGATATCGAGCAATGCCACGTCCGGTACGAATGACGGCGCGGCTTGCAGCGCCTCGACGGACGAATAGGCGACGCAAGCGGTATGTCCTTCGGATTCGCACAGCATCGCCAGCGAATCGGCGGCGTCGCGATTGTCATCCACGACCAGCACGCGCAGCGCGGTTCGCGCAGGCCCCGGCGCTGGCTCCGACAGCGCGACTGCCGAATGGCGTTCAAGGTGGTGCAGACGCGGCAGTCGGACCGTGACCGTGGTGCCGAGATTGGGGCCGTCGCTGTGCACGGCGATCGTTCCGTTGTGCATTTCGACCAGCTTCTTGACGAGCGACAGGCCGATTCCGAGGCCGCCATCCGAGCGATCGAGCGTGCGTTCGCCTTGTGAAAAGAGCTCGAACACCTTCGGCAGAAGCTCGGCCGAAATGCCCGTTCCGGTATCTTGCGTGACGATGGAAACCCATTCGTCGTCGGCCTCGACACTCACCGTGATATGCCCGCTCTCTGGCGTGTACTTGCTCGCGTTGTTCAGGATGTTGACGAAGATCTGCGAAATCCGCGTGATGTCGCCGGATACCCACGTGGTCGGATCGCCAACACTGACGTGCAACTGCTGATGACGTGCTTCCGCCATCGCCGCGATTGCCTCGACAGCGTGATAGACGGCGGTGCCGACCAGAACGGGCTCTAGCTGCAGCACGATACGGCCTTGCGTGATGCGCGACACTTCGAGCAGATCGTCGACGATTCGCGTCATGTGCTCGACCTGCCGACGCATCAGGTTGATCAGTTCGTGTGGGCGTGAGGCCGGCTCGGGCTGCTTTTCGAGCAACGCGATGGCCGTGCGTAGCGGCGCGAGCGGATTGCGCAGCTCGTGCGCAAGCATCGCGAGAAACTCGTCCTTGCGGCGATCGGCTTCGCGCAGCATCAGTTCGAGCTGCTTGCGCTGGGTGATGTCGATCACGCTGGCGATGATGCGCAACGGCTTGCCGTCCGCGCTTCGCTGAAGCAGCGCGCTGCCTTGCATCCATTGTTCGCCTTGCGCGCTGCGCACACGAAATTCGAAGTTCGCGCCCGGGTCCTGGCCTTCGATCAGCCGGTGGACATATTGTTCGAGCGTGGCGCGGTCGTCGGGGTGCACGTTGCGCAGCGCCTCGTCGTACGTGAGCACGTGGTCGATCCGTGGTGCGAGGCCCTCTTCGAACGATAGCGTGCGCGAGGCGAGGTCGAAGCCGACAATGGTGAGCCGCGCCGCCTGCATCGCGACGGACAGACGCAGGTTGCGTGCTTCGATCGCCGATTTCGCTTCATACTGAGGCGTCACATCGGTCGTCGTGCCGAACCACTCCTGCAATTTTCCCTGGCTGTCGAACAGGGGCGCCGCCTGGGCGTGCATCATCCGGTACTCGCCGTCGTAACGCCGCATGCGGAACATGGTGGAGCCGGGCGCGCATCGCTGCAGCACATCGACCCACACCTTCTGTGCCGTCGCGCGGTCGTCCGGGTGAACGTAGTCAAGCCATCCCCAATCCTCCAGAGGAACCACGTCGTCGCCCGTGAATCGGCTCCAGTCCTCGCCCGCCGGTCGGATGTCGCCGTTCGGCCCGGCCGACCACACCAGTGCGCCCGTCGATTCGACGAGCACCCGATAACGCCGCTCGTTGAGGCTGAGCTGTTCTTCGGCCGCCCGCTGCTTGCTGATATCGAAGGTCACGCCGTAAACATGCGCCAGCGTGCCGTGATCGTCGAATTCCGTATGGCCGCGCATGCGCAGCCAGCGTGGTGAAGTCGATCCGCCGTCCAGCACGAAGTCGAATTCGAAGGGGCCGCCGTGTTGCAGAGCGGCATCGACTTTCTGCTGGAAGAGCGCCCGATACTCGGGTTCGACCCGGTTCTCCAGATCGGATAGCGCGAGCGCATCGGTGCCGGGCGGAAACCCGTACAGGTCCGCGAGTTGCGATGTCATTCGCACGACGCGGCTCTTCATGTCCCATTCCCACGCGCCCATGCGAGCGCCGTGGAAGGCGGCCTTCAGGCGTCGCTCGCTTGCTTCGTACATGGCCCAGGCATGACGGGCTTCGTGGATATCGGTCGCGACGCCCACCGTATCGGCGATGCGGCCAGTGGTGTCCAGTTGCGCCTGAAGATGCAATGCGTGCCAGCGATATTCGCCGTCCGCGCGCAGCAGACGCACTTCGACATTGCCGAGCAGGGTGCCGTCGCGCATTTGCCGCACTGCGTCGAGCACATGATCGATGTCGTCGGGATGAACGAATGCCTTCCAGTGCAGCCCGACGAGGTCCGGGGCGGAAATGCCGAGATACCGCGATGTCCACGGGTTGGCATAGCAGACGACACCGTCGCGATCGGCACGCCAAACGAATGAAGGAAGGAAGTGAGCAGGATCGTTCATCAGCGTCCTTGCATCGGTTTCCTCTGCAGGCACGTCGCCGAAGATGATCTGGCGCTGCAGGCATGGTGTGCCTGGTTACGTTAGCTAGCCCGGAGAGCCCTAGACGATGTTTGTACCATGCGGATGTTCATGCGGTAAAGACGAGCCAGGTAGTCGTTTCTAGCCAGATAGTCGAAGAAGGGCCGTCGCGTCAGACGCGCGAGGACCGTCGCATTCCGACATTCGGGTCACGCGTTGGCGCCAACGGCCTATAAAGGTGGTTCAAGACATTGGGACGGTCCGAACCGCAACAACGGCATGTTGATGGAAAAAAATACATCACGACGTGATGGAATATCCAGCGCGGGTCGGATGACAGCTGGCATCCTCGACCGCGCGGTGTCGCCCCCGCCTGGTTTCGTCGCAGAAGGATGCGGTGAAGGCATTGAACTTGCTCAACTCTGCATATCAAGCCGAGGGTCTCGCCGACACGGACGCGTTCATCATTTCTGCCTTGAATGCATCCATGACAGGACCGCAGGCCATTCAAAGGAGACGACGATGAATCACCCCGAAAACACCAATCCGCAGCAAGGTCAGCGGCGCGACGCGGATGTGATGAGCGAAACCTACGTGCCGTCATACCGTTTGTTATTGAAAGAGCCAACCGTCCTGCTCGCGGGCAATCCGACTGACCGCGCGGATGTCGCGACTGCAGCGATCCTGGGCTATAACTGACGGTCGCGCGCGATGCGTCGGTCCGCTGCGACTTGTCGGCCTCTGCATACACCAGTTACAAAGCGGCGCGTAGTGTCTCATCGGCAGCGGCAAGACGCAGCGCAATGGTCTTCACGAGAAATCGATGCAACTGTTGCGCCGTTGCCGGATCCTGCTGTTCGAGTTCGAGCAGCCGGGAGATCGTCAAGCCGTAGACGCGTGTCGGTGCCTCCGCAATCACATCCGCGCTGCGCTGCTGCTGCGTGTACACCGCCATTTCCCCCACGACCGTGCCCGGGCCGAACGAGCGCAGACGCGCTGAGCGGCCACTGCGGAGCGGCAGCGAGATCGCGACACGTCCTTGCTCGACGAAATACATTGCGTCGCCCGGTTCGCCGTGTAGAAACAGCGCCTGCCCCGACAGGAGATCATGCATCTCCAGAGCCGCGCTCAACCTGTTCAACGCACCGGCCGTGAAATGCGGGGCGAGCATCGCTCGCAGGTCGCCGCCGTGCGCGAGCGCGAGCGGGTTCGACGCAAGCAGTTTGTCTTCGATCCACTCGAGACCCGCATCGAGCGTATCGAACTCATGGATCTTCAGATTGAGCGTGCCGGTCTTCACGAGCAGATCGCGCGAGCGCTGTGGCAGCGCGGTCAACACGAGGTCCGAGTTGTTTGCCGCGCACAGCTGCCTCAGCTTGACGAAGCTGATGGATACCGACGCATCCATGCCATGGGTCGCCGCAAAGTCGAGCACGACGAAGCGGACCTGCGCCGGATTGCTCGCACCGATTCGCTCTCGCAGACGCTGCAGAATCGAATTGGCCGTGCCGAAAAAGAGGAACCCTTGCAGGCACATTCCGCATACCTGGGCGCCGATTGCACGCAGAGACTGGGTCTGTTCGATGCTGCGCTCCACATTCGATGTCCGCGTGCGCAGGTCGAATTCCATGCGTATGCAGCCGACCCGCCCGTAGAGCAGCGTGAACATCACACACGCCGCAACGACGCCCACCCCTACGCCGACGATCACGCCATACGCCGCGATAGTGCCGAGAATCACGGGCACGAGCAGGTACTCGTACCAGTTGAGCTTCGTCCAGGCGCCCGCGAGCCAATGCACGAGCAGGCGCAGCCCCATGAAGAGCTGAAGCCCGACCAGCACCGGCACGGGAAAGAGCGCCACGATGCCCGGAGAGGTGGCGAGCACCGCAACACAGGCGAGCGAGGCGAACACGCCCGCCACCCGGCTCGTCGCGCCCACCCGCGCATTGAGCATCGAGCGATTGAACGACTGGTAGCCGACCATGCCGCCCAGCAGTCCGCTCGCGAGATTGGCGAGGCCGGCGGCGCGCATCTCGCGATTGAGGTCGACGTCCTCGCCCGTGGCCGCGCCGATCGCCGTTGAATTCATCAGGATCGTCACGGCCGATACCGTAGTCACCACCAGACTCTCGGGAAGATGCGCGCCGACGGCCGACCAGTCGATGCCGCCCCTTCCGAGCCCCGCGGCCAGGTGCATGTCCGGCAACCCGGTGAGGTGCAGCTTGACGCGCGGCAGCAGCAGACCCATGCCGCGCGCGTCGTCGATGGAAAGGCCGGCCATGTGCAGCAGTACGTAGAAAAGCACCACGCCGAAGGCCAGGGTGAGCGGCAGCGCGGCAATGTGCTGCCACGTGCGCATCAGCACCGTGGCCAGCACGCCGACGACTAGCGCCGGGACCCATGTGAGCCAGTGAAGGTGCGCGAGCAACGCGAGCGTGTGCCAGTGCAGCGGCTGGCCCGTCAGCACGCGGAACGCCCCGGCCAGCAGCAGGTAGCCCGTGCCCGCGAGAAACCCGCCGAGCACCGGATATGGCAGGAACTGTAACGAACGGCTGCGCCTGGACGAGCCGATCGCATAGAGGACGATGCCCGTCATAACCGAACAGAGCGCGATTGCGATCAGGACGGTGAGAATCAGCGTCTGCGATGAACCGCCGTCCGCGCGCACGCTGCTGGCCACCCCCGCCGCCACGCCCGCGAGAAAGGCCGCGGCATTGCTGTCGGGGCCGCCGATGTTGACGCGCATCGAACTCGTCAAGGCGATCACGAGCGCCGTGACGACGCAGCTCACGAGCGCGGTGGGCACGCCCAGCATCGCGTAACGGGCAAGATCGGCGCTGAAGATCATCGTGCCGAGGCTCATCGCATAGCACAGCATGACGAGCGTCGAAACGGCGCCCGCCGCCACGTCGCCTGGCAGGCTCGCCATACGCGAGCGCAGCGGGACGTCGGAGACGGAAACGGTCTTGCCCGGCTTCACGTGGATCCCCGGTCGAATGCAAGGGCGCCGTGGGGCGTGCTGCCCAGTATCCCGCTCGGCTCGAACGGCTGTCAAACGCCATGCAGCGTGCCTGTCGGACACCTACACTGCTTATTCATCGGCCCTGTACTTTGCGAAGGCCACGCTAAGGCCATGCTAAGGCCATGCAATCGCGGGCCGATCACACCGGCGGCCGGCACGCGCGCTATTCGTCTGAGCTTTTGACGGCGGAACCATGCATCGGATGCAGGGCGACGAACATGGACATCGAGAAATGGCTGCAGAGCCTCGGGCTCGAACAATACGCGCACGCGTTCGCGGCCAACGACATCGACATGTCGCTGCTGGGGCAATTGACCGACGTCGACCTGAAAGAGCTGGGCGTACAGTCGCTCGGCCACCGTAAGCGCATTCTGGCCGCGGCGGCGGGATCGCTAACGGCAGCGGCGCCGCTACCGCCCCAGACACCCGCGAACGACCTGCCCGCCGACGAGCGCAGGCAGGTCACGATTCTGTTCGCGGATCTCTGCGGGTACACGATGCTGTCGCGATCTCTCGATCCTGAAGACTTGCGCGCGCTGATCGGACGCTTCACGGCGCTGGTCGACGGCATCGTGCTCGGTTATGGCGGCACGATCGACAAGCACATCGGCGACGCGGTGATGGCACTGTTCGGCGCTCCGCGCTCGCACGAGACGGACACGCTGCGCGCCGCGCGCGCCGCGCTCGACATTCACGATGGCCTCGCGCGGCTGGCCGCGCAGACCGGGCGCGCGTTGCAGGCGCACATCGGGATTGCGAGCGGCGAGGTCATCGCGGGCGCGGTGGGCCGCGCCGACGCGCAGGACTACACCGTGCATGGCGATCCGGTAAACCTGGCCGCTCGGCTCGTGGCAGCCGCGCAGGCGGGCGAAACCTGGATCTCCGACGACGCGGCGCGCACACTCGGCGATGCCGTCATTTGCGAAGCAATCGGCGAGCGGCGCTTCAAGGGCATCGACACACCGGTGAAGGCGTGGCGCCTCGTCGCGCCTGGCAGCGAGCCAGTCAGGACGAGCCGCAGCCGCTTCGTCGGACGTGAAGCCGAGCTCGAACAGTTTCACGGCATCCTGCATGCGTGCATTGCAAGGCGCGCAGGGCATGTCGTTCACGTGCGGGGCGAAGCCGGAATCGGCAAGACGCGGCTCGTCGACGAGATGCGCCGCCGTGCGCAGGCACAGGGCTTCACGCTGCATCGAAGCCTCGTGCTCGATTTCGGCGTCGGCGAGGGCCAGGATCCTGTGCGAACCATCATTGCAAGCCTGCTCGGATTGCCGGCGGGTGCATCGGTAGAAGCGAGGCAGGCCGCCGCCGCGCATGTCGCGAACCAGGGGATCGTCGAGCCCGAGCAGATCGCGTTTCTGCACGACTTCCTCGACCTCCCGCAGAGCGCCGAATGGCAGACCATCTATGAGGCGATGGATCACGGCGCGCGCAAGCGCGGCAAGCTGGCGCTCGCCGCGAGGCTGACCGAGGACGCTTGCGCCCGTGCGGCGACGCTCATCGTCGTCGAAGACCTGCATTGGGCCGACGCCGAAGCGATCGGCTACCTGTCGGCGTTCGCGTCGGGCATTGCCAACGGCACTGGCCTGCTGGTGACGACTTCGCGCGTGGAAGGCGATCCGATCGATGCGAGCTGGCGCGCACGTTGCCGCGACACGCCGTTCGCCACGATCGATCTCGGGCCGCTTCGCAAGGACGAGGCGCTGAGCCTGGCGGGCAATTTCATCGATGCGACCCAGCGCGTCGCGCTCGCCTGCATCGAGCGCGCGGGAGGCAATCCGTTGTTTCTCGAACAACTGCTGCGCAACGCCGAAGAAGGCAGTGGCAGCAACGTGCCCGGGTCGATCCGCAGTCTCGTGCTCGCGCGGATGGACCGGCTCGCGCCCCGTGACCGCCTGGCGTTCCAGGCGGCCGCCGTGATCGGCCAACGTTTCGACCTCGCGCTGCTGCGACGACTGGCCGACGATCCCGGCTATCTCTGCGACGGCCTGCTCGTCAATGCGCTCGTGCTGCCGGAAGGCGAGGACTTCCTGTTCGCCCACGCGCTGATCCAGGAGAGCGCCTACTCGACGTTGTTGCGCGCGCGCCGCCGTGAACTTCATCTGCGCGCGGCTGAATGGTTCGCACAGACCGATGTCACGCTGCACGCCCAGCATCTGGACCGCGCCGAAGACGCGCACGCGCCGCATGCCTATCTGGGCGCAGCGGCCGCACAGCGTGCCGCCCATCGTTTCGAAGCCGCGCTGCGGCTCGCCGAGCGCGGCATCGAGATCGCGCGGTCCGACGCGGACCGCCATGCATTGAGCTGCTGCAAGGGCGAACTTCAGCGCGACCTGGGCGACATTGCGGGATCGATCGCCACGTACCGTACGGCACTCGCCGCCGCCACCGACGACGCCGCCCGTTGCGAGTGCCAACTCGGGCTCGCGGAGGGGCTGCGTGTCAGCGAAGGGCTCGACGAAGCACTCGGCCTGCTGGCCGAAGCGCAAAAGATCGCGGAGCGGGACGACCGGCTGGCCGAGCTTGCAAGCCTCCATTATCTGCGCGGCAACATCCTCTTTCCGCTCGGCAAGATCGACGCCTGCTGCGCCGAACATGAGCGCGGCCTTGCGTACGCGCGGCGTCTCGGCCTGCCCGAGGCAGAGGCTCGCGCGCTCGGCGGCCTTGCGGATGCGGCGTATGCGCAGGGGCGCATGCGCACCGCGTTCCATCATTTCAGCGGATGCGTGGCGATGAGCCGGGAACATGGGTTCGGCCGCATCGAGGTGGCCAATCTGTCGATGCAGGGCTTCAGCCGCATTTATCTGAACGACGCAGGTCAGGCGCGCGAGGACGCAATCGCCGCCGCCCGCGCCGCCGAATTGATCGGGCAGCCTCGCGCGCAATTGCTCGGGCAGACGCTGGGCGTGTTCGCCTGCCAGGAACTGGGCGACGCGCAGGCGGCCAGCAATCATCTGGTGCAGGAGATGCGGGTGATCCGGCAACTGGGTGCGCGCCGCTTCGAAGCGCAGAACCTGGAGATGCAGGGGCGCGTGTTGCTGGACAGAGGATGCCGTAGTGAAGCGGTGACGGCGCTGCGCGAATCGCTCGCCATCTCACGCGAGGTGGGGACCCAGTTTTGTGCGCCGAAGACCTTGAGCGCACTGAGCCGCGCGATCGACGACCAGGACGAGCGTACGCGGCTACTGGCCGAAGGCGAGGCGCTGCTGCGGCTCGGCGCGGTCGGCCACAATCATCTGTGGTTTTACCGCGACGCCATCGAAGCGATGCTTGGAGCGGGCGATCCTGCTGGCATGCTGCATTACGTGGACGCGCTCGAAGGCTATACACAGCGCGAACCGTTGCCGTGGTCCGAGCTTTTCGCGGCGCGTGGCCGTGTGCTGGCGCGCGCGCTTCAGACGCCGCTCAACGAAGCCATCCGAGATGAACTCCTGCGACTGCGAGAGGCGCTGCAGGAGGCCGGTTTTCGCAATTACGTGAGCGCGGTCGAAGCGGCGCTTGCGGCTTGATGTCGTGATTCACCTGAATGTGAACCGTCGCCGCGCCTTGTCCGGCACTTTTCGTGCTCATGTGCTCATGGCGACAGTGGCTAGGGCGCGAGCCATCCACGCCGGATCGGCCACGACAACGTCTTTCGATACAGCGAGATAAGCAGGAGCATGAACGCATCGCCCGCACGCGCCCAGAGTGGTGCAAGGAGGGCATACGTCAGGCACGCGACGCTCACAGCGCCCACCATATCGAGCGGAAAATGCACGCCGATGCGCACGCGTGCCAATGCGACCGCCGCGCCTGCGAGCGTGATGAGCAGTCCGGCGCGGACGAGCCCCGCGAAAAGCAATGTGAGTGCGATGCTCGCGAACACCGTGACGTGATCGCTGGGAAACGAGGAATCCGGCACATGTTCGACGAATGTATGGCCGAGGCCGATCATGAACGGCCGTGGATGCACCCAGATCAGTCCGATCAGCTGATTGAAGCCGAGCGCAAGAAAGCTGACGCAACAACCGCGCACGGCTGCCTCGCGCTGACGGCGATCGCCGAACAGCCACATGAGAGCGAGCACGGCGGGAATCAGATAGATCAGGTCATTCGCGATGGTGAGTGCGATGTCGATCTGCCATTGCGGTGAATCGGGTCGTGCGTTGATCAGAAGGAACAATGCGCGGTTCAGCGCTTCGAGCTTATTCATGGCGCGGGTTCTGGAGGCGGAGTAGCGTGCCATGCTATCCCGCGAACCTTATGAAAGCCTTAGCGCGCCTAAACGGTCGCGCGTAACGCTATGCGTGTTGCTCGCCCAGAACGATCTTATGGATATTCTCCGCGTACACCCATTCGCGGCCCTGGTGCTCGATGAAGTCCATGAAAGCAAGCGGACCACTGCAGTAAATCTGTGTGGTGGGATGAGTTGGACTCATCGCGTGAGCACTTTTCTCCACGACGAGATCATCGGGCAGGCCGAAATAGCGATAGACCTTGCCGTGATTTTGAATCGCGTCGAATACTTCTCGATGCACCGCCTGGTCAGCGGACCGGGCGAAGTGGTGCACCTCGAACTTCTGTCCCGCGGATGCGAGCCGCTTTGCGATTCCCGCGATCGATGCGGCGCCTATGCCGGCTGCGTAAAGAATGGATCGCACACGATCGTCAAGAACGGTGGGGGGGCTTATCGGCATGCCGACAAATGCTTCATCCCCTTCCTTCATCGGAAACCCGGCGGCCGGGCTATCTGCTTTTCTATCGTCTCTTTGTCTTGCGCCTACTACGTAGGTATTCGACAGGGACGAATCATGGAGCAATGGATAAATTCTTCCGTTGTTGCCTGCATGGTTCCGACAAAGCGCGATGGACGCGCCATCGGCAAACGGCGGAAGCACCGATCCGGATGTTGTTCGAAGCTCAATGGCATGGTACCCCTCGGCAATTTGCCAGCTCCGGCCCACGATGACGGGAATCAGGTTAGCGCGCATGTCTTCTCCAGTAGGTCCTGTCTTCGAGGGTAGGGCGGACTGGAGTCACCAGCAAGACGTTGTGGTCGAATGTCAGTCATATGGCTCGGGCAATGTAGCGCCCGAGTGAAACGGCCTCACCCGGTCCGTCTGGACCCTCTCCGGAGAGGGAAGTGGTCATCGAGCATGGCCGCGAGACCGCTGTGATGATCTCAGTCGAATACGATACGCGGGAAGTAAAGCGAAACGACCCAGTTAGGCTGGTCGACGATCTCGTTGATGTGCAAGTCGGCACAAACACTACAGAGCAGGTAAGCATCGATTGCGCTGAGGTGGTGTTGTTTCATCAGCAGATCGATCATCCCGGAAACTGCGGCCCGTGCTCCTTCCATCAGATCCGGACCAATGCCCGTGGTGACCTCATAGCCGCTTGCGTCCAGGTGACGACTGACGGGGCCCGGCGTGGTAAATCGGGGAAACGGGAGGTTCGCTCCTTTGATCAACTCGAACTTTGCCGCCAGAGACACAGGACTTTCGATTGCCGTTCCGCACACCTCGCCGTCCCCCTGCGCGGCATGCGTATCGCCGACAGAGAACAACGCGCCCTTCACCTCGACGGGAAGGTAGAGTTCCGTGCCGGCACAAATGTCGCGGATATCCATGTTGCCACCGACACGGCGGGGTGGAATCACACTGTGCACACCCGCTTCGCCTGGAGCGAGGCCAATGGTGCCGCAAAATGGCTTCAACGGAACCCGGCCCCCTGGTCCGAACATCGCTGGGGCATTGAGGGCCGGCTCATACTTCCAGATATGCAGCGCGGGCTCGGGGAACTGATCTGCCAGCAGGCCAAAACCAGGAATGTTCGCCGTCCAACCCCAGCCCGAAGGCGCGAACGATAACAGCGTCACCTTGACGGCGTCGCCCGGCTCCGCGCCGTCGATATATACCGGGCCGACAACCGGGTTCACCCTTGCAAAGTCCAACCGTGGAATGTCGGCGACGCTCGAGTTCGCGGTAAGTTGTCCGCCGGATGCATCCAACGGAAAGAACTCGACGGTTTCGTGGGGCGCGACGGTCAGTACCGGGCTTAGCGAGTTGTCCCAGCCAAGATGGTTCTGATGCTCATGGATTGTGTGGCGCGTGCACGGTTTTTCGTTCATTGCTCGCTCCCCAAGGATGTCCGCTGCAAAGCGTTTTATGCAATCACGAACACCGATCGTCGATCTGTTCGTTCGCCCACGTTTCGGCCGCCGAGGCAGCAAAATTCGTTCCATCAGGAATCATGTCCGAAACCTGTGCCAGCCAACGGTCGCGAAGCTTAGGCAATGTCCGTGCCGCGTCGAGCGTGCATCGTCGCCGAGGCGAGGCGTGTCACAAATGACCAATGCCATGGAATAACGGCGCGCCGTGAGCGTTTGTAGATTAGGCGTCGCGTGCAAGACCGCGAAGCCGTGGAACCGCGAAACGGCATTGTCGGCTGCGCACGGCGGGTGCGTGCCCGTTTTGCAGAAGGTTTGTCGGTCCTTTTTGTAAACGTTCACCGGGGTCGCGGCACTTGCCGCCAGCAATTCGCGACTCGCCGGCTCAACGCGTGGCCGCGCGATTAATCAGTCGCGTTGGCCGTGCAGGAGAGTTCTACATGAAAGTATCAAGACTACTATCGGCCGTATGCGTGATCATCGCGCTAGGCGTCGCATCGTTGACGTTGGGCGCGTGCCAGTCCATGGGCGACACGAGCTCGTCGGGCAGCAGCGGCATGAGCAGCGGCGGGGGCGGCTATTGATGCGCGTTCGCGCGGCCGTCAGCGCCGGGTGAACTTCGCAGCGGAAGTCATATCGCGGCTCCCGCAGCCGCGGCGCTATACGTGTGCGCTGACGGCTGACTCGGTCTGGGCGGACCATCTGCTTCAGGATGCGGCCGAGCGGGCGCTCGCGGGCCGACATTTTGTTCCGGGAGGAATCTGGCTTTCGGGCCGCTTCTCGAACAGAGCAGCCCGCTGAATGACCATCCAGGTGCAAGAGCGGACCACCGTAGATGGCCTGCAGTACGCGTTCACACACCTCGGCGGAAAGCTGGCGTTGACGACTCCAACGTCAGATGTGTGAAAGGTCCACAGAACTGGTACTCTCGGCCAGGAGTTCCGACGGCTCGATCCAGCAAACTGCCTTTTGGCTATGAGATGCGCAGGCGCCCTTTCCGACGACGATGCGCTTGGCGGAGGCTGCGCGTAACGATCGAGATCGTCTGCGCGAAATTCTTTTCCACCGATGCGCCCTCGCACTGACCACGCGTGCCGGCCAACTACAACGAACCATGAATCCCGGCATCGTCTACGCCTTTTCCGCCTTCGTCATCTGGGGGCTCTTTCCCGTCTACTTCAAGACGCTCCACCAGATTCCCGCGCTCGAGATGCTCGCCCACCGCATGGCGTGGTCGCTCGTGTTCATCCTCGCTGTGCTCGTCGTGCGCCACCACTGGGCGTGGCTGCGGCCCGCGCTGAACGACAGGCGCCTCGTTGCACGCTTCGGCGCGAGTGCGGTGCTGCTCTCCGCCAACTGGGGCATCTACATCTGGGCCGTGAACGCGGGTCAAATCGTCGAGGCGAGCCTCGGCTATTTCATCAATCCGCTTATCAACGTGTTGTTCGGCGCCGTCTTCCTGCATGAGCGGATGCGCTCGCTGCAATGGTGCGCGGTGGCGCTTGCGGCGCTTGGCGTGGCCTGGCTCACCTGGCAAAACGGCGCGCCGCCGTGGATCAGCCTCGCGCTCGCGCTGACGTTCGGCGGCTATGGTCTCTTGCGCAAAACTGCAAAGCTTGGCGCGCTCGAAGGCCTGGCACTCGAAACGGTGCTGCTCTTTCCCGTGGCGATCGTCTATCTGATGATGATCGGGATCGCCGGCGCGAGCCATTTCACGCATGCGTCGCGCGGGCTGCAACTGCTGCTGGCCGCCGCCGGACCTATCACGGCCGTGCCGCTGCTGCTCTTCGCGGCGGCGGCGCGACGCATCCCGCTCTCGATGCTCGGCCTGATCCAGTACGTGACGCCCACGCTTCAGCTCCTCACTGGCGTGCTGATCTACGGCGAGCCGTTCGGGTCCGTGCGCGCGATCGGCTACGGCGCAATCTGGGCAGCACTCGCGCTCTACTCGTTCGAAGGGCTGCGTGGCACGCTGGCCGCTGCGCGGCAGGCGCGCAGGGCATTTTGAAGAGCTTGAAGGGTGGAGCGCCGCCACCTGGGGCTTGCAGAACTAAGGCCGCCCCTCGCTTGGTACTTCCGATGCCTTGCTGAGTTCTCCCATGAGAATCTGCGCGATGACGTTCGCGGGTGCGCGGCCATCGGGCGCCGCCGCCGTCGTCGCCCACGTGACGATCGTCGTGTTCGTTGCCGGATCGTAGCCCATGAACGTATTGAAGCCGGGTATCTCGCCCGTGTGTCCGTAGAACGTGCCGAATTTGGCAAGACCGAGGCAGTAACTGGCGGCCATCGGATCCGACGGGTTGACAGACTGGCAACTGGCGAGCCGTTGTGCCTGCAGATCGGCGTTCAGATAGCCGCCACCCACCATCCGTTGCACATACGCCGCCAGTTCCTTCACGGTCGAGATGCCTGAGCCCGCGGTCCAGCCCCAGGATGTGCTCACGCCGGTCACATCGGTGGGTTGCAGCGTCCCGTTTTTCGCGGCGGCCTGGCGCTCAGGGGATAGCGCGTCGCTATCCGCCGTCTCGGCATTGGTGCCCCACTGGTAGCCATGCGGCGACGGCGCAGGCAGCGACGTGTCGTCCTGCGGCGGAAGAAACGTATCGGTCAAACCAAGCGGCATAAAAAGACGCGCCTTCATTGCGTCTGCCGCGCTCATCCCGGTTAGCTGCTCGATGACGAGTCCGAGCAACACCGTGTTCGTGTTTGAATAGCGAAAATCCGCCCCTGGCGCGAAATACACCGGCTGGCTCAACCCGATGTTCAGCAGTTCCGTCGTGGTCCACACTTTGTTCGGCTGCGAATCGAGCGTTTGATTGAACGCGAGACTGGTCGAATAGTTGTAGAGGCCGCTGCGCATCGTCAGCAACTGCTCGATCGTGATCTGGTCGCCGTTTGGAACGTTCGCGACGTATTTGCCGATGGGGTCGCTCAACTGCAGCTTTCCCTCCTGCACGAGTTGCAGAATCACCGTGCCGGTCCAGGTTTTCGTCACGCTGCCGACGCGAAAGTGAGCGGTCGTCGGTATTGGCGTGTTCGTGCCTCGCACTGCCGTTCCGAATGATTCGAGCCAGTTGCCGTTCGGCGACTGCACATACACGACGGCACCGGACGTCATCGTGTCTGCGAGCAACGCGTTGATCTGCGGGCGTGCCGCGGTAGCAAATGCCGGCTCGTTCGATGTTAGCGTGTCATTACCACCGCAAGCGGAGAGCGTCACGCCTATCCCGACTGCCATTGCAACCGCCGCATACAGGCGACGCGAACGCACGCGCGCTGTGTATGCAACATAGCGGGAAGTCGCCATTGTTTTTCCCTTCTTGAACGTGACGCCATGTCATGGTGGCCGGTCGAGAGGCCGGTATAGCATCGCTCGATCCACGCATCTTCACGGACCCGCTCAAAACGAAATGGGCACCGTCAGGAGAGTGCGCTGCACCAGGTTTTCCCGGGCTATGGCCTTTCATTCTTCGTTCCGGCTGTGCTGAACAACTATAGGACGTGGATAGCGAATCTGGCGTGCAATTTACGGAAGCAGGAGTCGGAAGCAGGAATCAGCTGACGCCGTCGCCGTCCTCCCTTTGCGGCAGAAACTTGAGACGGCATCGTTACGTGAGCGAGGACAAAGTATCCGATGCACCCGCGTCCATTGCGGAATCGACGTAGCGCGAATCGGCCGAATTCAAATGCGGATGAGACATTCAGGTGACCGTATCGCCAGTCTACCCAACGCCTAATCATGGCCGGCAGTACGCACGCATTCGAACAGCTCGTCGGAAAAAGCTGCCGTTGAACGCTACAACGTGAGCTCTGAGGCATGTTCGCAGAAGTGGTGCTCTCGGCGCGAACCGGCCGTTG